>NZ_JAVIZG010000001.1:0-30000 GCF_031453215.1 Stenotrophomonas sp. SORGH_AS_0321
CTGCCAGGCGCCGGAACCAGGAAGGAATACAGTTACTGGAACAGCATGGCTGACAGCACGAAGTTGAACATCAGCACCAGCAGCGACGCATTGACCACCGCACGGGTGGTGGCGACGGAGGTGCCTTCGATGGTCGGCTCGGCGTGGAAGCCCACGTAGGAGGCCACCAGCGCCGCGGTGCCGCCGAAGATGGCCGATTTCAGCATCGCCACGCCGAAGTCGTTCCAGAAGTCCACGCTGTTGCGCAGCGCCGACCAGAACACGCCGTTGTCCAGGCCCAGCAGGTGCACCGCTTCGAAGTAACTGGCCGAGATCGCCAGCGAGCAGAACACCCCGGTGAGCAGCGGCACGGTCAGTACCGCCGCCCAGAAGCGCGGGGCCACGGCCTTGGCGATCGGGTCGATGGCCATCAGCTCCAGCGCCTTGATCTGGTCGGTGGCGCGCATCAGGCCCAGTTCGGCGGCGATCGAACTGCCGGCGCGACCGATGAACAGCAGTGCGGTCAGCACCGGCGCCAGCTCGCGGTACAGCGACAGGCCCAGCAACGTGGACAGCGCATCGGCGGCGCCGAAGGTGGTCAGCGTGCGGTAGCCCTGCAGGGTCAGCACCAGGCCGACGAAAGCCCCGCCGACGGCGATGATCGGCAGCGAACGCGCGCCGATCTTGTAGATCTCGCGGGTCAGCTCGGCCAGGAAATCAGCGGTCGGCAGCGAACCGCGCAGCACGGTCAGCGAAAACAGACCGGCGCGGCCCAGTGAGCGGGTGGCGGCAACGAAGGGCATCAGGCAGTCCTCGCACGGGGCGCGGCGTCGAACGGGATCGGGCCATCCGGGCGGCCGTGCAGGAACTGCTGCAGCAACGGATCCTGGCTGGCTTCCAGTGCGGCGGGGCTGCCCTGGAACACCACGCCACCGTTGGCGATGGCAATTACTTGGTCGCAGATCGGCAGGGTCTCGTGCACGTGGTGGCTGACGATGATGCTGGTCAGGCCCAGACTGTGGTTGAGGCGCTGGATCAGGCTCATGATGACCCCGGAGGCGATCGGGTCCAGCCCGGTCAGCGGCTCGTCGTAGATCATCAGCGGCGGATCCAGTGCCAGCGCGCGGGCCAGCGCGACGCGGCGTGCCATGCCGCCGGACAGTTCGCGCGGCCAGGCATCACCGGCCGACAGCAGGCCCACCGCATGCAGCTTCATCTGCACCAGGCGCTCGCGCACGGCCACCGGCAGCCGGGTATGCGCGCGCAGCGGCAACGCCACGTTCTCGCCCACGGTGAGGTCGGTCAGCAGGCCATTGCCCTGCAGCAGCACGCCGACGCTCTTGCGCATTTCCAGCAGCTCGCGGTTGCCGGTCGGGATCGGCTTGCCGAACAGGGTCACTTCGCCCTGCACCGGACGCAGTTCACCGGTCAGCGCGGCCAGCAGGGTCGACTTGCCGCTGCCGGACGGACCGAGCACGGCGGTGATGCTGCCCTGCGGTACCTGCAGCGACACGTCGCGCAGGATCGTGCGTCCGCCGCGCTCGATGCGGACGTTGGTCAACTGCACCAGAGGAGTCGTGGAAGCCTGCATGGGCACCATTTAACAATTTTCCAACGTTGAAGGATCAGGGCGCGGCGCTGAACATAAGCGTACTGGACCGTCCAGTATTGTCGCATGCGTGGTTGTGGCACGCGCGCAGCCGCTCCGGGACAGTCGAAGCGGCCTGGCGGAACAATCCAGGGCAATGATCGGCAGGCCATATGCGTCCAGCATTCATTTACCACGCCGCTGCGGCAAACTGTACGCAATGAGCGACCCCTCCAGCGATTTCCGTCTTTACCATTCCAACTCGCTGGACGTGCTGGCCGCGTTGCTGGCCCGGCACGTGCGCGCGCCGCTGCCCGGCCAGCCGCTGCTGGACCCGGAAGTCGTGCTGATCCCGCAGGTGGCGATGCGGCGCTGGCTGCAGTCCACCCTGGCGGCCGAATACGGCGTGGCGGCCAACCTGGAGTTCCTGACCCCGGGTGAGTTCGTGGCGCGTGCGTTGAACGCCAACGTCCCCGGCGAAGCCGAGGACCTGGACGCAGCGGCCCTGCACTGGCGCCTGTATGCCGCACTGGGCGACGAGCAGTTGATGGCGCAGCCGCCGATGCGCGCGCTGCACAGCTACCTGTCCGGCGGCGACCCGCTGAAGCCTTGGGCGCTGGCCGGCGAGCTGGCCAGCGTGTTCGAGAAATACCAGGCCTGGCGCCGCGACTGGCTGCTGCGCTGGGACGCCGGCGCCGATCCGCAGGATCCGCAGGCGATCCTGTGGCGCGCCATCGCGCAGGGACGCGGCTACCGCGCGCGCCGCATCCAGGCCTACCTGGAACAGTTCGAAGGCGCCGGCAAACCGTTGCCGCAGGGCCTGCCACTGCGCCTGTCCGCCTTCGCCACGCTGAACATCTCGCCCGACGTGCTGCGGGTGATGGCCACCCAGGCACGCGTGGGCGAACTGCATTTCTACCTGCCCACGCCGGTGCAGGCGTACTGGGGCGACCTGCAGACGCTGGGCGAGAAGCTGCGCAGTGGCGCGCCGGATCCGTTCGGCGAAGCGGCCGGCGAGAACCGCCTGCTGGAGGCCTGGGGCGCGGCCGGCCGCGATTTCATGGCGGTGCTGGGCAGCTACGAAGTGGTGCATCCGTCCGGCGAGATCGGCGCCTACGACGATCCCGAGGACGACGTGCGCCCGCCGATGGAGCAGGGCGGCCTGTCCGACAGCCTGCTGCACCGGCTGCAGCGCGACCTGTTCCACCGCCGCGGCCTGCCGTCGGGCCCGCCGTTCCCGGCGCTGCGGCTGGACGACCCCAGCCTGCAGGTACATGCCTGCCATACCCGCCTGCGCGAACTGCAGGTGCTGCACGACCAGCTGCGCGGCCTGCTGCAGGATCCGCGCTTCGACCCGCCGCTGCAGGCGCGCGACATCGCCGTGCTGGCACCGGACATCGATCCATACGTGCCGTACCTGGAGGCGGTGTTCGGCGGGCGCAGCGGCGGCGAGGACCACATTCCCTACGCGCTGGCCGATACCAGCCCGCTGGCCGGCGAGCCGCTGGCCGATGTGTTCGTGCACCTGCTGGGCCTGCCGGTGTCGCGCTTCGGCTTGAATGAAGTGCTGGACCTGCTGGCCAGTGCGCCGCTGGCCGAAGCCGCCGGACTGGATGCGGCCGCCTTTGACCGCCTGCACGACTGGCTGCAGGCGGCGGGCGCGCGCTGGGGGCTCAGCGCCGACCACCGTCGCCAGCACCAGGCGCCGGCCGACGATGCCTTCACCTGGCAGTTCGCGCTGGACCGGCTGCTGCTCGGCCATGCCAGCGGCAGCGAGGGTGACATCGCCGGCGTGGCCCCGTGGCCGGAACTGGAAGGCAGTGCGCTGGATGCGCTGGACCGCCTGCTGCGCCTGTTGCGGGTGCTGGCGGTGTACCAGCAGCGGCTGGGTGAAACGTTGACCCCGGCACAATGGCGGCAACGCCTGCTGGCACTGCTCGACGCGCTGCTGCCGACCCCGCCGTCGTCACCGAACAGCCAGCGTGCGCTGGAGCGCCTGCGGCGGCTGATCAACCAGTTCGCCGAAGACGCGGACAAGGCCGGATTCGACGGCCGTGTACCGGCCGAGGTGATCCGCTCGCATTTCGCCGGCGCGCTGGCCGAAGCCGATACCCGCGCGCCGCTGCTGACCGGTGGCATCAGCTTCGGTCGCATGGTGCCGATGCGCCTGCTGCCGTTCCGGGTGATCTGCGTGCTGGGCCTCAACGATGGCGACTTCCCGCGCCGTGACCCGGCGGCCGGGCTCAACCAGCTCACCGCCGAACTGGACAGCGCGCGCCGTCGCCCGGGTGACCGTTCGCTGCGCGAGGATGACCGCTTCCTGTTCCTGCAGTTGTTCGCCGCCGCGCAGGATGCGTTCTACCTGAGCTACCTCGGCGCGGACCCACGCGATGGCAGCGTGCGCGAGCCCTCGGTGCTGGTCAGCGAACTGATCGACGCGGCGATGCAGTACCACGTCGATCCACGTGAAGCGGCAAAGCAGTTCGTGGTGCGGCATGCCTTGCAGCCGTTCTCGCCGGCGGCATTCGGTGGCGGCGACCCACGGCGTTTCAGCTATCGCCGCCAATGGCATCCCGCCGCAGCCACCGTGGGCGGTGCCCGTGGCCAGCTGCCGGCCTGGATCAGCGCGCCGCTGCCCGCGCCGGCTGCGGACCCCGAAGCGGTGGAATCGCGGCTGTCACTGGATGAACTGCGCCGCTTCCTGGTCGATCCCGCTGGCCAGTTCCTGTCGCTGTCGCTGGGCCTGCGCCTGCCCGGGGAGATGCAGGAAACCGACGACGTCGAGCCGCTGGTGTTGTCCGAACGCAGTGCTGAGGCGCGCAGCGTGCAGCTGGCCGTGGTGCAGGCCACGCTGCGCGAGGATGACGCGCCGTTGTACCCGCGGCTGCGCGCACGCGCGCTGCTGCCGTCCGGTGCCTTGGGCGAACGCGGTTTCGATGCGCTGCAGGCACAGTCGCGTCCGTATGCGCTGGCCCTGCGCGAGTGGTTGGGCGATACACCGCTGGAAAGCCGCCGCTATGAAGTGGACATCGACGGCGTGCGCCTGCATGGCCGGGTCGCTGACCGCCACCCGGCGGGCTTGGTGCGCCTGCGCACCGGCAGCCTGAACGGTAATGCGGCGATCCGCCATGGGCTGGACTGGCTGTTGGCCAATGCCGCCGGCGATGCACTGCCGCTGGTGCAGTTCCACGATGAAGGCGAGAACGGCGTAGGTCCGCACCTGCTGCCCGCGTTGCCAGCCGCGCAGGCCCGCGATGCCCTGCGCAGCCTGCTGCAGCTGCGCGCGCGCGGCCTGCGTGAGCCGCTGCCGTTCGGTCCCTATACCGGCTGGACCCTGCATACGACGCCTGCGGAAAAGCAGTTCAATGAAGCCGCCAAGCGCTGGCACGGTTCTGACCGCAGCTGGGGCGAAGCGCAGGGCGAGGCGATCCAGCTTGCGCTGCGTGGGCAGGATCCGTTCAAGGACGACGCCAGCTTCGCCGACCTGCTGCACATCAGCCGCGTGGTGTTCAGCGCGGTGCGCGAAGGCCGCGCGCTGCGCGAGGAGGGCGGGCAATGAGCAACGACATGGACACGCTGCAGGCTGATCCATACCTGGCGCTGCCACTGCACGGGGTGCAGCTGATCGAAGCCAGCGCCGGCACCGGCAAGACGTTCACCCTGGCCACGCTGTTCACCCGGCTGGTGGTGGAGCAGGGCCTGCGGATCGGCCAGGTGCTGGCGGTGACCTTCACCGACGCGGCCACCCAGGAGCTGCGCAAGCGCATCCGCGAGCGCCTGGCGCTGGCCGCGCAGCTGGTGGATCGCGCGCCGGCCGATGGCGATACCCCCGACGTGCTGCTGACCCGCTGGGTGCTGCAGCGCCACCTGCAGACCGGCACGGAAAGCGCCGCTGCGCTGCAGCGCCGGCTGCAGGTCGCCGCCGATGAGATCGACCTCGCCGCGATCTTCACCATCCACGGATTCTGCACCCGCGTGCTGCGCGAACATGCGCTGGAAAGCGGGCATACCTTCGATCCTCCCGAGCTGCTGGCCAGCGACCGTGCGCTGCTGGAAGAACTGGCCGCCGACCTGTGGCGCGTGCATGCCAGCGATGCGACCGTGATCGATGCGCTGGCCTGGCTGTGGAAGACCCCCGAGGCCCTGGCCGGTGACCTGCCTGACCTGTTGAAGCCGTTGCCGCTGCTGCCCCCGGCAGGCGTGGTCGGTGAGGATCCGACACCGCGGCTGCAACACGCCGCCGATGCGCTGCGCCAGGCCATCCGCGATCACGGTGATGCTTTCTTCGGCGCATTGTGTGAAGCGGTGGACGCCAAGTGGCTCAACGGCGCCTCCTACAAACTGGGCTGGCTGCAGCCGCTGTGTTCGCAGCTGCGCGACTGGGCGCTGCATGACGGGCCGGCCACGGTGCTCGACAGCGAGCGCCTGCCTGCGCTGCTGCCAGCCGCTCTGGAAGGCAAGACCAACAAGGCGCATGCCGGACGCACGCCCGGGTCGCCACTGCAGCCGGCGCTGCAGGACTACCTGCAGGCCCGGCAGGCGCGGCTGGAGTGGCTGCGTGGCCGCGCGGTCAATTTCCTGCACGACCTGCGTGCGCAAGCCCGCCAGCGGCTGGATGCGCTCAAGCGCGTGCGCCGCGTGCAGACCTATGACGACCTGATCGACGGGGTGGCCAACGCGCTCGCCGGTCCGCACCGCGACACCCTGGTGCGGCAGCTGCGCAGCCAGTACCGCATCGCGCTGGTCGACGAATTCCAGGACACCGATGATCGCCAGTGGGGGATCTTCCATACCGTGTTCGGCGACAGCGAAGCAACGCGCGAGGCCGGGCTGGCGCCGGCGCTGTTCCTGATCGGCGATCCGAAGCAGGCGATCTACGGGTTCCGCGGCGGTGACATCCATACCTACCTCAAGGCCAAGCGCGGGGCGCAGGTCGCACCGGCGCTGGACCGCAATTTCCGCTCGCGCCCCGGCGTGCTGCGTGCGTTGCAGTCGCTGTACGACAACGCCGGTCCCACCGCCTTCCTGGACGAGGGGATTCCCTTCGAACCGGTGGCCGCCGGTGGCGTGCGCGGCGACGCGGATTACCTGCGCGATGGCCAGCCGGCGCCAGGCCTGACCCTGCGCGTACTGCGCCATGAAGGCGGGCGCCCGTTCAACGCCGATCCCTCGCGCGAGGTGGCCTGCGCCGCCTGCGTGGCCGACATCCACCAGGTGCTGGTGGACGCACGCGCCGGGCGCGCCGAACTGCGCGGTCGCCCGGTACAGCCGGGCGACATCGCGGTGCTGGTGCGTTCGCACCGCGAAGCCACGCTGGTGCAGCGCGGGCTGGCGGCAGCCGGTATTCCCGCCGTTGCCGCGGGCAAGCAGAGCCTGTTCGCCACCAGCGAAGCGCAGGACCTGCGCGCGCTGCTGATGGCCCTGCTGCAACCGGCCGATGAAGGGCGCCTGCGCGCGGCACTGGCGACGGTGCTGCTGGGCCAGGACGCAGCGGCGATCGCCGGCATGGAACGCGACGGCGATGTGCAGCGCGGCTACCAGGCACAGTTGCTGCAGTGGCGCGAACGCTGGATCCGCGGCGGACCATTCGCGGTGATCGCCGATGCCTGCGCCGGCCAGGCCGAACGCCTGCTGGCGCTGCTGGACGGCGAACGCCGGTTGACCAACTACCTGCAGCTGGGCGAGCTGCTGCAGGAGGCTTCGGCCCAGGCGCTGGGCATGCACGGCCTGCTGGACTGGTTGCAGGGGCAGATGGCGCATGCCGACCAGAACGACGAACAGCAACTGCTGCGGCTGGAATCGGACGCGCGCCGGGTGCAGATCATCACCCTGCACAAGAGCAAGGGCCTGGAATACCCGCTGGTCTACCTGCCGTTCGTCGGTATCGACGGCGGTGCGCCGAACACCGCCAGCAACTGCACAGTGCATGCGCAGGATCGCCGCGAACTGCACTGGAAACTGGAAAAGGACGCAGCCTGGGACGCGGCCACCGCACTGCGCGACCAGGAGCAGCGCGCCGAAGATGCGCGCCTGCTGTACGTGGGCCTGACCCGCGCCGAGCACGCGCTGTGGATCGCCGTCGGCGACCTGGCCGGACTGGCGAAGACCCGGCTGGCGCCGATGCTGGGCGAGCTGACGGCGTTGGCGGCGCATGCCGATATCCGCGTCGATGAGCGCCCGCTGGCACCGCGCCCTGCGCAGCTGGCGCTGGAAGACGAAGGCGAGCTGCCGCCGGTGCGGTTGATCGAACGGCGGGTGCCACACGACTGGTGGGTGTACAGCTTCACCCAGCTGGCCAATGCCGATGCCGGCCAGGACATCGATGCCGCCGCCACCGAAGTGCCCGCGCCCGCCGCCGACGAACCGGCCGGTGCCGACCTGCCGCTGGAACCGGCGCTGCCGGCCGGCAGTGAAGCGGACAGCGTCGCGGTGGATCCGCGCTTCATGGGCAGTCGCTTCGGCAACGTGCTGCACGACGCGCTGGAGAACACCGACTTCGCCGCCTGGGGCGGGTGGCAACCGGGCCAGCCGGCACCGGAAGGCCAGGCCGCGGTGCTGCGCAAGGCGCTGCGCGAGGAAGGCTACGCCGATGCCGACCTGGACGACGGCGTCGAGGTCCTGGTGCCGCTGGTCGGCCACACGCTGACCGTGCCGCTGCCGGAGGGCGGGGCCCTGCACGACCTGCCCGCGGCCCAGCGCCGCGCGGAAATCGAGTTCCACTTCGCCATGCAGCCCACCGCGGTGCCGGCGCTGCTGCAGCTGCTGCATCGTTTCGGCATCGTGCCGGCGCGCCGCGGCTTCGGCCTGCGCCGCCAGCTGGAAGGGCTGATGACCGGCAAGATCGACCTGACCTACGTGCGCGAGGGCCGCTGGTACGTGCTCGATTACAAATCCAACCGCTTGCCGGGCTACACCGCGGACCTGCTGCGCGCGGCCATGCGCCACAGCGAATACGACCTGCAGGCCTTGATCTACACCGTGGCCCTGCACCGTTGGCTGCGTTTCCGGCTGGGCAGCCGCTACGACTACGCGCGCGACATGGGCGGCATCCGCTACCTGTTCTGCCGCGGGCTGGGCGTGGACGGCGAAGGCGTGCATGCAGCACGTTTCGAGCCCGCACTGGTGGATGCGCTGGACGCCCTGTTCGCCGGCGGTGACACCGCCCAGGCGGCGCTGGTCGCCCGCGTGGTGGGGGGCGTGGCATGAGCCTGCTGGTGGAACTGAAAGCCGCCGGCCAGCTGCGCACGCTGGACCATGCGCTGGCGCTCAGCCTCGGGCGGCTGCGGCCGGAAACCCCGCCTTCGATCCTGGTCGCCGCCGCACTGGCCTCGCTGGCGGTGTCGCAGGGGCACGCCGGCTTCGATCCGGGGCAGCCGCAGCGGCTGGTGGAGGGCAGCTTCAGCTGGCCGAGCCCAAGCCAGTGGCTGCAGGCGCTGCACGACTCGCCGTGGGTGGCACACCCGGAGCAGGCCGCCGTGGTCAGCGTCGATGCGCCGCTGGTGCTGGAAAACGGCCTGGTCTATCTGCGCCGCTACCGCGAATACGAACGGCAGCTGGCCGAAGGGTTGCAGCGCATCGGCCGGCACCCGTTGCCGAGCGTGGCGCTGGAGGCGATCGCGCCGCTGTTCGCGGACCTGTTCCCGCAGGCAGCCGGCCGTGTCGACCACCAGGCGCGCGCTGCGGCGGTGAGCCTGCGCCACCCGTTGGCCCTGGTGACCGGTGGACCGGGTACCGGCAAGACCACCACCATCGCGCGGCTGTTGCTGCTGCTGGTCGCGCAGGCCGTGCAGGCGGGCCAACCGGCGCCGCGCGTGGCGCTGGCCGCACCGACCGGGCGCGCCGCCGAACGCATGGCCGAAAGCCTGCGCCTGGCGCTGCAGCGACTGCAGGCCGAAGGCCTGGCGCCTGAGCTGTGCGCGGCCCTGCCCAGCAGTGGCACCACCCTGCACCGGCTGCTCGGCGTGATCCCGGATTCCCCGCGCTTCCGCCACCACGCCGACAACCCGCTGCCGTTCGATGTGGTGGTGGTCGACGAAGCGTCGATGATCGACCTGCCGCTGATGGCCAAGCTGGTGGAGGCCATCGCCGAAGGCACGCGGCTGATCCTGCTGGGCGATCCGGATCAGTTGCCGTCGGTGGAGGCAGGCGACGTGCTCAGCGCCATCCTGCGCGCCAGCGGCGATGGCGAGGGCACCCGCCATGACGATGCACGCGCGCTGCAGCCGTTGCTGGCTGCGGCCACGCTGCGGCCGGAAGCACCGCCCAGCCCGTTTGCCGGCCGCCGGGTGCAGTTGCAGCGCGGCTATCGACAAAGCGATGCGCTGGACCTCGCCCCCTTGGCCACGGCTGTACGCGAGGGTGACAGTGCTGCGGCGCTGACGCTGCTGCGGCAAGGCACGCTGGCCGGCGTCAGCTTCCACGAAGGCCTGCTGGATCCGCTGCAGGAGCAGCGTGAGCACCTGCTGGCGCAGTGGCGCGCGCTTGCCGACAGTGGCGATCCGGCCACCGCGCTGGCCCAGGCCGGCCGCCTGCGGGTGCTGACCGCGCTGCGCGAAGGGCCGCAGGGCGCGCACGGGCTGAACCATCGCATCGAAACCCTGCTGGCCGGTGCAAATGCCGGTTACTTCCACGGCAGGCTGCTGCTGGTGACCGAAAACAGCTATCGCCACCGCTTGTTCAACGGCGACGTGGGCATCTGCCTGCGCGATACCGGTGGCGGCATCGCGGCCTGGTTCCCGGGTGATGACATGGCCCATCCCCGTGCGTTCCATCCGGCGGCCCTGCCGGCCCACGAAAGCGCGTTCGCGATGACCGTGCACAAGGCCCAGGGGTCGGAATTCGACGAAGTGTGGCTGCAGTTGCCTCGGCATGACAGCCGGGTGTTGTCGCGCGAACTGGTATACACCGGGCTGACCCGGGCGCGGACGCGGTTGCAGCTGGCGGGGTCGGCGGAGGTGCTGGAGAAGGCCCTGCAGCGCCACGCCAGCCGGTTGTCCGGGCTGGCATGGCGGCTGGGCGCCCAGGCAGTGCAGGGCGAACTGTTGCTGTAACGCCCTGATGCACGCCGGGCATGGCCCGGCGCTACATCAGGCATCGCTTATTCCAGCACCAGCACGGTGCCGTCCGGGTACACGATGGCGGCTTCATCGCTGCTGGCATCGAAGAAGCCCAGGCCATGCTGGAAGGCCAGCACCTGCACCATCTCGTGCGCACGCTCGGCCACGTCATCGGCGAACGAACCGTAGATGACATGGGCGGCGATGCTGTAGTCGGTCACTTCGTCGCGGTCGTCTTCATCGTCCGACAGCGGGCCGTTCATCGGCGGGAAGTGTTCGGCGATCTCGGCGAACCAGGCCTGCAGGGCCGGCGCGGCGACCTTCGGATCATCATGGTCGTGATCCTCGTTCCAGTCGGTCTGCTTCTCGTACCAGGCAATGAAGGCGGTCGCTTCGCGCGGCGCCACGCTGGCATCGAAGACCATCATGTCGTAGCTCATCGGGATGTTCCTGTTGAAGGTGCGCAGCAAGCGCGGACGCGCAGGGTAGCGCGCCGCCGCTTGCGGCGGGATGACTGGCCGGGCGGCGGGCGGACATCGGGTGGGGAAACGGCCGGTCATTGGACGCGGAAACGCCTGTGAACGGTAGCGCCGAGCCACGCTCGGCGAGCGCAGCGGCGCGTTTCCGGCAGAGGCAACGCGCAACGGATGCATTCCGCCGCGCATGGCCATGCCGGTCGTCCTGACCGACACCCTGCGGGCCGTCGCTACCAACAGCAGCGAATGTCAGCCTTCCGCGTCCGGGAACAGCGCGAAGCGCAGGCCAACCAGGCCCATCAGCGCCTCGTCGCGCGCCTTGCAGGCGGCAACGCCCCCCACCCGCGACAGCGAGGCATCCAGACGCCCGCGCAGCGCCCCGTCACCGGGCAGGGGGCGCCGCGCGGCCACCTGGCGGCGGTAATGCGCGGCGATCTCGGCCAGGATCCGTTCCACCGCTTCGCGGCTGCGTTCGGGCAGTTCCAGCCGGGCGCGCCGCAGCTGCAGGATGTTCAGTCCCACGCGGGCTTCGGTCAGCATGTCCACCGACCCGATGTCGCTGCCCTCCGGGGTCGCCGCCAGGCGCGGCGCCAGCAGTCCCAGCAGGTCCAGCATGCGCGCGGCGAAGCGCTCGCGATCCTGCTGGCCACGCCCTTCGGCCGCTTCGGCCAGCGTGGTCCAGCCCTGCCGCACCAGTCGCCGCGCGGTCCATTCGGCCCCGACCGAACGGAACAGGCGGGTCATGACCACGGCAAAACCAATCCCGATGAACATCGCCACCGCTGAATTGACGAAGCTCTGGATGTTGGCACTGTAGGTGTTCTGCACGCTCAGCAGCGCCACCAGGTTGACCGTCAACGGCAGTGCGAACAGCATCGTCTTCGGGTGGTGCAGCAGCACGCCCAGCGGCAGGAACACCACCGCCAGCAGCAGCACCAGCAGGCCGAAGTCATGCACGGCCGGGAAAATGCCGAACAGGTAGATGCCGGCGACCACGCTGGCCACCACCGCCCACACCAGGAACGACATCATGCTGGGGGCCGGGTCATCCTGCGCGGCGAAGAACGCCGCTGCGACCGCGGCCATCATCGCGCCGTTGCCGCCGCCTTCCCAGCCCAGCCCGATCCACAGCACGCAGTAGCTCATCAGGGCGATGCCTGCGCTGAGCGCGGAGAACAGCGCCATGCCGTAATCCACGTGGCGGCTTTCGGCCACCCTGCCGGTGCTGATGCGGTAGTGGCTGGCGTCCTGCGGTGCGCTGCCCTGCTCTATGGCCTGGTGCAGCGCGCGGCAGTCCGCCCACAGGTCCACCAGTTCTTCCAGCCGCAGCAGCAGCGAGGCCAGCTGCAGGTGCTGCAGGTTACCGTCCACCTGCGGCTTCAACGCGCTGATGCGGGCGCGCAGCGGGTCATGCGAGCGGCTTTCGGTGGGGGCTTCCAGCCAGTGGCGGATGTCCTCCACCAGGGATTCCAGGCCGTCGGGCAGGCCGTCGCCGTGGCGGCGCAGCGCGCCCAGCCGGTCGGCGATGGAGGACAGTACCGGCAGCAGCAACAGCATGCGTTCGCGCAGCTGCTGCATCGACACCGCCGCGCCGGCATGGCGCGGATCGTCGCGGCGCAGGAACTCGATCAGCGCCTCGAACTGCACCAGGTCGGCGGCCAGCCGGTTGCGCGGTGCATGCGCGCGGCCACCTTCCAGGATCTGCCGGCACCAGTGCGCCGCATCACCCATCCAGTTGCCGATGCGGCCGGTCAGCATCGGCCGCACCGATGCCGGGAACACCAGCGCGGCGAACAGCACCGCCACCACCGTGCCGAGGATGATCTCCTCGCTGCGGGCCACCACGGTATCGAAGATCAGCTCCGGCGAGGTCACCGCCGGGAAGCCGATGAAGGCGGTGGTATAGCCGGCCAGCAGGAACGCATAGCCGCGCGGGCCGCGGTTGAGCAGGGCCATGAACAGGCAGCCGGCCAGCCACAGCGACATCGCCGCGCTGAGCAGCAGCGGCGTTTCCACCAGGTGCGGCAACATCAGCAGGGTGGCCGCACCGGCCAGCAACGTGCCGAGGATGCGGTACACCCCCTTGGCCCGGGTCGGGCCGAGCAGTGGCTGGCTGACGATGTAGACCGTGGCCATCGCCCAGTACGGCCGCGACAGATTCCCGGCCAGGCCGATGTACAGCGCGGTGATCGAGGCCAGGTAGGTCTTGATCGAGAACATCCAGCCTTGCCGGTCCAGCAGCACGTGCATCGCGCTTACCTCGCCGCCGCGGGAACGGCAGCGGCAGCGGCCGGAGCGTCCCAGCCACCCCCCAGCGCCAGGAACAGAAGGATCTGGTCACGCGACACCTGCGCCTGCGCATCGGCCAGGGTGGCGTCGGCGGTGGCCAGGCTGCGGTCGGCATCCAGGCTGGACAGGTACGGCGTGCGGCCGCCCTGGTACAGCCGGCGGTTCTGTTCGGCCGCCAGCGTGGCCTGCTGCTGGGCCACCTGCAGCGACTGCAGGCGGCGCAGGTCCTGGGCATACCGGTCCAGCGCGGTCTGGGTCTCGCGCAGCGCCTGCAGCACGGTCTGGTCGAATTCGGCCAGTGCTGCATCGGCACCGGCTTCGGTGGCGCGGATGCGCGAACGGGTGCCCGACGAGGGCAGCGTCCAGGAGATCAGCGGGCCGAACGACCACTGCTGGGTCAACGGCTCACCGAAGTCGGCCAGCAGGCCGGCCGCCCCGACCGAGGCCCCCAGCCGGATGTCCGGATACAGTTCCGCGGTGGCCACGCCGATGCGTGCGGTGGCCGCAGCCAGCCTGCGTTCGGCCTGGCGCACGTCCGGTCGGCGCGCCAGCAGCGCGCGGCCATCGCCGATCGGCAGCGGCTGCTGCAGCGCCGGCGCGTGGCTGCAGTCCACCACGCCGGCCGGCAGCTGGCCGGGGGGCTGCCCGAGCAGCGCGGCGAGCGAATAGGCAGCGGCCTGGCGCTTGGCCTGCAGCGGCGGCAGCGCGGCTTCCAGCATCGCCACCTGGGCGTTGGCGCGTGCCAGTTCCGGCGCGGTGCCGCGACCGGCGGCGATCAACCGCTGGGTCACCTCGCGGCCACGCTGCTGCAGCTGCAGCGAATGGCTGGCGACGTGCAGCTCGTGGTTGGCGTGGCAGATTTCCAGATAGTTGTCGGCCACCTCGGCAACGACGCTGATGCGCGCGATATCGCGCGCTGCGGCCACCGACTGCTCATCGGCATGCGCCGCTTCGGCGCCCCGCTTGAGCTTGCCGAACAGGTCGAACTGATAACTCACCGCGAACTTGCCGTCGGCCAGGTTGATCGGCGGCAGTTCGTGCTCCAGCAGGAACGATTCGGCCGAAAGCTGCGCCCGGCTCACCCCGGCCTCGGCCTCGTAGTCGAAGCCACCGGCGTCCAGCGCCTGTTCGTACATGGCCGCGGCGCGGCGCAGGTGGGCATCGGCCGCCTTCAATTCCAGGTTGTCGCGCAGCGCGTGTTCAACCAGGCCATCCAGCACCGGATCCTGGTACAGCGACCACCAGCGGGCGGGCAGTTCGGCACTGGCCGCGACCTGCGCGTTGCCGGTGTCGATGAAGGCACTGTTCGCCGCAGGGCGATTGAACGCGGACCCTTCCGGCACGGCGTAGTCCGGGCCGACGGTGCGGCAGGCGGCCAGCCCGGCCAGGGTGACCACCAGCGCCAGCCTAGGCAGGCCGTGCAGGGGCGTGCGCAGGTTCACAGGCCCGCCCGTGCCGGCGCGACACCGGCCTTGTGCGCGGCGGTGCCGTGGATGTCCACGGTCACCGTGGCGGTACGGCCGGAGATCAGCTGCACGCCAGCGGGTACCTGGTCGATGCGGATGCGCACCGGGATCCGCTGCGCCAGCCGCACCCAGTCGAAGGCCGGGGTGACGTTGGGCAGCAGGCTGCTGCCATCGGTGCGGTAACGGTCTTCGATGCCGGCGGCGATGCTTTCCACGTGGCCCTGCAGCGCCACGTCCTCGCCCATCAGGCGGATGTCCACCGGCTGGCCAGGAGCCACGCCGCGCAGGCGGGTTTCCTCGAAGTAGCCGTCCACGCGGAACGAGGTGGTATCCAGCAGGGCCAGCACCGGCTTGCCGGCGGTCACGTAGTCACCCACGCGGACGGTGCGGTCGTTGATCTGCCCATCGGCCGGGGCGCGCACCTCGGTCCGTGCCAGGTTCAGTACGGCCAGGTCGACCGCCGCCTGCGCGGTGGCCTGGGCTGCCTGCGCGGCCTGCAGCTTGGCCCGCCGCACTTCCGCATCCTCGCCGGCCACCAGGTCCTGCAGGCTGCGATCGCGGGCGATCTCACGGTGCAGCTGGGCCACCGTCGCCTGCCGTTCGGCCAACGACGCGCGTGCCAGCTCCAGCGCGATCCGGTAGCGCGCGCGGTCGACCACGAACAGCAGCGCGCCCTTCTTCACCGCCTGGTTGTCGCCCACGTCCACCGCCTCGACCAGTCCGGAAACATCGGGCGCGACCTGCACCACGTCGGCGCCGATGTGCGCATCGCGGGTCCAGGGCTCGTCCATGTAATAGACCCACAGCTGGCGCAGCACCAGCAGGGCGACGATCACCGCCAGCACGGTCAGCACCGGCGGAAGGGCTTTGTTGACGATCTTTTTCACGATTGCATCCAACGCAGGAGGTGGAACAACCCACCGAGCACGATGCCGTACAGGGCCAGGTTGAAGAGGGCGGGGTGCCAGACCAGCCGATAGGCGCCACTGCGCTGCAGCAGCACGCGCAGGCCGCTGTTGAGCACATAGGCGAGCAGCATCAGCCCGAGCAGGGTCGGGACGAACACACCATGGAGACTGAATTCACCGGGCATCGGCAGGGATCTGGCTTCGGAACGGGGGAGGGAACCGCAACAGCAACAGCAACGGGCGAACGCCGCTGGCGTCTGCACGGCAGCGGCATCCCCCGGGACAACAACGCTCAGGTAATGCGATCGACCGCGGCGGACAGCAGCTGCCACACCTTCAGCACTGCGCGCAGCTCGTCCATGGACAGCTCGCCGAAGACTTCTTCGCGCAGGCCGATCAGCTGCTGTTCCAGCTCGCTGACCAGTGCCTGGCCTTCGTCGGTCAGCCACAGCAGGTTGGCGCGGCGGTCGCTGGCATCGCATTCGCGGCGCACCAGCCCACTGGCTGACAGCTTGTCCAGCAGGCGCACCAGCGACGGACCTTCCAGCCCCAACTGCTGGGCCAGGGTGACCTGGCGGATGCCCCCGCCGGAGCGGCCGATCATCAGCAGCGGCATGGTGCAGGCAGTGGAAATGCCATAGCTGCCCAACGCGGTATCGGCCAGGCGCTGCCACTGCCGCCCTGAGTGGAGCAGGCCGGAGCTGAGCTGCATCTGCAGCCGGGTACGTTCGTCGAGGGAACTGTTCATGGCAGATAGATAGGATACTACTAATTTCATTCCTATCAATACCCCTCGCGCCGCATGGTTCAGCGTCCGACCTTGGTGAGTTTCCTGCCGGACGGGCGGCCACTAGGAGCTGTCAGGGGCGACGGGCGGTGGGGCTGGGCGGGGGCGTTGAGCGCCATGGATGGCGCGAAACGAGGCCCGCAGGATGCGGCTTCTGCCGTCCCCCGCCCAGCCCCACCGCCCGTCGCCAACCCAGGAACCCGTCTCATCCGGCGCCAGCAGGCGGCCGGCGAACCCGGGCACGGGCAGGGGACGACTCCCCCCTTGGTCGGCTACCATGCTCGACCCCTCCGGGATGCAGTTCGCAATGAGCAACGACAACAATTCCAAGGCGCCGCAGGGCGATGTTTCCCAGACGCAGGCCGAAGAGGCCGTGCGCACCCTGCTGCGCTGGGCCGGTGAAGACCCGACCCGCGAAGGCCTGCTGGACACCCCGCGCCGGGTCGCCGAGGCCTATGGCGACTGGTTCAGCGGCTACCGCGATGACCCGCGCGCCTACATGGAGCGCACCTTCGAAGAGGTCGCCGGCTATGACGAGCTGATCGTGCTGCGCGACATCGAATACGAAAGCCACTGCGAACACCACATGGCGCCGATCATCGGCCGCGTGCACGTCGGCTACCTGCCGGCTGGCAAGGTGGTGGGCATCAGCAAGCTGGCCCGCGTGGTGGAAGCGTATGCCCGCCGCTTCCAGGTGCAGGAAAAAATGACCGCGCAGATCGCCCAGTGCATCCAGGACGTGCTGCAGCCGATCGGCGTGGGCGTGGTCGTCGAAGGTGCCCACGAATGCATGACCACCCGCGGCATCCACAAGCGCGGCGTCAGCATGGTCACCTCGAAGATGCTGGGCAGCTTCCGCGAAGATGCCCGCACCCGCGCCGAATTCCTGCGTTTCATCGAAGTCGGCGGCAAGCGCTGATCGCGTTGCCTGTGCGGCGCCGGCCTGCGTGGCCGGTGCCGTTCCCGCTGCGCGCCCGTCCGCCGCTGCCCGCCCATCCGGATTCCCCCGCTGCATGAAGCATCGCGAACGCATCATCCGTTACCGCCACCTGCGCGAACAACCGCAATGGAAGCTGCTCGCCGCCGACCATGCGCCGGAGATCATCGGCCTGCTGCAGGGCCTGCTGATGGACGGCGAACGCACGCTGGCCGCGCCGGTGCTGCACGAGCGCCTGCAGCGCGCGCTGGACCAGCTCAACGGCGAAGAGCTGTCGCGTGAGCTGCCGCGCACCGCGCAGGCCTACGTGGCGCACTGGCTGGCCCAGGGCTGGCTGGAACGACGCCTGCCCGAAGGCGCTGACCAGGAACAGTACGAACTGTCCACCCAGGCATTGCAGGCGATCCGCTTTGCCGACAGCCTGGAACAGAGCCGCGTCGCCGCCACCGAAAGCCGCCTGGCGCTGGTCATCAACCAGCTGTCCCAGCTGGCGGCGCAGACCGAAGCGGATCCGGATGCGCGGCTGTCCGCGCTGCGCGACGAGCGTGACCGCATCGATGCGGAAATCGCCCGCGTCGGCGAAGGCCGCGTGGCCGCGCTGGATGGCAAGCGCGCGCTGGAACGCGCCCGCCAGATCATTGGCCTGGCCGACGAACTGACCGAAGACTTCCGCCGCGTGCGCGATGACTTCGAGCGCCTGAACCGCGAATTCCGCGAACGCATCATCGACGATGAAGGTGAGCGCGGCGACGTGCTGTCCAAGTTGTTCGAAGGCGTGGACGTGATCGGCGAGAGCGACGCCGGCCGCAGCTTCCAGGCGTTCTGGCGGCTGCTCAACGACGCCGAACAGAGTGCGCAGCTGGACGCCGCGCTGGAATCGGTGCTGGCGCGTGGCTTCGCGCGGCGCCTGGACCGCAACGAACGCGCGTTCCTGCGCGGCTTCACCGGCACCATGCTGGAACGCGGCGGCCAGGTCCACGACGTGCTGCAGCACTTCGCCCGCAGCCTGCGCGGTTTCGTGCAGAGCCGCGGCTACCTTGAACAACGCCGCCTCAACCAGCTGCTGAAGCAGGCGCAGGGCGAGGCACTGGCCCTGCGCGATGACTTCCCGGCCCAGCGTTCGATCGGACGCGACCTGCAGCTGACCACCAGCCGGCTGCGCTCGTGGTCGCAGTGGAAGCTGCACGATCCGCGCAGCGCGCAGGTCGATGGCAGCGTGCAGCGCAACGATGCCGCCGCGATCAGCCTGGAAAGCGTCGGCGACCTGGTGGCATCGTCCGAAATTGATTTCCGTACCCTGCGCCGCGATCTGCATGACCTGCTCGGCATGCAGCCAAAGCTGAGCATTTCCCAGGCCTTGTCGCAGCGCGAAGCGCCGCAGGGCCTGGGCAGCGTGATCGGCTACCTGTCGCTGGGCACGCGCTTCGGCACCGTGGTGGAGGGCGAGCAGGAGCTGGCCCACTGGCGCGGTGGCGATGGCCAATGGCGGCGCGCCCGCATCCCGCTGGTTTGGTTCACCCAGGAGAAACGCCATGAGCTGGAATGAAGATCCGATCGAATCCTCCCGCCTGGGCGAGGGCGAGGATGCCTTCGACGCCGAGCCGGTGGTGGTCACCCCGTTGCCCCGCCGCAACAACGACGTGCTGTACCTGGGCGATACCGGCCGGCTGCCGCAGGACGCGCGCCGCGCGCTGTGCCAGCTGCTGATCGGGCCGAGCATCGACCAGCAGCGCCACGCCAAGCTGTGGCCGGCGCTGCTGCGCAACGAAGCCGCCATCCGCACCTCCCTGTCCGACCTGTTCCTGGAACTGGTGCTGGACCGCGAGAGCGGCGTGGCCTTCACCCGCCAGGCCGATACCGAAGACCTGGATTCGCCGGTGCTGCTGCGGACCTCGCCGCTGACCTTCATCGACTCGGTGCTGCTGCTGTACCTGCGCCAGCAGCTGGGCGAAGCCGATGCGCGCGGCAACCGCGCGGTAGTCGCCGATGCCGAGATGGCCGAAGCGCTGGCGGTGTACGAGAAGAACCTGTCCACCGACCGTGCCGGCTTCAACCGCCGCGTGGCCAGTGCCGTGCAGAAGATGAAGGACAACCACATCCTGACCCGCCTTGCGGGCCAGGAAGACCGCCACGAAGTCTCTCCCGCATTGAAGCTGCTGTTCTCTGCCGAAGATGTCTCCGCGCTGTCGGCGGTGTACCGCCAGCTGCGCGAAACCCCGGCTGCCGAAGCCTGATCCCAGCGAGCACGCCATGGCCATTTCCAAGCACACTCCCGCCCTGTTCACCGAAGGCCTGCCGGACCCGCGCACGCAGCAGTTCCGCATGCGCCGCCTGCAGGTACACAACTGGGGCACCTTCAACGGCCTGACCGAAGTGCCGATCGCCGAGCGCGGCTTCCTGTTCGTGGGCCGCTCCGGCTCGGGCAAGTCGACCCTGCTCGATGCGATGTCCGCGCTGCTGGTGCCGCCGGCCATCGTCGACTTCAACGCCGCTGCGCGCGAAGCCGAGCGCAGTGGCCGCGACCGCAACCTGGTGTCCTACGTGCGCGGTGCCTGGGCCGACCAGCAGGATCGCGGCACCGGCGAGATCGCCACCCAGTACCTGCGCAAGGGCGCCACCTGGACCGCGCTGGTGCTGGAATACCGCGCCGGCGATGGCCGCGTGGTCAGCCTGGTGCGGCTGTTCTGGATCGCCGGCAACGGCGCCACTGCCGGTGACGTGCGCAAGCATTACATGGTGGCCGAACGCCCGTTCGACATCGCCCGGGACCTCGGCGGCTTCGACCTGGACCTGCGCAAGCTGAAGCAGAAGCTGGCCGACGTGCACCACTTCGACAGCTTCGCCGGCTACGCCGAGCGCTTCCGCCACCTGCTCGGCATCGACAACGAGATGGCGCTGCGCCTGCTGCACAAGACCCAGTCGGCCAAGAACCTGGGCGACCTGAATGTCTTCCTGCGCGACTTCATGCTGGATACGCCGAAGACCTTCGATGCCGCCGAGCGGCTGGTCAACGACTTCGCCGAACTGGATGGTGCGCACCAGGCGGTGGTCACCGCGCGCCGCCAGGTGGAAACCCTGCTGCCGGCGCGCGAGCACTACACCGAACTGAAGCAGATCAAGCGCCGTCGCAGCGACGATGAAGTGCTGAAACTGGGCATCGACAGTTTCCGCGAGTCGCGCCGCCAGCAGTTGATCGATGCGCGCCTGCGCGAACTCGACACCCGCGACCGTGGCCTGCTGGGCGAGGAATCCCAGCGCCGCGCCGCGCTCGACAACCACACCGCCAAGCTGGGCGAACTGGAGCTGCAGCGGCGCCAGCAGGGCGGTGAGCGGATCGAGGAACTGGAACGCGAACAGGGCCGCGCCGAAGCCGAGCGCGACCGTCGCCAGGCCAAGCAGGCGCAGGCCCGCGATGCCGCCGCACAGCTGCAGCTGGCGCTGCCCGAGGATGCACACGGCTTCGCCGCACTGGTGGAACAGGCGTCGACTGAACTGCTGGACCGCAAGCGCGCTTCGTCGGCGCTGGATGATGCGATCAGCGAGCGGCTGGGCGGCCGGCGCGATGACGAGCGCCGCTTCGGCGACGTGCGTGCCGAGCTGGACGCCATGCAGCGCAACACCTCCAGCATCCCCGCGCCGTTGCAGAAGCTGCGCGCGCGGCTGGTGGAAGAAACCGGCCTGCCCGAAGCGGCGCTGCCGTTCGTCGGCGAGCTGATCCAGGTGCGCGAGGATGACCTGCCGTGGCAGGGCGCGATCGAACGCGTGCTGTTCGGTTTCGCGCAGTCGCTGCTGGTCGACGACAAGCACTACAACGAGGTCGCCGACTGGGTGAACCGCACCCACCTCGGCATGCGCTTCACCTACTACCGCGTGCGTCGCAACGACGAAGCGTTCGCGCGTGACCCGTCGCCGCGTTCGCTGCTGCACAAGCTGGAACTGCGCGACCACGTGTTCGAAGGCTGGCTGCGGCGCGAGCTGGGCAAGCGCTTCGACTACGAGTGCGTGGACGCGCGCCAGCTGCGCAACGTCGATCGTGGCATCACCCGCGAAGGCCAGGTCAAGCATCCCGGCGACCGCTTCGAGAAGGATGACCGCAGCGCGGTGACCGACCGCCGCCGCTGGCTGCTGGGTTTCAACAACCGCGACAAGCTGGCCGTGTACGAGAAAGAAGCGCAGGAGCTGGCGAAGCGGATCGCCGGCTGCGACGAAGACGTCGCGCGCCTGCGCGCCCAGCGCGACCTCGACAACGAGCGCCGGCTGGCGTGCCACCAGTTGGCCGGCATCAGCTGGGACGAGATCGACATCGCCACCCCGCAGCAGCGCCTGGCCGACATCGAAGCGACCCTGCTCGACCTGCGCGAAGGCAATGCGGACCTGGAAAAACTGGCCCGCCAGATCGACGCGGCGCGCTCGGACATCGAGCAGGCACGACGCACCTACGAAGACACCCGCGTGGAGCGTGGCCAGCTGGTCAAGGAACGTGACCGCCTGGACCGTGCCCGCCAGCAGAGCCGTGCGCTGGTGCTGCCGACCCTGGGCAGCACCCAGGAAGCCGGCCTGCAGGAACGCCTGGAAGCGTTCGGCGCGCTCAGCCTGGAAACCCTGGAGGCGCACATGCGCCAGGTCAGCAACGCGCTGAACGAATCCCTGTCGTCCTCGCAGCAGGACGTCAACCGGGTCGAGAACCAGCTGCTGGGCTGCTTCCGCCGCTTCGTGCAGGGCTGGCCGGAAGAGTCCGGCGACTTCACCGTATCGGTGGCCTCGGCCGATGATTTCCTGGCCCGGCTGGAACGGCTGGAACGCGACGGCCTGCCGCAGCATGAAGAGCGCTTCTTCGACCTGCTGCAGAACCAGAGCAAGAACAACCTGCTGGCCCTGCAGCGGCACAGCGCCGAAGCGCGCAAGTCGATCGGCCAGCGCCTGGACGAGGTCAACGCCAGCCTGGAACAGGTGCCGTTCAACCGCGGCACCCTGCTGACCATCGAGCTCAGCGACCGCCGCCTGCCGGAAGTACTGGAGTTCCACCAGCACCTGCGCGACGTGCTGTCCCAGCAGCAGACCGAACAGCGCGAACTGGCCGAAGCGCAGTTCGCCGTGCTGCGCCAGCTGGTCACCCGGCTGGGCTCGTCCGAAGGCGAGGACAAGCGCTGGCGTGAGCTGGTGCTGGACGTGCGCATGCACGTGGAGTTCATCGGCGTGGAACTGGATGCCGCCACCCGCCAGCAGGTGGAGATCTACCGCAGCGGTGCCGGCAAGTCCGGTGGCCAGCGGCAGAAGCTCGCCACCACCTGCCTGGCCGCCGCCCTGCGTTACCAGCTCGGTGGCGCCGATGGCCAGCTGCCCAGCTACGCCGCGGTGGTCCTCGACGAAGCCTTCGACAAGGCCGACAACGAGTTCACTGCGCTGGCGATGAACATCTTCGACAACTTCGGTTTCCAGATGGTGGTCGCCACCCCGCTGAAATCGGTGATGACGCTGGAGCCGTTCATCGGCGGCGCCTGCTTCGTGGAAATCAGCGGCCGCCACGATTCCGGCGTCCTGCTGATCGAATACGACGAAGAAGGAAAGCGCCTCAAGCTGCCCGAACGCAGCCGCCAGCAGGCCAACGAACCCGAGCCCGCGGACGCCTGATGGCCGGGGCGGCTCCCGCTCTCCCCGGGATGCGTGCGCGCGGTACCGGGGAGCGCGGCGGGTGGGGCGCTGTGCAGGGCACCGCCCGTCCCGCATGACAGCAGACAACGTCGCGCCATGCGCGAAGCATCAGGCGAACGTATCCCAGCCCATCCGCGCGATCAGCACCACCACCAGGCCCACGAACAATTTGCGGATCAACGGTGTGCCGCCGCGCAACGCCAGCCGCGTGCCGACCACCGAGCCCACGATGTTGGCCACCGCCATCGGCACGGCGAACAGCAGCAGCACGTTGCCGGTCGGCACGAAGAACGACAGCGCAGCGAAATTGGTCGACAGGTTGACCACCTTCGACGCCGCCGAGGCGCGCAGGAAATCCAGCCCGAAGAAGCGCACGAACAGGAAGATCAGGAAGCTGCCCGTGCCCGGCCCGAAGAAGCCGTCGTAGAAGCCGATCGCCGCACCGATCGCCAGCGCGATCAGCAGCTCGCGGCGGCCCACCTCGCGCGGCCGGTGCAGCGCGCCGAAGTCCTTCTTCCACAGCGTGTAGCCCAGCATCGCCACCAGCAGCACCAGCACCAGCGGACGCACTGCATCCTTGGGCAGCAGGCTGACCGCGGTCGCGCCCAGGAATGAAAACACGAACGCGGTGGCGGCCGCGAACAGTACCGGTCGCCACGGGAAGCGCACGTTGCGCGCATAGCGCCAGGCCGCCGCCCCGGTCCCGAAGGCCGAACTGAACTTGTTGGTGCCGAACAGCAGCGCAGGGGAGTGCTGCGGCAGCACCGTGAACAGGCCCGGCAACTGCACCAGTCCGCCGCCGCCGACCGCCGCATCGACCAGGCCGGCAATGAAGGCGATGGCTACCAGCCACCAGAGTTCGGGGGGGATCATGTCCAGCACGGATCAGGCCTGCAATGGGGGGCCGACAGGATACGCCCACGCCGCCGTGGCCCGCCGTGGCCCGCCGTTGCGCGGCGCGCCGGCCATGCAAAAATAGCGGGCATGAGCCAGACCGTCCCCGATACCTGCCCCTGCGACCTCGGCAAGCCCTACGCCGATTGCTGCGGCCGCTGCCATGCCGGCGAACCGGCGGCCGATGCCGCACAGCTGATGCGCTCGCGCTACAGCGCCTACGTGCTGCAGCGTGCCGACTACCTGCTGTCCAGCTGGCACCCCGATACACGCCCAGCGGAGCTGTCCCTGGACGATGCCCCCGGCCAGCGCACCCAATGGCTGGGCCTGACCGTGCAGGAGCACCAGCAGGACGGCGACCGCGCGCAGGTCCGCTTCACCGCGCGCTACCGCATCGGCGGCGGCAGTGCGGTCAGGATGACCGAGCACAGCCGCTTCCAGCGCATCGGCGGAAACTGGTTCTACCTGGACGCGCTGTAGCCGGGCGGGGGCCGGCGCACACGGCACCATGGCGGGCCGATGACGTGGTCCTCACCGCAGCTGACCCAAGCTTCCTGTCGTGAACAGCCTGCTCGCCTCCGCTCCCCTGATCCCGTCCCGCCACGCTGCCCTGGCCGACTTCTATGTCCACGTGCGCCAACGCAGCGTGGCGCTTGCCGCCCCACTCAGCGCCGAAGACGCCATGGTGCAGAGCATGGCCGACGCCAGCCCCACCAAGTGGCACCTGGCGCACACCACGTGGTTCTTCGAACGCTTCGTGCTGGGCGCGCAGCCGGGTCACCAGCCACTGCAGCCCGACTGGAACTTCCTGTTCAACAGCTACTACGAAACCATCGGCCCGGCGCACGCGCGGCCGCAGCGTGGCCTGCTGTCCCGGCCCAGCCTGGAACAGGTGTACGACTACCGCGAACGTATCGACGGGCAGGTGCTGCGCCTGTTGAAGGACCGCGCGCTGACCGATGAAACGCTGGACCACCTGCAACTCGGCCTGCAGCACGAACAACAGCACCAGGAACTGCTGCTGACCGACATCAAGCATGCGCTGTGGAGCAACCCGCTGCAGCCAGCCTACCGCGATGACCTGGCCACGCAGGCCGGCGCCGCCACGCCGCTGCAGTGGATCGACAGCCCGGAGCGCATCGCGTGGATCGGTGCCCCCGCGTGGCCTGCCGATGCCGAGTTCGCGTACGACAACGAATCGCCGCGCCATCGCGTGCTGGTGCCCGCCCACGCGCTGGCCAGCCGTCCGGCCAGCAATGCCGAGTTCGCCGCCTTCATCGCCGATGGCGGCTACCGGCAGGTGCAGCTGTGGATGAGCGAGGGCTGGTCATTGAACCAGGCCCAGCAGTGGCGGCATCCGTTGTACTGGGATGAAGCGCTGGAGCGCGAATACACCCTCGGCGGCTGGCGTGCGCTGGATCCGCACGCGCCGGTCTGCCATATCAGTTATTACGAAGCCGACGCCTACTCCCGCTGGGCCGGTGCACGCCTGCCGACCGAATTCGAGTGGGAAGCGGCCGCCAGCCAGCACCCCGTTGACGGCCATTTCGTCGACGATGATCGCCTGCACCCGTCCGCGCCGCGCGCAGCGGATGGCCTGCAGCAGCTGCACGGCGATGTCTGGGAATGGACCAGCAGCGCCTACGGTCCGTATCCCGGTTTCAGCACCTTCCCGGGCAGTCTCGGCGAATACAACGGCAAGTTCATGTGTGGCCAGTGGATCCTGCGCGGCGGCAGCTGCGCCACGCCGCGCGGCCACGTGCGTGCCAGCTACCGCAATTTCTTCGACCCCTCCGCACGCTGGCAGTTCTCCGGCGTGCGCCTGGCAAAGGCGTTCCGATGAGCATCGTTCCATGAGTACCGTACACGCGGCGCGGCAGGCGCTGACCGACCTGACCCCCAGCCGCGAACGGGTGTTGTCCGACGCCATCGCCGGCCTGTCCGCCACGCCGCCGCGGCTGCCCTCCAAATATTTCTACGACGCCGCCGGGTCGGCCCTGTTCGAGCAGATCACCCGCACCCCCGAGTACTACCCGACCCGGACCGAGCTGGCCCTGCTGGAACAGTCGCTGCCGGATATTGCCGAACGCGTCGGACCGCGCGTACACGTGGTCGAACTGGGTAGCGGCAGCGGGCGCAAGACCGCGCTGCTGCTGGAGGCGCTCGATGCGCCGGTGGCCTATACCCCGATCGAGATTTCGCGCGCGGCCCTGCTGTCGAGCATCGACCACCTGGCGCCGGCCCAGCCGGACATCGAAATGCTGCCGGTCTGCGCCGACTTCACCCAGCCGGTGCAGGTGCCTGAGCCGGAGGAACAGGCTGCACGCCGTCTTCTGTTCTTCCCCGGCTCCACCTTGGGCAATTTCGAACATGACGAGGCGGTAGCGCTGCTGCGCGCGATGCGCCAGACCATGGGCGAAGACGGACTGGCGCTGATCGGCGTGGACCTGCACAAGGACACCGCGACGCTGGAAGCGGCCTACAACGATGCCGCCGGGGTCACCGCCGCGTTCACCCTCAACCTGCTCAAGCGCCTCAACCAGCAGGTCGGCAGCGATTTCGACCTGCAGGCCTTCCACCATCGTGCGCGCTACAGCGTGCCGCGCCTGCGCATCGAAACCCAGCTGGTCAGTGACCGCGACCAGGACGTCACCGTCGGCGGTCATCGCTTCCACTTTGCCGCAGGCGATGCGATCCAGGTGGAGTACAGCCACAAGTACACCGAAGCCAGCTTCCAGCAGTTGCTGGATGCCTCGGGGCTGCAGATCATCGGGCGCTGGGACACGGCCGCGCCGCAACCCGGCTTCGGCCTGCGCCTGCTGCGCCGCCGTTGATCGTCCCGCTGCCGCTATGATGCAGGGGCCATGGCGGCACGGAGGATGACCATGACCACGCGCTCCCTGATGTTGCTGGCCACCCTGATGGCCAGCCCACTGGCGTCCGCGCAGCAGGTCGATCCGGCCTTCGCGTCCTGCCTGTCGACCCTGCAGGCCAGTGCGGCCAGGCAGGGAATCCCGGCCGAGCGCTTCAGCGCCCTGATGGCCGGCGTGCAGCCTGACCCGTCCGTGCTGGAGCTGCTGGATGCCCAGCCGGAGTTCAGCACGCCGATCTGGGATTACCTGGCCGCGCTGGTCGACGAACAGCGCGTGGACGATGGTCGCGCCATGCTGGCCCAGCACCGCGCCCTGCTGCAGCAGGTGTCTGCCGAGTACGGCGTGGACCCGGCCACCATCGTGGCGGTGTGGGGCGTGGAAAGTGATTATGGGCGCGTGTTCGGCAAGCGCCCGCTGCTGCAGTCGCTGTCCACCCTGTCCTGCGCGGGCCGCCGGCAGTCGTTCTTCCGCGGTGAACTGCTGTCTCTGTTGAAGCTGGTGGACCAGGGCGACCTGCACGGCGAGGGGCTGGTGGGGTCCTGGGCCGGTGCGTTCGGGCATACCCAGTTCATGCCGAGCACCTATGCACGCATTGCCGTGGATGGCGATGGCGACGGCCGCCGCGACCTGGTGGGCAGCATCCCGGACGCGCTGGCGTCCACCGCCAACTACCTAAAGCGTGCCGGCTGGCGCAGCGGCGAGCCGTGGGGCATGGAAGTCCGCGTCCCCGCCGGCTTCGCCGCCGCACAGGCCGGGCGCACCCAGCGCCGCGCGCTGGCGGACTGGAAAGCGCTGGGCGTGACCTCCCTGCAGGGCGACGCGATAGCCGTGCCCGGGCTGCCTGCCGATGCGCGCGCGGCGCTGCTGCTGCCGGCCGGGAACACCGGGCCGGCGTTGCTGGTGTTCCGCAACTACGACGCGATCTACAGCTACAACGCCGCAGAAAGTTACGCGCTGGCCATCGCCACGCTGGCCGACCGGCTGCGCGGCGGTGCCGGGCTGGCAACGGCATGGCCCACCGATGATCCGGGCCTGGGTCGCCGCGAGCGCCGCCAGCTGCAGGCGCTGCTGGCCGCGCGCGGGCATGACATCGGCCAGGTCGACGGCATGATCGGCACCGCCAGCCGCCGCGCCATCCAGGCCGAGCAGCAGCGCCTGGGCTGGACGCCGCTGGATGGGCGCGCCGGTCGCCGCATCCTGCAGGCGCTGCAGGCCGAACCCCCCACGGCTGCAGCGCCGGCCGCCAGCCGCTTCACCCTTCCTTCCAACTACAACACGCTGGTGCAGTCGCCAGCGGTGCGGAGTGCTTCCAAGGTGCAACAGATCCAGGGCGTGACCAGTGGCCAGTTCCAGGGGCTCGATGCGTGGCTCATCCAGACCCCGCAGGGCAGCGCGGCGATCAGCGTGTTCGGCGGCCAGCTGCTGTCCTTCGTGCCCAAGGGCGGCAAGGACGTGATGTGGTTGTCGCCCCGACGCGCCGAACTGCCGACGCCGATCCGGGGTGGCAGCCCGGTGTGCTGGCCGTACTTCGGCCGCCAAGGGCAGTCCAATGACGTGCCCGCGCACGGCTTCGTGCGCACCCTGCCGTGGGAGTTGAAGCAGGCGCGCGCGCTGGCCGACGGCAGCATCGAGCTCACCCTGGCGCCGCCGGTGCTGGACAACCTGTCGCTGCGTCTGCAGATGGTGGTGGTGGTCGGGGCGACCCTGACCCAGCGGCTCATCACCGACAACGCCGGCACCGCGCCGGCGACGATCAGCCAGGCGCTGCACAACTATTTCCACGTCGGTGATGCCGGCCGCGTGGACGTGGAGGGGGTGGATGGGCTGGACTACCTGGACAAGTACGAGAACTACGCCCAGGCGCGCCGCCAGCAGGGGCCATGGAACCTGCGCGATCCGCGCGATCCCGGCCGCAGTGACCGCATCTATACGCAGGCCGGGGGCCGCTACGTGCTGCACGACCCGGTGTTGAAGCGCCGCATCACCCTGGAAACCCAGGGCAGCCGCTCACTGGTGGCCTGGAACCCGGGCGCCGAGGCAGCAGCGAAAATGGCCGACGTCGGCGATGGCTGGCGCGACTACGTCTGCCTGGAGGCGGCCAACGCGGGGCCGGACGTGGTGACCATCCCGGCCGGCGGCCGCCACGTATTGCAGCAGACCCTGTCGGTGCAGCCGCTGTAACAGGCCTGCGCGGTCGATCCGCGCAACGCCGTCCCGCTGCCGCCGTCATGGTTGGCAGCCCGGCCTACGCCATTGCCCGCGGCCGCAGCACCAGCAAGGTCACCCCGCCGGCCACCAGTCCCCAGAACGCCGAGCCGATACCCCACAGCGACATGCCGGACGCAGTAACCAGGAAGGTCACCAGCGCGGCCTCGCGGTCACGCTCCACCGCCAGCGCCGTGGCCAGGCTGTTGCCGATGGTGCCGAACAACGCGATGCCGGCCACGCAGGCGATCAGCTCTTTGGGGAAAGCAGCGAACAGCGCCGCGACCGTGGCGCCGAACACCCCGACCACGATGTAGAACGCGCCCGCGGCCATGGCGGCGGTGTAGCGGCGGGCCGGATCCTCGTGTGCCTCGCGGCCCATGCAGATGGCCGCGGTGATCGCCGCGAGGTTCAGCGCGAAGGCACCGAACGGCGCCAGTACCGTGTTGACCACCCCGATCCAGCCGATCAACGGCGACACCGGTGCCTGGTAACCAGAAGCGCGGATCACCGCCACCCCGGGAATGTTCTGCGAGGCCATCGTCACTACGAACAAGGGCAGGGCAACGCTGGCCACCGCCGCCCAGCTCAGCCGTGGCGTGGTCCACACGGGCAGGGCCAGCTGCAGTTCGATGCCCTGCAGGTGCAGCTGTCCGCTGCCAAGCGCCACCACGATGCCCACCAACAGGGTGGCGATCACCGCATAGCGCGGCAGCAGGCGCCGTGCCAGCAACCAGCTGCCGAACATCGCCAGTGCCATCAACAGCTGTGTCTGCATGGACACGAAGACCTCCAGGCCGAAGCGCAGCAGCACGCCCGCCAGCATGCCGGCGGCCAATGCCATCGGGACACGCTGCATCAGCCTGGCAAACACCCCGGAGAACCCGAGC
>NZ_JAVIZG010000001.1:40000-3745000 GCF_031453215.1 Stenotrophomonas sp. SORGH_AS_0321
CTGGAGGTATCGGAAGTGCGAATGCTGACATGAGTAACGATAATGCGGGTGAAAAACCCGCACGCCGAAAGCCCAAGGTTTCCTTGCGCAACGTTAATCGGCGCAGGGTGAGTCGGCCCCTAAGGCGAGGACGAAAGTCGTAGTCGATGGGAAGCAGGTTAATATTCCTGCACCTCGCGTAAGTGCGATGGAGGGACGGAGAAGGTTAGGCGTACCAGGCGTTGGTTGTCCTGGGGAAAGGCGGTAGGTTTGGATCTTTGGCAAATCCGGGATCCTTCAAGACCGAGCACCGAGACGAGTCTTTAAGACGAAGTCGCTGATACCACGCTTCCAGGAAAAGCTCCTAAGCTTCAGCTTACGCAGACCGTACCGTAAACCGACACAGGTGGGTAGGATGAGAATTCTCAGGCGCTTGAGAGAACTCGGGTGAAGGAACTAGGCAACATGGCACCGTAACTTCGGGAGAAGGTGCACCCTTTTTGGTGGCTCATGCGAGCTATAGCTGAAGAGGGTCGCAGTAACCAGGCCGCTGCGACTGTTTATCAAAAACACAGCACTCTGCAAACACGAAAGTGGACGTATAGGGTGTGACGCCTGCCCGGTGCTGGAAGGTTAATTGATGGGGTCAGCCGCAAGGCGAAGCTCTTGATCGAAGCCCCAGTAAACGGCGGCCGTAACTATAACGGTCCTAAGGTAGCGAAATTCCTTGTCGGGTAAGTTCCGACCTGCACGAATGGCGTAACGACAGCGGCGCTGTCTCCACCCGAGACTCAGTGAAATTGAAATCGCTGTGAAGATGCAGCGTTCCCGTGGCAAGACGGAAAGACCCCGTGAACCTTTACTATAGCTTTACACTGAACGTTGAGTTCGTCTGTGTAGGATAGGTGGGAGGCTATGAAACCATGGCGCTAGCTGTGGCGGAGCCAACCTTGAAATACCACCCTGTCGTGCTTGACGTTCTAACCTAGGTCCGTAATCCGGATCGGGGACCGTGTATGGTGGGTAGTTTGACTGGGGCGGTCTCCTCCTAAAGAGTAACGGAGGAGCTCGAAGGTACGCTCAGCGCGGTCGGACATCGCGCACTGTGTGCAAAGGCATAAGCGTGCTTGACTGCAAGATCGACGGATCAAGCAGGTAGGAAACTAGGACTTAGTGATCCGGTGGTTCTGTATGGAAGGGCCATCGCTCAACGGATAAAAGGTACTCCGGGGATAACAGGCTGATACCGCCCAAGAGTTCATATCGACGGCGGTGTTTGGCACCTCGATGTCGGCTCATCACATCCTGGGGCTGTAGTCGGTCCCAAGGGTATGGCTGTTCGCCATTTAAAGTGGTACGCGAGCTGGGTTCAGAACGTCGTGAGACAGTTCGGTCCCTATCTGCCATGGGCGTTGGAGATTTGAGAGGGGCTGCTCCTAGTACGAGAGGACCGGAGTGGACGAACCTCTGGTGTTCCGGTTGTCACGCCAGTGGCATTGCCGGGTAGCTATGTTCGGAAGCGATAACCGCTGAAAGCATCTAAGCGGGAAGCGCGCCTCAAGATGAGATCTCCCGGGGCACAAGCCCCCTGAAGGAACCATATAGACTATGTGGTTGATAGGTCAGGTGTGTAAGTACAGCAATGTATTGAGCTAACTGATACTAATGATCCGTGCGGCTTGACCATATAACCTCAAGTTGCCTTGGCCGACATGACATGTCGATAGATCCAAGTGCACGCTACGTCACAAGACCAAACGAGAGGCAGGCGCCCAGGCGCGTCTCTTTGTAAAGCCGGCATATCCATGCCAGCTCCCTGCAAAGGCACGTCCTGCGGCGACACTCCAAAAGCCTCCCTGGTGAAATTAGCGCTGTGGAACCACCCGATCCCATCCCGAACTCGGAAGTGAAACGCAGCTGCGCCGATGGTAGTGTGGCTCAAGCCATGCGAGAGTAGGTCATCGCCAGGGTTTATACCCAAAAACCCCGTTGCTTGCGCAGCGGGGTTTTTCTTTGTGCGCATTATGGCGCTCTCTGCGACAGCCCATGGATCCACGCTTCCCAGTGTGGACCCGAGGCGGGGTACATGGCTACGAGTTCGCGCAGCGCGGGTCCTTCTTCATGCAGCGCGTTGAACATCTTCAGCAGCGTGGTATTGCCCAGTACCTGGTCATAGCGACCACCGAGCAGCGTTGCCATTTCGGCCAGGTAAGCGTGTTTGCCTGTGGAAACGTCGCTGGCACCGGTACGTTCGATATCCCACCGTTCCAGCACGGCGGTATGGGCTTCCAGCCACTTGATCGCCGCTGGCAGCAGTCGCCGCAGGCAGCCCGGCCTGCCCAGATACGCCGCGAATACCGGTTGCACCAGCAGCTCCGACGGCGCCTTGTCCAGCAGCAACTGGCGTGCCGACAGCTCAAACACCCGACGCGCCGCCGGCGGCCAGGATGCATCAATATCCGACAAAGCATGCGCCACCAGGTCATTCTGGAACATCCGCCAGCCATCGCGGAGTTGCCAGGAACAGGCTTCAAGGGCCGCGTGTTCCTGCGCCGTCAGCGTCGGGCTGCTGGTGGCATCCACCGCAATACGCGTCGGGGTCGCACCGACGCATTCCCTCTGCGTCCATACCAGCTCGGAAGGCACGACGCGCACGTAGCCCGAACGACATTGCGAGGCCTGCTGGGGCGTGGTCCGGGCAGCACCGTTACTTGGCTCCCACGTCTGCGGATGCGGGCGGTTGCCAAGAGCGCGTAGGGAAAGTGCCTGGTGCATGGGCTGCGTCGTCGACGCGGCAGGCACGGCGGGTGCCACGCGCTGGATGCTCAGCACGGACAGGGCGGCGGTCACGGCGGGAGGGGGCTGGGGCATGCTGGATCCTGGGAGATGATGCAGGTCATCGGTCTCCCCATCAGATCACCTGCACCGCACGCACGCGCTTCAAAAACCGCTCAGCCCAGGAATCGCAGGATGATTCCGGCTATGTCGGCCGGTCGTTCCATGTGCACATGATGGGTACCGGGCAACACAGCCAGCTGGCCGTGGCGCAGATGCGCGAGGCGATCGCTGCGCAGGGGCTCGGGATAGTAGGACTGGGCCGGCGTGGCATAGATCACCTGCACAGGACAAGCAATTGCCTGCAGCAGGTTGTCGATCTGGCCCTCGGTCAGCCGGATCGCGGTCGGCAGCATCAGCCGTTGATCGGTGCGCCAGCGGTAGCCGCCCGGCACTTCCTGCACGCCGCGCTCCACCAGCAGCCGTGCGTTGGCTTCGCTCAACTGGTTGGCCATCATCCGGGCGCGGATCGGGGCCGCCAGCGTAGGGAACACCCGCAGCGGTCGAACGGCGGTCCTGCGGCTGGCATCGACGTGCTCGCGTAGCCGCTGTGCCGATTCCGATTCGGGTCCGCGCAGGCCGCCCAGTGCCTCGATGGCGACCAGGCGCTCGACCCGCTCGGACACCGAGGCGGTCAGGCTGGCTATGCCGGCGCCCATCGAGTGGCCCAGCAGCGTGAAGCGCTCCCAGCCCAGCGCATCGGCCACATCCAGCACATGGCAGATCGCCGCCGGCGTGGTGTAGCTGGCACCGCAGGGCAGGTGGGAGCTGAAGCCATGCCCGGGCAGGTCCAGCATGACCATGTCCAGCCCAGGCAGGTGGTCCAGCAGCGGGACGAAGCTGGCGGCGTTGTCCAGCCAGCCATGCAGGGCCAACACCCGGGGCCCTGGGCCCGGTCGCCGCAGACCACTCGCGACCTGCCCAGCGAGCTGCAGCGAAAACGGCTGCAGGCTCACTTCAATGCGTCCTCCGCCAGCTGCGCCAATGCGGCCGCGTGCGCGGCATCATCGTTCAGACAGGGGATATAGCGCATCTGCGCGCCGCGCTCAGCCAGGGTATGGGTGAAGCCCAATGCGACCTCTTCCAGTGTTTCCAGGCAATCGGTGGCAAACCCGGGGCAGACCACGTCGATCTGCTTCACGCCGCGCTCGGCCAGCGCCCACAGGCTGGGTTCGGCGTAGGGCTGCAGCCACTTCTCACGGCCGAACCGCGACTGATAGCCCATCTGCCATTCACTGGCTGACAAGCCCAGCGCCGCTGCGATCGCCGCAGCACTTGCCTCGCACTGCTGGGGATAGGGATCACCGGCATCAGCGACACGCTGTGGGATGCCATGGAACGAGAAAAACAGGATCTCGCCCCGGCCGTTCTGCTCCCACCACCGGCGGATCGACCCGGCAACCGCCTCGACCCAGGCCGGGTCCACCGGATAATCGCGGATCAGCGTGACCTGCACGTCGGCATTCTTCTGCCGCCAGCGCTCCACCAGATCCTGCACCGATGCGGTCGTGGTGGTTGAATACTGCGGATACAGCGGCAGCACCACGATCCGGCGGATACCGGCGGCCTTGGCCGCATCCAGCTCGCTGCCCAGCGCGGGAGCGCCGTAACGCATCGCATGGCGGACCCGACGCCCGGGCATCACGCGCTGCATCGCCTCGGCCAGGTTGCGTGTGTGCACCATCAGCGGGGAGCCGCCCGTCAGCCACACCTGCGCGTATTTTTCCGCCGAACGTCCGCTGCGCAGCGGCAGGATGATGCCGTACAGCAAGGGCTTCCAGAACAGCGCCGGGATTGCGACGACGCGCGGATCTGAAAGAAATTCAGCAAGATAGCGCCGCACTGCGGGGGCAGTCGGGGCTTCGGGCGTGCCTAGGTTTACCGCCAGCACGGCGGATTCGGGTGCGTCGAGCATGGGTCATTGTCGCCGATGGAGTCCGGAGGGGGGATGAGTTCGATCAATGTGAGTTATCGAAAGAGTGAATGGACCTCTAAAACACTCATAGCTGATTCATCTGAACGGCCCTACTTTCAGCTACTTGCTATATCTTCTTCGTGAACAGATACGGAGTCCGTCATGCGTCGCCTTCGCCTTACCCTGCTGATCACCGCTGGCCTGATGTTGAGCAGCCAGGCTGCGCTCGCCGGCCCCTTGGAAGACCAGCGTGCGCGCAATGCGGTCCGCGTGCTGGCTGAGATCCAGGGCATTCCCGAACAGGGCATCCCGGACAAGCTGCTCGATGAGGGCCATGCGGTCGTCGTCATCCCCGACACCATCAAGGCCGGTCTGGTCATCGGCGGGCGTCGCGGCCACGGTCTGATGTCGGTGAAGATGCCCGACGGCAGCTGGTCCAATCCGGTATTCATGAAGCTAACCGGTGGCAGCATCGGCTTCCAGGCCGGCGTGCAGTCCTCCGACGTGGTGCTGGTGTTCCGCAACGAACGCAGCTTGGACAACCTGGTCAATGGCAAGTTCACCCTCGGCGCGGATGCCGGCGTGGCGGCCGGCCCGGTCGGGCGCAATGCGGCCGCCGCAACGGATGGCCAGTTGAAGGCGGAAATCTGGTCGTGGTCGCGCGCGCGCGGGCTGTTCGCCGGCGTGGCGCTGGACGGCGCGGTGCTGCAGATCGATGACGCGGCCAACCTGGATGCCTATGGCAGTGGCACCACGCCGCGGATGATTTTCGAAGGGCGTGCCGCAGGTGCCCCGTCGATGGACGTGGTCGCCTTCCGCGATCGCCTGGAAGAGGCGACCTACGCCGCCCGCAACAATCGCGGTTCCGCAGGTGCCGCGCCCGCCCCGCGTGCGGCAGCGGCCGCTCCGGCCGCCCCGGCGCCGCAGGTGGCTCCGCCGCCGGCCGCCGAAGCGACCACCACGCCACTGCAGAACGGACCTGCCACGCCCCCGCCGCAACAGGGCTTCCAGCCGGTCACCGAAGGTGAAATCCGTACCGAGTCACTGGACGGCAACTGACTTCCAGCATGCGCGCCGGCCCCCTGCCGGTGCGCTATGCTCGAGGTCCTGATCCCTGAATATATTTGCGAGCGTCTTTATGGGCAGTTTCAGCATCTGGCACTGGTTGATCGTGCTGGCCGTGGTCCTGCTGGTGTTCGGCACCAAGCGGTTGACCAGCGGCGCCAAGGACCTCGGCTCGGCCGTGAAGGAATTCAAGAAAGGCATGCGTGACGAAGACAAGCCGGGTGCACAGCTCGGTGACGAATCGCGTCACGATGCCTCGCGCAGCAGCACGGTGCAGGACGAGCGCGACCGCGACCCGCGTTGATCCGGAGGGGTAGCGGTGTTTGATATCGGCTTCAGTGAGCTGCTGGTCATTGCGATCGTGGCATTGGTGGTGCTTGGCCCGGAACGGCTGCCGAAAGCGGCGCGCTTTGCCGGCCTATGGGTGCGCCGTGCGCGCAACCAGTGGGATTCGGTGAAGCAGGAACTGGAGCGCGAACTGCAGGCCGAGGACATCAAGCGGCAGATGCAGGACGTGCGCCAGTCCATGCAGGACACCGAAAGCGAGCTGCGCGCCAGCGGCGAAGCGGCGCGCCGGCAGATGCAGGAGGTTGACGACCAGGGCCGTGGGATCGCCGATGAAGTGCGCGGCACGCCCCGCGCTACCGCCTCGGTCGGTGATGTCCGGCCTGCCTCTGAACCCGTTGCGTCGGATCCTCCGTCGTCCGCATCGACCGTGCCGCCCGGCTCCAGTGCGGCACCTGCAACGGCTGAGCTGCCGGCCGATGCGCCTGCGCCCGCCAATGCGAAGGAGAACACCCCATGAGCGAGCACGAGTTCGGTGAAAGTTCGCTGGTGGAGCATCTGGTCGAACTGCGCGCACGCCTGGTACGCGCGCTGCTGGGCCTGGGTGTGGTCCTGTTGGGCCTGCTGCCCTTTTCGCGCACCCTGTACACCGTCGTCGCCGAGCCGCTGATCTCGCAGCTGCCCAATGGGCAGTCGATGATCGCGATCAATCCGGCCGGCGCCTTCTTCGCACCGCTGAAGCTGACCTTCTTCGTCGCCCTGTTCGTGGCGATGCCGTGGTTGTTGTACCAGCTGTGGGCCTTTGTCGCGCCCGGCCTCTACGCGCGTGAAAAACGACTGGCCGTGCCGATTCTTGGCTCGTCGGTGCTGCTGTTCTACATCGGCTGCGCGTTCGCCTATTTCCTGGTACTGCCGGCGGTCTTCCACTTCCTGACCACGTTCCGACCGGACGTGATCGCGATCACGCCGGATGCGAACGCCTATCTCGACTTCGTGCTGGCGATCTTCTTCGCCTTCGGTGGCAGCTTCGAACTGCCGGTGGCGATGGTCATCCTGACGCTGCTCGGCTGGGTCACGCCGCAACAGTTCAAGGAAGGTCGCGGTTATGCGGTGGTCGGCATCTTCGTGCTGGCCGCGGTGTTGACGCCCCCGGACGTGGTGTCGCAGCTGATGCTGGCCATCCCGATGTGCCTGCTCTACGAGCTCGGCATCCACGCTTCGAAGTGGCTGGTGCCCTCCAGCGCCCGCCAGACCGAACCCTGACCCGGTAGCGCCGGGCCATGCCCGGCGAGCGCAGCGGAGGGCGCGCGGCCCCCGTCTCCGATCAGGCGTGGAACACGTTCGACGGTCCGCTGTCCGGCAATGCCGGCGGCGCGCCCACTTCGCCGAACATCTGCTTCCAGGCGCTGTACACCGCGCCGGCGAACACCGGCATGATCACGCCCATCAGCAGCAGCTGCGCGGCGAACAGGGCCAGCATCGCCCCGCCGACCAGCTGGGCCACCATCGCCACGATCATCACCAGGAAGTAGACGGCAAACACCGCCACGAAGGCGAGCAGGAAGAACACCAGCATCGGCAGCAGGTTGTGCACGCAGGCGCGCAGGCTCAGGCGCAGTGCCTGCAGCCCGTTGCGCTGTTCGAACATCACCTGCGGCGACAGCGTGAACAGCGCCAGCGCCACCGCGATGAACACCACCAGCACGCACAGCAGCCACAGCAGGATGCGGCCGGCGGGCAGGCTGGCGGCCAGCGCTTCCATCTCCGCCGGGCTCGGCTGGGCGCCGGACTGGCTCAGTTCGTTGAGCTTGGTCATCACCTCGCTGAGCTGGCCCAGGCCGGAGCTGCCGATCAGCAGCAGCAGCAGGATGCCCAGTACCAGGCCGGCCACCAGCTGCGGCAGCAGCGATACCAGCAGGTGCGGCGCGCGGCCGTCGTGCAGGCCCTGCAGCAGGTGCGCCGGCTGTGCCGGACGACCGTGGTCGACCTCGCGCACCGCCCATACCAGCCCACCGAAGATCAGCGGGCCGGCCAGCGCCATCACCAGCTGCGCCGGCAGCGCCAGCACCGGCACCATCGTCGCCAGCGCCGTCACCAGCAGTGCCGCCAACGCCCAGATCATGCCGAGGATGCCCAGGCCCAGCGGCGCCTTGCGCAGCAGGGTGAAGCCGGACACCAGCCATTCCGCACCAGCCGAAGCCGGTAGCTTGCGCATCTCGCTCATACGAATCCGAAGAACAGGGGAGGGGCAGGGCGCATGCCCCGCATCCGGTGATTATCCCTGTTTTACGACGCCGTGACCTGAAGCGTGGCGGGCCTGGCGCACGAAACGGCGCAGCAGCTGGCGGGCCAGCGGGGCAGCAGTGATGGCGCGTTCGATGCTGCGCGCGCAGCCGCCGTGCTGGCGGATGCACTGGGCACGGGCGCGCACGTAGCCGCGCATGTGGTGGGTGGCGAATTCCGGATGGAACTGCACCCCCCAGGCGCGGTCACCCCAGCGGAAAGCGTGGCAGCCATCCAGCGTGGAACGGGCCAGCACCGAGGCACCTTCCGGTGCGCGCAGCACCGTCTGCATGTGCGTGGCATGGGCCGGGAAACGCGAGGGCAGGCCGCTGAACAATGGGTCCTGGTCGGCAGCCGGATCCAGTGACAGTTCGATCGTGCCCGATTCACGGCCGGCCGGGTTGTAGTCCACCTGCCCGCCCAGCGCGTGCGCCAGCAGCTGGTGGCCGTAGCAGATGCCGAATACCGGACTGCCGCCGTGCACCGCCTCGCGCAGCCAAGCCGCGCTGCGTTCGCTCCAGTCGGCACGGTCGGTTACATAGGCGGCCGAGCCGGTGACCAGCACGCCGGCATAACCGCGGACATCGGGCAGCGTGTCACCGTGTTCGGCGTCGACCACCACGGTTTCCTGTACTTCCAGCCCCGCCGCTACCCGGATCCAATGCGGAAAACGGCCGTAGCGCCGCAGCGAGGCGAGCGGTCGGCCGGTTTCAACGATCAGGAAGGGCAGGCGGTTCATCGGCAGCGGGCACGACTGACAGGACTTCCTCGATTGTAGTCAGCCCAAGGGCCACCTTTTCAAGCCCTGCCTGGCGCAGGGTGCGCAGTCCTGCACCGCGTGCTTCACGCGAGAATGCCCCCAGGTCCATGTCGGCGCGGATCCGCCCGCGCAGCCGCGAGCCCAATGGCAGCAGCTCATACAGCCCGATCCGCCCCATGAATCCGGTGCGCCGGCACTCCAGGCAACCGACCGGGCGGTACGCCGTGGCGGCATCTGGATATGCCATCTGGCCATCAGCCAATACCGCCCAGTCGGCCGCTTCCAGCACGTGCGGCACCTTGCAGTGCGTGCACAGGGTGCGCACCAGCCGCTGGGCCAGGATGCCGTTGAGGGTGGAGGCCAGCAGGTAGTGCGGCACGCCCAGGTCGAGCAGGCGGGTGATCGCCGAAGGCGCATCATTGGTGTGCAGGGTGGACAGCACCAGATGGCCGGTGAGCGAGGCCTGCACCGCCATCTGCGCGGTTTCCAGGTCGCGGATCTCACCGATCATGATGATGTCCGGGTCCTGCCGCAGCAGGGTGCGCACACCGCTGGCGAAATCCAGGTCGATGTTGGTCTGCACCTGCATCTGGTTGAATTCCGGGGCAATCATTTCGATCGGGTCTTCCACCGTGCACACGTTCACGTCCGGGGTGGCCAGCCGTTTCAGGGTGGAATACAGCGTGGTGGTCTTGCCCGAGCCGGTGGGACCGGTGACCAGCACGATGCCGTGCGGCTGTTCGACCAGCGTGTTCCAGCCGGCCGCCTCCTGCGCGCTGAAACCCAGCTGGTCGATGCTCTTGAAAGCTGCATCGGGATCGAAGATGCGCATCACGCATTTTTCGCCGAACGCGGTGGGCATGGTGGAAATGCGCATTTCCACTTCGCGGCCCCCCGGCGAGCGGGTCTTGATGCGGCCGTCCTGCGGGCGTCGCCGTTCGCCCAGGTCCATCCGGCCGAGCACCTTGATCCGGCTGACCACGGCGGTCATCACCGCCGGCGGCACTTCGAACACCTTGTGCAGCACGCCATCGATGCGGAAACGCATGCGGCCCATGTCGCGCCGTGGCTCCAGGTGGATGTCCGAGGCGCGCTGTTCGTAGGCGTACTGCAGCAGCCAGTCGACGATGTGCACGATGTGCTGGTCGTCGGCATTGACGTCGCCGGCACGGCCCAGTTCCACCAATTGCTCGAAGCTGGGCAGGGTGCTGCTGGTTTCCGAACGGGCATCGCCGCGCGCACCACGCACCGAACGGGTGACCCCGTAGAACTCCATGGTGTAGCGGTGCAGGTCCAGCGGGTTGACCAGGGCCAGTTCGATGGGACGCCGGGTGAGGTGCTGCAGGTCGCGCCGCCACTCCTGCGCCAGCGGTTCGCTGGTGGCCACCAGCACGCGTTCGCTGTCTACCGCCAGCGGCAGGAAGCGATGCCGGCGCGCGTAGGCGTGGGACACCAGCGCGGTCACGCTGGCCACGTCCACCCGGGTCGGGTCGATGCGCAGGTAGCGGGTGCCGGTGCGCTTGGCCAGCCAGTCGGTGAGCCGCTCCAGCCCCAGTTCGCCGCCGCCGCTGGCGGCCAGTTTCAGGTTGGCCAGCAACACCAGCGGATGCACTTCGCTGGCGTTCTTCGCGCCCTGTGCGGAAAAGCGCACGCGTTCCAGGTCGCTGTCGGCGACCAGGCCATCGGCCACCAGGGCGGTGGCGACCTGTTCGAACAGCAGCCGGCCGGGCGGCAACACCGCTGCCGGATACGGGGACGACGCCATCGGGTGCTGCTCCATCGTCCTGTGTCCTTGGTTGCCACATGGTGCGTTGAAGGCCGCCGCCGCGCCGGCCGGATCGCGCCCAGCGCCCGGCGGTGGTCGCTCGTTATACTAGCGCACCCCTCTGCCCGGCCAAGAAACGACCGCATGTCCGCGACCCCGACCGTTCCGATCACCTTCCAGGGCCTGATCCAGACCCTGAACCAGTTCTGGGCGCAGCAGGGCTGCGTGCTGATCCAGCCGCTCGACCTGGAAGTGGGCGCCGGCACGTTCCACCCGGCGACCTTCCTGCGCGCGATCGGCCCGGAGACCTGGAATGCCGCCTACGTGCAGCCTTCCCGGCGTCCCACCGATGGCCGCTACGGCGACAACCCGAACCGCCTGCAGCGCTATTACCAGTACCAGGTGGCGATGAAGCCGGCGCCGGACAACATCCAGCAGCTGTACCTGGATTCGCTGAAGGCGCTGGGCATCGATCCGCTGGTGCATGACCTGCGGTTCGTCGAAGACAACTGGGAATCGCCGACCCTGGGCGCCTGGGGCCTGGGCTGGGAAGTCTGGCTCAACGGCATGGAAGTGACCCAGTTCACCTACTTCCAGCAGGCCGGTGGCCTGGAGTGCCGCCCGGTGCTGGGCGAGATCACCTACGGTCTCGAACGCCTGTGCATGTACCTGCAGAACTGCGACAACGTCTACGACCTGGTGTGGACCTATGGTCCGGACGGCACGCCGGTGACCTACGGCGATGTCTACCACCAGAACGAAGTGGAGCAGAGCACCTACAACTTCGAACACGCCGACGTGGAAGAAATGTTCCACCGGTTCGATGCCTGCGAACGCGAAGCGAAGAAGCTGGTCGAACTCGGCCTGCCGCTGCCGGCGTATGAGCAGGTGACCAAGGCCAGCCATGCCTTCAACCTGCTCGATGCGCGCCGTGCGATCAGCGTGACCGAGCGCCAGCGTTACATCCTGCGCGTGCGCGCGCTGGCCCAGGGCGTGGCCCAGGCGTATTACGAACAGCGCGAGAAGCTGGGTTTCCCCGGCGCCAGAACGCAGGCCTGAGTTCCGCACCTTCCCGAACACCCGGGCGCCGGCCGCGTCGCGCGCTGCGCCCCCAACTGGATTGAACCGATGAGCCACCTGTCTCCCCTGCTGATCGAACTGGGCACCGAAGAGTTGCCGGTCAAGGCCCTGCCGGGCCTGTCCCAGGCCTTCTTCGACGGCATCGTCGACGGCCTGCGCAAGCGCGGCGTCGAGGTCGACCTGGGCGATGCGCGTCCGCTGTCCACGCCGCGGCGGCTTGCCGTGCTGCTGCCGGGCGTGGGCACCGAACAACCCGAACAGCACAGCGAAGTGCTGGGCCCGTACCTGAACATCGCACTGGATGCCGACGGCCAGCCGACCAAGGCGCTGCAGGGCTTCGCGGCCAAGGCCGGGATCGACTGGAGCGCGCTGGAAAAGACCAGCGACGCCAAGGGCGAGCGCTTCGTGCACCGTGCGGTGAAGCCGGGTGCGCGCACCGCCGACCTGCTGCCGGACGTGCTGCGCGAGGCGATCGCGGCGATGCCGATCCCCAAGCCGATGCGCTGGGGCGACCACAGCTGGGGCTTCGCGCGCCCGGTGCACTGGCTGGTGCTGCTGCACGGCCCGGACATCGTCGATGCCGAACTGTTCGGCCTGAAGGCCGACCGCATGAGCCGCGGCCATCGTTTCCACCACGACAAGACCGTGTGGCTGACCCAGCCGCTGGATTACGTCGAGTCGCTGCGCTCGGCCTTCGTGCTGGTCGACCCGGCCGAGCGTCGCCAGCGTATCGTCGCAGAAGTGGAAGCCGCTGCCGCCACCGCCGGTGGCAGTGCGCGCATCACCGAGGACAATCTTGGCCAGGTGGTCAACCTGGTGGAGTGGCCGTCGGCAGTGCTGTGCAGCTTCGAACGCGCGTTCCTGGCGGTGCCGCAGGAAGCGTTGATCGAGACGATGGAGATCAACCAGAAATTCTTCCCGGTGCTGGATGACGCCGGCAAGCTGACCGAGAAATTCATCGGCATCGCCAACATCGAATCCAAGGACGTGGCCGAGGTCGCCAAGGGCTACGAGCGGGTGATCCGTCCGCGCTTCGCCGATGCCAAATTCTTCTTCGACGAAGACCTCAAGCAGGGGCTGGAGTCGATGGGCGATGGCCTGAAGACGGTGACCTACCAGGCCAAGCTGGGCAGCGTGGCCGACAAGGTCGCGCGCGTGGTTGCGCTGGCCGATGCCATCGCCCCGCAGGTCGGTGCCGACCCCGTGCTGGCCCGGCGTGCCGCGCAGCTGGCCAAGAACGACCTGCAGTCCCGCATGGTCAATGAGTTCCCCGAACTGCAGGGGATCGCCGGTCGCCATTACGCGGTGAGCGGTGGCGAGTCGCCGGACGTCGCGCTGGCCATCGATGAGTCCTATCAGCCGCGTTTCGGCGGTGACGACATCGCGCTGTCGCCGCTGGGCAAGGTGCTGGCGATCGCCGAGCGCCTGGATACCTTGGCCGGTGGTTTCGCCGCAGGCCTGAAGCCGACCGGCAACAAGGACCCCTTCGCCCTGCGCCGCAATGCGCTGGGCCTGGCCCGCACGATAATCGAAAGCGGCTTCGAGCTGGACCTGCGCGCGCTGCTGGCGCAGGCCAACACGGCGCTTGCGCCGCGCAGCGTGCAGGCCGAGGTGGCCGAACTGTACGACTTCATCATCGAACGCCTGCGTGGCTATTACGCCGACAAGGGCGTGCCGGCGTCGCAGTTCAACGCGGTGGCCGAACTGAAGCCCGCATCGCTGTATGACTTCGACCGACGTATTGACGCAATCGGCACGTTTGCAGCCTTGCCGGAGGCGCCGGCACTGGCGGCAGCGAACAAGCGCATCGGCAACATCCTGCGCAAGGCCGACATCGAGATCCCCGGGCAGATCGATCCGGCCCTGCTGCAGGAAGACGCCGAACGCGCGCTGGCCGAAGCGGTCGCCGCGGCCATCGACGATACCGGTGCCAGCCTGCAGCAGAAGGACTACGTCAGCGTGCTGGAACGGCTGGCACGCCTGCGCCCGCAGGTGGACGCGTTCTTCGACCAGGTGATGGTCAATGCCGACGACCTGGCCGTGCGCGGCAATCGCCTCGCGCTGCTGAAGCGGCTGGCCGACCGCTTCGATGCGGTGGCATCGCTGGCCCAGCTGTAACCCGGGAACAAACCGGATCCGGGCCAACGTGGGGGCCGCCATGCAGCCCCCAGCTAAAATCGCAATTCGGCTCATAGCCGTCTGCGGCATGACGCAACACCATGTGCGTCATGTCGTACTCCAGCCTCTCCCCACTTTCGCAGGCGCAGGCGTCCACCGTTTCGTACGTGGTGCCACGCGCTGAATCCGTGCTGCTGGTCGCTGGATGCGAGGCCGCGGACGTCGAACTCGGTGCACTGCGCGGTTCGGCCGATGGTCACCATCGCATGGTGATCGAAACCGGCGGCAGCCTGCTGCTGGCCACCGGCGAACGTCCGCTGATGCTGCAGGGCCGCAACCTGCAGGTGCTGCCGTTGCCGGACAGCGCCACGCGCCTGCTTGCCTTCCACGACCATGCCAAGGGCCTGCAGCGCACGCTTGAAGGCGACCGTCGCAGTGCCGCCCTGCTGCCGGTGCGCGGCGCGCTGGACGCTCCACACGCGCCGCAGCACTGGCTGCTGGGCGAACTGCTGGGCGACACGCCGGCGTTCCAGGCCATCGCCGCACGCTGGGCGCGGCGCGAGGTCTACCAGCTGGTGCGCTTCGTACTGGAAAACCCCGATCACGGGGTGCAGCAACTCGCTGATCGCTACGGCCTTTCCGTCGCGCAGTTCCGGCGTATCGGCCGGCGCGCCTTTGGCCGCTCGCTGAAAGAACAGCTCAGGTTGCTGCGCGCTGGCCGTGTACTGCATCGCTACGCCGACACCGGACACACCTTCACCCGCCTGTCGTCGGATTTTGGATTCTCGTCGCCGTCGCACTTCTGCAGCGAGATCAAATCGCTGTTGGGCAGGTCGCCCAGTTCCATCTATCAATCAGTCCACTCCCTGTGAAATCCATGCGCTCTTTTCTCTGCCTGCTCGCACTGCTGCTCGCCGGCTCTTTACCCCTGCCGACGCTCGCCCAGTCGGCCAGCAATGATGACGTACCGCTTGAAAACACCGCGATCCGTCACCGCAGTGAGGTCTCTGCGGAGGCGGCCTTCGTGTCGCGCGGCGATGGGGTGTCGCTGCTGCTGCAGTCGGTTGCCGCACAGATGGGCCAGCCGGTCATCGTCAGCACCAAGGCGCAGAAGAAGCGCGTACAGGGCAGCTTCCCACTGCGCGATCCGCGCGCGGTGCTGGACCAGGTCGCGCGGGATGTCGGCCTGATCTGGTACAGCGACGGGCAGACGCTGTACGTGCACGACGCCAGCGAGACACGCAGCGCGATCGGGCACATGCAGCATGCGTCGCTCGCGGTGCTGGAAGACTTCCTGCGCCGCACCCGGCTGGCCGACGCGCGCCATGCCCTGCGGGGTGCCGGCAGTGATGGCACGTTCTACGTGTCGGGTTCGCCGGTCTACGTGGGCATCGTGCTGGATGCCGCCCGCTACCTGGACGAGCTTTACCGCCACGCCGACGCACGCGCCGAACACGTGGAAGTGATCGCCCTGCGCAACAGTTTCGCGCAGGGACGGCGCTATGGCATGCGTGGGCAGGACAGCACTCTGCCCGGCATGGCCGACATCCTGGCCCGGGTGCTGGCGGACTCCGGCGTGACCGACATCGTCGTGCGCCGGCCGGCGTCCGACACCGTCGCCGAAGATCCCGCCTCGGAAACCGCCGCAGCCGCGCGCCAGGGCACCGCGGTGGAACGCCAGGACGTGCGCAGCGCGGCCCGTGCTGCGTCCGCGGAGGCCCAGACACCGACCATCGTGGTGTCCTATCCGGAGACCAACAGCCTGATCGTGCGCGGCACGCTGGCGGGTATCCAGAAGGTGAAGCAGCTGGTGGCCGAACTCGACCTGCCGCGCAAGCAGGTTGAACTGTCACTGTGGATCATCGATGTCCACAAGGAGCAGCTGGACAGCCTCGGGGTCAAATGGAGTGGGCAGGTCGGCATCAGCGGCCGCCTGGCGATCGGATTGAACGCGCCGACCTCCACCCTGGATGGCGAGCGCTTCCTGGCCTCGATCTCGGCGCTGGCCGAACAGGGCCACGCCAGCGTGGTATCGCGGCCGGTGCTGCTGACCCAGGAAAACGTGCTTGCCCACTTCGACAGCAACAGCACGTTCTACGCGCGCCTGCAGGCCGAGCGTGCCACCTCGCTGGAGGCAGTGACCTACGGGACCATGATCAGCGTGCTGCCACGCGTCTCCGTGGACGAAGAAGTGGAGATGCAGCTGAAGATCGAAGACGGTACCACCAGCGGCGCGGAGGTGGAGGGGCTGCCGGTGATCAACCGCACCACCATCGATACCGTGGCGCGCGTGCCGCACCGCCTCAGCCTGCTGGTGGGCGGCTACACCCGACACGAAGAAGGACGCGACCGCGCCACCATTCCCGGCCTGGCCAGGATCCCGCTGCTGGGCAACGCGTTTCGCCACCGCAGTGGCCGGCACAAGGAAACGGTCCGCGTGTTCCTGATCCAACCGCGGGTACGCACCGGGGCAGAGCTGTCGCCGCGGGATGGCTTCGACACAATCGACGACCTGGAGCTGCCGCTGCCGGCACAGTACCAGCGCGTCAGCGACAGCATCCGGGAGGCGCTCGATGGCAAGCATTGAGCCAAGCCACGCCCGTCCCGCGCTACCGCCACAGCGGACCGCACCGCCGGCCACCAGCATCGCGCTCACGGAAGACGAGCCCGCCTCGTCCACGGCGGCCATGCGCCGCACCGGGCTGCATCAGCCGAGCGTGCTGCATCAGGCGCTGGCGATGAGTGATGACCTCGCTGGGCTGGTGTCGAGCATGCGGCGTAACCGTGCACGTGGTGCGGACGAAGGCAGCCCTGTCACCCAGGCCTGGCACGAGCACGTACTGGACCCGAAGGGACCGGAAAAGCTGGCGGCGCTGCGGCTGCAGCTCGACCAGCTGCCTTCGGTCGACCTGGCCACCCTGCGTGGCCTGTTGAGTGCGCTGTTCCCCGATCCCAGCGATGCGGTGGCCGTGCTGCGCACGCTGCGCTCCGGTGCCGAACTGGAAGAACTTGCCGAGGTCCTGGACGCGCTGGAACAGGAGCTGATGGACGGCGGCCCTGCACAGGGCATGGCGGTGCGGGCGGGGCTCAACGTCGCGCTGAAGGCGCGGCTGCACGCCAACCGGCTGGCCGCCAGTCCAGCCCAGCTGCGGCAGTCCTACCGGGAGTTCCTGGATGTTGGCGAACCGCTGGAAAGTTACGAGGAATGGATCGCCCTGTATGGTTTCGAGCGGCGCAGCCGGGTCGTCGATTTCATCGAACATGCCATGGCCGCCGACATGTATGCGCTGGACCCGTCCTGCAGCCGCATCGAGTTCGGCCAGCTGCTGCAGCGCGTGCGGCAACTCACCACGATCCGTTCGGCCGACCACCTGCTGCTGGCCTGCTGCTGGGACGCAGTGATGATGCCGCGCATCGGCGTCACCCAGCCGGCCCTGCTGTCGGCCCTGTTCGCGCTGGTACGGCAAGGCGGCGGCCTGCGGAGCCTGTTTGATTCAGTCTTCCAGCAGGTCACCTATGCACTGGATGCGGCCGACAAAGTGCGCTTCGCACAGAACCTGCGGCGGTTCCTGAAAGCGGTGCCCCATGGCCTGTGGCAGACCGTTGAACAGCAGGTGGAGGCACAGCAGGAGCTGGAAGCCCTGCTTTCGGCAGCCTTGGACGTGGAGCGCCAGCAGGCCGGCGCACGCCACTGGACGGCGGTCTGATGGCCACGATGCCCCGGCCCGCACACAACCTCGGCCAGGTGGCGCGGACCCTGCTGCGTCCGGAGCTGGCGCTGGTGGTGCTGATGGCAGTGATCATCGGCATGCTGATCGTGCCGCTGCCTACCTTCCTGGTGGATCTGTTGATCGGCGTCAACCTGCTGATCGCCATCGTGATCTTCCTCAGCTCGTTCTACGTCGAACGGATCCTCAACTTCTCCACGTTCCCTTCGGTGCTGCTGTTCACCACGCTGATGCGGCTTGCGTTGTCGGTGAGCACCAGCCGGTTGATCCTGGTGGATGCCGATGCGGGGCATATCGTGTCGGCGTTCGGCGAGTTCGTCGTGGCGGACAACCTGGTGGTCGGGTTCGTGATCTTCGCGATCGTCACCATCGTGCAGTTCATCGTCATCACCAAGGGTTCCGAACGCATCGGCGAAGTGGTGGCACGCTTCTCGCTGGACGGCATGCCGGGCAAGCAGATGGGCATCGATGCAGACCTGCGCGCCGAATCCATCGACGCCGCCGGTGCCAAGCTGCGGCGACGCGAGGTGGAGAAGGAAAGCCAGTTGTACGGCTCGTATGACGGTGCGATGAAGTTCGTCAAGGGCGATGCCATCGCCGGCATCGTGATTGTCTTCGTCAACCTGTTTGGTGGCATCGCGGTGGGCATGCTGCAGCATGGCATGTCCTTCCAGGAGGCCATGCGGGTCTTTACCCTGCTCACCATCGGCGATGGCCTGGTGGCGCAGATTCCCGCGCTGCTGATCTGCATCAGCGCAGGCTTCGTGGTGACCCGGGTAGGCGGCGAAGAAGGCAACCTGGGTTCCAGCATCATCAAGGAACTCTTCAGCAGCCAGAAAGTGCTGTTCATCACCGGCATCCTGCTGCTGCTGCTGGGCCTGCTGCCGGGCTTCCCGCTGCCGATCTTCCTTGCCCTGGCGGCCGCGCTGTTCGCGCTGGCGGCCTGGCGCGTGCGTGCGGACGATGCGCCATCACAGCAGGCTACCGACAGCGCCGGACGCGCGATCGCCCATGATGGCAAGCCGCTGCCGCCGGGTCCTGCCGGGCAGCTGGGCAATGAAAGCAAGCAGGTCAACGAGACGGTCCCGTTGCTGTTGCTGCTGCCCCCGGCCCACTACGCGAAGTGGCGCAACGCAGGGCTGGAGCGGCAGCTGCGTGAAGATCTGCACCTGCGCATGGGCATGCAGCTGCCTTACATGCTGACGCGTGAACATGACGACGACCAGCATCGCGTGGTGGTGATGATCAATGAGATCAACGCCGCCAACGCGGACATCGTGCTGGACCACGTGCGCGTGCTCGCTGACAGCGACGAGCTGGCCATGCTGGACGGCGCCCTCAAGCTGCCCGGCGTCAATGGCGGGCCATCACGGTACTGGATGCCCGCCGCCATGCAGGATCAGCTGCATGCGATGGGCATGGGCACCCGCAGCGACCAGCAGGAGCTGCGGCAGCTGGTGCACGAAGCGCTGATGCGCAACATCGGCGAGCTGTTCGGCATCCAGGAAACCAAGCACCTGCTCGACGATACCGAAAAACGCTTCCCGGAGCTGCTGAAGGAAGTCCATCGGCACATCCCGGTACAACGCGTATCGGAAGTGCTGCAGCGCCTGCAGCGTGAAGGGGTTTCCATCCGCAACATGAAGATCATCCTTGAAACGCTGGCGCAGTGGGGCCAGCGCGAAAAGGACGTGATCCTGCTGGTGGAACACGTGCGTGGTGGGCTGGCGCGCTACATCTCTGCCCAGCACGCCCGCAACGATCGTATCGCGGCCGTGCTGCTGGCGCCGGACACCGAGCAGCTGGTGCGGTCCGGCATACGCCAGAGCCAAGGGGCCGCGTTCCTCAACCTGGACCCCGCTCAATCCGAACAGCTGCTGGATCGCATCGTGATCGTCTTCGAGCCGCTGCTCGCAAGCCGACCGGAGGCGCTGCTGCTGGTGGCACCGGACGTCCGCCGCTTCGTCAAGCGTTTCATCGAAACCCGATTGCCAGGTCTTGCGGTGCTCTCCTTTTCGGAAATATCCGATGCCGTATCCCTTGATGTAGTGAGATCCCTATGACGCTCAAAGAAACCCTCTGCGAGGCCCTCGACCAGCTGGGTGCGAATTCCGGCGATTATCAGTTCGATGATCATTCCACCATCGTCATGTCCTTCGACGACGTGGGAGATATTTATCTCGACCCACGGGAAGGTGAGCAGGTCTGGCTGTGGGGCGCGATCGAGGAAATCGGCGCGCGTGCCAGTGGCGTGCTGGCCGAACCCTTGCTCGCTGAAGTCATGCGTCCGGTAGCGCATTGGGATGCCGGTGCGATGGTGCTGCGCGAAGACGGCAGGGTCGGCGGACTGCTGCACCCGGACTACGTGCAGCAGCCAGCCCGGCTTGCCGAGGCGCTGCAGGATTTCCACCAGTGTCTTGCGCGGCTGCAGGCGCTGCGATGACCCTGCTGCGCTCTCTCTGGCGACCTGCCGCGCATCCCGCCGCGATCATCGGCTCGATGCTGCGCGCGCCGTTGCCGCAGGTGGCGATAGGCGATGTATGCCGGCTGCAGCAGGCGGCTCATGACGATGCGCCTGTTGGCTCGGGCACCGTCGTGGCGATGGAGCACGGTATTGCGTCGATCGGCCTGCTGCGTGACAGCGCGGGCCTGTCATCGCAGTGCCTGGTGATCCCGACCGGAAACGGACCGACCATCACCGCTTCCGACGCGCTGCTGGGCAGTGTGCTGGACGGCCAGGGCGCGGAGGTCGAGCGGTTGTCGGCGGCCGTTGCATCGCAGGCGGTGACGCGACGCATCGATGCGCGCGGGGTGGACTACCGGCGCCGGCGGCCGATCGACGCGCCGTTGTGTACCGGCATCCGTGCCGTGGACAGCCTGCTCACCTGCGGCGAAGGGCAGCGGGTGGGCATCTTCGCGGGCGCTGGCGCGGGCAAGACCACGCTGGCCGAGATGCTGCTGGAAAACGCCGACGTCGATGTCAGCGTGGTAGCGCTGGTCGGCGAGCGTGGTCGGGAAGTGGCCGCGCTGGTGGAGCGGCTTCGACATTCCCCGCGCGCCGCACGGACGGTGATCGTGCAGGCCACCTCGGATACCGCGCCCGCGCTGCGCAGCCAGGCACCGCTGATCGCCACCACCATTGCCGAACACTTCCGCGACCAGGGCCTGCGGGTGCTGCTGGTGATGGACTCGGTGACCCGCTACGCGCGCGCGCTGCGCGAACTGGCGCTCGGCGCAGGCGAGCCCCCCGCCCGCCGTGGCTTCCCGGCATCGGTATTCGAAGCGCTGCCGCGGCTGCTGGAACGCAGCGGGCGCACCGAGACCGGATGCATCACCGCCTTCTACACCGTGCTGCTGGAGGACGAACAGGATGCCGACCCCATCGGCGAAGAGGTGAAGTCGTTGCTGGATGGCCACTTTTACTTGAGCAGCCGCCTGGCCGGTCGCGGGCACCTGCCCGCCCTGGACGTGCTGCGCAGCGGAAGCCGGCTGTTCGCCAGCCTGGCAGCGCCGGACCAGCAGCAGGCCGCCGCCCGGGTACGTGGCCTGCTGGGTACCCTGGAGGACCTGCAGCTGATGCGCGACCTGGGCGAGTACACCCCGGGGGTCAGCGCGGTCTATGACAAGGCGGTAGCCAGCGAAGCGGCGTTGATGGCCTTCCTGCGCCAGGGGCAGCAGGAACGCAGCGCGTTGCCGGGAACGTTGGAGGCACTGCATGAACTCGCCCGCTGAACTGCGTGGACGGCATCTGGTGAAGTTGAAGCAGGCGCAACGGCAGTTGTCGTTGCTGTCGGCGCAGGCACAGCAGCAGGCCGCCGCCGCCCGGCGCGAAGAAGCGGAAGGACTTCGTGCGTCGGCCAGGCGGACCCTGGACTGCGCGGTGCTGCAACCGGAAACAGGCCTGAGCCGCAGCCTGCTGTTTGATCGCCTGCGCGCCCTGGCGGTAGCGCGTGCACATGCGCTGGAAGCCGGACACGCCGCCGGCGACCTGGACGCTGACGCTGCGCAGTGCGAGACCGCAGAAGCCGAACAACGCCAGCGTGCCGCGCTTCAGTTCCGCAAGCAGAAGAAGCTCGAGCACTGGCACCACCGCCAGCGTCGCGAGGCCAGCCGGCGTCGCGAGCTGCGTCTTTACACCCAACAACTGGATGAGCTCACATGTCGTCGCCGATCCCTGCGCTGAACCCGGCGCGTTCCCCCGATCATTCCACCGCGGTCGACGCGGTGGTGCCGTTGTCGCGCCGTGCGCAACAGTCCACCGACGCACCGGCCGAAGAATCGCTCGAAAGCGTGGCGCTGCCGGAGGAGGGCGCCGACCCGGCACATGAGCTGCCGGACGACCTCCCGGCTGCGGACGGTAATCTGTTCGTAGCCGGCAGTGTCGTGGTCGCGCCGCGGGCGATGCCCCTCGGCAATGCGCTGCTCCTGCCCGCCGACACGCGCGGCCCCGGCCGTACCGTATCGGGTCGGTACGTGCTACCGATGCGGGCGCCGGCAGAGCCGCCGGCCGCGAAGGACACGCCGGCGGTGCAGGCGCAACGCCGTCTGCCGTCGGCCGCGCGGCTGACACACCCGGCGCTGCAGCCGGATACCGGTGTGCCTGGCGGCGGCGACGCCCCGGGTCACGCGCAGGGATCACCGTTGCGCACCCCGACACCGACACCGACACCGGCACCGCTGTCGCCCGACGTGGCCCCGGCCTTCGTACCGGTTGCCAGGTACCCGCTTGCCGCGCGGGTGGACCCCCATCTTCCCGCACGCGGACCTGCGGCCGCGACGCCGTTGCCGGCGACCGCGCTCGGCACCCTCTCCGACGACCGCGTCGCAGAACCCGCCACTTCGCCGCAGCATCAAACGCTGCAGGCTGCATCGGAAAAACAGACGCCGCCGCTGCACGCTGCAGGTCACGCGCCCGTCCCGCTCCACGCGGACGGGGCCCGCCGCCCGGACGGCAGCTTGCCCACGGCGAAACCCGACCTTGGGCGGGCCGAGCTGCCCGCAGCGGTCCCTGCACCGCGCATCGCCACGGTCAGCGTTCCGTTCAGCAGTTGGGGACCGGGCCACCAGGTCACGGCCAGCTGGGTGCCGGTCGCGGTCTCCGGCCTACTGCAGCCGATGACCCTGCGCAGCACCAGTGAGTCCGCGCAACGCGCCATCGGCAGCGCGCTGGCCGCCAGTGACCCGCTGGCAGCGGGCGGCCTGCAGCTCACCATGGCACACAGCGCCGACGACGGCACCTCGGGCCGCCGCCAGGCCCCTGATGTACCGGAAGACGAAGAATGAGCCGGCCACTTGCCCTGCTGGCCCGCATCGATCCGCACACGCTGCACATGCAGCAGCTGCAGCAGGCGTTGCGCGGCTGTGGTGTGGACGCGCGCACAAGCACGCCGCCGCCGTCTCCCTGCCTGCGCTTCCAGTTGGCATCGGGGGGCGGGGCGATGGTCTGCCGTGTCGATGCAAACGCCTGGGCGGCCGTGCATCTGCCGGGCCTGGTCGGGCTGGACTGGACCGCGATGGATCCGCTGGTCCTGGCGGGCCTGACCGACGTGCAGCACCCGCTGCAGTTCGCGCATGACGCGCTTCGCTATGACCACGCCCATGGGCTGCCGGCGTCTACCGCAGCGCCCGAAGCCCTTGGCCTGACGACCGTGCCTGCGGCGGAAGGCGCGGTGTGGATCGAATCGTGGACTGCACCGCTTCCGCGGGCGACGCAGGCGCCGCGCTTGCCCGCCGCGCTGGCGTTACCCATCCGCCTGCAATTGGGCGCGACTGCGCTGACGCAGCGGCAGCTGCGGCGCCTGCGTGGCGGCGACATGGTGCTGATCGCCGCGCCGATGGCGCGCGCGTGGCGTGGCCCCCGCCCGTTGTTCGATTTCCACCTTCAACCGGATTCCCTGATCGTGACGACTGTCCATTCCCCTGCCCCTGCCGGACTCGATGCGCCCCGGCTCCCCCTGCCGGAAGACGAACCCATGCTGGAGGCCGCCGACCTGCAGGATCTGCCATTGGAACTGCACGTCCTGTTGTGCCGCATCGACCTGTCGCTGGGCGACCTGGCCGGCCTGCAGGAAGGCAGCGTGGTGCCCTTGCCTGAAAAGGCGATCGAGCGTGTCCAGCTTCTGCACAATGGCCGCCCCGTGGTGACCGGTGAACTGGTGCAGGTAGGCGACCGCCTTGCCGTGAAGCTTGCACGGGCCCCGAGGCTGACATGAGCGTCGTGCACATCAACAACGATGTGTCGCTGATCGCGATGTTGGCGGCGGCCTCGCTGCTGCCCTTCCTGATCGCGGTGGGTACCTGCTACATCAAGTTCAGCGTGGTGTTCACCCTGATCCGCAACGCACTGGGCCTGCAGCAGGTGCCGTCCAACATGGTCATCAATGCACTGTCGCTGATCCTTGCCTTCTATGTCATGCACCCGATCGTCAATTCGATGTACACGACCTATCAGGAGCTCGGCCAGCCGCTGACCACGGTGCAGGAAACCGCGGATTTCCTGGACGGCAGCCTGGGCGAATACCGTGCCTACCTCGCCCGGCATGCCGATCCCGAACTGCTGCGTTTCTTCGAGCGGGCGCAGGTCACCGACGGAGCGGACGTTCCGCCGGCCGATCTCGCCGCCGAAGATCGCTCGCTGTTCGCGCTGTTGCCCGCCTATGCGTTGAGCGAGCTGAAAGACGCGTTCCTGATGGGGTTCTACCTCTACCTGCCGTTTGTCGTGGTCGATCTGGTGGTGTCCAGCGTCCTGCTGGCGCTGGGCATGATGATGATGAGCCCGGTCACCATCTCCGCGCCGATCAAACTGATCCTGTTCGTGGTGCTGGACGGGTGGAGCCTGCTGTCGCAGGGGCTGGTGCTGCAGTACCTGGATGTGCCCGCATGAACCGGGATCGCCCATCGGTGCCCCGCGGGCAGGGCGCACGGCCATGAACGAACTGATGGCGATCGGCAACAAGACCCTGATGCTGGTGTTGATGCTGTCGGCGGGCCCGGTGATCGTGGCGACCGTGGTGGGCCTGCTGATCGGCCTGTTCCAGACCGTGACCCAGCTGCAGGAACAGACCCTCCCGTTCGGGGCGAAGATGCTGGCCGTGGTGGTGACCGTGCTGGTGATGCTGGGGTGGATGGCGCGCACGCTGATCGACTTCGGCAGCCTGGTGTTCGGCCGCGCGCTGGGGGTGTAATGCAGATCGGCCTGAGCCCGCTGGATGGTGCGTTGCTGCAGGCGCTCGGCGAGTACGCCGTGCCTGCGACGCTGGGCCTGGCCCGGCTGATGGCGTGCTTTGCCTGGCTGCCGTACCTGTCCAGCGGCGCGGTTCCCTCGCGCATGGTCAGGACGGTGCTGGCGCTGGCGGTGCTGATCGGTCTATGGCCGGTCACCGAGTCCCTGCAGCGCCCGGTGGACATGCCGTCGCTGGCGCTGGCCGCACTGCGTGAGGCCATGGCCGGTACCGTGCTGGGGCTGCTGCTCGCGCTGCCTTACCACGTCTTCCACGCCATCGGTTCGGTGATCGACACCCAGCGCGGTGCCGGCGTCGGCGCGATGCTCGACCCACTCACCGGGGTGGAGGCCACCGAGATGGCCAACCTGCTGCAGATGATGAGCGCGGTGGTGTTCCTGGTGGCGGGCGGTCTGGTGCCGTTGCTGGAGGCCATCCAGGGCAGCTATGTGCTGGTGCCGATGGGGGGCAGCTTCCTGCCGGAGCTGTCCAGCATCCATTCGTTCGTGGATATCGTGCTGTCGGCCGCGATGCGCATGGCCGCGCCCGTGCTGCTGCTGTTGCTGCTGGTGGAAATCCTGCTGGGCGTGATCTCCCGTTTCGCGCAGCAGCTCAACGCATTTTCGGTCTCGCTGGCGGTCAAGTCGATGCTGGCCTTCGCCGCGATGGTGGTCTATTTCATGGCGGTCATGACCGATCAGGTACCCGCCCTGTGGCGGCAGTATCCGGCGTTGCGCGGCCTGCTTCCCGGGATACCGGGATGAGTTCGGGCGCCAGCGAGAAAACCGAGAAGCCGACCGCGCAGCGGCTGGAAAAAGAGGGCAGGAAGGGCAAGTCGTTCAACAGCCGTGACCTGGTGGCCGCTGGCGTGTTGTGGCTGGGACTGCCGGCGATCGCGCTGCTCGGTTCACTGGCGCCATTGGCGCAGCTGTACGTGGATATCGTGCGCGGCGGGTTCGCCATGACGCCCACCGCTGCGGCATTGGCCGCGTTGAAGGGGGTGCTGCTGGCGTTGGCACCGGTGCTGCTGGCGGCCGGGGTGGGCGTGGTGCTCTGTTCGCTGGCGATGAGCAGGGGACGCATCGCGACCGAGGCGATCCGCTTTGACCTGAACAAGCTCAATCCCATCAACGGCTTCAAGAACCTGTTCTCCGCCCGCGTGCTGAAGGACCTGCTGCGCACGGTGCTGTACATGGTGTGCTGCGGCCTGTTTGGCTGGCTGGCGCTGGGCATCTGGGGCAGTGATCTGTTCAGCCAGGTCCAGGCCAGCAACGCGCAGCTGGCCGGTGTCTGGCGGCACGTGGCGCTGATGTTCGGCCTGGGCCTGCTGCTGGCGATGGCGCCGGTCTACCTGCTCGCCGGCTGGCTGGACCACTTCCTGTTCATCCGGGAGATGAAGATGGAAAAGCACGAGGTCAAGCGCGAGCGCAAGGACAACGAAATCAAACCGGAGATCAAGCAGCGCCGGCAGGAGGTCAGCGAAGAGTTGTCGGCGCAGGTCCAGGCCGACACCCGCGGCTCCACCGTGGTGCTGGCCAATCCCACCCATATCGCCATCGGCATTTTCCTGATGGACGATGACACGCCTCTGCCGTTCGTGGCGGTGCGTGAGCGGGGCGCGCGCGCCCGCAAGGTGATCGCGCTGGCCGAAGCCAACGGGGTCCCGGTGGTACGCGATATCAAGCTGGCGCGCGACATCTACTTCAGCACCCGCCGCTATCAGTTCGTGCACGACCGCAGCATCGATCCGGTGATGCAGATCGTCCGCTGGCTGCGCGACGTGGAGCGCGCCGGAAAGCCGGACGGGGACTCTGACGCCGCGCCGCCCGATCCGTCCGATTGAACCACCCCCTGTCCCATCACTGGAGCACTGCATGACCATTGACATCGATCCGACCCGCTCCCCGGAGTCCCCTGCCGAGGACCAGGACATCACCCGGCTGATCCTGGAAGGGCTGCGCGAGGGCGCCACGGTTGCTGATCTGAAGGGCGTGAGCCGCGACACCCTGGAAGGGGTGTATGCCATCGCCCACCGCTACTACGAAAACGGACAACTGGACGAGGCCGAAGCGTTCTTCCGCTTCCTGTGCCTGTATGACTTCTACAACGCCGACTATGCGCTGGGCATGGGCGCGGTGCTGCACCTCAAGCGCGAGTACGAGAAGGCCATCGGCATGTACGCGGTGGCGCAGGCGCTGAACCTGAGCGATGACCGTCCGATGTTCCATGTCGGCCAGTGCCACCTCGCCCTGGGGCGGGCCCGCAAGGCCCGGGAATGCTTTGAAGCGGTGGCCGCCCGTGCCGTGGGCAACGACCTGGGGACGCGCTCGGCGGCCTATCTGAAGGTGTTGAAGGAGGCCCCGGACACCGCTGACAGCACCGATACCGACGCCACCGAGGATGCATGAGCGGCGGCTGACAGACAGGCGTCACAGCGCCTCGGAGCGTGCCCGTACACGGGCGGAAACTGAAAGCCGTGGCGCTTTCGCATCGGGATACTCACCGCACTGAGTCCGTTGCCCGCCGCTACCGTGCAGTCCTGCACGGCGTCGGCCCAACCCGGCCTGGCCGGCCGTCATCGCAGAAGGATCACCCATGCCCCTATCCCTGTCACCCGTACCCGCAGCACACCTTCCGTTGGTGCTGCGTCGCAGCGGCCACGAGTCCGCCATCCAGGCCGCGCAGGGGTTCAGCGCCAGCCTGCCGGCCGCCCAGCTGGAACGGATCAACGCCGAGATATTCGCCACCTTCGCCGCCAGCACGCCGCGCGACGCGGGTGCTTCCCAACCCAACAATGACGCGGTGGCCCTGCGCAGCCCCGACCTGGCCCGTCTGTACCGCGCCGCCGGCGACGAGGGCCGGCGCATGCCTCCTGAGAGCCTGCTGACCCTGTGGCTGGGCAAGCTGCAGGCGGTCCTTGGCGACCAGCGACTTGATCGGGTCGAGCAGCGGCTGCAGGCCTACCGGAGCCAGTTGCAGGCGCGTGCGCAGCGCGCCGAACACCTGTCGGCCGAGATGCAGGCCGCGCTCGACGCTGCGATGGCGGCACAGGAGGCAGCGGATACGGCAGCGGGTGAAGCGGGCGCCGCAGAAGGCGCACTGCAAGCGGCGCGCGAGCACGTCCAGCGGCTGCAGAGCGAGCTGGACGCACTGGATCCGTCCGACCCGGCCGCTGCAGCAAAGCGGGCTGAACTTGCGGCTGCGCGTGAGGTGCTGCAGCAGGCGCAGGCGCGTTTTGACGCGGCATCCAGGGCGCTCTACGAGGCCGTTGAAGTGCTCGATGCAACGCTGGGCGAACTGGACGCGCTGGAGACAACGCTGCGTGCGTTCAATCACAACCAGCCGATGGTGGCCGGCGACAGCGAGCGGAAACTGAACGCGAGCGACACGCTGGCCATGCTGATGGCGGTCATCAGCCAGCTGATGGGCAAGCACGCCGACAACACCATGAAGAACATGAGTGAGTTCACCATCCAGACCATCAAGGCGCGACAGGCCAAAGAGCAGGAACGCATCCGACAGCATGAAGAAGAACTGCAGCGGGCTCGCGATGCCGAGAAGAAGACCGGCTGTGCCGGCAAGATATTTGGCTGGATTGGCGCCGCTGTCGGCGTGATCGCCAGCATCGGCGCCATCGTGGTGGGTGCGTTGCACGGCAACGTGGCGCTGATCGCGGGCGGCGTGATGGGCATGATGCTCACCATTGACAGCATCGTGGGCATGACCACGGGGTTCTCCGTCGTCGGCAAGGTGGTGGAACAGCTGGGCAAGGTGATAGCCAGTGCATTGATCGCATTCGGCGTTGCCGAGGCACTGGCCCGGCAGATCGGGTCGATCCTCGCCACCGTGGTGGTGATGGTGGCGATCATTGCGGCGATGGTGTTCACCGGCAACCTGGCCGCCGCAAGCAGGACGGCAGCGCTCGCCGCCAAGGGCGCCGTGGAGACCACCGCGATGACGGTGGCGCGGATCGTCGAACAGGCGTCAAAGGTGATGCAGTTCGTGGCACAGGCGGCGGGCGCCATCGGCCAGACCGTGCACAACGTCGGCCAGGTGCATGTCGCCGGCATCATGATCGACGTAAAAAAGCTCCTGAAAAAGATCCAGGAGAGTCAGTTCGACAATCAGCTGCTGCAGGACATGATGCGGATGATCGCCGAGGCAGGCAGCGAGACCCATCGTCTCGCGCTTGAACTGGTGGCGCAGATGAGCGAGGTCCAACAGGACCGCGCGGACTCCGTCGCCCACGTCATCGGCCATATGCGCCATCGCGCCTGAGCGCGCCCTTTCCTTCACTGTCTACAGGACTATCTTCCATGTCACAGATTTCCACTGTTCTGCAGCCCGTGCTGCAGCGATTCGTCCCCGCGCAGAACACCACTCCTGCACCGGCATCGCAGGACGAGGCGCAGGCCAGGCGCGCTGCCGACAGCATCGTCCAGAAGAGCGAACGGTCGCGGCAGGATCCTGCACGCCGCGCCGGCCCCGAACTTGCCGCGCCGGCGGTGTCGGTGGCCGGGTTTGCCGGATTGGGTGCGCTGCTGCCGATGATCGCCGGCCAGCATCCGGCGATGGTGCCCGGCGCGACCGCCGAAGCGTTTGCCGTGCTGCACAGGAGTGCAGCGGTCGCGGTTGCCGGCAACGCCACTACCCCGTCCGCGCTGCTGGTCGCACAGGCGAGGACGCTTGTCACCCTGGCCGCCGGCGATGGACAACTGGTGCTGCCAACGTCTGCCGAGCTGCGCGCACTGGCCGGTACCGCCGACGGCGTGCCGCCGGGCAGCGAAGCGCTGCACGCCCTGCTGAGCGATGCACCAGCCGCACGCGAGGTGCTGGACGAACTGGCCCAGCGTCCCGACGAGGAACTGAAACTGGGGGGCGCCAATGCGCGCACCGATTACGTACTGCTGCTGGTGGCGTTGTTGATGAAGATGAGCGCCAGTCAGCGCGAACAGGCGGTGGCGATGGTCGAACTGGCCGTGCAGTCGCTGGCTGCGATGACCGACAGCATGGTGTCATCGGCAAAATCGACGCAGTCCGCGAAGATCGTGACCGCTGTGGTGGGTGGCATGGTGGCCGCCGGTGGTGTCGCCCTGGGGGCGGCGGCAGCCTACAAGGGAGTGAAGAACCTTCGCGACAACAAGATACCGGCCGAAATGGCTGCAGGCGATGGCAACCATTCCAACAATCAGACCGTAGTAGGCATGAACAGCGCGCCAGCGGGCCACAGCGCGCGTCCACCGCAGGTGGAGACGATGCGGCAGCGTCCGCAGACCCATCAGGAGGCGTCCGCGGTGCGCGAAACGGAAGTCGCCGCCAACAACACCAAGTACGGCGTGCTCGCCAACGCGGGCCAGGCCGTAACCCAGACTGGCGTCAGCGTCGGCACCGTGGCGGGCTCCCCGCTGGAGGTGGAAGCAACCGCGCATACCGTTGATTCCGAGCGTGACCGTATCAACAAGGACATTGAAGTCGAGCTTGGCAGCAAGATCAACCAGGACGCCAACAAGAGCAGCGAAAGCCAGCAGGCCTTGTTCAACACCCTGGTCACCTTGGAACAGGACCGTCAGGACGCAGTGAAGCACGTTGTCGGCAACATGCGCCGCTGACCGCATCCCCCCCACCTTTCCGGGCCCGGGGCGCACCGCGTCCCGTACGCCCGCATGCCACGGAGCATTCCATGTCCATTGAACCCAGCCTTCCGCTCACCCGCAGTACGATGCCGCTACCGATCCGTCCCGAGCGTGGGGCGATGGCCGCGACAGTCGCCGAACAGCCTGTTCCCACGCGACGGATTCCCACCTCACCGCTACTGGCGCACATCGCCCACTTCGCCGATGGCAGCCCCTTGCCGGCAGCCGATGTCGAGGCCATGTTTCAGCTGGCGATCCACCAGGAGCCCCTGTTCCTGGACAAGAAGCAGGCGCTGATCAGCGATGCGCTGCGCCATTCGCCCTGGCCGGCCCTGGCCGACGCCGAACCGGACGATGAGCAGGCACAGCAGGTGATGCACCAGGCACGCCGGGACCTGCAGGCGTTGATTCCGCAGCAACAGGCGCGGGCCGCCGAACAGCGCACAGGTGGCTCGCACAGCGATTTCTTCAAGGAGATCGCCGATATGATCGCCCGGCTGGAGACAGGTTGGATCAAGAAATACAGCGGGCTGCTGGCGGGGTATGTGGCTTTCTACAAGGAACTGACCAATATCCTGGCGGCCATCAAAGACCAGCTGGGAAAGCCGGATAAAGACGGCATGGTCGCCGTCGATTTCACGGCGCTGCGCGCGCAGCTCGACGACTTGAGGACCAAGTGGGGGAGCCAGGGATTCGGTGAAGTGTTCGGCACCGAAGCAGCAGCCAGGCAGTATCTCGCGGAGCTGGGTATCGAGGGACTGACCGTGGTTGAGCGGAAGCCTGACGGCGGCTGGCAGGTCAGTATCGATCCGGACCTGATCAATTCGCTGCAGCATGTGTTTCCTGCCGATGTCGGTCCGATCAGCGCAAGCGCGCTGAATGAGTTGATGGCCCAGAAGGAAGTGATGATGGAGCGCTTCAACTTCATCAATCGAGCGATCCCGGAAAAATACCAGCGGCAGCTGCAGATGTGGGACTCGTTGGTGAAGATCCTCAGCAGCAGCATCGACACGATCACCGAGGCGGACCGCGCCTCCATCCAGGCACTGGCAGGCTGACAGGAGATTCGATATGCCAAATTTCAGTCCCGTTTCGAATTCGGTGCCGCCGGCCCGTGTTGCTCCTCACACGCGCCGCAACTCTGCGGAGGGGTTCGACAACGTCAGCATTGGAAATGGCGCGCTGCCCGTGGCGTCTGCCGCAGCACGCTCGCCGCAGTCCCAAGGGGGCGTGGCAGGCTTCGCGCTGCGGCGCAGCCCCTCGGTCGACACGCTGGACAGTCTCCAATTCGGGCCGACGCATGACGATACGGGCCTAGGCGGCGGCCTGGGCCTGGACGACGGTGCGGGCGGCGATGGCGTGCAGCGTGCGGACTATCCGAACCAGATCGCCCGAAGTCATCCGCTTGATCCGGGAAACCAGTCGCCCACCTACCAGTGTCAACATGGCCAGGATCTCGCGCACGAACTTCCAACGTTGTTACAGGCGTGGGACCAGCAGGCTGCCGCGATCAGTGGGCTCGGCGCGCCTCGCGGGCCAACGCCGCCCGACGCGCTGTTCAGCAGGCAGCAGACAGAGGCCTCGACCAACTCGCGTGAACACTGTGCGCGGACCGTGCTTGCCCGGCTGGGTGTCGGGGAGGCCGTGGTGGAAACCCTGCTGAGGCGCCACGCCCGCACCGAAGGCGCCACGGCCATCCTCGATGCCTGCCGCCTGCTGAGCATGCCGGAACTGTTGGCAGACCCGAAGGCGCACGCAAAACTGGAAAAGCAGCTGAAGGTCTACCTGCGTGCGGCACGCGGCGACTACACCGGCGTATATAGGGCATTTTCTTATGATTCGCACAAGGAGTTGGACAAGCTGAAGAAAGGGATCGACAACACGGTCTACGACACCATTGGGTATTCCGTCGTCAAGGACCGCCTGTTGGCCGACCTGGCCCCCGCGCTGGTGCACGCCCTGGCACGGAAGAATCCCGGGATGTCGTCCGAAGCGCTGCGGGGCCAGTTGCCGAACCTCATCAACACCCAGGCGTTTTCGGCACTGCGCCAGCGGATGAACAACAGCTCGCCGAGTGGCCTGTTGCAGGACGCGCCGCTGCTGCCCCAGTTCGTGGAGAGCGCCGAAGAAGCGAAGCCTCCGCCGGCGGCCAAGGCAGCCGACCCGGTCAACGATTTCGTCAAACATCTGGTCAGCGTGCTGGGCGCGATCAAACCGCCCACGATCCACATCGAGAACAACGCCCGACAGGTCGTCAACCAGGATGGGTGGAACTTCCAGGGCAACCGGGATCCGCGCCCGGAGCGGGCCGTGGACACAATGCCACTGCCGATCAAGACACTGTCCGAGGTGGACGATACGGATGCGGAATCGATTGACGAGGGTATTGACATGAGCGCCGATGACGACGCCGAGGTCGAGGTCGAGGTCGACAATGTCTCGTTGAATGAGGAAGACGTCGAGACCCGGGAAGTGCCGCCCGACCAGGAACGTGACGATCCGCCACTTCGCACCCCCGGGCGTTTCGGTGCCCCTGTCCATCCGCTGCACGGCAGCTTGATGAGCGACCTCATCAATAACGCACGTTACCAGCGCGTCGCCGAGGGTGGTGCTCACCCGAACCTGGGGCATCTCCTCGCGGTTCACCCGGACCGCACTGAAGAAGAGGAGGACGCAACAACACACACGCACCGGGAACGTACGGCCACGTCGGCAGGACGCGTATCGGACGACTACCTGAGACGGCCCATTCCGCCGGGGCTGCACGTACGTGACATGCCTGAGCTGCAGCGCGATGAGCGGGTCTGATACACCCGCCAACGACCTGCGGCCGTTGATCGCGCGGGTCACCGGCTCGATCGCCGCGGCGGATATCCGCGGCGGCGACAGGCTGGTGGAGGACCTGGGCATGGACTCGCTGGAAATCGCCGATCTGCTGGTGGCGATCGAAGAGCAGTTCGAGGTGGTCATCAGCGCCGATACGCTGGCTGGTGCCCGCACGGTGGCGGAACTGGAAGCGACCCTGAGCCGGCTGCAATGCGTCACCGGCTGAACCGCAAACGGGCGCTGGCAGCGGGCATCGTGCTCGCTGCCAGCACCGCGTCCGTGCAGGCGGCAGCCTTCTACGCGGGGGTATCCGCCGATGGCCGCCTGCTGGTGGCTGAGGAACCCGCGCGCGGGCTGCTCGCCTTTCAGCCTTCCACCCTGCGCGAGGCGCGGGGGCGTCCGCAGCCGCACAGCGCGGACGCATCACGCTGGCATCCGCTGCTGCGTCAGATCGCCGACGAGGTTGGGATCGAATCAGCGCTGTTGCAGGCTGTAGTCCAACAGGAATCCGGCTTCAACCCGCTGGCCGTCTCGCCTGCCGGCGCGGCGGGCCTGATGCAGCTGATGCCGGCCACCGCCCGGCGTTTTGGCGTGCGTGACCGCTTCGATCCCGCGCAGAACCTGCGCGGCGGGGCACGTTACCTGGCGTGGTTGCTGCAGCACTTCGACCAGGATCTCGACCTGGCCCTGGCCGGTTACAACGCTGGCGAGGGCAGCGTGCGCCGGCATGGCAACCGGGTTCCGCCCTTCGCGGAAACGCAGGCCTATGTGCGCGCCGTCCGGCAGCACTACGCGCGCTGAATCGACGCCTCACCAGGATCATCATTTACAACTCGGCGTATAGCCCTGTCGCACCTGCGCCTGCAGCATAGCCAGCGCCAACGACGGCACGCCACCCTCTTTGATCATCCCATGTTGCATGTACTGAGAATCCTTGCGGGCAGCCTGAGCGGCGTCGAATATTCCGTCGCCGCCGGGGTAACCGTGTTTCATGTGGGACCGCAGGAAGACCTGGCCAATGGCCGTGCCGCACAGCTGCTCGCGGCTGATGATCGTGCCTATTACATCCCGGCGGACGGTCCGGCGGCCGCGTTTGCGCTGCAGGCGGCCGATGTAGAGGGCACGCTGCAGTTGGGTGAGCGCTCCGACGAACACGGGGCATGGACGTGGCGGACACTGCCGCTGCAGCAACCTGTCCAGGCGGCCGGCATCCACTTCGCCGTGCGCGAACAGCACGCGGAATGGTCGGCGCAGGTGCTTGCGTTCGTGCCACCGGTGCTGCCGATGGAGGTGCCGGTCGCCGCAGCGTCAGGTGATGGAATGCGCAGGCGACGCGGGCGTCCGGCATTGCTGCTGGGGATCGCCGTGCTGCTGGCCGCAGCGGCTGGCGGCAACTGGTTTTACTGGCAACACCAGCCGGAAGCCCGTGTGCGCGGCCTGGCCAGCGTGCTGTCCCATGCACCAGCGGAGTATGCGATTGCCGCCGGTAACGACGGCCACCTGTATGCCTTCAGTGACAGCGCTTCGGCGCGCAGCTGGGGCGAGCGCGCCAGTCGCCGCGCGCAGCGGCGCAACGACATCCATCTACTGCGCCGCGAAGAAGCCCTGCGCCTGGAGCAGGCACTGATCGCCGCCGGCATGGACCTGGTGGTGGTGCGACTGGATGACCCGGCACGGCCGGAGGTGGTGCTGAGTGGTCGCTTGACCGACGCACGCATCCGACAGGTCGGTGCCGTGCTGTCGCCCCTCGCGCCGTATCTCAAGCAGGCGCGGGTGTCGGCCGTCAGCGACCAGCAGCTGATCGCGCTGGCGCGGCAGCAGATGCGCGTACTGGGCATCAGCACCCGCACCGAACCGCGCGGCGAGCGCGTCAGCATCGTCAACGACGTGTTCCTCGACGATGCGGGCCTGAATGCCATGGCCGGTGCCGCGCATGCCTTCCACCAGCATTGGGGAGCACGCCGCATCCGCGTGGCGCCCCAGCTGTGGGACGACCTGCTGCAGGGCCGTTCCTACCGCTATTCCCCGGGCCAGCTGCTGTCGGTCGGCGGCGGTCGCTGGGACTACGCCCGCGCTGCCGTATCCCAAGCGGCGCCTTGATTATCCTGTACCTCTGATTGGAGAACCCCATGAGCACTATCACTGCCCCTCCCCCCACCACGCTGGGATGGGAAGACCCCGGCGACGGTGGCGACGCGGACAACTGGAAGGGATGGATGTCCAATCATTCCGGCATGTTCGATCTGGGCGTCAACGACCTGAAAGCCAGGATGTCGGACCTGTTGAGAGAACTGGGCGAAGACGGCAATGCCAGCAAACCGGACATGCTGGCCAAGTACCAGGCCGCGCTGTCCGAATACAACATGTACCGGATGCTGCAGTCGAATTCGACCAAGAGCCTGTCCGACCAGAGCAAGTCGGTCATCCGCAACCTGGCTTGAGCCCCGCGGCCCGCGCGCTGCGTGGGCCGTCCTTCGCGACAAGGAGTTTTCCATGATCAGTATTGCCCCGGTATCGGCGGCGGTTTCTCCGCTTGCTGCAGCGGAAGGCGTGCCCGTTCCGCTTTCCAGCCGCTTCAACCAGGCCCTTGCCGAAAGCTATGTTTGGGCAGGCCGGGAACGCGACGCCATCCTGGTCGCCGCCAATGACCCGGCGATCGCCAGCGACCCGGCCCGGATCCATGCGCTGCAACTGCAGCTGGATGCGTACACCAAGCAGATCGCCTTGAGTTCATCGCTGGTCAGCCACGCGACCAAGGGCATTGAAACGCTGGTGAAGAGCTGAGCCATGACCGCTTTCCCGACGCGTCGCGTAGCGCCACCGCTGCTGTGCCTGCTACTGTGCCTGCTGCTGGTCGGCTGCGCGCGCTCCGAACTGCTGCAGGCACTGGACGAGCGCCAGGCCAATGAAGTGGTGGCGGCGCTGCTCCACCACAACATCCCCGCCGAAAAGCGCCTGCAGGGGAAGGCCGGCTTCGTGGTGCGGGTGGGTGCGGATGACCTGGCCGAGGCGATCGACCTCGTCCAGCTGAAGGGCCTGCCTTCCGCGCCGCGCACCCAGATCGCCGCGTTGTTTCCTGCCGATGCGATGGTCAGCACGCCGCTGGCCGAGCGCGCACGGCTGCTGTCGGCCATTGAACAACGCCTGGAGGAATCGCTGACCACGCTGGTGGGGGTGAAGAGGGCGCGCGTGCACGTGAGCTACGACGCCGGCCCGGTCGAGGGCAGCCTGCAACAGCGCCGGCCGCCGGCGATGCATGTCGCTGCGGTGCTGGCGCATTCGGCGGACATGGACCAGGCGGTGCTGCTGGCCACGGCCAAGCGCTTCCTGCGCAATGCCTTCGTCGATGTGGCCTACGACAACGTATCGGTGGTGCTGACGCCGGCGGCCGAACCGCGCAGCCTGGCAGTGACGCCGGCCGAACCGCAACGTCCGACATGGGCGTGGTTGCTGGTGCCGTTGATCGCGCTGCTGCTGGTGGCTGCCGCAGGCGGATGGCTGTGGAAGCGTGGCGACCCGCGTGCCCGTGGCGTGGTCGATCGCCTCCGACGCCGTGGCCAGGAGGCGTCCGGTGCCCCCCATGCATGAGCGCCTGCGCATCCTGCATGATCCGGTCGCCTACTACCGGCCGTGGCAGGCCGCACCTGCGGCGTTGTCGGCATCACAGCGCAGTGCGTTGAACCGCTGGCTGTGCCACGCCCATCGCCTGCCGTCCGCGCCCGCCGACGACGGTACGCCGGCCCCGCTGGTAGAGCGCTTGGTACGCGGCTGGGGGCGTATCCCGACGGCGGCCTGGCTGCTGGCCTGCGCCGGTCATCGGCGACACGTGCTGGGCGCACGCTGGCTGGCAACCCAGCCGCCTGCCCTGCACGCCTTCCTGCGGCTCGGGTTTCCCGAGGCCTGTGTCCGTTGGTCGCAGCCGCCGCCGCCGGCGATGCTGCTGGCCTGGGGCGGGCAGCAGCTGCAGGGGGGGCTGCGCGGCCAGCTCCCGGACTGGCTGCACGCGCGGATCGCCCTGTGGTTCAAAGGCCTGCCGGCGCTGCCGGAAGAAGTCCTCGCCGGCGTCCACCCGTTCGACATGACCTGCTTTCTGAGTGCCTGGAACCATGCTGAAGACCTATCCTGAAAACCTGCTGGAACGCGCTGTCGACCATGTCATCCAGGCCGCCAGCGTCCAGCAGGGCATCGATCTTGCCCGCGTCCAGGCGTTTTCCCGTCGGCGGGTCACGCGCGAGCAGGAACAGGCCCGGCTGGAAGCGCGCGAACTGCGTGCAGCCGCTGCCTTCGAAGGCTACCGGGACGGTGTGCTGCACGCACTGGGCGCCCTGCAGCACGTGATCGAGGGACTGCAGCAGGCACAGCTGACGCTCGCTGCGGCCGTCCGTAACCAGGTCCACGCCACCCTGCAGGCGATGAACGCTGCACCCGATGTCGTCATTGAGCCGATCTGCGCTGCGTTCACCCATCGGTTGGCGCAGGCCGAGGCCGCCACTCCGGCCGTATTGCATGTTCCGCGGCAGCACGAAGCGCTGTTGCAGGCACTGTGCGACGACCCGCGCCTGCGTGCGCTGGATGTCCGCCCGGCCGACCGTCAGCTGCCGCTGCTGGAGCTGGGGGCGCTGGCCTGGGAGCTGGACCTGCAGGGCAGCCTTCTGGAAGACGTGGAGCTTGCCCTGGGCCAGGCGCTGCCCGGCGTGCAGGACCGCCTGAACACCCTCGCCAGCCGCTACAGCGCCGATGTGCTGCTGGCGCTGGACGCCGCCAACCAGACACGCCGTTTCACTCACTTCAAGGAATCGCCATGAACCCCATCACTGCTGCAGTCTCCCCCGCTTCGACGCCATGGCAGGACGCGGGGCGCCCGCGGTCGCTGGCCGACCGCGTACTGGCCCAGGGCGGGGACGCCGCCGTCAGCGGCGACGCTGACGACACCGGAGCGGGGGACGGTGAGCTGACGCCGCTGCCGCAACCGGTTCCGGACATGGAGACCGCGATCAGCGAGTGGGCACGACAGATGTTCACCGAAACCATGATGACCGAAGACGAGGAAGCAACCGGGATCCCCGTGCTGAGCATCGAGATCTGATCTGACCAGACCAGGAGGCATCGGGCGATATCGAGCTTCCTTCATTCCCGATGTCATCGCCCCCCGCTATGCTGTAGCAATGCAGCTACCGAAAATCGCCCTTCCGCTGATCTGCCTTGCCCTGCTGGCCAGCCCGCTGGCCCATGCGCGCGGCACGATTGAAAAGGTGGACATCCACGGCCTGGATAAAGGTGACGACGCCGAGATCATCGAGAACATCGAGGTCTCGCTGTCACTTTATGACACGATCGGAAAAGTGCAGGGCGAATCGCGGCTGGAGTATCTGCTGTCGCAGGCCGAGCGCCAGACCCGCGAGGCGCTGGAGCCTTTCGGCTTCTACAACCCGACCATCACCGTCGATGCGCCCCGTAACGGCGATACCCTGCGCGTGGTCATCAATGTCGTGAAAGGCGAGCCGGTGCGCGTCCGCAAGGAGCACATCGAGATCACCGGCCCGGCGATGTACGACCGCTACCTGCAGGACGACCTTGACGCGTTCACCCCGCGCAAAGGCCAGCCTTTCGAGCACACGCGTTATGAAGCCAGCAAGATCACGGTCACCCGGCGGCTGGCCGAGCGCGGCTATTTCGATGCCGATTACACCCAGCACCAGGTGCAGGTCACGCGCGCGGAAAACGCGGCAGACATCGACCTGGCGTGGGACAGCGGCCGCCGCTACAACATGGGCCCGATCACCTTCAAGCAGAACTATTTCGTCGACAAGCTGTTCGACCCGCTGGTGTACTGGGAAGAGGGCAGCTATTTCCACGAGGGCAAGCTGGACCGGCTGCGCGAATCGCTGACCAAGCTGGACTACTTCAGCACCATCGACATCCAGCCGAAGCCGGAAGACGCCGACGAAAACGGCAATGTGCCGGTGGACGTCAACCTGACGCGGGCCAAGCGCAGCATCTACACCACCGGCCTCAGCTACGGCAGCGAAAGCGGCGCCGGTGTGCGCGGCGGGCTGGAGCGGCGCTGGCTCAACAGCCGCGGCCACAAGATGAACACGCAGCTGGACTATGCCGAGAAACGGAAAAGCCTGACGACCAGCTACCGCATCCCCGCATTCCGCTGGCTCGACGGCTGGTATACGTTTGCTGCCAGTGCCTACGATGAGCAGACCGATTACATCGATCTGCGCAACCTGAAGCTGATCGCCAGCCGCAGTGGCCAGATCAACGAATTCTGGACCGCCACCGCGTCGATGAACGCGCTGCGTGAGCGCTGGGGCTACGCGTCCGGTACCGAATTCACCGATGCGGTCTATCAGTATTCCACCCTGGTCTATCCCCAGATCGCGGCCGACTACGTCAACGTGGATGACCGCCTGTTCCCGCGCAGTGGCATCAGCGGCAGTGCAACGATGCGCGGCGGCGTGGAAGGGGCCGGGTCGGATACCAGCTTCGTGCAGGCCAACATGGTGCTGCGCTGGTACGTGCCGCTGGGCGAAACCAACCGCCTGATCCTGCGCGGTGAAGGCGGCACCACCTGGACCAGCGACCTGGTGGCGATGCCGCCCAGCCTGCGCTACTTCGCCGGTGGTGACCGCAGCATCCGCGGCTATGCCTGGCGTGAAGTGGGCCCGCGCACGCCCGAACCGGACAAGTTCGCCCTGGGTGCCAAGCACCTGGTGGTCGGCTCGGCGGAATACGAACACTATTTCAACGACGGACCGTGGGGTGCGGCGGTGTTCGTCGACACCGGCAGCGCCTTTGACAACACCATCGATCTGCATACCGGTGTCGGTTTCGGCGTGCGTTGGAAGTCACCTGTCGGCCCGGTGCGGGTGGACATCGCCCATGGCCTGAACGATCCGGATTCACAGTTCCAGATCTACCTGAACATCGGAGCCGACCTGTGAGCACGCCGACCCCGACCCCGCCCAATGCACCCAACGCGCAGGCCCCGATGCCGCGTCGGCGCTTCTACCGCCGCCGCCGTTTCTGGGCGTGGTCCGGCGTGGGCGTGCTCGGCCTGGTGCTGGTCGCGCTGCTGGCAGTGTACTGGCTGCTGCAGACGGTGGCCGGCCGCGACGTGCTGCTGGCGCAGGTGATCGCACGCCTGCCGGCAGGCGCCAGTTTCACCTGGGACAAGGCTGAAGGCCCGGTGGCAGGGCCACTGACCCTGCACAACGTCGATTTCCGCTACAACGACATCCACTTCCATGCCGACCGCGCGCACCTGGAGCCGGACCTGCGCCCGCTGCTGGGCCGCAAGCTGCTGCTGGACCGGCTGGAACTGGACAATGCCACGCTGAACCTGGCCAAGAGCGAGGAGCCGTTCGAGCTGCCGTCCTGGCCCGGTTCGTTGCCGCAGATCGAGATGCCGTTGGCCATCCAGGCCGACTTCATCCAGGTCAATGGCCTGCGCGTCACCACCGCCGGTGAGCCGACCATCGACATCGCCCGCATCGGCGGTGGCCTTGAAATCGCCAATGGCGAGTTCAAGGCCAACCAGTTGCTTGTCGACAGCGACATGGGCAATTTCCGTATCAACGGGCATTACATCCCGGCCAACGATTACGACACCGACCTCAGTGTCACCGCCCTCCTGCCGGCGCCACGCGGCCGCACCCCGGCCAGCCTGGGCCTGGTGGCCCGCGGTGACCTGGGCCATATGGAAGTGGCGGTGGCCGGGCGCGCACCCAACCCGCTGCGCGCGCTGCTGGTGTTCGACGGGCGCACCGATCCCACCTGGAAGGCCAGCGTGCGTACCGACGCGCTGGACGTGCGCCTGCTGAACCCGGCCCTGGCCGCGTCCACCGTGGAACCGCTGACGGTGGATTTCAGTGCCGCCGGCAAGGGCGGCAATGCCGACCTGCAGGGCACCGCGCAGCTGGGTGGACAGACGATCGAACTGGCACCGTCCAAGGTGCAGCTGGAAGACCAGGTACTGAATGTATCGCCGCTGGTGGTCAAGGCCTTCGGCGGCCAGGTTCGGCTGAAGGGGAGCGCCGACTTCCGCCAGCAGGACCAGCAGAAACTCAATTTCTCCATCGTCGCCAATGACCTGACGTACACGCCAGCGGCCGATCCCAACACCGCCGGCGGCGTCGCCGTGCCGGTGACCCTGAAGGAAGCCCGCATGGGCCTGGCCGGCACCCTGCAGGCCTGGGCGGCGATCGGCACGGCGGACATCGAGCGCGAGGGCCAGAAGGCTGCGCTGCAGTTCGATGTGCGTGGCAATGAGGGCGCCGCACGCATCGAGCAGCTGCAGGCGCGTACGCCGGGCGGCACGCTGGGCGTGGAAGGCAACGTGGCGTGGGCGCCGCAGCTGCAATGGGATGCGAAGGCAACGCTCAACGCCTTCGATCCCGGCTACTTCCTGCCGGGCTGGGATGGTCGACTGTCCGGCAACTTCGCCAGCACCGGTCGCCAGCTGCCGGTGCCGGCCAATGCCGCGCCGGGAACCACCGGTGTCATCGAAGCGACCGTGGACCTGCCGTCACTGAAGGGCACCCTGCGCAAGCGGGCGGTGGACGCACAGGGCAAGTTCGCGCTGCAGGGCAGCCAGGGCGAAGGCCAGCTGAAGCTGGCGATCGGCGCGAGCCGGGTCACCGCATCGGGCAAGGTGGGCGACCGCCTGGATATCGATGCACGCTTCGAACCCCTGCAGCTCAGCGACCTGCTGCCCGGCGCCGACGGCGGGCTGCGCGGCACGGTGCAGGTCACCGGGCGCCGCAATGCGCCGGACATCACGGCCGACCTGGTGGGCAGCAGCCTGCGCTGGGGCGATTACGCCGCCGAAGCGATCAGCCTGAAGGGTCGCCTGCCGTGGAGTGGCGACAGCGGCACGCTGGCCCTGCAGGGCCGCAACGTCAACGCCGGGATGCTGCTGGAAAGCCTGAACGTGGATGCGCAGGGCAGCGTCAGCAACCTGCGGCTGAGCGCGCAGGGCCGCAACGAGATGGGTGCGCTGGACCTGCAGGGAAGCGTGCGCCAGCAGGGCCAGCAGTGGCGCGGCAAACTGGAATCCCTGCGCCTGGCGCCGCAGAAGGGCGATCCCTGGGTGTTGCGCGGGGCATCTGATTTCGCGGTCAACGGCAGCAATTACAGCCTGACCGAAACCTGCCTGGCGCCGGCCACCGGCGGTGCGCTGTGCGTGCATGCCAACTGGCCGCGCGAAGGGCTGGTGGTGCGCGGTGACGCGCTGCCGCTGACCCTGGTACAGCCATGGTTGCCGCCCACGTCCGGGCGACGCATCTACCTGCGCGGCGAGGTCACCCTGGACGCGCAGATCCGTCCGCGTGGCAACGCCTGGGAAGGCAACGTGGAAGTGCGTTCGCCCGAGGGCGGCATCCGCCTGGGCGACAACGCACGCGGTGAGCTGGTGTCCTACGACCAGTTCTCGGTCAAGCTGGACATGACCCCGGCACGGATCGAGGCGTTCCTTGGAATGGGCTTCAAGGGGAATGGCTTCGTCAATGCCAAGGTGCAGACCGGCTGGGATGCCAGCGCCCCGTTGAACGGCGAGCTGTATCTCAACATGGCGCGGTTGTACTGGCTGGAACTGTTCTCGCCGGACATCGTGCGCCCGACCGGCCTGATCGAAGGGCACGTGAGCCTGCGTGGAACCCGCAGCCAGCCACTGCTGGGGGGCGAGGCCACGCTGAGCGACTTCAAGGGCGAATTCCCTGCGCTGGGCCTGACCTTCGAACAGGGCAAGGGCAACTTCACCGCACAGCCGGATGGCTCGGCGAAGATCACCGCACAGGCCAACTCCGGCAAGGGCACCCTGTATGTCGACGGCGGGCTGTCCTGGTTCGGTGATGCGCAGCCGCTGCAGCTGCATATCCATGGCGAGAACGTGCTGCTGTCCAACACCAGCGAACTGCGCGTGGTGGCCAACCCGAACCTGGACTTCACCCTGGCCGGCACCACGATGCAGCTGAAGGGCGAGGTGCTGGTGCCGGAGGCGGACATCGACCTGGAGCGGCTGGACCGCGGTACGTCGGTGTCCGAAGACGTGGTGGTGCTGGACCCGGTGGATCCGGAAGAAACCGCCAGCTCGCCGCTGGACATGGACCTGACCGTGAGCCTTGGTGACAACGTCAAGATGGCCGGCTTCGGCCTGAAGGGCGCCCTGACCGGCAAGATGCAGGTGTGGGCAAAGCCGGGCCGCGAAATGACCGCCAATGGCGGGCTGGAAGTGAGTGGTCGCTACAAGGCCTACGGCCAGGACCTGACCATCACCCGTGGCCAGCTGACCTGGAACTACAACCCGGTGTCCGACCCGCGCATCAACCTGCGTGCCGAACGCCGGATCGGTGATGTCACCGCGGGTATCGATGTCACCGGCCGCGCAATGCAGCCCCGTGCCCAGGTGTGGTCGGATCCGTCGATGTCGCAGTCCGAAGCGCTCGGTTACCTGGTGCTGGGCCGCAGCCTGACCGGCGCCACCAGCGACCAGACCCAGCAGGTAAACGCCGCGTCCGCCGCGTTGTCGGCCGGCAGCGGGCTGCTGGCATCGCAGTTGGGGGCGAAGCTGGGCCTGGACGATGCCGGCGTCAGCCAGTCGCGCGCGCTGGGCGGGTCGGTACTGGGTGTCGGCAAGTTCATCTCGCCGAAATTGTATGTCGGCTACGGCGTTTCACTGGTGGGCAGCGGATCGGTGCTGACGCTGAAGTATCTGCTCAGCCGTGGCTTCGATATCGAAGTGGAATCGAGCACGGTGGAGAACCGCGGTTCGTTGAACTGGCGCCGCGAAAAATAGCGGCGCTGCGTTCAATGTGAACGGACGGCCGGGTTCAAACAGGGCGGCGTGTTCGATGGGCGGGAATTGAAAGGCGAGAAAAGCGGCGACGGCAAGAATCGCGCTCCGGCTGCGGCCTTACGCCTTTCCCCTCGGATCGTTCCATGAACTCTGTCGCTTCTCCTCCCGCCCCTTCCTCTTCGCCGAGCGTCCGCCACAGCGTCGAGGTACTCGATCCGATCCCATTACCTGGTTGCGCGGGCGGTCCCCTCACGCCGCGGCGGGTGAACAACCGGTCGCGGGATGCAGAGTCGGGTCCGGCACCGGAATCGAGCCGTCGCACGTCGTTGCACAACGCGCGCCTGGCGGCGGAATTGTTGGCGATGCCGCTGACCTCTTCCGGCCTCTCCTTGCGGCAGCATCTGTGCGCCTGGTTGCAGCATGGCGCGCAGCCTGGACATGACGAACACCAGCTGCGCGAGGCACTGCAATGGCTGCACACACCATTCGGCGACGCGGTGACCGCGGCCTACGGTGACGCATCGCGGGTGCTGGTGCCTTATGTGCTTGATCAACTGCTCGTGGCGCTGTTCCCCACGCTGCAGGATGCGCAGCGCCAGCGGTTGACCGCCGATATCCGCGCGCGCGCGCAGGAGGTGCCCCTTGCCACGTGGGTGCGCGCCCTGGCATTGCCGCGGGGTGAGCGGGACGGCCCGATCTGCCTGCGTCCGCTCGACGACGCCGCGCAATGGGACGCCCTGCGCGCGGCCCTGGTCCCGCGTGCGGTACAGGGCAACGGCGTGGCACAGAGCGCGCTGGCGATCGCCGCGCTTGGCGCTGCTGCGGTAACGTCCACCTTCCTGCCCGGGGTCGCCGTGCCAGCCTTGCTGGCCGGCAGCGCGGGCTTTCTCGGTATTGCCGGCGGCGTGGCCGTACGCGATGCGCTCGCCACGCCGGCAGGCCAAGCGCAGTCCACGGCACTGCGCAGCCGCGCTGATGAACTGTTGCAGACCCTGCTGCCCCGGTGGAACCGTGCGCAACGCGATGCCTTGTACGCGGTCTGGGCGGAACGGCCGAATGACCGCTCACTGCTGTCCACCGTCGCGCAGGCGGGGCATGCGCTGGTCGCTGCCGACGGTTGCATCGAATCGGCCGTGGCGGCGGTGAGAGCGGCCTCGCGGCAGACCATGGACGCGCCCGTCCCGGGCGGGCCGGCGGCCGTCGCCGATGCGCTGGCAGGGCTTCTCATTACCTTTTCGGCGCAGGGCGCTGGGAAGCATGCAGGCAGCGCACCCGTGGGCCTCGCGCGTCCCCGCGGGGTGTTCAATGCTGACGATGCGGTGCCCATGTGGCCTGCTTCGGCGGGGCTGGCCCAGCTTGCAGGGCACACGGCGCGCATGGCCTACCAGGCCAGCGTGCTGCAGCAGATCGACCAGCTGGGCAAGGATCCGGATGACCCACGGACCACGCGGCAACGTCGTATCGACAAGGCCCACCTGCGCCTGCATCACGCCCGATCTGCCGCACCGGGATCGGGGCGCCGACAAGGTATCGCTGCAGCACGTGCGCGGCTGGACGACCTGCTGAATCCCGCTGAGCTGATCGCCAGCGCGCGGGCAGGCGACGTGCGCCGGGCGATGGAACTCAATCGCGCTGCGGCGCTGCATCCGGAAAGTGGCGTGAGACCGGATCATGCTGCCGCTGTGTCCAACCTGCCGTTGACCGCACGCGCCGGCGCACTCACCGAGCCCGGCATCGCATCGCTGGCGGCCCCTGGCGAGGCCGGTTCCTCCAACGGCATGGCGGCTGTCGCGATGCCGATGCTGGCCCCTGTCGACCGGGCTCCCGTTGCTGACGCTGCGGCCGGGCCGCAGCCTCCGACGGTTCTCTCGCCGCTGCCAGCCGCCGAGTCGGCGCCGGCGTCGCCCCGCACCCGGCTCGGGCGGTGGCTGGGCCTGATGCCGGACGTGGCGGGCGCGGGCCAGGAATCGGCGATAGCGGATTACCTGGGCCTGCAGGCGGTGACGCGCGGTGGGCAGCCCTGCACGGTGCGTGCCGAGCTGACGCGGGCCTGGGGCGACCAGCTGCAGCAACAAGCGGAAGCCGGGAGGGCCCGGAAGACGTTGAGCGCGGCTGCGGCCGATCTGGTGACGCAGCTGGTGGAACAGGACCGCCAGGGCACGCCCGCCGCAGCGCAGGCGGTGGGTCGTTTCGGCCTGCTGCTGCAGGTGGATGGCAGCAGCGGCGTGGCCGTGCCCGTGCCCGGCGCGGTGGCGATCACCGGCTCGGCCACCGATACCTCCCCGCGCAGCGCCAGCGGGCCGATCGTGCTGATGCTGCCGGGCATCGGCCTGCTGGAGTACGCCGCCGGCGGACTGGACACCCTGGTGCGCCACATGGACGCCCATCCCGTGCTGCGTGCGGCGTTGTACGGATTGATCCCTCTGGAGCGCCTGCAGCCGGCACCCGGTGGCAGGGGCGAGGTCACGCTCGGCTTCACCGCGCTGGACGCGGACGGGACGGGCGAGGAGGTCCTCGAGCGCGTCCTGCAGGGCGGCATCGATATCCGACGCGCGGGCGCGCGGCGGGCGCAACCGGTGCGGCCGCTGGCGGAGCTGGTCGCCCCCTACCTGGGTGCGGCCGGCGTAGTGGAACAGGCGCTGGCACAACTGTGCGACCACGGCCTGCTGCAGGCTCCCGTGCAGGACGCCGCGCGCGCGCTCGGCCTGGCCACGGCGTGGATCGATTATCTGAACGCCCTGGTCGATGCACCGACGGTGCCCCGCCTGCAGTCACCGCAGGACTATGCCACCGGCGATCAGCTGCAGCGGCACATCGGTGAACGCCTGCGCGCACGCCTGGACGGCATCGGCATCGACGCCACGCCAGCCGATATCCGCGTGCGCTGGGGCGAGGTCCGCTTCCGCCCGGAGCCGGTCGGTTTGCCGCACAACTCGGCCGGGGCGACGCAGCTGCCGCCGATCCAGCATGATCTCAGCCTCGCCGAGCTGGCCGCGCGCAACATCGGATTCGTCGACGTCCCGTTCGGCGCCGGAGCGCAGGCCTTCGATGCGCAGGGAGAGCTGCTTCCCTCGCTGACCCCTGCGCTGATGCGCGAATGGATCCGCGGACTGGATCTGGATGGATCCTACCGGCGGCACCTGCAGCAGCAGTTCGACAGCAGCCGGCGTGGCAGCCCCGGCGAACTCCGGTTGCGCGCGTTCCGCCACACGTTCCCGGCGCGGATCGCACTGGAGGAACAGCTGGCGTTCGCCCATCACACCCTGCAAGCGCCATCCGTGCTGCGGCAGATGCTGGCGCACCCGGGATCCCGCGCAGTGGACTACCGGGGCAGGGTCCAGCAGGTGCGGTTCGGACCGCTCACGCTGACCACCCATGCCCTGATCGATGACATGTACGTGTTCGACAGGACGTCCGCGCTGCCTGGCAGCCTGGCCGTACGAACCGAAGATGGCCACGTGGAGGCCTACGTGGCCGGCCTGCGTCCGACCCCGTTCCTTTCCGCTGACAACGACGCCGAGTTCAACGCCCTGTTGGACGGCGACGCGATGCGCGACTGGCTGGAAGCCCATCTGCCGGACGCCCGCCACCGCCACGACATGGAGCACCCTGGCGCCTTGTCGGAACTGTCGGTAGCCCCGGACCAGGGCGATGCCCTCGACGCCTGCTACCGTCGTTGGGTCGAGCAGCTGCAGCGCCAAGCCGACGATCTGGTGGTCTCAAACCGGGAGCAACTCGGCAAGGACATCCTCGACGTGCTGAGCGGGGTGTACGAGTTCGCCGAGAACCTGCTGCCGTTGCGCCTTGAGGTGTTGTCGATGGCGGCCCGGGCCTTGGCGCCCCTGCTTTCCCGCAGCGGCGTCTCCGGGCCGGCCGGCCGGCTGGCGGCGGAAAACGCGCTGCTGCGGGTGTTCAGCCACGCCGGCACGGGCACGGCGCTGGCGGTTGCGCCGAGACGGCCGCTGCTGGCTGCCGGCGTACCGCGATCGTTGCGCCAGCAGCCCGGTGTGAACGGCCCGGGATACATCCAGGCCAGGCAGGGCGATTACCGCATCCCCGAGGCCGGCGACATCCGTGCGTCGGGCCTGGCGGTGCTGCTGGATCCCGTCAGCGGGCAGCCGGCGGGGGGCGTGGCGCGCTACGACCGAACGACCCTGCAGTGGCGGATCGAACCGGCACAGCCCAGCCGTCGCGCGGACTACGCGCACCTGGCAGAGCACCTCGATGAGCACAGGCTTCGCCATCTCAGCACCCAGGGCAATGGCGTGTATGACCTGGAGGGTGCGCAGTTCGTCCGCATCGACGGACACTGGTTCCGCAGCGAAGTGCGCTCCGAACTCGGCGGCGGCCGTTATCTGGTGGCGCCCGGTGGCCGCGTCCGCAGTGATCTGCTGCTGGCCCGCGCGGATGACGCGTGGCAAGTGACGCAGCGGCCGCGCGGAGGATTGCGCGGCGGCGCACCCGTACCCGCAGACACGTCCGATCTGGACGTGCTGAAACGTGCGGTATCGGCCACGCGGCTGCTCGATGACACGGCCATCCAGCGCGCGCTGAGCGTGCATGGTCCGGTTGGCGGGCAGGTCCGTGCCACGCTGCGCCGCGACCTGCGTGACAGCGCGCAGCAGACCATGCTGGGGCGCATCGGGGCAGGCAAGGCCGCGTTTGACGGACCCGACTTCGGCGCGGCGGGGCGCATGGCCATGCTGTGCGCACTCACCAGCGACCCGCTGTTGGGACAGGGTCGGCGCATCGAGCTGTATACCGGCTCGGCGGTCACCGGCCAGCGACGCATCGTGATCGGCCAGGGTAAGGAGCCGTTGTTCCGGCTGCAGTACGAGTCGGAATTGCCGACGCTGGAGCAGGTGATCGTGCTGCTGAATCCGGACGTCGTAGCGGCGGCGCTGAAGCTGCCTGCAGGTACCACGGCAGCGGCCCTGGTGGGCCCAGTCACCGCTCGCCTGCAGCAGACGGTGAAGGGCCATCGCGCCGATGTACAGGTGTCGCTGCGCACGTTGGCCGACGATATCGACGTGGCGAGGCCGGAGGTTGCTGCCCTGCAACTGCAGTTCGGCGTTGATCGCGGGCTGGCCGAGGACGTGCTGCAGCGGCAGCCGGACCTCACCGACGCCATCCTGCGCTACGAACGGCCGCAGCGGCTGGTTGATGCCATCGCCGACGCATCGGCACGGCTGGGCGAGCGCACGCTGCGGCAGGCGCTGCTGGACGGGCGGGTGCTGTCGGTCGATGCGCTGACGCTGTTGCAGGACGTGCTTGCCGCGCTGTTGCCCAAGTGGAAACTGGTGAGCGACCTGCATGCCGATGGCAGCCCGCAGTTGCACATGGCGCTGACCGACGGGGCGCGAACGCATACGCTCGTGCTGCATGCCGATGGCGTGCAGGTCAGCGGTCACGCGCAGCCCTACGCGAAATGGCAGCAGGCGGTGAGTGCGGTGCTCGGCACTGAATCGGCGATGGATCTGCGCAACGCCAAGGGACTGGGAAGCGCGGTAGCCGAGCGGCTGCGCTCGCTTGGAACGGACGCGCCGACGGCACGCATCGAACCGTACCGCCGCGCCCTGCTCGAGGCCGCAGGCCAGCCCGCCTGCCCGAACGCAGCGGGCAGCTGCCCGGCCAGCGCGCGCCGCCCGGACCAGCACGACCTGGAGCGGCAGTCGATGCTTCGTGACACAGCCGTGAGCCTGCGACTGGACGCCGCAACCGCGCTGGACCAAGCGCTCGCACAGGCACGTGCCGCAGCGGGTGACTGGTTGGCAAAGGACACCTCACGCACGGTAGCCAGCTACTGGCGGGGAAATCATCCGCCCGGCCGCCATGCCGGTGACGATGAGCGCCTGCGGAATTTCATCAAGGCACACTGGAAGTCTGCCGCCGCCGCACCGCAGGAACTCTCCGACTTCGTGAAGGCATTCGCTGCCCGCGAGGCGTTGCCCACGGCCAACATCCTGGTGGCCGAGGTCACGCTGCAGATCGACGGACGACCCCTTGCCTGGGACAAGCAGGCATTCGTCTCCAACGCTCAGTTGGGGGGCATGCACGGGTTTTCGAACGTGGAGGGAGTGAAGGTGCTGAAGGTGATAGTGCCCGCGCGCCGGCGACCGGGCCACGAAGGCGTCGACACGCCGGGAGAGGCCGATTTCGAAGCTCCGCAGGAGTTGCTGCACCGGGTCATGACCAACGACCATCCCTTCGGACGCTATGTGGTGGAACCGCGTGTCCAGCTGCCGGACAGCGCGCCCCGGGGCGCGCCGGACATCGAACTGCACTGGATCCGCAGCGAGGCTGAACTGCGACGCCTGCTGCGCACCCACGTCAACGTAGGCGGCAAGCCGCTGCAGGTGGGTGATCCGGTCTATCTTTCATCGGTGCGGCGCTGCACCGAATCGCAGTTCCTCAACGAGGTCGCCGATGCGGTGGAGGCGGAGCTGCCCGGCGTGTGGCAGAACAGGCAGATGCTGGATCGCGTGACCGGCACGGTTGCCCTGTTCTCGGACCGGGTGCCCTGCCTGAACAACTGCCAGTTGCTGATGCATGCGGCAGCGGAGACATTGCCGGGTGTGGACATCAAGATGGGCTATGGCGATCCGCCGGGCCATGGCGGGGTGATCCGGCCGCACCGGAACCCGCCGCGCCTGTTTCCGCTGCCATGAGCCTGAACCTGCGCGATGACAGGCATCGCTCATCGGCGTCGGCGGTACGCTCCGGCACCGGCCTACGGCCTTACGCTTCTCCCCTCCCGCATCCGGCCCATCCCATGTCCTCCATCGATTCCATACCTCCCCCGTCACCGCCGCAACGCGTTCCTGCCCGGCTCCCGATGCAAACCGGGCCGCTGGCGGCTCATCGCGCCGCCATCGAAAGCTGCATCGCGCAATGGGAAAACGACCAGCTGCTCGACGCCGGCGGTATTGCGCAATTGCGTGGCCTGCTGGCTTCGACGAGTGCGCCGCCGGCAGCATGCTTCGATGCAGCGCAGATCGACCCGAGCGGCCAGTGGGGCGACAATTGGCTGCAGCTGACCGCCGCCGTTGACGGCATGGTGCTTTACCTGGGTCCCGATCCGCAGGCGCCGCCGCTGCTCCCGTGTGCCCCCGATGCCCAGACCTTGGCGCCGGACCTGGTGGTGCTGAAGGTGGACCGTCCCGAGGGCGACGGTGTCTTCGATGTACGCCGACTGCGCGCGCTGGTCTGGTGGCGGGAGGCGGCGTGGACGCTGCAGCTGACCGACCACGGCGATGGCGAGTGCATCGTGCAGCTGTCCGGGCTGCCCGACTGACAGCCCGCGGCCCAACCTCCGGCGGTTGTCGCGTGGGGCACGCAGAGGCTAAGGTCACTGGCTCACCTGATCCGCCGGATGCCCCGCATGTCCCTCCGCAGAACCCTTCCCGTTTCCCTGGCCCTGGGCCTGACCATGGCGGCAGGCGCACATGCCGATGAAGGCATGTGGATGCCGTCCCAGCTGCCCGAGCTGGCCAGGCCGCTGAAGGCGGCAGGCTTCAAAGGGGATCCGGGCGCGCTGGCGACCGTCACCGCGCCCCCGCTCAGTGCGGTGGTGCGCGCGGGCGGCGGCACCGGTTCATTCGTTTCGCCCGACGGCCTGCTGTTGACCAACCATCACGTGGCGATGGGGGTCATCCAGTACAACAGCAGCGCCGGGCACAACCTGATCGACGATGGCTTCATTGCCCGTGACCGGGCCGATGAGCGCCCGTCGAATCCGGATTTCCGCGTGCTGGTCACGGTGGGCTTCGACAACGTGACCGATCAGGTGCTGGCGCAGGCCAGGGGCAAGACCGGCCGCGCGTACTTCGATGCGGTGGATGCGGCCAGCAAGCAGATCGTGGCGGACTGCGAACGCGCAGGCAACGTGCGCTGCAGCGTGGCCGATATGTACTACGGCACCGATTTCTACCGGATTTCGCAGCTGGAACTCAGCGACGTGCGCCTGGTGTACGCACCGCCGCGGGCGATCGGCAATTACGGCGACGAGATCGACAACTTCATGTGGCCGCGGCATACCGGTGACTTCACCCTGCTGCGTGCTTACGTGGGCAAGGACGGCAAGCCGGCTGCCTACAGCGCCGACAACGTGCCGTACCAGCCGCCGGCACACCTGCAGATGTCGCTGCAGGGACCGAAGGAGGGCGATTTCGCGATGCTCGCCGGCTACCCCGGCATCACTTACCGCCATCGCACTGCGGCCGAGTTCGCCAGCCAGATCGACGCCGTGCTGCCGCGCCGCGTCGCGCTGTTCCAGCAGATGATCGACACCATCGAAGCGGCGACCAGGGACGACACGCAGGCACGCACGCGCTACGCCTCGCAGTTGCAGTCGCTGAAGAACAACCGCAAGCGCGCCGCCGGTGAACTGGAGGGCCTGCTGCGCAGCGATGCGAAGACCCGGCGCGCCGCCGACGAGCAGGCGATGCTGGCCGATGCCGATCCGCGCTATCGCGGCGATATCCAGGCCCTGCTGGGCACCCTGTCGCAGGGCGCGGCGGTGGGCGAGCGTGACCTGCTGCTGGACCAGGTCGCCAACCAGACCCAGTTGCTGCGTTCGGCGCTGCTGCTGGAGCGGCTGCGCATCGAATCGGCCAAGCCGGACGCGCAGCGCGAACCCGGCTTCCAGCAGCGCGACCAGGCGCTGATCGAAGGGGTGTTGAAGCAGGCCCAGCGTCGCTACGACCCGGCCGTCGAGAAGGCCTTGTTGAGCGCGCTGCTGGCGCGCTACCAGCAGCTGCCCGACGCCCAGCGCCTGCCCGAATTCGATACTGCCTTCGGGCGCACTCCGCAGGCGCTGGCGACGGCACTGGATGGGCTGTACGCGCGCACCATGCTTGGCGAGGAAGCGCAGCGGCTGTCGCGGTTTGCGGCGGCACGCGAAGGCAAGGCGCTGGCGCCGGACCCGTTGCTGGCCCTGGCCGGCCCCTTGGTAGCCGCGCAGCTGCGCATCGAAGACGAGAAGAAGACCCGCGACGGTGAGGGCCTGCGCCTGCGGCCGGCCTACATGCAGGCCCTGTTCGCGTGGCGCGCAAAGCAGGGACGTGCGGTGTACCCGGATGCCAACCGCAGCCTGCGTATCAGCTATGGCAAGGTGGAAGCGCTGAGCCCGCGCGATGGCGTGCATTTCGATCCGGTGACCACCGTGGCCGGCATCGTCGAAAAGAACACCAATGCCTACCCGTTCGATGCGCCACGCCCGCTGCTGCAGGCGATCGCCAAGGCTGACTTCGGCAGCACCGCCGACCCGGCGCTGAACACCCAGACGGTCAACTTCCTGACCAACCTGGACACCACCGGCGGCAACTCCGGCTCCCCCGTGCTGAATGCCAGGGGCGAGCTGATCGGCCTCAACTTCGACAGCAACTGGGAGTCGGTCAGCGCCAGCTGGTGGTTCGATCCGCGCTTCAAGCGCGCCGTCCACGTGGACATGCGCTACCTGCGCTGGCTGCTGGCCAAGGTCTATCCGGCGCCCGCACTGCTGCAGGAAATGGGCGTGCCGGCCGAATAAGCCGACGGTAGGGGGTGCTGGCGACAGAACCCTCTACACTGTCGCCATCTGCTGATCACGGAAACTGGCCTGAGTGTCGAGCTGGATCCTGCTGCTGGTGTCCGTTGCCTATGCTGCGCTGCTGTTCGGCGTGGCGTGGTGGGGTGACCGACGACCGCTGTACCCGGACCGGCCCTGGCTGCGCCCGGTGGTCTACAGCCTGGCACTGGCGGTGTACTGCTCGTCGTGGACCTTCTACGGCGCGGTCGGCACCGCCGTGCGCAGCGGCATCGGCTACCTGTCGATCTACGTCGGCCCGCTGCTGATGATGCTGTTCGGCTGGCGCATCATCGAGCGCCTGGCGCTGGTGGCGCGCAGCCAGAACGTGGTCTCCATCGCCGATTTCATTTCCTCGCGCTTCGGCCGCTCACGGCGGCTGGCCGCGCTGGTGGCGATCATCGCGCTGATCGGCGTGGTGCCCTACCTGGCGCTGCAGTACAAAGCCGTGGCCATGAGCCTGCAGGTACTGACCGGCGACAGCGGCCCGACCGGCTACTTCAGTGATCCGGCGCTGTATGTGGCGCTGCTGATGGCGCTGTTCGCCACCCTGTTCGGTACCCGCCAGGTGGACGCCACCGAACACCACCACGGCATGATGCTGGCCATCGCGCTGGAGTCGGTGATCAAGCTGCTGGCGATGGTGGCGGTGGGCGTGTTCGCCTACCTGTGGCTGAGCGAGCGCACCGATGCGGTGGTGCAGTCGGCGCATACGCTGTTCACCTCGCTGCCGCCGGTGGGATTCATCTCGCAGACGCTGCTCAGCTTCCTGGCCATCGTGTGCCTGCCACGGCAGTTCCACGTGGCGGTGGTGGAATGCGGTGATGTGCGTGACGTGCGCCGCGCGCGCTGGATGTTCGGCGGCTACCTGGTGGTGATCTCGGCCATGGTGATCCCCATCGCCACCGCCGGCGTCACCCTGTTCGGCACCGGCGGCACGGTGGCCGACGATGCCATGGTGCTGGCGCTGCCGCTGCATGAAGGCCGCAATGCGCTGGCGCTGATCGCCTACGTGGGCGGCTTCTCGGCCGCCACCGGCATGGTGATCGTGTCGTCCATCGCGCTGGCCACCATGATCAGCAACGACCTGGTGATGCCGGTGCTGCTGCGCCGCAGTGGCGGCACCGGTGAAGCCGCGGACGTGGCATCGCGGGTGTTGTGGATCCGCCGCCTGGCGATCCTGTTTCTGGCGTTGATCGCCTATACGTACTACCGCAGCAGTGGCAACGACAACTCGCTGGCGTCTTACGGGCTGATGGCCTTCGCCGCGGTCGCGCAGTTCGCGCCCGGGCTGATCGGCGGGCTGTACTGGCGCGGCGCCAGCCGTCGCGGCGTGGAAACCGGCATCGTGCTCGGCTTCGCCACCTGGATCTACACCCTGCTGCTGCCTGCGCTCACCCAGTCCGGGCTGCTCGATGCGGGCTGGTTGAACGAGGGGCCGTTCGGGGTGGCGTGGCTGCGCCCGCAGCAGCTGTTCGGCATGAGCGGCTGGGACCCGTTGACCCACGGTACGTTCTGGTCGCTGCTGGTCAATGCGGCGACGATGATGCTGGTGTCGGCGCGCTGGCGGCCCAGCGTGGACGAGCGCCTGCGCGCGGCGCCTTTCCTGGACCCGTATGCGCAGCGGCCCTCGGTGGCCAGCGGCTGGCCCGGCCACGTGCACGTCGGTGACCTGCTGGCGCTGGCATCGCGGGTGGTGGGCGAGCGCCATGCACGGCGTTCGTTCTTCGAACAGGCACAGTCGCTGGGGCGCGAACTGCAGACCCAGGTGCCGGCCGACCGGCCGTGGGTGCAGTTCACCGAACGCCTGCTGGCCGCCTCCATCGGCGCGGCATCGGCGCGCCTGCTGCTGACCAGCCTGCTGCGCGGTTCCGGCATGGACCTGGGCGAAGTGGTGGCGGTGCTCGACGAAGCGGGCCAGGAGCTGCGATTCAACCGCGAGATCCTGTCCACCACGCTGGAAAACATCAGCGCCGGGGTCAGCGTGGTCGACCCGGACATGCGCCTGACTGCGTGGAACCGTCGCTACCAGGACATGTTCGGCTATCCCGACGGCATGCTGTACGTGGGCCGGCCGGTGGCCGACCTGATCCGCTACAACGCCGAGCGCGGTGAACTCGGCGAAGGGGACATCGAACGCCAGATCAGCCGGCGCATCCGGTACATGCGCGCCGGTTCGCCGCATGTGTTCGAACGCACGCGCAGCGATGGCAAGGTGATCGAGATGCGCGGCCAGGCGCTGCCGGGCGGTGGCTATGTCACCAGCTACAACGACATCACCGATTACAAGCACGCGGAAAAGGCCCTGCTGGAAGCCAACGAAACACTGGAACAGCGCGTGGCCGAGCGTTCCAACGCCGCCGAGGCCGCGCAGCAGTCCAAGACGCGCTTCCTGGCGGCGATCAGCCATGACGTGCTGCAGCCGCTCAACGCGGCCCGCTTGTTCGCTTCGGCGCTGCGCGAAAGCCACCACAACAATGAAGAGCAGCGCCACCTGGCCGAGCGCGTGGACGCCTCGCTGCGTGCCGCCGAAGAGCTGCTGGATGGCCTGCTGGATGTCTCCCGCCTGGATGCCGGCGGACTGCACCCGGTGATCGGCGAGTTCGATGCCAGCGCCCTGATGCGCGAGCTGGCGGCGCAGTACTCGCCGGTCGCCGCGGGCCGCGGCCTGCGCCTGGACCTGTTCGCACGCCCGGCCTGGGTACGCAGTGACCGCCGCCTGCTGCGCCGGGTGATGCAGAACTTCCTGGCCAATGCGCTGCGTTACACCCGCCAGGGCCGCATCGTGCTGGCCGTGCGCCTGCGTGGCAACGAAGTGGAGCTGCAGGTCTGGGATACCGGGCCGGGCATTCCCGAACACCACATGCAGCAGATCTTCGATGAGTTCCACCGCTACCAGCAGCCGTTCGACTGGGGCGAACAGGGACTGGGGCTGGGGCTGTCGATCTGCCAGCGCATCTCGCGCCTGCTCGACCATCGCCTGAATGCCCGCAGCCGGGTCGGCAGCGGGTCGATGTTCTCCATCGCACTGCCACGCGTGGCGGCCACGCCGGGTGCCAGCGAGCAGGAGCTGATGGCGGCGGCCCCGGCTGCGGTACGCGCCGACTCGCTGGCCGGCATGCGCGTGCTGTGCGTGGACAACGACGAAGAGATCCTGGATGGCATGCGCGCCCTGCTGGGGCGCTGGCAGGTGCAGGTGATCACCGCCAGCACGGTCGACCAGGCGCTGCAGAAAATGGCCGAGCACCCGGACGTGATGCTGGTGGATTACCACCTGCACGACCGGCTGGACGGACTGGATACGCTGGTCGCCCTGCGCGAGGCGGCCGGCAGCGACCTGCCGGGCGCGCTGCTGACCGCCGATGGTCGCGACGAACTGAAACGCATGGCCCGCGACCGCGGTTATCGCCTGCTGACCAAGCCGATCAAGCCCGCATCGCTGCGTGCGTTCCTGGCAGCGTATTCAACGCTGCGCGGATGAGCACGCAGCGCGAACATCACGTCTTTCGGATTCTGCCCATGTAGTTGCCTTGGCAGGCAGGTTATCAAAGGGCTCCTTCATCACTGGGAGCCCTCTCCATGCAGTCGATTCAATCTGGCGCGCCCTCTTTCGCGGTGGCCGCCTCCTGCAACGGCTTCGGCGACAGCCGCGCCGGCCCGTGGGCCCGGCTGCAGGCGCTGCGCAACCTGCCGATGGAGGCGCCGGCGGCGCGTCCCGTCGCGATGGTGCTCGGCGCAGTACTGGGCGGGTCAACGGCCCTGGTCATGGGCGCCCTTGCCCCCCTGCCTGCTGCCGTGCTCGGTGCGCTGCTTGGAGAAACCTCGTTGCTGCTCTCACGCGCGGACCATTGGGAGCAACAACAGTATCCCCGGTGGGTTCGCCTGCTGCAGGCCTATCCGGGCTTGCGGGAGGTGGCAAGCCGGTCGGGAGTGGACCTTACCGACCGGGACCGTGTCCGTCGTGTTTACGAGGGACTGCAGCAGCAGATGCAGTCCATGGTGGAAACCTACCGCACGCACTGCATTGCCCACGGGCTGCCGCGCAGCGATGTCGTGGACAATGTCCTCAAGGCGTTCTACCTCAGCTTCTGCGTAGACGCGCCACCGTGCATCATCATGTGCCCCCAGAAGGGGTGGCGCTACTTCGCCGCGGTTGATCGCGCGGCGCTTCCTGCGATCAAGCACGACATCAACGTGCGTGGGCTTCGTCCTGACCAGGCATTACGCCACAGCGGATGCCCCTTCATGAGGGTGGACGTCCTGGGACAGCAGCTGCGCGGCGCAGCGGGGTTCCGCATTGCCCGACGCCAGCAGGAGTGGCAGGTCAGTCCGACCCTCGTCCCGGATGCGGAGCCTCTGCTGGATTGCTACAGGCCCACCACCACGGCAGTGGTGCAGGTGCAGCAGCACAGGGTGTCGGTGCGCCGGCGGGCCACGCCAGACGCACCCGCGGCACGGCCAGGGCCTGTTGATCCCCCGTTTACGCGCGCGGTCGAGGTCCGGTGGGGAGTGCGCTTGCGGGACCAGCTCATGCATCTTCCGCCGGACAGCGTGACCCGGCGAGCCCTGGCTGATCTGCAGCAGGACCTTCGCCAGGGGCGGCAGCCGGGGCATCGTATTACGCTGAGCGGGCAGGCCTGGCTGGCGAGCGATGCGCGCATCGAAGGCCTGAAGGGGCGCAACCTATGGCGCGTCCTGTACTGTAGAACGGGTGATGCCTACACGTTGGAGGGAATCGGCAACTACCACGGTCTGTCCACCGTGCAGTGGTGGAACGGTTGATCGGTCGGCGTCACCCCATCACGCCGCGCCGCTGAGGTGTTCGTACAGGATGGTGGAACCGATGATCATCAGGATGATCCCGCCGATGATCTCCGCCCGCTTGCCGACCATGTTGCCGAGTACCCGGCCCAGCATGATGCCGGCAGTGACCATGGTCAGCGTGCACAGGCCGATGACCAGCGCCATCACGCCGATGTGCACGTCCATGAAGGCCAGGCCGATGCCGACCGCCATCGCATCGATGCTGGTGGCGAAGCCGGTGACTGCCAGGCGCCAGAAGCCATGATGGCGCGACGGATCCTCGTCGGTTTCATCGTCGTGCGGGCGCAGGCCGTTGACGATCATGTGCAGGCCCAGCGCCACCAGCAGGCCGAACGCGATCCAGTGATCGAAGGCCTCCACGTAGTCCAGCGCGGCGCGCCCGAGCAGCCAGCCGATCACCGGGGTGATGGCTTCGATGGCACCAAAGATGAGACCGGCGCGCAGCGCATCGCGGAACACCGGCTTGCGCATGGCGGCGCCCTTGCCGATCGCCGCGGCGAAGGCATCGGTGGACATGGCAAAGCCGATCAACAGAATCGAAACAGGGGACATCAGGTTCACGGCAGGTCGGGCGAGGACGGACACGACGGCCCGCGTTCGCGCCCAACCTGTCGTTGCGCACGCGGACCGCTGGTCTCGCCAACCAAGATGGCTGCCCGCACCACGGCGCACTGGCCGAGCATGTTGATACGGGCGTTTCCCGGTGACAGGAAACAGGCTACTCCCCAAGGGGACGCGAAGCTTAGCACCGGGCTTGCGGCCTGCGGCGTCACCGCGCGATTGCGCAGGTGAAGCTGGTTTTCATAGCTGAGGCTATATCGCGACCTGGCAGCGCCGAGCCACGCTCGGCGAGCGCAGCGGCCGCGGTCCCCGCAACGGCTCAATCTTCTTCGGGTGGCAACACGATCTGTTCGTCGTCGATGGCCAGCTTGCCGGCCATCAGCACCGCCTGGGTGCGGTTGGTCACGCCCAGCTTGCGCAGGATGGCGGTGACGTGCGCCTTGATGGTGGCCTCGGACACGTTCAGGTCGTAGGCGATCTGCTTGTTCAAGCGTCCCGCGCCGAGCATCTGCAGCACGCGGAACTGCTGCGGGGTGAGTTCGCGCAGGCGTTGGCCGACCTCGCGCTCTTCGCGGCCGGTCGGCGGCACGTTGTGCGCTTCCGGCGGTGCCCAGGTTTCGCCATCCAGGATCATTCCCAGCGCATGGCCGATGGTGTCCGAATCGGCCGATTTGGGGATGAAGCCGAACGCACCGTGGTCGAGCGCGCGGCGCATCACCGTTGGTTCTTCGCGGGCGGACACCACCACCACCGGCAGGTGCGGGTGCAGCGAACGCATGTGCACCAGGGCGTTGAAGCCCTGGGCACCGGGCATGTTGAGGTCCATCAGGACCAGGTCGGCGTCGTTGTGCTGGTCGGCCAGCGCATACAGCGCTTCCACGCTGTCGGCTTCGAACAGCTGCACGCCGGGGATGACGCGCTGCACTGCGCCCCGGAGGGCTTCGCGGAACAGCGGATGGTCGTCGGCAATCAGGAGGGTGGGCATGGGATCAGCTTACGGAAAACAGGAGGGCAGGGGGCGGGCGCCGCTCGCTTCGCCATGCGCAACAGGCGGCTCCCGACGCGCGGACCGGGCCCTCCTCCCGGTCCACGGCGTGGCGTGTTACTTGACCTTGCGTTCGTCCACCAGCGATGCCACCACCGACGGATCGGCCAGGGTCGAGGTGTCGCCCAGCTGGTCCGGCGCGTTCTCGGCGATCTTGCGCAGGATGCGGCGCATGATCTTGCCCGAACGCGTCTTCGGCAGGCCGGGGGCCCACTGCAGGTGGTCGGGCGTGGCGATCGGGCCGATCTCCTTGCGCACCCACGCCACCAGTTCCTTGTGCAGTTCCTCGCTGGGTGCCTCGTCGGCGATCAGCGTGACATAGGCATAGATGCCCTGGCCCTTCACCTCATGCGGGAAGCCGACCACGGCGGCTTCAGCCACCTTCGGGTGCGAGACCAGCGCGCTTTCCACTTCGGCCGTGCCGATGCGGTGGCCCGACACGTTGATCACATCGTCGACGCGCCCGGTGATCCAGTAGTAGCCGTCTTCGTCACGGCGGCAGCCGTCGCCGGTGAAGTAGGCCCCTGGGTAGGTGCGGAAATAGGTATCGATGAAGCGCTGGTCGTCGCCGTACACGGTGCGCATCTGGCCCGGCCACGAATCGCGGATGATCAGGTTGCCTTCGGTGGCACCGTCCTTGATTTCGCCATCGGCATTGACCAGCGCCGGCTGCACGCCGAAGAACGGCAGGCTGGCCGAGCCCGGCTTGAGGTCTACCGCGCCCGGCAGCGGCGAGATCAGGATGCCGCCGGTTTCAGTCTGCCACCAGGTATCGACGATCGGGCAGCGGCTGTCGCCGACTACCTCGTAGTACCAGCGCCAGGCTTCGGGATTGATCGGCTCGCCGACGCTGCCGAGCAGCCGCAGCGACGCGCGGGAGGTGCGCTTGACCGGCTCCTCGCCTTCGCGCATCAGGGCGCGGATGGCGGTCGGCGCGGTGTAGAACAGGCTGACCTTGTGCTTGTCGATCACGTTCCAGAAGCGCGAGGTATCCGGGTAGTTCGGCACGCCTTCGAACATCAGCGAGGTGGCGCCATTGGCCAGCGGGCCGTAGACGATGTAGCTGTGGCCGGTGACCCAGCCGACATCGGCGGTACACCAGTAGATGTCGTCTTCGCGCAGGTCGAACACCGCCTCATGGGTGTACGCCGCGTACAGCAGGTAGCCCCCCGTGGTGTGCAGCACGCCCTTCGGCTTGCCGGTGGAACCGGAGGTGTAGAGGATGAACAGCGGATCTTCGGCGTTCATGCGCTCCGGTTCGCACTCGGCCGGCTGGCTGTCCACCACGTCGTGGAACCAGCGGTCGCGTGGGGCCTGCATGTCCACCGCGCCGCCGGTATGGCGCACCACCAGCACGGTTTCCACCGTGTTGGCGCCGGGCAGCTTCAGCGCCGCATCGACGTTGGCCTTCAGCGGAATCTTCTTGCCGCCACGCAGGCCTTCATCGGCGGTGATGATCAGCTTGCTGGCGCAGTCGCTGACGCGATCGGCGATCGAGTTCGGGGCAAATCCGCCAAACACCACCGAATGGATGGCACCAATGCGCGCGCAGGCCAGCATGGCCACGGCGGCGTCGACGATCATCGGCAGGTAGATGGTGACCCGGTCGCCTTTCTTGATCCCGAGGTTGCGCAGCGCGTTGCCGAGCCGGCAGGTGCGCTCGTACAGCTCGCGATAGGTCACATGCTGGGCCGGCGCGTCCGGGCTGTCCGGTTCGAACAACAGGGCGGTCTTGTCGCCGCGCTTTTCCAGCTGGCGGTCCAGGCAGTTCACGCTGGCGTTGAGCTCGCCGTCTTCGAACCACTTGATGCGGAAGTCGGCCAGGTCATAGCTGACGTTCTTGATGATGCTCGGTTGCTTGAACCACTGCAGCCGCTGCGCCGCTTCGCCCCAGAACGCATCCGGGTCGTCGATCGACGCCTGGTACTGCCGCTGGTAGGTGGTTTTGTCGATCCGCGCGTTCTTGGCGAACTGCGGGTCGACGGGATAGAGATCAGCCATGGCACCCTCACTTGCACGTGGACTTTGATGTGCGGTTGCAGCATACGGCGCAACCGTTGCCACCCAGTTTGCCCGATCCGTCCGCCCCCGCCACACCGCGGCGCTTAGACCATGGTCGCAATCGCGAGGCGCAGCGGCCGCGCCCGGTGGCGATGGCTCCCGCGTGGCCCCCCAGGTACGACTAATGGCCAATAGCGGGTGTGCGTCAACCGGTCGCACCCTCGGCTTCGACCGTGCCCCACGCGCGTCTTTCGATTTGCCACTTGGGAGAGAGGGCAACATGAATCACCGTACGTTGAAGACGCTGCGCACGCCGTTGGCTGCCTGCATGCTGGTCGCACTGGCTGCACCGGGCATGGCGTTCGCCGAAACCGCGAGGGAAAAGGCGCTGGAAGCACGCGTGGGCGAGCTGGAACGCCAGGTGCAGCTGCTGCTGTCATCGCAGCAACAGCAGCAGAGCCAGATCAGCCAGACCCAGCAGGCGGTCACCGAAGTCAGGACGGTGCAGGCCGAACAGAAGCCGGCGGTGCCGGCGGGCAAGCAGCCGATCCAGGTCACCACCATCACCCCGGGCGCTGCGCCGGGCACCACGGTCAAGATCGGCGGCTTCATCAAGGCCGACTTCCTGGCCACCCAGACCGGCGATGGCCAGCTGGCCGATGATGCGACCGGTCGCGCGCTGTACCTGCCGGGCCAGACCCCGGTGGCCGGCGCAGGCGGTACCGGTGAGCGTTCGGACGTGGACTTCAATGCCCACGCCAAATTCTCGCGCTTCAACATCGGCGTGGACAACGTCAGCGAAAGCGGCAACAAGGCCGGTGCGTTCTTCGAGATGGATTTCTTCGGCAATTCGCTCGGCAACCAGACCGCCACCAACACCTACGGCGTGACCCTGCGGCATGCCTACATGTACTGGAACAAGTGGACCGCCGGCCAGACCTGGACCAACTTCATGGATGCCGCTTCGATTCCCGAAGCTGCCGATTTCGTGGGTCCCACCGATGGCGTGGTGTTCATCCGCCAGGCACAGATCCGCTACACCACCGGCGGCCTGAGCGTGGCGCTGGAGAACCCGGAAACCACCACGCTGACCGGCGTGCGTAATCCGGTCACCGGTGCCTGGACCAACGCCAGCGCCAACTCCGATCGTGGCGGCCTGCCGGACCTGACCGTGCGTTACGGCTGGAAGGGCGACTGGGGCACCTTCGGCGTGGCCGGCCTGGTGCGCCAGCTGAAAGTGGACAACCAGACCACCGGCGCGGACGCCGACAAGATCGCCGGCGGCCTGACCCTGGGCGGCAAGTGGGTGATGGCCGACTCCGATACGCTGCATTACCAGCTCACCGGCGGCGAGGGCATTTCGCGCTACATCGGCCTGGGTATCACCGCCGACACCGCCTATGACATCGCCCGCGACGAATTGGCGACCACCGGCGTGCTGGCTGGTTACGTGGGCTGGCGCCATGCCTTCACCCCGAAGCTGCGCACCAACCTGATCTACGCGCGCAGTGACTACGACAACGACGGAACGCTGGGCCCGCTGGTCACCAAGAGCGTGCAGAGCATCCGCGGCAACGTGTTCTATACGCCGATGCCGAAGGTCGATATCGGTGCGGAATACATGTACGGCGTGCGCGAAATCGAAGACGGTCGCAAGGGCGATATCAACCGCGTGCAGTTCACCACCAAATACAGCTTTTAATTGAGTGCCGACCCCGGTCTGCACCCACCGTCAACGATTGCTTCGGAGGGGAAGCGTCCCATGTCAACAACACCTGCACCCGCACAACTCACCAAGGGTCACAAGAAGGTCATCTTCGCGTCGAGCCTTGGCACCGTCTTCGAGTGGTACGACTTCTTCCTGTACGGCTCACTCGCCGCGATCATCGCCAAGCAGTTCTTCAGCGGTGTCAATGAAACCACGGGCATGATCTTCGCCCTGCTGGCCTTCGCGGCGGGCTTCTTCGTGCGCCCGTTCGGCGCAGCCTTCTTCGGCAGCCTCGGCGACCGCATCGGCCGCAAATACACCTTCCTGGTCACGATCCTGATCATGGGCATCTCGACCTTCCTGGTCGGCGTACTGCCCAACTACGCCTCGATCGGCTTCGCCGCACCGGTGATCCTGATCATCCTGCGCCTGGCCCAGGGCCTGGCGATGGGGGGCGAGTACGGTGGCGCGGCGACCTACGTCGCCGAACATGCCCCGGCCAACAAGCGCGGCCTGTACACCAGCTTCATCCAGTGCACCGCCACGCTCGGCCTGTTCATGTCGCTGCTGATCATCCTGGCCTGCCGCTACTTCCTGGGCAACGAAGCCTTCGAAGCCTGGGGCTGGCGCATCCCGTTCCTGGTATCGATCGTGCTGCTGGGCATTTCGGTGTGGATCCGCCTGCAGCTGAGCGAGTCCCCGCTGTTCCAGCAGATGAAGGCCGAAGGCAAGGGCTCCAAGACCCCGTTCCGTGACAGCCTCAAAGACGGCAACCTGAAGCTCATGTTGCTGGTCCTGCTGGGTGCAGCGGCCGGCCAGGCGGTGGTGTGGTACGGCGGCCAGTTCTACGCGCTGTTCTTCCTCAGCAGCATGCTGAAGGTCGATGCCACCACCTCCTACCTGCTGATCGCCGCGGCGCTGGCGCTGGGCGTGCCGTTCTTCATCTTCTTCGGCTGGCTGTCCGATCGCATCGGCCGCAAGTGGATCATCCTGGCCGGCTGCCTGCTGGCTGCGGTGACCTACATCCCGGTGTTCAAGGGCCTGACCCATTTCGCCAACCCGGCCATCGAAGAAGCCCGCAGCAGCTCGCCGGCCCTGGTCATCGCCGATCCGAACACCTGCTCGTTCCAGTTCGATCCGGTCGGCCTGCGCAAGTTCACCAGCTCCTGCGACGTGGCAACCGCCGCGCTGACCAAGGCCGGCGTGCCGTACGACGTACAGCCGGCACCGGCCGGTTCGCTGGCGGTGGTCAACGTCGGTACGTCCAAGGTGAACTCGTATGAAGCGGCCGGGCTGGCCAAGGAAGACGGCAAGGCCAAGGCTGATGCCTTCGGCACCGAGCTGAAGGCCGCGCTGGTCGAGGCAGGTTATCCGGCCAAGGCGGACAACGCGCGCATCAACATCCCCGGCACGATCTTCATGCTGTGGATCCTGGTGCTGTACGTGACCATGGTGTACGGCCCGATCGCCGCCTACCTGGTCGAACTGTTCCCGACCCGCATCCGCTACACCTCCATGTCCCTGCCGTACCACATCGGCAACGGCTGGTTCGGTGGCTTCCTGCCGGCGATCTCGTTCGCGCTGGTGGCCGGCACCGGCAATCTGTACTACGGCCTGTGGTACCCGATCGCCATCGCGTTGATGACGGTGGTCATCGGCGGCCTGTTCCTGCACGACACCAGGAACGTGGACATCACCAAGTAACGGTGGCGGACACGTAGTGAACGAAGGGCCGCGGCGAAATCCGCGGCCCTTTCACGTTCAAGTCCGGTAGTGACGGACGCTGGCCCGGTAGTGACGTCCGCTGGCCGTCACGAGTGTGCCGCTGCCCACGCCGCTGCGCTCGCCGAGCGTGGCTCGGCGCTACCGTTCTGCCGCGGTAGTGACGGCCGCTGGCCGTCATGCACGTGCCGCTGCCTGCGCCGCTGCGCTCGCCGAGCGTGGCTCGGCGCTACCGTTCTGCCGCGGTAGTGACGGCCGCTGGCCGTCACGAGTGTGCCGCTGCCTGCGCCGCTGCGCTCGCCGAGCGTGGCTCGGCGCTACCTCCTGTTCAGCCTGTTCAGGCACAATCGCGGAAACCTCATCCGGTACTCCGCCATGCGCTTCCTGCTGATCTCCACCCTGCTGCTCGCCACCACCGCCTGCACGTGGGTGCCGATCGAGTCGTCCGGCAAGACCGTGCGGGTGCTGGCTCCGGGCGCCGTCCCGGCCGGCTGCCTGACCAAGGGCGAAGTCGTTGTGACGGTGAAGAGCAAGGTCGGCTTCTACAACCGCAACCCGCTGCGCGTGCAGGAAGAGCTGGAAACCCTGGCCCGCAACGAGGCGCCCAGCGCCGGGGCCAATGCCGTGCAGGCCGCCGCGCCGCCGGCCGACGGCAGCCAGCGCTTCGCCGCCTTCCAGTGCCCGCCGCGCTGAAGGGCACCATACGGCCAAGGCTGAATCGGTAAAGGTGCGGTCAGGCCAAGAGGGTTATAGAATGACGCCCCCTTTGCCTGAGCCTTGGCGCTAACTCGATGCTCTTCAAGAATGTCTCGATCGCCGGCCTGGCGCATGTCGACGCGCCCCACACGCTAACGACCAAGGAAATCAACGAACGCCTGCAGCCCACCCTGGACCGCCTCGGTATCCGTACCGACGTGCTGGGTGACGTTGCCGGGATCCATGCGCGCCGCCTGTGGGATGAGGGCACGCTGGCCTCGGACGCGGCCACCATGGCCGCCCGCAAGGCACTGGAAGACGCCAACATCGGCCCGGCCGACGTCGGCCTGGTGATCAACACCTCGGTCAGCCGCGACTATCTGGAGCCGTCCACCGCCAGCATCGTGTCCGGCAACCTGGGCGTGGGCGAGGAATGCGTGACCTTCGACGTGGCCAATGCCTGCCTGGCGTTCATCAACGGCATGGACATCGCCGCGCGGATGATCGAACGCGGCGAACTGAACTACGCGCTGGTCGTCGATGGTGAAACCGCGAACCTGGTGTACGAGAAGACCCTGGAGCGGATGACCGCCCCGGGCGTCACCGCCGAAGACTTCCGCAACGAGCTGGCGGCGCTGACCACCGGTTCGGGCGCGGCGGCGATGGTCATGGCGCGTTCGGAACTGGTGCCCGATGCCCCGCGCTACAAGGGCGGCGTCACCCGTTCGGCCACGGAATGGAACCAGCTGTGCCTGGGCAACCTGGACCGCATGGTCACCGATACCCGCCTGCTGCTGATCGAAGGCATCAAGCTGGCCCAGAAGACCTTCGCTGCGGCCAAGATCGCGCTGGGCTGGGCGGTGGAGGAACTGGACCAGTTCGTCATCCACCAGGTCAGCCAGCCGCACACCGCCGCGTTCATCAAGAACTTCGGCATCGATCCGAAGAAGGTCATGACCATCTTTGGCGAGCACGGCAACATCGGTCCGGCTTCGGTGCCGATCGTGCTGAGCAAGCTCAAGCAGCTGGGCAAGCTGAAGAAGGGCGACCGTATCGCGCTGCTCGGCATCGGCTCGGGACTGAACTGCTCGATGGCCGAAGTGGTCTGGTAAGCCAGGCCCGGACATGTCTTCCCAAGGGCCGGTACTACCGGCCCTTTTTACAGGTGCACCGCATGCGCGATCTTCCCGGCTACCCGTCCACCCCCCATCGGTTCGAGGTCCGTCCGGGCCTGGCGATGAACTACCTCGACGAAGGTCCGCGCGACGGCGAGGTGGTGGTGATGGTCCACGGCAATCCGTCGTGGAGCTATTACTGGCGCACGCTGGTGGCCGGCCTGTCCGACCGCTACCGCTGCATCGTGCCGGACCACATCGGCATGGGCCTGTCGGACAAGCCGTCCGACGATCGTTACGACTACACCCTGCAGTCGCGCGTGGATGACCTGGACGCGCTGCTGGCGCATCTGGGCATCACCGGTCCGGTGACCCTGGCCGTGCACGATTGGGGCGGGATGATCGGGTTTGGCTGGGCCTTGTCCCACCACGCCCAGGTCAAGCGCCTGGTGGTGTTGAACACCGCGGCGTTCCCGATGCCGGCGGCGAAGAAAATGCCGTGGCAGATCGCGCTGGGCCGGCACTGGAAGGTCGGCGAGTGGATCATCCGCCGCTTCAACGCGTTTTCCGCCGGGGCCTCGTGGCTGGGCGTCGAGCGCAGGATGCCGGCCGCCGTGCGCCGCGCCTACGTGGCGCCGTATGACAGCTGGGACAACCGCATCAGCACGATCCGCTTCATGCAGGACATCCCGCTGTCGCCGGCCGACAAGGCCTGGTCCCTGCTTGAGCGCTCCGGCCAGGTGCTGCCGTCGTTCGCCGATCGTCCCGCCTTCATCGGCTGGGGCCTGCGCGATTTCGTCTTCGACCATCACTTCCTGAAGGGCTTCCAGGCGGCGCTGCCGCAAGCGGAAGTGCACGCGTTCGAGGATGCCGGTCATTACGTGCTGGAAGACAAGCACGAAGTGCTGGTGCCCGAAATCCGCGCCTTCCTGGACCGCAATCCGTTGTAAGCAGGACGGCGGCAGGTGCCCAGCCCTGTGACATGGCGCGTGGTGTCCTGCGGCGAGCCATGCAGACGGGGTCTGGTGACGGGGTCAGAGTCCTTTCGCGCAGCGAAAGGACTCTGACCCCCGACTCTGACCCCCGACTCTGACCCCCGACTCTGACCCCCGACTCTGACCCCCGACTCTGACCCCCGACTCTGACCCCGGACTCCGACCCCCCTCAGGCCGCGATCGGTGCCTGCGGCGAGGGGCTGTTGCCGTTGTCGTCCGGGTGGTCGTCGTCATTGCCGGCGGCGTCGCGCCAGCGCCAGTCGGCCGGGGTCAGCGGGTCCAGGCCGTAGGCGATGCGGGCTTTCTCGCACTGCGCGCTGGGCTTGCCGTATTCCCATGAAGCGTCCACCTCGCGGCACACGCTGGGCCGGTTGGGATGGATGGTGCAGCGTGAATACACCCCGATCTGCGCATCCAGCGCCACGCAGCGCACCGGTGCCGAATGGGTGCCGCGCATGCACAGGCGATGCGGGTCGAGCGCTTCGGTCAGCTGGTGCGGTACGCCGCCGGGCGTCACTTCGTCCGATTCCATCCAATGGAAGGCGACACGGTACTGGGTGCAGCAGGCGCCGCAGGTCATGCAGGGGTGTTGCATGGGCAAGGCCGCCTCGGGGCAGGCATAGGACAGGGACGAAGACGCGGATTTTCCACGATGCGGGCCCGCGCGCAAGAAATTCCGTATCCGGCGACAATGAACGGATGAATCGATACAGCAATATCGCCGCGCGGCTGCCTGAACTGGCGCGTGAGCGGCCCGACCAGATCGCCATCCGCTGCCCGGGACGCCGCGGCCCGGGCAATGGCATGGCCGCCTATGACGTCACCCTGGACTACCGTCAACTGGACGCCCGCAGCGATGCGATGGCCGCCGGACTGGCCTTGCACGGCATTGGCCGCGGGGTGCGCGCGGTGGCGATGGTGCGGCCTTCGCCGGAGTTCTTCCTGCTGATGTTCGCGCTGTTCAAGCTGGGCGCGGTGCCGGTGCTGGTGGATCCGGGCATCGACAAGCGCGCGCTGAAGCAGTGCCTGGACGAGGCGCAGCCGCAGGCCTTCATCGGCATCCCGCTGGCCCACGTGGCCCGGCTGGCGCTGCGCTGGGCGCCGTCGGCCACGCTGCTGGTGACCGTGGGCCGCCGGCTGGGCTGGGGCGGTACCACGCTGGCTGCGCTGGAGCGTGCCGGCACGGGTACGCCGCCGATGCTGGCCGCCACCGATGGCGAAGATACCGCTGCGATCCTGTTCACCAGCGGCTCCACCGGCGTGCCCAAGGGCGTGGTCTACCGCCACCGCCATTTCGTCGGCCAGGTCGAGCTGCTGCGTTCGGCATTCGGCATGGAAGCGGGCGGGGTGGACCTGCCGACCTTCCCGCCGTTCGCCCTGTTCGACCCGGCACTGGGCCTGACCTCGGTGATTCCGGACATGGACCCGACGCGGCCGGCCAAGGCCGATCCGCGCCGCCTGCACGATGCGATCAAGCGCCACGGCGTCACCCAGTTGTTCGGCTCGCCGGCATTGATGCGGGTGCTGGCCGAGCACGGCCAGCCGCTGCCGGGGGTCAAGCGGGTGACCTCGGCGGGGGCGCCGGTGCCGCCGGACGTGGTCGCCAGGATCCGTCGGCTGTTGCCGCCCGACGCCCAGTTCTGGACGCCGTATGGCGCCACCGAATGCCTGCCGGTCGCGGTGATCGAAGGGCGCGCGCTGGAAAACACCCGGGCCGCCACCGAAGGCGGTGCAGGCACCTGCGTGGGCGGGGTGGTGGCGCCGAACCAGGTGCGCATCATCGCCATCGATGACGCGGCGCTGCCGGACTGGACGCAGGTGCATGAGCTGCCGGTGGGCGAGGTAGGCGAGATCACCGTGGCCGGACCCACCGCGACGGACAGCTATTTCAACCGTCCGCAGGCGACCGCGGCGGCGAAGATCAACGAGACGCTGGCCGACGGCAGCACCCGCGTGGTGCACCGCATGGGCGATGTCGGCTACTTCGATGCGCAGGGCCAGCTGTGGTTCTGCGGGCGCAAGACCCAGCGCGTGGAAACCGCGCAGGGGCCGCTCTACACCGAACAGGTCGAGCCGGTGTTCAACACCGTGGCCGGCGTGGCGCGCACCGCGCTGGTCGGCGTCGGCGTGCCGGGTGCGCAGGTGCCGGTGCTGTGCGTGGAGCTGCTGCCCGGGCATTCCGATTCCGCCGCTCTGCATGAAGCGCTGCGGACCAAGGCGGCCGTGCGCCTGCCCGAGGCCCGCCTGCAGGACTTCCTGGTGCATCCGGGCTTCCCGGTGGATATCCGGCACAACGCCAAGATCGGCCGCGAGAAGCTGGCGATCTGGGCCACGAAACAACGGGAAAAACAGGCATGAAGATCCTTGTCACCGGCGGCGGTGGATTCCTGGGACAGGCCCTGTGCGCCGGCCTCGCCGAACGCGGCCACCAGGTGCTCAGCTTCAACCGCGGCCAGTACCCGGCGCTGCAGGCCATGGGCGTGGGCCAGATCCAGGGCGACCTGGCCGATGCGCAGGCGGTGCTGCATGCCGTGGCCGGCATGGACGCAGTGCTGCACAACGCGGCCAAGGCCGGTGCCTGGGGCAGCTATGACAGCTACTACCAGGCCAACGTGGTCGGCACCGACAACGTGATCGCCGCCTGCCGTGCGCAGCAGGTGCCGAAGCTGGTCTACACCTCCACCCCCAGCGTGACCCATCGCGCCACGCATCCGGTGGAAGGGCTGGGCGCGGACGACGTGCCGTATGGGGAAGACTTCCAGGCGCCGTACGCCGCAACCAAGGCGATCGCCGAACAGCGCGTGCTGGCGGCCAACGATGCCGCGCTGGCCACCGTGGCGCTGCGCCCGCGGCTGATCTGGGGCCCGGGTGACCTGCAGCTGGTACCCCGGCTGGCGCAGCGCTCGCGCGCCGGACGCCTGCGCCTGGTCGGCGATGGCAGCAACCTGGTGGACACCACCTACATCGACAACGCCGCGCTGGCGCACTTCCTCGTATTGGATGCACTGGCGCCCGGCGCAGCGTGTGCGGGCAAGGCCTACTTCATTTCCAACGGCGAACCGTTGCCGATGCGCGAGCTGCTCAACAAGCTGCTGGCCGCGGCGGGTGCACCGGCGGTGACGAAATCGGTGAGCTTCAAGACGGCGTACCGCATCGGTGCGATAGCCGAAAAACTGTGGCCGCTGCTGCGCCTGCCGGGCGAACCGCCGCTTACCCGCTTCCTTGCCGAACAGCTGTGCACGGCCCACTGGTACAGCATGGAACCGGCGCGCCGCGACTTCGGTTACGTACCGGCGGTGAGCATTGACGAAGGACTCACGCGGCTGAAAGATTCATCAATCGGCGAGATTTCCGTCACCCGATGAACACCGCCGGCACGTGAGTATGGTCCCCAACGCCACCCCGGCACGTTAACCGCGAGGATCGCCATGCTGCACTACGCCGTCATCTTTTTCGTCATCGCCCTGATTGCCGCCGTGCTCGGTTTTTCCGGTATCGCCGGTGCCGCCAGCAACATCGCCTGGATCCTGTTCGTGGTCTTCCTGGTGCTGGCCGTGATCTCGATGTTCCGCAAGCGAACCTGACCTTCGGTCACGTTGCTTGAAGACGAAGCCGGGCCTTGCCCGGCTTTGTTGTTTCTGCGGGATGCTGCCGCAGCGTGACGGCCAGCGGCCGTTACTACCGGAATGGCGGCGGGGCAACGGCATGACGACCAGCGGTCGTCACCCACCACAGGCACAGCATGACGGCCAGCGGCCGTCACTACCGGGTTCGGCTGCGGTCAGTACCGCATCAGGCAGGTAGAATGCCCGCCATGCCTCTTTCCCTGCTCAAGTCGCTCAAGCCGGTTGCCGGCCGTGCCCTGCAAGCCGCGCTCAACCGCGCGCTCGCGCTGGATCCTGATACCCGCCAGGCGCTGACCGCGCTGGACGGCCGCCATATCGACCTGACCCTGGAAGCGCCCGCGCTGGCGATGCGCATCAGCGTGCACGGCGAGGCACTCGAAGTGGGCCCGGTGGACCATCGCGAAGCCGACCTGGCCGTGCGCAGCAGCCTGTCCGGTGTGCTGGCCCAGTTGCCGCTGCTGGCGAAATCGCGCGGCGCGCAGGCCAACCCGGCCGGCCGGGTGCGGGTCGCCGGTGATGCCGAACTGGCGCGCCGCCTGCAGCAGCTGGCGAAAGGATTCGACCCGGACTGGCAGTTGCCGTTCGTGCGCGTGTTCGGTGAAGTGCTGGGCGTGCAGGTGGCCAATACCCTGCGCAGCGCCCTGCAGCACGCGCGCCGCGGCGCGTCCGACCTCGCGCATACCGCCGCCGAGTTCGTCACCGAGGAATCGCGTGACGTGGTGCCGCGCGGCGAACTGGACGCCTTCCATGACGACGTGGACGTGCTGCGCGACGACGTCGAGCGCATCGCCGCGCGCGTGCAGCGGCTGCGGGGTGCTGCATGAAGGCGCTGCTGCGGGCCAGCCGGATCGGCCGCATCATCCTGCGCTACCGCCTGGACGACCTGCTGCAGGGCACCCCGGCCGAGCGCTGGCTGCGGCTGGCCAAGCCGTTCGTGCCGCGGGCATCGGCCGACATCGCCGCGCAGACCCGCGGTGCGCGGCTGCGCCTGGCGCTGCAGGACCTCGGCCCGATCTTCGTCAAGTTCGGGCAGATCCTGTCCACCCGCCGCGACCTGGTGCCGCCGGACGTCGCCGTTGAATTGACCCTGCTGCAGGACCGGGTCAAGCCGTTCGATGGCGATACCGCGCGCCGCATCGTCGAACAGGCGCTGGGCATGCCGGTCAGCGCGGCCTTCGCCAGCTTCGACACCGAACCGCTGGCGTCGGCGTCGATCGCCCAGGTGCACGCCGCCACGCTCGGCGATGGTCGCCAGGTGGTGGTCAAGGTGCTGCGCCCGGATATCGAAAAGCAGATCGTCGCCGACATCGCCCTGCTCAACTCGCTGGCGACGCTGGTCGAGCGCACCCATCCGCGCGCCGACAAGATCCGCCCGCGCGAAGTGGTGGCGGAGATCGAAAACACGCTGTCGGCCGAACTGGACCTGCAGCGCGAAGGGGCCAACGCCAGCGTGCTGCGCCGGTTCTGGGAGAACTCGGACGACCTGTACGTGCCCGAGGTGATCTGGAGCCACACCGCCGAACGCGCGCTGACCCTGGAGCGCGTGTGGGGCATTCCGTCGGACGACATCGAAGCGCTTGACCGCGCCGGCATCGACCGTGTCGCGCTGGCGGCCAAGGGCGTTCGGGTCTTCTACACCCAGGTGTTCCGTGACAACTTCTTCCACGCCGATGCGCACGCCGGCAACATCTGGGTCGACCTGGATCCGCAGCGCCGCGCCAATCCGCGCTTCATCGCACTGGATTTCGGCATCATGGGACAGCTCTCGCAGGAGGACCAGTACTACCTCGCCGAGAACTTCATGGCCATCTTCAACCGCGATTACCGGCGCATCGCCGAACTGCATGTGCAGGCGGGCTGGATGCCCGACCATGTGCGCATCGACGAGCTGGAATCGGCGGTGCGTTCGGTCTGCGAGCCGTACTTCACCCGCCCGCTGTCGCAGATTTCGCTGGCGGAAGTGCTGATGAAGCTGTTCCGCGTGGCGCAGCGCTACCAGCTGACCCTGCAGCCGCAGCTGATCCTGCTGCAGAAGACCCTGCTCAACATCGAAGGCGTGGGCCGCCAGCTGGATCCGCAGATCGATATCTGGGCGGTGGCCAAGCCGGTGCTGGCGAAGATCCTGCGCGCGCGCTACAGCCCGCGCCGGGTGCTGCGCGAGATCGGCAAGCGGGTGCCGGAAATCATGACCCATGCGCCGGACATGCCGCGGTTGGTGCACGCCTGGCTGAGCCAGCAGGTGGAAGGTCGGCACGAGCTGTCGATGCGCTCGCGCGACCTGGCGGCGCTGGACGCCAGCCTGCAGCGCCTGCAGAAACGCGCCGTCGGCGCGATCACCGGTGTCGGCCTGCTGGCGATCGCCGCGCTGATGTACGTGCTGCAGCCGCCGGGCCTGTACTTCGGCGACATGCCGATCTGGAGCGGGGTGTCCGGCGCGCTGGGTGCGCTGGCGCTGGCGCGGGCGTGGTGGCGATGACGGGGCGCGCAACGGTGATCGATGAAGTGAGTCCGGACGACGACACCGCCGCCGTGGCGCCGCTGCCGCCGCTGCAGCTGCTGCACCAGGACGAGCGCCTGGCGGTGGTCAACAAACCGTCCGGGCTGATGGTCCACGACAGCAAGCTGGCGCGCGGCGAAGATGACTTCCTGGCCGATCGGCTGCGTGAGCAGCTGGGCCGGCAGATCTTCCTGGTACATCGGCTGGACCGCGCCACCAGCGGCTGCCTGCTGCTGGCCTTCGACCGCGAAACCGCCAGTGCGCTGGGCAAGTCGCTGATGGGCGGTGAGGTGCAGAAGGACTATTTGACCGTGTGCCGTGGGTGGCCGGCAGAGGAAAGCTGGCAGGTCGACCACGACCTGGATGGCGGTCCCGGCAAGCCGGTGAAGAAGCCGGCGGTGACGGATTTCCAACGCCTGGCGACCGGCGAGCTGGCGGTGCCGAGTGGGGAGTTCAGCACCTCGCGTTATGCGCTGCTGCGCTGCCAGCCGCAGACCGGGCGCTTCCGCCAGATCCGCCGCCATCTCAAGCACCTCTCGCACCACATGATCGGCGACACCAGCCATGGCGATGGGCGGCACAACCGCATCTTCCGCATGCAGGGCGTGCACCGCATGCTGCTGCATGCCGAGCGCCTGCGCTTCCCGCATCCGGATGGCGGCACGCTGGACGTACGCGCGCCGGTGGATGCGGCCTTCCAGAAAGCGCTGGACCTGTTCGGCTGGGACGTCCCGCCGGCCTGACGCCTGGTAGCGCCGAGGCATGCTCGGCGCAATATATCCGCAGTCTTCGGCAAGAAGCCGCCGAGCATGGCTCGGCGCTACCGGGCCGACACGCCGGGCGGGCTACAATCCCCGCCATGAAAATCGCCTCGTGGAACGTCAATTCGCTCAATGTCCGCCTGCCGCACCTGGAGCAGTGGCTCAAGGACTTCGGCCCGGACATCGTCGGCATCCAGGAAACCAAGCTGGAAGACCACAAGTTCCCGGATTCGGCGCTGATCGCCGCCGGCTACCGCAGTGTGTTCGCCGGCCAGAAGACCTACAACGGCGTGGCGTTGCTGTCGCGCGAGCCGGCGCAGGACGTGCAGATCGGCATCCCCGGCTTCGAAGATGAGCAGAAGCGCGTCATCGCCGGCACCTTCGGCGACCTGCGGGTGATCAACCTGTACGTGGTCAACGGCCAGGACGTGGGCACGGACAAATATGCCTACAAACTGCGCTGGCTGGAGGCGGTGCACGCTTGGATCGCCAGTGAACTGCAGCGCTACCCGAAGCTGATCGTGATGGGTGATTTCAACATCGCCCCGGACGAGCGTGACGTCAACGACCCGTTGGTCTGGAACGAGAACCACATCCTGACGTCCACCGCCGAACGTGGCGCGTTGAACAAGCTGCTGCAGCTGGGCCTGCACGATGCGTTCCGCCTGCACAGTGACGAGGCCGGGGTGTTCAGCTGGTGGGATTACCGCGCCGCCGGCTTCCGCCGCAACCTGGGGCTGCGCATCGACCTGACCCTGGTATCGGATGCGCTGAAGGCGTCGGCCGTGGCATCGGGCATCGATCGCGAACCGAGGACCTGGGAGCGCCCCAGCGACCACGCCCCCGCCTGGGTGCAGCTGGGCTGAAACAACGAGGCCCGGCAGTTGCCGGGCCCCGTCGTGATGTGGCATCCGGCCAGCGGCCGGGATTACCGCAGCGTCAGCGTATGCTCTTGCGGGTGAACAGGTTGACGATCGCCAACAGGATCACCGCGCCGATCAGCGAGAACAGGAAGGTACGTATCGTAATCGCTTCGTTGATGCCGCCGCCGAACAGCCAGCCTGAAATCAGCGCACCGACGATGCCGACCACCACGTTGAGGATGATGCCCTGCTGGCCATCGCGCCTCATGATGATGCTGGCCAGCCAGCCTACGATGCCGCCTACGATCAACCAGATGATGATGCCCATCGCCGCACCTCCGTTTCACAAGGGACTTCAGTTGACGCGTACTGCCGTGAACCGCTTGTGCAGCCGCGCCGGCAGGTCCGCGCAGTGAGCCTGCCGGCGTCCCTCGAAGGCCCGTGGCGCTTCGGTCCGGTGACGGTCTGGCGCCGCCCGCACGTGCCGGGGCAGCGCGGCGAACCGCAGGCGCGACAGGTGCTGGCCGAAGCGCTGGGCGGCGATCCACTGGCGCTGCCGCTGGTCCGTGACCCGCGTGGCCGCCCGGAGCTGTCCGCTGCGTTGTCCGGCTATGGCACCGGCTGGAGCCACAGCGGCCAGTTGCTGCTGGTGGCGTTGGGCGAAGGCGTGCGGCTGGGCGTGGACCTGGAACTGCTGCGGCCACGGCCGCGCCTGCTGGAGATCGTCCGCCGCTTCTTCCACCCGGCGGAAATCGAATGGCTGGAGCGCCTGTCCGAGGCCGATCGCGAACACTGGTTCTTCCGCGTCTGGTGCGCCAAGGAGGCCATGCTGAAGGCGGACGGGCAGGGCATCTCCTTCGGCCTGCACCGCCTGCAGTTCGCCCCCGCCGGCGACGGCAGCCTGCAACTGCACTGGTGCGACCCGGCGCTCGGACCGGCCGCGCGTTGGCACCTGCACGAGTGGCAGGCGCACGCCGATTTCCGCGCCGCGCTGGCCTGGCACGCCGTCTGAAGGCAGCGCCGAGCCACGCTCGGCGAGCGCGAAGCGCGGCGTCGGACAGTGTCCGCCGAGCATGGCTCGGCGCTACCAAGGCCGGCCCGATCAACGCAATGGCAATAAACCGGCGATAATCACGCCATGAGCGAACACAATCTTCCGCCTGCCGTCGCCGACACGCTGCAGCGTGGCCTGGCCGACATGGGGCTGGCCGCCGAGCTGGCGCCGCGCGCTGCTGCGTTACCTGGCCCTGCTGCACCGCTGGAACCAGACCTACAACCTCACCGCCGTGCGCGATCCGCAGGAGATGGTGACCCGCCACCTGCTGGATTCGCTGGCGATGCAGCCGCACGTGGCCGATGGCACGCTGGCCGATCTGGGCACCGGTCCCGGACTGCCCGGCATTCCGCTGGCCATTGCCTGCCCGGGCCTGCAGGTGACCCTGGTGGAAAGCAACGGCAAGAAAGCGCGCTTCATGCGCGAAGCCGTGCGCCAACTGCAGCTGGGCAACGCGCGGGTCGCCGAATCGCGCGCCGAAGCCCTGGACGAACCCGGCCAGTACGACCAGATCACCGCGCGTGCGATGGATACGCTGGAAGGCATCGTGCGCGTCGGCGGCCACCTGCTGCGTCCGGGTGGGGTGCTGCTGGCGATGAAGGGCATCCATCCGCACGAAGAAATCGCCGCGCTGCCGGCCGGCTGGCGCGCGCGCGAGGTGGTGCCGCTGCAGGTTCCCGGGCTGTCCGGCGAGCGCCACCTGGTGACCATCACCGGTCCTTGAAGGGTTGCGCCGGTCCTTGTCCAGCAAGGTCCCGGCACACCCCGATTTCCGCCCAGGGCCGGTTGTACGCATAATGACCAGCCCCAGCAACCGTCGACGAGGCTCACCCGCATGGCCCGCATCATCGCCATCGCCAACCAGAAGGGTGGCGTCGGCAAGACCACGACCGCCGTCAACCTGTCCGCCGCCCTGGCCCACGCCCCCAAGCGCGTCCTGCTGGTGGACCTGGATTCGCAGGGCAACGCGACGATGGGCAGCGGCGTGGAAAAACGCGAGCTGGTCTCGTCCACCTACGACCTGCTGCTGGGCGAAAGCACCGCGGCGGAAGTGCGGGTGAAGTCGGCCGAAGGCTATGACCTGCTGCCGGGCAACATCGACCTGACCGCCGCCGAGATCCAGCTGATGGGGCAGGGCGAGCGCGAACAGCGCCTCAAGCGCGCGCTGGCACCCATCCGCGATGAGTACGATTACATCCTGATCGACTGCCCGCCGGCGCTTTCGCTGCTGACCCTGAACGCCTTGGCTGCCGCCGATTCGGTGCTGGTGCCGATGCAGTGCGAGTACTACGCGCTGGAGGGCCTGAGCGCGCTGGTGGAAACCATCGAAGCGCTGCGCGGCAACCTCAATCCGGCACTGGAAATCGAAGGCGTGCTGCGCACCATGTTCGACGTGCGCAACAACCTGGCCAACGCGGTGTCCGGCGAGCTCACCGAACACTTCGGTGACCTGGTGTTCCGCACCATCGTGCCGCGCAACGTGCGCCTGGCCGAAGCGCCCAGCCATGGCCAGAGCATCGTCGGCTACGACCGTGCATCGCGCGGCGGCGTGGCCTACCTCGGCCTGGCCGGCGAGATCATCCGTCGCAACAACGATCGCAACAAGGCCGCCAAGGCCGTGGAGACTGCCTGATGACCACCAAGCCCGCCGCAGGGAAGAAGCGTGGCCTCGGCCGCGGCCTGGACGCCCTGCTGGGACCGAAGGCTTCGGTGAGCCAGGTGCAGGCCACTGCGGTGATCGAGCCGCTGCCCGGTGAAGTGCTGCGCCGGCTGCCGATCGGCCAGCTGCAGCCGGGCAAGTACCAGCCGCGGCGCGAGATGGACCAGGCCAAGCTCGCCGAGCTGGCCGATTCCATCCGTTCGCAGGGCGTGATCCAGCCGATCCTGGCGCGCCAGCTGCCGGGCGGCAATTACGAAATCGTCGCCGGTGAACGCCGCTGGCGTGCATCGCAGCTGGCCGGGCTGGACGAAGTACCGGTGGTGGTGCGCGAACTGGAAGACCGCACCGTCATCGCGATGGCGCTGATCGAGAACATCCAGCGCGAAGACCTCAACCCGTTGGAAGAGGCCGAAGCGCTGCACCGGCTGATCAGTGAGTTCACCCTGACCCATGCCGAAGCGGCCGAAGCGGTCGGCCGTTCGCGTGCGTCGGTATCCAACCTGCTGCGCCTGCTGGAACTGCCGATCGCGATCCGCGTGCTGCTGGAATCACGCCGGCTGGAAATGGGCCACGCCCGCGCACTGCTGACGCTGGCCCCGGAACTGGCCGGCAAGCTGGCCCAGGAAGCGGCCGACGAAGGCTGGTCGGTACGCGAAGTGGAGCGCCGCGCGCAGGCGTTCGCCGCCGGCAAGGTGCCGGGCAACCGCCCGCAGCCGACACCGCGCACCGCGCCGCAGGCCGATATCGCGTCGCTGGAAACCGAGCTGAGCGAATCGCTCGGTGCCAAGGTGGCGATCAACCACGGCCGCGGCGGCAAGGGCAAGCTGGTCATCCACTACACCGATCTGGACACGCTCGATGGCGTGCTGGAAAGGCTGCGGGCCCAGCGCGGCTGAGCCACGGCATGACGATCCTGCTCACCGGTGCTGCGGGATTCATCGGGGCCTACACGGCGCAGGCGCTGCTGCAGGCCGGCCAGGCGGTGGTCGGCCTGGACAACTTCAACGCCTATTACGATCCGCAGCTCAAGCGTGACCGCGTGGCCGCGCTGTGCCCACAGCTGGATCTGCGCACGCTGGAGCTGACCGACCGCGACGGCCTGGCCGCGCTGTTCGACCAGGTGCAGCCGCGCGCGGTGATCCACCTGGCGGCGCAGGCCGGCGTGCGTTATTCGCTGGAAAATCCGCAGGCCTACGTTGACAGCAACCTCAGCGGCTTCGTCAACATGCTGGAGGGCTGCCGCCGTCATGGCGTGCAGCACCTGGTCTACGCCAGCAGCAGTTCGGTGTATGGCGATTCGGCGATCCCGCCGTTTTCCGAAGACCAGCGCGTGGACCAGCCGCGCTCGCTGTATGCCGCCACCAAGGCCGCCAACGAACTGATGGCCTACAGCTACGCCCAGCTGTACGGCCTGCGGGCGACCGGGCTGCGCTTCTTCACCGTGTACGGCCCCTGGGGGCGACCGGACATGGCGCCGCTGCTGTTCGCGCGCGCGGTGCTGGCCGGGCGGCCGATCGAGGTGTTCAACGATGGGCGGATGCAGCGGGATTTCACACATGTTTCCGACATCGTGGCCGGCATCCTTGGCGCGCTCTCCCATCCCAGTACCGAACCGGTGCCGCACCATGTGTTCAACCTGGGCAACCATACCCCGGTGGAGCTGGAGCGGTTCATCGACGTCATCGAGCGTGCTGCCGGGCGTGCTGCCTGCAAGGTCTACAAGCCGATGCAGGCCGGCGACATGGTGCGCACGATGGCAGATACCCGTCGCGCCCATGACGCTTTCGGCTACTCGCCGTCGCTGTCGATCGAACAGGGCCTGCCGCCGGTGGTGGCGTGGTGCCGGGCGTATTTCGGCGAGCGCGCCTGAAACGGCGCATCTGGGCAACCGGGTTCATCTTCGGATAACCTCGGCAGCGGAGAATGCGCGCTGTTTTTCCCTCCCTTCGCCGAGTTCCCGATGAGTCATCCTGAGCTTTCCGTCGTCGTCCCGGTGTTCAACGAGCGTGACAACGTCGCCGCGCTGGTGGCGGAAATCACCGCGGCACTGCGCGGACGTACCGCCTTCGAGATCGTCTACGTCGACGACCACTCCCGCGACGACACCCTGGCCGTGCTGCAGGGCCTGAAGGCCACCACGCCAGAGCTGCGCGTGCTGCACCATGTCAGCCAGAGCGGCCAGAGCACGGCGGTCCGCACCGGGGTCAAGCAGGCGCGCGGTGCCTGGATCGCCACGCTGGACGGCGATGGCCAGAATGATCCTGCCGACATTCCGAGACTGCTCCAGGCCCGCGCAGCGGCCGATGCCCGGGTCAAGCTGTTCGCCGGCTGGCGGGTCAACCGCAAGGACAGCGGCAGCAAACGCTGGGCCAGCCGCTGGGCCAATGCGATCCGCGCGCGCGTGCTGCAGGACGCCACCCCCGATACCGGCTGCGGCATCAAGCTGTTCGAACGCGAGGCGTTCCTGGACCTGCCCTACTTCGACCACATGCACCGTTACCTGCCGGCACTGATGCAGCGTTCCGGCTGGAGCACGCAGAGCGTGCCGGTCAACCACCGCCCGCGCACCGCGGGGGTATCCAAGTACAACAACCTGCAGCGTGGGCTGGTCGGACTGCGCGATCTGCGCGGGGTGGCGTGGCTGATCACGCGCAGCCGCCGTACCGCCGTGGAAGAGCGCTGATGGAGCTGTCCCTGCTCGACCAGCCGCTGACCTGGTTGTACTGGACCGGGCTGCACGTCACCGGCTGGAAGCTGATCGGCTACACCGGCGCGCTGATGTTCGGCGGCCGCTGGCTGGTGCAGTTCGTCGCCTCGCGGCGGGCCGGCAAACCGGTGATCCCGCGGCTGTTCTGGTACATGAGCGTGGTCGGCAGCCTGATGACGCTGAGCTACTTCCTGTTTTCCGCGAAACAGGATTCGGTCGGCGTGCTGCAGAACCTGTTTCCGGCCTTCACCGCGCTGTACAGCCTGAAGCTGGATATCGCCCACCGTGGCTGGAAGCGCGACAAGGCCGTTCACTAGGCAGCGGGCAGGACGTTCGACCCATGTAGCAGGGCTGCATCGGTGCCATCATCGAAGGCCTGCCTCCCCGGGAATCTGTCGCTCGTGAAAACCCGCCTTGCCGTTGCCCTGCTGCTTGCCCTGTCTGCTCCCGCGCTTGTCCATGCGGCCCCGCCGGTCGCCACGGCGGCGCCGGCCAGCGTTGCCAATGAAAGCGCAGCCGACGCTGCCTTCCGCGCGATCTACGAAAAGGAATGGGCGTGGCGCCAGGCCGGTGGAGGCGAAGCCAGCGAGGACGGTGACGCCCCGGAAAGCGCCGCGCGCATGCCCGATGTCGGCCCGGCCGCACACCAGGCACGGCTTGCGGTCTGGGACGGCGTGCTGAAGCAGCTGGATGAGCTGGACGCCAAGGCCCTGTCGGCGGTCAACCAGGTCAACCTGGCGATCTACCGCGACCAGGTGTTCAACCTGGCCGAGGAAGTGCGCCTGCGCAGCTACGAGATGCCGTTCAATTCGGATTCCTCGTTCTGGTCCAACCTCTCTTTCATGGCCCGTCGCGAGATGAAGACCGCGCAGGACCATCGCAACTACATCGCGCGCCTCAACGACGTGCCGCGCTATTTCACCCAGCAGACCGACAACATGCGGGCCGGCCTGGCCCGTGGCTTCAGCGTGCCGCGCGCGGTGCTGGATGGCCGCGAAGTAGCGATCTCCAACGTCGCCGACCTCACCGATCCGACCCAGTCGCCGCTGTACGCACCGTTCAAGAAGCTGCCTTCCAGCATTCCCGCCGCCGAGCAGGCGCAGCTGCAGGCGCAGGCCCGCGAAGCGATCGTCGGCAAGGTCATCCCGGCCTTCCAGCAGCTGCGCAGCTTCTTCCTGCAGGAGTACGTGCCCATGGCACGCACCACGCTGGCCGCCGAGGCCATGCCCGACGGCAAGGCGTTCTACAGGCAGCAGATCCACGAATACACCACGCTGGACCTGACCCCGGATGAGATCCACGCGATCGGCCTGGCCGAGGTGGCACGCATCCAGTCGGAGATGAACGCCATCATCAAGCAGGTGGGCTTCAAGGGCAGCTTCGGCGAGTTCCTGACCTTCCTGCGTACCGATCCGCAGTTCTATGCCAAGACCCCCGACGAGCTGCTGCATCGCGCGGCTTGGATCTCCAAGCGCGTGGACGGGGTGATCGGCAGGTACATGACGCTGCCGCGCGCGCGCTTCACCATCGTGCCGGTGCCGCCGGACATCGCCCCGTTCTGGACCGCCGGCCGCGGCGGCATGGGTACCTACTGGCTCAACACCTACAACCTGCCGGCGCGCCCGCTGTACAACCTGCCGGCACTGACCCTGCACGAATCCGATCCGGGCCATGCGCTGCAGGGTGCGCTGGCGGCCGAACAGGGCGAGCTGCCGGAGTTCCGTCGCAACAGTTACATCTCCGCCTACGGTGAAGGCTGGGGCCTTTACTGCGAAAAGCTGGGCGTGGAGATGGGCATCTACGAAACCCCCTACGAAGACTTCGGCCGGCTGACCTACGAAATGTGGCGTGCGGCGCGGCTGGTGATCGATACCGGCGTGCACAGCAAGGGCTGGAGCCGCGACCAGGCGCTGGCCTACCTGCGCGACCACACCGCGCTGAGCGAGCACGAAGTGACCACCGAAGTGGATCGCTACATCTCCTGGCCGGGCCAGGCGCTGAGCTACAAGCTCGGCGAGATCGCGATCGTGCGGCTGCGCGCGCAGGCGGAAAGAGAACTGGGTGACCAGTTCGACATCAAGGCCTTCCACGACGCCGTGCTGCAGCAGGGCTCGGTGCCCTTGCCGGTGCTGGAAAAGCAGATCCAGGCCTTTATCGTCGAACGGCGCAAAGGCTGATTACTGGTAGCGCGGATCCTGCGTTGCGGCAGGCTTGTCTGAATGCACAGACAGGCCTCCCGCATGTTGCAACCGGTACATCACAGTCCGGCCGTTCCGGCCGCGTCGACAAGCCGCGGCGTTGCTGTCCGCTCCAATGCGCACAGCGCGTTGCGACCCCATGCGGTAACAAATGCGGCCGCTGATGCCAGCGTGATCCTGATGTGCGGCATGCCGTGTTACGGCGAGCACGCTCCGCCGGGCATCGGCAACGTACTGAGCGCCCCGGAACGCTTCGTCATCGAAGCCGATTATCGCCGGCACCGTGGTTACCTCAACAACCCGGAGTATCTGTTCAATCTCGATGCCGGCAAGGTGCCGGCCCACGCCGCCTATCGGGTGCTGTGCACGCAGTTCCAACGGCCAGGCAGCTTCGCCATACGGCAGGCGGAGCAGGGTGCCTTCATGCTGGTGCATCGCTCGCAGCGGACGCCGCAGCTGGTGCGTACCGCGCTGGAGCACTCTGACAGGGGTTGGCATCTGCACGTCGCCGACACCGCGAACAGCGGCTGGAACGGCGTGCGCGGCAGGCACTTCGAGACGCTGGACGCCCTGAAGGGCGCCTTGCCGCCCGGCATGCACGAGGTCGCCGGCGCCTCCCTGCATGATCTGGAGACCACCCATCTCTAGCATCGGCACGGCTTCGCACTGCGATTGTGTAACGCGCGGTGCGCTCGCTACCCTGCCGGTGATGATCCGCTCGCTGCGCCACCGCCGGTTGTTTCTGCTCCGCCTGCTGATGCTGGTGGTGGTGGCGCTTGGCACGGCCGGGGGCGCGTTGGCGTCGGCGCTGGGTGACCTGCACGAACTGTCGCATGCCGATCATCCCGCGCTGCCCCATGGGGACGCAGAAGCCGAAACCGGCCATGACGACGACGACACCAGCGCGCGCCTGCTGCATGCGCTGGTGCACTGCGGTCATTGCCATGGCCAGGGCGGCGTGCTGCCCTTCGCCCATGCAGGCTGGGAACTGATCGCCGCGCCGGCCCGGGTGACCCACGGCTCACTGGATGCCAGCTGGCGTCCCGCCCCGCAGGACAGCCCGCTGCGTCCCCCGATCCAGGCCTGATCCGCGATCCGCCGCTGGCGGAGCAACCGATCCTGTCCTGAGATTGCTGGAGAAACCCCATGTTCAAACGCCTGGCCGCGCTTGCGGTCCTGGTGCTGTCGCCATGCGCCAACGCGCAGGTGACGTTGCCCGCTGCCCCTTTGACGCTCGATGCGGCGGTCGACCGTGTTGCACGCACCCATCCCGACCTGCGCCTGCTGCCGTTGCAGCAGCAGGCCGCCCGCGCCCGCTTCGACGCTGCCGGCCTGGCACCGCCGCTGGTGTTCGGCGTGGACCTTGAAAACGCACTCGGCAGTGGCGACAGCCGCGGCGTCGACGCGCTGGAGACCACCGTGTCGCTGGCCGGTGTACTGGAACGGGGCGGCAAGCTGGATGCCCGCCGCGCCGTGGCCCAGGCCAACCTTGATGCGCTGGCGCCGCAGCGCGAGATCATCCGCCTGGACATGATGGCCGAGGTAGCGCGTCGCTACCTGGCGATCACCCTCGCTGCCGCTCGCCAGCGCATCGCACTGGATGACATCGAACAGCGTCGCCGCGCGGCGCAGGCGGCGCAGCTGCGGCTCACCGCCGGCGCCTCGCCGGCGTCCACGCTGATGACCGCGCAGGCGGCGCTGGCCCAGGCCGAGCTGGACAGGGACCGTGCCCTGCAGGAGGGCAGCGCGGCGCGGCTGTCGTTGGCTGCGCTGTGGAACGCACGCGAGGTCGACTTCGACGTGGCCACTGGGGATCCGCTGCAGCTGCCTGCCCTGCAGGACTTCAGCCAGCTGGCCGACCTGCTCGAGCAGACGCCGGAGCTGGCGCTGATCGCTGGCGAACAGCGCGTGCGCCAAGCCCAGCTGCAGCTGGCCAGCAGCCAGCAGCGCGGTGATGTGTCCTGGCAGTTCGGCGTGCGCAACGACCGCGCCAGTCGCGATTCGTCGCTGGTGGGCAGCTTCAGCGTGCCGTTGGGCAACGCCCGGCGCGCGGATCCGGAGCTCCGTGCCGCACGCAGCGAACTGGAAATGAGTGGCGTGGAGCGGCAGGGCCGCGCGCTGCAGCTGCATGCCACCCTGGCCGAAGCACACGGGCGTTACAGCACCGCCCGGCTGGAGGTCACCCGCATGGACCGCGACGTGCTGCCGCAGCTGCGTCGTGCCGAAAAGGCCGCCGAAACCGCGTGGCGTGCCGGCGCCATCAGTTACCTGGAATGGGCCCAGCTGCAGGCAATGCGGATCGAGGCCCGGCAGCGACAGCTGGATGCTGCGCTGTCTGCGCAGCTCGCCCTGATTGAACTCCAGCGGCTGACCGGTCAGCCACTGGTCGCCACCGCCACCGCCACCGCCACCGAAGGAACCGCACCATGACCCGCACCCCCGTGGCCATGCGCCGCATGCTCGCGATCCTGCTGCCGTGCGCCCTGCTGGCAGGCTGCAGCGGCAAGCCGGCTGACCCCGGCTCCGCCGAAGACACCCACGCGCACGCCGAAGGCGAAGCGCACGAGGATGAAGCCCCTACGGAAAGTACCCGCATCACCGACGCGCAGGCACGCGCCGCCGGCATCGTCAGCGCCGCGGTGGGCCCCGGCACCATCGCCGATGAGCACGAAGTACAGGGCCTGCTGGCGCCGGTCGATGGGCGCAGCGCACAGGTCACCGCGCGTTTTCCCGGACCGGTGCGCGCGCTGCGCGCCAATGTCGGTGACCGCGTGCGTGCCGGCCAGCCCTTGGCCAGCATTGAAAGCAACCTGAGCCTGACCACCTACAGCATCGCCGCTCCGATCTCCGGCGTGGTGCTGTCGCGGCAGGTGCAGCTGGGTGCGGTGGCGGCCGAAGGCCAGGTGCTGTTCGACATCGGCGACCTGTCCCAACTGTGGGTCGACCTGCACATCTTCGGCGCTGACACCCAGCACATCACTGCGGGCGTGCCGGTCACCATCACCCGCATGACCGACGGCATCACCCAGACCGCGACCCTTGAACGCGTGCTGCCCGGTACCGCTACCGCCAGCCAGAGCACGGTGGCCCGGGCCACCATCGACAACGCTGATGGCCTGTGGCGGCCGGGTGCTGCGGTGCGCGCGCGCATCGTGGTGGCCAGCACACCGGCGCCGCTCGCGGTACCGCTGACCGCACTGCAGTCACTGGAAGGCAAGGACGTGGTGTTCGTCCGCGAAGGCGACACCTACCAGGCACGCGTGGTCCAGTTGGGCGCACGCGATGCGCGCCAGGTCGCGGTCACCGCTGGCCTGCAGGCCGGCGAACAGGTGGTGGTGGAGCAGAGCTACACGGTGAAGGCCGACATCGGCAAGGCGGGGGCAGCGCATGAGCACTGAGCCGCGCGACGATCGCGCCCGTCCGGGCCTGCTGGAACGCATGATCGGCGGCGCCATCACCCATCGCTGGCTGATGATGGCGATGACCGCGGTGCTGGTGCTGGTGGGCATCTGGAGCTTTGGCCGGCTGCCCATCGATGCCACGCCGGACATCACCAACGTGCAGGTGCAGATCAACACCGCAGCGCCCGGCTATTCGCCGCTGGAGAGCGAACAACGCATCACCTACGCGGTGGAAACCGCGATGGCCGGCCTGCCGGCGCTGGAGCAGGTGCGTTCGCTGTCGCGCTATGGGCTGTCCCAGGTAACGGTGGTGTTCGACGACGGCACCGACCTGTACTTCGCCCGCCAGCAGGTGGCCGAACGCCTGCAGCAGGTCCGCTCGCAGCTGCCCGCCGGACTGGATCCGCAGCTCGGGCCGATCGCCACCGGGCTCGGCGAAATCTTCATGTACACCGTCGACGCCGCGCCCGGCGCGCGCAAGCCCGATGGCACCGCGTACACCGCCACCGACCTGCGCACCCTGCAGGACTGGGTGATCCGGCCGCAGCTGCGCACCGTGCCCGGGGTCACCGAGGTCAACACCATCGGCGGCTTCCAGCGCCAGGTCCACATCACTCCGGACCCGGCACGTCTGCGCGCACTCGGCTTCACCCTGGAAGCGGTGGCCGCTGCGGTGGAAGCCAACAACCAGAACGTGGGCGCCGGCTACATCGAGCGCAACGGACAGCAGTTCCTGGTGCGGATACCCGGCCAGGTGGCCAACCTGGAAGAGATCGGCAATATCGTGCTGGACCGCCGCGAAGGCGTGCCGATCCATGTGCATGACGTGGCCGAGGTCGCCGAAGGCGCGGAGCTGCGCAGTGGCGCGGCCACCCAGGACGGCCATGAAGTGGTGATGGGCACGGTGGTGATGCTGGTCGGAGCGAACAGCCGCGAGGTGGCCCAGGCCGCCGCCGCGAAACTGGCGCAGGCACAGCGCAGCCTGCCCGAAGGGATCACCGCCACCGCCAGTTACGACCGCACCGCGCTGGTGGACCGCACCATCACCACCGTCGCCAGGAACCTGCTGGAGGGCGCGCTGCTGGTGGTGGTGGTGTTGTTCCTGCTGCTCGGCAACGTGCGCGCGGCGCTGATCACCGCAGCGGTGATCCCGTTGGCGATGCTGTTCACCCTGACTGGCATGGCCCGCGGCGGGGTATCGGCCAACCTGATGAGCCTGGGTGCGCTGGACTTCGGCCTGATCGTCGATGGCGTGGTGATCATCATCGAAAACTGCCTGCGCCGCTTCGGTGAGCGCCAGCATGCGCTGGGACGCGACATGAGCGCCGCCGAGCGCTTTGCCGAAACGGCCAGCGCGACCGCCGAAGTGATCCGCCCGAGCCTGTTCGGCCTCGGCATCATCACCGCGGTTTACCTGCCGATCTTCGCGTTGACCGGCGTGGAAGGAAAGATGTTCCACCCGATGGCGATCACCGTGGTGCTGGCGCTGAGTGGCGCGATGCTGCTGTGCCTGACCTTCGTGCCGGCCGCCATCGCGCTGTTCCTCGGTGGGCGCGTGCAGGAAAAGGAAAACCGGGTGATGGCGTGGCTGCGCCGGCGCTACCAGCCGCTGCTGGGCATCGTGCTGCAGCGTGGGCGCTGGGCGGTGGCCGCCGCGCTGGTGCTGGTGGTGGGCTGCGGCGTGCTGGCCAGCCGCCTCGGCAGCGAGTTCGTTCCGAGCCTGGACGAGGGTGACGTGGCAATGCATGCCATGCGCATCCCCGGCACCAGCCTGGGCCAGTCGGTACGGATGCAGGTGCAGATCGAGACGCGCCTGCTGCAGGTGCCCGAAGTGGCCAAGGTGTTCTCCAAGATCGGCACGCCGGAAGTGGCGTCGGACCCGATGCCGCCGTCGGTGGCCGACACCTTCGTGATGATGAAGGACCGCCGCGACTGGCCCGATCCGCGCAAGCGCCGCGACGTGCTGCTGGGTGAACTGGAATCGGCGGTGGAACAGCTGCCCGGCAACAACTACGAGTTCACCCAGCCGATCCAGATGCGCATGAACGAGCTGATTTCCGGCGTGCGCGCGGACGTGGCCGTGGTGGTCTACGGCGATGACCTGGACATGCTGGCGCAGGTGGGCCGGCGCGTGCAGCAGGTGGTTTCCGGCGTGCCCGGCGCCGCCGACGTGCGGCTGGAGGAAACCAGTGGACTGCCGCTGCTGACCGTGCGCCCGGACCGCCAGGCATTGGCCGGCTACGGGCTCAATCCGGGCCAGGTGCAATCCACCGTGGCCACGGCGGTGGGCGGCACCGTGGCGGGGCAGTTGTTCGAAGGCGATCGCCGTTTCGACATCGTGGTGCGCCTGCCCGAAGCCCTGCGCCAGGATCCGGCGGCGCTGGCGGACCTGCCGGTGTCACTGGAGCCTGCGCTGGCCAACGGCAACGCCGACGAGCTGAGCCGCGGCGGTAGCGCCGCCAGTGGCGGACCGCGCACGGTACCGCTGCGTGAACTGGCGCGGATTGAAACCAGCGAAGGGCCGAACCAGGTCAACCGCGAAAACGGCAAGCGACGCATCGTGGTCACCGCCAACGTGCGTGACCGTGATCTTGGCGGTTTCGTCGCCGAACTGCAGTCCACCGTGGGTACGCAGGTGGTGGTTCCCAATGGGTACTGGATCGACTATGGCGGCAGCTTCGAACAGCTGATTTCGGCCAGCCAGCGCCTGGCGGTGGTGGTGCCGGTCACCCTGGTGCTGATCTTCGCGCTGCTGTTCTGGGCCTTTGGTTCCGGTCGCGATGCGCTGGTGGTGTTCAGCGGGGTGCCGCTGGCGTTGACCGGCGGCGTGCTGGCGCTGGCACTGCGCGGCATGCCGCTGTCGATCTCCGCCGGGGTCGGCTTCATCGCCTTGTCCGGCGTCGCCGTGCTCAACGGGCTGGTGATGATCAGCTTTATCCGCCAGTTGCGCGGGCAGGGACTTGCGCTGCCCGACGCGGTGCGCGAAGGAGCGCTGGGCCGCCTGCGACCGGTGCTGATGACGGCCTTGGTCGCATCGCTGGGCTTCGTACCGATGGCCTTCAACGTCGGTGCAGGTTCGGAAGTGCAGCGGCCGCTGGCGACGGTGGTGATCGGCGGCATCGTGTCTTCCACGCTGCTGACCCTGCTGCTGCTGCCGGTGCTGTACCGCTGGCTGCACCGCCGCGAACACTGAAGGAAGGCCAGGTGGGTGACGCCCCGCTCCGGTGGATGACGACCTCCTCTGGTGGGTGACGACCGTTGGTCGTAACTGCTTCTGACACCGGACAGCGTGACGACCAACGGTCGTCACCCACCGGAGAGGGTCAACCACCACCCGGTAGTGACGGCCGCTGGCCGTCAACGCAACTACGCCGGCAGCTTCGCGATCACCTTGATCTCGAACTGGAATCCGTACAGCCAGGTCACGCCGATCCCGGTCAGGGTGGGATGCGGCGCTTCACCCCAGTACTCCGGCACGATCGCCCAGGCCTTTTCGAAATTCTTCTCCGGGTCGACGATGAACACCGTCACGTCGACCACGTCGTCGAAGCTGCAGCCGGCCGCCGCCAGCACCGCGTTGAGGTTGTCGAAAGCGCGGCGGACCTGGGCTTCCAGCTCGGGCTCGGGCGAGCCGTCTTCGCGGCTGCCGACCTGCCCGGACACGAACAGGAAGCCGTTGGCACGCACCGCCGGCGAATAGCGATTACGTTCGTACAGGGCCTGGCGGCCAGCGGGAAACACGACATCACGGGTCATGGGATTGCTCCGTCAGGGCCGCGGCAGGCTGCCGCAGCGCGGGGTTACATGCTGGACCGCCTGCTCTGCTGGATAAACCGACAGAAGCCGCCTAGATTGTTCGGCAAATCCGACAGATCAGGCCCTGCATGGACCGTTTCGACGCAATGCGCGCCTTCGTCCGGGTAGTGGAAACCGGCAGCTTCACCAAGGCGGCGCAGACCCTGCAGCTGGGGCGCACGCGGGTGACCGAGCTGGTCCAGCAGCTGGAGGCCCACCTGCGCGTGCGCCTGCTCAACCGCACGACCCGGCAGGTCAACCTGACCGCAGAAGGCGAGCTCTACTACCCCCGGGCGGTGTACCTGCTGGCCGAACTGGAAGCGGCCGAAGCCAGTCTCTCCACCGCCACCGACGCCCCGCGCGGGCGCCTGCGTATCGACGTGCCCAGCCCGTTCGCCCGCCTGCTGCTGGTGCCGGCGCTGCCGGACTTCCACGCGCGCTATCCGGACATCGAACTGCAGATCGGGGTCAGCGACCGCGAGGTCGACGTGATCGGTGACAACGTCGACTGCGTCATCCGCGGCGGTGAGCCGATCGAGCAGTCGCTGGTGGCGCGGCATATCGGTGATCTCCGCTTCGGCATCCATGCCAGCGCCGGTTACCTGGAACGCCATGGCGTGCCGGCCCATCCCCGCGAACTGGAAGGGCCGGACCACCTGACCGTCGGCTTCCTGCGACCCCGAACCGGACGCACGCGCCGCTTCGTGATGCAGCGCGGCGAGGAACAGATCGACGTACGCGGGCGCCACGTCATCGCCATCGACGACGGCGATGCCTATCTCGCCGCCGGCCTGGCCGGCCTGGGCATCATCTGCGTGCCGGAGTACATGGCGGCCGCGCCGGCCGCGCGCGGCGAACTGGTGCAGCTGTTCGACGACTGGCGGATCGAATCCATGCCGATGCACGTGATGTTCCCGCCCACCCGGCATGTGAGCCAGCGCCTGCGGGTGTTCATCGACTGGGTGACCGCGCTGATGCAGGCATGAACCGACCGCGCTGCCTCTGGTGGGTGCATGCCGGTGCCGCCTAGGCTGCAGGCACGGCGCGCATGCCAGTCATGCGCGCCGCGCAGATCGCCCGGCCGGGCGTCCACAGGGCTGCCAGCGTGCACGTAGAAGCCATCCGCATCCAGAACCTGCGCGCTTTCAGCGACGCCAGCATCGATTTCCGCCGCGACGGCGACGCCGTGGGCGCTCCGCTTGCCAACGTGCATGTGCTGCTCGGCGGCAACGGCGCGGGCAAATCCAGCGTGCTGCGGGCCATCGCGCTCGGCGTGCTGGCACCGGTATTCGAACGCGATCCCACGCTGGAGCGCACCGGCTGGGTACGCAGGCCGCCAGGCACCGGTGCCGGCAGCGCCTGCGTGGCCGACGATACCGCGCGCATCGACATCGACCTGTGCTTGCATGGCCAGGACCTGCTGGCGTGCGCCGGACGGCCGCTGCAGGCACTGCCGATCCAGGCCCGGATCGAGCGTGTCGGCGACATGGAGCTGCTTGACTGGCTGCGCCCGGAGCAGGCCGAGCTGGGCCGCGAGCTGCGGCTGATCCAGCAGGTGCGTGAGCCCAGTGCGTTCTTCCTGGTGGCCTACGGCGCCTCGCGCTGGGTCGACCACGCGCAGGTGGCCGCGGATGCGGCACCGGTGCCGGTGGGACGTCAGCGACGCCAGCGCGTGGCCAGCCTGTTCGACAACCGCGGACTGCTGCCGCTTGCCGCCTGGCTGCCTGCGTATGCGGCGCAGAATCCCGGCCGCCATCGACAGGTGGTCACCCTGATGAACCGGCTGCTGCCGGACGGCTGCCGGATGGCGACCACGGCGTCCCAGGACCCGCCGCTGTTCGAGATCGACGGCGCGCAGCTTCCCTTCTCCGGCCTGTCCGATGGTTATCAGGCCTATGTCGGCTGGATTGGCGACCTGCTCCACCAGTTGTGCCTGGGCGCACCGTCGGGCCGTCGGCTGGCCGACAACCAGGGTGTGGTGCTGGTCGATGAGATCGACCTGCACCTGCACCCCGCATGGCAGCGCTCGCTGCTGTCCACCCTGTCCCAGGCGCTGCCGAAGCTGCAGTTCATCGTGACCACCCACAGCCCGCTGGTGGTCGGTGCGCTGCAGCCGCACAACCTGATCGTGCTTGATCGCACGGACACGCTGGGCACGCGTTGCCGTCGGTTGCCTGAGCGGGTGCATGGTCGCAGTGCCGACGAGATGCTGCTTAGTCCGTATTTCGGGCTGGCCACCACCCGGCCGGCGGCGGTGGGCGGCAGGCTGGAGCGCCTGCGGCTGGCCAGCCAGCACGGCGATGCCGCCGCGGCGGTGGCCTATCTGCAGCTGCTCGCCTCGGGGGAGGGCCTGGCGTGATCCGCATCCGCGTGGGCGAAGCGCAACTGCGTGCACTGGTCACCGCGCACGACCGCCGCTGGCTGGACAAGGCGCGGCTGCGTACCGCCGAGTACCGGCGACAGGGCCGTTACGTCGAAGGCAGCGAATTCTGGGGCGACATCAAGCAGGTCTACATCGAGCTCCAGCATGAGAAATGCGCCTACTGCGAAAGCCGCCTGGCCGGCCACGCGCTGGCCAGCAAGGTGCACGAGGTGGAGCACTTTCGGCCCAAATCGAGGGTCAGCGCGTGGCCACCCGCCACCGGCAAGGGCGCGGTGGGCTTCCTGCCGCCATGTGCGGTGGGCCGGGCCAGCACGCGCGGTTACTACCTGCTGGCCTACCATCCACTGAACTATGTGATTGCCTGCACGCGCTGCAATTCGACGTTGAAGGCCGACTTCTTCCCGGTACGCGGCAAACGCAGCACGCGCGCATCCACGCCACGCTCGGCGCGCGCTGAAGACCCGCTGCTGGTGTATCCCCTCGGTACCCTGGACACCGATCCCGCGCGCATCCTGCGCTTCGATGGCGTACTGGCCGTGCCACGTCGCACGCGCGGTGGCGACCATGAGCGCGCGCGGGTGACCATCGAATTCTTCCAGCTCAACCACCAGGACCTGACCAGCCGGAGGGCACGGCTGCTGGGGGCGTTATGGCTGTCGTTGCGCGCCGTGCAGCTGCCGGGCTTGCCGGATGACCTGCGCCAGCTGCAGCAGCAGTCGATCGCCTACGCACAGTCCGACCGCGCCGAGTTCGCCGCCTGTGCACGCGACTTCGTCGCGCTTCATGGTGCTGACAGGGAACGCGCGGACGCGCTTGGCAGCTTGGCGCTGCAGTTGGCCGCGGGCTGACCGAGCAGCCGCGCCACGGCCGCCACACCGGTCGCCACGCCGTCTTCGGCCGCCATCTGCCGGCCGAGTGCCGCCGCGCGCCCGCGCACGTCCGGGCGTTCGGCAAAGGCGAGTGCCGCGGACAATCGCCGGGGGGCCAGCCGCCGGGGCGAGAGCGCCGCCGGCGACACGCCGAGTCGATGCAGGCGGTCGGCCCAGAAGAACTGATCGGCCGCGAACGGCATCACCATCGACGGTACACCGGCACGGCAGGCCGAATGCGTGGTGCCGCTGCCGCCATGGTGGATCACCAGCGAGGTCAGCGGGAACAGGGCTTCATGCGGCACCGGCCCCACCACGTGCACGTCGTGCGGCAGGGCCAGCGCCGGCGTGCCCGACCAGCCCGGTGACAGCAGCACGCGGCGCCCTTCAAGCATGCGCAGCAGGGCCGTCAGCACGGCGTCGCGGTCGAACCCGGTCATGCTGCCGAAGCCCACGTAGACCGGCGGCGCGCCGGCATCCAGGAACGCCTGCAGGGCGGGCGGGGGCGACCATCCGGCGCTGTCGGGCAGGCGCCACTGGCCGCATACCAGATGGTCGGCCGGCCAGTCCGCGGGCGCGGCCACCAGGCTGGGCGACACGCCGTACAGCATCGGCGCATCGATCCACGGGGTGGTCGCCGGGGGCAGGCCCAGCACCGCGTGCCGGGCCTGGTTGACCGGTGCGCGGAACTGCTGCCAGATCAGCCGGGTGACCAGCCGGTGGCTGATCCGGTTCAGCGCGGCCGGTGTCCAGCCCGGCGGCAGGAAGGGGGAGGGGAAGGCGCGGGTCGGGGTGATCGGGATCATGCCGGTGCCGATCACCGGGATGCGGTGGCGTTCGGCCACGCTCAGGCCGACGAAGGCGGCCAGCCCCCCGGCCAGCACCGCGTCACAGCCTGCAGCGGCCCGGTCGGCCTGGCCCATCCAGTCGGCCACATGCCGCCGCGCCATCCGGGCCAGTCCGCTGCTGGCGGCCCGTGGGCTGTTGCCGTGCGACAGCAGCGCCACCACTTCTTCGTGGATGTCGCCCTGCAGGGCGGCATGCGGCACCTCCAGTGCCTGCGCGCTGCCCAGCGTGCCGGCGTCGGCGAGCAGCATCACCTCGTGGCCGGCGTCGATCAGCCCGCGGCAGAGCAGGGTAAGGGGGCGGGTGTCGCCTTCGGTGCCGTAGGTGAGTGCGAGTATTTTCATCCCGCCTGTGTAGCAGGCCGCGGGCGAGGGTACCGTGGAGCGGCCCTGGCTTGCAGGTTCGGCCTGACCCGGGCATACTTCGCGGCTCGCTGTGTCCGGTCAACCCCGGGTGGCGGTACCGGCAACACGTCCTCCGGTATGCCCAGGTCAGCGTAACCCTTTGATTCTCTTGACGTGTGATGGGAAACCATCGAGGCCGCCGTCGCCCGGGCTACGGGCTGACAACATGTGCGGATCCTTCCGCAGAAGCTCGGCCTTCCCTGGCCGGACTTTCAATACAAACTTATCGAGGTGCGCAATGTCCCGCGTATGCCAAGTTTCCGGCAAGCGAGTGCAGACGGGTAACAACGTCTCGCACGCCAACAACAAGACCCGTCGTCGTTTCCTGCCCAACCTGCACGAGCGCCGCTTCTGGGTCGCCAGCGAAAACCGCTGGGTCAAGCTTCGTGTTTCCGCGCATGCACTGCGCACCATCGACAAGAACGGCATCGACTCCGTTCTGGCTGAGCTGCGTTCGCGCGGCGAAAAGGTCTGAGGAGTAAACGATCATGGCAGGCAAGCGCGACAAGATCCGTCTGATTTCGACGGCCGGTACCGGCCACTTCTACACGACGGACAAGAACAAGAAGAACACCCCCGGGAAGATGGAATTCCTGAAGTACGATCCGGTCGTGCGCAAGCATGTACCGTACAAGGAAGGCAAGATCAAGTAATCCGCCAGGATGCTTGAGCTTCCCGAGTGAAGAAACCCGCCGCGAGGCGGGTTTTTTTATGGCCGTGACCCACCCCGTGCCAGAATGGCGCTCCCTTTGCGCAGGTGGGGCGATGCTCTTGGAATGGACGCTGGGCTCATGGCTGCTGCTGCTGGACTGGCTGATCCGGCTGGCCGCGCTGTTGTGGATTCCTGCCCGCACCACCCCCGGCGCCGCACGCAGCTGGCTGCTGCTGGTCGGCTTCGTGCCCCTGCTGGGCCTGCCGCTGTACCTGCTGTTCGGCCACCCTTGGCTGTCCGGCGAGCGCCTGCGCCGCCAGGCCGAGGCCTCGCAGGTGATCCGCGAAGAACAGGCGCTGCAGTCCGCCCTGCGCTGGCAACCGGACGCCGATACCACCGTCGCCGAAATGGTGCCGCTGGTGGAACGGCAGGGCGATTTCATGCCCGTGCACGGCAACGCGCTGGACCTGCTGACCGGCTATGACGATTCGCTGGCCCACCTGATCGCCGATATCGACCAGGCCGAAGAGCGCGTCCACCTGCTGTATTACCTGATGTTCGACGATGCGGTGGGCGATGCCATCGTGGAGGCGCTGCAGCGTGCCGCCGCGCGTGGCGTGCAGTGCCGCCTGCTGCTGGATGCGGTGGGCGCCAAGCGCGGCCTGCGTGCCTACCGCAAGCGCCTGCTGGCGCGCGACGTGGAGGTGCGTGCGATGCTGCCGGGCGGCCTGCGCTGGCGGCGCAGCGGGCGCATGGACCTGCGCAACCACCGCAAGATCGCGGTGATCGACAACAAGGTCGGCTACATCGGCTCGCAGAACCTGGCCGATGCCACGTTCGTGCGCGGCCGTCCCAACCGCGAACTGGTCGCGCGCCTGCGCGGTCCGGCCGTCGCCCACCTGGAGGCGGTGTTCGCCAGCGACTGGTACATGGAAACCGGCCAGCGGCTGGACGTGATGGCCGACGTGCCGGTGTGCAGCGAAGACGTGGCCACCCAGCTGCTGCCCAGCGGCCCGGCCTACCCCTTCAGCAACGCGCGCGATGCAGTGAATGCGATGATCCACCTGGCACGCCGCCGCATCGTGCTGGTCACCCCGTACTTCGTGCCTGACGAGGCCACGCTGAGTGCGCTGCGCATCGCCGCGTTGTCCGGGGTGGACGTGCAGCTGATCGTATCGGCCACCAGCAATGCACGGCTGACCGCATGGGCGCAGGAGGCGTACTACGATGAGCTGCTGCGCAGCGGCGTGCGCATCGCGCTGTACGAGCCGCATTTCCTGCACGCCAAGCACCTCAGCGTGGACGAGGACATCGCGCTGCTGGGATCGATCAACCTGGACATCCGTTCCTTCGCGCTGAATGCCGAAATCGGCCTGCTCTGCTATGACCGCACGATCGTGCGCCAGCTGCTGGATATCGAAGAAGACTACCTGCGCCAATCGCGACCGCTGGAGCTTTCACAGTGGCGCAAGCGGGCCACCTGGCGACGCAGCCGAGAAGGCATCGCGCGGCTGGCCGATGCGCTGATGTAAAGGCGCTGGCCGATCCATCGCCTACAATCACCGCATGAACGATACAGCGACTCCGCACCGCATCGACCTGGCCATCATCGGCGGTGGCGCCGCCGGTGCGCTGACCGCCCTGCACCTGCTGCGCCACGCCAAGGCCCCGCTGCAGGTCCAGTTGTTCGAGCCGGCCTCGACCCTGGCCGAGGGCATCGCCTATGCCACGCCGGCACCGCAGCACCTGCTTAACGTGCCGGCCGGCCGGATGAGCGCGCTGCCGGACCAGCCCACGGATTTCACCGATTACCTGCGCCAGGTCGACGCCTTCCCGCAGGATGATGATGCGTCGCTGGCAGGCCGCTTCGTGCCGCGTCGGCATTACGCGGCGTATCTGCGCCAGCGCCTGGCCGAGGCGGGCGAGGGCAGCCCGGTGCAGCTGCAGGTGGTTCCGCAGGCGGTGCTGTCGCTGCGCCGGCACGCGGGCGCAGCACGGCTGGAACTGACCGATGGCACCGTTGTCGATGCCGGCCACGTCGTGCTGGCCTGCGGCAACAGCGTGCGCCCGATCCCGCTGGCCGGCGCCGACGCCCTGCCACACCACTGCATCGCCGAAGCCTGGGATTACGACGGCGTCCGCCTGCTTGCGGGCGAGCAGGCCATCGGCATCATCGGCTCCGGGTTGAGCATGGTGGACAGCGTGGTGGCGTTGTTCGCGGCAGGCCAGAGCGGCGTGCTGCACGTGTTTTCCAGGCACGCGCTGATGCCGTTGCCGCATGCCCACGGGGCGCCGGCGACCTATGACCCGCAGCCCTTGCTGGCGATGCCGCTGCGCGCCCGGCTGCGCACGCTGCGCCGGCATGCCCGCGAGGCCGCAGCGCAGGGCATTCCGTGGCAGAGCGTGATGGAGCGCATCCGTCCGCTGGGCAAGGCGCTGTGGCAGACCCTCGATGACGCCGACCAGCGCCGCTTCCTGCGCCATGGGGTGCGGCACTGGGACGTGCACCGGCACCGGATTGCCGAAGAAGTCCACGTACAGCTGCGCGATGCACTGGCCGACGGCCGCCTGCAGCTGCACCGCGTGCGCCTGCAGGGCGTGTTGGAAACCGCGTCGGGCCTGCGCCTGTCCGCCTTGTCCCACGGCGCAGCGGTGCAGTGGGATCTGGGCGCACTGGTCAACGCCACCGGCGTGGAGACGCGTGCCGAGGGTCTGCGCAATCCATTGCTGAGGCAGCTGCTGGCCGAAGGCATCGCACCGCCCCGGGCCGCATGGCCTGGGCCTGGACAGCCAGGCCGCAGGCGACCGGCTGATCGATGCCGACGGCAACGCAGATGACGCCATCGGCGTGCTGGGCAGCCTGCGCATCGGCACGTTGTGGGAAAGCCTGGCCGTGCCTGAACTGCGTCAGCAGGCGGAAGATGCGGCACGCCACGCGGTGCGGGAGCTCGAAGCAGCGATGCCGTAAAATGGGGGCATGGATGTCTCCCACCTGCTTGATGGCCTGAACCCGGCCCAGCGCGATGCCGTGTCCGCCCCCCCTGGCCACCACCTGGTGCTGGCTGGTGCGGGCTCCGGCAAGACCCGCGTACTGACCCACCGCATCGCCTGGCTGCACGAAGTGTTCGGCGTGCCGACCCATGGCATTTTCGCGGTGACCTTCACCAACAAGGCTGCCGGCGAGATGCGCCATCGCATCGACGCGCAGCTGCCCAATGGCAGCCGCGGCGCCTGGATCGGCACCTTCCATGGGCTGGCCAACCGCCTGCTGCGCCTGCACTGGGCCGAAGCCAAGCTGCCTGACTCGTTCCAGGTGATGGACTCCGATGACCAGCTGCGGCTGGTCAAGCGCGTGGTGCAGGCACTGGAGCTGGACGACGGCAAGTACCCGCCCAAGCAGATCGCCTGGTGGATCAACGAACAGAAGGACGAGGGCCGCCGCCCGCAGCATATCCAGCCTGAACCGAACGACGCCTGGCTGGACACCATGCGCCAGGCCTACACCGAATACCAGGCGCGCTGCGACCGCGCCGGGCTGGTCGACTTCGCCGAGCTGCTGCTGCGCGCGCATGAGCTGCTGCGCGACAACCCGGCCTTGCTGGCGCACTACCGCGCGCGCTTCCGCGAGATCCTGGTCGACGAATTCCAGGACACCAACTCCATCCAGTACGCCTTCGTGCGGGTGTTGGCCGGCGACAGCGGGCATGTGTTCGTGGTCGGCGACGATGACCAGGCCATCTATGGCTGGCGCGGTGCGAAGGTGGAGAACGTGCAGGGCTTCCTGCGCGATTTCCCCGGCGCGCAGACCATCCGGCTGGAACAGAACTACCGCTCCACCGCCAACATCCTGGGCGCGGCCAACGCGGTCATTTCGCACAATCCGGACCGCATCGGCAAGGAACTGTGGACCGACAGCGGCGACGGCGATCCGATCGACCTGTACGCGGCCTACAACGAAATGGACGAGGCACGTTACATCGTCGAGCGCGCCCGCCAGTGGGTGCGCGATGGCGGCAGCCACGGCGAAGTGGCGGTGCTCTACCGCAGCAACGCGCAGTCGCGCGCGCTGGAAGAAGTGCTGCTGAGCGAGCAGGTCCCGTATCGCGTGTATGGCGGCATGCGCTTCTTCGAGCGCGCCGAAATCAAGGACGCACTGGCCTACCTGCGGCTGCTGTCCAACCGCAACGACGACGCGGCCTTCGAACGCGCGGTCAACACCCCGACCCGTGGCATCGGCGACCGCACCCTGGACGAGGTGCGCCGCGAGGCGCGCGCGCAGGGCATTTCGCTGTGGGAAGCCACCATGCTGGTCACCCAGGGCAATGCGTTGGCGGCGCGCGCGCGCAATGCGCTGGCGGGCTTCCTGGTGCTGGTCAATGAGCTGCAGGGGCAGACCCTGCACATGACCCTCGCCGAACGCATCGACCACGTGCTGGCACGTTCGCTGCTGCGCGAACACTGGAGCAAGGAAAGCCGCAACGCGCTGGACTCCGAATCGCGCACCGACAACCTCGACGAACTGGTGTCGGTGGCCTCGCGCTTCGTGCGCCGGGCCGACGATGTCGAAGAAGTGGAGGACATGGACGAGCTGGTCGCCTTCCTCGCCTATGCCGCGCTGGAAGCGGGCGAAGGCCAGGCCCAGGCCAACGAAGACGGCGTGCAGTTGATGACCCTGCATTCGGCCAAGGGCCTGGAGTTTCCGCTGGTGTTCCTGGCCGGCATGGAAGACGGCCTGTTCCCGAGCGCGCGTTCGCTGGAAGAAAGCGGGCGGTTGGAGGAAGAGCGCCGGCTGGCCTACGTCGGCATCACCCGCGCGCGGCAGAAGCTGGTGCTGTGCTACGCCGAATCACGGCGCATCCATGGCCAGGACAACTACGGCGTGCCGTCGCGCTTCCTGCGCGAGATCCCGCGCGAGCTGCTGCATGAAGTACGGCCGAAAGTGCAGGTCTCGCGGCCGGCATCGTTGGGGGCCAGCCGTGGCGGGCATGCCGCGCTCGAAGCGCCGCCGCTGAAGCTCGGCACGATGGTCACCCATCCCAAGTTCGGCGAAGGCATGGTCACCGACTACGAAGGCAGCGGCGCGCATGCGCGCGTGCAGGTGGAGTTCGCCGATGCCGGCAGCAAATGGCTGGTGATGGCCTACGCCAACCTGACCGCGCTGTAGGGTCGGCAGGCTGCGCCCTGGCGAGGAGCCATCCCGACCAGCGCCGTATTTATGAAAGCCAACGCCTATCGCTGGAGGCAGTATTTCCTTCTTGTTCAATGAAGGAAAGTGCATGCCCGCTGTTGGCCCCTCGTCGCAGACAACGCCCGCGGGGATTCGCGGGCGGCATCACTCCGATCCGCTGCAGGACCGCGCTGCGGGGTCGGCCATCGGCAGCCTGCTGGTCAGCAACACCGCGCCTTCGCGGATGCGCCCTCCGTCTGCACCCTCAAGCCCGCGGCGGGTATCGGCAGAAAACTGCCCGCCTGTTGCCGGGTCACCTGATGCGATGCGGCAGACGACCACGCTGCGCGCGCTGCACCACACGATGGATGGAGTGCGGCGGGCACTGCAGAGCGGAGATGCGGCCGCTGGCGGACGCGCTGCCACGGCGTTGCTTGGCAGCGGTGTCCAGCGCCGGCTGGTGCTTGACCTGCAGTTGGCCTCAGCCACGCCTGAGCTGAGGCAGGCCGGGGTCGAGGCAAACCTGCACTGGCTGGAGGCGGTGACTGGTCTGGTGCGGCAGCAGACACTGGCGGCCGCCGAAGTGATCGACTACCTCCTCGTGCCGGGATCGGACGGACGCAATGCCCCGTCCACCACTCGATATCTGCGCGATCCGGCGCTTGGCCAGGCCTTCGTCACCCTGCTCGACACCCTGCATGACAATGACAGCAGCAACGCCGCACTCACCGCCATGCGCGAACGGGCGCGGAGCAACCTGATCGCAGCGGGATCGGCGCCCCCGCCCCCGCGAACGTTGGAAAGCGTGGTCCAGCAAGCCTGCGAGGCGACGCATCCGGTGCGCTTGGCCAGGCTGGAATCATCGCTGCTGCGACGAAGCGTAGACGCCAACATGCCGGACCTGATCACCGCTGCCGAAGCCGAAGCCGTGCACCGCATGGTTGAGATGGAGTTCCAGCGCGGTGGGCCCGATGGCCTGCTCGACAACCCCTTCTACCAGGCGACGCCAGCACGGGCACGAACGCTGGAAGCGCAGAGGCACGATGCCCGCGCCACCTATGCACGGGAGATCGGCGGCCTGCGAGGACGTCAGGGCGACGAACTGGTGGCCAACATCCAGCACGAATATGAAGCGGCCGTGCTCGCGCAGGATCCTGCGTTGTCCAACCTGCAGCGCACCGCCCTGCTGCGTCAGCTTTCCGGCGAGGCGGTGCAGGGCATCGACCAGATCGTCCGCATGTTCAATCCCGATGCAGCAGCCGAAGAGGAATGCGCGGCACCCGTGCGCCGATGGATCGGCGCCGGCAGCCGTCCCGCAGCGCTGGTCACCCTCGACGGCGCAGACTGGAGGGTGAAGGAAACCGGCGACAGCGGGCTGAGCGCTATGGAGGTCAGCCTCTCCCGTGTGTTCCAGCTCACCGGGCTGGCTGCGCCGGACACCCGCGTGGTGGCAGCCGACGCTTCGCTGCCGGGCGGCAGCCAGCGCTTTGCTTCGCGCCTTGAACCCACCTTCAAGGACCTGGGCCGCTATCTTGATACGCCGGCCGCCGAAGCACTGGCCGCCGCAGGCGATGAAGCCGCGAGGATGGGCTATGCCCAGCTGCGCGGCGACCATGCAGCGGCGGTTTCCGACTGCGATGCGATTCTGCAGTGCGCTGGGGTCGATCATTTCTGGCAGCTGCAGGATGCGGGACTGCAGGCCGCGCACGCAGCCGCCGACCGGCGGCGATTCAATGCGCTGGAGGCGATGAATCGCCTGCTGCCAACCGCACAACGCAGCGACCAGGTCCGGCATTTCATCGCCTCGCGATGGCTCGGCAACTGGGACCACCTCAACTTCCGGATGGAGAATTTCGGCTACGCCGAGCGCGACGGACAACCGTTGGCGATGACCGTCGATTTCGGCTCGTGCGGGCCACTTGGATTCGCCACGCTGGACGCGCGCAGGCTGATGCTGCCCAAACAGGCCAGTGCGGACATCGCCCTGCTGCAACGCCCCGCTTCGCTGTTTCCCATCCCGGATGCGTTTGTTGAAAATGCCGCGGAATTCGACGCGATGGGCGCAGATCCGGGGCGGCTGCACGACACGCTGGGCTGGCCGTACGGGTTCCAGTCGGATAGCGTTGCCGACCTGATGCGCACGCCTGCCGTCCCCGATCCGGCCATTGCCGATGCGATGGCGGAAATGGGGTACCGTCTGGCCCTGGTTCCTGCAGCGACCGTGCATGCGGTGATCGGCGCCGGGTGGCAGGTTCCGGCCGACGCGCCGGAGGGTCGCTGGCCGGACGCCGCAACGATGGCCGGCGTCCTGGTACAGCGCCGGCAGGCATTGCTCGCCCAGTACGCACCGGCACAGATCCGTGACTGGATCAGTGCCGACCCCGAGCGCGCCGCCCAGGTGCGGCAGCAGATGCTGGATGGTATCGGTGCTGCACTGGACGGTGCTGGCGACTCCACGGTCCAGCAGGAACATGCCGCTGCACTGCAGGCCAGGCATCAGATGCTGCTGGACGGCGATTTCGCCGCCATCGTGGGCGATCCCAATGCACGCGAGCCCAATGCCGTCACGGCACGGATCAGGGCACTGCAACGGCTGCATGACTGCAATCGCAGACTGGCCGCCGCGCTGGACACCCATGCCGAGGCGGATATCCGCGCGATCGCTGGAGAGCTGCTGTCCCCATCGGTGTTCGGAGAGCTGCTGACCGACCTGGAACTGGGTGCGGGCGCGGATGAGCGCAGACGCACCAGCTTCGAAGCGAACCGCGATTGGCTGTTGCTGGTGAAACGCCTGGTGGACGACGGTTACCTGGCTGCCGCACAGGTCACGCACTGTCTGTTGCAAACGTTCGAAGGGGCCACCTATCCGCCCAACATCGGCGCGCACGCACATCGAGACCCCGCGCTCGGGATGGCGTTCATCGAGCTGATGGAGACCCTGATGGCCAGGTCGGTGGACATTACCCCGGCCCTGCTGCGCGAGGGCCTGTTGACGGCAAAGGTAAAGGGTTTCCCGAACTATTACGCCGCGTTGGCGGCATCCGGTGCATCGATCGCCTGGGACCAGCGCCTGCAACAGGCCGAGCTGCTGCCAAGTGACGCAGAGTACATCCGCCTTAGGTCGCTGCGCAGCTGGGCAGTGAAGAAGGTGTCCTACGAGCTGCGGCGCGGTGACGAGCCGCTCCACGTCGATGGACACGCACAACGGCTGGCGGCGCTGCCGCTGCGCGACCTAATCCAGCACGTGGATGCTGCGTATGGTACCCGCCGCGTGATCGAACTGGAGCTGTCTGAGATACGTGCGAGCCTGCGCATGAAGTTGACCAGCCAGGTCGAGGAAGAGGCGCTGACGGAACTTGTCCAGCGCAGCGTGGAAGGCGCCTGGAAAGAAGCCATCGTCAAACATCGGCTTCCGCGTGACACGCCGGTGCCGCCCAGAATGCTCGAAGAGCTCGAACGCAGCGCGCTGGGCACCTATCGTGACCAGATGAAGAAATCACGCATGCCGGAAGCCGAGGCGCTTATCCGGGCCGGTGAGCAGCACTACACGGACGCGGTGCTGGCGCAGCCGGACATGGCGCTGGCGGAAAGGCGCCAGTTGCTCAAGCAACGCGCCGAGGAGATCACCTCTGCCATCAGCAGCATGGTCCGCGCTGCCGGCGACAGTGACGAACCGGCGGTTGATGCAACGGCCATCGGGCAGCGTGCACAGCAGCAGGGCGCCAGCACGGCCGCCGAGCTGGCCGCGCATGCGACGGCCCAGGCGCAGCAGGATGCGCAGGCACAGGCGCGGGCCAGGGCCGAACAGCAGGCACGCAGCAAGGCCGGTGAATCGGCCCAGCGCGCATCCTCCCGCGCTGCTGCCAAAGCCAGCCACGCCGCGGCTCTCGCCGCCTCCTCCCAGGCCCGTGCGCAGGCCCAGGCCGCCGCGCGTAGCGAGTCAAAGCGCCGTGCAGAGGAAAAAGCAGCCAAGGACGCATCGGCACGTGCCGTGCGCGATGCGATCGTCCACAGCACCCAGTTCAACAATGAGGTGCAGACGCGCCTGGCCATGCTGCGCGCGCCAACCCCACCCGGTGCGGCGCCCTCGTCCTCCCGGCAGACGCAGCGGCAGATAGAGCAGCGTGCCGCCGCGCTCAGGAATGACCGCCTGAATGCACCGCTGCAGGCGCGCCTGGATGCGCTCAGGGCGGACGCTCCAGGCGCAGCGGCAGCCGCTCGCTCCAGTCCCGGTCGTCAACGCACCCGGCAGTACGTGGATCCGAGCAGCGGCGCGTCCGGCAGCACGACCCGATGATCCGCCGGTGCTCCGTCAGCAGTGCGGGCTTGTGCCCACTGCATAGGCCAACCCGCGCCGCAGCAGCGCGCGCACCTGGGGATCGGCGTAGGCCGCCGCATCGTGGCCGAAACCGGTGTACCAGCTGCGTCCGCGGCCCATCGGCCGGCACCAGGTAATGGGATGGTCAGCGCCCATGGTGCCGCCCGGGTAGCTGGCCTCATCCACCGTCGCCAGCACCTGCACCCAGGGTCGCGGGTTGCGCCGGTAGTTGTAGATCTCGTCGGTGATCGACCATTGGCGGCCTTCGTGGCCGCCGCCGTGCAGGGTTACCTTGGCGGTCTGCAGGCCCGGTGGATGCTTGTGGAACCAAGCACCGACCAGCTCGCCGTAGAACGGCCAGTCGTATTCGGTATCGGCCGCCGAATGCAGGCCGAGGAACCCGCCGCCGCCTTCGATGTAATCCTTGAAGGCCGCCTGCTGGGCCTCATCCAGCACATCACCGGTGGTATTGGCGAACACCACGGCGCGGTACGCCGACAGTCCCTCGCCGGTGAAGACCGCGCTGTCTTCGCCATGCACCACCCGCAGGCCCTGTTCGGACGCCAGGGACCGCAGCGTATCCACGGCCACCGGAATGGAGTCGTGGCGGAATTTTGCAGTGCGGGTGAAGACCAGGATCGCGTCGTCGGCAACGGCCGGCCAGGGCAGCAGGAACAGGGCCATGCAACAGCAGAGGAGGGTACGCATGCGGCGGATTCTGCCACGCACCGCGTGTCGGGCGATGCTGCACTGCATTGATCCTGCTCAAGGCATGGCCTGCACGGCGGGTGTGTAATGCTCGCGTTCCAATACGGCAGACCACCGAGGAGCCCGGCCATGTACAAGCGCATCCTGATTGCCACCGACGGATCGGAACTGGCGGAAAAAGGCCTGATGAAGGGCCTGGAGCTGGCCAAGGACCTGGACGCGGAGGTCGATATCGTGACCGTATCCGAGCCTTGGGCCGTCGGCATGTACGACGCCATGGGCTGGAGCGTGGGCTACATGAACAGCCCGGAATACAAGGCCGACCGCGAACAGACGGCGCAGAAGATCCTGCAGCCCGCACTGGCCACCGCGCAGGCGCAGGGCGTGCGGGCCAATGGCGTGCACGTGCTGGACCGCTATGCGGCCGACGGCGTGATCGACGTGGCCGGCGAGCGCAGCTCGGACCTGATCGTGATGACCTCGCATGGCCGGCGCGGGATGACCCGCGTGCTGCTCGGCAGCCAGACCGCCGAAGTCCTGGCACGCAGCAGCATCCCGGTGCTGGTCATCCGCTGACGCCGGCCGACCGGGGTCGGCGCCAGCGGGCACAGCGTTCCCTGGGGAGGGGACCCGGCGTCGGTCGCAGGAAGCGGCCGGCGCCGTTTTTCTTCCGGGCCCGGCGCCCGCGCCACGTTCAGTCGCGCAGCTTCAGGGTCTGCGATTCGTCCAGGCTGCCATCGGCCTGCAGCACCACGTAGCGTTCGCCGCTGCGGTCGAACAGCACCGGGATCGGATCGCGGAACAGCGGCCGCCGCACGAAGCGCAGCTGCCAGCCGAAATGTTCCAGGGTCTGCACGGCGGACAGTTGTTCGGCGGTCAGCCCGTGGCGAAGGGCGGCCTGGTCGATCGGCAGGTTGCGGCGTTCTACGTTGCTCATTTCGAAAGAACGTGCATCACCAGCTGTAGAGCTTCCAGTACACCGGTGACACGCCATCCTTGGAATTGTCCATGCGGCCATCGCCGTTCTGGTCGTAGATGAAATAGGGGGCACCGCGCAGCGGGGTCACCTTGACCATGCGCAGCTGGCCCGCCACCCGGTATTCCTCCAGCACGTCGCCGTTGTCCAGCGTGCGCTTGGCGATGTCGGCACCGGCCACATCGACCGGCGGTGCACCGGCGCCACCGGAGGTCGCGCAGCCGGCCAGCAGCAGGGCCAGCAGCAGCGGCGCGGCGAGCATCATGGGTTTCATGGTCAGGAGTCCTTGGCCGGGTGTGCAGGGGATTATGCCCCAGCCGGCGTGACCGACGCGCAGGCGCCGGGCGCGTAGAATCGTCGCATGAGCAGATTAGTCCTTATCGACGGGTCCAGTTACCTGTATCGCGCGTTCCACGCGCTGCCGCCGCTGTCCAATCCGCAGGGTGAACCGACCGGTGCGTTGTTCGGCGTGGTCAACATGCTGCGCGCAACGCTGAAGGAGCGCCCGGCCTACGTGGCATTCGTGGTCGATGCGCCGGGCAAGACCTTCCGCGACGACCTGTACGACCAGTACAAGGCCAACCGCCCGCCGATGCCGGACGAGCTGCGCAGCCAGGTCGAACCGATGTGCCGCATCGTCGAAGCGCTCGGCATCAGCATCCTGCGCATCTCCGGCGTGGAGGCCGACGATGTGATCGGTACGCTGGCCCTGCAGGGCGTGGCGCGCGACCTCAGCGTGACCATCTCCACCGGGGACAAGGACTTCGCCCAGCTGGTGCGGCCGGGGATCGAACTGGTCAACACCATGACCGGCAGCCGGATGGATTCCGACGCTGCGGTGATGGAAAAATTCGGCGTGCGCGCCGACCAGATCGTCGACCTGCTGGCGTTGATGGGCGATGCCGTGGACAACGTGCCGGGTGTCGAGAAATGCGGCCCCAAGACCGCCGCCAAGTGGCTGGGCGAGTACCAGCACCTTGACGGGGTGATCGCCGCCGCGCCGGGCATGAAAGGCAAGATCGGCGAGAACCTGCGCGCGGCGCTGGAGCGGTTGCCGCTGAACCGCGAGCTGGTGACCATCCGTACCGACGTGGCCCTGGAGTCCGGACCGCAGGACCTGCCGCTGCGCGAGCGCAACGTCGAGGAACTGCGCGAACTGTACGCGCGGTATGGCTTCACCCAGGCGTTGAAGGAGCTGGAAGGCAGCGCCGGGCTGGCGCCGAGCGTGGCCAGCGAGGCAGCGCCGAGCCTGCGCGGCACCGCCGCCGGCTTCGCCCGCGGTGGCAGCGACGCGGCGCCGGTGGCTGACCTGGACCCGTCGCTGTCGCTGCCGGGCGAGTACGAGACGGTCCTCGAGCCGGCCCAGCTGCAGGCCTGGGTCGAGCGGCTGCAACACGCGGACCTGGTCAGTTTCGATACCGAAACCGATGCGCTGGATGCCATGCGGGCGCGGCTGGTGGGCATCAGCCTGGCGGTGGAGCCGGGCAAGGCCGCCTACATCCCGATCAATCACGACTACCCCGGCGCGCCGGCCCAGCTGCCGATGCAGCAGGTGCTGGATGCGCTGCGCCCGGTGCTGGAAGACCCGGCGAAGAAGAAGCTCGGCCAGCACGGCAAGTACGACCTGCACGTGCTGCGCCGGCACGGCATCGACGTGCGCGGTTACCACGACGACACCATGCTGGAAAGCTTCGTGCTCAATTCCACCGCCACACGGCATGACATGGATTCGCTGGCGCAGCGCTACCTCGGCTACACCACGATCAAGTTCGAGGACGTCGCCGGCAAGGGCGCCAAGCAGATCTCGTTCTCCCAGGTGGGCATCGACGAGGCCAGCCGCTACGCCGCCGAAGATGCCGATGTGACCCTGCGGCTGCACCGTGCGCTGGCGCCGCAGTTGCTGGCGCTGCCGTCGCTGGACCAGGTGTACCGGGAAATCGAAATGCCGCTGGTGCCGGTGCTGGCCAGCATCGAAGCCAACGGCGTGCAGGTGGACGTGGCCGAACTGCGCCGCCAGAGCCAGGACCTGTCCACGCGCATGCTGGCCGCGCAGCAGAAGGCCACTGAACTGGCCGGGCGCAGCTTCAACCTGGATTCGCCCAAGCAGCTGCAGGCGGTGTTGTTCGACGAACTCAAGCTGCCCGCCCTGGTGAAGACGCCGAAGGGCCAGCCGAGCACCAACGAAGAAGCGCTGGAGGCCATTGCCGAACAGCACGAGCTGCCGCGGGTGATCCTTGACTACCGTGGGCTGGCCAAGCTGCGCAGTACCTACACCGACAAGCTGCCGGAGATGGTCAACGCCGATACCGGCCGGGTGCACACCAGCTACCACCAGTCCGGCGCGGCCACCGGGCGGCTGTCATCGTCCGATCCGAACCTGCAGAACATCCCGATCCGCACCGAGGACGGCCGCCGCATCCGTCGTGCCTTCGTGGCACCGGAGGGCAAGCTGCTGCTGGCCGCCGATTACTCGCAGATCGAACTGCGGATCATGGCCCACCTGTCCGAAGACCCGGGCCTGGTACGCGCCTTCGAACAGGGGGCGGACGTGCACCGCGCCACCGCCGCCGAAGTGTTCGGGCGCCGCCTGGACGAGGTGACCAGCAACGAACGCCGCGCCGCCAAGGCGATCAACTTCGGCCTGATGTACGGCATGAGTGCGTTCGGCCTGGCACGCAACCTGGGCATAGACCGTGGCCAGGCGCAGGATTACGTCGCGCTGTATTTCAGCCGGTATCCGGGGGTGCGTGATTTCATGGACCGCATGCGCCAGCAGGCGCGCGAACAGGGCTACGTGGAAACCCTGTTCGGCCGGCGCCTGTATCTGAACGACATCAACGCGCGCAACCAGGGCCTGCGTGCCGGTGCCGAGCGGGCGGCCATCAATGCGCCGATGCAGGGCACCGCGGCCGACATCATCAAGCGGGCGATGGTGGACGTGGATCGCTGGCTGCAGGCGTCCGCGGCGCCGGCCCGGATGATCCTGCAGGTGCACGATGAACTGGTGTTCGAGTGCGAGGCCGGCTTCATCGACGAACTGCGTACCGCAGTGGTCCTTCATATGTCGCAAGCGGCACAGTTGAAGGTGCCGCTGGTGGTCGATACCGGGCACGGCCAGAACTGGGACGAAGCCCATTGAGTCGTATCCAGCGCTTTATGACACTGAATGGGTTAATGGGACCGATTTAGCTGACTAAATGATGAATATTCTGGTGAGGGTGGTTGGCTAAATGGGCCGCCTTCACGATTCATCAATGTTCGAAGTGCTTCCATAGGCTCCAACAGGCGCAACGCCTGTTGTGGATCTCTCCCATCCCCTGGAGAAGATCTCGGAACGGGGGCTCCTCCCCAAGCGCCCGTTCCCCGGCCCCGTTGACCTCCCCCTGGTCAGCGGGGCTTTTTATTTGCGGCGTCGGCAAGGCGTCGCCGTTACAGCCAGTCGCGCGGTACCAGGTAGTCGGCCAGCCGCGCTTCGGCGCTGCCGGGTTCGGGTTGGAAGCCGTATTCCCAGCGCACGCGAGGCGGCAGGCTCATCAGGATGCTTTCGCTGCGGCCCCCGCTCTGCAGGCCGAACAGGGTGCCGCGGTCGTAGACCAGGTTGAACTCCACGTAGCGGCCGCGCCGGTACAGCTGGAACTCGCGCTCGGCATCGCCGTACGGGTCGTCCTTGCGCCGCGCCACGATCGGCAGGTAGGCGTCCAGGAAGCCATCGCCGACCGCGCGCAGGTAGTCGAAGTCACGCTCGAAATCGCCATGCAGGTCATCGAAGAACAACCCGCCCACGCCGCGCGTCTCGTTGCGGTGGCGCAGGAAGAAGTACTCGTCGCACCAGCGCTTGTGCGCCGGGTAGCGCTCGGGGCCGAACGGCGCGCACAGGTCATGCGCGGTCTGGTGCCAGTGCTGCACGTCTTCGTCGAACGGATAGAACGGGGTCAGGTCGAAGCCACCGCCGAACCAGCGGGCCACCACCTGTCCCTCCCGTTCGGCCTGGAAAAAGCGCACGTTGGCGTGGGTGGTGGGTACCCGCGGATTGAGCGGGTGGAACACCAGTGATACGCCGGTGGCGCGCCACGAGGCGCCCGCCAGCTCCGGCCGGTTGGCCGAGGCCGAAGGGGGCAGGCGGCTGCCGGCCACGTCGGAAAAGCCGATGCCTGCCTGCTCGAACACGGCGCCGTCGCGCAGGATGCGGGTGCGGCCGCCGCCGCCTTCGGCACGCTGCCACAGGTCTTCCTGGAAGCGGGCCTGGCCGTCGACGCCTTCGATGGCGGCGCAGATGCGGTCCTGCAGGTCGGTGAGGTAAGCGCGGACGCGGTCGAACTCGTTCATGCGTGCAGTTTAGCCGGTGCCCGCGGCCCACGGCAGGTCGCGCCGCGCGTTCGCCGGGCACGGCGCGGCGCCAGCGGCTGGCAGAGGGACCTCAGCGCTTGTGGTTGCCGGTGCGCGGGGCGGCCGGTGCGTCGTCCTTGCTGCTCTGGTCGGCGGCGTCCTGCAGCGCCCGCCCCAGCTCCATCAGCGTCCAGTTACGGGTGGCCACCACGTCGCAGGCCACGTGGCGGCCGCTGCGGTCGGCCTCGCACAGCTGCTGCAGCTGCGCCCGCGCGTCCACGTCGGCGTTGTTTTCCTGCGCACTGGCCAGGTTCTCGCAGCCTTCGCGCACGCCGGCGCGGCACACCTGCAGGTAGCTGCCGGCGGCCTGTACCCACTCACCGGAGAGCGCCTGCTGGTTGCCCAGCGTGTTGCAGCCCTGCAGGCTGCCGGCCTTGCAGCAGGCGGCGGCTCCCTCCGTGCTGCCGGCCTGCGGGCAGTCCCGCGGCAGCGGCACGACGTTGAAGACCACCGGCGCGGTGCACTGCGCCGGACCCCCGCTGCGCTGGAAGACGCGCATCCGGGTCCACTCGTCCATGCCGACCAGCTTGCCGCCGGGCAGGGCCTGGAACACGAAGTCCCCGCCCTTGTCGTGGCGCAGCCGGATCTCACCGTCTTCCAGCCGCGCGCGCGCCTGCGCGCCCATGCCCATTCCCACCAGGCCGCCGTCAGCGAAGTCCAGCGTGTCCAGCAGCCCGCCGTCACTGCGGTACTCGCCGCAGGGCAGGGCGGTGGCCGGCTGCGGCCGCGCCGCGCTGCCGAGCGCCTGCAACGGCGCATGCAGCTCGCAGGCGCGCTCGTCGCCGCTGCGGCAGCTGAGCTGCAACGCCGCCACGGCCTGCACGAAGGCGCCGGCCTTCCACTGTTCCTCGGCAACCTCGCGGCAGAAATCGCCGTCCGGATAGGCCACGCACAGCGACTGCAGGGACGCCAGCCGGCCTGCCGGCAGCACGATCTCACGCTGGTCGAACACGCCGGTCAGCGCCATGCCCATCGCCTTGGACAGCGCCGCCTTGGCCGCTACCTCGCAGGCCTGCTCGTCATAAGCAGGGTCGGCTTCCTTGCACACCGCCGGTTCCTGCAGGTCCGGGTCGTCATTGGGGGCGCGGGTGTCGGCCTGGCGCGCCTCGCTGACCCATTCGCGCAGCAGACCGCTGCAGGCCACGCCGGTGCCCTGTTCGCACCACTGCTGCAGGCGCGTTGCATCGGCGCTGTACAGCTGGTTGCCACAGGTGGCTTCATCGTAGACGGCGCAGTCCTGCGCGTTGGCCACGGCAGCAGCGGACAGGAGGAAAAGCGCGGCGATCGCGCGCAGCGGCAGCGTCATCACTGACATGCAGACTCCGGGGGAAAAAAGGAAGAAAGAGGGGGGTCAGTAACGCGAACGGATGTCCGGGCGCATCAGGCGCCACGCCAGCCAGCCCTGCAGCACCGCGAACAGCACGCAACTGCCGAGCACGGTGGCGGTGAACAGGATGCGCTGGGCATTCAGTGCCTCGACCACATCGGCCTCGCCGAGTTTGTCGATCAACACCGCGGCAACGCGATCCATCCACCACGCCACGCCGATGTTGGCGATGCCGGTGATCACCAGCAGCCAGACAAAGCTCAGCAGCCCCCAGCGGGTGCCCTTGTACAGGCCCCAGCTGGAGACCAGTGACGGCACGCAGACCGCGGCCAGCAGCAGGCTGGTGGCCACCGGGTGGGCCAGCATCCAGCGCAGGCTGGCCGGCCACTCGCTTTCCTCGGCCAGCGCGACCAGCATCTGCCACGGTTGGCTGGCGCCGATCGGCCAGGCCACCAGCGCCTGCAGCAGGAACCACACGATCATGGCCACGCAGACCAGCAGGGTGGTCAACGCGATCGGGCGCACGAAATCCGTGCGCGCTGGTGTGCCATGGCGCGGCGTGGCCAGGGTGGGGGGCAGCTGTGACATCCGGTGTCCTTGCAGGGGGAAACGACGCCAGCCGGGTCGTGCCGATCGCAACCGGCACGACCCCGTTGGTTACTTCACGTTTTCGTTGAACAGCTTGAGGATGCGCTTGTACTGGTCCAGCCAGGAATCGGCACGGGTGTAGCCATGGCGCTCCAGCGGGTAGGGCGCGATGGTCCAGTTGTCCTTGTGCAGTTCGATCAGGCGCTGGGTCAGGTTGACCGAATCCTGGAAGAACACGTTGTCGTCCATCATGCCGTGGCCGATCATCAGGTGGTCCTGCAGGTTCTGCGCGTACTCGATGGGCGAGGAAACGCGGTAGGCCTCCGGGTCGATGTCCGGCGTGTTGAGGATGTTGGCGGTGTAGGCGTGGTTGTAGTTGTGCCAGTCCACCACCGGACGCAGTGCGGCGCCGGCCTTGAACGTGCCCGGCGAACGGAACAGCGCCATGAAGGTCATGAAGCCGCCGTAGGAGCCGCCGTAGATGCCGGCGCGGTCACGGTCGCCCTGCTGGGTTTGCGCCAGCCAGTCCAGGCCGTCCTTGTAGTCTTCCAGCTCCGGGTGGCCCATGTTGCGGTAGATCGCGGTACGCCAGTCGCGGCCGTAGCCCTCGCTGCCGCGGTAGTCCATGTCCAGCACGATGTAGCCCTGCTGCACCAGCAGGTTGTGGAACATCTGTTCGCGGAAATAGGCCGGGTAGCGCTGGTGCACGTTCTGCAGGTAGCCGGCACCGTGCACGAACATCACGATCGGATACTTTTTGCCGGGATCCTTGTTCTCCGGCTCGTAGTACTTGGCCCAGACCACGCCGGCACCGTGCTTGGACGGCACCGCCACCAGCTTCGGCTGGATCCACTCGCGCGCCTTGAATTCGGCGCTGCGGGTATCGGTCAGCACGCGCGCCTGGCCGCCGGTCGCCGGCACCACGGCCAGCTGGGCCGGCAGGTAGGCGCCGGAGTAGCGCACCAGCAGCTGCTGGCCATCCGGAGACACGCTGAAATCCTCAACGCCGTTGAGGGCGGTCAGCTCGCGCACCTGGCGGCTGGCCACGTCGACGCTGCACACTTCATAGTCGTGCGGGGCCTGCTGGTTGCACAGGAAATAGAAGCCCTTGCCATCGGCCGACAGCGCCGGCGCGGAGGTCTCCCACTTGCCGCTGGTCAGCGCCTGCGGCTTGCCGGCACCGGCCTGGGTGTACAGGTGCGAGAAGCCAGATTCCTCGGACAGCAGCCACAGCGTGCGGCCGTCGGCCATCCAGCCGTAATCATTGAAGCCCCAGTTGATCCAGGCCTGGTCGGTAAGGCGGTGGCGGTTCTGCAGGCGGCCATCGGCCGCGGCCACGCTGACGATCCAGCGGTCCTTGTTGTCGTTGGCGCGCAGCATGATCGCGGCCTGCTGGCCATCGGCGCTCCAGCGGATGCCGCCGCCCATGAAGTCGCTCATCAGTTCCAGCGGGCGGTTGCCCTTCAGCGCGTCCTTGCCGGCCTGTCTGCGCAGGCTGGCCAGCGGATCGGTGCCGATGCCCGGCAGCGCGTCCAGCGACACCTTGTCGGCCTTGCCGGTGCGTGCATCGACCAGCCAGAAGGTGTGCGGTTCCGGATCATTGCGGCCGACGCGGGTGCGGGTGTCTTCGGTTTCTTCGTAACCGGATTCGGTCACGTACAGCGGCATCTTGCTGGTGCGACCTTCTTCGAAGCCCTTCGGCTTGGTCACCACCACCAGGTGCACGCCATCGGGTGACAGCACGCTGTCGACGATCTCCACATCGGCGCCGAGGAACACCGGACCCGGCGCGCGGGTCGGGTCGGTCTCGCGCCAGCGCTGGTCCTGCTCCTTCAGCGCCTCGCGCTGTTCGCGGTCGCGGCGCAGGGTTTCCAGCGTGCGCAGCTGCTGCTCGCGCAGGGTATCGGCCTTGGGCGCGTCGGACGGATTCTTCTCGGCCTTCAGGCTGGCCACCTGGGCGACGCCGCTGGCGGCGGTCCAGTGGAACCAGTTGTGTCCGTTGCGCCAGATCACGCCGCCGTCGGTGGCGAAGTTGATGCCGCTGGAGCGTTCATTGCCACGGGTGAGCTGGGTCAGTGCGCCGCTGCGCAGGTCGCGCACGAACACATCGCCGTTGCGGGCGAAGGCCATGCGGCTGCGGCTGCTGTCATACACCGGATTGGCCACGTCCAGGCTGCCGCGCTGGTCGTCGGCCACCTGGGCGGCGGCGCCCCCGCTGAGCGGCTGGCGGAACGTGTCGCGCACCGGGCTGCCCTTGCGCTTGAGCTGGTACTCGACCTGCTGGCTGTTCCAGGACCACCAGGCGCGTTCCACCGGCGGCCCGATCCAGTCCGGGTCGGCCATGGCCTGTTCGATGGTGATCGGGGTCGGCGCGGCCTGTACGGCCGGAGCGGCCAGCAGGGCGGACAACAACAGGGACAGCGGCAGCACTCGGGACATGGACGGGACGCACCGTGAAGGAGAAAACCGGCCAAGGGTAGCAGCCCCTCCCCGGCAGGGGCTGGCCCACAGGTCATGGAAGGGTGTGCGGCTGCTGGCGGCTTGGTGATTTTCCAGCAGTGGCTGGGCCGGTCGGGGTACCTATGCGGGGCACGCGTGAATACGTCCATGTAGCTCTTCGCGGCTCCTGCCGCTCAAGGCCCCGCACAGCCACCCCGACCGGCCCCCGGACAGATGGCGATGGCCGCCAGCCAAAGAAAAAGAGCAAATCGGTAGCGCCGACCCATGGTCGGCGGAAACCATCCGACCCCATTCCCCCCCGATCCGCCGACCATGGGTCGGCGCTACCGAAGTTTCCAAGGCCGCCATGAACCTGTCGAAGGTGGGGCGGGGTGGGTTGGCGGGGGCGTTGAGCGCCATGGATGGCGCGAAACGAGGCCCGCATGGGTGAGGGCGCTTTGCTTGCGAAGCACCGCTTCGCAAGCGCCCGAACGCACAGCCGCCCAGCGGCTGGGCCGGACCCCAGAGGGGCAGTCTTTGCCGTCCCCCGCCAACCCATCCCGCCCCACCTACACGCGGCCCTGCAGCACCTGCTGCTGCCGTTGCCAGCACCGCTGCGACAAAGTGAAGCAGGGCGGCATCCGGTCGCATCCCCTGTTAACGCAAATCCACCCAGACTGGTCCGGTATCCCCACCCGCGCCCGGCAGGAGGCGTCCCTTGGACGCATTGTTGTTGTCCCGTTTCCAGTTTGGATTCGTGGTCAGTTTCCACGTGCTGTTCCCCGCCTTCACCATCGGCACCGCCAGCTGGCTTGCCTTTGTCGAGTGGCGCTGGCTGCGCACCCGCAACCCGATCTGGCGCGAGCTGTACTTCTTCTGGCAGAAGATCTTCGCCGTGTCCTTCGGGATGGGCGTGGTCAGCGGCATCGTCATGGCCTTCCAGTTCGGCACCAACTGGCCGCGCCTGACCCAGGTGGCCGGCTCGGTGATCGGCCCCTTGCTGACCTACGAAGTACTGACCGCCTTCTTCCTGGAGGCCAGTTTCCTCGGCGTGATGATGTTCGGCTGGGGCCGGGTGTCGCCACGGCTGCACTTCCTGTCCACCTGCATGGTGGCCCTGGGTACGCTGTTTTCCACGTTCTGGATCCTGGCCTCCAACAGCTGGCTGCATACCCCCGCCGGCTATGAAATGGTCAATGGCATCGTGCAACCGGTCGACTGGTGGAAGGTGGTGTTCAACCCGTCCTTCCCGTACCGGCTCACCCACATGGCGCTGGGTTCGTTCATCACCACCTGCTTCGTGATCGGCGGCATCGGCGCGTTCTACCTGCGCCGTGGCGTGCACGTGGAAGCCGGTCGCCGCATGCTCACCGCCGCGGTGATCTTCGCGGCAATCACCGTACCGGCGCAGATCTTCGTCGGCGACATGCATGGCCTGAACACCCTCAAGCACCAGCCGATGAAGATCGCCGCGATGGAAGCCCACTGGCACCAGACCCAGCCCGGCGAGGGCGTGCCCCTGGTGGTGTTCGCCGTGCCCGACGAACAGCAGGAACGCAACGATTTCGAGGTCGCCATCCCCAGGCTCGGCAGCCTCATCCTGACCCACTCGCGCGACGGAACCTTCGCCCCGCTGACCTCGGTACCGGCCAGCGAACGGCCGCCGGTGACCCCGGTGTTCTTCGCCTTCCGCATCATGGTGGGGCTGGGCACGTTGATGCTGCTGCTGGCGTTGGTGTCGGCCCTCGCGCTGTGGCGCGGCAGATTGCTGCAGTCGCGATGGCTGCTGCGTGGCTGGAACTGGATGCTGCCCAGCGGCTTCATCGCGCTGGTGTCGGGTTGGTTCGTGACCGAAATGGGGCGCCAGCCGTGGGTGGTGTACGGCCTGCTGCGCACCGCCGATGCAGTAGGGCCGCAAAGTGCCTGGATGACCGCACTGTCGCTGGGGGTGTACGTGGTCGGCTATGCCTTCGTGTTCGGCTGGGGCATCTGGTACCTGATGAAGATCCTGCGCCAGGGCCCGCATCCGCATGAAGAAGGACCGTCGCTGGACGGCGGCCATCACACCCCGGCGCGTCCGCTGTCCGCTGCCGATGAACCGCTGGAGGAGCGCTGACATGGACCTGATGACCTGGCTGCCGGTGGCATGGTTTGCGGTGATCGGCTTCGGGGTGCTGATGTACGTGGTGCTGGACGGCTTCGTGCTGGGCATCGGCATCCTGGCGCCTTTCGCGCACAGCGAAGAAGAACTGGACCAGATGATGAACACCGCCGCACCGATCTGGGACGGCAACGAGACCTGGCTGGTACTCGGCGGTGCGGGCCTGCTGGCGGCCTTCCCGAAGGCCTATTCGGCGCTGCTTTCGGCGCTGTACCTGCCGGTGCTGCTGCTGGTGATGGCGTTGGTGTTCCGCGGCGTGGCGTTCGAGTTCCGCTTCAAGGCGCACCGCTCCAAGCGGCTGTGGAGCGTGGCGTTCGGGCTGGGTTCGCTGCTGGCCAGCTTCGCCCAGGGGGTGATCCTGGGGGCGCTGGTGCAGGGCCTGCCGATCGTCGACGGGGTCTACCAGGGCGGCGCGTTCGGCTGGTTCAGCCCGTTCGCGATGCTGACCGGCGCCTCGCTGGTGGCCGGCTATGCATTGCTGGGCAGCACCTGGCTGATCCTCAAGACCACCGGCCCGGTGCAGGTGCTGGCGCGGCAGCTGACCCGGCCGCTGGTGGCGGCGGTGATCGTGGCGATGGGGCTGGTCAGCAGCTGGCTGCCGTTCCTGCAGTCGCACCTGATGCAGCGCTGGTTCGCCGATGGCAATTTCTGGTGGCTGTCGCCGGTGCCGATCCTGACCCTGGCGGCGGCCGCTGCGCTGTGGCGCAGTGCCGTGCATCCCAAGCGCGACCTGCCGCCGTTCCTGCTGACCCTGGCGCTGTTCGTGCTCGGGTTCGCCGGGCTGGTGCTGGGCATGTGGCCCTACCTGCTGCCACCGAGCATGACCCTGTGGGACGCAGCGGCACCGGCGACTTCGCTGGGCTTCAGCCTGGTCGGCCTGGTGGTGCTGCTGCCGGTGATCCTGGGCTATACGGCGTGGTCGTACCGGGTGTTCCGCGGCAAGGTGGAAGCCGGCGCGGGCTACCACTAGGCGCGGCCGGCGACGACCGTTGGCTGCGCTGGGTGACGACCGTTGGTCGTGGCAGGTGACCAACGTTGGCTGCGGTGGGTGACGACCGTTGGTCGTCACGCTCTTCGCCCCGGCCGTGCTAGCGTGCGGCGCTCCGCGCAACCGCAGCCTGTTCTCCCGCAATGATCGAGTTTTCCGTTGTCGACTGGGCCGCCTGGGCGCCCGGGCTGGCCACCCGCAGCGCCTGGCAGGACTGGGCGCAGGCACCGTGGCTGCCCGAAGGCGAGGACACCCCCGCGCTGCCGGAGGTACCGGCGATGCAGCGTCGCCGGATCGAACGGCTGGGTCGCATGGCGATCCAGGCCGCCTGCTGGTGCGAAGCCGGCGAGGGCGCGGACAGCCGCGTGCCGCTGGTGTTCGCCAGCCGCCACGGCGACGTCGCGCGCTCGATGGAACTGCTGGCCGCGCTGGTGGCCGAAGAAGCGCTGTCACCGACCACCTTCGGCCTGTCGGTACACAATGCGATCGGCGCGCTGTACTCCATCACCCGCGGCCACCGTGGCAACAACCTGGCACTGGCGGCGGGCAAGGCCACCGCCGAAGCGGCCTGCCTGGAAGCGGCCGGACTGCTGGCCGATGGCGCCGAGGAAGTCCGCATCGTGGTCTACGACCCGCCGTTGCCGGCACTGTATGCGGAATTCATCGATGAGCCGGCACCGTTCCATGCCTGGTGTTGGCGCGTCAGGCGCCCCGATGCCGCTGGCGTGCGCCTGCAGCTGCACTGGCAGGCCACCGATGCGCCCGATGATCCGCCCGGCCTGCTGCCGCATGCGTTGGACCTGCAGCGTTTCCTGTTGTCCGCGCAGCCGCGCTGCGAACGGGTGATCGACGGCCAGCGCTGGACCTGGACGCGTGGCGGCTGAGGCCCTTGCTCGCGGCCTGGACCGGGCCTGGCGGGTGCTGGCCACCGGCGTCAGCTTCGCGGCGTTCGGGCTGGGCGGGTTGATCGCCGGCGTGGTCGTGGGACCCTTGCTGCTGGTCCTGGTGCGCGATCCCGCGCGTCGCCGTCGCCTCGCGCGTCGCGGCGTCCAACACGGATTCGCCCTGCAGGTGGCGATCATGCGCCGCCTCGGCGTGCTCACGGTGTCGGTCAGTGGCGCGCCACGGCTGCAGCGTGAAGGCCTGCTGGTGCTGGCCAACCATCCCACCCTGATCGACGTGGTGCTGCTGGTCGCGCTGCTGCCGAATGCGGACTGCGTGGTCAAGCGCGCGGTGGCCCGCAATCCGTTCATGCGCGGCACGGTCGGTGCCGCCGGCTATATCGTCAATGATGACGGGCCGACGCTGGTCGACGCCGGCATTGCCGCGGTGCGCGGCGGGGGCTGCCTGGTGATCTTCCCCGAAGGCACCCGCAGCGAGCCCGGCCAGCCGCTGAAACTGCGCCGCGGCGCGGCCAACATCGCCGTGCGCGGCCGGCTGGACATGACCCCGGTACGGATACGCTGCGACCCGCCGACGCTGGAAAAGGGACGGAAATGGTATCGTGTGCCCCCGCGACGCTTCCACGTTTCGCTGGAGGTCGGTGAGGACATTCCGATCGATACGTTTCTCGACGAAGACGCAGTGGCAGGAGGGGAAGCCCTGGCCGCGCGGCGCGTCACCGATTACCTCACCCATTACTTCCAACCCTGTGGAGAGCTGCCCCGTGCAGGAACTTGAGCACGAGATCAAGGAGCTGATCATTTCGGCGTTGTCGCTGGAAGACGTCTCCGCCGCCGATATCGATGCGGCCGCGCCGTTGTTCGGCGAAGGCCTCGGCCTGGATTCCATCGATGCACTGGAGCTGGGCCTGGCCCTGCAGAAGCAGTACGGCGTGAGCCTGTCCGCCGATTCGGAAGAAACCCGCCGTCATTTCGGCAGCGTGCAGGCCCTGGCGGCCTTCGTCGCCAGCCACCGCGCGTGAGTGCGGGTGCCGCCATGACCAAGACCGACCTGTTCGCGCATATTGCGCGGCTGCTGACCAGCAGCTTCGAGATCGATCCGGCGCTGATCGTGCCCGGCGCGCGCCTGCATGCCGACCTGGATATCGACAGCATCGACGCCGTCGACCTGATCGTGCAGTTGAAGCCACTGCTGGGCCGCAACCTGCAGCCGGACGCCTTCAAGACCGTGCGCACCGTGCAGGACGTGGTCGATGTGGTGCATGGCCTGTTGCCCGACCCGGCTGCTGCCTGACCGCGCGCACCGGACCGCCATCGTGTCCCATCCGCGCAGGGTCGCTTTCGTACTGCTGTCGCTGGCCTATCCGCCGCTGATGTACCTGGCGATGGGCCGGTTCGAACCGCGTTGGCTGTCATTGCTGTTGTTCGCGGTGGCGCTGCTGCGCGCACTGGGCACCCGCGAACGGCTGTGGATCTGGTCGGCCGCCGGCACCGGGCTGTTGGCGGTGGTGGCGCTGCTGGGCAATGAGGCGCTGCCGCTGAAGCTGTACCCGGCGCTGGTCAACGCGGTGCTGCTGGTGTTCTTCCTGGTCAGCCTGCGCCATCCCCCGACCGTGGCCGAGCGCTTCGCACGCCTGCAGGATCCCCAGTTGCCGCCGTTCGCCATCGCTTACACGCGCCGCGTCACCCAGGTCTGGTGTGGCTTCTTCGTGGTGAATGGTGCACTGGCGCTGGCCACGGCCCTGTGGGCGTCCGATGCCACCTGGGCGCTGTACAACGGCCTGCTGGCCTATCTGTTGATGGGCCTGCTGCATGCCGCCGAATGGACCGTGCGGCGACGGGTCAAGGCGGCCCACGGCCATGTCTGAGTGGATTCCGCTGCACCTTCTGCTGCAGTCCGCACGGCCTGGCCGCACGGTGGGCGCGCTCGACGGCGCGGTGCTGGACCACGCCGGGCTGCTGGCCCGGGTGCGCGGCTGGCAGGCGGCGTTCGCGGCCGCCGAAGGGCGCGACTGGGCGCTGTACTTCACTGACAGCCTGGCTTTCGCCGCCGCGCTGCTGGGCGCCTGGTCGGCCGGCAAGCGGGTTCATCTGCCGGGCGATGACCTGCCCGGGACGTTGCAGGCGCTGCGACCGCACGTGGATGGTTTCGCCGGCGATGTCGATGCGTGCTGGCAGCCGCTGCACGCGGCGCCGCCTACCGAAGTGCCCCCCGTTGGCGTCGTGCTGGATCCACAGGCCTGCCGGCTGGTGGTGTTCACCTCCGGCAGTACCGGCGAACCTGCGGCGATCGAAAAGCGCCTGGACCAGCTGGGCAGCGAAGTCGAGGCGCTGCAGCAGGCGTTCGGCACGCTGCTGGCCGGTGCCCATGTGCACGGCACCGTCTCCCACCAGCACATCTACGGGCTGCTGTTCCGCGTGCTGTGGCCGCTGGCCGCGGGCCGGGCGATCGAGCGGCGGCGTTTCTTCCATGAAGACCTGGTGGCCGCGCTGGCCGCCGCCCCCAGCGTGCTGGTGGCCACCCCGGCGCACCTGAAACGACTGCCGCCGCAGCTGGACTGGGCCGGCGCGCGCGGCCAGCTGCGCGCGGTGTTTTCCTCCGGCGGGCCGCTGCCGGCACAGGCTGCCGCGGAGGTGCGTGCGGTGCTGGGCATCGCGCCGATCGAAGTGTTCGGCAGCAGCGAGACCGGCGGTATCGCCTGGCGCCGTTGCGAGGATGCCGCACCCGCGTGGCAGCCGTTGCCGGGCGTGCAGTGGCGCATCGATGACGGTCAGTTGGCGGTGGCATCGGCGCACTTGGCGCAGGAGGGCTGGTGGCGCAGCGAGGACCGTGCCGAAGCCAGTGCTGACGGCGGTTTCCGCCTGCTCGGGCGTGCCGACCGCATCGTCAAGATCGAAGAGCGCCGGGTATCGCTGGGTGCGCTGGAACAGGCCCTGTGCCGCGACCCGGGCGTGGCCGAAGCGCAGGTGCTGGTGCTGCCCGGCGCGCGCGCGCAGCTGGCCGCGGTGATCGTGCCGCACGACCGCGCACTCGCACAGGCCGGCGATGCCGAGCGACGCGCCTTCATCGGCCGCCTCACCGCGCGGTTGGCCGAAGGCCATGACGCCGTGACCCGGCCGCGGCGCTGGCGGCTGGTTGCCGCGATGCCGGTCAATGCGCAGGGTAAGCCGACCCAGGCGCTGCTGCAGGCGCTGTTCCAGAAAGCGCTTCCAACGCCGCAGTGGCTGGCACGCGACGCCACCACGGCGCGGCTGGCGTTGCTGCTGGCGCCGGAGCTGATGGCGTTCGAAGGGCACTTCCCCGGCGTCGCCGTGCTGCCGGGCGTGGCTCAGGTGGACTGGGCGATCCAGCTGGCGCGCGAAGCCTTCGACCTGCCGCCCCGGTTCCTGCGCATGGATGCGCTGAAGTTCCAGCAGGTTGCGCGCCCGCACGACGTGCTGCAACTGCACCTGGACTGGGACCCGGTCCGGTGCGTGCTCGGATTCCGGTTCAGCTCCGATCACGGCATTCACGCCAGTGGCAAAGTACTGTTCGCCGATGCCGATTGATTCCCTGGTTCCCGCCGCCGAGTACGCCCTGCTGGTCGTGGTACCGGTCTACGACCATGAGCACGCCATCGCTGACGTGGTGGCCGGTATCCGCGCTGCGGGACTGCCGTGCCTGCTGGTCGACGATGGTTCGCATGCGGACTGTGCGGCCGTGCTGGCCGGGCTTGCACGGCAGCCGCACGTCGGCCTGCTGCGGCTGCCACACAACCAGGGCAAGGGCGGCGCGATGCTGGCCGGATTCAGCGAGGCGGCACGGCTGGGCTATACCCATGTCCTGCAGATCGATGCCGATGGCCAGCACGACACCACCGAGCTGGGCCGTTTCGCCGCGCTGTCGCGGACCCACCCGGAGGCGGTGATCTGCGGCATCCCGGCCTACGACGAAACGGTGCCGAAGATCCGCCTGTACGGGCGCTATGGCACCCATGTGTGGGTCTGGATCAACACCTTGTCGCTGCACCTGCGCGATTCGATGTGCGGCTTCCGGGTGTATCCGCTGGCGCCGGTGCTGCAGGTGATGGCCGAGGAAACGATCGGCCGGCGCATGGATTTCGACACTGAGATCCTGGTGCGGCTGTACTGGCGCGAGGTGCCGGTGCATCACCTGGCCACGCCGGTTACCTATCCGAAGGATGGCGTCTCGCACTTCGATGTGTGGCGCGACAACCTGCGCATCAGCGGCATGCACGCGCGGCTGTTCGGGGGGATGCTGCGGCGCGCTCCGCAACTGCTGCGGCGACGCCTGCGGGGACAGCCCTGATGGCGGCGCGTCCCGGTCCTGCCGCACCGCACTGGGCCGACATCGGCGAGCGCACGTCGGTACGCGGCGTGCTTGCGCTGTGCTGGATCCACCGCTGGTTCGGGCGTTGGCCGTACCGGCTGTGCGCCTGGCCGGCGGTGGCCTGCCACTGGCTGGCCAACGGCCTGGCACGCCGCGCCTCGCTGCAGTACCTGCAGCGGTTGCAGGCGTACAGCGGGGCGCTGGGCCGCGCGCCGAACTGGCTGGACAGCCTGCGCCACTTCGCGCTGTTCGGCGACACCATGCTGGACAAACTGCTGGCACTGGGGCGGCGTTATCCGGCGCAGCGCCTGCGGCTGCACGACAACCCCGCCCTGCAGCGCATTGGTCGCGCGCAGGGCGGGGTGTTCCTGACCGCCCACGTCGGCTGCCTGGAGCTGTGCCAGGTGCTGGCCGAAAAAGTCCCCGGCCTGCATCTCACCGTGCTGGTCCACACCAAGCACGCGCAGCGCTTCAACAGCCTGCTGGCGCGGCTGGATCCGCTGGCATCGGTGGAACTGGTGCAGGTGACCGACGTCGGCCCGGCGATGGCGATGACCCTTGGCCAGCGGGTCGCCGCGGGCGGCTTCGTGGCGATCGTCGGTGACCGCGTGCCGGTACACAGCGAACGCGTGGTGCACGCCGACTTCCTCGGCCATCGCGCACCGTTCCCGGTGGGCGGCTACGTGCTCGCCGCCGCGCTCGGCTGCCCGGTGTATACGCTGTCCTGCCTGCACCAGGACGGTGGTTACCGGATCCGCTTCGATCTGTTCGACGAACGCATCGTGCTGCCGCGCGGATCCCGCGACGCCGCGCTGCAGGACTGCGCGCAGCGTTATGCCGCATGGCTGGAACAGCAGGTGATCGAATCGCCGCTGGACTGGTTCAACTTCTTTCCGTTCTGGGACCAGGCCGCCGATGCCGATTGAACCGCTTCCCTCCTGTCGCTTCGGTGCCGGCCCGCTGACCATCGAAGACGTCGTTGCGCTGGCGGACCGCCGCGTGCAGGCCGTGCTCGACGACGCGCCCGGGTTCCGCGCCCGGATCCAGCGCGGCGCGGATTTCCTCGACCGCCTGCTGCGCGAGGACGGCGTGGTCTACGGGGTGACCACCGGTTACGGCGACTCCTGCACCACGGTGATCCCGCCGTCGCTGGTGGCCGAACTGCCGCACCATCTGTACACCTACCATGGCTGTGGGCTGGGTCGTTTCCTCGATGCACAGGAAACGCGCGCGGTGCTGGCGGCACGGTTGGCGTCGCTGTCGCAGGGCATGTCCGGCACCAGCGTGGCCCTGCTCGAAGGCCTCGCCGCCCTGCTGCAGCATGACGTGCTGCCGCGCATCCCGGCCGAGGGTTCGGTCGGTGCCAGCGGCGACCTGACCCCGTTGTCGTACGTGGCGGCCGTGCTGTGTGGTGAGCGCGAGGTGCTGTTCGAAGGCAGCGTGCAGTCCGCCGCCGAAGTGCTGCTGCGGATCGGCCTGCAGCCGCTGCGGCTGCGGCCCAAGGAAGGCCTGGCGCTGATGAACGGCACCGCGGTGATGACCGGACTGGCCTGCCTGGCCTGGCATCGCGCCGACTACCTGTGCCGCCTGGCCACGCGCCTGACCGCCTTCAACGTGCTGGCCAGCGATGGCAACGCGCACCATTTCGACGAAACCCTGTTCGCCGCCAAGCCGCACCCGGGCCAAGCGCGCATCGCCGCGCGACTGCGTGCCGACCTGCACAGCGATCGCCCACCGCGCAACGAACAGCGCCTGCAGGATCGTTACTCGCTGCGCTGCGCGCCGCATGTCATCGGCGTACTGGAAGACACCCTGCCGTTCCTGCGCCAGTTGATCGAGACCGAGCTCAACAGCGCCAACGACAACCCGCTGATCGATCCGGACGAAGAACGCGTGCTGCACGGCGGGCACTTCTACGGCGGGCATATCGCGCTGGCGATGGACACGCTGAAGAACGCGGTGGCCAACCTGGCCGACCTGCTGGACCGCCAGCTGGCGCTGCTGGTGGATGCGCGGTACAGCCACGGCCTGCCAGCCAACCTGTCCGCCGCGACCGGCCCGCGCGCCGCCATCAACCATGGCCTGAAGGCGCTGCAGATAAGCGTCTCGGCGTGGACCGCCGAAGCGCTCAAGAACACCCTGCCGGCGTCGGTATTCTCGCGTTCCACCGAATGCCACAACCAGGACAAGGTCAGCATGGGCACCATCGCCGCGCGCGACTGCCTGCGGGTGATCGAGCTTGCCGAACAGGTGGTCGCCGGCATGCTGATCGCCGCACGCCAGGCGGTGGCCCTGCGCCAGCGGGTGGGGCTGCAGGCGCAGCTGCAGGGGGAGCTGGCCGCGATGCACGATGACCTCGGCCAGCGCATCGCGCTGATCGAAGAAGACCGCGCGCTGGATGGCGAGCTGCGCCAGCTGCTGCTGGACATCCGCAGCCGTCAGTGGGAGCTGTACCGCGATGCATGAGCTGGTCGAAGAGATCACCCTGGCGCCCGCCTTCCACGACTGCGACCCGATGCAGGTGGTCTGGCATGGAAACTACTTCAAGTATTTCGAGATCGCACGCTGCGCGCTGCTGCAACGATACGACTACGACTATCCGCAGATGCAGGAATCGGGCTATCTGTGGCCGGTGGTGGATGCGCGGGTCAAGTACGTGCGCCCCCTGCGCTTCCAGCAGCAGCTGCGGGTGCGGGCACGCATCGTCGAATGGGAAAACCGCTTGAAGATCACCTACGAAATCTTCGACGCCGGCAGCGGCGAACGGCTGACCCGCGCGCACACCGTGCAGGTCGCCGTCGCTGCCGCCAGTGGTGAAATGCAGTACCTGTGCCCGCCGATCCTGTGGCAGAAACTCGGAGTTCCCGCGCCATGAAATTGAGTCACTGCCTGCGCCTGCTGGCGCTGTCCAGCCTGCTTGTCGTTTCGTTCGTCGCCGGCGCTGCCGACGACGCAGTGCAGGCGATCGCCCGCGATGTCGCACGGCCGGCGGTGCTGCGCGGCGAGTTCAGCCAGGAAAAGCAGGTCGCCGGTTTCCGCAACCCGCTGCGTTCGCAGGGCCGCTTCGTGGTGGCGCGCGAGCGCGGGGTGATCTGGACCACGCTGAAGCCGTTCCCTTCGGAGATGGTGATCACCGCCGAGCGCATCCTCAGCCGGCAGCCCGATGGCAGTACCCGGGTAGAGCTGGATGCACGCGAACAGCCGGCGATGCGCTCGGTCAACGCGATCCTGTTCGCGCTGATGAGCGGCGACGTGCAGGCCCTGTCCAGCCAGTTCACGGTGGAGGCGCAACGCGATGCGAAGGGCTGGACGCTGTCGCTGACACCGAAGTCGCCGATGTTGGCCAAGGCCTTCAGTTCGTTGCAGCTGCGGGGTGACCGTTACGTCCGCCAGGTCGACATCGTCGAGGCCAGCAGGGACCGTACCCGGCTGACCTTCAGCGCCCTCACCGAGGTGCCGGCCACGCTGGCAGCGGACGAGGCGGCACGCCTTGACTGATCGCGGACCGGTGGCCGACACCCCCCATCGCGGCTGGCGCTGGCTTGCCCTTGCCTGGCTGCTGGTGCTGCTGGCGCTGGGCGTGCAGCAGGCCCTGCAGTGGCGGCAGCATGCGCCGATCGACACCGATATCCTCGCGCTGCTGCCACAGGATGCACAGGACCGCCTGCTGTCCGACGTAACCCGGCGCATCGCCGATGCGAACTCGCGCGACGTGGTGGTGCTGCTGGGCAGTACCGACGCGGCCGCCACGCTGCGCGCGCAGGCGGCCTTCGCCGCTGCGCTGGCCGGCGATGCCGACGCCGCGCTGCTGCAGCCGGCCGGTGCGCTCGACGGCTGGTTCGATGAGGCGCGCACGTTCTACGCGCCGTACCGTGACCGCCTGTTGACCCCCGCACAGCGCGACACCCTGCAGCACGCCGCGCCCGATGCGCTGGCGCAACAGGCGTTGGCCCAGTTGTATGGACCCAATGGGTGGGCCACGGCTGACCGCCTGGCTGCAGGATCCGCTGGGCCTGTGGCCGGCATGGTGGCAGCAGCAGGCAAAGGCGGCCGGCCTGCGACTGGGTGAAGACGGCCTGCTGCAGGCCGAAGGAAAGCAGTGGGCGGTGCTGCGCCTGGGCACCCGCGATTCGGCGTTCCAGCTGGACGGCGAACCGCATATCGGTGCGCTGCTGGAACGCGCGGGGCAGGCCGCGAGCGCCGCCACGCCCGGACTGGAGATCCTGCACGCAGGCGTGCCCCTGCATGCCGAAGCCGCGGCGGTGCAGGCCAACCGCGAGATCAACACGATCGGCTGGGGCTCGCTGGCCTCGGTGCTGCTGCTGGTGTGGCTGGCGTTCCGTTCGCTGCGCCCGATCCTGCTGGTGGCGATGTCGCTGCTGGTCGGCTGCGGGGTGGCGCTGGCTGCGACCGTGCTGGTGTTCGGCAAGGTGCACCTGCTGACGCTGGTGTTCGGCGCCTCCCTGGTCGGCGTGGCCGAAGACTATGGCATCCACTGGTTCGCCTCGCGCCAGGCGGCGCCGCGGCAGAGTCGCTGGTCCCTGCTGCGCTACCTGCTGCCCGGGTTGTGGCTGGCCCTGCTGACCAGCGCGTTGGCCTATCTGGCGCTGGCCATCACGCCGTTCCCCGGCCTGCGGCAGATGGCGCTGTTTTCGGTGGTCGGGCTGGCGGCCGCGTTCGTCACGGTGATCCTGTGGTTCCCGTGGCTGGATGGTGGAACGGTGCGCCAGACCCGTTTCTCGCACTGGCTGGGCAACACGCTGCAGCGCTGGCCCCGGCTGCGCGGCCGGTCGCTGGGTGGCGTGGTCACCGCGCTGCTGCTGTTCTGCGCCGGTGGCATGCTGTTCCTGCACGTGGACGATGACCTGCGCAGCCTGCAGTCTTCGCCACCGGCGCTGATGGAACAGCAGATCCGCATCTCGCGCCTGCTCGGCATGCCCAGCCCGGCGCAGTTCTTCCTGGTGCAGGGCGCCGATGCCGGCCAGCTGCTGCAACGCGAAGAAGCCTTGACCGCACGGCTTCGCGCGCTGGAAGGGCAGGGCCGCATCGGCAGCCATCGCGCGCTGAGTGACTGGTTGCCGTCTCCGTTGCAACAGGACGCCGACGCCCGGCTGGCTGCGCAGGCGGAGTCAGCGGTGCTGCAGGCGGTCGGCGCGGTCAGTGGCGAGGCGCTGCAGCGACCGACGTTCGCCAGCACTCCGATCGACCTGCAGGCCTTCCTTGCTTCGCCGGCCTCGGCGCCGTTCCGGCCGCTGTGGATAGGTGCGCTTGGCGAGGGCGTGGCCAGCGTGGTGCTGGTCGATGACCTCTCGCAACCCAGTGCACTGGCCGACCTCGACCAGGCCGGCGCCGGCCTGCCCGGCGTGCGCTGGGTCGACCGCACCGCGGATTTTTCGCGCCTGCTGGGGCATTACCGCAAGCTGATGAGCGGCATGCTGCTGGCCGGCGTGGCGCTGGTGTTCGCCGCATTGTGGTGGCGCTACCGCCGCGATGCCTGGCGGGTGATCGTGCCGACCCTGCTCGCCGGCAGCCTGACGCTTGCCGTGCTGGCCCTGCTTGGCCATCCGTTGCAGCTGTTCAACGTGCTGGCATTGATGCTGCTGCTGGGCATGGGCATCGACTACGGCATCTTCCTGCTGGAACACCGCGGCGATCCCAGCGCCTGGGTGGCGGTGTGCGTGGGTGCGGCCAGTACCTGGCTCTCGTTCGGTCTGCTCGGGCTGTCCGCTACGCCGGCGCTGCGGGCCTTCGGCATGACCCTGCTGCTCGGCATCGGGCTGGTGTGGCTGCTGTCGCCGCTGTTCCGCCCCGCGCCCCCTCCAACCACAGGAACCCCGTGACATGAGCCGCCTGCTGCCTGCGATCCTGCTCACCCTGCTGCTCGCCGCCTGTGCCGGCCGGCCGGTGCGTACCGAAGGTGCGCTGCCGCCGCTGCGCCTGTCGCCGGCCAGCCTGCAGGGCACGCTCGCCCTGCAGCAGCAGCTGCACTTCCGTTTCGGTCGCGCCGAACGCGACCTGGACGCCCTGCTGGAAGCCGATGCCGGGCAGGTGCAGCTGCTGGTGCAGGCAATGGGCCAGACCGGCTTCCGCGTGCAGTGGGACGGCCAGGACCTGCAGGAACAGCGCGCTGCGTGGTTGCCGAAGCAGGTACGTGCCGCCCGCGTGCTGGACGACCTGCAGTTCGCGCTGTGGCCGACCGCGGCGATTGCCGCAATGCTGACCGACGGCTGGCAGGTGGTCGATGATGGCCGCGTGCGCCGGCTGCAGCGCGGCGGGGTCGAGGCCCTGCGGCTGCAGCGCAACGACGATGGCAGCCTGCAGCTGGACAACCGCGTTGAAGGCTATTCGCTGACCATCCGCTCAGTGCCGACCGGCGACCAAGCGCCATGAACGCGCCGATTTTCCTCAACGACATGGGTGTCGTCTGCGCGCTCGGCGCCGGACGCGCGCAGGTCACCGCCGGCCTGTTCGCCGACCACCCCGGCGGCCTGACCGACTGCGACGACGTGCTGCCCGGGCGCACCCTGGCGCTGGGCCGCGTGCAGGCCGCGCTGCCGGACCTGTCCGCGCTGCCCACCGCGCTGCGGGGCCGCAACAACGCCTTGCTGGACCTCGCGCTGGCGCAGATCGCGCCCGCCGTGCAGGCCGCCGTTGAACGTTACGGTGCCGGTCGGGTCGCGGTGGTGATCGGCACCAGCACCTCCGGCATCGGCGAAACCGAGCCGGCCCTGCGTGCGCGGCACGAAACCGGGCACTGGCCGGAAAGCTTCGCCTATGCCCAGCAGGAAATGGGCAGCGCGGCGGCGTTCGTACGCCACCGCAGCGGTGCAACGGGACCGGCGTGGACGCTGTCCACTGCGTGTTCGTCCGGGGCCAAGGCGCTGGCATCGGCGGCGCGCCTGCTGCGTGCCGGCATCGTCGATGCGGTGATCGCCGGCGGGGCCGATTCGCTGTGCCGCTTCACCGTGGCCGGTTTCAACGCACTGGAATCGATCTCCGACACCCGCTGCCTGCCGTTCTCGGCAACGCGTGCGGGCATCAACATCGGCGAAGGGTCGGCGCTGTTCCTGCTGACCCGCGAACCGGGTCCGGTACAGCTCGCCGGCTGGGGAGAAAGTTCGGACGCGCACCACATGTCCGCCCCCGAACCGAGTGGTGCCGGCGCCATTGCTGCGATGCGCGAGGCGTTGGACCGCGCCGGCTGGGCACCGACGGACGTGGACTACATCAACCTGCACGGCACGGCCACCCGCCACAACGATGCGATGGAATCGCGTGCGGTGCAGGCAGTGCTCGGCGGGCAGGTCGCGGCCAGTTCCACCAAGCCGCTGACCGGCCACGCGCTGGGCGCGTCCGGTGCGATCGAAGCGGCGCTGTGCTGGATCGCGCTGGCCGACAACCCGGCCGGCCGCCTGCCGCCGCACTGGTGGGATGGCCAGCCCGATCCGGAACTGCCCGCGCTGGCGCTGGTGGCGCCGGGCGCGGTGGCGGCCGGCCCCCTGCAGCGCGTCCTCAGCAGTTCGTTTGCCTTTGGCGGCAGCAATGCCGTGCTGGCCCTGCAGCGGATGCCCGGCGCATGACGCTCTACCCGATCGAAGACGTGGTGCCGCACCGTGGCAGCGCGCTGCTGCTGGACCAGGTGCTGCGCTGGGACGAGGACAGCATCGACGCAGCGCTGGTGGTGCCGGCTGCGGGCCTGTTCAACGAGGCGGCCGGCGTACCGGCGTGGATCGGCATCGAATACATGGCACAGGCCATCGCGGCGTGGGCGGGCTGCCGCGCGCGGCGTGACGGGCGCCCGCCGCAGATCGGTTTCCTGCTGGGCAGCCGCCGCTACAGCAGCCAGGTTCCGCTGTTCCCTGCCGGTACCGCGCTGGTGGTACACGCGCGGCGCGAACTGATGGGTGACAATGGGCTCGGCCTGTTCGCCTGCCGCATCACTGCGGGCAGCGAGACATGGGTGGACGCCAACGTGTCGGTATACGAACCGGACGATGCGCAGGCTTACCTGGAGAGGGGAAACGCATGACCGCCAACCTTGCCGTGCTGGTGACCGGCGCAAGCCGCGGCATCGGCCGTGCGATCGCCCTGCGCGCCGCCCGCGATGGCTTCGACGTGGCAGTACACTGCCGCAGTCGCATCGACGAAGCCCAGGCCGTGGTCGCGGAGATCGCCGCGATGGGCCGGCAGGCCCGCGTGCTGGCCTTCGACATCAGTGACCGCGCCGCCGCGCGCACCGCGCTGGAAGCCGACGTGGCCGCCCATGGCGCGTACTACGGCGTGGTGTGCAATGCCGGCATCGCCCGCGACGGGGCCTTCCCCGCGCTCAGCGAAGCAGACTGGGACCAGGTGCTGCACACCAACCTGGATGGGTTCTACAACGTGCTGCACCCGCTGGTGATGCCGATGGTGCGGCGCCGTCAGCCGGGCCGCATCGTAACCCTGGCGTCCGTTTCCGGTCTGATCGGCAACCGTGGCCAGGTCAACTACAGCGCCGCCAAGGCCGGCATCATCGGTGCCACCAAGGCGCTGGCGCTGGAGCTGGCCAGTCGCCGGATCACTGTCAACTGCGTGGCACCCGGGCTGGTCGATACCGAGATGCTGGACGCCGAAGTGGTCGAGCACGCGCTCAAGCTGGTGCCCGCCGGCCGGGTCGGCACGCCGGACGACGTGGCCGCGGCGGTGGCGTTCCTGCTGTCGGCCGATGCCGGCTACATCACCCGCCAGGTGATCTCGGTCAACGGAGGCCTGGCCTGATGCAGCGCGAAGGACGCCGCGTGGTGGTCACCGGCGCAGCGGCGATCAGTCCGCTGGGCCAGGACTGGACGAGCATCCACGCGCGCCTGCGTTCGCTGCGCAATGCCGTGCGCGCGATGCCGGAGTGGGATGTCTATGACGGCCTGAACACACGGCTGGCCGCGCCGGCCGAGGCGTTCGAGCTGCCTGAGCACTACAACCGCAAGACCACCCGTTCGATGGGGCGCGTGGCGCTGATGGCCGTGCGCGCCAGCGAACTGGCGCTGCAGCAGGCCGGCCTGCTCGACCATCCGGTGCTGCACGGCGGGCGCACCGGCGTCTCTTACGGGTCCTCGGCCGGCAGCCACGAGGCGATCAGCGAGTTCGGCCGAATGCTCAACAGCTTCACCACCGCCGGCATCACCGCCACCACCTATTTGAAGATGATGAGCCACACCGCCCCGGTGAACATCGGGGTTTTCTTCGGCCTGAGCGGACGCATCCACACCACGTCCAGCGCGTGCACGTCGGGCAGCCAGGGCATCGGCGAAGCCTACGAAACGATCCGCGCCGGCCGCCAGACGGTGATGCTGGCCGGCGGCGCCGAGCAGCTGGACGCCACCGCGGCCGCGGTGTTCGACACCCTGTACGCCACCAGCGTGCGCAATGAGGCGCCGCAGGCCACGCCGCGCCCGTTCGATGCGGGCCGCGATGGGCTGGTGCTGGGCGAAGGTGCCTGCACCCTGGTGCTGGAAGAGCGCCAGCATGCGCTGGAGCGCGGCGCGCCGATCCTGGCCGAAGTCCGCGGTTATGGCAGCAACAGCGACGGCCAGCACGTGACCCAGCCCAGCAGCCCGACCATGGCGCGTGCCATGCAGTTGGCGCTGGACGACGCCGGCCTCGCGCCGTCGCAGATCGGCTACATCAACGCCCATGGCACGGCCACCGACCACGGTGACATCGCCGAAAGCCAGGCCACGGCCGCAGTGTTCGGGGCCGGCGTGCCGATCAGTTCGCTGAAAGGCTACGTCGGCCACATGCTGGGCGCCTGTGGCGCGTTCGAAGCCTGGCTGAGCATCGAGATGATGCGCGCGGGCTGGTTCGCCCCCACCTTGAACCTGGACGTGGTGGATCCGCGCTGTGCCCCGCTGGACCACGTGCAGGGGCAAGGCCGCACGCTGCAGGTCGACCACGTGATGAGCAACAATTTCGCCTTCGGCGGCATCAACACCTCGCTGGTGTTTGCCCGCCATCCGGCGACCCAAGACTGAACCGCGTCACGACATTGATGAATCCCGTGTCGGGAAACGGCGCGCAGCGGGTCCGTGCCTGACCTGACGCCTTCCGCCGGTGACGGGTTTCCGACACAATCATGTCTTGAAGGGTAAACCTGAAAGCATGCAAGCCTACGTCTACAAGAGCCAACGCAAAGACGATACCTACGTCTATCTCGCCGAGCGGGATGGCTTCGGCGTGCTGCCCGGGCCATTGGCCGCATCGCTGGGCCGGCTGACCCTGGTGCTGGAAGTGGAACTGGTCGAAGGCCGTCGCCTGGCACGCGCGGATGTCGCGCTCGTGCGCAGCGAACTGGCCAGCCGAGGGTTCTACCTGCAGGTGCCGCCGAGCATCACCAGCATGATGCCGCGTCACAATGACTGACCCGCATCCCCGACTGGTTCCTGCCGCGCTGGCGCTGGGTGCAGTGCTGGCCGCGGCATCGGCCGTCGGTGGCCTGCCCGGCGTACTGCTGGCCGCGCTTGCGCAGCCGGCCTTCGCGCTGGGCGTGTCCTGGCTGCGCCGCAGCCGGGTACCGCGTGCGCTACCGCAGGTGATCCGCGAAGAACTGCCCGCGCTGCTGGTGCTGTGGCTGGCCGGGCCGGCGGTGCTTGCCTTGCTGATGGCCTGGCCGTTGGCGGCGCTGCGCGAAAGCGGCAGCCTGGCCGCCGCGCTGGGACTGGCGGTATTGCTGGGCGTCGGCTTGCTGGCGGTGTGGCGCACGTGGCCGCTGTGGAGTGACGTGGAACGCCTGGCCGGTGGACTGCAGCGCCATGCCACGGGCCTGGCCGGCCGCGAACTGGGCGCCTGGCGTGGGCTGGCGGTGGCGGCGCTGGTTCTCGCGCTGTGTACGCTGGTGGTGATGCCCGCCTGGCCGGAACTGCTGCCGCCGGCACTGCGCTGGCCTGCGGTGGTGGTCACGGTGCTGCTGTCGCCCCTGCTGCACCTGCTGCTGCAGCGGGTGGTACCGGCCGGTACCGCACCCTCCGCACCGTCCCACGGCATGCAGGAACTGCGCAGTGCCTGGCAGGCACACGAGCAGCCGGACACTGATACCGCACCGGTCGCATTGGAAGCCATGCCCGCCGACGCGCTGTCGCCGGCGCTTTATGAAGCGGCACGCCATGGCCGCATCGACCGCGCGCTGCAGCTGCTGCAGGCCGGTGCTGATCCGCATGCCGCGCCGGACCCGCAGTGGCGTGACCAGCGCAACCTGCCGGTACTGGCCGCGGTGCTGCCGGACCTGCGCCTGCTGCGCGAACTGATTGCCCGCGGCGTCGATGTGAATGCACCGCACAAGGGCATGACGCCGCTGCTGGCGGCCACGCGTGACAGCTGGCATGGGCGCCCGGAAGCGGTGATGACCCTGCTGGCCAACGGCGCGGATTCGCGCGCCACCGATGCCGACGGCAACACGCCGCTGCACCACGCCGCGCGCAGTTCCGATCCCGGCGTCGCCGCGCTGCTGCGCGATGCCGCCGCCGAAATCGACGCGCTCAACAACGAGGGCTGGTCGCCGCTGGCGGTCGCCTGCCAGGTCGGCAACTGGCGGCTTGCGCGCTTCCTGCTGGAACGTGGCGCCCGTACCGAACCGGCGGAAGGCACTCCGGTGCTGCTGGCCGCAGCGGCCACCGAAGACGATGATCCGGCTGGCGTGCAGCTGCTGCTCAAGCACAAGGCACGCGCCGATGCGCGCGATCGCCAGCGCCGCAGCGCCCTGCACGAAGCCGCACTGGCCGGGCATACCGCGATCCTGGACGCGCTGCTCGCTGCCGGTGCCAACCTGGAAGCCCGCGATGCGCTGGGCCGCACGCCGTTGCTGGAAGCGGCCGCCGGTGGGCGTGCAGCGGTGATCGAACACCTGCTGCGGCACAAGCCCGACCTTGCCGCCGTCGATGCCGATGGTCGCAATGCCCTGCTGCTGGCCGCCATGGCCACCGACGTACCGCCGTTGATGGTGAAGCGTCTGCTGGAGCTGGGGCTGGTCGCCGACCTCGACGACCCGTTGGCACGACGCGCGGTGGACAGCGCGGCCGAAGCGGGCCGTTGGGCGATCGTGGCGATGCTCGATGCGTCCTACGCGCTTCCGGCCGCGGTCAGTGATGGCTTGTTGGCGTCCAGCGAAGACGGCGAAGTGGCCACGTCGTTGTTGCCGGACCGGCCGCCGCTCGAGTTGCTGCGCGAATCACTGCGCTTCGGCAACCTGGACGGAATGGAATCGATGGCGCGGCTGTGCCGTGCCGAAGAGCTGGGCAGCCTGCTGCACGAACCCGAACTGGCGCTGGATCCGCGCGCCGTGGCCTGGCTGCTGAAGCAGGGCGCCTCGCACGAGGTACTCGATGCCTGCACCGATACGCCGATGTTCGCGCTGCTGGCGCGTGGCGTGGATGCGGTGCCGGCGCTGCAGGTGATGCTGGAGCAGGGCGTATCACCTGCCGGCGGTGGCGGGCTGGCACGCTTCCTGGCGGCCTGCGCGCAGCACGACCAGGCCGGTCGCGGGCTTGAACAGCTGGCATTGGAGCTGCTGGAGCGTGGCGCCGATCCGTTCGCTGCATCGCCGGCCGGCGATCCGCCGCTGGCGCTGGCCGTGCGCCTGGGATGGCTGCGCCTGCAGCAGTCGCTGCTGGGCCTGGGCGTGGATCGCGAAGCACGCGACAGCCACGGCATGACCGCACTGCACCTGGCCACCGCGCTGGGCCGCGAAGCGGCGCTCAAGCTGCTGGTGCGCCATGGCGCCTCGCCGGAAGCACGCGCCGCCGATGGCCAGACGCCGCTGGGTGTCGCGCTGTCCAGTGGCCGTCGCGATCTGGCGGACTGGCTGGACTGGCGCGTCTGGTCGCTGCCGCGGCGCACGCTGCGCGAATCCGACCTGGCCGCTGCGGCCACCGCCGGGGATGTGGATGCGGTACGCCGGCTGATCGACCTCGGCTTCGCCGTGGACAGCGTCGACGCGCAGGGCTGCACGGCACTGCTGCGCGCCGCCGGTGGCGGCCATCTGCCGGTGGTGGACCTGCTGCTGGCACGCAGTGCCGATCCGCAACATGCGTCGGCCAGCGGCGCCACGCCGCTGTCGGCAGCGGTCAGCATGCGCCAGATGGACATCGTGTCGGCGCTGCTGGATGCCGGCGCGCAACTCGAACACCGCCTGCCCGGCGGCGTCACGGTGCTGATGCTGGCCTCTGCGCTGGGCCTGCCGGATATCGTGGCGCGGCTGTTGACCGCCAGCGCCGACGTGCATGCCAGCGATGCGCAGCAGTTGGCGGCGCTGCATTGCGCTGCGTTGTACGGATTCTCCGCCCGCGACCGCTCGCGCCTGCTGGCCCTGCTGGACACGTTGCTGCTGGCCGGCGCGGAGCCGGACAAGGCGGCTGCCGGCGAAGTGACCCCGCTGCTGCTGCTGCTGGGCGCGCGTGCCGAGCCGGGAACCGCCTGCGACGAACAGGTGGTGCTGGCCGGCGTGGAACGCCTGCTGGATGAAGACGTTTCGCTGGAAGTGCGCGATCCGCGCGGCTTCGGCCCGCTGCACCTGGCGGCGCTGCACGGTTTGCCGCTGCTGGTGCAGCGCCTGCTGCGCGCCGGCGCGGATCCGGAGGCGCGCGACACGCTCAACCGAAGCCCGCGCGAGATCGCGGTGATGCGCGGCTTCATCGACGTGGCCGCCGAGTTCCAGCCGCGCGTGCCCGGCGTGTCCTCGATGGCACGGTTCCTGCGCGAATGAACCGCCGGTAGTGACGACCGCTGGTCGTCATGCCTCTGCTTTCCGCTGCGCTCGCCGAGCGCTACCGGTCCTGCGGCGCGTCCTTCCCGCTTCCCGCATCGGCTTCGAACAGATGCATCAGGTCATTGCGTGCATCGCGCGAGGTCTGGATCACCGCCGCCTCGTCGTCGTACACCAGGTACTGGTCGCGCAGCAGCTTCTCATCATGTTCGCGGAAACGCTGCACATGCCGCCGCGCCGTTTCTTCGGACACCCCCAGCAGCTTCAGCACCTGTTCGCTGAGTTCCAGGCTGGTGCCGAACACCTCGCGGAACGGTTCGGCGCCCATGTCCATCAGCCGCCACGCATGCTGCCGGTTGCGCGCCCGCGCCAGCACCCGCGCGTCCGGATACAAGCGCCGGATCATCCGCGTCGCGCGCAGGTTGGTTTCCGGATCATCCATGGTCACCACGAACACCGCGATCTCCGCACCGCCCGCCGCGCGCAGCATCTCCGGCCGGGTCGGATCGCCGTAGTACAGCTGGTTGCCGAACCGGCGCAGGTCGGCCACGGTATCCGGATTGACCTCCAGCGCGACGAACGGCACTTTCTGCGCGGTCAGCAGTCGCGCCACCACCTGGCCAAAGCGTCCCATCCCGGCGATCAGCACCTTCGGTCGCTGGTCCGGGTTCACTTCATCGGCCGGCGGTGGCGCTGGCCTGGCCTCGGTTTCGCGGCCGATCAGGCGCAGCAGGGCGATCAGCAGCAGCGGGGTCAGGCCCATCGACAGGCCGACGATGGCCACCAGCCGGTCATGGTTGGCGCTGCCCAGCAGCAACGCGCGCTGGGCTTCGTTGAACACCACGAAGGCGAACTCACCACCCAGCCACAGCACGCTGCCCAGCATCAGTGCCTGGCGCGCGCGCAGCCGGGCAAGCCGTCCAATTGCATACAGCAGCCCGAACTTCACCAGCAGCAGCACGCCGACGCCTGCGGCGATCATGCCCGGTTCGGCGACGATGCGGTCCAGGTCGATCCCCATGCCCACGGCAATGAAGAACAGGCCCAGGAACAGCCCCTTGAACGGTTCGATCTGCGCTTCCAGCTCGTGCCGGAACTCGGAATCGGACAACAGCACGCCGGCCAGGAACGCGCCCAGGCTCGGGCTCAGGCCGGCTTCCTGCAGGAACCAGGCGGTGCCCAGCACCACCAGCAGGGCGGTGGCGGTGAACATTTCCGGGCTGCGCGTGCGCGCGACCATGCCGAACACGCGGCGCAGCAGCGGCCGGCCACACAGGATCACCACCGCCAGCGCGCCGATGGCCACCGCCACGTCCTGCCAGTGCAGGGTCTGGTTGCGCGCACCGCCCAGCAGCGGAATGGCGGCCAGCAGCGGGATGGCGATCAGGTCCTGGAACAGCAGGATGGCAAACGCCAACCGGCCATGGTCGCTGTTGAGCGCTTTGTGTTCGGACAACAACTGCAGGCCCACCGCGGTGGAGGACAGCGCCAGCGCCACGCCGACCACCAGCGCACTCTTCCAGTGGAAATGGTCCAGCATCAGCAGGCCGCCCAGCACCAACGCGCAGGTCACCACCTGCAGCGCGCCGGCACCGAATACCGAGCGCCGCATCACCTTCAAGCGCGACGGCGACAGCTCCAGCCCGATCACGAACAGCAGCATCACCACGCCGATCTCGGCCGCGCCCAGGATGCGGTCGGTGTCCTGCACGAAGCCCAGTCCGTCCGGCCCCAGCACCACGCCCGCGGCGAGATAGCCGAGCACCGCGCCGAAGCCCAGGCGGCGGAACACCGGCACCGCGATGACTGCCGCAAGCAGCAGGACCAGGGCAAGTTCGAGCACGCCGCTATGCATGGGAAGTCCAGGTCATGGCCGCAGGGGGAAGGGCACGCCGGGTGGCAGCCGGCCCTTGCGCGACATTATGCGCCGCCCGCTGCCGCGCGCACGGCGGTGCAGCTGAGCCGCGCCAAACCGGCGGCCCCTGCGGGGTTGACCCATCATGCCCGCGGGTCCATCCTGCCCCCCGCCAGTGGTCTGCCCGCTGGCCACACCCTTCCTGAGTCCAACCCCCATGTCCAGCGACAGTAGAAGTCGACCTCGTTCGACGCCAGCGACGGCCACCGCCTGACAGGGACGGTTCGCCTGCGTTGGCGTTGCACCTGCAACGACGAAAGGCGAACCACGATGAACCAGAAGCAGATGCTGCGTCCTGCCACCGACGCCGCCACCACGGCCGCCCCCCTGGCCAACTTCAACACCGCCGATGCGGTGGAACATCTCAACACCCTGCCGCTCGCAGGCGCGGTCGAGCTGCTCGCCGCGCTGCCGCTGCCGCGCGCGGTGAAGCTGCTGGAGGCCCCCGAACTGCATCGCGCAGGCGAGCTGGTGGCCGCGCTGCCGCCGGCGCGTGCTGCCGCGCTGCTGGGATTGATGGCCGACGACCGTGCCACCGATATCGTGCACGAGCTGGACCAGGACGAGCGCGCGCGGCTGGTGCCGCTGATCGGCGCCGAGGCGCGCCAGGTCATCCAGACCCTGCTCAGCTACCCGCCGGATACCGCCGGCGCACTGATGACCACCGAGTTCGTCAGCGTGCCGGCCAACTGGACGGTGGGCCAGACCCTGCAGCACATCCGCGAAGTGGAGCGCACGCGCGAGACCGTCTATGCCATCTACGTGCTCGACCCGGCCAGCCGCCAGCTGCGCCAGGTGGTGACGATGCGCCGGCTGATCACCGGCCTGCCCGATGAATCGATCCTGGACGTGGCGCAGGTCAACGCGCCGGTGACCGTGGACGTGGCGATGGACCAGGAGGAAGTGGCGCAGCTGATCCGCCGCCACGACCTGCTGGCGATCCCGGTGGTGGATGCCGGCATGCAGATGCTGGGCATCGTCACCGTGGATGACATCCTGGATGCGTTGATCGAGGAATCCACCGAGGACGCGCACAAGTTCGGCGGCATGGAGGCGCTGGAAAAGCCGTACATGCAGATCGGCTTCGTGGAAATGCTGCGCAAGCGCGGCGGCTGGCTGAGCGTGCTGTTCCTCGGGGAGATGCTGACCGCCAGCGCGATGCAGCACTACGAAGACGAACTGGCCCGCGCGGTGGTGCTCACCCTGTTCATTCCGCTGATCATGAGCTCCGGTGGCAACTCCGGTTCGCAGGCCACTTCGCTGCTGATCCGCAGCCTGGCGCTGCGCGAACTGCGGCTGCGGGACTGGTGGAAGGTGGCGCTGCGCGAGGTGCCGACCGGCGTCGTGCTGGGCACCATCCTGGGCAGCCTGGCGATGCTCCGCATCGTGGTCTGGCAGCTGGGCGGCCTGCATGACTATGGCGAGCACTGGCTGCTGCTGGCGCTCACCGTGGCCGCCGCGCTGGTCGGCATCGTTACCTTCGGTTCGCTGTCCGGATCGATGCTGCCGTTCGCACTCAAGCGCCTCGGCTTCGACCCGGCCAGCGCTTCGGCGCCGTTCGTGGCCACCCTGGTCGATGTCACCGGCCTGGTGATCTACTTCAGCATCGCCGCCACCATCCTCCACGGTACGCTGCTGTAAAAAAGGGGACGGAGGGGATTAAGTCGCGTTCGGCCAGTGGGGCAGGTCCGAATAAGACTTAATCCCCTCCGTCCCCTTTTTTGCTCTACTAGCGGCATGAGCACTTACAACCTGCAGTCCGTGTTCCGTCCGCAGTCGGTCGCCGTGATCGGGGGCAGTCCGCGCGATCGTTCGGCCGGCCGGGCGGTGATGCGCAACCTGCGCGGGGCGGGATTCGCCGGCAAGGTCGCCTGGGTCAACCCGCGCCATGCGGAGATCGATGGCATCCGTACCACCAGGCGATTGAAGGACCTGGATTGGGTACCGGAGCTGGTGGTGGTGACCGCGCCGGCCAGCATCGTGCCGCAGGTGATCGCCGACGCCGCCGCGCTGGGCGTGGCCGCGGCGATCATCCTCACCGCGCACCTGGGCGAAGGGCCCGGCTCGCTCGCCGCACAGGTGGAAGCCAGCGCCCGCGCCAAAGGCCTGCGCATCCTCGGGCCGCATTGCCTGGGGGTCATCGCACCGCATGCGCGCTTGAATGCCAGCATCGCCGCGCATGTTCCGCAGGCCGGTGACCTGGCGCTGATTTCCGAGTCCAGCGCGATCGCCGCCGCGCTGGTGGAGTGGGGCGTGGCGCGCTCGGTGGGCTTTTCGGCGGTGGTGTCACTGGGCGATACGATGGACGTGGACTTCGGCGACCTGCTGGACTACTTCGCCACCGACTACCGCACCCGCGCCATCCTGCTGTACGTGGAACAGATCAAGGACGCGCGCAAGTTCATGTCGGCCGCGCGTGCCGCCGCGCGCTCCAAGCCGGTGATGGTGGTCAAGTCCGGCCGTGCCGAACGCATCATGCCGGGCAACGATACCCACGTGCAGGCGCTGGCGCGCGCCGATGATGTCTACGGCGCGGCCTTCAACCGCGCCGGCCTGCTGCGGGTGAGCGCGCTGGACGAACTGTTCACCGCCGCCGAGACGCTGGGGCGGCTGGGCTCGTTCCCCGGACGCAGGCTGGCCATCCTCAGCAACGGCGGTGGCGTCGGGCGGCTGGCGGTGGACCAGCTGGCGGCGCTGCGCGGCACCCTCGCCACGCTGTCGGACAGCACCGTGCAGCAGCTCGATGCGGTGCTGCCGCAGGGCTGGTCACGCTCCAATCCGGTGGACATCGTGGTCGACGCCGATGGAGACCGCTATGCCGCCGCCATCGAAGCGCTGCTGGCCGACAATGAGAACGATGCGCTGCTGGTGGTCAACGTGCCGACCGCCTTCACCTCCTCCGCCGATGCCGCGCAGGCGCTCACCCGCACCCTGGGCCTGCGGCCGCGCCACCAGCGCGACAAACCGGTGTTCGCGGTATGGCTGGGCAACGACGAGCGCGCCACCGCGACCCTGAACGCTGCACGCGTGCCGACCTATCCCACCGAAGCAGAAGCCGTGCGCGGCTTCCAGCACCTGGTGCGCTATCGCGACGCGCAGAGCGCGCTGATGGAGACGCCGCCCAGCCTGCCGCAGGATTTCGTGGTCGATGCAGTGGCCGCGCGCGCGATCGTCGACGCGGCGCTGGCCGCTGGACAGCGCTGGCTGGATCCTCTGGCCACGCATGCGTTGCTGAAGGCATACGGCATTCCTTCGGCGCCGGTGCTGCATGCGCGCGATGCGCATGAGGCCATGGACCTGGCCCAACCACTGCTGGAACAGGGCGCCAGCGTGGCGTTGAAGATACTGTCGCCGGACATCCCGCACAAATCCGAAGTGGACGGCGTGCGCCTCAACCTGTCCACGCTGGCAGCGGTGCAGGCGGCGGCGACCAGCATCCTGGCGCGTGCGCGCGAACTGCGCCCCGATGCGCGCATCGACGGCCTGCTGGTGCAGCCGACCATCGTGCGTCCGAAGTCGCGCGAGCTGATCGCCGGCATCGCCGACGATGCGACGTTCGGCCCGGTGATCGTGTTCGGTCGTGGCGGCACGGCGGTGGAAGTGATCAATGACAAGGCACTGGCGTTGCCACCGCTCGACCTGCGGCTGGCACATGAACTGATCGGCCGCACCCGGGTCTCGCGCATCCTCAAGCCGTACAGCGATTTCCCGGCCGCCGACGAGCGTGCCGTCGCCCTGGTGCTGGTCAAGCTGGCGCAGCTGGCAGCGGATATCCCGGAAGTGCGCACGCTGGACATCAATCCGCTGCTGGCTGATCGCGAAGGCATCCTGGCCCTGGACGCGCGGGTCGCGATCGCGCCTTCGCGCATCCTGCACAAAGGCCGCGGCCACCCGCGGTTCGCGGTGTTCCCGTATCCGAAGGAATGGGAGCGCACGCTGCAGCTGTCCGATGGCAGCCATGCCTTCGTGCGGCCGGTGCGACCCGAAGACGATGCGCTGTTCCGCGCGTTCTTCGCGCGCGTCAGTGATGAAGACCTGCGCCTGCGCTTCTTCCAGTCGGTCAAGCATTTCAGCCACGAGTTCATCGCCCGGCTGACCCAGCTGGACTACGCGCGCTCCATCGCGCTGGTGGCGATCGATCCGCGCAGCGGTGACATGCTGGGTGCCGTGCGCCTGCATGCCGACGCCGATTACCATCGCGGCGAGTACGGCATCCTGATCCGCTCGGACCTGAAGGGCCACGGCATCGGCTGGCGCCTGATGACGATCATGATCGAGTACGCGAAATGGCTTGGCCTGGACCTGGTGGAAGGCCAGGTGCTGCGCGAGAACAGCACGATGATCGCGATGTGCCAGAGCCTGGGCTTCAGCACCCGGCTGGATCCGGATGATTCGACGGTGATGATGGTGAGCCTGCCGGTGCAGCAGGTGGCCGCGCAGCTGCTGGAATGATCCCGCTTCCGGTAGTGACGGCCGCTGGCCGCCAGGCTCCTGCTTTACCGCTGCGCTCGCCGAGCATGGCTCGGCGCTACCGATCCGGCGTCCGGTAGTGACGGCCGCTGGCCGTCAGCCCTTCTGCCTGCCGCTGCGCGCGGCGCATGCTTTCCCGCGACCTCAATCCCGCAGCAACCATTCGCGCATGGCCGCACTGACCTCGCCCGGCTTCTCCATCGGGGCCAGATGCCCGCACCCGGGCACCACCACCAGCGTGGCCTGCGGTGCCAGTGCCTGCATCTCCCGGCTGATCTGCAACGGGGTGATGCGATCATTCTCACCGCACACGATCAGCAGCGGGTCGCGGTAGGACGCCAGCAGCGCATGGCCGTCTTCGCGGTCCAGCCCGCTCTGCCGCAGAAACACCTCCGCGCCAAGTCGCGCGGTCATGTCGCGGACGCGTTGCACCAGCACCTGGTCATCCAGCCGCGAAGCATCGATGTAGCTGCGCATCAGCGTGTCGCCGAACCCATGGAACCGGCCGGGCAGGCGGACACTGGCGATCTGTGCGGCACGCTGTGCGGCACGTTGCGGCGAATCGGCATGGATCGAGGTGTCGATCAGGGCCAGCCGCAGCACCCGCTGCGGCGCACTGCGCAGGATCTGCTGGGCCACGAACCCACCCAGTGAGAAACCGGCAAGGGCAAAGCGGGGCGGTGCCTGTGTGAGCACGGCGTCGGCCACCGCCTGCATCGTTTCGCCGCGGGTGAGGTCACCGACGGTCGCCTCGGCGATGTCGGCCAGGTCGGCCAGCTGGTCACGCCACAGTTCGGCGTCGTTGAGCAGGCCGGGAAGCAGCAGCAGGGGAATGCGTTCTGTCATCGCGCCATTGTAGAAGATCAACCGGTCAGCGCCGGGGCATGCTCGGCGAGCGCAACGGCAAGCAGGAGCGTGACGACCAACGGTCGTCACCCACCAGGGCAGCAGCGTGACGACCAACGCAGCCTGTGCAACAAGCGCCCCGGACCCATTCGTCCAAACGGCGCTCCTTGGGCGCCGTTGGGCTTTTTTGCAGAGTCAGGCCAGTTTGGCCCTTAGCCCCTTGGCTCCCAGCATCGAAATTGCCCGCTTGAGGTTCCAAACCGTCGTTGCGATGGCCATTTCGGCTGCCGCGCCCAGCAATCCACGCATCAGCAGCCGCGGATGGCCAAATATCCGGTATTTCAATGCCGCAAATGGATGCTCCACCGTGCAGCGCCGTCGGCGCATCGCCTCCGGCGTCGCCCGCTGGTCCATCCGGTTCAACGCATCATCATGCTGGTGCCGCGACACGCTCCGCCGGGGGGACACTGTTGACAGTCTTTCAGCGCTGGCCGGTAGTAGTGCAGCAGATCCTTGCGATGAAATTTGTAATGCCGCATTTCCTTGCCTGCCGGGCAGGTAAATGTGTCGCTGGCCTGGTCGTAGGTGAAGGCGCTCCGGTCAAACATCTCGCCCTCGCCGCTGCTGTTGCGGCCGCGCTGGGCCGGCGCGTGCACCAGGATGCCCTGCTCCTCCAAAGCCGCTGCCTGGGCGCCATTGGAGTATCCCGCATCAGCAAGGACATCCAGTTTTTCGCTCCCCACCGCCGCGGCGGCGGCTTCGGCCATCGGCTGTAACTGCCGGCTGTCGGCAGCCTCGTTGGTCAGGCAATGAGCCACGATCAGGCCGCTGCCACCGTCAACGGCAATCTGCAGGTTGTAGCCGGGGCCCTTGCCACGCATCAGGCAGGCCTCCGGTTCTGACTCGATCCGGTGACTGAGATTCTCGCGCGAAAGCTCCTCCAGCTTGGCTTTTGCATCGACCTGACGCTGCCGCAGAACCTCAACTGCCTTCTGTACGCCTTCCCGATCCAGCTCAATGACATCATCGCTTTGATCGGCCTCATCCAGCTGGGCCAGATAGTGCTCCATGCGCTGCTCGGCCCGCTCTATCCGTCGTTCCAGACTGGCTGGACTATCCACCGACTTGCGGCTGGCCACGGCCTGGAACTTGGAGCCGTCGATGGCGACCCATTCCCCTCTCACCAGACCGGCCGACCGCAGGAACCGGACCAGCTCGGCAGAGGCGCCCTTGAGTGCCTGGACGTTGTATCGGCGGAAATTGGCGATCGTTTTATGGTCGGGGGCAAGCTGCCCCAACAGCCACATCACTTCGACGTTGCGATGGCATTCGCGCTCCAGTGAGCGCGAAGAGCGGACCAGATTCAGGTATCCATACAGATACAGTTTCAGAAGATCGGCCGGATCGTAGGGCGGCCGCCCTGTGTCCCCCAGCCGGGCATTGGCGAACCCCAGCTCAGCCAGCTTGAGGGTATCCACGAAGGCCTCGATCACCCGGCACGGATGATCCTCGGGCACCAGATCGGCCACCGCAACCGGGAACAACGCTGACTGATTCCTGTCTTTGCCACGTACGTGATGCATGGGACTACCCGCTACGACCGTAGCGGGGATCCTCTCAGCGATTGCCCGGCGCCGCTTTCAGACTTGTTACACAGCCTGCAACGGTCGTCACCCACCAGGGGAGAGGTCAGTCCCAGGCCGGGGCGATGCCGTCCGGATTGGCCAGCCGATGGCCGCGGTCCAGTACGGCGATCTGGGCGAGGTCTTCGTCGGTCAGGCGCAGGCTGGCAGCTTCCAGGTTGCTGGCCAGGTTTTCGCGCCGGGTCGAAGACGGAATGACCGCAAAGCCCTGCTGCAGCGCCCAGGCCAGCGCGACCTGCGCCGGGGTGGCTTGGTGGCGGCCGGCGATCGCCTGGATCACGGGATCCTTGATCACCTCGCCGTAGGCCAGGCTCATGTACGCGGTGACGTGGATGCCCTGTTCCTGCAGGAACGGCACCAGCAGGCGGTTCTGCAGGTACGGATGGATCTCCACCTGGTTGGTGGCGATCTCGCTTGCCCCCAGGATGCCGATCGCGCGGCGGGTCTGGGCGATGGTGAAGTTGGAGATGCCGATCCCGCGCGTCAGGCCCTGTGCCTTGGCTTCGGCCAGCGCCGGCAGGTATTCCTCCATCGGCACCGCGTCAGCCGGCGATGGCCAGTGGATCAGGGTCAGGTCGACGCGGTCGGTACGCAGCTTCTCCAGACTGCGGTGCAGGCTGGCCAGCAGCGCGTCACGCTTGAATTCGCTGATCCAGATCTTGGTGGTCAGGTAGATGTCATCGCGTGGCACGCCGGATTCGGCGATCGCCTGGCCAACTTCGGCTTCGTTGCCGTAGATCTGTGCGGTATCGATGGCGCGGTAGCCGACGTCGAGCGCATTGCGCACCGAATCGATCACCGCCTGTTCTTTCAGGCGGAACGTACCGAGGCCAAAAGCAGGAACGGTCATGGGGATACTCCAGCGGGGGACAGGAAGAGGGTAGGGCAGCTGCCGTGTGCATGCGGGCAACGCTGCGTTGTGGTGCCCGGCCGCAGCGGGCGACCCGGCAGCGGGCTGTTCAATGCGCCGCCACGGTGATGCCGTCGGCGCGGTCGTCGATGCCATCGCGGCGGTCCAGCCGGCCGCTGAGCGCGGTCAGGGCGTAGGCGCCCACCACCACCAGCGCGCCCAGCCACGGGGTGTGCATCAGGCCGATGTGTTCCACCACCAGCCCACCCAGCGAGGCGCCGAGGGCGATGCCGATATTGAACGCGGCGATGTTCAGCCCCGATGCCACATCCGTTGCCTGCGGCGCATAGCGCTGCGCCTGCTTGACCACGTAGACCTGCAGGCCGGGCACGTTGCCGAATGCCACCGCGCCCAGCGCCAGCACGGTCAGCAGCACCAGCCAGGTGTTGTACGCGGTGAAGGTCAACACCAGCAGCACCAGCGCCAGCAGCGCGAAGATGCGCTTGAGGGCCGGAATCGGGCCGAGCCGGTCGGCCAGGCGGCCGCCCCACACGTTGCCGAACGCCACCGAGATGCCGTACACCAGCAGCACGCCACTGATCGCATTGGCGGAAAAACCGGTGACCTCCTGCAGGATCGGCGCCAGGTAGGTGAAGGACAGGAACGTACCGCCGTAGCCGAGCGCGGTCATCGCATACACCATCAGCAGCCGCGGCTGCGCCAGTACGCCCAGCTGCTGGCGGAAGGTCGCCGGCGCGCTCTGCGCCAGGTTGCGCGGCACGAAGGCCAGGCTGCCCAGCAGCGCCACCACGCCCAGCCCGGAGACCGCCAGGAAGGTCGCGCGCCAGCCCAGGTGCTGCCCGATGAAGGTGCCCAGCGGGACGCCGGTCACCAGGGCGACGGTCAGGCCGGTGAACATGATGGCGATCGCGCTGGCGGCTTTTTCCTTCGGCACCACCGACGTGGCGATGATCGAGCCGATGGAGAAGAACACGCCATGGGCGAGGCCGGTCAGGATGCGCGCGACGATCAGCGAGTTGTAGCCCGGCGCCAGGTAGGCGACCAGGTTGCCCACGGTGAACACCAGCATCAGCGCCACCAGCAGGGTCTTGCGCGGCACGCGGCCGGTCAGCGCGGTCAGCACCGGCGCGCCGATCGCTACGCCGAGCGCGTACAGGGACACCAACAGGCCGGCCGAGGGCAGGCTGACTTGCAGGTCGGCGGCGATGGTGGGAAGCAGCCCGACGATCACGAACTCGGTGGTGCCGATGGCAAAGGCACCGAGGGTGAGCGCCAGCAGGGCGAGGGGAATGCCACGGGTCATGACAGGGTCCGGCAGGAAAGAAAGGAGCGCAGTCTGCGCCGTTGACCTTTGCCGAAAAACACGTCTTCACGCCAATCACTCTTGCCTGATGGTCAATAATGCGGCGATGAAGATCACCCTGGATGAAATGCAGGCCCTGTTGGCGGTCATCGACAGCGGCACCATCAGCGCGGCGGCCGAGCAGTTGGGCCAGACCCCGTCCGGGGTCAGCCGCGCGCTGGGCCGGCTGGAAGAAAAGCTGGGCACCACCCTGCTGACCCGCACCACGCGCCGCCTGCACCTGACCGCCGAAGGCGAGGCCTTCGTACGCCAGGCGCGGCAGATCGTCGAGGCAGTGGAGACCGCGGAGGAACAGATGGCGCTGCGTCGCCAGCGTCCGGCTGGTCGCCTGCGCGTGGATGCGGCGATGCCGTTCGTGCTGCATGTGATCGCTCCGCTGGTGGCCCGCTATCGCCAGCAGTTTCCGGAGGTGGCGCTGGAAGTGAACAGCTCCGAGCGCTACATCGACCTGCTGGAGCGGCGCACCGACCTGGCCATCCGCATCGGTCCGCTGGCCGATTCCACCCTGCATGCCCGCCTGCTCGGCCGCTGCCGCCTGCAGCTGGTGGCCAGCCCGGGCTACCTGCGCCAGCACGGCACGCCGGACAGCGTGGCCGCGTTGTCGGCGCATACGCTGCTGGGCTTCAACGAACCCGAATCGCTGAACCGCTGGCCGCTGCCCGGCGACGACGAGGGCCAGTTGCGGGTACGCCCGGACATCGCCGCTTCCAGTGGTGAGACCCTGCGCCGGCTGGCGGTGGAAGGCGCCGGCATCACCTGCCTGTCTGATTTCCTGACCCACGCCGACCGCGCCAGCGGCGCGCTGGTGCCGGTGCTGATCGCGCAGACGCTGGATGTCTACCAGCCCATCCACGCGGTGTACTACCGCAACACCGCGGTGTCGGCGCGCGTGCGGTCGTTCGTGGATGTGCTGGCAGATGGCATGCAGCGCGAGCCGTTCGTGGTGTAGCCCGAAGCGTGACGACCAACGGTCGTCACCCACCGGGAGCGCATCGGCTGACGGCCAGCGGCCGTCACTACCGGGAGCGCGTCGGCTGACGGCCAGCGGCCGTCACTGCCGGGCCCACGGCGCCATGCGTCAGGCCAGGGTGAACACGCCCACCGATTCGACCAGGCGCGCCGCCTGCTGTTCCATGCTGCGCGCGGCAGCGGAGGCTTCTTCCACCAGCGCGGCATTCTGCTGGGTGGCGCCGTCCATCTGCACCACGGTCTGGTTGACCTGTTCGATGCCTGCGCTCTGTTCCTGCGAAGCGGCGGAGATGTCGGCCATGATGTCGGTCACGCGCTGCACCGAGGCAACGATCTCGCCCATCGTGTTGCCGGCCTGGCGCACCAGCGCGGAGCCATCGGCAACCTTTTCCACCGATTCATCGATCAGCCCCTTGATCTCCTTTGCAGCGGCCGCCGAACGCTGTGCGAGCGTGCGTACTTCACTGGCCACCACGGCGAAGCCGCGGCCCTGGTCGCCCGCCCGCGCGGCTTCCACGGCCGCGTTCAAGGCCAGGATGTTGGTCTGGAAGGCGATGCCGTCGATCACCGAAATTATCTCGGCAATCCGCCGCGAAGACGTTTCGATACCGCCCATCGTTTCCACGACCTGGCCGACCACGTCGCCACCCTGCGAGGCCACGCCCGCCGCGCTGCGGGCCAGGTCGTTGGCGGTGCGCGCATGTTCTGCGTTCTGGCGCACGGTAGAGGTGAGCTCCTCCATCGAGGCGGCGGTTTCTTCCAGGTTGGCGGCCTGCTGTTCGGTGCGCTGGGACAGGTCGCTGTTGCCGCTTGCGATCTCCATCGCGGCTTCGCGGACGCCACCGGCCACCTGCTGGATATCGGCGACGATCGTCGCCAGTTGCGCCGCCGTGGTATTGGCGTCGCCGGCGATCCGCGCGAACACGCCATGGAACTCACCCTCCATGCGCGCACGCAGGTCGCCATCGGCGATCGCGCGCAGCATGCGCGATACGTGGGCCAGGTTGCCGTCGGTGGTCTGCATCAGCTGGTTGAGGCCGGCCACCATGTCGGCGAAATCATGCTCGAAGCCGGCCACGTTGCCGCGCTGGCTGAAGTCACCGGCGGCAGCGGCGCCTGCCAGTCGCTTGATCTCGGCATTGATCGCGCCGAGGTTCGCCTTGGCGGCATCCAGTGCATCGGTGATCACGCGCTTCTCGCCCGGCAGGCGGTCCATGTCTTCGGACAGATCGCCGACGGCATAACGACCCATGACGGCGATGGCACGCATCTTCACCTGGATGTGCGCAGCGACCAGTGCATTGCAGTCGGCCACCATGCGGCCGTAAGCGCCGGGGAACGCGGCGGCGTCCATGCGATGGCTGATCTGCCCCGCCTCGTGGGTGCGGGCCATTTCTGCCTGCGCTGCCAGCACACCGCGCAGCGTGCCCTGCACGTCCTGCATGGCCGTGGCCAAGCGGCCGATCTCATCGCGCCCCTGCACCTGCACGCGGTAGTCCAGGTCGCCGGCAGCCACGGCGCGCGCGGCGGCTTCCACCGCCACCACCGGCCGCACCACGGCGCGGCGCAGCCACCAGGACAGCGCGAGCAACAGCAGCACGGCGCTGATGACCGTCACCACGGCACTGGTCACCAGCAGTTCGCGTGCGTGGCTTGAGCGGCGTGCGATGGCCGCATCCGCGACCTGCGCGGTATGCGCGGCCAGGCCATCCAGCGCCTGCGCCAGCGGGCGGTCGCGGCCGCGCACCGGCGCATCACCGGCGGCCGGGTCGTAACCCGCTGCAATATAGGCCTGCAGTGCGGCCTGGTAGTCACGCTGCAGCGCGGCCTGGTCGGTCATGAACGCGGCGACCAGCTCCCGCGTCCGGCCATCGTCGGCACGGCCGACCTTGGCGGCCAGTTCCGCTACCTTGCGCCCTTCTTCGGCCAAGGCGGCCGCGTGCTTTTCGCGCAGCGCATCGTCCGCACCCCGCAGCAGCACGTTCTTCCACTCCTGCACCTGCAGGCGGAACTCCCGCTGCAGCTGCTCGGCGTCGCGGCTCACCGAATAGGAGGCCGGCATCGCCGCGCCCAGGTCGAACCAGGCCGAGGCCAGGCCGGCCAGCGCACTGACCACCAGCAGCAGTACGCCCAGCACGCTGGCGCCGATCAGCTTGAACTGGATGCCGCGAGAGGAAGAAGGAGGAGACGGAGAGACGTTCCGCATGAGCGCAGGTCCGGGAAGGGGAATTCGGTTATCGGACGGCGGCTTGGATGCTGAAGTGCGAATTACGTCACGATTCCTGTTCCATTCAACGACGTGATAACCATGTGATTTCCGGTATTGGTCACCGTTGGAACAATCGACCGGTATCCGGGTGGCGCAAGGTGCCGGCAATGCACGCAACTCGAAAGTCCGCCGGTGATCAGGTGATGGATCATCAAGCCATGCCGTTCACGCCTTCCATTCCGCATGTTCCCTGCGCCACCACCGGTGCGATCAACCGGCACGACCTGCGGCCTGCCGCCGGCACGTCCGATGCTTCGCTGGCGTTTGCACGGCATGACGATATCGAGGCAGATCAACCGCCGACGCCGATGGAGATCAACTGGCGGCTCAACGACAACAGCCTGCTGCGGACCAGGGTGGCCGCGCCGGGCCTGCCGGACTAGGTACCCGCACGCCATGTCCCCTGTCGCGCCCTCTCACGGTCACTGCGGAACCCAGGCCCCGATCAACGTCGGTGCGTGGGTGTGCAGGATGCTGCAGCCGGTAAGGCTGCCATCGGCGATCTTCAACGGTGTCCTGCCGGAACGCGCGCGGCAACCTGCGGCACCACCGCCCTGGCGAAGCGAACTCCATCTGATCGGCGACAACCTGGGCCACGAGCTGGTCCGCTGGGGTACGGCGCGGGCGTTCTCGCAGCTGGTGCAGCAGGCCGACCAGCTGCTGCCCGGGATAACCATTCCATGGACCGCCTATGCAACGTACTGCGGCCTGTCCGAAGCGCGCAGGGGCAATGTGCTGCGAGCGCTTCAGTCGATCCCACTCACCCGCATCGCCCCCATCGTGATCCTGCAGGCCGTGGCAGACCGCCTGCGCTGGCTGCCCGAGGTTACCGATGGCGGTGCCGATCCTGCCCCGCTGGTGCTTGGTCTGGCCGCGTGTGCCCTGGTGCACGCGCTGCAGCACCAGCGGCCGGTCCGTTCGCCGTCCACGACGGCGGGCAAGCATCTGGTCCGCCTGGCACACCTGCTGCACGTCGCGACCAACGCGTATGCAGGGCTGCAGTCGCTGCGTGGTGCCGCCGGGGCGGGCAGCCTGAACGTGGCACGCGTGCCGGCAGCAGGGGCGGCATCGCGCTGCACCGCCCGCGACGGGCTGCCGGCCAATGGCACCGAAGGACCGATCATGTTGCCATGGCATTGTGCATCCGGCGTCGCTGGGCAGTCCGTCGATGATGCGCAGGGCGCTGGCGCCTGGCCGTTGCCCGGAGCCGACGCGCGCCGGGCCAAACCCAAGGCCAGACCGAAGCCGCCGCCGCCTTCTTCACGCGTTGGGTCGCGAACGTCCACAGGAGCGGACGCAGGGCGCGGACACGCCGCTCCGGGTCGCCGGCCGACGGGCGCCCGATCAGTGTCCGTGGACGGCGCGGCGGGTGTCCCGGGCCCCGCCGCGCAGGGACCGCGGAAAGAGAGTGCATCCATTCTCAGGAAGCAGACCGCGCTCGGCCAGATGGCCCAGCAGAGCAAGGAAAGCACGGCAGTCAGCAAGCAGTCGAGCGCGCATGCCAAGGACGGCCTGCATCCGGCCATGGGTCAGGATGACCGACGGGTAGCCGCACCGCAGCACCCTCTGGTGGCCGGTGACCGCGACAAGCCAGTGGAATGCGCTGGCCACTGCACGCCGGGAGCAAACGCCAATGGCAGCAGTGATGGCGTCGAACGTGCGGCTGGCGCCCATGCCGCCCTGGCCTGCCTGCGCTTCCACGATACGCGTGAGGCGCGGCTGCAGGTGCGGAAGATGCGCTTCGGCCCGGTCCAGGCCAGCTTCTGCGTACCGCAACGGGCGCACGACCATTTCATGGATGGCTTTGCCGGCGCGCTGCGCGACCGCAGCGCTGCCTGGGTAAAGACCGAGGTCGTGCACGAACACATCCCCGCAGCCCAGCGCGGACGAGGCGCGCGCAAGTACGAGGGACTGGGCCAGATGCAGCGCGCCGCGCCCCGCGATCCCACCCCGCTGGTCGATGAGGACGTGTTCTCGGTGCTGAGCGTGTCCCCGCTCAGTGATCACCTGCTGCATCGGCGGCGCATCCGGTCATCGCACATCCTGGCGCCCAATACCTTCCGGTTGATCAGCTACGAAGATCCGGCCCAGCGGCGCAGGACATTCGTCGCCTACTTCGTCAGGCCGTCGTCGGAGGCGTGCCGCGGGCTGCGCGTTGGCTACCTGGAGGTGACCAGCACCCCCCAAGGGGGCTACGCGCTGCAGGATGCGGAGGCGGGGTTCAGCCTGGGCGCCCGATCGATGGCCACCCTGATCAACGGCACGCAGGCCATGTCGGGTTGTCGCTTTGAACCGGGCGACGACGTTGGGCAGGCCGATGGCGACCGGGTACACGCGCAGCAGACACGGCACCTGTTCCTCCGCGAACGATCCACCTGGTGCGGCGAGGAAGCGTTCACCCCGCAGGCGGTGAACGACCGCCTGCCGTTCCTGATCGCCAGGGAGGTCCGTATGCCCGGCCGGGCCGGGAACGTGATCCTGCGTCGCAACAGCTTCGCCTTGGGCGCCGACGCGCTGGTGTTCCTCGACGAACGAGGCAGCCTTGGACGGCTGCGGATGGTGGCCTCGCCCACTGCGCCGGATCAGTGGCAGCTTGTGACGCAGCAGGCGCACGCGGTGCGCTTCATGCAACGTCACAAGCTGCAGGACGATGTTTCCTACCGCCTCGCCGACCTGGTCGAACTGCTGGAACAGCAGGGCATCACGTGGATCCCTCCAGACCCGGACCGGACCTCCCCTGGCGACGACCCGCATGTGCCTGCTGCAGACTCTGCTGATCCGTGCGGGCTGACGCGGCTGCAGCCGTCGGGACAGGTAACCGCGCCGGCAGTGACGCGCCGCTCCTGGTTCTCGTGGCGGCAGGGGGTGTTGCAGTACGTGGATCATGAAGGCCGCGAAGGTCGCCTGGGTTTCGAACGCCATGGCACGCATGGCCGCAATTACAGGATGGCTGCTGGCAACACGGCAGCGGCGCTCGCCTTCGCCCAGCGCAACCAGCTGCTGCCCCACGCCCGCTACGCAGAGGACGAGATCCTGTGGCTGCTGAAGGGGCAGGGCCTGGTCCGGCGCGACGACGACCTGCCCGATGCGCAGGACGATGCTTCCGCTTCCGTGGAAGCATCCTGATTCCCACTCTGATCGTCAGCCGGCGGCGCTGGCCTCATCAAGCTCGGCGATATCCCGCGCAGACAGCGCCAGGGTGGCCGCCGCCAGCACGTCGTGCAGCTGCTCCACGCTGGTCGCGCTGACGATCGGTGCGGTGATGGACGGACGCGCGATCAGCCAGGCCAAGGCGACCTGCGAAGCGGTTGCCGTGTGCCGGCTGGCGATGTCGTCCAGTGCCGCCAGGATGCGGTTGCCGCGCGGGTTGAGGTACTTCGCCACCACGGCCTGGCCGCGCGCAGGGCTCCTGGACGCGTCTTCAGTGCGGCGGTACTTACCGCTCAGGAAACCGCTGGCCAGCGAGTAGTAACTGATCACGCCGAGCTGCTCACGCTGCACCAGCGCTTCCAGGCCGGCTTCATAACCGGAGCGGTCGTAGAGGTTGTATTCCGGCTGCAGCGTTTCATAACGGGGCAGCTGGTAGTCGGCTGATACCTTGAGTGCATCGGCCAGCCGATCGGCACTGTAATTGGAGGCGCCGATGGCGCGGACCTTGCCCTGTTCGATCAGCCGCGCGAAGGCTCCCAGCGTCGTCTCCAGCGGCGTGGATTCGTCATCCTCGTGCGCCTGGTAGAGATCGATGACATCGGTCTGCAGGCGACGCAGCGAACCTTCCACCGCCGCGGTGATGTTGTCCGCCGACAGGCCGGGCTGTTCGGACCACTTCGCCACCTTGGTGGCCAGAACCACTTTGTCGCGCTTGCCGCTACGCGCGAACCACCTGCCGATCAATGTTTCCGATTCACCGCCCTGGTTTCCCGGTACCCATGCCGAATAAGCATCGGCGGTATCGACCAGGTTGAAGCCGGCATCGATAAAGGCATCAAGCAGGGCGAAGGTCGTTTTCTCGTCCGCACTCCAGCCAAATACATTGCCGCCGAAGGCGATGGGATGCACCTGCAGGCCGGAGCGGCCCAGTTCGCGGGTTGCCGTCATTCGAAATCTCCTCGGGTAGCGACCACAGCAGCATACGGGCAGGGAGATGACGCTGCTGCGGCAGCTGCCGCAAAACTGTGTTCCGGCGTGCCGCGTGGCGATAACGCTTTGTGAACACCGGAGCAGCTCGGGCTGCTAGTCTGCGCCCACCATCCAAGGGAGCCCTGCCATGAAGAACCTGATCAACGTGTCTGCCTGTTGCCTCGCCGTGGCAGTGGCGCTGTCCGCATCGCCGCTGTACGCGCGCACGCCCGCTGCCGCCGGCGCGGCGCCGCAGGGACAGGTCAGCCCGGCGATCGAGGCGGCGGTGAAGTCCACCACGCGTGATCCTGCCAATGTCACCCGCGATGGCTTCCGCCATCCGGCGCAGACGCTGTCGTTCTTCAAGCTGACCCCGGCCAGCACGGTCATCGAGATCACCCCCGGCAATGGCTGGTATTCGGAAATCCTGGCGCCGCTGGTGCGCCAGCAGGGCCAGTACATTGCCGCGGTGGTGGATCCGGCAGCGGTGCCGGAAGGACGTGGACGCGACTACCAGCAGCGCAGCCGCGACGGCCTGCAGAAGAAATTCAGCACCGCGCCCGCACAGTTCGACAAGGCCACCGAAGTCGCCTACGACCCGGCCGCGCCGGTGTTCGGCAAGCCTGCTTCGGCCGATGTGGTGCTGACCTTCCGCAACGTGCACAACTGGCGCAAGTCCGGCCAGGCACCGGGCATGTTCAAGGGCTTTTACGACGTGCTGAAGCCGGGCGGCGTGCTGGGCGTGGTCGAACATCGCGCCAAGGCCGATGTCGGCGACGACGACGGCACCGGCTATGTCGGACAGCAGCAGGTGATCGCGATGGCCGAAGCCGCCGGCTTCAAGCTGGATGGCAGCAGCGAGATCAACGCCAACCCGCGCGATACCAAGGATCATCCCAACGGCGTGTGGACGCTGCCGCCGTCAAACAACCATGATGCAGCCGACGCGGCGAAGTACCGTGCCATCGGCGAGAGCGATCGCATGACCCTGCGCTTCGTCAAACCGCGCGGTTGACCGCGGCGGAGACAGCGGCATCCCTGCGCATGACCGGCATGCCGCTGTGCCTGTGATCACCGACTCGGCGCAGCGGCATCGCGGTTGCCTGCGACACCGGCGACAATGGCGGCTGCGTTTCCCGTCGTCCTGTTGATCTGCCCATGTCCCTGATCCTGTTCAACAAGCCGTTCAATGTCCTGTGCCAGTTCACCGACCGCAGCGTGCCGCCACGGCCCACCCTGGCGGGGTTCGGCCTGCCCTCGGATGTGTACGCCGCAGGCCGCCTGGACCATGACAGCGAAGGCCTGCTGCTGTTGACCGATGACGGTGGGCTGGCCCACCGCCTGACCGATCCGCGGCATAAAGCGGATAAAACCTATTGGGTGCAGGTGGAAGGCGAACCGACGCCGGAACGGCTGGCGCAGCTGCGCCGGGGCGTGCTGCTCAAGGACGGGCCCACCCTGCCTGCCCGGATCGAGCAGATCGATGCACCCGCGCTGTGGGTGCGTGACCCGCCGGTGCGTTTCCGCAAGACGGTGCCCGATGCCTGGCTGGCCGTGACACTGCGCGAAGGGCGTAACCGGCAGGTGCGACGGATGACCGCCGCCGTCGGCCTGCCGACGCTGCGGCTGGTCCGTGCATCGATGGGGCCGTATCAGTTGGGTGAGCTGCAGCCGGGACAGTGGCGGCAAGTGGACTAAGGGCAGGTGCGGGGGTGCGGGCGGCGAGTGCCTGCGCAATGGGTTCCACGTGCAGGCCGATGTGTTCGTCGCCCAGCTGCGCGGCCATGTGGTACAGGATGAAAACGTAGGCCTGGGCGCACTGGCGTGCGCTTTCTCCCACCCCCGGCAGCCAGGCGAGCACCCGGCACCCGGCAAGCAGTGCGTTGTCATCCGGTCCGATGTTGATCGCCAGCGCAGCGCGATTGGCCAGTACCCAGCGGCCGAACACTTCCAGGCGCAGTGCATCGAAGGCGTAAGTGGCCCCTATCTGCGCAATCAGCGGGGCGTGGATGGCATCCACCATGCTGGCGTAGCGCCGGTCTCTTACCATCGCCACGGCCATGTCGGCAGCGGTAAGCGCAGGGCCCAATGGCCGCAACGGCACCGGCGGGCACGGTGAGGCAAGCAGGCGCAGATCGAATTCGGCTACCGGTGAGTTGCCCACGGCGCAAGGGCGGAGTGCAGGCGCGGCAGGGTCCGGGGTGCTGGCCGGCGGGGCGTGCCTTGCCGGCGCAAGGGGGGCAGCGGCGGCGGTGCTGCTGGCGGAAAACAAGGGCGGCTCCTGCGCACGACGGTGGATGGTCCACCGAACATGCAGGCACTGCAGCGGCCAACGCAATTGGCAACAGCGACATCGCCACCGCCAAAACGACGAAGGGCGTGGCATCCGCCCCACCCTTCGTATCTGCCGAACCGGCCAGCACAGCGGCGGGTCTTCACCCCGCGGCAAACGCTCAGGCGTCGCTGCCGATATCGCTGTGTTCGTCCACCACCGTGTTGACGCGGCGGTCACGTGCGGCAACCCGCTGCGCCTGTCCGTTGACGACATGGCCACCAGCCAGCTTCTTCTTCTGCTGCTTGCGGTACAGCGCGTAGCCCAGCAGGCCGACGCCGACGGCAGCAGCGGCGATGGTCACCGCCGGGTTGCGGCGCACTGCCTTGGTGGCGATCCGGCCGCCGGTCTTCACTGCGCCCAGTGCTGCGCCGGTCTTCAGCCAGTCTGCGGCGGTGGGGCCGAAATGGCGCAGGCTACCGCCCAGGTTGCCGCCTGCGTGCTTGATGCCATCGCCGGCGCTATGGGCCAGGTCCAGCGCGCGTTCCAGTGCACGGTCGGTGATTACGGTCAGTCTGCTCATGTGGGGTCCTTTGCCTCGGGTCGAACTCCAGTGTCGCGCGGTTGCTGTAAACGGCATGTCAGTCAGGCTCGGATGGGGCGTGAGGCCGCAGCCCCCGTTCAGCCTGTCAGGTACCCCGCGGCTTGGCACGGTGCGTGGCCGTCGCGGTCCACGGGTCGTCAGGCCACGGATGGCGGGGGTAGCGCCCCTTCATTTCCTTTTTTACTTCGGCATAGGTGTTCGCCCAGAAATTGCGCAGGTCCTGGGTGACCTGCAGCGGGCGACCGCCCGGCGAGAGCAGATGCAGGGTGAGCGCGACACGGTTGTCGGCGATGCGGGGCGTGTCGGCCAGCCCGAACAACTCCTGCAGCTTCACCGCCAGGATCGGGGGCAGCGGTTCGCCGGATTCGCTGTCCAGGCTGTAGCTGATGCCACGTTCCAGGCCGGACGGCACACTGATCCGGGTCGGCGCATGGCGGTCCACCAGCTGTCGCTGCGACCAGTCCAGCGGCGTCTTCAGCGCCTCGCCGAAGCTGGCTTCATCCAGCGCGTCCAGGCGCGTCCTGCCGGCGAAGGCCGGCTGCAGCCATGCCGCGCGGCTGGCCAGCAGGGCTGCGTCGCTGACATCGGGCAGTCCGAGCTCGGGCATCCAGCGGCGCAGTCCTTCCACCCGGGCCTGCCACTGCCGCAGGCCGTCGGTCCACGGCAGGGCCTGCAGGCCGAGTTCGGCCACCGCCTCGGTCAGCGCCGCGGCGGCATGCGCCGGATCGACGCGTCCGGCCGATCGGCTGTCGAACACGATGCGTTCGAAGCGGCTTTCGCGCAGCGCCACCAGCGCCCGGCGCTCGGCGTCCCAGCGCACGATGTCTTCGCTGACGAAGCGCGACGCGAACACGCGGCGCAGGTACTGCTCATCCACTGGCGAGGCGCGCAGCAGCAGCCCATCGCGCGCCTCGAAACGCAGTTCGCTGGCCACCAGCCAGGGTTCGCCGCGCAGGTCGCTCAGCTCGTGCAGGCGCGCGCTGCGGCCGTTGGCCAGCAGGTAGCGCAGCGGATCGTTCGGGTGGCGGAAGGCGATGCGGTCCGGGAACGCATGCGCCAGCAGGTCACCCAGCTGGTGCGCTTCGATGCTCGACGGCGGCGCGGCGTCACAGCGCAGGCGTCGCCGCCACTGTCGCGCTGCTGCATCGATGGCGGCCAATCCGCCGCGGTTCGCCTCATGTGGCGCGCGGCCACTCCGGAACGCCGCCAGTGCGCGCCAGCGGGGTGCCAGCGCGTCGCCGCCCTGGCGCAGCGGATCACGCGCTTCCAGCAGGGCGGCGACATCGGCCGCCAATGCCTGCTCGGTGCCGGCGGTTGCGGCCAGCAGCATTGCCGCCAGCCGCGGATGGGTGCCGATCGCCAGCATCCGCCGCCCCTGTGCGGTGATCGCATGGGTGGGCGACAACGCGCCCAAGCGCTGCAGCAGCTCGCGCGCGGCGGCCAGTGGCCCGGCCGGTGGCGCGTCCACGAAGCGCAGGTCACTGCTGCCCCACGCCGCCAGTTCCAGGGCCAGCCCGGTCAATTCGACCTGTTCGATTTCCGCCCGGCGTTGCGGCTCTAGCCGCTGTGATTGCGGCCACAGGCGCCATGCCCAACCGGCTGCCACGCGGCCGGCACGCCCGGCGCGCTGGTCGGCCGACGCCTGCGCCACGGCCACCACGTCCAGCCGGGTGAAGCCGCTGTTGGGGTCGTACTGCGGCTCCCGCGCCAGCCCGCTGTCGATCACCACGCGTACCCCGGGCAGGGTGACCGATGATTCGGCCACGTTGGTGGCCAGCACCACGCGGCGGCGGCCATCGGCCGCAGGCTGCAGCACGCGCCCCTGCTGTTCCACCGGCAGCTCGCCGTGCAGCGGCAGCACCTCGGTGGCCGCATCCACGGTGTCCTGCAGGCCCGCCAGCACGCGCTGGATCTCGCGTTGCCCGGGCAGGAACACCAGCACGTCACCGGGATGGGTGGCCAGCGCCTGCTGCACCGCGCGGCGCACCTGCAGGTCGAGGGCTTCGTCGCGGCGGGCGGGGAAGTGCGAGACCTCCACCGGGAAACTGCGGCCCTCGCTGGACAGGCGCGGGGCATCAAGCAAGCGCGCCAGCCGCTCGCCGTCCAGCGTCGCCGACATCACCACCAGGCGCAGGTCGTCGCGCAGCTGCGCCTGCACGTCCAGCGCCAGCGCCAGGCCGAGATCACCGCTGAGGTGGCGCTCGTGGAACTCATCGAACACGATCGCACCGATGCCCTCCAGCATCGGATCGTCCTGCAGCATGCGGGTCAGGATGCCCTCGGTGACCACCTCCACGCGGGTGCGCGCAGAGACCTTGTTCTCGAAGCGGATGCGGTAGCCCACGGTGTCGCCGACCTCCTCGCCCAGCTGCCGTGCCATGAACTGGGCGGCACTGCGCGCGGCGACCCGGCGCGGTTCCAGCAGGATGATCTTCTGCCCGGCGAGCCACGGCGCGTGCAGCAGCGCCAGCGGTACCTGGGTGGTCTTGCCGGCGCCCGGCGGGGCTTCAAGGACCAGTCGCCGGTGCTGGTCGAGGCTGTCCTTGACCTGCGGCAGCAGCGCGGAAATCGGGAAGTGCGGGGTGCTCATCGCACAAGGATAAGGGGCCATGGGGCCGGCAGGTACAATGAGCCGGCGTTCCCCACTGCGATGACCATGCAACTGATCGATATCGGCGCCAACCTCACCCACGACTCCTTCGACCGCGATCGCGATGCTGTGCTGGCGCGTGCGCGCGATGCCGGCGTGGCGCAGATGGTGATCACCGGCGCCAGCCGCGAACATTCACCGTTGGCGCTGCAGCTGGCGCGCCAGCACCCCGGCTTCCTGTATGCCACCGCCGGCGTCCACCCGCACCATGCGGTGGACTACACCGACGAATGCGACGCGGAAATGCGCGCGCTGCATGCGCACCCGGAAGTGGTCGCGGTGGGCGAGTGCGGGCTGGATTATTTCCGCGATTTCTCGCCGCGTCCTGCGCAGCACCGTGCGTTCGAGCGCCAGCTGCAGTTGGCGTCCGAGGTCACCGCGGCCGACGGTGCGCGCAAGCCGCTGTTCCTGCACCAGCGCGACGCGCACGCCGATTTCATGGCGCAGATGAAGAACTTCGAGGGCCGCATCGGCGCGGCGGTGGTGCATTGCTTCACCGGTGAACGCCAGGAAATGTTCGATTACCTGGACCAGGACTGGTACATCGGCATCACCGGCTGGCTGTGCGACGAGCGCCGCGGCGCGCACCTGCGCGAGCTGGTCAAGCACATCCCGGCGAACCGCCTGATGATCGAAACCGACGCGCCGTACCTGCTGCCGCGCTCGCTGAAGCCGATGCCCAAGGACCGCCGCAACGAGCCGATGTACCTGGCACATATCGTGGAAGAGCTGGCCCGCGACCGCGGTGAAGCGACCGACGTCGCGGCGGCTACCACCACCGCCGCTGCGCGCGCATTCTTCCGACTGCCGGGCTGATCCCGGCAGGCTGGTGGGCGACCACCGGCGGTTCTGGTGGGTGACGACCGCTGGTTCCGTTCAGTGACGATCGCTGGTTCTGGTTAGTGACGACCGTTGGTCGTCAGGCCCCTGCGGGCAAGCGCTGCCCATCCCCGTGTTCCCACGCATCCTGCAGTCCCTCGCGGTAGCTCGGAAAGCGCGGCTGCCACTGCAGCATCGCGCGCGTGCCGCGGCTGTCGATACGTTTGTTGCCCTCGTAGAACCGCCGCAGCGACGGGCTGACCGCCGGATCGTCCCACTGCTGCTGCGCCGGCAGCGCATACCCGCCCAGCTGCGCGGCATAGGCCAGCACCTGCTGTGGCGGGGCCGGTTCGTCGTCGGCCGGCAGATACCGTCCGGCAGGCCGGGGGTGCTGCAGGGCCGCGACCACCACATCGGCCAGGTCCTGCACATGCAGCCGGTTGAAGACCAGCCCGGGACGTACCACGTGGCGTGCACGTCCGGCAGCCAACTGCACCAGCGCGTTGCGGCCGCGACCGTACAGACCCGGCAGCCGGAACACCGCCGAGTCGATGCCCCGTTCGCTGGCCAGCGCCTGCCACTGCCGTTCGGCATGCAGCCGCTGCAGCGCCGACGGCGAGCTGCCATCGGCCAGCGACGCCTCGTCGACCCAGCCACCGTCGCGGCCTGCGTAGACTGCCGTGGACGACAGATACCCGACCCAGCGCAGCGCCCTGCTGCTGGCCAGTGCGGCACGCACCAGGCGCATGGCCGGATCGCCATCGGCATCGGGCGGCACCGTGCACAGCACGGCATCGGCGCGGCCGAGGGCCTCCAGCAGCGTGGCATCGACGGGCTGGTCGCTGGCAAGTCGGTGCCGCGCCAGGCCGTCGATGGCGTGTGCCGCCGGCTCCCGCACCGTGCCGTCCACCGCCACGCCCAGCGCCAGCAGGCGGCGGGCAATGGCCTGGCCGCTGTAGCCAAGCCCCAGGATGAAGATCCGCTTCGGCAGGTCTGCCACGATGCTCAGCCCGCGCGCTGCGCCTGGTAGGCCTGCAGGGCGTCGTAGGCCTGTGCCAGCAAGGGAGCCTGCTGGCCGAAGCTGCGCGCACGCGCCAGCATGTCACCGACGATGTGGTCTGCTTCGACCTGCTGCCCGGCTTCCAGGTCGCGCAGCATCGACGCCTTCAGTGCCGAGCCCGGCTGGGTCAGCGCGGCCAGCGCGGTCTCCTGCGCCGGCTCGGGGATGGGTTCACCGGTGGCTTCGGCCACCGCCACGCATTCGGCGTACAGCGCGCGCAGGAAATCCTCGCCCCCCGGCGTGGCCACGATGCTGCCGATATCCGCGCGCCGCAGGCAGGTGGCGGCCGCAAGCGCGGTCAGGAAGGTGTACTTCACCCACTGTTCCTGTCCGATCTTTTCGCTGGCGGTGTGGTCCACGCCGCCCTGCACGCAGGCAGCGGCGAAGGCCAGCACACGGGCGCTGAGGCCGACGTCATCGCGCTCGCCGAAGGTCAGCCGGGCTGGCTTGGCCAGGTGCTGCACGGAACCGTCTTCGGCCTTGGTCGCGCTGATGAAGCACAGTCCGCCCATCACCGCGTCGCGGCCGAAGCGTGCATCCAGCGCGGCATAGTGGCGCAGTCCGTTGAGGATCGGCAGCACGCTGGTACGCGGTCCCACCGCCGGCGCGATCGCCTCGATGGAACTGTCCAGGTCGTAGGCCTTGCAGCTCAGCAGGACCAGGTCGAACGGGTGCCCGGCGACCAGCGCCGGCAGTGCATCGGCGGTGACCTGCTGCACCGGGAAAGCGGCGTCGCCGAGCGGGCTGCGGATGACCAGGCCATCGCGCTGCAGCTGCGCCGCACGGGCGGGGCGTACCAGGAAGGTGACGTCCACGCCGGCCTGGGCCAGGCGTCCGCCGAAGTAGCCACCGGTACCGCCGGCGCCGAGGATCAGGATGCGCATTGCAGTCTCACCACGTTGTCAGGAATCGCTGTGGGGATTGTGCCTGTTTCGCGCGTGTCCGGGCCGTCGTGCCGGTCGTGCTGGTCTTGCTGGTCGGTAGGGGTATCGGGCTGGGTCGTGCGGGTGGGGGGCGCGGGGCACGCGCAGGTACGTCCATGTAGCTCTTCGCGGCTCCTGCCGCTCAAGGCCCCGCACCCCCCACCCGGCAACCATCCCAGCCGCAGTTGCCTTTGACGTTGCAGTTGCAGTGCAGTTGCCTGCAAGGCAGGGTGCCGGGCCGCAGGCCCGGCGTCTTCCCTCAGCTGCGCAGGCCGACGCCACGGCGCAGCAGCCACAGTGCCACGAAGGTCAGCGCCACCACGAAGCCCAGCATCAGCGCATAGGCCACCCACAGCGGTACGTCGCTGGTGCCCAGCAGGCCGTAGCGGAAGGCGTTGACCATGTAGAAGATCGGGTTGGCGTGGGTTGCGGCTTCAGCCCAGCCGGGCAGCAGCTTCACCGAATAGAACACACCGCCCAGGTAGGTCAGCGGGGTCAGGATGAAGGTCGGCACGATCGCCACGTCATCGAACTTCTTCGCGTAGACCGCGTTGATGAAGCCGGCCAGCGAGAAGATCGTCGCGCCCAGCAGCACCGTGGTCAGCGTCACCAGCGGATGCGGGATGCGCACCGGGGTGAAGAACATGGCGATGATCAGCACGATCACGCCCACCATCAGGCCACGCAGCACCGCGCCGGCCACGTAGCCCCACAGGATCACCCAGTTCGGCATCGGGCTGACCAGCAGTTCCTCCACGTGGCGCCCGAACTTGGCGCCGAAGAACGAGGAGCTGATGTTGCCGTAGCTGTTCTGGATCACGCTCATCATCACCAGGCCCGGCACGATGAACTGCATGTAGCTGTAGCCGCCCATCTCACCGACGCGCGAACCGATCAGTCCGCCGAAGATCAGGAAGTACAGGGTCATGGTGATCGCCGGCGGCACCAGGGTCTGGCCCCAGATGCGCAGGATGCGCGCCACTTCGCGGCGCACCACGGTCGCCAGGGCGATGCGGTTGCGCTGGCCATCGGTCAGGACGGGGGTCGGGGTGCTGCTCATGCCACGTTCTCCGGGGTGCCGGTGAGGCGCACGAACAGCTCCTCCAGGCGGTTGCTCTTGGTCCGCATCGAACGCACGCGGATACCCGAGGCGTTGAGTGCGGCGAATACACGGTTGAGGTCCATCGCGCGCGGCATGTCCACGTCCAGCGTGTGCCCGTCGGTGGCGATCAGCGTGGCGCCCTCGATCTGCGGCAGCTCGGCGGGCAGGGTGCCGTCGATGTCGAACAGGAAGCCCTCCACGTCCAGCTTGGCCAGCAGTTCACGCATCGGGCCCTGGGTGACGATCTGGCCGTGGTTGATGATGGCCAGGTTGCGGCACAGGTGTTCGGCCTCTTCCAGGTAATGCGTGGTGAGGATGATGGTGGTGCCGGCGGTGTTGATCTCCTTCAGCACCCGCCACATGTCGCGGCGGATCTCGATGTCCACGCCGGCGGTCGGTTCATCCAGGATCAGCAGGCGCGGCCGGGTCATCATCGCCCGGGCGATCATCAGCCGGCGCTTCATGCCGCCGGACAGGGTGCGGCTCATCACCTGCGCCTTCTCCCACAGGTGGGCGCGCTTGAGCTCTTCCTCGGCGCGCTTTTCCGCCTCGGCGCGGTCCACGCCATAGAAACCGGCGTAGTTGACCAGGATGTCGAAGGGCTTTTCGAACAGGTTGAAGTTGATCTCCTGCGGCACCAGGCCGATCAGCCGCATGGAGGCGCTGCGTTCACCCACCAGATCGGTGCCGAACACCTCCACCTGGCCGTCGCTGAGGTTCACCAGCGAGCTGACGATGCCGATCAGGGTCGACTTGCCGGCGCCGTTGGGGCCCAGCAGGGCGAAGAAATCGCCGGGAGCGACTTCCAGCGACACGCCCTTCAGGGCGACGGTGCCGTTGTCATAGGTCTTGCGCAGGTCGCGCACGCGCAGGGCGGGCGCGCTGTTGTTCAGGGAAGCCAAGCGGAAAGCCTTTGCGCCTGCGGGTGGCGCATGGAGGAGTGCAGGGAGGGCTATTATAGATCCCCCCACGGGCTTGCCCCGGCTACACACTGTTCCCACTGCCGTGCCAGTCCAATTTCCCATGAAGCTGGTCGACCGCCGCATGCTGGCGCCGACCGTAGGCCATTACCAGTTCCTCCGCGACGACGGCCAGCCGCTGGATTTCCAGCCTGGCCAGTTCATCCAGGTCCATTTCCAGTACGCCGACGGCACCGAAACCAAGCGCAGCTACTCGCTGGCGACCCTCCACGACCATGCGCTGGGGCCGGGCGAGGCGGTGGATATCGCAGTCAGTTTCGTTCCCGGCGGTGCCGCCACGGCGCTGTTCGAAGGCCTGGACATCGGCGGCCAGCTCAGCGCCAGCGGCCCGTATGGCCGGTTCTGCCTGCAGCCGGGCGACCACAATGGCCGCTATCTGCTGATCGCTACCGGCACCGGGGTTACCCCGTACCGCTCGATGCTGCCCCTGCTGGCCGCCGCCATGGCCGAACGCGGCGTCCAGGTGGTCCTGCTGCAGGGCGCCCGGAGCCCGGCCGAGCTGCTGTACAGCGAGGATTTCGAGGCGTTTGCCGCGTCGCAGCCGAACTTCCGCTATATCCCGTGCCTGTCGCGCGAGCTGCCCGCCGATCCCGGGCCGGACGTCCGCCATGGTTACGTGCAGCAGCAGCTGGCCGATCTTGCGCCGGATGCCGCCACGGACATCGCCTACCTGTGCGGCAACCCGGACATGGTGGATGCCTGCGTGGATGCGTTGAAGCTGGCAGGGCTCGGCAATCCGCAGATCCGCCGCGAGAAGTACGTTTCCAGCAAGTAGGCTGGTCGAACGGGTGGGACCCCCTCGCGGGTGGCGTTGTTGTATCTGGGGGTGGGCCGGGCGGGGAGGCTGTGCGGGGGACGGCAAAAACCGCATCCATGCGGGCCTCGTTTCGCGCCATCCATGGCGCTCGACGCCCCCGCACAGCCTCCCCGCCCGGCCCCTGAAAGGTTCCGGCGCTGCGCTCCGCGTAGAAAAAGAATGAAAAAGCGGTAGCGCCGACCCATGGTCGGCGGAATCCATCAGACCCCATTGCCCCACCATCCGCCGACCATGGGTCGGCGCTACCAAGGGGCCCCGTGGCCTTGTCGCCCGGCCCCTGACAGGTTCCGGTGGCCGCCCCCGCGTGGAAAAAGAATGGAAGGCGGTAGCGCCGACCCATGGTCGGCGGAATCCATCGGACCCCATTCCCCCACCATCCGCCGACCATGGGTCGGCGCTACCAAGGGGCCCCGTGGCCTTGTCGCCCGGCCCCTGACAGGTTCCGGTGGCCGCCCCCGCGTGGAAAAAGAATGGAAGGCGGTAGCGCCGACCCATGGTCGGCGGAATCCATCGGACCCCATTCCCCCACCATCCGCCGACCATGGGTCGGCGCTACCAAGGGGCCCCGTGGCCTTGTCGCACGGCCCCTGACAGGTTCCGGTGGCCGCCCCCCGCGTAGAAAAAGAATGAAAAAGCGGTAGCGCCGACCCATGGCCGGGGGAATCCATCGGACCCCATTCCCCCACCATCCGCCGACCATGGGTATGCCGGTCGTCCTGACCGGCACCCTGCGGGCCGTCGCAAGCGACGTTGGCAGCGGCTCCTGCCGCTGCCTTCGGCGCTACCAGAGCACCGGGGGACGGGTGGAGGGAGCCCCTGAGTCAGGGGCGGCCGCGAAGCGGCGGGGTGTGGGTGCTGGTGAGAGGGGGCCCGCGGTTTGCGCAGCAAAGCGTGGGAGCGACAGCGCGAATGCGATGGCGTGGTCCCGCGCCATGGAGGGCGCGAAACGAGGCCCGCAGGAGCGGCTCCTGCCGTCCCCCGCCAACCCACCCCGTCCCGCCAACCACCCGCCCTGCACGCTCTTGACGTTGAAGTTGAAGTTGACGTTGACGTTGCTCCGCGCTTTCAGCCCTGGCCTGCCCACAGCGGTACGTCATACACCACCATCACGCGGTTCTCTTCGGCATCGCGCTGGTAGTTGGAACGGAAGAAGCCGTTGCGCCAGCGCACCGACAAGTGCTTCAACGCTTCGCTCTGGAACGTGTAGCCGACTTCAACATCCCGCTGCCACTGCCGGCCCTCGCCGCTGAACGTGGCCGGGCGGGCGTTGTCACCCTTCACGTAACGCACCAGGAACTTCAGGCCCGGCAGGTTGATCTGCTTGCCGTCCAGCTGGTAACGCAGCTGCCAGCTGCGCTCATCGCGTTCCATGAAGTCGTTGATGAACGTCCAGTTGAAGACATTCCCGTCCGTGCCACCGACGAACGGCATCGCGGTGTCACCGTTCATGTCCTGCCACATCACCGCGAATTCCTGCCCGCCGACCTGCCAGGCCACCAGGGCGTTCAACGCCCGGTTGTCGACCACCCCGGCCAGCGCGGGACCCACGTCATCGGACACGTAATAGCGCACTTCCGTACTCAGCTTGCCGCGTTCCAGCGGCTGCTTGAACGCCACCGACGCCACCTGCTGGCGATACAGGTCACGCAGTTCGCCGTGCTCGTAATGCAACGTGAAACGGTCATCCGGCGCCCATGACGCGGTGACCAGCTCGAAGCCATCGGCATCGGGCGTGCCACTGAAGCGGCGGTCCTTGTTGGTGATGGTCAGGTCCACCCGCTCGGTGCCGTCGCGATACCAGGAACGGTCGTAGCGCGCATAGCCGAGCTCCACGCCGTTATCCCATGCCGCGCCCAGCGACGCGCCTTCGAAGGTCTGCGGCAGCAGCCGGCTGGTATTGGATTTCAGTACCAGGTCCGAGGCGATGTGGCTGCCTACGCGCAGTTCAGCCGGACCCGCCTTGGCCTTGCCGGTCAGCGCGATACGGCCGAAAGCCGAGCGCGCACCGTCCTCGTCATAAGGCAGGATGCCGGTGCCCACTTCCGATTGCAGGCCATCCAGCTTGAAGTCGGCCAATCCCAGTACATCGATGCCGAAGCCGACCACGCCCGGCGTATAGCCGCTGCGCGCATCCAGCACGAAGCCCTGCGCCCATTCTTCGCGCTTGCCCTGGCCGCTGCCGCTGCGGAAATCGCGGTTGTAGTAGAAGTTGGTCGCGGTCAGGTCCGCGCTGGCACCGGCCAGGAAACCTTCGCCATCGGCGGCCAGTGCAGGGGCACTGGCCAGTCCGAAGGCGATCAGGATCGCATTGCGTGTGATGTTCATGAGTCCGGCCCCTCCGCCGTACACAAGTAGGACAAAGGATCGGTCAGAAGATCGCGCTGGCTGCCAGGATCAGCAGCAGCGACACCACCGAGGCCAGCGACACCGGCAGGCTCAGCGTCTTCAGCGTGCCGCGCAGGGTCATGCCGAAGGTGGTCTGCATCAGCCAGAACGTGTTGCTGGTGACATGCACCAGGAACAGCGAGCCGGAGCCTGCGGCCAACGCCACCAGCACCGGCGGCACATCCAGCGAATGCAGCGCCGGGGCCAGCATGCTGGCGGCGGTGATCGCCGAGGCCGACACCGAGCCGATGGCGATGTGCAGGATGGCGGCCACGACCCACACAAGCAGCAGCGGCGCAGCAGAGTTGGCGCTGAAGTAACCGGACAGGATGTCGCCCAGCCCGGTGGTGGCGACCACCGCCGACAGCGAACCGGCCACGCCGGTCAGCAGCAGGATCTGTCCGCTTTCCTTGAACGCATCGGTCACCGCGCCACTGCGGTCGTGCGCGGGCACGGTGAAGCGGGCGATCACGAAGGCCAGCACCAGGCCGCAGAACAGCGCGAAGGTCGAGTTGCCCACCGCGGCCAGCGCCGGGATGTCCAGCCCCAGTGCGCGATCCAGCGCGCCGGTGGCGATCATGAGCAGCGGCACGATGATCGGCAGCAGCGACAGCTTCAGCGGCACCGCGTTGTCCTCGTCCTTGATCTCGGCGGCAACCACCGCCGGTGCCTGGTCATCAGGCAGTTCGTCGGTTTCCGGATTCCAGAAGCCGCGACGCAGCAGGAAATGGAAGCCCCACAGGGTCAGGAACACGGTCGGGATCGCGATCGCCAGGCCGACCAGCAGCATCGTGCCCAGCTCCACGTCCAGCACCGCCGACAGCGCCAGCGCCGCCACGCCCGGCACCACCATGGTCAGTGCCAGGTAGATGCCCACGCCCACCGCACCGGCCATCTTCGGGAGTGCGTCGCCACCGATGCGCTTGGCCGTGGCACGGGCCAGCGGCGCGGACATCAGCAGCAGCACATCGGTATAGATGGGCGGGAAGATCGAGGTCAGGATGGTGGCGAACGCATACGGCATCTGCGTCGGCTTGAACGTGCGCACCAGCAGGCGCACCACCTGCTGGAAGGCGCCCATGCGGTGCAGGAACGCACCGATCATCACGCCGAAGCCGATCAGCAGGCCGATCTTCCCCATCAGGTCGCCGAAGCCATCGGTGATGGCCTCGATGGTGGGGCCGAAGCCGAGCCCGGACGACAGCCCCAGGTACAGCGGGCCGGCGATCAGCGCGATCATCGGGTTGACCTTGAAATAGATGATCAACAGGACGATCAACAGAATGGCGAACAGAGCGTTCGCCAGCACAAACCACTCGTGCATGATTCCCTCCCAGGAATGAAGCGTTGTTGATTTCGCAGGGCGATGCCCTGCGCGATGAAGGACGAAAGGCTTACGCGGCGCGCAGCCTGGGCGGTGCGGGATGCAGGTCGGCGACCCGGCCGGCCTTGGCGACCTGGCCGGCGGTCTCATGGCCGACCAGCGCCGGCAGTCCGCGCGACAGGGCGATCAGCGCAGGCAGGTCCAACCCGGTCGGGATGCCCATCTCTTCGCACATCGCCACCAGGTCTTCGGTGCAGATGTTGCCGGAGGCACCGGGAGCGAACGGGCACCCGCCGAGGCCGCCCAGCGCGGCATCGAAACGCTGCGCCCCGGCATCATAGGCAGCCACCACGTTGGCCAGGCCCAGCCCGCGCGTGTTGTGGAAATGCAGGGTCAGCGCATCGGCGCCGACCAGCGGCAACGCCTGCTCCACCAGCGCGGCGACCTGGCGCGGATTGGCCATGCCGGTGGTGTCGGCCAGGGTGATCCCGGTGCAGCCCAGGTCCAGGTAACGGCGGACCAGGTCGAGCACCTTCGCGACCGGCTGCGCCCCCTCGAAGGGGCATCCAAACGCGGTCGCCACGCTGCCGTTGAGCAGCACGTTGCCACGCGGCAGCGCGGCGATCCGCGCAAAGCCCTCGAAGCTTTCGTCGGTGGTCATGCGCATGTTGGCCAGGTTGTGGGTCTGCCCGGCCGACATCACCAGATTCAGTTCCCCCGCACCGGCGGCCAGCGCACGCTCGGCGCCTTTCAGGTTCGGCACCAGCGCTACGTACACCGTGCCCGGCGCGCGCTGCATGCCGGCGAACACCTCGGCGGCATCGGCCAGCGCCGGCACTGCCTTGGGTGAGACGAAGCTGCTGACTTCGATCCGCGCAAAGCCGAGTGCGCTGAACGCATCGGCCAGGCGTATCTTGTCGGCGGTGGCAACGAAGACGGGTTCGATCTGCAGGCCATCACGCAGGCAGACCTCCTGCACGATCAAGGGACGGACGGTGTTCATGCGGCGTCTCCGGTGCGACCGCTGGCGGTGGCGATGGCCGCTGCGGTCATGCCCAGCGTGGCCAGCACCTGGTCGGTGTGTTCGCCCAGGGCCGGACCGGTCCAGTGCATCTGGCCCGGCGTGGCCGACAGCTTCGGCACGATGCCCGGCAGGGTGATCGGCTGGCCGTCGGGCAGGGTGGTTTCCAGCAGCATGCCGCGTGCCCGGTAGTGCGGATCGGCGACGATGTCGGCGGCCGAGTAGATGCGCCCGGCGGGCACGTCGGCGGCATCCAGCGCGGCCAGTACCGCATCGATGTGCAGCCCGCTGGTCCAGTGGGTAATGGCCGCATCCAGTTCGGCATTGCGCAGCACCCGGCCCGGATTGGTCGCCAGCGCGGCATCGTCGGCCAGGTCGGCGCGGCCGATCGCGCGCATCAGGCGACGGAAGATCGGATCACTGTTACCGGCGATCACCACGAAGCCGCCATCGGCGGTGGGGTAGGTATTGGAGGGGCTGATCCCCGGCAGCGCGCCGCCGGTGCGCTCGCGCACCGTGCCGAACATCGCGTGTTCGGGCACCAGGCTTTCCATCAGGTTGAACACGCTCTCCACCAGCGACACGTCCACTACTTGGCCGCCGCCCTGGCCGGTCTTGACCCGCAGCAGCGCCATCAGCGCGCCCATCACCCCATGCAGCGAGGCCAGCGAGTCACCCAGGCTGATACCCACGCGTGCCGGCGGCGTGCTCGGGTCACCGGTGGTGTAGCGGATGCCGCCCATCGCCTCGCCGATCGCACCGAAGCCGGGGCGGTCGCGGTACGGGCCATCCTGGCCGTAGCCGGAGATGCGCACCATGACCAGGTCCGGATTCAGCGCGGACAGCACGTCCCAGCCCAGGCCCAGCTTTTCCAGGCCGCCGGGACGGAAATTCTCGATCACCACATCGGCGCTGGTGGCCAGTTGGCGCGCCGCCTCGGCGCCCTCGGCGGATTTCAGGTCCAACGCCACCGACTTCTTGTTGCGCCCCTGCAGCGACCACCACAGCGACGTATCGCCATGCAGCTTGCGCCACTTGCGCAGCGGGTCGCCGCCCTCGGGCGATTCGATCTTGATCACCTCGGCGCCGAACTCGGCGAACAGCCGCGCGGCAAACGGGGCCGCGATCAGTGTTCCGAATTCAACAACGCGGATGCCGTGCAATGGACCGGACATCTTCTACCCTCCCAGGACTAGATCGGCAGGGTAGGTCGCAATCATCAGGTAACGCCATGCCTTTCTGACGAAAAACCGTTCGCGAAACGCGAACGCCTACGCCTTTAGTCGAAGGTGGTCGACCAGCTGCTGGGCGGCGGTGGACAGCGGACGGTCACCGCGCCAGACCAGTTTCAGCTCGCGCTGGGCCCAGGCGTCGGTCAGCGCTTCCACATGCAGCTGCATGGCCCGCCCGAACAGCGCGAACACCGGCTCGGGCACCACGCCGATGCCCAGCCCGGCCTGCACCGTACGGCAGATCGCATCGAAGCCGGGGACGTGGATGCGCCGCCGCAGCGGCCGGCCGGCATCGCGCGCGGCCATCTGCGAACGGGTGAAGATCGAGCTCTGCGCATGCAGCGCGATCTGGTCGAAGGGCAGCGTATCGGCGAATGCCAGCGGTCCGCTGCCGGCCAGCGGATGGTCCGGCCGCATCAGCATCACCAGCCGGTCGCGGCGGAAGGTCACGGCGGTCAGTTCGCCCAGTTCGCCATCGCCGGAACACACGCCGATTTCCGCCCAGCCTTCCTGGATGCCGCGCACCACGCCGCCGGTGGGGCGTTCTTCCAGCTCGATGCGCAGGTCCGGATGGGTCAGGAAGAACTGCTCCAGTTCTTCGGGGAGGTAGGCCACGATGGCCGACAGGTTGGCCAGCATGCGGATGTGCCCGCGGATGCCGCGACGGTATTCCAGCAGTTCCGATGACAGCGCCGAAGCGGCCAGCAGCATGCGCCGCGCGTGCTGCAGCAGGCTCTCGCCGGCGAGGGTCAGCTGCATCCCGCGCGAGTTGCGGGTGAACAGCGCGACATCCAGCCCGCTCTCCAGGTCATTCAGGCGACGGCTGGCGGCGGAGGTGGCGATCACTTCGCGCTCGGCCGCACGGGTCAGTGAGCCTTCCTCGGCCACGGCCACGAACAGCCGCAGCGTGGTCAGGCTGATCCGGTCGATGGACATCGGCTGGCTGATGGCGGCGGACCGTGATGTGAGGAGTCCGCATTCTACGACCCATCCCGTTTTCTCCGCAGGCCTGCGCTGATTCTGCAAGTTTCCGTGTCGCGTGGCGAAGGAAAATGCGAACCCGGACTGGACGCTTCCTCATGCATACGTGGACCTGTGGACCCTGCGGCACGGCGGGGAGCGTGAATGCCGTCGCGCAGGTGCGGCAAGTGATACCCAGCCTGCGGCTGAACACGGTCAGCAATGCGCCGCCGGCGTGCGGGTTCATTCCGGTGCGGGTGCCGGCCGCGGTAGTGCAGGAATTCATCGACTGGGGCGGGCAGATTCTGACCACGCATCTGGTACGCCTGACCAACGTGCACCTGCCGGGCTTCGCTTGGATGCATGGCGCCTGGCAGCTACGGCAGGTCGTGGCCGATCTGCGTCGTGGCCATCTGGCTGATGCGGTCGTGCGGGGGGCGCCTGCCGCGCTCGCACTCAGCGGCCTGGGCGGGGCACTGCTGGAGGCGTGGCCCGGATCCGGCGGGCACCATGCGCGGCATGAAGCGGCGGTGCTGGCCGTTGCGGCCGCCGTGTGGGCCACCGGGCAACAGGAAGAACTGCCCAGCGCACCGCCTGGCCTTGCGCAGCGTGCGCTGCTGGGATCATTGAGGATCCTGCGGACCGTGTCAGGCATGATGGGCGCCAGCGGCCGCCACCCACCCTTCAGCCCGCCCGATGTCTGCGACGGCGGGTACTGCCTGGGCACAACGCCGGTGCCCGCCGGATCGCCGGTCACGGGCAACCAGACCGCGTCGCTGACGGCGCGGGGCCTGCTGCAGCCGAACCCGATCCCCCAGCAAAGCGTGGCGCCAGCGACGGGATGCGCGTTTCCTTTCGCGTGCGGCTTCACCGTCCTCCCCGTTGTAACGGCCAAGCGTTCCAGCGGACGGGGGGCGCCACCGCGGCCGGCACGCCCCAAGGCACCCACGCGCTCATCCATGAGGCGAGTCGACAAAGGCGTCAAGGTCACCCGGAATCGCAAGCGGCATCCTGCCGCGTCGGAGGGACTCAACAACGTGCTCGAAGAAAAGAACCGCGTCGTTGTCATGCGCGGCGCAGCCAGAAACAATGCGGTGGCCGCTCATGCGCAGGCCGCCAACGGGGACGTGAATCGGGAATCGATGATGGGCCCTCTGTCCCACTCCTCGCGTGTGGCCATGGGATTGTCCGAGGCCGAAGACCGGCGGACGGCGGCAGGTGCCGTCATTTCCACGCCTGCCCCTCCCACCCTTGATCCCCGCCGCAGGCGACCTGAAAAGCAACCGCCGGCACCACCGACACCACTGGGCCCGCCAGCGATAACGCTGGCGTCGGCTACGGTTCCTTCAACGACGGCTGCCGCCCCCACCCTGCCTGTCTGCCTGCGCTTCCACGATGTCCGTCAGACCTGCGCCCAGCTGCGCGCACTGCGCGAGCAGCCTGATGTGATCAGGTACTGTGCCCACCCGCGCGACGATGAGCCCTTCATCACGATGTTCCGCTTTCCAGGCGCCGAGCTTCCGGGCCTGGGTGCGCGCACCATCGCCCATCCCATCCTCGAAGACATTCCCGAGGTGCTTCGCTCCTCGGCCATCCAGGTCCTCAGGCGGCAGTTGCATCCCGGTCCGGCCCATCTGTCCCGGCCCAGCGTGGTCGGGCATCATCGGCTGTATGCCGTGGTCACGATCGCGCTGCTCGATTCGCCGGTCGATGCTTCGGTTGACACGCTGCCGACCGACGACCCCATGTCCCTCCTGCGCAACACCTTCCGTTTGATGGAATATGTCGATATCGGCGGAATGCGGCATCTGTTCATCGCCTACCTCGTGGCTCAGGATGAATCCGGAAAACAGGGTATCGCCGCAGGCATCGTGGACGTTGAGGTTGATGATTCGGGCCGCGCCAGCCTGAAGGATCCACGACGCAACTGGATCATTGGCGCGCCTGACCTGGAAGCGCTTGTGACAAGCCTGGAAGACATGAGTGGGTTGGTCTTCGACCCGGGCCCGGACCGTCGGCATGCGGACGCCGACGTGCCGCGTCCCATCATTCCAGAGCCGGCAAGCAACCTGTGGGTAACCGAGGAAGAACGGCTGTCATGGACGCCGCCACATGCGCGGCTTCCCTACGACCGCAGCCTTGGCTTCATCACGCCCGTTGTGATCCCGGAAAGCGCGCATCACCCTGCGGTGGAGTTGTACGCCAACAGCTTCAGCGTGAGGGGAAACAGCCTTGTCTACGCCGAAGATAACCGCTCGACCGGTGTGCTGCGCTTTGGCTGTCCGACCATTCAGCACAGCAGCGCGGCCATACGCCACTGCCCGCCGGGTGCCGATGCGGACTTCGCCGCCCGGTTCGGCCTGCAACACGGTTACGTCTATAACCTTGAGTCGCTGGCCCGGCAGCTGGTAGCTGGCGGCATGGTGCGGGTGCCGGATCCGGACGCCGAGACGGAGGATACGGGCGACACGGCGCTGACCACCACGACCACGCCCCCGGACACCTCGCCTGAAAGCGCTCTACGCTGCGCCGCATGCTTTACGTTCAAGCAGGGAATCCTGGAGTACAAGGACCCTCATGGTCGTCAGGGAATATTGCGATTCGATGCAGTACCAGGTCATCGGCAACAGTATCTGCTGGGCGATATCGAACGCGCTGAAGACCAGGAATTCGTGCTGTTGAATGGCTTCAACCGGCTTGGCCGCTACACCGAAGATGCCATCGTGCAGTGGTTCATCGGGCAGGGTTACGTGCGACAGCGCGTCACGTAGCCTTGGTTCAATCGTGTCGGTTCGTCCCTGGTCTGCCTCTGCACCGGCCCCTGTGCTGGCCGAGCCGGTGCGGCGGCGGCCGGAGGACGGATCGCACGGCTGCCTTTCTTCGGTGTACCGTTGGTCACATCCGCGCGGGGGCTTCGTCCTTGTCGCATGACCATCAGCAAGGGGAAGCAAGGAAGATGTCCAGAAACCACCTGAAACTGGCCGGGGTGTTGGCCAGTGTCCTGTGTGCTGCGTGCAGTGCGCCACCTTCGGCAAGCGAAGGCGGGGCCAGCGGGCGCCATTACGGGCAGATCGAATTCAAGCCCTGCACGCTGACCGGCGCGGTCGCTGCGGCGAATGTCGAAGCGTTGTGCGGCACCTTCAGCGTGCCGGAAAACCCCGCCGCGCCGGAAGGCCGGAAGATCGACCTGCGCATTGCCTGGCTGGATGCGGACAACGGGGGCACGGGCCTGCCGGACCCGGTGTTCTTCCTGGCCGGCGGTCCCGGCCAGGCGGCCAGCGACGTGGCGCTGCAGGTCAGCACCGCGCTGCGCCAGGTGCGCAAGCAGCGCGACATCTTCCTGATCGACCAGCGTGGCACCGGCGGTTCCAACCCGCTGAGCTGCCTCGGCCCCGACGGCAAGGAGCTGCCGATGGATGAGCACGCCGATCCGACCGAAGCGTATGTCCAGGGCTACGCCGCCCAGTGCGCCAAGTCGCTTGAAGGCCGTGCGGATCCGCGCTTCTACACCACCTCGCAGGCCATCGATGACCTGGACGCCGTACGCAAGGCGCTCGGTGCCGGGCAGCTCAACCTGGTCGGCGGTTCCTACGGAACCCGCGTCGCGCAGCGCTATGTCGCGCGCTATCCGCAGCACGTGCGCAGCGTGGTGATCGACGGGGTGGTGCCGAACGATCTGGTGGTCGGCGGTGACTTCGCCAACACCTTCGAAGACGCGATCATCCTGCAGTCCGCGCAGTGCATCAAGGATGCGGCCTGCGCCAAGCGGTTCCCGGTCAATACCCGTACCCAGCTGCGCAGCGTGCTGGACACCCTGGCCGCCGCGCCGGTGACCGTCGACTACCGCGATCCGGCCACCGCGCAGGCCCGCCAGGACGTGCTCAAGCCGGACGACGTGCTGGGGCTGATCTTTGCCTTCTCCTACATTCCCGAGTTGTCCTCGCTGCTGCCGGTGGTGCTGGATGAAGCTGCGCAGGGACGCTACGGCCCGCTCGCGGCGCTGACCCGCAACGCATCGCGTGCGATGGACCTGCAGATCAGCCGGGGCATGCAGTGGTCGGTGATCTGCAGCGAAGATGCACCGCGCTTCCAGCCCGCCCCGCAGAGCGACCGCCTGCTGGGCCCCCACGTGGCGCAGATGTTCTTTTCCGCCTGCGCGGTGTGGCCGCACGACACGGCCGCCGCCGACGCCGCCACGCCGCTGAAGAGCGACCTGCCGGTACTGCTGCTGTCCGGTGAACTGGATCCGGTGACCCCGCCGCGCTACGCCGAGCAGGTGCTGAAGGGGCTACCCAATGGTCGCCACATCGTCACGCGCGGGCAGGGCCACGGCAGCATCAACGCTGGCTGCATGCCGCGCGTGCTGGGCCAGTACATCGACACCGCAGATGCCAAGGCAGTGGATGCCAGCTGCCTGGATTCGCTGAGCCACGTGCCGGCGTTCACCTCGTTCAACGGATGGGAACCATGATCGTCGCAGAGGGCCTGCACAAGGCATTCAACACCAAGACCGGCCGCATCCAGGCGGTGCAGGACGTCAGCTTCCGTGCCGAGGATGGCCGCATCACCGGCCTGCTCGGACCGAACGGGGCCGGCAAGACCACCACCATGCGCATGCTGTACACGCTGATGAGCCCGGACCAGGGCCGGGTCACCGTGGATGGCATCGACGCGAACGTCGACGCCACCGAAGTGCGCCGCCGGCTGGGCGTGCTGCCTGATGCGCGTGGCGTCTACAAGCGGCTTACCGCCCGCGAGAACATCGCCTACTTCGGCGAACTGCACGGGCTGGACGCCGGGACCATCGCCCAGCGGACCGAGGCGCTGTCGCGCGCGCTGGACATGGCCGACATCCTGGACCGGCAGACCGATGGCTTTTCGCAGGGCCAGCGCACCAAGACCGCCATCGCCCGCGCGCTGGTACATGACCCGCGCAACGTGATCCTGGACGAGCCGACCAACGGCCTGGACGTGATGACCACCCGCGCCATGCGCCGCTTCCTGCATGGCCTGCGTGACGAAGGCCGCTGCGTGATCTTCTCCAGCCACATCATGCAGGAAGTCGCTGCGCTGTGTGACCACATCGTGATCGTCGCAAAGGGCACGGTGATGGCCGCCGGCAGCGCCGATGAACTGCGCGAGCAGGCCGGTGAGAGCAACCTCGAAGACGCCTTCGTCAAACTGATCGGCACCGAAGAGGGCCTGCACGCATGAGCATCATGTCCACGTTGTTCACCGTGATGCGCAAGGAACTGCGCGACCTCTCGCGTGACCGCCGCACCCTGGCGCTGACCCTGCTGATGGGGCCGCTGCTGTATCCGATCCTGATCCTGGGCATGGGCAAGCTGGCCGAAAGCCGGGTCAAGTCGCAGATCGAACAGCCGCTGGAAATCCCGACCATCGGCGCGGAAAACGCACCCAACCTGGTGCGCTTCCTGGCCGCGCAGGGCCTCAACGCGACCCCCGCCCCGAAGGACCTCAACCAGGCGATCAGCGACCAGCGCATCGACGTGGCACTGCGCATCAGCGAGGCCTTCGACGAACGCTGGCGCGACGGCCGGCCCGCGCTGGTGGAGATCCTGCAGGACAGCACCCGGCGCGCCGCCGACGTGCCCACCGCACGGTTGAAGGCGGCCCTGCAGACCTACAACGGCCAGGTCGGTTCGTTGCGGTTGATGGCACGCGGCATTGATGCGCAGGTCGCCCGTCCGCTGGACGTGGCGACCCAGGACCTGGCTTCGGCCGAGGCCAAGCAGGGCATGATGCTGTCGATGCTGCTGCCGCTGCTGCTGACCATCACCTCGTTCCTGGGCGGTGCCTACCTGGTGATGGACACCACCGCCGGCGAGCGCGAACGGCAGTCGCTGGAACCGCTGCTGGCCACCCCGGCCAAGCGCAGCGCGATCGTCAGCGGGAAGATCGCCGCCGCCTGTGCGGTGGGCATCGCCTCGCTGGTGCTGACCCTGGTGGCGTTCAAGATCAGCGCGCAGCTGTCGGACAGCAGCGTCGGCCGCCAGCTCAACATGGGCCTGGGTTCGATGCTGCAGATGCTGCTGGTGATGCTGCCGATGCTGCTGATCGGCACTTCGCTGCTGACCTTCCTGTCGGCCGCGTCCAAGAGCATGAAGGAAGCCCAGAGCCACATGACCTGGCTGATGCTGCTGCCGATGCTGCCCAGCTACGCACTGCTGGTGTATCCGCTGAAGAGCGTGGTGTGGCAGTACGCCATCCCGTTCCTGTCGCAGAACCAGATGCTGTTGAAGGTGATCCGCCACGAGCACATCAGCCCGACCATCTGGGTGATCTACCTCGGCGCCAACCTCGGCCTGGCCGCCCTGCTGTGGTACGCCGCGATCCATCGCTACCGCCAGGAACGCCTCGCGATCTCCGGCTGACAAAAAAGGGGACGGAGGGGATTAAGTCGTTTTCGGCTTGGCCCCCCGTCCCCTCATGACGTCTCTTCGCCCGTCTTGCGCGGACGCCCCGGTGCACGTGGGGTCACCGGCCTACCCAATGTCTCGGCCAGCATCTGCAGGAACCGGGCGCCGCCAAGCGGGCACTGCGTCCTGCCGTGTTCCCTGATGCCTGCGGACTCCCTGTCGGCAGCACGGCGGTCCTGCAGGAAGGCGCGGTAGCGGGCGCTGCGTCTGGCGGGCGTCGTGCCCAGCATCAGCAGCGCGGAATGCGGGGTCAGCAGGGGATCCCGACGCAGGCCAAGGGTGCCGTGCACGCTGGACCAACGTGCCTGCTCCGGCGAAGACACCAGGCCGGCACGCACCGGGTTGAGCTCGATGTAGCGGTGCACCGCCAGCAGATAGGCGTCGTTGTCGACCAGGCTGGAATGGTAGCGGCCCTGCCAGAGCGGGCCGGAACGGCCGTGGCGCTGGTTGAACGCCTGCACATAGGCGGTGCCGAGCGCACGCATCGCAGACGCCAGCCCGCAGGGCAGCACCGGCGTGGCCAGCAGATGCACGTGGTTGTCCATCAGCACATAGGCATGCAGGGCCACGTCATGTTTGACGAATGCCTTGTGCAGCACGCGCAGGAAGTGATCGCGATCGACGTCATCGGCAAAGATCGCGCCTTTGTTGACGCCGCGCTGGACGACGTGGAAAGGCAGGCCGGGCAACAGCAGGCGGGCGCGGCGGGGCATGGCGCGGGTCTCCACGGCAGGGTGGAAATCCAGCGTGCGGGTCGCTGCTGCCTGATGCCATCAGGCCAACGCGTACCACGCCATCGCGGCATGGCACGCGCTGCACCAGAAGGGGGGGATTACGACTTAATCCCCTCCGTCCCCTTTTTTCAGCCGCCGGGGCTGAAGGCCAGCGTGCGGCGGGTGGTGACCGGTGCGGCGACCGGCTCGAAGCGCCAGCGCTTCACGGCGGCCAGCGCTTCGCGGTCGAAGGTGCGGGCCGGCGTGGCGCGCAGCACGCGGGCGTTGGTGACCGAGCCGTCGGTACCGACGGTGATTTCCACCAGCACTTCCCCGGAGGTATTCGAACGCAGCGCGTCGGCCGGGTAGCGCGGGGCCGGCGTGCTGACCGGACGCAGGCTCGGCGCTGCGGTCTGGCGTGCGGCGGCAGCCGCGGCGGCCTGTGCGGCGGCCTGCTGCTGGCGCTGTTCGGCTTCACGGCGGGCGGCGGCCTGGCGTTCGGCATCCTGCGCGGCCGGGGCGGGCGCGGCGGCTGCGGGCGCGGCAGCTGCCTGCTGCGCGGCGATCTGCTGGGCCGCGGCGGCTTCGCGGGTGCGCTGTTCGGCCAGCTTCTGCTGTTCGGCCAGCTGCTTGGTCTTGGCTTCGGCTTCGCGCTTGACCCGCTCGGTCTCTTCGGTGGTACGCAGCGCGGCCACTTCCACGCCGCGGGTGATGCCCTGCTTCAGGCGCGGCAGTGCCGGCGCCTTCGGGTCCACTTTTTCGATCAGCGCGATCAGGCGCTGGCCTTCCTCGAAATCCTCGCGCGCCATGTTCTGCTCGGCGGCGATCAGCGTGTACGGCAGCAGGTCGGTCAGCGCGCTCTTCACCGACGCATCGTCCGGGGTCTTGTCACGCAGGGCCAGGTAGTACTCGATGGCGTTGTCGCCGGCGGGGGCGTACATGCGGTTGTCGCGCAGCGCCTGGCTGGCCGATTCGCGCAGCTCTTCGCTGCCCATGGCCTGCACCTTGCTGGACACGGCCGGTTCGGCGGCAGGCGCGGTGGCGGCCGGCGAGGCGGCGGCAGGCTTTGCATCGGCGGCGGGTGCAGCGGTTTCGTCCTTGCCTGAACAGGCGGCAAGGCCGATCAGCAGGACGGCGGGCGCCAGCAGGCGCGCACGGACAATGACGGATTTCCTGACGTACGACATCCTGTTTCCCCCTTGAATACGACGATACGAAAGACCTGGCAATGGTCCCAGGCACGAGCCTGCGGCGTTTCCCGACGCCGTAGGCAGATACTGTCAGCAGTGCAATCTAGCATCCCGCGCGGGTGAAGGGGCAGGGGCAGCCGCGCCGCCCCTGCCGGTCGGTCAATGCGCGTCGCGGGACCCACCGTTGCCGCTGTTCATCAGCTTGTCGGTCCAGGCGATGCCGATCGCCGACAGGATGAATACGGCGTGGATGATGGTCTGCCACAACACCCCGGTGGAGGTCAGCGTGGCGCACTTGGCGGCGCCGGCATTGGCGGCCGAGGCGGCGGCGTTCATCAGTTCCGGCGGGCACAGTGGCAGGCCATCCAGCGCACCGGCGGCGATGAAGGTCTTCAGCAGGTGGATCGAGGAAATACCGATGATCGACAGCGCCAGCTTCACCTTCAGCACGCTGGCGTTGACGTGGCTCAGCCATTCCGGCTGGTCCGGGTGGCCTTCCAGGCGCAGCCGCGAGACGAAGGTTTCATAGCCACCGACGATCACCATCACCAGCAGGTTGGAGATCATCACCACGTCGATCAGCCCCAGCACGATCAGCATGATCTGCTGTTCGCCCAGGCTGCTGGCGTCCATGATCAGGTGCCACAGCTCCTTGCCGAACAGGTAAACGTAGACGCCCTGGGCGACGATCAGGCCCAGGTACAGCGGCAGCTGCAGCCAGCGCGAGGCGAAGATCAGGGTGGACAGGGGATTGGGGCGGTGCTGAGGGGTCATGGACGGCATGCTGCGTTGCAGGAGAGGGCGCAGAGTACTGGTCCATTGAGACAGTGCCAAGCCGGTCCACCTACTACACTCGCAGCACATCCCCGCTGAGTGACCCGCCATGATCGATCTGTATTACTGGCCCACCCCGAATGGCCACAAGGTAACCCTGTTCCTGGAAGAAGCCGGGCTGGAGTACCGCATCCATCCGGTCAACATCGGCACCGGCGACCAGTTCAAGCCGGAGTTCCTGGCCATATCGCCCAACAACAAGATGCCGGCGATCGTCGACCCGACCCCGGCCGGTGGTGGCGCGCCGCTGAGCGTGTTCGAGTCCGGTGCGATCCTGTTGTACCTGGCCGAAAAAACCGGAAAGTTCCTGTCCAGCGACCCGCGCGAGCGCGTGGAAACCCTGGAGTGGCTGTTCTGGCAGATGGCCGGGCTGGGCCCGATGAGCGGGCAGATGGGCCATTTCAACGTGTATGCGCCGGAGAAGCTTCCGTATGCCATCGAACGCTACGGCAATGAAGTGACCCGCCTGCACGGGGTGATGGACAAGCGCCTGGCCGAACACGAATGGCTGGCCGGCAGCGCGTACAGCATCGCCGACATGGCGAGCTACCCGTGGATCGGGGCCTACGACAAGCTGCCGCCGGACTTCGCCGCGTTCCCGAACCTGCAGCGCTGGCACCAGGCAATCGCTGCGCGGCCGGCCACCCAACGTGCCTACGCGCTGCGCCAGCAGGTCAACCCGGATGCCGGCAAGCCGCTCAGCGAAGAGGAGCGCAGGCACCTGTTCGGCAAGCGCTGACGGCGAACCCTGGCCGGTGCCTCCGCGCATGCGGCGGCGCCGGGTTAGGATTGGGGCAGCCGTATACCGGAACCTTTCATGCGCCACCTGTTTGCTGCCCTTGCCCTGATGCTCGCCACCACCACCACTGCCCACGCTGAAAAACTCACCCTGGAAGCCATCACCGGCGCGTTGCCGCTGTCCGGCCCGACGCTGATGAAACCCAAGGTGGCGCCCGATGGATCGCAGGTCAGTTTCCTGCGCGGCAAGGACAGCGACCGCAACCAGCTGGACCTGTGGACCTACGATATCGCCAGCGCGCAGACCCGCCTGCTGGTGGATTCCAAGGTGGTGTTGCCCGGCACCGAAACGCTGAGCGATGAAGAAAAGGCACGCCGCGAGCGCCAGCGCATCGCGGCCATGACCGGCATCGTGGATTACCAGTGGTCGCCGGATGCGCGCACTTTGCTGTTCCCGCTCGGTGGGGAACTGTATCTGTACGACCTGGGCAAGCAGGGCGCGGCCGCCGTGCGCCAGCTCACCCATGGCGAGGGCTTCGCCACCGATGCCAAGCTGTCCCCGCGCGGCGGCTTCGTCAGCTTCATCCGCGCCCGCAACCTGTGGGTGATCGACCTGGCCAGCGGCCAGCAACGCCAGCTGACCGGCGACGGCAGCGCGACCATCGGCAACGGCGTGGCCGAGTTCGTGGCGGACGAGGAAATGGACCGCCATACCGGTTACTGGTGGGCGCCGGATGATTCGGCGATCGCTTTTGCCCGCATCGACGAAAGCCCGGTGCCGGTGCAGAAGCGTTACGAGGTCTACCCGGATCGCACCGATGTGATCGAACAGCGCTACCCGGCCGCCGGCGATGCCAACGTGCGCGTGCAACTGGGCGTGATCGCGCCGGCGCTGGATGCACAGCCGCGCTGGATCGACCTCGGCAAGGAGGCGGACATCTACCTGGCGCGCGTGGACTGGCGCGATCCGCAGCACCTCAGCTTCCAGCGCCAGAGCCGCGACCAGCGCCAGCTGGAGCTGGTGGAAACCACGCTGGCCGACGGCCGCCAGCGCGTGCTCGCCCGCGAAACCAGCAGCACCTGGGTACCACTGCACAACAGCCTGCGTTTCCTCGATGACGGCAGCCTGCTGTGGTCCTCCGAACGCAGCGGCTTCGAACATCTGTACCGCATCGACAAGGCCGGCAAGGCGCACGCATTGACCCACGGCGAGTGGCCGGTGGATGAGCTGCTGGCGGTGGATGAAAAAGCCGGGCTGGTGTTCTTCCGCGCGGGCATGGAATCGGCGCGCGAAAGCCAGATCTACAGCGTGCCGCTGCAGGGCGGCGCGCCGAAGCGACTGTCGCAGGCCCCGGGCATGCACAGCGCCAGTTTCGCGCGCAACGCCAGCGTCTACGTCGACAGCTGGTCCAACACCAGCACGCCGCCGCAGATCGAACTGTTCCGCGCCAGCGGCGAGAAGATCGCCACCCTGGTAGAGAACAACCTGGCCGATCCGGCCCATCCCTACGCACGCTACAAAGACGCGCAGCTGCCGGTGGAGTTCGGCACGCTGACCGCCGCCGACGGCCGCACGCCGCTGAACTACAGCGTGATCAAGCCGGCCGGCTTCGATGCCGGCAAGCGCTATCCGGTCGCGGTGTACGTCTACGGCGGTCCTGCCTCCCAGACGGTCACCAACGCCTGGCCGGGCCGCGGCGACCATCTGTTCAACCAGTACCTTGCGCAGCAGGGCTACGTGGTGTTTTCGCTGGACAACCGCGGCACCCCGCGTCGCGGCCGCGACTTCGGCGGCGCGCTGTATGGCAGGCAGGGCACCGTGGAAGTGGCCGACCAGCTGCGCGGCGTGGAGTGGCTGCAGAAGCAGCCGTGGGTGGACCCGGCGCGGATCGGGGTGCAGGGCTGGTCCAACGGCGGCTACATGACCCTGATGCTGCTGGCCAAGGCCTCCAACCGCTATGCCTGCGGCGTGGCCGGGGCGCCGGTGACCGACTGGGGCCTGTATGACACCCATTACACCGAACGCTACATGGACCTGCCGGCGCGCAACGAAGCCGGCTACACCGAAGCACGCGTGCTGACCCACATCGAGGGCCTGCGTTCCCGGCTGCTGCTGATCCACGGCATGGCTGACGACAACGTGCTGTTCAGCAATTCCACGGTGCTGATGAGCGCGCTGCAGAAGCGCGGCCAGCCGTTCGAGCTGATGACCTATCCGGGTGCCAAGCATGGCCTGTCCGGCGCCGATGCACTGCATCGTTATCGTGTAGCAGAGGACTTCCTGGGGCGCTGCCTGAAGCCCTGATCGCTTGACCCCGCTGTTGGCAAGGAGCCCGTTGATGCAACCACCGCCGCCGCTTCCTCCGCACGCTGCACGTGGCGGATGGTCTCGCCACTGGCGCTGGGCACTCCCGCTGGGCGTGCTGGCTGCCCTGGCCGTGATGGGGGGCTGCATCGGCTGGGCCCTGCTGCGCTGGAGCGAGAGGGCACATGACAGCGCGCCGATGCGCGAAGCGCTGCGCCGGGCCGGCTGCAGCATCGAGGTGGCCAGCGCCTTCGGCGAGCCCCTGCAGCCCGAGCGCCTGCCATACGGCAGCATGCGGACCCACGTCGACGGGCGGCATGAAGTCGGGCTGGTGGTCGGCGTGCAGGGGCCGCGCGGCGAAGGCACCCTGTTCGTGCGGGGCGTGCGCGTGGACGATGCCTGGGACTACCCGGTGATGTATGTGCTGGGCGAGGACGAGGCGACCTTCGACCTGAGCGCGCTGGACGATGCCGAGGCCGCTGGCGAATGCCCGCTGCAACAGTGTCGTACCGAGGCAGGCGACGATGCCTGCGAGGACGCGCCGCCCGCGCTGCGGGTATGAGCCGGTGCTTGCGGCCGTGACCTCCGGCGCATTGCCGCCCCGGTCGTGAATGCGTAGGGTGCTGGCATTGCCCGCATCCTGGAGTGTGTGATGAAGCCGCTTGTCCTTGCCATTGCCCTCGCTTTGGGCGCCGCCCCGCTGCTGTCCACCGCCCCGGCCCATGCGGCCCCGGCCGCGGCGTCCAAGAAGCCCGTCGCCGCCCCGGCCTGGGTGGCGCGCAGCAACCAGCTGGCGCAGATCCTGCTGGATGCACAGGGCCCGTTCCAGCCGGAAAGCACCGGCTTCTTCGGTGTGCCCGGCTACGACGACAAGGTCGCCGACCTCGGCCCGGACAATGCCAGGCGCTACCGCGAGGCGATGACCAAGGCACGCGGTGAGCTGCAGGCCAAGCTGGCCAGCGAGAAGGATCCCAACGTCCGCCAGGACCTGGAGATCATGATCGGTGCGGCCACCGAAAGCATCGAAGGCAGCACACTGGGCGAGCAGTACTTCCTGCCGTGGAGCGATGCGCCGCAGACCGTCTTCAGCGGCCTCAACCTGCTGCTGTCCGACCAGGTGCCGGCCGAGCGCCGCGCCAAGGCCGTGGATCGCCTGAAGGCCTATGCGGGCCTGCAGCCGGGTGGTACGCCGCTGACCACGCTGGCCCGCCAGCGTTATGAAGAACGCCTGTCCAACAGCGCGCTGCTGCAGCCGACCAGGATCGAAGTGCAGCAGTCGCTGGACAATGTGGAGACCTACATCAGCGGCATCGAATCGCTGCTGCAGAAGTACAAGGTGACCGGTGCGGACGAGGCCATGAAGACCCTCGCCGGGCAGCTGAAGGACTACGCCGCATGGACGCGCAGCACGGTGCTGCCGAAAGCGCGCGAAGACACCCGCCTGCCGGCGCCGGTGTATGCCTACCAGCTCAAGCAGGTCGGCATCGACATCGACCCCAAGCTGCTGATGCAGCGCGCCCAGCTGGAGTTCATGGAAACCCGTTCGGCGATGCGCCAGCTGGCGCCGCTGGTGGTGCAGGCCAAGGGCCTGAAGGTCAGCGATCCGACCGATCCGGTCGCGGTGATCCGCGCGCTGAAGAAGGAAACCATCGCCAACGACCAGCTGGAAGGCCACTACCGCAAGGTCATCGATGCGATCGACCCGCTGATCCACGAACACCAGATCGTCGACGTGCCGCAGCGTGCGATGCAGATGCGGCTGGGTTCGGCAGCGGAAAGCGCGGCCAGTCCGGCGCCGCATTTCCTGCCGGCGCCGCTGGTCAACAACACCGGGCAGCAGGGCACCTTCGTACTGCCGCTGGGCAACCCGGCCGCCGGCGAAGGCGCGCAGTACGACGACTTCAACTTTGGTTCGGCGGCGTGGACGCTGAGCGCGCATGAAGGCCGTCCCGGCCACGAACTGCAGTTCACCGCGATGGTCGAGCGCGGCGTCTCGCTGGCGCGCACGATGTTCGCGTTCAATTCGGTCAACGTCGAAGGCTGGGCGCTGTATGCCGAAGCGGAAATGGTGCCCTACGAGCCGCTGGACGGCCAGCTGATCGCGCTGCAGTTCCGCCTGCTGCGTGCCGCGCGCGCGATGCTCGACCCGATGCTCAACCTGGGGCTGATCGAACGCGCCGACGCCGAACGCGTGCTGATCGACGAAGTGAGCCTGTCCAAGGCGATGGCCACCCAGGAACTGGACCGCTACACCGTGCGCATGCCCGGCCAGGCTGGCAGCTACTTCTACGGCTACACCCGCATCCTTGAACTGCGCATGCAGACCGAACTGGCACTGGGCGCGAAGTTCGACCGCAAGGCCTTCAACAACTTCCTGCTGGACCAGGGCCTGCTGCCGCCGGACCAGCTGGCCAAGGCGGTCAACGAAGTCTTCATCCCGAAGTATCGCTGACCCACTAAAAAGGGGACGGAGGGGATTAAGTCGGTTCTGGCCCGTTTACGGCTGAAAACGACTTAATTCCCCCCGTCCCCTTTTTTTTTCAGCGTGCGGGGATCTGCTGGGCCGGCAGGCGCGGGACGGGCTGCGGGTTGGGCACCCAGATCGCCACGCCGGCCGCCTTGCGCTGGGTGGTCGGGATGCCGATGCCAAGGCCCCCGCCGACGTGCGAACCGTAACTGCCGGCACCCACCGACATGCCCACCGGCGAGCCGCTGGAGCCCACGCCCATCAGGATCACGCCGTTGGCGCCCAGTGCGGCGGCATCACGCTTCAGGCGGGCCACGGCCGCATCGGTCTGGCCCTGCGTGCCGAAGCCCACCGCGCTGGACGATTCCAGCTGGGCGATCTCCACCGAACCGGCCGGCGGGGTGGAATACACCTGTACCTGCGCCGGGTCGATGGGCGCGCGGGCCTGGCCCAGCATTACCCGTGAGGTGGTGGCACAGCCGGCCACCAGCAACAGCACGGCGGCAGCGGCGGTCCAGCGGAATGTGGTGGTCGTGTTCATGGCTCGAACCCCTGTAGGTAGGCAGCGGATCATCGGTCCATCGATCTGAATCGGCCCCAACGCCGGGACCCTGCAGGCACGCTAGCACCGCGGCGGTGAGCGCGGCGGCAAGCCCATGCGGGCCTATCCGACGCCCACGCGAACGGCTATGGTGGGCCCCAATCCATCGGCGAGGAGGGCGTATGGGACTGATCAGTCTGTTGTGGGGCATCGTGGCACTGGTATGGATGGTGGTCGCGCTGGTGCCGCTGCTCGGCTGGGGCAACTGGTTCCTGATCCCGTTCGCCGCGGTGGGCGCGCTGATCGCAGCGATCGGCATCCTGTTCACCCATCCCAGCAAGCGCGGCCGGGCCTGGACCGGACTGATCCTCAACGGCATCGTCATCGTGGTCGGCATCTTCCGCCTGGGGCTGGGCGGCGGCATCGTCTGAGGTCGCGGTGCGACCGTCGGTCGCAGGCGGGCCGGGAGGCCGCTTGCGCGGGCGTACAATGACCAGCCCGAGGGCCGTCCGGCCCTGCCCAGCGCCAGACCGGCGCGCAACGCTCCCGACGCCCCATGATCATCCGCCCACGCCCGCACGGCTGGCAGCTGCTGTACATCCTGCGCGGTTCCATCGTTCCGGCGGTGGCGCCCAAGGTGCTGGCGATCCTGCTGCTGGCCATTGCCGTGTCCGCGGTGGTGGAACTGGGCAACGTGCCGGGCATCGAGCGGGTGTCTTCCGCGCCGTTCGCGCTGCTCGGCCTGGTGTTGTCCATCTTCCTCAGTTTCCGCAACAACGCCTGCCACGAACGCTGGTGGGAAGGCCGAACGTTGTGGGGCCAGCTCATTTTCGAATCGCGCTCGCTGGCGCGCCAGGTGCAGCAGCTGCTGCCCGACGATGCGCCGCGGCGCGCGCGTATCGGGCACCTCGCCATTGCCTTCGCCCACGGCCTGGCCGCGCGCCTTCGCGGCGCGGATGAAGCGCAGGCGGCACGCGAATGGCTGGAGGCTGATCAGCGTGTCCTGCTCGACGAGCGCCGCAATGCGCTGGATGCGCTGCTGTCGATGATCGCCGCCGAACTGGCGGTGCCGCTGCGCGACGGCCGCCTCTCGCCGATCCTGTATGCGCAGTTCGAAGAGCGCCTGCATGCGCTGTCGTCCATCCAGGCCGGCTGCGAGCGCATCCTCGCGACCCCGCTGCCGTTCGCCTACACCCTGCTGCTGCACCGCTGTGCCTGGTTGTTCTGCGTGCTGCTGCCGTTCGGCTTGGCCAGTTCACTGGGCTGGGCCACGCCGGTGCTGTCGGCGGTGCTGGCGTATGCCTTCTTCGGCCTGGACCAGCTGGGCGAAGAGATGGAAGACCCCTTCGGTACCGAGCCCAACGACCTGCCGCTGGATGCGATGGTGCGGACGATTGAAATCGACCAGCTCGACGCGCTGGGACAGCGCCCGCTACCCGACCCCCTGCTGCCGCGCGACTATCGCCTGCAGTGACCCGATGCCTTGACGGAGCCCCCCATGTCGCACCCCCTGTACCGCCCCCGCCGCATGCGCCGCGATGACTTCTCGCGCCGGATGATGCGCGAAAACACGCTGACCGTGGACGACCTGATCCATCCGGTGTTCGTGCACGAACATGCCGGCCGCACCGCGATTCCGTCGATGCCGGGCGTGGAGCGCCTGTCCATCGAAGAGCTGCTGAAGGTCGGCGAGGCGGCGGTGGAGCTGGGCATCCCGGTCATCGACATCTTCCCGGTGATCGACCCGGCATTGAAGTCGCTGGATGCCGAAGCCGCATGGGCCGACGATGGCCTGGCGCAGCGTGCGGTGCGCGCGTTGAAGGAACGCTTCCCGACGCTGGGCGTGATGACCGACGTGGCGCTGGATCCGTACACCACCCACGGCCAGGACGGCATCATCGATGACACCGGGTACGTGCTCAACGACATCACCGTCGCAGCGCTGGTGAAGCAGTCGGTGTCGCACGCACGGGCCGGCGTGGATGTCATTTCGCCGTCGGACATGATGGACGGGCGCATCGGCGCCATCCGCCGCGGGCTGGACGAGGCCGGCTTCATCAATACCCGCATCATGGCGTACTCGGCGAAGTACGCTTCGGCCTTCTACGGCCCATTCCGCGATGCGGTGGGCAGTGCCGGCAGCCTCGGCAAGGCCGACAAGAAGACCTACCAGATGGATCCAGCCAACGGTGACGAGGCCCTGCGCGAGATCGCACTGGACCTGGAAGAAGGCGCGGACATGGTGATGGTCAAGCCGGGCATGCCGTACCTGGACGTGGTGCGACGGGTCAAGGAGACCTTCGGCGTCCCGACCTTCGCCTACCAGGTGAGCGGCGAGTACGCGATGCTGAAGGCAGCCGCGGCCAATGGCTGGCTGGACGAACGTGCCTGCGTGATGGAGTCGCTGATGTGCTTCAAGCGCGCTGGCGCCGACGGCGTGCTGACCTATTTCGCGCCGCAGGTGGCGCGCTGGCTGCACGAGCGCTGACAATAGCGGCTTGTGCACGAGGAGAACGGAACCATGGAAATCCTGGGCGTTGGCCACTGGATGATCTGGATCATCGGGGTGGTGGTGTTCGGCGCGCTGATCGTCTGGCTGGCGCTGGCAGCGTTCCGCGAAAAACGGCGTGCACCGGAACTGCCGTCGGCCGCCGCACGCGTGTCACGCGAACTACAGCTGCCTGAAACGGTGCAGGCCGAACTGGCGGCGTTGAACCAGCGCAAGGACGACGGCCGCATCAGCGAAGCAGAATACGAACAGGCGCGCGCCAGACTGCTCGACCGGTAGAGACGGCCGCTGGCCGCCCGCATCGCCTGGCAGGGACGGCCGCTGGCCGTCCGCCGTTGGTGGGTGACGACCGTTGGTCGTCACGCTTCCGCATCCGCCGTCAGCCCCCACACCCGGCTACCGCCACCCCACGTGGCGCCATCATCCGGTACACATCGCTACCCCCCGCCCGGGGGGCGCGCGCGCTGCTGCTGGCCAACAGCAGTTCACCCGGCTTGGCCGCGTCGATCACCGGCGCACGGGTCATCCCGTCGGCCGTGTTGAACGACAGCGCCACCGGCTGCAGGCCGGCCGCGGTCCACGCGCAGTCGCTGCGCCACAGCTGGGCCGTGCCCTCGCCGGCACGGGTGAACACCACCGCACCTTCATTCCCCAGCCAATCGCCGTCGGTTTCGTCGGCCGCACTGTTCAACGCGCCCAGCGCGACCGCCGGGCCGCGCGCACCGGCGCGCAGCGTCGCCACCTGCAGGTCCCAGCCGCGCCCCTTGCCGGCCTGTCGCGCGAACAGCAAGCGCTGCCCGTCCGCGCTCAGCGCCGCGCCGCGCTCGGCCGCCTGCACGCCGGTTTCCTGCCAGCGCTCGGCTGCGCCGAACCCTCCGTCCGCGTCGATGGCCACCCGATACAGCGCCATCGTCCCATCGCGGTCGGAGGCGAACAGCAGCCAGCGCCCGTCGTGGCTGAAGTACGGGTCCAGGTCATCGGCCGCGCTGTTCAGCGCCAGCGGCTGCGGCGCCTGCCAGCGGCCTTCGCGCAGCTCGGCCTGCCACAGGTCCCAGCCTCCGCTGCCGCCGCCGCGGTCACTGGCGAACACGATGCGTTGGCCATCCGGGCGCAGGCTGGCGCGGCCTTCCCTCGCCTTGGTCGAGACCACGCCCATGCCTTCGATGCCGAATTCATTCAACGCCATCGCCACGGGGGCGCAGAGTAAACTGGCGGCCACAACCAGCAGGGGCAGGGCAGATCGCATCGTCCAGGTCCAGGCAGTACAGGGACGTCCAGTGTAGGGCGTCCCCTTCGAACCATCCGAGGATTCCATGACCGATCGCTACGCTGTCTTTGGCCACCCCATCGCCCACTCCCTGTCGCCGGACATCCACGCCGCATTCGGCCGGCAGGAAGGCATCGCGGTGGACTACCGTGCCATCGACGCCACGCCGGACGGCTTCCTCGCCGCGCTGGAAGCCTTCGCTGCCGAAGGCGGCCGCGGTGCCAATGTCACCCTGCCGCACAAGGAAGCCGCCTTCGCGCTGTGCACCACGCGCACCGCGCGCGCCACCCGCGCCGGCTCGGTCAACACGCTGCTGCGCAAGGGCGACCGCTGGCACGGCGACACCACCGACGGCGCCGGGCTGGTGCGTGACCTCACCGATCGCCACGGCCAGGACCTGCGTGGTCGCCGCGTGCTGCTGCTGGGTGCCGGTGGTTCGGCACGCTCGGTGGCCCCGTCGCTGCTGGATGCCGGCATCCGCGAACTGGTCGTGGTCAACCGCACGCCGGAACGCGCCGATGAACTGATCGATGCGATGGGCGAGCCCGGCCGCGCGCTGAGCCGCTACTGGGATGACCTGCACGACCTGGGCGACTTCGAACTGATCGTCAACGCGACCTCGGCCGGCCGCGACCCCAGCGCATCGTTCAAGCTGCCGCTGTCGCTGGTCAACAGCATGACCACCGCGGTGGACCTCAACTACGGCGACGCCGCCATCGCCTTCCTGGCGTGGGCGCGTGCGGCCGAATGCCGCAACACCGTCGATGGCCTGGGCATGCTGGTCGAACAGGCCGCCGAAAGCTTCCAGCAGTGGCACGAAGTGCGCCCGGACACCGATGCGGTGTACGCCGGGCTGCGTGACAACCGCCGCCTCACCGGAGAGGAATGAGCATGCAGGGCACCGACCTGTTGATGACCGTGTTGAGCCTGGTAGGCGTGCGCCTGCCGGTGTTGATCGCGCTGACCATCGGCGTGGTCTGGGTGATGGACGTGCCGCGCGGGCCGGTGCGCAGCGGTGCGCTGGCCGGGCTGCTGCTGCTGGCGGTGACCACCGTGGTCGGCCTGCTGGCCTCGATGCTGCCGATGGTGCTGGTCAGCATGGGCCGCTACGAGTCCATTTCCGGGATGAACATGATCTTCGGTGTCGTCCACTTCGTGCTGTCGCTGATCGAAGCGTTCGGGCTGGTGCTGGTGGTCTGGGCGCTGACCCGTGCCCTGCGCGGTGGCGTGCCGCGCCCGGCCTGACCCTGCACGGGTCCCTGCGGCAGCGCAGGGACCGCTCCGCAGCGGCCTGACAGGTTCAGCGTCGCGGCCCGGGTGGACCGGCCCGGCATGCGACAATACGCAGCCTGATCCCGTACCGGTACTCCTGGCGTGACCGAACCTGTCGCCGTGCCGCGCATGCTTGATGACGCCTTGAAGGATGCAATCCGCAAGGCGTACACCACGCTGCAGGCCAACACCCCCGGCTTTGCCACCCGCCGCTCGCAGAGCCAGATGATCGGCGTGGTGTCGCGTGCGCTGGCCAAGAGCGGTGGCGTGGGCGTCGTGGAGGCACCGACCGGCGTCGGCAAGAGCCTGGGTTACCTCACCGCCGGCGTGCCGATCGCCATCGCCACCAAGAAGAAGCTGGTGATCAGCACCGGCACCGTGGCGTTGCAGTCGCAGCTGGTCGAGCGCGATATCCCGAACTTCCTCAAGGCCACCGGGCTGGAAGCCACCGTGGCGCTGGCCAAGGGCCGCACCCGCTACCTGTGCACGCGCAATGCCGCCGAAGCGCAGGGCGAGGCCTCGCAGGGCGGCATGTTCGAAGACGAGCAGCCGCTGTACGACCGTCCGCTGGCGCCGATTGAAATGGACATCGCCGCGCGGCTGACGGTGGCCTTCACTTCCGGCAGCTGGGACGGTGACATCGACAACGCACCGGAAACCATCAGCCCGGGACTGCGCGGCCGCATCACCACACCGGCCTCCGCGTGTGCCGGACGCCGTTGTGCATATTCAGCGCAGTGCGCGGTGCTGCGTTCGCGCAATACCGTGCGCGATGCGCAGATCGTGGTCACCAACCACGCACTGCTGCTGTCAGCGCTGTCCATAGGCGAAAGCGAGAACAACCAGCCGCTGATCGCCGCACCGTCGGAGATGCTGCTGGTGCTCGACGAAGGCCACCACATCGGCAACGTGGCCATCGACCAGGGCGCTGCCAGCCTGGCGCTGGATGACATGGCCAAGCGCGTCGGGCGGCTGCAGATCCTGATCGCCGGTGCATACCGTGCGGTGGACAAGGACCGCCTGGGCAACCTGCTGCCGAACGAGGCCATCGAGGTCGCCAGCGACGTGGCCAAGCAGCTGCGCGCCTTCCGCGACCACGTCGAAGCCTTGTGGATGCCGGCCCCGGCCGACGAAGTACCGATGTGGCGCGCGGCCAACGGGCGCCTGCCCGAGGCCTGGCGCGAGCCGATCGAAGCGCTGGCCGACGACACCCGCAGCCTGTTCAACTGGGCGCACGCGGCCAACGCCCAGGTCGCCAAGGGCAAGCAGGATGACCCCGCCCGCGAGCGCCTGCAGCGCAACCTCGGCATGGCGTTGGAAATGATCGAAGGCCAGTACAACCTGTGGCAGGCCTGGCGCCGCGAAGACAAGGACGGCGCACCGCCGATGGCGCGCTGGATCACCGCCACGCGAGAAGGCGACCTGGTACTGCACGGCTCGCCGGTGTCGGCCGCGCACGTGCTGCGCAAGCTGTTGTGGGATGAAGTGGATTCGGTGGTGATGACCTCCGCCACGTTGACCGGCGGTGGCGATTTCCAGTCGCTGGCCATCGACAACGGCATTCCGGAGGACGCCGAAATGGTGTCGCTCTCTTCGCCGTTCGACCTGCCCAACCAGGCCGAGCTGATCGTGCCGCCGTTCCCGGTCACGCCGGACGACCGCGAAGGCCACCCGCGCGAAGTGGCGCGTTACCTCGGCAAGGAACTGGACTGGAAGAAAGGCTCGATGGTGCTGTTCACCTCGCGCTGGAAGATGGAAAAAGTGGCCGGGCTGATGCCTGCCGCCAAGCGCAAGCAGGTGCTGGTGCAGGGTGAAATGTCCAAGACCCGGCTGATCGACGAACACCTGCGCCGGGTTGCCGCCGGCGAAGGCTCGGTGCTGTTCGGCCTGAACTCGTTCGGCGAAGGCCTGGACCTGCCCGGCGAAGCCTGCACCACGGTGGTGATCACCCAGGTGCCGTTCGCGGTGCCGACCGATCCGCAGACCGCCACCCTCAGCGAGTGGTTCGAAGCCCGCGGGTTGAATGCCTTCAACCTGATCGCCGTGCCGCACGCGCTGCGCACGCTGACCCAGTTCGCCGGCCGCCTGATCCGCACCTCCACCGATACCGGCCGCGTGATCATCCTCGATTCGCGCCTGCTCAGCCGCCGTTACGGCAAACGCATCATCGATGCGCTCCCCCCGTTCAAACGCGTGATCGGCTGATTGCCCGCCGCCCCTGGATCACACGTGATCGGCTTGTCGCCCCGGGTAGTGCCGAGCCATGCTCGGCGGCTTCCCACTTCCAGTATCTGTTCCCCTCAACGTCCCGTCGGGTCCGGCCGAGTGGTGCGCGAGCGGACGCTCACCACCAGGCTGGGCAACACAGCGCGATTCGCACTGGCCTGATCCGTCTAAAGATGGACTTCGGCACTTTCCATCAATGCTACAACGCTGGCTACAACCGACACCGGGAGATTCCTTGACGAGGCGATCATCCTGGATTCCAGCGACGCCCTCGCACCTCCTGCTGCTGCACGTGCCTCGATCCCTCTACCCTGTGCCAGCCACGAAAGGCTGATGTTCATCACTTCGCTCAGGCGCTGGAGATGTGCGATGGACGGCGAAAAGCCGTGCTCACGTTCCCAATGACCGACTGTCGAACGGTTGACGTTCAAGGCAGCGGCAAGATCGGTCTGTGAGAGCCCACGGTCCACTCTCGCTCTGCGTAATCGTGCAGCCAGTGTCGTTCCTGCGTCCAGATCCAAAGCAGTCTCCGCGAAGTGGTCTCGAGCATGGTCCTAGTGTTCGAGATGGCGCCTCGCCAGTCAAAGGTCGACGGCGACCTTTCGCCGCATCCCGGTGTGGATCAAGACAGCGAAATCAAAGCCGAAAATGCCTTGCTGTGTGATCCACAGCAACGCGCTTGCGATTGTCTCGAGGAGCGGGGATTAATGGCCGCGGACGTTGAGCAGAAGCGTATAGAGGCCAGCGTTCCCTCGACACTGTTGTCCCCATGTGACCCTTGGAGAAGATTGATCATGAGCAATCGACTGAAAACTGCGGCCCTGTCGTCGCTTACCCTCATCATCTGTGGTGCCGCAGGCGCAGAGCCCTCGGCCGATGCGGCCAAGCACCCGATCAAGGGCGAAAGGCAGTTGGCAGCAGCTGCTGCGTGTCCGGAACTTGAGTCGCTCCGCATGTACGAATTTTACAGCGCGACAGGGATGGCCGCCTCTGACGGTCATCACCACTCGGACTCCATTGGCTCGCATCACCATCACGACACAGCCCAGGCAGCCGGCACGCCGGCAGAGTTCGGCCATGCGGCCAAGCGGTTCGACGTTTAGCGCGCGACTGTGAAGCGGGGAACATGGGGCGCGAACGATGACACTCACGCAAGACGCTCGAAGACTGGATGAAGGTCTGTGCCGAACGCGATATCCCAGCAGATGATCCTGGATGTATCTAATCCCCGCTGTCTTATGGAGATTGCTGATGCTACTTCACAGGCAGCCGAACTGATGGACAGGCTGCTCTGGGCGCGTCTTGAGCGCATGCGTGGCAGACTGCTCGCTGTCATGGCCAAGCAGGAATACGGCGCCGTCGTGCGCTCCATGCACTGGGTCTTCCAAAGCATGCCGGATTCCAGGAGAGCTCGTGTGCTACTCAGTCCAGAGCTCTGTGAATATCTGATCACCATCGCGAGGTTGGAGAGCGAAAGCCAGCAGGTGGATCGTCGATCTTCCAGTCGAGAAAACGAACTGAGCCGAGCCGTCGTCTCGATCCACGAACTTATGGAGAGAGAAGGTGCACTCGAGGAGCTCACACATGGGCAGACCGGTTCATTCCTTCGGAACATTCGAAGCTGGGAGATTCATAGCCCAGCGGGTGACTGCGTGGCACGGAAGAGCGAGAAAGGTAGCTGGTCCATCCATTCGTCTCCAATGGTGGGGGGCTGTGTCGCCTTGGACTTCGAGAGTCCACTCGCGCGCCATCATGAAGATAGCTCGGGCGTTATGAGCCAGCCGTCTTTGCCGTTTACGATGGCAGAGCGGCTGGAAGTTCAGCGGAAACTAGAGCAGGCAGTCGCAGCGATTGATCAAGCGGAACCACTGTATGGGGCGCTGATCAGGAACTTCGTGCGAAGGATCATCCTGCGTAAGTCGCACGACATTTTCGAAGAAGGCTCCGGCCGCTTCGCCTCGGAGCACGTGCCGCGACATCCAGGCTCTATTCGACTTCTGAATACTCATCACCCGAAGCTCAGCGTCGCTGCGTGCATGGAGAGTGTGATGCATGAAGCGACTCACAACTTGCTGGCGGCGTGGGAACTGAGTCATGGGTTTTTTGTTCCATCGGCGTGTGCTTACCGGGTGGTGTCCCCGTGGTCCGGAAACCAGATTCCGAACTCTTCCTACGTTCACTCCATATTTGTCTACTACATATGCCATCGCCTTCTGAAAAGTCACTTGCGTCGTACAGCGGAGTTGGCGACACCTGAGCAAAGCCACACGCGCCGCCGACTCGCTGCATGCGCAGTTGGATTTCTCATCAACCAGAATCTGGCCTCGCGCCTGGCAACCTTCGATACGTTGCCTGAAGGGATTGGTGAAATGATGGATCTGATGCAGAGGAAGATGAAAGATGAGTACAGAGTCCATGGCCCAGGCTGATTCGCGCACTGTGGTCATTACTTCTGAGCTCGACGATTTCGTTGCACGTCGAGCGTCGGCGCTGCGGGCGGCTGTATTGCACGTGGATGACCTCTGCGAGTGCATCAGTACGCGCCCTTGGCCCGAGGTACTCAAGGTTGATCTTCCGGATTACTTCAAAGCTGCAGTTCGCGGCGCCTACGTAATCAATCGTATTTTTTCTTTGGCAGGAACAAAGGTGGCCTCAAGGCTGAAGGCCGAGGGGATCGATGAGCGCTGGTTCCACATACGAATTCAGCCGCTCCTCGAGCTTGCGGACTGCTTGGCACATGATCCTGGCACCCGCGGTGTGTCCCGAACGTTGCTGCCACTGGACGCCCAGTGGTTCGAGATCAAGCGTGTAGGCTGCGAGGTATCCACTCCAGATTTCATTCGCGGCCGCGGTCGGGAACGGCCAAATGTGGCAGTCCTTCGTGAACCTATCCAGAAGTCAGCATGGTCGCTGTTCGAGTGGAAAGAAGAGCGGTCGATGACTTGGGAAGAAAGCCAGAGCAATCAGTTTTACGTCTCTAGGCCAGCAGGAATTCCTATCATCGCATGGTATCTGGGCAGGTCGGTCCATGGGTTCCATTGCCCTGGGAAAACGGCTGAGATTGACGAAGTAGCCATCCGAGCGATCACTTCCAAAGCCCGCGCGGCGTTCCGATCTGATGCGGGTGAAATGCTTCTCTTCCTGGACGGTAAAACGCTCTGCTTCCACGCATTCTCTCCACTGCTGGCGACCGTGGAACGGGTCGACGGCGTCGCGGGAAAAATTGATGGTTGGATCATGAATGGACGGCGAGGAGCTTTCGATGTGCCACGTTGACCGACTGCTCGAGTTGCGGGAAAAAATGGGTTGGGTTTACGGGAGCGAGGATCTTTGCGTCCTACTCTATAGCCTGGTCAGACGAATGCGTCCCTGCGTAATGGTCGAGCTTGGCACCGGATTTGGTGTCACCACGGCATGGATCGGAGCAGCCATGAAAGAGACAGGAGTCGGAACCCTTTACACATACGACAACGGGTCCCATTTTGATTCCGACGCGGGTCGCCGCTTTATTGATGGTCTGGATGGCGCTCTCGCCGGCCTGAGTCAGAAGAGTGAAGGGTCTTCCACCTATCTCGAGTTCGTCGGTGGCCTGCTGAGGTGGGCGGGGGTGGATGGGCGAGTCGTTCAAATCCAATGCGATATCGATCTCAATCGTATTGCTGCGGCATCTCAACTCGGAGGCGGCATAGATTGTGTATTCGCAGATTTCAGTCACTCAGCCGAGAGCATCCAACTGCTGCTCGGAGCATTCCTGCCGCGACTGAGTTCGACTGCATCGGTTTTCATCGACAGTGCTTCCACGCAACGGCTCAGTTACCTCACTTTGGAACGCATCGTAGATGACTTGAACCGGAACAAGTTACCGGTTGGCATATCACGGGGACGTACGGAGGCTGAGCTGTCGCTGCTTCTGCGTAAGGTGCAGTGCTCGAGGTTTCGCTTGATGCACCTCATTGAAGCCCGGGACCGGGTACAAAACAGTACCGCTTGGCTCTCGGTGGAACCGGTGGACGTCGTGCCTACGGCTGCCACCCTTCTCCACTGACCTGATGGCGGCAATCGTGATCGCTTACTACTTCAGCTTGGCGTACAGGCGCCTGCTGGCAACCAAAGGCATGAGCATTGCGTTGATGCTCGCACTGGGCCTGGGTGTGGGGGCCAGCATGACGATGCTGACCGTCGTCGACGCAATGACATGGGATCCGTTGCCAGGGCGCAGCACCCATCTTTTCCATCCCATCCTGGATCCTCTGCCGGCGTCATATCCTGTCCGCGCTGGACGCGATCCACGAATGGCCATGGCATGGCCGGATGCCCAAGCGTTGCTCAAGCTGGGACCCGCCTCCCATCAGGTGGCGCTTGCTTCCGGCAGGCTGCTCGTCGACAGCCAGATGGGTGTTCCCCGACCCTTTCATGCGAGAGGGCAGTACGCCACTGCCAGCGTTTTCGAGATGTTCGGGATAGCCTTGGTGGCCGGCCGCCCATGGACACAAGGCGAACAGGAGCGTCGCGCGCGCGTAGTGGTGCTGAGCCGCTCGTTGGCCGCGCGGGTCGGTCTTGGTGAGAGACAGGTGGGTAACACCGTCAGGCTGGGCGGGCGCTCGTTTACGGTGATTGGTATCGCCGAGGAGTGGAAGCCGCGGCCCCGTTTTCACACCGATCTCCAGCAGGATGTCTTCAAAGGCTCAGAGGAGTTCTTCATTCCTCTGGGCTTGACGATGGACCTCGACCTGGAGGTAACAAGCAGCCTGTTTTCCTGGTCGGACGCGGGCACGGGAAACAGGCTGGAGGATCCCCGATCCTCGTGGCTCCAGCACTGGGTGGAGCTTGGCGACGATACCCAGAAAACGGCATACATGCGCTTCCTGGAGCACTACGTCCAAGCCCAGGTCAACGTGGGTCGCTTTGAACGATACGTCACGCCGCGTCTGCCGAGCCTGCACGAGTACCTCAACGAGCAGCAGATCGTGCCGGATGAGGTCAGGTTGCAGCTTGCGCTATGCATCGCGTTCCTCGCGGTGTGTCTGCTCAACATGAGCGCCCTGATTCTCGCCCGCTTCCTTGGCCGGAGCCATGAAATCGCCATTCGCCGCGCCTTGGGCGCGCGGCGAATCGACATCGTCGGCCAACTACTGAGCGAGGCGGCGATCATTGGGGGCTGCGGTGGACTCATCGGGTTGCTTGTCGCCCAGTTGGGTACTGCGCTGGTTCGCCGCCAGCCCGAAGACTACGCGGCCCTCGTGCATCTGCATCCCGGCCTGATGATGGCCACGTTCGTGCTCGCGCTGGTCTCAAGTCTACTTGCGGCGCTGCCCCCCGCGCTGCGTACGCTTTCCGGACGCGTGGCCATGCAGATAAGTGTCGCCGAATGATATTCAGTCAGATTCCGTTGATTGCAAGATCGCTGAGGCGCAACCGGATCACGGCGCTTGTCCTCTCCGTGCAGATGATGGTTGCCACGGCGTGCGTGGCCAACCTGACGTCTCTTCTGATGGACAGACTGTCCACGTTGGGTCTGGATACGGGAATGCAGGAGAACGGCCTGCTGGTCGTCGAGGCAGAGTTCATTGGAGATCCCGCCACGAACCCCTCCGCCGCCATAGCGACGGACGTTGAAACCCTGCACCGTACGCCCGGTGTGAGCGATGTCGTGGCAGTTGGATCGCTTCCGTTGTCAGGACGGAACTGGACAGCTGGGTTCACGGACAGACCCATTGAAGGGAACCACATCGAAGGCATAACCGAGGTGGAGCCTTCAGTGTATGCGGTCTCTGCACCTGCGGTGCGTCTACTGGGGCTGGAACTGATCGCCGGACGGGATCTTTCGCCTGATGCGTTTGTCGCCATGCGTTCCAAAGATGGCTACGCAGGGCTGCACAGCGCAGGCGAAGCTGTTTTGTCCGAAGCAGTGGCGAGGCGCATTTTTCCTGGCAGTAGTGCGGTCGGCAGGTTCATCTATGCTGACGCAAGGTACCCGGTGCGCGTGGTCGGCGTTGTCAGGAGGCTGTCCAGGCCTGTGCTCCGCAATCACGAAGATGACGGCCTGTCCCTGATGCTGCCGCTTGTCCCTGATACGAACCGGGTCATGTACGCGATCCGCGAGTCGACGGGCGTAGCGGGCATTGGCGCGAACAACGCGCGGGAGGTGTTGTTCCAGCTCGATCCTACGCGCAGCATCGTGAGCAGCACCACCTTCGGGGAGCTGCGTTCGGATTACCTCCGCCATGACCAGATCATGGCCATCGTTTTCCTGAGTGCCACGCTCGCACTGCTCCTGGTGACCGCCATCGGCGTCTATGGGCTGTCCAGCTTCTGGGTTCGCCGACGCTATCGGCAGATAGCCATAAGGCGCGCACTGGGGGCGCGAAGGGTGGATGTCATGGTGTATTTCCTGGTCGAAAACCTGATGCTGGCGGCGGCAAGCACGTTGATCGGGATGGCCGCAGCCATGGGCATCAACCTGCTGGTTGCCAGACACTACGAGGTGGCACGACTGGGCCCGTCCTATCTGCTGGCGGCAGCACTTGCGGTCATTCTGCTTGGACAGATCGCGGCATTTGTTCCTGCCTGGCGTGGTGCCAGGCAGGGGCGGTAGAACGGGGGCGAAACGCCCCCAAGGCTCGGCGCTACCGGGCGTATAGGTAGTGACGGCCGCTGGCCGTCTGCTTGTGCCTTCCGCTGCGCTCGCCGAGCATGGCTATGCCGGTCGTCCTGACCGGCACCCTGCGGGCCGTCGCAGGCGACGTTGGCAGCGGCTCCTGCCGCTGCCTTCGGCGCTACCAGGGTGGCACCCCTCTTCGTCAGTCGAGCAGGGCGGTGTTGCGGACGGCGCCCTTGTCGGCGCTGGTTGCCAGCAGGGCGTAGGCCTTCAGCGCGCTGGTGACCTTGCGCGGGCGTGCTTCCAGCGGCTTCCAGCCGCGTGCATCGGCGGCGGCGCGGCGCTCGGCCAGGGTGGCGTCGTCCACCAGCAGGGTAATGGCGCGGGCGGGGATGTCGATGCGGATGCGGTCGCCGTCGTGGACCAGGCCGATCACGCCGCCGCTGGCGGCTTCAGGCGACACGTGGCCGATCGACAGCCCCGAGGTGCCGCCGGAGAAACGACCGTCGGTCAGCAGCGCGCATTGCTTGCCCAGTCCCTTGGACTTCAGGTAGCTGGTCGGGTACAGCATCTCCTGCATGCCCGGCCCGCCCTTCGGCCCTTCGTAGCGGATCACCACCACGTCGCCCGGCTTCACCTGATCGGCGAGGATGCCGGCCACCGCCGCGTCCTGGCTTTCGAATACGCGCGCATTGCCCTCGAACACATGGATGGACTCGTCCACGCCGGCGGTCTTCACCACGCAGCCGTCCACCGCCAGGTTGCCGCGCAGCACCGCCAGCCCGCCTTCCAGCGAATAGGCATGCTGCAGCGAACGGATGCAGCCTTCGGCACGGTCCAGGTCGAGCGACGGCCACCGCGTGGCCTGGCTGAAAGCCACCTGGGTGGGGATGCCGGCCGGGCCGGCGGCAAAGAACTCATGCACCTTCGCATCATCGGTGAGCGTGGCATCCCAGCGCTTCAACGCGTCGGCCAGGGACGGGCTGTGCACGGTCGGCACCGAGGTATCCAGCAGCCCGGCACGGTCCAGTTCGCCGAGGATGCCGAACACCCCGCCGGCACGGTGCACGTCTTCGATGTGGTATTGCGGCGTGTTCGGCGCCACTTTGCACAGCTGCGGCACGCGCCGCGACAGCGCATCGATGTGGGTCAGGTCGAAGTCCACGCCGCCTTCCTGCGCGGCCGCCAGCAGGTGCAGGATGGTGTTGGTCGAGCCGCCCATGGCGATATCCAGCGTCATCGCGTTGCCGAACGCGGCCGCGGTGGCGATGCCGCTCGGCAAGGCGCGCGGATCTTCGCCGCCATACCAGCGGTGGCACAGCTCCACGATCACCCGGCCGGCGCGGCGGAACAACATCTCGCGGTCGGCGTGGGTGGCCAGCGTGGTGCCGTTGCCCGGCAGTGACAGACCCAGCGCTTCGGTGAGGCAGTTCATCGAATTGGCGGTGAACATGCCCGAACACGAACCACAGGTGGGGCAGGCGCTGCGCTCGTACTCGGCGACCTTTTCATCGGAGGCGCTGTCATCGGCGGCGATCACCATCGCATCCACCAGATCCAGCTTGTGCTCGGACAGCTTGGTCTTGCCCGCTTCCATCGGGCCGCCCGACACGAAGATCACCGGGATGTCCAGGCGCAATGCGGCCATCAGCATGCCGGGGGTGATCTTGTCGCAGTTTGAAATGCAGACGATGGCATCGGCGCAGTGCGCGTTGACCATGTACTCCACCGAGTCGGCGATGATTTCGCGGCTCGGCAGTGAATACAGCATGCCGTCGTGGCCCATGGCGATGCCGTCATCCACCGCGATGGTGTTGAACTCCTTGGCCACGCCGCCGGCCTGTTCGATTTCGCGTGCAACCAGCTGGCCAAGGTCCTTCAGGTGCACGTGCCCGGGCACGAACTGGGTGAAGGAGTTGGCGATGGCGATGATCGGCTTGTGGAAGTCGCCGTCCTTCATGCCGGTGGCACGCCACAGGGCGCGGGCGCCGGCCATGTTGCGGCCGGCGGTGGAGGTGCGGGAACGGTACTCAGGCATGGGCTGGCAGGAACGGGCGGGCCGTACGACGTGGGTGTCTGGCGATCATGCCGGAAGATCTCGGTTGCTGCTGCAACCACCCGGACCGTCGGGCCGGGGGGCCGCGCATTTTTCCCCGTGGCTGGAACCTGACCCCATCGTTCATGTTGTTGCTTTGCCGACTTTGGTTGCAGGCGCTGATGCGGCATTATTGGTGGGTTGATCCGCATGAGGCATGAGGCCATGAAACGTTCCCGCACCACCGCGCTGCTGTTGATGAGCGCCGCACCGCTGCTGTTCACCGCCTGCCAGAAGGACGAACAGGTGCAGGTGCAGGAAGGGCTGTATACCTCCGTGCAGGCCTGTACCGAGGCCACCGGCGATCCGTCGTCGTGCCGCAATGCCTTTGCCGAAGCGCAGCGGCAGTCTGCCGATGCCGCGCCGAAGTACGCCGACAAGGCGGCCTGCGAAGCCGATTACAAGCCGGAAGAATGCGTGGAACAGCGCACCTCGGCAGGCACCTCGTTCATCGGCCCAATGATGATGGGCTTCTTCATGTCGCAGATGATGAACAGCGGACGTGCGGGCCTGGCCCAGCAGCCGCCGGCCGCCAGCCCGGCCTACCAGGACAAGAACGCCGGTTGGGCGCGCTCGGCCCCGGGTGGCAGCGGTGGCCTGAACACCGCCAGCGGCATCGGCGCCGGCAAGGCCGGGCTGGCCCCGGTCAGCAACGTGCCGAACCGCGCCACCACCGCCAGCCGTGCCGGCTTCGGCAGCACCAGTGCGCGCCGTAGCGGCGGCAGCTTCGGCGGCTGATCGATGCAGCGTGTCCGCATTGCCGAGCGCGCCCAGTGGCGCGCTCGTGCCGAAGAAGCCGGCTTCCGCTTCCACACCATCGATGGCCAGCCGTACTGGGATGAAACGGCGTACTACGCCTTCACCCTGCGCCAGATCGAACAGGACATCGAAGACCCCAGTGCCGAACTGCACCAGATGGCGCTGTCCCTGGTCGACGACGTCGTGGCCTCCGATGCACTGATGGACAAGCTGGCGATCCCGGCGCATTACCGCGACTGGATCGCCGACAGCTGGCGCCAGCGCCAGCCGCACCTGTACGGCCGCCTGGACCTGGCCTATGACGGTAGCGGCCCGGCCAAGCTGTACGAACTGAACTACGACACCCCGACCTCGCTGTTCGAAGCCAGCTTCTTCCAGTGGCAATGGCTGGAAGACCAGCGCAACGCCGGTCGCCTGCCGCAGCACGCCGACCAGTTCAACGCCCTGCATGAAGCACTGGTGGAGCGTTTCGGTGAGCTCGCCGCCAGGCTGCCGCCGCCGCTGTTCTTCAGCGCCGTGGGCAGTTCGCAGGAAGACGTGGGCACGGTGGACTACCTGCGGGACTGCGCCGCCCAGGCCAACCTGCACGGGGAGGGCATCGCCATCGAAGACATCGGGCTTTCCGAAGATGGCCGCTTCACCGCGTTGGACGACACGGTGATCGGCACGCTGTTCAAGCTGTATCCCCTGGAAGACCTGATGGCCGAGGAATTCGGCCGCGCGCTGCCGGCGTCCGGGGTGCAGTTGCTGGAACCGGCATGGAAGGCGGTGCTGAGCAACAAGGGCATCCTGCCGTTGCTGTGGGAGCGCCATCGCGGGCATCCGAACCTGCTGGAATCGCACTTCGATGATGGCCGCACGCTGGGCGCCGGCTGGGTCCGCAAGCCGCTGTTCTCGCGCGAAGGCGCCAACATCGAAATGCACCTGGCCGATGGCAGCGTGCAGCGCAGCGACGGGCCCTACGATGGCCCGGCGATCCTGCAGAAAGCGCATCCGTTGACCCGTTTCGAAGGCGGTTATCCGCTGATCGGCAGCTGGGTGATCGGCGACCAGGCCTGCGGCATTGGCATCCGCGAGGATGACAGTGCGATCACCCGTGACAGTGCGCGTTTCGTGCCGCACGCGATCATCGACGAAGCGCCGACGCAGATCTACGTCTGACCCCACGCGGTGACGACCAACGGTCGTCACCTGCCAAGGCCGGGCCGGCAGCCGGTGGCGCCGCGCCATGCCCGGCGGCTTTTTGTCGGCATTGGGTGATTGACGGCCAGCGGCCGTCACTACCGTACGGACGGCCAGCGGCCGTCACTACCCGGTTACAGCAAGCCGTCGCGCTTCACCGACAGGTAGCGTTCCACCAGCGCGCCGGGCAGCGCGTCGGCGGTGACATCCAGCACCATCACGCCATGGCTGCGCAGCGCATCGTGCGCCTGCGCACGCTGTTCCAGGTACATCGCCGCGGCGCCGGCGTGGGCGGCATCGGTGGGCTCCAGCACCGGCTGCTGCAGTGCCTGGTCCAGCACCTGTTCGCGCAGGCTGGCCACGCACACCAGATGGCGCCGCTGCAGAAGCTTCACCGCGGCCAGCAGGTCTTCGATGTCCTCGTCGCGCACGTTGGTCACCAGCATCACCAGCGCCCGCCGCCGCTGCAGGACCGAAAGCCGGGTAGCCGCGGCCAGGTAGTCGGTCGCCACCGGCTTTGGCTGCAGGTCATGGCTGGCGCGAAGCAGGTCGTCGATGGTGCCCATGCCGCGCTTGGGCGCCACCCAGCGCGGCTCGCCACCAATGGCGTGCAGGCCGACACCGTCGCCCTGGCGCAGTGCCAGGTAGGACAGCACCAGCGCGGCGTTCAATACCTGGTCAAAGTGAGAAAGCCCGCCGTCGCTGGCCATCATCCGGCGACCGGTATCGAGCATCAGCAGCATCTGCTGGTTCTTTTCGTCCTGGTACTCGCGCGATACCAGCCGGCGCGCGCGCGAGGTGGCCTTCCAGTCGATCTGCCGCAGGCTGTCACCGATGCGGTACTCGCGCATCTGGTGGAAATCGGTGCCTTCGCCGCGCCGGCGCTTGAGGTGTGCGCCAACCATGCGCGAGGCCTGTTCGGCACTGAACAAGGCAAAGCGGGTCAACGGCACGAAGTTCGGGAACACCCGCACATCGAGGGCAGGCGGCACGCTGCGTCGCTGCGTCCACAGCCGCCATGGCGACTGCAGGCGCAGTTGCACGCCTTCGAAGCGGAACGCGCCCCGCTGCGGCGGCTGCACGTGGTACTCCAGCGTGGTCGCAAAGCCGGCACGCAGGCGCAGCCGTCGCGGTAGGCCTTCGCTGTGCCACGCACCCGGCACCAGGTCGAACACCTCCAGCCGCATCGGTTGCCCGGCCTGCAGGCTCAGCTTTACCGCGCGGCGCACGTCCAGCGCCAACGACTCCGGCATGTGCCGCTGCACGCCGGGCGACGGCAGCCGGCGCAGGCGCAGCAGGTCGACCAGGCCGATCAGCAGCAGCGTCGCCAGCAGCGCCCACCAGCTCCAGCGCGGCAGCGCGCCGGCCAGCACCACGCCACCCACGCCGGCCCACGCCAGCAACAGCCACAGCAGGGGCAGGGCAGGCCTCATCGGCGCGGAGCGTCCACCTTGGCCAGCAGCGCCGACAGCACATCGTCCGCGCCCTGGCCTTCGATCTGCAGCTCCGGGGCCAGCGCGATGCGGTGGCGCAAGGCCGGGCGTGCGATATCGCGCACGTCGTCCGGGGTGACGAAATCACGGCCGGACAGCAACGCCTGCGCACGCGCGGCCCGCACCAGCGCGATGCTGCCGCGCGGCCCCGCACCGAGTGCGATCCCCGGCCATTTGCGGGTGGCGGCGACGATGCGCACCGCATAGTCGATCACTTCGGCATCCACGGTGATGGCGGCGGTCGCCTGCTGCAGCGCGACCACCTCGCCGGCACTCAGCACGCGCGGCACGCGCTGCAGGTCGAAGTCGCTGGCGCTGCGCCCGGTGGTGACCGCATCGACCATGCGCTTCTCTTCTTCCAGCGCCGGGTAATCGATGATGATCTTCAGCAGGAAGCGATCCAGCTGCGCTTCGGGAAGCGGGTAGGTCCCTTCCTGTTCCACCGGGTTCTGCGTGGCCAGGGCCATGAACGGCGGCGCCAGCGGGAACGATTTCCCTTCGATGGTGACCTGCCCCTCCTGCATCACTTCCAGCAGCGCGGACTGGGTCTTGGCCGGGGCGCGGTTGATCTCATCGGCCAGCAGCAGGTTGGTGAACACCGGCCCGCGACGGATCTTGAAGCTCTCGCTCTTGGGGTCGTACACCGCGTGGCCGCTGACATCGCTGGGCATCAGGTCCGGGGTGAACTGCACCCGGCCGTGGTCCAGTTCCAGGGCCTGCGCCAAGGCGCGCACCAGCAGCGTCTTGCCCAGTCCCGGCACGCCTTCGATCAGCACGTGGCCGCCGGCCAGCAGCGCGATCAGGATCTGGTCCAGCACGTCCTGCTGGCCGATGAAGGCATGGCCGACCGCTTCGCGGATCGCGTCCACGCGTTCGACCAAGTCACCGGCAACCGGCGAAGGCCCACCCAGCGGCGGCGGGGACGAAGGGGTGTTTTCCAGTTCGGTCATAGCAGGCGTCTCATCTGCAGCAGGAGGGCAATCCGCTCTTTCAGGGCGGTAAGGTCGTTGGCGGCGGGCGCGGCCAGCGCGGTGCGTACCCGGCTTTCCGGCCACTGCAGCAGGGTAGCGATGGCCTGTTCCTGGGCGGCGCCTTCCAACGCGGCGGCGATCGGCGCGCGCGCCTGCAGCCGGCGCAGGAACAGTGCACGCACCGCGGCATGCAGGCGGGCGCCCTGGCGCTGGCGCAGCAGCAGCTCACCGCTGGCGCGCACGTGTTCCAGCAGCGAACGGCGTTCGGCCAGCGGCGAGGGCAGTTCACTGCCGAAGCGCTGCGAGCGCATCCACAGCCAGCCCAGCAAGGACAGCAGCAGGGGCAGCCACAGCGGCCATCCCTCGAAGAACATCCGCGCCCACAGCGACGGCGGCCGGCTGGCATACACCAGCCACATCGTGCCCTTGCCGTAGTTCGGCTGCAGCAGGTAGCGCGCAAGGTCGCGGTGCGGCCCGTCGTACAGGCCATCGCGCGGGTTGTCCAGATCGCGCTTGGGTCGGTACTGGGCAACGATGAACGACGGGGCTTCCGGCTGGCCGCGCATGAAGTCCATGTCGGCCAGTACATCCACGCTGCCCTGGCCGTGGCGCAGGCGCGCGAACACCAGGCCGCTTTCGTTGCGCCACTGCCGCTGCACGTTGGCATGGGCGGCATCGCTGAGATCGAAACGGCGGCCGCCGCAGAACTCCTGGTGGCGATCTTCGCCTTCCACTTGGAAGGGTTGGCAGTTGCTGCCGAAGCCCAGGCTGCCGATGCCCAGCGCCTGCAGCAACGCAGGCTCCCGGCGTTCGTCATCGTTGCCGGTTGGCGGTGTGCGCACCAGCAGGTGCCCGCCGCGCTGCACCCAGGCCAGCAGCGCGGCCACTTCCGGCGCGGGCAGTTCGCCACTGTCCTGCAGCAGCACCACGGTGTCGCCGGCGGCCGGTGACATCACCGCCATGTCCAGCCGCGCGCGTGCCTGCACCTGCAGGCCATCGGCGCGCAGTGCCTGGCCCAGCACGTACAGCGGGTTGTAACTGGCTTCGCCCTGCGGTGGCAGCGTTTCGGTCCGGGTCACCTGCTCATGGGTGCGCAGGAACCACACGCCCAGCGGCACGCTGACCAGCACCGCCAGTGCGATCAACACCGGCCATAGCACGCGCGCCTTCATGCCGGCCACCGGTACTGCGCCTGCAGGGCATCGGCCAGCGCTGCAAACGCATCGCGCGAGGGCAGGCGGTTGCCGTAGGCGGCGTACTGCCACATGCGCACGATGGCGCCGAACAGTTCGCGGTCACGCGCATCGGGCATCCGGCGCGAAGCACGCAGCACCTGTGCTTCGGTGGCGCCGGGCGGCAGCACCACGCCGCTGCGTTCCACCACCGTGCCCACGCTGGCGCGGTACAGCAGGGCCAAGGCCTGGCGCGGCAGCCCGCGATCCCACAGTTCGCGCGCGCGGGTCGCCACGTCGGGCGGCACCACTTCGGGCAGGGTGATGGAGTCTTCGGTCACCGCGCTGGCGCTGGCAGCCTTGCGCCGGCCGGACCCGCGCAGCCACGGCAGCCAGCGCCGCGCGGTCAGCAGCAGCACCAGCAGCACCACGCCGAGCAGCAGCCACAGCCCCCATTCCATCGCCAGCGCGACCATCTTGGCGGCCGATCCGGCAAGCTCCCTGGATTTGCCTGCGTCGGCTTCGCGCTTGAGCCGCTCGCGTTGCCTGCGCTCGGCTTCGTCCTCGGGTTCACGCGTTTTCCATTCGGTCACCGTCCGGGTGGGGCGCTGCAGCGGATCTTCATACGCGCGCTGCACCGCCTGGCGGAAGCCGGCGGTATCCACCGGAGCGTCGCCGAAGATGCCGGCCGGGGTGTCGTCGGGGTCTATCGGAGACAGCGCCGGCGCCTCTTCCTCGCTCGCCTCTTCGGTCTCGCTGTCCTCATCGTCGGCAGCGGCGGTCGCGTCCTGTGCCGTGTCCTGCGCCTGCACCGGCGCGTACGCGGCAGGCAGCGCGAACAGCACCACCAGCAGCAGCAACGGCGCTGCCTGCTGCAGGCGCTCGCGCAGGCGGCGGAAGCTGATTTCCACGTCCCATGCTTCCATCTGAGTGCGGCGGTTGAGGTACAGGCCGAAGCCTGCGCCCACATGGAACGGCCCGATCACGCTGGCGGCCAGCCAGAACACGCCATTCAATCCGAACTTCGCCCACGCCGGGGTGTCCTGCCGCACCAGTTCCCACGCCGCGCGCCAGGAATCGCTCAACAGCTCCACCGGGACGAACAGGAAGATCGCCGACAGCGCGCCGATCACCAGCACGGCTTCAAAGCCGAGGCACAGCAGCGTGAGCAGCATCGACGGACCCGCCGCCGCGCTCAGTACCGCACGACGGCGCAGGCTGCGCAGCGATGCGTCGGCGCCCTCCAGCAGGTTCACCGGCAGGCACACGTTGCGCACCGGGCTGAAGCGCCGCCAGCCCAGGTAACCCCAGAACCCGCTGATGCCCCACCCGCGTTGCGCACGCAGTGCCTGCCATGCGCTGACCGGCTCACCGAACACATCGCGTGACAGCACGTACAGCACCACGCGCTCGAACAGCGGCTTGCACCACCACAGCAGCAGCCACGCCCAGCCAAAGGCATCGCCGTGCCACCACGCCAGTGCATTGAACAGCAGGAACAGCGGCGCACTGGCCAGCAGCCAGGCACCCCATGCCGCGCGCGGCTGGCGGCGCGCCAGCGCGGTGCCCAGCTCCATCGCCTCCCAGCTGCTGCGTGCACGCAGCGCCACGTTGAGCTGGTCAATCCGCATGTGCATCCCCGCGGCCACCGCGCCACAGCCACAGCAGCACCAGCGTCCACAGCACGGCGGCCACGCTGTACTTGCCCCACGCCGGGATGCTGGCGATGGACGACCAGAACGCTTCGATGAAGGCCGCCACCAGCAGCATCGCGGCGACGCCCAGGCACAGCCGTGCACCGATGCGGCCGCCTTCCACCAGCGCATCCAGGCGGCGCAGGCGACCGGGCGCGACCAGCCGCAGCCCGAGCTGCAGGCCGGCGCCGCCGGCGATCACGATGGCAGTCAGTTCGAAGGCACCATGGCCGACCACGAAGCGCCAGAACGGATCGCCGTGGCCCACGTGCTGCAGGTGCCCGGCCACCGTGCCGATGGTGATGCCGTTGAACAGCAGCACCAGCACCGTGCCGACACCGGCCAGCAGGCCACTGGCGAAGGTACGCAGGCCGATGCTGATGTTGTTCATGATGTAGTAGCCGAACATCATCCAGTCGGTGCCACTGTCGCGGCCCAGGTTGGGTGAAGACGGGTCATACATGCGTTCCACCTGCGCCAGCCGCGCGTTGTCCATCAGCAGGTGGACCAGGTCAGGCCGCAGCTGCACGGCCACGAAGCTGCCCACCAGCGGCACCGCGAACAAGGCCAGCGCCACCCACATCACCGTGGACTGGCTGCGCACCAGCTGCGGGAAATCGGCGAACAGGAACTCCAGCACGCCACGCCAGCGGAACGCCGGCGTGCGGTACAGCAGCGTGTGGCCGCGCTGCATCAACTGCTGCAGGTGTTCCACCAGCTGCGGGCTGTAACCGCGCTGGCGGGCCAGCGCCAGCTGCTGGCACAGGCGGCGGTAGCGCTGCGGGAATTCGGCATCGGCCGGCAGCGCGGGATCCACCGGCGCACGCGCGCGGCGGCGACGGCCCAGGTGCGCGCGCTGCTCCAGCCAGGCTTCCAGGGCCTGCCATTCGGGTTGGTACCGGCTGACGAACTGTTCCTGCTTCATCGCCGTCCCAGCAACCAGTTGGCCATGGCATACAGGCGCAGCACGCCGACCTGGCCGTTGGCTTCGGTCAGCGGGCTGACGATCGCCGCCAGTTCCTGCTGGCGTGCCGGTACCAGCAGCGGCGCGCGTTCGGCGAAGGCGATCACCGCCGATTGTTCCAGCGGCCGCAGCGGTACCGGTGGCGGCAGCGTACTGTCGATGGTGGCCGCCGGCGCACGGATGCGCGGCTCCGCATGCACCACCAGGGTACCGGCGACCAGATCGCCAAGCCGCCGGCCATGCGCATCGAACAGGCTGCTGAGCAGCCCCAGCGCATAGCCGAACGGCAGCATGTCCACGGTGCGCAGCAGGTTGCGGGTGACCGACCCACTCCAGCCCACCGGTGCCCCGTCGCGGGCGATCACCCGCAGGCCCATCGCCCGCTTGCCCAGGGTCTGGCCCCAGACCGCTTCGAGCACGATGGTGTAGGCCCAGTACAGCAGGAACATCAGGGCCAGGTGCAGTCCACGACCGAACTCATCCAGCAGCGCCAGCGGAAAGGCCAGCACGATCAGCACGGCCGCGCGGATCGAAAAATCGATGAGCCAGGCCAGCGCGCGCGGCAGCGGGCCGGCGGCACGCAGCTGCAACGGCACGCCTTCGGGCGTGACCACTTCGCGGTAGGTGTCCAGCATCGGCAGTGCGGTCATCTGTGCCGGATTCCTCTCCGGCAGGCGGCCACGGGCATGTGAGTCTCGACGTCGTCCTGGGTCGGAGCCTGACTTTAGCAGGTTGCCGGGGTCACCGAGCCGACTGACGTCGGCGCTGCCTGCAGCTGGGACCTCAGCCCAGGTACTCGTCCTTCAGCCGCACGTAGTGGTCGGCAGAATAGTGCAGCGCTTCGATCTCGCTGTCCTTCAGCATGCGTGCCGGGCGTGCGGGGTTGCCCAGCCACAGTTCGCCTTCACCCACCACCTTGCCCGGGCCCACCACCGCACCGGCACCGACGAAGCCATGCTTCTCCACCCGCGCGCCATCGAGGATGCAGGCGCCCATGCCGATCAGGCTGTAGTCGCCGATGCTGCACGCATGGATGATGCAGCCATGGCCGACCGTCACGCCTTCGCCGATCAGCGTGGGAAAGCCGGCCTTGTTGAACGGGCTGTGGTGGCTGACGTGGATGATGGTCCCGTCCTGCACGTTGGTGCGCGCGCCGATGCGCACGAAGTTGACGTCACCGCGGATCACCGTGCCCGGCCAGACCGATGCGTCCTCGCCGATTTCCACATCACCGATGATTGTGCAGGCAGGATCGACGTAGGCACGCGCGCCGAGCACCGGCATCTTGTCGCGGAAGGGGCGCAGCGGGTTCATCGGCTTCTCCGGTGTAGCGCCGGGCCCTGCCCGGCAGAAAGGGTAGCGCCGAGCGATCCTCGGCTGATAACGGTAGCGCCGAGCCATGCTCGGCGAGCGCAGCGGATCGCAGGCCCGCCGACCTACGCCACGCGGCCGCGGCGCGAACGCTCCAGGTGCACCAGCAGCAGCGAAATCGCCGCCGGGGTCATGCCGGGGATGCGCTGCGCCTGGCCGATGGTCTGCGGCCGCACGCGCTCCAGTTTCTGCAGCGCCTCGGCCGACAACCCGTGCACGATCGCATAATCGAAGCCCTCGGTGATCGGCGTGGATTCGTGCCGCTGCTGGCGCTCTATCTCCTCGCGCTGGCGGTCCAGGTAGCCGGCGTACTTGACGCCGATCTCCACCTGCTCGGCCACCTTCGCATCGTCCACGCCCGGGCCCAGCGAGGGCACCTGCATCAGCTTGGCGTAGTCCAGTTCCGGGCGCTTGATCAGGTCCAGCACGTTGGTTTCGCGGCTCACCGCCACGCCCAGCACCTGTTCAACTTCGCGCCCCAGTGCGTTGCCCGGCGTGGCCCAGACCGCGCGCAGGCGGGCACTTTCAGCGCCCACCGCGGCCTGCTTGGTCTCGAACGCCGCCCAGCGGCGGTCATCCACCAGGCCCATCTCGCGGCCGACCGGGGTCAGCCGCTGGTCGGCATTGTCTTCGCGCAGCTGCAGCCGGTATTCGGCGCGGCTGGTGAACATGCGGTACGGCTCGGTGGTGCCGTGGGTGATCAGGTCGTCCACCAGCACGCCCAGGTAGGCCTCATCGCGGCGCGGGCACCAGCCGTCCAGCCCACGCACCTGGCGGGCGGCATTCAGGCCGGCCAGCAGGCCCTGCGCGGCCGCCTCTTCGTAACCGGTGGTGCCGTTGATCTGGCCGGCGAAGAACAGCCCGCCCACGGTCTTGGTTTCCAGCGATGCCTTCAGCCCGCGCGGATCGAAGTAGTCGTATTCGATGGCGTAGCCGGGACGGGTGATATGCGCGTGCTCGAAGCCGCGGATGCTGCGCACCATCGCCAGCTGCACATCGAAGGGCAGCGAGGTGGAAATGCCGTTGGGGTAGATCTCCACGATGCCCACGCCTTCGGGTTCGACGAAGATCTGGTGGCTCTCCTTTTCGGCAAAGCGCACCACCTTGTCTTCGATGGACGGGCAGTAACGCGGGCCGATGCCTTCGATCTGCCCGCTGTACAGCGGCGAGCGGTGCAGCGACTCGCGGATGATGTCGTGGGTGCGCGCGCTGGTGTGGGTGATCCAGCAGCTGACCTGCGGCGGATGCTCATCCACCGAGCCGAGGAAAGACATCACCGGCCGCGGATCGTCACCGGGCTGTTCGTCCATCACGCTGTAATCCAGCGAACGGCCGTCGATGCGCGGCGGGGTGCCGGTCTTCAGCCGGTCCACCTGGAATGGGCGTTCACGCAGGCGCGCGGCCAGCGTGGTGGCCGGCGGGTCGCCCATGCGGCCGGCGGCGTACTGGGTCGGCCCGACGTGGATCTTGCCAGCCAGGAAGGTACCAGCGGTCAGCACCACCGCCGCCGCGTCGAAGCGCAGGCCGGTCTGGGTGAGCACGCCACGCACCTGGTCGCCTTCGATGACCAGGTCATCCACGGCGGCCTGGAACACGGTGAGATTCGGCTGCGCTTCCACGATGGCGCGGATCGCCATGCGGTACAGGTTGCGGTCGGCCTGGCAGCGGGTGGCGCGCACCGCCGGTCCCTTGGACGCGTTCAAGGTGCGCCACTGGATGCCGGCGCGGTCGGCGGCATGTGCCATCGCCCCACCCAACGCATCGATTTCCTTGACCAGGTGGCCCTTGCCGATGCCGCCGATCGCCGGGTTGCAGCTCATCGCGCCCACGGTTTCGATGTTGTGGGTGAGCAGCAGCGTGCGCGCGCCACCGCGTGCCGCGGCCAGGGCCGCCTCGGTGCCGGCGTGGCCGCCGCCGATGACGATGACGTCGTAACGATGGAAGGAGTCGGTCATGGGGAACGCAGGGGGTGGCCGCAGCCATCGGTTGGGAAGGCGCAGGCGCCTTGGAGGGTGGCGATTTTAGCGCCAATCGCAGCCGGGGTCAGATTCCTTTCGCCGCCTGCCGCAAAGAAACCCGCGCAGATTCGTGAATCGACCCTAAAGTTGGCATGGAACCTGCAGATATATCCATAGCACCCAGCGTGATCGGCGCCATTGGCGCTACGGACCGGAATTGGAACAGGGGCTGGTCCAGATGCACACTGGGGAAGCGTAGGGCCGGCAGTCGGGGGACTGCCCGGCCCTGTTTTTTTCCGGGACACCGGAGCAAGGCTGTTCCACCTGCAACAACCGCTGAAACAACAAGGCCCCGCTTGCGCGGGGCCTTGTCTTTTTAGGTGCCGACATCCGACAGGGCCGGAACAGGGGGGATCCAGATGTTCCTGGCGGATATCGACGTAGATCGTATGACCGGCTGCGTCGAATTTGTCACTTTTGGACGCGGCGGGTCAATCCGGGCCTACTTTGAACCTTCCTGACAGAAGGTTCAAGAGCCGATCACCGCTCCTGCTGTCGTTCTGTGGCGCGGTTCAAGTTTCGCCATGGCGAACCACTGGGACGCGGCGCCGACGCCGGGCGTGGCGGCGCTGAAGGGCGTACCTGCTGTTGCGGACGGTTCATGCCCTGCGGCGGACGCGATGGACGGGTGTTGCCATTCAGGTTGCGCCATGGTGAGCCGCCGTTGTTGCCGGGCGGGCGGGTAGTGGGTGGACGCGGACGGTCCGGCGGCGGACGATTGCCCGGCGGACGGTGGCCATGGTGCGGCGGCCGGTAATTCGGGTAGGGACGATAGACCGGGTAGCCGTAGCCATAGCCGCCACCGTAGTAGCCACCGCCGTAGTAGCCGCTGCCGTAACCATAGGGGCTGCCGCCATAGCCATACGGATAGCCCGCCGGATAGCGGTATTCCGTGGAAGGCGCGCCGTGGTAATAGCCACTGCCGCCACCGCCGCCGACATAGTCGTACGTGGCGCAGCCGGACAAAGCCAACAGCAGGCCTCCGGCAACCATCAAGCGCATCTTCATGACACGGCCCCCCAAGGTGAGGACTCCAGCTTAGCCTTTCGCATTGAATCGCCGCTAAATCCACACGCCCAAGCATGAATGGTTGGCAATCGACCCGATAGGGACGGCTACAGGCGCTGCGAGCGGGTAGGGCATACGTTAATCTTTGCAGATGAACGAGGCGCTACCACCCCCGGCCCAAGCTGTACTTGAAGCCGCCGCGCGGATCGCGCCGCATGCGGCAGTGACGCCCGTGCTGCGCTCGCAGACGCTCGATGCGCTGGCCGGCGCGCAGCTGGCCTTCAAGGCGGAACACCTGCAGCGCAGCGGCGCGTTCAAGTTCCGCGGCGCCTGCAACGCGGTGTGGTCGCTGTCCGCCGACCGGGCATCGGCCGGGGTAGTGACCCATTCTTCCGGCAACCACGGCGCTGCGTTGGCGCTGGCCGCGCGCACCCGCGGGATCGCCTGCCATGTGGTGGTGCCCGACGGCGCGGTGGCCGCCAAGCTGGCCAACATCGCCCGCCACGGCGCCACGCTGTGGCACTGCGCGCCGACCATCGCCGCGCGTGAGGCGGTGTGCGCCCAGGTCCAGGCCGATACCGGCGCCACCCTGGTGCACCCGTATGCCGACGCGGCGGTGATTGCCGGGCAGGGCACCGCCGCGCTGGAACTGCTGCAGGCCGAAGGTCCCTTCGACGTGGTGGTGGTGCCGGTGGGCGGGGGTGGGCTGGCCGCTGGCACCGCGCTGGCGCTGCAGCAGGTGTCCCCGCGTACCCGCCTGGTACTGGCCGAACCGGCCGGTGCCGACGACACCGCGCGCTCGCTGCAGGCGGGTGAGCGTCGCATCGACTTCGTGCCCGATACGGTCTGCGATGGCCTGCGCGGCACGCTCGGCGCGCCCAATTTCCAGCTGCTGCAGGCTGCCGGGGCGGAGGTGATCGTGGTTGACGATGCCGCCACCGTGGCCGCCATGCGCCTGCTGTGGCAGGTGCTCAAGCAGACCGTGGAACCGTCGTCGGCGATTGCCCTGGCCGCGGTACTGGCGCAGCCGCAGCGCTTCGCCGGCCTGCGCGTGGGACTGGTGCTGTCCGGTGGCAACGTGGATATCGACGCATTGCCGTGGTCTGCCGCATGAGCCGCCACCGTGTCGGCCTGCTTGGCTGGATGTGGCGCCTGTTCGTGCTGGTGCTGGTATGGCTGCTGGGCGTGACCGGCTGGATCATGTGGATCGGCGAGCGCGACCAGGCGGCCAAGGCCGATGCGATCATCGTGCTCGGTGCCGCCGCCTATGACGCCAAGCCGTCGCCGGTGTTCCAGGAGCGCATCCGCCACGGACTCGACCTGTACGAAGCCGGCTACGCGCCGCTGCTGATCTTCACCGGCGGCTATGGCGGCAGCGGTGCGCGCTTTTCCGAATCGCAGGTGGCACGGCGCTATGCCCTGAAGCAGGGCGTACCGGCGAAGGCGATCCTGATCGAAACCCAGTCACGCAACACCGTGCAGAACCTGGTCGAAGCCAAGCGGCTGATGGACCAGCACGAGCTGCACCGGGTGATCATCGTCAGCGATCCGCTGCACATGGCACGCGCGCTGCGGCTGAGCCGTGCGATGGGCATCGATGCACTGGCCTCGTCCACGCCGAGCACGCGCTTCCGCAGCTTCCACACCAGCTGGCGTTTCCTGGCGCAGGAAATCTACTTCTTCCACCGCGACCTGTTCATGCAGGCGAGTGGGTGATGACCCGCTTCTAGGGGATGACGGCCGTTGGTCGTCACCCACCAAAGACGGTCCTCACCCCGGCCGGCGGCGGATCGGAATCGCCGACAGCGGCACGGCCGCGATGTCCTGGCCCTGTTCGCGGATCGGCGCGCCGGCCTGCGGCGCCCATGCGTGGGCATAGATCACATCCCAGCTGCTGGGCAGCTTGCCGTCGGCGCGCCGCATCGGTTCGTACGCCGCGGCCGCCGCCTTGAAGCGTCCCGGCCCGGTCAGCGCGCGGCGGCGATCCAGCCGCGCGTTGGTCGCGCCCAGCGCCCGCAGCTCGGCCATCAGCGCCGGCAGGTCGTCGTAGGTCAGGGTGAACAGATCGCGATCCAGGACGGGATCGCGGAATCCGGCCATCATCAACGCATCGCCGAACTGGGCGATGGGTGCGAAGCGGCTCACGTGCGGCTGCTCGTCGGCGGCGTGGAAGGCCTCGGCCAGTTCGATCAGCGTCTCCGGCCCGTGGGTGGAACACAGCAGCAGGCCACCGGGCTTCAGCACGCGGCGGAAGCCGGCGAACACCGCCGACAGGTCATCCACGTACTGCAGGCACAGATTGCTGAAGATCACATCCACGCTGTTGTCGGCCAGCGGCAGCGCGGTGGCGCTGGCGCACACGCGCTGGAACGGCTTCCACCAGCCGGCCTGGCGTTTGGCCTGCGCCAGCATCGGTTCGGCCACGTCCAGCGCGATCACCTGCGCCTTCGGCCAGCGCTTCTTCATCAACGCACTAGCGTGGCCGGTGCCCGCGCCCACATCCAGCACCACGTCCGGCACGCGGGCTTCCAGGTACTCCAGCGATTCCATCAGGCGCTGCTGCACTTCACGCTGCAGCGCGGCGGCCGCATCGTAGGTGGCGGCGGCGCGGGAAAACGCGCGGCGCACATGGCGGGGATCAGGACGGGGATCGGTACGCTGGTTCATGCGGTTCTCGGTGCTGCGGGGTGCGGCGTCAGAAGGTGCCCGGGTAGGCGCCGCCGTCGATCAGCAGGTTCTGCCCGGTGAGGTAGCCGGCCTGTGCACTGCACAGGAACGCACAGGCCGCGCCGAACTCATCCGGCTGGCCAAAGCGCCCGGCGGGAATGTGGCGGCGTTTCTGCTCGGCGATGGCCTCCGCATCGGCCTGCTGCTGCTTGGCCAGGAAGGCGAAGTTGCCGCGCAGGCGGTCGGTGTCGAACTGGCCCGGCAGCAGGTTGTTGATGGTGACGTTGGCCGACACCGTGCGCCGCGCCAGCCCGGCGACGAAGCCGGTCAGCCCGGAACGCGCACCGTTGGACAGCGCCAGGATGTCGATCGGCGCCTTCACCGACGAGGAGGTGATGTTGACGATGCGGCCGAAACCGCGCGCGATCATGCCGTCCACGGTGGCGCGGATCAGCGCGATCGGCGCAAGCATGTTGGCATCCAGTGCGGCGATCCAGTCATCGCGCTCGAACTGGCGGAAGTCCCCGGCCGGCGGGCCGCCGGCGTTGGTGACCAGGATGTCCACCTGCGGGCAGGCAGCCAGTGCCGTGGCACGGCCGGCATCGGTGGTGACATCGGCAGCCACCGCGACCACCTGGCCGGCCCCGGGCAGGGTGCGCAGGGCATCGGCGGCCTGCTGCAGGGCCTGTTCGCCACGGGCGACGATGACCACGTTCACGCCTTCGGCCGCCAATGCACGCGCGCAGCCCAGGCCAAGGCCCTTGCTCGCGCCACACACCAGGGCCCAGCGGCCGGCGATTCCCAGATCCATGTCAGTCCACCTTCTGTTGCGGGGGGCGTTGGCCGTCAATCCAGCATTGTCGATCGGCCGCCAGCGGCCGTCACTACGGCATTGTGGTTTGACGGCCAGCGGCCGTCACTACCTGCGCCGTGATGAAGTGTTGCAGCTGCGCGGCAACCTCGTCGGCCTGGCCGAGGAACGGCGCATGGCCGCCATGGGCGATGGTCTGCGCGCTCGCCGAATCGGCCGGGCACGATGCCGCCGCGGCATGTGCGGCGGCCGGTGGTACCAGACGATCGCGGTGGCCGGGCAACCACAGGCTGGGCGTGCGCAACGACGGCAACACAGCGCGCAGGTCTGCCGACTGCAGCAGCCGCGCGCCTTCTTCCAGCACGCGCGGGTCCGGCGCGCCGGCGTCCAGCAGGTGTTGGCGCAAGCCGCGCAGATCGGCGCGTGCCGGGTCTGTGTTCATCAGGTCCAGTGCAAGGAAGCGATCCACGGTGGCCGGAAAGTCGTCGGCCAGGTCACGCGCGAACTGCGCGAACACCGGTGCCGGCACCGCATGCGGCCAGCTGTCATCACGCACGAAGCGGGGCGACGAGGCCAGCATCACCAGCCCCTGCACCTGCGGCCGGGTGGCGGCGGCATGCAGCGCGAACAGGCCGCCCAGCGACCACCCGCACCACACCGCCGGCGGCGTGGCCGCGGCAATGGCAGCCACCACCGGTTCGCATTCCAGCGGGGTGGCATCGTCGCGGCTGCGGCCATGGCCGGGCAGATCCACCACGTGCACGGTGAACTGGCCGGAAAGGCGTTCCACCAGCGGCGCGAAGACATCACCCTGCAGTGCCCAGCCATGGATCAGGACCAGCGCGGGGCCGCTACCGCTTACCGCGATATGCATGTGCTGAATCAGGCCAGCGCAGCGGCCGGCAGCAAGGTGCCGGCATGCAGGCCATCGCGCGCACGCGCGATCGCATCCACCAGGGCCTGCACCTGCGCGGGCACATGCAGGGCGGACAGGCTGACGCGCACGCGCGCGGCACCATCGCCGGTCAGCCCGGCCGCGACGGTGCCGACCCACATGCCGGCCTGCTGCAGATTCTGCGCCAGCGCCATGGCCTGCTGGTCGGTGGCGAAGGACAGCGACTGGATCGGGGTTTCGGCAGCCATCAGGCCCAGGCCGTGACCGCGCGCGGCGCTGCGGAACACGCCAACCAGTTCAACCAGCTTCTCGCGGCGCCAGTCATCGCGGCGCGCCAGGCGCAGCGCTTCCAGCGATGCCGCCGCCAATGCCGGCGACAGCGCGGGGGAATACAGATAGGGACGCGCGGTGGCGGCCAGATGCTCGAGCAGTGCGGCATCACCGACCACCAGCGCGCCGGAGCCACCGAGCGCGGCATCCAGCGCGAACACCTGCAACGGCACCTCGGCGGTGCCCAGTCCGGCGGCCGACACGCTGCCACGGCCGCCATCGCCGATCACGCCGATGCCATGCGTATCGTCCACGCACAGCAGCGCCTGCTGCATGCGCGCGACCAGCGTCAACGAACGCAGCGGCGCACTGTCGCCATCGATGCAGAACACGGCATCGGTCGCCAGCATCGCCGCGCCTTCGGCGGCATGCTTGAGCTGGCGCATCGCCCCCTCGGTATCCAGGTGCGGGTAGCGGCGCAGGCGCGCACCGGCCAATGCCGTGGCATCAAGCAGGCTGGGATGGTTGAGCTGGTCCTGCGCGCAGACGTCGCCGTCTTCGCACAGCAGCACCTGCTGCACGGCGAGGTTGGCCAGGTAGGCACTGCTGAACAACAACGCGCGCGGATGGCCCAGCCACTCGGCGGCTTCGGATTCCAGCGCCTGGTGCAGCGCATGGCGGCCACCGGCGGCGGGTGCGGCGCCGCCGTTGACGCCTTCACGCGCGACGGCATCCTGCAGCGCGTTGACCACGCCGAACTGCTGCGCCAAGCCGAGGTAATCGCTGCCGCGGAAGCTGGTCAGCGTATGGCCATCCACCTCCACACGGACGCCATCGCGGCGGCCCACGGCCTGCACCAGCGCAACCGAACGCAGGCTGTCCGCGCTGCTGCGCAGGGTCTGGATTCGCTCGAACAGATCAGGACGGGCCATCGGGGCGCACTACGGATGAACGGGCGGCTAGCGTAGCAAAACCATCGCCAACGGGTCCGTGAGCCCGCCCCACCGCCGGTCGGTAGTGACGACCGCTGGTCGCGAGCACGGTAGTGACGGCCGCTGGCCGTCCGTGAGGGTAGTGACGGCCGCTGGCCGTCCGTAAGGGTAGTGACGGCCGCTGGCCGTCATCCAGCCGCCCCCGGTGGGTGACGACCGTTGGTCGTCACAGGCACGCCATAACCCCAGCCACCTCGCGCCATCGCCCGATAGCAGACACCCTCCACCAGCCGCATCCTGATCCCCATCATGCCGCTGCCCACCTTCCGCACCCTGGCCAACGGCCTGCTGTGCAGCCTGCTGCCCCCGGTCTGCCAGATCTGCGCCGACCCCGGCGAACGCGGCCACGAACTCTGCGGTGCCTGCAGCCTGACCCTCCCCTGGCACAGCGACGGCTGCGCGCGCTGTGCACTTCCCTTGCACGAAGACGCAGATGCGCTCTGCTTCCGCTGCGAAGAATCCCCACCACCGCTGGATGCCTGCTGGGCCAGCCTGCGCTACGAAGACCCCGTGTCCGGCCTGCTGCTGCGCTACAAATTCCATTCCGACCTCGCCGCAGGACGCTTGCTGGCCAACCTGATGGCCCTCAACCCACCGCCATGGGCACTGGCGCCGCTGGTGGCCGTGCCTCTCCACCCCAGCCGCCTGCGCCAACGCGGCTACGACCAGGCGGCGGAGCTGGCCCGCCTGATCGGCGCACCGCGCTGGAGAGGCCTGCGACGGATCCGCGCCACCGCACCGCAGTCCGAGCGCAATGCCGATGCGCGTCGGCACAACCTGGATGGCGCATTCGGTGTCGTGGGTGAGGTACCGCAGGCGGTGGTGCTGGTGGACGATGTGATGACCACCGGCAGCACGTTGCATGCGTGTACCGAAGCGCTGCGCAAGGCCGGCTGCCAGCAGGTCAATGCCTGGGTATGCGCGCGGGTGCCGTGATGGGGCAGGGGCGGTAAATCACCCACAAAAAAGCCGACGCTGCCAGGCAGCGTCGGCTATCAGAAAGCTGCTTGCTGAAGTCTTACGACTTCATCGCATGCTTGCGGGCGCGCATGACCGCATGGGTCTCCTGCACTTCCGGCAGCAGGCGGGTGACTTCGGTGCGCACCGGGGCCGGCACGTCGTTGTCGGTCAGCACGTCCTTGAAGGCCTTCAGCAGGCGATCTTCGGACTCTTCCAGCTCGGCCACGTAGCCGTACTGGGTGTCGCCCAGGGTGGCGCGGATGTTGCCGTACATCTTCTGCACCGAACCGACGAAGGTGCCGTGCTCTGCCGGCTCACCACCGGTAGCGGCGACGGTCGCGCTCAGCGAGGTGACGATGTCGGCCTTGCTGCCGGCGATGCGGGTGAACAGGGCAGCCAGCTCGGCGTCCTTCACCTTGGTCGCGGCTTCGCTGTAGAACTTCTGACCATCACGTGCGATCTCGATCAGGTCGTTGAGGCTGTGTTCGATCTTGGACTGGGTGCTCATAGATAGTGCTCCGTGTGAGTGGTCGTTTGGAACGGCGGGACAGATGCCGTGCCGTTGGGGACCACCTTGGACAAGTGCGAGTCCACTGCGGGTGAGCAGCGTTTGATGCGCCCGTCATGTGGCCCAACGCGGGCTGACGACCCGCGTCGAACCAGCTTGAATGGCCAAGCTGCGGATACAGGCCAGAGCCCCATGGAAACCGCCAGCACGCGGTGCGATCAGGCAGATGCTTCCAGCCGCAGCTGGATGCCCAACGCATGTGTCACGCCCAGCACGCTGTCGAAATACAACGGGCGGGTTCTGTTCAGCTGCCGGCGCATCGCGTCGCTGTCGAGCCCGCAGGCGTGAGCGACGAAGCTCATGCCGTGCAGTTCGGATACCAGCAGCAACGAGCGGGCGAACGTGCTCTCGTCGTAGTGGCTCATGTGCAGGCGGGTGTCCAGGTAGTCGGCCATATCGGCCGCACGGTGGTTGGCCAGATCGGCCCTTGCCTGCTCATAGGGCGTCATTCAGTCCCCCACATGTCGCCCATCAGCGCGTACAGACGCTTCGCGCTCAGGGGGGATTTCGATTCATTCGGCGTATCCATGGTGAACCTCGCAAAGCGTGAGGCCACCTGCGCCGAAGCGTCAGGTGGCAGGCGATGCGGGTTCGCATACCGGCTGGAGTTGCCTAAAAAACCGGCGGATCAGGGATCCCCACGCATCGCCCGCCGTGTGACCGGTGCGCGATGCAGTGCATTCTCCGCCGTGCCCAGAGGGCAAAACAGAGTCCAAAGGACAACTCCATATTCAGGATGCGAATCCCGGCTGGCGCTCTTCGTCGCCAGCGGGACCATCCAATCAGTCGCGCGCCCCTGCGTACATGGGCAAAGTTGCAGTTTTGGCTGCTGCAGACGGCCTGTGCAGCGCACGGAGTGCGGGAACGGGGCGGCAGCTGAAGGCGACGCGCCCGGGTGCGCCGTGATGCGGAATGCGCCAGCGGTTCAAGGCAGGCCCCCGCGTGATGCGGGGGCCCTCGGCATCAATCGCGGTCGAGCTTGAGCTCCAGACCGTCCGCGGTGTTACGTACGACCATCACATCGAAATCGCGGTTGCCGTTGACAGCCTTGATCTCTACCTCGTCAAGGTCATCGGTCTTGATGGCATAGACACCCGTACCGAACTCCTTGGACAGCGCATTTGAGATCAACACCGCAGCCGCCTCATGGTTGGTGGCCGCCGGAATGGCGATGGCGACGTTGGTGGCTTCACCGGCTTCCGGCCTCACCGCGAGGGTGATCTCGCCATCGACCTTGGAACGGCCCTTGAGCTCGACGTTCCACTTGTCCGCCGGTGCGGCGAAAGCGGGGACGGCCATGGCGAAGGCGACAGCTACGGCCAGGGACCGGGCAAGCGGGGTACGCAGGATGTTCATCGATGCTACTCCTCTGCAGGCGGGCAGGCGCCCGTGGGAGGCCGATGCTGTCGCAGGGGAGTTGGAGAGGGTGTGAAGCGTCGCTGCCGTGGCTGAACAGGCCTTCAGCGGGCCCGTTCGCGGCGTCCGGGCGAGGTGCCTGGGACGGTGGGGGCAAGCGAGGGAGATGGTGCGCCCGGAGGGATTCGAACCCCCGACCAATGGCTTCGGAAGCCACTACTCTATCCGGCTGAGCTACGAGCGCATGATTGCAGCATAGTGTACAGGCGCGACGGGCAACGTGTCGGCCGCACAGGGCGACCTGTGCAGGTCGCTGAGGCGGCATTCTAGCCACTTCTTTCCAATAAGTCTGCAGTTTTCGTCCGCCACGGGGGAACCCTGCCGCGTTGGAAGGGGTTCCCGGCAGGGCGTACAGGATCAGTCGGCGCCGAACAGATCTCGGGTATAGACCTTGTCGATCACGCTCTCCAGATCCTCGGTCATGCGGTTGGCGACGATGACATCCGCTTCGCGCTTGAAGGCCTCAAGGTCGGTCTCCACCCGCGATCCGAAGAACGTCGCCTCGTCCAGAACCGGCTCGTACACAATGACGTCGATGCCCTTCGCCTTGATCCGCTTCATGACCCCCTGGATGGCCGATGCACGGAAGTTGTCCGACCCGGCCTTCATGACCAGGCGGTAGATGCCCACTGTCCTGGGCCCGCGGCGGATCACCTCATCGGCGACGAAGTCCTTGCGCGTCCGGTTGGCATCCACGATCGCATTGATCAGGTTCTGCGGCACGTTGCTGTAGTTGGCCAGCAGCTGCTTGGTGTCCTTCGGCAGGCAGTAGCCGCCGTAGCCGAACGAGGGATTGTTGTAGTGCCCGCCGATGCGCGGGTCCAGGCTCACGCCTTCGATGATCTGGCGCGTGTCCATGCCGGCGGTGGCGGCGTAGGTGTCAAGCTCGTTGAAGTAGGCAACGCGCATGGCCAGGTAGGTATTGGCAAACAGCTTGATCGCCTCTGCCTCCGTCGCATCGGTGAACAGCGTCGGCACGTCCTTGCGGATGGCGCCTTCCTGCAGCAGGCCTGCAAAGATCTCGGCGCGCTCGGAGCGCTCGCCGACGATGATGCGGCTGGGGTGCAGGTTGTCGTACAGCGCTTTGCCTTCGCGCAGGAACTCCGGCGAGAAAAGGATGTTGCTGGTGCCATAGCGTGCGCGCAGCTCGGTCGTGCAGCCGACCGGAACCGTGGATTTGATCACCATGACCGCATCTGGATTAACCTCCAGGACATCGCGGATCACCGACTCCACCGAGCTGGTATTGAAATAATTGGTCTGTGGATCGTAGTCGGTCGGCGTGGCGATGATGACGAACGTCGCACCCTCGTAGGCTTCGCGTCGATCCAGCGTGGCAACGAGATCCAGCGTCCTGTTGGCGAAGAAATCTTCGATCTCGCGGTCTTCGATCGGCGCCTGTCGTGCATTGATCTTCTCGACGCGCGAAGCGTTGATATCAAAGGCGACCACCTGGTGATGTTGTGCCAGCAGGACTGCATTGGACAGGCCGACATATCCTGTACCGGCCACGGCAATCTTCATTGCGGGAGATCCTTCGTATCAATTGCGTACTGCGAGGGGGGAGACGGCGGTGCAAAACCAGCGGCGGCGCGTGTCCGTACGGCGGACCAGGGCTTGCTGCGTGCGTGGGGATCGTACTACAGCGATGTGCAACAGGCATGCGCCAAGGCCCGGCGGGAGTATCATTTCCCCATGTCACATGCTCCCATTCACGCTCCCTCCGGGGACGCGACGCCGCGCTGGCGGCACTACTGGAAACTGATGCGCGCCGATCGCCCGATCGGCACGTTGCTGCTGCTGTGGCCCACCTGGTGGGCCCTGTGGCTGGCCTCGGGCGGGTTGCCGCCGTTGTGGACGCTGTTCGTGTTCACCGCTGGGGTCTGGTTGACCCGTTCGGCGGGCTGCGTGATCAATGACTACGCCGACCGCTGGCTGGACCCCCACGTCAAGCGCACCAAGGACCGTCCGCTGGCCAGCGGTGCGGTACGCGGCCGGCACGCGCTGGTCCTGTTCGCGGTGCTGATGCTGGTGGCGTTCGCGCTGGTGCTTACCTTGAACTGGCTGACCGTAGCGCTGAGCTTCGTCGGTATCTTCCTGGCGGCCAGCTACCCGTACCTGAAGCGCTATACGCACCTGCCGCAGGTGTATCTGGGCATGGCCTTCGGTTGGGGTATTCCAATGGCCTTCGCGGCCGTGCAGGGTGAGGTGCCTGCGCTGGCGTGGCTGCTGTACGTGGGCAACATCCTGTGGTCCACCGCGTATGACACCTGGTACGCCATGGTGGACCGCGATGACGACCTGAAGATGGGCTCGCACTCCACGGCCATCCTGTTCGGCGATCTGGATCTGGTGATCCAGGGCGTGTTGTATGCGCTGTTCCTGGCGGCGATGACGCTGGTGGGCGTGCGGGCGGAGCTGGGGGGGTACTACTTCGTTTCGGTGGGCGTGGCGGCGGCGCTGGTCGCGTATGAGTTCTGGCTGTGCCGCAACCGCGAGCGCGATCCGTGCTTCAAGGCGTTCCTGCACAACAACTGGGTGGGGGCGGCGCTGTTCGTGGGGATCGCGGTGGCGATGGCGCTGCGCTGAGGGGGCGGGGCAGCGGTAGCGCCGAGCCATGCTCGGCGAGCGCAGCGGGAAGCGCTGCAAGAGCATGACGGCCAGCGGCCGTCACTACCGGCGCAACGGCATGACGGCCCGCGGCCGTCACTATCAGGGCAACGGCGTGACGACCAACGCAGGCTGTGTAACAAGTCCGACCTTGTCGGCCGATGGCGAAATTGTCGCCATTTTTCGCCCTGCTACGCGAGATCTGCATAGTTGCATGTCTGCCGGAGGTCCAGATCTCGCGTAGCTCGACCGGGCCCGGACTTGTTACACAGCCTGCAACGGTCGTCACCCACCAGGGCCGGCCGTCACTACCGGGGTTACTACCAATAGGGTGCAGACAGGTCCGGCGCGGGCCCGCACAATCCCTCCATCAACCTTGGGGAGGGTAAGGCGATGGCCAGCACGGCGGTGGTACGGGATGGCTGGATGGCGCGCGCGGCGCTGCGTTCGGCGGCCTGGGCGGAGAAGTGGTTCCCGGATGCCTATGTGTTCGCGGTGCTGGGCGTGGTCATCGTGGCGGTCACCGCCATCGGCTTCGGCGCGACCCCGCAGGCCACCGCGGAGAGCTTCGGCAACGGCTTCTGGAGCCTGATTCCCTTCACCATGCAGATGGCCTTCGTGGTCATCGGCGGCTACGCACTGGCCACCGCGCCGATCGTCGCGCGCCTCATCGATTTCCTTGCCCGCGCGCCGAAGACCGGCAGGGGCGCGGTGGTGTACGTAGGCCTGGTCAGCATGCTGGCCTCGCTGCTCAGCTGGGGCTTCTCGCTGGTGTTCGGCGGCCTGCTGGTGCGTGCGCTGGCGCGCCGCGAAGACCTGCGCATGGATTACCGCGCCGCTGGCGCATCGGCCTACCTTGGCCTGGGCGCGGTGTGGGCGATGGGCCTGAGCTCATCGGCCGCGCAGCTGCAGGCGAACCCGGCCAGCATGCCGCCGGGCCTGGTGGAGATCACCGGCGTGCTGCCGTTCACCGAAACCATCTTCCTGTGGCAGTCGATCGTGCTGACCGCCGCCCTGATCGTGGTGTCGCTGCTGGTGGCCTGGTTCACCGCCCCGCGCGAGGCCACCGCCCGCGTTGCCGCTGATTTCCAGGGCGCCGCCCAGGCCGAGGCCGAACCGCTGCAGCCGCGTACGCGCCCCGGCGAATGGCTGGAATACAGCCCGCTGCTGACCGTGCTGCTTTCGCTGCTGGCCTTCGGCTGGCTGGCCAATGAGTTCGCCAGCAAGCCGGTGGTCAGCGCCATCGCCAACCTCAACACCTACAACTTCCTCTTCATCTCGCTGGGCCTGCTGCTGCACTGGCGCCCGCGCAGCTTCCTCAACGCGGTGGCCAAGGCCGTGCCGAGCACCACCGGCGTGCTGATCCAGTTCCCGCTGTACGGCGGCATCGCGATGATCCTCACCCATGCCGCCGGCGCCGACGGTGAGACCCTGGCGCATCGTCTTTCCACCGTGTTCGTGCACATTGCCAGCACGGATACCTTTGCGCTGGTTATGGGCGTCTATTCGGCGGTGCTCGGCTTCTTCGTGCCGTCCGGTGGCGGCAAGTGGATCATCGAAGCGCCGTATGTCATGCAGGCAGCGAACGAACTGCAGGCGCACCTGGGCTGGGCAGTGCAGGTCTACAACGCAGCCGAAGCGCTGCCCAACCTGATCAACCCGTTCTGGATGCTGCCGCTGCTGGGCGTGCTCGGCTTGAAGGCGCGCGACATCGTGGGCTTCACCTTCATCCAGCTGCTGGTGCACATCCCGCTGGTGCTGGGCCTGTTGTGGCTGCTGGGCATGACCCTGGAATACGTGCCGCCGGTCATGCCCTGACCCGCGCCTTCCGGCATCGGTAGGTGACGACCGTTGGTGGTGGGTGGCGACCGTTGGTCGCCACGCTGCTGGGCAATCGTCATCGGAACGTCACGATCCGGGCCCCGCATGAATAGCCCAAAGCACACCGCGCCATGAACACATGCATTCCCCGCATGAACTCTTAAGGTGCTTGTCCCACAAGGCTTTCAACCCTGTTCCAAGGCCCTGCGGCAGGCGCGTGATGCCGTCCTCCACAGATACGCACGCATGGTTAACCAATGCCTGCAGAGGATGGCCATGACCGCGGCATTCCGCATGCGGCTTTACGGAGTCATCCAGATGGCTAACCAGCAGAATCAGCAGAACCAGGACCAGAAGAACCAGCAGGGTCAGCAGGGTCAGCAGAACCAGCAGGGCCAGCAGGACCAGAAAGGCCAGCAGCAGCAACAGCAGCAGGATCAGCAGAAGAACAAGAACCAGCAGCAGGGCACCAACGAAGAAGAAGAATGAGTTGATGCCCTACGCTGAAGAGACGAGGCCCCGCACCTGCGGGGCCTTGTTTTATGCGGTGGCCGACGTGCTGCGCACGCGCCAGCCGTGATCCGCATCGCCTACGTCGGCCGCGTCGCCAGGGGTCTCGATCCTCACCACGATTCCCTGTGCGTTGGGCAGGTCCACCTGTTCGGGGAACCAGTGCCGCGCCGCATCGACCACGATCAGCAGGCCTTCGTCGTCGCCCATCGGCGCGAAGACAGGGGTGGGCTCGGACAGCGGTGCCAGCGCAAGCGTGTCGGCAAGCAACTGCTGCATCTAAGGCACATCGGCAACCGGCAGGCCGACCTCGCTCAGGCAGGTGATCTCGCTGCCATCGAAGGGGCCGGCACGCGTTGAAGCGGGAAGGCGCCTGCGTCCAATCAACTCCAGAATCAGGCCATCGGGTCCGGTGAAATACACCGACTGTGATTGCCAGTGGCTCTGCAGTGCGAAGTAGTCCTTGCCATCGGGCGAGCGTTGCAACGGGGTGCGTGCGCGCAGCCACGACATTGCCTCGCCGAAGCGGTTGTGCGGCACGTTGAAGGCCAGGTGCACGCCACCGAGGGGTCGCCCGGCGTCGGGAACGAGCGTGATGCTGCTCCAGCCGATCACCACCTGGTTTTCCTCCACACGCAACTGCAGGACGTCGCGGAAGTAGTGCGCGACGCTGGCGGGGTCGGATACGGGAAGGGTGACCTGTCGGATTCGCATCGGCAGTGACAGTAGCGGGGAGTCCCCACTGTAGCGCGCCGCCCTCCGATACGACTTTAGTGTGACGGACCACTCACTTTATTGACGACGTCAATCACACATTGTTAGGATTGCGTTGTTCGGTAGACCAGTGGATGGTTGATCAGGTGCCAAGGAATCTGGCTTTCGCCCCCGCGCGAACGCCGGCCCCCGCACTCTCAAACAGCCCCTGGCCTGGTGAACGGTAACGACCCGTTCGGGTCGTACAGGGGCAATTCTGTATGTCGCAGTACCTGACGTCGCGCGCAAGCGCGGGCGGTGGTTTGCTTCGCCTTGAATCTGCCGTGCACGGGCCCTGCGGGCCTGTCGATTTCCTGTGCGCGCGTGGTTCCCACCACGCAATCCGCTGCTGTTCCCCAACCGATCACCGGTCAGCCCGCCAGCTGGCGCGCTCCTGCGGACCGCAGCTGCCACGTGCAGCGGCGGCCGCCCTCATGTGCGGCCACCAGCAGCGGGCCGTCGACTTCGTCACTCCCGTAGAGAACCTTCAATGAACAAGATTTACCGGAAGATCTGGAACAAAGCGCTCGGCCGGATCGTGGTCGCCTCGGAACTCGCCAGCAGTGACGGCGGCGGCGCCACGGTCGGTGCAGTGGGCACCCAGCGCGGTGGTGCGCATGCGCGCCTGGCGCTGGGCGTTGCCCTGGCAATGGCTTCGATGGGCGCACATGCGCAGGACATGGACCTCGGCCCGGATGGCTCGGTGACCGCCGGCCAGACCGTACTGGACAATGAAGGCCTGCGCGTGGGCGCGGCCGTTGCCATCGGCGCCAACGCGATCAGCGTGGGCAGCCTGGTGATGGACGCCGGCACCAACGAACTGCGTGGCCTGTCCAACCGCACGTGGAATGCCAACGGCAGCTACACCGCCGGCCGCGCAGCCACCGAAGAACAGCTCAAGGTGGTGAGCGATTCGGCCAATGCCGGCTGGAACGTGGCCGTTGGCGGCAGCAGCGCCAACATCGGCCCGGGCGGCACGGTGACCTTCCAGGGCGACAGCAACATCACGCTCACCCAGACCGGCACCGATGACAACGGCGCGGTGCGCGTGGCGCTCAACCCGAACCTCAACCTGGGCGCGACCGGCAGCGTCACCACCGGCGCGACCACGGTCGACAACACCGGCCTGCGCATCACCAACGGTCCCAGCGTGACCACCACCGGCATCAACGCCGGCAACCGCGTGGTCACCGGCGTGGCCAATGGCGCGATCACCGCGACCAGCACCGAAGCCGTCAACGGCGGCCAGATCTACTCGCTGCGCGATGAGCTGTACACGGTCGGCGCCGGCGTGAAGTACTTCCACGCGAACTCCGCAGCCGCCGATTCACAGGCGCTGGGTGGCCAGTCGGTTGCCATCGGTCCGAACACGATTGCCGAGGGCTACCACAGCATCGCCGCAGGTGATGGCGCCAACACCGACCTCACCGCAGAGGCCGCCATCGCCATGGGCCGTGGGGCCAACACCGATGCCGCACGCAGTGTGGTGCTGGGTGACCAGGCCACGATCGGCACGCGTTACGCCGACGATGCCATCGTCATCGGCACCCGCGCCCACGTCGACGGCGTGCAGGTGGCACCTGCAAACGCCGCCATCGCCATCGGCATGGATGCGTCGACCAAGGCCGACAGCAGCATCGTGATCGGTAATGCGGCGAGCGTGAACTCCGAATACGCCACCGACAGCATCGCCATCGGCAGCAACGCGCGTGCCGAAGGAATGACCGCGATCGAAGCCGTCGCCATCGGCGTCAACGCACGCGTGACGGCGACCCAGGCCACGGCCGTCGGCACCGACGCCCAGGCGCTGGGCGCCAACAGCATCGCACTGGGCCAGGCCACGGCAAGCGGCGGCAGCGCCATCGCAGCCGGCAACGCCGCAGAAGCAGAAACCCCCGACAGCATCTCGCTGGGCAGCGGCGCCGGTGTGGGCACGCTGGGCAACGCTGCAGGTGACCGCACTTCGCACATCGCCATCGGCACCGGCGCAGGCACCAACGTGGCCGGCAACCAGACCACCGCGATCGGCTTCCAGGCCGGCGCGAATGTCACCGGTGACCAGAACATCGCCATCGGCAGCCAGGCCGGTTCCGGCCTCACCGGCGACTTCAACGTGGCCATCGGCTACCAGGCCAACAACGGCGTTGGCAACCGCGAGCGATCAGTCGCCGTGGGTAGCGGCGCCAGCGCGGACAGCGACGCCACCGCCTTCGGCTACGGCGCCACGGCGCAGGGCGTCGGCGCGGTAGCCGTGGGTACCGAAAGCAATGCGGGTGCGCATGGCGTGGCACTGGGCCGCAACACGGTGGCCGAAAACGGCAACGTGGCACTCGGCTTTGCCTCCGAAGCACGCAACAGCGACCTGGTCGGTAACGGCTACCTGACCGGAACCGCGCCGACGTCCAACGTGGTGTCGGTCGGCAATACGTCGGCTGGCGCCCAGCGGCGCATCGTCAACGTGGCCGATGGCGCGCAGCGCTATGACGCCGTCAACGTCGGGCAGCTGCGCGCGACCCAGCAGACCGTCGCCAACCTGATCGGCGGCGAGGTCAGCGTGGATCCCGCGACTGGCAATTTCTCGCAGATCACGGTGCGCGACACCAACAACAACGAATTCAAGTTCAATACCGTAACCGAAGCGCTGGGTGCGGTCACCAACGGCACCGTCAGCACCCTGCCGGCGAATGCAGTGGTACGCAACGCGGGCGGCGGCATCAGCAACATCAACGCTGGCGTGCTGGGCACTGATGCGGTCAACCTGACCCAGCTGAACGAAACCGTTGCCAACAACAGCAGCAAGTACGTCAGCATCAAGTCCACCGATGCAGCCAACCGCGACAACGCCGGTGCCACCGGCAGCAATGCCACCGCGATCGGCCCGCAGGCCGATGCGACCGGCAACGAAGCACTGGCGCTGGGTTACCGCACGCGCGCGCAGGCTGCCAGCGCGGTCGCCATCGGCAGTGATGTCAACGCACTGGGCGTGGCATCCACCGTGGTCGGCAATGAGAGCTACGCGTACGGTCGTTCGGGCATCGCGATCGGTGATCGGGCGGTCAGCAGCGGCAACAATTCCATCACCATCGGCACCGATGCGCAGGCCGATCCGAAGTCGCCGGTTGCCACGGTCAACAACGCGATCGTCATCGGCACCGAGGCAGAAGTGTCTGCCGACGATGGCATCGCCATGGGCCGCAGCGCGCTGGCATCGGAAGAACGTGCGGTGGCCCAGGGCTACGACGCCCATGCCACCGGGATCGACGCGATGGCCGAAGGTACGCGGGCGCGCGCCAGCGGCCTTCGCTCGCAGGCCAGCGGTACCGACGCGCAGGCGTCCGGTGTGGATGCCATCGCCTCGGGCACCGATTCGCGGGGTTATGCAGTAAATGGTGTCGCACTGGGCAGGGGCGCGGTCGCCGGTATTGCCAACCCGCTGCCTGCAGACGTTGCCAACAACATCAATGCAGTGGCCATCGGCAACGGCGCGCAGGCTGTCCAGAACAGCGCTACCGCGCTGGGTAACGGCGCCAGCGCCAGTGCGGCATCGGCCTATGCCGTGGGTACCAATGCGTCGTCCACCGGCGTGTCGGCACATGCCACCGGCACCAATGCGCGTGCTACCGCCGAATCCGCCATCGCATCCGGCACGGGGGCGTCGGCAACGGCGCAGTACGCCGTCGCCGTTGGCGCCACCAGCCAGGCAACGGCGGTCAACAGCTTCGCAGCCGGCTTCAACGCGCAGGCCAGCGGCGCTGATGCCTTCGCACTGGGTCGCGGCAGCCGTGCCAGTGGCCCGGATGCCATCGCCTTCGGCCGTGATGCGATTGCCGCCGAAGCCGACGCCGTGGCACTGGGCCACAACTCGGTGACGGCAGCAGCGGTAGGCACTGCCAACGCGACCGTCGACAACGTCAACTATGCCTTCGCCGGTACCACCCCCGGCAGCACGGTCAGCGTCGGCACCGACACCATCAAGCGCACCATCACCAACGTGGCGGCCGGTCGCATCAGTGGCACCAGCACCGATGCCATCAATGGCAGCCAGCTGTTCGCCACCAACCGTGCCGTGACCGCACTGGGCACCAACCTGGACAGCGTGGGCGGCAGCATCGCCAGCGGCCTGGGTGGCAACTCCTTCTACAACAGCGGCGCGCACCAAGTGGTCACCAGCTTCCAGCTGGGCAGCAACACCTACACGACGGTGGGCAGCGCACTGGCCCGTGCGGCCAGCGGCATCAACCTGACCGCGCAGGGCGCCAACGCCACCAACGTCGGCCCGACCAGCACCATTGGCAGCACGATGGATCTGCGTTCGGCCAACAACAACCTGGCGGTGACCAAGACCACCGACAGCAACACCGTCGAGTTCAAACTCGCCGAAGACATCGACCTGGGCGTCGACGGCAGCCTGAAGACCGGCAACACGCGGGTCGACAACGCCGGCGTCGCGATCACCGACGGCACCCTGTCCAACATCACCAACGCCGGTTCGTCGGTGGTGCGCGATGGCAGCGCCGCTACCACCGTCACCGCAGGCAACGTGGCAGTCGGCGCGGGTGGCAACACGACCCTCATCGGGGCCACCAGCGTGGCCGTCGGCGGTGCCAATCCGCTGCTGGTCGATGGCACCAGCGGCACCGTCACCGGCCTGACCAACAAGACCTTCAATCCGGCCAGCATCACCAGCGGCCGTGCCGCCAGTGAAGACCAGCTGCTGCAGGTCAGCAACGTCGCCAACGCTGGCTGGACCGTCACCGATGCAGGCGGCAATGCCGCCAACATCGGTCCGAACGGCCAGGTCACCTTCACCGGTGACGCCAACCTGGACGTTGCGCAGACCGGCGCGGACGATGCCGGCGTGGTCGGCATCGCGCTGAAGAAGCAGATCGACCTGGGCACCGCCGGCAGCGTCACCACCGGCGGCACGGTGGTCGACAACAACGGCGTGCAGATCAACAATGGCATGGGCAGCACGATGGTCGGTGCAGGCATTGCCCTGCTGAGCGATGGCACCCGCTTCACCGCCGTCACGGCGGGCAACGTGGCCGTGTTCGATGGCGCCCACACCAGCCAGCTGAACACCACCAACCTGCAGGTGGGTGGCACCAATCCGGTGGTCGTCGACGGCATGGCCGGCACGGTCAAGGGCCTGAGCAACAAGACCTTCGACCCGGCCAACATCGTCAGCGGCCAGGCCGCCAGCGAAGACCAGCTGCTGCAGGTCAGCAACCTGGCCAATGCCGGCTGGAACGTTACCGATGCCAACGGCAACACCGCCAACATCAGCCCGAACGGCCAGGTGACCTTCACCGGTGACGACAACCTGGACGTTGCGCAGACCGGCGCCGACGATGCCGGCGTGGTCGGCATCGCGCTGAAGAAGCAGATCGACCTGGGCAGCACCGGCAGCGTCACCACCGGCAATACGCTGGTCAACAACAACGGCGTGGCGGTCAACAACGGCACTGCATTCGCCAGCACCACCGTCGATGGCCTCACGGTCGGCAATGCCGTCGGTGCCACCACGGTCGGCGCCACCAGCGTGGTGGTTGGCGGTGCCAGCCCGATCGTGGTCAATGGTGCCGGCGGTACCGTCACCGGCTTGACCAACAAGACCTTCGACGCCGGCAACTTCACCAGCGGCCGCGCCGCCAGTGAAGACCAGTTGGCCGCGGTCAGCCAGACCGTCAGCGCCGGCTGGGACATCAGCGCCGATGGCCAGAACGGATCGAAAGTGTCTTCGACCAGCGCCACCGGCAGCAGCGTGGACCTGCGTTCGGCCGACGGCAACGTCGTGCTGAGCAAGACCACCGGCAGCAACGATGTGGCCTTCGGCCTGGCCGATGACATCGACCTGGGTGCCAACGGCAGCGTGACCGCCGGCAACACCACGCTGGATACCAACGGCCTGTCCGTTACCGATGGCACCAGCACCACCCGCATCGGTGCAACGGCGATCACCGTGGGCGGTGCGAACACGCTGGTGCTCAACGGCGCCACCGGCACCATCGGCGGGCTGAGCAACAAGACCTTCGATCCGGCCAACATCACCAGCGGCCAGGCCGCCAGCGAAGACCAGCTCAAGCAGGTCAGCGACGTGGCAAACGCCGGCTGGAACGTGGCCGATGCCAACGGCAACAGCGCCAACATCGGCCCGAACGGCAAGGTCACCTTTACCGGTGACAGCAATCTGGACGTGGCCCAGACCGGTGCGGACGATGCCGGCGTGGTGGCGATCACCCTGAAGCAGAACCTGGACCTGGGCAGCACCGGCAGCATCACCACCGGCAATACGGTGGTCGACAACGCTGGCGTGGCAGTCAACGACGGCACCTCGTCCAGCGTGCTGCGCGCGGGCAGCCTGGCGGTCAGCGATGGCACCTACAGCAGCAACGTCGGTGCAACGGCAATCACCGTCGGCGGCGCGAACACGCTGCTGCTCAACGGCGCCACCGGCACCATCGGCGGGCTGAGCAACAAGACCTTCGATCCGGCCAACATCACCAGTGGCCAGGCTGCCAGCGAAGACCAGCTCAAGCAGGTCAGCGATGTCGCCAACGCCGGCTGGAACGTCACCGATGCGGGTGGCAACACCGCCAACATCGGCCCGAACGGCAAGGTCACCTTCACCGGTGACAGCAACCTGGACGTGGCCCAGACCGGCGCGGACGATGCCGGCGTGGTGGCGATCACCCTGAAGCAGAACCTGGACCTGGGCAGCACGGGCAGCGTGGTCATCGGCAACACCCTGCTGAACAACAACGGCCTGACCCTGGTCGGTGGCCCGAGCATCACCAGCGCCGGGATCGACGCCGGCGGCAGCCGCATCACGAACGTCGCTGCGGGCGTGGATGGCACCGATGCGGTCAACCTGGACCAGATGGGCGATGCCATCGAAGCCGGTCGTACCCGCTACTACAGCGTCAACTCCACCGGTGGCGGCAATGAAGCCAACGATGGTGCGACCGGTGCCGATGCGATCGCCGCGGGCCGCGATGCTGAAGCTGAAGGCGACCAGGCCGTTGCCATGGGCGTGGGCGCAGTGGCCGCCGGCACCGGCAGCCTGGCACTCGGTGCAGGTGCGACTGCGCAGGCAGTGAACAGCCTGGCCTTCGGCAGCGGCGCGTTAGCCAGCCATGGCAACAGCATCGCGATGGGTGCCGGTTCGGCCACCACGGTGGGCGCGCAGGCGAACTACCAGGGTGCCTATGTCGGCAATTCCAGCTCGACCGGTGAAATGAACCTCGGTGGCCGCCAGGTCACCGGCGTGGCAGCCGGCTCGGCGGCGACCGATGCGGTCAACGTCAGCCAGCTCAACGCCGGCGTTGCCAGCGCGGTGGGCGACTCCAAGCAGTACACCGATACCCAGATCGGCACGGTGAACACCCGTATCGACGGCATCGACAACCGCGTCACCACCATCGAAGGCGACCTCATCGACATCCGTGGCGACATCACCGACATCCGCAACGACGTGGTGGATATCCAGGGCGACATCACCAACCTGGACGGCCGCATGAGCACGATCGAGGGCGATATCCGCAACTCCAACCAGGTCGCGGACACCACCGCCGCCAAGGTCACCGACATCGAATACGGTGCCGACGGCATGTTCCAGGTCAGCCAGACCGGTGACCTGGTCAAGCCGCTGCCCACCGGCCAGAACGCGGTGGCCGGTGGCAACGGCGCGGTGGCGTCGGGCACCAACAGCACGGCACTGGGCAACCAGGCCGTGGCCAGCGGCGCCAACAGCACCGCCATCGGCCAGGGTGCCGTTGCCAGCCACGACAACAGCGTGGCGCTGGGCCAGGGCTCGAAGACCACGGTGGGCGCACAGACCGGCTACAACGCCGCGTACGTGGGCAGCAGCACCTCCACCGGTGAGGTCAACATCGGCGGCCGTACGTTGACCGGCGTTGCGGCCGGTATCGCCGGCACCGATGCGACCAACGTCAACCAGCTCACCGCAGGCGTCAACCAGGCCATCACCTCGGCCAACCAGTACACCGATGCGCGCATCGGCAAGGTGGAAGACGACCTGTGGCAGCTGGACCGTGGCTACCGCAGCGCGACTGCCGCGGCGATGGCGATGGCCGGCCTGCCGCAGGCTTACCTGCCGGGCAAGAGCATGTTGTCGATGGCCTTCGGTGGCTACCAGAGCGAGTACGGCATGGCGCTGGGCCTGTCCGGCATCACCGACAACGGCCGCTGGGTCTACAAGGCCCAGGCCAGCGGCAACACCATGCGCGACTGGGGCTTCTCGGTCGGCGCCGGCCTGCAGTGGTGATGTCGTCCTGACCCGGGGGAACGGGGCCGGCCATGCGCTGGCCCCGCTTCCCACGCCGTATCCCATTCGAATTCGAAGGATTGTTTGATGAATATCGCAAACCGTTTCAAAGCTGCGGCAACGGCCGCGCTGGTCCTGGCCCTGGCTGCCTGCAGCACCCACGCCGCCAAGCAGGGCACCGGTGAAGTGAGCTTCCCGGATCCCGACCGCATCGTGTTGAAGGAAGGCACCTTCCCGAACGTGGCCAACCTGCGCAGCATCGGCCCGGGTGTCACCAAGGAGCAGCTGTACCACCTGCTGGGCCGCCCGCACTTCAGCGAAGGCTTCGCGCCGAAGGCCTGGAACTACCTGTTCCACTTCCGCACGCCCGAAGGCGTGGTGAGCTGCCAGTACCAGGTGCAGTTCGACGACGAAAAGCGCGGCCAGTCGTTCCATTGGGCACCGGCATCCTGCGCCGATGTGCTTAACCCGCCGGCCCCGCCGGTGGCCCCTGCCGCGGCCGCTGACGGCGTGGCGCGTTTCTCGCTGTCGGCCGATGCCCTGTTCGCGTTCGGGCGCTCCGGCGTGGCCGACATCAAGCCGGACGGCAGCGCCGAACTGAAGCGCATCGCCGCCGAAATCAGTGCCGCCAAGGACAGCCAGGTGACGGTGGTCGGGCATACCGACCGCATCGGCAGCGATGAGAGCAACCAGCGCCTGTCGCAGGCACGCGCGGACACCGTGCGCGGCGTACTGGCAAGCCACGGCGTGGCCGCAGGCAGCATCCGTGCCGAAGGCCGCGGCGAAGCCGAGCCGGTAACGCGTGACTGTGCCGATTCGCTGGCACACCGCGCACTGGTGGCCTGCCTGGCCCCGGACCGCCGCGTGGAAATCGCCGTCAGCGGCTCACGCTGACCGCACCGGTAGTGACGGCCGCTGGCCGTCAACGCCATGTCCCGGTAGTGACGGCCGCTGGCCGTCCTGCTCCTGGTGAGTGACGACCGTTGGTCGTCACTCGCTTGCCATCAAATCCCGCTCTTGGCGAATTCCTGATTCAACGCATGCGTCATCCGCGCAATCTCAGGCGTCAAACACGTATTGAACTGCGCCGGATCCTTGCACCGCGCCGCCACCTCGGTCGAACGCTGCTTCAACCCGAACGTCCCCAGGATCCCGCGCGCGCGGACGAAACACGCCGCACCCGGTGACCCCTGCTGCAGCTCGCCATGGCGCGCCGTGCAATGGGTGATGGCCGCCGCCAGTGCAGCCGCATTGACCGCATACAACGCCCCTTCGCTGGTATCAGCAGCACGCGCGTGGTGGGGCAGGGCGATCGCCACGCCCAACAGCATCGTCGTCCAGATCGATTTCACATCAACGCTCCGGCACAGGCAGGCGGCCCATGCATCTTCTGGGCGTGATTCTAGCGCACGCGCGCCGGCTCATTGGCCCGCCTGACGGGCCACTTCGGCCGCCCGCAGCACGAAGCGCTGCACCTTGCCACTGGGGGTTTTCGGGACCTCGCTGACGAACTCCACCAGCCGCGGATACGCGTGCGCGGACAGTCGTGTCTTTACGTACTGCTGCAGCTGCGCGGCCAACGCCGCGTCGCCTTCGATCCCGGTACTGGTGATCACGAAGGCCTTCACGATCTCGGTGCGCTCCGGGTCCGGTACGCCGATCACCACCGCCTCGGCGACGGCCGGATGTTCCAGCAGTGCGCTCTCCACGTCGAACGGACCGATCCGGTAGCCGGACGAGGTGATCACATCGTCGGATCGCCCGATGAAGCTGATCGAGCCGTCGTCCTCGCACTCCACGGTATCGCCGGTCAGGTAGTAGCCATCGCGAATGGCTGGTGTGTCGGCGCCGTAGTAGCCGGTGAACCACAACAGCGGCGAGCGCGCGATGTCGATCGCCAGGATGCCCGGCATGCGTGCGGGCAGCTCGCGGCCGTCGTCGTCCAGCACCGCCACGCGGTAGCCCGGCATCGCGAAGCCGGACGACCCCGCACGCACCGCGTGGTCCAGCGCGTGATGGTTGTTCACCACCATGCCGGTTTCGGTCTGGCCGTAATGGTCCAGCACGGTGGTGGACAAGTGGGCAGCGAACCAGCGGGCGATCTCGGCATTCAGCGGCTCGCCGGCACTGCTCACCGCACGCAGCTGGCCAGCGACGCGCGCGGCCGACGCCTCGCCGGCCGCAATGATCTGCCGGTAGGCGGTCGGCGAGCCCGCCAGGTTGGTCACGCCCAGCCGTTCGATCACCTCGTGCAGGCCCTGCACGGTGAACGGCGCCTGGTTGAAGGTGGTGGCCTCGCCGAGCATCAGCGGACCGATCACCGCGTAGTACAGGCCATATGCCCAGCCGGGATCGGCGATGTTCCAGAACACGTCGCCGGGCCGCAGATCGACCGCCAGCTGCATGTAGCTGGCGAAGGACATCAGCGCCCGCAGCGGTACCGGCACGCCCTTCGGCGCACCCGTCGTGCCGGACGTGGACAGCAGCACCATCAGCTCATCGCCACGCAGCAGCACCGGTTCGAACGGCGCCGCGCCGGCTGCCGCGATGCGGGCACGCCAATCGATGTCCGCTGCATCGGCGGGCTGGCCGGCCGGCAGGATCGTGGCGACCGGCGGACAGTCTTCGACATCGTCCAGCTTGTGCCGGTTGGCGTGGTCGGTGACCACCAGCCGGGTGCGGCCGGTGCGCAGGCGCGACTCGATGGCCTTGGCCCCGAACGCGGTGAACAGCGGCTGATAGACCGCGCCGACCCGCCACGTGCCGAGGATCGTCGCCAGCAGTTCCGGCGTGCGCGGCAGCATGCCGGCCACCACATCGCCGCGGCCGATGCCCTGAGCGGTAAGCACATGCGCGACCCTGGCCGAGGCGGCGCGCAGGTCTTCGAAGGTGTAAAGGTGCAGGCCGCCATCAGTGCTGATCCAGCGCAGCGCGAGGCGGTCGCTGCCGCAATGGCGATCACAGCATTCCACGCAGGCATTGATGCCGTCCTGCAGGTCACCGTGCAGACGACTTTCCCAGTCGTGGAGGTTGAAGTCATCCACGGCACGTTGATAGGTCATGGGGGAGCTCCGGAGCGTGTCTGGCACCATACCCGGTTGCGTGGGCGATGGGTGACAAGACCGGTCTGGATCTGAGCGCTCTCAGGTGCTAAAAGCACCTAACGAGATATCATGACAAGGAAGTTGGTGTGACCACATCGGCTATAACGACGAGTGCTATCCGGCCCTACCTTGCGCCGGTACTTCTGCAAGTTGATCCAAAGATTCGGGTCGCTGATGTGATGCCTGAGCTTGTTAAAGCAAGCGAGCGCACAATCAACGCAGACGCCAAATGCAAAGACCTCGCTACTTCTGCGCTGCCTAAAGCGCATCGAATGACGCTCAGCCTGTTGGTGTACCGACAGGAGGCACACCCTAGCTGGCTGATTGGACCGAGCCTTGTGGATGCTCGTCATGAGATAGTGATACTGGCCAGCCGGGGGCGATACGCCGCGGTAGTCGCATCAGACGGCGCCGTACGGGATCGCATCGTGGGGTCACTTGCAGGGATCACACTTCTCTCTCGCGAGCGGATGGAAACCTTCATTGGCGACGACGCTTCTGTGCTGTATCTCAACGGGGTTCATGTTCCAACCCCCGTAAAGCCCAATGGAAAGATACTTACGGGAAACAGTATTGAGTTCGCCCTGGATCCACTGGGTGACCAGAGCTACTTGTTGAGCGCAGCACGAACGCAACCCTCTGTACTAGGCCTGTCCGCGAAATCCAAGCGTCCTCCGTCGGTAGGTACCTCACCCATGGAGAGCCGTTTGTGGGTGGGTCGACAGAAGGATTGGGAAGAATTCACTGCAAATTTGAGCGCGATTCTTGAGCATGCGCGATCTGCCAAGTCGTCTCCGGGTAGATTTGCAATGCTTGCTTATCCCGTATCGGACGTGAGCCTGCTCGGTGATGCATATGCTTTGAGCGTCGTTCCTAGAGAATTGCTATCCGAGGATTCAGTTTCCTCCCAAGATTACGAGTTTGCGCGCAGGTGGGCTTACGATGCAGCATTTGTCGTGACAGGTGGAGCCAAGGCAGATTTTGAAGTGGATTGCTCGATGTTGGGTGGGACCATCGGACGTGCAAGAGTTGCAGTGAATTTCAAAGCCAAGGGGATGGTTGAGTTCAAACCGACATGGGTGGGCCCTGCGCCACCAACCCATAAGGACGCGAAGTCATGCTTGTCCCTATTAGGTAATACCCAGATGGTGAAGGTCCACTACGACAGTGGGCACGCGATTGCTCAAGGTCGGTGCTATGCGAGTACGCCCACCGATCAGAGGTTCAATTATGAATTTGTAAGATTCAATGGTTACATTACGACTCAGGAGAAGCCTTCTGTGGTGGGCTCTACTCTGGCGGCGGAAATAGGATCGAAAAGCGACAAGTCGCTATTTGCTTTCGTCCTCCAGAAGATTTTTGTCGATGCGGCCGGGAAGCCGGTTGGGTGGCTGGCATGTGACGATGGGTCCATGGAGTTGGCGGACTTCGTGCACATAGATGAGGCGACCAACACGGTCACGCTTGTGCATGTAAAGGCGTCCGGTTCCAAGTTGACCAATCGTCAAGTATCTGTTTCAGATTACGAGATAGTCGTAGGCCAGACTGTAAAGAACGTGCGCCACCTGCACCAGCAAAACATTCACCAAGGGCTTCAAGCTGGAAAGGGGAAAAAGATCGGTAGCGCAGTATGGAAGGATGGCGTCAAGCAAGCTGACCGTGTTGGATTCCTGGCAGCAGTGAAGAAGCTGCCATCTCATCACGAGCGTGTGGCGATGATTGTCCAACCTCGTCTGACGCGTAAAGAGCATGACCACTGTCTAACAGCAGGAAAGTCAGTAAGGCTTCTGCGTTTTCAGCAATTGAACACTTTACTGCTCGCGGCTCGGCAGTCTGTGCAATCTTGCGGGGCTTCCCTGCGAGTGATTTGCGAAGATATATGAAGCGGAGGAATGCCTGCATGTTGGACAGACGTTCAAGAGCACGGAGCCGCCCCCCGATCCAACTGCCGATAACCGATCGCTTCCGCCAAGTGTGCGCTTTCGATGTCATCAGCCCCCGCCAGGTCCGCGATCGTCCGCGCCACACGCAGGATCCGGTGCATCGCACGCGCAGACAGCTGCAGCCGCTCGATGGCCTGTTCCAGCAAGCTCTGGTCGGCTTCTGAAAGATGCGCACACAAGCGAAGTGCCTTGCTGTCCATATGCGCATTGAGCGCGCCACGCTGCAGTTGGCGTTCGCGCGCCGCGATCACCCGCGCGCGGACATCCGCACTGCACTCGCCCGCCGGGGCGCCTTCGCGCAACTCCTCCGGCGACAGCCGGGTCACCGTGACATGCAGGTCGATGCGGTCCAGCAATGGGCCTGAAACCCGGCCGCGGTAGCGCTGGATGCGCTCACTGGTGCACAGGCAGCGGTTGCTGCGGTCCCCGGCCCAGCCGCAGGGGCAGGGGTTCATCGCGGTGACCAGTTGGAAGCGCGCGGGGAACACGGCACTGCGCGCCGCGCGACTGATCCGGATATGGCCTGATTCGAGTGGCTCACGCAGGATCTCCAGTGCCATGCGCGACCACTCCGGCAGCTCGTCCAGGAACAGCACGCCGTTGTGCGCCAGCGAGATCTCGCCGGGGTGGGGCGGGTTGCCGCCACCGGCCAACGCGGCCGGGCTGGCGCTGTGATGTGGCGCGCGGAACGGGCGCTGGCGCCACCGCCGCGGGTCCAGCCCACTGCCGCTGATCGATGCGATGGCCGCGCTCTGCAGCGCCTCGGCCTGGCTGGCTTCTGGCAGGATGCCGGCCAGCCGCGAAGCCAGCAGGGTCTTGCCGCATCCGGGACTGCCGATCAGCAGCAGATGGTGACCGCCGGCCGCAGCGACTTCCAGCGCACGTCGCGCATGTGGTTGGCCGCGCACATCGGTGAGGTCCAGCGGCGGATCGGCCTCGATGCTGGCACGCTCCGCGCGCGGCAGCCGCGAAGGATTTTCGACCGATGCGCAGACCTCCAGCAGCGTGCGTGCTACGCGGACGTCGGCATGCTCGGCCAGCGCGGCCTCGGCAGCATTGGCCGGCGGCACGAACAGTGTGCGGTTGGCCTCGGCGGCTGCGATGGCGGCGGGAAGAACGCCATCGACAGGTCGCAGCTCGCCGGTGAGCGCGAGCTCGGCCACGTACTCGTGGCGGACCACCTGCTGCGGGTCCAGCTGGCCACTAGCAGCCAGTATGCCCATCGCGATGGCCAGATCGAAGCGGCCGCCTTCCTTGGGCAGATCCGCCGGCCCCAGGTTGATGGTGATGCGCCGCTGCGGGTAGTCGAAACGCGCACAGAGCAGGGCCGCGCGAACGCGCTCACGCGATTCGCGGACGGTGGTTTCAGGCAGGCCGACGATCTGGGTAGCGGGCAAGCCACCAGACAGATGCACCTCGACACGAACCAGCGGCGCATCGGCGCCGGCACGGGCGCGGCTGTGGACCAGCGCGAGGCTCATGCGGTGACTCCATCGGATGCAGGAATCCAGTGTGGTGCAGGCGCTGCTGGCTGTACGTCGGTGGAGGGTAGGCAGTACTGTAGGTAGAGCTACTTACGACCGCCGCTGTACCGGGTGGGCCACTCAAGCTGTGCGCGAGCGCGTTGATGTATCTACTTCCCTCGGCACTGTCGGGCCGCTTGCTGTCCGATGCGTTCCAAGTGCAGCAGACTGCGATATGGGCAGCGTCCACTGTGGCCGTGCACGCAGGTGGTGCGTTGCTTGCACTGCGGCTGGACTGGCGGCGCGGGGCGGGCGTTGCCCTCGCGCTGTTGTCTGCCATGGTGGCGGCATGCGGGGTGAGATGGGTGCAGTCAGGCGAAGAGCGTCCGCCAATGCTGGCGGTGTTGCTTCCGGTGATCGGCTACCTGCCCGGTGTTGCGGGTGCAATTGATAACGAGCCGATCCAGGTGAACCTGTCGGCATCGGATTGAAGGACGGCGGGACGTCCGGCCAGAACGGCAGCGCCGTGCGCCCAGGTGATCGATGCCATACCCGCCACGACGCCGTCACCATTGATTTCCACCGCCTGCGTTAGAACGGGAACCGACATCACACAAAGGTTCCCACCGATGGGCATGTTGGTAAATGGCGAATGGCAGACCGGTACCGCAGGCAGTGCAGGCGAAGACGGGCACTTCCATCGCGAAGAATCCACCTTCCGCCGCTGGCTCACCGCCAACGGCGAGTGCGCGCCGAACGGACAGCCGGCCTTGATGGCCGAACCCGAGCGATTCCGCCTGTATGTCAGCCTGGCCTGCCCGTGGGCCCATCGCGCGCTGATCGTGCGCGCGCTCAAGGGACTGGAGCCGCTGATCCCGTTGTCCATCGTCAACTGGCACATGGGCGACAACGGCTGGAACTTCGCGCCGGGCTCTTTGGTGACGCCGGACCCTGAGCGCAACGCAGACTATCTGCATCAGCTGTATCAGGCCGCCAAGCCCGGCATGACCGGCAAAGCGACCGTTCCGGTGCTGTGGGATCGCGAGAAGGGCGAGATCGTCAGCAACGAATCCGCCGACATCATCCGCATGTTCAACGATGCCTACGATCACCTGGGCGCACGGCCGGGTAACTATTACCCGGAGGCGCTGCGGACAGAGATCGATCGCATCAACGAACGGGTCTACAGCACCCTCAACAACGGCGTGTACCAGGCTGGCTTCGCTGCCACGCAGGAGGCCTACGACGAGGCGATCGTGCCCTTGTTCGACACGCTGGAGTGGCTGGATGGCTTGCTGACGGATAAGCAGTGGCTGGTCGGTGACGTGATGACCGAAGCCGACATAAGACTGTTCACCACCTTGATCCGCTTCGATTCGGTCTATTACGTGCACTTCAAGTGCAACGTGAAACGCATCGCGGACTACCCGGCACTGCATGCCTTCGTGGAACGAATGATGGCCATCCCGGAAGTGGAGGGAACGGTCAATTTCGAGCACATCAAGCACCACTACTACGGCAGCCATAAGCACATCAATCCGTCCGGCATCGTCCCCGCGGGGCCTGCGGTCGCTTACTGAGGGGAGGGGGCAGGGAGGGGTCGGATTCCTTTTCCGCAGGAAAGGAATCCGACCCCGTCCACGGAGCCGTCCACGCCCAATCCACAGGCCATTTCGCGTGCCCGCGACAACGCCCGCCCCAACCTGAACAGGCGCCGGTTCATCTCCGGGTACGCAATGTTCCGGCAATCTTCGGCGACGAGATTGAATCGTGCGGGGACAGCACAACGCCCGCTCCCCGCAACTGATCACCTGTCCTATTGGAGGATTTGACGATGCTTACCTCAACCGCTTCCGTATTCCGTGGCCTGGCCCTGGCGTTGGCACTCACCGCCGGCGTTACCGTCGCCAGCGACGCCGACGCGATGTCGCGCAAGGACAAGAACACAGCGATCGGTGCCGTGGTCGGTGGTGTCGCAGGTCACGTCCTATCCAATGGCGACCCGATGATGACCGTCGGCGGTGCCGTGGCCGGCGGTGCGATCGGCAACGTGACCACCAAGGATCGCCGCGACAACCGAAACTATCGCTACGATCGTGATCGTCGCTATGACCGCAATCATCGCTATGAGCGCAACACCCGTTACGATCGTCGCGATGACCGCCGTCATTGGAACAACGGCCGTCGTGGCAATGACCGCCATCATGGTGGGTGGCGCTGAGTTGATTCCGGCATCGGGGTGACGGCCAGCGGCCGTCACTACCCGGCCAGCGCGTCCTGCAGGAAGCGCACGCAGGCGCGCACTTTGGCCGAAGCGCGTAGCCGTTCGGGATACACCGCCCAGATGTTCGCTTCCTGCCGATAGTCCGGCAGGACACGCACCAGCTTACCTTCGCGCAGCATCGAATCCACCTGCCACGTCGAGCGCAGCACGATGCCCAGTCCTTCCACCGCCCACTGCACGGCTATCTCGCCGTGATTGGTCGACATCGGTCCGGTGACCTTCACCGTTTCACGCCCGGCACTCCCTTCCAGCCGCCACACGCCGAACGGATGATCGCGCTCGCGGATCACCACGCAATCGTGGGTAACCAGGTCGGCCAGCGTGCGTGGCGTGCCACGTCGCTGCAGGTACTCCGGCGATGCGCACAGCACGCGCTGGTTCGACGCCAGCCGCGTTGCGACGAACTGTGGCGCGATCTCATCGCCGATTCGCACGTCCAGGTCGAAGCCTTCGTCGGCAATGTCGATCAGGTGGTCGAACAACTCCAGCCGGACGGCCAGTGCCGGATGCGCGGACGCCATGCGCGCCAGCGCGGGTGCGACCACCTGCCGTCCGAAGCCGAAGCTGCTGCTGACCCGCAACACGCCGCGCGGCAGGGCAGGGCTGGCGGCTACCGACTCGACCAGGCTGTCCATGTCATCCAGCACCCGCTGCGCCCAGCCGAACACGCGCTCGCCTTCTTCGGTGATGCTCACCTTGCGCGTCGTGCGATGCAGCAACCGCGTGCCCAGCGTGGCTTCCAGCAGCCCGATGCGCTTGGTCACGTATGCAGGCGAGACACCCAGTTCCAGCGCCGCGGCACGGAAGCTGGCGCGGCGGGCGACGATGACGAACACGCGCAGGTCATCGATGGGCGGACTGTTGTTCACGAAATGGGCACGATCAAACCACGGTTGCGCCAATAGTAATGCGATCCGTGAATGCCTAGCATCGGGGCCACTCCTTTCCTGATGCGAGCGCCCCATGACCCAGACGTTCAAGATTGCCGTCATCCCCGGCGATGGCATCGGCCGGGAGGTCATGCCCGAGGGCCTGCGCGTGCTGGAAGCCGCAGCACGCCGCTTCCAGCTGGACCTGCAGTTCACCCACATCGACTGGGCCAGCTGCGATTACTACCAGCAGCACGGCCAGATGATGCCCGACGACTGGAAAGTGCAGCTGCAGGGCATGGATGCGATCTTCTTCGGCGCGGTCGGCTGGCCGGATACGGTGCCGGACCACGTCTCGTTGTGGGGTTCGCTGCTGAAATTCCGTCGCGAGTTCGACCAGTACATCAACCTGCGACCGGTGCGTCTTTTTGAAGGTGTGCCGTCCCCGCTGGCAGGGCGCAAGCCAGGCGATATCGATTTCCTGGTGGTGCGCGAAAACACCGAAGGCGAGTACACCAACCTGGGCGGCATCATGTACGCCGGCACCGAGCGCGAGATCGTCATCCAGGAAACGGTGATGAGCCGTCACGGGGCCGACCGCGTGTTGAAGTACGCCTATGAACTGGCGCAGTCGCGTGCCCGCCGCCATCTGACCGTGGCAACCAAGAGCAATGGCATCGCCATCAGCATGCCGTGGTGGGATGGCCGCGCGGATGCGGTCGGCGCAGCCTATCCAGAGGTCACCGTCGACAAGCAGCACATCGACATCCTCACCGCGCGTTTCGTGCTGCAGCCGCAGCGCTTCGACGTGGTGGTGGCGAGCAACCTGTTCGGCGACATCCTGTCCGACCTGGGCCCGGCGTGCACCGGCACGATCGGCCTGGCGCCGTCGGCCAACCTCAATCCGGAGCGCGATTTTCCGTCGCTGTTCGAGCCCGTGCATGGCTCGGCACCGGATATCTTCGGGCAGGGCATCGCCAACCCGATCGCGATGATCTGGTCTGGTGCGCTGATGCTGAAGTTTCTCGGTTGCGAGGAGGCGCACGACGCCATCATGGCGGCGATTGAAGGCGTGCTGGCGCAGGGACCGCTGACGCCGGATCTGGGCGGCCAAGCGACGACGGCGCAGCTGGGCGAGGCGGTGGCGAGGGCAGTGGCCGCCTAGCGCGAAGCACGGCCCATCTGGATCCCCGACAGGCAGGCCGTCCTGCCCGGTCCGAACGAGTAGGTCACGCGGGTCTGGCCGATCACCGTTGCAAGGGAGTAGCTGCCGGCGGGCTGGTCCATCAGGGGAACCCCGGCTGCCTGCAGGGTGGAATAGCGCGCGTGCAACGCAGACAACGGTACGCAGGCGCCGGTCAGGGTGAGCGTGAAATAGGTGGTCCGGTCGTGACCCATCGCGGTGACGGTGCCATTGACGCCGCTGAGCGCTTTGCCGATCCGTATCCGCCCCCTTGATGGATCAGACGCGGCTCTCAGGGTATTGGAGAAATCGGCGTTGTCCTGTGGCAGCGCGACGGCGAGCGCTTCGGTGAACGTCCACAGGGCGCGTTGATCGTCCGCCGATGCGACAGGGGGCGATGCCCGCGCAATGCCGGAAAGGGCAATCAGGGCAAAGGCGATTCCTGCAATGGCGATTCCGTGCATCGTCGTCTGCTCTTCCTGAGTCGTGGGCGGTGCAGCGTCGTGTTGTGCCTGCGGTGGTGTCGCCGCGGGCGCGGTTCGCACGGGAAACTACAACTTTCCTGATGTACGTCCAACGCCCTGCCTGCGCACGATAACCCCGACTGGTGCCGAAGAGTGCCAGCCGGGATTGCAGTCCCGTTAGAAACATCCAAATTGGCTCTGTTTTGCCCACGTGGGCACGGCGGAGAATGCATGGCCCTGCCGGTTCCATGGCGGGCGATGTGTGGGGATTCTTCCACTGAATCCGCCGGTCTTTTTGGGTGTTTCTCCGGTGACTGCAACCCGCATCGCCTGCCACCTCGCAATCCCGCAGGTGGCATCACCCGATGGGAGGCCACCGATGTTGCAGAAGACCCTGGACCATTACCTGAGCCGGCCGTCGCTCGGCGTGCCGCCGCTGGACGAATCCGCCCGGCAGAACCTGGCCTCGGCCCAACGCAGCCTGCAGGGGCTGGCGGCCGTGCTGGACGTGCTGGAAGCGGATCACCTCGTTTACAGGGCGGGCCCGAGCGAACCTCCCCTCGCGCCGCAACTGGTGGATGGCCTGTTGATGGCCGGGCGCCAGCTGATCGCTTCCGCGCAGGCCGCGCTGGAGCGCCCATGAGCGGCCCGGGACAGGTGTCCGCCGTCACGCTGCGCCGCCAGCTGTGCGGCCATTACCCGATGTCCTTATCGACCGTGATGCGGGTGCTGCGCGTGCTGGGCATCCGCCTGCAGGTGCAGGCGAGGTAGGCGGCGTCAGCGACGTCATGCGCCTCGTTCAGTGGGTGTGAAAATGTGACGGAAAGCACGCCTTCACGACTGTCTAAATCGCTTAACAGGTCCCCCGGTATGCTCCATGCACCCGCGCGCCGCCGTAGGCGCGCGAACGACCGATCAGGAGGATCCGTTGTCTCAATCACGCTCTCTCGCGCTGCTGGCGCTCTCGCTGGGCCTGGCCCTTACCGCGTGCAAACCCGCCCAGCCGACGACGCCGGCAGGAACAGAGCCGGCTACCCCGGCACCGGCCACCACCGCGGCAACCACCGCACCCGCAGCGCCCGCTGATGCCGCCACGCAATGCCCGCATGCCGACTTCAACACCTTCCTGGCGCATTTCGGCAACGACATCGCCCTGCAGGAGAAGTCGGTCGCCGACCCGCTGGTCACCGAATCCATCGATGCCAACGCCCAGCCTGAACCGGCCAAGGTAACCCGGCAGGTCCCGCTGGCGGAGGTGGAGTGGCCGGTGATTCCGGACCCGGCGACGCTGTCGCGTCTAGGCCGCGAACTGCAGGTCACCCCGCAGGCCGATGGCAGCGTGCAGGTACGCCTGCGCACGCCGAACACCAGCGACCAGCAGATCTACACCTTCGCGCAGAAGCCGTGCTGGCAGCTGCAGAGCGTGGACGATCAATCGATCTGATCCCACTGGCGACAGGGCCTGCTGACAGGCCCTGTTGCCGCTTCACGGAGCACGACGCATGACGTCAAAGTTTGTCGCCCCTGCCTTGATGTTGCTGTTGGCTGCCTGCAGCGATCCGGCGGCGGATTCGTCCACGCCGGCCGCACCGGCGGCGGCCACCCCGGCTTCAGGCGCCACCGCGGCCCCTCCGGCGACACCGGCAACGGCTTCCACGACCCCCTCCACCCAGCAGGACGACACAGGAATGCACATCGAATGCCAGGGAACCCGCCTGACCGTGGCGGGGCTGCCTGACCAGGGCAATGACGCCCCGCCGCAGACGCGGCTGGATATCGAAAAGGACGGCCAGCGCCGCACCTTGGACAAGCCGGCCGAGATGACCGACTACACCGCCGTGGGCCTGGCCTGCGTGCAGGACAAGGACAACACGCCGTATTTCGTCGTGCAGTACGGCGAGCTGCCGTTTGGTTGCCAGTTCTGCGAATGGTTCTATCTGTATGACGCCGACGGCAAGCAGCTGACCCACAGCAATCCGCCGCTGCACGGACAGGCGCCGTCGCAGGAACCCAACAACGACGAGTACGAGCAGTGGTTGGCCAAGCTCGGCGTGACCCACCCGGAGGTGACCTACTTCAAACCCTGAAAGCGATAGGAAGCACGCTGCACCGTTTCACCTGGAGCAACACCCCTTAAGGAAATTCCCTTTTTCATAGAATGGATCGCACCGCTATGCCTGACATCTACCAGAACATGATCCAGCCCCGCGGGGCCGGATACCGCAGTGACCAGATAAAACCCTATAGCCATTACCGCGAGCCTATCGATCAGACCGATGGCCGCTTGCATGGTGAATCGCGCCGTTGGGGCGATGCGTCGCCGGAAGTACAGTCACGCGTGATCGATACGCTGATTGAATCTTCCCGCGAAGCCGGGCTTTCCCCGCGCGAAACCGCGCATGTGCTGGCCATCGCCCGCGTTGAATCCGGCTTCAATCCGGATGCCGCCGCCGGCACCACGTCCGCCTCCGGACTGGGCCAGTTCATCGATGGCACCGGCAACGCTTACCAGTTGAACAACGGCAACCGCTTCGATGTGGAAGCGCAGTCCGATGCGCTGGTGCGGCACTTCATCGACAACCGCCAGCTGGCCCAGCGTCGCGGCCAGGGCGAGGAGTACATCTACAAGTACCACCACGATGGCCCGACCCGCGATTACGGCGGCCTGGGGCTGGCGGAAAGCAAGGTGATGCCGCGCCTCGCCGAATACGAGCAGTTCGTCAACGAGCGCCTGGCGCAGTCGCAGTCGCAGGGCCAGACGCAGGCGCAGGCTCAAAGCCAGGCGTCGCCGGCGCAGACGCTGGGTGCGGCAGCAGCGGTGGCCGGTGGCGCGGGAGCAGGCGTTGCCGCCGTGCAGGCAGCCGCCGCGCAGCAGCAGTCGGGTTCGTTCCAGCACACCATGCAGGTGATGTTGCCGCCGCAGAACGGGGTCAAGCCGCACATCACCGGGCATTATGGTGAAGAGCGCGGTGCCAAGGACCACGGTGGCACCGACTTCAATTATGTCGGCGGCCAGACCGGGATCAACCGGCAACATCCGACCATCAATGCGCCGATTTCGGGCAAGGTCACCTTCGCCGGTGGCAGCTACGGCACGGTCAAGATCCTCGACGCGCAGGGCAATTCGCACGAGATCCTGCACATGAAGGACGTGCAGGTGAAGGAAGGGCAGCAGATCCAGGCCGGCCAGCCGATCGGCACCATGGGCGGACGCGGCCCGAACGGGGCCGAGCAGTACGCCCAGCACGTGCATTACCAGCTGCGCGATCCGGCCGGGAAGCTGCAGAGTCCCGAAGCGTTCTGGGACCAGCGCCGGGTGCAGGAGGGTGCGACGGCGCCGGTGCAGGGCCGTGCAGATGACGCGTCGTCGGTGCTGCGCCACGGTGCACGCAGCGAGGATGTGGCCAAGCTGCAGCAGGAACTGAATCGCCAGGGTGTGCGCGATGCCAATGGCAATCGCCTGGCCGAAGACGGCCGCTTTGGTGACCACACCCGCGATGCGGTGACCGCCTACCAGCAGGCCAATGGGCTGAAGGCCGACGGCATCGCCGGTCCACAGACGCTGGGCCGGTTGGGCGAGGGCCGGCAGGCTGCGCACGGGCATTCGCATGAGGCGCCGGTGCGTGGACCGCAGCTGGGCGAAGCCGGACATGCGGATACCCCGCTGCATGCGGCGATCCGCGGGCAGCTGCCTTCCGCGGTGTCCAACGACATGGCTGCGCACATCACCCACATGGCCAAGCAGGCGGGCATCGACAGCCCGGACAAGCTGCAGGGCGTCGCGGTGCAGGATGGCAAGGCGTTCGTGATGGGCACCACGCCGGGCTTCCGCGCGATGGTGGACATGAGCCAGCCGGCGCCTGCCGCCGAGCAGACCAGTGCCACGCTGCTGGGCGAGCGCTTGAGCGCCCAGGTGCAGCAGGGCCAGGAAGAGCAGCAGCGCGCCGCGGTGGCGATGCGCTGAGGTCCTGGCAGTCATCCGGCAGGTGGCGACCGCTGGTCGTCACCTGCTGGGTGGTGAAGCGTGACGACCAACGGTCGTCACCCACCGGGGCGGTGTGGCGCACCCACCGGCGCGGTGCCCGGGCAGGACCCACCCGCCGGGGCAGGGCTGACCCACCGCGTTCTGTCATTCAGCGGGCGGCTGTGGCTTTTCCATCGCGGCGACGACCTGTTCGAGTGCATCAAGCTTCTCGCGCGTGCGCAGCAGCACGGCGCGCTGTACGTCGAATTCCTCGCGGGTGACCAGGTCCAGTTTGGACAGGCCGGCCTGCAGGGCACTCTTGAAGGTGGACTGCAGCTCTTCGCGCGATTGGCGCAGGCCCGGCGGCACCAGCTCGCTGAGGCGGCGGGCGAGGTCATCCAGCTGGTTGAGGTCGATCATGGGGGCTCCTGGGACGGCCGCGTGGCCGCCACGGCAAGCCGGCGCCACGTGCATTACGAATGAGGGATGCCAAGGATACTCTCGCCACTGCAGGCGCACAGGCGCTATCCTCGCGGCCGAGTACAGGAGGAACCACGATGAAGATGGTCATGGCGGTGATCAAGCCGTTCAAGCTCGATGACGTGCGCGAAGCGCTGGCCGAGCGCGGGGTCACCGGGATCACGGTGACCGAGGTGAAAGGCTTCGGGCGGCAGAAAGGCCATACCGAGCTGTACCGTGGCGCCGAATACGTGGTGGACTTCCTGCCCAAGGTGAAGGTGGAAGTCGCAGTGACCGACGATCAGGTTGAGAGCGTGGTCGAATCGATCGTCAAGGCGGCCGGCACCGGCAAGATCGGGGACGGCAAGGTATTCGTGTACGAACTGGGCAGCGTGGTGCGCATCCGCACCGGCGAACTGGATGCAGATGCCCTGTAAAGACAGGTGAGCGGTAGCGCCGAGCCGTGCTCGGCGAGCGCAGCGGCAGGGGCAAAGGCATGACGACCAACGGTCGTCACCCACCAGTAGCCAGGGCGACGGCTTGACGGCCAGCGGCCGTCCCTACCTGACCTGCTTTGCCCACGCGTAGAAGCGCTTCCAGCCCTGGCGGATGGCGGCCACCCAGCCGGGGTCGGCCACGCGCGCGGCCAGCGCGGCACTCGGCCGCTGCCCGGTCAGGCGCTGGCGCATCTTCACCAGGTTCTTCAGGTCGCTGCGGCTCAGCTGGCGGGTGATCGGATTGCGCCGCAGCCAGCGCGGCGTGCGCCAGGCCGAGGTGAAGTCCAGCAGCACCGGCACGCCCCCACTGACCACCACGTTGGTGCCGTGCAGGTCGTTGTGGGTGATGCCGGCGGCATGCAGCCGGTCCAGTGCCTGCTGCAGCTGTTCGAACACTTCGGTGCCCACCGCCTGCGCGGTGCTCAGGGTCTGCCCGGGAATGAACTCCATGCCCAGCGCCAGGCCGCCGATGGTGCCCAGCAACGCAGGGGCATGCTTCCAGCCGCTCAGGCGCTGCAGCATGTGGGCTTCGTGATGTACCAACACGCGTGCCAGCAGCGACAGGGGGGTGCCGCGATAGCGCGTGTAGTCCTTCACCACGGCCGGCTGTCCGTCCATGCAGGTGCGGTAGACGTCCGGCTCCAGGAAACGTTCACCGCGCTTGAGCAGCAGCGGCATCGCGGCATCGTCGCCGCAGATCGGAGAGGGGGAAGTAGCAGGGGTGTCCATGACGTTCTCTGACAGCCCGGTGGGTGGCGCAGAGCGTCAAGCGAACCGGTGGAAGGGCATTAGCGAGTGCGCTAATTTTAGTACCCGCCAGTTTTCTATTAAATAATTGTGACGGCTTCGGCGGTGCAACAGTGCGTCATGCCATTTCGGACAATACCGTCTCACTTATTCGTTATGCGTTATTTATCAAACAGTTGAGGCGTGGGTGGCTATCGCTTCCAGCCAAACCCGAGATGAATGCCAATGTGGCGCTCGTGTATGGCACGCTGCCAATGCCCTGCAGTGCTTGACCAGCGCCGCCCAGCTGCCGACCATTGCGCGTTCCCCTCGCGCCTGGCCGGACCGCCCCTGTCGGCACGTCCCCGTCCCGTGCGTGACCGGCGCGGCTGCGTGCCCGCCCGTTCCCTGCCCACCTGCGTCCGGCCCCCGCCGGAGGAATTGTCAATGATCAAGATCGTGCTGGCCGTGCTGTTCATCGCCTGCGTGCTGTACATCCATTACCGCGGCAAGGTCCGCGCGCGCTGGTCGCGCCAGTTGTTGGACCACTCCAGCTTCATGGCCCCGATCAACGTGGTCATGTACCTGTTTTCCAAGGTGCCAACCACGCCGTTCCTGGATCCGGGCAAGGAGTTCCCGCAACTGGAGCCGTTGCGGCAGAACTGGACCGTGATCCGCGACGAGGCGCTGGCGTTGCGCGATGCGCAGAAGATCGCCGCGTCGAGCAGCTTCAACGACGCCGGCTTCAATTCGTTCTTCCGCCGGGGCTGGAAGCGCTTCTACCTGCGCTGGTACGGCCCGTCGCATCCGTCGGCCAGGCAGTTCTGCCCGCAGACGGTGGCATTGATCGAATCGATCCCGGACGTACGCGCGGCGATGTTCGCCCAGCTTCCGCCGGGCAGCGAGCTGCGCCCGCACCGCGATCCGTTCGCCGGTTCGCTGCGCCTGCACCTGGGACTGAGCACGCCCAACGATGACCGCTGCTACATCGAGGTGGACGGGGTGAAGAAGAGCTGGCGCGATGGCGAATGGATGATGTTCGACGAGACCTACATCCACCACGCGCACAACGAGACCGAACAGGATCGGGTGATCCTGTTCTGCGATATCGCCCGTCCGCTGCGTTTCGGCCTGCCTGGCCTGTTCAACCGGGCGGTGGCGTCCACGCTGCTGGCCGGTGGGGCCTCGCCGAACCTGCCGGGTGACCCGACCGGTGGGGTGAACAAGGCATTTGGCGGCGTGTACAAGGTACGGCTGAAGGCCAAGGCGCTGCGTGCGCGCAGTGCGTTCGCCTACCACGCGATCAAGTGGGGCCTGGTGGTGGCGGTGATCGCGGGCATCTGGGCGATCTGACGCTGGCCGGGGCGGGCTAGATGTCCAGCTCCAGCTGCGTTCCACGGCATCCGGACACACAGGGCAGCATCAGTGATGCATGCTGACGTTCGTGGTCGCTCAGCATGCCATCGCGGTGGTCGACGTCGCCGCTGACCACCCGCGTGGCGCAGCTGCCGCAGACGCCTTGGTGGCAGCCATTGGGAATGGTGACGCCGCTGCGCAGCAGGAAGTCCAGCAGGCTTCCCTCGCCATCATGATGGAGCCGTCTGCGCGAGCGCGCCAGCACCACGTCGTATCCCTTGTAACCCTTGGCAGGCGGGCTGCCGGGCGGGCGCGACGACGCGGTGAAACGTTCCACATGGGCGCGCGTGATGCCGAGCCGCCTGCAGGCCAGCCCGAACGCGTCAAGCATCGGCCCCGGCCCACAGCAATAGAAATGCGTATCAGGCGGATGCGCCGCAAGCAGTGGCAGCAGATCGGGCGAGCCTCCACGTTCGTCGTCGAACAGGCAGGTGAGCGCGTTTCCCAGTGTATTGAGGTCCTGGAGGAAGACCGCGTCGTGCCGCGAACGCACGCAGTAGTACAGGTGCACTGGACGCTGCCGTGCGACAAGATGCCGGGCCATGCAAAGCAGGGGGGTAATGCCGATGCCACCGGCGATGAGCACGCTGTGTTCGGCCTGCTCATGCAGCGCGAACGCATTGCGCGGCAGTGACACCGGCAGCGGATCGCCCTCGCGCAGGTGCGTATGCAGGTAGTGCGATCCGCCCCGTCCTTCGGCAACCCGCAGGATGCCCAGTTGGTAACAGCTCGCATGCTGCGGCGGATTCATCAGCGAATAGCTGCGTGTGCGTGCGCCGGGAAGTACCAGGTCGACATGCGCACCGGCAGTGAACCCGACCAGCGGAACGTCGCTGGCAGGGGCGAGCTCGACCACGATCACGCGGCTGCTGCGGCGGTGCAGCCGACTCACGCGCGCGGCCTGCCAGATGGACTGCAGTGGCGCTGGTGTGGCGAAGGACGTGGCGTTCATGGGTGGGCATCCGGCGCGGTGGCAGTGGTATCGCAGGCGGCGGACGCAGCTTCTGCGCAGGCCAGCAGCACGCACCCGGCGATGATGTCTGCGGCCCGCGCTGCATCGGCAACAGGAAGACGGGAGGGAGAGATGCGCAGGCAGCGGTCCTCCGGGTCGGTGCCGCCACAGTGGGTCGTTCCTGCGGGCGTGAGGCGCACGCCCGCCTGTGACGCCAGGCTCACCACGCGGCGGGCGCAGCCCGTGGGCAGCCAGAGTGTGATGAAGTAGCCACCCGCCGGTCGACTCCAATGAACGTCACATTGTGTGCGGAGACGTTGCGCGAAGACCCGCTGGACCTGCGCGAAGCGCTGCTGGAGCAGGTGGCCATGCTGCTGCATGTGGCGGGCAACACCGGCCGCGTTGCCGAAGAAACGCAGATGCCGGACCTGGTTCACCTTGTCCGGCCCGATGGTGCACGCCCGCTGCGCTGCCAGCCACCAGTCCAGAAGCCGCGCACTGCCCCCCAGCAGCGCGACACCGGCGCCGGGGATGGTCATCTTCGACGTGGAGCCGAAAACGAGCGCGCGATCCGGATTGCCGGCGGTGGCGCAGGCGTCGTACAGGCCGGGCAGCGCGGACGCCTGCGGAGCGAAGTCATGGACGGCGTAGGCGTTGTCGCAGAACAACGTGAAGTCCGGCGCGGCGGTGTTCATCGTCGCCAGCCGGCGCAGTACCTCGGCGCTGTAGGTCGCTCCGCACGGGTTGGAGTGGCGTGGGACGCACCACATTCCGCGGATGCGTGGATCCTGCGCCACGTGTTGCTCCACCTGGTCCATGTCCGGTCCGTCCTGGCCCATCGGCACCGGCACCAACCCGATGCCATGGTCGCTGCAGATGGCGAAATGGCGGTCGTACCCCGGCACCGGACACAGGAAGCGGACCTCGTCGGCGTGGGACCACGGCGCATGCCCCGGCAGCCCTGTGCGCCACGCCAGGCCGACGGCCGAATGCATCAGCGCCAGGCTGCTGTTGCCGCCGACTGCGGCCTGGTTGGCCGGCACGCCGAGCAACAACGGGGCGAGCAGGGCGCGCAACTGGGGTATGCCCTGCTGCCCACCATAGTTGAGCCAATCCTGGCCGTCCCCGCTGTCAAACGGTGCGGGGCCTGGCAGTGACAGCATCGCGTGCGACAGCGCGATCTGCTCGTCGGAGGGCAGGCCTCGGGTCATGTCAAACGCCATCGGCGCTTTCCGGCAGGCGTCATGCCAGGCGCGCAGTTCATCGAGGCGGTGGCACCCGTCGAGCGAAAGACCGACGACTTCCATGTCAGTTCCCCATCAGCAGCAGCGCGGCCGCATACAGTGCGGTGCCGGCAAGCAGGGGCATGAACACACTGCGCCGCCACAGCGCCAGCCCACCGGCCAGCAGCACGACTGACAGCTTCAGCAGCGCGCCCGGTGCCTGCAACAGGGTCCAGGGCGCCTGGAATGAGGAGTCGCCGAACAGGCCGAGGTAGATCACGCTGCCCATCACGGCGGACGCGGCGTGGTGGAGGAACCGGACCACCGGGCTGTCCGGGGCAAGCGCCAGGCGCCGGAATATCAGCAACGGGACAGAACGCATGAGGTAGGAGGCCGCCGCGGCGGTACCGATCAGGATCCAGCCGTTCATGCCGCTGCCCTGCGTTGGCAGGTGTCTGCCGCGTACAGCAGGGCGGCGATGCCCAAGGGCACCACCAGCACATGCAGGCTTCCCAGCTGGCTGCCTATCACCGGCGTGAGCGCGAAGCCGGCAACGGTCGCCTGCAGCGTCCGGTTTCCATTGGGCGCGTGGCAGGCCAGCGCGGTGAAATGCACCGGCAGGATGATTGCGATGAGTTGTGCCACTACGACCGACGGCGTAGCTCCCACGCAGTGGCCTGCGGCGGTGGCCGCGATGGCGCAGCCGAGCGTGGCGACGCCGCACCCAAGATAGTAGGCATGCATGTCAGCCGCCCCCCTGCCACATCGGCTGGAGAGGGTGAAGGTGGAGATCGACAACAGCTGGGCCGACAGCAGCGACCGGCCGAGGCTGACATGCTGAAACTGTTCGGCGAGCACCGACGCCATGATCACGAAGCGGAAGTTCACCACGACCGTTGCAACCAGCAGGGCAGCGATGCCCAGCGTGTCTGCCTGCTGGACGATCAGGGCCTGCAGCGGGGCAGTGTGCACGGTGAGGGTCATGACCGTGGCCTGGAGCAGCGAGAATCCCGCCTTGCTGGCCAACGCGCCGATCGATGAAAACAGGAACATGAAGGTCAGGCAGACCGGCAGCGCGTCACGGCAGCCCTGCAGGAAACTGCTGCGCACGCAAGGCGATGCGTTCATCCTGCGTCCTCCCGGTTGCCACGGAGTGCAGCCAGGCTGCTGAGCTGCTGGACACTGCCCGCCAGCGTGCCGCCACGCGTTTCGAACCCCACCATGCCGCGCCAGCCTGCTTCGATGATGGCAGCGACCAGGGCGTCGAATGGCAGGCTCCCGGCGCCCAGCGGGAGGTGCGCGTCGCGGTCCTGGTGGTTGTCACTGAAGGACATGCCGATGATGCGGTTGTGGAATTGCCGGAACATCGCGACGGGGTCCCCGCCGTTGACGTAGGCATGCGATACATCGAAGAACAGGTGCAGGCCGGGGACCTGCTCCAGCACGGTCGCGATTTCATCGGCGGTGGTGCAGATGTAATAGAAGGGATGGAAGCGGGTGTAGTTGCACAGGTTCTCCAACCAGACCTGCACGCCGCGCGGTGCGGCATAGGCCACCAGTGCGCGAAGGTTGGTGATCAACTGGTGCAGCCCCGCCTGGCGTACTTCGGCAACCAGCCGTGGTTCCACCACACCGCCGCCATGCACGATCAAGGGTGCGCCACCCAGCCGGCTGCAGACATCGACTTCGCGGCATGCATAGTGCAACGCAGCGGTGGCCAGCGCGGGCACGTCGCTGCCGAGGGGGGATTTGAAGTTGCCATGGTAGATCGGCCGCATGCCGGTCTGCTGCATCAGCTCCAGCAGGGCGTCGGCGCGCTCCCGTGGGAAATCCTCCGGGCGTTCACCGTGCAGGCTTCCATCCACGTACCAGTGGCTGTAACCCTGCTGCAGGGCGCGGGCGAGGCCCGATTCGGCAGCCAGATAGTCCTGCTGGGCGGCCGCTGCCATGAAGTCCGGCCATGACGTGGCGGACGAAGGAGGAAAGGCTGCGTGATCGGAAACCGGGCTGCCCATGGCCGACGCTCGCTGCAGGGGTGTGCAGCTACTCTGCGCCGGTTGGAAGACGTCGCATGTAGGTCAGCGGCGAACGGCATGGTGGCGGTTCGCCGCCGAGCGCGGTCGGGATGGTTGCCGGGCAGCGCCGAGGTCACTCGGCCCCGCCCGACGTCGGGCCGGTCAGCCCTTCAGCGCAGCCTGCACGAACGGCGGCGTCACCAGCACGCCGGTGTGCAGCGCAGCGGTGTAGTACAGCGTATCGAAGCTCTTTGCCGCCGCGTCGGACTGGCGGAAATCGAACCCGCTCTCGCCCTTGCGCGCCAGGGTCACGCTCCACCAGCCGGTGGGGTAGCACGGCTGCGGGAACGGCAGGGTCTTGAACGAGCCGAAGCCGGCCTTGCCCATCTCGGTGCGCATTTCGTTGATCAGTTCCAGCTGCATCAGCGGCGATTCGGACTGCTGCACCAGGATGCCGTCGTCCTTCAGGGCCTTGAAGCAGCTCTCGTAGAACGCCTTGTTGAACAGGCCTTCGCCGGGGCCGACCGGGTCGGTCGAATCGACGATCACCACGTCCACGCTGCCGGCCGGGCAGTTGGCCATGTACGCCACGCCGTCGTCGAACATCAGTTCGGCACGCGGGTCATCGTTGGAATCGCACAGTTCCGGGAAGTGCTTGCGCGCCATCACCGTGACCTGCTCGTCGATATCGCACTGGGTCACGCTCTCCACGTTCTTGTGCTTGAGCACCTCACGCAGGGTGCCGCAGTCACCGCCGCCGATGATCACCACGCGCTTGGGGGCGGCATGGGTGAACAGCACCGGGTGGCTGATCATCTCGTGGTAGAAGAAGTTGTCCTTGCTGGTCAGCATGATGGCCCCATCGATGGTCATCAGGTTGCCCCAGTCGGTGGTCTGGAAGATTTCGATCTTCTGGAACGGCGACTGCACTTCGTCCAGCTTGCCGGTGATGCGGTAGCCGATGGCCGAGCCAGTGCGCTCGAAGTGTTCGATATACCAGTTGCTGTTGTCAGTCATGGAGGAGCAATCCTTTTCGGAGGATGGGACGCCGGGCTGGCGGAGGCGGGGCCGCGTGGCGGTACGCCCGTTCAGGTCCAGGGCAGCGACCACGGGCGCGGGCGCGCATGATAACGAACCCTTCGTCGATCAGGGGTTATCATGCACCCCCCTTTTTTACCAACCAGGCCGACTTCCATGACCGATTGGTCCCTCGACCAAGCCCGCAAGACCTACTCGATCCCGCATTGGGCGGACGGTTACTTCGACGTGGATCAGGCCGGGCACATGGTGGTGAGGCCGACCGGGGCCGATGGCCCGGTGGTTTCGCTGCCCGATGTGGTCGATGCGGCGCGCGCCAACGGCGCCAAGCTGCCCCTGCTGGTGCGCTTCCCGGACATCCTGGGCCAGCGCCTGGGCAAGCTGCAGGCCGCCTTCGCGCAGGCCCAGGCCGACTGGGAGTACCCGGGCGGCTACACCGCCGTGTACCCGATCAAGGTCAACCAGCACCGCGGCGTGGCCGGCACCCTGGCCAGCCACCACGGCGAAGGCTTCGGCCTGGAAGCGGGCAGCAAGCCGGAACTGATGGCCGTACTGGCGCTTTCGCGCCCGGGCGGGCTGATCGTCTGCAACGGCTACAAGGACCGTGAGTACATCCGGCTGGCACTGATCGGCCGCAAACTGGGCCTGCAGACCTACATCGTCATCGAGAAGCCGTCCGAGCTGAAGCTGGTGCTGGAAGAATCCAAGGCGCTGGACGTGAAGCCGGGCCTGGGCGTGCGCATGCGGCTGGCCTCGCTGGGCGCGGGCAAGTGGCAGAACAGCGGCGGCGACAAGGCCAAGTTCGGCCTGTCCCCGCGCCAGCTGCTGGACCTGTGGAAGTCGCTGCGTGACACCGAGTACGCCGACTGCCTGAGCCTGCTCCACTTCCACATGGGCTCGCAGATTTCCAACGTGCGCGACATCGCCAACGGCATGCGCGAAGCCACCCGCTACTACGTGGAGATGTCGCAGCTTGGCGCGAAGATCACCCACGTCGACGTGGGCGGTGGCCTGGGCGTGGACTACGAAGGCACCCGTTCGCGCAGCTTCTGCTCGATCAATTACGGGCTGAACTCCTACGCCAGCAGCATCGTGCAGCCGCTGGCCGATGCCTGCAAGGAACATGGCCTGAAGCCGCCGCGCATCGTCACCGAGTGTGGCCGCGCGATGACCGCCCACCATGCGGTGCTGATCGCCAACGTGTCCGAAGTGGAACAGGCGATGGAAGGCCGCGTACCGGACCAGCATGACGACGAGCCGGCATCGATCCGCCACCTGCGCGAGATCCATTCCGAACTGGGCCAGCGCCCGGCGATCGAGCTGTTCCAGGAAGCGCAGCATTTCCATGCCGAAGGCCTGTCCAGCTATGCGCTGGGCCAGATCGACCTGCCGCAGCGGGCGCGCATCGATGACCTGTTCTACGCCATCGCCCATGCGGTGCGTGCACGCCTGAGCTTCGACGAGAAGAGCCATCGGCCGGTGCTGGATGAGCTCAACGAGCGGCTGGTGGACAAGTACTTCGTCAACTTCAGCGTGTTCGAATCGATCCCGGACGTGTGGGCGATCGACCAGGTGTTCCCGATCGTACCGATCGAGCGCCTGGACGAGCAGCCGGACCGTCGCGGCATCATCGCCGACATGACCTGCGACTCGGACGGCATGGTGGAAACCTATGTCGGCAACGAGAGCCTGGACAGTTCGCTGCCGCTGCATGCGCTGCGTTCGGGTGAAAGCTACCGGATCGGGTTCTTCATGGTCGGTGCGTACCAGGAGATCCTGGGCGACATCCACAACCTGTTCGGCGATACCGATGCGGTGGAAGTGCGTGCCGGCGCGGGGGGCTATGCGATCACCCAGCAGCGCCGCGGTGACACCACCGATGTGATGCTGGACTACGTGGGCTACAGCCTGGCCGAACTGCGCGCGACCTATGCCGAGCGCGTGGCCGCGGCAGGTCTTACGGCTGACCGTGCGCAGGAACTGTCCGACGCACTGGAAGCCGGTTTGACCGGTTACACGTACCTGTCCGACGAACCGCTGATGTAAGCGGGGACCCGGTAGTGACGGCCGCTGGCCGTCATTGGACGGTCACTGATTGACGGCCAGCGGCCGTCACTACCGGTGGCCAGCGGCGGTCACTGATTGACGGCCAGCGGCCGTCACTACCGGCGGTTCACCCCGCCGGCAGCCACAGCGTGGCGCGCAGCCCGGGCTGGGCGTTTTCCAGCTTCAGCTCGCCGCCGTGGCTGGCGGCGATGTCGCCGACGATCGCCAGGCCGAGCCCGCTGCTGCCTTCGCGCTGGTCCAGCCGCACGCCCCGTTGCAGCACGGTCTGCAGCTGGGATTCCTGCAGCCCCGGACCATCGTCGCGCACCTCGATGCGAAGCCGTTGCGCGTCCATCCAGGCGCCCACCTGCACCTGCTGCGTGGCCCACTTGCCCGCGTTGTCCAGCAGGTTGCCCAGCATTTCTTCCAGATCGGCGGCATCGCCGGCAAAGCGCAATGCCGGGTCGATGGCATCGCTGCTGAAGTGCACGCCGCGCCCTTGATGTACGCGGCCCATCAGGCGGCACATCGACTGCACCACCGGTGCCACGTCCGCGCGCTGCCGGTGATCGACCGCCAGCCCTGCCGCCAGATAGCGTTCGATGCTGGCCTGCATGTGCGCGCCCTGTGCGCGCACGGTCTGCTGCCAGTCGCCCCCCGGATGTTCGGCTTCAGCTGCCAGCACGCTCAGCGGTGTCTTCAGCGCGTGGGCCAGGTCCTGTGCGCTGGTGCGCGCGCGCGCCACCATGCGCTGGTGGTGGTCGAGCAGGGCGTTGAGTTCTTCAGCCAGCGGCGCGATCTCCGCGCTCAGGCCGCGTGCATCCACCCGCTGGACTTCGCCGCGGCGCACGCCCTCCACCTGCTGGCCCAACCGCCGCAACGGACGCAGGCCGAAGTGGATCTGGCTGGCCAGCACCGCCAGCCAGACCGCGACCAGCACCGCCAGGGCCAACGCGCTGCGCTGACGGAACTGCGCCACCTGGGCCTGCAGGTCGCTGCGATCAAGCGCCACCAGAACCTGCAGCGGTGCCTGCGCGCGGGGCAGGCGCACCTCGCGCGCCAGCACCCGCAGCGGCTGCTGCAGCGGCCCGGTGATGTCAGCGGCGATGCCGGCGCTGCTGGCCGCCGGTGCGGCGAGGCTTTCATCCCACAACGAGCGCGACTGCAGCAGCGGCGTGCCGTCGGCCGCGCCGACCTGCCAGTAAGCACCGGAGAACACCCGCTGGAAGCGGGCTTCGTTGGGTTCCTGGCGCAGCACCACGCGCCCATCCGGGTTTACTTCGGCCTGCGCCAGCACGGTCAGCAGGTCCTGCTCCAGCGCCGCATCCAGGCTGTCACGCGCGGCGCGTTCGAACAGGTGGCCCAGCAGCGCGCTCGCCAGCGCCGTGACCAGCAGCAGGCCCAGCCCGCCCGCCAGCAGCAGCCGGTTGCGCAGCGAGGCGCGCTTCATCGCGATGCCCTCATGCCGGCGCCGTCAGCCGCCAGCCCTGGCCGCGCACGGTCTGGATCAGGTCGATGTCCAGCTTGCGCCGCACCCGTCCGAGCAGCACGTCCAATGCATTGGAGTCGGGGTCGAAGCCGCTGTCGAACACGTGCTCGCCCAGCCGCTCGCGGCCGATCACCGTATCCACGTGGTGCATGAAGTAGCCGAGCAGGCGGAACTCCTGCGGGCTCAGCGCCAGTTCGCTGCCGTGCAGGCTGAAACGGCCTGCGTTGACATCCAGCTGCAGTGGTCCGCACTGCAGGCGCGGACTGGCATGGCCGGTGCTGCGGCGAATCAGCGCACGCAGGCGCAGCACCAGTTCGTCGGGCTGGAAGGGCTTGGTCAGGTAGTCGTCGGCGCCGGCATCGAAACCGGCCAGTTTGTCGTGCCAGCGTCCGCGTGCGGTCAGCACCAGCACCGGGAAGGTGCGGCCATTGGCGCGCCAGCGTTCGATGATGCTCAGCCCGTCCAGGCCCGGCAGGCCGAGATCGACGATGGCGGCCTGCAGGTCCTCCACCTGGCCATGTTCTTCGGCCGCATGGCCATCGGCGAACGCATCCACCACGAAGCCCGCCTGCTCCAGCAGGGGCTGCAGGCGCTGCGCCAGGTCGTGGTCATCTTCGGCCAGCAGGATCCGCATCAGTCGTCCAGTTCGGTCTTCAGCAGCTTGCCGTTGCGCGCATCATAGTCCAGCTCCACCACCACGCCGTCGGCGCGCAGGATCTCGACTTCGTACACGGCATCGTCCAGTTCCACTTCCAGCAGCTTGCCGGGATGGCGGCGCATGGCATCGCGCACCACCGCTTCCAGCGGCACGTAACGGCCCTGTTCCACCGCACGCCGCGCGGTCTGCTGGGCATGGTCGTCGCCCGCCGCCACCGGCAGGGGGGCCAGCAGCGCGAGCACGATCACGGCGAGGGTCTTCAACGGATACATGCGCCTATCAATAGCGCAGTGGACTAACCGTTGGCTAACAGCCCGGGCTAAGTGGCTGTTAGGTGCGCTGGGCAGACTGTGTTGGCCGGGCCCGCTGGGGTCCACCATTCCGGAGAACACCATGAACAAGCTGTCCCTGATCGCTGGCGCCACCGTTGCCGCCCTGCTGGGTACCACCGTGGCCGTCACGGCCCATGCCGCACCGCTGGGCCTGGCCCAGGTGGAACAGAAGCTGCGCGACGCCGGTTACAGCCGCATCCATGAGATCGAGAAGGACGACGGGCTGTGGGAAGCCGACGTGACCCGCGACGATGGCCGCTTCCGCGAGGTCTATGTCGACCCGAAGACCGGCGAGATCTTCGACGAGTTCGATGGCCGCACCCAGCTGACCATCGACCAGCTGCTGGCCAAGGCCAAGGAGCAGGGCCTGAAGGACATCCATTCGGTGGAACGCGACGGTGCGACGTGGCAGCTGGAAGCACGCAACGCGCGTAACCAGAAGGTTGACGTGCGCCTGAGCGGGCACGATGGCCGCATCCTGGACAGCGAGCGCGACGGCTGGCTGGATTGATCCACGCGCCATGAACCCCGGAGCCGTAGCGCCGAGCCGTGCTCGGCGAGCGCAGCGGCACAGCGGCGCATCCGGAGGCGGACAGGCCGGTCGTTGCGCCGCCGGGCGCGGCTGCTTACCAGCCGAACGGCGGCGGGCGGCCCCAGTAGCCGGGGCCAGGGCCGTAGCCCCCACCGAAACCACCGCCATACGGGCCATCCCAAGGGCCAAAGAAGCCCGGCCCCTTGCCTTCGCTGACGTGGATGTTGACGTTGACCCCGCGGGTCTTGCCTTCATCGGTGGTGTAGTTCTTGCTCAGGTTCAGCGTGGCCGCGTTGTAGTGGCTGTTGCCGTAGCCTTCGGTATAGCCGATGCCGGTGCTGACGCTGCCGGAGACGCGCAGCTTGTCATCGGTGACCTCGGCGATGCCGTTATCGCTGCCGGCACGTGCGCGCGGACCGCTCTTGTCGCCGTAGTAGGTGCCCGGGGCATCCTGCTGGAAGCTGGGATCATTGAGGTAGCGCAACGGTTCGCTGGGCACGGCCAGGTTCAGGCCGGTGGACGACTGCGGGCCGGTGGCGCCTGCAGCGCTCTGCGCCAACGCGACCGAGGGGGCGCAGGCCAGGCACAGCAGGATCAGGGGGCGGATCATGGCACGACGCTCCAGCAGCGGACGGGGCAGGGCACGCGGGCCCTCATGGCGACGCTAGCAGCTGCTGCTTGAATGATGCCTGTCGTGACGCGTCGAGGGTAGTGACGGCCCCTGGCCGTCACCCTTTTGCTGGCGCCGCTGCGCTCGCCGCGCATGGCTCGTCGCTACCGGCATCGCCCGACGTCGCCGGGGCGTGCGTTGGCGATCAGCGCTCCAGCCGCTCGAAACCGAACAGCGCCTGCAGCGGGTGGCGTCGGCGTTCGATGTTGGCGCGCAGCAGGCCGGCGCCGATCATCGAATAGGTGATCCCGTTGCCCCCGTAGGCCATCGCGAACTGCACCCGCGGTCCCCACTGCGCATGTGCGCCGAAGAAGGGCAGGCCATCGGCGGTTTCGGCGAAGGTTCCGGCCCAGGCAAACGCAGGGATCGGGTCCAGCGCCGGGAACCAGTGCTTCAGTCCCTTCATGAGTTTCTTCGATTTGCCATCGACGCGGCGGTCGCGGCGTGCCGGGACATCCACCGCATCGTCCAGCCCGCCCAGCAGCAGCCGGCCATCGCCGGTGCTGCGCAGGTACAGGTAGGGGCGCGCGCTCTCCCAGACCATCGTCGTGGCCAGTGCGCCAAGTTCGTCGGCATGCAGCGGATCGGTGATCAGCGCATAGCTGCTGCGGTTGCGCGCCACGCGCTTGTCCAGCCACTGCTGGTTGGCGTAGCCCTGGGCCAGCACCACGTGCTTGGCGCGGATCTGGACACCGTCTTCGGTGCGTGCGGTGACCCCGCGCGCGGTCGGTTGCAGCGCATGCAGCACGGTGCGATCGTGCACGTGGCCGCCGCGCCGCTTGACCCGCTCCAACAGCCGGTAAGTAAGGCAGTAGGGATCCACGCGCGCGGCCTGGCGGGTCAGCAGCGCAGCATCGCCGTCCATCCCCATGCGTTCGCGCAGCGCGCCGCGGTCCAGCCAGCGTGCGTCCAGCCCATGCTTGCGGCGTGCCGCGCCTTCTTCGCGCAGTACCGGCACATGGCGCGGCTTGCTGGCCAGGTACACGCTGTCCATCTGCTTGAAATCCACCCCGCGCAGGCCGGCGGTGACCTCGCGCAGCTGTGGCAGCGCCTGCGCACAGGCGTGGTAGGCCAGCGCCGCATCGTCTTCGCCATACTGGCGGGCCAGGTCGATCAGGTGGGTGTCGATCTCATACTGCAGCAGCGCGGTGCTTGCCGCCGTGCTGCCCCAGCCGATGTCGCGCTGTTCGATCAGCGCCACTTCGTGGCCGTGTGCGGACAGCTCATCGGCGATCAGGGCGCCGGTGATGCCGCCGCCGACGACCAGCACATTGCAGTGCAGGTCGGCTTCAAGCGGAGGGAAAGCCTGGATCAGTCCATTGCGGATGGACCAGTACGGATACCCGCTCTTCAGGTCCATGGACTCAGGCCGTCGGCTTGCCGGTGTGGGGGGTATCGATCAGTTTGGACAGATCGAAGCCCTGCTGGCGCGCGGTCGCCAGATAATGATCGCGAACGGTCTTGTCCAGGTGCGGCGTACGTGACAACAGCCAGAGATAATCGCGGTCCGGGCTGCCGACCAGCGACACGCTGTAATCGGGGGCGATCTGGATCACCCAGTAGTCGCCCTTGGTGAACGGCAACCAGCGCAGGCCCTTGGGCAGGAAGCTGACCGCGAGTCGCGCGCTGTCGTTGTCCACGACGCTGGCCTCGCCGATGGCTTCTTCGATCTCGCCTTCCATCCGGCAGCGGTTGTGCACGCGGATGTTGCCGTTGTCCTGCAGGCTGTAGTTCGCCGATACATCGGTGCAGGCTTCGGGTTCGTGGCGCATCGGCAGGCGGGCGATCTCGTACCAGGTGCCAAGGTAGCGCGGCAGCTTGAGGTCGGGGACGGTCTTGAGGTCGTTGGGGGTGGTCATGGGGCTCTCGTCCCGGAGGCGGTAGGCCACCTTGCCGCGCCCGCCCGCCATGGCAAGGTGAAGCCGCCTTGCCATGGCGTAAGCGCAACACTGCGTAGCGGCCCGTGGGTTTATCGGGCCGCTACGCGGGTCCATGCTGATGAACAGTGCCAAGGAGTGATGTCGATGTACCAGGTGATCCTGTTGAAATCCGAATCCAGCTTCGCGCGTGCCCGATGGGAGCAGGTCGAGGAGGTGGTCGACCACGAGGGCGTGGCCTATACGCTGCGTGCCGGCCCCCGCCAACCGCTGCCCACCGACCACGCCTGGGACCCGATCGTGGTGTATGCCCCGGAAGAGATCCCCGAGGAAGAGTTCCAGGAGTGGTACGCCGCCCAGCAGCCACAGGTGGAGGAGCTGCGCCTGAAGTACTGATCCGATCCCGACGCGACACGTCGTATAGTCCGCGCAGGCGCGGTGGTCCGCGCATGCCGGTAACGCGTTTTGTCTCTTTCCAGCCTGATCTCCAAGCGCGGTGCCGTCGTCGGCCTGCTGATGTTCCTGCTCCTGGCCTGCACTCCGGTGCTGGCGCAGGCCCCGGCCGAGCTGACCCCTGAGGCCCAGGTAACCCGGGCCGAGGCCACGCTGAAGTCCGCGCGGGCCTCGCTTGAGGACGCCGAAACGCCCGATACGCTGGCCACCCTGAGCGAGCGCGCGAAGGCGGCCAAGGATGATGCGGACGCCGCCGCCAAGGCGCTGCGGCCCCAGCTGGACCAGCTCAACGAGCAGCTGGCACCGCTGGGTGAGGTAGCCGAGGGCAGCACCGAGGCCCGCGAGATCGCCGTGCAGCGGGCCAGCCTGACCCGGCAGCGCAACAAGCTGGACGGCACGATCAAACGTGCCGAGCTGGCGGTCGTCAACGCCAACCAGCTGGCCGCCGACATCGAAAAACTGCGCGCCAGCCAGTTCAGCGAAGAGCTCGGCCGCAAGGTGGCTTCGCCGCTGTCGCCGGCCTTGTGGAGCCAGGTCGCCGCGACCGCGCCGGCCGATACCACGCGGGTGCTGGCGCTGTACCGGCTGGGCACCAACGCGGTACGCGATGCGTTGAAGCGCGAGGGCTGGGGCCTGCCGTTGCTGGGTCTTGGGGTGGCGCTGCTGCTGTTCTTCCCCGTGCGGCTGTGGCTGCGCGCGCTGGGACGGCGTTATGCGGCCGCCGAAAACGCGCCGCAGGGCCGCCTGCGCCGGACCGGCCTTGCGGTCTGGCTGCTGCTGGTGGGCACGGCGATGCCGGGGCTGGCGGCCTGGGCGCTGGTAGCGGCGATGGACGCGGTGGGTGCCATCCCGCCCCGGCTGCAGACGGTTTCCAATTACTTCCTGGGCGCCACCTGCTTTTCTGCCTTCATCGTCGCGCTGAGCGCCTGCCTGCTGGCGCCCAAGCGCCCGTCGTGGCGCCTGCTGGACCTGGATGACACCGCAGCGCGCAACCTGCGCAAGTACGCGTGGAGCGCCGCCGCGGTGAGCTGGATCAGCATCATGCTGGCGGCGGTGGATCGTGCGGCACGTACCAGCGAGATCAACACCATCGCGCTGGACGGGGTGATCGCCCTGATCTACCTGTGCCTGATCATGGCGATGCTGGTGACGCTGTCCCGCCTGCACCGGCGGCAGACCGCCGAAGCGGCCGAGCGCGCTGAAGCGCAGGCCGCCGATTCGCGCGCGCGTGGGCCGGCCCAGCGCAGTGGCTGGATCGTGTTGACCCGCGTGGCGGGCAACGTGGTGGTGGCCGCGGCGATCATCGCCTCGCTGTTCGGTTACCTCAATTTCGCCAAGTTCGTGACCTCGCAGCTGGTCTGGGGCGGCATCGTCGCGCTGACCACCAGCCTGCTGCTCAAGTTCGCCGACGACCTGTGCACCTGGATGCTGCATCCGGACAGCCGCATCGGCCGCACCGTGGTACTGACCACCGGCCTGAGCGCGGCGCAGGTGGAACAGGCCGGCGTGCTGCTGTCGGCCTTCAGCCGCATCGCGCTGGTGCTGATGGCACTGCTCATCTTCACCGCTCCGTTCGGCAATGTCGGGTCGGTGTTGGGCAGCGTGGAAGCGTTGTCGAAGGGCATACCGATTGGACCCAACATCACGCTGCAGCCTGCCAAGATCCTGTTGGCCGTGGTGGTGCTGGTGGCCGGCCTTGCATTGATGCAGGCGTTGCAGCGCTGGCTGGTGGACACCTACCTGCCGAAGACCGAGCTCGATTCGGGCGCACAGAACTCGATCAGTACCGTGGCGCGTTACCTGGGCATCATCCTTGCCGTGTTGTGGTCGCTGACCGCCTTGGGCATCGGCTTCGGCCAGCTGGCACTGGTGGTCAGCGCGCTGTCGGTGGGCATTGGTTTCGGCCTGCAGGCGATCACCCAGAACTTCGTCTCCGGCCTGATCCTGCTGGCCGAGCGGCCGGTGAAGATCGGTGACTGGGTGAAGATCGGCGACCAGGAAGGCGACATCCGCCGCATCAACGTGCGCTCCACGGAGATCACGGTCGGGGACAAGTCGACGTTGATCGTGCCGAACTCGGAGCTGATCACCAAGACCGTACGCAACATGACGATGGGCAGTGCACAGGGACGGATCCAGATCCAGTTCACGCTGCCGTTGAACGCGGACGTGGCGGCGGTGAAGCAGGTGCTGCTGGATGCCTACACGGCGCATTCCAGCGTGCTGTCCGACCCGGCGCCATCGGTGTTCATCGATTCGATCGCCGGCGGCCAGGTGGCGATCAACAGCTTCGCCTACGTCTCCAGCCCGCGGCAGGTCTACGGCGCGCGCAGCGACCTGTTCTTCAGCCTGCTGCAGGAACTGGCATCCAGGGGCATCGCGCTGTCGGCACCGACGGACATCCACCTGGTTCGGGACCCTGACGGGGCAGTTTGAGCCTGCGGCTCTTGCTGGAGCGGAAGCAACGGCAAGAGCAACGGCAACGGCAACGTCAACAGCTTGCAGGGCTGGGTGTTGGCGGGGCGGGGTGGCTGTGCAGGACACGCCGTGAACCCGTCCATGGGGGCTCGCTTTTCGCATCCATGCGAAAAGACGGTCCTGCACAGCCACCCCGCCCCACCTTCGACAGGTCCATGGTGGCCATGGACAAGGCGGTGGGTTGGAAGGGTGGGAGGAAGATGGGGTCAGAGTCCTTTCGCGTAGCGAAAGGACTCTGACCCCTGCCTTTGTTCTTTTATTTTCAATCCGCAGGTGGCGGCCACCGGAACCTGTCAGGGGGCCGGGCGGTGGGGCTGGGCGGGGGCGTTGAGCGCCATGGATGGCGCGAAACGAGGCCCGCAGGATGCGGTCTTTGCCGTCCCCCGAGCAGCCCCACCGCCCGGCCCACCCCCAGCTGCGGCTTCAAGCAACAGCCACCCGCGAGGGGGTCCAACCCGTTCGCCCAACTACCCGCGCGGACGCCGCGAAGGCACCAGCGCGAAGGTATCCACCGCCAGCTTCTCGGCGTGGTTCAACCACGCCCGGATCTCCAGGTCATCCACCTCGTGGTCCAGCCCGAAGCTCAGGTTGATCCGCCCGCTGGCATCGGGCTGCACCCACTGCTGGGCCAGCACCACCTGCCGCTGCGAGGACACCGCTTCGATCCAGAAACCGCGTTGCGGCTGCGTGCTCGCCACCAGTTCCAGCATGTACTGGCCGGCGCGCGTGCGGCGGCCCTTGTCGGTGATCATGTGGGCCTGGCGCACGCTCGGGCGCGGGCCATCGAAGGCATCCAGCGCGGCATCCACCTGCACGCCGCCGCGCAGTTCGTCATCGCGGTACAACTTGATGCCGTTCTCGCGGTTGACCAGCAGCGCGCACCAGTCGCCATCGGCGGAACCGTCTTCAAAGGCGGTGCAACGGTCCACGTAGGCCAGCGTGCTGTCCTTGTCGGCCTCGTCGAACTGGCGCGAGGTGTTTTCCAGATACACCGTCTTCAGCGCCCAGTCCTTGTCGTACTCCAGCAGCACCGGCGGCTGCACGTGCTGCACGCCGACGATCACCTGGTTGCCCTCGTCGATGCGCAGCTCGCGGGTGGGCTCGCCCAGCCACAGCGAACGGGCGAACGCCAGGTACTTCGGATACTCGCGGCCGTTGTCCTTGCGCGCAGCAACGCTGGCACTGGCGGGACGCTGCGGATCCAGCAGCGAACGGCCGAAGCCGATGCGCTGGATCGCCGGATCCAGCAGGCTCAGCAGGGTGGCGCCACTGTCCAGCGTAGTGGCGTCGTCCACCTGCAGCTGGCGCGGTTCGATGCCGTTGCCCACGAACAGCAGCAGGTTCTCGCGCTCCTGCTTGGCCAGCACGTGGCTGAGGTCGTTGGGCATGGCCAGGTGATCGGACGACACCACGATCAGCGTGTCCTTGCCGTACGGGCTCGCCTGGATGCGCGCGACCAGCTGGGAGATCAGGCGGTCGGTGCATTTCAGGGCATTGAGCAGGCCGATATTGCCGTGCTCGCTTTCATAGCGCTCATTCCGGCACGACACCGGCAGGTGCCCCGCAGGATGATGGGTGTCCATGGTCAGCGTGGTCAGCATGAACGGCTCTTTGCCGCGCGAGAGCTGTTCGAAGCGGCGATACGCGGTGTCCAGCAGCACGTCGTCATGCACGCCCCACGCCGAGTAGTGGATGCGGCCGACCTTCTTCTGCTGCTTGAACCACGCCAGGTCATGCACTTCATCGAAACCGTGGCTGGCCAGGAACTGGCCCTTGCCGGCGAACTGCCCATTGGCGCCGCCCAGGTAATGGTTGGTGTAACCCTGCTGCTTCAGGTAGTCGCCCAGGCACACCGCCTTGGGCAGGAAGCTGCCCATGCGGTCCATGCTGTTTTCATCGCCCTGGGCGGTGGTCAGCGGCACGCCGCACATCGACGCCACCAGCCCGGCGATGGTCCAGCCGCTGCCTTCCGGCGAGTCCAGCCCGCGCACGTCGAGCGAGCGTGCCGCCAGTTTGGTGAGGTTGGGCATCAGGCCGGGGAAGACCTTCTCATCCAGATAGGTGCGTTCCAGGCTTTCGCCGTAGATCCACACGATGTTGCGCGGACGTTGCAGCGGCTGCGTCGGCACCTGGTACTCCGGTGCGATCCCGGCGAAATCGACCGGGCGCAGCTGGTAATACAGGCGCTGGCCATCGGCGAACAGTGGGCTGATGAATATCGCCAGCAGCCAGACACCGGCGAAGCCGACGAACAGTTTCCGGCCGTTCTGCGGCCGCTGCCAACGCTTGATGCGCACCAGCGCGAACGGCAGCAGCGAGACCAGCAGCAGGGCGATATAGCCGGCAATGACACGCTTGAAATCGGAGACACCCGCGCCTTCCATGTCGGCACCGAGGTGGTACAACGTGGCCGCATTCAGGCCATCGCCGGACAACTGGTCGATCAACCACCAGCTGCTCAGTGCGATCAGCAGGACCGAAAGCAGGCCGGCCTTCCACCACAACCACTTGCTGGAAACCAGCAACAGCCAGGCGAGCACGAACAGCGTAAGCAACAGAATCCAGAGCATGGGCGTATTCGGCAGTGACGGAGGTGGTGATGGACGTCGTACCGACGCGTGTCCATCCGACCGGAACTGCCAACCACATCTGCATGACAGCCCGATGACTGGATCATGCCTGCACGAACCTGACTGAAATGTTTGTTGAAAACGTCAATCACTGAGAGGTCGTCAGCTTTGTGCAGCGTGCGTGAAGCGCGCTGCACTGCCAGGTTTGACCTAGCGGTGCCCGCGCTCTTCGCGTGCGCGTGCACGCCGATCAAACAGCAACGCACTGGTGATGATGCCGAGGCCGAGGAACACACCGATCAACATCAACACCATCGCAATGGCGGGATAACCGAACAGGTGCACGCCGTTGTCCACCTTCATCATCAAGGCCGATGCCAGGATCAGTGCGGCGGTGACGATGCCGGCAGACACGCGGTTGGCGATCTTCTGCAGGTTCTCCATCAGCCGCGATTCTTCCAGGCCGGTCACCTTCATCTGCAGCCGGTTTTCTGCCAGCAGCGCCAGGATGTCGGTCATCTTGCCGCGGACCCACGCGCAGCAGCTCCTGCACTTCCATCGCTTCGCTGGCCAGGTTGGCCGCCGACAGCGATTTCTTCAGCCGCGCGCGCATCACGTGCTGCAGCTGCTTTTCCACGATGCGCCGCGTGTCCAGCGTGGGCGACAGCAGCCGGCACACGGTTTCAAGGTTCAGCAGCGCCTTGCCGATCAGGCTCAGCTCCGGCGGCGTGCGCAGCCCGCTGGCGGTGGCGATGCGTACCATGTCCAGCACCACGCGGCCTTCGGAATAATGGTTGCTGGCGGCGTAACGGGCGATCATCTGGCCGGTCTCGCGCAGGTAACGTTCTTCTTCGAACGATTCCAGCCGCGTGCTGATGGCGATGATCTCATCGGCCACTTCCTCGCCGCGTCCGTCGACGGCGGCAAACAGGACCTTCAACAGGCGCTCGCGCAGTCGCGGTGGCATGTGCGCGACCATGCCCAGATCGAAGATCGCCAGCCGTCCGTCATGGGTGACGCGCAGGTTGCCCGGGTGGGGATCGGCATGGATTTCGCCGTGCACGAAGATCTGGTCCAGGTAGCCGCGGATCAACGCGGCCGCCAGCGGATCCATCGATTGTTCGGTGCGGCGGATGTCCGGGATCATGTCCACGCGCACGCCGTCGGCCAGCTGCATGGTCAGCACGCGATGGCTGCAGTAGTCCCATACCGGCTGCGGTACCCACAACGGCTTGAACGGACGCAGGTGCTGCCCGAAGCGCTGCAGGTTCTCCGCTTCGGCCTGGTAGTCCAGCTCCTGCACCAGGGTCTTGGCGAACTCGTTGAGCCAGTCGCGCAGGCGGACCCGGCGGCCGACCTGGGTCAGGTGGTCGGCGGCCAGCGCGAAGCTGCGCAGCGCTTCCAGGTCCGAACGCAGCTGGGCGGCGACCTCCGGCTTCTGCACTTTCACCGCCACTTCGCGGCCATCGCGCAGCGTTGCGCGGTGGACCTGGGCGATTGAAGCACAGCCCAGCGGCACTGGATCGAAGCTGGCAAACAGGGTCGACACCGGAGCGCCGAGTTCCTTTTCGATGATGGTGTGGATGCGTTCGACCGGGATCGGGGCGACGCTTTCCTGCATCCGCTCCAGTGCCGTGGCGAACTCCACCGGCACCATGTCCGGACGGGTGGACAGCATCTGGCCGAGCTTGACGAAGGTCGGGCCGAGCGATTCCAGGTCGGTGACGAACTGTTCCGGATTGCCGTCCGGCGGCACATCGGGGGCGCCGGCAGCTTCCAGGTTCATCCCGGAGAACACGCCGGAATTGCGGTAGCGCATCAGCAACCGCAGGATCTGGCTGCGGCGGTTCATGCCGGTGATCAACGGCGGGTTGGTGGGCGCGGCAGACGGGTTGTTCAAGCAGGACTCCGCGACGGTACAGGAGGCCCAGTGTGGCCGCGGCCAGGTGGTGGAGCGGTGAATCCGCGGGTGTGTTTCGGGATTCACGCCTTTTCAGTCAGAATCCAGCCTCGACCCTCCCCTACAACATGGACCCTTCATGGCCGGCGCCAGCCTGTTCACCCTGCTCGACGACATCGCCACCCTGCTGGACGATGTGGCGGTCCTGACCAAGGTCGCGGCAAAGAAGACCGCCGGCGTGCTCGGCGATGACCTGGCGCTCAACGCACAGCAGGTCACCGGCATGAGCGCCAACCGCGAACTGCCGGTGATCTGGGCAGTGGCCAAGGGATCGCTGGTCAACAAGGTGATCCTGGTGCCGGCGGCGCTGGCGATCAGTGCGCTGGAGGCCTGGCTGAAATCGCGCGGCTACAACGTGCCGCTGATCGTGCCGCTGATGATGCTCGGTGGTGCTTTCCTCTGCTACGAAGGCGTGGAGAAGCTGGCCCATCGCTTCCTGCACCCAGCCGAAGAAGACCAGGCCAAGCAGGCGGAGCGGCGCCAGGCGCTGGCCAACGAGCAGGTGGACATGGTCGCCTTCGAGAAGGACAAGATCAAAGGCGCGATCCGCACCGATTTCATCCTGTCGGCCGAGGTGATCGTGCTGACGCTGGGCGTGGTGGTCACCTCCGGCGCGGCATTCACCCAGCAGCTGCTGACCTTGAGCGTGGTCGCGCTGGCGATGACCGTGTTCGTCTACGGGCTGGTGGCGGGCATCGTCAAGATCGACGACGCCGGCCTGTACCTGGCCAGGAAGGGCGGGGCGGTGGCGGCGTTCGGGCGCGGCATGGTGGCGAGTGCGCCGTGGCTGATGAAATTCCTGTCCATCGCCGGTACCGCGGCGATGTTCCTGGTCGGTGGCGGCATCCTGGTGCACAACGTGCCGGCGCTGCACCATTGGGTGCTGGAGCATGGTGGTGAAGGGCAGTGGGCATGGCTGGTCAACGCGCTGGTGAACGTGGGCGTGGGCCTGGTGATCGGCGCGCTGGTGCTGGGCGCGGTGATGCTGGTGCAGAAGCTGCGCGGCAAGCCGGCGCACTGACAGGTAGTGACGGCCGCTGGCCGTCAACGCCGTTGGCCGCAGCCTCGGTGGGGGACGATGCCCGGTGCTGGGTGACGATGCCCGCGTTGGTGGGTGACGACCGTTGGTCGTCACGACGCTGCAGGCGAAAAGCTGTGACGACCAGCGGTCGTCACCCACCGTGGGGGCGAGGTTTGACGGCCAGCGGCCGTCACTACCGGGGGGCAAGGTTTGACGGCCAGCGGCCGTCACTACCGGGGGCAAGGTTTGACGGCCAGCGGCCGTCACTACCGGGCCAGACGCCTCAGCCGGCCTGCACGCGATTGCGGCCCAGCCGCTTGGCCGCGTACAGCGCTTCGTCGGCACGACGCAGCAAGGACTCGGCGCTGTCGCCGGTGCTCCATTGCGCCAGCCCGGCACTGAAATGCACCGGTACGCGCTCGTCCTGCACGTTCAACACGCGCTGGGCCAGTGAGCGCTGCAGGCGCTGCAGGGTGGACATGCTGTCCGCCCCCGGGGTGTCCGGCATGACCAGCACGAACTCGTCGCCGCCCAGCCGCGCCACGCTGTCGCTGGCGCGCAGCAGCAGCTGGCAGACACTGACGAAATGCTTGAGCACTGCATCGCCACCGGCGTGGCCGAACTGCGAGTTGGTCTGGCCGAACTCGTCCAGGTCGATCACCGCGACCGCCAGCGCGCTGCCGCCGCGTGCGGACCGGGCGAGCTCGGACTGCAGCAGCTCATCCAGTCCGCGCCGGTTGAGCGCACCGGTCAGCGGATCGGTGCGGACCAGGTCGGTCACTTCGCGCAGGTCCTGTTCCAGCTGGGCGATGCGCTGCTCGGCCACCTCCACCTCCAAGCGCGCATTGGCCAGATGGTCGCGTGCCTGCGCGGCCTGTTGCTGCACCCGCCCGGTGTCCTGCAGCACCGCCTGCAGCAGCTGGTTGAGGTCGGCGATGCTGCGTGCTTCGCGCAGCGCCAAGGCATAGCTGCTGATGCGGTCGTGGTACTCGCCGGTGCTGTTGGCCATGCCGTCCAGCTGCTGCACGAAGTCGCCCATCAGCCCGCGCATGGCGGCCTTGGATTCGCTGATGCCCTGCTTGAGCAGGCCCTGCTTGTAGATCACCTGGCGCAGTTCGCTGCGGGTTCGTTCGACCGCCGCGGTGTCCAACGGACTGGACAACAGCTGGCGCACGGCATCGATCTGCCCGTGCAGCCAGGCACCGTCGTCGAGCAGCTCGCTGATGTTCTCCAGCAGCAGGTCGAACAGGCCCAGCAGCAGTTCATCGCGTTCCTGCCAGGCCTCGCTGCGCACGCCGATCTGGTGGCCCAGTTCGCGCTGGCCCTGTTCCAGCGCATCCAGCGGCTGGCCGGGCTGCCATTGCTTCCAGGCGGCGGCCTGCGCCACGGCCTGCTCGCGCAGCTGCGGGTCGTGCTGCAGCAGGCCCGCCACGGTGATGCCGAGCACCTGGCGCAGCTGTTCGCGCAGGCGGTCACCGTCGGGCGGCGCATCCGGGGCATGCAGTTCGATGGTACGGATGTACTTGTCGATCAGCTGGCGCATCGCGCGGCCGTAGCGCGGCCAGTCCGCATCGGCCTGCGCTGACTGCAGGCGATCACCCATGTCGCCCAGCTCGCCGGGCAGGGTCGCCATGCCATCGGCAAAAGCCGCCAGCAGGGACTCGGGGTGTGCGGCGTGCGCGAACAGCTGCTGCAGGCTGAGTCCATTGCCCCCGCGGGTGACCGCGCGCGGGCCGTCGCTGCCCGCGGCGCCCGCACGGACCAGCGCCAGCGATCCAAGCTGGGTGCCGGGGGCGGGGCGGGAATCGCGGCGGTCCGTCATGCGGGGTGTCCGGGAGAGGCAGAGGCTGGTGACAGCATATCGGCGCGGCCGACGTTGGCTTTATACCCGTGCAGCGTTCACGATGGGGAAAATGAACCAGGGGAGAAGGCGATGCGGGTGATGTTGCTGGGCGCGACCGGACTGGTAGGGGGGCAGGCACTGGGGCTGTTGCTGGACGATCCGCGCTGCACGGCGCTGGTCGCGCCGAGCCGGCGGCCGCTGCCGGTGACCGCGCCCAAGCTGGACAATCCGGTGCTGGATTTCGAACACCTGCCCGGCACCGCGCCGTGGTGGGCGGTGGATGCGGTGATCTGCGCGCTGGGCAGCACCATGGCCCAGGCCGGCAGCCGCGATGCCTTCAAGCGCATCGACCACGACTACCCGTTGACCTTCGCCGGGCAGGCCCACGCGCATGGCGCCGGCACTTTCGTGCTGAACTCCGCGGCCGGCGCGGACGCGGGTTCGCGGTTCTTCTACAACCGGGTGAAGGGCGCGCTGGAACAGGACCTGCGCGGGCTGGAATTCGATTCGTTGACGCTGGTGCGGCCCGGGCTGATCGGCGGCCAGCGTGCGCACAAACGCACCGGCGAACACCTGGCAATGCAGGTGCTGGGCGTGCTGGGTCCGCTGCTGCCGCGCGGCTGGCGGATCAATCCGGCGGACAACATCGCCGCTGCGCTGGTGGACGCCGCGCTGGCGCCCCGGCCCGGCGAACACGTGGTCAGCGCGGCCGAGCTGGCCTGAGCACGCCGCGATGTCCCGCTCGCTGCGCCTGAACCGGCTGCTTCAGTTGTTGCGTCGCCATCGGCGACCGGTGCGCGGCCAGCTGCTCGCCGATACGTTGGGCATCAGCCTGCGCACGCTGTACCGCGACATCGCCACGCTGCAGCAGCAGGGCGCGGACCTGCGCGGTGAGGCCGGCATCGGCTATCTACTGCAGCCTGCTGACACCCTGCCGCCGCTGACCCTGCCGCCGGCGGAGATCGATGCGCTGGTGCTTGGGTTGCGCTGGGTGGCTTCGCGTGCCGATCCCGGGCTGGCCGAGGCGGCGCGTGATGCACTGGCCCGCATCGGCCACGCACTGCCCACCGAGCGCCGGCAGCAGCTGCAGACCAGTGGCCTGCGGGTCGGCCCTGCGCGGCCGCTGGAGGCGGTCGTTGCGACCTCGCTGCAGGTGGTCCGCGAGGCCATCGGTTCGCAGCAGCGCGTGGACATCGGCTACCGCGACCTGGCGGGGTGCCGCAGCCAGCGGACGGTGTGGCCGTTCGCGCTGGCCTACTTCGACGAAGTTCCGATGCTGGCGGCGTGGTGCGAACTACGCGGCGGCTTCCGCCATTTCCGGCTGGACCGCATCGAGTCCGCGCAGGCGCAGGACGCACGCTATCCCACGCCACGCAGCGCGCTGCTCACGCGCTGGCAGCGCGAGCAGGACATCACGCCGGACTGGCTGGATCGCTGCTGACCGGAACTGTCAGCAGGGTGGCAGCAGGATGGACGCTCTTCCCAAGCGAGTGATCCCATGTTCAAGCCCGACGCCGTCATGCACTACGTACGCGATGTCCCTCTCAGCGCCGCTTTCTATGCCGGCATCATGGGCCGGCCGGCGAGCCAGCTCGCGCCTGGATTTGCCTTGTTCGTGGTTCCGGGCGGCCCCGCGCTGGGTCTGTGGGAACGCGAGGACGTGCAGCCCACTACCGTGGGCGCACCCGGCGCGTGTGAGCTGACCATGGTGGTGGCCAGTGCTGCGGACGTTGAACGGATGCACGCGGCGTGGCTGGCGCTAGGGGTGGAGATCGCGCAGGCACCGGTAACGCTGGCGTTCGGCCACACCTTCGTTGGCCTGGACCCGGATGGGCATCGGTTGCGCGTGCACAGCCGGGCCGAAAGCCTGCCGCCGCGGGAGGCCTGAACGGAAAAGGGTCGGATCGACTGGCCTTGGCCAGGGATCCGACCCTTCCTTGACGGCCAGCGGCCGTCACTACCGTCTGGCGGCCAGCGGCCAGCGGCCAGCGGCCAGCGGCCGTCGTTACCGTCTGACGGCCAGCGGCCGTCACTACCATCTGACGGCCAGCGACCGTCGTTACCGTCTGACGGCCAGCGGCCGTCACTACCGCATCAGTTGGCCAGGGCCAGGTCGTCCATCATCGCGCGCAGGAAGCGTGCGGCTTCGCCGCCGGTGGCCACGCGGTGGTCGAAGGTGACCGACAGCGGGATCACCTTGTGCGCTTCCACGCCGCCCATCACCGGGGTCATCTGGTGGCGGGCACGGCCGGCGCCGACGATGGCCACGCACGGCGGTACCACCACCGGGGTGGCGTAGCGGCCGGCGAACATGCCGAAGTTGGACAGCGAGATCGTGTAGCCGCTCAGTTCCGAGGCGGCGATCGAACGCGCTTCCACCTGCTCACGCAGGCGGTTGACGCCTTCGCGGATGCCGCGTGCATCGAGCATGTCGGCATTGCGCAGCGCCGGCACGAACAGGCCTTCCTCGGTATCCACCGCGATGCCCACGTCGACATGCGCGTGCAGGGTGCGGGTCAGCGCCTCGCCATCGAACCAGGCGTTCATCGCCGGGACCTTCTGGCAGGCCACCACGATCGCGCGCACCAGGCGCGCGGTGACATCGTTGCCCGGCAACCAGGCATGCAGGTCGGCGTCATCGTTCAGCGTGGTCGGAACGACCTTGCTGTGTGCATCGGCCATCACCCGCGCCATGTTGCGACGCACGCCCTTCAACTGTTCCGGCTGGCCCTTGGCGACCACGCCCGGCGGCTGGGTCCGCATCGGCTTGCCGGCGGCCGACATCGGCGCGCGCTGGCTTTCCACGCGTGCCGGTGCCGGTGCGGACACCGGCGCGGCCTGCGCTGCAGCCGCTGCAGCCGGCGCGGCGCCGACCTTGGCGCTGCCATCGGCGGCAGCCTGCTTGACGTCGGCCATGGTCACCGCACCCTCGGTACCGCTGGCGCGCACGCGCGACAGGTCCACGCCCAGCTTGCGCGCCATCGCACGCACCGCCGGTACGGCCTTGACCCCGCCGACAGCGACCGCCTGTTCGGCATGCACGGCGTTGGAGCTCTGCATCGCGCCGACCACGGTGCCGGCGTCATCGCGCTCACCACCGTCCTTGATCTCACCGCCCTCATCGGAGGCCGCCACGGCATCGGCCTGTGCCGGCGCCGGCTGCCCGGTACTCGGGGCGGCGGCCGGTGCGGCGTGGCCGTGGCTGTGGCCGGTGTCCTGGCCGTCCGCGCGCTGCGGCAGGTTCGGGTCCAGTTCGAAACTGGCCAGCACCGCGCCGGTCGGGATGATGTCACCGGCCGCACCGGACAGCTTCAGTATCTTGCCGGACACCGGCGAAGGCACTTCGACCACGGCCTTGGCGGTCTCCATCGACACCAGCGGCTCATCCAGGCGGATGGTGTCGCCTTCCTTGACGAACCATTCCACGATGGTGGCGTCCGGCAGGCCTTCGCCGAGGTCGGGCAGGTTGAAATTCTTGGTCTGGCTCATGTGCAGTTCTCTTCCAGCAGTTCCAGTTCGTGGGCCGGCAGCCAGCCCGTCGCGCCATTCGCGCGCTCGGACCACCACCACCCCCCATGTTCATGATGCAGCCGTACCAGCTCGCCGTTTTCCACGTCCAGCTCGCTGGCGTCATAGTCACGCAGGGCTTCTGCGTGGCCATCGTCCAGCACCTGCAACCAGGCGACCGGTGCCCAGCCTGCGCCACCGTCGCGGGTGCGCACCCAGGCAAACGCCGGCCATTCCTCGTCGCGCACACCGACCTCGACGATCTGGCCGGTGCGCAGGCGGAGCGGGTTGGGGTACTGGCTGCGGTACGGGCCGAGCAGACGGGCCCGCATCTCAGCCTGCCGCAACGGCGCGCTTGGCCGCCGCCACGATCCGCTCCACGCTGGGCAGGTACTTCATTTCCAGGCGGAACAGCGGAATGTGGGTGTCATAGCCGGTCACGCGCTCGACCGGTGCCAGCAGGTCGTAGAGCGATTCCTCGGCCAGCCGTGCGGCGATTTCCGCCCCGAAGCCCGCGGTCTTCGGGGCCTCCTGCACGATCACGCAGCGGCCGGTCTTGGCCACCGATTCGGCAATGGTGGCGAAGTCCAGCGGGCGCAGCGTGGCCACGTCGATGACTTCGGCACTGATGCCTTCGCCGGCCAGCTTGTCGGCTGCTTCCAAGGCTTCCTTCACCTGCGCACCCCAGGTCACCAGGGTCACGTCGGTGCCGTCGCGCAGCACGAAGCAGACATCCAGCGGCAGTGCTTCGCCATCGTTGACCACCACTTCCTTGTACTGGCGGTAGATGCGCTTGGGCTCCATGTAGATGACCGGATCCGGTTCACGGATCGCCGCCAGCAGCAGGCCGTAGGCGCGCTGCGGCGAGGACGGCAGCACCACGCGCAGGCCCGGCACGTTGGTGAAGATCGATTCGTTGGCTTCGCTGTGGTGTTCCGGGGCACGGATGCCACCGCCCCACGGCACGCGCAGCACCATCGGGCAGTGCAGGCGGCCACGCGTACGCGTACGCAGGCGCGCGGCATGGCAGATGATGTGGTCGACCATCGGGTACATGAAGCCGTCGAACTGGGCTTCGGCGATCGGCTTCATGCCCTGCGCCGCCAGGCCGATGGTCAGGCCGGCGATGGTGGTTTCATCCAGCGGGGTGTCGAGGATGCGGTTGGCGCCGAAGCGCTGCTGCAGGCCGGCAGTGGCGCGGAACACGCCGCCGTTGACGCCCACGTCCTCGCCCAGCACCAGCACCGAGCTGTCGTGCTCCAGCTCCCAGGCCAGCGCCTGGGTGATGGCTTCGATCAGGGTGATGGGGGTAGTGGTCATGACCGTGTCTCCACCGGCGACAGCGGCGCTGTCGGCGGCATTGGTGCGGGAAGCAGGAGCGCCGTGCTTGATGTCATCCATGACGCTGCTCCAGGGCAATGGCGGCAGCGCGCTGGGCCAGCAGGTCCGGCGGCGGATCGGCATACAGGAAATCGAACATCGCTTCGACCGGCTGCACCGGGGTGTTGAGGTACTGGTTCACGTCCTCGTCCACGCGCGCGCCGCACTGCTCGATCCAGGCCTTCTCTTCGGCTTCGCTCCACACGCCCTGGTCGGTCAGGTACTTGCGCAGGCGCAGCATCGGTTCCAGCAGCCAGGCATCCTTCACTTCGGCGTCGTCGCGGTAGCGGCGCGCGTCGTCGGCGGTGGTGTGGTCGGACAGGCGGTAGGTCATCAGTTCCAGCACCGTGCCGCCGTTGCCGGACAGGCCGCGTTCGCGTGCCTGCTCCATCGCCGCCAGCACCGCGATCAGGTCGTTGCCATCCACCTGCAGGCAGTGCAGGCCACCGGCCAGGCCCTTCTGCGCCAGCGTTTCGGCACCGGTCTGGGCCGAACGGGGCACCGAAATCGCCCAACCGTTGTTGACGATGCACAGGATCAGCGGCAGCTTGTAGGCGCCGGCCGAATTCAGTGCCGCGTAGAAGTCGGTCTTGGAACTGCCACCGTCGCCGCACACCGCCACGGCGATCTGCTTCTCATCGTTGAGCTTGAATTTCAGCGCCGCGCCGGCCGCATGCAGGCACTGGGTGGAGATCGGCACGCAGAACGGGAAGTCCTTGGCCGCATTGCCGCCGTAGTCGTTGCCGCGCTCGTCGCCGCCCCAGTACATCAGCACGTCGTACGGGCGCACGCCACGCATGAACATCGCACCGTATTCGCGGTAGCTCGGCGCGAACACGTCGCCGGGATGCATCGCCGCACCGATGCCCACGTGGGCCGCTTCGTGGCCCAGGCAGGCCGCGTACGTACCGAGCTTGCCGGTGCGCTGCAGCGCGATGGACTTGCTGTCGAAGACGCGCACGTAGAGCATCTGCTTGAACAGCGGGACCAGCACCTTGGGATCCCGCAGGGACGCGGGCAGGTCGTCGCGGACGAGCTTGCCGTCCGCGTCCAGGTATTGGAGATATTCGATCTTGAACTCAGCAGCAACTGTCATTGCGGACTGCACCTTCGACAGGAAGTTACAAATGATATGAATCGCCATGTTAAGGACGGTGTATGAAAAAGCCGTCCTGCGGCGCAGCAAGGGTTACCCCGGTGAGGCCCCTACAGGCAGGTAGGCGGCCCGTTGCAGCAACGTATTCAGCCGTTGCTGCAGAGCACCAGAATACGCCCGTGAAGGCGGGGATGGGACCCTCGGGAAGCGGTTCCACGCGCCGGGAAGCGGGTTTGTGCGTTCCACGAGGCCCTGTGACGACCAACGGTCGTCACCCACCGCAGCCGGCGAGGCATCAAGGTCGTCACCCACCGGAGCCGGCGAGGAACCAAGGTCGTCACCCGGCGCAGCCGGCGACCGACTGGCGTCCTGCTACGCTTTCTCTTTTCATCGGTCCCGCCCCCATGTCCGTCGACAACAACCAACGCGATCTCGAAGCCGGCATCCTGACCGACCTGCAGGACCGGCTGACCTACGGCGGCTACCTGCGGCTGGACCAGCTGCTCAGCGCGCAGCAGCCGCTGTCCAGCCCGGCCCACCATGACGAGATGCTGTTCATCATCCAGCACCAGACGTCCGAACTGTGGCTCAAGCTGCTGGCGCACGAGCTGGGCGCGGCGATCGGTTTCCTGCAGCGCGACCAGGTCTGGCAGTGCCAGAAGGTGCTGGCACGCAGCAAGCTGGTGCTGCGCCAGCTGACCGAGCAATGGTCGGTGCTGGAAACGCTGACCCCGTCCGAATACATGGGCTTCCGCGACGTGCTGGGTCCGTCCTCGGGCTTCCAGTCGCTGCAGTACCGCTACATCGAGTTCCTGCTGGGCAACAAGAACGCGCAGATGCTCAAGGTGTTCGAACACGACGAAGCAGGCCAGCAGCGGCTGCGCCAGGCGCTCGAGGCGCCGAGCCTGTACGAGGAGTTCCTCCAGTACCTGTCGCGCTTCGGCCACGACATCCCGGCGCAGTACCTGGACCGCGACTGGACGCAGCCGCACGTGGCCGACGATGCCCTGCATCCGGTGTTCGAGCGCATCTACCAGAACACCGACCGCTACTGGCGCGAGTACGCCCTGTGCGAGGACCTGGTCGACCTGGAGACTGCCTTCCAGCTGTGGCGGTTCCGCCACATGCGCACGGTGATGCGGGTGATCGGCTTCAAGCGCGGCACCGGCGGTTCGTCCGGGGTGGGATTCCTGGCCAAGGCGCTGGAACTGACCTTCTTCCCGGAACTGTTCCAGGTGCGCACCACGCTGGAAGGCTGAGCGGCCGGCGTCCCCCATTCAGATTGTTGCGTTTGCAAGTTCCGCGACCCGGCGGTGACCTGCTTCGATCGGTGTGTATTTGACGTGAACGCCAGAAGTCGGTGATCCTCGCGCGTTAGCTCGGCACAGCGGACGTGCCTGTCATCCACCGAACCAGGAATCCCGCATGAGCCTGAACGCCACTGCGAATACCCCCGAACCGGCCGTGCCGGAATTCAAGACCACACTGGGCCATCCACGCCCGCTGTGGATGCTGTTCATGACCGAGTTCTGGGAACGTTTCGCGTTCTACGGCATCCGCTGGGCACTGGTGCTGTACATCGTGTCGCAGTTCTACAACGGCGACGCCGGCGGTGAAGCCGCGGCCAGCCGCACTTACGGCGCCTACCTGGCGCTGGTCTATGCAGCGGCCATTTTCGGCGGCTACATCGCCGACCGGGTGCTGGGCTACCAGCGGTCGATCCTGACCGGTGCGGTGATCATGGCCGCGGGCCTGTTCATGATCTCCCTGCCCAACCACCAGGTGTTCGAACTGGGCCTGGCCACCATCATCGTGGGCAACGGCCTGTTCAAGCCGAACATCTCGACCATGGTCGGCAAGCTGTATCGGCTGGACGATCCTCGGCGCGATTCGGGCTTCACCATCTTCTACATGGGCATCAACATCGGCGCGATGATCGCCCCGGTGCTGACCGAATACCTGGCACGCAAGGTGTTCGGCACCAGTGCCATGCCGTCCTACAAGGTGGTGTTCATCGCCTCCGGCGTGGGCATGCTGATCAGCCTGGTGTGGTTCTACATCGGCCGCAAGGGCCTGCAGGGCATCGGCGCACCGCCGGTCGGCGCCGAAGGCTACGGCCGCATCGTGATGGTCGCGGTGGGTTCGCTGGTGGCCATCCCGGTCGCCTTCTTCCTGCTGTCCACCGGCGCCACCGCGCTGGCCTGGATCCTGCTGGTCCTGTTCATCGCGCTGGCGGTCCTGCTGCTGGTGGAAGGCATCCGCAACGGCAAGGTGGCGCGCGACCGCGTGATCGCCATGCTGATCATCTTCGCCTTCAACGTGATGTTCTGGATGTTCTTCGAACAGGCCGGCAGCTCGTTCACCTTCCTGGCCGACAACATCGTCAACCGCAACCTCGGCGGCTGGGAATTCCCGACCGCCTGGTTCCAGTCGGTGAACTCGGTGGCGATCATCACCCTGGCGCCGATCATTGCCTGGATCTGGGTGGCGATGGGCCGTGCCAACCCGTCCATCCCGCGCAAGTTCGGCCTGGGCCTGCTGTTCAACGGCGCCGCGTTCGCGCTGCTGATGTTCGCGCTGTCGCAGCTGGTCGTGGACGGCAAGATCCCGTTCTGGACCCTGTTCATGGTCTACGTGATCCAGTCCATCGGTGAGCTGTGCCTGTCGCCGATCGGCCTGTCGATGGTGACCAAGCTGGCGCCGGTGCGTCTGGTCGGCTTCGGCATGGGTGGCTGGTTCCTGTCCACCGGCATCGGCAACAACCTGTCGGGCATCTTCGCCGGCGTGGTCAGCGGTGAAGGCGGCATGACCGTGGAATCGGCACTGAAAGGGTATACCTTCGGTTTCTGGGCGTTGATCGGTTCGGGTGTGATCCTGTTCCTGCTGGCGCCGCTGATCAACAAGCTGATGCACGGCGTCAAGTAAGAGGAAGAGCGAATGCGCAAGACCGCAGGTTGGATGTCCATGGGGGTTCTGGCCGCTGCACTGGCAGCGTGCTCGCAACCCGGTCCCGATACCGCCAAGGCGCCTGCGCAGCCGCTTGATACGCGACCCACCGAGGCACCGGCCGCTGATCCCAGCGTGCCGGTGGCCTCCGGCAACACCCCGGCGGCCGCGGACATCGCGGCCATCGCGGCCCTCAACGCCTCTTTCGATCCGGCCCGCGACCCGGCCGCCGACCTGGAAACGGCCAAGGTGGAAGCGCAGCGTGGCAACAAGCGCATCATCCTGGACGTGGGCGGTGAGTGGTGCCCGTGGTGCCACATCCTGGACAAATTCGTCGAAGGCGATGCCGAAGTGCGCCGCCTGCGCGATGCGAACTACGTGTGGATGAAGGTCAACTACAGCGAAGACAACGAGAACAAGGCGTTCCTGTCGCAGTTCCCGGAAGTGAAGGGCTACCCGCACCTGTTCGTGCTGGATGCCGAAGGTGGCCTGCTGCATTCGCAGTTCACCGGTGAGCTGGAACAGGGCAAGAGCTACGACCGCGCGAAGTTCCTGGCTTTCATGAAGGAATGGGCGCCGCGCTGAGCCGCGATGCCCGACGGCGGCGCTCAATTCGGCCGCGCTGCGGCCGCTAACGCCAAGGTACCGACGCCACGCTGACCGTGGCGCACGACCTGGAGCGTCCGATGCACAGCGAGCTGATCGACCATCCCCCTGCCGACACCGTGGCACTGCCTGCGGTGGATGTGCTGATGGACGACGGCGCTGCGGTTGCTGCGGCGGCGATACCGCCCGGCACGCACAAGCTGCCCGTGGTGGCCCTGCCGGACAACGCCGCGCTGGCCGCCGCGGTGCAGAAACTGGTCGAACAGAAAGAACGCCTGGACCTGCTGGCCCGTGACCCGCGGCTGGCCGGCCTGCTGCCGCCGGAATGGCTGGGGCAGGGCGGACGGGCGGTGGACGTGGCGGCCTTCGTGCAGGGCGTGCTGCCGTTCCTGCAGGTGGCCGAACGGGGCGAGACCGCGCCGATGCGCCTGCCGCTGCGGCATGTACTGGGCGACAGCGGTCGCTGGTCGGTGGCCGATGTCGCCGAGCCGCAGTCGCTGGCCTGGCTGCTGGCCAGCGATGAGCGGGCTACAGTCGGCAGCCGCGACCACGCAGATGCCTTGTTGATCGGTGCCCTGGGGCTGGCGTGGATGCAGGAAGGACGCAGCCGTCCGGGCTTCCTGCGTGCGATGGGCGTGGGTACGCTGGCCGCGCGCACCACCATGCTCGGCTACCCGCCGGCCGAAGAACTGGCCCTGTACGAAGTGACCGCGCATGGCCAGCGCGAGGTCTGGTGCGTACACGGCCGGCGCCGTCTGCGGCCGCTGCCAGCGCCCTGGCTGAGCGTGCCGCTGCTGGTCGCCTACGGCGTGAAACCGCCGCAGCCGTGGCCGTCCAGCTATCCCGCCATCGAGGCGGTGGCGCGCGAACTGGCCACGGCACGGCAGGGCCGCGCGCTGCCGGAGATCAGCCTGCCGGTGGTGGTGCGGAAGATCGCCGAGGATGCCAACGGGGACATCTGGCAGCCGGTGAGCCTGCTGCAGCTGGGAACCTGGGTGCCGCGCTGGCCGTTCTTCCTGGCCATCTTCGTCGGCCTGCCGTCACTGCTGCTGGTCACCGCCGCACTGGCGCTGCCGGGGGCGATCGAAGCGGCCACGGTGGCGGCTTCGCTCGGCTTCGCTGCCGGTGCCATCGGCGCGCTTGCGGCGCCCTGGGTCTACGCCCGCCGCAAGCACCTGAGCTGAGCCTGCGGGACCTGTTTGTGCAAGCGGGCAGGCGGCGCCACGGGCACCTTGCGGGCCAGTCTCTCATCCAGGATTCGGCGTGTTCCCAGCCTCCGGCATCAGCGCAACCGGCGCACATACGGCGCCCCCTGTCTCCCTGCACGACCCACAGGCGCTGCCGCAGCAGGCGGCGAAGGCGGTGCTGCTGCTGGATACGATCGCCAACACCGAGGCGATTGCCGACAAGCAGTCGCGGGCGCGGGAGGCGGGATGGGAAGCGGGCCATTGCAGCGCGGGTGCGGCGGCATTGCGCTCGCGCGCCCGCGCGCAGGCGCTGGTGGCAGTCGGACGGAGCCTGCGCCATGTGCACGGCATGGGTTGCAACCGCCTGGGGCGCGGGGCCGACGGGGCGCTGGTCGCCTGGCGTGCCAGCACGGCATCGCGGGGCAAGGCCGGCCAGACGGATGTGGTGGCAGCGGACTTCTGCCTGCCGGCAGCAGGCAGCACGACGACCCGCAGCGCGCTGGAGGTTCTCGGGGTCCGCGCCGCATCTCTCGATCGGCGCGCAGGGGGCTGCGTGGCCTCCCTCGGCCGGGGGCGCCCGAACGTGAAGACGGCCCTGCAGCGGACGACCGAGGCACTGCAGGACCTGCTCGATGGCGCGCCGGGGCGGGTACAGGTACTTGATGATGTGACGGGATTCCAGCCCCTGCAGGGACTGGACCTGCGCGGCGCCGCGCTGCCGCCGAACCTGGCGCGCGGCACGCTGGAGCGGGTCAACCTGGCCGGCGAGGACCTGACCGGCGGACCGCTGCACGGGGGCACCTTCCGCGCGGTGGACCTGCGTGGGGCACTGCTGCCCACCGACCTGCGCGGAACACGGGTGTTTGACTGCGACCTGCGCGGTGCGACGGTGCTGGCGCACGCTGCCGTACCGGCCGGCGACTGGAAGGCCGCGCCTGCCGATGCCTGCACCGCCTGGCCGGATTTCTCACCAGCGCGGCTGGACGGCGCCGTGCTGGATTTCCAGGGCATCGTCGAACAGGCAGCCCGCGACGGGCAGCAGGCCGTCGGGGTGCTGCTGGACGCCACTACCCTCGAGCCGCAGCGCAGCCTGCTGCGCAGCATCGACAGCATCAGTGATCCGGCGGTGCGGCGGGACGCGATGGAACGGCTGTTGTCGGCGGTGCATGCGCTGGATGCCCTGCCTGCCGTAGTCGACGGCGCCGGGCCAGGGGCGTGGCCGGCTGCATCCGCGGCCGCCGCTCCGGACCGCGAGCGCCTGCACTTCATCGCCTCGCTGGCGGCCCTGCTGTTCAACCCGGTCTACAGCGCAGCCGGCGACGGCACGCCGGGGATCGCCCGGCTGCGCGTCGAACTGGCCAGTGCACTGGCTGAAAACGCCCTCTACTTCAGCGCGGTCATCGAACCCGGGCGCCCGGCGACTGGCAACGCAGCCGCGCTGGTGGCGCTGGCGATCCACCAGCCGGCGTTCCCGCCGGCCATGCGCGCGCTGGCGCTGGTCAACAATCCGGCGCTGGGCTGGTGAGCCCAGTCAGGCTTCGCCCATCCGCTGCAGGCCTTCACCGGCCAGCCGCAGGATCAGCTTTTCCAGCAGCTGTTCTTCATCTTCGCTGAGTACGGACATCAGCTTGCGGGTGGTTTCGATGACCAGCGGGGCGATCGTTTCGTAGACCTCGAAGCCGGCCGCCGACAGCGCCAGCACCGAGCGGCGACGGTCGTCGCCATGGGTTTCACGCTTGATGAAGCCGCGTTCCAGCAGGCGCGCCACCGCGCGGCTGACCGCGACCTTGTCCATCGCCGTGCGCTCGGACACTTCGCTGGCCGACGAGCCCGGATACAGCGCCAGGATGGTGATCACCCGCCATTCCGGAATCGCCAGGCCGTAGCGATCGCCGTACAGTTTGGCGATGTTGCCGCTGACCCGGTTGGAGAGCACGCTCAGCCGGTAGGGCAGGAACTGTTCCAGGTCGAGCAGGACGTGCGAGGCACGCACGCTGGTGGAGGCGGGATCGGGTGGGCTCATGCTGCGGTGCACCTTGCTGGTGGTTTCAGGTGTAACTATAAAGGGGATGTACTGGCCCTGCATTGTCGCGGGTCCCTCTGTCGCCCGCACCTGGTTTGATGCGGAAAAGATTCGGAGCCTTATGCCATGAATACCACCGTCCAGACCGCCTCGCACCCCAACCTGGGCATGCAGGTGACCACGTTTGAAAACCCGATGGGCATCGACGGCTTCGAGTTCGTCGAATTCGCCGCCCCCGCCGGCCGCGGCCAGGAGCTGCATGCCTACTTCCGCAGCATGGGCTTTTCCGCCGTGCTCAAGCACGCCACCCGCCCGATCACCGTCTATCGGCAGGGCGGAGTGAACTTCCTGGTCAACGAAGATCCGGACTCGTTCGCCGCCGACTTCGCTGAAAAGCACGGGCCGTGCGCCTGCGGTTTCGCCATCCGCTTCCAGAAGCCCGGTGCCGAGGTCTACCAGACCGCGCTGGGCAATGGCGCCGAGCCGGTCGACTTCAAGCCGGACTCCAGGGCGGTGGATGCGCCGGTCATCAAGGGCATCGGCGACTGCATGCTGTACCTGGTGGACCGCTACGGCGATGCCGGCAGCATCTACGGCGATGACTACGTCGCGGTGGAAGGCGCCGACCCGGCACCGAAGGGCTTCGGCCTGACCTTCATCGACCACCTGACCCACAACCTGTACTTCGGCAACATGCAGCAGTGGTCGGACTACTACGAGCGGCTGTTCAACTTCCGCGAGATCCGCTACTTCGACATCAAGGGCCTGAAGACCGGCCTGGTGTCCAAGGCGATGACCGCGCCGGACGGCATCGTGCGCATCCCGCTCAATGAATCGTCCGATCCGAAGAGCCAGATCAACGAATACCTGGACGCCTACAAGGGCGAAGGCATCCAGCACATCGCCTGCTTCACCGATGACATCTACGCGACCGTGGAAGCCATGCGCGAGCAGGGCGTGCAGTTCCTGGACACGCCGGACACCTACTTCGACGTGATCGACCAGCGCGTGCCGGGGCATGGCGAAGACGTGGCGCGGCTGGCCCGCAACAAGATCCTGATCGATGCCGATCCGGAAACCCACCAGCGCAAGCTGCTGCAGATCTTCACCCTGAACTGCATCGGCCCGATCTTCTTCGAGATCATCCAGCGCAAGGGCAATGAGGGCTTCGGTGAAGGCAACTTCACCGCGCTGTTCGAAAGCATCGAACGCGACCAGATGCGCCGCGGCGTACTGTAAGCGGTAGATCGCTCGGGTAAGGTAGGTGCCGGCCACGCGCCGGCACATGACGGGATGCCAGACATGACCAGCACCATCGAAGCACGCGGCTACCAGACCGGGTTCGGCAACGAATTCGCCAGCGAGGCGCGGGCCGGCGCGCTGCCGATCGGGCAGAACGCGCCGCAGACCGTGGCCCACGGGCTGTATGCCGAGCAGTTGTCCGGCACCGCGTTCACCGCCCCGCGCGGCAGCAACCGCCGCAGCTGGCTGTACCGGATCCGCCCGGCGGTGACCCATGGCGAGTTCACTGCGTTCGCGCAGGATCGCCTGCAGGGCAGCTTCCACGGGCTGCCGGCGTCGCCGAACCAGCTGCGCTGGAGCCCGCTGCCGCTGCCTGAGGCGCCGACCGATTTCATCGAAGGCCTGTACACGATGGGCGGCAACGGCGGCCCGGAAGCGCATGCCGGCGTGGCCATCCACCTGTACGCCGCCAACCGTGACATGCAGGGGCGTTATTTCTACAACGCCGATGGCGAGCTGTTGATCGTCCCGCAACTGGGACGCCTGCGCCTGCTGACCGAAATGGGCGTGGTCGAGATCGAGCCGCAGCAGATCGCGGTGATCCCGCGCGGCGTGCGTTTCCGCGTGGAACTGCCGGACGGGCAGGCGCGGGGTTATGTCTGCGAGAACTTCGGTGCGCTGCTGAAGCTGCCCGACCTGGGGCCGATCGGTTCGAACGGACTGGCCAATCCGCGCGACTTTGAAACCCCGCAGGCCGCGTTCGAAGACCTGGATGGCGAGTTCGAGCTGGTGGCGAAATTCGATGGCCAGCTGTGGCGTGCGCGCATCGACCATTCACCGCTGGACGTGGTGGCATGGCACGGCAACTACGCGCCGTACCGCTACGACCTGCGCCGTTTCAACACGATCGGATCGATCAGCTTCGACCACCCGGATCCGTCGATCTTCCTGGTGCTGCATTCGCCGAGCGATACCGCCGGCACCAGCAACATGGATTTCGCGATCTTCCCGCCGCGTTGGCTGGTGGCCCAGCACACCTTCCGGCCGCCGTGGTTCCACCGCAACATCGCCAGCGAGTTCATGGGCCTGGTGCACGGGGCGTACGACGCGAAAGCCGAAGGCTTCGTGCCCGGGGGGGCATCGCTGCACAACTGCATGAGCGGCCACGGCCCGGATGCGCCGACCTTCGACAAGGCATCGGCGGCCGACCTGTCCCGGCCGGACGTGATCATGGACACCATGGCCTTCATGTTCGAGACCCGCGGGGTGATCCGCCCGACCGCACAGGCGCTGTCCGCCGCCCACCGCCAGGGCGACTACCAGCAGTGCTGGAACGGCCTGCGCAACAACTTCCGCTGAAAAAAGGGGACGGAGGGAGTTAAGTCGTTTCTGGCATTGCCGAAAGGGACTTAATTCCCTCCGTCCCCTTTTTGAAGGCGTCGAGGTGGTCCCGCGGGAGGACTTCCAGCAGGCGGTCGTGGACTCGCTCGGCGTAGCCGGTGGAGGTCAGCTGGGTGAGTGCGTCGAGGGCGGCCTGCATGGCGTCCACCACGTCGCCTTCCAGGCGTGCCTGCTGCAGTTCGCGGAACAGCGCGGCGGCCTGCGGGTGGCGCTGCATTTCCAGGATGCCCAGCAGGTAGATGCGCGCAGCCGCCATCGAACGCCGGCGTTCGTTGGGCGCTGACGAGGCGAGGGCGGAACCCGCGCCGCCGGGCGTGGCCGGGGCGGCGGGCAGCGTTGCGGAAACTGACGGTTCCGGCCGTTCCGGTGTGGTCACCAGATACCCGGCCTGGACCAGCTGGATCACCATCGCCGGGGCATCGGCACCGATCATCGTGGTCAGCGCGGCGAGGTCGCGCTGGCCATCGCAGAGGATCAACAGGCGGCGCTGGCGCATGTCCAGCGGGGCGCGGTGGGCCTGCAGCGCGGTTCGGGCTTGGTCGGTCTTGCGCGGGAGCATGGGCGGCTACAGAGAAGGCGGTGCAGGCCGAGCCTGAATGCCTGCCGTGAAACGCTGATGACAATGCGGCGCGTGCACACCCGCCGCGGTAGCGTTCGCGCACTGCCTTCCAGGAGATGTCCCGATGAAAGCCTTTCCCGTTGCCGGCCTGCTGGCCCTGTCCCTTGCCGCCTGCAGCCAGGGTCCGGAAGCGAGTCCGGAGGCGACTTCGCCGATGACCGAAGCCGCCACCAACCCGGCCAAGGACGCCAATGTCGCCGCAGATGCGGACATGGCCACCGCCTCGCCGGTGGACCCGCGCAGCGACAGCCCGGCGCGCCTGGATGGCTTCGGCGCGGTGGACCTGGGCGCGAGCCTGGACGATGTCCGCGGCCGATTCGGTGCGCCGCTGCAGGGCGAAGTGCCGAACGATGAATGCCATTACATCCGCCCGCAGAAGGAATCGGCCGAAGGCCCGTTCCTGATGATCGAAGGCAACCGGCTGGTGCGCTACGACGTGCGCGGTCCGGCGATCGTCGCCCCGGGCGGCGGCCGCGTGGGGATGAGCCTGGGCGAGCTGCAGCAGTTGTATCCCGAACGCGCCGACCTGGGCCCGGACAAATACGATCCGCAGGCCCAGCACCTGCGCGTGCGTCCGGCGCAGGAAGGACACGGCATCATCGATTTCGCGCTCGGCGCCGATGGCAAGGTCAGTGCCTGGCGGGTCGGCCTGCCGCCGCAGGTGGATTACGTGGAAGGCTGTGGCTGAGGATGCGGTGAGGAGGTGACGACAAAACTGTCGTCACCCACCAGTGGCAGTGAGCCACCGGGACGCGGGGATCCACCGTAGAATCGCCGTGACTCCCGCTCAAGGACTGCCTGATGATCGCCTTCGCCATCGCCTGGTTCGTGCTCGGCATCATCCTGCTGGGCCTTGGCGGCGACACCGTCGTCAAGGCCGCTTCGGGCTTGGCCCAGCGCTTCGGTGCATCGCCCTTCACCGCCGGTCTGTTGCTGCTGGGCGTGGCGACCTCAGTGCCGGAGCTGGCGGTCAATGCGCGTGCGCTCGCGGTCGGGCAGCCGGAACTGGCGCTCGGCAACGTGGTGGGCAGCACGCTGGCCAACCTCGGCCTGACCCTCGCCCTGGCCGCACTGGCCGTGCCGCTGCTGCTGCGCGCGCGGGTGGTCGTGGTGGCCTGGTTCGGCGTACTGGCGGCGGCGCTGCTGCTGATCGTGTTCGGCCTGGATGGGCAGCTGCTGCGCTGGGAAGGCGGCGTGCTGTTGGCGGCCTTCGTGCTGTTCTTCGTGCTGCTGCTGCGCCGTGGCCGCCACGAGGCACCGGAGGTAAGGACGCTGATTGCCGATGCCGCCGTGTCACGGCCGGGACTGACCTTGAACCTGGTGCGCATGGCGATCGCCGCGCTGACCTTGTACTGGGGCGCCCGGCTGGTCGTGGGGGCTGCTGCGGACGTCGGCGCTGCGCTCGGCTGGACGCCGCTGCTGGTCGGTCTGCTGCCGGTGGCCATCGGCACCGCGCTGCCTGAAATCGCCGCTGCGGTGATGGCCGCACGACGCGGTCAGGGCGACATGGTGGTCGGCCACGTACTGGGCTCCAGCGTGGTCAACCTGCTGCTGGTGATCGGCGTGATGGCGGTCGTGCAGCCGCTGGCCCTGCCGACGTCGTTCGTGCGCCTGGAGCTGCCGGCGGTGCTGGCCTTCGCGCTGGTGCTGTACCCGATGCTGCGCGGCGACCTGCGCATCAGCCGCGCCGAAGGCGGTGTGCTGCTCGGCGCCTTCGTGGCGTGGGTGGGCCTGGAGCTGGCGCTGCTGGTGGCCTGAACCGGATGGCCGACCGACGTCGGCCCTGAACGGCCTGCTACTGCTTGCTGTCGTTGGCGGTAAAGGTTTCGTCGGTGCCTTCCAGCTGCTGCTCGCGTACCGGCTCCGGCGGCGGCAGCTGCTCTTCTTCGGCGCGTTCGTTGCCGGGCAGGCTGGGGCGGGTTTCCATCAGCAGCGACAGCGCTGCCTTCGCCATCAGGTGGGCGCTGATCGGCGCGGTGATGAACAGGAAGATGGTGATCAGCAGTTCGCGCGGCTGCGGGTCCTGGCCCAGGAAGATGTGGTACGCCACCGAGGACACAAGCACGCAGCCCACGCCCAGCGTGCTGGCCTTGGTCGGGGCGTGCAGGCGCTTGAAGAACGTGGACAGCTTCACCAGGCCCAAGGCACCGACCAGGATGAAGAAGCAGCCGAACAGCAGCACCACCGACAGCACGATCTGGATGACGGTGATCATTCGACGATATCCCGGCGCAGCACGAACTTGCTCAGCACCACGGTGCTGCCAAACCCGAGCATCGCGATGATCAGCGCGGCTTCGAAGTAGATCGCCGAATTGAGGTACATGCCGAACAGCATCAGCTGCGCGATGGCGGTCACCGACAGCGTGTCCAGGGCGAGGATGCGGTCGGGCACGGTGGGTCCGCGCAGCAGGCGCCAGGTTGCCAGCAGCATGGCAAGCCCGACCACGTGCATGCACACCACCAGGGTGTTCTGGATGACATCGAATCCGGTCATGGGAAGATCTCCATCAGCGGGGCCTCGTAACGGCGTTTGATCTCGGTGATCAGGTGCTGCTCATCGTCCAGGTTCAGCACGTGGACCAGCAGGTATTTGCGGTCGTCGCTCAGCGCAGCCGACACGGTGCCGGGGGTCAGGGTGATCATGCTGGTCAGCGCGGCGATGCCATGCACGTTGGCGATGTCCAGCGGAATCCAGACGAAGCCCGGATGGATCCTGCTTTCCTTGCCCAGCACCTGGCCGGCCACTTCGATGTTGGATACCAGGATGTCCCACAGCGTGGTCACCAGCAGTTTCGGCACCGGCCGCAGCGTCCCGATGCGGGCGAACTCGCGGTCCAGCCGCGCGGCGAACAGCGGCACCACCAGGCCCAGCAGCAGGCCCAGCGCGAGCAGGCCCACGCTGAAGCTGTCCGACATCAGCAGCCAGAACACGATGACCATGATGGTCAGCGGCAGCGACGGGAAGATCCGGCGCAGCAGGGGGCGTTTGTGGTTCATGGGTGACGGATCTCCGGCTGCTCGCCCCGCACCTGGTCGACATAACCGGAGGGTTGCAGCAGATCACTGGCGATGGCATCGGCGTGGCGCATCAGCGGCGCTGCGAACACCGTCATGCCGATGCCGTAGAGCAGCAGCAGGCAGGCGGCGAGCAGTTCGATGCGGCGGGTCGGCGCCTTGCGCGGCCTGGGCGCGTCCGGGTCGACCGGCGGTACGCGCCAGAACAGGCGGATTCCGGCACGGGCCAGGCCCATGATGACCAGCAGGCTGCTGCCCAGCACGGCGGCCCACACCGGCGCGGTCAGCCACGGCGGCATGCCCTGCAGCAGCGCGGCCTTGGCCAGGAACCCGGACAGCGGCGGCAGGCCGGCGATGGAAATGGCGGCGATCAGGAACAGCACCGCCGGGGTTTCCTTGCCGGGCATCGGCGCGATGATTTCCTTGCGGTCGCTGGCGCCGCCACGGCGACGGCGGATCAGGTCGGCGATCAGGAACAGCGCGGCGGCGACGAAGGTGCTGTGCGGCAGGTAGTACAGGCCGGCGGCCAGCACCTGCTGGTTGCCCACCGAAAACGCGATGAACAGCGTGGCGGCCGAGACCACCACCAGGTAGGAGATCAGCACGCGCAGGCGTACCGCGGCGAGCACGCCGAGTCCGCCCAGCACCAGGGTGGCGATGCCGGCCCACAGCAGCCAGTCGCGGCCGTAGCCGGCCATGGCGCCGGCCTCGTCGCCGAACCACAGGGTCTGCACGCGCAGTACCGCGTACAGGCCGACCTTGGTCATGATCGCGAACAGCGCGGCCACCGCAGCCGGCGCGCGCGCATACGACTCGGGCAGCCACAGGTACAGCGGCATCAGCGCCGCCTTGGCGCAGAACACGAGCAACAGCAGGCCCATGGTGGCCTTCACCAGCACCAGGTGCGAGGGCGGCACTTCGGCGATGCGCTGCGAAAGCTCTGCCATGTTCAACGACCCCAGCGAGGCATACAGCAGGCCCAGCGCGATCAGGAACAGGGTGGAGGCCGTTACGTTGAACACCACGTAATGCAGGCCGATGCGCATGCGCAGGCCGCGCCCACCGCTGAGCAGCAGGCCATACGAAGCGATCAGCATCACTTCGAAGAACACGAACAGGTTGAAGATGTCGCCGGTCAGGAACGCGCCGTTCAGGCCGACCAGCTGGAACTGGAACAACGCATGGAAATGCGGGGCGCGCCGGTCCCAGCCCGAGCAGGCGTGCATCAGGCAGCCGATCGCCAGCATTACGGTGGTCAGCAGCATCCAGGCCGACAGCCGGTCGGCCACCAGCGCGATGCCCAGCCGCGCCGGCCAGTCGCCCAGCAGGTACACCATCGCCGCGCCATCGGCGGTGCGGGCGAACAGCAGGACGACCGATGCCAGCAGCGCGGCCAGCGCCGTCCAGGCCACCGCGCGCTGCACGCGCGGGCCGTAACGGCGGTGTTCCACGAACAGCGACAGCGATGCGCCGAGTAGCGGGACCAGGATCGGCAGGATCACCAGGTGGTTCATGCGTGGTCCTCGTCACGACGCGGCGGGGCATCGTCGTCCGGCTCGTGCGCGTCGACGTGGTCACTGTGGTTGTCGCTGCGGCTGCGGATGGCCAGCACGATGGTGACCGCAGTCATCGCGAACGCGATCACGATGGCGGTCAGCACCAGCGCCTGCGGCAGCGGATCGGTGTAGTTGCCGAGGTTCGCATCCAGGCCTTCCTTCAGCACGGGCGGGCGGCCGGCGACCAGTCGCCCACCGGCAAAGATGAGCAGGTTGGTGGCATAGGACAGGAAGGTCATGCCGAGGATGACGTCGAAGCTGCGTGCACGCAGCAGCAGGTACACGCCGAGCATGGTCAGCACGCCGATGGCGCTTGCAATGGCCAGTTCCATCAGTGCATCTCCCCGGTCAGTGCCGAACGCTTCTGCGGATCGATCTCGCCGCGGCGTGCGGTGCGGGTCCGCGACGGCTTGATCGTGCCCATCATCGACAGCATCAGCATCGCCCCGCCGAACACCACCAGGTAGACGCCGGTATCGAAGCCGATCGCACTGGCCAGCGGCACATCGCCGATGACCGGCAGGTGCAGGTCCAGGTGGCCGCTGGTCAGGAACGGCACGCCGAACAGCATCGACGCCGAGCCACTGGCCACCGCGATCAGCAGGCCGACGCCGATGCAGCGGACGTAATCGAACCCGAAGCGCGACTCGACCGAGGCGGTGCCCTGGATCACGTACTGGATCAGCAGCGGCACGGCCAGGATCAGGCCGGCGATGAAGCCACCGCCGGGCGAATTGTGGCCGCGCAGGAACATGAAGATCGACACGGTCAGGGTCAGCGGGAACATGATCTGGGCCAGATCGGCCGGAACCGGCAGCTTGATCGGCGGGCCCGGCATGATCTGCTCCGGCGCCATCCGCGAACGCCGCAGCATGGCATGCACCACCAGGGCGGCAATGCCGAACACGGTGATCTCGCCAAAGGTGTCGAAGCCACGGAAGTCGACCAGGATGACGTTGACCACATTGCTGCCATAAGCCTCCGGCAGGGAGCGGGCAAGCATCTCGCCGGCCATCGTGTTCGGGGGCAGGGTCATCGCGGTATAGGCCAACGCGGCCAGGCCCACGCCGGCCACCAGCGCGATGCCGGCATCACGGTATTTGCGCAGCGTGGAACGCTCGGTCACCGACTGGGCCGGCAGATAGTTCATGCCCAGCAGCATCAGCACCAGGGTGACCATTTCCACCAGCAGCTGGGTCAGCGCCAGGTCCGGCGCGGACAGGAACACGAAGGTCATCGCCACCATCAGGCCGACCCCGCCCACCAGCAGCACCGCCAGCAGGCGCTGTTTGTACATGCGCAGGGTGGCCATGGCACAGGCCATCATCACCGCCCACAACGCCCAGCCCAGCAGCGGCATCGGCTGCGGTGAGGGCCAGTTCGGCCAGCTCGGCGCGGCCAGCCAGGGCGCCGCACCGGCCACCACGGCCACCACCACCAGCCCCAGCAGCATGCGCTGCAGGCTGCCGTTGGCGATCGCGGCGGTCAGCCGGTTGGCGAGCGCCGACAGCAGGTCGAGCTGGCGATGGAACGCATCGCGGCCCGGCGTGGTATTGCGCACGGCATACAGGTCGATCAGCCGGCGCAGGCCGAAGTACAGCGCGATGCCGCCGAGCACGCCGGGCTGCGCTCATCGCCAGCGGCAGGTTGAAGCCGTGCCAGATCGACAGGCTGTATTCGGGCATCTGCGCACCGAGGATGGATGCCGCACCGGCATGCAGCACCGGGGCGATGGTCAGCGCCGGGGCGATGCCCACCGCCACGCAGATCACCACCAGGATCTCCACCGGCACCTTCATCCAGCGCGGGGGTTCATGCGGCACCCGGTCCAGGTCGTGCGGACCCTTGCCGAAGAAGGTGTCGTGCACGAAGCGCAGGCTGTAGGCCACGCCGAAGACACCGGCCAGCAATGCGGCGATCGACATCGCCATCTGCATCAGCTCGGGACCGCCCGCATCGAGCGCCTCGGCGAACAGCATTTCCTTGGACAGGAAGCCATTGAGCAGCGGGATGCCGGCCATCGCCAGCGAAGCGATGATCGCCAGCGCACTGGTGAACGGCATCAGCCGGCGCAGGCCGCCCAGCTTGCGCATGTCACGCGTGCCGGTTTCATGGTCGATGATGCCCGCCGCCATGAACAACGAGGCCTTGAACGTGGCGTGGTTGAGGATATGGAACACACCGGCCACCACCGCCATCGGCTTGGACAGCCCGAACAGCATGGTGATCAGGCCCAGGTGGGAGATCGTGGAGTACGCCAGCAGGCCTTTCAGGTCGTGCTGGAAGATCGCGTTCCAGGCGCCGATCAGCAGGGTCAGCGCACCGATGCCGCTGACCGTATAGAAGAACAGGTCGGTACCCGCAAGCGCCGGGTGCAGGCGTGCCAGCAGGAAGACACCGGCCTTCACCATGGTGGCCGAATGCAGGTAGGCCGACACCGGGGTGGGCGCGGCCATGGCCTGTGGCAGCCAGAAGTGGAACGGGAACTGCGCGCTCTTGGTGAAGATGCCGGCCAGCACCAGGAACAGCGCATACGGATACAGCGCGCTGGCGCGGATCTGGTCGCCGGCGGCCAGCACCACGTCCAGGTCGAAGCTGCCGACGATGCGGCCGATCAGCAGCACCCCGCCGAGCAGTGCCAGGCCACCACCGCCGGTGATGACCAGCGCCATGCGGGCGCCTTCGCGCGCGTCCTGGCGGTGCGACCAGAAGCCGATCAGCAGGAACGAGCTGATGCTGGTCAGCTCCCAGAAGATCATCAGCAACAGCAGGTTGCCGGACAGCACCATGCCGAGCATGGCCCCCATGAACAGCAGCAGGTAGCAGAAGAAGCGGTGCGCGTTGTCCTGCGGGCTCAGGTAATAGTGGGCGTACAGCACCACCAGCGCGCCGATGCCCAGCACCATGCCGGCAAACATCCAGGCCAGCCCGTCCAGGCGCAGGGTGAAGTCCAGGCCGATCTGCGGCAGCCATTGGCCACTGCTGCGCAGCACCTCGCCCTCCAGGACGGCGGGGGTGAGCGTGGCGAGGATGGCGAGGCCCGCCAACGGCGCGGCCGCGGCCAACCAGGCGGCCGTGCTGCGGGAACTTCGGGAGAAAGCGGCAACCGCCACGGCCAGGATGAAGGGCAGGGCGAGCAGCAGGATCAGGCTTGGGATCATGCAGGGAATACGCGATTCACGAGCAGGTCATGCAGTCTAACAGGCCGGCATTTGCCGCCGATACCCACGAATACGCCACCAACTGCAGGGAACGTGTGCTGATTCATTTTTTTCCCTTTGGATGTCGTGCCGCTGGCGCTTGACCAGGACCGGCCACGACACTTTGCCGTATCTGTCGCGAATGACATGTGCAGCCCCAAGGTGCCCGTACGGCAGGGGCTGCAACGGGATGGTGCGGCAGGATCGGCGCCCCCGATCGTGCGTGGATCGGAATTCCGCGCCCAGGCAGGGCCGCGACGGCCGACGCAAACAGCCCGCCTGCCCGTTCAGGTAAAACAGGTCAGTAACGCCAGTCGAGGCGACGGTAGACCTTGGCCAGCACCCAGGCCGGGCCGATCAGCAGGTAGGTGAGGTCGGTGAGGAAGCTGGGCTTGCGGCCTTCGAGCTTGTGGCCGAAGAACTGCGCGATCCACGCCAGCACGAACACCGCGCCGGCCAGCCGGGCCAGGTTGCCCAGGCCGATCTCCGCTTCCAGCAGGCGGCAGGTACAGCCGATCACGAACAGCACGGCCAGCATGCCCAGCCCCAGCGGGCGCGACAGGCGGTTGTAGAAGCACCACGCGCCGAACATCGCCAGGCCCGCCCAGATACCGTTCTGGAACCAGGTGATCAGCGGCGGCAGGCACCACAGCAGGGCCACCACCGACCACAGGATGGCCGGTACCGCGACCACGTGGATGCGCTGGTTGGTGACGTTGCGGTGGTCGTCGGAGTAGCTGGCGAAATAGCGGTCTACGGGGCGGGCAAGCGACGTGCTGGACATGGTGCCTCCGAACGGGCCGGCACGTGGCCGGCGAGCTTTCCAGAGGAGGGCGGGCAGCGCCCGCCGCCCCCTCAATCGACGCTGATGCCGGCCAGTCGCTGCAGGGCCTCGGCGTACTTGGCACGCGTGCGCTCGATCACTTCGGCCGGAATGGACGGGCCGGGTGCGGTCTTGCCCCAGTCCAGCGTTTCCAGGTAATCGCGGACGAACTGCTTGTCGTAGCTCGGCGGGCTGGTGCCCACTTCGTACTCGTCGGCCGGCCAGTAGCGCGAAGAATCCGGGGTCAGCATCTCATCCATGATGTACAGGCGGCCGTCTTCATCGGTGCCGAACTCGAACTTGGTGTCGGCCAGGATGATGCCGCGCTCACGCGCGTAATCGGCGGCGAAGGCGTAGATGCGCAGGGTCGCATCGCGCACGCGCTCGGCCAGGTCCACGCCGACCGCCTTGACCATCGCATCGAAGTCGATGTTCTCGTCATGGTCGCCGACGGCGGCCTTGGTGGACGGGGTGAAGATCGGCTCGGGCAGCTTTTCGGCCTGGCGCAGGCCGTCGGGCAGTTCAATGCCGCTGACCTTGCCGGTGCGCTGGTAGTCCTTCCAGCCGCTGCCGATCAGGTAGCCGCGGGCGATCGCTTCCACCGGCACCGGCTTGAGTTTCCGGGTGACCACCGCGCGCTTGGCGTACAGCGCCGCGTCCACGCCTTCGGGCAGCACGCTGGCCACGTCGATGCCGGTCAGGTGGTTGGGCATCAGGTGCGCGGTCTTGGCGAACCAGAAATTGGACACCTGGCAGAGCATTTCGCCCTTGCCCGGGATCGGGTCGGGCAGCACCACGTCGAAGGCCGACAGGCGATCGGTGGCTACCATCAGCAGGTAGTCCCCCGGCGGCGTGCCTTCGGGCAGGCGCTCGCGCGGAATATCGAAAACGTCACGCACCTTGCCGCGATGGCGCAAGGGCAGGCCGGGAAGATCGGATTGCAACAACGTGGTCGGCACGGGCACTCCTGGGGGCTTCGTCGATACGAGCTGCCCAGGGACCCGGAGGGCCCGCCGGCCAGCGGGCGGCCTAGTGTAAAGCCGTCCGGGGCGGCTGTGACGTAAAATGAAAAGCCAATTGGCCAAATCTGCCCGGAGCGCCATGCGCTGGTACGGAAAACTGCTGGGTTTCATCGCCGGGGCCCTGCTGTTCCGGCCCAATCCCTTGTTTGGCGCGGTGCTGGGGCTGCTGATCGGCCATGCGTTCGACGCCGACTGGTTCCGCCTGAACAAGGAAAACCCGTATCGCGAGCTGGGACTGACGTCTTCAGCAACGGAGGCGGAGATCGACCTGGCCTACCGTCGGCTGATGTCGCAGTACCACCCCGACAAGCTGGTCGGCGCCGCGCCGGAACTGCTCAAGCAGGCCGAAGCCAAGAGCCGCCGCGTGAATGCCGCCTACGACCGCATCAAGACCCTGCGCAAGCGCTGAGTCCTGACCCTTTTTCTTCCTGCTCCGAAGGCCCTGGCCATGTCCAACTGCATCATTGCCCCGTCCATCCTGTCGGCCGACTTCGCCCGCCTCGGCGAAGAAGTCGACAACGTCCTCGCCGCCGGCGCGGACTGGGTCCACTTCGATGTGATGGACAACCATTACGTGCCCCAACCTGACCATCGGCCCGCTGGTCTGCCAGGCGCTGCGCAAGCACGGAGTCACCGCACCGATCGACGTGCACCTGATGGTGGAGCCGGTGGACCGGATCATCCCGGACTTCGCCGAGGCCGGCGCGACCTACATCAGCTTCCACCCCGAGGCCAGCCGCCACCCGCACCGCACCATCCAGCTGATCCGCTCGCTGGGCTGCAAGCCGGGCCTGGTGCTCAATCCCGGCACGCCGGTGGACATCCTGGACTGGGTGCTGGACGACCTGGACCTGGTGCTGCTGATGTCGGTGAATCCGGGCTTCGGCGGCCAGGCCTTCATTCCGTCGGCGCTGGACAAGCTGAAAGTGGTGCGGCAGAAGATCGATGCCAGCGGCAAGGACATCCGCCTGGAGATCGACGGCGGGGTGAAGGCCGACAACATCGGTGCGATCGCCGCGGCCGGTGCCGATGCCTTCGTGGCCGGCTCGGCGATCTTCAACGCGCCGGATTACCAGCAGGTGATCAGCGCGATGCGCGCCAACGTCGCCGCCGCCCGCTGAGAAAAAAGGGGACGGAGGGAATTAAACTCGTTTAATTCCCTCCGTCCCCTTTTCTGCCCATGAACATCCGTCCGGCCACTGTCGCTGATGCAGGTCTGATCCTGCGCTTCATCCGCGAACTGGCGATCTATGAGAAGGCCGAATCGTCGGTGCAGACCGACGAGGCGGGAATCGCGGCCAGCCTGTTCGGGCCTGACGCCAGCGCGCAGGCGCTGGTCTGCGAAGCCGACGGCGAAGCGATCGGCTTCGCGGTGTACTTCTACAACTACTCCACCTGGCTGGGCCGCAAGGGCATCTACCTGGAAGACCTGTACATCAGCCCGGAAAAGCGCGGATCCGGCGCCGGCAAGGCGTTGCTGAAGCACATCGCCCGGCAGGCCGTGGCCGAGGGCTGCGGGCGTTTCGAATGGTCGGTGCTGGACTGGAACCAGCCAGCGATCGATTTCTACGTCGCCGCCGGCGCCAAGCCGCAGGACGAATGGACCGTCTACCGCCTGCAGGGCGAGGCCCTGGCCGACTTCGCCGCGTCCTGAAAAAAAGGCCACGCCGCTGCCGGCGTGGCCCTGCTGAAACAATCGGAGGCTGATCCTGCCTCCATCCGTCTTCCCTGCTATGGCCTTCCATGTTCCGGGGCATCGGTGACAGGCCGATGACATTCACCGGCAAAGAACGCGCGACTGCTAGCCTGTGCCGCCCCCACCCCCCGGAACCCCCCAATGAGCCTTGCCCGCTGGCGCCTGATCCTGAACGGAAAATCGGCCGGGGACGTCGATGTGCGCGATGCGGTCAAGGCCTGGCGCGAGCGCGGGATCAATCTGGAAGTGCGGGTCACCTGGGAAAGCGGGGATGCCGAGCGCTATGTCGCCGAGGCCATCGACAACGGCGTGGAGGTGATCATCGCCGGTGGTGGGGATGGCACCTTGAGCGCGGTCGCCGAGACCCTGGCACATAGGGAAGAAACCGGCCGATGCGCTGCCTTCGCTGGCCCTGCTGCCACTGGGCACGGCCAACGATTTCGCTACCGCCGCCGGTTTCCCGGAGAGCCCCGCCGAGGTACTGGCCTTGATCACCGCGCAGGCACCCCGCGCCATCGACCTGCTGCGCATCGACGCCGATGGCAAGGTCTGGTGGTGCGCCAACGTCGCCAGCGGTGGCTTCGGCACGCAGGTGACGGTGGAAACCGATGAAGGCCTGAAGAAGGTGCTGGGTGGCCTGGCCTACGTGCTGACCGGCATCTCCAAGCTGGGCCGGATCGAGCCGATCCTGGCGCGCGTGCACGGCCCCGGCTTCGACTGGGAAGGCGGCTTCATCGCACTGGGCATCGGCAACGGCCGCCAGGCCGGTGGTGGCCAGGCGCTGTGCCCGCAGGCGGTCATCGACGATGGCCAGCTGGATGTCACCATCATTCCGGAACTGACCGGCGAAGTCGGCGCGATGCTCGGCCAGCTGGTGACCGGGGGCAAGGAAGCCGCGCTTGAGCGCGTTGCCACCCGCACCCGCTTGACCCGCGTGGAGATCCGCGCCGAAAAGCCGCTGACCCTCAACCTGGACGGTGAGCCGGTGGAAGCACGGCACTTCCGCATCGAATGCGTGCCACGCCGCGTGCGCATGCATCTGCCTGCGGCGTGCCCGCTGCTGTCCCACTGAGCCTGCGCGGGCGTCGTTACCGGCCCGCGTGGCGCCGGCTTGGGCGACGTTCAAAGCGCGTAACGAGGCACCCAGTGAGACGGCCAGCGCAGTATGGCGCGACGGCGATGGCGTCCTGCCTGCGTGCGGCCCAGCATCCTTGGCCCGACGCAGTCGTGCGTCAGGGAGCTGTTCCGCCCACCAAGAGATACCTCAATGAAAATCGCCGCCGCAATCGCCGTGTCATGTGCGCTGGGCCTCGCGGGTTGCTCCGCCATCGCCGCCAAGACCAACGTGCTGAGCGATACAAAGATCATCTCGTCTTCGGCCGGCGTGCTGGGCCTGGAGCCCTCGCAGTTGACGCTGGTCAGCAAGCGCGTGGACGGCACCAACACCTATGCGAACCTGAAGGCGGCCGGGGGCAGGGAGTACACCTGCGTCATCAACGGCGGCAACCTGCTGAGCATGGGAATGACCAATGCGCCCATGTGCAGCAGGAAGGGTGAGCCGGTGAATGCGCAACCCTTCCAGCGCTGATCAGGGGGCTGAAGGGCCCCGGGCTGCATCGAGCAGTCCGGGCATCAGGCTTCCGCCTGGCCGGAACCTGCGCTAAAGTCGCCGGGTGTCCATCCTGACGACCCCGCGATCCGTTTCTTCCGCACGCCGTAGCTGGCGATGGTGGCCCGTAGCCGTCGTCCGCCCAGAAAACGCCGTATCCCGGAAGGAAAGTCGTGTTGAACACCCCCGCCCAGTTCCAGCAGCAGGCCGCTGAAGGCCACACCCGCATCCCCGTCGTCCGTGAAGTGCTGTCCGACCTGGACACCCCGCTCTCGGTCTACCTGAAGCTGGCCGACGGGCCGCACACCTATCTGTTCGAATCGGTCGAAGGCGGTGAGCGCTTCGGGCGCTATTCCATCATCGGCCTGCCGGCGCGCCGCGTGTACACCTTCCGTGGGCACACCCTGACCATCGCCGAACACGGCCAGGTCGTGGAAACCCGCGACGTGGCCGACCCCTTCGCCGAAGTCGAGGCCCTGCGCAGCGCGCATTCGGTGCCCAAGCTGGACGGACTGCCCGGCTTCACCGGCGGCCTGGTCGGCTGGTTCGGCTTCGAGTGCATCGGCTACATCGAACCGCGCCTGGCGCCGCCGGCCGGGCGCGATGAGCTGGGCACGCCGGACATCCTGCTGATGCATTCCGAAGAGCTGGCGGTGTTCGACAACCTGAAGGGCCGGCTGTACCTGATCGTGCATGCCGACCCGCGCCAGCCCGGTGCCTGGGACGAGGCGCAGGCGCGGCTGGACGCGCTGGCCGGCAAGCTGCGCGCCCCCGGCGCCGGCTATCCCGCGCCGCTGCACAGCGACGTGCTGGACGAGGGCGACTTCATCTCCGGCTTCACCCGCGAAGGCTTCATCGACGCGGTGGAGCGCAGCAAGGACTACATCCGTTCCGGCGACATCTTCCAGGTGGTGCTGAGCCAGCGCCTGAGCGTGCCGTTCAAGGCGCGGCCGGTGGATGTGTACCGCGCGCTGCGGGCGCTCAATCCTTCGCCGTACATGTATTTCCTGGATGTCGGTGACATGCAGGTGGTGGGCTCGTCGCCGGAGATCCTGGTACGCCTGCAGCATGATGCCGAGGGCGTGGGCCATGTCACCGTGCGGCCGATCGCCGGCACCCGTCCGCGTGGCGCCACGGTGGAAGAGGACGACGCGCTGGAAGCCGAACTGCTGGCCGATCCGAAGGAGCGCGCCGAACACCTGATGCTGATCGACCTGGGCCGCAACGATGCCGGCCGGGTTTCCCGCGCGGGCACGGTGGAGGTCGGCGAGCAAGTTCGTGATCGAGCGCTACAGCCACGTGATGCACATCGTCAGCGAGGTGACCGGGCAGCTGCAGCCGGGCCTGAGCTACGCCGACGTGCTGCGCGCCACGTTCCCGGCCGGCACGGTCAGTGGCGCGCCGAAGATCCGCGCGCTGGAAGTGATCCGCGAGCTGGAGCCGATCAAGCGCAACGTCTACGCCGGCAGCATCGGCTACATCGGCTGGCACGGCGATGCGGACACCGCCATCGCGATCCGCACCGCAGTGATCAAGGACGGTCGCCTGCACGTACAGGCCGGCGCCGGCATCGTCTACGACTCGGACCCGCAGAAGGAATGGGACGAGACGATGAACAAGGGCCGCGCGCTGTTCCGCGCGGTCGCCCAGGCGGCCAAGGGCCTGTGAGTTCCCGCGCCGTGGCCATCGCCGCGGCAGGTGCCGTGCCCGCCTGGCCGCAGGCGCCGTACACGCGCGGATCGATCAACGCCGTACCCATCACGTACACCGAAAACGTGTACGCCACTTTCCTGAAAAGCGACGGAACCTGATCCATGTTGTGGATGATCGACAACTACGACAGCTTCACCTACAACCTCGTGCAGTACCTGCAGACGCTGGGTGCCGAGGTCAAGGTGGTGCGCAACGACGCGATGACGGTCGATGAGATCGCCGCGCAGAAGCCCGGACGCATCGTGATTTCGCCCGGTCCGTGCACGCCGAACGAGGCGGGCATTTCGCTGGAGCTGATCCAGCGGCTCGGCCCGACCACGCCGATCCTCGGGGTCTGCCTGGGCCACCAGGGCATCGGCCAGGTGTACGGCGGCACGGTGATCCGCGCGGGCAACATCATGCATGGCAAGACCTCGCCGATCCGCCATGAAGGCAAGGGCGTGTTCGCCGGCCTGCCCGATCGCTACCAGGCCACGCGCTACCACTCGCTGGTGGTGGACAAGACGCGCCTGCCGGCGTGCCTGGAAGTCACCGCCTGGACCGAGAACGAGGACGGTTCCGTGGAAGAGATCATGGGCCTGCGCCATCGTGAGCATCCGGTCGAGGGCGTGCAGTTCCATCCCGAATCCATCCTTACCGAGCACGGCCACGCGCTGCTGCGCAACTTCCTGCAGCGCTGAGCTGCACGCCGAACCCAGGAGTCCATCGATGCGCTTCTCCCCCCAGGAAGCCCTGCAACGCACCATCGAACACCGCGAAATCTTCTTCGAGGAGATGGTCGACCTGATGCGGCAGATCATGCGCGGCGATGTGTCGCCGATGATGACCGCCGCGATCCTGACCGGGCTGCGGGTCAAGAAGGAAACCGTCGACGAGATCGCCGCCGCCGCGACCGTGATGCGTGAGTTCGCGCTGCCGGTGCCGGTGGCCGATACCCGCCACATGGTCGACATCGTCGGCACCGGCGGCGATGGCTCGCATACCTTCAACATCTCCACCTGTTCGATGTTCGTGGCCGCCGCTGCCGGTGCGCGCGTGGCCAAGCATGGCAACCGCAGCGTGTCCTCCAAGTCCGGCAGTGCCGATGCGGTGGAAGCGCTCGGCGCGGTGATCGAACTGCAGCCGGCGCAGGTGGCGCAGGCCATCGAACAGACCGGCGTGGGCTTCATGTTCGCCCCGATCCACCACCCGGCGATGAAGGTCGTGGCGCCGGTGCGGCGCGAGATGGGGGTACGCACCATCTTCAACATCCTCGGCCCGCTGACCAACCCGGCCAGTGCACCGTCGGTGCTGATGGGCGTGTTCCATCCGGACCTGGTCGGCATCCAGGCGCGCGTGCTGCGCGAACTGGACACCCAGCGCGCGATGGTGGTGTGGGGCCGCGACAACATGGACGAGATCTCGCTCGGCGCCGGCACCCTGGTCGGCGAGCTGCGCGATGGCAAGGTCCGCGAGTACGAGATCCATCCGGAAGACTTCGGCATCGCCATGTCGGCCAGCCGCAACCTGCGCGTGGACGGGCCCGAACAATCCATCGCCATGCTGCGCGCCGTGCTCGACAACGAGCCGGGCCCGGCGCTGGATATCGTGGCGCTGAATGCGGGTGCCGCCCTGTACGTGGCCGACGTGGCGAGCGACATCGGCGATGGCCTGGCGCGTGCGCGCGCGGCGATTGCCGATGGCAGTGCCCGCACCCGCCTGCAACAGTACGTGGACATCACCCACGTGCTGGCAGGCTAGGCGCGCGGCGGTGCACGACCTGATCCCCTCCATTCCCTTTTTTCTGTGAGCACCATGAGCGACATCCTGCAGACCATCCTGGCCCGCAAGGCCGAAGAAGTGGCCCAGCGCCGCGCCGCCGTGCCGCTGGAACAGCTGCAGGCCCGGCTGGCCGATGCGCCACCGGTGCGCGGGTTCGTGCGTGCGCTGCAGGCGGCGATCGCCAACGGTGACCCGGCGGTCATCGCCGAGGTCAAGAAGGCCAGTCCATCCAAGGGCGTGATCCGTCCGGACTTCCATCCGGCCGATATCGCGGTCAGCTATGAGTTCGGCGGCGCCAGCTGCCTGTCCGTGCTGACCGACGTGGACTTCTTCCAGGGCGGCGATGCCTACCTGCAGCAGGCACGCGAGGCCTGCACGCTGCCGGTACTGCGCAAGGACTTCGTGGTCGATCCCTACCAAGTGGTCGAAGCGCGCGTGCTGGGGGCGGACTGCATCCTGCTGATCGTGGCCGCGCTGGAAGATGCCCAGCTGGCCGCGCTGTCCGAGCTGGCGATCAGCCTGGGCATGGACGTGCTGGTGGAAGTGCACGACATCGATGAACTGGAGCGCGCGCTGCAGGTGCCAGCGCCGATGATCGGCATCAACAACCGCAACCTGCGTACCTTCGAGGTATCGCTGCAGACCACGCTGGACATGCGCAGCGCGGTGCCGAAGGACCGCCTGCTGGTGACCGAAAGCGGCATCCTGGGACCGCAGGACGTCGGCCTGATGCGTGATGCGGGGATCAACGCCTTCCTGGTGGGTGAAGCCTTCATGCGCGTGGAGGAACCAGGCGAGGGCCTGCGTCAGCTATTCTTCGCTGCATGAGCACGATCTATCCAACCCCGCAGGACAGTGCGCCGCTGGTGGTGTTCGATTTCGACCACACCCTGTATGACGGCGATTCCGGCAGCCATCTGTTTGCCACCCTGATCAAGCGCAATCCGCTGCGGCTGCTGGCCGCGCTGCTGGCGACGCCGATCGCGGGGCCGCTGGTGGCGATGCTGCCGACACGGCGCGCCGGCATCTCGATCTACGTATGGATCGCCACCTTCGGCATGCACCGCGCGCGCGAGTTCAACCGCGTCATCGATGCCTATGTGCTGAAGCACGAACCGACACTGCGCGCGAAACTGCTGCCGCAGGCGCTGGAGGTGTTCGCTGCGCACCGTGCCAACGGCGACCGCGTGGTGGTGGCCACCGGTGCGCCGCCGGAGCTCGCAAGGGCGATCCTGGCCTTTGTCGCGCACGTGGACGTGCCGGTGATCGGCAGCGAAGTGGGGCCGCGTTTCGGTGCTGTTGGCGCCACCCGCCACTGCCACAACGAAGAGAAGATGCGCATGCTGCGCGAGCGCGGCTACGGCAACATCGACGTGGCCTACTCCGACAGCACCGCCGACCTGCCGCTGCTGGTCGCGGCAAAGGCACCGGTGGTGGTCAATCCCAAGCGCGGCAGCGTGGACTTCTTCCGTCGCGTCCTTCCGGAAGGCACGCGCATCCTCAACTGGGGCTGCCTGGACCGCGGTGGCGACACGCCCTGAGGGCAGTGACGGCCGCCGCACCCGGTAGTGACGGCCGCTGGCCGTCACGCCTCTGCCGGGGTGGGGATACGACCTGGTGGGTGGCGACCCGGCGGGTGACGACCCGGTGGGATACAACCCGGTGGGTGACGACCGTTGGTCGTCACGCTGTCGCCGTTGCCGTTGCCGTTGCTGTTGCCGCACCCGGTAGTGACGGCCGCTGGCCGTCAGCCGCTACCGGCCGCTACCGCCCCAGCAGGCCGAACACCGTGTGACCGATCTGGTACAGGCTGATCGCCAGCACCAGCACGCCTACTGCTACCAGCACCCAGCGTTCCTTGACCCGCTTCACCAGCACCGCCGCCAACGGCGCGGCCATCATGCCGCCGATCAGCAGGCCGGCGACGATCTGCAGGTGATGCAGCCCCATCGACAACAGGAACGTCGCCGAGACCGTCAGCGTCACCACGAACTCTGCCGCATTGACCGTGCCGATGGTGGTCCGCGCCTGCCCGCCACGCGCCAGCAGCGTGGAGGTGGCCACGGGCCCCCAGCCACCGCCGCCAGTGGCATCCAGGAAGCCGGCGACGGCGCCCAGCAGCGGCACGCGCTTGATGTCGCCCTTGGGCATCAGCCGCCCTGCCGCACGCAACAGGATGACGATGGCAAGCACCAGCAGGTACAAATAGATCAATGGCCGGATGACGTCCCCGGGCAGCTGGGTAAGGCCGTACGCGCCGATCGCCCCGCCGATCGCGCCAGGGACGGCCAGGCGCACGAACAGGCGACGGTCCACGTTGCCCGCGACCAGATGGGACACGCCGGAGGCGCCGGTGGTGAATACCTCGGCGGTGTGCACGCTGGCGCTCACCTGTGCCGGCGGCAGGCCCATGCTGAGCATGACCGAGGACGACACCAGGCCGAACGCCATGCCCAGCGCGCCGTCGACCAGCTGCGCGCCCAGGCCGATCAGGATGAACCACCAGAATTCGCTGCTCAGCTCCATCTCATCATCCTGCAGGGCTGCCGTGCACCGGCAGGTGATGGCGGGCGTGACGCAGTGACGACCAACGGTCGTCACCCACCAGGGGCATCGTCACCCGCCAGGGGCATCGGCACCCGCCAGGGGCATCGGCACCCGCCAGGGGAGCAGACCCAACAGGTGAGCAGCACCCATCAGGGCCGCGCCACAGGTCGGGCGACCCTCAGCGCGTGCCGTACAGCACCACGGTCTTGCCGCGGGCATGCAGCAGGCCGTCCACCTGCAGCTTCTTCAGCACCCGGCCGGCCATCTCGCGCGAGCAGCCAACCAGCCGGGCCAGCTCCTGCCGGGATACCCGCAACTGGCTGCCCTGCGGGTGGGTCATGGCTTCCGGCTCTTCGGCCAGGTCATGCAGGGTGCGCACGATCCGGTCGGTGACATCCAGGAAGGCCAGGCGGCTGGCCTTGCGGCTGGTGTCCAGCAGACGCTTGGAGATCTGCTGGCCCAGCGCATACAGCAGGCGCGGGGCGTCGCTGGACAGCGGTCCCAGGAACAGCTGGTGCAGGCGTTCGTAGCTGATTTCGGCCAGCTCGCAGGCGGTACGGGTGCGCAGGATGACCTCGCGGCGGTCCGACTCCACGAACAGGCCCATCTCCCCCACGAACTCGCCGGTGCCGAAGTAGCCGAGCACCAGCTCGCGCTCCTCGTCCTCTTCAGCAATTATGGAAACCGATCCACTGATCACGTAGTACAGGGTCCCGGCCGGGTCGCCGGGACGGAACACATCGGTTCGGGCAGGGTAGCGGCGCCGATGGCTGTGGGCCAGGAAGCGGTCGATGGTAGCGATGTCCAAAGCCAAAGGACTGGTAGCAAGGCGCACGGTTGACACGATGGTGGCGCTCCCTCTGCGCATGAACGGATTCACGGGGTGGCGAGCAGCTTAGCGGAGCTGAAATGTTAAGAGCAAACAATTAGCTGTTCACGGCAGCCCGTTCAGGTCCCCCCTCGGGGAACAATTGCCTCATAATTGATCCTTTCCCCGCTCTTACAGGATCGCCGCCCGTGGTCAAGCCGTTGCCTCGCCTGAGGTTGCAAGGTTTCAACAACCTCACCAAGGCGCTGAGCTTCAACATCTATGACGTCTGTTACGCCCGCACCGAAGAGGAGCGTCAGCGCTACATCGACTACATCGATGAAGAGTACAACGCCGACAGGCTGACTCAGATTCTCACGGACGTCGCCGAGATCATCGGTGCGAACATCCTCAACATCGCGCGCCAGGATTACGATCCGCAGGGTGCGTCGGTGACGATCCTGATCTCCGAAGAACCGGTGATCGACAAGAAGCAGGCCGGCAAGGAGCTGATCTCCGATGCCGTGGTCGCGCACATGGACAAGTCGCACATCACCGTGCACACCTATCCGGAAACGCACCCGCAGGAAGGCATCGCGACCTTCCGCGCCGACATCGACGTGGCTACCTGCGGCGTCATCTCGCCGCTGAAGGCGCTGAACTACCTGATCGAGAGTCTGGAATCGGACATCGTGATCATGGATTACCGCGTGCGTGGCTTCACCCGCGACGTGAAGGGCAAGAAGCACTACATCGACCACAAGATCAACTCGATCCAGAACTTCCTGGCCAAGAACATCAAGTCGCGTTACGAGATGTTCGACGTCAACGTCTACCAGGAAAACATCTTCCACACGAAGATGCACCTGAAGGATTTCGATCTGGACCAGTACCTGTTCGAAGAGAAGGCCAAGAACCTTTCCTTCAAGGAACGCATGAAGATCGAGGCGCTGCTGCGTCGTGAGATCGAAGAGCTGTTCCACGGGCGCAACCTGTCCGAGTAACACCGGCAGGGTCCTCCGGGGCCTTGCTTATGAAGGCGGGACGTCCCGCCCCGTGGAACCCCGATCTGCGCAGATCAGGGTTTCACGGCAGTTGACCGACCCACGGCCCGGTGTGAAGACACTGGGCCGTTTTGTTTCCGTTTAAAAAGTTGAGGAGTCCCCCATGCCCTGGATCTATCTGCTGCTGGCCGGCATTTTTGAAATCGGCTTTGCCATCGGCATGAAATATTCCGATGGCTTCAGCAAGCCGCTGCCGACCGCAGCCACGGTGGGAGCGGCCCTGATCAGCCTGTACCTGATGAGCCAGGCGATGAAGACCATCCCGGTGGGTACGGCCTACGCCATCTGGACCGGCATCGGCGCGCTGGGCGTAGCGGTGCTGGGCATCTTCCTGTTCAACGACAGCGCCTCGCCGGCACGGCTGGGGTGCGTGGCACTGATCGTGGCCGGGGTGATCGGCCTGAAGCTGGTGTCCACGCCCTGACCGGCTCATGAAAAAGGGGTCAGAGTCCTTTTCCGCAGGAAAAGGACTCTGACCCCAGTGGGCGGTCCCTCAGAACCGGTACGCGATGGTCTTCATCACCTTCGATGCCAGCGCCATCACGCCGGGAATCGGGAACGGCAGGCGGCGCGCACCGGCCTGTTCGGCGTGCTCGGCATGCCGCGCTTCGTCTTCCTTCATCACCTTGATCACCGCACGGCTGCGCAGGTCGGCCGGCGGCAGCGTCTCGAGGTGCTCGTCAAGATGGGCTTCCACCTGGCGTTCGGTTTCCACCACGAAGCCGAGGTTCCAGCCGTCACCGCGCAGCCCGGCCAGCGTGCCGATCGCATAGCTGCCGGCGTACCAGACCGGATTGAACCGGCTGGGACGGCTGTCCAGCTCTCCCAGCCGGATCGCACACCAGGCCAGGTGGTCGGTTTCTTCCTGCGCCGCCTCCAGCAGGTGCGCGCGGGTGGCTGGATCCTGCGCCACCGCCGCCTGACCGAAGTACAGTCCCTGCGCGCAGACTTCGCCGACATGGTTGATCCGCATCAGGCCGGCGGCGTGCCGCCGTTCGCTCCGGCTCATGCCGGGTTCGGCGGCATCGGTGGCGGGGTAGGGGCGTTCGGCCGGCGGATTGCCGAACACCGTGTCCAACGCACGCTGTGCCTCGGTCAGCAGGTGGTCCAGCGGGGTGGTCTGGCGGAGCGCGCTCATGGTGGGGCCGGTGACGTCAGGGGAGCCCTGATTCTCGCCGCCTGCCGCGCGCCTGCCAACCCATGGCGGGGGTGAACTTGCGCTCCGGGGCGAAGCTGGGTAAAATCCCGCCTCTTGCGTTTCACCTTCACAACGCGTGGCAGAGTTCCGGCCCTCCTGGCCGCAATGAGCCCGACGACCTACATAGAGTTCTTCATGAGCACTTTCACCGCTAAGAACGAGACCGTCCAGCGCGACTGGTACCTCGTTGACGCCGAGGGCAAGACCCTGGGCCGTCTCTGCACCGAGCTGGCCCGCCGTCTGCGTGGCAAGCACAAGCCGGTCTACACCCCGCACGTTGATACCGGCGACTACCTGGTCGTCATCAATGCAGAAAAGATTGTCGTCACCGGCAAGAAGCTGCAGGACAAGATGTATCACCGTTTCACCGGTTACATCGGCAACCTGAAGACCGAATCCCTGGCCCAGGCGCTTGAGCGCCACCCGGAGCGCGTGATCGAGATCGCCGTGAAGGGCATGCTGCCGAAGGGTCCGCTGGGTCGCCAGATGTACCGCAAGCTCAAGGTCTACGCAGGCACTGAGCATCCGCACGCCGCACAGCAGCCGCAGGTTCTGGATATCTAATCATGGCTATCACTCAAAACTACGGCACTGGCCGCCGCAAGTCCTCCACTGCCCGCGTGTTCCTGCGCAAGGGCTCTGGCAAGATCACCGTCAATGGTCGTCCGCTGGACGAGTTCTTCGGTCGTGAGACTGCGCGCATGATCGTGCGCCAGCCGCTCGAGCTGACCAAGAACACCGAAAGCTTCGACATCCTGGTCACCGCCGCTGGCGGCGGCACCACCGGCCAGGCCGGTGCGATCCGCCTGGGCATCGCCCGCGCGCTGGTCGAGTACGACGAAACCCTGAAGTCCGAGCTGCGCAAGGCTGGCTTCATGACCCGTGACGCCCGTGAAGTCGAGCGTAAGAAGGTCGGCCTGCACAAGGCACGTCGCGCTACGCAGTTCTCCAAGCGCTGATCCACCGCGCCAGCAGAACAAGAAAAGCCCGGCTTTCGCCGGGCTTTTTTTTGTTCCGCTGGGCGCAGTCGGCGCGCCCCCTTCAACAAGAAGGGGGCTTTTCTCCAGACGTGCAATGGGGGATGCAGGGCAATGTGGCCTGTTCCCCAAGGGCGCAGAATTTTCACTGGACTGGAGCCCCCTTGCTGTTCAAGGGGGCGCGCCGACAGGCGGGGGGATGAGGTGGAATGCGCGACCAAATAAATGACAAAAGGCCTGATCTTTCGATCAGGCCTTTTGTCATTTATTTGGCTGCCCCGGATGGATTCGAACCACCGAATGCCTGAGTCAGAGTCAGGTGCCTTACCGCTTGGCGACGGGGCAAAATAGGTGAAGCAATTGTCTCACTTTCCAAGTCGAAAACCAACCTCGACATGGTGGCTATGGGTGGACTCGAACCACCGACCCCAGCATTATGAGTGCTGTGCTCTAACCGGCTGAGCTACATAGCCTTGGGTGAGCCGGCTATTCTGGGCATGTGTACGAAACATGTCAATAGTTTTGTGTGCTGCTTGTGGGCCGACAGACGGCATGGGATAGTCCCTGTCAGTAGATTTCTAGGAGTCCGCATCGTGATCGATCCGGACGGCTATCGACCGAACGTCGGCATCGTGTTGATGCGCCAGGACGGTCAGGTGTTCTGGGCACGTAGAGTGCGCCGGGACGGCTGGCAGTTCCCACAGGGCGGCATGAACACCGATGAGACGCCCGTCGAGGCCATGTATCGTGAACTGCAGGAAGAGACCGGCCTGCTGCCCGAACACGTTGAAGTGCTCGGTGCTACCCCCGGTTGGCTGCGTTACAAGCTCCCTGCGCGCGCGATCCGCCGCAATGAGCGACAGGTGTGCATCGGCCAGAAGCAGGTCTGGTTTCTGCTGCGCCTGACCGGTGATGAGTCGCATGTGCAGCTGGATGTGACCGACACGCCGGAGTTCGACAACTGGCGCTGGGTGGATTTCTGGTATCCGGTCGAGCACGTGGTGATGTTCAAGCGCGGCGTGTACGCGCGTGCGTTGCGCCACCTCGCACCGATGGCGCGGGGCGTCGCCGGCGCCGGCGTGACGCAGATGCCGACGGGGGCGCAGGAAGCCTGGATGCCAGGCCATGCGGCCGGTCATGATCGGCCGCGCAAACGTCCGACCAAGCGGGGTTACTGGCCCAAGAAAGTGCAGGGCGATCCAACCTGACGATCGCTTGAGGCTGAACTTCATCGAGAATGATTCAGGTTGTTAATTGACAACCATTCGCGTTTGAAGTGGAATATCGGCAGGCCAGCATCGGCCTGCCAGACCTGACCGCCACCGTGTACGTCTGTATCTGCAACGGAGTCACCGACCACCAGATCCGCGAAGCCGCGGTGGATGGCTGCATGACGGTGGCCGAACTGACGATGCGCACCGGATGTGGCGCCACCTGCGGGGCCTGCCTGGACATGGCGGCCGACCTGCTGGCCAAGGCACGCAACACCCACGATCTGCCCCTGCCGGTTCTCGTCGGCCTGCAGGCGGCCTGACCACGCGCGCGGCAACGCGCAACTGAGCACGATTCGCGTTCCTTCATCGCCGGCGTAAAGCCGCTACAGTGCCTGCGTTTTCAGCGTGCAGGAGCACCCCCCATGAAAGGCGACGCCAAAGTCATCCAGTACCTCAACAAGGTGCTGTACAACGAACTGACTGCGATCAACCAGTACTTCCTGCACGCCAAGATGCTGAAGAACTGGGGCATCAAGGAACTCGCCGAGCACGAGTACAAGGAATCGATCGAAGAGATGAAGCATGCCGACATGCTGTCTGATCGCATCCTGTTCCTTGAAGGACTGCCGAACTTCCAGGCGCTGGGCAAGCTGCGCATCGGCGAGAATCCGACGGAAATCCTGCAGTGCGACCTGGCGCTCGAGAGCGAGGCCGTGGACGTGCTGCGCGAAGCGGTTGCCCATGCCGATTCGGTTGGCGACTACGTCAGCCGCCAGCTGTTCACGAAGATCCTGGATTCCGAAGAAGAGCACATCGACTGGCTGGAAACCCAGCTGGAACTGATCGGGCGCCTCGGCGAGCCGAAGTACCTGCTGAGCAAGCTGGAAGACTGAGCGGGGGCCATGGGTGCCGACCCAGGTCGGCACTACGGGCCGTTCTTACCGGGGCTGCCAGCCGGCCAGCGCCATGCGCGCGCGCGCGAATTCCGCTACCACCCGCGCGGCGGCGACCGTCGGCATCTCCAGCGTGCCATTGCGCGCTTCCAGTTCGATGCGCCGTGCGGCGGTCGACAAGGCCATCGCCCCGACATTCGCGCTGGATGACTTCAGGCTGTGCGCCAGCGCGCGCAGCCGGTCCTGGTCACCTTCCTGCGCCGCCGCCTGCAGCTGCTGCACCGCGATCGGTGTGTCGTGCAGGAACGCATCGATGATCGCCTGCGTGCTTGCCCCGATCACCTCGTGCAGTTCATCCAGCACGGTCGGGTCCAGCGCGGACTGCGAAGACGCCGCATCTTCGTCCGCTGCCACCACCTGGTGGTGCGCCTGCGTGCTGCCGATGTCCTGCGCGCCCAGCGTCCAGCGCTTGAGCACGCTGCGCAGCACCGAAAGCTCCACCGGTTTGGACAGGTAGTCATCCATTCCGGCGTGCAGGCAACGCTCGCGGTCACCGGCCATGGCGTTGGCGGTCATGGCGATGATCGGCACCCGGGGACGCGTGGAGACCGCTTCCTGCGCGCGCCACTGGCGGGTGGCCGCGTAGCCATCCAGCACCGGCATCTGGCAATCCATCAGCACCACGTCGATGCCGCCCGCCTGCAGCTCGCCCAGCGCCTGTTCGCCATCGTGGGCGGTGCGCACCGTGCAGCCCATGACTTCCAGAACGCGCTCGGCCACCATCAGGTTGACCATGTTGTCTTCCACCAGCAGCACGCGCAGGTCCAGCCTGTCATGTGCCTTGGCTGCGGTGGGGGCCAAGGTCGCATCGCCCAGCAGCGCGGCAGGGCGCGCCGAGCGCGTGGCCAGCGGCACCAGCACCGCGTGCAGCGCCGCGTCGGCCGCCAGTTCGTCCACCCAGTGCTGGCCATTGCGCGCGGGCGCGTTGCCCAGGTGCAGCCAGAGCACCTGCGGGGCCTCCGCGCCGCGCTCGGCCAGGGCCCGCTGCACGGAGGCATCGCCGTTGCGCAGCAGGCGGCCATCGACCACCAGCCACGCCAGTGCCCGGCTGGTCGCGCGGACCGCTTCCAGCGCCACGGCCAGCGTCTGCACCGCCTGTACCTGCAGGCCATGCTGCGCACCGACGCGATGCACGCGCTGCTGCAGCAGCGGATCATTGCTGAGCAGCAGCAGGTTGCCGAGTTCCGGACCGTGCCCGCTGCGGGTATCGCCCAGTGCCTTCAGCAGGGGAATCTCGAACCAGAACATGGCGCCCTGGCCGGGCGTGGAATGCACGCCGATCTGCCCCTGCATCAGCTCGATGATGCGGCGGCAGATCGCCAGCCCCAGGCCGGTGCCGCCGTAGACCCGCGTCGTCGAGGCGTCGGCCTGGCTGAAGGACTGGAACAGGCGTGACTGCTGTTCCTGGTCGATGCCGATGCCGGTGTCCAGCACCTCGAAACGCAGCTCGTGCCGGAACGGGGTTTCACCCAACCGGCGGACCTTCAACGTTACCTGGCCGCGGGCCGTGAACTTGATCGCATTGGCCAGCAGGTTGCTGAGTACCTGGCGCAGCCGTACCGGATCGCCGCGCACCGACAGCCGCACCGCAGGATCCAGCTCCAGCACGATGCGCAGGCCCTTGGCTTCGGCCGCACGCTGCATCAGTTGCACCACGCCTTCCAGCAGTTCGCGCAGGTTGAAGGTGGTGGTCTCCAGCACCAGCGCATTGGCTTCCAGCCGCGAGTGGTCGAGGATGTCATCGACGATGCGCAGCAGTTGCTGCGAGCTGGTGACTGCCGTGCCGAGCATCTGCCGCTGGTCCGGTTCCAGGCTGCCACGCCCGATCAGGTCCAGCATCGGGATGATGCCGTTGAGCGGGGTGCGGATCTCGTGGCTCATGGTGGCCAGGAATTCGCCCTTGGCCAGCACCGCCGCTTCGGCGGCCTGTTTGGCCAGCAGCAGCTGCTGCTCCAGTTGTCCCTGCTGGTCGTGAAGGCGCTGCAGGCGGTCCAGCTCCTGCTGCAGCTGGCGCAGTCGCTGTTCGCCCTCGGCCTGGGCTGTCCGCTGCGCGCCGTGCAGCTGCGCCCGCAGCGGCCACAGCAACAGCGCCACGCAGGCCGCCGCCAGCCCAAGCCAGGGCCACGGGCCGTTCCAGTGCAGTGCCACCGCCAGCAGGCAGCCCACGCTGATGGCCGCCGCTGCGAGCCCTGCCCGGTGGATCCATCGGCCCCGTCCGTGGGTCACCGGGTCAGAGCACCGCGTTGAGGAAATCGAAATCCAGGTCGCTGCCGGCCGACTGCACCATGTTGCCCTGGATGAAATCCACGCCGCCGACCCACATCGCCGCGGCCGCCTGCGGATCCTCGATCTGCTGCCCGATGATCAGCAGGTTGGCGCGGTGGGCGACGTCGATCGCCCCGCGCATCTCATCGCGCGTCTGCGGATTGGCGTGGCTGCTGCTGAAGCGTCCGGCCATGCGCACGAACGACAGCGGCAGCTGGCTCAGCAGGGCATTGGCTTCCGGGCCGGGCTCGAACTGGCTCAGGCAGAAGCGCACGCCCAGCGCGCTCACCCGCATGCAGAACTGCTGCAGGGTGACGGTGTGGATCAGTGCATCGGGCAGGCGCACGTCGATCACCAGCGCACTGCCGTCCAGCCGCCGCTGCTGCAGCGATTCGATCAGCCAGTCGGCGAAGGCATCACGTGCGAGCGTGCGCAGCGACTGCGATACGAACAGGTGCAGTGGCGGCGTGGCATGCCGGTAGTGGTCGAGCAGGCCGAGTGCGTGGTCGATGACCTGCTGGTCGAGGTCGGCGATGCGGCCGGCCGCTTCGGCAGCGGGGATCACCTGGCCGGCGGTCAGCACGCTGCCATCGGCCTGGCGCAGCCGCAACAGCACCTGGTACTGCGCGTTGCCGCCACCGGCCACCGCGACGATCGGCTGGTAGGCCAGTTCCAGCTGGCCGTCCAGCATCGCCAGGTGTTCATCGCTGCTGGTCTCTTCGTGCGGGACGAACCCGGCCACGCCGGCGCTCAGCAGGCGTGCCTGCAGCGTGGTGCGCTCGATCGCCTCCAGCGCGCTGCCCACGTCCGGGAAGCCTGGCGAAAGGGCCGCGAAACCGATTACCCCGCGCAGGTGCACCGACTCGTCATCGCGGATCACGAAGGCGCGGGCGGACAGCTGCTCGCGCAGCGACTGCGCGGTGGCGTCCAGCTGCTCTTCGTCCACGCCGCGGGCGAGGGCGAGGAAGCTGTTGTCGTTCAGGCGTGCCAGCAGGTGCGGCTGCGCAGCTTCGGCCAGACGCTGGCCGGCCTGCACCATCAGGCGCTCGAAGGCGGCATAGCCGTAGCGTTCGCGCAGGCCCAGCGCGCTGGCGATTTCGATGAAGAACAGGCCGCCGCGGTCGCGGTGACCGAGTGCGGCAGACAGCTGCTGCAGCAGGTGGTGGCGGGTGGGCAGCCCGGTTTCCGGATTGTTGAGCAGCGGACCGCCGCGCTCACCGGTCTGCGCAGCGGCCTGCGCGCGCGCGCGCCGGATGCGGTTGGAGACCGCCGCGATCAGGTGGCGCGGACGGATCGGCTTGCTCAGGTAATCATCGGCACCACTGTCGAGGACTTCGAACTGGCGTTCCGGATCGGGATCGCCGCTGAGGAAGACGATCGGCAGCATCTGCAGGCCGGGCAGCTGGCGGATCATCGCGGTCAACCGCATGCCGTCCAGTCCGGGCAGGTGCAGGTCCATCAGGATCAGGTCCGGCGCGTGTTCCTTCAGGGCCGGCTGCACGCTTTCCGCATCACCCACCACGATCGCTTCCATGCCGGCGCCGTGCAGCACGCTCTGCGCGAACAGCGCCTGCGCGCGGTCGTCTTCCACGACCAGGATCCGGTACGGCGCATCGCTGGGGATCAGCCCGTGGGGCAGGTCGTCCTGTGCATCCGCGGCGGCGTGCAGCGGCGGAGGGGTTGCCCCGGGCAGGGCGACGACATTGTCGTCTGCCGCCGTCGTCGGCGCTGCGCTGGAGGCCTTTTCGGAAGGCGTGCTGGCCCAACGCTGCCAGTGGTCGGCAGGCGGGGTTTCTGCACGCAGGTTGCGTGGCGGGTAGGTGTCGTTCACGGAGTCGCCGGCAAGGGGAATAGGGAGATTATGCGGCAGGCCCGGTGCGGGGCGCGTCGCGATCGGTTCCGGTCAGCCAGCGCACGCTTTTCCACAGCGCACGCCAGACCAGCCAGACCGTCAGCGCGCCGGCCAGGCTGCAGGCCAGCACCACGCCCAGCGCAAGCCAGGGATGGGCCAGCGCCAACGCCAGCCCGCCGACCACCACGGTGTCCTCGGCGGCCGAGGCGACCCAGTTGCTGGCCGGCTCGGGCGACGTGTTCAACAGTGCCCGGGTACCGGACTTGAGGCCGTGGCTGGCCAGCGCAACGCCGGCCCCGGCCAGCAACGTCCCGGTGCCCAGGTCGCCATCGGGCGACAGCGTGGCGGCGGCCAGGAAGGCGCCTGCGGGGACGCGGGCCAGGGTCTGCAGCAGGTCCCACGCCGAATCCACGCCGGGGATCTTGTCGGCGAAGAATTCAGCGACGGCCAGTACCGCCGAGGTCCCCAGCACCCACCACGATTCGGTGGCCTGCAGCGCCGGTGGCAGGTCGACCCAGCCCAGCAACCCGGCCAGTCCGACGCCGAACACGGTGAGGTAGACGCGGATGCCGGCCAGCCAGGCCAGCAGGATGCCGATCACGAACAGGTGGGCGTCGGTCATGGCGCAGGCTCCGGTCAGGAACGTGATCACGCCGACGGCAGGGGGACCGCCGGCACGTACGCACGCTCGAAGGCTGCACTATCGGTGATGGAGAGGCTGAATGCCACAGGCCGGATCGGGGGCCGCGGCCGGTGTCGCCTGCGTCCTGGACTACAATGGCCCCGACTGATCCGCCGAGGCCGAGCCTGCATCGCACTGAACGATGCTCCGGAGACCTGCCATGAACAACCGTCCGCCTTCGCGCGTCCAGATCCGCATGCCCGGCCAGGGCGCCGCGCCGCATGACCGTCGCCGCCTGTGGATACTGGGCGCTGCTGCCCTCGTCGCGCTGCTGCTTGCCGGCCTGCTCGGCTTCTGGCTGGGCCGCCCTGGCGGTGAACTGGGCGATACCCTTGAAGGGGCGCAGCAGCGTGCTGAAAGCCTGCAGGCGCAGCTGGTCGAACTGCGCCAGAAGCAGGCCACGCTGGAAGCGTCCGACCGCATCAGCCGGGCGGCCAACAACGAGGTGCAGGCCTCGCTGGCCGAACGGGACGAGGAAATCGCCGGCCTGCGCGCCGATGTCGCGTTCTATGAGCGCCTGGTCGGTGCCACCAGCCAGCGCAAGGGCCTCAACACCCATTCCATCGAATTCCGTCCGGAGGCGGCGGGCACCTGGCAGTACGCGCTGGTGCTGACCCAGAACCTCAACCGCGGGGCGATCAGCCAGGGCCAGATGCGCTTCACCGTGGAAGGCGTGAAGAACGGACGCCTGGCCACGGTCAGCTGGGATGAACTGCACCAGCGCAGCAACGTGCCCGGCCAAGAGTACTCGTTCCGATATTTCCAGCAGCTGGGCGGCAGCGTGATCCTGCCGGCGGACTTCACCCCGCAACGGGTTAAGGTCACACTGGGCAGTGGAACGGGGGGTTCCACACAGGTATTTGACTGGAAACAGGCCGGCGCACCGGCCGCGAACGGGGAGTAGGCAGATGTTTGGAAGCAGCAAGTCCAGCCGTGACGGACAGCTGGTGGTCGATGCGTTGATCGGCAGCCAGGTGGTGATCCGCGGCGACGTCGAATTCAGTGGCGGCCTGTATGTGGAAGGCCGCATCCACGGCAAGGTGATTGCCCAGGAAGGTGCCAGCGCCGCCAACATCACCCTGTCCGACAACGGCGTGGTGGAAGGCGAGATCCGCGCCCAGGTGGTGGTGATCAGTGGCCGCATGGACGGCGACGTGCACGCCAGCGAGCGGGTCGAACTGACGCCGAGCGCCCGCGTGAACGGCAACATCCATTACCAGGTGGTCGAAATGGCCGCCGGCGCGCAGCTGAATGGCCGGCTGATCCACGCCAGCGCCCCGATGGCCGCGCTTCCGCCGCCGGAAGGCGCCGCAGAGGAGGCCGGTACCGGCAAGGGCGATACCGCCGCGCGCCGCAAGCTGGCCGAGGCGATGGCTTGAAAGCCGGTCCGGGCGGCCCCATGCTGACCGCATGAGCACGCTGATTTCACTACCCGGTACCGCTGAAGCGGCGCCGGGCTACCAGTCCCTGGACCGCCCGTTGAACTTCACCGAGTCCGCTGCGGCGAAGGTGCGCGAGCTGATCCAGGATGAAGGCAATGCCGAACTGGCGCTGCGCGTCTACATCGAGGGCGGTGGCTGTTCCGGCTTCCAGTACGGCTTCGAATTCGACGAGAACCGCGCCGAGGACGACCTGGCCGTGCAGACCAGCGGGGTCACCCTGCTGGTGGATCCGCTGAGCCTGCAGTACCTGATGGGCGCGGAGGTGGATTACACCGAAAGCCTGACCGGTGCGCAGTTCGTGATCCGCAATCCGAACGCCAAGACCACCTGCGGCTGCGGCAGCAGTTTCAGCATGTAAGCGGCTTCGGGCAGCGCCTGGCGTGCTGCCGAGGCTTGCCAGCAACCGCCGGTGCGGGCAGGCTTGCCGCATGTCTACCCATCTTTCGCCGCTGTCCGGTTTTTCCTTCGTTGGCGAGCCGCTCGAGCGCGCCGATGCCCTGCGTGCAGACCCCGATGCCCTGGCACGGCTGTGGCCCGACGCCCGCCTGCTGGTGCTGGACCGCGACGGCACCGCCTTCACCGGCGCCGATGACCAGCCGCTGCCGTTGACCGGCGCTGAGGTCGGCGGTGGTCCCGGCACGGCGGTGTTTCTCGGTCTGCGCGGCGAGCAGGCCTGGTTTTCCGTCGAAGCGTCGGTGCTGGACGTGGCCGCGCCCGGGCGCATGGACCTGCGCCAGGCCGCGCTGTCCTGGTCGGTGGCCGATGCCAGCGCCTTCAGCTATGCACGCGGCATGTCGTACTGGCATTCGCGCAATCGCTTCTGTGGCGTATGTGGCGGCGAGGTGCGCTTCGAACGCGGCGGCTTCGTCGGACGCTGCCAGCAGTGTGCGGTGGAACATTACCCGCGCGTGGATCCGGCGGTGATCGTGGCCGTTGAAAACCGCGGACGCCTGCTGCTGGGCCGGCAGGCCAGCTGGGCACCGCGTCGCTACTCGGTGCTGGCCGGCTTCGTCGAGCCCGGCGAAATGCTGGAACAGACGGTGGTGCGTGAAGTGTTCGAGGAGAGCAAGGTCCGCGTGCGCGCCTGCCAGTACCTGGGCACCCAGCCGTGGCCGTTCCCCGGCGCCCTGATGGTGGGCTTCCGCGCCCAGGCCGACGATGGCGAACCGGAAGTGGATGGTGAGCTGGAAGACGCGCGCTGGTTCACCGCCGAAGAGGTAGGTGCGGCGATCGCACGCGACGTGCACGACGACGGCGAAGGCATCCGCCTGTCGCCGCCGATCTCCATCTCCCGTAGCCTGATCGAACACTGGTACCGGCAGCAGCCTGGGAGCGCCTGATGTTCACCACGCTGGTCGCCGTGCTGGTTGCCCTGGCGCTGGGCCACGTTGCGCCGGCGGCTGCCGCCACGCTGCGCCGTTTCGATGGCTTCCGGCGCTGGCTGGGCTGGCTGGACCTGCATGCCGGGCCGTCCGCGCGTGGTCCGCTGGGCGTGGCGTTGGCGGTGTTGCCGCCGGTGCTGCTGCTGGGCCTGCTGGCGTGGTTGCTGCGCGGGACGTTGTTCGGGCTGCCTTCGCTGTTGCTGGGCATTGCCGTACTGGCCTGGTGCTGGGGTCCACGCGACCTGGACCGTGATGTCGAAGCGGTCATCGATGCCGACGAGCCGGCGCTGCGCCATGCCGCCCTGCACACGCTGCAAGCGGCGGGCGGCAGCCTGCGCGATGACCTGCCCTCGCTGGTCGACGTGACCGTCTACAATGCGCTGCGGCGCTGGTTCGCGGTGCTGTTCTGGTTCCTGCTGCTGGGCCCGGCCGGTGCGCTGGGTTACCGCCTGCTGGCCCTGATGTCGATCAGTCCGATGCGCGCGCTGGTGGCGCCGGAAACGCTGCTTGCTGCGCAGCGCGTGCTGGGCTGGGTGGAAGGGCCGGTGGCGCAGTTGATGGCGCTGTCGATGGCGTTGGTGGGGAACTTCGATACCGCGTGGAAAGCCTGGCGGCACGCACATGGCGAACGCTGGCGGCAGGATATCGGCTTCCTCGGCGCGGTGGCGCGGGCCAGCGTCAATGCCGAACTGCGCGAAGAAGCGCACGACTACACCGAAGCCGGCCTGCTGCCGGTGTGGCAGCGCCTGCCCGAGCTGCGCGATGCGATGAGCCTGGTCTGGCGCATGCTGCTGCTGTGGCTGGCGGTACTGGCGCTGCTGGTGATCGCCGGCTGGGTGACGTAGCGCCGGGGCATTGGCTGACGGCCAGCGGCCGTCACTACCGGGGTATTGGTTGACGGCCAGCGGCCGTCACTACCGGGTGCGGGATCAGCCTGGTGCCAAGCCGGTGAACGGTGCCCATGGCAGGTTGCGCAGCACCGCATAGCCGACCAGCACGATCAACCAGAACATCGGCGAGGCCAACAGCCGCATCAGCGGATCGAGTCGTCGCGGGCGGATGCCGGCGCCGTTGAGCAGCATCAGCAGCAGCAATGGCAGGCTGAGCACCAGCAGCGGGTTCATCGCCATCGCCCCCGGCAGGTCGAAGTGGACCAGTGAGTACAGGCAGCGCGTGCTGCCGCAGCCGGGGCAGTACAGCCCGGTGAGCGCATACAACGGACAGGACGGCAGCGGGTTGCCAGCCGCGTAAGGGTCGACGTTGTGCAGCACCACCGTCGCGCCCACGGCCAGCGTGGCTACGGCGGCCAAGGGCAGCCAGCGTTGCAGCGAAGGTGGGGGGGTGGGCAGGGACATACGGGAAAAGCGGGACCCGGCGCGATGCCGGATCCCGCCAGGCAACTCAGTAGCCGCTGTTGCTCAGCGCGCCCATGCCACCCAGGGCAACGACGAAGATCGCGTACAGGACGATGACCACGACGCCGGCGATTGCCGCCCACATGGCGAACTTCTTGGCTTTGTCCGAGGCTTCGCGGGCACCGGCGATATCACCGGCAGCAACCTTGCTGTTGACCTGCGCGGCGAAGACGATCGACACGATGCCGAGCGGCAGGCAGCAGAACAGCGTGCTCAGGATCGCCCAGACGAGGTGATTCGGAATCTGCGGGGTGGTGGCATTCATTGCATAAGCTCCTTGCGGGTGGGTGGTGGTGACTCAGTTACCGGAGAGAGCGCCCAGCGCGGCGAGGCCGCCGAACAGCCCGAACCACAACAGCAACAGGACCGGCAGCGCAGCAGCCGAAGCCACTGCCCACCACCCCGCCTTGCGCGATGCCTCCTGCGCGCCCACCAGGTCACCGGCAGCGCGGCGGCCATCAACCTGGGCCGCATAGACGATCGACACCACACCCAACGGCAGGCAGCAGAACAACGTCGACAGGATCGCCCAGACCAGATGGTTGGGGACGTACACCGACGAGGTGCCGATTGGCGGTGGATGGTTCAAGTGCGAGACTCCATTCCTTGGTGGCCGGCGTTTCACGGCGTGCCGGTGCGCCCCCCTGTGGCTGGGTAATCTACAGCAACATGCGTCACCTGTATGCGTTTCCGGCACGAATTCTGGAAACGCTTACAGCCTTGCCGCAGGGGGCGTGCCGGCTCAGGCGTGGTCGCCGCGCAGGGCACGCACCTGCGCCTCCAGCCGTTCTGCGCTGGCGGCACTGCCCTCCACCGCCGGCGCCGCCACCACTTCGATGGTGGCGCGGAAACGGCGCGGTACCCGCATGCGGCCGAGTCGACTGTCGCGGCGACTCCACATGCTGGTCCACATGCCGCGCAGGGCCATCGGTACCACCGGCACCGGGCGCCGCTCGAGGATCTTGTCCACGCCGCTCTTGAAGGCCCCCATCTGCCCGTCGCGGGTCAGCGCTCCTTCTGGGAAGATGCACACCAGCTCGCCCTCGGCCAGCGCCGCGTCGATCTCATCGAAGGCGCGCAGCATCAAGGCGCGGTCTTCCTTGGCACCGGCGATCGGAATGGTCTTGGCGGTACGGAAGATCCAGCTCATCACCGGAATGTTGAAAATGCGGTAGTACATGACGAAGCGCACCGGGCGCGGGATGCTGGCCGACAGGATCAACGCATCCAGGTAACTGACGTGGTTGCAGACGATCAGCGCCGCGCCTTCGTCGGGCACGTTGGCTTCGATGCCGTGCGGACGCAGCCGATACAGCGCACGCACCATCAGCCAGCTGAGGAAGCGCATCAGGAATTCGGGCACGATGGTGAAGATGTAGATCGCCACCAGCGCGTTGGCGATGGCCAGGCCCAGGAACAGCTGCGGGATGGTCACCCCCGCCGCGTGCGCGGCCAGCCCGACGCCGGCGGCGGCCACGATGAAGCCGGAGTTCTGGATGTTCAGGGCCGCGAACACGCGCGACATTTCCGACTTCGGCGTGCGGCTCTGGATCAGCGCGAACAGTGGCACCACGAAGAAGCCGGTGAACAGGCCGATGCCGAGCAGGTCGATGATGATGCGGATGCTGCCCGCCTGCTGCACGAACGCCGCTACGGACAGCCCCTGCGCCGTGGCTTCACCGGCACGGGCGAAGTACAGGTCGAGCAGGAAGGCGGTCATGCCGAACGCACCCAACGGCACCAGTCCGATTTCCACCGTGCGGCCGGACAGCTTTTCGCACAGCAGCGAACCCACGCCGGTACCGATCGAGAACAGGGCCAGCGCGAAGATGTACAGCGTAGGCTCGCCGCCCAGGTTGGTGATCGCGTAGGTCGGCAACTGCGAGGTCAGGAGGGTGCCGACGAACCAGAACCAGGACACGCCGAGGATCGCGTTGCGCACCGCCTTCTGCTTCTTCGCCATGCGCAGCACGGCCAGCGATTCGGGCAGGGGATTCCAGTTGATCTTCAGCTCCGGCGCGCCGGCGTCGACCTTCGGGATCATCCGCGCGCAGACGTTGCCGAGCACCGCCAGCGCGATGACCGCGGTCGCCGCAACGATGGGTCCGTGACTGCCGGCCAGGGTGAAGATCAGGCCACCGACGATCATGCCGGTGAGGATGGACATCGAGGTACCCATCTCCACCAGCCCGTTGCCGCCGGTCAGTTCCTCCGGCTTCAATATCGAAGGCAGTACCGAGTACTTCACCGGCCCGAACAGGGTGGACTGCAGCCCGGTGCAGAACAGCGCGATCAGCAGCAGCGTCATGTTCTGGGTGAGGAAGCCGGCCGCGGCCAGCGTCATGATCACGATCTCCATGGTGGTGGTGATCACGATCAAGCGTGATTTCTCCACCTTTTCGGCGATCTGTCCGGCCAGGGCGGAGAACAGGAAATACGGCAGGATGAAGATCGCCGGCGCCAGCGTGGTGTACAGCGTAAGTTCTTCCTTGGGCACGCTGAGGTAGTACAGCAGGCCGATGATGGCCTGGCGGTACACGTTGTCATTGAACGCGCCGAGCGACTGCACGATGAAGAACGGCAGGAAGCGGCGTTGGCGGAGCAGGGCGAACTGGCTATGGCCTGACATGGAAACTCCCTTCGGACCGGCGAAGCCTAGCATCCGGTGATGTGAGGGTGGTTGCCTGCGGCAGGCTTCAAGCAAGATCAAGTTCAACGTCAACGTCAACGTCAACGTCAACGTCAAGTTCAACGTCAACGTCAAAAGCTGCAGGGCTGTGGGTGGTGCGGCGGGGTGGCTGTGCAGGACACGCCGTTAACCCGTCCATGGGGGCTCGCTTTTCGCATCCATGCGAAAAGACGGTCCTGCACAGCCACCCCGCCCCACCTTCGACAGGTCCATGGTGGCCATGGACAAGGCGGTGGGCGGGAAGGTTAGGAGGAAGAAAGGGCCCTGACCCCTGCCTTTGCTTTTTTTATTTTCATTGCGCGGGTGGCGGCCACCGGAACCTGTCAGGGGGCCGGGCGGTGGGGCTGGGCGGGGGCGTTGAGCGCCATGGATGGCGCGAAACGAGGCCCGCAGGAGCGGCTCTTGCCGTCCCCCGACCAGCCCCACCGCCCGGCCCACCCCCAGCTGCAGCTTCAGACAACAGCCACCCGCGAGGGGGGGCTCACCCGTTCGCCGTCCGTTCCCGCACCGTTCCCTGCACCGCCTCATCCGCCGCGCTGCGCAGCTTCGGCAGCAACCGCAATGCCAGTGCCACCTGCGTACGGATCAGCTGCAGCTTCGGTGGCATCGCATCATCGAACTGCTCCAGCTGTTCGGCCATGCCGCGGTCACCCTCGCTGTCACCCTCCGCGATCGGTCGGCGTTCGGCCAACGCGCTCGCCAGTTGCTTCAACGATTGCTGCACGTGCTCGCCGGCAGACAGCGCCAGCGGGTCCTGGGCGAAGCTGTCGACCTGGTCGCGATGGGCGCCCAAGGCGGAAAGATGGCCGAGCAGCGTGTTGGACAGCGCAAGGAAGCGGAAGCTGGCATCGAGGTTGCGGCGCACATGGCCGGGCTCGCGCAGCATGTTGGACAACGCCGTGGACAGCGCGGCGTCCGCGTTGTGCATGTCGCGCCGGGCGATGCGGTAGGCGAGGTCATCACGCATGCCGCTGCGGTACTGGCCCAGCACCGCCTCCAGGTAGCGCGCTGCACTGTCCAGCACGCGTGCCAGGACCTTGTTGAGCTGGCGGCCCTGCCAGTCCGGCAGGATCAGGAAGGCGGCCGCGGCGGCGATCGCGCAGCCGAGCACGGTGTCGACCATGCGCGGCACGATCAGCACGAAGCCATCGCCGATCAGGTTGAAGCAGGTCAGTGCCATGACCGTGATCGCGCCGGACGCCACCAGGTAACGGTCGGTGCGGGTGAAGAAGAACAGCAGGGCCGACAGCAGCGCGATCAGCAGCTGGCTGTGCAGTTCCTGGAACAGCTGCAGCAACGCCCAGGTCAGCACTAGGCCGCCCAGCGTGCCGGCGATGCGTTGCGCCAGCCGCTGCCGGGTGGCGCCGAAGTTGGGCCGGCACACGAACACGATGGTCAGCAGCACCCATGAACCGTTCTGGAAATTGAACACTGAGATGGCGGCGAAACCCACCACCAGCGCGATCGCCATGCGCAGGCCGTGGCGGAACAACACCGAGCCCGGGGTCAGCTGCTGGCGCAGGCGGGTGGCCATTTCGCGCAGGGTATGCGGGTTGTTGTCACGCAGGCGGGTATCGACGTTGTCCAGCGTGGCATCCGAATTCTCCGCATCCAGCAGCCGGCGGCCGATGCTCTGCAGGTTGTGCACCAGCAGGTCCAGCGAGGCCAGCAGGCGACGCCACTGCGGGCGTTCCTGGGCGCGCAGGAAGGCCAGCGAATCGACCAGGTCTCGCGCGGCCTGCTGGTTGCTGTCGCCGTACACGAACGGGCGGCGCACGCGGATCGCCTCGCCCAGCCGGGCGCACGCCTGTCCCTGCAGGTCGAGCAGGCGCTGGCAGCGGTACAGCACGTCGCTGTGGAAGAACGCATCCACCAGCGCCCCGTACGGATAGTGCGAGGAGCTGGCGCGCTCGTGGAAGTCCTGCGCGGTGTAATACAGGCGCAGGTACAGGCCGGAGTTCACCGCCGGCCGTCCGGAGCGCCCGAAGCGGGCCAGGATGGCGGTCTTGGCGATGTTCAGTGCTTCGACCACGCGGCGGTTCTGTTCGGCCAGCGCCAGCTGCCTGCGCTGCAGGTCGGCCTCGCGCACGGGCTCGAACAGGGTGGCCTTCAACTGCAGGTAGCGGCCCAGTTCAACGTAGAGCCGGGCCACCCGTTCGCGCACCGGGCGGTTGGCGAACAGCGCGGTCCACAGGATCGACAGCAGCCCGTACCAGGTCGCGCCCGCCAGCAGGTGGCTGACCGCATCCAGCGCCGCATGCCAGTCATCGGCGCCATGCTGCTCCAGCCCGATCATGGTGTAGATGGCCAGGGTCACGGTGGCCTGCGCGATGGAGGCATAGCGTTCGCCCAGTCCGCCAAGCAGGGTCAACCCGAAGGTAGACAACGCCAGCGCACTGATGAACACCCACGGCAGCGGGAACAGCCACACGACCGCGGCGGCGGCGATGCAGAAGCACAGCAGTGACAACACCACCGCTTTGGTGCGGCCCCATGCATTGTCGTCGGTTTCGGCGATGGCGCTGGCGATGATGCCGAGGAACACGCCGGGCAGTGCGGGCAGCGCATCGAAGTGCCAGCACACTGCCATCGCCGTACTCAGGGCGATGAAAACACGCAGGCCATAACTGGCCTTTTCGTGCGCCCACAGGCGGCTGAGACGGGATTCTGGAACGGACATGCGGGCTCGGCAGCAGCATCAGCCCCCATTATTGCGGCACCGGCGTGAAAAAAGGGGACGGAGGGGATTAAGTCGTATCCGGCCCTGCGTCGGCCGGCTACGACGTGATCCCCTCCGTCCCTTGTCTCATTCAGAGGTCCAGGCGGACGCTGACGGCGAAGGTGCGCGGCAGGCCGACGCCTGCGTTGGACCAGTACCTGCGGTTGGTCAGGTTCTCGACACTGCCCCGCCAAGTGACGGCGTGACCGGCGGCCTGCATGCGGTAGCCGACGCCTGCGTTGAACAGGGTGCAGTCCGGCAGTTTCAAGGTGTTGTCCGCGTCATACCAGACATCGCCGTAGTAGCGGCCGGCCGCATACGCTTCCAGCCCATCGACCCACGGCAGCTGCCAGCTGGCATGCAGCACGCCGCTCCAGCGCGCCGCCCCCACGGTGCGGTTACCCTGCTGGCTGGCGCTGGACGGCGACAGCTTGTCGTAGGTCGGGTCGAGCCAGGTCGCACCGCCGCCGACGGTCAGTGCATCGGTCACGCGCACATCGGCACTGGCCTCGATGCCCTCGTACAGGGTGATGCCATCCTGTACCAGCAGCCTGCCGGCATCGGTGAGGCGATCGATGTTGGCGCCGCGCTCCAGCCGGAACGCGGCCACGTTGCCACTCCAGCGCGACGACTCGACCTTCGCGCCCACTTCCAGCTGCTTGCTGATGGTCGGATCGAGCACGTCGCCGGCATTGAGGTAATCGGTGCCGACCCGGCTTCCGGCTTCCAGCGACTCCACGTAGCTGGCATACAGCGTCCAGGCGGCGTTCGGCTTGAACATCACCGCGTAGGTCGGGGTCACCGGGTAGGTGTGGTAGCTGCCCTTGTTCTCGAAGTCGTTGTAGCGCGCGCCCAGCAGCACCGACCAGCCACCGCCAACGTCGACCGTGTCGCTGGCGAACAATGCCTTCTGCTGGGTCTCGCTGCCGCGGCTGAGCACGTGCGATCCCACCGCATCGTGGCGCAGCGTGGGGTGCTGGTAGAGGTTGCCGCGGCCGATGGTGCTCCACTCATACGGGCGGTCCCAGCCGAGCCCGGTCTGGTGGCTGGCGCCGGCCACCACCTGGTGTTTCAGCGGGCCGGTCTGGAAGCGGCCCTGCAGCAGTGCCTGGGCCAGCTTCCATTCGCTCTTGCCGCCTAGCTCGTAGACGTTGACGTCATAGTCGCCGTTGGTATCGTCGATGTAGGCGAAGATCTTGTTGACGTCATTCCAGGAGCTGGTGAAGCCGTAGCTGAAGCTGGCCTTCCAGTTGCTGCTGATCTGCCAGTCCAGCGCGGTCGACAACAGGCTGGAGCGGGTGTCGTAGTAGGTGCCCGGAATACCGTTGTCGACGTCGCCGGCCAACGCTCGCGGCAGCGAGGTCAGGCCGATGAAGTAATACTGCGGCGATTCCCCGGACAGGTCGCGTTGCTGGAACACCCCGTCGAAGGTCCACGTCACCGCATCGCTCAGCCGTGCGTCCAGCGAGAGCGCAGCGACCTTTCGATCCACGTCGCCGCCGTTGAAGGTTTCGCCCTTCTCCTGGTAGGCGTTGAAGCGGTAGCCGAACATCTGTTCGTTGCCGAAGCGACCGCCGCTGTCGACGCCGGCGCTGACGATGCCCTGCTCGCGCCAACAGAGCTGGGCGGACAGCGTCGGCAGGTCGGTCGGTTTCTTGGTCACGTAATTGACGATGCCGCCGGGCTGGCCGAAGCCATACATGAAGCCGCCAGGGCCTTTCAGCAGTTCAACCTGCTCCATCACTTCCAGCGGCCACTCGGTGCCCCACGAGGACACCTGCAGGCCGTTCACGCGGTAGCTGTCGTAGCTGAGGTCGATGCCGCGGTTGCGGATCGGCGAGCTCCAGCCACTGGCATACGCGCTGACCTGGATGGTGACCGATGGGTCCAGCAGGAAGGCTTCGCCGAGCGATACCACCTGGCGCTGCTCGAGCTGCTCCCGGCCGACGGCGGTGATCGCGAACGGGGTGTCGTGCAGGCTGCGATCGCCAAGCGCGCCGGTGCTGGCATGGGTGCGTTCGGCGGTGACTTTCACCGCGTCAAGATCAGTGGCGGACTGCGCATGCACGGTGCAGGCGCAGGACAGGGCAGCAGCCAGCAGGGCGCGGCGGGGGAAACGGGACAACGGCATCGAAGGGGTCCTCCGCGGACAGCACAGCGCCGTCCGCGATCAGCAGATGGCGGGAGAGGGTCGATGGCTGGATCAGGCAGGCTGGCCGGGAACCGGCAGCGGGGGCGCCGCAAAGGGGGCGTCAGACCGTGGCTGGCGCGCATCTTAGCAAAAAGGGGACGGAGGGGATTAAGTCGTTCATGGCCCTTTGCGAGCTGAAAGCGACTTAATCCCCTCCGTCCCCTTTTTGTCGGGTCAGGCGCGGGCGGCGCGCCTGAGCTGTTTCTTTTCGCGGCGGCGGCTGCGCCAGCTGCGCCAGTGCTGGGCCAGGCAGGAGAAGATCACGTACAGCGCCGGGGTGCTGAGCAGGGTCAGGCTCTGCGAAAACAGCAGGCCGCCGATCATCGCGATGCCGAGCGGGCGGCGCAGTTCGGAGCCTTCGCCGATGCCGATCGCCAGCGGCACCGCGGCAAGGATCGCCACCATGCTGGTCATCATGATCGGGCGGAAGCGCACGATGCTGGCTTCGCGCGCGGCTTCCAGCGCACTCTTGCCGTGCTCGCGCTGGGCCACCACCGCGAAGTCGATCATCATGATCGCGTTCTTCTTGACGATGCCGATCAGCAGCACCAGCGCGATCATCGAGATCACCGACAGTTCCGTGTTGGTGCCGTACAGCGCCAGCAGCGCGCCCACGCCCGCAGCAGGCAGCGTGGACAGGATCGTCACCGGGTGGATCAGGCTTTCGTACAGCATGCCCAGCACCAGGTAGACGGTCATGATCGCGGCCATCACCAGCACCAGCATTTCCATCGGGTCCGAGTCGAAGCCGAAGCCACCGCCCTCGGCCAACCGGATGTCGCCGGGCATGCGCATGCCGGCCACGGTGCTGTCGATGATCGCCTTGGCCTCGCCCATGCTGGTGCCCGGCGCCAGGTTGTAGCTCAGCTCCATCGTGGTGTACTGGTTTTCGTGGGTGATCTGCGAAGGTGCCAGGCCGGGGACCTGCTCGGCCACCGCGGTGAGCGGCACCATTTCGCCATTGCCCGCACGCACGTACACCTGGTCCAGCGCGCCCGGCGTGGCGGTCTGCTCGGGCAGGGCGTTGACCACCACGCTGTACTGGTTGATGTCCGAATAGATGGTGGAGATCTGGCGCTGGCCGAACGCGCCGTACAGTGCACCGTCGATGGCGCCGATCGAGATCCCCAGGCGCGCGGCCTTTGCCCGGTCGATGACGATGTTCTGGCGCAGTCCGGCATCGTCGACATCGGTGCCCACGTCGGCCAGCTTCGGGTTCTTCTTCAGCACCGCCTGCAGCTTGGGCAGCCACTCCTGCAGCTGGGCCAGGTCGTTGCCCTGCAGTGACACGCGGTACTGCGCGCCCTGGCTGGAGCCGCCGCCGTCATTGCTCGGCAGGTCCTGGATGGCGCGCAGGCGCAGCTGCAGGTCGGGGTAGCGGTCGGCCTTGGCACTCAGGCGGGACAACGCCTGCGCGGTGGTTTCGCGGCGGCCGTCCTTGCGCGACTTCAGTTCAATGTTGAACTGCGCGCTGGAGCCTTGCCGGCCACTGCCCAGGCGCACGCCAACGGTCTTCACCGCCGGATCGGCCATCAGCATGTCGGTGATGCGGCGCTGGCGGTTGACCATGTCTTCGAAGGAGACCGTCGCGCTGGAGTTGGCACGGCCCCAGATCAGGCCGGTGTCCTGCGGTGGGAAGGCGCCCTTCTTGACCGCGCCGAACAGGAAGATGGTCACCCCGATCAGGATCAGCGGGGTCAACGACAGCAGCAGCGCGTGGCGCAGCGAGAAGTCCAGCAGGCGGGTATACACGCGCAGCATGCGGTCGTGCCCGGCGTCCAGCCAACGGCCGAACCGGGTCGGCTTGCCGGCATCGGTGTGCGGGTCCAGGAAGCGGCTGCACAGCGCCGGGGTCAGCGTCAGCGAGATGATCATCGACACCACGATGGCCGCCACCAGGGTGACGGTGAACTCGCGGAAGAACGCGCCCATCATGCCCTTGGCGAACAGCAGCGGAATGAACACCGCGACCAGCGAGGCGGTGATCGAGACGATGGTGAAGCCGATCTCGCGCGCGCCGGTGAAAGCCGCCTGCATGCGCGGCATGCCCTCGTCCAGGTGGCGCATGATGTTTTCGATCACCACGATCGCATCATCGACCACGAATCCGATCGCGATCACCAGCGCCAGCAGGCTCAGGTTGTTCAGGGTGAAGCCGAGCGCGTACATCACCAGCGCCGCACCTGCCAGCGACAGCGGCACGGTGACGGCGGCGATCAGCGTGGGCGCCAGCCGGCGCAGGAACAGCGCCATGGTCAGCACCACCATCGCCAGCGCGATCAGCAGGGTGATCTGTACTTCATGCAGCGAGCCGCGGATGGTCGGGGTGCGGTCGAAGTACGGGGTCAGCGTGGTCCCGGGCTGCAGGTAATCGCGCAGGGTGGGGATCTGCTCCTTGACCCGGTCCACGGTCTCCACGATGTTCGCGCCGGCGCGGGTGAACACGTACATCACCACCGCCGGTTTGTGGTTGAACCACGCCGCCTGGTAGGCGTCCTGCTGGCCGTCGTAGACGTTGGCGATGTCCTGCAAGCGGATGATGCGCCCGTCGGCGCCGGTCTTGATGATCAGGTTGGCGAAGTCCGCCGCGCGTGCCACCGAATCATTGGCGATGATCGCGGTGGTGGTGTTGCCATCGCTGAGGAAACCGGTGGGCGAGGTGACGTTGGCCGCGCGTACCGCGTTGCGCAGGTCATCGGCGGTCAGCCCCAGGGCATTCATCAGCCGCAGGTTGACGTCCACCCGCACCGCCGGCGTCGAGGCACCAGCGATATCCACCGACGACACCCCGGTTATCTGGCGGATGCGCTGGGCGAGCAGTGAATCGGCGACGTTGTACAGGTCGTCGGCGGACTGCGTTTCGGAGGTCAGCGCGATCGCGATGACCGGGTCGTCGTTGGGGTTGGCCTTGGAAAACATCGGCGACCCCAGCCCCGACGGCAGGTCGGCCTGGGCCGAATTGATCGCCGTCTGCACGTCCAGCGCGGCCGAATCGATGTCGACATCGCTCTGGAAGATCATGAACACCAGCGAGCTGCCTTCCGAGCTCGACGAGCGCATGCGGTCGATGCCGGGCAGCTGGCCGAGGTGGCGTTCCAGTGGCGCGGTGACCGTGGAGGCCATGGTCGACGCATCGGCGCCGGACTGGTTGGCATGAACGAAGATCACCGGGATCTGGATGTTCGGCAGCGCCGACACGCCCAGTTTCAGGTAGCAGATCAGGCCGATGATGAACAGGCCGATCGCCAGCAGCGCAGTGCCGATCGGGCGGCGGATGAAGGGGCCGGAGATGTTCAACGCCACGCTCCTGCCAGCACGTCGGTCATGCTCACGCCTGCGGCTCCTGCACCGGGCCGTCGCCACGACGCGCCGCACGCTGTTCGCGGCGTCGCGCCAGCCATTCGGAGAAGCGTTCCATGTACAGGTAGATCACCGGCGTGGTGTACAGCGTCACCAGCTGCGACAGCAGCAGGCCGCCGACGATGGCGATGCCCAGCGGACGGCGCAGTTCCGAGCCGATGCCGGTGCCCAATGCCAGCGGCAACGCACCCAGCATCGCCGCGGCGGTGGTCATCATGATCGGGCGGAAACGCAGCAGGCAGGCGCGGCGGATCGCCTCGTGCGCGTTGGCACCGGTGCGCCGTGCTTCGATGGCGAAGTCGACCATCATGATGCCGTTCTTCTTGACGATGCCGATCAGCAGCACGATGCCGACGATACCGTCCACCGACAGGCTCAGGCCGCTGAGCATCAGCGCCAGCAACGCGCCGACGCCGGCCGGCGGCAGGGTGGAAATGATGGTGATGGGGTGGATGTAGCTTTCATACAGCACGCCCAGCACGATGTAGATCACCACCAGCGAAGCCAGCAGCAGCCACACCACGTCGGTCTGGCTGCCGGTGAACTCAGCGGCCTTGCCGATGAACTGCGCATGCACCTGGGTGGGCAGCTGCAGTTCGGCCTGGGTCTCTTCGATGGCCTTCACCGCGGCGGACAGCGAGTAGCCGGGCGCCACGTTGAAGGAGATCGTCACCGCCGGCAGCTGCTGCTGGTGGCTGACCACCAGCGGGGCGCTGGTCACCTTGCTGTCGGCCAGCGCGGACAACGGAATGATGCCGCCGCCGCCCACCGTGATGCCGGTGTTCTGGTTGCCGATGCCGGTGGCGGTGGAGGAGTTGGACGAGCTGACCTGGCCGAAACTGGTGGCGTTGGTGCCGGTCAGTGCGCCGGTGCCGTTGGACGCCACCGCCAGCTGCTCCATCAAGGCGGTGCTGGTGCGGAACTCCGGCGCGACTTCCAGCACCACGCGGTACTGGTTGAGCTCGGTGAAGATGGTGGAGATCTGGCGCTGGCCGAACGCATCGTAGAGCGTGTCGTCGATGGTCTGCATCGGCACGCCGAGCACGCTGGCCTTGTCGCGGTCGATGTTCAGTTCAAGCGCGCGGCCCTGGGTGGACAGGTTGTTGTCCACGTCGGCCAGCTCCGGGCGCTTGCGCAGCGCTTCGGTCATGCGCGTGGCATGGGTGGCCACTTCATCGGCCTGCACGTCCGACAGCACGAACTGGTAATCGGTCGCGGCCACGCGCGTATCCAGGGTCACGTCCTGCACCGGCTTGAGGTACAGCGCGATGCCCGGGATGTCACGCACGGCGTGCTGCAGGCGCGGCAGGATCACGTCCATGCCATCGCGCTCGCCGCGCTCCTTCAGCACGATCGACAGCTGGCCCTGGTTGAGCGTGGGATTCATGCTGCCGGCACCGATGAACGCCGACACGCCGGTGACGTCCGGGTCCTTGCGCAGTGCCTCGGCCACCGCCTTGGTGCGCTGTTCCATCTGCGGGAAGGCCACGTTCTGGTCAGCCTGGACCACCGCGGTGATCATGCCGGTGTCCTGGTCGGGCAGCAGGCCCTTGGGGATCAGCAGGTACAGCACCACGGTCAGCACCAGCGCCGCGCCTGCCACCGCCAGGGTGATCGGCTGGTGCGCCAGCACCCAGTCCAGGCTGCGCTCGTACAGCCCGACGGTGCGGCTCCACAGGTTCTGTTTCCCGGCCGCCGCCGAACGCTCATGCGCGTCTTCGCCTTCCGGCAGCTCGTCCGGCTTGAGCAGGTAGGCGCACATCATCGGGGTCAGGGTCAGCGAGATCAGCATCGACAGCGTGACCGCGATGCTCAACACCCATGCGAACTCATGGAACAGCCGGCCGGTGACGCCGGGCATCAGCAGCAGCGGCAGGAACACCGCCACCAGCGAGACGGTCAGCGACAGCACGGTGAAGCCGATCTGGCGGGCGCCGATCTCGGCTGCTTCCTTGCCACTCTTGCCCTGTTCGATGTAGCGGACGATGTTCTCGATCATCACGATCGCATCGTCGACCACGAAGCCTGTGGCCACCACCAGCGCCATCAGCGAAAGGTTGTCCAGCGACATGCCGGCGAAGGCCATCACCGCGAAGGTGCCGGCCAGCGACAGGGGCACCGCCACCGAGGGAATGATGGTGGCCCACAGGCGGCGCAGGAACAGGAAGATCACCGCGACCACCAGACCGATGGTCAGGATCAGGGTGAACTGCACTTCATGCACGGAGGCGCGGATGGTCTCGGTCCGGTCGGAGAAGATCTCCAGGTGCACGTCGGCGGGCAGCACGCCCTGCAGCTGCGGCAGCAGGGCGCGGACGCGCTCCACGGTCTGCACGATGTTGGCGCCGGGCTGGCGGCGCACTTCCAGCAGCACCGCCGGCTTGCCGTCGGCCCAGGCGGCCAGCTGGTCGTTCTCCACGCCGTCCACCACGCTGGCGACGTCGGACAGGCGCACCGGCGCCCCGTTGCGGTAGCTGATGATGGTGTCGCGGTACTCGGCGGCACTGGTCAGCTGGTCGTTGGTGCCGATGCTGTAGGACTGGGTCTTGCCGTTCAGCGAGCCCTTCGGCGCACTGACGTTGGCCTGGGTCAGCGCGCTGCGCAGGTCTTCCAGGGTCAGCCCCATGTTGGACAGCTGCGCCGGATTGACCTGGATGCGCACGGCGGGGCGCACGTTGCCGGCGATCGACACCAGCCCCACGCCCTGCACCTGCGAAAGGCGCTGGGCGAGGATGGAATCGGCGTAGTTGTTGACCTCGCGCAGCGGGCGCGTGTCGGACGTCAGCTTCAGGGTGACGATGGCCGCATCGGCCGGATTCACCCGGTTGTAGACCGGCTGGTAGGGCAGCGAGGAGGGCAGGGTGGCCTGGCGGATCGCGGCCTGCACGTCCTGCGCGGCGATGTCGATGTCCCGTTCCATCGAGAACTGCAGGATGATCGTGGACAGTCCGGCCGACGAATCGGAGGTCATCAGCTCCAGCCCGGAGATCTGCCCGAACTGGCGTTCCAGCGGCGTGGTCACCAGCGAGGCCATGGTGGTCGCGTTGGCACCGGGGTACTGGGTGGTGACCACCAGGCTGGGCGCATCGATTTCCGGCAGCGCCGACACCGGCAACTGGCGGTAGCCGAGGATGCCGAGCAGCAGCAGGCCCGCCATCAGCAGCGAAGTGGCGATCGGGCGGCGGATGAAGAGGGTCGAAAAGCCCACGTGCGGATCCTTGCTGGAACGTCATGACAGCGCCGGCAGAAGTGCCGGCGCCGGTAACTCAGGCGATTCCCGCGCTCAGCGCGGGCCACCACCGCGGCGGCCGCCGCCGTTCTGCTGCTGTGCCGCCTTCAGTTCGGCTTCGGTCGGCGCGGCCGGGGTCTGGCCCGGCTTCAGCGCGTTGACCTTGGCCCCCGGCTTGAGCCGGAACTGGCCTTCGCTGACCACCCGCTCGCCGCCCTTCAGGCCTTCGGTGACCTGCACGTGGCTGTCACCGACTTCCACGCCGCTGCGCACGGTCTGCATCTTGACCGTGTTGTCGGCCTGCACCACGTAGACGTATTCGCCGTCCGGGCCGCGCATCACGGCCTGGGTCGGGATGACGATGCCGCCACCGATGGTGCGCAGCTGCAACCGCACGTTGACGAACTGGCCTGGCCACAACACGTTGGCCTGGTTGTCGAACAGGGCGCGGGCACGGAAGGTGCCGCTGTCGCTGCTGATCAGGTTGTCCACCACGTCCAGGGTGCCGTCGCCGCTGATGACATGGGCATCGGTGCGGTCCAGCGCGGCGATCTGCACCGCGCCGGCCTGCTGGGCGGCGCGCACGTCGCCCAGCTGGCGCTCGGGCAGGTTGAACACCACGTGGATGGGATGCACCTGGGTCAGGGTGACCAGGGCGGTCCCGGCGCTGACCACGTTGCCGGCGTCCACCGCGCGGATGCCGGCCACGCCGGTGATCGGCGCGGTGACCTTGGTGTACTGCAACTGCACCTGGGCGGCGCGCATGCTGGCTTCGTTGGCCGCCACCGCGCTTTCGAACTGGGCCACCTGGTTGCGCTGGGTGTCCAGGTCGGTCTTTGCGACGTACTGCGCGTACTCCGGCGCGCTGGAGCGCTGGTAGTTGGAGCGCGCGGTGGCCAGCTGCGCCTGGTTCTGGCGCTTGGCTGCCGATGCCTCGTCGTAGCTCGCCTGTGCGCTGCGCGGGTCGATCACCGCCAGCACGTCGCCCTTCTTCACCTCCTGGCCTTCGCGGAAGTTCAGGCTCATCAGCTGGCCGCCGATCTGCGGACTGACGGTGACGGTATTCATCGCGCTCACCGTGCCCAGCGCGCTGGCGTACACCGGCACGTCCTGGCGCTGCGCTTCGATCACCGTCACCGGCACCGGGCCGGCGTCGGCCTGCGGCCCACCCCGCTCACCGCTGGCGGCGGCTTCGCCCGACGGCTTGTCCTTGCCGCCACCGGCCATGCGCAGGCCAACGAACACGACCACCAACACTGCCACCACCAGCAGCACGATCTTCCACAAACGCGACATTCCAATCACTCCTGGGGGCTGGGCCGGGCAAGGCGCACGGCTGGCAAGGTGCCAAGCATACCTGCGGGCGATGCCGCTGCCTGCATGCCAAAAGGGTCGGATGCTCAGACCCTGCCCGGGTCCGAAGGTTCCCGAAAGCGACGGCTTGGCCTACATTCAAGCGCAACCCTACCGTGGAGATCCCGATGCCCCGTCGCGCGCTGCTGTCATCCGCCCTGCTGCTGGCCCTGCCGATGCTCGCCCATGGCCAGGCGGCCGAGCGCCCCGAAGTGGCCGCCGCCGCCCAGCGCCTGCAGGCCCAGGTGGTGGAGTGGCGCCGCGATTTCCACCAGCACCCGGAGCTGTCCAACCGCGAGGAGCGCACCTCGGCGGAGGTGGCCAAGCAGCTGCGCGCGATGGGCCTGAAGCCGAAGACCGGCATTGCCCACCACGGCGTGGTGGCGATCATCGAAGGCGGCAAGCCCGGTCCGAAGATCGCCCTGCGCGCGGACATGGACGCGCTGCCGGTGACCGAACAGACCGGGCTGCCGTTCGCCTCCAAGGCCACCAGCACCTACCGCGGCCAGCAGGTCGGGGTGATGCACGCCTGTGGCCACGATGCGCATACCGCCACGCTGCTGGGCGTGGCCGAAGCGCTGGTGGCGATGCGCAAGGACCTGCCGGGCCAGGTCATGCTGATCTTCCAGCCTGCCGAAGAGGGCGCGCCGTCGCCGGAAGAGGGCGGCGCGGCGCTGATGCTGAAAGAGGGCGTGTTTGCCGACTTCAAGCCGGAGGCGGTGTTCGGCCTGCATGTGTTTTCCAGCGTGCAGGCCGGCAAGATCGCGGTGCGGGGTGGCCCTTTGATGGCGGCCTCGGATCGCTTCGGGATCAAGGTGATCGGCCGCCAGACCCATGGTTCGGCGCCGTGGAACGGGGTGGACCCGATCGTGGCCACGGCCGACCTGATCGGCACCGCGCAGACCATCGTGAGCCGCCGCACCAATCTGGCGCAGCAGCCGGCGGTGGTGACCTTCGGTGCGATCAACGGCGGCATCCGCTACAACATCATCCCGGACGAGGTGGAGATGGTGGGCACCATCCGCACCTTCGACGAGGGCATGCGCCAGCAGATCTTCGCCGACCTGCGCAACGTGGCCGAGCACACCACGGCGGCGCACGGGGCGACGGCGGTGACGGAAATCTACGAGGCGGAGGGCAACCCGGCCACGGTCAACGACCCGCAGCTGACCGCACGCATGCTGCCGAGCCTGCAGGCGGTGGTGGGCAAGGACAATGTGTACGAGCCGCCGCTGCAGATGGGCGCGGAGGACTTCTCGCTGTTCGCCAGGGAAGTGCCGGGAATGTTCTTCTTCGTTGGTTCCACCAGCGAGGGTATCGACCCGGCGAAGGCGCCGGCAAACCATTCGCCGAAGTTCCTGCTGGATGAGAAGGCGCTGGATGTGGGCCTGCGGGCGTTGCTGCAGGTCAGCCTGGATTATCTGCACGGCGCGCCTGTCGAAGGCTGAGGGTATGCCGTTTGCAGCAACGGCAACGGCAAAAATGCGGGGGTTGTTTGTTGGGGCGGGGTGGGTTGGCGGGGGACGGCAGGAGCCGCTCCTGCGGGCCTCGTTTCGCGCCATCCATGGCGCTCAACGCCCCCGTCAACCCACCCCGCCCCACCTCCGACAGGTCCATGGTGGCCCTGGAATCTTCGGTAGCGCCGACCCATGGTCGGCGGATGGTGGGGGAATGGGGTCTGATGGTTTCCGCCGACCATGGGTCGGCGCTACCGCTTTTTCATTCTTTTTCTACGCGGGTGGCGGCCACCGGAACCTGTCAGGGGGCCGGGCGGGGAGGCTATGCGGGGCCTTGAGCGGCAGGAACCGCGAAGAGCTACAGGGACGTACTGGCGCGTGCCCCGCATAGCCTCCCCGCCCGGCCCACCCCCAGCTGCGGCTTTCAAGCCACCCGCGAGGGGGTCTCACCCGTTCGACCCGCTCATTTACAATGAGCACCATGAACACCCCCCAGGATTCCAGCCTCGGTCGCGAGGTCAGTTACCCGTCGCAGTACGATCCCGGCCTGCTGTTTCCCATTCCCCGGGCTGCCGCCCGCGCCGAGATCGGGCTGGACGCCGCCGCCCTGCCGTTCGTCGGCCATGACCGCTGGCATGCGTTCGAACTGGGTTGGCTGGATAACCGGGGCAAGCCCTGCGTTGCCGTGGCCACCGTGCAGGTGCCCTGCAGCTCGCCGAACCTGGTGGAATCGAAGTCCTTCAAGCTGTATCTCAATTCGCTCAACAGCGCCCGCTTCGCCGATGCCGAGGCCGTGCGCAGCACGATCGCCAGCGACCTCTCCGCCTGCGCAGGCGCTGCGGTGCAGGTGACGTTCGGATTGCCCGCGTTGCGCGAGACCCCGCGTGGCGAGTCGCTCGACGGGCTGGACGTGGACATCGACTGCTATGGCCCGCCGCGCGCGGCGTATCTTTCCGCCGATCCGTCCGACATCGTCGAAGAAACCCTGGTGTCGGCGCTGCTGAAATCCAATTGCCCGGTCACCGGCCAACCGGATTGGGCCACGGTGAGCCTGCGCTACCGCGGCGCACGCATCGACCGCGCCGGCCTGCTGCGCTATCTGGTCAGCTACCGCGAACATGCCGAGTTCCATGAGCAGTGCGTGGAGCGGATATTCAACGAAGTCCGCCAGCGCTGTGCACCGCAGTGGCTGGAAGTGGAAGCGCGATACACGCGCCGCGGCGGGCTGGACATCAATCCGTGGCGCGCCAGTCCGGAGATCGTTGCACCTGCAAGCATCGACCGCGAGCTCCGACAGTAGGTCCGGCGACGGCTTCACGCGAAAACCATCCCCATTTAACAACCTGTGTGAGAACGTGCCTGCCACGTAGTCACGCAGATGGGAGTGTGTGGATGAGTACCGAGAAGAAAGCCGATTTCTCCGGTGTCACCGGCAGCGTCGACAGCACCGCGCAACAGGTTCCCAAGGCCGATTTCTCCGGCGTGTCCGCTTCGGTGGACAGCACAGCGGAGGTGGTCGATGCAACCTACACGGTGGAGAAGGGCGACACGTTGTCCAAGATCGCCAAGCAGCACCTGGGCGATGCGAATGCCTGGAAGAAGATCTTCGATGCCAACCGTGACCAGCTGGATGATCCAGACCGGATCCAGCCGGGGCAGGTGTTGAAAATTCCACCGAAATAATCCCGCAGTCCCCCCGCACACGCGTTCCGTTGTTGTACCCCTTGGAGGAAACCCGATGATCCATACCAATACGCTTCGCAATGGGCTGCTCGTTGCACTGCTCGGCAGCGTTGCGCTGGTCGGCTGCAAGAAGAACGAACCCGCCGTCGATACCACCGCTACGCCGGCTGCCGATACCGCCCCGGCCGCCGCTCCGGCGCCGATGACGGGCGCACCGCCGCCGATGGCCGAAGCGGCTTCGGTGAATGTTGCGTCGGTAACTGTCGGCAAGACCGCCGCAGCAGACAAGTCGGTTGCCACCGCCGCGCTGTTCGCGCCGAAGGACGAGATCATCGTCTCGGTCCGAACCGATGGAACCGCGAACAATGCGAATGTCGGCGCCAAGCTGACCTTCCAGGATGGCCAGGTCGCCGGTGAGCAGAGCGCCACGCTCAATACCTCCGGTGCCGAGACCACCAACATCAGTTTCAAGAATGCCAACGGCTGGCCGGCGGGCAAGTACCGTGCGGAAGTCATGGTAGATGGCAAGGCGGCCGGAACGCCGCAGGAGTTCGAGGTCAAGTAAGTCCACGCGCTGCCGACTCTCTCCCGGTAGTGGACTCACGATGGACGCAGCCGCGAGGCTGCGTCTTTTTTTGCGCTTGGTAAAGTCCTACAGGCCTCGCTCGCTCCAACTGGCTCCAGGCACGACGGTTTTCTGGAAGTGCCTGCAGTCGATCCCGACGAGGCTCGCGCTTCCTCCTCCAACGAGAGCAGCGATGCAGGTTGATTTCTGCTCCGCCGTCAGCATCGCCGCCGGTGAACTACGATCGCAACACAGCATGAACCCGGCCCACGGCATGGCCAAGCGACTGCGGCTGGTCAGCGTGCGAGAAGTGGCTTGCCGCTACGGTAGGACCCCGGGTCTTCAAGCGCGTCGGCAATGTCCGCCAGGCTGCTGAAGCGTTGGAATTGGGCGCCGTAGGCCGGATGCAGCTCGAGGAGGCTGTCATCGCGCGATTTGCGATGTGCGAGCTGGGTACGTCATCGCCTGATGAACTGGCGGCGCGCTGGGAGCTGGGTGACCAGGCACGGCGTGATCTGACCAGATTGCACCAGGACATGCACGCCAGCACGGCAGGCCACCCAGCGCGCACGTAACCGAGGGAGCCCCATGCCGGGGTCTGGCGCATGGCAGGTTTTCATGGGTGTGCTGTGAGCGATGCCTGCTGGCAGTGGCAGGTGCTGCCCGGATCATCGAACAGATCCAGATGTACCGTAGCCCTTTTTTCCGTGGCACGCGCGGAAGAAGAAAGCGCGGTCCTGCCGTTTGCATCAGGCTTGGCTTTCTATATACGCAACGAGCCCTGCCACATGCATTCTTCCAATCCGCCTGTCTCTGTATCCACGCCCCGCAGCTCTCCGGTATTTCCCGGGCCGCGCTCGGACACGCCGATTGAAAGAGAGGCGGTACTGCGCCCAGCGGCAGCGGTCAACTCCCCGCTTCCAGCAAGCGGCTCAGCGACTGAAGCGGGATCGCCTGGCTGCGTGTTGCCGTTGTCCTGGCAGTCCCTCGGAGAGGCGACGCGCCACGTACGTCTGGACCAGACTGCAATCGGTCTGATGATCCGCGCGGCCATCGACAGCTGCAGTAATTACCCGCCTGCCAGTGGAGCGGCCAGCGTCGAAGACCCGCCAGCCACTTATGTTGCCAAACAGATTGCCGACAAGATCGCACAGGTGGCGCGTGCCCACGCAGGTCGGCAGGGCACGCCCGCACGCCTGATCGACAAGGGATTGCGCAGCCAGATCATGAGCGCTCTGGAGCCGTTGGGTGCCTCCCCTCCTGGAAATCGTATCTTCGAAGGAGGCGATCTGTACGTCGCGCTTCACACGATCGCGGCGGAAGAGGCCGGGACGTTGCACCGACAGGGCGCCTCGCTGGAGTCGGCGGTCGCCGCGAGCGGCGAACAGCGGGCCGGCTTCGAAACGCAGGTGCTTTGGGAGAGCATCAAGCCTACCGTCCTGGCCGCAGTGGACAACGGCAGCTCCTGGCGTGAAGCGGTGGTAGCGATGCCGCTGCAGGACGCACTGACGGACGCGCAATGGAATTTCATGGAACGCTGGCTTGTGAAAACCCGCTTTGATCAAGTCACCGCCGAAACAAAGTACCTGGATGAGATGGTTCGCACACTCCAACTCCAGGGCGACGGCATCATCGTGTTGCTGACGCGTCTCAAGGGGCTGGGCTGATCATCCGACGCGACACCGGGCCTGCACCACCCATGCGTGCAGTACCACTGCGTATGGAACGTCTTTTTGCCCCGGCGGACTGAAAGCGTGACAATGAAGGGGTTTCATTACCTTCGGGCCCTGTGGCCCGGAGGTAGAGAAGGGACGCGCGTGCTGTCGTGCGCGATTCCCTGCAACGGCTGCACCTGGTCCGGCGCTGGCGCCGGCCTTTCCCTGAGATCCGCAGAGAGCCCTGATCCCCCATGTCGAATACGCCCAAGATCCTCTACACGCTGACCGATGAAGCGCCGTTCCTGGCCACCCAGTCGCTGCTGCCGGTCGTCAGTGCGTTCACCGCAACCGCCGGTATCGCCGTGGAAACCCGCGACATTTCACTGTCCGGCCGCATCCTGTCGCTGTTCCCGGAGCGCCTGAAGGACGACCAGAAGGTCAACGATGACCTGGCCGAGCTGGGCCAGCTGGCGACCACCCCGGAAGCCAACATCATCAAGCTGCCGAACATCTCGGCCTCGGTGCCGCAGCTGAAGGCGGCCATCGCCGAACTGCAGCAGCAGGGCTATGCGCTGCCGGATTACCCGGAAAACCCGGCCGACGACGAGCAGCGCGACATCAAGGCGCGCTACGACAAGGTCAAGGGCAGCGCGGTGAACCCGGTGCTGCGCGAAGGCAACTCCGACCGCCGTGCGCCGCTGTCGGTGAAGAACTACGCACGCAAGCATCCGCACCGCATGGGTGCCTGGGCGAAGGATTCGGCCTCGCATGTCGCACACATGGCGTCGGGCGATTTCTACGGCAGCGAAAAGTCGGCAACCATCGCCACCGCCGGCGGCCTGAAGATCACCCTGCACGCTGCCGATGGCACGGACGTGGTGCTGAAGGAAAAGACCGCGGTCAAGGCCGGTGAGATCGTCGATGCCGCGGTGATGAGCCGCAAGGCACTGGCTGCGTTCATCGCCGAGCAGATCGAAGATGCCAGGGCGAAGAACGTGCTGTTCTCTCTGCACCTGAAGGCGACCATGATGAAGGTCTCCGACCCGATCATGTTCGGCGTGGCCGTCAACGAGTTCTACAAGGACGTTCTGGCCAAGCATGCCGACGTGCTGAAGCAGGCCGGTTTCGATGCCAACAACGGCATCGGCGACCTGGCCGCGCGCCTGCCGTCGCTGCCCGAAGCCACCCGTGCGGAAATCGAAGCCGACCTGAAGGCCGAGTACGCGCACCGCCCGGGCGTGGCCATGGTGAGCTCGGACAAGGGCATCACCAACCTGCACGTGCCGAGCGATGTGATCGTCGACGCCTCGATGCCGGCGATGATCCGTGACTCCGGCAAGATGTGGAATGCCGAAGGCAAGCTGCAGGACACCAAGGCGGTGATCCCGGACCGCTGCTATGCCGGTGTCTACCAGGCGGTGATCGACGACTGCCGCACGCACGGCGCCTTCGATCCGGCCAGGATGGGCTCGGTGCCCAACGTCGGCCTGATGGCACAGAAGGCCGAAGAATACGGCTCGCACGACAAGACCTTCCAGATCGCCGCCGATGGCGTGGTCAAGGTCACCGACGACGCCGGCAAGGTGGTGTTCGAACACGCCGTGGAAGCCGGTGACATCTGGCGCATGTGCCAGACCAAGGACGCCCCGATCCAGGACTGGGTGAAGCTGGCCGTGGAGCGTTCGCGCCTGAGCGGCACCCCCGCCGTGTTCTGGCTGGACGCCGGGCGTGCCCACGATGCGCACGTCATCAGCAAGGTCGAAACCTACCTGAAGGACCACGATACCAACGGCCTGGATATCCGTATCCTGCCGCCGGTGGAAGCCACCGCGTTCTCGCTGGATCGCATCCGCAAGGGCGAGGACACCATTTCGGTGACCGGCAATGTGCTGCGCGATTACCTGACCGACCTGTTCCCGATCATGGAGCTGGGCACCAGCGCGAAGATGCTGTCGATCGTGCCGCTGATGGCAGGCGGTGGCCTGTTCGAGACCGGTGCCGGTGGTTCGGCGCCCAAGCACGTGCAGCAGTTCGTCGAAGAGGACTACCTGCGTTGGGATTCGCTCGGTGAGTTCCTCGCCCTGGCCGCGTCGCTGGAACACCTGGGCAACCGCTACGACAACGCCGCTGCGCGCGTGCTGGCCAAGGCGCTGGACGTGGCCAACGGCGAGTTCCTGGACAACGACAAGTCGCCCTCGCGCAAGCTCGGTGGCATCGACAACCGTGGCAGCCACTTCTACCTGACCCTGTACTGGGCGCAGGCGCTGGCCGCGCAGGACGACGATGCCGCACTGAAGGCACGCTTCGCCCCGCTGGCCAAGGCACTGGCCGATAACGAAGCGAAGATCGTCGAAGAGCTGGTGGCGGTGCAGGGCAAGGCCGTGGACATCGGCGGTTACTACCGTCCGGACCTGGCAAAGGTCGCCGCGGCAATGCGCCCGAGCGCCACGCTGAACACGGCGCTGGAACTGATCGCAGGCTGATCACTGCGCTCGATTGCGAAACGAAGGCCCACGCAGTGCGTGGGCCTTTCGCGTTCCAGGGCTGGCGGCACGGATTTTGCCCTTGGCAGGCGATCACAGTTTCACGCTTCGAGGCCCGCACCGCCCGTTCATTCTGAGCATTGGATCACGATGTATCTGTCGTGACCGGCCTTAGTCTGGCGTGGTCCTGCCGCGGGGATCCGGCAGAAGGAGCGGTGATGGCACGGATACTCGTCGTGGGCGCTGACATCGAATGCGAACGCGCGCTGCTGCGCAGGCTGCGGCAGGTTTCCGCGCTGCCGGACGGGCGCGTGCGCAGCTGCCGCGATCTGGATGACTGTAACCTGCTGGTCATCAAGGACACGCCCGCGCTGCGCAACGCCGCGGCGAACCTGCTGCGCGGCCGACCGCGGCTGCAGTGCTGGGTGGAGGATCCGCGCGGACGACTGCGCGGCAAGGACAGTGGCGATGAGCTGGACGATGGCGCGATCGCTGCGGCGCTGCAGGGCATGCAGCCCCAGCCGTCGAGACCGGCGGCGGACCCGTCCGAACTCGGACGCGGCAGCCATGCGATCACCCAGCTGCTGCGGCAGCGCCTGCCGGGCCGGGAGGGCCAGTTGCTGCTGCTGCGCGATGGCCACGGCGTGGTGCTGCTGGATATCGGCCAGGACCATGCCATCGCCATGCAGGACACCTGTGCGCTGGACACACTGTGTGAGCACTTCGATGCGCTCAGCGTGCACGCGGCTGCACCGGCCCAGTGGCAGGCGCTCGCCGCCGGCTGCACCCGGCAGCCGCTTCGCCCGCTGCTGTGGCAGTGGGGCCTGCGCAGTACGCATTGGCATGCCCTGGACACGCGGCTGCAGCAGGGCGCCAGTGTGCGGATGACGCGCTGGCCCGATTTCCGCGTGCTCGGGCATGACCACGATGGCTTCCGGTTGTGTTCGCTGCTGCTGAAGCGCGCGCATACGGTGGGCCAGTGCGCGCGCCTGCTCGACCTGCCCGAAGCGAGCGTCCGCACCTTCGTGCATGCCGCCTACCTGAGTGGCCACGCGCAGCTGGAAGGGGCGCCGGTGCAGGCCGCGCTGCCGGATGGTGGGCCGGCGGAGGCGGGCAACCTGCTGTCGCGGATGTGGCGCAGCCTGCGTGGGAAGGCCTGAGCATGCGCGAGTACAAGATCGTGGTGATCGGCGGCATGGGCAGCGGCAAGTCGACCCTGATACGCAGCATCGCCGCCGGTGCGGTGGTCGACACGGACGTGGCCAACAGCGACCGGCTGGCGGCGGACAAGGCCACCACCACCGTGGCGATGGACTATGCGGACATCGACCTGCCCAATGGCGACCGCCTGCGCCTGTACGGCACGCCCGGACAACAGCGCTTTGATTTCCTGTGGCCGGTGCTGCTGCGCGGCGCCAGCGGCGTGCTGCTGCTGGTCGACGGCAGCCGCCCGGATGCACAGGCCACCCTGGCCAGCTACCTGCAGGTGGTACGGCAGCATGGCGCGGACACGCCGCTGGTGGTGGGCGTGACCCGGCTGGACCTGCTGCCCGCGCCCTACCTTGATGGACTGGCGGCGCAGGCCTGCGTCGACGGCGTGCCAATCCCGGTGGTGCCTACAGATGCGCGTGAACGCGCACAGGGCGTACGGCTGATGGATGTGCTGATGAGTGAACTGGAAGCGCAGGCACTGGTGGCCCGGCATGGCTGACGGTGAACCGATGCCGCGGGTGGATGCGCTCCAGGCCCAGCGACTGCGGCCGGCGATGCAGCGCTTGGTCGACCGCGTCGAAGGGGTGCGCACCGTGGTGCTGGCCAGCGTGGATGGCTTCGCCCTGGTACAGGCCGGCGCACACGGCAACGGCGAGCGGTTGGCCGCGATGACCAGCGCGATGCTGGGCCTGGCCGGTGCGGTCGGGCGCGAGCTTGCGCTGGGCGAACTGCAGACGCTGATGCTGGAGGCCGACGAAGGCAAGGTGTTGATGCTGGCGCTGCCCACTGGCGCGGGCGCGCCGCTGCTGCTGATGGCCGGCTGCGACCAGCGCAGCGTCATCGGCCAGGTGCTGTGGAGTGCACGCGAATGTGGCCAGGCAATCCTGGCCGAACTCGGCGGACCGTGAGCCAGCCGCAGGGGATGCACCGGCTCCCATGACTACAGTGACGGGGTGACACGATGGCAGGTTTGAAGGAATCGCTGGATGCGCTGATGGGCATCGACGGCGCGCAGGCGGTGGCACTGGTGGATTATGAAAGCGGCATGCTGCTTGGCGAAGCCGGCGCGGGCGTGGACATGGAGGTTGCAGCGGCGGGCAACACCGAAGTGATCCGCGCGAAGATGAAGACGGCCGCATCGCTGAACCTCAACGACAGCATCGAGGACATCCTCATTTCGCTGGGCAGGGCGTACCACATCATGCGTCCGGTGGCGAAAACGAAGGGGCTGTTCTTCTACCTCGTGCTGGATCGCAACAAGTCCAACCTGGCCCTGGCACGCCGCAAGGTGCAGGACGTGGAAGCCGAACTGGCCATCTGATCGGGCGGGCGTGGCGGCGGGCTGCCGGTACATGCCGGCAGCCACAGGGCAACGCTGGGCAACAGGCAGGCGGACATCGTAAGGTGGATGCGAATCCGGCCGTGAGCCTGCCATGTCCCCCATCGACATCGATCCACTGCTCGCCGAACGGATGGCGCTGGCCATCCGTGATGGCTTCGAGGACTACCACGCGCGCTTTGCGGCGATCACCGCCCGTGCCCGGGGGCGGTTCGAGCAGCGGCAATGGGAGGCCGCCCAGCGCGATGCGGTCGAGCGCATCGGCCTGTATGACCAGTGCGTCGCGGCGTGCATGCACAGCCTGCGTCGGTTGGCCGGTGATGCCATCGGCGAGCGCACGTGGTGGCTGCAGGTGCATGCCCGCTACACCCTGCTGCTGCACGGACTGATCGACGCCGAGCTGTACAAGACGTTCTACAACACGTTGGCGCGGCGCCTGTTCGGTACCCGCGGCGTGGATGCGCAGGTGGAGTTCCTCGCCTTCGACGTGGAGCCCTCCGATGCGATCACCCATCCGGTGGCGCGGCATGCCTATGCGGTGTCGGCCACGCGCCCGGCCGACGCGCTGATGCGGGTGCTGGGCGACTATCGCTTCGATGTTCCCTACGCGCACCAGCTGCGCTGCGCTGCGGCCATCGCGGTGCGCCTGCAGGACGACCTGGCGCATTGGGGAGCTCACCCGGTGCGTGGCATCGAGCTGCTGGACACGGTGTTCTACCGCGAGCGGCGCGCCTACCTGGTCGGTCGGGTGTTCGGTGAACATCGCTTTTCGCCCTGCGTGATCGTACTGGTGAACGACGGCCAGGGATTGCGCGCTGATGCGGTGCTGACCCGGCGGCGCGACGTGGCGCATCTGTTCGGCGTTTCGCGCAGTTATTTCCAGGCCAACCTGGGAACGGTGGGCGATGCCGTGGTGTTCCTGCGCAACCTGCTGCCGGGCAAGCCGATCGATGAGATCTACACGGTGCTCGGCCGCGCCAAGCAGGGCAAGACCGAGCGCTACCGGGCCTTCTTCGGGCACTTCCTGGACCATCCCCAGGAGCAGCTGGTGCATGCCGAAGGCACCCCCGGCATGGTCATGGCGGTGTTCACCCTGCCCAGCTACCCGCTGGTGTTCAAGCTGATACGCGATCGTTTCGCCTGGCCCAAGGCGATGTCACGGCAGCAGGTGGAAGAGAAGTACGCGCTGGTGTTCAACCTGGATCGCGTGGGCCGGCTGCTGGATGCGCAGCCCTACCGGCACCTGCGCTTTCCTGCCGCGCGCTTCGCCCCGGCGCTGCTGCAGGAACTGCTGCAGCAGTGTGCGCAGAGCGTGCGGTTGGACGGCGAAGAAGTGGAGATCGCGCTGTGCTACGTGCAGCGGCGCTTCCGTCCACTGAACCTGTACCTGCGCGAGCAGGGGCCCGAGGGCATGCGCGCGGCGGTGCTGGACTACGCCCAGGCGATCACCGACATGGCGCGCAACAACATCTTTCCCGGCGACATGCTGCCGAAGAACTTCGGTGTCTCGCGGCATGGGCGGGCGGTCTTCTATGACTACGATGAGCTGTGCCTGGTCAGCGACTGCGTGTTCCGCGACTGGCCTGCGCCACGCAATGCCGAAGAAGCGATGGCTGACGAGCCCTGGTTCCATGTCGGGCCGCGTGATGTCTTCCCCGAGCGCTTCGCTCCGTTCATGGGCCTGCCTGCCGCTGAGCTGGCGGCGGTGCGCGAGCACTTCGGGCATCTGTTCCAGCCGGCATGGTGGCGCGCGCTGCAGGAGCGATTCGCCGCGGGCGAGCATCCCGATACGCCCCCCTATGCGCGTGAAAACCGCCTGGCGTGAGGTGGCCGCTGCCGGATGCCTTTGCTACCCTCGGGGCACATCGACACGGAGCAGTCAGCATGCGTACTTCGATTTTTCTTGGATTGGCCCTGGCCCTTGGCGCAGGCAGTGCAGCGGTACCGCTGGATGCCAGCGCGCAGAGCGCACGTGCGGCGCGCGCGCAGGCCGAAGGCAGCATGGTCCTCAGCGGCAGCATCGACATCGCGCCGGATGGCTCGGTCGAAGGCTTCACGCTGAAGGACGAGCACAAGATCGAGCCGTACATCCAGGACTTCCTGAAGCAGAACGTGGCCCGGTGGCGGTTCGAGCCGGTACTGCGCGATGGCAAGGCGGTGGCAGCAAAGACGCCGGTGAACCTGCGTCTGGTGGCGCGACAGGTGGGTGACGGCGGCATGGATGTCGTGCTGAGCAGCGCCAGCTTCCGCAACTATGATCCCAAGGCGACCGACGGGGTCGCCAGTGACAGCATGCCGCCCCCCTCGTTCCCGCGCGAGCTGCTGGATATGCGTGGTGCGGGAGAGGTGCTGCTGCTCGTGCGCGTGGCGCGCGATGGCACGGTCGACGATGTGATCGCCGAACAGGTGAACGGGTACGTGGCCGGGTCGCCCCGCGCCATGCAGCGGATGCGGGATGTCATGGCGCGCGCGGCGGTCGGCGCTGCACGCAAATGGACCTTCGTGGCGCCCACCACCGGTGCCCGCGCCGATGATCCGTTCTGGACCGTGCGCGTGCCGGTGCGCTACTTCTACGGTGGCAACGGCGACCGCTACGGCAAGTGGCAGGCGTATATTCCAGGCCCGAAGCAACGCGCCACGTGGGACGTGGGGCACGGCGACACCGATGCGGCGCCCGATCTTCTGCCCGATGGTGGGGTCTACATGGTCGGGATCGACAACGGGCCCAAGCTGCTGACGCCGCTGCAGGGCTGAGGTCGCGCGAGCCACGCTCGGCGGGGTCCTTGGCCGCAAGCACCGCTGCGCTCGCCGACCATGGGTCGGCGCTACCACGGCCCCGTCGCTCACGGTAGCGCCGAGCCATGCTCGGCGCTACCGGGGGTCAGCGGTAAGGGTAGGTCACGCTGCGGTTGCGGCCCTGTTCCTTGGCCATGTACAGCGCCTTGTCGGCCATGCGCAGGGCCTGCTCGCCATCGGCATCAAAGGTCGGGTAATGCGCGACGCCCACCGAGACACTGACATGGCCGACCGGATCCAGTGGCTGGGTCGCGATCTGCTGGCGCAGCCGCTCGGCGATCAGCAGGGCATCGTCTGCATCGGTGGTGGGCAGCAGCATCAGGAATTCTTCGCCGCCATTGCGGCACAGCACATCGCCATCGCGCGAGTAGCGCCGCATCTGCTCGGCGATGTGGCCGATGACCTGGTCGCCGACCGCGTGGCCATGCTGGTCGTTGATGGTCTTGAAGCGGTCGATGTCCAGGGCGAGGATGGCGAAGGACTGGCCCTGCGCCTTCCACGTTTCCAGCGCCTGCTGCAGCCCGCGGCGGTTGAGCAGCCCGGTCAGCGGGTCGGTGCGGCTGGCACGGTTGAGGGTACCGATGCGGTCCTGCAGCGCATTGAAGCTGTACAGCACGGCCTGCTTGAGCTGCGCCACTTCGAAATACCACGCGCGGATGCCACCGACATCGGAGATGGCACGGCCGGTGTCACCTTCCTGCACGTTGCGCGCCAGCTGCCACAGCGGCAGCGAGATGCGCCGCGCGAACCACCAGGTCACCAGCAGCGACAGTACGCCCAGGGGAATCGCACGCCAGATCACCGACGACATCAACTGCGAAAGGGGCTGCAGGGTGGATGCAGCCGGGCGCTGGGCGACGATGCCCCAGCCGGTGGCCGGTACCGGTGCGTAACCGGCCAGCATGGACACGCCGCGGCTGTTGGTGACCTGCGTTGCCCCGCGCTGCCCGCGCGCCACGGCGTCGATCACCCTGTTGCCCGGTGCATACCCACCGACCCGCTCGGGATCGGCGTGGTAGAGCAGTCGGCCATGGCGATCCACCACGTACAGGTAGGACCCGTCGCGGTAGTAATGGGTGCCCAGCAGGCTCTGCAGGATGCTGCGCTGGCGCAGGTAGATGGTGCCGCTGACGTAGCCGCGGTACACGCCCTGGGCGTCGAACACCGGGTGCGACATCGCCACCAGCAGCTTGCCGGTGGCCGAGTCGTAGGGGTCGCTGATCATCGGCTGGCGCCGCTCCAGCGCGATGCGGTTGCCTTCGCTGCGCAGCGTGTCGCCCTTCAGGTACAGCGTCTGCGGCGAGGTCGCCATGACCAGGCCGGTCTGGTTGACGATCAACACCGAGTTGAAGCTGTTGGTCTGCAGTTGCAGGCGGCTGGCCTCGTCCTGCGCGCGGCGGTCGTCCATGCCATGGCGACCAAGCAGCATGGCGGTGTAAGCGAGCTGCTGCTGCGATGAGAGGACGAAGTTCTGCGTGGTTTCGGCCAGCTTGTTGGCGTAGACGCGATTGGCTTCCAGCGTGCTGCTGATCAGCTGGTCGCGCTGCACGCGATAGCTGGCCAGCAGGGTATTTGCCAGCGCCACCACGGTACTGAGCAGGGCCAGGGCAAGGATCAGCGAGCCCAGGTTGAGGCGTTTGGAGAGCGTGCGCATGCGGGCAGGTCGGGCTGTTCAGGTGCTGGTCCAGCCGGTCTGGCCGGAGGGAACGACAGCGCGGGACGGCGCCCGCACGCAGCAGCCTGCGCACGGTTCGGTGGGGGGACTGCGGGGGCATTATCCCTGAAAGCGACTGACCACGGTATGCGTGGAAATTGCAGGCGCGGTTGCCAGCCGGACGTTAGCCTGCGCATTCCTACAGCGAGGTCCTGCATCCCATGAGCTCCATCCCATCTGCTGGCGCGGCATCTGCCTTCACTGCACTCCAGTGCACGCCAGGCATCAGGCCTGCGGTGCCCAGCCTCCACGTCGGCATCCGCAATGGCACGCCCCCTGCCAGCAGGGTACTGCGTCGCGCCGGAGATCCTGCGGGCCCGGTCCATCTGGCCGATTACCAAAGCGCGCTTGCACGCGGTCTGGCCCAGGTTGCGGCGATCAAGGATGGCGCTGGCAGCAGCGCGCGCTCGTCCGGCACTGCCGCAACGTGGCGCTCACAGATCCGTGATCTGGCCTAGGGGGCAACCCCGGGCGCTACCGGCTGATGCGCTTGAGCAGGATGTCGCGCAGCCGCGCGGCGGATGATTCATCCAGCTCGCCCAGCACGCCACGTGCATGCGCCGGCACGTGCGCGGCAACCTGGTCATCGGCGTTGAATACGTAGTGTTCGAACACGGCCTGCCAGGCCGCGCGCTGCGCCACAGGCAGATCACGCACCGCTAGCAAAGCGAGCATCAGGGCATTCATCGGCGCATCGCGCCATGCTTCAACCGGGCGCCACCAGTAATTGACCAGAATGTTGAACGCCTCCAGTCCCTCCATGTGGTGCCACCACAGGGCGGGAATGAACACCGCATCGCCGGGTTCCAGCACGGCCCCCTGCGCATGCTCCATCGCCTGTTCAAAACGCGGGAAGCGCTGCAGGTCCGGCGCGGCGAAATCGACCAGGCTGATCGCCTGGCCGGCAGGGGTGAAGTCCAGCGGGCCGATGTACAGATTGCCGATCTGCGCGGGAGGAAACAGCATGACCCGCCGGCGCCCTGCCGCCACGCAGGCGAGGTTGTCCGGTGCATCGTGATGGGCGGCGATGCGCGAGCGGTTGCCGATCCAGATGCTGGCCAGCGGATCAGCCTGTCCGAGCGGCAGCGGATTCGCCTGCTGCAGTCCCGGCAGGTAGGTATCCAGCGTGGTGGACGCCACGTAGATGGTCGGCGCGTGCGGATCGCTGCGGTACTTGATCAGGGTATCGAGGACCACGCGCAGCGGCACCTGTTCGCGGCGGAAATTGAAGCCGGTCAGGTCCTCGTTGTAGAACACCCTGCCCTGCGTGCCGGGCGCGGCGGTGGTGGCGGTGACCGGCATGCTCCCGTGGTCGAACTGCTTGAGATAGTCCGCCGCGGCGGTGTCTGACTGCCGTGCGGCCCGAACCAGCGGCCAGCCGGCGGCCAGCCCCCGCACCACCTTCGGCGTGGTCCAGCTACGCAGTGCGGCAGGCAGTGCCGCAGGATCGGCGAGCTGGACTTCCTCGATGGGGCGGGGCGGGGGCAGGTGCATCGTCGCTCAGAACTTGTAACGCACGCCGAACATGTAGCGCGGGCCGGTCTGGGTGGCATAGCGCAGCATGTTGCTGTGGCGTGCGTAGGTGCGCATCGTTTCGTCGGTCAGGTTGATCGCCTCCACGCTCAGCGTCAGCTGTTCGCTCACCGCGTAACTGATGTTCAGATCGAGCTGACCGTAGGCTTCGGTGTAGTTGGGGTTTGGTCCCTGGCCGCCGATGCCGTTGAGGAACTTGTCGCGCCAGTTGTACGCCGCGCGGATCTGCCACGCGTTCTTGTCATAGAACAGCACGGCGTTGGCCGAATCGCTCAGGCCGATCATCGGGTACTGGTCGCCCAGGCTCAGGTTGTCGAAGGTCAGCCCGGACTTCACCTTGGTGTAGTTCGCCGCCACACCGAAACCGGACTGGCCGAACAGGTGCTGCACCGCGACTTCCCAGCCGTCCAGATGATCCGAACGCTGGTTGGCCGGCAGGGTGATGTCGAACCCGGCGATCGGGTCGCCCGGCTGGCCGACGATGCTGCCGGTCTGCTGGCCGGCCGAGTTGACGCCGGTGGAGATCACGCCCGGATCGCCGGCGTGGTTGGTGAAGATGTAGTTGCGGATGCACACGGTATCGGTGGTGACGCAGCCCGACGCCAGCGCTTCATTCCAGTACGCGCCGCCCACCGGCGTGTGCAGGCTGCCGGCATCTTCGCGCGCGATGGTGTTGCTGATGAAGTTCTTGATGTTCTTGCGGAAGAAGCCGACCGAGGCGTAGCTGGCATCGCCGTAATACCACTCCAGCGACAGGTCGAAGTTGTCCGACAGCAGAGGCTCCAGCGCCGGATTGCCACGCGAGCCGGTGCCGCCCTGGGTGCGCACGATGTTGTCCAGGCGCTGGCCACTCTCGATCTGCGTCCAGCCCGGACGACCCAGGCTTCGGCTGTAGCTGCCGCGCAGCGCCAGCGACTCGTTGATGTCCAGCTTGAGGTCGACGTTGGGCAGCACGTAATCGTACTTGCCCGTGCCACCGATGAAGGCGCCGTCGTCGGCATAGGTGATGTTGAACTCGTTGAGCGAGTTCCAGCTGATCGAGGTCGGCACGCGCACCAGCGCCAGCGATTCCACTTCGGTCTGCTCATAGCGCACGCCGGCCGCGACATGCAGCGGCATGTTCCAGTCGAAGGTGGTGCGGTACTGCAGGTAGGCGCTCTTTGATTTTTCGGTGGTGCGGATGTCTTCGGAGTACTCGGTCGGGGCGAGATAGCACGTCGGACAGGCCGGCTCGGCGCCATTGGCGACCTGCGCCGCCCGCTCCCGCAGGCGGTCGAAGTCGAAGACCAGGAACTGGCCGGTCAGGCGTGGGTCGTTGTGCCCGGAAAACGCCTTGAAGTACTTGCCCATGTCATCGGCGTACCAGATATCGTCGGCGTAGTCGGCCGGCGTGCCGACGCCACCCCAGCTGTCACGCTGCTCGATCGCCGCCGCCGAACGGTTGTCCACCTGGGTGTGGCCGACGCCGAAATCGAGTGCCGAGTAATCGGCGAAACGGAACACGCCCTTGGCTTGCAGCTGCTCCACTTCGGACTTGTTGTAGCTGTTCTGGAATACCGAACCGGTGACCAGCGCATCGGACGCCTGCACGCCGCCCGGTGGCAGGGCGATGTTGATGATCGGCAGGTCGCCGCTGTAATCCACCGTGGTCCTGCCGCGCACGTACGCGGCCACGCCGAGCACGCCGGCCGAACCATACGGGCCATCCGGCTGCGACTCGGCGCTGGCGCGGTGGTAGTCGAAGGACATGTCCAGGGCGTCGTTGACTTCCCAGTCCACGTTGAAGCCCAGCGAGTCCATGCGGTTGCGGGTGGCCAGCTTCATGCCGCCCATGGCCACGTCACCGTTGACCACGTCTTCGCTGTACACGATGGGCGCGGCAACCGGGCCATCGGTCCAGGTGCTGTCCCCGGGCCCATAGTTGAACCACACCGACAGCTCGCTGCGCTGCTGCTGCACCTTGTTCTCGACATAGGTGTAATCCAGCGTGGTGGTGACATTGTCCAGCGGCTTCCACTGCAGCGTGGCCTGGCCGTTGGTGCGCTGGCGCTGCACGGCATTGACGTTGTACGCGGTGTTCTGCGGACGGCCGTAGATGTCATCGGCACCAGGCCGGTTGGTGATCCGGTCCGAGTAGCCCGTGCCGGGCTGCGGCAATGCGCGCCAGTCACTGGTGTCATCGCCGCGCAGCGTGGCCCAGCCTTCGGCGACGGTGGCCTGGTTGAAGCCCGAATCGCGCTCCTGGTGGCTTGCGCTTAGGGCTACGCCGAAGCGTCCGTCAGCATAGGTCTGGCTGAAGATACCGGACAGCTCGCCGGTGACGTTGGATCCCTGCAGGGTGCGCGGCACGTTGTCGTTGGAGGTGTCATGCACCGCCTTCATGCCAAGGCTGACCACCGGTGCCGCTTCCAGTGGGCGCAGGGTCTTGATGTTGATGGTCGCGCCGATGCCACCGGTCGGATTGTCGGCGCGGGTGGTCTTGAACACCTCCACTGCGGAGATCGATTCGGAGGCGATGTTGGCGAAATCGAACGAGCGCGAACCGGACAGTCCGCCGCCGCCGTTGCCGAGGTTGGAGGCGGGCATCTGGCGGCCGTTGAGCAGCACCAGGTTGTAGTCCGGGCCGATGCCGCGCACGGTCACCTTGGAACCTTCGCCGCTGGAGGTGCGGTCGATCGACACGCCGCTGATGCGCTGCAGTGACTCGGCCAGGTTGGTGTCCGGGAACTTGCCGATGTCCTCGGCCACGATGCCGTCCACCACGCCCTGGCTGTCGCGCTTGAGGTTCATCGACGAGGTCAGGCTGCCGCGGATACCGGTCACCTGCACGGTGTCCAGGGTGGCTGGATCGGGTGCTGCGGTCCCGGTGGCGTCCTGCGCCCAGGCGGGGCCGGCGACGGCCACCAGCAGGGCGGAGGCGAGCAGTGTCTTGCGAGGTACGGCCTTGTACTTCTTCATTGCGGATCCCTCCCCAGGGAGTGCGGAAACAGCGGGTTTGATTTCGGCTGGAACGCGGCAACTACATGACGGGAGCGATTTGGGGATGCGTTGACAGCGTTGTCAACAAAGCGCCTTCGGTGCGCCTCGGCTCGTGGTTTTGCCTGCGCCGGCTGAATGCAGGGGCAGGCCGGGCGCGCCTGCGCGAAGCCTTGTAATTGCAGTGTCATGGGGAAAATGGGGCGGCCTGCCACGCGTCAGCACGAGGACTTGCCCGTGCTGCGATGCAGAATGGTTCTGCGCAGCGCCGATGGGGGCAACGCTGACAGCGCTGGACAACGGCCACCGCCGGCGATGCCGTCAGCGCCGGCGGTGGCGCGGTGCAGCCGTGGATTCGCGCACCAGCACGGCATGCTCCAACGTGATCATCCTGCCGGCACCCGGCGAACGGATGCGGTCCAGCAGCTGCAGCGTCGCCAGCCGTCCCATTTCCGCGGTGGGCTGGCGCACGGTGGTCAGCGCGGGAAAGATGTGGCTGGCGATCGGGGTGTCATCGAAACCGCAGACGGACAGGTCGCGTGGGACCTGCAGGCCGCGACCACCGGCCACCCGGTACACGGCCGCGGCCATGTCGTCGTTCGCAGCGAAGATCGCCGTGGGCGGATCGACCAGGTCGAGCAGGCGATGGGCTGCGGGAATGCCCGATTCGAAGGAGAACTGCCCGCCGACCACCAGCGCCGGGTCGTAGGCGATGCCGGCTTCGCGCAACGCCGCGCGATAACCCGCGTGGCGCCACTGGCAGGCACCGTGCGCCCGCGGCCCCTTGATGTGGCCGATGCGCCGATGGCCCAGCGCGATCAGGTGGCGCATCAGTTCCACCACCGCGGTGGTCTCGTCCATGCGCACGCCGATGGCGCCGGTGGGATCGCGCGGGGCGATGCTGGCAAACGGAATGCCATGCTGCTGCAGGTAGGACAGCACGACCGGATCATCGCTGAGCGGTGGAATCAGCACGACGCCGTCGGGGCGTGAGTTGTCGAACAGCGCGCTGAGGTCGGGCAGGGCATGCCGCCCGATCCCCACCGGGCCGAGCAGCAGGTTGTAGTGGTTGCCGTGGCAGGCATCCAGCATGCCGCTCTGGATCTCCATCAGGTAGTTGCGCGAGGGATTGTTGTAGGCCAGCGCCAACGAATAGGAGCGTTGGCCGGCCAGGCTGCGCGCGTAGAGGTTGGGCTTGTAGCCCAGCCGCGCGACCGCCTCGCGCACCCGCGACCGGGTCTGCTCGCGCACGTTGGGTTCGTTGTTGAGCACGCGCGACACGGTCTTGATGGAGACCCCTGCCGCCGCAGCGACGTCCTCGATTCGACTACGCATGGTGCAGGTGATCCTCCATGTGCCAGCGGCGGCCGGTGCGCGCCGAGCGATGGTGCAGCCTCGCGCCGATATTGCCACGGCGCAGCGCAGCACGGTTGCCGGGGCCCCTGTCCCTGCCAAGCCCGCTGCGCTCGCCGAGCATGGCTCGGCGCTACCGAGGCATCGCTTTCTGGCGGCGGACGAATACTGTCAGGGCGACGGGTGGGCGCGGGCTGTCCGGGACACCGTGAGGCAGGAGCCGCACAGTAGCCTGCAAGGACGTACTTGCGGCGTGTCCCGGACAGCCTGCCCACCCGTCGCAAGGCACGCGCCCCGGAAACAACAAAGGCCCCGCAATGCGGGGCCTCGTCGTGGATCGTCCGGCGCCAGGAACTCAGCGCTTCATCGAACCGAAGAACTCGTCGTTGGACTTGGTGTTCTTCATCTTGTCCAGCAGGAACTCCATCGCAGCCATTTCATCCATCGGATGCAGCAGCTTGCGCAGGATCCAGATCTTCTGCAGCAGCTCCGGCTCGATCAGCAGGTCTTCGCGGCGGGTACCCGAACGGTTGATGTCGATCGCCGGGAACACACGCTTTTCAGAGATGCGACGGCTCAGGTGCACTTCGCTGTTGCCGGTGCCCTTGAACTCTTCGTAGATCACCTCGTCCATCTTGCTGCCGGTGTCGACCAGCGCGGTGGCGATGATGGTCAGGCTGCCGCCCTCTTCCACGTTGCGTGCCGCACCGAAGAAGCGCTTCGGACGGTGCAGCGCGTTGGCATCCACACCACCGGTCAGCACCTTGCCCGAGCTCGGCACCACGTTGTTGTAGGCACGTGCCAGGCGGGTGATCGAGTCCAGCAGGATCACCACGTCCTTCTTGTGCTCGACCAGGCGCTTGGCCCGCTCGATCACCATTTCGGCAACCTGCACGTGGCGCGCAGCCGGCTCGTCGAACGTCGAGCTGATGACCTCGCCGCGCACGGTGCGCTGCATTTCGGTCACTTCTTCCGGGCGCTCATCGATCAGCAGCACGATCAGGTGCACGTCCGGATGATTGGTGGTGATGGCCGTCGCCACCTGCTGCATCATCATCGTCTTGCCGGCCTTCGGCTGGGAGACGATCAGCGAACGCTGGCCCTTGCCCTGCGGTGCCATCAGATCGAGGATGCGGCCGGTGATGTCTTCGGACGAGCCGTTGCCACGTTCCAGGGTGAAGCGCTTGCGCGGGAACAGGGCGGTCAGATTCTCGAACAGCACCTTGTTCTTGGACGCTTCCAGCGGCTCACCGTTGATGGTGTCCACGATGGACAGCGCGAAGTAGCGCTCGCCGTCCTTGGGGAAGCGGATGCGGCCGGACAGGTGGTCGCCGGTGCGCAGGTTGAAGCGGCGGATCTGGCTGGGCGAGATGTAGGTGTCGTCCGGACCGGCCAGGTAGCTGGCTTCGGCCGCGCGCAGGAAGCCGAACCCGTCGGGCAGGATTTCCAGCACGCCGTCGGCGGCGACACCGTCACCGTGGCGGGTCAGCACCTTCAGCAGCGCGAAGATCACGTCCTGCTTGCGGGCGCGGGCGACGCCTTCGGAGATCTGCAGCTGCTCGGCGATTTCCAGCAGCTTCTGCGCCGGCATGCGCTTGAGGTCGCTCAGCGAATACACCGGGAAGCCCTCAGGCACGTTGGCCTGCTGGGTGCGCACGAACGGCTGCTGTTCGTTGTTGTCCTGCGGCAGGCCATCGTCGCGGCCACCGCCACGTGCCGGGCGGTCACGGTCGCGTCGGTTGCGGAAGCGGTCGCGGCGGTTGCCCTGGCCCTGGCCGTTGTTCTGCTGGTTGCCCTGGTAGGGGCCCTGGTTCTGGCCGCCTGCGGTGTTCTGCTGGCCACCTGCCTGGTTGTTGTTGTTGTTCTGCTGCGGGCGTCCCTGGCCGGATTCGCGGCCTTCGTTGCCGTCACCGCCGGGGGCGGCGGGTGCTTCGGCAGCGGGCGCGCTCGGCGCCGCTGCAGCGGGCGCGGGGGGCGGAGCGGGGCGGGGCGCTTCGGGCGCATTGGCCAGCGGCAGCCCAGCCTGTGCCGGAGCACTGGTTTCGGCGGACGCCGGTGCGGCAGCCTTGGTCACGCGCGGCTTGCGCACACGCTTTTCGGCGGGCGCATCAGCGCTGCCGGTTTCAGAAGTGGTATCGGACAAGAGCGTTATTCCTCGCTTGAAGGTGCGAGCGCCCGGCTGGGGCGGCGAACGAAGGGATGGGGTCTGGAGTGAACTGCATCCAGCGGGTGCGGCACGCGAACGCGGACCGGATGTGCCGACACTATCACCGGCGCGCGGCGCCTTGCAAGCACCGCGATGCCACGACATTCAGGCAGCGCAGGGGCTGCAGGCAGCCGGCGTCACCGGCTGCCGGGAAACACAGGCCTCAGGCCAATGCCTTGTCGAGCAGGCCGGCCAGCTGGGCCTTGCCCACTGCACCCACCTGTTCACCGACCTTCTCGCCGTCCTTGAAGACGACCAGATAGGGGATGGAACGGACGTGGTACTTCACGGCCAGGTCGCGCTCGTGGTCGACGTTGACCTTGACGATCTTCGCGCGGCCACCGTAGGCAACGGCCAGTTCGTCCAGCGCCGGGGCGATCATCTTGCACGGGCCACACCATTCGGCCCAGAAATCAACCAGGACCGGCTCTTTGGAGTTCAGTACGGTGCTTTCGAAATCAGCGGTGCTGACATGTACAACGTTGTCGCTCATCTTGGTTTCTCGTCTTGTGGGGCACCTGGCTGGGGCCGGAGGTGGGTGAACTGGGCTGGGCCAGACTGGCGCAACCCTCGTCGTTGCCTGGTGGAGCAGGCTCCACGGTGCGCTGGGCGGGATGCCTGGACGCTCACGGCCGGCAGTTTACCCCTATCGGCGCGGGCGGACAGTGGGCGGCTGGAACCCAGCGTATCGCGATCGATATGACCGACGGAATGTGCCGCATTTCACTGTCCGCACCTATGGAATAGGGGGCCGGTGTCGGTCGCTCAAGGCGCAACCGGGGTCGGATTCAGCGGGCAGTGGCGTGGATGAAGGCGCCGTGCGGTTCCATCTCCCGGTCTGGTGAGACGCTCGGGCCCGGTTGCTGGCCCGATTACGCTAAACTGCTCCATTGAGCGGCAAGGGACCCGAAGGTCCAAGGCCCGCCGACCCGCCGCAGGGGCCGCAGTTTGCGACGGAGCCCCCAGATGATGCCGAGCCGCCCGATTGCAGGTGGCGGCCAGACCAAGACGGACACATGAGCGACAAACCGCTGACCGATTTGACCTTTTCCTCCTTCGATCTGCATCCGGCATTGCACGCCGGTCTTGAAGGAGCCGGATTCACCCGCTGCACCCCGATCCAGGCGCTGACGCTGCCGGTCGCACTCGCCGGTGGCGATGTCGCAGGCCAGGCACAGACCGGTACCGGCAAGACGCTGGCCTTCCTGGTCGCGGTGGTGAACCGCCTGCTGACCCGCCCGGCACTGGCCGACCGCAAGCCGGAAGACCCGCGCGCGCTGATCCTGGCGCCCACCCGCGAACTGGCCATCCAGATCCACAAGGACGCGGTGAAGCTGGGTTCGGACCTGGGTCTGCGCTTCGCGCTGGTGTACGGCGGCGTGGACTATGACAAGCAGCGCGAGCTGCTGCAGCAGGGCGTGGACGTGATCATCGCCACCCCCGGCCGCCTGATCGACTACGTCAAGCAGCACAAGGTGGTATCGCTGCACGCCTGCGAAATCTGCGTGCTCGACGAAGCCGACCGCATGTTCGACCTGGGCTTCATCAAGGACATCCGCTTCCTGCTGCGCCGCATGCCCGAGCGCACCATCCGGCAGACCCTGCTGTTCAGCGCCACGCTCAGCCACCGCGTGCTGGAACTGGCGTATGACCACATGAACGAGCCGCAGAAGATGGTGGTGGAAAGCGAATCCATCACCGCCGCCCGCGTGCGCCAGCGCATGTACTTCCCGGCCGACGAAGAAAAGATCCCGCTGCTGCTCGGCCTGCTGTCGCGCAGCGAAGGCGCGCGCACGATGGTGTTCGTCAACACCAAGGTCTTCGTCGAGCGCGTCGCGCGCGCGCTGGAACGTTCCGGCTACCGCGTCGGCGTGCTGTCCGGTGACGTGCCGCAGAAGAAGCGCGAAAGCCTGTTGAACCGCTTCCAGAAGGGCCAGCTGGAAATCCTGGTGGTCACCGACGTGGCGGCCCGCGGCCTGCACATCGACGGCATCAAGTACGTCTACAACTACGATCTGCCGTTCGACGCCGAAGACTACGTGCACCGCATCGGCCGCACCGCGCGCCTGGGCGAGGAAGGCGATGCCATCAGCTTCGCCTGCGAACGCTATGCGATGGGCCTGCCGGATATCGAGGCCTATATCGACCAGAAGATCCCGGTCGAAGCGGTGACCGCCGAACTGCTGACCTCGCTGCCGCGTCCGGAACGTGCGCCGCCTGCGCCGGGCGAGGAAGGCGACGAGAACGAAAGCGTCAGCCAGATCTTCCGCGAAGCGCGCGAAGCGCGTGCCGCCGAAGAGGAGCGTCGTGGTGGTGGTCGTGGTGGCAAGCCGTCGGCCGGCCGTGGCGAACGCAGTGGTGAGCGCAGCGGCGAACGCCGTCCGCGTCCGCCGCGCAAGCCGCGCGTGGAAGGTGATGCCGCAGCCGTGGCGCCGTCGCAGGCTGCTGCAGCGGCGGCCGGCAGCGCCGATGCTGCCGTGGCGGCCCCCGTCGACGCCGTACAGGCCCCGCGCCCGCCGCGTGCCGACACTGGCGCCGCGCAGGACCCCGCGCTGCAGGATGGCGAGCGCAAGCCGCGCAAGCGCCGTCGCCGCCGCAACGGCCGCCCGCTGGAAGGTGCCGAAGGGACGAACCCCCAGGGCGCAACCGCCGCGCACGGTGCGCCGGTGCAGGTAGTGGCCAAGCCGGTCCGCAGTGCCGACCCGGGCGATTCCTTCCTGACCCGCATCGGCCGCAAGATCCGCCGGATGCTGGCGGGCGGGTAAGCAGGTAAGCGGCAGCTCATTCGCGCTGTCGCTCTCCGGTTCGCCATGCGAACCACTATCCCCGCGTCAGCAGCATCCACACCCCCGCGCCTGCGGCGCTGCCCCCGGACGCCGGGGGCGGCGGTGTCTCCGTCCTGCCTCGCTGCCGGGCCTGACCCTGCCGCGATGCCGGAAGGTTTTCGCCGGGCATGGCCCGGCGCTACCGATCCGCCGCGCCGCTCCTGCATAATCAGGGGATGAGCGTCCTGCGGTTCGACAACGTAAGCAAACAGTATGCCGGTGGACACGAGGCGCTGACCGATGTCAGCTTCGACGTGGCGCCTGGCGAGATGGTGTTCGTCACCGGCCATTCCGGCGCGGGCAAGAGCACCCTGCTGAAACTGATCCACCTTGACGAGCGGCCCAGCCGCGGCGCGGTGGTGTTCAACGAGCGCAACCTGCTGAAGGTGCGCGGTGGCGACGTGCCACGGCATCGGCGCGAGGTGGGCGCGGTCTACCAGGACCACCGCCTGCTGATGGACCGCAGCATCGCCGAGAACGTGGCGCTGCCGCTGATCCTGCGCGGCACCCGGCGTGCCGACATCGGCAAGCGCGTGCGTTCGGTGCTGGAGCGCATGGGCCTGGGGCACCGCGAAAAGGCCCTGCCGTCGCAGCTGTCTGCCGGCGAACAGCAGCGCGTGGGGATCGCCCGTGCGATCGTCGGTGAACCGCGCCTGCTGGTGGCCGACGAACCGACCGGCAACCTCGACCCGACCCTGGCCGCTGAAATCATGGCGCTGTTCGCCGAGCTGCCCGCGCGCGGCACCAGCGTGCTGGTGGTCAGCCATGACCTGGCGCTGCTGCGGCGCATGCGCAAGCGCGTGCTGATCCTGGACCATGGCCGGCTGGTGGACGACATCTCGCCGCAGGACCTTGCCGAATGAGCACCGAATCCGCTCCTGCGCCCGAGCGCAACGCCAACACCACGGCGACCGCACCGTCCGGGCTGGGCATCTGGTGGCAGCACCACATGCACAGCGTGGTGTTCAGCCTGGGTCGCGCGTTCCGCAAGCCGTGGGCGACGCTGCTGACGGTGATGGTCATGGCGCTTGCACTGGCACTGCCGCTGGGCCTGTCGATCGCGCTGGACAACCTCAAGCACTTCACCGGCAGCGTGCAGCAGTCGCGTGACATCAACCTGTTCCTGAAGGCCGAGCTGGATGCGGCCAGCGCGGCCTCTTTGGCCACCGAGCTGCGGGCGCGCGACGACGTTGCCGCGGTGGCCCTGCGCACGCCGGAACAGGGCCTGGAAGAACTTCGCGAAAACGCCGGCCTCGGCGAGGCGATCGATGCCCTGCAGTCCAATCCGCTGCCCAGCCTGCTGGTGGTGACACCGGCCCAGAAGGCTGACGATGCGCGCTTGGCGCGTGCACTGGGCACCCTGCCGCAGGCCGACCTGGTGCAGCACGATGCGCTGTGGCGCACCCGCCTGGACGGCTGGCTGGCGTTCGGCGCGCGGCTGGTGCAGGTGCTGTCGGTGCTGCTCGGCCTCGGCGCGGTGCTGGTGGTCGGCAACACGGTGCGGCTGGACATCCAGGCGCGCCGCGAAGAGATCGGCGTGCTGCAGCTGCTGGGCGCCAGCGATGGCTTCATCCGGCGCCCGTTCCTGTACCTGGGCGCGTGGTACGGCCTGGGGGCGGGACTGGTCGCGCTGGGCCTGCTCGCCGGCGCCGGCGCCGCACTCGCCGGGCCGCTGGCACAGCTGTCGCAAAGCTACGCCAGTCCGTTCGCGCTGAAGGGACTGGACCTGCTGCATTCGTCGGTCGTGCTGCTGGCCATCGTGCTGGTGGGCTGGTTGGGTGCATGGCTGGTCACCGGACACTTCCTGCGCCAGACGCGCCCCACCGAGACCTGAGTCCTCCGCATGCAGCCGCAAGCACTGAAGCACCTGCACGACGATGCCACCCGGGTCATGGTCGTCGACGGCTCGCGGCTGGTCCGCAAGCTGATCGCCGACGTACTGCAGCGCGACCTGCCCGGCGTCCAGGTGGTTGGCTGCGCCAGCATCGAAGAGGCGCGCCAGGCCTTGGCGGATGGGCCGGTCAATCTGGTCACCACCTCGCTGTCGCTGCCCGATGGTGACGGGCTGGCACTGGCCAAGACCGTGCGCGAATCGGCGGGGCAGGCCTATGTGCCGGTGATCGTGGTGTCCGGCGATGCGCAGTCGCATCTTGAACAGCGCCGCTTCACCGACTACGTCACCGATTACTTCGACAAGTCGCTGGGCCACGAAGCACTGGCCGCCTTCATCCGCGGCTACGTGCAGCCGGCGGTCATTCCCGGTGCCACGCTGCTGTACGTGGAAGACAGCCGGGTGGTGGCCGAAGCCACCAAGCGGATGCTCGAGCGCCAGCAGCTCAACGTGCTGCACGTGATGACCGCTGAAGAGGCCGTGACCCTGCTGACCGCCGAGTCGCTGGGCCGCAACCAGCACCGCATCGACCTGGTGCTCACCGACGTGACCCTGAAGGGCGAGCTCAGCGGACGCGACCTGGTGGAGCGGGTGCGGGTGGATTTCGGCTATGGCAAGCGTCGCCTGCCGGTGCTGGTGATGACCGGCGACGGCAATCCGCTCAACCAGACGGCGCTGCTGCAGGCCGGTGCCAACGACCTGGTGCTCAAGCCGATCGAAGAGCGCCTGCTGGTGACCAAGGTCCTGTTCCAGCTGCGACTGTCCCGATTGAATCCAAGATCCGTGGTGTGATGAACGAAGCAGTACCCCCTTCCATCCAGCTCGAACCGAGCTGGAAAGCACAGGTCGGCGATTGGCTGCTGCAGCCGCAGATGCGCGAGCTCGGCAACTTCCTGCGCCAGCGCAAGGCGAGTGGCGTGAACGTGTTCCCGCCCGGCCCGCAGATCTTCGCCGCCTTCGACGCCACCCCGTTCGATGCCACCAAGGTGGTGATCCTGGGCCAGGATCCCTATCACGGGCGAGGGCAGGCGCATGGCCTGAGTTTTTCGGTGCAGCCCGGCGTGCCGGTGCCGCCGTCGCTGTTGAACATCTACAAGGAAATCGAGCGCGACCTCGGCATTCCGCGGCCGGCCCATGGCTGCCTGCTGCCCTGGGCGCGGCAGGGCGTGTTGCTGCTCAATGCCGTGCTGACGGTGGAAGAGGGCAACGCCGGGGCGCACCAGAAGCGCGGCTGGGAAGGCTTCACCGACCACGTAGTGGAAGCGCTCAACCGCGAGCGCGAGGGCCTGGTGTTCCTGCTGTGGGGCAGCTATGCGCAGCAGAAGGGCAAGGTCATCGACACCCAGCGCCATCGGGTATTGAAGGCACCGCATCCCTCACCGCTGTCCGCCCACCGCGGCTTCCTCGGCTGCGGCCATTTCTCCGCGACCAACGAGTACCTGCAGCGCCGCCGACAGACACCGATCGACTGGTCACTGCCACCGGCAGGATGACGGTGGGTGACGACCGCCCCGGTAGTGACGGCCGCTGGCCGTCAGACCACACCCGGTAGTGAAGGCCGCTGGCCGTCAGACCTTTCCCGCTGCGCCCGCCGGGCCTGGCCCGGCGCTACCGTCACCCACCCCGAATCAATCCTCCAGCATTTCGATGATCGCCCGCGCTACCTGGCGTTTGCGCGGCGTCATTCGACGCAGCAGGCAGAGAATCTCGGTTTCATGCGGATGGCGACCGACATCGGGTTTTGTTTCGGGCAATGGCAGATCGATTCCGTCTTCCGGGCGACCAGGTCCACGTCCTGTCGCCAGCCATTCAAAATAAACCTGGGTCACAATCGCGATTTGTGCCAAATGCGTCACACTCGGCGAGGTCCCGCCCTCGCGTTCCCACTGGGCCACTGCGCTGCGGCGTACGCCGGTTTCCTGCGCCAATTGTGATTGAGATAGTCCGGCGGTCAATCGCGAGCGTCGGATTCTGTCGCACATGTCCTTCATTGGGCACCCCTCTCCATGTCTTGGCAAGCACTGCTTACCGGGAAGTGATTCTTTTTCCGGCTGTACAGAAACGCTGTCCTGCGTATCCGTAGCAACCGTGCCGGCCTTCCCCTGGACTACAGGCCAGCAATACTGCCCTCCATATTCACGCCGTCCTGTTTGACGGTTTTCCCTCGCCCCGTATTAATCACCTCGAACCGGGCTTAAACGTAAACCCGGGATTCAACCGGCCGGTATCGAGTTTGTTCAGGTGGCGGATTCATTCCGCCGCCGGGGCGTGGTGCTGCCGCTGGAAACTGCACGGAGCACGGGAATGGTTGATGTGAATGGCGTGAAGATATCGTCATTATGGCGGCAGATAACCGTGATCGCCGTCATGTTGATTGCGCTTGCCTGTGCGGGCAGGGCACATGCGCAGGGTACATCAGCGTGTACCGCGGGTGCCTGCGTCAGTGCCGGGCCGCGATTGGCTTCGGTCGATTCCACCCAGAGCCCGGTCCTCAACCTGCTGTTCGGTGCACTGCTGCCGGGCACCACGATCAATCTCACCGCGGTCGACTGGAACAGCCTGGCCGGCGCCAACCTCAACCTCAACGCCCTGATCACCCAGCTCAACGGCGGGGTGGAGGTCAGCGATCCGAGCCAGGTGCTGAATACCGCGATCAGCCTGGGCACGCTGCGCGCGGCGATGGTGGCGGTACTGCAGGCCGACAACCAGACCGTGGCGGCCAACATCCTCAACGCACTGCCACTGGGCGTGGCCGGCGCCACCGGCAGCATCCGCCTCGGTGATCTGCTGCAGATCGCCCTGCCAACCGGCTCGCTCACCACGGTGCGGCTCAACGTGCTGGACCTGCTGACCGGCAGCGTGCAGCTGTACAACTTCAGCAACGTGTTGACCACGCCGACGCCGATCACGGTCAACACCGCAGCGCTCGGCCTGACCGGCGTGGCCAATGTCCGTCTGTGGCTGCAGGTGGTGGAGCGTCCGGTGTACACCTGCGGACCGCTCGGCAGCGCGTTCCACAGCTCGGCGATCCGGGTGAAGCTGGACCTGGACCTCGCGCAGGGACTCAACGTCGCCGCGCTGACCGGCCTGCTCAACAATCTCAACGTGCTCGGGCTGGTGAAGGTGTCCAACGCCAACATCAGCGCCAGCGTGCTGCACCTGCAGGTGTATGCAGACATCGCCCGCGCCGAAGGCACGATCTCGGCGGTCAACCTGGTCGGCAACGCGGTCACTCTGCAGGCGCGGCCCGGGCTGGTGAACCTGTACGTCGGCCAGATCAGCGACGCGACCTTCTTCAACCGCTCGCTGGTACTCACCGAGAGTGCGCTGACACCCGCCACGCTGACCTCGCTCAACGTCACCGTGCGGGTCACCACGCTGCTGAACATTCCTGTCGCCGATGTCTCGGTGCCGTTGGCGGTCAGCATCCGCGGCTTCGCCACGGCAACGCCGGGGCTGCAGTCGGCCAGTTTCACCGGGCCGTATCCACAGACACGCACCTTGTCGGCCGGCACCGTCAGTGCCGCCACGATGGTGTCCACGCTGGTCAACTCGCTCAACATCCAGGTCACCAGTGGCAATCCCACCGTGACCCTGCTCGGTGCGCTTCCGTTGCCGCTGCCGGTGGCTGATCTGGTGAACACGCTGGTGAGCACGCTGCTGCAGCCGATCCGCACGGCGGTCAATACGCTGGTCACCCCCGTGCTGACCGCGCTGCTGGGAGGGGTGGTCGACAACCTGCTCGGGCTGCTCGGCATCCGCATCGGCCAGGCGGTGTTCACCGTTGAAGGCGTGACCCAGGCCTGCGCGGCCACCCTGCAGCTGGTCAAGGAACTGCAGCCGAGCAGCGATACCGGCCGCTTCAACCTGGCCATCAACTACAACGGCAGCGTGGTCGGTTCGGCGGCGAATGTCGGCAACAACGGTGCCACCGCTGCGGTGGTGACGGTGGCCGGCGGCACCTATGCAATGGCGGAAACCGCCGCTGCCGGCACGGTGCTGGAGCGCTACGCCAGTACCTGGCAATGCGCGAACCAGGACGGCACGGTCGTCAGTTCCGGCACCGGCAACAGCTTCACCCTGCAGGCGCCGGCGGTCACCGCCACGCCGGTGGCGCTGGTCTGCCGCATCGTCAACCGCACCCGCCAGGCCGATCTTTCGATCACCAAGACCGACGGCAGCGGCAGCTACACGCCCGGTGGTGCCTCCACGTACACGCTGGTGGTCAGCAATGGCGGTCCAGACGCAGTCACCGCCGCGGTGGTCAACGACACCTTGCCCAATGGCGCCACGCTGAGCGCGGCCTGGACCTGCAGTGCCAGTGCAGGCAGCGCCTGTGCGGTGGCCAGCGGCGGAGCGGTGGGCGGCAACAGCATCAGCGTGGGCGTGGACCTGCTCAACGGCGGCAGCGCCACGATCAGCGTGCCGGTGGTGTTCAGCAGCAATCCCGCGGCGTACTAGCGGCGGGCAGCAGCAATGGAACGGGCGCGCAGCGGACCGCGCGCCACCCGCAACACGGACGGATCGGCACGACGCGTACCCAACGCAGTGGCGGCCGCAGCAGGCGAAGAAGAGGGCATGGCCATGGTTGACCAGCACGGCACACGACGCACGGCACGCCACGCCCACGCAGGGTGGGGTGCCTGCCTGCTGGCGCTGCTGATGCCGGCCACGCTGCTGGCGCAGACCTATCCCAGCCCGCTGAGCAACACCGCCAACGTGGCCCCTCCGGCCGACATCGGCGACATCGCGCCGGGCAACAACAGCGCCACCGACAGCAACGTGCTGGCCCTGCAGGCCCAGCTGAGCGTGTCCAAGAGCATCCTGGGGCCGACCACGGTCGCCGCCGGCGGGCAGGTGCAGTACCAGATCCAGGTCGGCAACCAGGGGCCGTCCAGCGCGCTGGGTGTCACCGTCAGCGACGCCGTGCCTGCGCTGCTGGCCAATGTCAGCTGGACCTGTACGCCGGCCTCGCCGTTGTCTTCGTGCGCGGTGGCCAATGGCACCGGCAACAGCATCAATGCACTGGTCAACGTTGGGGTGGGCGACAGCGTGTCGGTGGTGGTCACCGCCACCGCGCCGGCCGCTACGCCGGCCACCATCCCGGCCAACACCGCCGCGCTGATCCTGCCGCCCGGCACCACCGATCCCACCCCGGGCGACAACAGCGCCAGTACCCCCGCGATCACCGTGCAGCCCGCCGCGCTGCTGGCGGTGGCCGACAGTTTCGCCGCCGCGCTGCCGGCCACCGGCGGTACCACCCCGAGCGTGCTGACCAATGACACGCTGGCCGGCGTGGCCGTGGTGGCGGCCGACCTCATCGTGACCCTGCAGAACGCGCCCACCGGTTTCAGCATCGATGCCAACGGCGTGATCAGCGTGCCCAGCGGCGCACCCGCCGGCCGCAATGCGCTCACGTACCAGATCTGCGAACGGATTTCGCCGAGCAACTGTTCCACCGCCACGGCCACGTTCGCGGTGGCACCGTCGGCGGTGAACGACAGCTACAGCGTGGCCGCCAGCACGCCGAGCTACGCGCAGACGGTGGCGACCAACGACAACGCAACGACCACCTCGGTGTTCTCGCTGCTGGGCGCGCCGCCGGCAGGGTTGACGTTCAATGCCGATGGCAGCTTCGTGCTGGCGCCCGCTGGCGGCATCACCGCACCGGTATCGTTCCAGTACCAGGTGTGCCTGCCTGCACCGGATGCGACCGCCTGCGCCACGGCCACTGCCAGCATCCTGGTCAATGCCAATCCGCTGGTCGCCGTCGACGATGTCGTCGCCGCGCCGTTCGCGCCCGGTACCGGTGGCAGCACGCCGTCGGTGATCGGCAACGACACCCTGGGCGGGCAGCCGATCAGCGTGCCGGCCACGGTGCAGCTGAGCCTGGTCGGTGCGCCGGCCGGTTACAGCATCGCCCCGAACGGGGTGATCACGGTTGCGCCCACCGCTGCGGCGGGCGCGGTCGATCTCACCTACCAGGTCTGCGAAACGGCAGTACCGGCGAACTGTGCCACCGCCAACGTGTCGCTGGTGGTCAGTCCGGATGCGGCCAACGACAGCGTCACTACGCCCGGTGCCGGACAAGCGGTGGGCGGCAGCGTCGCCGGCAACGACAACGCCCCCAGCGGCGCGCTGTTCAGCGTGCCGACCCAGCCAACGCGGGGCACGGTGGTGATGGATTCCTCCGGTGCGTTCACCTACACGCCCACCGGTGGCAACACCGGCGCGGACACCTTCACCTATCAGGTCTGCCTGCCTGCACCGAACGCGACGGTCTGCGATACCGCGACGGTGAGCGTGCAGGTCGCGGCCAATACGATCGATGCACTGGACGACATCGTCAGCACGGCGCTGCCATCCAGCGGCGGCACCACGCCCAGCGTGCTGGCCAATGACCTGCTCAATGGCGTGCTGGTTACGCCGGCCCAGGTGGTGGTGTCGCTGCAGGGCGCACCGGGCGCCTACAGCATCGCCACCAACGGCCAGATCACCGTCGCCGCGGGCGCGGCGGCCGGCGCGCAGACCCTCGACTACCAGCTGTGCGAAGCGGCGGTGCCGACCAACTGTGACCTGGCCAGCGTGCAGCTGGTGATCGCGCCGGACGCGGTGGGCGACACCTTTACCGCCACCGCCGGCGTGCCGCTGCCGGGCGTGCTGACCACCGGCGACAACGCGCCGGCCGGCAGCACCTACAGCCTGCTGGTGGGCCCGGCCAACGGCACCGCCTCGGTCGATGCCGATGGCAGCTTCAGCTATACCGCACTGGCTGCCTACACCGGGCAGGACAGCTTCCAGTACCAGCTGTGCCTGCCGGCGCCGAATGCGGCGGTTTGCGATACCGCCACGGCGACCTTCAACGTGGCTGCAGCCGTGGTGGCGGCCAATGACGATGATTTCAGTGCCGCCCCGTTCGGCGCGGCCGGTGGCCAGACCGCTGCGGTCACCGCCAACGACACGGTCAACGGCGTGCCCGTGGTGCCAGCGCAGGTGACCCTGGCGCTGACCGGCGCGGCGCCGGTGGGCTTCACCCTGCAACCGACCGGCGAACTCAGCGTGCCGGCCGGTGCGCAGGCCGGCATCGTCACCCTGACCTACCAACTGTGCGAAGCGGGCACCAGCAACTGCGATGCCGCCACCATCACCGTGGTGATCACCCCGGACGCGGTGGATGACGTGCTGTCGACCAATGCCGGCCGTGCGGTCAGCGGTAACGTTGCGATCAACGACAACGCCCCGGCGGGCTCGACCTTCAGCGTGCAGGGCACCGCGCCGGTCGGCCTGGTGTTCAGCGCCGACGGTGCGTTCACCTATACGCCGCCGGCGTTGTTCACCGGCGCGGCCACCTTCGATTACCAGGTCTGCCTGCCGGGCCCGGAAACCGCCGTGTGCGCCACCGCGACGGTGACGATCAACGTCAACGCCGGCACGCTGCAGGCCAACGACGATGACTTCCGTTCGCTGGTCCTGGACGCCAATGCAGGCGGCACCAGCAACAGCGTGCTGGCCAATGACACCCACAACGGCGCCATTCCGCCGGATCCGTCCGAGGTCGTGCTGAGCCTGGTCGGCGCACCGAGCGGCTACGTGGTCAATCCCAACGGCACGATCTCCGTGCCCGGTGGCGCGGCGGCGGGGCAGGTGGAATTCAATTATCAGATGTGCGAAGTCGCGCTGCCCGGCAACTGCAGTTCGGCGGCGGTGCTGCTGCTGCTGAGCCCGGTCGCCAACAACGACAACTTCAGCACCCAGGTCGGCGTGCCGCTGGCCAACAGCGTGGCCGGCAATGACAACGTGCCGGCGGGCAGTGCCTTCGAGGTCAGCGGCACGGCACCTGCCGGGCTGGTGTTCAACCCCGATGGCAGCTTCGTCTACACCCCGCCGGTGGGCACCCAGGGGGCGGTCACGTTCGCCTACCAGGTGTGCCTGCCTGCGCCGAATACCCTGGTGTGCACCACCGCCACGGTGACGTTGAACGTCAACGCCGGCACGCTGGTGGCCAACGACGATGATTTCCGTGCGACGCCGGTGGATCCGACGCTGGGCGGCAGCACCGCCAGCGTGCTGGGCAACGACAGCCTGGACGGCAACACGCCGCCGGCATCGACGGCGGTGCAGCTGAGCCTGCTCAATGCGCCGGCCGGCTACACCCTGGCCGCCGATGGCACGCTGTCGGTGGCTGCGGGCGCCATGGCGGGTGCGGTGACGCTGACCTACCAGCTGTGCGAGGCCGCACTGCCGAGCAACTGCGACAGCGCGCAGATTTCCCTGCTGGTGGCGCCGCAGGCGCAGGCCGATGTGTTCTCCACGCCGGCCGGACAGCTGCTGGCCGGCAACGTAGGCACCAATGACAACGCGCCGATCGGCGCCGTTTACACGGTCAACGGCACCGCGCCGGACGGTCTGTCGTTCAGCCCGGACGGCAGCTTCCTGTTCACGCCCACCGACGGCTTCGCCGGGCCGGTGAGCTTCAGCTACCAGGTGTGCCTGCCGGCGCCGGACACCGGCCTGTGCAGCACCGCCGCGGCAACGATCAACGTCAACGCCGGCAACCTCATCGCGCTGGCCGACGACTTCAGCGGCGCGCCGCTGGCGCCCGGTGGCATCACCACCGTCAGCGTGCTGGCCAATGACACCTTGAACGGCGTGTCGCCGCCTGCGGCAGCCAGCGTCAGCGTGAGTCTGGTCGGTGCCCCCAGCGGCTATGCACTGACCGCCGACGGCCTGCTGCAGGTGCCGGCGTCGGCCACCGCCGGGGTCAACGTGTTGACTTACCAGCTGTGCGAAAACGCCGCCAGCGGCAACTGCGCCAGCGCGCAGGTCACCGTGTTGGTGACCCCGCAGGCACAGGACGATGCGCTTTCCACGCCGGCCGGGCAGCTGCTCAACGGCAGCGTCGGCGACAACGACAACGCGCCGATGGGCTCGCAGTTCAGCGTGACCGGCACCACGCCGGACGGGCTGCTGTTCAACGGCAACGGCACCTTCAGCTACAGCCCGCCGGCCGGCGTGCCGAGCCCGGTTGGTTTCAGTTACCAGGTGTGCCTGCCGGCCCCGTATGCAGCGCTGTGCTCCACCGCCAACGTCAGCATCAACATCAATGCCGGCACCTTGCTGGCGGTGGACGATGACTTCACTGCCACGCCGATCAACCCGGTCAGCGGTGGCAGCACGACGTCGGTGTTGGCCAACGACGCACTGAGCGGCGTGAGCCCGCCTGATCCGGCCAGCGTGCTGCTGTCGCTGCCCGCTGCGCCGGCAGGTTTCAGCATCACAAGCGACGGCGTGATCAGCATCGCCGCCGGCACCCAGGCCGGCGCGGTCAGCCTGACCTACCAGCTGTGTGAAGCGGCGCTGCCGTCCAACTGCGATACCGCCAGCGTCGCGCTGCTGGTGTCGCCGCAGGCCGTGGCCGATGCGGTATCCACCCAGGTCGGCCAGCCGGTCTCCGGCAACGTCGGCAGCAACGACAACATCGCGCCCAGCTCGACCTTCGTGCTGACCAGTGTCGGCCCCGCCGGGCTGGTGTTCAATGCCGATGGCAGCTTCACCTACACCCCGCCGCTGGGCGTGGTCAGCCCGGTGACGTTCGATTACCAGGTCTGTCTGCCGGCGCCGAATGGCAGTATCTGTTCCATCGCCACCGTCACCCTCAACGTCAACAACGGCGCGCTGGTTGCAGCGGACGATGACTTCAGCGGCACGGCATTGCTGCCGGGTGGCGTGACCACCAGCGTGCTGGTGAACGACAGCCTCGATACCGTCAGCCCGCCGGCACCGGCGGACGTGGTGCTGTCCCTGGTCGGCGCGCCGGCCGGCTACGCCATTGCCGGCGATGGCACGATCAGCCTGCCCACCGGCACCGCGACCGGCCGCGTGCAGCTGACCTACCAGCTGTGCGAAGCCGCCGCACCGACCAACTGCGATACCGCCACGGTGTCCTTGCTGCTGACCCCGCAGCCGGCAGACGACATCGCCTCCACGCCGGCGGGACAGGCTGTCAGTGGCGCGGTGGGCATCAATGACAACGTACCGGCCGGCTCTGCCTACACGCTGGTGGGCGCTGCACCGGGCGGGCTGGTGTTCAACCCCGATGGCAGCTTCACCTACACCCCGCCCGTGGGAGTCATCAGTCCGGTGACCTTCGACTACCAGGTCTGCCTGCCGGCGCCGGATGCAACGGTATGCGGCACCGCCTCGGTGACCATCAACGTCAACAACGGCGCACTGTCGGCGCTGGGCGATGACTTCAGTGCCACACCGTTGCTGCCCGGCGGCACCACCGCCGGCAGCGTGCTGGCCAACGACACCTTGAACAACACCACCCCGCCGGCCGCCGCCAGCGTGGTGCTGAGCCTGGTGGGCGCGCCCGCAGGCTATGTGATCAACGCCGATGGCACGCTCACCACGCCGACCGGCGCGGTGGCAGGTGCGGTGAACCTGACCTACCAGGTCTGCGAAGCCGCCGCACCGACCAACTGCGACACCGCGCCGGTGTCGCTGGTGCTGACCCCCGTACCGGGCGCCGATGCCTTCACCGTGCTGGCCGGGCAGAGCGTGCTGGGCAATGTCGGCGGCAATGACAACGTGCCGGCCGGCGCGGTCTTCAGCGTGATCGGCACGGCGCCGGCCGGGCTGTCGTTCAATGCCGATGGCAGCTTCAGCTACACCCCGCCGGTGGCCGCGCCCAGTCCGGTCAGTTTCGACTACCAGGTCTGCCTGCCGGCGCCGAATGCCGGCGTATGCGGCATCGCCACGGTGACGCTTGACCGTCAACAACGGCGCCCTGCTGGCCGCCGACGATGACTTCAGCGGCGCGCCGCTGCCGGGCGGTGCCACCACCGCGGGCAGCGTGCTGGCCAACGATGCGTTGAATGGCCTCAGCCCGCCGGCCGCGGCCGACGTGACCCTGCGCCTGGTCGGCGCGCCGGCCGGCTATGCCATCAATGCCGACGGCACGATTTCCACCCCGCTGGTCACCCCGTCGGGCGCGGTCACGCTGGTCTATGAGCTGTGCGAAGCGGCCGCGCCGGGCAACTGCGCCACCGCCAGCGTCGGGCTGGTGCTGGTTCCGCAGCCGGTCGCCGATGTGGTGTCCACGCTGGCAGGCCAGCCGGTCAGTGGCAATGTCGGCAGCAACGACAACCTGCCCGCAGGCGCATTGTTCAGCGTCGTCGGCACCGCGCCGACCGGGCTGGTGTTCAGCGCCGATGGCAGCTTCACTTTCACTCCGCCGGCCGGCGTCGTCAGTCCGGTCAGCTTCAGCTACCAGGTGTGCCTGCCGGCGCCCAACGGCACGGTGTGCGGCACCGCGGCGGTGACGATCAACGTCAACAACGGTGCGCTGGAAGCGGTGGCCGATGATTTCAGCGGCACTGCGCTGCTGCCCGGTGGCAGCACGCCCAGCGTGCTGGCAAACGACGTGTTGAACGGCGCCACGCCGCCGGCTGCGGCTGCCGTGCAGCTGTCGCTGGTCGGTGCGCCGGCCGGTTACGCGATCAACGCCGACGGCACGATCAGCATCCCCAGCGGCACGCTGTCGGGCGCGGTGACCCTGACCTACCAACTGTGCGAAGTGGCCGCGCCCGGCAACTGCGACAGCGCCGAGGCGTCGCTGCTGCTGACGCCGGTGCCGCAGGATGACGTGGTGTCGACGTCGGCGGGCCAGGCGGTCGCCGGCAGTGTCAGCGGCAACGACAACGTGCCGGTCGGGGCGGTGTTCTCACTGGTCGGCACGCCGCCGGCCGGGCTGCTGTTCAACGCCGATGGCAGCTTCAGCTACAACCCGCCGGTGGGCGTGGCCAGCCCGGTGCAGTTCGATTACCAGGTCTGCCTGCCTGCTCCGGACGCGGCGGTGTGCGGCACCGCGTCGGTCACCGTCAATGTCAACAATGGCGCGCTGTCGGCGCTCGCCGACGATTTCACCGCGACGCCGCTGCTGGCCGGTGCGAGCACGCCGAGCGTGCTGCTCAACGACACCCTCAACACCGTCACCCCGCCGGCTGCGGGCACGGTGAACCTGAGCCTGGTGGGCGCCCCGGTCGGGTACCTGATCAACGCAGCCGGCGTCATCAGCACGCCGATCGGCGCGCAGTCCGGTGCGGTCACGTTGACCTACCAGCTGTGCGAAGCCGCAGCGCCGACCAACTGCGATACCGCCACGGTGTCGCTGGTGCTGCAGCCGCAGCCGGTTGCCGATACGGTTTCCGTTGCGGTTGGCCAGGCGGTCAACGGCAACGTCGGCAGCAATGACAACGTGCCGGCAGGCGCAGTGTTCAGCGTGGTCGGCAGCACCCCGGCCGGCCTGCTGTTCAATCCCGATGGCGGCTTCAGCTACAGCCCGCCGGTGGGCGTGGTCGGTCCGGTGAGCGTCGATTACCAGGTCTGCCTGCCGGCGCCGAACGCGGCGGTGTGCGGCAACGCCTCGGTCACCTTCAACGTCAATACCGGCACCCTGGCGGCGGCCGACGATGACTTCAGCGGCACCCCGCTGGTGCCCGGTGGCAGCACGCCCAGCGTGCTGGCCAACGATGCACTGAACGGCACGACGCCGCCGCTGGCCAGCGATGTGCTGCTGAGCCTGGTCGGTGCACCGGCCGGTTATGCGATCAACGCCGATGGCACGATCTCCACGCTGGGCAGCACGCCGTCGGGTGCGGTCACCCTGACTTACCAACTCTGCGAAGCGGCGGCGCCGACCAACTGCGATACCGCAACGGTCGCACTGCTGGTGACGCCGGTGCCGGTGGCGGACGTGGTCTCCACGCTGGCGGGCCAGCCGCTCAGCGGCAATGTCGGCGGCAATGACAACGTGCCGCCGGGGGCGCTGTTCAGCGTGGTCGGCACGCCGCCGACCGGCCTGCTCTTCAACGCCGATGGCAGCTTCAGCTACACCCCGCCGGCCGGCGTGGCCAGCCCGGTCACCTTCAGTTACCAGGTCTGCCTGCCTGCGCCGAACGGCACCACCTGCGGCATCGCCACGGTCACCATCAACGTCAACAACGGCGCACTGAGCGCGGTGGACGATGACTTCAGCAGCATCGCGGTGGTGCCCGGTGGCACCACGCCGAGCGTGCTGGCCAACGACACCCTCAACGGTGCGACGCCGCCAGCGGCCGCGGCGGTGGCCCTGAGCCTGGTTGGCGCGCCGGCCGGCTATGCAATCAATCCCGATGGCACCCTCAGCGTGCCCACCGGCACGCTGTCCGGCGTGGTCACGCTGACCTACCAGATCTGCGAAGTCGCCGCGCCGGGCAACTGCGACAGTGCCGCGATCACGCTGCTGGTGAGCCCGGCACCGGCCAACGATGTGGTCTCCACTCCCGCCGGCCAGCCGGTCGTGGGCGAGGTTGGCAGCAACGACAACGTGCCGGCGGGCGCGCTGTTCTCGGTGCTCGGCACCCCGCCGGGTGGGCTGGTGTTCAATGCCGATGGCAGCTTCAGCTACACGCCCCCGCTGGGCACCACCGGGCCGGTCAGCATCGGTTACCAGGTGTGCCTGCCGGCGCCGAACGGCAGCGTCTGCGGCAACGCAATCCTGGTGATCAACGTCAACAACGGCGCCCTTGCCGCGGTGGCGGATGATTTCAGCGGCACGCCGTTGCTGCCCGGCAGCACCACCGCGTCCAGCGTGCTGGCCAACGACACCTTGAACGGTGCCACGCCGCCTGCGCCGGGTACGGTCACGCTGTCGCTGGTCGGCGCACCGGGCGGTTATGCCATCAACGCCGATGGCACGATCGTCACCGGCAGCGCCTCCGGTGCGGTGACCCTGACCTACCAGGTCTGTGAAGTGGCCGCACCGACCAACTGCGATACCGCCACGGTGTCGCTGGTACTGCAGCCGCAGCCGCTGGCGGATTCGGTATCGGTTGCTGCAGGGCAGACCGTCACCGGCAATGTCGGCAGCAACGACAACGTGCCGACCGGGTCCTCCTTCAGCGTGCAGGGCGCCACCCCTGCGGGGCTGTCGTTCAACGCAGATGGCAGCTTCAGTTACACCCCGCCGCTGGGCACCGTGGGGCCGGTCAGCTTCAGCTACCAGGTCTGCCTGCCGGCGCCGAACGGCAGCGTGTGCGGCACGGCAAGCGTGACCGTCAGCGTCGGCAGCGGTTCGCTGCTGGCCGGCAATGATGACTTCAGCGCCACGCCGCTGCTGCCCGGTGGCACCACGCCCAGCGTGCTGGGCAATGACGCGTTGAACGGAGTCAGCCCGCCGGCTTCCTCGACCATCGTGCTGAGCCTGGTCGGTGCGCCGTCCGGCTTCGTGATCAATCCCGATGGCAGTATCGCCACCCCGGCCACGGCGGCGTCCGGCCCCGTGCTGCTGACCTACCAGATCTGCGAAGCCGCCGCGCCGGGCAACTGCACTACCGCATCGGTGTCGCTGCTGCTGGCGCCGGTGGCGGTGGCCGACGTGGTGTCCACACTGGCCGGACAGCCGGTGAGCGGCAACGTCGGCAGCAATGACAACGTGCCGCCGGGTTCGCTGTTCAGCGTGGTGGGCACGCCGCCCGCTGGTCTGCTGTTCAACGCAGATGGCAGCTTCACCTATACCCCGCCAGTGGGCACCACCGGTGCGGTGGTCTTCAGTTACCAGGTCTGCCTGCCGGCACCGAACGGCACGGTATGCGGCACCGCATCGGTCACCCTCAACGTCAACAACGGCACGCTGGTGGCGACCGCCGATGACTTCAGTGGCACCGCCGTCGCGCCGGGTGGCCCCACGCCCAGCGTGCTCGCCAACGACACCTTGAATGGCGCCACGCCACCGGCGGCTGCAGCGGTGTCGCTGTCGCTGGTCGGTGCACCGGCCGGCTATGCGATCAATGCCGATGGCACGATCAGCGTGCCGGGCGGGACGCTGTCCGGACCGGTCACGCTGACGTACCAGGTCTGCGAAGTGGCGGCGCCTGGCAACTGCGACAGCGCGACGGTCACGCTGGTGGTCAGCCCGGCACCGGTCAGCGACGTGCTCTCCACGCCGGCCGGGCAGCCGGTGGCCGGCAACGTCGGCAGCAATGACAACGTGCCGGTGGGCTCGCTGTTCTCGGTGCTGGGCACTGCGCCTGCCGGCCTGGTGTTCAATGCAGATGGCAGCTTCACCTACAGCCCACCGCTGGGAACCACCGGCGCGGTCACCTTCACCTACCAGGCGTGCCTGCCCGCGCCGAACGCGGCGGTGTGCGGCACTGCCTCGGTGACCATCAACGTCAACAACGGGGCGCTTGCTGCGCTGGCCGATGACTTCAGCGCCACGCCGCTGCTGCCCGGTGCCACCACTGCCGCCAGTGTGCTGGCCAACGACACCTTGAACGGTGCCAGCCCCCCGGCCGCCGGCAGCGTCACGCTGTCGCTGGTCGGTGCGCCGGCGGGCTATGCGATCAACCCCGATGGCACCGTCATCACGCCGTCCGGCACGCTGTCCGGTGCGGTGACGCTGACCTACCAGGTGTGTGAAGTGGCGGCGCCGGCCAACTGCGATACCGCGACGGTGTCGCTGCTGCTGACCCCTGTCCCGGTGGCCGACAGCCTTGCCGTGGCCGCGGGCCAGACCCTCGCTGGCACTGTCGGTGGCAATGACAACGTACCCGCCGGTTCGACCTTCAGCGTGGTCGGCACGCCGCCTGCGGGGCTGTCGTTCAACGCCGATGGCAGCTTCAGCTACACGCCGCCGGCCGGCACCAGTGGCCCGGTCGGCTTCACCTACCAGGTGTGCCTGCCGGCGCCGAACGGCAGCGTCTGCGGCACGGCCAGCGTGACCTTCAACGTGGGTATCGGCGCGCTGGTTGCCGGCAACGATGATTTCAGCAACGCGCCCTTCGCGCCTGGCGGCAGTACGCCCAGCGTGCTGGCCAACGATGCCTTGAATGGCGTCACGCCGCCGCCGGCTGCCAGCGTGGTGCTGAGCCTGGTGGGGGCACCGGCGGGCTTCGTGATCAATCCGGATGGCAGCATCGCCACCGCTGCGGGCACGCTCTCCGGTGCGGTCACCCTGACCTATCAGGTGTGCGAGGCCGCGGCACCGACCAACTGCACCACCGCCAGCGTGGCGCTGGTGCTGTCGCCGGTGGCAGTGGGCGACGTGGTGTCCACGCCGGTCGGCCAGCCGGTCAGCGGCAACGTCGGCAGCAACGACAACGTGCCGCCGGGTTCCACCTTCAGCGTGGTCGGCAGCATGCCGGCCGGGCTGGTGCTCAATGCCGACGGCAGCTTCAGCTACACCCCGCCGGCCGGCGTCAGCGGCCCGGTGGGCTTCACCTACCAGGTTTGCCTGCCGGCACCGTACGCATCGACCTGCGCTACGGCCAGCGTGACCGTCAACGTCAACACCGGCACGCTGCTGGCGGCAGACGATGACTTCAGTGGCGCCCCGGTACTGCCCGGTGGCCCCACGCCCAGCGTGCTGGCCAATGATGCGCTCAATGGCGTATCGCCTCCGGCCGCATCCAGCGTGGTACTGACCCTGGTCGGCGCCCCGGCCGGTTTTGCGATCAATGCCGATGGCACCCTGGTGGTGCCCTCCGGTGGCCTCAGCGGTCCGGTCACGCTCACGTACCAGGTCTGCGAAGCGGCAGCGCCGGGCAACTGCGCCAGTGCCTCGACCACCCTGGTGCTGACGCCGGTACCGGTGGCTGACGTGGTGTCCACGCCGGCCGGCCAGCCGGTCAGCGGCAATGTCGGCAGCAATGACAACCTGCCGCCCGGTTCCACTTTCAGCGTGGTGGGCAGCACGCCGCCGGGGCTGGTGTTCAACGCCGATGGCAGCTTCACCTACACCCCGCCGGTGGGTACCACCGGGCAGGTCGGTTTCACCTACCAGGTGTGCCTGCCCGCCCCGAATGGTGCGGTGTGCGCGACCGCGGCGGTGACGCTCAACGTCAACAACGGCGCGCTGTCGGCGCTGGCCGATGACTTCAGCGCCACGCCGCTGCCGCCGGGCAGCACCACGCCCAGCGTGCTGGACAATGACACGCTGAACGGTGCGACGCCGCCGGCATCGGGCACGGTCGTGCTCAGTCTGGTCGGCGCTCCCGCCGGCTATGCGATCAACGCCAACGGTACGATCGTCATTCCGGCCGGCACGCCGTCCGGTGCGGTCACGCTGACCTATCAGGTGTGCGAGGCGGCAGCGCCGACCAACTGCGATTCGGCACAGGTATCGCTGCTGCTGACCCCCGCACCGGCTGCCGACAGCGTGTCCGCGGCCGCAGGGCAGACCACCAGTGGCAATGTCGGCAACAACGACAACGTGCCACCCGGGTCTACTTACAGCGTGGTGGGCGGCACACCGGCCGGGCTGGTGTTCAACCCCGATGGCAGCTTCAGCTACACCCCGCCGGCCGGTACCAGCGGCACGATCAGCTTCACCTACCAGGTCTGCCTGCCGGCGCCGAATGCGGCGGTGTGCGGCACCGCCACGGTGAACATGACGGTGGCGACCAACGTGGTGCTGGCAGTCAACGACGACTTCACTGCGACACCGGTGGATCCGTCGGTAGGCGGCACCATCGCCCGCTCGGTGCTGGAGAACGACACCTGGAACGGGTCCGCACCACCGCCGGTGGGCAGCGTCACCGCGACCCTGGTCGGCAGCACGCCGGGCTACACGATGAACAACCAGGGACAGCTGATGGTGGCGCCGGGCGTGCAGCCGGGCCAGGTGCAGCTGAGCTACCAGCTGTGCGAAAACGGCGTGCCCGGCAACTGCTCCACGGCGATCATCAGCGTACTGGTACAGGGGCCGGTAGGTGCCCTGCTGGCGGTGGATGACAACGGCGGACCGCTGCCGGCCGGGCAGGCGGCACCGAACCTGTTGAATGTGCTCAGCAACGACACCTTCAACAGTGCGCCGCTGGATCCGGCGCAGGTCGACTTCGCGCCGGTGAACACCGCCGAACTCAGCTTCGCCGCCGATGGCGCGCTGAGCGTGGCCGGCGGCCTGTCGCCGGGCAGTTACAGCACCACCTACACGCTGTGCCTGGTGGCCCAGCCGACCGTGTGCGACACCGGCACGGTCACCGTCACCGTGGTCACCGGCATCGACCGGGTGGTGGCGCAGGACGATGCGATCGACATGCCGCAGAACGGCGTGGTGGAGATCGACGTGCTGGGCAACGACCGCATGGATGGCAATCCGATCGATCCGGATGGCGTGGTGCTGACCATCACCTCGCCGCCGCCGTTCGGCACGGCGGAAGTGATGGCACGCGCACGTATCCGCTTCGCGGTGCTGGCCAACTTCGCCGGCCGGCAAAGCTTCGATTACCAGGTCTGCGAGGCGGCCGATCCCACCCTGTGCGCCAGTGCCACGGTCAGCGTCACGGTCGCGGAGAACGTGCTGGTGCTGTCCGACGATGCCATCACCACCGAAACCAGCGGCCCGTTGTTGATCGACGTGCTGGCCAATGACAGCACCCGCACGGCGGCGCTGGATCCTGCAACGCTGCAGGTGGTGGTCGCCCCGACCCGCGGCAGCGTGCAGTGCGCCAATGGCCGCTGCACCTACACGCCTACCGGTGGCTTCTTCGGCACCGACAGCTTCCGCTACCGGATCTGTGACGTGTCGATCCCCACCCCGGTGTGCGCCGAAGCCAACGTGTCGGTGACGGTGGCCGGGGAGCAGGCCACGCTGCGGCTGACCAAGACCGCCGCCAAGCGCAGTGCGCAGATCGGTGACCTGGTGCGCTACACGGTCACCATCGACAACGTGGGCGAGGTGGACGCCAACGGCGCGACCCTCCTGGATACGCTGCCGCCGGGCTTCAGCTTCGTCAGCGGCGGGTTCTCGGTGAGCGATGCCGACAATGCCGCGCGTACCAGCGGCGTGCAGCCGCTGCGCATCGACGGCATCGACATCGCCGTCGGTGAGAGTGCCACGGTGGTGTACTACCTGCGGGTCGGTGCCGGCACCGGCACCGGCGTTCACACCAACCGCATCACCGCAATCGACGGGCAGAACCGCAGCATCGGCAACATCGCCTCGGCCGATGTCGACATCAGCGCCGATCCGCTGCTGGACGAGAGCCTGATAGTCGGCACGGTGTTCGATGACCGCAACGGCAACGGCGTGCAGGAAGCGGGCGAACGCGGTATCCCGGGCGTGCGCGTGGCGGCCGTGGAAGGCCTGCTGATGGAGACCGATGCCTTCGGCCGCTACCACCTGGTCGGCATCCAGGGCGGCGGCGCACGCGGCCGCAACTTCATCCTGAAAGTGGATCCGTCCACGCTGCCGTCCGGGGCCCGCTTCACTACGCCCAATCCGCTGGTGCGGCGGATCACGCCGGGGCTGCCGGTGCGCTTCGACTTCGGCGTGGTGATGCCGGCGGGCGAGATCGTCGCCCCGGCGGACGCCCCGCGCGGGGCTGCCATCGAACTCGGCGAAGGCCTGTTCGAGCGCGACTCGGCGGGCCTGGCCGTGGGCACCGCGGCGGTGCTGGAAAAAGCGGCCCAGGCGCTGACCGCACGCAACGGCGGCCGGCTGCTGCTGGCCACGGACGAGGCCCGGCAGGCGCTTGCGCTGCAGCGTGCAGCCAGCCTGCGCGCGGCCCTGGCGGGCAGGCTGCGCCCCGACGTGGCGGCCGCCACGCGCATCGACGTGGTGCGCAGCGGCGACGAGCAGGTGCTGCACAGCCTGCGTATCGATGATCCACCCGCTGTACCGCCTGTCACCGGCGGGGAGGGGCGCTGAGCCATGGACAACACCCGCAAACCCTATCGCCCGATCATGCCGCTGCTGATGCTGGCGGCCTTCGTTCCGTCGTGGCCGGCAGCCGCCCAACCGGTGCTGCCGCCGGCCACGCCGGCACCGATCCGCTGCGAAGCGGACAGTTGCCGCAACGACGAGGGCCTGCTGCTGCGCATCCGCGAGGATGGCCCGGCCGCGGCCGCGGCCGCGCCCTTGCCCGCTGCCGGCAGCGTCGATGCGGTGCCGCAGGCGCCGGCCACGCTGGCCGGTGGCTTCATGTCCGAACTGCCGAACGGCGGCGTGGTCTGGGCGACTGAAGATCCATCGATGGTGCCGCCGAGCCTGAGCGTGCAGTCGGCCGCTACCGTGCCGTTCGAGAACGGCCGCTTGGTGCGTCCGCTGCGCTTCCACAGCTACAACAACTACGCCTCCTTCATCGAGAAGCTGGACGTCACCTTGTACCGCGGCACCGATACCGACCTGGTCACCCCGTTGGCGCGCATCGAACTGCCGGTGGGCTATGTGTCCGAAGCCGAGTGGGACGCGCAGCTGCCGGAGCAGATCAAGCTGCGCACCGGTGATGACCTGATCTACGTGGCACGCGCCTACGGTGCCGGCAATTCCTTCGACGAAACACAGGTGCAGCGCATCCAGCTGGTCACCCCGGCCGATTTCGATCGTGGCCTGCAGGTGACCCGTGACAACGTGCAGAAGACCCTGGGCCAATCGCTGGATGGCGAGAACGCGCAGGCGTTGCAGGTCAGCAACGGCATCTACGGGCAGAGCCAGCTGCGGCTGCAGAACATCCCCATCCACGGTTCGCGCGTGCGGGTATACGGGCGCGGGCTGGAACCGAACACCCGGGTGACCATCAACGGCCAGAGCTTCCCGGTGGACCTGGAGCAGAAGTTCGCCGCGGAGTTCCTGGAACCGGTCGGCGCGCACCGCTACGAGGTCAAGGTGGACGCCAAGGACATGCCCAGCGCCGAACGGCAGCTGGACGTGGACGTGACCGGCCGCTACCTGTTCGCGGTGGCCATCGCCGATGTCACCGTGTCGAAGAACAGTGCCAGCGGCAACCTGCAGCCATTCGCCGCCGATGACCGCGACGACGACAGCTTCCTGAGCGAAGGGCGGCTGGCGTTCTACCTGAAGGGCAAGATGCGCGGCAAGTACCTGCTGACCGCGCAGGCCGACACCCAGGACCGCGAGTTGAAGCACCTGTTCCGCGATTTCTGGGAAGCAGATCCAACCGACGTGTTCCGTCGCCTTGATCCGGACCTGTACTACCCGGTGTACGGCGATGATTCGACCACCTGGCGCGACGTGGACACGCAGGGGCGGCTGTACCTGCGCGTGGACTGGGACCAGAGCCAGGCGATCTGGGGCAACTATGCGACCGGCATCACCGGCACCGAATATGGCCAGTACGTGCGTTCGCTGTACGGCGGCGCGTTGAACTGGCGTTCGCTGGAAGCCACGCCGCTGGGCGAGGCACGCTCGCAGCTGAAGGTGTTCGGTTCCGAAGCGCAGTCCGCGCCCGGGCATAGCGAATTCCTCGGTACCGGTGGCAGCCTGTACTACCTGCGCCACACCGATGTGCTGCCCGGTTCGGAACAGGTGGTGCTGGAAGTGCGTGACCGCACCACCGGCCGTAGCGAAACCCGCGTCACCCTGCAGGAAGGCGTGGACTACGAGATCGATGACCTGCAGGGACGCTTGATCCTGACCCGCCCGCTGGCGATGCTGACCCGCGAGAACGTGCGCAGCATCACCCGTGACATGCCGCTGGACGGTTACGACCAGCTGCTGCTGGTGGACTACGAATACGTGCCGCTGGGCTTCAGCAGCGATGACGTGACGATGGGCGCGCGTGGCCGCCAGTGGATCGGTGACCACGTGGCCATCGGTGGCACCTGGGTGGAAGAAAACCGCAGCGGCGAGAACTACACGCTGAAGGGCGCCGATCTCACCCTGCAGGCCGGGCGCGGCACCTATGTAAAGGTGGAGCACACCGAGACCGATGCCACCGCCGCGCCGGTGTTCTATTCGGACAACGGCGGCCTCAGCTTCATCCGCCGCAACCCGTATGAAGTCCAGCGCTCGGGCAGTGCCACGGCGGTGGAAGCGCGTGCGAACCTGCGCGAGCTCGGCTGGACCGCGCAGGACTGGAGCGTCGGCGCGTGGTGGCGCGACGTGGATGCCGGTTTCTCGGTCGCGCGCCAGGACACCGGGCTGGCGGTGGAAGAATACGGCGCCGAGTTCCTTGGCTACCTTACCGACGACTTCAGCCTGTATGGACGCCACACCCGCACCGAACAGGGCGAACTGGCGCTGGAACAGACCCAGTTGACCGCGGACTGGCGGCTGGGCAACGACGGCCAGTGGACTGGTGAACTGCGCCGCGTGCGCGAAGAACAGCGCCTGCAGACGGTGGATGCGCTGCTGGCGGCGATCGGCTACCGGCAGCGCTTCGGCTCATCCTGGGAGCTGTACGGCACCGGCCAGGTCACGGTGGATGACGACGGTGGCGCGTACGAGAAGAACGACCTGCTGACCCTGGGGGCGCGCTACCTGTTCGGTGACCGCAGCAGCGTCGGCGCAGAAGTCAGCGGCGGCAGTCGCGGGCATGGCGGCAAGGTCGATGCGGAATACCGCATGGCACCGGACCACAGCCTGTACGGCAGCTACAGCTACAGCGGCGACCGCACCGGCACCGATCCGCTGTTCGACACCGGCCTGCAGTCCGGCTGGACGCTGGGCCAGCGCTGGCGCCTGAGCAACCAGGTCAATGTCTACAACGAAAGCCAGTACCTGAAGGACCGCCGGCAGGACAATGCCGGGCTGGTGCATACCTTCGGCATGGACTTCTACCCGGCGCAGGGCTGGAACCTCGGCTTCACGGTGATGGATGGCGAACTGGAATCGACCCTCGGACGCATTGATCGACGTGCCTACAGTGTCAGCGGCGGACGCACCGATGCGGTGGCGCAGTGGAACAGCAAGCTGGAATACCGGCATGACTCCGGCGCCGAACAGCGCGAGCAGTGGGTGACCACCAACCGCCTGCTGTACAAGGTCAACGAAGACTGGCGCCTTGCCCTGCGCGCGAACTATGCCGATACCCAGGACCGGATCAACCCGGTGGCCGATGCCAAGCTGGTGGAAACCAACATGGGCTTTGCCTGGCGCCCGCATGACAACACCCGCTGGGCCGCTTTCGGCAAGTTCACGTACCTCTACGACGTGGCCTCGCTGGGGCAGGAAGGCGGCAACCTGTATGACCAGCGCTCGCAGGTGCTGTCGCTGGAAGGCATCCGCCAGTTCGGCGCGCGCTGGGAAGTGGCCGGCAAGCTGGCCTCGCGCTGGGGCGATTACCGCACCGGGCGTGGCGAAGGCGCCTGGCTGGACAGCCGCGCCGACTTCGCTGCGCTGCAGCTGCGCTACCGCCTGTTCGAGAAGTGGGAAGGGCTCGCCGAGCACCGCTGGTTGAAGGTGCGCGACGGCGGCGTGCGCAAGGGCTGGCTGGTCGGCGTCGACCGCCGGGTGGGCGAGAACTTCAAGATCGGCGGCGGCTACAACTTCACCGAGTTCAGCGATGACATGACCGAGCTGCGTTATGACCAGAAGGGCTTCTTCCTGAACCTGGCAGGCTATTACTGAGGGCGGACGGGAGCGCGGAGTCGTGCCTGGCGAGCGTTTCCGGGGATCGGCCGGGCATCGCTCGGCGCTCCCGGTCTGTAGGCGCTGAACGCCTGACAACTTTTTGCGGCTGAATGCGGAGATTCCGCTGTCCGTTCAGCCAATCTGCACGGAACTATCGGCCTGTATATCACTCATGTCATTGATTTATAGAGATTTTTAAATGATCTGCGGCCCTGTCGCCACTGTCACCAAATCGCGGTAGGGTAGACGGGTACTCAGCACCATTGTTCTGTCACCGGAACACTGGAACTTTTTTGAACTTTAGCAGTCGAAGTATCGGACTGCTAAGATGAGACTCATGAGCCAGAACACCTCTACTGCCCTTGTGGCAAACAATCTCCCGATTCCCAGTGCGCTCGGTTCGCTGGACGCCTACATCGGTGCCGTGCACCAGATCCCGGTGCTGTCGGTCGATGATGAGCAGGACCTGGCGCGTCGTTTCCGTGACCAGACCGATCTGGACGCGGCCCGCGAGCTGGTGCATTCGCACCTGCGCTTCGTGGTGCACGTGGCCCGCGGCTACAACGGCTACGGCCTCGCCCTGGGCGACCTCATCCAGGAAGGCAACATCGGCCTGATGAAGGCGGTCAAGCGCTTCGACCCGGACATGGGCGTGCGCCTGGTGTCCTTCGCGGTGCATTGGATCCGTGCGGAAATGCACGAATTCATCCTGAAGAACTGGCGCATCGTGAAGGTCGCCACGACCAAGGCGCAGCGCAAGCTGTTCTTCAACCTGCGTCGTTCGAAGAAGCGCCTGGGCTGGATGAACGCTGCCGAAGTCACCGCGGTGGCCAAGGACCTCAACGTGTCCGAGCGCGAAGTGCTCGAGATGGAGTCGCGCCTGTCCGGTCGCGATGTCGGCTTCGATGCGCCGGACAGCGATGACGACGACCATGCACCGCCGTCGCCGGCCGCCTACCTGATGGCGAACGAGGAAGATCCCTCGCAGGCCTACGAGCGTGCCGACAGCGAAGACAACCAGCTGCAGCTGCTGCGCGAAGGCATGGCTGAACTGGATGCGCGTTCGCGCGACATCATCGCCCGCCGCTGGCTGGATGCCGACAGCAAGGTCACGCTGCAGGAGCTGGCCGATGAGTACGGCGTGTCCGCCGAACGCATCCGCCAGGTCGAAGCGAACGCGCTGAAGAAGATGAAGGCGCTGTTTACCGCGTAAGCGCAGGCAGCCGCTGCATACAGAAACGCCGGGCACTGCCCGGCGTTTTTTTTCCATGCGCGCTCGGCGGTGGTAGTGACGACCGCTGGTCGTCGAGCCGTCATGCGACTCAACTTTCCCGGGCGATCGCGCGCCAGCCGATGTCATTGCGGTGGAACTCGTTTGCCCAGCTCACCTTCGCAACGCCTGCGTAGGCGTTGGCCTGCGCATCGCGCACGCTGTCGCCGAGTGCGGCCACGCACAGCACCCGCCCACCGGCGCTGACCACGTTGCCTTGGTCATCCAATGCGGTGCCTGCGTGGAACACCTTGGCGGTGTCCGGCACGCGGTCCAGGCCGAAAATCACATCGCCGGTGACCGGCGCTTCCGGATACGGCGCAGCGGCCAGCACTACGCCCAGCGACGGACGCGGATCCCACTGCGCCTGCACCTGGTCCAGCGTGCCGTCGATCGCCGCCTGTACCAGGTCCAGCAGGTCCGACTGCAGGCGCAGCATCACCGGCTGGGTTTCCGGGTCGCCGAAGCGCACGTTGAACTCGATAACCTTCGGCGCGCCGCTGGCATCGATCATCAGGCCGGCATACAGGAAGCCGGTGAACGGCACGCCATCGGCGATCATGCCCTGCACGGTCGGTTCCACCACCTCACGCATCACCCGCGCGTGCACCTCCGGGGTCACCACCGGGGCCGGCGAATACGCACCCATGCCACCGGTGTTGGGGCCGGTATCGCCATCGCCGACGCGCTTGTGATCCTGCGAGGTGGCCATCGGCAGCGCATGCACGCCATCGACCATCGAGATGAAGCTGGCCTCTTCGCCATCGAGGAATTCTTCGATCACCACGCGTGCGCCGGCATCGCCGAAGGCGTTGCCGGACAGCATGTCACGCACCGCGGATTCGGCCTCTTCCAGCGACATCGCCACGATCACGCCCTTGCCGGCGGCCAGGCCGTCGGCCTTGACCACGATCGGTGCGCCCTTTTCGCGGATGTAGGCCAGCGCCGCGTCGACGTCGGTGTGCACGGCGTAGTACGCGGTCGGGATGCCATGCCGGGCCAGGAAATCCTTCGCGTAGGCCTTGCTGCCTTCCAGCTGCGCAGCAGCGGCGGTGGGCCCGAAGATGCGCAGGCCGGCTTCGCGGAACTCATCGACCACACCGGCTACCAGCGGCACTTCCGGGCCGACCACGGTGACGGCGACGCCTTCGGAGCGTGCCAGTGCCAGCAGGCCATCCAGGTCAGTGACCTTGATGTCCACGTTGCGGCACTTCGCTTCGGTGGCGGTGCCTGCATTGCCGGGCGCGACCAGCACCTCGGTGACCTGCGGGGACTGGGCCAGCTTCCAGGCCAGGGCGTGTTCGCGGCCGCCGGAGCCGATGACGAGGATCTTCATGCGAGGGATTTCCGATACGCGGGGAAAGAGACGCGGGGTGACGAACGGGTCGGCACCCCAGGGATCCGGTTTCCGTCAGTGACGGAAGTGACGCACGCCGGTGAACACCATCGCCAGGCCGTGTTCGTCGGCAGCGGCGATGACTTCGGCGTCGCGCATCGAACCGCCCGGCTGGATCACCGCCTTGATGCCGGCAGCAGCGGCGGCATCGATGCCGTCGCGGAACGGGAAGAACGCATCGGAGGCCATCACCGAACCCTCGACCACCAGGTTGGCGTCGGCCGCCTTGATGCCGGCGATGCGCGCCGAGTAGACGCGGCTCATCTGGCCAGCACCGACGCCGATGGTGCGGTTGTCCTTGGCGTACACGATGGCGTTGGACTTCACGAACTTGGCGACCTTCCAGGCGAACAGCAGGTCGGTGAACTGCTTGTCGGTCGGGGCCAGCCTGCTGACCACCTTCAGTTCGTCACGGGTCATGCCGCGGTTGTCGGACGACTGCAGCAACAGGCCCGATCCGATCCGCTTGCTGTCGTAGTTGTTCAGGCCTTCACCGTGCGGAATGCGCAGCACGCGCACGTTGGCCTTCTTCGTAGCGTATTCCAGCGCGGCTGGTTCGTAGTCCGGGGCGATCAGCACTTCAACGAACTGACGGTCCAGGATCACCTGCGCGGTGGCCAGGTCCAGCGGCTTGTTGAACGCGATGATGCCGCCGAAGGCACTGGTCGGATCGGTGGCATAGGCCAGTTCATAGGCATCGCCGTTGCCGGCACCCACGGCCACGCCGCACGGGTTGGCGTGCTTGACGATCACGCAGGCCGGCGCCTCGAACTGGCGCACGCATTCCCATGCCGCATCGGCATCGGCCAGGTTGTTGTAGCTCAGTTCCTTGCCCTGCAGCTGCTGGAAGGTGGCCAGCGTGCCCGGCACCGGATACAGGTCACGATAGAACGCGCCGCTCTGGTGCGGATTCTCGCCGTAGCGCAGGTCCATCACCTTCACGAAGGAGGAGTTCATCTGCGCCGGGAACTCACTGCGTACCGGCACGGCGGTCTCGCGCGAGGCGACGGCGGACAGGTAGTTGCTGATCGCCGCGTCGTACTGGGCGACGCGGTTGAACGCCGCCACCGACAGCGCGAAGCGCTTGGCGGCCGACAGCTGGCCATCGTGTGCAGCCAGTTCGGCCAGCAGTTCGTCGTACTGCGACGGATCGGTCGCCACCGCGACACGGGCGAAGTTCTTCGCCGCCGAACGCAGCATCGCCGGGCCGCCGATGTCGATGTTCTCCACGGCGTCGTCGAGCGCGCAGTCGGCCTTGGCGGTGACCGATTCGAACGGATACAGGTTCAGCACCAGCAGGTCGATCGCGCCGATGCCGTGCTCGGCCATCACCGCATCATCGGTACCGGCGCGGCCCAGCAGGCCGCCGTGCACCATCGGGTGCAGGGTCTTGACCCGGCCGTCCATCATTTCCGGGAAACCGGTGACGTCGGAGACATCCTTGACCGCCAGCCCGGCCTCGCGGATCGCCTTGGCGGTGCCGCCGGTGGACAGCAGTTCAACGCCGCGTGCGGACAGGGCGGTAGCCAGCGCGATCAGGCCGGTCTTGTCGGAAACGGAAAGCAGGGCCCGACGGACGGGCAGCAGGTCAGCACTCATGGGGGCAGGGCAACGGCAGCAGGCGGGGCCGATATTGTAGGCCTTGGGGCGCCCTCACACGTAATGCGGTGCCGGGTCAGGCGCTGATGCCGTATTCCTTCAGCTTCTTGCGCAGGGTGGCCCGGTGGATGCCCAGCATCGCCGCGGCGCGGCTCTGGTTGCCCTCGCAATGGTTCAGCACTTCCACGAACAGCGGAATTTCCATCTCGCGCAGCACGATCTCGTAGACGTCATCGGCATCGCAGCCATCCAAGTCGCGCAGGTAGCGGCGCACGGACTGGGCGACATGTTCGCGGAGCGGAGGACGCGCAGCGCCACGACTGGTGTCAGGACGAGAGAGTACAGCGTTCAATGGGAATCCCGATCTGGTGGCCGCGCCGGAGCGGATGCTGGCGCTGGCGAAGAAGGTGGTGGCGGCCAGTCTAGCGCGAGCCGCCGTCCCCTGCACGGGCCGGCGGCCGGCCTGGGTCACAGAAATTCGAAGTTGAACGCGACCGTGGACGCCGCAGGTTCCCTGACCTGGAAGGCGATCTGCGCGCTCTGGCCGGGTTCGAGCAGCCCCGCCGTTTCTGCCCCGGTGCCAAGATAGTCGGATGCGTCGAACACGCCGCTGCCGATCACCCGGCCATCGGCATCGGACAGCGACAGCCGCAGCACCGGCCAGGCCTGCGCCCACCGCGCGTCATTGCGGATGCTTGCCTGTACCTGCAGTGCACCGGCCTGTTGCGGCACCGGCCGCACGTCGCGGCTGATCATGCTGAACGCCGCCGGTTCACGCCACGCGGGCAGGTCGCAGCGCAGCACGCTGCACAGGCCTGCGACCCACGGACGGGTGCTGGCCTCTGCCGCCAGGCGGGCGCGGTCGGCCAGCGCGATCTGCACCAGCAACAGCAGCGACAGCGCGGCCACGACGGCCCATTGCCAGCGGGGCGTGCGCAATCGATGCCCCCCCCCGCGCAGGAACACCGGCTCTGCCTGGGCAAGCGGGGTCCCGCTGGCCGCAGCGCGGACCGGGACCGGTTCGGACATCGTCGCCTCTACCTGCGACGGTGCCTCGCCGGCGATCGCAACGGGCTCCACGACCGGCTCCGGGGATGCATCGGCCGGACTGTCTTCAATGTCCGGCGATGCGCTGGCCGGCGGTGCCGATGGCTCCGCCAACGGAGTCGCATCCGTGTCGGCCTGCGATCCGGCGTGCGGTCGCAGGAAGGTGGCCAGCGGTCGACGGGGCGGGTTCGGTTCGGACATGCAGGTACCGTCTCGGGTCCAGCCTCTATTCAATCACGTCTTGCCGCAATCAGGCGCGGCGCACGCCGGTGATGCGCATCCAGTCGCCGTCCCGGGTCGCCTGCAGGTCATCGAACCACGCTGCGTAACGCTGCAGCAGTTCGTCTTCCTGGCCGTGCAGGATGCCCGACAGCGCGATGCGTCCGCCGGCGGCCACGCGTGCCGCCAGCAGGTCGGCCAGCGCATCCAGCGCGGAGGCCAGGATGTTGGCGACCACCACCGGGTAGGTGGCCACCGGTTCGTCCTGCGGCAGGTAGACATGCATGCGCGGCAGTTCGCCATTGCGTTCGGCATTGTCGGCGGTGGCGATCAGCGCCTGCGGATCGTTGTCCACGCCGATCGACTCGGCCGCGCCCAGCTTCAACGCGGCCAGTGCCAGGATGCCCGAGCCGCAACCGAAATCGAGCACGCGCTGTCCCTGCAGCAGGCCCGCCCCGGCCAGGCCATCCAGCCAGCGCAGGCACAGCGCGGTGGTGGGGTGGGTGCCGGAGCCGAACGCCAGGCCCGGGTCCAGCCGCACCACGGCGGCGTCGGCTGTTTGTGCGGCCTCGGGCAGGTCATGGTTCCAGGGCACGATCCAGGTCCGCTCGCCAAAGGAAAGCGGTTCGAACTGGTCCAGCCAGGCGCGTTCCCAGTCCTGGTCTTCCACCGCGCGGAAGCTCACCGTCGACCAGTCCAGGCCATCGTCGAAGGCTTCCAGCGCGGCCAGCAGCAGCAGTCCATCGGCGTCATGCGGGAACAATGCGCTCAGTACAAGTGTGTCCCACATCGGCGTCTCGCCGACGCCGGGCTCCAGGATGGCCTGCTCGTTGCTGGTGTCAGCCTCGGCATCGAGCAGGGTCACCGCCAGCGCGCCAACATCCTCCAGCGCGTTTTCGTAGCGGGGCTGGGTGGCTTCGGTGCAGCGCAGGGTCAGTTCCAGGAACGGCATGATGGCAGGCGAGGTCCGGCAAAGAAGGGAATGCTAGTCGATCCGGGGCGGCGGCAGCCATCTCACTGCATGCGGAGACTGAATGGGATGGGCCAGACACGTGGCATTCCCCTTGGTAGACTCGCGCTCCTGCCTTGCCTGTCAACGGCTCGTCCCCTGATGGCGTTTGCTCCGGCCCTTAAAACCTGGTTGCTCGTGGTGCCGGCCGTGGCATTGCTCGGCGCGGCGGGCATGCGCATGGGCGGGCATCTGCTGCATGCACAGGAATCCGGCCCTGCAGCGATGGACGCTGGTGTGTCGCAACCAGCAGACACGCAGTCTGCGCAGACGACGCTGCCCGCGGCGCTGGCACGCCGACTCGGGACCAACGAGACGCCGCTCAACGCCGTGCCTTCGGGCCTGCCGCTGGACATCCGTGCGGACATGGAAGGCGATACCGATCTGTTTGCATTCGCCCAGCGCCTGCGCGGCCAGGCCGACAGTGGCAACGTCGAGGCGCGCTGGATGCTGAGCCGGGTCTACGACTACTGCAGCCAGTACGCCAACGATCCCGGCGGTTACCAGTTGGACAACAGCGTACTGACCGGCATGGGGGAGCGTGCATCGACCGCGATGGCCACCGCGCGACAGCGCGTGGCCGCGCGATGCGGCGGCTTCGTGGCCAGTGATGGCCTGGGCTACCCGCTGGTGTTCGCGCAGCGCCGGCAGGCGGCGCAGGGCGGCAACCTCGCCGCCGAAGCCTCGTTGCTGGCAGACGGCCAGCCGCTGCAGACCGGCGAAGACTACCGGCGCGGCCTGGTCGAGCGCGTGCGCGATTCGCATGATCCGGAAGCCTACATGGCGCTGGCCCCGGCGATGGGCCTGCGTGCGTCCGGCGACCGGGCCATGACCGGCATGGTGGCCGGCGAGGCACTGAGCGAACTGGCCTGGCGCGTGGCGGCCTGCGAACTGGGCATGCCCTGCGGCAGCGACAGCGTGCTGATGAACAGCTTCTGCGCCAACGGTGGCATCTGCAGCCAGGAAGACGGCCAGGACTTCACTGATTTTGTATACGACGCTGCGGTTTCGCGGCAGGGTGCCGAAAAAATGACCGAATGGGTCGAAGAACTGATTGGAAAGAGGAAAGGGCGATGAAGTACCGTCGAATCCTGCACGGGGCGAAGTTCTGGTTCTGGGTGGCGTTGTTCGTCGCCTATTCGGCAGGTGCGGTCGGCCTGTTGATGATCGATACCCAGGAAGACCGTTACCGACGACTGTCCACCGTGGAGCTGACCAAAGTGCAGTCCACGCCGGAGGTGCGCCGTACCGGCGCCAGCCAGGTGGCCGCGGTATACCGTGCGCAGAGCGGCATGCCGTTCACCTCGTTGCCGGCGGGCAGTAGCTTCCAGGTGGTATGGCCCGATGGCTCCACCGAAACCATGGTGATCGTCGACCCGTCCTCGCCCAATGGCGTGCGTCCTTTGGCGGGCAGCCAGGTCCCGGCCGAAGCGGCGCAGCGACGCTGATCCTGTGTCGTGGGGGGCCAGCCCCGGGGGCGACCGGGTCTCAGCCCCCACATCGGTCGCGTCCTATTCCACGGAATGGCGCGACAGGAGTTTAATGGCGACATCCTGCAATGTCGCCCGCGTGGTGAACCGACGGCACTGCCCCCTCGGAGAACGCCATGCCTACCGTCGTCATGCGATCGCTATCGGCCGTTGCCCTTGCAGCCGTCCTGCTCTGTCCGCTGGCCGCCGAAGCCGGCGTGGTCATTGCCGGTACCCGGCTGGTCTTTCCCGCGCAGGAAAGCGAAGTCACCTTGGGGCTGAACAACGACGCGCAGCGCCCGTCGCTGGTGCAGCTGTGGATCGATGACGGTGATCAGGACACTCTGCCCGAAGCGGCCAGGGCCCCGTTCGTGATGACGCCGCCCCTGCTGCGCATGGACCCAGATACCAAGCAGGCGGTGCGCATCCGCTTCACCGGCCCGGCCCAGCCTGTTGACCGCGAATCGCTGTACTGGGTGAACGTGCTGGACATCCCGCCCTCCAGCGGCGAAGAGGACAGGCTGGAGCTGGCCTTCCGCAGTCGCATCAAGCTGTTCTATCGTCCCGCCGGACTGTCCGGCGAGGCCGACAGTGCCCACCGCCAGCTGCGCTGGTCGCTGCAGCAGCGCGCGGACGGGCTGGCCGTGCAGGTCGACAATCCGACGCCGTGGCACGTCAGCTTCGCGGCGATCTCGTTGACCGTCGATGGCAAGGTATCCGCCGACACCGGAAGCGGCATGGTCGCGCCGCGTGCCACCCAGGTGTTTCCGCTTGACGGGCTTGCCACACGGCCGCCCGGCGTGATCGGCATCGCGTACAGCACCATCACCGATGTCGGTGCGGTGCAGCCGGCCACCGCAGCACTGGCCAATTGAGGCGGCGTGCCCGCATTTCGGACGCATCTGATGGGATGGCGCCCGGTAACGGCTGACCCTGTACAAGCGCGGGGCTGACCTCGACGTACGCTGCTTTCTCCGTGGGTGATGCCGACGAAATCCGCTGTTGCGTTGGTGACCCTGCACTGCGAGCAGCACGGAACCAGACCCATCCAATGTCGTGCATGGCGAGCAGTGGGGAAACTTCTGATGAACGAGTCCGGTCGACGCCCGGCCTGCTTTCCCAATTGGTGACGACATGAAGCACATTCGTTTCTACCGGCTGCTGGGCGCGCTGGCGCTGTACAACGCAGGGTCTGCCTTGGCGCAGAGCTGCGAACATGCCCCTGAATGGCCCACCCCGTTCCAGCTCGTCCTGCCCCTGCAGGGCACGATCACCGTCGGAGCCGATGTGCCGGACGGGACGGAGATCTATACCGCACGTCATAGCAGTGGCTCAGGTGCCTTCATCAGGTGCACGGGGGGGCCAGCGTCAGTGCGCAGGACCAGTGACTATATCGGTTCGCCGGGCCGCCCATCGGGATTCGACCGAATATATGAGACGTCGATAGAAGGTGTGGGTATTGCCATGTGGTACGCGGGAACGAAGTTTCCCTACAACCCTGGCAACATCACCTATGACAGTCCGATAACCACCTTCACCTACAACAAAACCGTCGATTTCAGCCTTTACAAGATCGGCCCGATCAGTGCTGGCGTACTGCAAGGCAGTTCGCTCCCACGCGCCCGCCAGTACACCGAGGGTGCGGGCAGCATCAACATCTGGGAAGCGCAGATCGTCGGACAGTTGAACATCGTGACCGGCACCTGTCGGGTGGGCGATGTCAGCGTGCCGATGGGAGATATCCCGCAAAGCACCTTCACCGGCATCGGCAGCTACTCCGCTTGGCAGCGATATGATGTTCCACTGACAAACTGCCCAGCATTCTTTGGCCGCAGAGCAGCATACGCGCGCAGCGACAGCGGCACGGTCGAGCGGCCAGACCTGCGGGTGGCCAACCGTATCGGCGTGCGTCTGGACCCGTCCACGCCGATTCTTGATGAGATACGGTCGATCATCGCGCTGCAGCCGGGTACCCCCGGCAACCCGGCAGCACGCGGCATCGGCATCCAGGTCGCCTGGGACGATGAATCACCGGTGGCCTTCCATGCATTCCGCGACAGCGGGTTGCCGCTGACCAGCGCCGTCAATGGCAGTTACCGCATCCCGCTGCGCGCCCGCTACTACCAGGTGGAGGACCGCGTGCGCGGAGGTCCGGCCAATGCCGCGATGGTGGTGACGCTGCGTTACGAGTGAGCATCAGCGCCGGCCTGCTGGCCGGCGCTGGCGGGTGCGATCAGGTCAGCGCGATCGACTTGGTCTTGCGCTCTGCCAGGCGCTTTTCCAGGTAGTGGATGTTCTGCCCACCGGCCTGGAAGCCCTTGTCGCGCATGATGCGCTGCTGCAGGGCGACGTTGGTCTTGATGCCGTCCACCACCATCTCGCTCAGCGCCACCCGCATGCGGGCAATGGCGGTCTCGCGGTCCGGTCCGTGCACGATCAGCTTGCCGATCATCGAATCGTAGTTCGACGGCACGCGGTAGCCGGCGTAGATATGCGTATCCACGCGCACGCCGGGGCCACCAGGTGCATGGAAGGCAGTGATCTGGCCCGGACTCGGCACGAAGGTTTCCGAATCTTCCGCGTTGATGCGGCATTCGATGGCATGACCGGTCAGCACGATGTCGCTCTGCTTGATCGACAGCTTCTGGCCGGCAGCGATCTTCAGCTGCTCCACCACCAGGTCGATGCCGGTGACCATTTCGGTGACGGGATGCTCCACCTGGATGCGGGTGTTCATTTCGATGAAGTAGAAGCGGCCGTCTTCGTAGAGGAATTCGAAGGTGCCGGCGCCGCGGTAACCGATGCGGATGCAGGCTTCCACGCAGACCTTGCCGATCTGCTCGCGGGCCTCGTCGGTGATGCCCGGTGCCGGTGCTTCTTCGACCACTTTCTGGTGGCGGCGCTGCATCGAGCAGTCGCGTTCACCGAGGTGGATGGCGTTGCCCTGGCCATCGGCCAGCACCTGGATTTCCACGTGGCGCGGATTTTCCAGGTACTTCTCCATGTACACCTCACCGTTGCCGAACGCTGCCTTGGCTTCGCTCTTGGTGGTTTCGATGGAGGTCTTCAGCGACGCTTCGGCATGCACCACGCGCATGCCGCGGCCGCCGCCGCCGCCGGAGGCCTTGATGATGACCGGGTAACCGATCTCTCGCGCGATCTTGGTGTTTGCGACGATGTCATCGCCCAGCGGACCGCCCGAGCCCGGCACGCACGGCACGCCGGCGGCCTTCATGGCACGGATCGCTTCCACCTTGTCGCCCATCAGGCGGATGGTGTCGGCCTTCGGGCCAATGAAGATGAAGCCGGATTCTTCCACGCGTTCGGCGAAGTTCGCGTTTTCCGACAGGAAGCCGTAACCGGGATGGATGGCCTGGGCGTCGGTCACTTCAGCCGCGGCGATCAACGCCGGAATGTTGAGGTAGCTGTCGGTCGACGCAGCCGGGCCGATGCAGACGGATTCGTCGGCCATGGCCACGTGCTTGAGGTTGCGGTCGACGGTGGAGTGCACGGCCACCGTGCGGATGCCCAGGGTGTGGCACGCGCGCAGGATGCGCAGCGCGATTTCCCCTCGGTTGGCAATGACGATTTTATCGAGCATGGCCGGCCCCTCAGCCGATCACGAACAGCGGCTGGTCGAACTCAACCGGCTGGCCGTTCTCGCCGAGAATGGCGACGATGGTGCCCGACGCATCGGCTTCGATCGGGTTGAACATCTTCATCGCTTCGATGATCGCCAGGGTCTCGCCTTCCTTGACCTGCTGGCCGATGCTGACGAAGGCCGGCTTGTCCGGCGATGCCGATGCATAGAAGGTGCCGACCATCGGCGACCGCAGCACGTGGCCTTCCGGCAGCGCGTTGCCCGGCTTGGCGGTGCCACCGGTGGAGGCTTCGGTCGGCGACTGCATCGGCATGGCCGGGGCGGCAGCGGCGGCCGGCGCGGCGATCATCTGCGGCTGCACGGCCATCTGCGCGAAGGTGCCGACCGGGGCGCGCGACAGGCGCACCGACTCTTCGCCTTCCTTGATCTCGATCTCGGCCAGGTTGGATTCTTCCAGCAGGTCGATCAGTTTCTTGATTTTGCGCAGATCCATGGGGGCCTCTTTTTTTTTGGGTTTTATCTGGAGTGGGAAGGGCGCAGGCGCCCGTTCGACGATCAGGCGTTGGACAGCCGCTGCAGGGCGGCATCCATTGCGTAACGGTAACTGTCGGCACCGAAACCGCAGATGACACCGACCGCCTTGTCACTGAAATAGCTGTGCTGGCGGAAGGGTTCGCGCGAATGCGGGTTGGACAGGTGGATTTCGATGAACGGCACCTCCACCGCGGCCAGCGCATCGCGCAGGGCCACCGAGGTATGGGTGAATGCCGCCGGGTTGATCAGGATGAAGGCAGTGCCGTCAAGGCGCGCGGCCTGGATGCGGTCCACCAGCACGTGTTCGGCATTGGACTGCAGGCTTTCCACCGCGTGTCCGGCCGCGGCGCCCTGCGCGTGCAGCGCCTGGTCGATCTGGGGCAGGGTGGTGTGGCCATAGACGCCCGGCTCGCGCGTGCCGAGCAGGTTGAGGTTGGGGCCATGCAGTACCAGCAGTTTCGCCATGGGAGCCGAACGACGGGAAAGGGCGGCAGTCTGGCGGAAGCTGGAGTTGATGTCCAGTTCGGCGAAGTTATGCGCGTTTCAAGTGTTTGTTTGAAATAGGGCCGCTCGTGGCCCAGAGCCGATGCGGCGGATGTGGATCATCTGGTCCAGGCAATCCCGGCTGCGCGCACGGCGGACTCGAACTGCGGCCGGGCAAACCAATAGCCCTGCATCAGGCGGATACCGATATCTTCCAGACAGTGCGCCTCATCACCGGTCTCGATGCCTTCGGCAATGACATCGATCGCCAACTGCTCGCACATCGACACCACGCCGGCCACGATCGCACGTCGTGCAGGGCTCCGGTCGATGCCCCGGACCAGTGCCATATCCAGCTTGACGATGTCCGGCTGGAAGTCGGCCAGCAGGTTCAGGCCGGCAAACCCGGCACCAAAGTCATCAATTGCCGTCTTGAAGCCGATCCGTTTGTACTCGCTCAGGATTTCGGCCAGCCATCTGCCGTCGCTGACCTGCTCCCCCTCTACGGTTTCAAAGATGATCCGCTCAACCGGAAAGCCATGCCGATCGGCCGCCTGCAGCGTGGAGCGGATGCAGACCTCCGGCCGGTAGATTGCGTTGGGCAGGAAATTGATTGAGAGATGCGACGGCAGATTCAACGTCGCCGCGATCCGGATGGCCTTCTCGCGACAGGCCTGATCGAACGAATAGCGGTTGTCGGCGGTGACGCGTGACAGTACCGAACTGGCGGGTTCGCCCGCCGGCCCGCGCACCAGGGCTTCATGCGCGAACACCTCGCGTGCCTGCACATCCACGATGGGCTGGAATGCGTAACTGAAGTCGAACGGCAGTGGATCCGCATCGCGGCATAGTGCACATCCAGCGCCCCTGTCGATGGAAGGCATTCGGTGTATTCCGGCGTCGGGTCAAGGCCTTCAGGATAGCCGAGGCCGATCATGGGCATGTGGACGAGGCCGTGCGGGGCGCCAGGCCGAGGCTGCAGCAGGGCAGCGCTGTGCATCCGCCGCCTCCCTCTATCGGGTGAGGCGCGTGCCTGGCGTAGCCCTCAGACTGGCCGCTTTCTACAGGGAGCCGCTCCATGAACAAAGCTGTTCGCAAGACCGCCAGCTTCGGGGTGCCGTGGGAATCGGCCTACGGCTATGTCCAGGCTGTGCGCGTCAACAACACGATCTTCGTCTCCGGCCAGCTCTCGCACACGCCAGACGGTCAGCTGGTCGCACCGGCCGCGCTGGGCGCCGACGGAAAGCCCGCGAACTACGACACCATGGAGGCGCAGATGAAACGCACGTACGAGAATGCGCAGCTGCTCCTCGGCGAGCTGGGCGGGTCGCTGGCAGACGTGGTGGAGGAGACCCTGTTCGTGATCGACGTGCCCGCCGCGTTCGCCGCCAGCGGCAAGGTACGCCCGGCTGCCTATGGCCAGCCGGTCCCGCAGGTAGCCAGCAACCTGATCGGCGTGTCGGTACTGGCCTTCCCAGAGCAGCTGATCGAGATCGCGTTTCGCGCCGAGCTGCAGGCCTAGGCCCTCGGCGCCGGCCGGATGCGGTTGAGCAGCCAGGCCAGAGCGCCCGGGGATCGCGCAGGCGTCCACGCAAGCGAGCCCGGTATCTGCAGCTCGATCTGCGTGCCGCGGTGGGGCGGCCCTGAGCGCACGGCCAAGGCGCCCCCGGCACGCGCGGCGCGCTCACGCATGCCCTCCAGCCCCCAGTGTCCTTCCTGGACGATGGCATCGGGCATGAAGCCGATGCCATCGTCACGGATGCGGAGCCTGAACGCCTGCCTCGAGTAGCTCAGGGATACCTCTACGGATGTCGCGCCTGCGTGCCGGAATGCATTGAGCAATGCCTCCCGGCCGATCATGTAAGCCTCTTCCCATGCGCACTGCTGCAGCGGCCGCTGCGCACCTTCCACCAGCAGGCGTACTGCCGGCAGCTCCCGCATGTCGATGTCCTCGCGCACATCCAGCAGCGCAGCGCCCAGGTCCCGTGATTGGCGCGCATGACCGCGCAGCCCACGTACGCGTTCACGTCCCTCGGCTGCTACGCGCTCGGCAATGCCCATGGCCGACTCCAGTTCCCGCCTGACCGGATGATCGCCTGCAAGCTTCCGGCTGGTGGCATCCAGGCGCAGGATCAGGCCCTGGGTGCTCTGCAGCAGCGTGTCATGCAGTTCCCGCGCGATCCTCTCGCGTTCGCGGTGGCGCTCGTCAAGCCGCGCGCGGATCCGTGCTGCCACCTGCTTCAGACGGAGCAGGTAGGCTAACCAAAGCACGCCCACGACGAGAACGACGCACAGCATCCTGAACCATGCGGTCTCCCAGTAGTTGGGCGCGATCAAGACGACCAGCTGGTCCCCCGCTTCGTTCCATACCCCGTCGTTGTTGCTTGCCATCACGCGGAAAACGTAGTGACCAGAACCGGGGGCGTTGTAGAGTGCCGAGCGCTCCGACGTTTCGATCCAGTCACCATCGAAGCCCTGAAGCCGATACCGGAACCGGACACGTTCGGGCATCGAAAGACTCAGTGCCGTGAAGCCGATGCGCAGGTTGCGTGTGTCGGCGGGAAGCGCGATCCCGCCGCTGCTGAATGGCAAAGAGGCACCGTCGGCCTCGACCGAGCGAATCTCGACCGGTGGCGCGATCGTATTGCGGCGGATCTGCCGCGGATGCAAGGACACCACTCCGCTGGTGGTGGCAAACCACAGCCTGCCGTCCTGCGAACGTGCCGCCGTTGGTAGCGGCCGGAACTGGGCGGCAACCCCCGGCAGGCCATCGAGTGCATCGTACTTTTCATACCGCGGCGCACCAGCACCATCGAACAGCGCCGGAACATCGGCCTGGCGGACATGCAGCACGCCGCGGGCGCCGTTGAACCACAGGTCGCCCGTGGCATCGGAGACGATGCCGCTGATGCCGCGGAAGTCTTCGCGGACGGCCTGCATGACGTTGCGCAGTTGCCCACGGTGTACCCGGGCCAAGCCGCGCTCGCCGCCGATCCACATTCCACCGCCATCTTCGTGCAGCGCGGTCACGTTGCCCACCCGCAATGGCTCGCCCGTCCAAGGGGTGGAGAACTGTCCGTTGGCCAGCACGGCCATGACGCCGCGTGCGAAGCCCAGCCAGAGGCGGTCGCTGGCGTCCACGTGCATCACCAGCGGCGAGTCGCCGGCAGGCAGGCCGTCGCGTCCCCTGACCTGCGTCCATCGCCCTTGGTGGAAGCGATGCAGTCCAGGCGTGTTCAATGACAGCCACACGGCACCGTCGCTTGTGATCGCCATTGCCTGCACGCCCGACCGCGCCGCTACGGGCAGCGCGGTGACCTTGTGGAACTGCTCGCCGACCTTTCGCCACAGCCCTTCGTGGCCTGCAAGCCACAGCGTGCCCCTGGAGTCGCGCTGCATGGCGGTAATCGTAGACGCCAGCCCAAGCGGCTGGCGTGCGGCGGTCGCCACCCGCTGCAGGGGCTGGTTGCGGGTTCCCACCAGCAGGTGCGCGCCATCGGCTGCGATGGAGAAATCCTGCGCGCCCTCCGGCATCGGAACCACTGCCAGATTGGCGTGGCGGAAACGATCCAGCCCGCGGCTGCTGCCCACCCACAGGTTGCCTTCGCGGTCCTCCAGCAAGGGCTGCAGGTAGTCGGAACTGAGGCCGTCGGCGCGCTGGAAGCGCTCCATTCGCCGGGCGGTCCCGCCAGCGGGATAACGGAGCAGACCCGAGCCCAGCGTGGTCGCCCACAGCACGCCGTCGCGGTCGAACAGCAGGCCGGCCGAAGGGGCAGGCGCTCCTTCACCCCGCAGCGGGCGGATGCCCCCCTCGGCTTCAGCGATCCAGATCGCGCCATCCGGCGCCTGGGTGATCTGGCTGACCCGGCCGACCCGGCCCGGCACCGTGGCGAATGCCGTGGCACCACGACGCAGCACGACGATGGCGTCCTCGGTAGCAATCCACAGGCTGCCCTGGCGGTCAGTGAACAGCGTGCGCGCCTGGTGTCCTGGGTAGGCCATCGCGGGCGTGGGCCGTGCCCAGCGCTGTCCATCGAAGAAGGCCGGGCCGGTGAACGTCGCTGCCCACAGACGACCTTCGGCGTCCTCGGCAATGCGGTAGACCGTGCTGGTTGGCAGGCCGTCCGCTGCGGAGAAGTGGCGCAGGCGGGGGCCTTTGATCACGCTGATTCCACCGTAGCGGAAGCCTACCCAGAGCGCACCATCGTCGGAGGCGTGCAGCGTGGACACACTGGTCGCGGGGAAGGCGCTGCCATCCGGTGCCATGAAACGGGTAAAGCGGGCGCCATCGAACCGGTAAAGGCCGATCTCGGTGCCCAGCCACAGATAGCCATCGGGCGTCTGCGCCAGGGCGGTGACCTGTCCAGGCGCGCCTTCATTGACGGTCCATGCGGTGTGGTGGAACTGCGCCACCGATCGCGATGGATCCAATGCGGCGGCAGGCCCGCCCACCATGAGCAGGCACCAGCAGGTAAGCAACGCCAGGGCGCGCAGGTTGGACATGAGGAAAAACCCGTTGTGTGCACGCCGGCACGGCCTTCGCGCGGCCCATCTTAGAGAACCGGTGGGGTGGCGTGAAGGCCGTGTCCTGCTACAGGATCAGTGGCTGATGAACGCCAGCAGATCCGCGTTGACGCGGTCCTTGTGGGTCTCGGTCAGGCCGTGCGGTGCACCCGGGTAGACGATCAGCCTGGCGCCCTTGACCAGCGCTGCCGACGCCCGGCCGGAGATGTCGATGGGCACGATCTGGTCATCATCACCATGGATGACCAGGGTCGGGACATCGAATTTCTTCAGGTCCTCGCGGAAGTCGGTGGCTGAAAACGCAGCGATGGAGTCATAGGTGTTCTTGGCGCCGGCCTGCATGCCCTGCGCCCACCAGCTGTCGATCATGCCCTGGGAAACCTTCGCACCCGGACGATTGAAACCGTAGAAGGGTCCAGAGGCGATGTCCCGGTACAGCTCGGACCGGTTCGCAAGCTGCGCGGCGCGCATGCCATCGAATACCGCCACCGGGACGCCCTTCGGATTGTCGGCCGTCTTCAACATGAAAGGCGGCACCGAGCTGATCAGCACGGCCTTGGCCACCCGCGCGGTGCCATGGCGGCCGATGTAGCGCGCCACTTCTCCACCACCGGTCGAAAAGCCAACCAGGGTAGCGTCCTTCAGATCCAACGTATTGATCACCGTGGCCAGGTCGTCGGCGTAGTGGTCCATGTCATTGCCGGTCCACGGCTGGCTCGAACGACCGTGGCCGCGGCGATCATGCGCGACAACACGATAGCCCTTGGACGCCAGGAACTGCATCTGGGCGTCCCAGCTGTCCGAGTTGAGCGGCCAGCCATGGCTGAAGACCACCACCGGGCCATTCTTCGGGCCCCAGTCCTTGTAATAGAGCTGTACGCCGTCCGGGGTGGTCAGGTAGCTGGGGCTGCGCGTTACGGCGACCGGTTCGGGAATCGGGCTGGCGGCATGCGCCGTGGCCTGGACGGCTACGGCAAGGAGGGAAGCAGCGAGAACTCGGGTCAGGGTTTTCATGGAGAGGCCTGTAGGGAGGGGCGGTCGGCGCGATGCGTTCCGTGAGAGGAAGTGTGCAGCGGCGTCGTGGACGATAAATCACATATAGTCTAATAAAGTTGATTCATCGTCCGTATTGCTTCTGCCGCGCCTCCACGTTGCCCGCCGGCGGCGCTTGGATGTGCGCCGCCGCCTGTCCCACTGTGCACTCAGATCAGAACTTCCAACCCAGGCGGGCGTAGTAGAAGCCGCCGTTGAAGCCATACGGCGAATGCACCGGGTATTCCGCGCCAGCCACGCCGGCCCACGGGTTCTTCGACGGCACCCGGTCGAACAGGTTCTGCGCGCCCACGCTGAAGTACAGCCCGGACACGAACTTCCAGCCCACTTCGGCATCCACGATCAACGCGCTGCCGGCGTGGATCGGCAGGCCGCCGTCAGCGGCGGAGATCACCCCGCTGTCCAGGTGGTCTTCGTACCAGCTGCTGTAGTAGTTGAAGCGCAGGTTGGCGTGGAAGACCTGCCGCTGGTGGTTGACGCTGAAATAGCCCTTGGTGCGCGGCAGCGACTTTTCCAGCTTGTACACGCGCGCGGCATCGATGAAGTCGGTGTCGTAGCGATCCACTTCGGTGCGGTTCCAGTTGGCCGCCAGCGCATAGGTGGTGGTGCCACCGAAATGATCGCTGCGGTAGCTGGTGACCACGTCCACGCCGGTGGTGGTTGTGTCGAAGGCGTTGCCGAAATAGGTCACCTGCGAGATCGACGCCGCTTCCGGGTTGCCGCCGGCCATCAGCGCGGCCCGCTCGGCCGGGGTCACCGCGAAGCTGGTGCTCAGCGCGATGCGGTCTTCCACCTTGATCTGGTAGCCGTCCACGGTGAACAGCCAGTCGCCCTGGGTCCACACCGCACCCAGCGATACGTTCTTGGACTCTTCCGGGGTCAGTGGCTGGGCGCCCTTGAGCTGGGCGATCGGATCGGTCGGCGGCAGGGTGGCGATGTCTTCCAGCGCCGTTCCACCGAACACGGTGCTGATCTGGCTGATGTTGGCCTGGCCGGGCGTGGGGGCGCGGAAGCCGGTGTTGTAGGCACCGCGCACGGCGAAGGTGTCAGTGAAGTCGAAGCGGCCGGTGAGCTTGCCGGTGGTGGTGCTGCCGAACGAATCGTAGTCTTCGTAGCGCAGCGCGCCGGCCAGCAGGAAGCGTTCGGTGAGCTGTGCTTCCAGGTCGGCGTAGGCGGCCCAGTTGCGCCGGTCGAACGTGCCGGCGGTGCGCGCGCTGAAACCGTTGAAGCCGTTGGAGCCCAGCGCGAAGCCCTGCTCGGTGAGCGGGCCGATTGCCGTGGACGGGCCGTCACCGGGGCTGATGGTGAAGCTTTCCTCGCGCCATTCCGCGCCCATCGCCAGACGCAACGGCTGGCTGCTGAAGGCGACGGCGATATCGCGGCTGACATCCACGTTGAGGTTCTTTTCGATCTGGGTGTTGCCGCCCGGCTTGAAGGACAGGCCGGCCGGCTGCACCGGGCCCATCGACGCGTTGACGGTGTTGTAGATGGTGAAGTCGATCTCGTTGCGGCCCCATGAGCCGCTCACGTCCCAGTACCAGTCCTCCCAGGTGCCCTTGGCCCCGGCAAACACCGAGGTGTCTTCCAGCGACCCGCCAAAGCGCGGGGTGAAGCCGCCCGGCAGGCTGGACAGGAAGGTGTAGCAGTTCGCCGGCAGCGCGGCGACCGCTGCACTGACGCCGGCATACGGCAGCAGGTTGCCGCCGCCGTCACGCAGCGCGATGGACGGACAGGCGCCGGCGCCTGTCAGGTTGCCGACCAGCAGCGTGTCGCCGCCATCGTTGGAGTACACGCCAGAGCGCGCGGTGGGATCGCGGAAGTAGAAGCCGCCGTCCACGTCGCGCTTGGCATGGTTGCCGAACAGGTAGAAGTCCACGCTGTCGGTGGACAGGCCCAGGTTGTAGACCAGCTTGAAATCGTCATCGACCTTCGGCGAGCCCCACACCTGCGCCGGCTGGCCAACGCCAGGGTAGCCGGCGGCGATCGCCGCGGCGGCATCGTCGCGCTGCACGCTGCGCGAGGTGTCATCGGCATTGCGCCATTCGGCGGTCAGCGTGGCAAAACCGCGTTCGGTCAGCGGCAGGCCGATCTGCGCGGAGTACTGCGTGGTCAGGCCGTCGCCTTCGTAGTACTTGCCGGTGAACACTTCGGCAGTGCCGCCTTCGCGCAGTTTCTTCAGCCCGAAGTTGATGACGCCGGCGATGGCGTCCGAACCGTACTGGGCGGCGGCGCCGTCGCGCAGTACCTCCACCTGTTCCAGCGCCAGCGATGGGAACACCGACAGGTCCGGACCCTGCGCACCGTCGGACAGGCCATGGCCGAGGAAGGTGATGACCGCCGCACGATGGAAGCGTTTGCCATTGACCAGCAGCAGGGTGTTGTCCGGTGGCAGGCCGCGCAGGTTGGCCGGGCGCACCAGGCTGGCGGCGTCATCGATCGGAATGGTGCTGACGTTGAAGGAAGGCACCAGCACCTTCAGCTGGTCCAGCGCATCGGTGGCGCCCTGGTTGCGGAATTCTTCGCCGCTGATGATGTCGATCGGTACCGCTGAAGACGACACGGTACGTGGTTTGGTGCGGCTGCCCAGCACCGACACGGTGTCCAGGTTGGTGGCCGCTTCGGGCGTGGCCGGGCTGTCCTGTGCCAGCGCCCCCGCGCTGGTCACCAGCAGGGCGGTTGCGAGCGCCACGTGTACTGCAGATGCCAATGGCGAAAAGGCTTTCGGAGCGTGAACACACTTGCCAATGCGGTCGTTCATGCATGCACCTTGCAGTCTGGTTGTTGGGTTGTCGTTCGGTTAGTGGTTCATCCCGTTGGTTCTCCCTGCGCGTCAGTAGGTCTGTTGCGCTGCAACAACAATTAACAGAAGATTAACCGTACTGCAACGAATGTATGCCGACTTTGGCGGTTCGTTGACGCAATCGTCGGTTGACTGACGCCCCATACCCGCCGCAACCGGGCCTGTCGCGGCGTATCCTTGACGCATGGGGACTCTTTTTCCGACGCACCGACGGTCGCGCCTTCGGGCATGCGTCTGGGTGGGCTGCGGCCTGCTGGCCGGGGCCGCGGTGCTGCCAGCGGCCGCCGCCACCCAGGCCAGCGTGCTGCTGGACCCGGCCGAACAGGCCTGGGTCGCGGCGCATCCGGTGATCCGGGTGACCTCCGATGCCACCCTTCCGCCATTGGAATACGTCCGCGACGGCCAGCTGAAAGGCCTGTCGGGGGATTACCTGCGGCTGATCAGCGCCCGCACCGGGCTGCAGTTCCAGTTCGTGCAGGCGGCCGACTGGCCCGCTGCGCAGCGGGCGCTGCAGACGCGCGAGGCGGACATGCTGCTCAATGCGATGGACGAGCGCCTGTCTCCGGCCACCCGCGCGGCGGTGCGGCTGGGCCGGCCCTATCTGTCGGCCTACAGCGTGGTGTTCACGCGCCCGGATTCGCCGGCCGTGTGGGACCTGCAGGAGCTGGCCGGGCGTCGGGTCGCCGCGCGCGCCGCAGGCGACTACGCCCGGATCCTGCAGGCACGTTACCCGCAGTTGATCGTCGTGCCGACCGACACCCCGCAGGCTTCCATGCAGCTGGTGCTGGATGGCCGGGCCGACGCCGCGATGGGTACCAGCGCGACGTTCCAGCCGTTCGTCGCCCGCCGGCACGTCGATGAGCTGCATATCTCCCGTCCGCGCATCGACCTGGTGATGCAGGCGCAGTTCGCGGTACGCAGCGATTGGCCGCAGCTGGAGGCGATCATCGGCAAGGCCATGGCATCGGTCAGCACCCGGGAGGAATCGCAGATCCGCCAGCAGTGGCTGCGCGAAGAGGACTACGGTGCGCCCAGTGTGGCCACCGTGCTGCGCTACAACTGGGCCTGGCTGCTGGCGATCGCCGTGCTGGTGCTGGCGCTGGGCGTGGTCGCGCGCTGGGCCTGGCGCGCGCGCGCGGCAGCGATCGAAAGCGAACGGGTCAAGGCGCGTTTCCTGGCGACCATGAGCCATGAGATACGCACGCCGATCAACGCCGTGCTGGGCGCGATCGAAGTGCTGGCCGACCACGTTCCCGCCGGCCGGCCGCGCGCGCTGGTGCGGGCCGCCGAGGAGGCGGCCGAATCGCTGACCGGCCTGCTGGACAACGTGCTGGACCTGTCCAAGCTGGACGAGGGCCGCATGCAGCTGGAAAAGATCCCGGTGGACATACGCGCGCTGGGGCGCAGTGTCGCTGCGGTGTTCCAGGGCGAACTGGAAAAGCGCGGCATCGCGCTGGTGGTCGAGGTCCCTGCGCACGACACCTGGCTGATGCTCGACCCGACCCGGCTGCGCCAGGTGCTGCTGAACCTGCTCGGCAACGCGCGCAAGTTCACCGAGCACGGCCGTATCCGGTTGACGCTGCAGGTGCAGGAAACACCGCTCGGAACCTGGCTGCATGCAGCGGTGGCCGACACCGGCTGCGGGATTCCCGCGGCACTGCAGGGCCGACTGTTCGACCCCTACACGCAGGCCGACGGCAGCATCTCGCGCCAGTACGGCGGCACCGGCCTGGGGCTGTCGATCAGCCACGACCTGGTGCAGCTGATGGGTGGGCAGATCGACCTGCGCAGCGTGGAAGGCGAAGGCACCACGGTGTCGCTGCGGATCCCGGCCGCGCGTGCCGATGCGGTGGCCCCGCCCGCCGCCGCCATGCCGGGCAGCGTGCTGCGGGGCGTGCGCGTGCTGGTGATCGATGACCATGCGCCCAACCGCATGGTGCTGGAGGAACAGCTCGGCCGCCTGGGCGCGGTGGCGACGTTGGCCGACAGTGCCGCGCAGGCGTTGGCAGCGCTCACCGCGGACCTGCCGGACATCGTGCTGCTGGACTGCTTCATGCCGGACATCGACGGCTACCAGGCAAGCCGGATGATCCGCGCGACGGCGGTGCCGGGCGTGGCCGAACTGCCGATCATCGCCATTTCCGCCGCCACCGACGCCGCCCACCTGGCGCGCTGCCAGCAGGCCGGCATGAACGGCGTACTGAAAAAGCCGATCCGCCTGGCCGAACTGCAGGGCATGCTGGCGCTGTGGACCGGCCGCGCCGGCACAGCGGGATCGGCCGACAAGGCGGGGCAGGCCGCCGCGCTGGAGGCCATCGAGCGGGACGCCGTCGACCGGCTGGGCCCGGACCTGCGCCTGCTGCTGGCCGACGACCTGCGCAAGCTGCGCGAGGCGGTGGATGCCAGCGATATCGGGCGCCTCACGTTTTACGCGCACCGCCTGCATGGGGCCGCCGGCCTGGTCGGGCGGCCGGCGCTGGCGGCGTTGGCCGCCAGGCTGGAAGCCGATCCGGAAATGGATCCCGACCAGGCGCTGGACGAGATCGACGAACAGCTGGCGAGCCTGTCGCGGGCGGCACCGATCCGGGTATGAGCGGGGCACGGCCTGCCGCCAGGGACTAGACGACTGGTCTAATCGGATGTACAGTCGCCCCATGAACACCGTTCCCGCCACCGCCAACGTCCGCGACAAGATCCTGGCCACCGGCCAGCGGATCATGGGCGGCAAGGGTTTTTCGGCGGTCGGCCTGAACGAAGTGCTGGCCGCCGCCGGCGTGCCCAAGGGCTCCTTCTACCACTACTTCGGCTCCAAGGATGCGTTCGGCGAGGCATTGCTGGAAGCGTATTTCGACGCCTACCTGGATGACATGGAGCGCATCTTCCGCCAGCCCGGCAAGAACAAGGCCGTGCAGATGGAAGACTATTTCTCCGCCTGGCAGGACAACCAGTCCTTCGAAGACTGCCAGGGCAAGTGCCTGGCGGTGAAGCTGGGCGCCGAGGTGGCGGACCTGTCCGCCAGCATGCGTGCGGCCCTGGATCGCGGCACGGCGGCGATCATCGCCGGCATGGCCGATGCGATCAAGGCAGGCCAGGCGGAAGGCGTTTTCCCGAACCAGGAGGATGCCGCGCAACTGGCTCAAAGCCTGTACCAGCTGTGGCTTGGCGCAAGCGTCATGGTCAAGATCGTACGCACTCCCCAGCCATTCGACACCGCGCTGCTCACCAGCCGTCAGCTGCTGGGTCTTTCCCGCTAATCCCGCCGCCCTCTGAACCCGGGGGACGGCATGTTGTCCCGCTTCACACGCAATTACCTAGACGACCGGTCTAATTCAAGCTGTATCGCACCCCACAGGAGCGCACCCATGAAAGTCCTCATCGTTCTGACCTCGCACGACCAGCTTGGCGACACCGGCAAGAAGACCGGCTTCTGGCTGGAAGAACTGGCCGCGCCTTATTACACCTTCAAGGATGCCGGAGCGGAGATCGTGCTGGCCTCGCCGAAGGGCGGGCAGCCACCGCTGGACCCGAAGAGCAACGAGCCCGATTTCCAGACCGCACTGACCCGGCGCTTCGAAGCCGACGCCGAGGCCAATGCGCAGCTGGCCAGCACCGTGCGCCTGGACAGCGTGTCGCAGGCCGATTTCGACACCGTGTTCTATCCCGGTGGCCACGGGCCGCTGTGGGACCTCGCCGAAGACCATGATTCCATCAGCCTGATCGAAGCGTTCATCGAAGCGGGCAAGCCGGTCGCCCTGGTCTGCCATGCCCCCGGCGTGCTGCGCCACGTCAAGGCGGCCACCGGTCGTCCGCTGGTGGAAGGCCTGCAGGTGACCGGCTTCACCAACACCGAAGAGGAAGGCGTGGGCCTGACCCAGGTGGTGCCGTTCCTGGTCGAAGACGAACTCAAGGCCAACGGTGGGCAGTACTCCAAGGGACCGGACTGGGGGTCGTACGTGGTCCGCGATGGCCTGCTGATCACCGGGCAGAATCCGGCCTCCTCCACCGAAGCCGCCGAAGTGTTGATCACGCAGCTCGCCCACGGCTGAGCAAGCTCGCAGGGGCGTGGCTTCAGTCCTTGGCCGGCGCTGCTGCGGGAGCAATGCTCCGCAGCAGCGCCTTGTCGATCTTCGCGGCCACGCCCACCCTGCGGCCGGCAAGCGCTGCTTCCCCCGCTGCAGCTGCAGCACCAGGTGCAGCGCGGCCCCCGTGTCCAGGTCAACCCCACCGTGCCCGCCGCAGCGTGCACGCCGTGCCTCGCATAATGGGTCATGCCCAGCTCCCTCGACGCCCTTCCCGCCGTCTTCGCCCCCGCCACGCGCGCGTGGTTCAGCGGCGCGTTCCCGGCCGCAACGCCGGCGCAGGCGCAGGCGTGGGCGGCGATCAGCCGGGGCCAGCACACGCTGGTCATCGCGCCCACCGGTTCGGGCAAGACCCTGGCCGCCTTTTTGCACGCCATCGACCAGCTGTTCACCGAGCGCGACCAGCAGGCGCGGGCGGGCGAGCCTGCGCAGCGAGGGGCCACCCGCGTGCTGTACCTCTCGCCGATCAAGGCACTCGGCGCGGACGTGCAGCGCAACCTGCAGGTGCCGCTGCAGGGCGTGCGTGCCGAACGCGCGCGCCGCGGCGATCCGGACGTGGACCTGTCCGTGGCGATCCGCAGTGGAGACACCACCCCGTCCGAACGCGCGCGGCTGGCGCGGCGGCCACCGGACATCCTGATCACCACGCCGGAATCGCTGTTCCTGATGCTCACTTCCAACGTGCGCGACACGCTGCGCAACGTGCATACGGTGATCATCGATGAAATCCATGCGGTGGCCGGCAGCAAGCGCGGCACCCACCTGGCCCTCAGCCTGGAGCGGCTGGAGAACCTGCTGCAGGTGCCTGCACAACGGATCGGCCTGTCGGCCACGGTGCGCCCGGTGGACGAGGTGGCGCGCTTCCTTGGCGGCGGCCGTGCGGTCAGCGTGGTACAGCCGCCATCGTCGCGCCACCTGGCGATGCGCATCGTGGTCCCGGTGGAGGACATGGCCGACCTGCCGACGCACGGGTCGGGGCCCGGCGCGGGAGAGTCTTCCACGCGGGTGGGCTCGATCTGGCCGCATGTCGAAGCCAGCATCCTGGATGAAGTGCTGCGCTGGCGTTCCACCATCGTGTTCGCCAATTCGCGCGGCGTGGCCGAGAAACTGACCGCACGGCTCAACGCGCTGCATGCCGAACGCCTGGAAACCGATGCCGGTGGCGCGCCGCCGGGCCTGCCCGACACGACGGCCTACGGCTCGTTCAATGGCGGCACCTCGGGGCGCTCCACGGGTGCCGAGCCGCTGCTGGCGCGCTCGCACCATGGCTCGGTCAGCAAGGAACAGCGGCGCGAAATCGAAGAGGCGCTGAAGTCCGGGGCGCTGCGTTGCGTGGTCGCCACCTCCAGCCTGGAACTGGGCATCGACATGGGGCTGGTGGACCTGGTGATCCAGGTCGCCGCGCCGCCGTCGGTGGCCAGTGCACTGCAGCGGGTCGGGCGCGCCGGCCACCAGGTGGGGGGCATCTCCACCGGCTTCGTCTACCCGCGCACCCGGCGTGACCTGATCGATGCGGCGGTGATCGTCGACAGCATGCTGGCCGGTCGCATCGAAGCGCTGGATCCACCGCGCAACCCGCTGGACGTGCTGGCCCAGCAGACCGTGGCGGCAGTGGCGATGGATGCGCTGGACGTGGAAGACTGGTACGCCTGCGTACGCCGCGCCGCGCCCTATCGCGAGCTGCCACGCAGCGCCTTCGATGCCGTGCTGGACATGCTGGCCGGGCGCTACCCGTCGGATGATTTCGCCGGATTCCGGCCACGCCTGGTATGGAACCGCGACAGTGGACAACTCACGGCGCGCCCCGGTGCGCGGCAGCTGGCGGTGACCAGTGGCGGCACCATCCCCGACCGCGGCATGTTCAGCGTGGTGCTGCCCGAAGGCGCCGAGCGCGCCGGCTCGCGCCGGGTCGGCGAGCTGGACGAGGAAATGGTCCACGAGTCACGGGTGAACGATGTGATCACCCTCGGCGCCACGTCGTGGCGGGTCGAGCAGATCACCCATGACCAGGTGATCGTCACCCCGGCACCGGGTCGCTCGGCACGGTTGCCCTTCTGGCGCGGCGAAAATGCCGGCCGCCCGGCCGAACTCGGCGCGGCGATCGGCGCGTTCCTGGCCGATCTGGACGGCGCGGCCGCAGACCAGGGCGACATTTCCCAGGCGCTGGCCGCGCGGTTGCAGGCCAGCGGCCTGGATACGCGCGCCATCACCAACATGCTCGGCCTGCTCGGTGAGCAGCGGCAGGCGACCGGCGTACTGCCGACGGACCGGCAACTGGTGGTTGAACGCTGCCGCGATGAACTGGGCGACTGGCGGGTGATGCTGCATTCGCCGTATGGCCGCCGCGTGCATGATCCGTGGGCGCTGGCGATCGCCGAGCGGATCCGCGAGCGCTGGCATGTCGATCCCTCGGTGGTGTCCAGCGAGGACGGCATCATGGCGCGGATTCCGGACAGCAGCGGGCACCTGCCGGGCGCGGACCTGTTCCTGTTCGACCCCGAGCCGCTGCGGCGCCAGGTGACCGCCGCGGTCGGCAGCTCGGCGCTGTTCGCTGCACGTTTCCGCGAATGTGCTTCGCGCGCGTTGTTGCTGCCCCGGCGCACGCCGGGACGACGCTCGCCGCTGTGGCAGCAGCGCCTGCGCGCGGGCCAGCTGCTGGACGTGGCGAGTGCCTATCCGGAGTTTCCGATCCTGATCGAAACCGCGCGCGAGTGCCTGCAGGATGTCTACGACCTGGATGCACTCGGCGCGCTGATGCAGCGCCTGGTGGACGGTCAGGTGCAGATCGCCGAGGTCACCACGCAGGTGCCATCGCCGTTCGCGGCCAACCTGTTGTTCGGCTACGTCGCCGAGTTCATGTACGGCACCGACGTGCCGCTGGCCGAGCGTCGTGCTTCGATCCTGTCGTTGGACAGTGGCCTGCTGGCGGACCTGCTGGGCCAGGTGGACATGGGCGAGCTGCTGGATGCCGGCGTCGTCGAGCGCGTGGTGGATGAGCTGCAGCGGCTGGCGCCGGATCGGCGCGCCGCGGGCAAGGAGGGCGTTGCCGACCTGCTGCGCGAACTGGGTCCGTTGTCGACCGGCGAGCTTGCCGCGCGCCTGCTCGGTGCCGATGGCGAAATGGACGTCCACCTGGCTGCGCTGCAGGCCGAGCATCGGCTCATCGCAGTGACGCTGGCGGGGGAAACGCGCTGGGCGGCGATCGAAGATGCCGGCCGGCTGCGTGACGCACTGGGCATCGCGCTTCCCGCGGGGATTCCCGCGGTGTTCCTGCAGACCGCGGTGGATCCGCTCGGCGACCTGGTCGGGCGCCTGGCGCGCACGCGCGGTCCGTTCACCACGGCCGATGTGGCCGTCCGGTTCGGGCTGGGTGTCGCGGTGGCCGACCACGCGCTGGCGCGCCTGGCCGAGCAGGGCAAGCTGCTCAGCGGCCAGTTCGGTGCAACCACGGCGGAGCACGGCAGCCCCGTCGCGCGCCACGAATGGATAGCGGAAGGGGTGTTCCGCCGGCTGCGCGTGCGCTCGCTGCAGGCCGCGCGCGAAGCGACCCGACCGGTACCGGGCACGGCGTACGTGCGGTTGTTGCTGGAACGCCACGCGTTGCTGGGATCGGCGGCCGGGCATGCCGCGCTGGGTGCCCATGCGCAGGTGACCGGCACGCTGGAAGGCAGCGAAGGCGTGCTGCGGGTGGTGGAACAACTTGCCGGCGTGCCGCTGCCGATCTCCGCATGGGAAAACCAGGTCCTGCCGGCGCGCATGCGGGATTATGCGCCTGCGTTGCTGGACCAGCTGCTGGCCACTGGCAGCGTGCTGTGGTGCGGGCATGGCACGCTGGGCGATGACGATGGCCTGGTGTCGCTGCACCTGCATGATGTCTCTGCGCAGACCCTGCCGGTCATCGGCGAAGGCGCCTTGTCGCCGCTGCAGGAGATGATCGTGTCGGTGATGGCGGACGGCGGTGGATTCTTCGCACGGCAGCTGGCGACGAGCGTGCATGCGCGGCTGCAGGCGGCGCAGCGTCCCGCGGCAGGCATCGATCTTTCGCCGGAGTCGTTGCATGCCGCGCTGTGGGCGCTCGCCTGGCAGGGCCGCGTGACAACGGACATCTGGGCGCCGCTGCGCGCGCTGTCTGCGGCCCGCACGCCAGCGCGTGCGCGTGCATCCCACGTGTCGCGGCGCCGCCGTGGCTTCATCGGCATGTCGATGGGCGACACCGCGCCAGCCGTCGGCTCGGTGCTGCATGGCCCCGCTACCTACGATGCCCCCGCGTTGGCCGGACGCTGGTCGCTGCTGCAGCGCGGCCACGCCAGCGACACCGTGCGTGCGGTCGCACTGGCCGATGCGCTGCTGGATCGCCACGGCGTAGTGACCCGCGGCGCAGCGGTGGCCGAAGGCATCGCCGGCGGCTTTCCCGCCCTGCAGCAGGTATATCGGGGCATGGAGGATGCCGGGCGGGTGCTGCGTGGCCGTTTCGTGGAAGGCCTGGGCGGTGCGCAGTTCGCCGAGCGATCCAGTGTCGACCGGCTGCGCGACATCGCCGAGGACACCTCACCTGCCGCATCGGCGCCGGCCATCGGCCTGTCGGCGGTGGATCCTGCCAATGCCTACGGCACGGTACTGGCGTGGCCGGCGCATGCGGCCCGGCAGCGCCCGGTGCGCCGGCCCGGCGCGCTGGTGGTGCTGGCCGGCGGTGCGCTGCGGATGTACCTGGCGCAGGGCGGACGTTCCCTGCTGCTGTACTTCGATGGCGACGACCCCGGCCACGCCGGGCTGCTGGCTGCGTCGGCCGACGCGCTGGCCGCGGCGTTGCGGCGCGGCCGGCGCCTGTCGTTCACCCTGGACCGGATCAACGACGCGGAGATCGGTCGTGGCCCGGTCACCGATGCGCTGCGCGCGGCGGGCTTCCGCAATGCACCGCGCGGGCTGAGCTGGGAGGGCTGAGCCCGCCCCTCAGCGACGCCGGGGATTGACCGAAACATGCAGGTGGTCGGCCACGTGCCAGCGCCACGGGAAGTCCATCGCCCGGCTGATGCCGATACGCGGGCCCACCACCGGATTGGCTGGCGGCGCGGTGCCATCATCGGCCAGCACGATGCCGCGGTCGGCACCGACCAGATCGGCGCCATCCATCCCCCCGGTGATGCCGAAGGCCTGCGAAAGCTTGCCCGGACCACTGGCGAGATCGCGCTCGCGCTTCGCCTTGGGCCGGGCCAGGCGCATCGCGTCCAGGCCCAGCAGGGGCTCGGCCGCGCGCAGCAATACGCCGACGCCCTCGCCGACCTCGCCGCAGACCGCGTTGCTGCCCCAGTGCATGCCATACGTGAAGTACACATACAGATGCCCTGGCTCACCGAACATGGTGGCGTTGCGCGCGGTCATGCCCCGGTAGGAGTGCGCCGCCGGGTCTTCGCTTCCCGCATAGGCTTCCACTTCGACGATGCGCGCGGCGCGGCCATCCGCGCGCAGCAGCACTTTGTTCAACAGGTCCGGTGCCACCTGCGTGGGGTGGCGGCGATAGAACGCGCGCGGCAGGACCGACCACTGCGGGGGAAGAAAATCGAGCATGCCGACAAGGCTGCGCCGGCCGCAGTGTGCACCGGGTCAAGGCCGCCTCTGCACAGTCTGCGCATGCAGGCTTCGCTTGTTTCTCACGGCCGCGGGAAGACGCTGCGAGCAGATGCGATGGAGGACAGGCAGTGGCAACCGAGGTGAGGGTGGGATGCGCCGGCTGGTCGATACCGGGCCGCTACCGCGAAGCGTTCGATGCGCAGGGAAGTGCGCTGGAGCGGTATGCCTCGCGGTTGTCGGTTGCAGAAATCAATTCCTCGTTCCATCGCCCGCACCAGCCGGCAACCTATGCGCGCTGGGCGGCCGCGGTGCCGGCGCACTTCCGGTTCTCGGTGAAGATGCCCCGCACGATCTCGCATGAACTGCGGCTGCGCGGGACGGGTCCGGTGCTGGACCGCTTCCTTGAGGAAAGCAGCCATCTGGGCAACCGCCTCGGCGGCCTGTTGCTGCAGCTGCCACCCTCGCTCGCCTTCGATGCGCGCGTGGCCGCCACGTTCTTCACGATGCTGCGCCGGCGTACCGTGGTGCCGCTGGCCTGTGAGCCGCGCCATCTTTCCTGGTTCGGTGCCGCTGCGCAGGCACTGATGGAGCGCCATGGCGTAGCACGTGTCGCAGCGGATCCGCCGCGCGTGGATGCGGGTGCGGCGCCTGCCGGGGCGGGGCGTTGGCGCTACTGGCGCTGGCATGGCAGCCCGCGGACGTATTACAGCGACTATGAAGAGCAGGCCCTGCACCGGCTGGCGGGAGAGCTGCGTACGGTATCCGCCGAGGGGCAGCGGTGCTGGGTGATCTTCGACAACACCGCGCACGGCTTCGCCACGGCCAATGCGCTGCGCCTGCAGGCCCTGCTGGAGCAGGCCCATGCCTGAAGGTCCTTCCATCGTCATCCTGCGCGAGGCGGCGGCGCATTTCCGCAACCACGCGGTGCGCATCACCGCAGGCAACAGCAGCCTGGACCTCGCCCGCATGCAGGGCCGACGCGTGGTATCGGTGCGTAGCTGGGGCAAACATTTCCTGCTGGAGTTCCGTGGCTTCAGCCTGCGCGCACATCTGCTGATGTTCGGCACCTGGCGCATCGACGAGCGGAAGCCGACGACGGCGCGCGCCTCGTTGACCTTCGACAATGGCGAGCTCAACCTCTACACCTGCTCGTTGAAGTACATCGAGGGCCCGCTCGACGACGCCTACGACTGGCGCGCGGACGTGATGAATTCCGCATGGGATCCCAGGCTGGCGCGACGCAAGCTCAAGGCACGGCCGGACGCGCTGATATGCGATGCGCTGCTGGACCAGGACATTTTCGCCGGGGTGGGCAACATCATAAAAAACGAGGTGCTGTTCCGCACACGCGTGCATCCGGCTGCCACCATTGCAACCATCCCGCCGCGGAGGCTGGGCCAGGTGATCGCCCAGGCACGCGAATACAGCTTCGACTTCCTGGCGTGGAAGAAGGCCTACGAACTGAAGAAGCACTGGCAGGTGCACACCAAGCGGACCTGCCCCCGGTGTGGTGGCCCGGTGTCCAAGCAGTACCTGGGGACGACCCAGCGCCGCGCGTTCTTCTGCCCGGTCTGCCAGCTCCTGCCATGACGATGACGCCGCGGATCGATGGCCATTGGTTCGCCTATGTGTTCCCGTGCGCATGGGAGGACTACTGCAAGATCGGCTTCTCGCGCGATCCATTGGGCCGCATCAGTGCATTGCACCCGCGCTGGTTCGAATTCTTCGACCTGCATCACGGCTGGTTGGTCGAAGCGGAAAGCCAGCGTGATGCGCGTGATCTGGAGCTGGAGCTGCGCGGGCCGCTGAAGCTGCACCGGTCACCTGCACCGCTCACGGTGCAGGAAAGGGCAGGGGGCAAGACCGAATGGGTCCGCGGCGCCAGTGAGCCGCTGGCCGCTGCGGTGGCTGGACTGGCCGAGCGTGGCTATTACGTGCATCCGCTGCGCCCCTGGCTGCATGCCGCGATGCTGCAGCGCGCCGACCGGTTGTTCTCGTGGTCGGCGGCGCAGCTTCCCGAAGAAGGAAATCATCACGCTGGGCATCGCGCGGCGGAAACCGCGCTGCGTGACGCACTGGATGCCTATCAGTCGCTGGACATCGATCCGCGCCCCTGGCTGCCAGCGCATGTGATGCACTGGTACGGATAGAAAGGCGGTCAGTCCGGGCAGGGGCCGGCCACCCGGTTGCGGCCTGCCTGCTTGGCCCGGTACATCTGGCGGTCGGCCTCGGCAACGAGGTCGGCCGAGGTGGGATGCTGTGGGCCGCTGACCGCCACCCCGACGCTCAGCGTGGCCTTGACCGGATGGCGGCCCACCGACGCGGCGCTGCGCTCGAAGCCGGTGCGCAGTCGTTCGGCCGCGGCCAGCCCGGCGCGCAGGGTTGAATCGGGAAGGATGCAGACGAACTCCTCGCCACCGTAGCGGAAGATCAGGTCGTTCTTGCGCACGACCTGCTCGGCGGCGCGCGCAGCCTGCTTGATCACCCGATCGCCGACGTCATGGCCGAAGCGATCGTTGATGTCCTTGAAGTGGTCGATGTCGAAGAACAGCACCGTGCGGGTGGCATTGCTGATCCGGTCTTCCCGGTCCCAGCTGGCCTGCTTTTCATCCAGCAGGCGGCGGTTGTACAGCCCGGTGAGGGGATCACGGGTGGCCGCGTCATACAGTCGGCTCGCCGATTGTTCCTTGAGTACCGCAAGCACCAGCCCGCACACCAGCAGCACCGACAACAGCAGGATGCCGCTGAACACGGCCACCGCCCACGTCCGCGGCGTGCCGGCGCCCAACGGCTCGGGCAACCACGGCGCCAGCGCGATGGCGAGCACCGCCAGGACCGCCGATACCACCAGGATCCGCGCCAGCATGCGCACCGACGGCAGCAGCGGGTCGTGTCGCTGGATCAGGGTGGACGCAGCCAGCCCGCAGTAGAGCGCTGCAATCGCCGCACGGCCAGCGGCACTGACGGCGTCCAGCCCACGCGGTTCGAACGCCAGCACCACCAGCGCAAGCCAGACCAGCGGTGGTGCCAGCAGCAGCGCCCAGCGCACGCGCAGGCGGAACAGCGAGCGGATGCCTTGCCAGCCCGTGGCGAAGGCCAGCAGGGCGAAGAAGGTACCCAGGTGGGCGGCCGCGCCTGCGCGGTACAGCGCGGGCAACAACAACAGCGTGCAGCCGCAGGCGCCGGCAACAAACGGCATCGCCAGCCACAGGCGTGCGCCATCGCGTGGCCGGGTGAGCAGCAGCAGGATCGCGATGCAGACCAGGACGGCAGCGGCGAAGCCCAGGAGCGTGGGGATGTCGATCATCGGCAAGCAGGCTAGGCAAGCGGATGCGAGCCCGTCGTCAACAACGATGCACATGACAAATGTGCGGTTCATCACAGGTTGCCGGATATTCCCGTGCGGTTAACGAAGCGGGCCGCTTTTCCGGCGTGCCGCGCAGAGCCTGTCGCTGGTGCACCGGTCGGCCCCGTTGCGTGCGACAGCGGCCTGACAGTCTTCGCGCCTTTTGCTGCAAGGGCTGTGACCTCTTCCGCAGTCCTGCACTGCATCCGCATCGGCGCGGTGGCAGCGCATGCCACGTTGAGCCGCCCTGCAGCAAGGAGCCTGAAGTGAATCATTCTCTTGGCGGACGACGCGCGCTGGCCGGACTGTGCCTGGTCGGGGTGGCGGCAAGCGCAGCAGCGCAAGGTGTCACCGGTGACTGGGGCGGACGCCGCCCCGTGTGGCAGGACAACGGCATCGTGCTGGATCTCGGCTACACCGTGGAAGCAGCGCGCAATACCTCCGGCGGCCAGCGCCGCGCCAGTGCCCATGCCGGCCAACTGTCCGCAGGCGGACGCTTCGACCTGGAGCAGTTGTGGGGATGGCGGGGCACACGGGGGCAGCTTTCGCTGAGCCTGCGCGACGGAGACAGCCTCACCGCCCGGGCCGGCCTCGGCAGCCTGATGGCAAGCCAGGAAATCCATGGGCGTGGCCACATCCTGCGGCTGGGCAGCCTGTGGCTGGGGCGGCAGTCCGCCGATGGACGCTTCGATGCAAAGGCGGGCCGGCTCGCGGTGGGGGAGGACTTCAACATGCTCGACTGCGTTGCCATGAACCTGGCGCTGTGCGGCGGCCAGGTGGCGCTGTTCGGGGGCGATTACTGGTTCAATTCGCCGCTCAGCCAATGGGGCGCGGTGGTCACCTGGCGGCCGCTGCCAGCGGTCTACCTGCGTGCCGCCGGGTACCAGATCAACCCCCGCTATGCCGATGAGCGTGGGGGGGGGCCTGCGCCCGGCACCGGCCGGCACGGTCGGCACGCTCACACCGCTCGAGCTGGGCTGGGAGCCCTCCTTTGAAGGGCGCAACGGACACTATGCGATCGGTGGCTGGTACAGCAGTGCGCCGCGGGCCGATGCCATGCAGCCGCTACCGATCCACGCCGGCGGCAGCACCGCCCTGCTGCGCACCGGCGCTTACGGAGGATGGGCCAGCGCGCAGCAGCAGCTGACCGGCGGCAGCGGAAGCAGCGACGCATCGGGCCTGCGGGCGCAGTTGGCCTTCGCGCAGGGCGATCGCCGCACCGGCGACATCGACCAGATGGTCAGCCTGCAGCTGATCCAGACCGGGACGGTGCGCTCGCGGCCGGATGATCGTATCGGCTTCGGGCTTGCCAGTACCCGGGTCAATCCGCGCGCCGCTGCGTTCCAGCAGCGGCGTGACGGTGGCGCGCTGGCAGCGAGGGAGCATGTGGCGGAACTGTTCTACGGCTGGCAGCCCGCGCGCGGTCTGGACCTGCAGCCCGGTGTGCAGTACGTGCGCCATCCCGGTGGGCTGGCGTCGCGCAAGGATGCGGTGGTGCTGGGCATCAAGGCCGACGTGCGCCTCTGAGTCGTCTCAGCGTTCGCCGGTTTCATCATCCAGGCTGATGATGCCGCGGCGCAGGGCCATGGTGACCGCATGCGTGCGGTCACCGACGCCCAGCTTCTCCATGATGCGCTTCATGTGCGCTTTCACGGTCTGCTCGGAAATCAGCATCTGCTCGCCCACGCGTCGGTTGGACATGCCCGCCGCCACGTGGACCAGCACTTCTGTTTCGCGCGGGGACAACCGGTCTTCCACCACATGCGCGGCGATGCTCGCTGCCAGTTGCGCCGGAATGGCGGCGCGACGCCCCCCGGCCACGCTGCGGATGGTGTCGATCAGCTCATGACGCAGCATGTCCTTGAGCAGGTAGGCGCTGGCGCCGGCCTGCAAGGCGCGTACCGCGCGGACATCGCCGCGGTAGGTCGTGAGCACGATGATGCGCGCCCTGGGATCCTGCGCGCGGATGCGCATGATGGCCTCGACACCGTCGATGCCCGGCAACTGCAGGTCCATCAGCACCACGTCCGGGTGCAGCCGCAGGTAGCAGTCCACCGCCTGTTCGCCGTCGGCCGCTTCGCCCACCAGATGCATGTCCGACTGGGTGGACAGCAGCGCGCCCAGGCCATCGCGCAACAGCGGATGGTCGTCCACGATCAACACGCCGATCGAATCGTTGGGGTTCATCCCGAGGGTTTCCTGTTGGGGCACCAGCGCCGCCATGGCGACGGACGCTGCCGGTAGATGCGATGGGCGGGCACCGACAACGCCACTTCGGTGCCCAGCCCGGGACGCGACCAGACGCGGAGTTCTCCACCCAGCCGGCGTGCGCGCTCGCGCATGCCCTGCATGCCCCAGTGGCCGTCGGCGGCGCCGTGGGTGTCGGTCATGCCGCGACCGTCATCGCGCACGTGCAGCAGCAGGCAACTGCGCCCGTAGGCCAGTTCCACTTCGATCGCGCCTGCCTGGGCATGGTGCAGGGCATTGCGGATCGCTTCGCGACCGATCAGGAAGACTTCTTCGGCCGCGTGGGCCTGCAGCGGCGGTGCCGCCCCTTCGATGGTCAGCCGTAGCGGGTTGACGCCCTCGCCGGCGAACTCTTCATGCACATGCGCCAACGCAGTCACCAGATCCTGGCCGGCAGCCGGGCCATCGCGCAGCGCCGCAACGCGTTCGCGTCCTTCGGCGAGGTTCTGTTCGGCCAGTTGCATGGCCGCCTCCAGGCTGCTGCGCACGGCAGGCGAGGCGTGGGCAGACTGGCTGATGGCATGCAGGCGCAGGATCAGCCCCTGGCTGCCCTGCAACAGGGTGTCGTGCAGGTCACGGGCGATCCGCTCGCGCTCGCCGTGGCGTTCCTGCAGCCGGGCCCGCACCAGCGCAGCCAGCTGCCCGCTGCGGATGCGGACGGCCATCACCAGCAGGGCCAGTACTGCCAGCACGCACAGCAGCTTGAACCACAGCGTCTGCATGAAAGTCGGGGCGATCTGGAACGTGCGCGCCACCGGGGTGCTGCTCCAGACCCCGTCTTCGTTGGCGGCCATCACCTCGAAGCGGTAGGTTCCGGGCATGAGGTTGGTGTAATGCGCGCGGGTCTGGCTGCCGGCATCCTGCCAGCTGCTGTCCACGCCGGACAGCTGGTAGCGGTAGCGGGTGCGCTCGGGCCGCGCCAGGGACAGCGCCACGTAGTCGATCTGTACCTGGTCGGTGCCGGCGGGAAGTCGCAGTCCGTCGCGCAGCGGCAGGTGCTGCCCGTCGAACGACACCTCGCCGATGCGCACGTCCGGTGCACGTTCGTTGCGATGCGGCAGGGTGGTGTCCAGCCACGCCAGGCCCTGGTTGGTCGCCAGCCACAACAACCCATCCTCGGCCAGCATCGCCGTGGCGGTGGGGCTGCTCTGCAGGGCGATGCCCGGCATGCCATCGGCATCATCGAACAGGCGCGGGGAGAGCGCGCGTGCGCTGCCCGCCGCCACCCGCAGTGCATCGGCATCGGTGCGCAACAGGCCGCGGCTGCCGTTCAACCAGCGCGTACCCGATGCTTCGCCGGCGATGCCGGTGATGCCTTCCAGCACGCCGGGGATATCGGCCTGCAGCACATGGAAGCGGGCGCCTTCCAGCACGGCAAGGCCGGACTCCCCGGCGACCAGCAGTTCCTCCCCATGCGCGTGCACCGCGGTGACCGGACCGACATTCAGTCCCTGCGCCGGACCGTAAGCCCGTACCGATCGGCCATCGACCACGTGCAGCGTGCCATCGTCATGCCCGACCAGCACGCGCCCGCGTCCATCCACGCTGACCAGGCTGCAACTGCGTGCGGGCAGGCGATGATCATTGCGCCATCGACCGTCCTTGAAGTGCAGCGTGTAGGGGCCGGCGCACGCCCACGCTTCGCCGCGTGGAGCGAAGAACACCGAATTGAAGGACTGCCCGGCGGTCCAGCTCGGCGCGGCGAACGCCACCGTCCGGCCAGCGCTGCGCCGGTACAGCCTGTCATCGTGGAACAGCCACACCGGGACCGCCGACTGCAGGCTGGCGCGCTGCATCGCCGCCGCGCCGGCGTGGACCAGGCTGCGCTGCAGGTCGAACATCCGCAGGTCGTCATCGTAGCCCTGCACCTGCCCCCCCGCGGTGCGGTACAGCGTCCGGTAGGGACCCGACGGACCGACATCCTGCAGCGCATGCACGCTGCGCGCACGGAACCGGTTCAGGCCCAGGTTGGTGCCGACCCAGATGTTGCCTTCGCGGTCTTCCAGCAGCGGCGAGGCCGAGGTCGACGTCAGGCCCTGCGCCACGTCGAAGTTTTCCAGCCGCGTGGGCTGGGTGCCGTCGAAACCGAGCCGGAACACGCCGCCACTGCCGATGCGGGTTCCCCACAGGCTGCCATCACGCGCGAACAGCACGCGATCGGCGCGCAGGTCGGGCAGGCGCAGCGATTCGCGTTGCGCGGGCGACAGCAGGGTGCCATCGCGTGCCACCGGCAGGATGCCGCGTCGCCGGTCGGCGAGCCACAGGCTTCCATCGGCGCGTTCGGCCAGCACCGACTGCGGCGATACGTCCACGCCGGTGGCTTCGAACCGGCCGGCGCCACGCGGCAGTCGCCACAGCGCGCTGCCCGCCAGCAGCCACAGCGTTCCCTGGTGGTCGCGCTGCAGCCAGTGCGCGGGCTCGGCAGGTACCTGCATCGCCGGCGTGGGCGGCTGCCAGTGTTGGCCGTCGTACCAGCGCAGACCGCCCTTGAGCGCCGCCCATAACCGTCCGCTGCCATCGCGCGTGATGCGCGGCACCGGACCGTTCGGCACATCACGTCCACTGAGGAAACTGCGCAGTCCGCGCGGTTGAAGATGGCTGATGCCGGCCTGGAAATAGCCGATCCACAGGCTGTCATCCGGGTCGAGCAGCAACGACACCATGTTGGTGGACGGGAAGCGGCTGCCCTGCGGTGCCGCGTCGCGCTCGAAACGGTGGCCATCGAACCGGTACAGGCCGGATCCGGTTGCCAGCAGCAGCGTGCCCTGGCGGTCCTGCGCGATGTCCCAGATATCACCGGGCGCACCCTGCCCGACGCGCCATGCGCTGTGCTGGAAGCCGGGCAGCCCGGACTGCGGATGCATCGGTGTCGATGCCTGGGCCGTCATCTGCGATGCCACGCACAGCAGCACGACCTGCAACAGGCGGGCGCACGCGTGGCGCAGCAGCGGTGGGGGAGCAAGCGGCATGCTGCATTCTCGCAGGCCAGGGGCACGGCCGGCCTACCCGATCGGGGCAGGCGGGCCAGCGCGGGATCAGGTAACCATGGGCGGCCTGTCCCCGGGAGGGTGGAATGCAGCGTCTGTTCGTGATGTTTCCAGATCGTGCGCCAGGCATCGGCCTGCTGTGGATACGGCTGTGCCTGGCCGCTGCGATGTGCTGGCCGTGGCCGGTGGCTGCGTGGCAGCAATGGGTCGCCGCCTCGGCGGCGTTGCTGCTGGCGCTCGGCGGACTGACCCCATTGGCGGTGCTGCTGGCCACGCTGGTGTTGTGGCGCGGCGGCGGCAGCATGCCGCTGGTGCTGCTGCCTGGCTGCCTGTTGCTGCTCGGCCCGGGCGCGTATTCGCTGGACGCCTGCCTGTTCGGTCGGCGCGTGCTGGTGGCGGCCCGGGGGGGCGCTCCCCCGAAAGAGTGAGGCTGCTGCCCACCCCGTCGGGGGTAGGGCGCCGTGGCGTCTGCCGCCACGCTATGCACTCCCCCCCACGAGTGCCGCCGATGGCCATCGACACACCGTGCGCCGGCGCGCCTTCGGGGCTGCCTGGCCTCACTGCGGCGCAGGCGGCAGCGGTCCGCCGCGCGCAGGCATTCATGGAACAGAACCTCGGCCAGTCGATCGACGTCGTGCAGATCGCCGCCGCTGCCTGTGTCAGCCGCTTCCACCTGGCGCGGCTGTTCCGCAGCGCCACCGGGCTCAGCCCGACTGCCTGGCTGCGCCGACGTCGCATCGACCAGGCCCGCCATTGGTTGCGTGAAGGGTCACAGCCGGTCGGCCGCATCGCCAGCGAACTGGCGTTCTTTGACCAGAGCCACTTCACCCGTACGTTCCGCGCCGCCACCGGCTGCAGTCCGCGCTGCTACGCCTCGCACGCAGCAACCCCTCACTGAATTTCCCCTCGCACTGGAGCCAACTGCATGAACAAGGCCACCGCCGTCCCCGGCAACGCGCTGCTTTCCCCGACCGACCACGCCCTGGTGCTGATCGACCATCAGTCGCAGATGGCGTTCGCCACCCACACCATCGACATCTCCGCGCTGCGCAACAACGTTTCGCTGATCAGCAAGGGCGCGAAGGGTTTCAAGGTGCCGGTGGTGCTGACCACCGTGGCCGAGAAGTCGTTCTCCGGTCCGCTGTTCCCGGAACTGCCGGCGATCTTCCCGGGCCAGCCGGTGTTCGACCGCACCTCGATGAATGCCTGGGAAGACCAGGGTGTGATCGATGAGATCAACCGCATCGGCAAGCAGCGCCTGGTCATCGCGGGCCTGTGGACCAGTGTCTGCATCGTCGGCCCGACCCTGTCGGCGATCGAGCAGGGCTTCGAGATCTATGTCATCACCGATGCCTGCGGCGACGTGAGCGACGAAGCACACGAGCGCGCCATCACCCGCATGGTGCAGGCCGGTGCCGTGCCGATCACCAGCGTGCAGTACCTGCTGGAGCTGCAGCGCGACTGGGCACGCGGCGAAACCTACGACCTCACCACCGGTATCGCGCGCGAACACGCCGGTGGCTACGGCGTGGGCATCCAGTACGCCAAGACCATGTTCGGCGCACAGGAAGGCGGTCACTGAGCATGGGCAGCAGCCATGCCCTGGACGTGGCGCTGCTGATGCTGCGCGTGGCAGCGGGAGGATTCCTGCTCCCGCACGCGCTGGGCAAGTTGTTCGGCTGGTTCAACGGCCCGGGCCTTGCCGGCTTTGCCGGCGAACTGCGTGGTTTCGGCCTGCCTGCCACCGCGCCGTTGCCGCTGCTGCTGGCCGCGGTGCAGGTAGTGGCCGGTCTGTCGGTGCTGCTCGGCTGGCAGACCCGGCTGGCTGCGCTGGCCGGCGCGGCGTTCATCGCGTTCACCGCCGTGCTGGCGCTGCCGCGCGGCTGGTTCTGGATGCGTGGCGGAATGGAGTACCCGCTGATGTGGACGCTGCTGTTGCTGTCGGTCGCGCTGGCAGGCGCCGGCATGTTCTCGCTTGATTCTTTCCTTGCTTCCCCTGGAGTGCCGTCATGAGTACCGATCCTTCCCAGCCCGGCCGCCGCGAGGTGCTGCTGGGGGCGGGCGCGGCACTCGCGCTGGGCCTGGCCGGCCGCGGCCTGGCGGCGGCTTCTTCCCCCTCATCGCAGGAGCGTCGCATGAGCACGCTGGTCATCCGCAATGCCCGCATCACCACCCTCGACCCCGGCACAACCGCATGCACAGGCGCTGGCCGTGCAGGACGGGCGCATCGTCGCCGTCGGCAGCGATGACGAGATCATGCGCGGCTGGGCGGCCGAGGCGACCATCATCGATGCGCAGGGCCGCCGGCTGGTGCCCGGGCTCAATGACAGCCATACGCACCTGATCCGCGGTGGACTCAACTACAACCTGGAACTGCGCTGGGATGGCCTGCGCTCGCTGGCCGATGCGCTGGCCATGCTGAAGGTGCAGGTCGATCGCACGCCCGCGCCGCAATGGGTGCGCGTGGTCGGTGGCTTCACTGCCGCCCAGTTCACCGAAAAGCGCCTGCCGACGCTTGAGGAAATCAACACCATCGCGCCGGATACGCCGGTGTTCCTGCTGCACCTGTACGACCGCGCGCTGCTCAACCGCGCTGCGCTGCGTGCCTGCGGCTATGACAAGAACACACCGGATCCGCCCGGTGGGCAGATCGTGCGCGACAAGCTGGGCAACCCCACCGGCCTGCTGCTGGCCAAGCCGAACGCGGTGATCCTGTACGCCACGCTGGCCAAAGGACCCAAGCTGCCGATCGAATACCAGGCCAATTCCACGCGTCACTTCATGCGTGAGTTGAACCGGCTGGGGATCACCTCGGTGATCGACGCCGGCGGCGGCTTCCAGAACTATCCCGAGGACTACCAGGTCATCGAGCAGCTGCACCGCGATGACCAGCTCAGCGTACGCATCGCCTACAACCTGTTCACCCAGAACAAGGGCGGCGAAGTCGGTGACTTCCAGCGCTGGAGCGACATCCTGCAGCCGCGCCAGGGCGACGACCTGCTGCGCCACAATGGCGCGGGCGAGATGCTGGTGTTCTCCGCGGCGGACTTCGAACTGTTCAACGAACCGCGCCCGGAATTGCCGCCCGGACTTGAGCCGGAACTGCATGACGTGGTGCGGTTGCTGGTTGAAAAGCGCTGGCCCTTCCGCATCCATGCGACCTACGACGAGAGCATCTCGCGCATCCTGGATGTCTACGAACAGGTCAACCGCGAGGTGCCGTTCGATGGCCTGCACTGGTTCATCGACCACGCCGAGACCATCACCCCGCGCAACATCGAACGCATCCGCGCGATGGGCGGTGGGCTGGCGATCCAGCACCGCATGGCCTACCAGGGCGAAGCCTTCGTGGAACGCTACGGCGTGCAGGCAGCACGGCATACGCCGCCGGTGAAGCGGATGCTGGCCGAAGGCGTTCCGGTAGGCGCCGGTACCGATGCCACGCGCGTGGCCAGTTACAACCCGTGGGTCGCACTGTCGTGGCTGGTCACCGGCCGCACCGTGGGCGGCCTGGCGCTGTATGGCGATGAAAACCTGCTGGAACGCGAACAGGCGCTGCGCCTGTGGACCCAAGGCAGCGCATGGTTCTCTGGCGATGAAGACCACAAGGGCACGCTGAAGGCTGGCCAGCTGGCCGATTTCATCGTGCTGTCGGCCGACTTCTTCCGCGTGGACGACGACCAGATCGCCAACATCACCAGTGTGTTGACCGTGCTGGGCGGTCGCATCGTGCACGCCGCCGCCGACTACGATGGGCTGGCACCGGCACTGCCGCCGGCGATGCCGGACTGGTCTCCGGTCAACCGCTTCGGCGGCTACCACGTCAGCGGCACGGCCACCGGCCTGGCGATGGCGCACCACCATCACCATGGCGCGCCCTGTTCCACCCACGGTGCACACGGCCATGCGGCCCAGCATGCGGCACCGACCGGTGACCTGCAGGCGTTCTGGGGTGCCATGGGCTGCTCGTGCTTCGCGTTCTGATCCTCGCCGCGCTGATGCTGCCTGCGCTGGCACAGGCACGCGCGCAGGCCGGCTGCGAGGCGGGCCACTGCACCGCGCTGGGCCAGGGCGACCTGCAATGGGACGCCTCGCTGCGACTGCGTGGCATGTACTTCGATTCCACCCGCTTCGGCATCGGCGGCAGCGAAGACGGTTATGGCCTGCTGCGCGCGTTGGGATCGGCGACCTATCGCCGCGATGACTGGCAGGCGCGCGTGCAGCTCGGCGTGCATGCCGAACAAGGACGTGCGGGTGGTCCCGGCGGCACCGATCAAGGCGCGCTGGACGTGCAGCAGGCGTACTGGCGCTGGCAGGGGCAGCAGGCATGGCTGCAGCTGGGACGGCAGGAAGCGAGCTATGGCAGTTCCCGGCTGCTGTCGGTACGCGACGGGCCGAACATCCGGCTGGCGTTCGATGGCCTGCGCCTGGGCTGGCGCGCTGCCGCGGGCACGCTGGACCTGCTGGCGTTGCGCGCGGTGGACAACCGTCCCGGCGCCTTCGACGATCGCAGCGAACCGGGTGCCCATCTGTGGGGCGCTTACGCGACCAGCGCAGCACGCCGCAGTGGCCAATGGGATGCCTACCTGCTGGACTACCGGCGCGATGGCGCACGCTTCGCCGATGGCAACGGGCGCGAACGGCGGCAGACGCTCGGCACGCGCTGGTTCGGCCAGCGCGATGCACTGGACTGGAACGTGGAAGCGGTGGTCCAGCGGGGTCATCTGGATGCCGCCACGCGGCAGCTGGACATCCGTGCCTGGACACTGGCGAGCGATACCGGCTGGCGCTGGCAGCAGGCGCCATTGCAGCCGCGGCTGGGGGTGAAACTGGACATCGCCAGCGGTGACCGCGATGCGGGCGATAGGCGCCTGCAGACCTTCAATGCGCTGTACCCGAAGTCGTCCTATTTCAGCGAGGCCAGCCTGCTGGCGCCGGCCAACCTGGTCGACCTGCAGCCCACCCTGGACCTGCAGTTCAACGAGCGCCTCGGCACCCAGCTGGGCGTGCAGCTGGCCTGGAAACAACAGCGCAGCGATGCGGTGTACACCACGCCGGCACCGCTGCTGCCGTTGCCCGGCAGTACCGGCGGCGCGCGCCGCATCGGCACCCAGTACAAGGCGGAAACCCGCTGGCAGGCCAGCGAGGACTGGCTATGGCAATGGCAGCTGGCCTGGGTGGATGCCGGTCCGGCACTGCGCCAGGCCGGTGGCCGCGACACTCTTTTTGCCTCCATCGTAGGAGCGTGGCAATGGTAAATACCGCTTCCCCCGCGGCACCCGGCGCCTGGGCGCCGCTGCAGATCAGCATGTTCCGCGCCTTGTGGCTGGCCATCATGGGCAGCAACATCGGCACCTGGGTCAACGACGTGGCCGCGGCGTGGGTGATGGCCGAACGCACCGGTTCGCCGCTGATGGTCGCGCTGGTGCAGTCGGCCACCACCGTGCCGATCGTGCTGCTGGCGCTGGTGGCCGGCACCCTGGCCGACATCGTCGACCGTCGCCGCTACCTGCTGGCCACCCAGGGCTGGATGCTGGCGGTGGCCGGCACCATGGCGGTGCTGACCCACCTGGACCTGCTCAGCCCGACCCTGCTGGTGGTGCTGACCTTCTGCATGGGCTGCGGCGCCGCCATGGCGATGCCGGCGCAGGCGGCGATCGTATCCGAACTGGTACCGCCACCCATGCTGGCTTCGGCCGTCGCACTGAACTCTATCGGCATCAACATCGCGCGGTCGCTGGGCCCGGCCATCGGCGGGGTGATCGTCGCCCAGCTGGGGGCCACGTGGGCGTTCGGCTTCAATGCGATCAGCTTTGCCGCCATGCTGGTGGTGCTGCTGCGCTGGCAGCGTGATCCGAAAGCCTCCAGCCTGCCGCCCGAAGGCTTCGGCGCCGGACTGAAATCCGGCCTGCGCTATGCCAGCCGGGCCGGCCACCTGCAGGCGGTGCTGATCAAGTCCGCCGGCTTCTTCTTCTTCGCCAGCGCGATGACCGCGCTGCTGCCGGTGGTGGTGCGCGGGCAGATGCAGGGCGGGGCAGGGCAGTACGGCATGTTGCTGGGCTGCGTGGGCATCGGCGCGGTCAGTGGCGCCCTGCTGCTGCCGAAACTGCGTGCGCGGCTGGACCGTGACCTGCTGGTGCTGCTGGCCACGCTGGCGCTGGCGCTCAGCCTGGTCGGACTGGCCGTGCTGCGCAGCTGGGTGCTGCTGCCGCTGGCGATGCTGGTGAATGGATTTGCCTGGATCACCGTGCTGTCTTCGCTGCAGATCGCCGCGCAGACCGCGGTTCCGGCGTGGGTGCGTGCGCGTGCGCTGGCGCTGTACATCATGGTGTTCTCGCTGGGCATGGCCGCCGGTGGCCTGTGCTGGGGCGCGCTTGCCCAGCGCAGCACGCCTACCCTGGCGCTGCTGGTGGCGGCCGTCGGCGCGGTGGTGGCGGGCCTGCTGGTATGGCGCGTGCGCATCTCCGGTACCGAAGAACTGGACCTGCGGCCGGCCGGCCACTGGCCTGCACCGGAACTGTCGGTGGCGGTGGCGCACGACCGCGGACCGGTGCTGGTGACGGTGGAATACCGCATCGACGCAGCAGACCGGGTTGCCTTCCACGCGTGCATGCGCCTGCTCGGCCGCGTGCGCCGTCGCGATGGCGCGGTGCTGTGGGGCGTGGCCGAAGATGTTGCCAGTCCCGGCGTGCACCTGGAGTACTTCGTCACCGCGTCGTGGTTGGAACACCTGCGCCAGCACGAGCGCATCACCGCCGATGACAAGGCCGTGCAGGAGCAGCTGCGCACGCTGCATCGCGGCGAACGGCACCCCGTGGTGCGCCATTTCGTCGGCGGCAGCGATGCGCTCGACGGCGTGCTGCCCCACACCCACAGCGATATCTGATCCACCGCTGCATCCCCTCGACAGGAGCCACCCGCATGAGCAATTTCGTTACCGTCAAAGACGGCGCCCGCATCTTCTACAAGGACTGGGGCACCGGCCAGCCGATCGTGTTCGCGCATGGCTGGCCGCTCAGCTCCGACGCCTGGGACCCGCAGATGCTGTTCATGGGCCAGAACGGCTTCCGGGTCATCGCGCATGATCGTCGCAGCCACGGCCGTTCCAGCCAGACCTGGGACGGCAATGACATGGATACCTACGCCGACGACCTGGCCGCGGTGCTGGAGCAGGCCGACGTCAAGGACGCAATCCTGGTCGGGCATTCCACCGGTGGTGGCGAAGTGGCGCACTACGTGGGTCGCCATGGCAGCAGCCGCGTCGCCAAGGTGGTGCTGGTCGGTGCGGTACCACCGCTGATGCTGCAGACCGCCGGCAACCCGGAAGGCACGCCGCTGGACGTGTTCGATGGCATCCGCAACGGCACCGGTGGTGATCGCTCGCAGTTCTTCCAGGACCTGGCCTCGCCGTTCTTCGGTGCCAACCGCGATGGCAACGCGGTCACCCAGGGCATGCGCGATTCGTTCTGGCTGCAGGGCATGCTTGGCGGCGTGAAGGGCCAGTACGACTGCGTGCGTGAGTTCTCCGAAGTGGACTACAGCGCGGACCTGCAGAAGATCGACGTGCCGACGCTGGTGATCCATGGCGACGACGACCAGATCGTGCCGATCAAGGCGGCTGCCGAGAAGTCGATCAAGCTGCTGGCCAACGGCACGCTGAAGGTCTACCCCGGTGCGCCGCATGGCCTGACGGCGACCCACGCCGATCAGTTCAACGCCGACCTGCTGGCCTTTGCCAGGGCCTGATCAGGCACCACCCACCCGCGATACGCCGGCATGGCCGGAGCGTGCGAACGCTCCGGCCATTTTGTTTCCGGCCTCCAGCGCTTCCATTTCCGCATGACCGCACAGGCAGGTCCAGCGCACCATGCGCTGTCATCGATGCGACTTGCGGCGCTGCTAAAACGAGCAGGGGCCCGCGTGCGGCGCCGCACCTGCCGGCAACAACGGGCTAAAGTCCGGCCAGGGCAGGCCGATACCGATGCGTCATTCCGCCTCGGACTCTGTCATGCCGGCTGCCCCCCACATCCTGCGTTCTGCCTTCCCCCGCCTGCGCCACCTCGCGGTCCGTGCGCGGCCTTCCCTGCAGCGCCTGGCGCGGCTCAGCGTGGCCGCCAAGATCAAGGCCAGCCTGCTGGTCTGTGGCCTGGGCCTGGTCACCATTGCCGCGATGTACTGGTGGACCAGCCACGGCAGCGAACGCGCCGCACAGAGCTTCGCGGTCTACCAGCAGGGCACCGGGCTGGCTGCCACGCTGGCTGCCGATATCGCCGAAGCGAGGCGGCTGCAGACCCAGTATGCACGCAGTTTCGATGCCACCGACCGCGACGCGCTGCAGCTCGCCCAGCAGCGCCTGCAGGCCACGCTGCAGCAGCTGCGGGCGTTGCCGATGGACGCGACGCGCCGGCAGGCATTGGCCGAATTGACCACCCAGGCCGATGCGTTTGCCGAGGGCATCGCCGCGCTCAACGCGCGCGTGGACGAAATGGGGCGGGGCGATGAAGCGATGTCGGCGCAGCTGGAGCAGGCGGCCGACGCCGTGCAGGTGGCGGTGGACGCAACGCAACGCCCGCTGCTGGCCCTGCACCTGCAACGCATGCGCCGCCAGGAAAGCCTGCTGCTGCTGAGCGGCGACTCCCGGCATGCCGACCGCGCCAGCGAAGAAAAACTGCCCTTCGACCTTGCGCTGGCCGGCCTGCCGGCCGATGCCCAGCAGCAGCTGCGTGATCTGATGGATGGCTACCAGGGCGCGCTGCTGTCCTATACCGCCGCGCGCATGGGCCTGGACGTGGAAGCGCAGTCATTGGTGGATACCGCGGCCAGTATCGCCCCTGCGCTGCAGGCGTTCCAGCAGGCGCAGGCAGCCAGCCTGGAACAGGCGCGCGCTCGCCAGCAGGCGCAGGCCACGCGCCTGGGTGTGCTGTTCGCCGCCTCGCTGCTGATGGTTGCCGTAGTGCTGATCGGGACGCTGTTGATGGTGCTGCACGCCGTGCGCCGGCCGATCCAGGACACCCTGCGTTTCGCCGAGGACATCGCTGAGGACCGCCTGGATACGGTGTTGCGCGTGCACAACCCGCACGATGAAATCGGCCAGCTCGCGCAACGGCTGGGCCACATGCAGCAGCAGCTGCGCGCACGAATCGAACGCGAGCGCGCGGTGGCGCAGGAGAACGCGCGTGCACGGCAGGCGTTGGACAGCGCCTCCACCGGCCTGATGGTGGTCAATCCGCAGGGCGAGGTGACCCATGCCAATCCGGCGTTGCTGCAGACCCTTGGCGCCGGCGGGAACGACGTGCTGGGCCGGCCGGCCCGCCAGCTGCATGCCGCACTGGCACGGATCGACGGCAGCGGCCGACGCGAGTACGACATCCAGCACGGTGGCACGAGCTGGCAGCTGGTGACCACGCCGATCTTCGAGGGCGGCCAGTCACTCGGCGAGGTGGTGGAGTGGCGCAGCCGTGCACTGGAAGTACTGCTGGAAACCGAAGTCGGCGCGCTGGTGGATGCGGCGGCCCAGGGTGAACTGGCCGGCCGCATTCCGCTGGAAGGAAAGCAGGGCTACGTGCATCGCCTGTCGGCCAGCATCAACCACCTGCTGGCGACCTTCGAACACAACCTCGGCGACCTGCAGGCACTGCTGGCGGCGCTGGCGCGTGGCGACCTGCGCGTACGCATGGACGGGGACCTGGACGGCGTGTTCGCACGCATGCGCGACGACGCCAATGCGACCGTGGACCAGCTGGCGGGTATCGTGGCGGGCATCCAGAACGCAGCGCGCGCGATCGGTGACGCGGCCGGTGAAATCAGCGCCGGCAATGCCGATCTTTCCATCCGTACCGAACGGCAGGCGGCCAACCTGGAAGAGACCGCCGCGTCCATGCACGAGCTCACCGATACCGTATCGCGCAATGCCGATGCAGCCGGACAGGCCGACACACTGGTCCGCGCCAGCGCGGAAGTGGCCGCGCGCGGGGGCGATACGGTGGGCCAGGTCCAGCGCTCGATGCAGGACATCAGCGCGTCGTCGCGGCGGATCGGCGAGATCACCGCGCTGATCGATGGCATCGCCTTCCAGACCAACATCCTGGCGTTGAACGCGGCCGTGGAGGCGGCGCGCGCCGGTGAGCAGGGCCGCAGCTTCGCGGTGGTGGCCAGTGAAGTGCGGTTGCTGGCGCAGCGCAGTGCCGAGGCGGCCAGGCAGATCAAGGGACTGATCGAAGACTCGGTGCAGCAGGTGGGGCAGGGCACGCGTGCGGTCAGCCAGGCCGGTGCGACGATGGCCGAACTGCAGGCCAGCGTGCAGCAGGTGGCCGCGATCATGGCGCAGATCCGCGATGCCTCGCTGGAGCAGCGCAACGGCATCGGGCAGGTCAACCAGACCATCGTGCAGATGGACGCCAGTACCCAGCAGAACGCGGCGATGGTGGAGGAGGCCACGGCGTCGGCGCGCGCCCTGGAAGCCCAGGCCGAGGTGCTGGCCGAGGCGGTGGCGGTGTTCCAGCTGCGTGGCGCCGGAGCGAAAGGGCCAGCGTCGCACCCCGCGAACGCGGAACGGATGCTGGCCCCGGGTTGAGCCTGCGGCCGGTCAGATGAGCATGCCGCCGGAGGCTTCCACGCGCTGGGCATTGATCCAGCGCGTGCCCGCCGACATCAGAGCGACCACGGCCGGGCCGATGTCATCGGGCTTGCCGGCGCGACCGAGCGCGGTGGACGACGCCACCATTGCATTGATGCCCGCATTGTCACGCACGCGGCCGCCGCCGAAATCGGTTTCGATCGCACCCGGCGCCAGCGTGTTGGCACTGATGCCACGCGCGCCCAGCTCCTTGGCCAGATAGCGGGTGAACACTTCGATGCCGCCCTTCATCATCGCGTACGCCGAGCTGCCCGGCAGCGAGAAGCGCGCCAGCCCGCTGGACACGTTGAGGATGCGGCTGCCATCGGCAAGCAGCGGCAGCAGGGCCTGGGTCAGGAAGTAGGGGCCTTTCAGGTGCACGTTGACCAGGTGATCGAACGCGGCCGGGGTGGTGTCGGCGATCAGCGCGTAGTGGCCTTCGCCGGCATTGTTGACCAGCCCATCCAGGCGCTCACCGCCCCAGTCGGCAAGCTGGGCCTGCAGCCGTTCGACGAACGCGGGGAACGAGGCGCTGTCGGCCACGTCCAGCGGCAATGCGGCAGCGCGTCGACCCAGCGCCTCGATCTGCGCCACGACCTCGTCGGCGGCAGCGGACTGGCTGCGGTAGGTCAACACGATATCGGCGCCGTCGGCGGCCAGGGCGAGGGCGGCGTTGCGGCCGAGGCCACGGCTGCCGCCGGTGATCAGCAGGGTGCGGGAAACGGACATGTCGAGCTCCAATGGGCGGGTAGGTGACCAGCCTATTGGGCTTGCGGGGGCGAATAAACTGCGTGATGCTGATATGACTGTTCAACCATGGCCGACAATCAATGGACAGCATGGCGCAGCTGCGCATCTTCCTGCACGTAGCCGAACGCGGCTCGTTCACCCGTGCGGCAGAAGGCCTGGGCCTGCCCAAGGCCAGCGTGTCGCTGGCCGTGCAGCGGCTGGAAGCGGCGATGGGTACTCAGCTGCTGCACCGGACCACGCGCCGCGTGCAGTTGACCGCCGACGGTGAACAGCTTTTCCAGCGCGCCCGCGACCTGCTGGATGACATGGAGGACCTGCAGGGCATGTTCCGCCGCGATACCGCGCAGCTGCGCGGGCGGCTGCGGGTGGACATGTCCAGTGGGCTCGCCCGCCACCTGATCCTGCCGCAGCTGCCGGCGTTCCTGCAACAGCATCCGGGGCTGGAGATCGAACTCAGCGGCACCGATCGCCGTGTCGACCTGGTGCGCGAAGGCTTCGACTGCGTGCTGCGGGTCGGCGCGCTGGACGACAACACGCTGGTGGCGCGGCCGCTGGGCAGCATGGAGATGGTCAACTGTGCCAGTCCGGGGTATCTCGCCGCGCGTGGCACGCCGTTGACCCTCGATGCATTGGATGCGCATTGCCTGGTGCACTACGTAAGCACGCTGGGGCAGCGGCCGGCGGGCTTCGAATACCGCGATGGCGAGCAGTACCGCAGCCTGCCGATGGCCGGTGCGGTGACCGTCAACAGCGGCGATGGCTACACCGCCGCCGCGCTGGCCGGACTGGGCATCATCCAGGTGCCGCGGCTGGGCGTGCGCCAGGCCCTGCGCGATGGAACGCTGGTTGAAATCCTGCCGCAGCTGCCGTCCGAACCGATGCCGGTGACCCTGCTGTACGCCCAGCGCCGGCACCTTCCGGCGCGGGCGCGGGCGTTCATGGACTGGGTGGCCGCGCTGCTGCAGCCGCACCTGCTGCCGCTGTAGCGAAGCGCACACCCGACGCTGCTCAATACACGTCGCGCCGGTAGCGTCCATCGGCGAGCAGTGCATCCACCGCCTCCTCGCCCAGGGTTTCGCGCAGCACGTCGTCCACGCCCTGCGCCATGCCCTGCAGCGAACCGCATACGTACACGCAGGCGCCGTCGGCGATCCAGTGGCGCAGCTCCGCGCTGGCCGCGCGCAGCAGATCCTGCACGTACATCCGGGTGCTGCCATCGCGCGACCACGCCTGGTCCAGGCGGGCCAGGTGACCCTGCTGCTGCCAGTCGATGATCTCCTGCGCGTACAGCGCATCGCAGGCCGGCTGGCGTTCTCCGAACAGCAGCCAATGGCCGTGCTGTCCGGCGCCGTCGGCTTCACGCAGCAGGCTGCGCAGGCCGGCGATGCCGGTACCGTTGCCGATCAGGATCATGGGCGGCGCATCGTCGTGGCGGTGGAAGCCCGCATTGCGCCGCACCCGTGCCGGCACGTAGTCGCCGATGCCGGCGTGCAGTGACAGCCATCCGGAACCGATCCCCGGCTGGCCGTCGTCGCCATGCACCAGGCGCACCACCAGCTGCACGTGGCCATCGGCCAGGCAGCTGGCGATGGAGTATTCGCGCGTTGGCAAAGGCGGCAGCTGGTCCAGCCACCGGGCGGCGTCATGCACTGCCTGCACCTGGTCGACCGGCGGCAACACGCGCCGCGCCGCCGCATCGTGCACGCGCAGTTCCAGCCCGTCCACATGCACCTGTGCGTCGGCGTCCAGCCCTGCCGCGGCCAGTACCGCAGTAACCTCCTCCGCAGCGTGGCGCGGGGCCACCTGCAGGATGTCACCGGCCTGCCAACCCGCGCCAGTTGGCGGCAGCAGGGTCACCTGCCAGATCGCGCCGCCCTGGCTGCCGGGATTGAGCAGCCGGCGCTCGCGCAACGTCCAGTCCTGCAGCAGACGGTGCGGCTCGGCGTCCACCGCCGCCTCCACGCCGGTGAGCGACGCAAGCTGGGCCTGCCAGCGCTGCAGCGCACGGGCGTCGTCGCCATCCACATCGATGCACGGGAACAGCGCCGCCGCGCCCTGTTCGCCCAGCCACTGTTCCACCCGCCGCGCGAAGCCGCAGAAGCGGTCGTACTGGCGATCGCCCAGCGCCAGCATCGCGTAGCCCAGTTCCGGCAGCGCCTGCGCCTGCGCCAGCACCTTGCGTTCGAAGGCGCGCGCGCTGTCCGGCGCTTCGCCATCGCCGAAGGTGCTGACCACGAACAGGGCGCGCCGGGCCTCCTGCAGCGTGCCGCCGTCCAGGCGTGCCATCGGGGTTACCTGCACGCGCATGCCGGCTGCCTGCAACTGGCCGGCCGCGCGCCACGCCAGTTGTTCGGCCTGGCCACTCTGGCTGGCGAAGGACACCAGCCACGGCGGCCCGTCGGCATGGCCCGCCGACGGCGGCGCGACGAGGTCCACGCGCGAGGCGCGCACGGCGCGCTTCTTCGCGCGGCGGTCCAGGTACAGCATCCAGCCGGTGACGAAGAACAGCACCATCAGCAGGCTCGACAGCATCACGATCAGGCGCCCGGGCAGGCCGAAGAAACTGCCCGAATGCAGCGCGAACATGCTGCCCAGCACCTTTTCGCCGCCATCCAGGTCGGCATACGCGCGCTGGTCCAGCACCGCGCCACTGGCGGGATCGATCTGCAGGGTGTCGTAGGCGCGGTCATGGTGGGAATGCTGGGCGGACATCACCCGTGCGGTGACCGGGCGGTCGCCGCGCGCCGGCAGGCGCAGGTCGATGTAGCCTTCGCGCACGCCAGGCAGCGCATACAGGCTGGCCTGCACGCGCTGCAGGTCCAGCGTTCCGCCGGCCTGCACCGTCGGCGCAGCAACCGGCGGTCCCCCGAGCAGGCGGGTCAGGCCATCGCGGTACCAGTCGAAGGACCACCACAGGCCGGTCAGGGCGATCAGCAGGTAGACCGGCAGCACCCAGGTGCCGATCACCGAATGCAGGCTCCACAGGAAGCTGCGGCCGCTGTGTTTCCACTCCACCGACAGCCAGCTGCGCCAGCTCCACCACTGGCGTGGCCAGCGCAGGTAGATGCCGGACAGCACGAACACCAGCAGGATGATCGTGCAGCTGCCGGTGACCAGCCGGCCGCGGTCGCCTGCCACCAGGCGTCGGTGCAGGTCTTCGGTGAAGTCGAAGAAGCCCTGGCCACGCAGCGCGCTGAAGCGTTCGCCGGTGAAGGGATCGAAGTACACCCAGTTGTCGCGGCCGCCATCGAAGCGCGCCACCGACGGACGTTGGCCGGTGGCATCCACGCGCAGGCGCTGCAGCGCGGTGTCGCTGCCTTCGCCCAAGGTGGCCACCAGGGTGTCCAGCGGCAGTGCCTGGCGGCCATCGCCCTGCTGGGTGGCGACCGCGGCGAACTGCGGATTCAACACGCGCAGCAGGTCGTCCTCGAACGACAGGGCGGCGCCGGTGAGGCCCATCAGGGCGAGCACGGTGCCGGCGGTGATGCCGAGGAACCAGTGCACCTGGAAGAGAACGGTCTTGAACATCGGGGGAGGGTCAAACCGGTAACGCCGGGCCCGAGGGTCCGGGTACTGCGCGGGGGGAGGCGCCGTGGGGTATCCCTACCTGCGGCGAATGAGAATCACTCGCGTAGTGTTCCGGTCGCAGGCGCCAGGGTCAAGCGCACTCACTCGCCGGTTGCCCAGCCTTCGATCTCGCCATGGACGAACGGCCCCAGCTTCTGCCGCACGATCCGGCCCTGCGCGTCCACCAGCACCGTGTAGGGCAACAGGCCCTGCGTGTTGCCCAGGCGCACGCTGGCGTCGGCCGGGCCGGGGATCTCCAGCACGATGGGATAGTCCACCGGCACCCGGCGCAGGAACGCGCGCACGCCCTCGGCAGTGTCCAGCGCCAGCCCAAGCACCTGCACGCCCTGGTCGCCCTGGGCGGTGGCAAAGCGCGCCAGCTCCGGCATTTCTTCCACGCACGGGCCGCACCAGCTGGCCCATACATTGATCAGCAGCGGCCGGCCATGGAACCGTTGCAGGTCCACCGGCGCGCCGGCCAGATCCGGCAGCACGATCGCCGGGAGCGGATCGCCGATGCCCGCCACGACCGGTCCAATGCCGGAATCAGGTTCCTTTTCCGTTTCGGAAACGGAACCTGGCCCCTGCCTCGAGGAAGTGTCCAGCTTCTGCCCTGCCCACAGGCCCACTCCACCGGCCAGCACCGCTGTCCACAGCAGTGCCGGCCGCAGGCGCTTCATCGTGCGGTGCGCAGCAGCGCTTCTTCGGCCAGTGCCTGGGTCAGTACGCTGGGCAGCACGATCGGCGGCGCGCCGGGGCCGTACACCACGTACAGCGGCACGCCCACGGCCTTGTGTTCATCCAGGAACGCGGTGATCTGCGGGTCCACGTTGGTGTAGTCGCCGCGCATGTAGACCGCATTCGTCCGCCGCAGCAGCTCCTGGAAATCAGGACGTGACAGCACCGCGCGCTCGTTGGCCTTGCAGGTCACGCACCAATCGGCGGTCATGTTGACGAACACCACGCGGTTGTCCGCGCGCAGGCGGTCGAGCATTTCCGGGGAATACGCCACCACGTTTTCACCGGCGGCCTGCGCGGCGGTCGCCGGCGGGGCCAGCCGGGCAACGCCCCACACCGGTACCAGTGCAGCCAGGATCAGCACGCCGGCCAGCAGCGCACCCACGCGCTGGCTGCGCCAGCGGCTGCGCTCGAACCACCACAGGCCCAGCGCCAGCAGCACCAGCCCGCCCAGCACCAGCGCCATCGCATCCACGCCACGCTGCTTGCCCAGCACCCACAGCAGCCACAGCGCGGTGGCGTACATCGGGAACGCCAGCACGTGCTTGAGCGTTTCCATCCACGCGCCGGGACGCGGCAGGCGACGGGCCAGCGTGGGCACGAAACCGACCAGCAGGAACGGCAGCGCCAAGCCCAGGCCCAGTGCCAGGAACACCAGCATCGACTGCAGCGCAGGCGCGGCGAACGCGTAAGCCAGGGCCGGGCCCATGAACGGCGCCACGCACGGGCTGGCGACCACGCAGGCCAGTACCCCGGTGAAGAAATCGCCGACCGGACCGCTGCGCGATGCCAGTGACTGGCCGATGCCGCCGACGTTGCCGCCCAGCGTGAACACCCCGGACAGGCTCAGGCCGACGGCGAACATCAGGTACACCAGCGCGGCGATGAACCACGGGTGCTGCAGCTGGAAGCCCCATCCTGCGGCTTGGCCGGCCGCGCGCAGCGCCAGCACCAGCGCACCGATCACCGCGAACGCCACCAGCACGCCGGCGGTGTACCAGAGTGCATGGGCGCGCGCCCGCTGGCGGCTCTCACCGCTCTGCGCCAGGCCCAGCACTTTCAGCGAAAGGATCGGCAGCACGCACGGCATCAGGTTCAGCACCAGGCCGCCAGCCAGCGCCAGCAACAGCACCACCAGCAGCCCCTTGGCGCTGGTCGGTTCCGGCGGACGCGTGCGCTGTGCGTTGTCCGCGCTCGCATCCGGGCTGGGCGCGGTGGCGCCCGCGGTGGCCGCGTCCAGGCCCGCAGCGTCACCTGCCACCGGGTCCGGAAGGATCGGCACCACGCGACGGTTGTCGGTCTTTCCGCTGCCGGTGCCGTCGGTGCGCTGCGCTTCGCGCGGCAATGCCGCCGGCAGCTCGTTGCCGGCCGCGGTGGTTGCCGCCGTCGCATCGACCTTGCCGGCGGGAATGTCCAGCCGCACCCGGCGGGTCATCGGCGGGTAGCAGATGCCATCGGTCTGGCAACCCTGGAAGGTCACGACCAGCGTGGCATCCAGTGCCTCGGCACGGCTGCGGTGCAGCGGCAGGGTCGCGTCGGTCTGGTCGAAGAACACCGCCACGTCGCCGAAATGTTCATCGCGGTGCGACTGAGCCTGCGGCCAGCGCAGCGCCTCCACGCGGATGCCGTTGGCACCTTCCAGCTTCAGCGAGGTGCGGTCGCGATACAGGTAATAACCCTTGGCCGGGGTGAAACGCAGCAGCAGGGTGTTGCCATCGTCGACGATGGCTTCGAAGCCGAAGGCCTTCTCCGAAGGCAGCGGCAGGCCCTGCACGGCCGTGGCGGTACCGGGCAGGCGCAGGCCGCCACTGGCGCCACCCAGGGCGTTGTTCAACGCTGACCCGCCGGCCGCGCCGGCAATCACCGGTGAAGCGGCGCCTGCACCGCCGCCGGGTAGCGCGACCTGGATCACGCGCTTCTGCGGCGGGTAGCACACCCCCGCATCGGCGCAGCCCTGGAAGCGCACTTCCACGCTGACGGTGCCGGTAGCCGCGGCCGGCTGGCCCGGCAATGTCGCGCTCAGGCGCTCGCGATAGGTCTCTACTTCGCCGAAGAAATCATCGTGGTGGCGCTCGCCGGCCGGCATCTTCAACGCACCCGCATTGAAGGCCGGGTCGGCCTTGGCACTGGTGCGATGGCGATACAGGTAATAGCCCGGGGCGATCTTCCACTGCAGCTGGATCTGGTCGCGCTGGGTCGCCGTGGCGGTCAGCGCGAACGCTTCGTCCACCGGCAGCAGGTCCTTCTCGCTCAGTGCCCAGGCGGGCAGGGAAAGCGCCAGCAGCGCGCACACCGCAGCGCCACGACGCAACGACGCCATCCATGCTGATTTCATGAAACCTGCTTTCATCAACTGTGTTCCTCCCGGGTCTGTGCCCGGATCCAATCCAGATAGGCCGGCAAGCCGGCGCGTGCTTCGACCGCGATGCACTCGGGGAGTTCATACGGATGCAGTTCGACCAGCCGCGCCATCGCGGCATCGAGCCGGCTGGCGGTGGTCTTGACCAGCAGCTGCAGTTCGCTGTCTGTGGTCACTTCGCCCTGCCACCGGTACGTCGACCGTGCGCCTTCCTGGCGGGTGACGCAGGCTGCCAGCCGCTCGCCGACCAGCGCATGCGCGATGCGCTCGGCGCTGGCCAGGTCAGGACAGGTGGTGAACAGCAGCAGGACGGGATCGGCGGTCGACATCGCCGCCGAGTATAGGGCCCCGGTCCGGGCAGAAGGCCGGACCGGGGCATGAGCCGAATCAGAAAATGATCAGTTGGCCAGCTGGCAGCTGCTCGGCTTGGCCGAGGTGAACAGGGCCGGGGTGGCCCACTCGGGGTGGTCGATGAACGGATTGCGGTTGCCCTGGAAGCTGTAGATCACCTCGTTGCGGGCCCGCTCCGCATCGGTCGGCGGGTCGGCCAGGTGCCAGTCGATCAGGGTGGACAGCAGGCCCATGTAGGCCGGCGAACTGCTGGTCTTGACGATCCTGCTGCGGTCGTCGGTCAGCTCCAGGTCCGGCTCGGACTGGCCGGTTGCGGCATCCTTGCCGCCTTCATAACGGATCGCCATGTACATCACCGCACGCGCCATGTCGCCCTTGCGCTTGCCCCACACTTCGAACGAGCCCTGGTTGCCATCGGGGGTGCGCACCCAGTTGGAGTTGCCCGGGTAGGCGCCGCTGCCGCCGCCCTGGCCATTGTTGGACTCGGTGGCGCGCTCGCCGCAGTTGCTGTCGCACTTGGCGAACGGCTTGTTGCCGCGGTCGGCATTCCACTGCGCATCGGTCAGGTACAGCATGTGGGTGTCGGTGTAGGGCGCATACGGCAGACCCTTGTCGCCGGTGGTGCTGGCAAAGCCCAGCGAATTGGGCCAGGTGTGCTCGCGGTTGTAGGTCAGCCCGCTGCCGGTGCCCGCGCGTCCGCTGCCCTTGACGTAGCTGCGGTTGCGGTAGGCATCGAGCACGTTGCCGGCGTTGTTGGGATCTTCGTCGGCGATTTCCAGGATGGTCCAGGTGCTGGTGCCCGAGCCGCTGTACGGATACGCGGTGTGGCCCTTGATGGTCTCATGCAGCGAACAACGCAGCTGGCTCGGGCTGGAGGTATTCACCCGCGAGTAGTACGCGCCGGGATTGCCGGGATTGCCGGGATCCGGATTGCCGGTGCTGCTGGCCACGGTGAAGGCGATGCGCGAATCGGCGGCCGGCCGTGCGCCCTGGCTGTCGCTGATGCGGCTGGCCCGGATATCAAAGCGGCAGGCTTCCCCGGCCACCAGCGCGGTGTTGGTGGAAATCTTCAGCGTGCGGCCACTGGACGGGTGGCTCAGCGGCACGCTGCCGGACTGGCCGCAGCTCAGTGCGAAGGCGCCGCTGGCCAGGGTGACGTTCTCGCTGAACACCACTTCCAGGTCACCGGCGGCGGGGAAGCTGCTGCTGCCCTGGGCCGGGGTGGTGGTGGACACCGACGGCGGCGTGTTCGGGCCGGGCGTGCCGGGGCTGCCGCTGAAGGTCTGACCGGTGTTGCAGGCGCCGAAGGTCTGGGCGGCCGACTCGGCCCAGGTGAAATGGGCGTACTGGCTGCCGCTGCCGGTGAGCTGCAGGGAGGTGCCGGGTGCGGTGCTGTTGCTCTCGGCGACCGGGATGTTCTGGCTGGTCAGGCCGGCGGCCGGGCCGCTGGCGGCGGTGATGGTGCCCTCGTAGCTGAGGAACTGGACCACCGCACCGCTGGCATCGACCAGCGCGATGCCGTCGTTGGAGCCGTTCTGCAGGCCATTGGTCGGGTAGCTGACCGCCGCGATGCTGGCGCTGCCGCAGGCCGCCGCGGTGCCGGCCGGGACCGGGTTGTTGGCATACACGCTGGCCGCCGACGGGGTGCTGCCGTTGTACAGGTACAGGCGGTAACCGGACAGATCCTCGCCAGCAGTGGCGACCACTTCGATCGCCTCGCCGACGTCCCCGGCCGGTGTGCTGTCGTCGTAATGCAGTTCGTTGATGAAGACCTCGGCCCGGGCGGGTGAGATCGCCAGCGCCAGCAGGCAGCCAGCGGCAAGTGGTGACAGCATTCGCATCGACTACTCCTTGTGAGCGGATCCCCTGAAGGGGGAATCTAAACCGATTGCGTGACATTTCATCGTATTTGCCCCCATCAGCGTGTAGGGCGTGACGGCGGTCACCAAAAAGATTCTTCTGGACGCCCCTTGAAAGGGCAGGGCCGGGCTCCATCTCTGCTGTGCCCCGCTCTGCCGGGCTTTTTTCTCGCGCGGTTCTGGCAGTCACCTGGGGTGAGTGCTAAAATCGCCGGAATACTTCCGTACAATCAATAACTTGAGAGGTCTCACATGAGCAACTTGAAGCCGCTTCACGACCGCGTCGTAGTCAAGCCGATCGAAGCCGACGAAATCTCGGCCGGCGGCATCCTGATCCCGGATTCGGCCAAGGAAAAGTCGACCAAGGGTGAAGTCGTTGCCGTGGGCCCGGGCAAGGCGCTGGACAACGGCAGCGTGCGCGCTCCGTCGCTGAAGGTCGGCGACAAGGTCATCTACGGCCAGTACGCCGGCAGCAGCTACAAGGAAGCCGGCGTGGAATACAAGGTCCTGCGCGAAGACGACGTGCTCGCCATCATCGGCTGAGCTGCGCCCGCGCACTCCGTTACCCCGTAGACCCCTTTCATATCAAAGCCGCCGGGCCTGTCCCGGCGCTACATAACAGGTGAATTCAATGGCTGCCAAAGATATTCGTTTCGGTGAAGACGCCCGCGCCCGCATGGTGCGTGGTGTCAACGTGCTCGCCAATGCCGTGAAGGCAACCCTGGGCCCGAAGGGCCGCAACGTCGTGCTCGAAAAGAGCTTCGGCGCCCCGACCATCACCAAGGACGGCGTGTCCGTCGCCAAGGAAATCGAACTGGCTGACAAGTTCGAGAACATGGGCGCGCAGATGGTGAAGGAAGTTGCTTCGCGCACCAACGACGACGCAGGCGACGGCACCACCACCGCCACCGTGCTGGCCCAGGCCCTGATCCGCGAAGGCGCAAAGGCCGTCGCTGCCGGCATGAACCCGATGGACCTCAAGCGCGGTATCGACAAGGCCGTGATTGCCGCCGTCGCCGAGCTGAAGAAGATCTCCCAGCCGACCGCTGACGACAAGGCGATTGCCCAGGTCGGCACGATCTCGGCCAACTCGGACGAGTCGATCGGCAACATCATCGCCGAAGCGATGAAGAAGGTTGGCAAGGAAGGCGTGATCACCGTTGAAGAAGGCTCGGGCCTGGACAACGAGCTGGACGTCGTCGAAGGCATGCAGTTCGACCGCGGCTACCTGTCCCCGTACTTCGTCAACAACCAGCAGGGCCAGACCGCTGACCTGGATGACCCGTTCATCCTGCTGCACGACAAGAAGATCTCCAACGTGCGTGACCTGCTGCCGGTGCTGGAAGGCGTCGCCAAGTCGGGCAAGCCGCTGCTGATCGTGGCTGAAGAAGTCGAAGGCGAAGCGCTGGCGACGCTGGTGGTCAACACCATCCGCGGCATCGTCAAGGTCGTTGCCGTGAAGGCTCCGGGCTTCGGCGACCGTCGCAAGGCGATGCTGGAAGACATGGCCGTGCTGACCGGCGGCACCGTGATTTCCGAAGAAGTGGGCCTGTCGCTGGAGAAGGCCACCATCACCGACCTGGGCCGCGCCAAGAAGGTGCAGGTTTCCAAGGAAAACACCATCATCATCGACGGTGCCGGTGACGCTGCAGGCATCCAGGCGCGCGTCACCCAGATCAAGACCCAGATCGAAGACACCTCGTCCGATTATGACCGTGAGAAGCTGCAGGAGCGCGTGGCCAAGCTGGCCGGTGGCGTTGCAGTGATCAAGGTCGGCGCATCGACCGAAATCGAAATGAAGGAAAAGAAGGCCCGCGTTGAAGACGCCCTGCACGCCACCCGCGCAGCCGTCGAAGAAGGCGTGGTCCCGGGCGGCGGTGTGGCCCTGGTGCGTGCCCTGGTGGCCGTTGGCGATCTGAAGGGCGCCAACGAAGACCAGACCCACGGCATCCAGATCGCCCTGCGCGCCATGGAAGCCCCGCTGCGCGAGATCGTGGCCAACGCCGGTGAAGAGCCGTCGGTCATCCTGAACAAGGTGAAGGAAGGTACCGGCAACTACGGCTACAACGCCGGCAACGGCGAGTTCGGCGACATGGTCGAGTTCGGCATCCTGGATCCGACCAAGGTGACCCGTTCGGCCCTGCAGAACGCCGCTTCCATCGCTGGCCTGATGATCACCACCGAAGCCATGGTGGCCGAAGCCCCGCGCAAGGAAGAAGCTGCTGGCGGCGCCGGTGGTGGCATGGGTGGCATGGGTGGCATGGGCGGCATGGACTTCTAAGTCCAACGCGTCCCATAGCACCTGCATCATCAAGAACCCCGCCGGAAACGGCGGGGTTTTTTTGTGGGCGCTACATGCCTCGAGGGGGGACGAGCGTTGGTCGTCACGCTGTCGACTCCCCGTGCTCCGGTGGAGGACGACCGTTGCAGGCTGTGTAACAAGTCCGACCTTGTCGGCCGATGGCGAAATTGTCGCCATTTTTCGCCCTGCTACGCGAGATCTGCATAGTTGCATGTCTGCCGGAGGTCCAGATCTCGCGTAGCTCGACCGGGCCCGGACTTGTTACACAGCCTGCGTTGGTCGTCACGCCGTTGGCGCACACCTGTCGTGTTAGGCCTGCCCATCATGCGCACTGACTGGGTGGCCGATTCTTGAAAGCGCAAAAATAAAGCTGAAATGCAGTGGCAATCCGACGGTTGTCGGTCCGTGTTGTGAAAAAATCGCATCCGTACAGGAAGGCGCTCCTAGAATCGCCACGCTCGAAACCGTTTCTGGTTTCGTTTCCATTTCCTGGAGAGTGCCATGCGTCGGATTGGACTCGCCGACGACCATCCCGTCGTGATCAATGCCTTGCAGACCTGTCTGATGGGCGCTGCGGTGGAGATCGTCTTCACGGTGCGCACCGGCGAACAGCTTATTGAAGCACTTCGCCAGTCGCCATGTGATGTGCTGATCACCGATTACTCGATGGCGCAGCCAGCCCAGGGTGGCGACGGCCTTGCCATGATGGAGCGCGTGCTGCGACAGTTTCCGCATTGTCGGTTGGTGGTTTTCACCATGCTGCACAATCCGGCGGTCTTCAGCCAGTTGCTTGCGCTGGGGGTGGATGGCATCGTCAGCAAGAACGACGACATGCAGGATATCCTGCGCGCGCTTGGCGCCATTGATACCGGTATCGGCCTGCCGTACCAGTCGGCCAGCGTGCGCAATGCACTGCACGCGCAACCCGGCCGACCAGGTGCCGCACTGCCGGCACTCAGCCAACGCGAACTGGACGTGGTGCGATTGTTCGCCCAAGGGCAGACGCTGGACGCAATCGCCGCCAGCCTGGGCCGCGCCAAGACCACCGTCGCCACGCACAAGAAAAACGCCATGGACAAGCTGGGCCTGGCCAGCAACGCCGAATTGATCCGCTATGCGTATGACGCAAACCTTGCCTAGGCACGCGCTCACGCTGCTGGCGCTGTGCCTGCTGGCACTGGCTTGCGCTGCACCCACCGGCGCCAGTGAGTCGATGGTGCTGCGTAGCCAAGTGGCCCCGACGCACTTTGCAACCAGTCTGTCCGCGTCCGACAGGACGTGGCTGGGCACGCAGCGTGAGCTGGTGATCGGCGTGTGGGGGGCGGACTTCGCGCCCATCCAGTTCCGTCCCGACCCGCACACGCTTCAGGGCGTGGCGGCAGATCATCTGGTGCTGCTGGGCAATGCCCTGGGCGTGACGGTGCGGGCGCGCTGGTTCGTCGACCGTGAAGCGGCGCTCGCCGCACTGCGCCTGCATGAGGTTGCCGCTGTCAGCGTCTTCGCCGATCCGGGCAACGCAGCAGACCTGGAGGTCACCGAACCCTACCTGCAGGTGCCGCTGGCCATCGTGCGTCGTGCGGGTCCCGCGCTGGGACGCGATGGCATCCTGGAGGGCAGGGGAGTCGTCGAGGACTCGCAGGTGGACGCGTGGGCGCTGTTGCAGCGCCATTCCGAAGCGTCGCCCGTCAGCCCGGCCGGCTCGTTCTTCACGGCGTTGGAAGCGGTCTCCCTTGGACGCGCGGATTACTATGTGGGTGATCTGGTCTCGGCAACTTATGCGGTCGAACAGGGTCTGTTCCTCAACCTGCGCGTCGCCCGCGTGGAGGACATGCTGACCAGCTTCAAGTTCGTCACCGCCGCTGACCAGCCACAGGTCAAGCGGACAATGGATGCCGGACTTGGGTCGGTCATGGGTTGGATGCGCAGCGCCATCCTGCGCAGTTGGGCCGCCGGTGCTGCCCAGGACATGGATGCCACCAGTCGCCTCAGTCTCACCGCCCGCGAAGCGGCATGGATACAGCAGCACCCGGTGGTACGCGTGGCCGTGGATGCGACCGATGCACCGTATACCTTCATCGATTCAGCGGGCGAATTTGCCGGCGTATACGCGGATCTGCTGAAGATGATCGGCCGCCGTACCGGCCTGCGTTTCGAAGTGGTGGCACGGAATACCGCGGCGGAGCTGGAACGTAGCGTGCGCGAGGGGCGGGCCGACATGGCGGCGACGCTTATGCCGACTCCAGAACGTGAAACCTTCGCCGGCTTCAGCGTGGACGTGGCCCCGGTGGTGTGGGTGCTGGTCGCTGCGCGCACGACCGCGCAGGCACAGTCGCTGGCCAGCCTGCGCGGAAAGCGCCTTGCGCTGGTACGCGGGCATGCCAGGGCCGACTGGATCGCAGCGCACTTCCCCGATATCCATCTGCTGATGGTGGATACGGTGACAGAGGCCTTGGAGAAGGTGGCGCGTGGCAGTGCCGATGCGTCCCTGCAGAGCATGGCATCGGCCAGCTACTCCATCGAGCGTTACTTTGGGCAGTTGCGTATCGTTGGCACCGCCTTTGACCAGCCGGAAATGGCCGGCTTCGGGATAAGCCTGCAGTCGCCTGAGCTGCTGGGGATCATCGACCGCGCGCTGGAGGGAATGTCGCCGGCTGAAAGGGCGAATATCGCCTCGCGTTGGTTGGCCCACATCAACTACCCGACCAGCACCTGGGAGGACCTGCGACAGACGGTTTTCCGTTGGCTGCCGTGGCTGGGTGGAGGCCTGGCGCTTTCGCTGGCGTGGAACAGCCTGCTGCAGTACCAGGTACGCCGTCGTCGACACGCCGAAACGGAACTGCGTGCCGCCAAGGATGCGGCCGAGCGCGCCAACGTAGAAAAGTCGGATTTCCTGGCCAGGATGAGCCACGAGATACGCACCCCCATGAGCGCGGTGATCGGTCTGCTTGAAATGGCCAACCGGCGTCGCAACGCGGGTGTGGACGATGCGGCCTCGCTTGTCCTGGCCGAAGCATCGGCCAAGGGCTTGTTGGGTCTGGTGGGTACTCTGCTCGATCTGCGCAAGATCGAGGCCGGCGAACTGCAGATCACCCAGCGGACCGCATCACTTCGTTCACTGATCGACGAATCCGCCACGTTGTTCGCGCATGCCGCGCAGAGCAAGGGAGTCGCGTTGCGATACCACATCGAGGACAGTGTGCCGGAGTGGATGCGATGTGATCCGCTACGCCTGCGCCAGGTAGTGACCAACCTGCTGTCCAACGCTGTCAAATTCACCGCGCGGGGGGAAATCGTCCTGCGCGCCGCCTGCGAAGGCGAGTGGTTGTGCATCACGGTGAGTGATAGCGGCTGCGGCATCCCGGCTGACACGCTCGATTCAATCTTCGAGCCTTACCAGCAGGGCGGGGCGGCGGCTGCATCGATGGGGGCCGGCCTGGGCCTGAGCATCGTGCGGCAACTGGTCACGCTGATGGACGGCTCGGTGACACTGCACAACAAGGCGGAAGGCGGTGCCGAAGCATATGTTCGCCTGCCCTTCGAGCCTGCCGATGTCGCTGAGCCGGCACAGCATGGCCTGATGTTCGCCAGCGCCGCGTTGCGTGTAATGGTGGTGGATGACAACCCCATCAACCTGAGTGTGGTGACCGATCAGCTTGAATGGCTGGGCTACCGCGTACACCAGGCGTCGGGCGGTAGTGCGGCGCTGCAGGCGCTTGGCGGCGGCCTGCCCGTTGACCTGGTGCTCACCGACTGCAGCATGCCCGATGTATCCGGAATGGCATTGGCGGAGGCAATCCGCGGCGACGAAACGGCGCGCGGCTCACCCCGTCTGCCGATCATCGGATACACAGCAAACGCGCTGCCCGAAGCGCGCGTGGCCTGCCTGGCGGCGGGCATGGATGACGTGCTGGTCAAACCGTTGGATATCTCCCAGCTCAGTGCGGTCATGGCGTCCTGGTTCGCCGGCCGAGTGGTCGCGCGGAGCAACGATTCGCCAGCGCCGGAGGCCGGGGTGACTGACTCCTCGATGGCGCTTCTTCAAGCGGACATGCAGGCGCTGCGCGATGCGGTGAAGAGCGGGCATTGGCAGCAGATTGCTGCGTCGGCGCATCGCCTGCGCGGCGCCGTGGCATGCCTGCGGCCGGACGCCGAATTGGATCAGGCATGCCTGGTGCTGGAGATGCTGGCACTGCGCAACGAAAACGCGTGTGCTGATGCGGTGTGCTTATCAGACGCGTCAGATCGTATCGCAGAGCGACTTGCACGATGGTGCGCCATGACCGGAGCTTACTCTTCATTATCGAATCCATTCGATGGTTGAGCAGGGACCGGGAAGGCAAAGTAGGCCTCGTCGGCACGCAATGCCGCGGACTCCTCTCCTATAAGAGACTTGCATCATGAAAAAGACCCTCCTTACCGCACTGGTTCCATTCGCCCTGTTTGCCGCTTCGAACGCCTTCGCTGGCACCCAGAACTGCGCAGCCAAGATCAGCGCGATCCAGGCGCAGATCGAAGTGGCCAAGCAGTACGGCAACACCCACCAGATCGCTGGCCTGCAGACCGCCCTGGCCCAGGCCAAGGCCAACTGCACCGACGCTGGCCAGGCTGGCAAGGCTGAAGAAAAGGTCCGCAAGGCCCAGGAAGACGTGCGCAAGACCCAGGAAGACGTGCGCAAGGCCGAGCAGAGCCTGCGCGAGGCCCAGGCCAAGCGCGATGCCAAGAAGATTAGCAAGGCGCAGGAAAAGCTGAACGAAAAGCAGTTCAAGCTGCGCGAGAAGATGGAAGACCTGCGCCAGGCGCAGGCTGACCTGGCTGCACTGAAGGGCTGAACTTCGCCCTGATTCTCAGGTTGCGCAGAAAAAGGGGCCTTGCCCCTTTTTCTGCGTTTTGCCTTTCCTTCCCTTCTGCAGAAAAACGGAGTGCCGCGTGCGCCGGTCGTTGAGCTTCATCGCGTTCGGTACGCTTCTGTCTGCCGCCGCTTCTCTTCTGGCGGTGCCTGCGTCCGCCGAGTCCATTGGCGAGGAGGATGACGCGCCTGCGCAGTTGTTCCCTGGCATGACGGCATCCCCGCTGCGGATGAGCGTGATGATCAACGGCCACTGGAAGGGCTACTCATGGCTGCGCATCCGCGACGACGGCCAGCCCTGTGCGTTGGTTTCGCACTGGATGGAGTGGGGCGTTGCCTCGACGGCGGCATTTGCCCCGGATTCGGAAGACCCTCGATATACGCATTGCGTGCAACCGCAGCGTCCCGTACCACGGCTGTTGGAGCACGGCAGCGCATATGATGCGACGTCCGCGCTGGGCTTGGACGAAGAAAGCGACGACGACGATGATGAGCCCGTCGTCCGCCGCCGGTACGACCTGCAGCGCCACCAGTTGACGGTCCGGGTGAAGGACGCGCTGATGAGCCGCGCGCGCGGGGATGTGCCGTTCTCGCGGTACGACGATGGGGTAAATGCCGTCAGGCTGGATTATCAATTGAACGGGGCGGACTCCGTGCGCGAGGTCGACGGCGTTGCTGCGCGCGACCGCACGGTCTACGCAACTCTGGACCCTGGCTTCAACCTGGGGCCGTGGCGGGCCCGTTCCACCTTGAACTACACCAGGGACGGATCGCTTCAGACCGGTGGAGCGCACACGCCGCGCTGGTCGCGCGACAACACCTTCCTCACCCGCGATATCGGTCGCTGGCGCAGCAAGCTGCTGCTGGGCGAGGGGTACACCGACAGCCTGTTGTTCGCCAGCATCCCGTTCACGGGCATACAGCTGGGTTCGGAAGACACGTTGTTGCCCGACTATCTGGAAGCCTTTACCCCCGTAGTGCGCGGTGTAGCCAGCAGTAATGCCGAAGTACTGGTGCGTCAACGCGGGGTGCTGTTCTACCACACTTCCGTAGCACCGGGGCCGTTCGTGCTGTATGACGTGCGACCGCCTTCTTCTTCTGGCGATATCCGCGTCACGGTCCGCGAAGCCGATGGTACCGAGCACGTGTCGATCGTGCCGTACACCGCCATGCCCCTGCTCACCCACGGAAAGGTCTGGAAGTACGCGGTCAACGCCGGCCATTATCGGCCGGTGTTCGGCAACACGTATCCGCACAACGAATTTCTGCAGGCGACGGCCGGATACGGGCTGCCGTTCAAGTTGAGCGTGTACGCCGGCGTGCTTGAAACCCACGGTTACGAGAGCAATTCGGCGGGCATGGGCTGGGACCTGGACAAAGGCGGGGCGCTGTCCCTGGATGTTTCGCGTTCGCGTGTCGAACAGCCGATTGGCGATCCGAGCGGTCGGCAATGGCGGCTGCGCTATGCCAAATCCATTGCCGCCTCCGGCACGGGCATCAGCCTGGATTACCGGCGCTTCGACGGCGGACATTTCCGTACGTTGGAATCGATGTTCGCGCGCGACGAACAGGTGGCTTTCTGGAGTGATCTGGTGGGTCGCGAAAATGCCGATGAATGGATCCACGAGAACAATCCCCGCACGCAGGTGCGCATGGAATTCAAACAGAACGTCGGCGATACCGGAAACCTGTATGCCACGCTGGTGCGCTCGGACTACCTGTCCGACACACCGCTTCGCTTCTCGGCGCAGGTCGGGATGACCTGGTACGGCAGCAGGTTCGATCTGGATGTGCAGGCCAGCCGCACCCGGGTCGGGGCCAACGCGGTGACGTCGGCACAGTTCAGCCTGAGCGTTCCGCTGGGCACCGTGCGTGACCATACGATCCGTTATGCCGTCAGTGCTGATCGGGACGAGGACGGTGGCGTGAGCTGGAACAATCGGCTGGCCGGCTCAGGCATGCGCGACTATCGGCTCAACTATGTCCTCAACCAGCAGCGCGCCCACCATGACAGCAGCCGCAACGCGGAAAGTGTGCGGTTCAATTACCAGGCCGATGCTGCGCGCTGGGGCGTAGGCCGCACATGGGGCGATGGCAGCAGGCGGACCGATGCCACGCTTGAAGGCAGCATCATCGGCTGGCCAGGTGGCTTGGTGTTCGGGCAGCCGCTGGGTGAGACCGTCGGCGTAGTAGAGGCAACCGGCTTTGCCGATGCCAGCGTCGATGGGCAGTTGGCCACGCGCACGGACCGGAATGGGCGTGCCGTGGTGTCTTACCTGACGCCCTACCGTGTGAACCGGCTGGGCCTGGACAGCATCAAGCTGGGCGATAGCTACGATTATGACAGCCTGTTCCGCGAGGTCGTGCCTACCACCGGCGCGGTGCTGATCGTACCCATCACGCCGAGATCCGCCGAGCCACTGCTTCCATGAGAAGGCCGCTCGCGCGCCGTTGCGATTGAAACTGTTGCGCTGCGGTGTATCTGTGCTGACAATGTTGACCATGAACGCAGCCCATGCCCGCTTTTATTGGTATTACTTTCCGAAGCCACAGGCGGAGGAAGGACTGCGTTCACCCTGAAGAAACCTTCAGACGCATTCCCGAAAGCCGCCAGCGACCCTGGCGGCTTTTTTGTTGCCGCCACGCTGGGGGACCCCCACACGTTCGAGAGACCCCCGCCATGCCCCCCCATACCGACGACCTCCGCATCCGCAAGATCGAACCCCTGACCCCGCCGGCGCAGCTGCTGGCGATGCTGCCCTGCGACGATGAAGCGTCCGCTACGGTGTCCGCCTCGCGCGCGGCGCTGCACGCCATCCTGCACGGGGCCGACGACCGCCTGGCCGTGGTGGTCGGGCCGTGTTCGATCCACGACCCCGCCGCGGCCATCGAGTACGCCCAGAAGCTGAAGCCCCTGCGCGATGCGCTGGCTGGCGAACTGGAGATCGTCATGCGCGTGTACTTCGAAAAGCCGCGCACCACGGTGGGCTGGAAGGGCCTGATCAACGATCCGGACCTGGATGGCAGCTTCAACATCAACAAGGGCCTGCGCATCGCGCGTGGCCTGCTGCGCGACATCAACAAGCTGGGCCTGCCGGCCGGCGTCGAGTTCCTGGATGTGATCTCGCCGCAGTACATCGCCGATCTGGTGGCCTGGGGCGCGATCGGTGCGCGGACCACCGAAAGCCAGGTGCATCGCGAACTGGCCTCGGGCCTGTCGTGCCCGGTAGGCTTCAAGAACGGTACCGACGGCAACATCAAGATCGCCGCCGACGCGGTGGGCGCGGCGACCAATCCGCATCATTTCCTGTCGGTGACCAAGCAGGGCGACACGGCCATCGTCGCCACCGCCGGCAATCCGGATTGCCATGTGATCCTGCGCGGCGGCAAACAGCCGAACTACGATGCGGCCAGCATTGCCGATGCCTGCCAGGTGCTGGCCAAGGCCAGGCTGCCGACGCGCCTGATGGTTGATGCCAGCCATGCCAACAGCCTGAAGAATCCGGACAACCAGCCGAAGGTGGTCCAGGACATCGCCGTGCAGATGGAAGGCGGCGAGCAGCGCATCGTCGGGGTGATGATCGAAAGCAACCTGGTCGGCGGACGCCAGGAACTGGTGGAAGGCCAGCCGCTGGTGCATGGCCAGAGCATCACCGATGGCTGCATCGACTGGGCGACCACCGAAGTCGTGCTGGAACGCCTGGCGGCTGCCGTGCGCGCACGCCGCGAAGCGATCGCAGTGATCGCCGAACAAGTGGAAACCGAAGCCGCCTGAGCGGTGCAACGGGTGTGGGTGACGGCTGCTGCCTGCGGGGGCGCGCCGTCATCAGCGGTGGCTGGCGGAGTTGGCAGCCACCGCAGCCGCACCGGCGATGCGCCTGGCGCTGGGCAATGACCCGGCGCCAGGTCCATCGCCGGGGTGGGGCCGGTCCGTGTTGCCCGGGTAATGCAATCGCATTACCATGCTGGTATCCCGTATGGTGACCCGCCATGATCGCTCCCCTGGATGTCGAATCCACCCTGACCGACCGCTACCAGACCACCGTGCCGGAAACGGTGCGGCGCGCGCTTCGCCTCGGCAAGCGCGACCGCATTCATTACTCGATCCGCGCGGATGGCCAAGTGGTGCTCACCCGGGCGGCCGATCAGGTGACCGATGATCCCTCGCTGCTGCCGTTCCTGGCCTTGTTGGCACAGGACATCGCCCAGCATCCGGAGCACCTGCAGGCGCTTGATGCCGGGCTTGCGCAGCGGCTGCAGCAGCTGGTGGGTGAGGCCGAGATCGACCTGGATGCCGCGCTTGCCGCGGATGATGAATGACGACCACACCGCCGTTGACCTTGCACGGCTGGACGATCTTCGCCCATCCCTTGTTCCTGGCGCAGCTGGAATCACTGACCGCGCAGGTGGAAGCCCTGAGGGCCAGGGATCCGGCCGGCTACCTGAAGAGGAACGCGAGCAAGCGGCTGGCGGCGATCGTGCGGTTGGCCTTCGACATCATTCCGCAGGACCCGACGCGCGCGGAGTATCGACAGGGCACCACGCTGGGCGATGAGCACAAGCACTGGTTCAGGGCGAAGTTCTTCCAGCAGTACCGGTTGTTCTTCCGCTACCACGCAGCCAGCAGGATCATCGTGCTGGTGTGGGTCAACGATGAACACAGCAAACGCGCCTATGACCGCCATGACGACGCTTACCGGGTATTCCGCCGCATGCTGGACAGCGGCCATCCCCCAGACGGATGGGCTGCCCTGCTGGCAGAGGCGTGTGCGGAAGCGGAGCGGCTTGGGCAGGTGACGCGTCCGCTTACGCTGCATGAGGCCCCGCGATGAGGCCGCTGCATGCGCACGAACGCCGGTTGATCGAGGCGGTCGCCGCCGTGTTGCCTGCCGAACCTGCAGCGCGGCTGCGCGCGGATGTGGGCGTTGCGATGGCGGTGGATGAAAGCACCTTGCTGGTGGGCTTCGTGCTGGCCGACCATGCGCGTCCAACACCGCACGGCGATCATCCCTATCCGGTGGAAATCGAGGTGCCCGACGCCGATGGCGAGGCGCTGAGCATCATCCTGTTCGCCGACGAAGATGGCCGGCTGCTGCAGCTGGAGATCATCCGCTGGGACGACGAAGCGGTGACGGCGCCGAAGTGGGATGAGGCCACGTTCGCGACATGGGCCTGTACGGATGGGGTCTGCGGGTGGGGTCAGACCCTTTTGCGATGCAAAAGGACTCTGACGCCGGATCAGCGATGCAAAAGGACTCTGACCCCGGATCAGCGACCCCGGGTCAGCGCGGATTCCGGCGCAGCCTGGCCAGCGCCAGGTACATCGCCGGCGTGGTGTACAGGGTCAGCAGCTGGCTGACCAGCAGCCCGCCGACGATGGCGATGCCGAGCGGGCGCCGCAGTTCCCAGCCTTCGCCGCCACCCAGCATCAAGGGCAGCGTGCCCAGCAGCGCGGCGACGGAGGTCATCAGGATCGGCCGCAGGCGCAGCCGCGCAGCCTCCAGCACCGCCTCGTGGGCGCTCAATCCACGCCGCTCGCCGGCCAGTGCGAAGTCGACCAGCAGGATGGTGTTCTTCATCACCACGCCCACCAGCAGGAACAGGCCGAGCAGCGAGATCAGGTTCAGTTCGTTGTTGAACAGCAGCAGCGCCAGCAGCGCCCCCACGCCGGCCGACGGCAGCGTGGACAGGATCACCAGCGGCTGCAGGAAGCTTTCGTACAGCCCGCCCAGCACCAGGTACACCGCCAGCGTGGCGCCGAGCAGCAGCCACAGCTGGCGTGCGCGCATCTGTTCCAGCCCGGCTGCTTCGCCGGACAGCTTGGCTTGCACCGTGCGCGGCAGCATCAAGGCCGCCATCGCGCCGTTGATGGCGGTCACGGCCTGCTCCAGCCCGACCCCCGGTGCCAGCGCGAACTCGATCCAGATCGAAGCGAACTGCTGGCTGTGCGAGACACGGTCCGAGGCCATGCCGTAACGCCAGCTGGCGATGCTGGACAACGGAATGCGCCGGCCTTCGCCATCCAGCACCTGCAGTTGCTGCAGGGTGGTCGGGTCCTGGGTATGCCGCGGATCCAGTTCCATCACCACCCGGTACTGGTTGAGGTTGTCGTACAGCGTGGCGACCTGGCGCTGGCTGAAGGAATTGTTGAGCACGGTGGCGATCGTGCGCAGGTCCACGCCATGCCGCGCGGCGGCTTCGCGGTCGATGTCCAGCACCACCTGGCGCATGCCGGCTTCGCCCTGCGCTTCCACGTCGACCAGCTCCGGCAGCGCCTTCAGGGCAGCACTGACCTTCGGCGCCCACTCGCGCAGCGGCGCCAGGTCGGCAGCCATCAGCTGCAGTTCCTGGTTGCCGCTGTCACCGGCGCCTTCCAAGCGGATGTCCTGGTCCACCCACAGGTACAGGTTGCCGCCCGGCAGCGGCGGCAGGTTCGCACGCAGCCGGTCGATGACCTGTTGGCTGGAGACCTTGCGTTCGGCCAGCGGCTTCATCTTGATCATGATGAAGGCGTTGTTGACCCCCATGCCACCCCCGATGTACCCGATGATGTCCTCGATCGCCGGATCGTCCAGCAGCAGCTGGCGGTAGGCGCTGATCTTGGGCTGCATGGCCTGGAACGAAAGACCATCATCGCCGCGGGCAAAGCCGCGCAGCTGCGCGGTGTCCTGCTGCGGCACCATGCCCTTGGGCACTTTCTGGAACAGCCAGGCATTCAGCGCGATCACCGCGACGAAGGCCAGCAGCGGCCAGCGCAGGCGCAGCAGGCCCTTGTCCAGGGTGCGCAGGTAAGCCTCGCGCACACGTTCGAACAGCGCATTGCTGGCACGCTGCCACCGCGACGGTGCGTGGTCTGCATCGGTGAACAGACGCGCGCACAGCATCGGCACCAGGCTCAGCGCCACCACCACCGATACCGCCATCGCCGCCACCAGGGTCAGCGAGAATTCGCGGAACAGGCGTTCGACGAAGTCATCCATGAACAGGATCGAGACGAACACCACCGCCAACGCAAGATTCATCGAGATCAGTGTCGCGCCGACTTCGCCGGCGCCGCGGATCGCCGCCTGCCAGCGGTCCGCGCCCAGCTCGCGATGGCGGGCGATGTTTTCCAGCACCACGATCGCATCGTCCACCACCAGTACGGCGGCCACGATCAACGCCATCAGCGAAAGCGTATTGAGCGAAAAATCGAGCAACGCGATCAACGCCAGCGTGCCGAACAGCACCACCGGGATCGCCACGCTGGGCACCAGCGCTGCGCGCCAGTGGCCGAGGAAGCCGAGCACCACCAGCACCACCAGCACGATCGCCAGCAGCAGGGTCAGTTCGGCTTCGTGCAGGGTGGCGCGGATCACCGGCGAACGGTCCATCACCAGCTGCATGTCCACGTTGGCCGGCAGCAGCGCATGCAGTTGCGGCAGCTGCTGCTGGATGGCATCCACGGTGGCGATGATGTTGGCGCCGGGTTGCCGGCTGACGATCAGCAGCACCGCCGGGCGTTCGTTGTGGAAGCCGCTGGAATAGCGGTCTTCCACGCCGTCGGCGACCTGTGCGACATCGCCCAGCCGCAGCGGGCGGCCCTCCTTGATGGCCAGCGCCAGGTCGCGGTACTGCGCGGCCTCGCGCAGTTGCAGGGGCGCTTCCAGCTGCCACTGCCGCGCATCGCTGCCAACAGCGCCCAGCGGGCGCAGCGCATTGGCACGCGCGATCGCCTGGGCCACGTCATCCAGCGCCAGCCCGGCATGGTTCAGTGCATTGGGGTCCAGCGACACGCGCACGGCGGGCAATGCGCTGCCACCGACCTGCACTTCGCCCACGCCCGGGACCTGCGACAGCTTCTGCGCCAGTACGGTGGAACCAATGTCATACAGCTGGCCGGGCGACAGCACGTCCGAGGTCAGTGCCAGTGCCAGGATCGGCGCCTGCGAGGGATTGACCTTGCGGTACTCGGGCATGCCCGGCATGCCGCTGGGCAGCTGTCCGCGCGCGGCGTTGATGGCGGCCTGCACTTCGCGCGCGGCTTCGTCGATGTTGCGGTCGAGCACGAACTCCAGTTCGATCTCGGTCTGTCCCTGCGAGCTGGACGACTCCAGGTTGGTGATGCCGGGGATGCTGCCGAGGGCGCGTTCCAGCGGCGTGGCCACCGTGGAGGCCATCGATTCCGGCGATGCACCGGGCAGGCTGGCACTGATTTCAATAGCCGGATAATCCACCTGCGGCAGCGGTGCCACCGGCAGCAGGCGCAGCGCCATCAGGCCGGCCAGCACCAGTGCCACGGCCAGCAGCAGGGTCGCCACCGGCCGCTGCACGCAGGCCTGGGCGATGCGCGCGGCCAGGTTCATGCGCCAGCCCCGTCGCCTGCGCTGCGGGTGTCCACGCGGGCAGCCGGGCGGCGCCGCTGCAGGCGGTCGAACGCCAGGTAGATCACCGGCGTGGTGAACAGGGTCAGCACCTGGCTGACCAGCAACCCGCCGACCATCACCCAGCCCAGCGGCTGGCGCAGTTCGGCACCCGAACCGGTGGCCAGCATCAGCGGCACCGCACCGAACAGGGCGGCCAGGGTGGTCATCAGGATCGGCCGGAAGCGCAGCAGCGCGGCTTGGTGGATGGCCTCGCGCGGGGCCATGCCGCGCGTCCGCTGCGCGTCCAGCGCGAAGTCGATCATCATGATCGCGTTCTTCTTGACCAGCCCGATCAGCAGGATGATGCCGATCACCGCGATCAGGTCCAGGCTGCGCCCACTGAGCCACAACGCGGCCAGGGCGCCCACCGTCGCAGAGGGCAGGGTGGACAGGATGGTGATCGGGTGGATGAAGCTCTCATAGAGCACGCCCAGCACGATGTACATCACCACCACCGCGGCCAGGATCAGCCACAGCGTGCTCGACAGCGAGCCGTTGAACGCGGCCGCCGCGCCCTGCAGGCGCAGGTCGATGCTGGCGGGCAGCTTGATCGTGGTGCGCGCCGCTTCCACCGCGGCCACCGCTTCGCCCAGCGATGCACCGGGGGCCAGGTTGAACGACAGCGTGGCCGCCGGGAACTGCCCGACATGGTTGCGCAGCAGCGGCGCCGGGCCCTGTTCGATGCGCGCTACCGCGCCCAGCGGCACCGCCTGTTCCTGCGCATTGCGCACGCGCAGCCCGGCGATCGCTTCCGGTCCGGGTTGCCGGGCCGGGTCGGCCTCCAGCACGACGCGGTACTGGCTGGCCTGGGTGAAGATGGTGGAGATCTGGCGCTGGCCGTAGGCGTCGTACAACGCATCGGCCACCGCCTCCACGGACACGCCCAGGCGCGCAGCGGCATCGCGGTCGATCACCACGCGCGCCTGCCGTCCCTGCATCTGCAGGTCACTGGCCACCTCACGCAGGGCCGGCGAACGACGCAGCTCCTCCAGCAGGATCGGCGTCCATTGCTGCAGGGTGTCCACGTCGGGGCTGGTCAGGGTGAACTGGTACTGGCTGCGGCTGATGCGGTCCTCGATGCCCAGCTCCTGCACCGGTTGCAGGTACAGGGTGATGCCGGGGATGCCGGCCACGCGCTGTTGCAGGCGCGCCATGACGCTGGCGATGTCACCGGCGTCGCCGCCCCGCTCGCCATGTGGCTTGAGTTCGATCAGCAGCCGGCCGGTGTTGAGCGCAGCGTTGTTGCCGTCCACGCCGATGTACGAGGACAGGCTGGCCACCGCCGGGTCCTGTTCGATCGCCGCGGCCAGGGCAAGCTGGCGCTGGCGCATGGCCTGGAAGGAAATGGCCTGCGGCGCTTCGCTGATGCCCTGCACCAGGCCGGCATCCTGCACCGGGAAGAAGCCCTTCGGCACCGCCAGGTACAGCGCCACGGTGAGCAGCAGCGTCGGCACGGTGGCGACCAGCATCAACGGTTGGCGCTGCAGCACCCAGTGCAGCTGGCGGTCGTAGAGGGCGATGATGCGGTCGAAGATGTCGCCCTTCTGCCCACCGGCGCCTTCGTGCCGGTGCGCGCCCGGCCGCAGGAAGCGTGCGCACAGCATCGGGGTCAGTGTCAGCGACACCAGCAACGAGATCCCGATGGCGACCGCCAGGGTGATCGCGAACTCATGGAACAGCGCACCGACCAGGTCGGCCATGAACAACAGCGGGATCAATACCGCGATCAGCGAAACGGTCAGCGAGATCAGCGTGAATCCGATTTCCTGCGCGCCCTTCAGCGCGGCGCTCATCGGTGTCTGGCCTTCCTCCAGGTGCCGGGCGATGTTTTCCAGCATCACGATGGCATCGTCCACCACGAAGCCGGTGGCGATGGTCAGGGCCATCAGGGTGAGGTTGTTGAGCGAGAAGCCGGCCAGCAGCATCACCGCGAAGGTGCCCACCAGCGACAGCGGCACGGCGATGCTGGGGATCAGCGTGGCCGACAGGCTGCGCAGGAACACGAAGGTCACCAGCACCACCAGCCCGATCGCCAGCACCAGTTCCTTCTGCACGCCACGCACCGAGGCACGGATCGATTCGGTGCGGTCGCTCAGCACCTCCAGCTTCACCCCGGCCGGCATCGACGCCTGCAGCTGCGGCAGCAGCAGGCGGACCTGTTCCACCACCGCGATGACATTGGCGCCGGGCTGGCGCTGGATGTTCACCAGCACCGCCGGGGTGGTGCCCGACCAGGCCGCCAGCTGCCGGTTTTCGGCTCCGTCGGTGATGTTGGCCACGTCGCCCAGCCGCAGCGGCGCGCCGTCGCGCCAGCTCAGTACCAGCGCGCGGTATTCGTCCACGCTGCGCATCTGGTCGTTGGCATCGAGCATCACCGCGCGGATCGGGCCGTCGAAGCTGCCCTTGGGCAGGTTGACGTTGGCCGCGGCGATGGCGGTGCGGATGTGGTCCATGCCCAGCCCGTTGGCGGCCAGCGCCGACGGGTTGACCTGGATGCGCACGGCAGGGCGCTGGCCACCGGCCAGGCTGACCAGGCCGACGCCGGGCAGCTGCGCCAACCGCTGCGCCACGCGGGTGTCCACCAGGTCATGCACCTGCGGCAGGGCCATGCCCTTAGAGGTCACCGCCAGGGTCAGGATCGGGGTGTCGGCCGGATTGACCTTGCGGTACACCGGCGGCACCGGCAGGTCATCGGGCAGGAATCCGCCGGCCGCGTTGATCGCTGCCTGCACGTCCTGTTCGGCGACGCCCAGCGATACCGCCAGGTCGAACTGCAGGGTCACCACCGACGCACCGCCGGAGCTGGTGGAGGACATCTGCTTCAGCCCGGGAATCTGCCCCAGCTGTTTTTCCAGCGGCGCGGTGACCATCCGCGTGGTCAGTTCCGGGCTGGCCCCGGGATACAGCGTGGTGACCTGGATGATCGGGTAGTCGACCTGCGGCAGGGCAGCCACCGGCAAGAGCCGGTAGGCCAGCACGCCGGCCAGCAGCAGCGCCACCATCAGCAGCGTGGTCGCCACCGGACGCAGGATGAAGGCGCGCGACAGGTTCATGCGCCGGCCTGCGCAGCGTCCTCGCTGATGATGCGCACGGCATTGCCGTCTTCCAGTCCGTCGATGCCTTCCACCACCACTTTCTCGCCAGCCTTCAGGCCGCTGCGCACGGAGACGCGCGTGCCGTCGGCCGGGCCCAGCACCACGTCGCGGCGCTGGGCCTTGTCGTCCTTGTCGATGACGTGCACGTAGTTGCCCTTGCTGCCGAACTGCACCGCGGCATCGGGGATCACCACCGCGTCCTGCGCACCCAGCTGCAGGCGGATGTTGACGAACTGGTTGGGGAACAGCGCGTCGTCGGCATTGGCGAACTGTGCACGCAGCTTCAGCGTGCCGGTGGCGGTGTCGATCACGTTGTCCACGCTGGACAGTTCGCCGCTGCCCAGCGCAGCGCGTTCTTCGCGGTCCCAGGCCTGCACCGCCAGGGCGGGCTGGCTGCGCACGGCGTCCAGCAGGGCCGGCAGTTCCGGTTCGGGCACGGTGAACAGCACACTGATCGGCGCGGTCTGCGCCAGCGTCACCAGGCCGTCGGCATCGCTGCTGCGGATCAGGTTGCCGACGTCCACGCGGCGCAGGCCGACGCGGCCACTGACCGGTGCGGTGATGCGGGTGTACTGCAGCTGCAGCTTCGCTTCATCCACCGTCGCCTGGTCGCTCATGCGGCGGCCCTGCAACTGGCGCACCTTGCTCTGCTGGTCGCTCAGTTCCTGCCCGGAGACGTAGTTCTGCGCCTGCAGTTCGCCGAAGCGCCGCAGCTGGCGTTCGGCGTTTTCCAGTTCGGCCAGGTTCTGCTGCTGGGTGCCCTGCGCCTGTGCCAGGCGGACCTCGTAGGGACGCGGATCGATCTGCGCCAGCAGGTCGCCGGCCTTCACGTGCTGGCCTTCGTTGAAATGCAGTTTCAGCAGTTCGCCATCCACGCGGCTGCGCACCACCACGCTGTGCAGCGGGGTCACCGTGCCGATCGCCTTCAGCCGCAGCTGCAGCGGTTCGGCGCTGGCACGGGCGATGCGGACCGGGGTCGGCTTGCGCCCGCCTGCATCGTCTGCCGCGACGTCGGCGCGCGGCCATGCCCACCATGCCAGCAGCGCGGCAAGCATCACGAGGGAAGCTGCCAGCAGCAGCGTGCGGTTACGGCGGGGGCGCGACGGTGGGTCAAGCGGCATGGGGCATCCTGCACCCTGCGATGGCGCAGGGAAGTGCTGCGCCAGGATCCGTCACTGCAGGCCTGGCAACGTGGGGAGGGTTGTCTGGCGGGGCCGCCGAAGCAGCGTGGCTGGATGCCGCCGCTTGCGCGACGGGGCCGCCATGGTAGCCAATTGCGCGACAGGTTTCCGCATGACCTTGGTCATGGGCGCACGCATCCAGGTAGTGACGGCCGCTGGCCGTCAACCACAATCCGGTAGTGACCGCCGCTGGCCGTCAACGTAGATCCGTCAATGCACTTCGTCGTGGTACACGAACTTCGGCATTTCCCAGCGGTAGTGGATCGCCAGCAGGCGCAGCGCGAAGCCCCCGGCCAGGCAGCACAGGATGGCGGCGTTGTCGGCCACGTTCCAGCGCAGCAGCAGCAGGTAGGCCGCACCGGTCAGCAGCGAAATGATCGCGTACAGCTCCTTCTGGAAGATCAGCGGCACTTCGTTGCACAGGATGTCGCGCAGCACCCCACCGAAGGCGCCTGTCAGCATGCCGGCGATCAGCACGATCGGCGTGGCGTGGCCACCATCGCGGGCGATCGCACAGCCGATCAGGGTGAAGGCAATCAGGCCCAGCCCGTCCAGCACCAGGAAGGTGCGGCGGAAATGGTGCATCCAGCGCGCGACCCACGTGGCGATCAGCGCGGCGCACACGGTGAATCCGAGGTATTCGGGATGCTTCACCCAGGCCAGTGGATAGTGGCCGAGGATGATGTCGCGCAGCGATCCACCGCCGAGGGCGGTGACGCAGGCGATCATGACCACGCCGAACAGGTCCATGCGGCGGCGGCCGGCGGACAGCGCACCGGTCATGGCTTCGGCGGAAATGGCGATCAGGTAGATGATGGACAGCAACATGGGCAGGCTCCGGACGCGGTGGGGCCGGCCACGCAGCACGCAGCGCCGATGCCGGGGCAGCGACGTACGAAGGTGACCGGTGCCGCTCCCGCTGTCCTTTTGCCTGAGAGTTCAGCGGACGAGTCCGCGTGCCCCTTCGGCGGATCCCTGCGGATCTCTCTCCAGCTCGGCGATTCGGATACATGGTTGGTGGAATGCCATTCCACCGGCCTGAGCGATCATGGGAGCCTGCGCCTTCGGCGGGTGCCAGCGTGGCACCACTCTCCTGCATCCGGCGCGTAGTGTAGCCGCTGGCGGCGGTTGGGCGATAATCGCAGCATGGCCCGCCCCGACACGCCCTGGTTCCTGTACCTGCTCGAATGCCGGGACGGCAGCTACTACGCGGGCATCAGCACGGATGTGCAGGCACGGTTCGCCGCCCACCTGGCCGGCAAGGGCGCGCGCTACACCCGGGCGCGCCCGCCGCTGCAGATCCTCGCGGTGCGCCAGTACCCGGACCGCGCCGAAGCCTCGCGCGCGGAGTGGCAGCTGAAGCAGCAGCCCCGCGCGCGCAAGCTGGCGTGGCTGAGCGAGGGGTTGTAACGCCAGCGTCCGTCCGCCGAGCGTGGCTCGGCGCTACCGGCATCGCGCTGTAGCGCCGACCCATGGTCGGCGGGCGCAGGGGGCACGACGGATCGCTCTGGTAGCGCCGACCCATGGTCGGCGGGCGCCGCTCACCCGCGTGGCGGGTCCTTGGGCGGTTTCACGTCGCCGAAGATGATCCGCGCGCTGCGCTGGTAGCTCCAGTACGCCACGGCCCAGTTCAACAGCACCACCATGCGGTTGCGGAAGCCGATCAGGAAGAACACGTGGGCGGCCAGCCAGAACCACCACGCGAGCAGCCCGGACAACTGCAGTTTTCCCAGGTGCACGATCGCGGCCATGCGCCCGATGGTGGCCAGGTTGCCGTAGTCGGCGTACTTGAACGGACCCGGCGCCGGCTTGCCGTGCAGGCGCGCACGAATGGTGTCGGCCACGTGCTTGCCCATCTGCTTGGCGGCGGGCGCCACGCCGGGCACCGGCCGGCCATCGGCCTGGGTCAGGGCGGCCAGGTCGCCGGCCACGAACAGTTCCGGGTGGCCGGGCAGGGTCAGGTCGGGCTGCACCAGTACGCGTCCGGCGCGGTCCAGCGGCGTTTCCAGCGTGGCGCCGAGCGGCGATGCCGCCACGCCGGCGGCCCAGACCACGGTACGCGCGGGGACGAACTGCTCGCCCAGCTGGAAGCCCAGGCTGTCGATGGCCGTCACCGGCGTACCGGTCAGTACCTCCACGCCGAGCTTTTCCAGTTGGCGACGCGCCTTCAGCGAAAGCACGTCCGGGAAGGTGGACAGCACCCGCGGCCCGGCTTCCACCAGCCGCACCCGGGCCGAGGCCGGGTCGATGTGGCGGAACTCGTTGCGCAGGGTGTGGCGGGCGATCTCGGCCAGGGTGCCGGCCAGTTCGACACCGGTGGGGCCGCCGCCGACCACCGCGAAACTGAGCCAGGCGGCTTTCTTTTCCGGGTCGGGCTCGGCCTCTGCACGCTCGAAGGCGAGCAGCAGCTTGCGGCGCAGGGCAATGGCGTCGTCCAGTGTTTTCAGGCCCGGCGCATCCTTGGCCCATTCGTCGTGACCGAAGTAGGCGTGGGTGGCACCGCTGGCCAGCAGCAGGCTGTCGTACTCCAGCGATGTGCCATCGACCAACTGCACGCTGCGCGCCTGCTTGTCGATGCGGGTGACTTCGCCCAGGCGCACTTCCACGTTGCGCTGGTGGCCGAGGATATGCCGCAGCGGGGCGGCGATGTCCGGGGCGGACAGCCCGGCGGTGGCCACCTGGTAAAGCAGCGGCTGGAACAGATGGTGGTTGCGGCGATCGACCAGGGTGATACGGATGCGCTCGCTGGCCAGGGCGCGGGTCGCCCAGAGGCCGGCGAAACCACCGCCGACGATGACCAGGTGGGGGGTGCGCTCGCGCGTCATTCGCGTGGCTCCAGTAGGGGGGCGTTGGGATGATCGCATGTCACACGGCGCGCTGCCGGTGTGGAACATACTGTCCGAACACCATCGTCAGCCTGGAGCAGGTATGTCCGAGCCGGAAAAGCGCATTGCCCTGTTGATCGACGCCGACAACGCGCCCGCATCGAAGATCGAGGAGGTGCTGGCCGAAGTGGCCCGGCACGGCGTGGCCAACGTCCGTCGCGCCTACGGCAACTGGAAGAGCCCGAGCCTGAAGGGCTGGGAAGCGGTGCTGCACGAGTACGCGATCCGTCCGATCCAGCAGTTCGCCTACAGCCGCGGCAAGAACGCGTCGGACATGGCGATGGTGATCGATGCGATGGACCTGCTGTACGCACGCAACCTGGATGGGTTCGCGATCGTCTCCAGCGATGCCGACTTCACGCCGCTGGTGATGCGACTACTCACCGACGGGGTCAAGGTGTACGGCTTCGGCGAGAAGAAGACCCCGGATCCGTTCGTCAACGCGTGTTCGAAGTTCACCTACCTGGAAGCCCTGGGGCAGGCCCACGCCAGTCCCCCGGATGCCCATCCGGAAGGCGCGACCACCGGCGAGGCGGGCAGCGAGGCACGGCCGCGCAAGACCGGTGCGGAAATGCGCAGCGATACCAAGCTGGTCAACCTGCTGCGCCGTGCGGTGGCCTCGGCCGAAGGCGAGGACGGCTGGTCGCACCTGGGGCCGGTGGGCAGCCAGATCGGCAACCAGGCCTCGTTCGATCCGCGCAACTATGGCTACGGCAAGCTCAGCGACCTGCTGGCGGCGATCGGCCTGTTCGAAATGAAGAAGGACGGCAAATCGTCGTACGTACGGGCACTGGCGAAGAAGCCGGTGGCCAAGCAGGCAACCAAAAGGGCCGCCAAGACCGGCAACACCACGTCAGCCTGACCGGCGTATCGTAGCGGTCCCGCGCCACGCCGGCGCACGTTTGCCTGCAAGGAAAACCACATGCTGAAGATCTGGGGCCGCCGCAATTCCAGCAACGTGCGCAAGGTGCTGTGGTGTGCCGAGGAAATCGGGCTGGCGTATGAGTCGATCGAAGTCGGCGGCAGTTTCGGCGGCACACAGGCCGCCGAGTACCAGGCCATGAATCCCAACGGGCTGGTGCCGGCGATCAAAGACAACGGCCTGCCGTTGTGGGAATCCAATGCGATCGTGCGCTATCTGTCGGCGCGTTATGCGTTGGGCACGCTGTATCTGGAAGACGCGGCCGAGCGCGCGCACGGCGAGAAGTGGATGGACTGGACGACTTCGCGCATGGCACCGCTGTACAGCGAGCTGATCTGGGGCGTGATGCGGACCGCACCGGCGGATCGCGATGAGGTCCGCATCAACGCGGCGCTGGTCAAGGCCGGCGACCTGTTGGCGATGGCCGATACCGCGTTGTCCAGGCAGCCGTGGCTGTCCGGCGACCGCTTCGCGATGGGGGATATTCCGTTGGGCGCGCTGGTGTATGCGTGGTTCGAGATGCCTATCCAGCGTCCTGACCTTCCGCACCTGGCAGACTGGTATGCACGCCTGCGCGAACGTCCGGCCTACCAGCGCGGCGTGATGACCGGGATGAGCTGACGGCGCGGTAGCGCCAAGCCATGCGCGGCGAGCGCAGCGGCGACAGCATGACGGCCAGCGGCCGTCACTACCAACGGCGGGGTAGCGCCGAGATCCTATGTTCTGGGTCAAGCACTCCCGAAGCGGATGTCGCCAATTCCCATCAGGGCGGGATCAAAATCCCGCCCGCTTTTGAACACGCCCCAGCTTATCCGCGCCAGTTTGCGCGCAAGAATGTTGAAGGCAGCCGTGCTGCTGTGGCCGCGTGCCCGGAGCGCTTCATACAAAGGCCTGCCCCCCTTGGCCCGGGTCAGGCCCATGGCCGCCATGTACAGCGTCTGGCGCAGGCCCGCGTTACCGCGTTTGGACAGGTGACACCGTCCGACCCGGGCACCTGATTGATTGGGGCGAGGATCCAGCCCGGTGCAGGCAACCCATGCATCAGCACTGGCCAATTTCCAGCGCGTGATGTGATGGGTCAGGCAGGCCGCTACGGTTGGACCGACGCCTGGAATGGTGAGCATCTGGCGATACAGATCGCCATGTTCACCAGCGCTGGATGCCTGCTGGATAGCGCGGTCCTGGGCCTTGATCGCCTCATCAATGGCGCGAAAAATGCCGGAAAACGTGCCCGTCTTCGTGGACTTGGCATCCAGCGAAAGCTGGATTTGTGTCCTGGCCTTGATCAAGGCCTGGCGCTGCTGGAGCAGCACATGCAGCCGCTCCTGCTGGGGGCTGCGCGATACGTATTCATGAAGCTCGTCGCCTTCCTTGGCCACATAGCGGGCAATGACCTGGGCATCACCGGCATCGGTCTTGCCCCGCTGGGCAACGCCTTTGGCGTAATGCTTGATATCACGGGGATTGAGCACAAATACCGTGTGGCCGGCGTGCTGGGCGTGCTGAACCAGCAGCTCGTGGTACCGGTTGGTTGCCTCCAGCCCGATCCGGCAACCGGCCGGCAGCTCAGCCAGCCACGCCTTGATGCTTGTAGCTGAATTGTCGATCCGGCGACTGCCTTCCACGCCGTGCACCGCCACCATCAAGGTCTTTGAGTCGACATCGACTCCGACATCCAAATGATCTGACATTTCCGCAACTCCCAGCTATTGTTGAAGGGCTGGGGTGGTACCGCACCACGTTGGCTTGCCTACATCGGCGGTCAAGGCCGCTAGATCCTTTATCGACGTTAAGGTGCGGGATGGGGATCGCTCGGCGCGTCTGTCGGCTGCTATCCGCAGATGTCATGTTGACGGTCCCTCCACCCTGGCCCTACTTAACCAGCTAGGGCCCGGAAGGAACATACAAGCCATGCTCGGCGAGCGCAGCGGGAACAGCATGACGGCCAGCGGCCGTCACTACCAACGGCGGGGTAGCGCCGAGCCATGCGCGGCGAGCGCAGCGGCGACAGCATGACGGCCAGCGGCCGTCACTACCAACGGCGGGGTAGCGCCGAGCCATGCTCGGCGAGCGCAGCGGGAACAGCATGACGGCCAGCGGCCGTCACTACCAACGGCCGTCAGTACAGGTCCACCGGGTCCACGTCGAGCGACCAGCGCACCTTGCGTGCTTCCGGCAGGCCCTGCAGCAAGGGCGCCACGTGATCCAGCACGGCATGCAGCGCGGGGCGCTGCGCGCTGGACAGCAGCAACTGCGTGCGCTGGTAGCCCGCCCGCCGTGGCATCGGTGCGGGCATCGGCCCGAACGCTTCCAGGTGCGGCTGTTCGCCCACCAGCGCACGCACGGCCAGCAGGAACGCATTGGCATGTTCGACCTGCTGCGCTTCGGCGCGCAGCAGCGCCAGATGGGCGAACGGCGGGAAGCCGGCGGCCTGGCGCTGGTTGAGTTCGGCCGCGGCGAACGGGTGGTAGCCGCCGTTGACCAGGGTTTCCAGCAGCGGGTGGCCTGGATGGTGGGTCTGCAGCCAGACCTCGCCGGGATCGCGCGCGCGCCCGGCGCGGCCGGCCACCTGGATCAACTGCTGGGCCAGCTTCTCGGTCGCGCGGAAGTCCGAAGAAAACAGGCCTTCGTCGATGCCCACCACCACCACCAGCGTCAGCTTGGGCAGGTCGTGGCCCTTGGCCAGGATCTGCGTGCCGACCAGGATGCCGGGCTGGTCACCCAGCCGGGCCAGCTGGTGTTCCAGTGCATCGCGGCGCGAGGTGGTGCTGCGGTCGATGCGCAGCACCGGCACGGCCGGGAAGGCCTGCACCAGATGTTCTTCCAGCCGTTCGGTACCGATGCCCTGCGGCTGCAGCGCCAGGCTGGCGCAGGCCGGGCACGCCAACGGGGCGGCCTGCCGCGCACCGCAGTGGTGGCACTGCAGGCGCCGGCCCGCGCCGTGCACGGTCATCGGCGCATCACAGCGCTGGCAGGGCGCGGTCCAGCCGCAGTCGTGGCACAACAGCACCGGCGCATAGCCGCGGCGGTTCTTGAACACCAGCACCTGCTGGCCGTTGCGCAGGTGCTCGGCGATGCCTTCCAGCACCTGCGGTGACAGGCCATCGCGAAGCGGACGCTTGCGCACATCCAGGATGCGAACGCGCGGCGGCATGGCATCGCCGGCACGCACCTTCAACCGCAGGTGGGTGAAGCGGCCGGCATGCGCGTTGTGCAGGGTTTCCATCGCCGGGGTGGCGCTGCCCAGCACCACCGGAATGCCGAGCGCCTTGGCCCGCACCAGGGCGAAATCGCGGGCGTGGTAGCGGATGCCGTCCTGCTGCTTGTAGCTGTTGTCGTGCTCCTCATCCACGATCAGCAGGCCCGCTTCGGGCAGCGGCATGAAGATCGCCGAGCGCGTACCCACGATCACCCGCGCTTCGCCACGCGACGCCGCCGCCCAGACCCGCGCGCGTTCGTTGTCGGTGAGGCCGGAGTGGAAGGCGTGCACGGCAATCCCGAGGCGGCCGCGGAAGCGTGCCAGGGTCTGCGGGGTAAGGCCGATTTCCGGCACCAGCACCAGCGCCTGCCGGCCCTGCGCCAGGCACTGGATGATCGCCTGCAGGTAGACCTCGGTCTTGCCGCTGCCGGTGACCCCGTCCAGCAGGAACGGCGCGAAGCCCTGCGCGGTGGTGATCGCCTGCACCGCGGTGGCCTGCTCCGGGTTCAGGGTCGGGCCGCCCAGCGGACTGGCCTGCAACGGCGCCACCGCCAACGCCACGCGCTCGGCAAGACCGCGCTTGGCCAGGCTGCGCGCCGCCGTGCGCCAATCGTCCATCCGCGCAGCGATCACGTCTTCATCGACCACCGCATCGGCCAGCAGTTCGGCCAGTTGGCGCGGTCGGCTGCCGGCGCGCAGGCTGCCCCGCTGTTCGCGCCCATCGGTAGAAAGCTGCCAGCCCCAGTGGTGGGTTTCCGGCATCGGCTCGCCGTGCCGCAGCGGGCCGGGCAGGGCGGTGGACAGTACTTCCCCCAGCGGCGCGTGGGTATAACGGGCCAGCCATTGCAGGCTGTGCCACAACTCGGCCTGCAGCAGCGGCTCCGGGTCCAGCCAGGTGAGCGCCTGGCGCAGGCTGGCCGCTGGATCGGCGCTGCCCTGTTCCACCACCACGCCCACCAGTTCGCGCGGGCCGAACGGCACCCGGATCCGGCAGCCGACGACCACGTCCGGTGCCGGACCTTCCGGTGGCAGGTAGTCGAACAGCTGCGGCAACGGGACCGGCAGGGCAATGCGCAGGGTGGGCAGGGGAGCATCCATCCTGGCATTGTACCGACCCGTTGAGCGTCCCCGCAGAGCGCATTCAGGGGCATCACTCCTCAGTGAAGAGAGCCTAAACACGAGGTAAATGTCGGAGTCCATTGGAGATTCAGGGTTATCCACATCTTTTGTGGATAAGTCTGTGCGTTAGCTTGGGTGGAAGGCGGCAAGTGCCGATGCCGACAGCCTTGATCTTCTCATGGTCAAAAATTAGCCACACAATATTAACAATAAAAATCAATGGCTTATGTGTGAAATGCCGCTGATACATAAGCTCCGGGCGGCATGGGCATGAGCGGACCAGCGATTTCTTGACGCTGTGCACAACGTGCAGCACGAACGCCCGTGACTAGCAAGCCCTCGGCGTCGCTGGTTGGGAGCAGCTATCATTCCGCGTGAATTCCTGGAGTCCCTGATGACGGCAGCGTCCGCCTCTTCATCCCCTACTGCGGCCGGTGCGTTGTCGGCATTTCTTCGTGGCGTCGAACGTCGTGCGCTGGTGGTCGCCGAGCTGCAGACCGGTGATGCCGCGCGCGCTGAACAGGCGTTGGTCGCGGTCATGCGCGCGTTCGCCGCGGTCGCCAGCGATCTGCCGATGGCACAGTGGCCGCCGCGCTTCTGGGCGCTGCTGGCGGCCCGCCAGGCGCTGCGCGAAACGCCTACCGGCCGCTGGGAGGGCACACTGGCCCACCTGGGCAGCCTGCAGCCGCTGGTCCGCTTGGCCCTGCTGCTGCGGATCGGCGCAGGGTTGGATGAAGATAGCGCCGCGCGCCTGCTGGATACCGATGTAGACGGTTACCAGGAAGCGTTGGCCGCCGCGTGCCCGCGCGATGCACACGGCAACCCGGACGCGCAGGCGTGGCGGGTGCTGGCCGAACAGGTGCAGCAGCAGATCCGCGAACTGCCTGCCCAGCGCCTGAAGGAGCTGCAGCAGCCGGTGGCGGCGGGCAGGAAAGAGGAGGCGCCCAAGACCTGGCGTGCCCCGGCGGCCGAGCCGCGCACGTCTGCAACGCCACCACGGCGGCGGTCGTCGCAGCAGCGCCGCTGGCGCGGGCCGGCGATCCTGCTGGGCACCGTGCTGGTGCTGTTGCTGGCCGGGCTCGGCTGGCGCGCCTGGCAGTCACATGTGCCCGATGCGCCCGCGGTGGTCCCCGATGGCGCGGTAGGCGAGGCCGGTCCGGTCACAGTCGAAGCCCTGGAGGGTGACCCGCCGAAGGTGGCCGCCGCCGCTGCCGATCCGATGGCGACCGAAGACGCGGCGATGCTCGCCGACCGTGATTTCCCGCTGCTGGCTGATGCCGACCTGCATGCCTGGTCGGCCGCGGGCGGCCCGCTGCCGGTCGACGAATCGCAGGCCAGGCCGACCCGACCCGAACCGGTTGCGGCCGCGCTGGAAACGGCGGCTGCCGATGAGTAAGCGTGTCTGCCTGCTGGTGTTGCTGGGCGCCGCCGGGCTGGTGCACGCTGCCCCGGACCGCACCGCGCTGCCGCTGTCGGTGCCTGCAGGGCCCGGCGCCATCGGCAGTCCCGCTGCCCCGGCGGCGATGCCGTGGCAGCAGCTCGGTGCGGAGCAGAAGCGCCAGCGCCGCAGCGAATACGCCGCGTGGCGGGCGATGAGCGAGTCCGAACGGGCGCGCGTGCGCCAGGCCGCCGAGCGCTTTGCCGCCCTTCCATTGGCCAAGCAACAGGAGCTGCGTGACCAGTTCAACGCACAGGACCAGGCGTTCCGCGATGGGTGGCGCCTGGGGCCGCTGCTGGGCGAGCATTTCAGCCGGCTGCAGGGCATGTTCGGCTACGTGCCGGAAAACCAGCGCGATGCCACCCTGGCGATGCTGCGGCAGCTGACCCCGGCACAGGTGTCGCAATTGACACTGGTCGCGCAGCGCACGCCGCCGCAGCAGCGCGATACGGTGCGGACCGAATTCCTGTCCGTGGCGCCGGCCCAGCGCGATGCGTGGCTGGCCCGTCAGGTGGGGCGCTGATCCTTCGCGCCGCCTGATGGCGGGCGCGGGAGGGGCGTGACGACCAACGGTCGTCACCCACCGGGGCGGTCATCACCTGCCAGCATCCGGTCATCCGCCGGCCGGCACCATCGCTGTCTCCACGGAACGGGTAAGATGTCGGCCCGCAACCCGGTGTCTGTGCCCTTCGCGCGCAGCCGTAGTCGCCGACCCTCTGCAGCACCATGTCCATCGCATCCCCCGCCCCGCGCTTCAGCCGAGAAGTGCGCGCCACCGGCATCCTCGCGTTGCCGCTTGTCCTCGGCCATGTCTCCACCGGCCTGATCTCCTTCGTCGACAACGTGATCGCCGGCCACCATGGCACCCACACGTTGGCTGCGGTGACCATCGGTACCGCGCTGCTGTGGCTGCCGATGCTGATCCCGATCGGCACGCTGATTTCGCTGACCGCCTCGGTATCGCAGCTGCACGGCGCCGGCCGCGAGCGCGAAATCGGCCCGCTGTTCCGCCAGGCCCTGTGGCTGGCGCTGGGCCTGGGCCTGATCATGTTCACCTTCCTCAGCGTGGTGCCCCCGCTGCTGCCTGCCTTCGGCATCGCAGCGGACATCGTGCCGGGCGCCACCGCCTTCCTGCATGCGGTGCGCTGGGGCGGACCGGCGCTGACCCTGTACTTCTGCATGCGCTACCTCAGTGAAGGCATGCACTGGACCCTGCCGACCATGCTGATCGGCTTCGGCGGCCTGCTGGTGCTGGCGCCGATGGGCTACGTACTGGCCAATGGCAGGCTGGGTTTCCCGGAGCTGGGCGCCGAAGGCCTGGGCATCGCGTCGGCGATCATGATGTGGCTGCAGGCGCTGTGCTTCGGCGCTTACCTGTGGAAGACCAAGCGCTTCGCACACTTGCAGTTGTTCAGCCATTTCGAGGGCCCGCGCTGGCGCGCGATCTGGGACCTGCTGCGTACCGGCCTGCCGATCGGCATCACCGTGCTGATGGAGGGCGGGCTGTTCATCGTCACTGCGCTGCTGATCGGGCGGCTGGGCGCCAACGAGGCCGCCGCGCACCAGATCGCCATCAACGTCGCCCAGCTGTGCTTCATGATCCCGATGGGCGTGGCCGAAGCGACCACGGTGAGGGTGGGGCACTCGGTCGGGCGCGGCGACGGGCAGGGTGTGCGTCGCGCGGCATGGGCCGGCTACGCGATCATCATGGGCACCCAGACCGTGTCCGCGCTGGCGCTGCTGTTCGGCCACGATGCCATCGTCGGGGTGTACACCAATGACCTGGCGGTCGCCGGGTTGGCCTCCACGCTGCTGCTGTACGCGGCCGCCTTCCAGTTCCCGGATGGCATCCAGGTGTTGTCGGCCGGCGCGCTGCGTGGCCTGAAGGACACCCGCGTGCCGATGTTCATCGCCATGTTCGCGTACTGGGGCCTGGGCATGCCGCTGGGCGCCGGGCTCGGCCTGGCGCTGGGCATGGGGCCGCAGGGCATGTGGATCGGGCTGATCGTCGGGCTCACCGCCGCCGCCATCCTGATGGGCTGGCGCCTGCACCGCAGCGGCGCCCGCGTGAGGCAGTCCGCGCTGTCCTGAATGCCGGCACTGCGCGCGCCACTTCACGGTGGCCCCCTTACTTGTGTCCGATGCTGCGCGCAACCACACCCGTTATGCTGACCCCGCAATTTCCACGGCAAGACGCCAACCGGAGCAATCCATGAACCAAACCGTGCCACCGCTGCCCCCCGCGCGACGCAATCCCATCGCGGCGTTCTTCGTCGGGCTGTGGGACGTGATGAACTTCACGCGGCGGCTGATCCTCAACGTGCTGTTCTTCGGCCTGCTGTTCTTCATCCTGGTCGCGCTGGTCGTGGCGGCCGGCATGGGCGCGGGCGCAAGCAAATCGCTGCAGGACCGCACCACCCTGGTGATCGCACCGGAAGGCCGGCTGGTCGAACAGTTCAGCGCCGATCCGGTCAGCCGCGCCTTTGCCAAGGCGATGGGCGATACCAGTGCCGAAGAGATCCAGCTGCGCGACCTGATCCGTGCGATCGATGCGGCGCGCGAGGACAAGAAGATCGAGCGGGTGGTGCTGGAACTGGACAAGCTGCAGCCGTCCGGCTTCGCTTCGCTGCGTGAAGTCGCCGCTTCGCTGCAGCAGCTGCGTGCGTCCGGCAAGCAGCTGGTGGCCTACAGCGAAAGCATGGGCCAGTCGCAGTACCTGCTGGCCGCACAGGCCGACGAGGTCTACCTTGACCCGATGGGCGCGGTACTGCTGGAAGGCCTGGGCCGTTATCGCCAGTACTTCCGCACCGGCCTGCAGGACAAGCTGGGCGTGGACGTGCACCTGTTCAAGGTGGGCGAATACAAGTCCGCCGCCGAACCGTACGTGCTGGACGCGGCATCGCCGCAGGCCAAGGAAGCGGACCTGTACTGGATGAACGATGTCTGGCAGCGCTACCTCGGTGACATCGCCAAGGCACGTCGCCTGGATCCGGCCCAGCTGGCTGCCGGCATCGATACGTTGCCGGAAGGCGTGGCCGCCGCCGGCGGTGACCTGGCCAAGTTCGCGCTGCAGCAGAAGCTGGTCACCGCGCTGAAGACCCGCGAAGAATTCGACGACCTGATGGTCGAACGCGGCGTGGCCGACGGCGATGCCGATGGCGGCTTCCGCAACATCAACCTGGGTGCTTACCTGGGCCAGATCGACGCACGTCGCAGCCCGGTGGATTCGCGTCCGCAGGTGGCGGTGGTGGTGGCGTCGGGCGAGATCAGCGGCGGTGACCTGCCGGCTGGTCGCATCGGCGGCGAGTCGACCTCCGCGCTGCTGCGCGAAGCCCGCGACGACAACGATGTGAAGGCCGTGGTGCTGCGCGTGGACTCCCCGGGCGGCGAAGTGTTCGCTTCCGAGCAGATCCGCCGCGAAGTGGTGGCCCTGCAGGCCGCCGGCAAGCCGGTGGTGGTGTCGATGGGTGACCTGGCCGCATCCGGTGGCTACTGGATCAGCATGAATGCCGACCGCATCTATGCCGATGCCTCGACCATCACCGGTTCGATCGGCATCTTCGGCATGGTGCCGAACGTGGCGCGCGCGCTGGACAAGATCGGCGTGCATACCGACGGCGTGGGCACCACCCGTTTCGCCGGCGCATTCGACATGACCAAGCCGCTGGACCCGGCCGTGGGCCAGGTGATCCAGTCGGTGATCGACAAGGGGTACGCGGACTTCACCGGCCGGGTGGCCGATGCGCGCAAGAAGCCGGTCGAGGCCGTGGACGAAGTGGCGCGTGGCCGCGTCTGGTCCGGTGCCCAGGCCAAGGAGCGCGGCCTGGTCGATGCCTTCGGTGGCCTGAAGGACGCCGTGGCCGATGCCGCCGGCCGGGCCAAGCTCGGTGCGGACGACAAGTACCGCGTGCGCTACATCGAAAAGCCCGCCACCCCGTTTGCCCAGTTCCTTGGCGGTTTCGCCGGCAGCCACGCCGGTGCCTGGATGCTGGCCGAATCCGGCGTGGGCCGGATGGTGCTGGCGCGGACGATGCCGGAAGTGGATACCCAGCTGCGCTTCGTGCAGAACGCCGCGCGCGAGCAGGGCAAGGGCACCCCGGTGAAGGCGCTGGCCTACTGCTTCTGCGGATTCTGATCGCCGCCCGACGGTAGCAGCCGACCGTGGTCGGCTCTACCTGGCACCGCGTTATTCCTTCTCGGCGCGCTCTTCCTGGGCGCGCCGTTGTTTTTCCGCATCATCCAGCGTCTGCTGCACGCCACGGGCTTTCTCAAGGGGCGCCTGCACGCTGTGCGCCAGTGCCTTGGGCTCCGGCGGCTTGTCCTGCGGCGGTACCGCCGGGCGCTGGCAGGCGGCCAGCGCGGCCAGCGCGATGATCAGGGCGATGGTTTTCATGCGGTGCATCGAAGATCTCCCGGCGACGGCGCTATGCTTGCCGCATCGTTACACGGGCAGCGCCCGGATGGGAGTTCAAGATCGTGACTGCGCAGCGCTGGCGGCTGGATGGACAGACCGCCCTCATCACCGGGGCCAGTGCCGGCATCGGCCTGGCCATCGCGCGTGAACTACTCGGCTTCGGTGCCGATGTGATGATCGTGGGCCGCGACATCGACATGCTGGAGAGTGCCCGCGACGACCTCGCCGATGAGTACCCGGCCCAGGCGATCCATGCCCTGGCCGCCGATGTATCCGACGACGAGGACCGGCGCGAGATCCTGGACTGGGTGGAAGACCACGCCGACGGCCTGCACCTCCTGGTCAACAATGCCGGCGGCAACATCACCCGTCCGGCCATTGATTACACCGAAGACGAATGGCGCAACATCTTCGAGACCAACCTGTTTTCGGCTTTCGAACTGTCGCGCTATGCGCATCCGCTGCTGGCGCGGCATGCGGCATCGGCCATCGTCAACGTGGGCAGCGTGTCCGGCCTGACCCATGTACGCAGCGGCGCGGTGTATGGCATGACCAAGGCGGCCATGCACCAGATGACCCGCAACCTGGCCGTGGAATGGGCCGAAGACGGTATTCGGGTGAATGCCGTGGCGCCGTGGTACATCCGCACCCGGCGCACCTCCGGGCCGCTGTCCGATCCGGATTACTACGAGCAGGTGATCGAGCGCACGCCGATGCGCCGGATCGGCGAGCCGGAAGAGGTCGCCTCCGCGGTGGGCTTCCTGTGCCTGCCTGCCGCCAGCTATGTCACCGGTGAGTGCATCGCGGTGGACGGCGGCTTCCTGCGTTACGGGTTCTGAGCGCTCAGGGCACCGGGCAGCTGCTGGCTTCCAGCACCGCCTGCACGCGCAGGCGCTCGGCGCGGGCCTGTGGCTGGGTGTCCGGCGTGGCAAAGCTTTCGCGTCCGCGTGCATCGCGCAGCCGTTGCTGCCAGGCACCGCAGCGCTGTGCCTCGTCCACTTTGTTGCAGGCATCGCGCACCATTTCGCAGCTGGCCGCGGTACCGGGCGCGATGCTGCCACCCAGTCCGCTGATCGACATCACCACGCAGCGCGGCGGGGCCGCTTCGTATTCGTGGAAATACTGGCCGCCACCGCTGGCGGTGCAGCGGAAGATGACCGGCGGCGCAGGCCGGTCCGGTCCGGCGGCGGCGCTGGCCTGGGCATCGGCGGCGGCGCGCGCGCGGATCACGTCGCTGTCCAGGATGGCATCGCCACTGCCTGCGGCGGCGCCGGGCTGCGGGGCGGTGAGCAGGTCGCTGTCGAGCACGGCCGGCGCCGGGGCAGGCGAGTCGCCCAACGCGGTGGAGGCCGTGGATGCGCTGGACGCGCCGCGGCGCTGGATGATCTGCGCGGTGCCGGACGGGCACGGTGCATCCTGCACGGCCACCTTGCCGTTGGCATCGGTGCAGCGGAACACGATGTCTTCGTTGGCGAACGCCGGCAGGGCGGTCGGCAGCAGCAGCGCCGCCAGGCAGATCCAGGTCTTCATCCGCCGATTGTAGCGGTGCACGCTGCTGTCAGCGCCCGCCGCAGTCCTGGCCCAGGCGCGCATCGATGCCGCGCTGTTCGCGGGTGATCGCCTGGCGCTCGCCCTGCAGGGCGCTGTTGTAGCGTCGGTCCAGGTCCCAGCGCTGGTCGCGCAGGCGCGCACAGACTTCCTGCGGGGGCAGGGCGTTGCAGGTGTCGCGCACCAGGATGTTGCCGGCCGGGAAACTGATGCCGTGGCCGATGCCATGCGGCGGCCGCTGTCCGGGGCCCGCGTTGCCGCGGCCCTCCGCGCGGATCGGCGGCAGTCCAGGTTGACCCGGGCCGTTCCATGCACGGTGCCCGCCGCCGACCCACGCGCTGGTCCACAGGGGCACCCAGCGCGGATTGCCCTCGTTGCTGTCACTGAGGTAACGCCGCCCCTCTTCGGTCACGCATTCGTACATCGGCTGCGGCGGCTGCACGTAGACATGGCGGACTTCGCGCTGCACCTGCGCGCTGGGGGCCGCTGGCGTGGCGACGTCGTCGGTGCTGGCGCGGCGCGGCGGCGGATCCTGCGGTCGCTGCATCTGCCGCACTTCCTGCCGGCCGGTGGTGCACGGGCTGTCCTGCAGCGTGACCGCGCCACTGCTGCTGACACAGCGGTAGATCCGCACGCTGTCAGCGGCAGGTCGTGCCGGGGCTGCCAGGGCAAGCACCGGCAGCAGGAGCAGAGGCAGGGCAGGGGATGCGCGCATGGCCCATCGTGCGGTATCGGGCGCGGCGGCGCCAGCGGATCAAAAGCGCAGCACGTTGCCGCTCAGGCCATCGCGGATCGGCGTGGGCTGGGCCAGGCCGCCGGTATCGCCATCCAGCAGGCCGTCGAGCAACGACAGCAGCCGTGGGTCCAGGTCGGCACGGGTGCGTGCCGGCGGCTCACCGGCCAGGTTGGCGCTGGTGGACACCAGCGGGCCGCCCCACGCCCGGCACAGCGCCGCCACCAGGGGGTGGGCGCTGATGCGCACGGCAAGCCCGCTGTGTTCGCCGGTGACCCACTTCGGGGCGCGGGGGCCTGCGGGCAGGATCCAGGTGTTGGCGCCCGGCCAGCTGGCCAGCACTTCGCGCTGTCGTTCGTCCGGCAAGGCGTCCAGCACGGCCCAGCCCTGCAGTTGCTCCAGCTCGGCGGCGACCAGGATCATGCCTTTCTCCACCGGCCGCTGTTTCAGCTTGAGCAGCGCATGCACCGCCATCTGGTGGCCCGGGTCGCAGCCCAGGCCCCACACCGCTTCGGTGGGATAGGCGATGACACCCCCCGCCCGCAGGCTGGCGACCGCACTGATCAGGTTGAGCTCTTTCATGGGAGAAGTATCCCCCTGCCGCGCGCAAAGGGGTAGCGCCGAGCCATGCTCGGCGAGCGCGCAGCGCGGGATGTCGAGCCGCCGAGCATGGCCCGGCGCTACCACGACCTTCCGGGTCAGCCGGCGGTCTTCTTCGCCGCGGCCTTCTTGGCGGTCTTCTTGGTCGCTTTCTTGGTGGCCTTCTTCACCGGAATCTTCTTGGCGGCGACCTTTTTTGGCGCGGCCTCCTTCTTCACGGTCTTCTTGGCGGCTTTCTTGCCGAAGCCCTTGCGCACCGGCTTGCCGGTTTCTTCCATGAACTGCTGCGCTTCGGCCAGGGTCAGCGAAGCCGGCTCGCGATCCTTGGGGATCTTGCCGTTGAACTTGCCATCACTCAGGTAGGGGCCGAAGCGGCCGTTCAGCACCTGGATCTCGCTGCCGTCGAATTCCTTGATGATCCGGTTGCGCGCGATCTCTTCCTTTTCCTCGATCAGGAAGACCGCACGGTCCAGGTCGATCGTGTACGGATCGTCTTCCTTCTTCAGCGAAGCGTAGGTGCTGCCGCGCTTGGCGAACGGACCAAAGCGACCGATGCCGACGCTGACGTCCTCGCCCTTGTCCTGGCCCAGCGCGCGCGGCATCAGGAACAGCTCCAGCGCGTCTTCCAGGCTGATGGTATGCATGCTCTGGCCGGGACGCAGCGAAGCGAACTTCGGCTTGTCTTCGGCGTCTTCGGCGGTGCTGCCGATGGCCGCATAGGGCCCGAACCGGCCCAGCCGCACGCTGACCGGCTTGCCGGTCTTGGGGTCGGTGCCGAGCTCACGCGCGCCACTGGCCTCGGCACGGTCGACCGATTCGTTCTTTTCCAGCACCAGCTTGTTGAACGGTTCCCAGAAGCGGGCCATCAACGGGATCCAGTCCTCTTCGCCACGCGACACCGCATCCAGCTCGTCCTCGAGCTTGGCGGTGAAGTCGTAATCCACGTACTGGGTGAAATGGCTGGACAGGAACTTGGAGACCGCGCGGCCGACGTCGGACGGGCGGAAGCTGCGGCCTTCCATTTCCACGTACTTGCGGAACTGCAGGGTCTGGATGATCGAGGCGTAGGTCGACGGGCGGCCGATGCCATATTCTTCCAGCGCCTTCACCAGCGCCGCTTCGGTGAAGCGCGGCGGCGGCTGGGTGAAGTGCTGGTCGGCCACGATGCGGTCCAGCGGCACGCGGTCGCCGGGCTTCATCAGCGGCAGCTTGCGGCCTTCGTCTTCGTCGTCGGCGCTTTTGGTGTCCTTGCCTTCTTCGTACACGGCCAGGAAGCCGGCGACCACCACGGTGGTGCCGCTGGCGCGGAACACGTGTTCGCTGCCGGCCGACAGGTCCACGCTGACGGTGTTGAGCGTGGCCGGGATCATCTGGCAGGCCACCGAACGCTTCCAGATCAACTCGTACAGCTTGCGCTCGTCGTCGGTCAGGAAGCGCGCCACCTGCGCCGGGGTCCGCAGCGCAGAGGTCGGGCGCACGGCTTCGTGGGCTTCCTGGGCGTTCTTGGACTTGGTCTGGTAGGTGTTGGGCTGGTCCGGCAGCGAGGCGATGCCGTAGTCGCGGGCGATCACGTCGCGGATTTCGGCCAGTGCGTCCTGCGACAGGTTGACCGAGTCGGTACGCATGTAGGAAATCAGGCCGACCGTGCCTTCCTCGCCGATCGCCACGCCTTCGTACAGCTTCTGCGCGACCTGCATGGTCTTGCGCGTGGTGAAGCCCAGCTTGCGCGAGGCTTCCTGCTGCAGCGTGGAGGTGGTGAAGGGCGGTGCCGGGCGGCGCTTGCGCTCCTTGCTGGCCACGTCGGTGACATGCAGGCTGCCCTGGGCGGCCTGCTGGATGCGCAGCCGCGCAGCTTCGGCGGTGTCGCCGTCGGTGACGGTGAACTGTTCGAACTTCTGCCCGTCCAGCTTGATCAGCTTGGCATTGAACGGCTGCGAAGGATGCGCGCAGGCCGCGGCGATGGACCAGTACTCGCGGGCGATGAAGGCTTCGATCTCTTCCTCGCGCTCCACGATCATGCGCAGCGCCGGGCTCTGCACGCGGCCGGCGGACAGGCCGCGCTGCACCTTGCGCCACAGCACCGGGGACAGGTTGAAGCCGACCAGGTAGTCCAGCGCGCGGCGGGCCTGCTGCGCATCGACCAGGTCGGCGGCAATGGCGCGCGGCTGGTTCATGGCCTCCTTGATGGCCCGCGGGGTGATCTCGGTGAACACCACCCGCTGCATCGGCTTGTCGCCGACCAGGCCGCGTTCCTTCAGGATCTCGGCGATGTGCCAGCTGATCGCTTCACCCTCGCGATCCGGATCGGTCGCCAGGAAGATGTCGTCGGCGCCCTTTGCGGCTTTGGCGATGGCATCGACATGCTTTTCGTTCTTGTCGATGACGTCGTAACGCATCGCGAAGTTGTTGTCCGGATCGACCGCGCCTTCCTTGGGTATCAGGTCGCGCACATGCCCATACGAGGCCAGGACGGTGTAGTCCTTGCCGAGGTATTTGTTGATCGTCTTGGCCTTGGCGGGCGATTCGACGATGAGCAGGTGCTTGGGCATGAGGTCGCTTTTGTGTGCGCACGGCCGGGAAGGGCCGCTAGGGTGGAGCAAATGGCCGCATTAGTGAAGCGGCACTCTCGATTTCCATAAACTGAACGCCCGGGGATGAGCCGGGCGTTCAGCTTTTACCTTATTAGAGGAATCACGTCGTGAGCGCTCTGTCAAGCGCCCGCGCCGCATCCTCCAGTATTCAGCCGGCCATCCCGGCGATCGCGCCAACCGCCACCACCATCGCGATGATCAGGCCGATGAACAGGATGCCGGTCAGCACCAGCACCACCACGCCCACCGCGCCGAGCTGCGGGCGCTGCAGGTGCGGCTGGTCGGTGAAGGCCCATTTATCCACGACGACGGTGTCGCAGATCATGTCGTGCAGGGCCTGCTTGCGCTCGGTGAAGGCGGCCATGATGTAGCCGATCAGCAGGGTCAGGCTGCTCAGCAGGGTCGCGAAATAGCGCCCGACCGAACGCGCGCCGGAGATCCGGTCGCCATCGCTGCGCACCACCTTGATGCCCAGCGCCATCTTGCCCGGCGTCGCGCCGCCCACGGAGGCGTGGAACCAGCCGTAATAAGCCAGGCTGATGCCGAAGCCGATCAGCGCGCCGAGCAGCTGGCTGAGTACGCCGGCCGTGGTCGAACCGCCGCCGGCCAGGCTGGCCGCCCCACCGATGCCCAGTCCCACGATCGCGCCGATGATCATCGAGCTGGCGGTCAGGATGACGTAGTCGATCATGTAAGCGGCGAACCGCTTCCAGAAGCCCGCATACAGTACCTCGGCACCGTGTACCGGCACGGCACTGCCATAGGCCACCGATGCGGCGGATGCGCCGTACGGCGATGCGCTGAGCGGGCCACTGCCGGGCAGCGGCGCGGTGCCGTTGTCGATGGCAGCATAGTCGCCGCGCAGGTCGAAACCGGTGCTCGGCTCGGCGGCCACCGTGGCCAAGGTCTGCAGCTGCAGCTCATCGACCACCGTGCGCAGCGCGGCCCATTGCCCCATGCCCTCGCGCCATACCAGCGTGTCCAGGCTGATCTGGCTGCGCTGGAACAGCTGGCGGATCTCCTGCTCGCCTACCGGGCCCTGGCGTTGCTGGCCTTCGGCGTAATACCACTCACTCATCATCGTCCCCTGTGGGTCTTCCTTGGAAATCGGTTCCATCCCCGCGCGCCGGCTCAGTCGCGGCAGTTCACGGGCAGGTATTTATCGGTGCTGTCGCCGCTGCATTCCCAACGGGACGTGGCCGGATCGTACTCCTGCCAGAGCAGGAGGCCATCGACCCGTGACTCGCCCACCGCCAACGTCGCTTCGATACCGCAGTGATCGTTCTCGAACTGGCCCAACTGCACGCTCGACAGACCGTGTGCAGTGTAGTGGTCGTGGGCCGGAAAATCGGGATCGGCGCTGGTCGGGCAGCGGCCTTCGCTGTTGGCGAACTCTGCCACCTGCGCCTTGAGCGGCTGCAGCGCGCTGATGGACTCGGCCACCTTGGCGCGGATGGTGTAGTCCTTGTAGGCCGGCAGTGCGATGGCGGCCAGGATCGCGCACACCGGCACCAGCACCAGCAACGCCGCACCGCCGATGACCGCGGTCATCGCACAGCCGGACAACGGTTTCTTCGCGGCCTGCATCGGCAGGGCCGTGCCCGGGCCGGCATACGGCGCGGTGGACGGCGGGGGAGCCGGCGGAAGGCCTGGCGGCAGCGGCGGGACGACGACCGGACCGGCCGCAGGAATGGCGATCAGGCCCAGTTCGTCCACCACCGTGCGCAGCGGCTGCCAGGTCGGCAGGCCCTCGCGCCACACCAGCGTGTCCAGCCCGATCCGGTGGCCCCGGAACAGCTCCCCCATGTCTTCAGCCGAAACCGGGCCAACCTGGCGGCTGCCCTCGGCATGGAACCACTCGCTCACGTGAACGCCCCCTGTATGCGCAAGGCATGCAGTGTACGGTCAGTGAAGGGGTTCTGGCTCGTCCATGAACATCTGCGTTTCCATCCAGGCGTAGGCCGCTTCCGAGCCCGGCTGGTTGAACAGCACCATCAGCACGACCCACTTGAGGTCATCCAGGTCCAGTTCGTCCTGGTCCAGGGCCATGGCACGGTCCAGCACCAGCTCGCGCTGGTCGGCGTCCAGGATGCCGTGCTGCTCCAGATAAAGGATGAAACCGCGGCATTCCACGTCCAGCTTGTCCAGCTCCGGACCGTGGTAGACGCGCACCGGGCCGTCGACCCGGGCCTGCGACACGGTGGGTCGCTGGGCGGCCAGTGCATCCAGCCAATCGAACGCCTTGGCGGTTTCGGCCGGACTGAAGCCAGCTTGGATCAGGCCGTTTTGAAGGGAGTCGCGGTCACGGATGAGATCAGCGTCTTCGCTGAAATAGTGTTCGAACAGGTACAGCAGCACATCGAGAATGCTCTCTTTCATTGCCCCTCGGCCTGCGTCATCTGGACGCTGTGGAGGTTGGGAAACCAGGGTTTCGACAGTAGCGGCCGTGTTCGCACACCACGATACCCGCCAGTTCCATGGCCAGCAGCATGGAGGACAGCCGGGCGGCCGTCAATCCACAGTGCATGATCAATGAATCCATAGGGATTGGGTCGTGGTCGAGCGCTTTCCACAAGGTCTGGTAGTCCGGTTCGGACGCCAGGTGTGCGGGAAGGTGGGCTCGCCGTCCCTGTTCAGTGGGGGCCTGGAGGCGACTTTGCAAGTCGGGCAGGGCCCTGGCCAGCAGCGGGGCGACCAGGGCCATCACCTCGGCCGGGGCTTCCACCAGCGCGGCGCCGTCGCGGATCAGGCGGTGGCAGCCGGCCGCCCGTGGATTGCGCACCGAACCGGGGAGGGCGCAGACCTCGCGTCCGGCCTCTGCGGCCAGCCGTGCGGTGATCAGCGCGCCGGAGCGGTTGGCTGCCTCGATCACCACCGTCGCCACCGTCAGGCCGGCGACCAGCCGGTTGCGCGCCGGGAAGTGCGCCGGCCGGGCCGGTGTACCTGGCGGGTACTCGCTGACCACGGCGCCGCGTGTGGCGATTTCGCGCTGGAGCGCGACGTGGTGCGAGGGAAAGACCAGGTCCGGTCCGTTGCCGATCACCGCCACGGTGATGCCACCGGCCGCCAGCGCAGCCTGGTGGGCCGCGGCATCCACGCCGGCGGCGAGCCCGCTGGTCACCGCAAGGCCCGCCTGGCAGAACCCCGTACTGAATTCCGCCGCCAGCGCGCGCCCACCCGGTGTGGGCGAACGGCTGCCGACCACCGCGATCGCCGGGTGCCATGCGGTGGCAGGGTTGCCGTGCACGAACAGCGCCAGCGGCGGCTCCGGGATGCTGCGCAGCAGGTCGGGGAAGCGTTCGTCGCTGGCCGCCACCAGGTGGTGGTCGGCCTGCTGCAGCCAGCGCAGGGCGTCGTCCAGTGCGCCGGCATCGGGTGCGGCCAGGCGGCGTTGCTGGCCGGGCGAACAGCCCGCCTGCCGCCACGCCACCGGCCCGGCGTCCAGCGCGGCGGCCACGCAGGGGCGGGCGCAGGCCAGTGCCCGCCGCGCCGCCAAGCCGCCGCCGGCAAGGACCAGGGTCAACAGTGCTCGGGTTTCCTCATCCATGGCCCAGCCTGCCGCGCAGATGACAACGGCGCCCTAGGGCGCCGCTGCGGTCTGCTGTCGGTGGGTGGCGGCCGTCGGCCGCCGGTCCCCTTATTCCGTCGCGTCGGGGTGGCGGGCGTTGTAGCCCACCAGGACCGGCTTGATGCCTTCCATCACCAGCGCATAGCTGACGTTGTCGAAGGTGCGGAACACCATGGCATGGGCGGCATATTCATCCGGCATGGCCAGGCGGTTGTAGCCGTCGACGCGCGAATCGTCCATCTGCGACGAATTCGGCACCTTCATCACGTGCTTCACGTGGCTGCCCTGGCGCCACAGCGAGAACACCGTGCCGTTGTCCACGCCCTGCGCGCTGCCAGCCGACAAGGCGATGACATCGCGCGCGCCACCGGACAGCAGCATGTCCGCTACCGCCAGCACCCGGACATCCAGCCCATCGGTGCCCGGCGCCGGGACGTGCGGGAAGAACTGCAGGTCGTACGGGGTGGCTTCCACCGGGACCAGGCGGTCACCGACGCGTACTTCGCGGCCGTCGCCGGTGCCCTGCAGGGCCAGCGTGGCCACATCCACCTTGCCCGAGGGCAGGCGCATGATGGTGCCGACGTTGACCTTGGCCAGCTCATAGCCCAACTGCTGGTGCGGACGCTTGTTCGGGACGGTGAAGTCCTTCCACAGGTTGCCGCTGCCCGGCGTGGTGCGGCCGCTGGCATCCAGGTCCTCGGAGGGCTTGGGCAGGGCATAGCGCACGGTCGGACGGACCACGGCGTAGCGCTGGCCGACGGCGGCACCGTCCAGCCCGTGCACGTAGGCCAGCTGGCCGGAGGTGGCACGCAGGCGGTTGTCTTCCAGCCCCGCCACGTAAGGCAGGTGATCGATGCGATCGACCACGCTCAGCTCTTTCAGGAAGGGTTCGACCTGGGACAGCGGAATGCCGGTGATCGGCGCTTCCTGGCGCGGTCCGGCGTCCTGTCGCGCAACGACGCGGTCCAGGTAGGCCAGGCTGAGCACATCGCCCGGGTAAATCAGGTGCGGGTTCGCCACCTGGGGATTCGCCTGCCAGATTTCCGGCCAAAGCCAAGGCTTTTTCAGGAAGCGCGCAGAGATATCCCACAGCGTGTCGCCCTTCTGGACGACATAGGTGGTCGGGTGCCCGTTCATTTCAACGGCGGTAGCATAGGCGGCAACGGTCAACATCGCCGCGGCGACGACCGTGCGGATTCGTAGCAACATAGGAGTGGTCAGCCCGGTTCCCCAACAGGTTGGCGCACTATAGTCCAGAAACCGGGGCGCAGGGCAAGCGTTGGCGATAGAATTGCAACGCAGGCCGGCGTTGACCGGCCCCCACCCAGACGATTACTGCCATGGCACTGCTCCCAATTCTCGAGTTTCCCGATCCGCGCCTGCGCACCAAGGCCGCGTTGATCGACGCCGCCGAGGTCACCACGCCGGCCTTCCAGACGCTGCTGACCGACATGTTCGAGACCATGTACGACGCCCCCGGGATCGGCCTGGCCGCCAGCCAGGTGGACGTGCACAAGCGCTTCATGGTCATCGACGTGAGTGAAGAAAAGAACCAGCCGATGGTCTTCATCAACCCGGAAATCGTCCAGCAGGACGGTGGCCAGGTGTACCAGGAAGGCTGTCTGTCGGTTCCCGGCATCTTTGCCGACGTGACCCGTGCCGACCAGATCACCGTGCGTTACCTGGACCGCCAGGGACAACCGCAGGAACTGGCCACCGACGGCCTGCTGGCGGTCTGCGTGCAGCACGAGATGGACCACCTGGACGGCAAGCTGTTCATTGACTACCTGTCGCCGCTCAAGCGCGAGATGGTGCGCAAGAAGCTGGCCAAGGCGCGCAAGCACGTCGCCTGATCCATCACCCGGCGCGGCCGCTGCCGTGCCGACCGTCCGCGCCTGCGCGGACCCTGCGGCACCGGAGCGCGGTGCCGTTTTCTGACCTGCAGGCCGTGGGCCTGCGCAATGGGGTGACCATGAGGATTGTCTTTGCCGGTACGCCGGAGTTCGCGGTGTCGTCGCTGCGCGCGGCTGCGCGCCATCACGAAGTGGTGGCCGTCTACACCCAGCCGGACCGTCCGGCCGGGCGCGGACGCGGCCTGGCGCCGTCGCCGGTGAAGCTGGAAGCGGTCGCCCGCGGGATCCCGGTCTTCCAGCCGGAAAACCTGAAGGATGAGGCCGCCCAGCAGCAGCTGCGCGCGCTGCAGCCGGACCTGATGGTGGTGGTGGCCTACGGCCTGATCCTGCCGCGTGCGGTGCTGGCCATTCCCACCCACGGCTGCTGGAACGTGCATGCCTCGCTGTTGCCGCGCTGGCGCGGTGCGGCGCCGATCCAGCGTGCCATCCAGGCCGGTGACGCGCAGACCGGCGTGTGCCTGATGCAGATGGAAGCCGGCCTGGATACCGGGCCGGTCCTGCTGCAGCAGGCGCTGCCGATCCTGCCCACCGATACCGGCGGACAACTGCACGACAAACTGGCCGAACTGGGCGCGCAGGTGCTGGCCGATGGCCTGGGCCTGCTGCGTGCCGGCCTCAAGCCGGTGGTGCAGCCGCAGCCGGTTGAAGGGGTGACCTATGCGCACAAGCTGGACAAGGCCGAAGCACGGCTGGACTGGAGCCGGGATGCCGCAGCGCTGGCGCGCACCGTGCTGGCGTTCAATCCCTGGCCGATCGCCGAAGCGCAGCTGGCCGGCGAACGCGTGCGTATCCATGGCGCGGTAGCGCTGGAGGACAACGGCGGGCATGCACCGGGCACGGTGATCGGCGCTGCCCGAGAGGGCATCGACATCGCCTGCGGGCAGGGCGCGTTGCGCCTGCGCGTGCTGCAGCGTGAGGGCGGCAAGGCGATCACCGCGGCCGACTACCTCAACGCGCGCCGCGACCTGCGCGTGGGAGCCTGAGCCGGTGAGCAAGCAGGATGACCTCAAGATTTCCCACGCCGCCCCGGGTGCCGCCACGCGCATGCTGGCCGCGCGCGTGCTGGCCCAGGTGTTCACCCGCGGGCGTTCGCTGAAGGCCGAATTGGCCTGGGCGCTGCCCAAGCTGGCTGACACCCGCGACCGCGCGCTGCTGGAAGCGCTGTGCTTTGCAGTGCTGCGCCGGCGCAGCACCTACGACGCGGCGCTGGCCAGCTGGATGCAGAAGCCGTTGTCGGCGCGCGATGCCGACCTGCGCACGCTGCTGATGGTCGGCTTCGCGCAGCTGGACGTGCTGGAACTGCCGGCCCATGCCGCGCTGTCGGCCACCGTCGACGCCGCCCGCGCGCTGGGTCGTGAGCGCCAGGCAGGCCTGGTCAACGCGATCCTGCGCCGGGCGCAGCGCGAAGGATTCCCGGTGCAGCCGCCGCGTGATGCGTTCCCGGCCTGGCTGGCCGAAAGCATCGAGCGCGACTGGCCGGGTCAGGCCGAGGCGATCTTCGCCGCCAGCCTGCAGCCCGCGCCGTTGTGGCTGCGCGTCAACCGCCAGCAGGGGGATCGTGCGACGTCGCTGGCCGCGCTGGAGGCCGCCGGCATCAGCGCCGAGGCCGGCCCGGTCAGTGCCGATGCGATCCGCCTGGCGTCTTCGGCGGCGGTCAACCAGCTGCCCGGCTTCAACGACGGCGCGCTGTCGGTGCAGGACCTGTCCGCGCAATGCGCCGCCGATGCGCTGTCACCGCCGCCGGGTGCGCGCGTGCTCGATGCCTGTGCGGCCCCGGGCGGCAAATCCGCGCACCTGCTGGAACGTGATCCGTCACTGCGGCTGCTGGCGCTGGACATCGATGCGCGCCGGCTGGCGCGGGTCAAGGACACCTTCTCGCGCACCGGCGTGGGCGCCGATGCGCAGATCAAGGTGGCCGATGCGAGTGATCCGGGCGCGTGGTGGGACGGGGTGCCGTTCGACGCGATCCTGCTGGATGCCCCGTGTTCGGCGACCGGCATCATCCGCCGCCAGCCCGATGTGATGTTCCACCGTCGCGCCGAGGACGTGGACGCGCTGGTCGGCGTCCAGGCACGGTTGCTGGAAGCGTGCTGGTCGATGCTGCGTCCGGGTGGCGTGCTGCTGTATGCCACCTGCTCGATCCTGCGTGCGGAAAACATCGACCAGGTGCAGGCCTTCCTGAAATGGCATCCGGATGCGTCCGCCGACGCGCTGGATGTCGGATTCGGCATTGATTGCGCGGGGGTGGCACGTCAGCGCCTGCCCGGCGATGATGGTGGTGACGGCTTTTTCTACGCGCGTCTGGTAAAAAGCGCCTGATCCCTTTTCCGTTCCAGCGGTGCACATGCTGACCACACGCGCTTCCCGTGAGACCTGGCTGCTGGTTCTGATGGCCCTGCTGGTGCTGGGCGCCGGGTTGGGCCTGCGCGATCCCTGGCCGTCGGACGAACCGCGTTTCGCACTGGTCGCCAAGCAGATGGTGACCAGCGGCGACTGGCTGTTCCCGCACCGTGGCCTGGAGCTGTATTCGGACAAGCCGCCGATGCTGATGTGGCTGCAGGCCACGCTGTACTCGATCATCGGCAACTGGCGTATCGCCTTCCTGCTGCCGTCGATGCTGGCGGCGTTGGGCACCCTGTGGTGCGTGCATGACCTCGGACGGCGGCTGTGGACGCGGCGGGTAGGCCTGTACGCGGCCTGGATGCTGCTGTTCGCGCTGCACTTCACCTTCCAGGCGAAGAAGGCGCAGATCGATCCGTTGATCGTGTTCTTCATCACCTTGGCCAACTACGGGCTGATCCGGCACCTGCTGCTGGGCCCGGCGTGGCGCTGGTGGTGGTTCGGCTGGTTCGCCGCCGGGCTGGGGGTGATCACCAAGGGCGTCGGCGTGGTCGCGCTGCTGATGATCGTCCCGGCCGCGCTGGCCTCGCTGTGGGGCTGGCGCAGGGTAGGGCTGAGCGTGCGCCATTGGCAGTTCTGGGTGGCGCCGCTGATGTTCCTGCTGGCCATCGCGCTGTGGCTGGTGCCGATGGTCGTGACCGCGCTGTCGACCGGGTCGGTTGAATACCGCGCCTACATGGACGACATCCTGTTCCGGCAGACCGCCGGGCGCTATACGAAGTCCTGGGACCACCACCAGCCGTGGTGGTACTTCCTGGCGACGATGCCGTCGATGTGGCTTCCCGCCTTCCTGGCCATTCCGTGGGCGATCCCGGCCTGGTGGCGACGCCTGCGCCGGCGCGATCCGCGTTACCTGGTGCTGCTGGGCTGGTGGGCGCTGATCGTGCTGTTCTTCTCCATCCCCGATGGCAAGCGCGACGTCTACATCCTGCCGTCGCTGCCGATGTTCTGCCTGGCGCTGGCGCCGCTGATCCCCGGCCTGCTGCGCAAGCGCGCGTTCCAGTGGCTGCTGGCCGCCTTCACCGCGGCGCTGGTGCTGTTCACCCTCGGCGCGGGCACGGCGCTGCTGACCGGCCAGGGGGGCTTCGACGCCAGGCTGATGGATTCGCGTGGCCTGGACCAGGCCGCCATTGCCGCACTGGCGTGGGCGGCAGTGGCGATGGGCTGCTGGGGTGTGATCAGCCTGCTGGCCTGGGGGCATCGCCGCGCCCACCTCGGCGTGGTGTCCACGCTGACGGTGGTGTGGCTGCTGTACAGCCTGGTCGGCTACCCGCTGTTGAACAGTGCCAGTTCGGCCAGTGGTCTGATGCAGGCGGTCGGCCAGCGGATCGGGCCGGATGCCGAACTGGGGCTGGTGGCGTGGAAGGAACAGAACCTGCTGATGGCCGACCGCCCGGCGGCGACCTTCGGGTTCCAGAAGGGCTGGGACGCACAGCTGCAGGACGGGGTGGCATGGCAGGCACAGGCGCCGGCCACGCGCTGGCTGCTGGTGCAGCAGGATGCCGTGCTGCCCTGCGTGGACCGCAGCCGTGCCGAGCTGGCCGGAATATCCAACCGCCGTCGTTGGTGGTTGGTGCCGGCTGGGGCAGTGCAGGGTCCCTGCGAGCTTCCCGCGGACCAGCGCGAGCGTGAGCGTGCGCTGCAGGCGCGGCAGTTCGAGGAGTGAACCTGCGTAGTGCCTTGCCATCCTTCGGACAGCGCACGTTGTGTGTCGGCTGGCCAGAATCCTGCCCGTCGCCGACCTGACCTGATGACCCCCTCGTGAGTGTGCCTGCCTTCCGTTCCCCCTCCGATCCCGGCGATTCGCTGACGCCGCAGCGCACGCGCGCGCGCATTGCCCGCGGCATGGGTCAGCTGGGATTGGTGGTGATGCCGGCGCTGGTGGTGTCCGCGCCGGTCAACCTGCTGCCGTTCGGCCTGCTGCTGCTGGCCAGTACGCTGCTGGTGCCCGGTTTGTTGTGGGGTGCCCGCCACGATGCGCGGCCGACGCTGCGGGTGCTGGGGCTGCTGATGCTGGCGGTGCTGGTTGGCGGGGTGGTGTCGGTGCTGCTGTTCGAACACGGACTGCGCGATGTGGACAACCGTTCGCGGTTCTTTGTGATGCCCTGGATCGCACTGTGGGTATGCGCGCTGGACCTGCGGTTGCGCTGGCTGTGGCGCGGCGCCCTGTTGGGATTGACGCTGGTCTTCGCGCTGTCGCTGCGGCAGGTGCTGGGCGGCGCGCCGCGTGCCGAGCTGTTCACCAATGCCATCGTGCTCGCCGACATGGTGGTCATGCTGCTGGTGCTGGCGCTGTTCTGCCGGCCACACGGCGTGCGCGGCTGGGCCTGGGGCCTGCCAGCGGTTGCGCTGGGCTGTGCGACGCTGGTGCTGACCGGCAGCCGCGGCGCGCTGCTGGCATTGCTGGCGGTATTCCTGGTGATGGCGCTGAGCCTGCGCTGGCGGACGTTGCGCCTGCGCCTGCTGTTGCTGGCAGCGCTGCTGGGCGTGGCCGGCGTGGCGGTGATGAGTGTGCCGGAGCTGCGCCACCAGGTGCGGCTGACCGAGCTGCACAGCGATGTGCAGCGGCTTGAACACGGCGATACCGATTCGTCCGCAGGGGCCCGCGTGGAGCGCCTGCAGGTCGCCTGGGAGACCTTCGTCGACCATCCGCTGACCGGCGTCGGCGTGGGGCATTTCGACAACGCCATGCAGCGCCTGCCCGAGTGCCGTGCCAACCCGTTGGAGCCGCGTTGCCACCTGGGCCATGCGCACAATGACCTGGCCGAATGGGGCGCCACCCAGGGCGCGCCGGGCGTGCTGCTGCTGCTGGCCGTGTATGGCGTGCCGTTGTGGCTGTTCCTGTGGCTGCATCGCCGCAGTGGCCGTGCAACCTTCCGTGGACCGGCCGCTGCCGGTGTACTGATCGTGGTCAGCTACATCCTGTGCGGGCTGACCCAGTCGATGTTCGCCCACCAGATCACCGCCAGTTTCTACGCCACCATCGTCGGCGTGCTGGCCGGGCTGTCGCGGCTGGAGGCCCTGCGCCACCAGCGTCGGCTGTCCACTGCGGCGGCGACCGGCGCGGCCTGAACGGCGTTACTTGCCGCCGACCGGCTGCCCGTTCTGCAGCAGCCACAGCATGATCGTCTTCTGCCGCACGTAGTTGGCGCTGACGAAGGATTCGATCAGGCCCGGCCATCCATCCAGCATGCCCCCGCGCAGCACGTAGCCGCGGAAGAACCGCCACGCCGGGGCCAGCACCAGCTTGGCCAGAGTGGCCCTGCGACCACGGGCGAACTCATGTTCGGCCATCATCCGCGCGTACTTCTGCTTCTTGTCCAGCAGCTGCATGAAGTTGCGGAACGGGTGGTGCAGCAGGTCGCCTGCCAGCAGGACGGCCGGACCGTCCAGTGACACCGCTTCATGAATCTCGCGGTCGCCGCGCCAGCCGCCACGACGGCGGTCGAACAGGCGCAGCACGCGGTCGGGATAGGCGGTGCCGTGCTTGAGGAAGCGTCCGTAGTATTCCGAACACCGCGCGAAACGATAGCCGGCGACGCTGCCGAAGCCGGCCGCGCGCGCCGACTCGATGCTCTGGCGCAGCGGTGCGGATACGCGCTCGTCGGCGTCCAGGCACAGCACCCAGTCATGCGCGGCCTGCTGCACGCAGAAGTCCTTCTGGCTGCGGAAGCCATCGAAGTGCCGCTGCAGCACGCGCGCGCCGGCGGCACGGGCGACTTCCACGGTGGCATCGGTGGAAAACGAATCGACCACCACGATGTCATCGCAGAACGACAGCGAGGCCAGGCAGTCGGCCAGCCGGTCGGCTTCGTTGAAGGTGATGATGCAGGCCGACAAGGGCGCGCGCGGTTCGGGTCGGGGAGAGGTCATGCAACCGGGCCTTGGGCGTGTTCGTCGCAGAGCCTAGCAGCGACACCGCCGATTGGCGATGCGATACTAGCCGCCGGCCATCGAAGAGGAGCAGACCGACGTGCCACGCCACTACCTGTTGTACGGATCGGAACGTTACGCGCTGGCCATCCTGCGGCCCGTGCAGGCGGCGATCCGGGCGCGCGGCGACGAAACGGCCTGGTTTTTCGATGGCCCCGGCGCGGAAGACCTCGCCGCGGACGAGACCCTGCTGACGGTGGAACAGGTGCGTGCCTGGGACCCCTATGCGGTGATCACCTCGTCCAATGCGGTGCCGCACTTCTTCCCCGGCGTGAAGGTGGAAACCTTCCATGGTTTCGACGCAGGCAAGCCGCGGCACATCTACGTGCGTGGATTCTTCGACCTGTACTGCACCACCGGCCCGCGTGACACGGCCGCGTTTTCGGCATTGGCCGAGGCGCAGGGCCACTTCGCGGTGGTGGAGACCGGATTCCCGAAGATCGACCCGTTCATGAGCCAGCTGCCGGCGCAGCCCGAACCGGTGCGCGACCCCCCGGTGGTGCTGTACCACTCGACGTTCTCGCCGTCCTGGAGCGCGGCCGGCGTGCTGTACGACGAGATCGCGCGGCTGTCGCGCACCGGCGAGTGGCGCTGGATCGTCACCTTCCATCCGAAGATGGACCCGGAGATCGTGGCCCGTTACCGCGCGCTGGAAAACGAGTACCTGCGGTTCGCCGACAACGACAACATCCTGGACCTGTTCCCGCAGGTCGACCTGATGTGTTCGGACACCTCTTCGGCCTTGAACGAGTTCCTGCTGACCTACAAGCCGGTGGTCACCTTCAAGAACCGTCGGCCCGGCCCGCAGCTCATCGACATCGATGATCCGGCCGCGTTCGAAGGCGCGATCCGGCGCGCGCTGGCACGGCCGCCGGAGCTGATGGCGGCCATCCGCGAGTTCGCCGATACGCTGCATCCCTACCGCGACGGGCGTTCCAGCGAGCGCATCCTGCAGGCGATCGATGACTTCGTCGCCAAGGGCGGGCGCAACCGCAAGCCCAAGCCGCTGAACTTCTGGCGCAAGATCAAGCTGCGCCGGCGCATCGGCTACTGGGGCCCGGCGCGCACCCGCTGACCCGGCGTGCCGCGCTGGTTCACCAGCGCAGCTTGCGCCTTGCGAGGGCGGCACCGAGTGTCTGCAGGACCTCCGCGGCCTGCGCCTGCGGCAGATAGCGCAGGCACAGCGCGACGTCGCCACGTGCACCGGCGGTATCCAGCCAGACGCTGCTGGTGCCCAGCAGCCGGTCCAGCGGTGAACGTGAAAGGCGCAGCGCCTGCAGCTTGTCCAGTTCCGCCCAGCGCCACCACCGACGCCACCAGCCGCCGCGCAGCGCGACGTGCTGGCCGTCCAGGTGCCAGCCGATGCGCGCCATCTGCAGCCGCGCGGTCCACAGCGCGACCGGCAGCCAGGCCAGCACCAGCAGCCCGACGTAGCCCCAGCGCCAGATCAAGCCTGCCGCCAGCAGCGGGGTCAGCCACAGACTGGTGATGCACAACCGCCAGCTGCCGCGCAGCGGCACTGCCTGCCAGTGCGCGGGTGGCCACTGCACCTGTGGCAGCAGGTGGCGCACCAGCGCATCGCAGGCCTGCGGGGTGGCGAGCGGGGCCAGCTCGCGCAGTCCGCGCTGCTGGTTTTCATCATGGGTCTGGCTGGCAGCACTGTCGATGCGCAGCTGGCGCCGACCGGCCCAGCGCTGAAACAGGGTTTCACTGAGCGTCCAGGCCTGGATGCGGCGCAGCGCCACGCTGCTGCGCACCTTGCTCAGCAAGCCGCTGCTGACGGTCAGCCGCCGCTGCTGTTCGCTCAGTTCGAAGCCGTAGTAGCGCAGCAGGGCCAGCAGCACCGACAGCGCGCGCAGGGCCAGCCAGCCGACGATCAACACGGCCGCTGCCGCCAGCAGCAGGCCGCTGATCCCGGGCTGCAGGCCGCTGGCATAGCCGAAGGCCTGGCGCCCTCCCTGCTCCACGAACGCATCCATGCTGCGCCGGGGCACCACCTGCACCAACGCCGCCAGCGCCGCGGCCACCATCACCCAGCCGCGGTTGGACAGCAGGCCCAGTTTCACGACTTCGCCGGGCAGCATGCGCAGCAGCAGGTGGCGCTCGTCGGTTTCCGGCAGCGGGGGGGGCGTACCGGCATCGGTACGGCCAGCGTCCACCTGCGGCGCCGGGCCGCGGTGGCGGACGCGCTGTTCCAGCGCCAGTGCTTCATCCAGCCGCAGCACGCGCATTTCGGCTTCAGGACGGTTGCCACCGGCTGATTCCAGTCGCAGTTCGGCCACCCCGAACAGCCGGTGCAGCAGGTTCTGGTGCACCACCACGTTGTGGATGCGCGCGAACGGGATTTCGCGCCGGTTGCGTGCCAGTACGCCACTGCGGATGCTGATGCCGTCTTCGCCGATCCGGTAACGGTAGCTCAGGTACTGCAGGACCGAGGCCAGCACCAGCACCGCGATGACGATCAGCGGGCCCAGCTGGGCCCACAGCGGATCGCGGTCGCCGCGCTGGCCGAACACCAGCAGCGCTACCAGCGGCAGCAGGTATTGGCGCAGCTGCAGCAGGAGCACGAACAACCAGGACCACGGATGCAGCCGGCGCTCGTGGTCGGCGCTGGGCAGGGGCGGGAGTGCAGTACTCACAGGGCGTCGGCGTCCTGGTCCAGCTGGCGCGCGAGGGTGTCGCGCAGGTGCTCTGCGTCGGCTTCGTCCAGGCCGTCCAGCACCACCGCGCTGAAGCGGCTGCCGGCGGTGTGGACCACCAGCGTGGCCAGCCGCGCGCGGCGCTGCAGCGGCCCACGGCGGACATCCAGGTGCTGCACGCGCGAGGTCGGCACGCGGGTATCGCGCTGCCACCACAGGTCGCGGCGCAGGCCCAGCCCGGTCGCATCCAGCCGCCACCAGGTGCGGCGCATGCGCCGCCAGCCGATCCGCGCCCCCAGCAGGGCACCGGCCAGCAGCCAGGCGATGGCTACGGCAATGCCGCCCGGCAGGTCCAGCAGCCACCACGCCGCGGCGGCGGGCAGCCCGGGGAATACCGCACCGGCCGGCAGACCGCCGAGCGCGGCCAGGCGTGCCGCGCGCAGCGGCAGCAGCTGCCAGCCGTCGGGCGTGTCAGTGGGGGTCGAAAGTGAGGTCACGCAGGCTCCCGGTGCAGGCAATGGCGACAACGTTAGCAGGGCCGGGCCTGCGCCATGCTACTGGGCGGCCTGGATCAGTGCGTCCACGTCCAGCAGGTGCCCGGCGCGCTCGGCCTTGGTGCGCAGGTAGTGCTCGTTCTCGGTGGTGATGTCACCGGTCACCGGAATGCACTCGACCACGTCCATGCCCGCATTGCGCAGGCGCTGCGCCTTGGTCGGGTTGTTGCTGAGCAGCGCGATCCGCGCGATGCCCAGCCCGCGCAGCATCGCCACGGCGCTGCCATAGCGGCGTTCGTCGGCGCCGAAGCCGAGCTGCGCATCGGCATCGATGGTGTCCAGCCCGTCGTGCTGGTAACCGTATGCGCGCATCTTGGCGGCGATGCCGGTGCCACGGCCTTCCTGGTCCAGGTACAGCAGCACACCGCCGCCGAGTTCCTTGAGTTTGTGCAGGCCGCGCCGCAACTGGTCGCCGCAGTCACACTTCAGCGAGCCGAAGAGGTCGCCGGTCAGGCAGGACGAATGTACGCGCACCGGCACCACGGCGCTGAGGTCCGGTTGGCCGACGATGATCGCGACCTGGTCGCGCTGCGCCACGCCGCCGCGGAACACCGCGAAGGTGGTCATGCCGATGTCGCGCAACGGCACCGGCGAGCGCGCCACCAGTTCGTAATCGTGTGCGGCGTGGGCAGCGCCTTCGGCCAGGTCGCACAGTGCCACCTGGGCGGCCGCATCGAAGCGCGAATCGGCCGGATCCAGTGCCAGGCCCACCATTGCCGGCAGCAGCAGGCCGAGGCGTGCCAGCTCCACCGCACCCGCATCCAGCGCATCGCCGGCGCTGCAGCCTGCCGGCATCGGGCCGGGTTCGCGCAGGTAACCCAGCGAGGGCAGGGCGTCGAACTGCACCCCGCGCAACGGCAGGCGGACGCCGTGCGGCGCTTCCATGCCCAGCACGCGGGCACGGGTTTCGGTCAGGAACAGGTAATGGCGGCCGTCGGCCAAGCCGGCAAATGCATCGAAGCTGCGCGCCGTGGCGCTGTCCAGCGCGATCACCGCCAACCGCTGCTGCGCCTGCCCGGTGATCAGCACCGGGCGTCCGGATCGCAGCTCGGCGACCGCGCGTTCGCAACGGATCGCCGCCGGGTCACCGAACAGGGAGGAGAAGGCAGCAGGCATGGCAGGACCGGGCAGGGGGGCAACTCAGCGATAAATGGGGATTGCGGCGTCGGAATCAACCGTCAGTGCGGATGCCGGGCGGTCGCATAGGGGTTGGGTTCGTCCGCGTCCGGGCGCAGGGTATAGCGCTTGTAGGTCCACTGGTATTGCGCCGGGTCACGCCGTGCGATGCGCTCGACGCCGGCGTTCAGCGCGGCGGCGGCCACGTGCAGGTCCGGGTCGGCGACCGCCGGATCGGCAGCTTCCAGGTGCAGGGCGAACTGCATGTCCGGGCCGGTCCGTTCGCACCACCCGTACAGCACGGTGGCGCCGGTGCGCTCGGCCAGCCGGTTGACCAGGGTCATGGTCAGGGCGGGCATGCCGAAGAACGGCACGAACACGCCGTCGCCGGCCTTGGGCTGCTGGTCGGGCAGGATCCCGGTAGCGCCGCCATCCTTGAGCACCTTGAACAACTGGCGCACCGCAGGGCCTTCGGCGCGGACCTGGCGCACGCCGTCGCCGCCGCGCACGATCTGCAGGAAGGCATCGCCGGCCGGATCGTCCGGTGCCTTGTAGACGATGGCGATCTGCCCACGCGAGGCCAGCCACTGGTTCAACAGCTCCCAGTTGCCGAAGTGCGGGGCGGCCACGATCACGCCCCTGCCGGACGCCAGCGCGGCGTCGTACAGCGCCTCGCCGTGGCGTTCCTTCAGGTGCCCGCGCAGGTTGCTGGCGGGGGTTCGGGTCCACAGCCAGAGCGTTTCAACGGCCTGCAGGGCGGTCGAGCGCAGTACATCGCGGTGCATCCGCGCGCGCTGTGCGCTGTCCAGTTCCGGGTACGCCAGTTCCAGGTTGCGCCGGGTCACCCGGCTTTCCCGCGCGTTGCCGCGGATCCATGCCCAGGCCAGGGCGTGGGCGAAGCCGCGCAGGACCGGCCACGGCAGGCGGGTGAACAGGGTGGCGGCCCGGTAGGCCAGCCGGGCTTTGCGTTCCGGATTCATCCGGCCAAGTTTACCGTGGCCGCTGCTAAGGTGGCGGGCTGTCCCTGCTTGGAGCTCCGCATGCTTGTCCTGATCCAGCGCGTCAGCCAGGCCGCCGTGCATGTCGATGCGCACGCCGTGGGGCAGATCGGCCCGGGGCTGCTGGCCCTGGTCGGCATGGAGCCCGGCGACTCAGAGGCGCAGCTGCAGCGGATGGCCGATCGGCTGCTCGGCTACCGTGTATTCGCTGACGAGGCGGGAAAAATGAACCGGTCGCTTCGCGACACTGGGGGGGGCTTGCTGCTGGTCAGCCAGTTCACCCTGGTCGCAGACACCGCCTCGGGCATGCGTCCCAGCTTCACCAAGGCGGCGCCGCCGGCCGAGGCTGAACGCGGGTTCAACCGTTTTGTGGAGATATGTCGTGAAAAGCATGCCTACGGGGTGGAAACGGGACGCTTTGGCGCCCATATGGTCGTCAGCCTGGTCAACGACGGTCCCGTGACCTTCCTGCTCAGGCCCTGACCCCCCGGGACCACCGCCCGGGCAGGCCGGGCGAGGGGCTGGTATAATGCTACGTTCCCTTTTCCTACTCCAGCCGGTGGCGCGAGCATCCATGGCCAACGAACGTCCTGCCCAATCCGAAATCAAGCAACTGATCAGCAAGGGCCTGGAACAGGGCTACCTGACCTATGCCGAAGTCAACGATCACCTGCCCGACGACATGGTCGATCCGGAGCAGATCGAAGACATCATCGGCATGATCAACGGCATGGGCATTGATGTCCATGAAGTGGCCCCTGATGCTGAAACCCTGCTGCTCAATGATGGCAACACCGGCAACCGCGAGGTGGATGACACCGCCGCTGAAGAAGCCGCTGCCGCACTGACCGCACTCGACACCGAAGGTGGCCGCACCACCGACCCGGTGCGCATGTACATGCGCGAAATGGGTACCGTCGAACTGCTGACCCGCGAAGGCGAAATCGCCATCGCCAAGCGCATCGAAGAAGGCCTGGGCCAGGTCCAGGCCGCACTCGGCCTGTTCCCGGTGTCGGTCGAATCGCTGCTGTCCGATTACGAAGCGCACAAGGAAGGCAAAAAGCGCCTGGCCGAAGTGATCGTCGGCTTCAACGACCTGTCCGAAGAAGTGCCGGCCCCGGCCGTCGTCGAAGACACCAGCGATGACGCTGATGCCGATGAGGACGAGGACGAGGAAGAAGACGGCGACGACGCCGAGGAAGAAGCCGGCCCGACCGGTCCGGACCCGGAAGAAGTCGCCGCGCGCATGCAGGCGCTGGCCGATGCCTTCAACGCCTTCAAGAAGGCGGCCGCCAAGGGCGATGGCAAAAACCTGCTGAAGCTCCGCGAGGAGATGTCGGCGGTGTTCGTCACCCTGAAGCTGCCGCTGCCGCTGACCGACGTGCTGACCAAGCAGCTGCGCGACACCATGGCCGGCATCAAGTCGCATGAGCGTCGCGTGCTGAACCTGGCCACGGTCACCGCACGCATGCCGCGCAAGGACTTCATCCGTTCGTGGGAAGGCAACCAGACCAACCTCGAGTGGGTGGAAGACGCACTGAAGCGCAAGCAGAAGTGGTCCTCGGCCCTGCGTGACGTCAAGGACCAGATCATCTCCGAACAGCAGGCCACGATCGATATCGAAAAGGGCACCCTGCTGAGCCTGGATGACCTGAAGGAAATCAGCCGTGCGATGGCCTACGGCGAAGCACGTGCGCGCAAGGCAAAGAAGGAAATGGTCGAGGCCAACCTGCGCCTGGTCATCTCCATCGCCAAGAAGTACACCAACCGCGGCCTGCAGTTCCTCGACCTGATCCAGGAAGGCAACATCGGCCTGATGAAGGCCGTGGACAAGTTCGAATACCGCCGCGGTTACAAGTTCTCCACGTATGCCACCTGGTGGATCCGCCAGGCCATCACCCGTTCGATCGCCGACCAGGCGCGCACCATCCGTATCCCGGTGCACATGATCGAAACGATCAACAAGTTGAACCGCATTTCCCGCCAGATGCTCCAGCAGTACGGCCGCGAGGCCACGCCGGAGGAGCTGGCCAAGGAAATGGACATGCCGGAAGACAAGATCCGCAAGGTGATGAAGATCGCCAAGGAGCCGATCTCGATGGAAACCCCGATCGGCGACGACGAGGATTCCCATCTGGGCGACTTCATCGAGGACACCAACGTGGAGTCCCCGATCGAGAACACCACCAACATCAACTTGTCTGAAACCGTGCGCGACGTGCTGGCCGGCCTCACCCCGAGGGAAGCCAAGGTGCTGCGCATGCGCTTCGGCATCGACATGAACACCGATCACACGCTGGAAGAAGTCGGCAAGCAGTTCGACGTCACCCGCGAGCGCATCCGTCAGATCGAAGCGAAGGCGCTGCGCAAGCTGCGTCACCCGAGCCGTTCCGAGCAGCTGCGCAGCTTCCTGGATATCGACTGATCTTTGTCGGTGCCTGAAGTCGTTTGAAGAACCCCGCTCCGGCGGGGTTTTTTGTTGATCATGATTCTATTTATGTAACAGATTACGTAACATCAGCAGCCCTGAGTCCATTTGGAACAATGGCTTAGTCGTTCCTGGATGTGGGAATTACGTAACAAAGCATGTAACAATGAGCGCATGCCGACACGCCGGTCTCCTGACGTCCCGACGCTTCTAGCCCAATTGTCTACGGGCGAGCCGATCATGGCCGGTGAACTGGCCGGGCGCCTGGGGATCAATCGCATGGCATTGAGCCGGCTGGTCGCGCAGGCAGGCAGCCAGGTGATCCGGCTGGGTCGTACACGCGCTACCGCCTATGCGGCGCGGCAGAACACCGCCGCCGGCAGCCAATGGCCGCTCTACCGCCTGCGTGCCGATGCCACGCTGGAAGATCTGGGCCAACTGCACGCGCTCAGCGGCGGTGCGTTCCATTTCGAGGCGAACCGTCCGCGGCCGAACCTGCAGCGATCGCCGGACAGCAACGTGGATGCCTGCTTCCCTGGCCTGCCGTGGTTTCTTGACGATCAGCGTCCGCAGGGCTTCCTGGGCCGCAGTTTCGCCCACCGGCACGCGTCGGCGCTGGGTGTACCGGCTGACCTGAATCGCTGGCAGTTGGGTGATGTGCTGCTGGCGCTGGTCCATTCCGGTGGTACCGAAGCCGGCGACCTGCTGCTGGGAGGGGCGGCCTTACAGCACGCCCTCGCCGGCATCGACGAGCCACCGGACCGGGTCGCCGCCGATGACCGCCTCCGGCACTACCCGCAGCGCGCATTGGCTGCGGTGGAGGGCGAAGACATCGGGTCGTCCCCTGGCGGCGAGCAACCGAAGTTCACCGCGACCGTCGAGCACCCTGAAGGTCGTTGCGCGGTGCTGGTGAAGTTCGCCCAGCCCGCGGCAGGGGAGGCCGCAGAGCGCTGGTCGGATCTGCTGGCATGCGAGCATCTGGCGCTGGACACCCTGCGCGACGCCGGCGTCGAGGCGGCGCGCTCCTCGCTGCTGCAGTCCGACACCCACACCTTCCTGGAAGTAGAGCGTTTCGACCGAACCCCCGACCTGTTGGGACGCCGTGGCGTGGTGTCCCTGCTTGCCCTGTCAGCGGCCTTCACCGGCGAAGCGGCGGCGGACTGGGCCACGGCGGGGGAGCAGTTGCAGGCGCAGAGCTGGCTGAGCGCGGCCACGGTGCAGGCCATGGCACGGCTGCACGCGTTTGGCCGTCTGATCGGTAACACGGACACGCACCAGGGAAATATAGGCTTCCATCTGCAGGACGCCGGAGCACTGCCCTTGGCCCCCGCCTACGACATGCTGCCGATGTCGCTGGCGCCTTCGCGGACCGGCGTACTGCGTGCGGCGGCGCCCCTCGCACCGGTGGCGCCCACGGGCAACGGGGACCTGCTTCATCTGGCATGGGCGGCACCGTTGGCAGTACGCTTCTGGGAGCGGGTAGCGGCCTCGTCGGCCATCCGATCCGATGTGCTGAAAGGGCTGGCGGCGGAGAACGCAAAGCGGGTAGCGGTGATGGGGTACCGCTACGGTGGCTGAGCGCATTCAGCTTGTTCAGGTAGTGGCGGCAAATTTGCCTAAAACGTGTGCTCCACGTCACAGATCAGGGGTTAATCTGCACATGCCATCCATGACGGGTGCAGTCCACAGGGGGACTTCAATGTTGGCTCGCTTCACCGGTGACGAGGGTCGCCGCAACCTGCTGTACACGCTGTCCGAACAGAAACTGGTACGCGGCGACAAGGTACTCGCCGAAGCACTCGCCAGCAGCGTGACCTTGTTGGAGGCACAGACCGGTGCCGCCGTCATTCACCAGGGTGGAGTGGACAATGACGTCTACTTCATCGTGACCGGATCCTTCGACGTATTCGTCAATGGCAAGCGCGTCGCACGACGCCATGCCGGCGAGCACGTGGGAGAAATGGCCGCCGTGCAGCCGACGCAGATCCGCTCGGCCACCGTGGTCGCGGCAGAGCCGAGTGTCGTCGCGCGCGTCAGTGCGGCCCGCCTGGAAGACCTTGCCGAGCAGTTCCCGCAGATCCACCGCTACGTGGCGCAGGAGCTGGCGCGCAGGCTGTACCAGCGCAATGACCACATCGGCAGTGCCCGCGACCGCACCAAGGTGCTGGTGCTGGCCTCGCCACAGGCGACTGCGGCCGCGCAGGTGGTGCAGGAAACCTTGGCCTGCGAAGGCTTCACCGTGCGCCAGTGGCAGGACGGCCTGGCCCGCAGTGGAGGGTTGTCCGTGCAGCGTCTGCAGGAACTGGCGGCGGGCGTGGATTTCGCGGTGGTCATCTCCGGTGACGACAATGCACCGGCATCGGCCGATGCCTGGCCGGCCACGCGCGATGCGCTGCTGATGGAAACCGGCGTGCTGTTGGGCGTGCTCGGCAGCGACCGTACCGTGCTGCTGGAAGCGCGTGGCGAGCATGCCGGCGTGGAAGACCTGCCGGGCGTGGTCAACGTGGCGTGGCAGCCGGACCCCAGCGACGACCTTGAGGCGGTGCTCGCGTCCGCCTGCACCCGCCTGCGTCGTTACTTCGAGCGGCAGGGACCGTTCGCGGTGGCGTGACCGGTGGCAACGTGCCGGCCTTCGGTGGTCGGCACGTTGCGTGCACCGCAGGGTGACGCATGGGTGTCTGGAGTGCGGCTACCGCCTTGCATTAGACTGGGCGGCCGCAAGCGGGCCTATAGCTCAACGGTTAGAGCAGAGGACTCATAATCCTTTGGTTCCAGGTTCGAATCCTGGTGGGCCCACCATTTGAATCAGGCATTTAGGGTTTCCCTGAAGTGCCCGATAAGAGCTCAAAAAAAAATGGCCGAAAAAATCAGCGGCGTCGTGGAGGTTTCACGACGGGTAGAGCGTGGCCATAGCGCCCTGTCGTGATCGCCGACTGGTGCCCTGCCGCGTCCTGCTTGTCGCTGCGGTTGCCGACCGTATCGGTGACGCCGCGATGCTTGAGGCCATGTAGGGAAAAGCGATCCTGTTTCTCGATCACGCCCTCATGCATAGCCATGGTGATTAAGCGCTGCCACGAACTTTCCAAGGATGACTCGGCCATCGGGTTGCCGGTTTGCTCGACCAGCAGAACGCGATGCTCGGGCCGAAACGGCACGGCAAAGTTGCGCCCGTCATGATTCCAGATGGCGCTGCGGCTCGGTATCAGTTCGTCCCATGCGGCGGTCGTTGCATCCTCCCACTCAGTCACCGAGTCCCGTGAGCCCTTTCGGCGCTGATCATGAACACCTTCGTGCAGCTGGCGAGCGTCCGCCAAGGTGCAGGCCTCGATTCCGCGCAGTGGCTCACTATAGGCAAGCACCATAGCCGGGGATGTACGCGGCGCAGCCGCCCCTCGTATGCGACGGCCGAGCGCCGTGCTCGTGTGCGAACGCCAGGACCAAATAGAACGCGACAGGCATCGGAATACGTTGTCGCTTGGCTTCCTTGTCTGTTGGACACCGACGGCGGGGTCATGGGTGCACAGCCCGTTACGAACTCCCCATGCCGGCGTCCGGTGGAGGTAGCGGAATAGGTAATTTGCCTTGCTTCGCGTCGGCGATAGCGCGGGCTGGTGGCGGCCGGCGGGCCGGCCCATGGCGAACAGATCGACCAAGCACTGCGCCACTGAGGTCGTAACGCGATCCACATGCACGTCGTCGAAGCTGTTGCCAGCCCGACGGACACGAGGCGCCAGAACATCTGCGCTTCGATCGTGCGAAACTTCAAGTACACCGAGCACAGCAATGAGAGCGTGATCCGGGCTTTGTGCACGCGTGGTCAGTGGAACGAGGTTCGGCGATTCTCCAGTGCCCTCGAGCCGATGGTTGCCAAGGGTGACTTTGCCCGGTTGCCGGGCGGCGGTAAGCGGGTGATCCCAACCTACATGGACCAGTTCGTTAACTGAGTCCCGTTTGTTGGCGGCATGCTCAGGGCTATCGGGCCGCCCGAGACGCCATCCAGTCGGGCCAAGCGATCAATGCGCCCGTACGGAACGTGGAACCACTGCCCATCCTACGGGCCGGCACGGCCACTGCAGCTGACGAGCGGGCCCGCCGCTAGAGGGGAGGACTTCCTGGCCTGCCCGCCAGAACGCCCTGGCACACCAGTACCCGGCGACAAACCCGGCCAAGGCGGCAACCACGATGGCGCCCCACCACCAGCCGATCAGGAACAGCGGGGCCCCGATGAAGATGCATAGGGTCACGGCCGCGGTACTGCGGCCTGGATCGCTCTCACAAATCCAGATCAACGCCCGCTGCCACCGAGGGCGGTGGATGTCGGAATCGAATACCTGAGGGGGACGCTTCAGCACGGGATCACCTATGTTTCTCAGCGCATGTTGAGTCATCGGTCTGCAGGCAGCAAACATACGACCAGTCGTCAGATTGACCCTTTCCCTTCTTGGCGGCGGCATCCCATGCCAGGGCCCCGCACTGCTTCAACCCGATAGCGCTGCCTAGGTAGACCTCCTTCGACTCACTCTCGGCCTGATCTACATCGTAGTAGTAGACGTTGTAGGGCTGGCGCTCGAGCTGCTCGCAGGTAAACCGGGAGTATTCCTTGCAGGAGTCCTGGGAACACCCAGAGGCCAGTAGAGCGAGAAGGAGGGGGGCGATCAGAGCCTTCATGTCCAAGGCCCTGTGTACCGATGAGCCAGATTAGAGCCAGCGCACTCAAACGGCCCGCCGCGAGCCTGTAACAGCAAGCTTCTCAGTCTCATAACCCCTCCTTGAGTTGCCGAATCGTACCACTGAGAACGGCAGCCCCCTTCCATAGGAACCCAGTGCCCATGAGGCGAGCGAAGCAGGTCACCCCGGCAGTCAATGGACCCTCGGCGAGACTGGATGTGCCGGTCGAAGCCGGGGCAACCTTGGAGGAGAAGTCCGCCAAGTTCATCACCGAGGGCATCGCAAGCAATGCGTTCATCGCCATGCAGTTCCTGCAGCACTCCGGTATGGCCGGGGGCAACGAACTAAACGAGTTGGTGAAGTCGACGCGTATCGCCGTGGAAAATGCGGCCAAGGGTGGCACAGGCCAAGCCGACGCCCTTCTGATAAGCCAGGCCATTGCCTTGAACTCCGTCTTCCTCGAGATGAGCCGGCGAGCTGCATTGAACATGGGGGAGCATCTAGGGGCAATGGAGACGTACATGCGCCTGGCACTCAAAGCCCAGGCTCAGTGCCGGACGACGCTGGAAACGCTCGCCGAGATCCACAACCCCAAGTCTGTGGCCTTCGTGAAGCAGGCCAATATTGCCGGCGGCCATCAGCAGATCAACAACGGGACGGGCCTGGGCGAGGCCACCGCTGCGGACCCGACGCGCGAGCAAAACAATTTCGTGCAAATCAAACTATTGGAGGAAACCCCGAATGGCCAATGGCTGGACACCGGAACGACGCCGTCAGCAGTCGATGGCGATCCGCAGATGGCGCCCGTGGGAGCGCCCAACCGGACCGCAGACTGCCGGAGGAAAGGCCAAGGTGGCTAGGAACGCCTGGAAGGGTGGCGAACGGCCGCTGCTGCGCAATCTGGCCGCAATCCTCCGAGAGGTGGGCTGCTGATGGTTGACCATGCAGAAATGCTGCACCTCCCTGCAGCCGGGGTCGATCTCGATGGGATCGAACTGCTTGATCGCATGTGCATGGCTCAGGACTACCGGCCTGACGTGTACCGTCACTACGTGATCCTTGACAACCGATGCCCCGCGGGTACTGCTGCCAGTGACGCATGTGACTGCGGCCTGATAGCGGTCTTCGGATCAGACCGCGCCATGGTCATCGTAGATAGCCAGCATGTTGCTGAAGTCCATTCCCTCAACTAGCAGTCAGCTGGACAAAGCCGGCTTCCGGACTTATCCGTGCCCCGGACGGTGCGTCGGGGCGGTCTACGAGCAGTCATGGCACGTGATTTGAACCTGAAGCCTTGGGAGGCGTAGCGCAACCCAGCCGGAGGTTAGCGTCGTCGCGTGCCTCTTTGACGTCTACGTGGACTCTGCTCGCATCGAGCAGAAAGTTGTCGCGGTCTTTGCCGGCTTCCATGCTCGAATAGATCACAACTGCATAGTTGCCGTACCAAAAATCCAAATTTTCCAGTCGATCCTTCTCGTTATCTTCAATAAGCCTCTTCGCGATTTTAGGATCGTCTGGGATCATCAAAGTCGCCTTGACGGCGTCGACGTAGCTTTCCCGGATCGTCCCGGCCGCTACCAGTCTATCCAGTGCGCCTTGGGCGTCGCCCAAGGTGACCCCCTCCTCGCCTTGTACGCACTGAACCAAAAGCAGAGCCATCTGAGGAGACAGACCTTTGCTGGCGTTATTCATCCTTGTTCCTTTTATCCTTGGTCTATAGGTGTTTACGGCCGACCTCGAGTTGTCTTGAGCGCGTTCTACTTGCCAGCTCGCCTGGTCCGAAATCCGTCCGCATCCAGAGCGGACAACTGAGTTTTCGGACACCTCTACGCGCGCGGGGCCTAAGCGGTATAGGGAGTTATCAGGCCGTAAAAGGGTGCTGGTGACGTTGCCGGCACGTCACAGAGGGTGGGGCTGACGCGCGCGCGCGTGGCATGCGCGGAGATCAGGCAGGGAGTGGCCGATCAGCCTTGAAGTCGGACGGAGGCATGCGGTCGGCAGCATATTTCTAAGGGAGCCAGCTGTCGTCAACGGCCCTCCAGCATGCGCAAATTCATATTTATAAAGGCTTTTTTCGTTCCAACTCTGGGAAGAATTGTGTCAAATGTAGATACGCGGTTTAAGTTAAGTGTATGAATTTACTAAACAAATGAACTCCGTTGAACGTCTGGTTTGGACGTGCTAAGCACTTCTTGCCCTTACCCCCTAGTAAACGGCCAATCCATGTGGAACCATCCGCCTCCAAGAAGTGTCACTGAACGTGAAGACTGCTAAAGGAACCGTCTACAAGGCCGTTACAGCGGTAGGCAGATGCTCAAGGTGCTCAAGAGCAGCGAGCGACTAGGCATGTGTCGTGCCACTGGAGCGTCTGTTGGCAGCGTTCGAACCAGCTTAGCTTTTTCATTCGGTGCTAGCTTTTTGGTCTTGGCGAGGCCTCATATCGCCGCCGTCAGTTCGGCAGCCCGATGGCTGCTTGTGAAATCACCCATGGAGGGGCGCAATTTTGGAGAACAACATGCGACCGAATCAGCTACTTCTGCGTTGCTTTGCCGAGCGCGATGATGGGTTGTGGGTGGCGCATTGCCTCGACTTGTCGCTAGCCGTGCAGGGCGACAGCCTTGACGAGGTGAAGCGAAAGCTTGATTTGCAGATTCGTGACTATGTGCAGGATGCGCTGGTTGGCGAAGACCGTGAACATGCCGGCTACCTGCTTAAACGTAAAGCGCCTCTCTCGTTGTGGGTGAGGTACTACTGGATCTGCTTGCTGCTTGCGAAGGACTCTCTTTTCCACGCTGAACGACAAGCGCGGGAGAAGGTCTTCAGTGAGCCGATGCCGATGCAATTTGCCAAGTGCTGACGGAGACATATGGGCAAGGAGCGGCCTGTAACCCACAAGGAGTTTGTGGCAGTACTGAAGCAACTTGGATTTGAGGCGAGGTCCCGGACCGGGACTTCGCACGTTCAATGGGTAAAAACGGGCCCTGATGGATTCCGCAAAGTCACGGTAGATGAGCACCATGCCCCGTATCATCGACAGCTGTTGAAGTCGATGTTGAACCAAGCAGGGTTGTCAAAGAACGACTTTTTTGTCCTCCTTGCCACGCTCTAGAGCCCCGCCCGCCAAGGTGGGGCTTTTTGCGTTTCAGCTCCTGAGACGTGCAGAGCATAGGCTCCCCACATGGACGCCTACACCAACACGCTGACCCCCATGCCTGACGGCTTCTACTGGAAGCCCCGCTGCCACCTCGACACGCTACCGACAGGCCTGTTCCTGCACGGGGAGCAGGTGGCGTCCATGCAGCAGAGGGTTGATGGGACGTGGCTGGCCAGGCTTATCCCGGAGGACGGCGTCCATGCGCCACTGCTCCTCAGGCCGTGCAGCTCGTTTGATGCCGGCCGGCGCGGGTGCGAGATGTGGGCCCTGCGCCATGAAAAGGCCCTGCGCCGCAAGGTGGTGAAAAAGCTGCAGTGGATCCAGGACAACGTTGTGCTGCGAGGCAGGGGGAGACTATTGGACCCTCGCGACATAGTGGGTCCAGCCTATCCCCCCCCTCGGCGCGACCAAGTTCCCGTTCGGCCGCGCCGGCAATGTGGTCGGACAGGCCGGCCAACGCCTGCTGAAAGGTGGCATCGAACAGCGGGGAGGCTTCGGCGCTGCCGGAGTGGGTATCGGCGAGCTCGGGCAGTACATGCGACCAGAGCTTGGCCAAAGCCGCCGGGCAGGGGGGAGGCAATCACGGCATGCAGCCCGTACTCCAAGGCCTTGATATAGCCACGGTTGGCTTGGAGTTCTAATTCACAGCCCTCCAAGAGCCTCAGTATCACATCGTCTGTTTGGACGGTCATGGGCTTCAGTGGTTGGTAACAGACAGGTAGCGTACGCCTTGGCGGGTTGGCTCATCGCAGGTAGGATCACCAGCAATGGGGCTCAGTTGGGCGCCTCCACGGCCGTGCTGAATGGATAGGCAGCTTGCAAATGAGTGACAGGAAAGTAAAGACGTTTGGCGTGTACGTCACGGAGCAGGATGCTGTTGCTTTCCTCGCCACCTTTGGCCCGTCGAAGACGTGCGAGGTGTGCAATACGGATAACTGGTTACTGACTATGTCAGCGCCCGGTGAGACAGCAGAGGTCCTTACAATCCGGACTAGCACGGAAGAGGGCGTCATGGGGACGAAGCACGTTCCCATCTTCATCAACTGCTGCCAAACCTGCGGGTATACGCGAACCCACTCGACTCACCAAATGGCGATGTGGGTAAAGGCTCGGGATGAGGCTCGCTCCAAATGAGTAACGTCTCGAACGGGCCTTGGGCACCTCAGGGCAAGGTTGAAACGCCCGGGGGGCCGCCCCATGATGGAGGCATGGAGACGCGAATTGCCAAACTTGAAGCTCTTGTGCAGGGCCTTGCCTCGAAGAGTGACTTGGCCGAGGTTCGTGCGGACTTTCACAAAGGCGTGAACGATCTGATTAAGTGGATCGTGGGAACAGCGTTTGCCGGAATTGTGTTGCTGATCACCATCATGACATTTGTGCTGAACAACGCAGTCCCAAAGGCAGTTGTGCCATCGGCTTCGTCGCCTGCCCCCATCGTGATCCAACTCCCCGCAACTCCTGCTGCGCCCCTAGAGGCCCCGAAACCTTAGAGGCTCTAGCCTTTGCTTGGTACGCCGAAATGCCTGAAGAGACGCTAGACGTGCCGTGGGAGCTCAGAGCCATTGGTGCGGCGGAGGTCGGCTTGCTGCTAGGCCTAGCCGCGCGGACGGTGCTGGAAAACATCGCCTGCAAGCCTGATTTCCCGATGCGCGTCTCAATGCGGCCCGCCACGTGGGTTGCAGGGGAGGTGCTGGCGTGGCGTGATCGGAACAGGGTCGGCATGCAGAAGGCCCGAGCCAAGAAGCCGCGAAAAGCCTAGCGACCAGCCGGGCGCGCCTCACGTGGTCGAATAACTTCCGCGAGGCCGTAAACGGGCATACTGGTGACGTCACTGTGACGTAACTGCTAGCGCCAAACGCCTGAATGCTCAGATGGAGTACGTGGATATGGCTGTGATGCTGTTCGGCCCTGATGGTCGCCACTTTGGATGGATGCTGCAGGGGTATGTATTTGATGCCGACTATCAGCCGCTCGCCTTCCCCGAAGGTGACGATCTGTACTCTTTTTCCGAGTGCCGCTGGCTAGGGACTTACGACAGTTTCGCGGTTCACGACCGAGGCGGGCGAGTGGTTGCGATTTCCCCGGGACGCCACCCTCTACGCGTTATCCCGTCTAGGCTTGGGCGAGTGCCGCCAAGAATTAAGCCGGTGCCTTCTCCCCTTCCTGAAGATCATAGGCGCGCAGTCGACTTAGAAGCGGCTTCGCATGCAAAACGCTGGGTCGGATTGAGTCTGGAGGAGTGGCTCGGTCAGCAGGAATCTTGATTCGCGACGGCATATCGAGTGTCGTGATGACCCAGCGATACGTGGCGATCTGAGCTGCATCAATTGCTCGGCGAAGGATCCACTTGGAGCTAGCAAACAGCTGCGCCGCTGCAACACCATCACGGGCTTTTCCATAGTGTTCAACGCCGTCTGCTCACAGCCGCCCTCGTCGCTTCTCGTAGCGCGCTAACTTTTCCATTGCGGCGGCCATTCCAGGGGAGATCGGCTCCAGAGTAGTTCCTGCCACGTCCTGGGTTGCCCATGCCTTTGCATCGCTGATGGACCGGTAGAGAGCAGCCTTCTCATAAAGTTTCTTGCCCATGAACTGTCTGGGCAGCAGGTTGTATTCCCCGTCGTGGAGGTTTCACGACGGGCAGCGCATGGTCGTAGGGCCGTGTCATGGTCGGCGCGTATTTGCGGAAACAGCGCTGTGTGGGCCGCGATCTGCGGCCTGAAGACGACATGCTGTGACCCGCGGGAACGGGATCGATGATGCTGATCGAATACTTTTTGCAATTTCGCCCATGTACGCACGAACCATCAGCTGGTGCTATGGACGGGCTGGCGACGAAGAGCGCCAGTCGGGATTAGCATCCTGTTGTGTGAAGCTGGTTTTGGCTCTGTTTTGCCCTTTGGGCACGGCGGAGAATGCACTGCATTGCCTGTAGGTTTCATGGCGGGCGATGCGTGGGGATCCCTGATCCGCCGGCAATTTTTCAGCTTCACACCCGGTATGCTAACCCGCATCGCCCGCCACCCAGCGCCTTGGCGCGGGTGGCCTCAAGCTTTGTGAGGCATGCAATGGACCCGCACTATCCCCTGAGCGCGAAGCGCTTGTACGCCCTGATGGGCGAGCGGATGCAGGACTTCCCGCCGCACTTCATCGAACGCCTCGAGCGGCGGCTGGAAGAATTCGAAACCTCGCGCAGCAACCAGCATCGCGTGATGCATCTGCGGCTTCTTTCTGGGGAAGCAGCTGATGCATCGCGGACCGGAGCTGGCTGCCACCCCGACCTCAAAGGCACCGCGCACGTCGCCGTGTCCATCCGGACCCTGCAGGCGCTCGCGTCCGTTTTCGAAATCCTGCACGCGGTTCACCTCGGCCAGCAGGAGACGGCGCCACAGCCAGGCTTCCACGGCTTCATGATCGAAGAGCTCATCGTCTCCGGACGCGAACTGGTGCGCTCGTCGGCCGATGCCATGTGGAGGCAGACATGACGCCCTACGAATCCGCCAATGCCCATCTGGAAAACCGGCGTGCCGCCGACATGGCCGAGTATCTGGACCACCGCCTGCACGTGCTTCACTACGATCAGAAGACCTTCGCGCGTTCGCTGTTGCTGGTGTCCGAACTGCATGGCATCAGCCATGTGGCGCGCGAATGCGGACTGAGCGACGATGCCATGCGAAAGCAGTTGAGCGGCACGCGTCCGTTGTACTTCGCCGACGTGCTGGGCGTGATGCGTGCGCTGGGCGTCCAGTTGCGCGTGGAGGTGCGATGAGCGTTTCTGCTCGTCGATATTCGCGCAGATGCCGTAGGTGGTGGCACCGTTCTTGACGTGCGCCAGCGCCGTCGGATGGACGCGCCTGGCGATGCGGGCGGCACACTGATCAGTCCGCGTCCTCCACATCCGCCGCGCTCTCGCATTTCTTCTTCGGCGCACACAGTCGGTCCAGCAGCGCCAGGGTCACCCCGTTGCTCCAACCGAAGCCATCCTGCAGCGGGTACTCGCCACCGCCGCCACCGCCGGCGGATCCATCCACCACGTACTTCTCCACCAGCTTCTGCTCGCGGTCATACACCGATTGCACGGTACGCAGGAAGCGCGTGCCCAGCTGCCGTGCCAGCCGATCCTGTCCATAGCGCTGCAGGCCATCCACGGCGACCCATTGCAGGGGCGCCCAGCCGTTGGGCGCATCCCATTGCTGGCCGGTGGTGAGCGTAGTGGTCAGCAGGCCGCCCTGCTTCACCAGCTGCGCTTCAACCGCATCGGCCGTGCGCCGTGCCTGCGGCTTGCCGGCGATGTCCAGCCACAGCGGGAACAGCGCAGCCGCGGTGAGCGCGGGACGGGTATGCCCGGTCTGCAGGTCACGATCTACGTACCAGCCCTGCGACGGGTCCCACAGCAGGGTGTTGATCGCGCGCTGTCGCGCCTGCGCCTGTCGGTTGAACTCCCGGCGTGCCCGCGTGTCCTTGGTCACTCCGCTGGCATGGGCCAGCGTGCGCTCCAGGTGGAACAGCAGGCTGTTCAGATCCACCGGCAGGATGTCGGTCGTACGGATGCTGGACAGCGCGGCCGGATCATCCAGCCAACGCGAACTGAAATCCCAGCCGGATTCGGCGCCCGCACGCAGGTCGCGGTAGACCTGCGATGGTGCGCGTTGCGGGGACTGCGCGGCCGTGGCCAGGTCATCGGTCCAGGATTCCGTGCGGGGCACCGCGCGGGCATCGTAATAGCGGTTCAGCACGCTGCCATCGGCCAGCCGCACCACGCGCGCATGCGCCTGTCCCGGTGGCAGCCCGTCGACGCCGTCCATCCAGAACGCATGTTCGGCGCGCAGCTGGGGCAGGTAGCGTTGATACGCCTCATCGCCTTCATGTTTGGCCAGCAGGTCCACCATCAGGCTGAAGAACGGCGGTTGCGAGCGGCTGAGGTAATAGCTGCGGTTGCCGTTGGGAATGTGGCCGTGGCTGTCGATCTGGTAGGCGAAGTTGTCCACCATGTCGCGCACCCGTTGCCATTGCCCGCTGGACGCCAGGCCCAGCAGGGTGAAGTAGCTGTCCCAGTAATACACTTCGCGGAAGCGTCCGCCGGGCACCACGTAGGGCTTTGGCAGCGGCAGCAGGGAACCGTTCGGATCGACCGTGCCGGTCTGGCGGGTCAGCACCGGCCACAGGCCTTCGATGTGCGCGCGCAGGGTTTCGCCTGCGGGCGGCACATACGGGGCTGCGTCGCCGGGGACATCGAAATTGTCGTTGACGAAGGACTGCAGCGAGAACCCTGCCTGCGTGTGCTCGCGCTGCCAGGCCTGCACGATCGCCTCGGGTGTGCGGCGCGGCACCGCGTCGGCAAAGGTCTTCTGGTCCGGGAACAGGTGCGCGCCCTGTACCTGCTGGAACAGCGGCTGCAGGCGCTGGTCAGGTGGCGCGGGGTCCGCGGCGTGTAGCGCCGTACTCCATACCATCGGGACCAGCAGCAGAGTGGCCAGGCAGTTGCGTGCGCGCATGGGAGAGCCTCGGGATGAGCGTGGACTCAACTCTAGTACAGCGCCGCGCGTCGGGCAGGTGACGGCCGTTGGTCGTGATTCGCTTTGCCTGTAGAGTCCGTCACAGGGAACTTCTCAAGGAAGCAGGTTGGCCATGGACCGCACAACACCCAGGAACGCCCGTCGCCTTCTGCTCGGCGTCATTGTCGTGGTACTCGCGGTCGGCGCCGCGCTGCTGTGGCCGAAGCGTCCGGCAATGCCTGAGGCAGCTCCAGCCTCCAGTGTCGACGCGGTGCCGCCGCGCGAACGAGCAACGGCCGCCGCTGACGTCGCCGCTCCCTCCACCACCTCACCTGCAGCGGGTCAATCCGCGCAGGCACGCATGCTGGCGCTGCGCCGGGACGCGGCCGCCGGCATCCCGGCGGCGATGCGCGATCTCGCCGATGTGATGCAGCGCTGCGGATTCGGCAAGCTGCATGGCCCGCTGTTCGAGAAACATGTGGACGAGATGGCGGCGCAGATGAAGCCGGACCAGGTGCATCTGTTGCGCGCCGCGGCTGCTCGGCGGCAGGCGCAGTGCGAAACCATCCCGGGCACCTTTGACGAGCAGGTACAGCAGCAGCGGCAGCTGTTGCAGGATGCCGCAGGCAAGGGCGACCTGTTGGCACGGCTGCGTCAGCGGACCCGTGCGTTCACCGCGCAGGCCCGGGCGGAGTTGCCGGATGATGCCGATGCGCTGATCGACGAAGCCTTGATGTCCAGCGATCCGCGTGCGCTGTTCGAGGTGGCGAGCCTGCATAACACGTCACCGGAACTGCTGGCCAAGGCCGGCATCGGTACCAGCAAGAGCGATCATACGGCGTTGGTTCTGGTCGCCTGTGAGCGCGGGCTGGACTGCAGCGCGAGCTCGGAGTTCGGGGATGATCTGTGTATCAGCAGTGCAATGTGCACCGAGGGCATCGACACGGTGGTGTTGAACGCCGCTGCTGCCGAAGGCAGGACGGAGGAGATACAAGCCCGCATGCAATGGATGCGCACGATGCTCGATGAAGTGGATCGCGCGCGCTGAGCATGGCACCGCGCTACCGGTTGCTGATCGGCTTGACCGCCGTGCTGCTTGCGGTCATCGCCGTCCTGCTGTGGCCCAGGCCTGCGGCAACGTCCGTAGTCCCTGCGGTGCCGGCTGCCGAAGCTGCTGTGCAGCGTAACGACAGGCCACGTCCCGCAGCGCCACGCGAGATCCAGGCAGCGCCTGCCAAGTCCGGCGCAGAGCGCGTCTTTGCACTGCGTCGCGATGCGGCGGCCGGCGATCCAGTGGCGATGCGCGATCTCGCCGAGTTGATCCTGAACTGCGGCTTTGGCACCTCGCACGGAGCGGGACTGTGGTCGCAGGTCGATTTTCTGGCTGGGCATATGAGGACGAAACACGTGCCGTTGCTGCGCGCTGCGGCCGCGCGACGTGGTGCGCTGTGCGAGAACCTTCCGGGTGACCGCAAAGCGCAGGTCCTTGAGTACCGGAAACTGCTGCAGGATGCGGCGGAGCAGGGTGATCTGTTGGCACGCCTGCGCCAGCGCAGCAGGGCCTGGGGTGCAGAGCGCGAGGCCGCGCTGCCCGACGATGCCGCGGAGCTGGTCGAGGATGCGCTTATGTCCGAAGATCCACGCGCGCTTTACGAGATGGCGCATCTCTATGTGCTGGTGCCGCGAGCAACAATACAGGCAGGTATCGGTTCCAGTCCGCATGACCATACGGCGTTGTCCCTGCTGGCCTGCGAGCGCGGGATGGACTGCAGCGTCGGGTCGGACTATGCAGACAACGTATGTCTTAACAGTGGCGATTGTGCAATAGGTGTGGATTCAATGTTGTGGCGGACGGCTGACGCCCAAGGCGTGACGAAAGACGTGCAGGCACGCATGCAGTGGCTGCGCACGGTGCTTGATGAAGTAGATCGCGCGCGCTGAGCTGCGTGGGTGAGTCCGCCGGGCGTGGCTCGGCGCTACCGCGAATCGACGCCCACGTCGCAGTCCGGGCTCATTCCGCCGACACGATGTGCCTGTGGCTCAGTTCGTAGTGTCCTGCCGGGGTGAAATCCGTCTCACCGTCAGGTCACTGCGGGGCTGTCAGGGTGGGAAGCCTCTTTCAACGCAGGAGGACACCCATGAACTTCAATGCCAAGACCGTGATCGTCACTGGCGCAGGCTCGGGTATCGGCGCCGCCACCGCGCGGGCATTTTCCAACGCGGGCGCGAACGTGGTGCTCGCAGATCGCGATCATCCTGACGTCGCTGCGCTGGCCGGTGAACTCGCCGCAGAACGCACGTTGGTGCATGACGTGGATGTCAGTGATGAAGCGCAGGTGCAGGCATTGGTCGATGCCGCCGTGAAGCGCTTCGGTGGACTGGATGTCATCTTCAACAATGCCGGCATCCTGGTGGAGGGCCCGGCAGAGGACACCTCGCTGGAGGACTGGAACCGCATCGTCGCGGTCAACCTGACCGGTGTGTTCCTGGGCTGCCGCGCGGCGCTGCCGGAACTGCGCAAGCGCAAAGGCTGCATCGTCAACACGGCCTCGGTCTCCGGGCTCGCTGCTGATCGCAACATGCCGGCCTACAACGCGGTGAAGGGCGCGGTGGCGAACCTGACCCGTGCCCTGGCGATCGATAACGGCCGCCATGGCGTGCGCGTCAACGCGGTCTGCCCGACCTTCACCCGCACGTCGATGACGGCGGAAAAGGAAAAGGACAAGGCGCTGGTCACCAACTTCCTCAACCGCATCCCGATGGGCCGCCTGGGCGAGCCGGAAGACATCGCCAATGCGGTGCTGCTGCTGGCCAGCGACCACGCCGGTTTCATCACCGGGGTCAACCTGCCGGTAGATGGCGGGGTCAGCGCCTCCAACGGCCAGCCGCTGTTCGAGTAAGTCAGCGCACCCGCATCCCTTCAATGCCCGGAATGCTTTCGCGGATCGCATCCAGGAACAGCTGCAGGCGTGCGGGCCGATGGCGCCCGGCCGGGAACACCAGGTGCACCGGCAGTGGCGCGGCTTCCCAGCCGGGCAGCAACTGCACCAGCCGGCCGCTGCGCAGGTCGTCGGTCATCATCCAGGCCGATCCGATGCCCACGCCCAGGCCGTCACGCACGGCCTGGTGCAGCACGAACAGGTTGTCGGTGAGCAGGCGCGGCTGGATCGCGATGCGCTCCTGGGTCTTGCCGATGCTGGCGCCCTGGCAGCGCTGCAGCTGGACGCTTTCACGATAGAAACTGGTCAGTGACACCCACGGCAGCAGCGCCAGCGCGGCCGGCGTGGTGGGCAGTGGATCCGGTGCCGCCGCCGCGGCGCAGACCACGATGCGCGGCACGTCGGCCACGTGCACGGCCACCACGTCCTGCTGTTCCAGCGGGCCCACGCGGATGGCGCAGTCGATGCCTTCGGCCACCAGGTCGGACAGGCCATCGTGCAGGCGCCATTCCAGGCTGATCTGCGGGTAACGGCGCAGGAAGGCCAGCATCGGGGCCATCAGCTGGCCCTGGCCGAAGGCGTGCGGCACCAGCACGCGTAGTCGTCCGCTGGGCTGCTGGGCCGCGCCGCGCAGGTCCTGCTCGATGCCTTCCCAGCTGTCCAGCAGGTCGCGCGCGTGCTGCAGGCAGCGTTCGCCATCGTGGGTCAGCTGCATGCCATGGGTGGAGCGCTGCAGCAGGCGCAGGCCGAAGTGTTTTTCCAGCGCCTGCAAGCGGCGGCTGATGGTCGGCTGGGTGGTGCCCAGCTGCGCGGCGGCGGCCGACAGGCTGCCGGCATCGACGATGCGCACGAAGGTCCGCAGCAGGTCGATACGGTCGGCGTTGACGGGCGCGGAGGATGTGGTCATGCGTGTGGCGTATGGGGCTGATGCGACCGAGCCTACTACACCTGCCATCGCGGCAGGAGGACACTGCGCGGCATTCCCCCGATGAGTTCCCTCCCATGTCTGCCGCGCATGATGCAACCCTTCCGCTCCCCCCTCCGGCCTTGCCCGGCCTGCTGGTCCCGGTCATGGCGGCCGGTGCCGGCTTCAGCGTGGCCTCGCTGTACTACGCGCAGCCGATGCTGGGGGCGATGGGGGCGTCGCTGGGCGCCAGCGATTCCGCCATCGGCCTGGTCCCGACCCTGACCCAGCTCGGCTACGCGGCGGGGATCGCCTTGCTGGCCCCGCTCGGTGACCGCTTCGAACGCCGGCGCATCATCCTGGTCAAGTCGCTGCTGCTGGGCGTGGCGCTGCTGGCGGCCGGGCTGGCCGGGCACCTGCCGGGGGTGCTGCTGGCCAGCCTGCTGGTGGGCCTGATGGCCACCGTGGCACAGGACGTGGTGCCGGCCGCGGCCACGCTGGCACCGCCCGAACACCGCGGCGCGCTGGTCGGCAAGGTGATGACCGGCCTGCTGCTGGGCATCCTGCTGTCACGCGTGGTCAGTGGCGTGGTGGCCGAACAGTTCGGCTGGCGCGCGATGTTCATCGCCGCCGCGGTGTCGGTGCTGCTGATGGGCGTGCTGCTGCGTGCCACGCTGCCGCGCTTCGCGCCCACCACCACGCTGGGCTATGGCGCGCTGCTGCGTTCAATGGGCGCGTTGTGGATGCAGCTGCCGCCGCTGCGCCGCGCGGTGCTGGCGCAGGCGCTGCTGGCGATGGGCTTCAGTGCGTTCTGGTCGACACTGGCGTTGATGCTGCATGCCCGCTTCGGCATCGGCAGTGCCGGCGCCGGGGCGTTCGGCATCGCCGGCGCGGCCGGTGCACTGGCCGCGCCGCTGGCGGGGCGTTTTTCCGACCGCATCGGCACCCAGCGGGTGGCGCGGCTGGCCATTGGCATCGCCCTGCTGGGCTTTGCCAGCCTGCTGCTGGATGGCCTGCTGCCGGCGTCGCTGCAGCTGGTGTTGCTGGCGGTCAGTGCGGTGATCTTCGACTTCGGCTTCCAGGCGGCGCTGGTTTCGCACCAGACGCTGGTCTACGGCCTGCAGCCGGAAGCGCGCAGCCGCCTGAATGCCCTGCTGTTCACCGGCGTGTTCATGGGCATGGCCGCCGGCGGTGGCCTGGGCGCGATGGCGCTGGCCCAGGGCGGCTGGCATGCGGTGGTGCTGATGGCCTGTGCCACCAGCGCAGCAGCGCTGTGGGTGAGGCGCTGGAAAACCAAGGGGTAACCGAAGGGGTCAGGTTCCTTTTGCCCCTGGCAAAAGGAACCTGACCCCGTTCCAACCGGCGTCAGCGCGCGAACTGGCCGCGTTGCAGCTGCCCGGCGCTGTTGCCGGATGCATCCTGCAATTCCAGATCGGCGCCCTTGGCGGCGAGCTGTTGCAGGATTTCGCGGCGCTGGAACAGGGCGGCATACATGGCCGCGGTCTGGCCGGCCTTGTTGCGTTGGTCGGGCGCGCAGCCGGCGGCCATCAATCGCCGGGCTATGCGCAGTTCCCCCTTGAAGATCGCGCCCATCAACGCGGTGTTGCCGCGCTTGTCCTGCGCGCAGGCATCGGCACCTGCCGCCAGCAGCTGGTCCACTGCGCCTGCGTGCCCGTGATAGGCCGCCAGGATAAGCGCAGTGTAGCCCTTTTCATCGCGGGTCTGCAGGTCGTAGCCGGCATTGATGAACTCGGCCAGCATCGCCTGCTGGCCGCTGCGAGCGGCATCGAAGTAGTACATGCGCAACTGTGCCTGGGCATCGGCTGCCGATGGCAGGGCCGCCGGCGGGGCGGCCCATGCAGGGATGGCCAGCAGCACGGCCAGCAGCCCGGTGAAGGAGATATGCATTCCGGTTTCCCTGCGGTCGGATGTCAGTCCTGCAACTGGCTGGCGAGCTGCTTCACCCGGGCCAGGTCACCGCCGGCCACGCGTGCGACCCGTGTGCCGTAGTCCGCATCGGCCTTGTACAGGAACGACAGCATGATGTGCTTGCTGTCACTGTCCGCACCGGCCAGCGACTGGCCGAAGCTGTGCACCAGGTCCAGCTGTTCGCGCCGGCTGTAGGAGCGGTACAGCTCACCGGCCTGCCTGAAGTTCTGCTCGCGTGCGATGCGCTCCTGCTGGGTGGTGCCCGACAGCGGCAGCCTGCTGTAGCGCGCATGCGTACGCTGCGGACGCGGCTGCAGGCGACTGGGTTCGTAGTTGACGCCGCTGCTGCTGTGGCCGGCATCCAGGGCGCCATCCTGATTGCCGTTGCTGATGGCCACGCGTGGGCGGTTTACCGGCAGCTGCAGGGCATTGGCCCCGATGCGATACATCTGCGTATCGGCATACGAGAACACACGCCCCTGCAGCAGGCGGTCTTCGGACGGTTCGATCCCGGGCACCAGGTTGGACGGGGCCATCGCCACCTGTTCGGTTTCCTGGAAGAAGTTGTCGACGTTCTGGTTCAGCACCATCTGGCCGATCTTCTGCTCAGGTACGTCCGGCCAGATCTTGGTGGCATCCAGGGGATCGAAATCAAAGGAGGCCAGCTGCTCTGGTGCCAGCACCTGGATGTACAGGTCCCAGCGCGGATGGTCGCCGCGCTTGATCGCCTGCACCAGGTCCTCGGTCATGTGGCTGTAGTTCCTGCCCTGCACCGCTTCGACCTGGGTGGGGTCCAGGTTGCGTGTGCCCTGCAGGCTTTTCCAGTTGAACTTGACGTAGTGCACGTCACCGGCGGCATTGACCAGCTTGTAGGCATGCACCCCATTGCCGTCCATGAAGCGGTAGCCGGCCGGTGTTCCTTCGTTGGAATACAGCTGGGTCAGCGTGCGGGTGGCTTCGGGCACGTGCGAGAAGAAATCGAAGCGACGTGCATCGTCATCCAGGTTGGTGCGCGGATCGGGCTTGAACGCATGCACCATGTCCGGGAACTTGATCGCATCGCGGATGAAGAAGGTCGGGAAGTTGTTGCCTACCAGGTCCCAGTTGCCTTCGCGGGTATAGAACTTGGTGGCGAAGCCACGTGGATCACGCAGGGTTTCCGGCGAATGATTGCCGTGCACCACGGAGGAGAAGCGGACGAACACCGGGGTGGTTTCGCCCGGGGTGAACAGCAGTGCACGGGTCAGCGCGGAAAGGTCGGCGCTGGCAGTGAACTGCCCGCGCACGCCGGTACCGCGGGCATGCACGACGCGTTCGGGGATGCGCTCGCGGTCGAAGCGCTGCAGTTTCTGGATCAGCTGCACGTCCTGCAGCAGCGCCGGGCCGTTGGCCCCTGCCGTCTGTGAGTTCTGGTTGTCGCCCACCGGCGCGCCGTTGTCACGCGTCAGCGTTGTCTGGGCCAGCACGGAGGTGGCGGGGATGAGCAGGGCGGCTACCAGCAGGCAGGCATGGCGCATGGGAAGGAACTCCTGGAGATGAAGCAGGATGATCCCGGTGAAAGCATTCGATTGAACAATACTTTTTTATAATTTAATCAATAGGTTGTATGCATGGTGCGTCACGCGTCAGCAAAGCAGGTTGATAGCGACAGCGCCCGTCGGCCTGAATCGTAGAAATGTCGCTTTTCTGAAAGCGAGGGTGTACAAATGTACACCATGGATCCCATCGAACTCCCTCCCCAACGTGCGGCCGTGCTGGCCTGGCTGCGACAGGCGCTGGTTGCCGGCCAGTCGCCCAGCCTGGCCGATATCGCCGCCGCCTTCGGCTTTGCCTCGCGCAATGCCGCGCAGAAGCACGTGCAGGCGCTGGTCGAGGCCGGTCTGCTGGACCAGGCGCCGGGCCGCAAACGCGGGCTGGCCCTGCCCGGTGGGCCGGCTGAGCTGCTGCCGCTGGCGGTGCTGGGCCGGGTGGCGGCCGGCCAGCCGATCGGCGCGGATATCGGCCTGGACCAGCAGCTGTGGCTGGACCGCCGGATGTTCTCCCCGCGCCCGGATTACCTGCTGAAAGTGCAGGGCGATTCGATGATCGACGACGGCATCCTTGATGGTGACCTGGTCGGCGTGCACCGCACCCCCAGCGCCCGCGATGGGCAGACCGTGGTGGCGCGCATCGATGGCGAACTCACCATCAAGCGCCTGCAGCAGAACGCCGATGGCGTGCGCCTGCTGCCGCGCAATCCGGCGCATGCCCCGATCGTGGTCGAAGCCGGGCAGGACTTCGCCGTGGAAGGCGTTTACTGCGGCCTGGTACGGCAGGGCTGAGATGAACACCGCGCCCGAACTGCAGCAGCTGCTGTCCGCCCAGACCCTCTGGCATGCGGGGCGGGGCAGTGCGAAGGAGGGCGTGGAAGGCCAGTCCACCGGGCATCCGGCACTGGATGGATTGCTGCCGCAGCGTGGCTGGCCGCGTCGCGCGCTGACCGAACTGCTGCTGCCCGCCGATGGCGTGGGCGAACTGCAGTTGCTGCTGCCCACGCTGGCGCGGCTCAGCCAGGCCGGCGCGGCGGTGGCGGTGATCGCCCCGCCCTACCTGCCGTATGCGCCCGCGTGGCAGGCCGCCGGCGTTTCGCTGCAGCATCTGCAGCTGATCGACGCAGCCCCGCGTGATGCGCTGTGGGCGTTCGAACAGTGCCTGCGCAGTGGTGCGTGCGCGGCGGTGCTGGGCTGGCCGAAGCAGGCCGATGCCCAGGCCCTGCGCCGGCTGCAGGTGGCCGCCGATACCGGCCAGTGCCTGGGCTTCGCGCTGCGTGACCGCAAGCATGCGGCCAATCCCTCGCCGGCCGCGCTGCGGCTGGAAGCGGTCGGCCACGGCCGGTCCACCCAGTGGCAGGTACGCAAGTGCCGCGGCGGCCCTGCGCCATCGCAGCTGTTTGCCTTGAGGGCCGGGTGAGGCACGCCGATGCTCTGGGCCTGTGTACTGCTGCCGCAGCTGGCGCTGGACGCTGTCCTTCGCCGCCACCCTGATCCGGATACGCCGCTGGCGCTGGTCGGTGGGGCGGCGCAGCTGCGCACCCTGCATGCGGTGAATGCCGCTGCCGCGCAGGCGGGCCTGCAGGCCGGCATGCGGCTGACGGCTGCGCTGGCGCTGCTGCCGGACTTCCAGATGGTGGAACACGATGCGCAGTCCGATGCGCGCTGGCAGCGCTTCCTGGCGGCTTGGGCGTATCGGCACAGTTCGCTGGTGAGCGCGCAGTGGCCGGGCTGCATCGTGCTGGAAGTGCGCGCCAGCTTCCAGCTGCTGGGGCCGTGGCCGGTGCTGCAGGCGCGCCTGCGCGAGGAGCTGCAGGCACTGGGGTTCCAGCACCGCATCGCGCTGGCGCCGACGCCGCGTGCGGCGATGGTGCTGGCCGGCATCCGCGATGGCCTGGACGTGCAGGACATCGCGGCGATGCAGGCCCTGCTGGACCGCGTTCCGGTGCGCCGTGCGCGGCTGCCCGATGAGGGCGGTACGCGCCTGAAGCAGATGGGCATCGGCAGCCTGCAGGCGCTGCGTGCGCTGCCGCGCGATGGCCTGCGCCGGCGCTTCGGATTGCCGCTGCTGGAACACCTGGACCGGCTGTACGGGCAGGCCGATGAGCCGCTGGCCTGGTATGCGCCGCCGGACCATTTCGATTCGCGGGTGGAACTGGGCTATGAGGTGGAAAACCACATGGCCCTGCTGTTCCCGTTGCGCCGCCTGATCGGCGATCTGTGTACCTGCCTGTCGATCCGCGATGGCGGCGTGCAGCGCTTCGTGCTGCGGCTGGAACATGAAGAAGGCCATACCGACGTGGAGGTCGGCCTGCTGGCCGCCGAACGCGATGCCACGTTGCTGTTCGAACTCACCCGCAACCGGTTGGAGCGTGCCAGCATCGACCGGCCGGTGGTTGCCGTGCGCCTGCTGGCGCGCGAACTGCCGGCCTTCGTGCCGGCCAGCCGCGATCTGTTCGATACCCGCAACCAGCAGCAGCTGCCGTGGCCGCAGCTGCGCGAACGCCTGCGTGCGCGGCTCGGTGATGGTTCGGTCTATCGCGTGGGGCCGGCCGGTGACCCGCGCCCGGAACGTGCCTGGCAGCGCGTGGAAGGCGATGGCACGGCCATTGCGCAAGCCCCGCTGCGGCCACCGCGTCCGTGTTGGCTGCTGCCCACGCCGGTGCCGTTGCGCGATCCGCGCGCGCGCATCGTCTCCGGTCCGGAGCGGCTGGAAAGCGGCTGGTGGGATGGCCAGGAAGCGCGTCGCGACTATTACGTGCTGGAAACGTCGCAGGGCCAGCAGGCCTGGGCCTTCGCCCTGCCGGGCCAGCAGGGCGACTGGATGCTGCACGGCTGGTTCGCATGAGCCGCATCGAAGAACGTGACGATGCCCCGTGCAAGCGCATGCCGCGTGCGTGGGAAACCCGCGAACGGCTGGCGGCGGCCAACGACGATATCCCGCACGAAGATGCGCTGCCGGCGTATGCCGAGCTGCACTGCCTGTCCGATTTTTCGTTCCTGCGCGGTGCGGCCAGCGCCGAGGAACTGTTCACCCGTGCGCATCAGTGCGGCTACGAGGCCCTGGCGATCACCGATGAGTGCTCGCTGGCCGGCATCGTGCGCGGGCTGGAAGCATCGCGCGCCACCGGCGTGCCGCTGATCGTCGGCAGCGAGTTCGTGCTGGAGTGCGGGTTGAAACTGGTGCTGCTGGTGGAAAACCAGCGCGGCTACGTGCGCCTGTGCGAACTGATCACCGCCGGGCGGCGTGCGGCAGGCAAGGGCAGTTACCGGCTTGCCCGGCAGGATGTGGAGCGGGTGCTGGGCGGGGTGGCGGGCGAGGCGCTGGGCCTGTTCGCGCTGTGGGTGCCAGGTGCGCAGCCCGATACCGCTCAGGCGCGCTGGCTGCAGCAGGTGTTCGTGCAGCGCACCTGGCTGGCCGTGCACCTGCACCGCGAACGCGATGACGCCGCGCGGCTGTCGCAGCTGCTGGAGTTGGCCGTGCAGTTGGGCATCGATGCCGCTGGCCTGCGGCGACGTCCACATGGATGTACGCCGCCGACGCGTCCTGCAGGACACCATGACCGCCATCCGCCACGTGCTGCCATTGTCCGAATGTGGTGCGTTCCTGTTCCGCAATGGCGAGCACCATCTGCGCACCCGTCGTGCGCTGGGCAACATCCATCCGCATGCGCTGCTGCACAACGCGGTCGCGCTGGCACGGCGCTGCCATTTCCGCCTGGACGATGTGCGCTACCAGTACCCCGCCGAGCTGGTGCCCGACGGCCATACCCCCAGCAGCTGGCTGCGCGAGCTGACCCTGCGCGGCATGCGCGAGCGCTGGCCGGAAGGCGTGCCGGAGGCGGTGGCCGCCCAGATCGACAGCGAGCTGCTGTTGATCACCGACATGAAGTACGAAGCCTTCTTCCTTACCGTGGAGGACATCGTGCGCTTCGCCCGCTCGCGCGACATCCTGTGCCAGGGACGCGGGTCCTCAGCGAACTCGGCGGTGTGCTTCGCATTGGGCATCACCGTGGTCAACCCGGCCGAAAGCCGGCTGTTGATGGCGCGCTTCCTGTCCAGGGAGCGCGACGAACCGCCGGATATCGACGTGGATTTCGAACACGAGCGGCGCGAGGAAGTGCTGCAGTACGTGTATGGAAAATACGGGCGCGAACGCGCGGCGCTGGCCGCCACGGTGATCCGTTACCGTGGGAAAAGTGCAGTGCGCGACGTGGCAAAGGCGTTCGGGCTGCCGCCGGACCAGGTGGCGCTGCTGGCCGAATGCTTCGGCTGGGGCAACGGCGAAACTCCGATGCAGCAGCGGCTGGCAGAGGCCGGTTTCGATGCGGACAATCCCCTGCTGCAGCAGGTGATGGCGGTGACCGAACAGCTGCGCGACCACCCGCGGCACCTGTCCCAGCACGTCGGTGGCTTCGTCATCAGCGATGCGCCGCTGAGCACGGTGGTGCCGGTGGAGAACGCGGCGATGGCCGACCGCACCATCATCCAGTGGGACAAGGACGACCTTGAAACCATGAAGATGCTCAAGGTGGACTGCCTGGCGCTGGGCATGCTGACCTGCATCCGCAAGGCGGTGGAACTGGTGGAAAGACACCGTGGCCACCGCATCGACCTGGCACGCCTGCCGGTGGATGATCCGCCGACTTTCGCGATGATCCAGGCGGCCGACACCGTCGGGGTGTTCCAGATTGAATCGCGTGCGCAGATGAGCATGCTGCCGCGACTGAAACCCACGTGCTTCTATGACCTGGTGATCCAGGTGGCGATCGTGCGGCCCGGGCCGATCCAGGGCGGCATGGTGCATCCGTTCCTGCGCCGCCGGCAGGGCCACGAAGCGGTGACGTACCCCTCCGATGGGATCCAGGACATCCTGGGCATGACCCTGGGCATTCCGTTGTTCCAGGAGCAGGTGATGGAACTGGTGATCCATGCCGGCTACGAGCCGCACGAGGCCGACCAGCTGCGTCGTTCGATGGCCGCCTGGCGCAGCGGTGGCGACATGAACCCGCATCGCGAGCGCATCCGCGGGCTGATGGAAGAAAAAAATTACAGCTCGGAATTCATCGACCAGATCTTCGAGCAGATCAAGGGCTTTGGGGCCTACGGTTTCCCGCAGAGCCATGCCGCCTCGTTCGCCAAGCTGGTGTACATCAGCTGTTTCCTGAAACGGCATGAGCCGGCCGCATTCGCCTGCGCGCTGCTCAATGCGCAGCCGATGGGCTTCTATTCGGCCAGCCAGATCGTGCAGGACGCGCGTCGTGGCAGTGCGCAGCGCGGTGGCGTGGCCGTGCTGCCGGTGGATGTGTGCATCAGTGATTGGGACAACACCCTGGATGGCGGCGATGCACGCACCCAGCCGGCCATCCGGCTGGGGCTGCGGCAGTTGGCCGGCTGCAGCGAAGCGGCCGCACGGGCGGTGATGACGGCACGCGCGCAACGACCGTTCGCCGACGTGGCCGACCTGTGCCGCCGCGCGCGGCTGGATGGCAAGGCCCGCCAGGTGCTGGCCGATGGCGGGGCGCTGGCCGCCCTGGCCGGCAACCGCAATGCCGCACGCTGGGCGGTGGCCGGCATCGAACGCGCGATGCCGCTGCTGGACGGCAGTCCGGACGAGCCGGACATCGTGCTGCCGGCGCCCGACGTGGCCGAGGAAATGCTGTCCGACTACCGTGCCAGCGGCTTGACCCTGGGCGCGCATCCGCTGGCCCTGCTGCGGCCGCGGCTACGCCAGGAGCGCGCGCTGGATTCGCACCAGCTGCGGGCCAGCGCGCATGGGCGCGGGGTGCACACCATCGGCCTGGTGACCCAGCGGCAGAAGCCCGGCACGGCCAACGGCACCGTGTTCGTCACCCTGGAAGACGAGCACGGCATGGTCAACGTGGTGGTCTGGTCGCACCTGGCGCTGCGCCGCCGCAAGGCGCTGCTGGGCTCGCGCTTGCTGGGGGTGCGCGGGCGCTGGGAATGCGTGGACGGGGTACGCCACCTGATCGCCGGCGACCTGCATGACTACAGCCACCTGCTGGCTGGCCTGAACGCGCCATCGCGCGATTTCCGGTAGCACGGCCGGTCGTGGCGCCCGCTGCCCCGGTAGTGACGCCGCTGGTCCGGTAGTGACGGCCGCTGGCCGTCAGCAAGGCGATTGACAGCCAGCGGCCGTCACTGCCCCCTTGTTACCGCCTACACGCAAAGGTCACGGTTTTAAGGTAGGGTGCGCAATCCGCCGGTCCTGCGCCCCGCAGCCCAGGTCCGCCGGATTGTCCTTGGAGGATGCATGAGCAAGTCCGCTTCAGTGGAAACCACGCCCGGTCCGGTGCTTCTGCCGACCCCGGAAGTCCAGCAGGCCCAGCACCTGCTTGCCCGCCAGCAGATCGCGGTGGCGATGGAGCGCGCGCGGCGCGCGGCCGACGCCGACATCGCCGAACGCCAGGCGGTGGTGTCGCGTTGATCGGCAGGTGAGGGAGGCGGTGACGACCAACGGTCGTCACCCACCCGAGCGTCGCCACCCACCACGGCCTGCGATCAGAACCGCGCGGTGACGCTGAAGAACACGCTGCGACCTGCGACGAAATAATCCGTGGCGCCTTGGGCGTACAGCTTCTTGTCCAGCAGGTTGCTGATGCCGCCGCGCAGGGTCAGTACATCGTTGACGTTCCAGGCAGCGGTCAGGTCGTACAGCGTGTAGGCCTTGATGAAGCTGCTGGCGATGCCGCTCTGCTTGCCGGTGTACTGCGCCGACAACGTGCTGGAGAAGATCGCATCCGGCGTCCAGTCCACGGCCGAATACGCCGAGTATTCCGGCGTGTCGATCAGGTTCTCCCCGGTGGTCAGGTTCCTGGCTTCCTTCATCCAGGTGGCCGACGTGCGCCAGCGCCAGTGGTCACCGAAGCGCAGGTTGAGCGTGCCTTCCATGCCGCTGGTGCGTGCACGGTCGACGTTGCTCATCCGCGTCCACCAGTAGTTGTTGTAGTAGCCCAGCGCTTCGTACTCGATCTTGTTCTTGAAGTCGGTATGGAAGTAGGTCAGGCCGACAGCCAGCAGGTCGTTTTCAAACGAAAAACCGATCTCGCGGTTGGTGCTGGTTTCCGGATCCAGCTCCGGATTGCCGGCCATGTAGCAGCCACCGCTGATATAGCCCAGCGGATACAGCGAGGTGCAGCCGCGGCCGCCGGACTGGGTCGCCGCCGTCGGCGAATTCTCGGTCAGGCTGGGCGCGCGGAAGCCCTTGGAGATACCGCCGCGCAACGTCCACTGTTCGGCCGGGTGCCACACCAGGTAGGCACGCGGACTGACGTGGCTGCCGAACTGTTCGTGGTGGTCCAGCCGCGCGCCGAGGGTCAGCGCCAGCGTCCGGTGCAGCTTCAGTTCGTCTTCCAGGAACAGCGCCCACGTATCCACCTGCAGGGTGGAGCCGGCTACCGCGTTGCCGTCGTAGTCCACCGGCGCCTGACCGATGGTGTCGGTGTTGGTCAGCTGCTGGCGCTTCCACTGCCCGCCGACGGTGAACTGGTGCTCCACGCCCAGGGTGAAGGGTGAGCTGATGCTGCCCTCCACGATGCGGTCGGTCGCTTCGGAGCGGCCGGTTGGGCCGATATCGTTGCGGTACTCGGTCCAGTACGCGCTCAGCCGGGAGCTGCCGAAATCCCACTGGCCGTCATGGTTCAGGGCCAGGCTGCTGCGCTTCAGTTCGCTGGCGCCCCACGCACCATCGCCTTCGGCTTCCAGTGCCTGGCTGGCGAAAGACTGCTGCACGCCATGGCCGGCTTCGACGGAGAGTTTCTGCGCATCGCTCAGCGCCCAGCTCAGCAGGGCGTCGACAGTGCGATCCTTCTCGCCTGCGTACGCGTTGCCGTACACGCCGCCATTGGAGCGGTCGGAGTCGCGGCGCATGCTGTTGGCGCCGATGCGCAGGCCGACGCGCTCGCCCAGCGGCCCGGAGAAGGTGGCGCCGATCTGCTGCGTATCACCGCGCTTGTCGTCGCCCGGGCGCGTGTAGCTGTGGGTGGCGCTTCCGCCCCAGGTATCGCCGATGCGCTTGGTGATGATGTTGATGACCCCGCCCATGGCATCGGAACCGTACAGCGATGACATCGGCCCGCGCACCACTTCGATGCGCTCGATCTGGTCCGGTGCGATCCAGTTGAGGTCCTGCCGGCCCAGGTCGGGGCGGTAATTGGTGGAGGCCGAACTGCCCATGCGCTTCCCGTCCACCAGCACCAGCGTGTAGTTGGACGGCATGCCGCGCAGCTTGATCTTGGAGTGTTCGCCACTGGCGCTGAGGCCACCGGTGACGCCGGGCACGCGGCTCAGCAGGCTGGCCAGGTCGTGCACGGGCTGGCGTTCGATGTCCTCGCGGCTGATCACGCTGATGCTGGCCGGCGCGTCCTTGATCCACTGCTGGTTGCCCGAGGCGGTGACCACCACGGTGTCCAGGTCACGGGTGGCAGGATCGCCGGTGGCATCGGCCAGCGCGGGCAACGGCAGCAGGCAGGCGAGGACCAGCGCGCTGGACAGCGCGGTGCGGGCGGGGTGGGGGGTGTGGGACATGCGGGCTTCCGTAGGGGAGTGATGCCCAGGACGGAAGTCGTGCAGTGCCGGAGCAGCCGGTTCGCATCCCATCCTTGGGCGACGGGCGCACGGCGGGCGCCGGCGCGTCTGCGGGTGGGTGAACGGGACTGCCGAAACCTGCCTCTGTGTCAAATGATAACAGTTCGTATTATCGTTTATCTACATGGCAGGTGCGCCAAGGCGTGGCGCGGTTTATCCTGAATGGGGGAAAACGCCGGCTGCACCCTTCGCGCTCGGCTTACACGCAGCGCCCTAGACTGAGGCGCAATTTTTTGAATCTACCGGGTGAGCGATTCGTGGGCTCCTGTAATGAGAGAGATCGGTTGCGGGCCCTGAAGCGCGATGTGCGGAACGGGGAAGCGTGGGATGGATCGTGTTGCGCAGGCAGCACGGCAGGCCTGCGCGTTGACGCGAGGTAACCTGGATGACTGAGACCCCCTCCCGCGTCCGGCTTGATGCAGGCGTGGCGATGCTGCCCGATGGCGGCTCGCCGCTGCCCATGCCCGAACAGGAACTGCACCAGGGCGAGCTGAAGATCCGCCGCCACCGCACCTCGCCGCGCCTGATCGGGCTGCGCCGTGCCTACCTGTTCGGTGGCACCGCGCTGATGACCGCCGCGGCCACCGTCATGATGTGGCGGGTGCTGTCGCCGAACGGGGTCAGCGTGCTGGAGGCCTGCCTGCTGGTGCTGTTCGTCGGCCTGTTCGGCTGGATTGCGCTGGCCTTCGCCAGTGCCGTGGCCGGCTTCCTGACCGCCGTGTTCGACCGCGGCTACCGGCTCGGCATCGACCCGGACGAGCCGCTGCCACAGCTGCACACGCGTACCGCGTTGCTGATGCCCACCTACAACGAAGACCCGCGGCGGCTGCTGGCCGGCCTGCAGGCGATCTACGAATCGGTGGCGGCCACCGGTCAACTGGCCAACTTTGATTTCTACGTGCTCAGCGATACGCGCCGCGAAGACATATCGCAGGCCGAAGAGCAGGTATTTGCCGAGCTGCGCCAAACGCTGGATGCGCACGACCACCTGTTCTATCGCCGCCGCGCCGACAACGGCGGGCGCAAGGCCGGCAACATCGCCGACTGGGTGCGCCGTTTCGGGGGCGACTATCCGCAGATGCTGATCCTGGATGCCGACAGCCTGATGACCGGCGACACCATCGTCCGGCTCGCCGCCGGCATGGAACACAACCCGGACGTGGGCATCATCCAGACCCTGCCGGTGGTGGTCGGTGGCCGTACGCTGTTCTCGCGCATGCAGCAGTTCGGCGGCCGCGTATACGGCCCGGTGATCGCCCGCGGCGTGGCCTGGTGGCACGGCGCGGAGAGCAATTACTGGGGCCACAACGCGATCATCCGCACCGTGGCCTTTGCCGAGAATGCCGGCCTGCCCGCGCTGCCCGGGCATGAACCGTTCGGTGGCCACGTGCTCAGCCACGACTTCGTCGAAGCGGCGCTGATGCGTCGCGGTGGCTGGGCCGCGCACATGGTGCCCTACCTGAAAGGCAGCTACGAAGAAGGCCCGCCGACGCTGACCGACATGATGGTGCGCGACCGCCGCTGGTGCCAGGGCAACCTGCAGCACGGCAAGATCGTCGGCAGCCGCGGCCTGCACTGGATCAGCCGGGTGCACATGCTGATCGGCATCGGCCACTACTTCACCGCCCCGATGTGGGCGATGCTGATGCTGATCGGCATCGCCATTCCGCTGTTCCAGGAAGGCATCGACCTCAACGGCATCCTGCACCTTTCGCCCAGCGTGTACTGGCGGACCCAGGATGAAATCCACGTGGTGCGGCTGTTCGCGATCACCATGGGCGTGCTGTTGATGCCGAAGGTGCTCGGCTACCTGGCCACCCTGCTGGAGCCGGCCTGCCGGCGTGGCTGCGGCGGGGCGGTGCGCATGTTCATCGCCATGCTGCTGGAAACCGTGCTGGCCGCGCTGATGGCGCCGGTGGTGATGTATGTCCAGTCGCGTGGCGTGGCCGAAGTGCTGGCCGGCCGGGATTCGGGCTGGGACGCGCAGCAGCGCGACGATGGCGGCGTGGACTGGTTCGCGCTGGTCAAGGCCTACGGTGGCCTGAGCCTGTTTGGCGCCTTCATGGGCGTGCTGGCGTGGGCGGTATCGCCGGCGCTGGCGGCCTGGATGGCCCCGGTGGTGATCGGCATGATGCTGTCCATCCCGGTGGTGGCGCTGACCTCCTCGCGCGGCCCGGGCAGCTGGCTGCGCCGCTTGAAGCTGATGGACATTCCCGAAGAACGCGACCCGCCGCAGGTGCTGGTGCGTGCCGCGCAGCTGCGCCGCGAAGCGCTGGCAAAGCCGCCGCTGTACTGAGTCGCGCATAATGCGGCTTCGATATGAAGGAGCCGCAACATGCTGCAGACGGTGGAACAGGAAACCGGCGCATCGCCGCAATGGGCAGTCATCTGGCTGCATGGGCTGGGCGCGGATGGCAACGACTTCGCCCCGATCGTGCCCGAGCTGGTGCGGCCGGGCTGGCCCGCGCTGCGCTTCGTGTTCCCGCATGCCCCGGTGCGTCCGATCACCATCAACAACGGCGTGCCGATGCGTGGCTGGTATGACATCGTCGGCATGGACTTCCGCTCGCGTGCGGACATGGACGGTGTGCGGGACTCGGTGGGTGAACTGGATGCGCTGATCCAGCACGAGATCGATCGTGGCATTCCGGCCGAACGCATCTTCCTGGCGGGCTTCTCGCAGGGTGGCGCGGTGATCCTGACCGCCGCACTGCAGCGCAGCGCACCGTTGGCCGGACTGATCGCCCTGTCGACCTACCTGCCGGAAGCCGAAACCGCTACGCGCATCGACGGCGCCGTGCAGGTGCCGGTGTTCATGGCGCACGGCACCCAGGATCCGGTGATTCCCCTGCAGGTGGCCGAACACACCGCCGCCACGCTGCGCACGCTGGGCGTGGAGGTCCAGTGGCAGTCCTATCCGATGGCCCACCAGGTGTGTGGCGAAGAGATCAGTGCACTCGCTGACTGGCTGCAGACCCGCCTGCAGGCAGGCTGACACATGAGCACGCCCGCCGCCACGCCCTGGATGCCGGAGCTGTGCCGCCTGCCGCGGCTAGCCGCGATGTGCGGGCTGGCGTTGCTGGTGGTGGTGGTGCTGGCGCTGGCGCCGGACGATGGGCGCCACTGGAGCCTGGGGCGGTTGCTGTCGGCGAGTGGTTTCGCGCTGTGGCTGGCGCTGGCGGTCACCGTGGCGCTGTGCGCGTTGCGCAGGCTGCTTTCCACGCTGCCGCCGCTGCCGGGATCGCTGGCCGCCATCGCGCTGGCGGCGGTGATCGCGGTGATCGGCGCAGGCATCATCCATGCGCTGTATGCCGCCCTCGGCGATGATTTCGCCAATGGCATCGGCTTCTGGCGGTTCACCCTGGGCAGCGCGGCTACCACCGCCCTGATCAGCGCGGTGGCGCTGCGCTATTTCTACGTCAGTGATCGCTGGGCAGCGCAGGTGCAGGCGCAGGCGCGCGCCGAGGCCGATGCCCTGCAGGCGCGCATCCGCCCGCATTTCCTGTTCAACAGCATGAACCTCATCGCCAGCCTGGTACGGCGCGATGCCGTGGTGGCCGAACGCGCGGTGCTCGACCTGTCCGACCTGTTCCGCGCGGCCCTGGGGGCGGGCGAGGGCGATTCCACGCTGCACGAAGAATGCGAGCTGGCCGAGCGTTACCTGTCCATTGAATCGCTGCGGCTGGGAGAACGCCTGCAGGTGCGCTGGCAGCGACCGGCCGAGCTGCCCTGGCAGCAGCCGATGCCGCGCCTGGTGCTGCAGCCCCTGGTCGAAAACGCGGTGCTGCACGGCATCTCGCGGCTGCCGGAAGGTGGCCTGATCGAACTGGAGCTGGCCTGCGCGGACGCAGTGCTGCAGATACTGATCCGCAATCCGGCACCGGACCCCAGCGTGCCGGCCTTGTCGCTGTCGCGCGGTACCGGGCACGCCCTGCACAACATCGCCCACCGGCTGGCCTGGCGCTTCGGTCCGGCCGCGCGGATGACGGCAGGCTGGAGCGGGGGCTACTATGAATGCCGCATCGCCATACCGGTTCGATGAGGGGAGCGCCGTGAGGGTAGTGATCGCAGATGACGAACCGCTGGCGCGTGAGCGCCTGCAGTCGCTGCTGGCCGATCTTCCCGATGTCTCCGTGGTGGCCGAAGCGGCCAATGGCGAGCAGGCGCTGCACGCCTGTGCGGAGCTGCAGCCGGACCTGGTGCTGCTGGATATCGCCATGCCTGGGCTGGATGGCCTGGAGACGGCGCGGCATCTTGCAACCTTCGAACCGCGCCCGGCGGTGGTGTTCTGCACTGCCTACGATGCGCATGCGCTGTCGGCCTTTGAAGCGGCGGCGATCGATTACCTGATGAAGCCGGTGCGGCCGGAACGGCTGGCGGCGGCGATCGAGCGGGCGCGTGTTTTCCTGGCCGGGCGCGGCGACGCGCAGGGCAACGGCGATGGCCGTGCGCGCACCGTTTTATGCGCGCGCCTGCGCGGTGGCCTGCGGTTGATTCCGGTGGAAGACATCCACTACCTGCAGGCCGAAGAAAAGTACGTGGTGGTGCATCATGCGCGCGGCGAAGACCTGATCGAGGAATCGCTGAAGTCGCTGGAAGAAGAGTTTGCCTCCCGCTTCGTGCGCATCCACCGCAATTGCCTGGTGGCGCGGCACGAGCTGATCGAACTGCGCCGCGGCACGGCCGGACAGGTGCAGGCGGTATTGCGGCATGGCAAGCAGCCGTTGGAGGTGAGTCGCCGCTGCGTGGCGACCCTGCGGCAGGATCTGCGCCACCTGTAAGAACATCAACGTCAACGTCAAAGGCTGCAGCGCCGTGTGTTGGCGGGGCGGGTTGGCTGTGCAGGACACGGGGACACGCCATCGCATTCGCGCTGCCGCTCCCACGCTTTGCTTCGCAAACCATGGGCCCCTCCTCACCAGCACCCACACCCCGCCGCTCCGCGGCCGCCCCTGACTCAGGGGCTCCCTCCACCAGACGCGCGACCGTGATGGGGTCAGAGTCCTTTCGCGTAGCGAAAAGACTCTGACCCCTGGCCTTTGTTTCATTACGTGGCGGGCGGCTCCCGGAACCTGTCATGGGTCGGGCGGGGAGGGTATGCGGGGCCTTGAGCGGCAGGAGCCGCGAAGAGCTACATGGATGTACTTGCGCGTGCCCCGCATGGCCTCCGCGCCCGACCCACCCCCAGCTGCAGCTTGAAACGGCAGCCCGCCACGAGGGGGTTCCACCCGTTCGCCCCCTATCCCGATGCGCGATAATGACCGCATGGATACCCTGCGCATCGCCACCCGCAAGAGCCCGCTCGCCCTCTGGCAGAGCGAATACGTCGCTGATCGACTTCGCCACGCCCACCCCGGCCTGCATGTCGAACTGATACCGATGAGCACCCGCGGCGACGAAGTGCTGGACCGCTCGCTGGCTGCCATCGGCGGCAAGGGCCTGTTCCTGAAGGAACTGGAGCTGGCGATGCTGCGCGGCGAGGCGGACTGCGCCGTGCATTCGCTGAAGGACGTGCCGATGGAACTGGACGCGCCGTTCGTGCTGCCGGCGATCCTGCCGCGCCACGATCCCGCCGACGGCTTCGTTTCCAATCTGTACGCCTCGCTGGACGCGCTGCCGCTGGGTGCACGCGTGGGCACCTCGTCACTGCGCCGCCAGGCCCAGTTGCGCGCGCTGCGCCCGGACCTGGAACTGCTGGACCTGCGTGGCAACGTCAATACCCGCCTGGCCAAGCTGGACAACGGTGGCTACGACGCCATCGTGCTGGCCGTGGCGGGACTGGAGCGGCTGGGACTGGGGCAGCGCATCGTCGCACGCCTGCAGCCGCCGGACTGGCTGCCGGCACCGGCGCAGGGGGCGGTGGCGGTGGAATGCGATGGCGGCAACGCGGAGCTGCTGCGCTTGTTCGCCGCGCTGGACGACGCGCGCACGCGCAGCTGCGTGGAGGCCGAGCGTGCCATGAATCGCACGTTGCATGGCAGCTGCCATGTGCCGGTGGCGGCGATCGCGCTGTGGCAGGGCGAGGACCTGCACCTGCAGGGGCTGGTGGGCGGCGTGGCCGATGGCAGTGCGGTGCGCGCCGAAGCCGTGGGCCCCGGCAGTGATCCCGAGGCGCTGGGCAGGACCGTGGCGCAGTTGCTGCTCGATGGGGGCGCGGGCGCCCTGCTGGCGGTCTGAAGGGCGCCCGGGAGCGTGCCGGCCGGGGCCGGCACTGCGGCGGCTTACTTGAACTTGTAGACCACGTTCATGGTGGTCAGCGTGTCGGTCTTCTGCTTGTCGTCGGCCACGTCGCTGTTGTGGCGCGCCTGCCAGGCCGCCTTCAGCGCGAGATGTTCGTTCATGCTCACCGACACGCCGAAATCGTTCTGCGCGAAGGTGTTGTACGAACCGGATTCGACCAGCAGCGTATTGACCAGGTCGGTGTTGGGGGTCAGCGAATACTTGATGTCGAAGAAGCCACGACCGATCAGGCCGGTGCGGGTTTCATCGTCTTCGGTGCTGTGGGTGCGGCGCACACCGGGGCCGATCTGCGCATCCAGCGAGAAGCGGTCATTGCCCCACAGCCGGGTACCGTAACCGAGACCGAACGAGCTCTGGCGATCATACGTGGCGAAATCATCGCGCTCGTAACGGACCGTGGCGGTGATCTGGCGGTGCTCACCCAGCTGCAACGCGCTGCCGGCGCTGCCGGTGTAGCGGTTGGCGGTGGTGTTGCTGACCTTGCTTTCGGTGCCGTCGTCGTTGGCCTGGATGGATTCCGAACGCGAACGCAGGCCGAACAGGTCCATGCTGTGCACCCAGTCGTCATCGGTGTAGCGCAGGCGCAGGCGACCGTTGGCGCTCTCGGTGGTGCTGTTGCCGCGTGCCGAAGCAAAGCCCAGTTCACCACCGCTGCCGCTCCAGGGAGAGGTCATCGCCGCCAGTTCGGCGGGGTCCTGGGCGAATGCCGCAGGAGCGGCCAGCAACAACGGAACCAGCAGGGAAACACGCAGGGACATCAGGAATTCTCCGGGGGGCGGGGATCGAACGCAGTGCGTGATGATAGCGTTAACCCCTCGTCGCCTCGACCGCGGATGGCGCCCTGCTTCAGTCGGCGTTTCTACAAATCCCCATTCAGCACAGAGGGAATGGCGTCTCCGGGCGGCGGAACCTGCAGCGTTGGATCATTCAAGCGCGAATACCGCAGGGTGATCCGGTAGGGCTGCTGCTTGTTGAAGCCATCGCGCTGGATCTGCCGCGGCAGACCGTCGGCGCCGATCCAGTACTGCAGCGTTTCGCCACTGCCGGCCGGCCCGTCTATCCGATACACGCGCGTGGCCGTGCCGTCGATGTCGGCCGGCCCACGATCGTCCACCCGCAGGTCCTGCAGGCTCGCTTCGGACGGCAGCGGGCTGCGCCATTGTTCCAGCGTGCCGGCCGGCAGCGGCACCTGCTGCATGCGGCCCTCTGCCTGCAGGAAGAAGGTGTCGCCGATGATCGTCTGCACGCCGGCCGGTGTATCCAGCCGATAGCGGTCCGGGGCCACGAAGTCCATCCCGCTGCGGACGACCTGGCCGGCCTGCGCACCGTGCAGTGTCATCTCGGCGTGGAAGCTGCGCAGGCCGGCGAAACGTCGGCTGGCCTCCAGCACGGCCGCCGCCGGGTCTGCTGCCGGCGCCGCCGCCGCCGGGTGCTGTGCATCGGCCAATGGCACGCTGGCCGGTGGCGGGGTGGGCTGTTCGCAGCCCGCCAGCAGCGCAGCCAGGGCCAGGGGGAAGCAGGGAAGCAGGCGCATGCGGGGCAGGCCGTGGCGTGGGGATCGACACGATAGCCGATCATGGCCGCCACAATGGCCACGAGTCGGACATAATCGGGGTCATGGACCGATACGAACGCATCACTGCCCTGCATCGTCTGCTCAAGTCTGCCCGCTATCCGGTCACGGTAGCGACGCTGCAGGACAAGCTTGGCTGTTCCCGCGCCACGGTCTACCGGGACCTGGCCTTCCTGCGTGATGCGCTGATGGCGCCGATCGAAGGCGATGGCGAGGCGGGTTTCCGCTACATGGCCGATGAAAGCGATCGCTTCGAGCTGCCCGGGCTGTGGCTGAGTTCGGAAGAACTGCACGCGCTGCTGGCCTCGCAGCACCTGCTCGCACGCACCGGCGGGGGTGTGCTGTCCTCGGTGCTGGCCCCGCTGCAGCAGCGCATCGAAGGCCTGCTGGCGGCCCAGGCCGGCGTTTCCAGCTGGCCGGTGGACCGGGTCCGGGTGATCCCGCACCGGGTGCGCAAGTTCGACGAGGGCAGCTTCCGCAGCGTGGCCTCGGCGGTGCTGGAGCGGCGCCAGCTGGCGTTCGAATATCGCGCGCGGTCCACCGACGAGGCGACCCGCCGCACGGTGTCGCCGCAGCGCCTGACCCACTACCGGGACAACTGGTACCTGGATGCCTGGGATCACGACCGTGACGCCCTGCGCAGCTTTGCCGTGGACCGCATCAACAAGGCCCGCGTGGTCGACGCACCGGCCACCGACGTCGATGACAACGTGCTGGACGCGCAGCTGGGCGCCAGCTATGGCATCTTCTCCGGTGCGCCCAAGGGCTGGGCGACGATCCTGTTCAGTGCCAAGGCCGCCCGTTGGGTGGCCGATGAACACTGGCACGCCAACCAGCAGGGCCGCTACCTGGCCGATGGGCGCTATGAACTGAAGGTGCCCTACAGTGTTTCCCGCGAATTGCTGATGGATGTGCTGCATTACGGTTCCGATGCCGAGATCATCGAACCGGTGATGCTGCGCGAGCAGGCCAAGAGCCTGCTGGCGCTGGCGCTCAGCAACTACGAATGACCCTCTCCCCCGAGATCCTCCCATGATGAAGAAGTCCCTGCTGTTGTCCTTGTTCGCTGCCGTGGCCCTGGCCGCCTGTGGCAGCTCCGGCGAACCCTCGCAGAAGCTGATCGTGGCCGCCACGGCGGTGCCGCATGCCGAGATCCTCGAGGTGGTCAAGCCGATGCTGAAGGAGCAGGGCGTGGACCTGGACGTGCGCGTGTTCAACGACTACGTGCAGCCCAACGACCAGCTGGTGCAGAAGCAGGTCGACGTCAATTACTTCCAGACCGAGCCCTACCTGGATGCGTACAACCGCGACCGCAAGTCCGACCTGGTGACCGTGGCCGGCGTGCACATCGAGCCCTTCGGTGCGTACTCGCGCAAGGTCAAGTCGCTGGACGAACTGCGCGAAGGCGCCGACGTGGTGATCCCCAACGATCCCAGCAACAACAGCCGCGCGCTGATCCTGCTGCACAACGCCGGGGTCATCCAGCTGCAGGATCCGAAGAACGCGCTGGCCACCCAGCGCGACATCATCGCCAACCCGAAGAACCTGAAGTTCCGCGAGCTGGATTCGGCGATGCTGCCGCGCGTGCTGGACCAGGTCGACCTGGCGCTGATCAACACCAACTATGCGCTGGATGCCGGCCTCAACCCGACGCAGGATGCGCTGGCGATCGAAAGCAAGGACTCGCCGTACGTGAACTTCCTGGTGGCGCGTCCGGACAACAAGGACGACCCGCGCGTGCAGAAGCTGGCCCAGGCGTTGACCAGCCCGCAGGTGAAGGAATTCATCGCGCAGAAGTACAAGGGCGCGGTGCTGCCTGCGTTCTGATCCAACGGTTCGCCGGGCACGGCCCGGCGCTGTCGGGATTCACCAGGCGAGGGCCGCATTGACGGCCCGTTGCCAGCCCGCATACAAGGCTTCGCGCCGGTCGGCGGACATCGTCGGTTCAAAGCGCCGGTCCACGCCCCATTGGGCCGCGATCTGCGCACGGCTTTCCCAGAACCCGACGGCCAGGCCCGCCAGGTAGGCCGCGCCCAGTGCGGTGGTTTCGGCCACCTGCGGGCGCAGCACCGGCACGCCGAGCAGATCGCTCTGGAACTGGCCCATGAAGTCGTTGGCGATGGCGCCACCGTCGGCGCGCAGTTCCTTCAGCTCGATCCCCGCGTCGGCCTGCATGGCCGCCAGCACGTCACGGGTCTGGTAGGCCATCGACTCCACCGCCGCGCGGATGAAGTGTTCCTTGCTGGTGCCACGGGTGACCCCGAACATCGCCCCGCGCACATCGCTGCGCCAGTACGGCGCGCCCAGGCCGACGAAAGCGGGGACCAGATAGACGCCGCCGGTATCGGGCACGCGCTCGGCATAGGCCTGGCAGTCGCTGGACTTGCCGAACATGCGCAGGCCGTCGCGCAGCCACTGCACCACCGACCCGGCGACGAAGATCGACCCTTCCAGCGCATATTCCACCTGGCCGTCGACATTCCAGGCGATGGTGGTCAGCAGGCCATTGGCTGAAGCGACCGCCTGGCTGCCGGTGTTCATCAGCATGAAACAGCCGGTGCCATAGGTGTTCTTGGCCATCCCGGGTTCGAAGCAGGCCTGCCCGAACAACGCCGCCTGCTGGTCACCGGCGATGCCGGCGATGGGAATCTGCCGGTCGAAGAAAAACTGCGGCCGCGTATGCCCGTACACCTCGCTGCTGCCGCGCACGTGCGGCAGCATCGCGCGCGGTATGTCCAGCAGCGCCAGCAGGTCCTCGTCCCAGGCCAGCGTATGGATGTTGAACAGCAGCGTGCGCGCCGCATTGGTCATGTCGGTCACGTGCACCGCGCCGCCGGTGAGGTTCCAGATCAGCCAGCTGTCGATGGTGCCGAACAGCAGCTCGCCGCGTTCGGCACGCGCCTGCGCGCCGTCCACATGGTCCAGGATCCAGCGGATCTTGGTGGCGGAGAAATAGGCATCCACCACCAGCCCGGTCCGGCTGCGGATCAGCGCCTCATCGCCATCGGCCTGCAGCTGCTCACAGATCGCCTGGCTCTGGCGCGACTGCCAGACGATGGCGTTGTGGATCGGCTGGCCGGTTCGCCTTGTCCCAGACCACCGTGGTTTCGCGCTGGTTGGTGATGCCGATGCCGGCGATGCGGCGCGGATCGACCTGCTGCTGGTTGAGCAGTTCGGTCAGGGTGGTGTAGACGCTGGTCAGGATCTCGCGCGGATCGTGTTCCACCCAGCCGGGCTGCGGGAACAACTGGGTGAACTCGCGCTGCGCGCTGCCTGCGATGCGACCATCACGGTCGAACAGGATGGCGCGGGAACTGGTGGTGCCCTGGTCGATGGCAAGGATGAATTCCGGTTCCATGGCGAAGGTGTCCTCGTCGGTTGTTTCGGATCCGCGGCCGGCAAGCGCGCGGTAGGGGCTCATTGTGCGCCGCGCTCGCTCGCGATGGCCGGTGCCGCTGACAGCGCCCGCTGGCGCGCCGGCAGGAACGGCAGGATGAGCCAGCGATACGCCGCCCCGCCGAGCGCGCCGCCGATCAGCGGGCCGATGATGGGGATCCACCAGTAATGGTGTTCTGCAGGCAGCGCGGCGCGGTCCCAGCCCGCGAGCCAGGCGAACACGCGCGGACCGAAATCGCGGGCGGGATTGATCGCCCAGCCTTCCAGGTAGCCCATCGACGCACCGATGCAGGCCACCAGCAGGCCGATCATCAGCGCGCCGCCGTTCGCCCCCGGTGCGGCTTCGTTGTACCGCTCGGTGATGGCGAAGATACCGAACACCAGGAACCCGGTCAGGATGACCTGGTTGCGCAGCGCATGCAGCGGCGTGACCGCTAGTCCCGGCGCAGTGAAGAACACCCCGGCGCCGCCGCCTTCGGCGCGGGTCATCCCCTGCAGGTCGTTGTAGTGATCGATGACCGGGCCATACAGCAGCAGCACGATCGCCGCGCCGACGAAGCCACCGAGCACCTGCGCCGCCCAGTAGGGCATTACGCGTGACCACGGGAAACCGCGGTACAGCGCAAGCGCCAGGGTCACCGCCGGATTGGCGTGGGTGCCCGATACCGACGCGGTGGCGTAGATCGCGACAGTGACCGCCAGTCCCCACGTGATGCACAGCCCCCAGTAGGCATGCTGGTACGGGCTGGGGTCGTACAGCAGGTACATGGCCGCTGCAGAGCAGCCGATGCTGATGATGATCGCCACCGCGACCGCCTCGGAAATCAGTTCGCCTGCAAGCTGCCGTCGTGACATGCCAGGTTCCTCATCGTGCGATCAGGGAGCGCCCACAGCGCGGCCGCTGGTGGGTGCGTGGGTGTCCAGCCAGCAGGCCAGCCGATGCCGCTGCGCGGCGTCCAGCACCAGGCCAAGCCGGGTCCGTCGCCACAGCACGTCATCTGCCTGGCGCGCCCATTCGTGCGTGCACAGATAGCGCACTTCGGCTTCGTACAGATCGGCGCCGAAGTGCGTGCCAAGCGCGGCCATCGAATCGGCCTGGCCGAGGATCAACGTGGCCCGCGCGCCGTAGGTGCGGGACCAGCGCGCCGCGAGCTTCGGCGGCAGCCATGGCCACTGCGTTGCCAGCCAGGCCGCGCACTGCGCCGGCGTACCGCGTTCGGCCCCGGGCAGCGGCGCGCCGGTGGCCGTCCAGGCGGGTGCCTCCGTCCCGGCGTGGCTTGCCAGCAGGTCAACCGCCTCTTCGGCCAGGCGCCGATAGGTGGTCAGTTTGCCGCCAAGGACATTCAACAGCGGCGCACCCTTGTCATCCAGGTCCAGCCGGTAGTCACGGGTCACCGCGCTGGCCTCGGCTTCCGGATCGTCAAGCAGCGCACGCACGCCGCTGAATTCCCACACGATGTCGCGCGGGCTGGTCTGCTGGCGGAAGCTGCGATTGGCCGCCGCGCACAGGTAGTCACGCTGTGCATCGTCCACGTGCACCGCGCCGGGATCACCCTCGAAGTCCACGTCGGTGGTGCCGATGAGGGTGTAGTGGTCTTCGAAGGGAAGGGCGAACACGATGCGGCCATCGGGTTGCTGCAGCAGGTAGGCCTGGTCATGCGCGTACAGCGCCGGCACCACGATGTGGCTGCCCTGCACCAGCCGCAGGGCCACGCCGCGGGTCAGGCTGATGTTGTCGACAAACCGCGGCGCCCAGGCGCCGGTCGCATTGACCAGCATGCGCGTACGCACGCTGCGCTGGGTGCCATCCGGGTCGCGCAGGTCGACCGACCAGCCATCTGCCTGCCGCCATGCCTGCTCGCAGAGGGTGCGCGTCCATATGTGGGCACCACGTTCGGCGGCATCGATGGCATTGACCACCACCAGCCGGGCATCCGGCGCCTGCGCGTCGGTGTAGGTGAACCCACGGCGCAGGTCCTCGCGCAACGGTGCCCCCAGCGGATGGCTGCGCAGCCGCAGCGATCGCGAGCGAGGCAGCTGCGGCGAGCGCCCGCCGAGATGGTCGTACAGCCACAGACCCAGGTGGATCAGCCAGGCGGGTCGAAGGTGCGCTTCGTGCGGCAGCACGAAGGGCAACGGCTGCACCAGGTGCGGCGCGATCCGCATCAACACCGCGCGCTCCTGCAATGATTTGCGGACCATGCCGAACTGCCCGTGTTCGAGGTAGCGCAGCCCACCATGGATGAGCTTGGAACTGGCACTGGAGGTATGCGAAGCCAGGTCGTCCTGTTCGCACAAGGCGACCGTCAGGCCGCGGCCCGCTGCGTCGCGGGCGATGCCGGTTCCGTTGATCCCGCCTCCTACCACCAGCACGTCGAGCATCGGCCTTGGCCCTCCGGCAGGCTCCTGCCGTGTTCGTCCGAGCCTACCTCAGTGGCACTGGCGGAAACATGGCATGTGCACGCCTGCGCGCATCAGGCGAAACAACAACGGACCCCGAAGGGCCCGTTGCAGCGAAATACGGTTGCTTGCGACGTGACTGGAAGCGCGCACGGGTGCCGAAGCCGACGGTCCACGGATTCTGCCGTGATGCCGCGTGGCGGCAAACGACAACGGGCCCCGAAGGGCCCGTTGCGTTCTACGTTGCGTCGTACCGATGCTTAGAAGCGCGCACCGATACCGAAGCCGACGGTCCACGGATCCAGCTTGGCGTCAGCGCCGGTGCCCTTCCCGCCAACCTTCACTTCCGGACGGGCGTGCATGTAGCGCGCATCGGCACGGGCGAACCAGGTCGAATTGATGTTCATGTCTACGCCGACGGTGCCGATGGCGCCCTTGGCGGTCTCAAGACCAATGTGCTCGGTCACGCCCGGCGCGACCAGGTCTTCATTGCTGAAGTTCGACTCGTAGTAACCGACACCGACGAACGGACGGAAGACGTTGTCTGCCTGGCCGAAGTGGTACTGGCCGCTCAGGGCGATCGGCTGCTGTTCCACGGTGCCCAGGCGCTCGTTGCCGACGCCACGCACGCGGTGATTGAACTTGTCGGCTGCGCCCCACAGTTCAACGGCCCAGTTGTCGTTGATGTAGTAGCTCAGGCTCAGGGTCGGCGCCGGGCCGCCATCGAACTTGCGGATGCCCTCGACCGGGTCATTCTTCGGCTGCAGCAGGGCGACGCCGCCGACCACGGCGAAGTGCTTGCCCGAGGCGGTATCGGTGGTGCTGTCGGTTGCCGAATAATCCTGCGCGAAGGCGCTCGGCGCGAAGGCAGCGGCGGTCAGCAGGGAAAGGCTCAGGATACGGATGGAGCGCATGGGGAATCTCCTCGGGTTTCTAGTTTTTTTGATCCCCGGTAGCCGGGGCGAGGCCAACGTATGCCTTCAAACATGAATCCCATTCGACTAGCGTTAAAAATTGGTTTTTCCGTTCAGCCGGATTCCCGCTGATGCAGCGCGGACAAGGGTTCAGCAAGGAAACGGTATTCACGAATCTGCAACCGGCGTGAGCATGCGCGGATGGGTCCGCGCTTGCTCACGTCGGTACCAGGCTAGAAACGCGCGCCGATGCTGAAGCCTGCGATTGGACGGCTGACCTTGATCAACTTCGCCGGCGCACCTTCGCTCTCCAGACTCAGATCTCTGCCGTAGAGCACGCGGGCATCGACCCGCGCGAACCAGGTTTCGTTGATGTTCATGTCGGTACCAACGGTGGCGATGTACCCGGAATTGCGCTTGCCCTTGAAGGTGCCGACGGCCGGCACGGCGGGCGGGGTCAGCGTTGCCTCGAACCGGTTCGTCGTGAAGCCGCCCACGCCAATGAACGGGCGGAACACCGCGTCAGCACTGCCGAAGTGGTACTGCACGCTCAGCGCGACCGGCTGATGCGCATAGGTGCCCACGCGCGGGCCGGACTTCATGCGCATGTTCTGCTGCAGTTTGTCTGCCGTACCCCAGACCTCGGCGGCCCAGTGGTCATTGAACAGGTAGCTGATGCTGGCGGTGGGCGCCGGGCCGGCATCGCCGACGGTAAAGCCGGCGGTCACGCCGATACGCTTCTTCGAAGCGGTGTCGGTGTCGTCAGCAGCGAATGCAGCAGGTGAAGCGAAAGCCAGCAGGCAGGTGGTCAGGAGCAGGGAACGCATGGGAAGATCCTTTGGAAAGAGAGGGTGCGCTTGCCGCGCGGAATGCGACGCGGAATGCAGCAGGCGGCATTACAGGTCCGCGCGCGCACGTAGAGAATCGGACCGGTCCCATTAAGGGGTGACGTGGGTACTGCAGGAAGGCAGCGACAATGAGCGACAGCACGCGCAACGATCTCTGCACGGGGCTGCCGGCGCAGGCAGACGGCAGCGCCCGCGTGCTGGTGCTGGGCTCGATGCCGGGTGCGCTGTCGCTGCGCGAGGCCCGCTACTACGCCCACCCGCGCAATCGTTTCTGGCCGCTGATGGGGCTGCTGTGCGGCGTTGATGCGGGGGCGCCCTACGCACAGCGGCTGCAGGCGTTGCGCGCTTCGGGCGTTGCCCTGTGGGATGTGATCGGGCAATGCCGCCGGCAGGGCAGCCTGGATGCGGCGATCGTGCGCGGCAGTGAGGTACCCAATCCGATTGCGGAGCTGATCGACCGCCTGCCCGGCCTGCGCCTGGTGGCCTGCAATGGGGCGGCGGCGCATCGCGCGTTCCAACGCTTCATCGTGCCCACCCTGCGGCAACCGCTATCGGCGCCGGTGCTGGCGCTTCCCTCGACCAGTCCGGCCAACGCGGCCGCATCGTTGCCGGCGCTGCACCAGGCCTGGCAGCCGCTGGCCGAGGCACTGCGGGGTCCCGGCTAGGGCCGTTGAAGGTGCGTGTGTGGATGACCGTGGCGGGACAATACGCCACCGACTGGAAGCGGCCTGCGGCGCTTCGTTGCTGCGCAAGTGCCCTGCCACAACAGCGTGTCCCGGGACAGTGCGGACTGAAAACGCCATCAACGGTTGGCGAGGGGGCCATGCTGGCCGCACAATAGAGGATTCCCTACACCAGATTGCCGGAGTTATCCCCATGGCCGAAATCAAGGAAGCCCTCGTCCCCGATATCGGTGACTACAGCGATATCCCGGTAATTGAGGTGCTGGTCGCCGTCGGCGACACGGTCAAGAAGGACCAGGGGCTGGTCACGCTGGAAAGCGACAAGGCGACGATGGAAGTGCCCTCGTCGGTCGCCGGCGTGGTCAAGGAAATCAAGGTGAAGGTCGGCGACAACCTGTCCGAAGGCAAGGTCGTGGCGCTGATCGAAGTGGCCGACGGCGAGGCACTGGCCGCCAAGCCGGCCGCCGCCGCCGCCGCCGCGCCTGCGCCGGCAAAGGTCGAGACCCCTGCGCCGGCCGCCGCGAGTGCGCCTGCACCTGCTGCCCCGGCTGCGGCCACCAGCGGTGGCGCGGTGGAAGCGCTGGTGCCGGACATCGGCGATTACAGTGACATCCCGGTCATCGAAATCCTGGTCGCCGTCGGCGATACGGTGAAGAAGGACCAGGGCCTGGTCACGCTGGAAAGCGACAAGGCGACGATGGAAGTGCCCTCGTCGGTCGCCGGCGTGGTCAAGGAGATCAAGGTCAAGGTCGGTGACACCCTGTCGCAGGGCAAGCTGGTGGCGATCATTGAAGCCGAAGGCGCTGCTGCCCCGGCCCCGGCCGCGGGCAACGCTGCTGCGGCTCCGGCTGCCGCCGAAACCGCCACCAAGGTGGAGCCGGTCGCGGTCCAGCAGCAGCCGGACAAGCTGGCCCAGCGCGAGATCGACAGTGCCCCGTCGGCCGGTGCTCCGACCAGCCCGCCGGTGCAGTTCAATGCCGACAGCGTGCTGCCGGCCAAGGTGCCCTATGCCACCCCGGCGGTGCGCGTGTTCGCCCGCGAACTGGGCGTGGACCTGCTGCAGATCAGCGGCACCGAGAAGGGTGGTCGCATCACCAAGGGCGACGTGCAGAAGTTCGTCAAGGCTGCACTCACCGGCGGCGCTGCCGCTGGCGCGCCTGCTTCGGCCGCTGCCGGCGGTGGCCTGAACCTGCTGCCGTGGCCGAAGGTCGACTTCAGCAAGTTCGGTGAAGTCGAGGTCCAGCCGCTGTCGCGCATCAAGAAGATTTCCGGTGCGAACCTGGCGCGCAACTGGGCCATGATCCCGCACGTCACCCAGTTCGAACAGGCCGACATCACCGATCTGGAAGCCCTGCGCGTGGCGCTGAACAAGGAGAACGAGAAGGCCGGCATCAAGCTGACCATGCTCGCCTTCCTGGTCAAGGCCAGTGCCGCGGCGCTGAAGAAGTTCCCGGAGTTCAACGCCTCGCTGGATGCCAGCGGCGAGAACCTGACCCTGAAGAAGTACTTCAACATCGGCTTCGCCGCCGACACCCCGAACGGCCTGGTCGTTCCGGTGGTCCGCGACGTCGACAAGAAGGGCGTGGTGCAGATCGCGCAGGAAAGCGGCGAACTGGCCAAGAAGGCGCGTGACGGCAAGCTGGGTCCGGCCGACATGAGCGGCGGCTGCTTCTCGATCAGCTCGCTCGGCGGCATCGGTGGCACCGCGTTCACGCCGATCGTCAACGCACCGGAAGTGGCGATCCTCGGCGTGTCCAAGTCGTCCATCCAGCCGGTCTGGAATGGCAAGGAATTCGCACCGAAGCTGATGCTGCCTCTGTCGCTGAGCTACGACCATCGGGTCATCGACGGCGCACTGGCCGCACGCTTCACCACCTACCTGTCGCAGGTACTGGCGGACATGCGCCGCGTGCTGCTCTGACCGAGCCGGCAAGCCCCCTCCGTGTGGCCGCCGCGATGCGCGCGGCCGCGTGACGAACTGCAGCAGACGCCCGCCGGCCTTCCCGCGCGGGCATGAAGGAAACCACCATGGCCACGATTGAAGTCAAGGTTCCCGACATCGGTGATTACAGCGATGTGCCGGTGATTGAAATACTGGTCGCCGTCGGCGACACGGTGAAGAAGGACCAGGGTCTGCTGACCCTGGAATCGGACAAGGCAACGCTGGAAGTGCCGTCCTCGGCCGCCGGCGTGGTCAAGGAAGTGAAGGTCAAGCTCGGCGATACGCTGTCCGAAGGCGCCGTCGTGGTGCTGCTGGAAGCGGAAGGCGAGGGCGCTGCACCGGCTGCGCCGGCCAAGGCCGCTGCGCCCGCGGCCGCTGCACCGAACAGCAAGCCGCCGGTTACCCCGTCGCACCGCGCGCCGGCTGAACCGGCCGCGCCGAAGCCTGCATTGTCTTCCGGCAAGGCTGCCGACATCGAATGCGCGATGGTCGTGCTGGGCTCCGGCCCGGGCGGTTATACCGCGGCCTTCCGCGCCGCCGACGTCGGCCTGGATACCGTCATCGTGGAGCGTTACGCCAGCCTGGGCGGCGTCTGCCTCAACGTCGGCTGCATTCCGTCCAAGGCGCTGCTGCATGCCGCGGCGGTGATCGATGAAGTCGCCCATGCCGGCGATTTCGGCGTCGAATTCGGTGCGCCGAAGATCACCTTGGACAAGCTGCGCCAGTACAAGGAAAAGGTGGTCGGCCAGCTGACCAAGGGCCTGGCCGGCATGGCCAAGCAGCGCAAGGTGCGCAGCGTGCAGGGCGTGGGCCGCTTCGTATCGGCCAATGAACTGGAAATCACCGCTGAAGACGGCAGCACCCAGCTGCTGCGGTTCCAGCAGTGCATCATCGCGGCCGGTTCGCAGGCCGTGAAGCTGCCGAACTTCCCGTGGGACGACCCGCGCGTGATGGACTCCACCGACGCGCTGGAACTGGCCGACGTGCCGGGTTCGCTGCTGGTCGTCGGTGGCGGCATCATCGGGCTGGAAATGGCCACCGTGTATGCCGCACTGGGCAGCAAGGTCACCGTGGTGGAGTTCATGGACCAGCTGATGCCGGGTGCCGACAAGGACCTGGTCAAGCCGCTGGCGGACCGCCTGAAGAAGCAGGGCGTGGACGTCCACCTGAAGACCAAGGCGTCCGGCGTCACTGCCGACGCCAAGGGCGTGACGGTGACCTTCGAAGCCGCCGCCGAAGGCGAGGCCCCCGCCTTGCCGCAAGGCACGTTCGACCGCGTGCTGGTGGCCGTGGGCCGCTCGCCGAACGGTGCCAAGATCGGTGCGGAGAACGCCGGCGTGCAGGTGTCCGATCGCGGTTTCATCCCGGTTGACCGCCAGATGCGGACCAACGTGCCGCACATTTTCGCCATCGGCGACATCGTGGGCAATCCGATGCTGGCCCACAAGGCCACCCATGAGGGCAAGCTGGCCGCTGAAGTGGCTGCGGGGCACAAGAAGGAATGGGTCGCACGGGTGATTCCGTCGGTGGCCTACACCAACCCGGAAATCGCCTGGGTCGGCGTGACCGAAACCGAAGCGAAGGCCAAGGGCCTGAAGGTCGGCGTGGCGAAGTTCCCGTGGGCGGCCAGTGGCCGTGCCATCGGCATCGGTCGCACCGAAGGTTTCACCAAGCTGATCTTCGACGAGGAAACCCATCGCATCATCGGTGGCGCCATCGTCGGCGTGCACGCGGGTGACCTGCTGGCGGAAATCGGCCTGGCCATCGAGATGGGGGCGGAAGCCGAAGATATCGGCCACACCATCCACGCCCATCCCACGCTGAGCGAATCGGTGGCGATGGCGTCGGAAATCTACGACGGCACGATCACCGACCTGTACATGCCGAAGAAGAAGTAAGCCGGCACGCGCCGGGGCACTGTCCGGCGCACTTGCCCGGCAACAAAAAAACCCCAGGCAAGCCTGGGGTTTTTTCATTGCGCGGATCGAGGGATCAGAACGACAGGCTGACGCCGGCCACCGGGCCCTTGAACTCCTGCTTCAGGCCGATCACGCCGTCGCTGCCCTTCTGGTCGACGTCCAGCTTGAACCAGTCGTAGCCGGCGAAGAGGCCGAAGTTGTCGGTCAGGCGGTATTCGACGATCGCGTTGGCGCGGCTCAGGTCGCCTTCGTAGTCATCGAAGCTGCCCCAGCTGGTGTTGAGGTACTGGCCCTGCAGGTTGATCATCCAGCGGTCGGCCGGATTGAAGGTCAGGCGCGCGCCGACCACCGGCGCCACACCGTTCTCCTTCTCATCCAGGAAGCGGCCGTTGTAGACGTTGCCCAGGTCGGCATAGCCCTTGGCGCTGATCTGAGCCCATTCGGCACCGATCTGCAGGCCCAGGTCGAAGCGGTCGGTGTCGACCACCGAGTAGTCATACACCAGGGTGGCGACCTGATACTTCAGTTCAGCCTTGACGAAGCTGCCTTCCGGCACGTTGATGTCGCCGAACGCAATGCCGTCGTTCAGCACTTCACGGCGGTCCTTGTCCCACTTGAAGTAATCGAAGATCAGGCGCTGGCGGTCGCTGAAGCGGAACACGCCATCCACGCGCGGCTCCCATTCCTTGCCGCCCATGCTGAAATCTTCGTTCAGGTTCACGTCCTGGCCCGCGATGTTCGTGCTGCCGCGGATGGTGTTGTCGGTATCGATGTTCATCGCACCCAGGCGCAGCGTGAAGCGGTCATCGCCTTCGGCAGCGTGCGCGGTGGAAGCAAAGCCGGCGCCGACGGCGACCAGCGACAAAGCGAGCAGGGTAGGAATGGGGCGCATCGGCAGGAATCCTTGCAGTGGTTCAACGAAAAGTTGCGCCACTATCGCTATGTCCGCGTCCACCATGCGTGAGCGTATTGTGCAGGCGGCGTCTTCACAGGAGGATTCAAACTGTGACGCCCAACGTCGTCATCCACCACAACGTGACATCACCGGCAGCCACCGCGGCCCTATGGCGCGCGCCATGCCCGGCGAGCGCCACGGCAGAACAGAAAAAGTCCCGCCGGGCAGCGGCGGGACCCCATGCAGACCTGCAGAACTGCGCCGACGAGGATGAGAGAGTGCAGGTCGGAAGCTTGGACACACCGTCGCGACGAAAGTTCAATGCTGCACCGCCGCAAGGCCGGGAGCCCCGCTGGGCCTGATTGTCCCGCCCCCGGCAGGAAAAATCCCGGTCATCCCGCAACTTGCATCGATCCGGGATGAACACGCAGCGGTTGTCTCGCAAATTGTCCCATTGCTATAATTTGGCGGCTCGACGAGGCACCACGCTGCCTCATGCCTTTCACTCCAAATGTGCGGGACGTCTCTGTGCTGAATTCCGTTGATCCGGGTCGGCGACTGATGCTGCGCGCCGCGGTCTACCCGCTGGCCGCGGTGATTGTCCTGGCCCTTGGCTTCCTGCTGGTGAGTCCGAAACATGCGCTTGGCGCACTGCTTTCCGGTCTCGCTGTTGCGGCGGGTGGCTGGGTGGCGGCACGGATGGCGTTGGGCGGCGGGGTACAGGCAGCCGGCTCGGCAATGGCAAGGCTGATCGTCGCCGTCGTTGCCAAGTGGGTCGTGGTGTTTGGCGTGTTGATCGTAGGCATCCTGGTGTTCAGGCTGCCGGCGGTGGCACTGCTGGCCGGTATCGCGGTCGGCTTGATGTTCCAGGTCCTGGCTCTGGCCAGGCGTTGATCGAATTTCTTAATAACTAAGGTTCCGGACACATGGCAGGCGAGGCGCTGACACCCACCTCCTATATCCAGCATCACCTGCACAACCTCACCGTTGGGCACGGCAGCCCGTGGGCGCTGCACCTGGATACCATCGCCACGTCGGTCCTGATGGGTCTGGTGATGGTTTTCGCCTTCTGGATGGCGACCCGCAACGCCACGGCCGGCGTGCCGGGCAAGTGGCAGGCCTTCGTGGAGATCTGCCTGGAGTTCGTTGACCGCCAGGCCAAGGACACCTACCACGGCACCAGCAAGCTGGTGACCCCTATCGCGATCACGATCTTCTTCTGGATCCTCCTGATGAACCTCATCAAGATGATCCCGGCCGACTTCATCGCCGTGCCGCTGGAAATGCTCGGCGTGCCGTACTGGAAGCCGGTGCCGACCGCCGACGTCAATGCCACCCTGGGCATGTCGATCAGCGTGTTCTTCCTGATGCTGTTCTTCGCGCTGCGCGCCAAGGGCATCGGCGGCTTCACCAAGGAATTCCTGACCGCCCCGTTCGGCAAGTGGATGATGCCGTTCAACCTGATCCTGAACATCGTGGAATGGCTGAGCAAGCCGATTTCGCTGGCAATGCGACTGTTCGGCAACATGTTCGGCGGTGAAATCGTGTTCCTGCTGATCTGGGTGCTGGGCGGTGCAGGTATCGCCGGCATCTTCGCAGGTGCGTTCGCCGGCTTCGGCTGGATGCTGTTCCACCTGCTGGTGATTCCGCTGCAGGCCTTCATCTTCATGATGCTGTCCATCGTGTACCTGAGCCTGTCGGAAGACGCTCACTGATTTTCGCTGCACCCTTCATCCGTTAGTTTCCAAATCCCTTAGCAATCACGTTCCCGGAGAAAACCATGTACTTCGCCGTCCTGACCAATCTCGCCCAGGTCCAGAGCTCCACCGTCCTCGCCGTCGGCATCATGATCGGCCTGGCCGCGCTGGGCGCAGGCCTGGGTCTGGCCATCATGGCTGGTAAGTTCCTGGAATCGGCCGCGCGCCAGCCGGAACTGATCCCGGTGCTGCAGGTCCGCATGTTCATCACCGCCGGCCTGATCGATGCCGCGTTCATCATCTCGGTCGCCGTGGGCCTGCTGTTCGCCTTCGCCAACCCGATGGTCGGCGAGTTCGTCGCCCGCCTGCCGGCAGTGGCTGGCTGATCCAGCCCCAAGTGAAACGACCGGGCGCTTCGGCGCCTGGTTGCGGATGAAGGTTCGGAGGTGCCGCCCGCAAGGCGGCACGTCCACCCCGTCACCACTGACTGAGCGAAAACAATGGATATCGGTTTTACCCTCATCGCCCAGGCCCTGGCCTTTGCTGCCCTGATCTGGATCATCGCGACCAAGATCTGGCCGCCCCTGATGAACGCGATCGAAGAGCGCCAGCAGAAGATCGCTGAAGGTCTCGCCGCTGCCGATCGCAGCCAGAAGGACCTCGCCCAGGCACAGGACAAGGTCAACGAAGCGCTGAAGGAAGCCCGCGGCAAGGCCAATGAAATCATTGACCAGGCCCATGCGCGCGCCAACCAGATCGTTGAAGCCGCCAAGAACGAAGCGATCACCGAAGCCAACCGCCAGAAAGAACTGGCCCAGGCTGAAATCGACCTCGCTGCCAACCGTGCCCGCGAAGAACTGCGCAAGCAGGTTTCCGCACTGGCCGTAAGCGGCGCGGAGAAGCTGCTCAAGCGCGAAATCGATGCCAACGCCCACAAGGCGCTGCTCGACGAGCTGGCTTCGGAGATCTGACATGAGCCAGGCCCTCACGCTTGCCCGTCCCTACGCCCGCGCCGCTTTTGCGACCGCGCGCGACGAAGGTGCGTTCGCGCCGTGGTCGGACGCGCTTGCGTTCTCCGCCCACGTCGCTGCCGACCCGCGCGTGTCGGCCCTGCTCGCCAACCCGGAGCTGGGTCGCGACGATGCCGTCGCCCTGCTGGCACCGGAACAGCGCAGCGAGACCTTCTCGCGTTTCCTGTCCATCCTGGCCGATGCCCACCGCCTGCCGCTGCTGCCGGAAATCGCCGGCATGTACGACCAGCTGCGTGCCGAAGCCGAACACGTGGTCAAGGCCACCGTGACCTCGGCCAACGAACTGGCCGCCGGTGAACTGGATGCGATCAAGGCTGCCCTGCGCAAGCGCTTCGGCCGCGACGTGGAAGTGTCCACCGCGGTGGATGCCTCGCTGATCGGCGGCGCCGTGATCGACGCCGGTGACGTGGTCATCGACGGTTCGCTGAAGGGCAAGCTTGCCCGCCTGCAGACCGCGCTCGCTAACTGAATTCAATTACCGTCCGGCCTCAACGCCGGCACTAGGACTCGACGATGGCAACCACGCTCAACCCCTCCGAAATCAGCGAACTGATCAAGAACCGCATCGAGAAGGTCAAGCTGGCCGCGGAATCGCGCAACGAAGGCACCGTGACCAGCGTGTCCGACGGCATCGTGCGCATCTTCGGCCTGGCCGACGTGATGCAGGGCGAAATGATCGAACTGCCGAACAACACCTTCGCCCTGGCCCTGAACCTGGAGCGCGACTCGGTCGGCGCCGTGGTGCTGGGTGAATACCAGAACCTGCGCGAAGGCGACGTGGCCAAGACCACCGGCCGCATCCTGGAAGTGCCGGTCGGTCCGGAACTGCTCGGCCGCGTAGTGAACGCGCTGGGCGAGCCGATCGACGGCAAGGGCCCGCTGGGCACCCAGCTGACCGCTCCGGTGGAGCGCGTTGCCCCGGGCGTGATCTGGCGCAAGTCGGTCGACCAGCCGGTGCAGACCGGTTACAAGTCGGTCGACTCGATGATCCCGATCGGCCGCGGCCAGCGCGAGCTGGTCATCGGTGACCGCCAGACCGGCAAGACCGCCCTGGCCATCGATGCGGTGATCAACCAGAAGGACACCGGCATCAAGTGCGTGTACGTCGCGATCGGCCAGAAGGCATCGACCGTGGCCAACATCGTGCGCAAGCTGGAAGAAAACGGCGCCCTGGCCCACACCGTGGTCGTGGCCGCCACCGCGTCCGAATCGGCCGCGATGCAGTACATCAGCGCCTACTCCGGCTGCACCATGGGCGAGTACTTCATGGACCGCGGCGAAGACGCGCTGATCGTGTACGACGATCTGTCCAAGCAGGCCGTTGCCTACCGCCAGATCTCGCTGCTGCTGAAGCGTCCGCCGGGCCGTGAAGCCTACCCGGGTGACGTGTTCTACCTGCACTCCCGCCTGCTCGAGCGCGCTGCCCGCGTGTCCGAAGAGTATGTGGAGAAGTTCACCAACGGTGCGGTGACCGGCAAGACCGGTTCGCTGACCGCGCTGCCGATCATCGAAACGCAGGCCGGCGACGTGTCCGCGTTCGTGCCGACCAACGTGATCTCGATCACCGACGGCCAGATCTTCCTGGAAACCGACCTGTTCAACGCCGGTATCCGTCCGGCCGTCAACGCCGGTATCTCGGTGTCGCGCGTGGGTGGTTCGGCCCAGACCAAGATCATCAAGAAGCTGTCCGGCGGCATCCGTATCTCGCTGGCCCAGTACCGCGAGCTGGCTGCGTTCGCGCAGTTCGCTTCGGACCTGGACGAAGCGACCCGCAAGCAGCTTGAGCGCGGCCAGCGCGTCACCGAGCTGATGAAGCAGAAGCAGTACGCCCCGATGTCGATCGCCAACCAGGCGCTGTCGATCTACGCCGTCAACGAGGGTTACCTCGACGACGTGCCGGTCAACAAGCTGCTGGCGTTCGAAGAAGGCCTGCACGCGCACTTCGCCAACACCCAGGGCGAGCTGATCGGCAAGGTCAACGCCACCGGCGGCTGGGACAATGACATCGAAGGTGCCTTCAAGAAGGGCATCACCGAGTTCAAGACCACCGGCAGCTGGTAACAGCGCACGTGGAGCGGGGCAGGTCCCCGCTCTACCGTTGAACATACGGGAATAAGAGATGGCAAGCGGACGCGAAATCAAAACCAAGATCAAGAGCGTGCAGAACACCCGCAAGGTGACGCGCGCGCTCGAGATGGTCTCGGCCTCCAAGATCCGCAAGGCGCAGGAGCGGATGAAGACATCGCGTCCGTACGCGCAGGCGATGAAGCAGGTGATCGGCCACCTGGCCCAGGCCAGCACCGATTACCAGCATGCGTTCCTGGTCGAGCGTGAACAGGTCAAGCGCGTGGGCTACATCGTGATCTCGTCGGATCGCGGCCTGGCCGGCGGCCTGAACAACAACCTGTTCCGCAAGACGCTGGGCGAAGCCCGTGCCTGGCAGGAAAAGGGTGCCGAAGTGGACATGGTGACGATCGGCCAGAAGGCTTCGACCTTCTTCCGTCGCATCAAGGTCAACATGGTCGGCAGCGTGACCCACCTGGGTGACGTGCCGCGCCTGGAATCGCTGATCGGCGTGATCAAGGTGATGCTCGATGCATTCACCGAGGGCAAGGTCGATCGCGTGTACCTGGTGTACAACCGCTTCGTCAACACCATGACCCAGACCGCCAGCTTCGACCAGCTGCTGCCGTTGCCGGCCGCTGAAAAGCAGGTCGCGCACCACGACTGGGACTACCTGTACGAACCCGATGCCGCGACCGTGCTGGAGCACGTGATGACGCGTTACATCGAGTCGCTGGTGTACCAGGCGGTGCTGGAAAACGTTGCTTCCGAGCATGCGGCACGCATGGTGGCGATGAAGGCGGCCAGCGACAACGCGAACAAGCTGATCGGAACCCTGCAGCTGGTCTACAACAAGGCCCGCCAGGCAGCGATCACCCAGGAAATCTCCGAAATCGTCGGCGGCGCAGCAGCAGTTTGACGCGCACGTCCAAAGCACAAATCTAGAGGATGCAGCAATGAGTCAGGGCAAGATCGTTCAGATCATCGGCGCGGTCGTCGACGTCGAGTTCCCCCGTGAGTCGGTACCGAAGGTGTATGACGCACTGAAGGTCGACAACACCGAAATCACCCTCGAAGTCCAGCAGCAGCTGGGCGACGGCGTGGTCCGCTGCATCGCCCTCGGTTCCACCGATGGCCTGAAGCGCAACCTGGTCGCCACCAACACCGAGCGCGGCATCTCCGTGCCGGTCGGCCCGGGCACCCTGGGTCGCATCATGGACGTGCTGGGTCGCCCGATCGACGAAGCCGGCCCGGTGGCCGCCAGTGACACGTGGGAAATCCACCGTGCCGCGCCGTCGTACGAAGACCAGTCCCCGGCCACCGAGCTGCTGGAAACCGGCATCAAGGTCATCGACCTGATGTGCCCGTTCGCCAAGGGCGGCAAGGTCGGCCTGTTCGGCGGCGCTGGCGTCGGCAAGACCGTCAACATGATGGAGCTGATCAACAACATCGCCAAGGCGCACAGCGGCCTGTCCGTGTTCGCCGGCGTGGGTGAGCGCACCCGTGAGGGCAACGACTTCTACCACGAGATGAAGGACTCCAACGTCCTGGACAAGGTCGCGATGGTGTACGGCCAGATGAACGAGCCGCCGGGCAACCGCCTGCGCGTCGCGCTGACCGGCCTGACCATGGCCGAGTACTTCCGCGACGAGAAGGACGCGTCGGGCAAGGGCAAGGACGTGCTGCTGTTCGTCGACAACATCTACCGCTACACCCTGGCCGGTACCGAAGTGTCGGCACTGCTGGGCCGCATGCCGTCGGCCGTGGGCTACCAGCCCACCCTGGCCGAGGAAATGGGCGTCCTGCAGGAGCGCATCACTTCCACCAAGAACGGCTCGATCACCTCGATCCAGGCCGTCTACGTGCCGGCCGATGACTTGACCGATCCGTCGCCGGCGACCACCTTCGCCCACCTGGATTCGACCGTGACCCTGTCGCGTTCGATCGCCTCGCTGGGTATCTACCCGGCCGTGGATCCGCTGGATTCCACCAGCCGCCAGATGGACCCGCTGGTCATCGGCCACGAGCATTACGACACCGCCCAGCGCGTCCAGCAGACCCTGCAGAAGTACAAGGAACTGAAGGACATCATCGCCATCCTGGGCATGGACGAACTGTCCGAAGAAGACAAGCAGGCCGTGACCCGCGCCCGCAAGATCGAGCGCTTCTTCAGCCAGCCGTTCCACGTGGCCGAAGTGTTCACCGGTTCGCCGGGCAAGTACGTGTCGCTGAAGGACACCATCCGTGGCTTCAAGGCCATCGTCGATGGTGAATACGACCACCTGCCGGAGCAGGCGTTCTACATGGTCGGCGGCATCGAAGAAGCGGTCGAAAAGGCCAAGAAGATGGCCGAAAAGGCCTGATCCGGATCGGGCGGGAGCGATCCTGCCCGACCTGACACCGGCGCTGGACACCCGTCCGCGCCGTGGCTCCTCCCCGGTGGCATCGTGCCGCCGCGAACAGTGAAGAGATTTGCATGAGCACGATCCGTTGCGACATCGTCAGCGCCGAGCAGGAAATCTTCCGGGGTGAAGCGACCCTGGTCGTGGCCACCGGTGAGCTGGGCGAGCTGGGCATCGCGCCCAAGCACGCACCGCTGATCACCCGCCTCAAGCCGGGCAAGGTGGTGGTGACCCAGGCCAATGGCGAGCAGCTGGACTTCTTCATCTCCGGCGGGATCCTGGAAGTGCAGCCGCAGGTGGTTACCGTGCTGGCTGACACCGCGATCCGCGCGCAGGATATCGATGAAGCATCGGTGCGCAAGGCCAAGGAAGAAGCCGAGCGCATGCTGGCCAACCGGGGTGAAGGCATGGAGATCGCCGAGGCCCAGCAGAAGCTGGCCGAAGTGACGGCCCAGCTGCAGGCGCTGGAGCGCCTGCGCAAGAACCTGAAGCACTGAACTTCCGGGCGGGTTCGGTGGGTGACGACCGCTGGTCGTCACGCGCCATCTCCGCTGGTTGGTCCGACGCCGGCCCTGGGCCGGCGTTTGTATTTTCCGCGCATTGCCGATGGTGCTGGCCGAACTGTGCGCCGGTTCCTCGTGCTGGCGACCACGGGTGTTCACCCTAGGGGCTCCTTCTACCGGAAGGCACGCCATGCCTGTCCTCAGTTACTGCCGGGCAGTGCTTCTCGCCACGTTACTGCCTGCGGCCGCGCAGCCACTGCGTGGCATCATCAACGTGGTAGACGAAAAGCTGCCTGCGCCATGGCATGGCATCGCCCGGCGGCGCGGCGGGCCGGGCTGCACGAAGACGCTTGCGGAAGCGGTGAATGACCGCATGCAGGGGCCCCTCGGGCATGCCGCGCTGGTGCGGGCTATGATTGATCTTTGCCGCCCCGAAGCTGGCGGCGCGCGCTGATAGAGCAAGGAGAGCAGGGTGCAGCAGACTATCGGCGCGGTTTCGCTCATCAACCGCTGGACCCGTTCAACCGCGACGCCAGGTTTCGCATGGTGCGTAATGTGGCTGGTGCTGTGCCTGCCGTGGCTGCTCGGCGTCTGGACGATTCCCTTCGATGCCGTCCAGCAGTTTTTTCCTGCGGTGAGCTTCACCGCCCAGCAGCTGCTGCTGGGGGACGCCGCGTGGTGGAATCCTTACCTGCACGGCGGTTATCCGCAGCTGGCCGACCCGCAGATGATGACCCTGCAGCCGACCGTGGTGCTGCCGATGCTGCTGGCGCCTGCCTCGCTGCACTGGTTCACGGTGGTGATCCTGCTGCATGTGATGGTAGCGGGGATGGGTGCGTTGAAACTTGCGGCAACCCAAGGGTTACAGCGGTTGCCGCAGCTGATGTTCGCACTGGTTTTCCTGTTCGGCGGGGTCGCGGCGGCGCGCCTGCAGCACACCCCGATGATCGTCAGTTACTGCCTGCTGCCTTGGTTGTGGCTGGCGCTGGACCAGCTGCGGCATCATCTACGCTGGCGTCATGCCGTGCTGGCCGGCGTTGTCGGGGGGCTGTGTGCGCTACAGCTGACCCAGGTCACCTACCTGATCGTGCTGGCGTGTGCGGTGTATGCCATCGCTGCGATCGCCATGGCGCGCGCCCGGCGCATCCGCCTGTGCCTGCAGCTTGCGACGGTAGGCGCGATGGCAGCGGCGATCAGTGCCCCCCAATGGCTGTCCACGTTCGCATGGCTGGCCCATACCAACCGTGATGGGGTGTCATTGCAGGCCGCCCTGCCGGGCGCCATCCACTGGCAATCGCTTGTCACGTTGCTGTCCGGCAATGTGTTCGAACAGGGACGCGGTGACAGCTGGGCGTTCGGGGATATCACCACCGACTATCTGTACATGGGGGCTGTGCCGCTGGCGGTGTGGCTTGCATGGGGTGGCGCGGTGGTGCGCAGCGATCCGCGCGGCGCGCGCATCGCGCTGGCGGTCTTCGTGCTGGCCGTGCTGTTCGCGCTCGGCGGGGCCACGCCCTTGTTCCCGTGGCTGTTCGGCTGGCTGCCGGGGCTGGACCTGTTCCGTCGCCCGTCGGATGGATTGTTCCTCGCCGTCCCGGCGGCGGCATGGCTGTCCGCGCATGCGCTGCAGTCGGCCCTGCAGCGCGATCCGTTGCGCCCGCACCTGCCATCGCTGCTGGTGGTGGTCATGCTGGCCGTTGCCGGTGCGTGGCTGGTCCTGGGCAGTGGACGCCTGCAGGGGGGGGCGTGGCTGGCAATCAGCGTCGCCATCGGGGCGGTCGCGGTGCGTCAGTTGATACGTCACCGGTCGCCCTCGCGCTGGCTGCTGGGACTGATGCTGCTGGACCTGCTGATGTTCAACGTCAGTACCTCGTTCAACGCGCGCAGCGGCACCCGTCCGGTGCTGACCGCAACGCGGCCCGGGCCGGCGCAGAGCGCGTACCAGTTGCTGTCCGCGCAGCGCAGCGAAGGCCTGCCCGAACGCGCACTGGCCTTCGGCATCGGGCCGTTGACCAATGGCGCGGCCGTCCATGGGCTGGCATTGGCCAATGGCTACAATCCGTTGCTCGACCGCCGCGCCCTGCAGATGCTCGGCATGCCCGGTGATCCGCTCGACAGCGTGCAGCAGAAACCGGAAACGCCATGGACGCCGGACTTCGCTGCGCCGCTGTACGATCTGATCGGCGTGCGCTGGGTGCTGGCACCGACCGCGTTCCCGGGGTCGCATGCCTACGACGCCGAACTGCAGGTGATGCAACGTGACAGCATGCTGCCGCGGATGCTCAATCCCACGGCAGTGCGTCGTCATGATGAAGACCTGCCGCCTGCCGCGGCATTCAACCGGACCGACTTCAGCACCACGGTCTGGCTGCCCGGCGATACGCAGGCGGCGTGTGCCGATGCCGATGCGGGCAAGCTGCAGGTGGGCGCGACGGTCTACCGGGCCAGCGGGCTGAGCGTGCAGGTGGACGCGGCCGCGCCGGCGTGGCTGGTGGTCAATGAGGTGACCGCTCCGGGCTGGCAGGCCAGCGTGGATGGGGCGGCAGCACCGCTGATGCGCGCCAACGGACTGTTCCGTGCGGTCTGCGTACCGGCCGGTCGCCATCAGGTTGCGTTCCGTTTCAGTCCGCTGCAGTTGTGGCGCGACGGACTGGGCCAGCGCCTCGGCCGCTGAGGCGCGTGTGGAGTGAATTTGCCGGTCATGAAGCGGTAGCGCCGAGCCATGCCCGGCGGCATCGTTCAGGCCACGGCCCGCTGTGCTCGCCGAGCATGGCACGGCGCTACCGATGTGCTGCGCGATGGGTCAGCGGAACACCAGGCGCCGCATCAGCAGGAACGACAGCCCGGCCAGCCCGCCTTCCACCAGCGGCTTGGCCAACCATGCGTACTTCAGCCCCAACGCCTGATCGGCAGCAGCGACCAGCACCGTACTCAACGCGGTGAATACGGCCCACACTGCGATGAAACGGCCAAAGCGCTTCCATCCCAGCCGTTGCCTGCCGGCATCGGCAAAGGTGTAGCGCCCGTTGAGCCAGAAACCCAACAGCATCCCGCAGGCGCGTGCGATCAGGTTGCCCGGTACCACCGGCACGCCCAACGCGGTCACGGCGACGAACACGCACCAGTCCAGCAGCAGCTGGAGCAGGCCGACGACGAGGTAGGAGCCACCTTGGCGGAGCAGGGTCATGGACGGTAGATGCAGGATGCGTGAGTCATGTTAACGGCGGCCGTTCTAGAATGTCGCGAAACCATCGCGGACCCTTTTTCCCATGACCCAAGCCCTGCACGTCATCATCCTCGCCGCCGGCGCCGGCAAGCGCATGAAGTCCGTATTGCCGAAGGTGCTGCAGCCGGTGGCGGGACAACCCATGCTGGCCCATGTGATCGCCACCGCACGCGAGCTGAAGCCGGATGCGATCCACATTGTGTACGGCCATGGCGGTGATGCCGTGCGCGCGCATTTTTCCAGCCAGCCCGATCTGCTGTGGGCCGAGCAGTCGCAGCAGCTGGGCACCGGCCATGCCGTGGCGCAGGCGATGCCGGAGGTGCCGGACGCCACGCAGGTGCTGGTGTTGTACGGCGACGTGCCGTTGATCCGCGCGCAGACCCTGCGCGAGCTGCTGGACCAGCCGGGCCGACTGGCGGTGCTGGCGGCGGAGATGGACGACCCGACCGGTTACGGGCGCATCGTGCGCGATGCCGAAGGCAAGGTCGGCTCGATCGTGGAGCAGAAGGATGCCAGCGAGGAACAACGCCGCATCCGCACCATCAACACCGGCATCATCACCGCCGAGTCCACCGCGCTGCGGCGCTGGCTCTCGCAGCTGTCCAATGCCAATGCGCAGGGCGAGTACTATCTGACCGATGTGTTCGCCTTCGCCGCCAACGAATACACTGCAGCGGAGATGAGCCTGGTCGCCGATCCGCAGGATGCCGAGGGCGCCAACGATCCGTGGCAGCTGGCGCAGCTCGAACGTGCCTGGCAGCAGCGCGCGGTGCGTGCACTGTGCGTGCAGGGCGCGCGCGTGCTGGACCCTGCCCGGGTTGATATCCGCGGCGAGGTGATCGTCGGCCGTGACGTGCAGATCGACGTCAACGTGATCCTGGAAGGCCGCGTGGAACTCGGCGACGGGGTCAGCATTGGTCCGTTCACCCGGCTCAAGGATGTCACCCTGGGACCGGGCACCACCGTGCTGGCGCACTGCGACGTGGAAGGCGTGGTGACCGAAGGCGCGGCGCAGATCGGGCCGTTCGCACGGCTGCGCCCGGGTACCGTGCTGGCCGATGGCGTGCACGTGGGCAACTTCGTGGAAACCAAGAAGATCCGCATGGGCGTGGGCAGCAAGGCCAACCACCTGAGCTACCTGGGTGATGCGGTCATCGGCAGCAAGGTCAACATCGGCGCCGGCACCATCACCTGCAACTACGACGGGGTGAACAAGTCGCAGACCACGATCGGCGACAACGCTTTCATCGGTTCCAACAGTTCGCTGGTGGCACCGGTGCTGGTGGGCGAGGGCGCGACCATCGCCGCCGGATCGGTGATCACCCGCACCGCGCCGGATGGCCAGCTGACCGTGGCGCGCAGCCGCCAGCAGGTGATCGAAGGCTGGCAGCGCCCGCAGAAGAAGTCCTGACGTGCCCGGCCCCCGGTAACGCCGAGGCATGCCCGACGTCGCCGATCAGTTCTGCGGCAACAGCAACGACACGCACAGCCCGCCTTCGGTGCGGTTCTGCAGCGCGATGCGACCGCCGTGCGCTTCCACGATCTCGCGGGTGAGCGCCAGCCCCAGGCCGGTGCCGTTGCGCTTGGTCGAATAGAACGGAGTCAGGGCATTCTGCAGCACCGCTTCGTTCATGCCCTTGCCGCGATCCAGTACATCCAGCCGCAGCCACTGCGGCAGGCGCGTGACCTTGACCCGCACATCGTCATTGGGCGGGTCGGACTCGGCGCAGGCTTCTTGTGCGTTCTTGACCAGGTTCAACAACGCCTGGCCAAGCTGGGCGATGTCCACCCGGCTGTGCAGGTCTTCATCCAGCGCGTCCATCTGGAACGGAATCTGCTGCTGCAGGCTGGCCAGGAACGGGGCCCAGTGCACGGTCTGCAACTGCGGCTGCGGCAACTTGGCGAACCGCGCATAGCCCCGGATGAAGCCCTCCAGATGGCGTGCGCGGTCTTCGATGGTGGAGAAGATCTCCGGCAGGCGGTCGAAGCGCTCGCGCTTGACCAGTTCACCGCCGGAGTGCGCCAGGGACGCAATGGGAGCCAATGAATTATTGAGCTCGTGGCTGATGACGCGGATGACTTTTTTCCAGGTCTGTACTTCCTGCCGGCGCAGTTCGGCGGTGAGCAGGCGGATCAGCAGCAGGTCGTGCGGCCGTCCATTGAGATGGAAGGCGCGCCGCGAAAGATGATAGATCTGCTCATCTTCCTCGTCCTCGCTGTCCTCTTCGCGCACGGCGAACAGGCTGTCGCCGCCACGCGAAATGGCGTCGCGCAGGGCGATCGGCATCTGTTCCAGCAGTTCGGCCAGGCGCTGGCCTTCCAGCTTGAACCCACCGTGCAGCAGCTTGCGCGCGGCCAGGTTGGAGAACACCACGCGCTGCAGCCCATCGCCGCCGGCGGCGAGCAGCAGCATCGCCACCGGCGTGTTCTGCACCATGGTGTCCAGCAGCAGTTCGCGCTGCACCAGCGCTTGCCGCTGCTCCCGCAGCACGTCGCCCAGTTCGCGGTGCGCGTCCACCAGGTGCCCCAGTTCATCGCGCGCCGGCCAGTGCACGCTGAAGTTGAACTCGCCGTCCTTGTAGCTGCTGACCACGCCGGACAGGGCGCGCATCAGCGAACGCACCGGTGCGATGGCGCGGTTCAGGCTGAACCACATCAACGCCAGCAGCACGATGCCCGACAGGATCGCCACGCCCCAGCCGTGGTCCATCCAGTACGCCAGCAGCCACGGGAGTGCGGCCGCCAGGGCCAGCACCGGCAGCAGGCGCAGGAACAGCTGGAAAGTGAAGGAGCGCTGCCTCATTCGCGTGGAATGCCGAAGCGGTCCATGCGCCGATACAGGGCCTGCCGGCTCAGCCCGAGTTCGGCGGCGGCCTGGGCAATGATGCCGTGGTTGCTGGCCAGCGCGGTTTCGATGCGCTGGCGGTCGGGGTCGACCGTCGTGCCGGTGCCACGCGGGCCGGCCGGTGCGCGCGGCAGGTTGAGGTCGGCCACGTCGATGCGGTTGCCGATGGCCAGCAGCTCGGCGCGCTGGATCACGTTGCGCAGTTCGCGCACGTTGCCCGGCCACGGGTGGCGCTGCAATGCCGTGCTGGCTGCTGCGGACAGCGGCTTGTCGCCTGCCAGGAAATGTTCGGCCAGCGGCACGATATCGCCGGGCCGCTCGGCCAGCGGCGGCAGCGTCAGTTCGACCGTGTTGAGCCGGTAATACAGGTCCTCGCGGAAGCTGCCGTCGCGGATCATCGCGCCCAGATCGGCATTGGTGGCACTGACCACGCGTACCTTGACCTGGCGTTCGCGGTTGGAGCCGAGCCGTTCGAAGCGGCCGGTTTCCAGCACGCGCAGCAGCTTCATCTGGCCGCCCAGCGGCAGGTTGCCGATCTCGTCCAGGAACAGCGTGCCGCCGTCGGCGGCTTCGAACTTGCCCTCGCGTGCCTTGTTGGCGCCGGTGTAGGCACCGGCCTCGGCACCGAACAGTTCCGCTTCGATCAGCTCGGCCGGCAGCGCGCCGCAGTTGACCGTCACGAACGGGCCCTTGGCCACCGCCGAGTTGGCCTGGATGATCTGGGCGATCTTTTCCTTGCCGGCGCCGTTGGGACCGGTGATCAGCACCGGCAGCGTCGACCGCGCGACCTGGCAGGCCAGCGCGATCACCCGTTCGCTGGCCGGATCGGCGAATACCGCACCGCACAGGTCGTAGCGCTGTTCCAAGTCGCTGCGCTGGCGCTGCTCGCGCTGTCGGCGGCGATCCAGTTCACTGCGCGCTTCGGACAGTTCCAGCAGGTTGTTGACCGTGGTCAGCAGCTTGCGGTCGTCCCAGGGCTTGGGCAGGTAATCGGCCGCGCCGGCCTTCACCAGTTCCACCGCCGTGCCGAGGTGGGTCCACGCGGTCAGCAGGATTACCGGCAGGTCCGGGTGTGCCTCACGGATGCGGGCGAACAGTGCTTCACCTTCTTCGCCGGAGGTGGTGTCCTCGGTGAAGTTCATGTCCTGGATGACCAGGTCCACGGGATGTTCGCGCAGCAGGGCCAGGCCCTGTTCCGGCGACGTCGCCTGCAGGGTGTCGATGTCGTGCAGCGAGAACAGCACGTCCAGCGCGGTGGCCACGCTGGTGTTGTCGTCGATGATCAGGATCGCGGGCATGCGGCAGCTTCTGTTGGCGCCGAGCCGTGCTCGGCGGAACATGGGCGCCGGGCAGGGCACGGCGCCATGGACATCATGGGAGCAGGATATACAAGCCGCGGCGGATACGCCTCAGCTGCCGCGGGTGGCCACCGCCGGCGGCACCGCCGCGGCGCGCCGGGCCGGGCCGAATACCGCCACCTGGCCCAGCAGCCACAGCAGCACCGCGCCCACCGGCAGGTAGACCAGCGGCATGCGCGGCAGCTCGTAGGTATTCATCAGCGCCAGGTTGATCGCGTAGGCGGCCAGCATGCCCAGCACGATGCCGACCGTGGCCAGCAGGAAGTTCTCGGTCTGGAAGTAGCGCAGGATCTGCCCCCGCGTGGCCCCCAGGGCGCGGCGGATGCCGATCTGCTTGCTGCGCTGCTGCACCCAGAAGCTGGCCAGCCCGACGATGCCCAGTGCGGTCACCACCAGCAGGGCCACGCACACGGTGATCAGCAGGCCGACCATCGCCCGGTCGTTCTTGAAGTAGCTGTCACGCTGCTCTTCGTAGGTGAGTTTCTCGCGCACCAGCCGGTTGGGATCGTTGCGTTCCAGTGCGGCCAGCGCAGCGGCCAGCACCTCCTGGCGGCGCTGCGGATCGGTACGCAGCAGGTACGGGCCTTCGGTGAAGTCGGTCCGCATCGGCAGCAGCAACGACATGTCGGTGTTGTCATCCCAGCCGGTGGGCGTGGCCAGGTAGTCCACGATGCCGACCACGTGCACCGGCTGGTTGCCGATGTAGACCGTCTTGCCGACCGCGGACTGACCCGGGAACAGGCGGTTGGCGGCCGCCTGGCTGAAGATGCCTGAAATCGCCTTGGTGCTGGGGAATTCCTTCATCGCTGCTTCGCGGTCGACGAATTCGCCCGGCTGGAAGTCACGTCCCGCCACCAGGTTCAGGCCGAGCGTGGACAGGGCATTTTCGTTGACGTTGTACATGGTTGAATGGATGGTCGGCTTCTCCTGCTCCGGCGTCAGCGAGATGCCGCTGTTGGAGGAGCTGGTGCGGAACGGCAGCTGGCTGGCGCGGGTCACGCTGGTGACGCCGGGGATCGCACGCAGCGAGGCGATGTCTTCGCGGGTGCGTGCCATGGCATCGGTCTGCTTGCCGATGCCGCTGACCCGCACGACCACCAGTTCCTTTTCGGCCAGGCCGCTGGGCTGGCTGATCTTTTCGATGCGCTGGCTGACCAGGAACAGCGCGTTGCAGACGATGGCGCAGGTCAGCGCGACTTCAAGCACGATCAGCGAGGCGGCGGTCTTGTGCCGGCGCAGGGTGCTGAGGATGGGGCGGATGTCCATGATGATTCCTCGTTGACGTGCTTACTGCGACTTGAGCTGGATGGCCGGGGTGACCTGCATCGCGCGCCACGCCGGCAGCATGCCGGCGGCCAGGCTCGCGAACAGGGTCAGGCCGAGGGCGAGCAGCAGCATGCTGCCGTCCAAGTGGGCCAGCTTTGCGTACTCCACCGGCTGCTGGCGCACGGCGTACAGGCCGATCAACGCCAGCCCGATGCCCAGCACGCCGCCGGCCACGCCGACCGCGCCGGCTTCCACCACGCACTGCAGGAAGATCTGGCCTCGGCTGGCGCCGAGTGCACGGCGCACGCCGATCTCACCGCTGCGGCGCAGGAACTTGGCCAGCAGCAGGCCGACCGTGTTGATCAGGCACACCACCAGGAAGCCCAGTGCCAGCCAGACCTGCAGGCGCACGTCGCTGGGCACGGCCTTCTTGTAGTCCAGCCACTCCATCACTGTCGACAGGCGGGTGTTGGCCGGGCGCTGGAAGCGTCCCGCCGCGCGCTGCTGGTCGGAGTAGTTGACCAGGTACTGGCGGTAGTCATCGGCCTTGGCCGGGTCCAGTTCAACCCAGAACTGCAGCCACGTGCAGGGTGCGTTGAGGTCCGAACTGGAGCCGGTGGGCGCGGTATCCCCGAAACAGTTCATGTTGCCGGTGCTGCCCAGCTTGAGGTCGACCGACGTGGAGAACGGCAGCAGCACGTCTTCTTCCTGGCCGTAGGCACTGAACGACAGGTCGAAGAAGCGCGGTTCGGGCTGCCATGCCTTCAGCACGCCGACAACGCGCAGTGAATGCCCACTGATGGTCAGGTTGCGGCCGACACTGTTGGCCCCGTTGAACAGCTTGTCATTGAGCGCCTTGGACAACACCACGACACGACTGCGGCCCTCGTCGTCGGCGGCGGTCCACGGGTTTCCGTACTGGAACGGCACCTCGAACATCGGGAAGAAGTCGGCTGAGGTATAGCGCGAATCCACCGAGAACGGCTTCAGCGTGCTGCCGTCGGGCACGATGGTGGCGCCGCCGGCGGTCATCACCGCCTGGTGCTGTCCGCGCTTTTCGCGCAGCAGCGCTTCGGCATCGAAGCGGGTCATCTGCTCTTCGGGCTCTTCGCCGGGGACGTAGCCCGACTTCGGGCGCGGATCCAGCTGCACGTAGAACAGCCGATCGCTCTTGCCCGGGATCGGATCGCCGGACAGCACGTGGAAGACGGTCAGGGTGGTCATCGAAGCGCCGATGCCCAGCGCGATGGCCACCACCATCAACGCGGTCAGCACCTTGTTGCGGCGGAAGCTGCGCAGGGCGAGGCGGACGTAGTAGGCGAACATGGCGGGCCTCACTCGTTGACGGCGGCAATGCGCCGCGCGGTGGCCAGCACCGGCTCGCGCAGCAGGTCGGTGACCTGGCCGTCGACGATGTGCACGTTGCGCTGCGCACGGGCGGCCAGTTCGGGATCGTGGGTGACCATCACGATGGTGGTGCCGGCAGCGTTGATCTCCTCCAGCAGCTCCATCACCCCGCGCGCCATCGTGCTGTCCAGGTTGCCGGTCGGCTCATCGGCCAGCAGCAGGCGCGGGCTGCCGGCCAGTGCACGGGCGATGGCGGCACGCTGCTGCTGGCCACCCGACAACTCGCTGGGATAGTGCTTCATGCGCGAACCCAGGCCGACCTGGCTCAGCGCCTTCTCGATGCGCTCGCGCCGCTCGGCCGCAGACATGCCGCGGTAGCGCAGCGGTACGTCGACGTTGTCGAACAGATTGAGATCGGGGATCAGGTTGAAGCCCTGGAAGATGAAGCCGATCTTCTGGTTGCGCAGGCGGCTGCGCGCATCGTCGCCCAGCGTGCTCACATCCTGGCCATCGAGCAGGTAGGTGCCGCTGGTGAAGGTCTCCAGCAGGCCGGCGATATTGAGGAAGGTGGTCTTGCCCGAGCCGGACGGACCGGTCACGGCGACGAACTCGCCTTCGTTGACCAGCAGGTCCAGCGAACGCAGGGCATGGGTTTCGACCTGTTCGGTGCGGAACACTTTGGCGACAGCGCGCATCTCAAGCATGGTTCTCTCCAGATTCGGTAAGGGGGGATGTCAGTTGATGGAAACGCGCTCGGCGTCCTTGAACAGGTCGCTGCCGGCGACCACGATGCGATCTCCCGGCTGCACGCCGGACAGGATCTCCACTTCGCCCAGGCTGCTCACGCCCAGCTGCACGGGGCGGCGCACGGCAGTGTTGCCGTCCATGACGTAGGCATTGCCGGTGCCCTGTTCGACGAACGGGCCACGCTCGACCTTCAGCACGTCCTTGCGCGTATCCAGCAGCACGCGCACGGACATGCGCTGGCTCTGGCGCAGACCGGCCGGCTGCTTGTCGGCGAAGCGCACGCGGGCAGTGACCTCGCCGTTGACCACCTCCGGCGACACCGCGCTGATCTCGCCGGCGAACGGCTGGCCGCTGCCGCTGGTCAGCTGCGCGGGCATGCCGATCGCCAGGTCGCGGGCAAAGCTTTCCGGCACCTTGATCTCGATTTCGAAGTTGGACAGGTCGACCACGCCCAGCACCGGCGCATTGGCGACCAGGTTGGTGTGCTGCACGGCCTGCACCTGGCCGACCTGGCCGTCGAACGGGGCGCGCAGGGTCAGCGCGTCCACCTGGCGCTTGACTTCGGCCACCACCGCACGCTGGCGGTCGGCCAGCAGGCGCTTGTTGCGCGCATCCAGGTCCGCACCCTGGCCCTGCAGGCGGGTGTCGGCCTGGGCGTTCACCAGGTTGATGTCGGCCTTCTTCAACGCGTCCTGCGCGCGTGCCAGGTCGATCTGCGGCACCGCGCCGCCATCGAAACCGCGCTGGTAGCGCTGCAGGTCGCGTTCGGCGGCCACTTTCTCGATGCCGGCCTGGTCGGTGTCCTTGCGCGACTTGGCGCGGGTCAGGGTGGCATCCAGCGCGGCACGGCTGGATTCGGCTTCCAGCCCGGCCAGGGTGGCCTCTTCCTGGGCCAGCTTGCTGCGCAGTTCCGGGCTGTCGATCAGCGCCAGCTCCTGGCCCTTCTTGACCACGTCACCGGCCACCACCTTCAGGGTCACGGTGCCGGCGGAGATCGCATACAGCACCGGGCTGTTGGCCGCGATCACCCGGCCGTCGGCGGCGATGTCGCGCACCAGGTCGCCGCGCTCCACCTGCGCGATGCGCACCCGGCTGCTGTCGAACGAGCGGCTGGCGTTGAGCCAGCCATGCACGGCGAAGGCAATGCCGGCCAGCACCAGCAGCGCGGCGAGCGCGGGCCAGCGGTAGCGGCGCCAAGTGCTGGCGGCCGAACCGGGCGTGGACGTGGAAACGATCTGGTCCTGGGCGGAAGTGTCGCGGATCATCGAAGGGCCTGGGTGGTCGGACTGCCGGTAATGAAGCAGGGAGCGTGCCAACTTCCCCTTCCTTTACGATCAAGCAGTTGCATCGTCCGCACGGGTGTCCGACTGTCCGCGGACACCCGTGCGGACACTTTCGTTAAGCGGCCAGACGGCCCGGGCGGACACTCACGCTAGAATGGCGACATCAACACCAAGGAATGCGGGTCTATGTGCGGAATCGTGGGTGCGATCGCTGATCGCGATGTGGTGCCGGTGCTCATCGAAGGCCTGAAGCGGCTGGAATACCGGGGCTACGATTCGTCGGGCATCGCGGTGCTGGAACAGGGCGCGCAGGCGGGCATCCGCCGCGTACGTCGTACCGGCCGCGTCTCGGAGATGGCCAGCGCCGCCGATGCCGAAGGCTTCAACAGCGTGCTCGGCATCGGGCACACCCGCTGGGCGACCCATGGCGGGGTCACCGAAGCCAACGCCCACCCGCACATCAGCGCCGGCGTGGCGCTGGTGCACAACGGCATCATCGAAAACCACGAAGAACAGCGCGAGAAACTGCGTGCGCTCGGCTACGTGTTCGAATCGCAGACCGATACCGAAGTCATCGCGCACCTGATGCACCATCACCTGAAGGGCGGCGACAGCCTGCTGTCGGCCTTGCAGCGCACGGTCAAGGAACTGACCGGCGCCTACGCATTGGCAGTGATGAGTCGTGCCGAGCCGGATCATTTCGTCTGCGCACGCATGGGCTGCCCGTTGCTGGTCGGCCTGGGCGACGGCGAGAACTTCGTCGCCTCGGACGTCTCGGCGATCATTTCCTCCACGCGCCGGGTGATCTTCCTGGAAGAGGGCGATACCGCCGACGTGCGCCGCGATGGCGTACAGGTGTACGACGCGCACGACCAGCTGATCGATCGCGGCGTGCACCTGTCCGATGTCTCGCTGGCCTCGTTGGAACTCGGCCCGTACCGCCATTTCATGCAGAAGGAAGTGCACGAGCAGCCGCGTGCGCTGGGCGATACCATCGAAGCGGCGATCGACGCCGGCGGCTTCCCGGCCGAACTGTTCGGCAGGAACGCCGAGGCGGTGCTGTCGGGCATCACCGGGGTGCAGATCCTGGCCTGTGGCACCAGCTATTACGCCGGCATGACCGCGCGTTACTGGATCGAATCGATCGCCGGCCTGCCGTGCAACGTGGAGATCGCCAGCGAATACCGCTACCGCGCGGCGTACGCCGATCCGAAGCACCTGGTGGTCACCCTTTCCCAGTCCGGCGAAACGCTGGATACGATGGAGGCGCTCAAGTACGCCAAGTCACTGGGACACCTGCATACGCTTTCCATCTGCAACGTGCCGGAAAGCGCGATCCCGCGTGCCAGCGAACTGGTCTGCTACACCCGCGCCGGCGCCGAAATCGGCGTGGCCTCGACCAAGGCGTTCACGACCCAGCTGGCGGCGCTGTTCCAGCTGACCGTGGTGCTGGGCAAGCTGCATGGCCGGGTCGATGCCACCCGGGAAGCGGACTACCTGGAGCAGCTGCGCTTCCTGCCGGGCAGCGTGCAGCACGCGCTGAACATGGAACCGCAGATCGCCGCATGGGCCGAGCGCTTCGCTCGCAAGAGCAGCGCGCTGTTCCTGGGCCGTGGCCTGCATTACCCGATCGCGTTGGAAGGCGCGCTCAAGCTGAAGGAAATCACCTATATCCACGCCGAGGCCTACCCGGCCGGCGAGCTCAAGCACGGCCCGCTGGCGCTGGTAGACGAGGACATGCCGGTGGTGGTGATCGCGCCCAACGACAGCCTGCTGGAGAAGGTGAAATCCAACATGCAGGAAGTACGCGCGCGGGGCGGAGAGCTGTTCGTGTTCGCCGACCAGGACAGCAACTTCGTCGAATCCGAAGGCGTGCACGTGATCCGCACCCCGCGCCACGCTGGCGTGCTGAGCCCGATCGTGCACACCATTCCGGTGCAGCTGCTGGCGTACCACACCGCCTTGGCACGCGGCACCGACGTGGACAAGCCGCGCAACCTGGCCAAGAGCGTAACGGTCGAGTAACTCCCCCCCCGGAAAAGGGAACGGGGGCCGGGTCCTCGCGAGTGGCTTTGGGGCTGAAGCTGGGGGCTGGGTCGGGCGGTGGGGCTGGTCGGGGGACGGCAAGAGCCGCTCCTGCGGGCCTCGTTTCGCGCCATCCATGGCGCTCAACGCCCCCGCCCAGCCTCCCCGCCCGACCCCTGACAGTTCCGTGGCCGCCACACGCGCAATGAAGATAAAAAAGCAAAGGCAGGGGTCAGAGTCCTTTCGCTGCGCGAAAGGACTCTGACCCCGTTTTTTTCGGTTCTTCACCCAACTCCGGGGAAGGCCGCCCGGATCTTCAGGAAGAAATACGCGTCGTCTCGGTATCCGTAGGCGACGCGCTTGATGACCTTGATCTTGTTATTGATGCCTTCCACCAGGTTCGTCCCGAGCGGCCATCGGCAGTGGGCCAGGATGCCCGGGAGATATGGTTGCAGACGGCGGACAAAGATGCGCAGCGGCTCCAGCCCGCTTCGCAGGGCGCGATGCTTCCATGACCGCCAGGCCTTCTCCGCCCAGCTCTGGCTTCGGTAGCGCCACAGCTGCTTCAGGTCGTCTTTGAGCAGATACGTGGTCAGCAGGGCTTTGTTGGCGGCCAGCAGCTCCTCGAGTTGGACGCGCTGCTCGGCTGGGACGTTTTGCCTATTGCGCAGCAGGAGCCAGCGCGAGGTCTTCACCACCCGTCGCGCGGGCTTGTCGGTGCGTAGGCGATTGGCCTCGTCAACCCGCACCCGATCAATGACTTCGCGCCCGTACTTGGCCACGACATGGAAGAGGTCGTAGACCACCTCGGCGTTGGGGCATTGGGCTTTCACTTCCAGGTCGAATGCCGAATTCATGTCCATGGCGACCGCTTGGATGCGTTCGCAGCCGTCCCTTCCGAGTAACTCGAAGAAGGGGCGCACGTCAGCGCGACTGCGTCCTCGACCGACCCAAAGCACGCGCTTGCGTGATGGCTCGACCACCACGGTGGCGTAGCGATGGCCCTTCTGGATCGCAAACTCGTCCATCGCGATCACTCTTACGTCCGATAGGTCCACCGGCCCCAGCGTCTGCACCAGATGCCTGAAATCAAGTGCCTTGACCGTCTTCCAGTCCAAGCCATGCCACTTTGCGGTGGCATGGATCGAGGTCGTGGCACACATGCGTGCCACGCTCTGCGCAAGCCGTTGCGTTACCCGGGCATGCCGCTCCAACCAATCCAGATGCTCCAGCTTTGGCCCGCAGCGAGGACAGGCCAGTCGCTGTCGCTGGATCTCCAACTCGACCGGCGCATCGAACACAGGCAGGTCACGAACCCGCCGGAGCGTCTGGTCGTGGACGGCCACGACCCACTTGTCGCATCCGCTGCAGCGTCGGCGGCGGCGTGAATCGGGCACCAGCGAAAGCACCAGCCACGTGGCTGCGCCACGTGCCTCGCGGCGCCACCCATCCAGGCGATACCCCGCCCAGCCTCCCAGCAACGGCATACAATCCAGCTTGGCCACGGCCGGCCTCGGTTTGTTGTCTCGACAACTACAAATCTAGCTGGTCGGCCGTGCGCCTTCTCCCCTCAGATGGGAGAAGAACCTTTTTTTCCACCCCTTCCAACCCCCGCCGGGTCCATGGCCACCATGGACCTGTCGAAGGTGGGGCGGGGTGGCTGTGCAGGACCGTCTTTTCGCATGGATGCGAAAAGCGAGCCTGCATAACCTGGCCAAGAGCGTAACGGTCTAGTACCCCCCGGAAAAAAGGGGACGGGGGGCGGGTCCTCGCGAGTGGCTTTGGGGCTGAAGCTGGGGGCTGGGTCGGGCGGTGGGGCTGGTCGGGGGACGGCAAGAGCCGCTGCTGCGGGCCTCGTTTCGCGCCATCCATGGCGCTCAACGCCCCCGCCAGCCCCACCGCCCGACCCCTGACAGGTTCCGGGCGCCGCCACCCGCGCAATTGAAGATAAAAAAGCAAAGGCAGGGGTCAGAGTCCTTTCGCTGCGCGAAAGGACTCTGACCCCGTTTTTTTCCACCCCTTCCAACCCCCGCCGGGTCCATGGCCACAATGGACCTGTCGAAGGTGGGGCGGGGTGGCTGTGCAGGACCGTCTTTTCGCATGGATGAGAAAAGCGAGCCTAAACGGACGTACTTGCCGCGTGTCCTGCACAGCCACCCCGCCCCGCCAACAAGCGGCGTGCAGCTTTTGCCGTTGACGTTGACGTTGACGTCAAGCCTCCTGCTTACTGCGCCGAAGCGCGCCCCGGCCCGCGATAGCGCGCCAGCCAGTGCGCGTACGGCGCGGGCAGGGTGGCCCAGGCCGGGTTGTCGACCCCCAGTTCCTGCGCCAGCTGGTACGGGTAATGCGGATTGGCCAGGTGCGCGCGGCCGATCATCACCAGGTCGCTCTGCTGCTCCTGCACGATGGTTTCGGCGGCTTCAGCGCCATCCACGCACCAGCCCACCGCCACGGGGATCCCGGCTTCGTTGCGGACGCGTTGGGCAATCGGTGCCAGGAAGGACGGTGTGCCCCACGGCACCACACCGGTGGGAATGACGAAGTTGATGCTGACGTTGAGCAGGTCCAGCCCCCGTTCGCGCATCTGGCGGACCAGCTCGATGGATTCGGACAGGGTTTCTTCGTCGCGCCCGTCGTATTCAATGACGCCCATGCGCGCGGTCAATGGCAGCTCGGCCGGCCACACCGCGCGTACCGCGGCAACCGTTTCGAGCAGGAAGCGGGCGCGGTTGTCGAAGCTGCCACCGTAAGCGTCATCGCGCCGGTTGCTGTAGGCAGAGAAGAAGCTCTGCGCCAGGTAGCCATGCGCGAAATGCAGTTCCAGCCATTTGAAGCCGGCATCACGCGCGCGTTCGGCGGCTGCGACGAAGTCAGCCTGCACGCGCTTGATGTCGTCGATGGTCATCTCCTGGGGCAGCTTGGACAGACCGCCACCGAAGGCAATGGCCGACGGTGCCAGGGTCGGCCAGCCACGCGCATCGTCTTCGGCGATATGGTCATCGCCTTCCCACGGCAGGTTGGCACTGGCCTTGCGCCCGGCGTGTCCGATCTGGATGCCCGGTACGGCGCCGGTCTCGGCGATGGCGGCGGCGATCGGGGCAAGTGCGTCAGCCTGCGCCTGGTTCCACAGGCCAAGGCAGCCGGGGGTGATGCGGCCTTCCGATGAAACACCGGTGGCCTCCACGATGACCAGCCCGGCGCCGCCGCGGGCCAGTCCGGTGTAGTGCGCCAGGTGCCACGCGTTGGGCACGCCATCTACGGCGCTGTACTGGCACATCGGCGGCACCGCGATGCGGTTGCGCAGGGTCACGCCTTTCAGCTGGAACGGGGAAAACAGGTGGGACATGGGGACATCCAGGGAGGAGGGGGAGCGCGGCGCGCGGCGCCGTGCACTGCCCTAACCATGGGGGACGGGACAGGCCGAATCCACCATGCTGCGGCAGGACGCTGCATGTCATGGGTGTAAAGACGAAGCATGCGCTCCGAACGCGTCATCACAGGCGTCGGCGCTGCAACTGGGACAGAACCCCGGCGTTCTGTCCGCATCTCGGCAGTGGGCGACGCATCTTGAGCGCGCCGCGTGGTCTGCGTTCAGCAGCGGTTTCTACGCCAGTGCCATTCTCTGGATCGTTGGCTGGTTCCACGATGTGCTGTGCCGTCGATGCGGGTAGTGAGCGATGGTCGTGGTGATGGAATCGAGCCTGCCGGGGCGGCGTCGAGCAGTTTCACCTGCCCCGTCCGCGCTTTACCAGACGTGCGCTGGAAGATCTGTTCCCGGGGAGGGGGCGCATCGGCAGAGCACATTTTTCGAAACAGTGACCTGCAACAGGAAACAAGAATGAACGTCCGCGAGCTGCTGCAATCCAAGAAAGAAGCTGTCATCACCATCGACGTGGAAGACACGATCGGTGCTGCCGCGCACAAGATGAGCGCGAACAAGATCGCCGCCCTGGTGGTGATGAAGGACGGTGCCCCGGTCGGCATCATTTCCGAAAAGGACATCGTCCGCAGCCTCGCCGATGACGGTCCGCAGGCCGGCCGTCGGGTGATTTCCAGCGTGCCGTCGACGGGCCTGGACGGCATCGCGCCGGAGGCGACGCTCAAGCAGGCGATGTCCCTGATGACCTATTCGCGACGCCGCCACCTGATGGTGACCGAAGGCGCGACGCTGGTCGGCATCCTCAGCCTGGGCGATATCGTCAAGAACCTGCTGGGTGAGCTGGAGCTGGAAAAGGCGGTGCTGCAGGACATCTACCTGGCCGCGCACTGAGCCGTCGGCACATCGCGACATCGGAAGCCGGGCAGTGCCCGGCTTCCTCGTTTCAGGGCATCGCGGACGTCAGAACGTGACCTTCACCGATCCGGCGCTGTAGGTGGCCTCGCCGTGGTACACCACTTCGATGTTGTTGCCATCGGGGTCGAGCACGAACGCGGCGTAGTACCCCGGGTGGTAGGGGCGTTCGCCGGGCGCGCCGTTGTCCTTGCCGCCTGCGGCCAGCGCGGCGCTGTGGAACGCATCCACGGTGGCGCGGCTGCGTGACTGGAAGGCGAGGTGGTGGCGGCCGGTCAGCGTGCCGGCGGCGGCCTCGCTGTCCGCGCTGGAAATGAACAGCTCGTCGGCCCAGAAGTACGTGTCGCCTTCGCCGGCGATCGGGATGCCGATCGTGTCGAACACCGCCTGGTAGAAGCGCCGGCTGGCGGCAAGATCCCGCACGATCAGCTGGATGTGGTCGATCAATCGCCCGCGATGCAGCTCGTTGGTTTCCATGCGCACGCTCCAGAAAAGGGGACGGAGGACATTAAGTCGCTTGCGGCCCGATTGTGCCAGAAACGACTTAATGTCCTCCGTCCCCTTTTTTGGGGGTCAGGCGTTGGAAATGATCTCGACCCAGTAGCCGTCCGGGTCCTTGATGAAGGCCAGGTGCTTCATGCGTCCGTCTTCCAGGCGCTTCTGGTAGGGCACCTGCAGGTCATCGAAGCGCTTGCAGGCGGACTGGATGTCCGGCACCGACACGCAGATGTGGCCGAAGCCGCGCGGGTCGCTGTTGCCGTCGTGGTACACCGCGCCGTCCTGCGCTTCGGTGCCATGGTTGTGGGTCAGTTCCAGCACACCCGGGATGCCGGCCATCCACAGGCGGCGCTCGGCATCGGATTCAGGCACGACCGTGCCGGCCGGCAGCAGCGCCAGGAAGTACAGGCTGAACTGGGCTTCGGCGAAGTCGCGCTTGTCGATCAGCCGGTAGCCCAGCACGCGGGTGTAGAAGTCCAGCGACGCGGTCGCGTCCTTCACCCGCAGCATGGTGTGGTTGAAGACGAAGCCGGCGGTCTCGGCCGGCGGCTGGGCGGCGACGCCGGGGACGGTCTGCAGGTCGGCAAGGGACATGGGGGGCTCCTATCGGGTCGGGCGGGAAACGGCGTAAACGCCCATTCTACCGACCGGCGAATGACGACGGTCCGGCGTAGAATGCGTGCACCGCACCGTTCCACCACGGACAACGATTCCGCCATGTCGCAGCGTGAATGGGTGGCTGCCGCCATCCGCAAGATCGAGGCCGATTTCAACCGTTCGGCTGATACCCACCTGATTCCGATGGACCTGCCCGGGTTCGACGGCATCGAGGTGTATTTCAAGGACGAGTCCAGCCATCCCACCGGCAGCCTGAAGCACCGCCTGGCGCGCTCGCTGTTCCTGTACGCGCTGGCCAACGGCTGGCTGCGCGCCGGACGCCCGGTGATCGAGGCCTCCAGTGGCTCGACCGCGGTCTCCGAAGCGTATTTCGCGCGCCTGCTCGGCCTGCCGTTCATCGCGGTGATGCCGGCCAGCACCTCGCCGGAAAAAATCGCCGCGATCGAATTCCATGGCGGCCGCTGCCACCTCGTGCAGAGTGCCTGCGGCCTGAATGCTGCCTCCGAACAGCTGGCACGCGAGACCGGCGGCCACTTCATGGACCAGTTCACCTTCGCCGAGCGCGCCACCGACTGGCGCGCCAACAACAACATCGCCGAATCCATCTTCAAGCAGATGGCCGAAGAGCCGCATCCCATTCCGGAATGGATCGTCTGCAGCCCGGGCACCGGCGGTACGGCGGCCACGCTGGGGCGCTACGTCAGCTACCGCCGGCATGACACGCGCATCCTCTGCGCGGATCCGGAAGTCTCCGTGTTCTATGACGGTTACCGTGCCGCGCTGGCCGGTGAGCCGTGGCGCCACCTGACCTGTGAAGGCGGGTCGCGGGTGGAAGGCATCGGCCGTCCGCGGGTGGAACCCAGCTTCATCCCGACCAGCGTGGATGCCATGGTGAAGGTGCCCGATGCCCTGGCGCTGGCCGCCATGCGCCAGGTCAGCCGCCGCCTGGGGCGGCGCGTCGGCGGATCCACCGGCACCAATTTCATCGGCGTGCTGCAGGCCGCGCAGTGGATGCGTACGGCAGGGCGCGGCGGCAGCATCGTCACCATCCTGTGTGACAGCGGCGAGCGCTACGCGCACAGCTATTACGATCCTTCCTGGTATGAACGGATGGGGATCGACGTGGCCGCTGCGGATGCGGCGCTGGCGGCGGTATTGGCCGGTGGCGCGTTGCCCGGCCTGCCGACCAGCAGCCTGGAAACGATCTGATCCCCCTTGCCATCGCAACGGCGCGGCGCCATATCCAGCACCATGCCACGCTGCGTGGCACCCGCTACTGGAGTTTCCATGACCGCCACCAACCCGTTGCTTGATTTTTCCGGCCTGCCGCGTTTTTCCGAGATCCGGCCTGAACACATCGGACCGGCGCTGGACGTGCTGCTGGCCGACGCGGAAGCCGCCGTCGCCGCCGCCGAACAGGTGCAGCCGGTGACGTGGGAATCGTTCGTGGTGCCGCTGGACGATGCCACCGAGCGCCTGTGGCGCGCATGGGGCCAGGTCGGCCACCTGCAGGCGGTGATGAACACCCCGGCGCTGCGCGAGGCCTACAACCAGAACCTGCCACGGGTCACCAACTTCGGCAGCGCACTGGGCCAGAACCTCGCGCTGTTCCAGCAATACCAGGCGCTGGCCTCCTCGGTGGAGGCGGCCGGCCTGGATGCGCCTAGGCGCAAGGTGCTGGACAACACCTTGAGGGATTTCCGCCTGGGCGGCGCGCAGCTGGATGGCGCCGACAAAGCGCGCTTCACGGCGATCAAGGCCGAGCTTTCCGCACTGGCGGCCCGGTTTTCGCAGAACGTGCTGGACGCCACCGATGCGTGGTCGTTGCTGATCGACGATGAAACGCGCCTGGCCGGCCTGCCGCAGGATGTCCGCGCTGCCGCGCGCGCTGCTGCTGAAAAGGAGGGCACGCCGGGTTGGAAGCTGACCCTGCAGATGCCGTGCTACCTGCCGGTACAGACCTATGCCGAAGATCGCAGCCTGCGCGAGACCCTGTACCGCGCCAGTGCGCAGCGCGCTTCGGAATTCGGTGAGGCGGCGCTGGACAACAGCGCCCACATCGACCGCATCCTTGCCTTGCGCGCGGAGCTGGCGCAGTTGCTGGGTTTCGCTTCCTACGCCGAGTATTCCATCGCCACCAAGATGGCGCAGGATCCGGCCGAAGTGCTGGCGTTCCTGCGTGATCTCGCTGCGCGCGCCAAGCCCTTTGCCAGCAAGGATCGCACAGAACTGGAGCAGTTCGCCCACGACGTCCTGGGGCTGGACAGCCTGCAGGCCTGGGATCTGACCTTTGCCGCGGACAAGCTGAAACAGGCGCGCTACAGCTATTCCGAACAGGAAGTGAAACAGTATTTCACCGAGCCCAAGGTGCTGGGTGGGTTGTTCGCCGTGATCGAGCAGTTGTACGGATTGCGGGTGCAGCCGGACAGCGCACCGGTGTGGCACGACGATGTCCGCTTCTTCCGGGTGGTGGATGCCCGGGATGCACTGGTCGGCCAGTTCTACCTTGACCTGTACGCACGTGAAGGCAAGCGCGGCGGTGCCTGGATGGACGATTGCCGCAACCGCCGCGTGCAGGCCGATGGCAGCGTCCAGACGCCGCTGGTCTACCTGGTATGCAACTTCGGCCGCGGTGCCGAGGGCGCGCCCGCTACGTTCAGCCACAACGAAGTGACCACGTTGTTCCACGAAATGGGCCATGGCCTGCACCAGCTGCTGACCCGCATCGGCGAACTGGGCGTGGCCGGCATCAACGGCGTGGAATGGGATGCGGTGGAGTTGCCGAGCCAGTTCATGGAGAACTTCTGCTGGGAATGGAGCCACCTGCAGGGCATGACCGCCCACGTGGAAACCGGCGAACCGTTGCCGCGCGCGCTGTATGAAAAAATGCTGGCCGCGCGCAATTTCCACAGTGGCATGGCCACGGTACGACAGCTGGAGTTCGGCTTGTTCGACATGCTGGTCCACAGCCAGTTCGAACCGCAGCAGGACACCGTGCTGGCCTTGCTGGACCGCGTGCGTGCGGACGTGGCGGTCAACCATCCGCCGCAATGGAACCGCTTCCCGCACCAGTTCAGCCACATCTTCGCCGGCGGTTATGCGGCGGGGTATTACAGCTACAAGTGGGCCGAAGTGCTCAGTGCCGATGCCTATGCCGCGTTCGAAGAGGCGCCGGACGCCGTGGCGGCGACCGGCGCGCGTTTCCGCGACGAGATCATTGGCCGCGGTGGCAGCCGCAGTGCTGCGGAGAATTTCCAGGCCTTCCGCGGCCGCGCACCGAGCATCGATGCGCTGCTGCGGCATTCCGGCATGGCCGGCTGACGCGCCTGCGTTTCAGTCGACGTAGATCATCTTGCGGGTCATGCCGCCGTCGACGATGTGGTCCTGGCCGGTGATGAAACCGGCCATGTCCGACAGCAGGTACACCGCCAACGCGCCGATGTCTTCGGGCTGGCCGACCCGGCCCACCGGGTGCTGCGCATGGTCGGCACGCGACAGTGACGGCGTGCGCCGCCGCGTCGGCGCCTGCCATGCGCCCGTGCTGATCCAGCCGGGGCTGATGCTGTTCACGCGCACCGCCGGTCCAGCGCTGAGCGCCAGTGCGTGGGTGAAGGCGAGCAGCCCGCCTTTGGCTGCGGCGTAGGCCTCACTGTGTGGTTCGGACTGCTGCGCGCGTGTCGAAGCAATGTTGAGGATCGCACCGCGCTTGTCGGCACCCAGCGCCGGCAGGGCGTGCTTGCTGCACAGGAAGGCGCCATGCAGGGACGACAGCCTGCGCTGCCACTGCGCCCAATCCATGTCGGCCAGCGCGGTGCCATGCGCATCGGCAATGCCCGCATTGTTGACCAGCCCGTCGATGCGGCCGAAGCGCTTCAGGGCCGCTGCGATGAAGCCGCGCACGCTGGCTTCGGCGGTGATGTCCAGCTTGCGGAAGGCCGCGTCGGCCGGGCGATCCCATTCGGCCAGGCAGGCCTTGCCTGCTGCCACGTCAAGGTCGCCGATCATCACTTGGCCGCCCGCGCCCAGCACGGCCTGCGCGATGCCGCGGCCGATGCCGTTGGCACCGCCGGTCACCAGCACCACCTTGCCCGCCAGGGGCGCGGCGGGCCACGCCGCAACCGCGGGTACGATGCTCATGACAGGTCCTGCCCGCGCAGGCGCCGCCACCAACCTTCCACGCCGATCCGGTCCAGGGTCTGGATGTTGCGCTCCACGATCACGTCCGGGTCCGGAAACGCATCCACCGCGCGTGCCACGCTGTCTTCGCGCAGCAGGTGCAGGATCGGGTAGGGGGCGCGGTTGGTGTAGTTGCTGGCATCGTCCGGCGCAACGCCTTCGAACTGGTACTGCGGGTGGAAGCTGGCCACCTGCAGGATGCCCTGCAGGTCCAGTGCCTCGATGGCGGCGTCGGCGTTGTCGAGGAAGTCGTTGTAGTCCAGGAAGTCGGTCAACACGTCGGGGTGGATGATCAGCGTCGTGTCGATCTCTTCGGCCGGTGCATCGCGCAGCAGCACCAGTTCTTCGGCGAGTTCTTCCACCAGCGCTTCCGGCGTGGTGGCATCGCTGAGCACGTAACGCACCTGCTCCTTCACATAGACCGCCTTGGCGAACGGGCATAGGTTCAAGCCGATGACGATGCGCTCCAGCCACAGGCGGGTAGCGGCGATCGGGTCGTCGGCGGGCTGGCCCTCGGTAGGCACACTGGCATCGGTCATGGCGGGCACGCAAGGCTGGCGGAGAGCGCATTGTAGGCCCGGACAACACCAAGGATCAGGTGAACAAACCTTTCCACATCACCCACCGAGGGGTGATGCTGCGTTGGAGCGCACGCCTCGTCTATTCAGGGGGGGCATGTGTGCGGTTCACTACCACCTCCTTCTGCGGCCCTGGCGTTCAGCTGCCTGCAGCACCGCCACCGCTGCGTTTCTCCGGGCCTGGGCAGTGGATCTGGGTCGCGGTGGCGGTGGCGGTGGCGGTGGCGGCGTGTGAGAGTCAACGCGCCTGTAGGGTCTGCTCAACGTATCGTTGAACTCCCCGGTTTTCATTCTTAACTGCGCCGGGCTGTCCCAGGAGCCGTAAGCAGACCGCACATCCAGCCCGCCATGGCCCAAGCTTCCAAGCAACCGGAAACTGCTGCTGGACCTGTCGAAAACCTCGACCTCACGATTCATGACGCCTGAAACTTTGTAGTGGTATCCAGTACGCCTGTTATCCCGGAAGAGCGCATCGGCTTGGTCAATGGCGAAGGGCCGGCGCGGTCGCGGCGCGGGCCTTGGCTCGATGTTGTGCCCGATGATGGTCAGCGCGCCGGCAGTTGCGATGCAGCAGAAGGTGATGGCTGCCGATATAGGGGGCCAACGCGGGTCCGGAGTCAGCGAGATCATGGACGCGAGGTCCGGGAGCAGGATGATGAGTTCAGAGAGGAAAAGCACGATATCGGCGCCGGAAACCGTGTCGGACCCCTTGAAAGCCCATATCAGCACTCCTGTACGGAATGCCCCAACCACCGTCGCCACCACGTCGGGTATGCCGGGGGGGAGTGCGCGCCGAAAGAGTCGGCAATAGGTCTGAATCCAACCGGCGATCAGCGCCAGGCCATACGCCACATAGTCCCCAAGCGCTGCATCATCAATAGGATTGGCAAGGTACCCCAGTACCCAATCGAGATGGTAGACGCCGCATTCGATCAGGCCAAGGCCAACCGCAAAGTGGGGCTCGACGTTGTCGACTCCAGAGGCGAAGCCGGACACAACCGCAAGAATGATGCGGTTGGCGCCATGTGCAACCCCGAGATTGTAGGCCTCGGTAAGCGCTTGCCCGTCCGGGAAGGGCTCGGAGGCTCTGCCGTGCTGGATCTTCCAGGCAACATTGGTGGCAAACGCCGCCAGCAGCGCGCTGGCGCCGGCAGCCGACAGGGGCATGTCACCAAACACCGCGTGCCACAGCGTTCTCAGCGAGACGGGCAATTCATCCCGCCAATCCTTGAACAGTGCTTCGTTGGCAAAGGCGGTGCCATGCTCGTAGAGGTCGAAAAGGGCGGGCGCTGCCTGGGAAATGGAGGGCGACAGGTTGTCCATCGCGGTCAACCCGGGTTTGAGCAGGTCGTCGGCCCGTGTCGCGTTCAGGGAGGACAACGACTTGGCAGACTCATAGGCGGCCCTCAAGGCAGGTACCTGCTCCTCGGCCAAGGGCCTGCTCACGTCGGAAATGGTCCGTAGGTCAGTCTGTATATCCTGCGGAATCGTGGTGTTGGAACTATAGACCTGCTGGAGTGATGCCCTGCCAATTGCGTACTCGGCCCGGACACGGTGGGCCAAGGCGCCGCTTGGCTTGCCGGTTTCAAGCGTACATTCGCCGACGCTCAGTTCCGTAAGGGAAGCTGAAGCCGTGCCCGGGAGAAAATGACTGATCAGTGCCGGAAAATCCTCCTTCAGCGTGGCGAGCTGGGTCGCCTGGTCCGTCAACCCTTTCTGCATGAGCGCCATCAGTGCCTGCTGGGTGCGCCTGATTTCATCCCAGTTGAAGACCGCACATATCCATCGGACTGCAGTGTCCAGCAGTGGAAGGCCTGGCCACAAAAGCTTGAGTATGCCTTGGGCGAGGTGGCTGAGCTCCTTGCGCGAGATGCTGACTCTGGTGGTGAGCGGACTGCCGCCGAACAGCGAGAGCGAGAGCTCCGCTGTCACGTTTGGGCCCTGCGCCTCGAGCTTGACTTCACGCAGCACCAAGCCCGCAAGCGATGTGCTGGCAAAAAACGAAAACAAGGAGTCCAGATAATCGGAAAGCGCCAGAACGCCGGACGTGTTCAGCTGCTGGTTGAATGCCCGGGCGCTGTCGAAGTGTTGAAAGGCGAAAGCAGTGGCTGGACGGCACTGGAGGACGAAACGGGTGTCATAGGTACTGTCCACGGCAGCGGTGGCCATCTCTTTGATGGACGCCTCGATGGCCGCCATGTCGGTGTCTGATCCGGAAAATACCAAGTTATCTGTTACAGGGTCGCGGATGGTCCGCAATGCACTACCATCGCCATGGACGCGCGGCAGCGGGGTGTGGTTGGTGGGATGCGGGTCTGTCTCCAGCCCCGCCAGGTACCGGAGGTAAGGCGTGGAGGGCTGATGAGTGACGCCTGTCGCGATGGCCTCGTCGACAGCGCCGGGAGGTACTGTGTCGAACTTCAGCGCGACGGAGTCGATCGCCTGGGCGCGATAGCGTAAGCGCAATACACCCGATCTGTCGGCCGAAAGCGGGACGGGACGGTCGCTTGACACCCACCGTGACGTGCTGCCGATATGCAGCAGCACTTCACCACCGCCTACGATGCTCAGGAAGATGGGTGCCGACGGGACCGGGACCTCGGCGGAGAATGCCCGGCAGATGACCTCGTAATAAGGTGCCTGCTCGATTATCGCATCGGTCGGAGGGGCGCCAACCATCGGCAGATCCTCGTGAACCGCGTATCGGCTCCACCGCCCTTGGATGCGTGAGTGATAGTCGAAGATCAGGCTGCTGTCGGAGCGCGTGGCAGTGAAAACGCCATCGTGCGTCAGTCTGGCTACCGCATGCGGTACGCCCAGCGGAAGGGCAGGCATCCTGGTGTCGCTGACATAAGGGGTATCGACGACAAACAGTTCATTCTCGGTGCCGTCCTTGTGTCGTCCTGTGAAAGCGTACGACGAAACCTCAGTATCCCGGTCAATATAGGCCTCGTGGATGAATCCCTGGAAAATCTCGAAGCCGTCGGCAAGCATGCCAGTGGCAACCACAAGCGGATGCATTGAGCTTGCGGTTGGCGTCGATACGATGATCTCGGCATGGGAGCCTGTCGTATTGGTGTTGACCAACACTCCTGTCGGTGCGCCGGGCAGATCGCGGGTCCTGCCATTGGTTACGGTATAGCCTTCATCATTGTACTCAATGATCCAACTCCGCAGCGTAGACGTCCCGTCGGAGGTGGTTACCGCCGCGACGGCAGCCCGATTATGCGCAATCGGCGTCATGGCCCACAACAGCTCTGCATCAGAATTGCTTGGGAAGCCGGGCATCTCGCTATAGTTTATTATAGCGCTTGTTCTGTCGTGTCGTGTTGACCATGTAGAGACCCGTAATGAGTCCTGATTGCGTATGGCGCAGCCAATAACGTTGCCGCTGCGGGTTCCTCCGCTTCTGACGGTGCTGTCGGCGGCGCGGTTCAATACCGCGCCTTCCAAAGTGACCGCGGCATGATCTGCGGAATCCTGCACGTCTGATGCCGCCAGCATAATGTTCAGCAGTGCGACCTCCTGCGAGAGGTCGGGCAACTGGACATGCACTATGGCCGTTGCAACATTAGCGGTTGAATGAGCATCGAGCGATATGACACGTGCCGTGCCGATTTGTAGATCCTTGAAAGGCAAGTGCGTCGCCCAGCCACAGGCTACGCTCTCATGTTGAACGATGAGACGAAGGTGCCTGAGCTCCGCCCCGAAAGTGACCCACGCGAACCCTTTCTTGCCATCAATTGTGAAGGCGTCCATCAGCAGGATGTCAGGGTCATCGCCAGGCCAGACCACGCGGCTGCCGGGGGTGTGGCTGTAGGCCAGCTCGGAACTGATCTCAAGCTCGGTCGGTGGGTTCTGCGCATCATCCACGGCATGCAACCTCGTAAGAAGTGATCAGACGAAACGCACCGCATCTGCGGCTCACATCGCGTCGATCAGAGCAGGTGAGAGAGGGCGCAACGTGCTCCTGGCCGGATGAGCTCTAGGTAACAATCTTCTGCTCTGCCGCGGCCATCCGGTCGCTGTCGAGCTCGACCAGATCAATGCTGCGCGTAGCACTGGGGGGGAAGGTCAGATAGTCACCTGCCGGAATATTAAGGCGATAGCCAGGGGCACACGCCCTGTCAAAGGAAAGCTGCGGGTTCGTTTCAAAGAAGTGGTAATGGCTCCCTACGCTGATGGGATTATCGCCCTTGTTTGTGACGTCGATCCGCCGGAATGTTCCTTCTTGATTGAGCCTGATCGGGGTGCCTGCATGGATGATCTCGCCTGGGCTGTACGTTGCGTTGTTCATTACGTCCGATTCCTCTGGCTGACCTAAAGTGAGTAGAAGCTGGAGAAGGCTGTGTACTGGTCCGCGAAGCCGGCGGTCAATCTGATTCCGTCCGCTTCCACACTGAAGTTCTGAGGGTCGATCTTCATCTTGGGAAGATATCCATTATGTACGCAGTCCCCGCGCGCTATCCATCGGGTCCCCCGGATGATGCTGGTGGTATGGTTGCTCACCAAGTTCACTATCGACCCGCTTTCCACGAACGCCTCGTTTACAAAAAGCGTCGCCTTGCCATTGGCGGTGAATCCGGAGACCGAGGAGTAACTGACCTCTCCTGATTTGACGACAAAGTCGGGCTTCACGGCGAACCACGCGGGATCCCACACGACGATGTCGGCAAGTTTTCCTGTCTCGATGCTGCCCACGTCGTGCGCGATTCCATGCATGATCGCGGGATTGATGGTGTATTTCGAGAGATAGCGCTTGACCCGGAAATTATCAGACGTTGTATCGTCTTCGGACAGTGGGCCACGTTGAGCCTTGTTGACATTGGCCAGCATGAACGTCCGTCGTGCGATCTCGGCGTTTGCTTCGGGAACCATCGTGCTGCCGGAAACGGCGGGGATCGCGCCCATGTCCATCAGGACCGTCACTGCCTGGAGGATACCTGCGCTCGCTGCGCGTTCAGCAAGATCCGATCCATCGGCTGGCGAGTCGCCACGCACGTCGTCATGGATCATCCGGGCATCCAGCAGCATGTCAAGCTGATTCTGGGTATAGGGAAACGCAGCAATGCAGGCCGCAGGCAGAACATTGGCATACTCGACGTTGTGCAACTGCATGGGGTCACCGGACTCGACGGCATCGACCCCCACGAACACGACGGTTCGGCCATTGAATGCGGCAGTCTGCGCTGCGTGCTCTCCCGATTCGGCGCCGCTGCTGCCGTCGAAAGACGCGGCCACGTCATACTGGTCCGCCACACTCAGCACTGCATCAATGGCGGCGGGAGTTGCGCCTCTGAAGTCCGTAATGCGCACGCCTCCCAAGCCATTCTCTTCCACGGCCGGTCTAATGAGGCCTGGATCGGCATCATTTACTGAAAGACTGACAAGCAGGTTGACCGGGAAGGGATCCACTGCCAGGACAATGGACTGCACCGTGTTGCGGTCCGCTGCAGGGGGCGACATGTTGATGCCGGGTAGCGAGGCTCCTCCACCAATGATGGTGGTGACCCCCGATTCGACCAGCGCCATCACGCTCTCCGCCGACTGCACCGGTACGTCCACGGCGATGGTGCCGGCGGTAATGATCTTGCCTGCGCAGTCCAGGACCGTGGTCTGGGAGCCGATGACCAGCAGCGGATCCACATCATGCTGAACGTCAGGGTTGCCCGCCTTTCCGATAGCGATGATTCTGCTGTTCTTTATCCCTACGTCAGCCTTGTAGATTCCGCTATGGTCCACGATGACCGCATTGATGAGGACCAGGTCCGGGCATTCCGCGGGCGCACCGCCGATGGCCTGCCCCATGCCGTCGCGTACCACGCCCAGCAACGAAACCGTATTCTCGTCGCCGTAGTACGCATAGTCATGTTCGACCTTGATCAGCAGGTTGCTGTCGGCCAGTCGAATCACGTCGCCGGTCGTCGGCCCGTATCGCTGCGTATACTGCGCTCGCGTGAGCAGGTAGGGTTCGGCTGCCATGCTGGATGCTCCCGATGCATTTGGATGCGATGACTGGCTTGCGGGTTTTCGAAAAGCAGCACGGCCCGCGGCTTCGGCTGCTCCCCGTTCTCGACACTGAAACCGGGTGGCCGATGAAAGTCAGGAAATGGGATCGCGGACGATAATCAGATACCGGCCGTCTGGAAACTGGGCATAGATGCGGATGGTATGCAGCAGCTTTTCGGCGTGATCGAGGACCTTATCCCTGCCGATGATCTTCTTGGCCTGATCGCGGACTGTTGCCAATGTCTCTCCGGCCCGCGCACTCTCTATCGATGTCGACATGATGATGGCGCGGGCCTCGGTTGCATTCAGCTTGACACCGCGATCGAGCCGTTTCCGGGCGAGATCTGCGGCGACGGTAACGCTCAGTACAGTGCTTTCGTAGGAATCCATCAGCATGTCCATGCTCCCAGGTAGCAGTCAGTGCAATCAATCCAGTCGAGCGCGAACGGGGTCTGGCTTCAGGCGGTGCGGCTATCCCGCAAGCGACCATGGGATGGCTGCATGGCGATGCTAATCCCGACATTTCGGCGGGTCAAGTGGATTTTCCTGCCGTTTATCTGTTCGTTTTCGATCGCTTTTCACGTGCGCGAAAAAACGTGAAGAAGCGCATGGAAAAAGGGGGGGGGGGCGTTTTCGGCCCGCTCCTTGGCCGAAAGCGACTTGATCCCCTCCGCCCCTTTTTTGCTGCATCAATCGCGGAAATTGTCGAACTGCAGCGGCAGTTCGAAGTCGTTCTTGCGCAGCAGGGCCATGGCGTCCTGCAGGTCGTCGCGCTTCTTGCCGCTCACCCGCAGCTTGTCGCCGTTGATCTGGCTTTCCACTTTCAGCTTGGCTTCCTTCAGCGTGGCGGCGATCTTCTTGGCGATCTTCTGCTCGATCCCCTGCTTGACCGTGATCTTCTGCCGGGCACCGGCGACGTTGGTTTCCACCTCGCCGAATTCCAGGCTCTTGGTGTCGATCTGGCGGGCGGCCATCCGCGCGCGCAGGATGTCGGTCATCTGCTGCAGCTGGAACTCGCTCGGCGCAGACTGCGAGATCACGCTGTCTTCCAGCTCGAACTTCGCAGCCACGCCCTTGAAATCAAAGCGCGTGGTCAGTTCACGGTTGGCCTGGTCGACTGCGTTGACCAGCTCGTGCTTGTCCACTTCGGAGACGACGTCGAAAGAAGGCATGGGGAAACTCCTGGATTCAGTGCCCCCATTCTACCCAACCCGCCTTGGAAGGTCGGCAGGGCAAGGGCGATAATGGGTCATGAACGCCCCTGCCTCCCCCTCGCGCGCCGTCTTCTGGATGGTCGCCGCCGTCGCCTGTTTTTCGCTGATGGATGCGGGCATGAAGCAGCTGTCCGCTGGCTACCCGTCCTTGCAGGTCACCTTCCTGCGCGGTGCGGCCTCGCTGCCGTTCGTGCTGGTGTGGGTGCTGGCCAGTGCCGGGCCGCGCTCACTGATCCCGCGGCGCTGGGGACTGCACCTGCTGCGCGGCGTGCTGGGCATGGTGATGATCGGCTGTTTCGTCTTCGCGCTGCGTGACCTGCCGCTTTCAACCGCCTACAGCATCTATTTCGTCGCTCCGCTGATCATCGCGGCGCTGTCGGTGCCGCTGCTGGGCGAGCGGGTCGGGCCGCGGCGTTGGGTGGCCATCGGCATCGGCCTGCTGGGGGTCATCGTAGTGCTGCGACCGGGCGTGGACGGCTTCATCTCCATTCCCGGGCTGGTGGTGCTGGTGGCGGCCACGGCGTATGCGGTGGCGGCCATCACGGTAAGCCTGCTGACCCGTACCGATACCTCGCAGTCGATGGTGGTCTGGTTCCTGGTGATCATGGCCATTGGCGCCGGCCTGCTGGCCTGGCCGGGCTGGGTGCCGATGCAGTGGGCCGACGCGCCGCTGGTGGCTGGCATGGGGTTGGCGGGCGCGCTGGGCCAGATCGCCCTCACCCGTGCCTTCCAGCTGGGCGAAGCGTCGATGATCGCGCCATTGGAATACACCGGGCTGGTCTGGGTGATCGGCTGGGACCTGCTGTTCTGGCAGCAGTTGCCCGATGCCTGGACCTGGAGCGGGGCGGCCATCATCGTCGCATCGGGGCTGTACCTGCTGCACCGCGAACGGGTCAACCGGCAGGCGCCGCCGATGCCGCTGGACCACCCCTGACAGCGGCATCGGCGGCTTCCCAACCGGGTCGATCTCTTGGCAGGCGCAGGGTCAGCCAAGCACGGCCAGGATGCGCGCGTTGCTCTGCACCAGTGCGTCATGCACGCGCTGGGAGAGCTGGCGGGTACGTGTGACCAGCCGACCCAGCGTTTGCCTGCGCACGGCGTCCACTTCGGGCTGCAGGGGGAAGCTGCCAGCGGCCTGTTCGAGCTGGGTGAGCAGTGCGCCGCGTTTCACCTGCAGCGCATCCTGCAGTGCCTGCAGGCAACCGGCGAAAGCGCTCAGCTCGTCGTCCGGCACCTGCGCCACCACCGCATTCGAGGTGACGGCCAGGGTCGCTGTCTCAACGCCTGCCAGCGGCTGGCTGGCCGGTGCAATGGCCCGGCACGCCGCAACCTGGATGCCCGCCGGGGCAGGGGGCGAGCCGGCTGCGTGGCTGGCACCGCCAACGCTGCGCACCCTTCGTACCTGCCGTAGCTGCGCAAACGGCGCAGTGACCCCCGTCGGGCCGTGCAGGTCCAGCAGGGCGGCAAGCCAGGGGCCCAAAGGGGTATCCGGTCCGGCCAGGTCCTGCATCCGGGCGAGGCTGTCGGCAGGCAGGCTGGCGAAGATCTCCGCCGGCGCCAGCGGGTCGCTCGCTTCGCGCCAGAGCAGTCCCTCCAGCAACGTATCGCCATCACGACCGTGGTGCTGGTCGAGATAGCGCAGCGTTTCCAACGCGGCCGATGGCGCGGCCGGCGCCAGCGGATCCGATACGCCTGCGATGGAGCCCGCTGCCGGGCGCGATGGCAACGTCGCCCACAACGCAAGGCCGGTCATCACCATGGCGGCCCCGCTGACAGCGATGGCGCGTGCCGGCCCTGTTGTACACAGGGCCGGCAGGCCGGCTGATGCAGCGGCAGGTATCAACGCCTGCTGATCGCTTCGCTGCAGCGCCTCGGCGCCTCTGCCCTGTGCCCCCAGCAACAGTGCGGCGGTCGCGGCCTGCACCATGGTGCGCAGGCGCAACGGCTCGCCGTGGATCCCCTGCCGTCCAGGCGGGCCGACGTCCGGCGCTGCGTCCTCCGCCACGGGCGTGGGCTGGCGGCTGTCGTTGCGGCAGTCACTACGATCGAGATCGCGGCGCCTGCGGGCGGACAGCGCCTGCTCGAATATCGTGCTGGCAGCGACCCACGGCGCGCGCATGCGCAGCTGCCGCTGCAGCGCCTGGTAGCCTGCGGCGCCCTGCGTGGCGAGACGTTCGTCCACCCGTTGCACGAGGCTGCGATGGCGGGCCAGTGCCTGGATCAGTGCCGCCGGCGCAGCATCGCCGCCGTGATCCCGGGCCAGGCCGGCCAGCAACAACTGTGCGGCGACAGGGTGCCGGTCCAGCATATGGCGGGCCTGGTCGCGCGCGGCGTCCCCGGCGGGGCGCCTGGTCGCGGAAGGGGAAGGCAGGGATCGCAGGGGCTGATTGGCCCACTGGCCGGGCACCGCCATGCCGCCACGCACCGCAGCCAGGGCGTGGCGCACATGTGCTGGTGCGCCGGACGAAGCGGGCGGGGTGGGGGCGCAGGCGGATGCAGCAGGGGACAGGCAAGGCATGCAACGGGCTCCGGGGAGGGAAGGAGGGGCTTCCATCAATACGGAATCCGGCACTCCGCCAGCTTGCAGCCGGCGCTCACCGCGCCTGCTTAGAAGCAAACGGAATATCATTGTGGTGACTGGCGCGGGCGCAGGGACGCGCGCGCTGGTAGGCTGCACGCCCCCCCCCCCGTCGCCCCCTCTGGTGAGCCGCTCCGTGATCGAGTTCCAGCGCCTGCACAAATCCTATGCCGTAGCCGGCCGCGCGATCAGCGCGCTGCAGCCGCTCGACCTGACCATCCAGGAAGGGGAGGTGTTCGGCATCATCGGCCATTCCGGCGCGGGCAAATCGACCCTGATCCGCATGATCAACCGGCTGGAAGATCCCAGCGGCGGTCGCCTGCTCATTGCGGGCGAAGACGTGACGGCACTGGAGACGGCCGGCCTGCGTACGCTGCGTCGGCGCATCGGCATGATTTTCCAGCACTTCAACCTGCTGTCCTCGCGCACGGTGGCGTCCAACGTCGCCTTCGCGCTGGAACTGGCCGGCACGCCGCGCGCGCAGATCGATGCACGGGTCGCCGAGCTGCTGCAGACCGTTGGCCTGCAGGCCCACGCGGACAAGTATCCGGCACAGTTGTCCGGCGGGCAGAAACAGCGGGTCGGCATTGCCCGCGCGCTGGCCACCGGGCCGCAGATCCTGCTGTGCGACGAAGCCACCAGCGCGCTGGATCCGCAGACCACCGCCTCGGTGCTGGCGCTGCTGTCGAAGATCAACCGCGAACTGGGCCTGACCATCGTGCTGATCACCCACGAAATGGATGTGATCCGTCGGGTCTGCGACCGCGTGGCGGTGCTCGACGCCGGCGAGATGGTGGAAATGGGGCCGGTCACCGACGTGTTCCTGCACCCCGCAACATCCGACCACGCGTCGTTTCGTCAGCGAGTCCGAACACATCGACGAGGGCACGCTGCACGGCGACTTCGACACCGTCGGCGGCACCATCGTGCGGCTGACGTTCCTCGGCGCTGATACCTACCAGCCGCTGCTGGGCAGCGTCGCCCGGCAGACCGGCGTGGATTACAACATCCTGTCCGGCCGCATCGACCGCATCAAGGACACGCCGTACGGGCAGCTGGTCGTGTCGCTGGTAGGGGGCGACCAGGCCGCCGCGCAACAGGCATTCGCCGCCGCGGGCGTGCATGTAGAGGAGCTGCGCCGATGATCTTTGCAAGCAATGGCGGCTTCTTCCGCCACCTGGACGCCGGCAAGTGGGCCGATATCGGCCAGGCCACCGTGGACACGCTGCTGATGCTGGCCGGTTCGCTGCCGCTGACGCTGGCCATCGGCCTGCCGCTGGGCGTGCTGTTGTACCTGTTCGGTTCGCCGCAGCTGCGGCGCCGGCCGATCGCCTACGGGGCGCTGGCGCTGGTGGTGAACCTGCTGCGCTCGGTGCCGTTCATCATTTTGATGATCGTACTGATCCCGGTCACGCTGGCGCTGATGGGCACGTCGCTTGGCGTGCGCGGCGCGATCGTACCGCTGGTGATCGGCGCGGCGCCGTTCTATGCACGGCTGGTGGAAACCGCGCTGCGCGAAGTGGACCGCGGCGTGATCGAAGCGACCCAGGCGATGGGGGCCACCACCTGGCAGCTGGTCACGCGGGTGTTGCTGCCTGAAGCGCGTCCCGGCCTGATCGCCGGCGCCACGGTCACCACCGTGGCCCTGATCGGCTTCACCGCGATGGGCGGTGCGATCGGCTCCGGTGGCCTTGGCGACCTGGCCTTCCGCGACGGGTACCAGCGTTCGCATACCGACGTGGCGCTGGTCACCGTGGTGCTGCTGCTGGTGCTGGTGCAGCTGCTGCAGATGCTGGGCGACCGCCTGGTCGCCCATTACAGCCGCAGATAACAAACTGCCGGGCAGCGCCCGGCAGTGTTCCGACACGACAGGCGTGTGCAGTCAGCGCTGGTTCGGCACTTCGTAACCGAGTTTGTCCACCTGGCTGCGCTGCTGCGGAACGCGCTTGAGCTTGTCGGTGTTGACTCCGTACTCGTCGCGCAGGCGCTCGGCCAGCTGCTTGTACAGCGCGTTTTCCATTTCGGGCTTGCGCGCGAAGATCCACGCCATCTCACGGCCGGGATAGCCGACCAGCGCCCATGAATAATCCGGCGCCACTTCCAGCACGCGCGAATGGGTGGGTACCACGCGGTAGAACCAGGTGCGCCAGTCGTGGTTGCCGCTGTCTTCGTCGACCGAGGCGCGCGCCTGGATTTCCTGCATCGGTTCACCGAAACCATCGCGATAGCGATAGGTGATGCCGATCTTCTGCGGCTCGCGCAGGGTGTATTCATTGACACTGGCCACATGGCCACGTTCGATGAAATTGGGCACGCGGCCGATCACATACCAGGTGCCCATGAAGCGTTGCAGGTTGATCGGGGCCCCCAGCTCGCCCGCTTCGGCCACGGCAACCGGCTCCGGGGCGCTGGATGCGCTGGAACGGAACATCGCACAACCCGGCCCGACGATCAGGGTGGTCAGCAGGACAGCACACAACGGGCGGATCGACGGCATGGGAAAGCGGGCTCCAGGAGGGCGTGCGCAAGCATGGTCGAATGCGCGCGAGGGATTCGTCAATGGTGTCTGACGGATGGATGTCGCAGCTGGTGAGAAACGACGGGCGCAAGGTGGCGACCTGGATCACCCTTCAACCCCGGAGACCGCCATGCGCCAACGTCATCCTGCCCGTACGCCCTCACCGGACAGCCATCCGGACCCCCGTCTGCTGCGTTGCGTCAGGCATGCGGCGCTGGCGGGATTGGCGATGGTGCTGGTGTGGCCGGCCGCACGCGGCAGCAGCACATGGCTCGGCTGGATGCCGCTGTGGCTGCTGGGCATGCCGCTGGTGGCGTGGTGGTCACTGCTGCGCTTCCCGCTGCCGCGCTGGCCACGCCGCCGTGTGCAGGCGCGGCGGCGCGGCACGCGCACGGTCCGCACGGCCTGACCTTCGACACGGGGGCAGGGCGCAGGCCCTGTGATAGCGTTCTGCAGCTTATGACTGCCTGGAACTGCAATGTCACGACTCGCTTCCGCCTGCCTGCTGGCGGGCATGATGACCGCTGCCTCGGTGGGGACCGCCGTGGCCGCTGAAACTGAACAGACCGACCGCTACGCCTGGCTTGAAGACGTTACCGGCGACAGGTCGCTGGCCTGGGTGAAGGAGCAGAACGCCGCGTCCGAAGGCCGCCTCGCGCAGACCCCTGCCTTCAGCCAGATGGAAGCCAGCATCCGCGAAGTGCTCGATTCGGACGCCAAGATTCCCGGCGTCGAGAAGATTGGCGACTACTACTACAACTTCTGGAAGGACAAGCAGCACGAACGTGGCCTGTGGCGCCGCACCACCCTGGCCGAATACCGCAAGGCATCGCCGCAGTGGGAAACAGTGCTCGACCTGGACGCGCTGAACAAGGCCGAAGGCGAGAACTGGGTGTGGCATGGCGTGGAGTGCCTGCGCCCGGAATACACCCGCTGCCTGATCGCGCTATCGCGCGGCGGCGCCGATGCCGATGTCACCCGTGAGTTCGACCTGGCCAGCCGCAGCTGGGTCACCGATGGCTTCTTCCGTCCCGAATCCAAGGGCGGGCTGGGCTGGATCGATCGTGACAGCGTGTTCGTGTATACCGATTTCGGCGATGGCGCGATGACCACGTCCGGGTACCCGCGGGTGGCCAAGCTGTGGAAGCGCGGCACGCCGCTGGCCGCGGCGCAGGTGGTGTACGAAGGCAAGCCGGATGACATGTACATCGCGGCCCTGCACGATGACACGCCGGGCTTCGAACGCAACCTGGTCAGCCGCACGCTGGCCTTCTACAACAACGAACTCTACCTGCGTGCCGACGATGGCAAGCTGACCCGGATCGACGCGCCGAACTCCGCTGAAAAGGGCCTGCACAAGCAGTGGCTGAGCCTGGAGCTGCGCGAGCCGTGGACGGTGGGTGGCAAGACCTACCCCGCCGGTTCGCTGCTGGCGGCCACGCTGGAGGATTTCCTGGCCGGCAAGCGTGACTTCGACGTGCTGTTCGCGCCGACCGATACCACCTCGCTGGCCGGTGCGGTGTGGACCCGCGATCACGTCGTGCTGAACGTGCTGGACGACGTCAAGAACCGCCTCAGCGTACTGACCCCCGGCCGCAATGGCTGGACCACCAGCGAATTCGTCGGTGCACCGGCGTTCGGTACGCTGGGCGTGGGCGCGGTGGACAGCAACGACAGCAATGCCGTGTGGCTGACCGCCACTGATTACCTGACCCCGACCACGCTGGCCATTGCCGAGATCGGCAAGGCGCCGGAAGTGCTCAAGACCATGCCGGCGTTCTTCGATGCCGAAGGCAAGGTCATCGAACAGCACTTCGCCACCAGCAAGGACGGCACCCGCGTGCCGTACTTCGTGGTGCACGACAAGGCCATGAAGCTCGACGGTTCCAATCCGACGCTGCTGTATGGCTACGGTGGTTTCGAGATTTCGCTGACCCCGAACTATTCCGGCGGCATGGGACGCGCCTGGCTGGAGAAGGGCGGGGTGTACGTGGTCGCCAACATCCGTGGCGGTGGCGAATATGGCCCGCGCTGGCACCAGGCGGCGCTGAAGCAGAACCGTCACAAGGCCTATGAAGACATGGCCGCCGTCGCCCGGGATCTGGTCACCCGCAGGATCACCTCGGCCAGGCACCTGGGCGTGCAGGGCGGCAGCAACGGTGGCCTGTTGACCGGCAACATGCTTACCCAGTACCCGGAGCTGTTCGGCGCGGTGGTGGTACAGGTGCCGCTGCTGGACATGAAGCGCTACAGCCACCTGCTGGCCGGTGCCTCGTGGATGGCCGAATACGGCAATCCGGACACCGCTGATTGGGAGTACATCAAGACCTTCTCGCCGTATCACCTGTTCGATGCGAAGAAGGCGTACCCGCCGGTGCTGTTCACCACCTCCACCCGCGATGACCGCGTGCATCCGGGCCATGCCCGCAAGATGGCAGCGAAGATGATCGACGCCGGCAAGGACGTGACCTACTACGAGAACATCGAAGGCGGCCACGGCGGTGCGGCCAACAATGCGCAGGCCGCGCACATGTCCGCGCTGGCCTACAGCTTCCTGTGGGAGCGATTGGGCGGCAAATGACTCGGTAGTGACGGCCGCTGGCCGTCATGATCCTCGGGGTGACGGCCAGCGGCCGTCACTACCGCACCAGCGTGCGCAGCCCACGCGCAATCCGTTCCACCGCCTCCTGCAGCCGCGGGATTTCCTGCGTGTAGGCAAGCCGCACATGCTGGTTGGACCGATGAAAACCGAAGTCCAGGCCGGGGGTGAAGGCCACGTGCTCGGTTTCCAGGAAGTGCGCGCAGAACGCCTGCGCATCGTCGGTGAAGGCACTGACGTCGGCGTACAGGTAGAACGCGCCCTGCGGTTCCACGTCGATGCGGAAACCAAGTTCGCGCAGCGCCGGCAGCAGGAAATCGCGGCGTTGCCGGAAGGCCTCGCGGCGTTGTTCGAAGATCGCCATCGCCTCGTCCTGGAAACACGCCAGCGCGGCGTGCTGGGCAATGCTCGAGGCGCTGATGTAGAGGTTCTGCGCCAGCTTCTCCAGTTCCGGCACCGCAGCGGGTGGGGCCACCAGCCAGCCCAGTCGCCAGCCGGTCATGCCGAAATACTTGGAAAAACTGTTCAGCACGAAGGCGCTGTCATCCACCTGCAGCACGCTGGCGGCATCCATGCCGTAGGTCAGGCCGTGGTAGATCTCATCGACCACCATGTGGCCGCCCCGCGCGTGCAGCGACTGCGAAAGCCCGGCCAGTTCGGCGGCCGACAACACGGTGCCGGTGGGGTTGGCGGGCGAGGCCAGCAGCGCCCCGACACTGTGTTCGTTCCAGTGCCGGGCCACCAGGTCCGGCGTGAGCTGGTAGGCGGTGCCGGCGTCGACCGGCACCAGCTGTGCGCCGCCTTCCACAAGGCGCAGGAAATGCCGGTTGCACGGATAACCGGGGTCCGCCAGCAGCCAGTGCCTGCCCGGGTCCACCAGCAGGCTGCTGGCCAGCAGCAACGCGCCGGACCCGCCCGGGGTGACCAGGATCCGCTGTGGGTCGATATCCAGCTGGTAATGGCTGCGGTAGAAACCGGCGATCGCCTCGCGCAGCGCAGGCAGGCCGCGCGCGGCGGTATAGCGGGTATGTCCGGCGGCCAGCGCGGCCTGGCCGGCACGCACTACCGGGGCAGCGGTGGTGAAGTCCGGTTCGCCGATTTCCAGATGGATCACATCGTGGCCGGCCTGTTCCAGCGCCTGTGCGCGGGCCAGCAGGGACATCACGTGGAACGGGGCGATCTCGTGGCTGCGCCGGCTGTAGGCTGGTCGCTTGTCGTCATGCAGGGGGCTCATGCCGCCCATGGTACGCCGGGCATCCCGGCAGTGCCGGCCGCTGGCGGGCAACGTCGGGCGACCATGACCATCCGCAGGCTTGTCCCCTTCGGCACGTGCGCCCAGACTGGCGGCACAAGGAAGCCGTTGCAATCCCGTCCCAGGAGCCTTACTTCGTGAAGTCCACCCTCTGCCTGTTGCTTGCGAGCCTGATGACCACCACCACCCACGCCGCCCCCCCGCCCATCGCGCCGGACGCCGAAAAGCGCCCGCACGTGGTCAAGGCCCCGTTCGGTGCCAGCCGCAACGACGACTACTACTGGATGCGCGACGACAAGCGCGAAGACAAGGCGATGCTGGCCTACCTGCAGGCCGAGAACGCCTACACCGACCAGGTCGTGGCGCCGCTCAAGCCGCTGCAGGAGACCCTGTACAAGGAGATCGTCGCGCGCATCAAGCAGGACGATTCCAGCGTGCCGGCGCGTGAGCGCGGTTACTGGTACTACAGCCGCTTCGAGACCGGCCAGGACTATCCCATCCATGCGCGCCGCAAGGGCGGCATGCAGGCGGCCGAAGAAATCCTGCTGGACGTCAACCAGATGGCGGCCGGCAAGGGCTACTTCAGCGTGGGTACGATGGAAGTCAGCCAGGACAACCAGCTGCTGGCCTGGGCCGATGACGATGTGGGCCGTCGCCAGTACGTGATCCGCTTCAAGGACCTGCGCACCGGTGAGGTGCTGCCGGACACCATCACCGGTTCGTCCGGCAACCTGGTGTGGGCCGATGACAACCGCACCGTGCTGTACGTGGAGAACGATCCGGAAACCCTGCTGACGGTGCGGGTGAAGAAGCATGTGCTGGGCACCCCGGCCAGCAGCGACGTGGTGGTGTACGAAGAGAAGGACGACAGCTTCTACATGGGCATCGGCCGTACCCGCGACGACCGCTTCATCACCATCGGCCTGCACAGCACGGTGACCTCCGAAGAGTGCTATGCGCCGGCCAGCGATCCGACCACCTTCACCGTGCTGGCGCCGCGCCACCGCGAAGTGGAATACGATGCGGATCACTTCGATGGCCGCTGGGTGATCCGCACCAACGACGGGGCGAAGAACTTCAAGCTGGTCACCGCGCCCACCGATGCGACCTCGCGCGCGCAGTGGAAGGACTGGATCGCGCATGACCCGGCGGTGTACATCGAAGGCTTCGAACTGTTCGATGGCTTTACCGCCATCGCCGAACGTTCCGAAGGCCTGGAGCGCATCCGCCTGCTGTTCAAGGACGGCCGCACCGACTACGTGAAGGCCGATGAGCCGGCGTATTCGATGGGCCTGGACGACAACACCGAAGCCGATACGCCGTGGCTGCGCTATGCGTATACCTCGATGACCACCCCGACCACGGTGTTCGAGATCAACACGCAGAGCGGCGAGCGTCGCCAGTTGAAACAGCAGCCGGTGATCGGCTATGACCCTTCGAACTATGAAACCGACCGGGTGTGGATCACCGCGCGCGACGGGGTCAAGGTGCCGGTGTCGCTGGTATATCGCAAGGGCTTCAAGAAGGACGGAACCGGCGCACTGTTCCAGTACGCGTACGGCAGCTATGGCATGTCGATGGACCCGTATTTCAACCAGACCGCGGTGAGCCTGCTCGACCGTGGCGTGGTGTATGCCATCGCCCACATCCGCGGCGGCCAGGAGATGGGACGCGACTGGTACGAAGACGGCAAGCTGCTGAACAAGCAGAACACCTTCAACGACTTCATCGATGTCACCCGTGGGCTGGTGCAGCAGGGATGGGCAGCCAAGGACCGCGTGGCCGCCTCCGGCGGCAGTGCCGGCGGCCTGCTGATGGGCGCGGTGGCCAACCAGGCGCCGCAGGATTACCGGGTGATGGTCGCCCAGGTACCGTTCGTCGATGTGGTGACCACCATGCTCGACCCGACCATCCCGCTGACCACCAACGAGTACGACGAGTGGGGCAACCCGGAGCAGAAGCCGTTCTACGACTACATGCTGAAGTACTCGCCGTACGACAACGTGGCCAGGCAGGCCTACCCGGCGCTGTTCGTGGGCACCGGGCTGTGGGATTCGCAGGTGCAGTACTGGGAGCCTGCGAAGTGGGTGGCGAAGCTGCGCGATGACAACACCGGTACCCACCCGATCGTGTTCCGCACCAACATGGAGGCGGGCCACGGTGGCAAGTCCGGGCGCTTCCAGCGTTACCAGGAACTGGCTGAGTCCTATGCGTTCGTGCTGGACCAGCTGGGCGTGTCCGGCCCCTGAACGATCGGTAGTGACGGCCGCTGGCCGTCATGGTGCCAGGCCGAAGCGCGTGACGACCAACGGTCGTCACCCACCGACGGTGACGGCCAGCGGCCCAACCGGTTTGACGGCCAGCGGCCGTCACTACCGTTTATATTGGTGGCATGAACACGCCTGACCGTCCTGCTGATCCTGACGCCCCGGCGCCTGCGCGCCGGGCGCGCTTCAAGTGGGCGTGGTGGCTGCTGGCCTATGCCAGCCTGGGCACCGGCATCGTCGGTATCTTCGTGCCGGGCCTGCCAACGACCGTGTTCATCCTGATTTCTGCCTGGGCCGCTTCGCGCGGTTCCGAACGGCTGCACGGCTGGCTGCTGGGCCACCCGCGGTTCGGCCCGGCGATCCGCGACTGGCAGGCCCATGGCGCGGTCAGTCGCCATGGCAAATGGATGGCCACGCTGACCATGGCGGTCTGCGCCGCCATCATGCTCTGGTGCGTGCCGGTCGCCTGGGTCAAGTGGTTCTCCATCGGCAGCATGACGGTGGTGTGCGTGTGGTTGTGGCTGCGTCCGCTGCCCCCTGCTGAAGCGTGAATCCAGCCGTCGCAGTGCAGGCGCGACGCGCGACGCAGGGCGCGCCTCGGCGCTACACTCGGGGCATGAACAATTCCCGCCGAACCCTCATCCTGATTCCGCTGGCAGCGTCCGCGCTGCTGTTCCTCAGCGCCTGTGGCAACAAGGGTCCGCTGGTACTGCCGCAGAAGCCGGTGCCGGTGGAAGAAGTCGCCGAGCCGGTCGACGTGCCGGCCGCTGATGATGCGAGCCAGGACACAGGCACGCCCCCGGCCACCCAGGACACCGGGGCAGGCAATCCCAGCACCGTGCCGGACCCGGTGACGCCGCAGATCGACGATGGCGCCGGCGACAACAATGAGTGAGGCAACACAGCGTCCGGCAACGACGGCGCAGGCGCCGGTAGTGACGGCGCAGGCCCCGGTAGTGACGGCCGCTGGCCGTCAGCCTGGCCGTCAGCCCCCCCGCGGCACCCCGCTGCGTTTCAGCAAGATGCACGGCGCCGGCAACGATTTCGTCATGATCGACCTGCGCGATGGAACGCCGCCGCCGTCGCCGCAGCTGGCCGCGCGCCTGGCCGACCGCCACACCGGCGTGGGCTGCGACCAGATCATCACCATCGAACCCCCGCGCTCACCCACGTCGGTGGCGTCCTACCGGATCTGGAATTCGGACGGCAGCAGCTCCCAGCAGTGTGGCAATGGCGCGCGCTGCGTGGCCGCCTGGCTGGTCCGCAACGGCGATACCACGGACAGCGACTTCGCCATTGACAGCCCGCTGGCCACGCATCCGGTGCGTACGCTCGGCGAGGATCATTTTTCGGTGGAAATGGGCGTGCCGGTATTCGAGCCCGCGCAGATTCCGCTGATCGGCTTCGCCCACCCGCGCGATGAGTACCTGCTGCCCGTGCAGGGGGAGACCGTGCGCTTCGGTGCGGTGTCGATGGGCAACCCGCATGCCGTCATCGAAGTCGGCCTGGTCGACGCGGCACCGGTTGAACGCCTGGGCGCCTCGCTGCAGCAGCATGCCTCGTTCCCCGAATCGGTCAACGTGGGCTTTGCCCAGGTGCTGGAACCGGACCATGCGCGCCTGCGGGTGTACGAACGTGGCGTCGGCGAGACCCTGGCCTGCGGCAGTGGTGCGTGTGCGGCGGCGGTTTCGCTGATGCAGCGCGGACGCCTGGGTCCGGATGCACGGATCAGCCTGCCCGGTGGCGAACTGCGCATCCAGTGGGCCGGTGAAGGCCAGCCGGTGGTGATGTCCGGACCCAGCGCATTCGTGTTCGAAGGGGAGTGGAACGCATGAGTGACAGCACTGAAAAGCTCGCCGGTCACGAGGTTGCGGCCTGGCTGCGGCGGCATCCGGGCTTCCTGAAGCAGTTCCCGGATTTGGCGCTCACCCTGGTGGTGCCGCGCGACGACGGCCCCACCGCGTCGCTGGCCAGCTACCAGCTGGACGTGCTGCGCGACAAGAACCGCGAACTGTCGCGTCGACTGGCCGACCTGGCCCACACGGCGCAGGTCAACGAGCGCCTCGCCGTGCGGACCCACCAGCTGACCCTCGCCCTGATGAAGCAGGACAGCGCCGCCGATACGCTGCGGGCGATGGCGGCGACGCTGGAAGAAGATTTCGATGGCGACCTGGTGCGGCTGGTCGTGCACACGCCGGTGGCCGGGCTGGAGCAGGCGCCGTGGCTGCAGGTGCTGGCTGCGGACAGCCCGCTGCTGGGCCCGTTCCGCGACTGCCTGAAAGACGGCGAACCGATCTGCGGCCGCCTGCAGCCGGAGAAGAATGCCGTGTTGTACGGCGGGCGTGCCGAGGAGATCCAGACCACGGCGCTGTTGCCGCTTCCCGGCGTCGGCCTGATCGCCGTGGGCAGCCACGATCCCAACCGGTTCTACCCGGGCATGGGCACGCTGTTCCTGCGCATGATGGGCGAATCGCTGGCTGTTGCGCTGCAGCGGTTCGGCTGACTGCCGGGATGAACGATGCAGTGCCGGCATTCCTGCAGTACATGACCGTCGAGCGCCGCATGTCGGCGCACACGCTGGATGCCTACCGGCGTGACCTGGACGCGCTGCAGCGCTGGGCCGAAGCCCGCGAGCGCAGCGTGGATGCGCTGGACGGGGAACACCTGCGCAGCTTCGTCGCCGATGAGCATCGTCGCGGCCTGTCGGCCAAGAGCCTGCAACGGCGTCTCTCGGCCTGCCGGGGGTATTACGCGTGGCAGCTCAAGCACGGTCGCCTGCAGGTGGATCCGACCCTGGGACTGAAAGCCCCGCGTGCACCACGGCGCCTGCCGCAGGTGCTGGATGCCGACGAGGCCGTGCGGCTGGTCGAACTGCCTCCCGACGGTGACCTGGGAAGGCGTGACCGCGCGCTGCTGGAACTGTTCTACTCCTCTGGCCTGCGCCTGAGCGAACTGTGCGCGCTGACCTGGCGCGACCTGGATTTCGCCAGCGGGCTGGTCAACGTGCTCGGCAAGGGTAACCGGCAGCGCCGGGTACCGTTCGGGCGTCCCGCACGCGAGGCGCTGGAAGCCTGGCGTGCGGAAACCAACGGTGCCCCCGCAGCGCCTGTTTTCCCGGGGCGCAACGGCCCCATCAGCCAGCGCGCGGTACAGGTGCGGATAAAGCAGTTGGCGCAACGCCAGGGCCTGTTCAAGCACGTGCACCCGCATATGCTGCGGCACAGCTTCGCCAGCCACATCCTGGAATCCTCCGGAGACCTGCGCGGCGTGCAGGAGCTGCTCGGGCATGCCGACATCGCGACCACCCAGATCTATACCCACCTGGATTTCCAGCACCTGGCCAAGGTTTACGACGCCGCGCACCCACGGGCCAAGCGCCAACGCCGCGCTGGCGACGGCGCCGCCGACTGACCCTGCGTCGATTTCTGCACGTCGTGGCAGGCAACGGCAGCGCAGGCCGCCAGCCATCCACGCACATGCGCGGGGCAGGGCGACGGCGGATGTCCGGAACGGCTTGTTACGGCGCAGAAGGAAAGCGTTCAGACGCGTCCTGTTCCCGGCGTACGCGGGTTGGGCGAACGTGCAGCTTCGCCGCTGCCCGCCCTGCGCAGGAGCGGCCTGACCTGATCAGACCGGAGTCGACGTCGTGCGCAAGATCAACGCGGTAATGGGATTGGCCATCGCTTGCCTGACCGGCAGCGCGGCGGCGCAGCAGGGGCACATTTCCTTCGATGGCCTGGTCATGAGCCAGACGTGTGTGATTTCCGGCAACAGCGGAGGGGGGAGCGGTCCGGACTTCACCGTGAACCTGCCGTCGGCGCCCCGCACCAAACTGCGCCAGCAAGGCGACCGCGGAACCCCGTTTCCCTTGTTCGTGGTAATCGGCAGCGGCGAGCGCCCCTGTCTCCATCCACGGTTGCGTGCGCTGTTCCGCAATGGAGGCCACACCAATGCCGCCGGACGCCTGACCAACCAAGGCAGCGCGCGCAACGTGGACGTGGTGGTGATGAACAGCAACGGCGAGGATGTGAACCTGTTGACCAACGAGAACTCGCAGGTCGTCTCCATCGATCGGTTCGGCATCGGCGTGCTGCGCTTGGACGCTGCCTACTACGCTACGGCTGCGGCGGTTGAGGGTTCGGTACGGGCACAGGTGGAGTACGTGATCACCTACCCGTGAGCGGGCCCCGCGATTGCGGGCATCCGCTGAACGGCTTCCTACCGCCACGGCTTGATGGCAGCCGGCTCTGTCCCCATGTCCTCCGCACAGCTTACCGGAGGCCACATGGACCCCAGCCAGAACCCCACCGTTTTCCACGCCACCACCATCGTCTGCGTCCGCCGCGGTGACAAGGTGGCCATCGCCGGCGACGGCCAGGTCACCCTCGGCCACACCGTGATGAAGGGCAATGCACGCAAGGTCCGCCGGCTGGGCCGTGACAACCAGGTGCTGGCCGGCTTCGCCGGTGCGGCGGCCGATGCGTTCACCCTGTTCGAACTGTTCGAGGCCAAGCTTGAAAAGCACGGCCAGCTGCAGCGTGCCGCCGTCGAACTGGCCAAGGACTGGCGCACCGAGCGCCGCCTCGGCAAGCTCGAAGCGCTGCTCGCCGTCGCCGACCGCGAGACCTCGCTGATCATCAGCGGCACCGGTGATGTGATCGAACCGGAGGACGGCATCATCGCCATCGGCTCCGGTGGCTCTTACGCCTTGTCTGCCGCACGCGCGCTGATGGCGCATACCGAACTGGATGCCCGCAGCATCGCCAGCGAGGCGATCGGGATTGCCGGCGACATCTGCATCTACACCAACCGCAACGTGGTGGTGGAAGAGCTCTGAACCTCCGCCCCGCGCCGTGCCGGTTCCGGTCGGCACGCGTTCCGGTAGCGCCGGCCCCGGTCGGCAATCCTCATTCGCGAGCACCCCATGTCCAAGAATTTCGAGAACACGTCCGCTTCCATGACCCCGCGCGAGATCGTGCAGGAACTGGACCGCCACATCGTCGGCCAGCACGATGCCAAGCGCGCGGTGGCCATCGCGCTGCGCAACCGCTGGCGCCGCATGCAGTTGCCGGCCGAGCTGCGCGACGAAGTGATGCCGAAGAACATCCTGATGATCGGCCCGACCGGTGTCGGCAAGACCGAGATCGCCCGTCGCCTGGCGACGCTGGCCAATGCGCCGTTCGTCAAGGTGGAAGCTACGCGTTTCACCGAGGTCGGCTACGTTGGCAAGGACGTCGAGCAGATCATCCGTGACCTGGCCGATACCGCGGTCAAGCTGTACCGCGAACAGGCCAAGCTGCGCGTGCGCACGCAGGCCGAAGAACGCGCCGAAGACCGCATCCTCGATGCGCTGTTGCCGCGTCGCAGCGGTGGCATCGGGTTCGACCCTGAAGCCGCGCGCAACGAGCCGTCTTCGCAGGACAACGAGACCCGCATCAAGTTCCGTCGCATGCTGCGCAATGGCGAGCTGGACGAGCGCGAGATCGAGCTTGAGATCGCAGCCAACGTCAGCATGGACATCATGACCCCGCCGGGCATGGAGGAAATGGGCCAGCAGCTGAAGTCCATGTTCGCCAACCTCGGTGGCGCAAAGTCGAACAAGCGCACGCTGACCATCAAGGCCGCGCGCCCGCTGCTGCAGGAAGAAGAAGCGGCCAAGCTGGTCAACGAAGACGACGTGCGCAGCGCGGCCATCGAGGCGTGTGAGCAGCACGGCATCGTGTTCATCGACGAGATCGACAAGGTCGCCAAGCGCGGCGACAACGTTGGCGGTGGCGATGTGTCGCGCGAGGGCGTGCAGCGTGATCTGCTGCCGTTGGTGGAAGGGTCCAACGTGTCGACCAAGTACGGTACGGTCAAGACCGACCACATCCTGTTCATTGCCTCCGGTGCGTTCCATCTGGCCAAGCCCAGCGATCTGATCCCGGAGCTGCAGGGCCGCTTCCCGATCCGCGTCGAACTGACCGCGCTGAGCAAGCAGGATTTCATCCGCATCCTGACCGAACCCAAGGCGGCACTGACCAAGCAGTACGAAGCGCTGCTGGCTACCGAAGGCGTGAAAGTGGCCTTCAGTGGGGATGCGATCGACCGGCTGGCCGAGATTGCATTCCAGGTCAACGAGCGGCAGGAGAACATCGGCGCCCGCCGTCTGCATACGGTGCTCGAGCGTCTGCTGGATTCCCTGAGCTACGAGGCCCCCGATCGCGATGGCGACACCATCGACATCGATACGGCGTACGTGGACAAGCACCTGGGTGAGCTGGTCAAGGATCCCGACCTGAGCCGCTACATTCTCTGATACCACAAGGCCGCCGAAAGGCGGCCTTTTCGTATGCAGCCGTGCGGGGCGTGCGGCACGGTCCGCTGCGCTCGCCGGCCATGGATCGGCGCTGGCAGTGAGCGCCGTGACGTGGTCGGGACGGATTGTCCTCGATGTCATCCCGGATGTGCGCCCACACGTGCTCCTGCTCACACTGCTTCTGTGATTGCATCCGGCACATCTTCCGCCGGCGCCGCGTCTTGCGTCGCGTCCTAGTCTGCCTGCTCCCGCGTTCCTCGACGATGGCCTACCGGTGGCATGCAGTTTCCGGGTACGAAGGGCATTGGACGAAACAAGGAGCTCATTTCATGCGACATGCATCAACAGGCTTGTCCGCCACGCTTTCGCTCATCCTGTTCGGCGCGAGCGGCGCCGCGCTGGCGCAGAGTGGCGACATCACCTTCAATGGCGCGGTCTCGACCGTCACCTGTGAAGTTTCCTTCGACGGGGTGGTCGGCAATGATGCGACCGTTACCCTGCCCAAGGTCGCGACACGTTCGCTGCTGTCGGGACAGAGCGGGGGCCGCACCCCGGTCGTGGTACGGATCAGTGGTGCTGACCCTGTCTGTTCGAGCGATCGTCTGGCGATTGCATTGAACACTGACCGATCAGCGAACCTGCTCAACGGTCGATTGCGTAACGCGGCCATCGGCGTGGGCGGCGGCACCAACGCCGTGGTGGGCCTGCGCGATGCGCAGGATGCGCCGATCAACCTGACCGGTGGCGCCGTGCTGAGGCCGGTTGCCTCAGTCGGCGGCGGCGCGGAATTCACCTTCTCCGCCGAGTACTACGCCGACAACCAGGACGCCGTACCGGGCGCCTTCCAGGCCCCGTTGCGCTACACCCTCAACTATCCCTGATCCACCGAGCCGGGCGCTACGCGGCACGGCAGCCCCACGACGGGAACGGGACGCACCTCGGACGCGTGCGATGGCAGCTCGCTACGTAGTGCGCTGTCTTTGCAGACCTGCCGGCGTCGCCGTGCTCCCCGTTCATTCCCGTCCTATCAAATGCCGGCAGTTCGGTTACCAGATCAGGCATCAAGGACGAGACAGTCCTTCCGGCCGACATCCTGCCAAACCGGATCCCGCCGAGCTGGCTACACCTCCATCACAAAGGATTTTACCTACATGAACAAGCTTGCTATCGCGCTGTCGGCCGCCCTGGCCATTGGTGCCTCCTTCTCTGCTTCGGCGCAGAGCGGCACCATCACCTTCAACGGCGAAATTACCGCCACCACCTGCACCATCACCTGGCCGGGCAGCGGCGGCACCGCCACCGATCCCATCGTGACCCTGCCGACCGTGCCGACCACTGCCCTGGCATCTGCCGGTGCCACGGCTGGCAAGCAGGCCGTTTCGCTGGTGATCGGCGGTTCCGACGCGCAGTGCACCAGCGGCCATGCAGCGATCGAACTGAACCCGAACCGCGACGCCAACCAGGCCAACGGCTATTTGAACAACACCGCGACCGTTGACCCGGCAACCAACGTGCAGATCGCCCTGCGCGACGCCAGCGACGCCCCGATCAACATTGCCACCCCGTGGCGTTCGGCTGAAATCGACCTGTCGACCACCCAGCAGATCGACTTCGCTGCCGAATACCGCAGCACTACCGCCGCCGCCGGCCCCGGCAACGTGACCGCGAGCGTGGGCTACACCATCGATTACAAGTAATCCATCGGCTGTCGCAACACCGGTCGGGGCCTCAGGGCCCCGCCCCCCCGGGCCGCGGCCCGCAACAAATGACCTGTCATGAACCTGATCCGTACCGGATTCCTCTGCTGTGTAGCTGTTGCCTCGCTGCTGGCCAGTGTTTCGGCCGACGCGGGCGTCATCGTGCACGGCACCCGTCAGATATTCCCCGGCAACCAGCGCGAGATCACCGTGCGCGTGGAAAATGTCGGCCAGAAGGCATCGCTGGTGCAGGCGTGGACCGACGCTGGTGACAAGCTGGCCGCCCCGGAAGAGAGCGTCACCCCGTTCGTGCTGCGTCCGCCGGTGTTCCGCCTGGACGGTGGCAAGTCGCAGTCGCTGCGCATCCTGTTTACCGGCGGTGACCTGCCGCAGGATCGCGAAAGCATCTTCTACCTCAACGTGCTGGATATCCCGCCGGTGCCGCAGAACGGCGAGATCGCAACGGGCAACTACCTGCAGTTCAGCCTGCGCACGCGCACCAAGCTGATCTACCGCCCCAGCGGACTGGACGACGCCGGCACGGCGCCGCAGAAGCTGCAGTGGAGCCTGGTGCCGGACGCGAAGGGCTGGGCCCTGCAGGCCACCAATCCCACCCCCTATTACGTGCATGTCGGAACGCTGGGCCTGCGCGTGCAGGGCGTCAACCACCCTGCGGTCGACCCGCAGATGATCGCGCCGCAGTCCACCGAGCGCTATGCGCTGGACAGCCTGCGCGCGCGTCCGAGTGGCGGCAACGTGCAGTTCGACTACATCAACGACTTCGGCGCCAGCATCGGCCAGTCCGTGCCGCTGTCCGGCAACTGATCCGCGGCGCCCGCCGCCGCTCCGCCCCCGATGGATGCGACATCGGCTGATGCCTGTCCCTGGCAGGTGTCGCCGCCGCGTGCCTTCCTGGAGATCATCCATGCTGTTCCGCAGCCCGACATCGTCAGCGCCGAAGCCGTGCCGCCTGGCCTTTGCCGTGGTGGGTGCCTTGTTTCCCGCCGTGGCGTGGGCGGCGCACGACGTGGAGTTCAACGCGCAGTTCCTGCAGGGTTCGCAGGCCAGCGCGCTGGATCTGAGCCGGTTCGAGAGGGGCGAGGATGTGCCGGGCATCTACAGTGCCGACATCAAGGTCAATGGCGTGGTTGTCGCGCGGCGTGAGGTGGAACTGCGCGCGCTGGATAACGGCTCGACCGCGGTGTGCCTGTCGCCGGAACTGATCGCGGTGCTGGGCGTCGACGCCGCGCGCCTGCCGCAGCCTGGCAGCGCCACCGATGGCGAGGGACAGCCGATCCAGCTGCAGCCGTTGCCCGCCTCGGTCAGCTGCGAGCCCCTGTCCACGTTCATCCCGCAGGCCAGCGTGCGCTTCGACGCCGGTGAACTCGCGCTGGAGGTCAGCATCCCGCAGGCCTACCTGTCGCGCGATCCGCGTGGCTGGGTCAGCCCGGAACTGTGGGACGACGGCATCAGTGCGGCGATGCTGGGCTATTCCATCAGCCACCAGCGCATCCAGTCCCGTGGCTACCAGCGGCAGTCGACCAGCGCGATGCTGAACACCGGCATCAACCTGGGGGCCTGGCGCGTGCGCCATGACGGCTATCTGTCGCAGGCCAGCGGGCGCGGCACGTCGTATCGCGCAGGGCGCAGCTACGCCCAGCGTTCGATCGCCTCATCGGGCACCGAGCTGACCGTGGGCGAGGCCAGCACCAGCGGGGACCTGTTCAATGGGGTCAGCTTCCGCGGCGTCAGCGTGGCCACCGACCCGCGCATGCTGCCGGAATCGCAGCGTGACTATGCCCCCACGGTGCGCGGCGTGGCACAGACCAGCGCGCGGGTGGTGATCCGCCAGCGCGATGCGGTGCTGTACCAGACCAACGTGGCCGCCGGTCCGTTCGAGATCAACGACCTGTACGGAACCGCCTATGCCGGCGACCTGGACGTGGAAGTCATCGAAAACGATGGCCGCGTGCAGCGTTTCGTGGTGCCGTTTGCTTCCGTGCCGCAACTGCTGCGCGCTGGCCAGCACCGTTTCAACGTCACCGTGGGCACGTTGGACGATGCGTGGCTGCGCGATACTCCGGCGTTGCTGGAGGCCACCCTGCGCAAGGGCATCAGCAACCGCTTCACCGGGTTTGGTGGGGTCACCGCCAGCGATGGCTATGCGGCCGGCCTGATCGGCGGCGCGCTGAATACCCGCTTCGGTGCGTTTTCTGGCGATGTGACGGTGGCCCGTACGCAGCTGCGTGGCACGCTGCCGACGTCGGGTTCGCGCATGCAGGGTCATTCCTACCGGCTGGCATTCAGCAAGGATATTCCGGCGACCGGCACCAATCTGTCGATGGCCGCGTATCGCTTCTCGACCCAGGCATATCTGTCGCTGGAAGATGCGGCGCGGCTGCGCCAGCAGCTGGCCGACGGTGAAGGCGGGCGCCTGTTCGCACGCGAGCGCTCGCGCCTGGACATCAACCTCAGCCAGCGCCTGGGCGAAGGTGGCGCGTCGCTGTACGCCAGCGCCAGCAGCGTGGACCACTGGAGCCAGGACCAGCGGCGCACGAATTTCTCGGTGGGCTACGCCGACCGGATCGGTCCTGCCAGCTACAGCCTGTCGGCGCAGCGCAGCCTGGAACGCAGCCTGGGCGGCGGCGCGGCCCGCGAGGGCAACAGTTTCCATGTGAACGTGACCGTGCCGCTGGGAACGCGCAGCAACGCGCCGCGCCTGGTCACCGCGGTGAACCGCAGGAGCGATGGTCGCGACGACGAACGTGCCGGCGTCACCGGCACGTTCGGCGAGCGTCGCCAGGGTGGCTACAACGCGTCTATCAGCCGCTACGGCGGCAAGGGGGCGAACGTCGATGCCGGCGTCAGCTACCAGGCATCGGTGGCCACGCTCAACGCCGGCTACAACCACGCCTCCGCCAGCCGTGGGCTGAGCCTGGGGGCGACCGGTGGCGTCGTGCTGCATGGCGATGGCGTGGTGTTCGCCCAGCAGCTCGGTGACACCATCGCGCTGGTGCAGGTGCCCGATGCCGCGGGCGCGACGCTGGACAGCACCGTGGGCGTCAAGACCAATGCGAAGGGGTATGCAGTCGTCCCTTACATGACCCCGTTCCGCCGCAATGAAGTGACGGTGGACCCGAAGGGCTTGCCGTTGGACGTGGAGCTCAAGACCACCTCCGTCATCGGCGTGCCGACGGCCGGCGCGGTGGTCAAGCTGGTGGTGCCCACCAGCAACGGGCGCAGCGCATTGATCGAGGCATTCCAGGCCGATGGACAGGCATTGCCGTTCGGGTTCGACGTCTACAATGAAGCAGGCGAAGTGGTGGGCGTGGTCGGCCAGGCCAGCCGCCTGTGGGTGCGCGGCATCGAAGAGGCGGGCCGCTTGACGGTGCGCTTGGGGGCCAATGGCGCCCAGCAGTGCGTGATCGACTACAGCGTGCCTGCGGGCAACAGCGGTGAGCTGATCACCGCCAACTGCGCGGCGCCCTAGACCATGGCGGCAGGGGCGGGCGCCGACGCTTCGAAGGTCGGATCCCGGTAAGCATCGCGCTGCCGCCGTCGCGTCTACAGCGGCGTCGGCGCGCTGCCTGCCTCGAAGACGCCTTCCTTGACATACGCTGCCAGCGTCATGTCCAGCGCCAGCATCCCATCGCGGCGGATGTCCATCAGGTCCGGCTCCACCATTGCCCCGTGCAGCACGCCCAGTACCGTGGCGTGCAGCATCCGCGCGGCCACTTCGGGGTTCGCGCCCGGCTTCAGCTGGCCCAGTTGTCCGGCCCGGCGCAGCGCGCGCGCCATCCGCTCCAGACCATCGCGGAACCCTTCCTGCTGGAGGTCCGCCAGCACCTTGCTGTCCGCCGATGAATCACTGCGCAGCATGATCTCCATGGTGTTGCGCAGCCGTTCGTCCTGCGCCAGGTCGATCAACGAACCCAGGATCACCGAACGCAGATCCAGCACGGGGGTGTCGCGCGACTCGGTGGCGGCGCGGTCGAGTTCCTGCATGAAGGGCAGGCGCACGCGCTCGATCACCGCCGCCAGTACGTCGATCTTGTTTTTGAAGTGCCAGTACACCGCGCCGCGGGTGTAGCCGGCACGCGCACCGATCATTTCCAGCGTGGTGCGGGCCACCCCGTGCTCATGGAAGCAGGATTCGGCGGCGTCGAGGATCCCTTCGCGGGTCGCCTGGGTTTCCTCTTTGTGGTCTTTCGGGCCATTGCTCAGGATGTGGCTGAAACGTCAATGAATCATAGCGCTTTACAAACAAACAGTCATGTATGTATATTTCCTGCCCATGATTGCCGTCGCTATTGGCCGCCTCTGGAACGAGGCGGGCGGGCGGCTGCCGAACTGCCGCCGGGCTTGGCTTGGCGCTACCGCTACCGAACTCCCGCCATCGAGACCCTCCCCCATGTTCCTGTCCCGTATTCGTCCCCTTGCCTTGTCGTTGGCTGTTGCCGCGACCGTGGCCGCCTGCGGCGGTGGCGATGACCAGCCGCAACAGCAGGGCCCCGGCCAGGTCACCGTGGTGACCCTCAAGGCGGAATCGGTGTCGCTGACCCGCGAACTGCCCGGCCGCACCACGGCGTTCCTGGTCGCCGAAGTGCGTCCACAGGTCAATGGGATCGTCGGCAAGCGGCTGTTCACCGAAGGCAGCCTGGTGACTGAAGGCCAGCCGCTGTACCAGATCGATGACGCCAGCTATCGCGCGCAGTCCAACAATGCACGTGCCCAGCTGGCCCGGGCCGAGGCCACCGCCAATGCATCGAAGTTGAGCGCGGCGCGCATCACCGAGCTGGCCAAAGTGGATGCGGTCAGCAAGCAGGACCTGGAAAACGCGATCGCCGCGCAGAAGCAGGCCGAAGCCGATGTAGGCGCCGCGAGGGCATCGCTGGATGCGGCCAACGTGACGCTGGGTTACGCGCGCATCACCGCCCCGATCAGCGGCCGCATCGGCAAGTCATCGGTCACCCAGGGCGCGCTGGTCAGCGCCGCCCAGACCGAAGCGCTGGCCACCGTGCAGCAGCTGGACCCGATCTACGTCGACCTGACCCAGTCCGCCGCCGAGCTGCTGCAGTTGCGCCGCGAACTGGCCGCCGGCCGCCTGCAGGACAACCAGACCCTGCCGGTCAGCATCCTGCTGGACGATGGCAGCACCTTCGACCAGCAGGGCACGCTGGAGTTTTCCGAAGTGAGCGTGGACCCGACCCGACCACCGGCAGCTACGGCCTGCGGGTCAAGGTCGCCAACCCCGAAGGCGTGCTGATGCCGGGCATGTACGTGCGCGCGGTGATCGGCGGCGGCGTGCGCAATGGCGCGCTGCTGGTGCCGATGCAGGGCATCGCACGCGATGCCAAGGGCGATACCAGCGCGATGGTGGTCAACAAGGACGGCAAGGTGGAAGTGCGCCCGGTCAAGGTGAGCCGCGCACTGGGTGACAAGTGGCTGGTGGAAGACGGCCTGCAGGCCGGCGACAAGGTGATCGTGGAAGGGCTGCAGAAGATCGCGCCGGACATGCCGGTGCAGGCCACCGAGAAGGGCAGCGAACCGGCCAAGCCGGCCGCAACCCCGGCCGCCCCGGCCGCCGCGTCAGCCGACGCCGCCGCACCCGCCCAGGCTCCGGCCGGCACCGACGCGCAGTAAGCGGAGAATTCCATGGCACGTTTCTTCATTGATCGACCCATCTTCGCGTGGGTGATCGCGATCATCATCATGCTCGCCGGCGCCTTGGCGGTGACCACCTTGCCGGTGTCGATGTACCCGGAAGTGGCCCCGCCCGCCGTCGAGATCTCCGCCACCTACCCGGGCGCTTCGGCCAAGGTGGTCGAGGACTCGGTGACCCAGATCATCGAGCAGAACATGAAGGGCCTCGACGGGTTGATCTACTTCTCGTCGAACAGTTCGGCCAACGGCCAGGCCACCATCACCCTGACCTTTGAATCGGGCACCAACCCGGACATCGCCCAGGTGCAGGTGCAGAACAAACTGCAGCTGGCCATGCCGCTGCTGCCGCAGGAAGTGCAGCGGCAGGGCATCAACGTGGCCAAGTCCAGCAGCGGGTTCCTGCAGGTGCTGGGCTTTGTGTCCAACGACAACAGCATGGACGCCAACGACATCTCCGATTTCGTGGGCTCCAATGTCGTCGATCCGCTCAGCCGCGTGCCGGGCGTGGGCAACATCCAGGTGTTCGGCGGCAAGTACGCCATGCGCATCTGGCTGGACCCGAACAAGCTGCACACCTACAAGCTGTCGGTGGATGAAGTCACCGCGGCGATCACTGCGCAGAACGCACAGGTGGCGATCGGCCAGCTCGGCGGCGCACCGTCGGTGAAGGGCCAGCAGCTCAATGCCACCATCAATGCGCAGGACCGCCTGCAGACCCCGGAACAGTTCCGCAACATCCTGGTGCGTGGCGGCACCGACGGCAGCGAGCTGCGGCTGGGCGACGTGGCCCGCGTGGAGCTGGGGGCCGAAAGCTACGATTTCGTCACCCGTTACAACGGCAAGCCGTCCACCGGCATCGCCATCACCCTGGCCACCGGCGCCAATGCGCTGGATACCGCCAATGGCGTGCGCGCGGCGCTGGAAGACATGAAGGCGACCTTCCCGGCCGGCCTGGAATCGGTGGTGCCGTATGACACCACCCCGTTCGTGCAGGTGTCGATCAAGGGCGTGATCAAGACCCTGATCGAGGCGATCGTGCTGGTGTTCGTGGTGATGTACCTGTTCCTGCAGAACTTCCGCGCCACCCTGATCCCGACCATCGCCGTCCCGGTGGTGCTGCTGGGCACCTTCGGCGTGCTGTCGGTGCTGGGGTTCTCGGTCAACATGCTGACCATGTTCGCGATGGTGCTGGCGATCGGCCTGCTGGTCGACGATGCCATCGTGGTGGTGGAGAACGTGGAGCGGATCATGGCCGAAGAGGGCCTGTCGCCGCTGGAAGCCACGCGCAAATCGATGACCCAGATCACCGGCGCGCTGGTGGGCATCGGCCTGGTGCTGTCGGCGGTCTTCGTGCCGATGGCCTTCATGGGCGGCGCCACCGGCGTGATCTACCGGCAGTTCTCCGCGACGATCGTCTCGGCGATGGGGTTGTCGGTGCTGGTGGCGATCGTGCTGACCCCGGCACTGTGCGCCACGATGCTCAAGCCGCTGAAGAAGGGCGAGCACCATGTCGCACACAAGGGCTGGTCGGGCCGCTTCTTCGGTGGATTCAACCGTGGCTTCGATGCGTCCAGTGAAAAGTACCAGCGCGGCGTCAAGGGCATCATTTCCCGCCCGTGGCGTTTCATGGGCGTGTTCGCAGCGCTGTCGGTGGTGATGGTGCTGCTGTTCATGCGCCTGCCCAGTTCGTTCCTGCCCAATGAAGACCAGGGCATCATGATGGCGCTGGTGCAGACCCCGGTGGGCTCGACCCAGGAGCGGACGCTGGAGGCGATGGCCAAGCTGGAAAACCATTTCCTTGAAAACGAGGGCGAAGCGATCGAATCGATCTTCGCCATCCAGGGTTTCAGCTTCGCCGGCATGGGCCAGAACGCCGGCATGGCCTTCGTCAAGCTGAAGGACTGGAAGGACCGTGATGCCGAGCAGAGCGTGGAAGCAGTCACCGGCCGTGCGATGGGCGCACTGAGCGGCATCAAGGATGCCTTCATCTTCGCCTTCCCGCCGCCGGCGATGCCGGAACTGGGCATCGGCTCGGGCTACACCTTCTTCCTGAAGGACAACAGTGGGCAGGGCCACGAGGCCCTGCTCAACGCGCGCAACCAGCTGCTGGGTGCCGCCGGGCAGAGCAAGCTGCTGGCCAACGTGCGCCCGAACGGCCAGGAAGATACCCCACAGCTGCGCATCGACGTGGACGTGGAAAAGGCCAATGCGCTTGGCCTGAACATGACCTCGATCAACAACACGCTGGCTACCGCGTGGGGCAGCAGCTACATCGATGACTTCATCGACCGTGGCCGGGTCAAGCGCGTGTACGTGCAGTCCGATGCGGACTTCCGCATGAACCCGGATGACTTCAACGTGTGGTCGGTGAAGAACAGCGCCGGTGAGATGGTGCCGTTCAGTGCCTTCGCTTCCAAGCGCTGGGACTTCGGTTCGCCGCGCCTGGAACGCTACAACGGTGTGTCGGCGATGGAAATCCAGGGCGAGCCGGCGACCGGCGTGGCATCGGGTGATGCCATGAACGAGATCGAACGCATCGCCAAGGACCTGCCGCCGGGCTATGAGATCGAATGGACCGCGTTGTCCTACCAGGAGCGCCAGGCCGGCTCGCAGACGCCGCTGCTGTACTCGCTGTCGCTGCTGATCGTGTTCCTGTGCCTGGCCGCGCTGTATGAAAGCTGGAGCGTGCCGACCTCGGTGCTGCTGGTGGCCCCGCTGGGCATCCTCGGTGCGGTGCTGGCCAACACGCTGATGGGCCTGGAGCGCGACATCTACTTCCAGGTCGCGATGCTGACCACGGTGGGCCTGACATCGAAGAACGCGATCCTGATCGTGGAGTTCGCCAAGGAAAACCTGGAAAAGGGCGCCGGGCTGATCGAAGCGACGATGCACGCGGTACGCGATCGCCTGCGTCCGATCATCATGACCTCGCTGGCCTTCGGCCTGGGCGTGCTGCCGCTGGCGATCGCCTCCGGCGCAGGTTCCGGTGCGCAGCGCGCCATCGGTACCGGCGTGCTGGGCGGCATGCTGGCCGGCACCCTGCTGGGCGTGTTCTTCATCCCGCTGTTCTTCGTGGTGGTGCAGAAGCTGTTCAACCGCAAGCTGCGCGACGCAGCAAAGTCGAGTGATACCCCATGAACAAGACGCCGTTGCTGCTGGCGCTGATCGCCAGCGTCGGGCTGGGTGGCTGTGCCACCCTGGTCCCGGGCCACACTGACGTGGCACCGTCCATTCCGGCGCAGTGGCCGGCCGAAGCGGGCCAGGGCCGCCCTACCGATGCCGCCGAACTGGGCTGGCGCGATTTCTTCACCGATCCGCGCCTGCAGCAGGTGATCGAGCAGGGCTTGGCCAACAACCGCGACCTGCGCGTGGCCGTGCTGAACGTCGAACGTGCGCGCGGCCAGTACCGCATCCAGCGCGCCGACCGCGTGCCTGCGCTGAACGTGCAGGGCCAGATGGAGCGCACCGGCGGCGATATGCCGGTGAGCGAACAGTTCACCGCGGGGTTGGGGGTGGCGGAGTTCGAACTGGATCTGTTCGGGCGCGTGCGCAACCTCAGCGAAGCGGCGCTGCAGCAGTACTTCGCGGTGGCCGCCAACCGCCGCAATGCGCAGCTCAGCCTGGTCGCGGAAACCGCCACGGCGTGGCTCACCTTCGGTGCGGACAGCGAGCTGCTGCGGATTTCCGAGGCGACCCTGGCCAGCCATGAGGATTCGCTGCGGCTGGCACAGGCGCGTTTCGAACGCGGCGGCAGTTCGGCCTTGGAGCTGGCACAGACACGAACGCTGGTGGAAACCGCACGCACCGATGCCGCGCGGCTGCGCGGCCAGCTGCAGCAGGACCGCAATGCGCTGGCGCTGCTGATCGGCGGCCCGGTGGATGAGGCACTGTTGCCGGCCGGCAACAACGACCTGCAGCTGCTGGCACTGGCGCCGCCGCCGGCCGACCTGCCCAGTGACGTGCTGCTGCGACGCCCGGACATCATGGCGGCCGAGCACACCCTGCTGGCGGGCAACGCCAACATCGGCGCTGCACGTGCGGCGTTCTTCCCCAGCATCCGGCTGACCGGCACGCTGGGCAGCAGTTCGACCGAGTTGTCCGGCCTGTTCGACAGCGGCACGCGGGTGTGGAGTTTCCTGCCCACCATCAGCCTGCCGATCTTCCAGGGCGGCAAGCTGCGGGCGGGACTGGCGGTGGCCAACGCAGACCGTGACATCGCCCTGGCCGAGTACGAAAAGTCGATCCAGGTGGGCTTCCGCGAAACTGCGGACGCACTGGCGTTGAGCACCAGCCTGGACGCGCAGGCGGCGTCGCAGCAGGCGCTGCTGGCGGCCGCCACGCAGGCCGAGCAGTTGTCGCAGGCGCGCTATGACGCTGGGCTGGACAGCTTCGTCACCCTGCTGGATGCGCGGCGCACGGCCTACAGCGCGCAGCAGAGCCAGTTGCAGACCGCGCTGGCTCAGCAGTCCAACCGCATCACCCTGTACAAAGTGCTGGGCGGCGGCTGGCGCGAACGCAGCTGAGCCATCGGGTAATGAAAGCCGCACCGGGGTAGTGACGGCCGCACCGGTGGTAGTGACGGCCGCTGGCCGTCATCTTGCTGCCCGTAGTGACGGCCGCTGGCCGTCAGCTTCCTGCCTGGGTGGGTGACGACCGTCGGTCGTCACGCTGTCGCCGCTGCGCTCGCCGAGCACGGCTCGGCGCTACCCTGGCTGGCGGCGCGACGTCGCGTCCGTCAGGCGATCAGCCGCGGCCGGTCGGCGCTGTGGATCATGCTGGACACGTAGACGTGGTCCCACACCTGCTCGATGAACTCACGCGCCTGCGCCTCGGTCAGCCGCGGCATGATCTGCAGCGCGTACTGGGTCTGGAAGGCTTCCTCGCGCTGCTCGTTGCTGGCGCGCGGGTGGGTGATCAGCGAATCGCAGGCGAACTTTATCCACGGGACGAAGTGGCCGAAGGAGCCGGGCCCCATCGCGCCGTCGGCATGTCGTTGGCGCCAGTGATTCAGCTCTGCCTCCACGTCGATGACCGGAGGGACATTGGGTGCATCTGCGCGCATGGCTCTGACTTCTTATGGATGATGGGGGGGTGGGGGAGACCCGATCATCGCTATCGGCCAGTGCACGCAGCGTCATTGCTGCGTGCAATCAGCGTGGCCTTGTCGTTCTTCGCCAACGAGCCGGCAGGCCGCTACGACGTTTTTCCCACGCTGGCGCTGAAGTATTCAGGGAAACTCATTCGCCGATGTCTTCGTCCCAGATCTCCGGGTGGCGTTCAATGAAGTTGCCCAGCAGGTCCACGCACTCCTGGTTGTCCAGATCGATCACGTTCACGCCGCTCTCGCGCAGCCAGTCGATGCCGCCCTGGAAGGTGCGCGATTCGCCCACCACCACGGTACCGATGTTGAACTGTCGGACCAGCCCGCTGCAGTACCAGCACGGGGCCAGCGTGGTCACCATGATGGTGTTCCTGTAGCCGCGCTGGCGGCCGGCCTTGCGGAACGCATCGGTTTCGCCGTGCACGGACGGGTCACCTTCCTGTACGCGACGATTGTGGCCACAGCCGAGCAGGCGCCCATCATTGTGGTAGAGCGCTGCGCCGATCGGCACGCCACCCTCGGCAAGCCCCTGGCGGGCCTCGGCGATGGCGGTCTGCAGCAGGGCCTGGTAGTCGGGCGTGGTGATCATGTGGGTCTCCGTGAAGTCAGGGGGCCATGATAAGGGCAGGGGGTGCCGCCGGCCCCGCGCGGTGCGATAATCAGCCCATGAGCGAATCCCCCTACAAGTCCGGAACCACCCATTTCGGCTTCCGCGATGTCGATGCAAAGGACAAGCAGAAGCTGGTCGGCCAGGTCTTCACCTCGGTCGCGCGCAACTACGACCTGATGAACGACCTGATGAGCCTGGGCGTGCACCGGGTGTGGAAGCGCTACTACGTAGCCACCGCGCAGGTGAAGCCGGGTGACCGCGTGCTCGATCTCGCCGGCGGTACCGGTGACATCGCCGCCCTGCTGAAGGAGCGGGTCGGTGCCGAGGGTGCCGTCGTGGTGGGCGACATCAATGCCGGCATGCTGTCGGTCGGCCGCGACCGCCTGACCAACCGCGGCCTGGTGGCCGGGCTGGATTACGTGCAGTGCAATGCCGAGGCGCTGCCGTTCCCGGATGCCAGCTTCGATCTGGTGACCATTGCCTTCGGCCTGCGCAACGTGACCGACAAGGATGCCGCGCTGCGCGAAATGCACCGCGTGCTGAAGGTGGGCGGACAGGCCCGCGTGCTGGAGTTCTCCGAAGTCACGCTGGACTGGTTCAAGCCGATCTACGACTTCCATTCGTTCAAGGTGCTGCCGAAGCTGGGCCGCCTGTTCGCGCGTGATTCGGACAGCTACCAGTACCTGGCCGAGAGCATCCGCAAGCACCCGCCGCAGGAAGAACTGAAGGCGATGATGGGCGAGGCCGGCTTCGAACGCTGCCACTACAAGAACCTGTCGGCCGGCATCGTGTCCATCCATTCCGGCTACAAGCTGTAAGGGGTCGCGCCGGGCCATGCTCGGCGTCAGGGAGCCCGCCGATCCCCGCCGGGCATGGCTATGCCGGTCGTCCTGACCTGACCCTCCGGGCCGTCGCAAGCGACGTTGGCAGCGGCTCCTGCTGCTGCCTTCGGCGCTACCAGGTGCGGTTCAGGGGTAAAATCCCGGTTTACCCCTGAAACGGTCTCGATTCATGCGTACCCCGTTCCTGCTCATTCCGCTGGCCGTGGCGCTCGCCGCCGGCTGCTCCCAGGAGCCTGCAGCCCCCGCTGCCACGGCCCCGACCGCCCAGAAGGCGCCCGCCGCCCCCGTGAACGCCGAAAACCGCAGCCACGACGAAAGTTCCTATGCCGAGCCTGAGAAGGTTGTCATCAAGGACATCGCGCTGGACCTGAAGCTGGACTTCGACGCCAAGCAGATCGGCGGTACCGCGACCTACACCCTGGAATGGAAGGACAAGGACGCCAAGCAGCTGGTGCTGGACACCCGCGAGCTCAACGTGGCCAAGGTGGAGGCGGTTGCCGCCGACGGTGCGCGCAGTGCGCTGCCGTTCGTGCTGGCGCCGGTCGACAAGGTCTTCGGCAGCAAGCTGACCATCGAAGCGCTGGCCCAGCCGACCAAGGTCGAGATCAGCTACCACACCGCACCGACCGCCTCGGGCCTGCAGTGGCTGGAGCCGTCGATGACCGAAGGCAAGCAGTTGCCCTTCATGTTCAGCCAGTCGCAGGCCATCCACGCCCGTTCCTGGGTGCCGCTGCAGGACACGCCGAGCGTGCGCTTCACCTACAGCGCGCACGTGACCAGCCGCCCGGACGTGATGGTGCTGATGAGCGCCGACAACGATCCCAAGGCCGCGCGTGACGGTGATTACACCTTCAAGATGCCGCAGCCCATTCCGTCCTACCTGCTGGCCATCGCGGCCGGTGACCTGGTGTTCGAGCCGATTTCCGGCCGCTCCGGCGTCTGGGCCGAACCGACCATGGTCGGCAAGGCCGCCAAGGAATTCGAAGACACCGAGAAGATGATCGGTGCGGCTGAAAAGTTGTACGGCGAGTATCGCTGGGGCCGCTACGACATGCTGGTGCTGCCGCCGTCGTTCCCGTTCGGTGGCATGGAAAACCCGCGCCTGACCTTCGCTACCCCGACCGTGATCGTCGGCGACAAGTCGCTGGTCTCGCTGGTGGCCCACGAACTGGCGCACAGCTGGTCGGGCAACCTGGTGACCAACGCCAGCTGGAAGGACATCTGGCTCAACGAAGGCTTCACCACCTACGTGCAGGGGCGCATCACCGAAGCGCTGTACGGCAAGGAGATGGCCGAGATGGAGCGCCAGATCGACCAGACCGACCTGCTGGCCGAAGTGAAGGACATGAGCCCGGCCGACCAGGCGCTGGCGCTGCCGCCGTTGAACGAGCGTGACCCGGACGAAGCCCTGAGCCAGGTCGCCTACGTGAAGGGTTCCTGGTTCCTGGAGTTCCTGGAACAGCGCTTCGGCCGTGAGGTGTTCGATCCGTTCCTGCGCGGCTGGTTCAACGACCATGCCTTCCAGAGCGCGAACACCGACCAGTTCGTCGAGTACCTGAAGAAGAACCTGCTGCCGAAGAACCCCAACGCGGTGACCGAGGCTGAACTGACCGCCTGGCTCGACCAGCCGGGCATTCCGGCGTTCGCGGCCAAGGCGCAGTCGCGCAACTTCAGCAACGTGGACACCGCGCGCATCGCCTGGGAAGGCACCGGCAAGCTGCCGACCAACCAGCTGACCGCCGAGTGGAGCACCCAGGAATGGGTGCGCTTCATCGACGGCCTGGGCGCCACCCAGCCGCTGGACAAGCTGGCCGCACTGGATCGCGTGTTCAAGTTCACCGGCACGCCGAATGGTGAGATCGCCATGCGCTGGTACCCGCTGGCCATCCGCAGCGGTTATGCCGAGGCCACCCCGGCGGCTTCGGCCTTCATCGAGCGGGTCGGTCGTCGCAAGCTGATCATGCCGATCTACGCTGAACTGGTGAAGACGCCGGAAGGCCTGGACGTGGCCAAGGCCGCATTTGAAAAGGCCAAGCCGGGCTACCACCCGATCACCACCGGTTCGGTGCAGGACATGCTGTCCAAGGCCGACGCCAAGTAAGCGGCCGATCGCTGCGGTAGTGACGGCCGCTGGCCGTCATGCTGCTCCGGTAGTGACGACCGTTGGTCGTCACGCTGCTTCGGTAGTGACGGCCGCTGGCCGTCATGCCGTAGCGTCTGGTGGGTGACGACGGTTGGTCGTCACGTCGTCACGCCGTCACGCCGTCACGCCGTTGCGCGCAGCGCCAGGAACATGTCCACGCAGTCTTCCATCAACCGCTGCTGCGCCTCCGGCGACAGCGGCGCCTGGCCCATCGTCACCTGCGGCCAGAACGCGAACGCCTTCAACATTCCCTGCAGTTGATGCGCCACTTCGGCAGGCGTGACGTCCGCGCGCAGCCGGCCATCGGCCTGCGCTGCACGTATCCACGTCACCAGCCCTTCTTCCTTCTCCGCCAGCTTGTCCATCATCGCCCGTGCCCGTTCCGGGGCATGCACGAGCTCGGCGATCGCCACCCTCGACAGATCGATGAAGCTGGCATCGGACATCAGGCGCATTTTCTGCCGGGTGAACCGCAACAACTGTTCGCGAAGCGGCTGCGCCGGCGCGTAAGCCACTGCCTCCACCGCCTGGCTGGCTTCCCACAGTTGCCACAGGATGGCGGTGAACAGCTCGTCCTTGCTGGCGAAATGGTTGTACACCGTGCGCTTGGACACCCCCGCGGTGGCGGCGATGCGGTCCATGCTGGTGGCCGCGAACCCGAAGCTGCGGAACTCGGCCACGGCCGCTGACAGGATGTCGGCACGCTTGCGGTCGGTCAGACGGGAAGGGCGGATATCGGTACTCATCCTGATATTTTACACCGTTCAGTTTACTTTCCCCGAAATGGAAGTAGACTCGCCAGTGTACTTTTCAGGGCAAGCCCGAATGACCCGTCGCCTGCCGCGCTTTCTCCTTCTTTCAACGGTGTTGATCGCCATGACCTTTGGCCTGCTGACCTGCGGTGCACGTCCTGCCGCTTCCTACGAACAGTCGCCGCAGTTCCACGATGGCCGTTTCCACAATCCTGCCGGCAAGTCATCGCTGGGCTTCGTCGGCACGCTGGGCGTGTTCTGGCGCTTGATGGTGGACAAGCCGAAGGATGCCACCCCGCCTGCCCCGATTCCGGTGCAGCCGCTGACCCGCCAGGCGCTGCTGGACGCGCCGGATGACAGTCTGTGGCGGCTGGGCCACTCGACCCTGCTGATGAAGCTGGATGGCCACTTCTGGCTGACCGATCCGGTGTTCTCCGAACGTGCCTCGCCGATGTCGTTCATGGGTCCCAAGCGCTTCCACGCCCCGCCGCTGGACATCGCGGCGCTGCCGCCGCTGACCGGCGTGATCATCTCCCACGACCATTACGATCACCTCGACCACCACGCGATCCGCGCGCTGGCGCCGAAGGTCGAACACTTCGTCACCGCGCTGGGCGTGGGCGACCGCCTGGTGGCCTGGGGTGTGCCGGCGGAGAAGATCCAGCAGCTGGACTGGTGGCAGGAGACCGGCGTGCAGGGACTGAAAGTCACCGCCACGCCGGCGCAGCATTTCTCCGGGCGCGGCCTGTCCGACGGCAACCGCACGCTGTGGGCCTCGTGGGTGATCGACAGCGGAAGCAGGCGCATCTTCTTCAGCGGCGACAGCGGTTACTTCGACGGCTTCGCGCGCATCGGCGAACGCTACGGTCCGTTCGACCTGACCCTGATCGAAACCGGCGCCTACGACGCAGACTGGGCCGATGTGCACATGCAGCCCGAGCAGAGCCTGCAGGCCCACCTGGACCTGCGCGGAACAGTGATGATGCCCATCCACAACGGCACCTTCGACCTGGCCCTGCACCCGTGGACCGAGCCCTTCGAGCGCATCACTGCGCTGGCAGCGGAACGCGGGGTCACCCTGGCCGCCCCGCAGATGGGCGAACGGCTGGATATCGGTGCACCCGCGCCGTCCGGCCATTGGTGGCGGCAGGCAAGCGGGACCGCAGCACCGGAAGGCTGAGCGACGCGATGCGGTGGAATGTGGCGCGACAGGTGAACGCGTCGTACTGCTGCAGGCTGCCGGCGTCCAGCCCAGCCAGAGGCCAGGAAGGGGCGTCGGTCGACGTCACGTGAGGTGTGCCTCTGCAGCAGCGGCGGCCCGGAAAAGCGGAGCTTCGCCTGTCGGAAGCTGCCCCGTGCGTGGGTACGTCGGCCAGCCAGGTCACGCTCCGGAAAGGCCTACGGGGAGGCGTCTGCAGCGAAGCCTGACGTTCCTCGTCAGTGCTGTCTGGATCGTGGGCGCTCCTGCGCGTTTTGCTGCGGAAAATCGGTAAGTTCGGCGGTGTCCGCGCGTGGTCGCGGCTCCAACACCGAGGTCGTTTCAATGCCGAGTAACATACGCGCGCTCCGTTCACATCTTTCCTGTCACATCTCCGCTGCCTTGTTGCTGGCAGGATTCAGTTCCTCCGCCATGGCATCGGCGTCCTTCGTGGAGGACACCGAGCAGCAGCGTCGCCTGCAGTCCGGCTGGAATCGAGAGCTGTCAGGCAGCCGTGTGGTCGACGCAGGCGTGGATCGGCACGTGGAGATACGGTCGGCCGCCAGCACGGCGCGCGCGTCCACCGATCGTACGGCGTGGCATACCGATGAGTTCAAGTCCAATTGGGGGCTCGGCGCCATCAACGCCGACGCGGCCTACGCACGGGGGCTTACCGGCAAGGGGGTGCGGCTGGGCGTGTTCGACACGGGTACCGAGCTTCTCCATCCGGAATTTGCCGGCAAGGATCATCGCCGCCTGCGCGCGGCATCGCTTCTTCCCGATGGCACGCGGTGTGCGGCGAGGGAACCTGCGATCGGGCCGACGGCCTGTGCGTTCACTGAAGGCGATCAAGCTTTTGTGGACGGGGTGATATTCGCTGATGATGTACCGGACAGCGTTCGCCGCAGCATCATCGAGCAATGGGGCCTGCCTGATGGACATGAATACAATGCACACGGCACCCACGTCGCTGGCACCATCGTTGCCAACCGCGATGGGCACGGTATGCATGGGGTGTCCTTCGCCAGCGATCTTGTCGTCGGCAAGCTTCTTGCGGACAGCCTCATCTATGTGGACATGCATGCAGGCCAGGCCCGGGTCAGGGTAGCGCCCAGCGTCCCACGTGGCGACCATCTCGATCAGATGTACGCGCAGTTCGCGCTGCAGGGCGCGCGCGCGGTTAACCAGAGCTGGGGCTCTGCGTTCCCGGAACCGTCGACAGAGGAAGGAATGGATGCATTTCTCGCCTCCGAGGACAACCGTGCGCTGATCGACGCGCTGGCAGCGGGCTCCCGCGATACCGGTGTTCTCCAGGTGTGGGCCGCAGGCAACCAGCAAGGACAGGAGCTCCCACCGGAGGAAAGTCCAGTGGCAGGCCTGCACGCCAGCGTACCTCGCGTTCGCCCGGAGCTCGAGCCCTACTGGCTGAGCGTGGTCAATATCAACGCCGACAACGTGCTGCAAGCCTCCATGCGCTGCGGCAACACCGCGCAGTGGTGCATCGCTGCACCGGGCACCGATATTGCCTCCACGGTGCTGGATGCGCATTCGCCCCTGGAATACGCGATTCATGCCACGGGTGATGGCGGGCTGCAGATCGCGCTCGAACGCCTTCCGCTGTATGGGTATGCAGCTGCAAGCGGCACGTCGATGGCGGCCCCGCATGTCACCGGCGCGCTGGGCCTGCTGTTCGAACGTTTCCCGTACCTGGACAACGCGCAGGTGCGCGACGTGCTGCTGACCACCGCTACCGACCTCGGCGCCGAAGGCGTGGACGATGTCTACGGCTGGGGCCTGGTGAACCTGGAAAAGGCCATCGAAGGCTATGGCCAGCTGCGGGTGGACACGAACGTGGTGATGAACACCGCGGCCGGCGGCCTGAAGGTATGGGAAGGCGATGCATGGGATGACTGGACCAACGACATCGGCGGCCCGGGTGCGCTGACCAAGTCCGGCATCGGCTGGCTGCGCCTGAGCGGCGACAACAGCTTCAACGGTGCGGTGCTGCGCGAAGGCATCCTGGAGCTGGACGGGGTCAGCACGCTGACCGATGCGGTGGTGGTGCAAGGGGGGCAGCTGCGCTTGAACGGCAGCCTGGTCGGCACCGACCTGGACGTGCGCGGCGGCAGTGCGCTGATCGCCACTCAGGGTGTCCTTCAGCGCGGTGCGCTTTCGATCGACAATGCAGCGGTCTCTTTCAATGGCATGCAGGCCGGTGGATCAACACGCGTAGGTATCGATGGACTGCTTCAGGGGGCTGGCACGCTGGGCAGCACCCGGGTCGATGGCACCATGGCAGCGGGCAACTCGACCGGAAGGCCGACGATCAACGGCGACTACGTGCAGACCGCCAGCGGACGCTTTCTGGCCGAGCTGGGGCACGGTGAGCGCGGCGATCTTCTGCGTGTAATGGGCCAGGCCAGCCTGGACGGTGTGTTGCAGGCGCTGCCGGAGCCGGGAACCTATTATCTGGGCGAGCAGTTCCGGGTGCTGCAGGCAGACGGCGGCGTGCAAGGCAGGTTCGTAGAGGCGGACTTCACGGCCTTCTCGCCGTTCCTGCAGTTCGGCGTGGGCTACGGTGCCAACGCGGTCAATATCGACGTCACCCGCGGCCAGCTGCTGGCCACAGCAGCGACCACCGCCAACCAGGGCGCTGTGGCTGGCTCGGCTGACACACTGGCCATCGGCCAGGGCCTGCCGCAGCCGCTGACCCTGCTGTTCCCACAGCAGGTCGGTGCGGCACTGGACGGCCTGAGTGGTGAACTGCATGCCGCCACGCCGCTGGCGCTGGTGGAAAGCAGCCGTTACATGCGCGATGCGGCTCTGAGCCGTGCGGTCGGCGCGCGTTCGCCGCAGGACGACGCCAGCCAGGCCACCGGGGCGTGGGTGCAGGCCATCGGCGGCAGCGGCAAGCTGGATGGCGATGCCAACACGGCACGTACCCAGTCCAACACCAGCGGGTTGCTGGTCGGCATCGATCGTGACATCGGCGGCTGGCAGCTCGGCCTGCTGCTGGGCAACGGCCGCACCGACACGAAGCAGGCGCAGGGACGGTCGGCGAAGGCGCGCATCGACAACACCCACGTGGGCCTGTACGCCGGCCACAGCTGGGGCGCGTTCGGCCTGCGCGGTGGTCTCGGTTACAGCCGCCATGACATCGACAGCAGCCGCCAGGTGGCCTTCGCCGGCTACAGCGACGGGCTGAATGCCAGCTACGACGCCAAGACGAAGCAGGCCTTCATCGAAGCCGGCTACCGTTTCGGCGGTACGCAGGGGGGACTGGAGCCGTACCTGCAGCTCGCCCGTGTCGAAGTGGACGTGGACGATGTGCGCGAGCAGGGCGGTGCCGCCGCGCTGACCGGCAGGGTGGCTGACACCGCGACCACCGTGGCCACCGTCGGCGTGCGTTTCGACAAGGGCCTGAAGGCGGCGTTCCAGCAGGACGCGTGGCTGCACGTGGTGGGCGGGGTGGGCTATCGCCGCGCTTCCGGTGACCGCGATGGACTGGCGCAGCTGGCCTTCGATGGCGGCAGCAGTTTTGCCGTCAGCGGCGCGCCGATCGCCGACAGCGCGGTTGTGGCCGAACTGGGCCTGTCGGCCTGGCTGAGCCCGCGCCAGCAGCTGGAACTGGGCTACAACGGCCAGTTCGGCGATGAGAGCCGTGACCACGGCGTCTCCGCGCGCTGGTCGGTGCGGTTCTGAGAGGCTTGCCGGCCAGCGGCCGGGCTTACCCAGGATATGCCACCGATGTTTTCGAACCTCGCCTGACGCCGCTGCTACTGGTGTTGGCAATGAGCGAAATCCGTTCGTCCACTCGAAGATCCACTGGCTAATGTCGCGGGCAGTCGCACGCCTGTGCGGCCTTCTCATCTCTCGAGGTTGTGTTGATGCTGTCTTCCTTTCCGCTCTCCCGTTCGCGTCTTTCTTTGCACATCGCTACCGCACTGATGCTGGCCGGCTTCAGTCCTGCTGCGATGGCCTCACCTTCTGCCGCGCTGGAGGCGGAGCAGCAACGCAGGCTGCAATCGGGGTGGAGTCGAGGAACGCCTGCGGTTACCTCATCCAGTACCGCGCCCCCTCTTTCATCCCCTTCGTCGCCTACTGCAGTAGGCGTATCGCGCGCCAGCCTGGACCGCAGCGCGTGGCGCACGGAGGAATTCAACGCCGATTGGGGGCTGGGGGCGATCAACGCCGACGCAGCTTATGCCCGTGGACTCAGCGGCAAGGGCGTGAGGCTGGCGGTACTTGACACGGGAACCGATCTCACGCATCCGGAGTTCGCAGGCAAGGATCATCGCAGCCTGCGCCTGGCCCAGCTTCTTGCCGATGGCAGCCGATGTGCCGCGACACGCGCGTCGATCGGACCGGACGCTTGTTCCTACACCGAAGGAGATGAGGTGTTCGTCGAACTGACGGCGTTTTCCAAGGACATGCCGGAAAGTGTTCGCAGGGAGCTGGAGCGCGATGGCTGGCACGAAGGCTATGAGCTCATACCGCACGGTACCCATGTGGCCGGTACGATCGCCGCCAACCGCGATGGCATCGGAATGCACGGGGTGTCCTTCGGCAGCGATCTGGTCGTGGCCAAAGGGGAGCCCGATCACCTTACCTACATCGCCATGCAGGATGGCCAGGTCCGCATCAGCTCATCGCCTGGCGACCTTGTAGACCAGTTTCTGCCGCAGTTCTACGACTTGCTGGCGCAACAGGGCGTACGCGCCGTCAATCACAGCTGGGGCTTCACCCAGCCACAGCCCGAAACCGAGGCCGGGATGGATGCATTCCTCGCCTTGCCAGAGCACCAGCGCCTCATCGATACCTTGGCGACAGGATCCAAGCGTGCTGGCCTGATACAGGTGTGGGCGGCGGGTAACCACGACAACGACGGCGCTGAGCCCGAAGAGAGTCCGGTGGCAGAGCTGCACGCCAGCGTCCCCCTTGTGCGGAAGGAGGTCGAGCCTTACTGGCTGAGTGTGGTCAATGTAGATCGCAACAACCGTCTTGATGGATCCATGCGCTGCGGCAACACGGCGCAGTGGTGCCTTGCTGCACCCGGCACCGACATCCTGTCCACCGTGGTGGATGAGCACTCTGGTCTGGAATACAGGATCGAGGCCGGTGCTGACGGCGGTGTGGAGGCGGCTACCAAGCGCATGCTGGAGCACGGCTACGTTGCTGCGAGCGGCACCTCGATGGCGGCCCCGCATGTCACCGGCGCGCTGGGCCTGCTGTTCGAACGTTTCCCGTATCTGGACAACGCGCAGGTGCGCGACGTGCTGCTGACCACCGCCACCGACCTCGGCGCCGAAGGCGTGGACGATGTCTACGGCTGGGGCCTGGTGAACCTGGAAAAGGCCATCGAAGGCTATGGCCAGCTGCGGGTGGACACGAACGTGGTGATGAACACCGCGGCCGGCGGCCTGAAGGTATGGGAAGGCGATGCATGGGATGACTGGACCAACGACATCGGCGGCCCTGGTGCGCTGACCAAGTCCGGCATCGGCTGGCTGCGCCTGAGCGGCGACAACAGCTTCAACGGTGCCGTGCTGCGCGAAGGCATCCTGGAGCTGGACGGGGTCAACACGCTGACCGATGCGGTGGTGGTGCAGGGTGGCCAGCTGCGCGTGAACGGCAGCCTGGTCGGCACCGATCTGGACGTGCGCGGTGGCAGTGCGCTGATCGCCGCCAGCGGTGTGCTGGATGACAGCTCGCTGGCGATCGACAACGCGGCAGTGGCGTTCGATGGCATGCAGCGCGGTGGCTCGACTTCGGTGGGTATCAAGGGTCTGCTGCACGGCACCGGCACGCTCGGCGATACGCACGTAGCCGGCATCATCGCGCCGGGCAACTCGATCGGCACGCTGACCATCGATGGCGACTACGTGCAGACCGCCAGCGGCCGTTACCTGGCGGAGCTGGCGCCGGGTGAGCGCAGCGACCTGTTGCAGATCAGCGGTACCGCGAGCCTGGATGGGACGTTGCAGGCGCTGCCCGAGCCGGGCACCTATTACCTGGGCGAGCAGTTCCGCGTGCTGCAGGCAGACGGCGGCGTGCAGGGCAGGTTCGCAGAGGCGGACTTCACGGCTTTCTCGCCGTTCCTGCAGTTCGGCGTGGGCTACGGTGCCAACGCGGTCAATATCGACGTCACCCGTGGCCAGTTGCTGGCCACCGCAGCGACCACCGCCAACCAGGGCGCTGTGGCCGGCTCGGCTGACACACTGGCCATCGGCCAGGGCCTGCCGCGTCCACTGACGATGCTGTTCCCGCAGCAGGTCGGTGCGGCACTGGACGGCCTGAGTGGCGAACTGCATGCCGCCACGCCGCTGGCGCTGGTGGAAAGCAGCCGCTACGTGCGCGATGCGGCTCTGAGCCGTGCGGTCGGCGCGCGTTCGCCGCAGGACGACGCCAGCCAGGCCACCGGGGCGTGGGTGCAGGCGATCGGCGGCAGCGGCAAGCTGGATGGCGATGCCAACACGGCACGTACCCAGTCCAACACCAGCGGGTTGCTGGTCGGCATCGATCGTAACATCGGTGGCTGGCAGCTCGGCCTGCTGCTGGGCAACGGCCGCACCGACACGAAGCAGGCGCAGGGACGGTCGGCGAAGGCGCGCATCGACAACACCCACGTGGGCCTGTACGCCGGCCACAGCTGGGGCGCGTTCGGCCTGCGCGGTGGTCTCGGTTACAGCCGCCATGACATCGACAGCAGCCGCCAGGTGGCCTTCGCCGGCTACAGCGACGGGCTGAATGCCAGCTACGACGCCAAGACGAAGCAGGCCTTCATCGAAGCCGGCTACCGTTTCGGCGGTACGCAGGGGGGACTGGAGCCGTACCTGCAGCTCGCCCGTGTCGAAGTGGACGTGGACGATGTGCGCGAGCAGGGCGGTGCCGCCGCGCTGACCGGCAGGGTGGCTGACACCGCGACCACCGTGGCCACCGTCGGCGTGCGTTTCGACAAGGGCCTGAAGGCGGCGTTCCAGCAGGACGCGTGGCTGCACGTGGTGGGCGGGGTGGGCTATCGCCGCGCTTCCGGTGACCGCGATGGACTGGCGCAGCTGGCCTTCGATGGCGGCAGCAGTTTTGCCGTCAGCGGCGCGCCGATCGCCGACAGCGCGGTTGTGGCCGAACTGGGCCTGTCGGCCTGGCTGAGCCCGCGCCAGCAGCTGGAACTGGGCTACAACGGCCAGTTCGGCGATGAGAGCCGTGACCACGGCGTCTCCGCGCGCTGGTCGGTGCGGTTCTGAGTCAGGCCGGGGTGATGGCAGCTTGCCATCACCCCGGCTGCCCGGGGGAAGATGGACGTGCGGGCGAGGGATGTCGGCTCTACAGTAGCAGGCCATCCTTTCTGCGGAGACCGCATGAAACACCTGATCCTCGCCGCTGCCTGCGCATTGTCCCTGGCCGCCTGCAGCGATCCTGAAGCCGAACGCCAGGCGCAGCAGGCCGCCGAGGCCGCTGCCCAGGCGCAGAAGGAGGCCAAGGCTGACGACGTGGCAAAGCAGTACGACACCGCCGTCGCGGCCAAGGACTGGGAGCGTGCGCGCATGCATGGCGGCTCGCTGCTGGACATCTACAAGGGCACCGCAGCGGCAGCGCGGATCGAACCGGGCTTCGCCGACGTCAAGGCCCAGTCGGACCAGGCGCGCAACCTGCGCCGCATGCAGGGCCTGTGGCAGTACAACCAGATCCCGGTCGGCACCAAGGGCACGCAGCGCTCTGCGTCGATCTACGGCAAGGAGCGCGTGGATGTCGACGGCAGCGGTCCCAAGCCCGTGCAGTTGGTGTTCCGCGACCATCCGCAGTGGAAGCAACACGCCTATCTGGTGCTGCAGGCCGGGGATTTCCGCTGCCCCGGCGGCTGCCGGGTGCAGGTGAGCGTGGACGGTGGCAAGCCGCGCGCGATGGCCGCGTGGCGCCCGGACACGGACGAAGCGATCGCCATGTTCATCACCGACCACGCCGCGTTGTGGAAGCTGGCGCGGCAGGCACAGGCGATCAGCATCGAGTTCCCGGTGAAGGCCGGTGGCACGCGCACCGTGGTGTTTGAAACCGGCGGCGTGGACGCCAGCCAGATGCCATGGAAGTGAGGCCGCACGCGGTGCGGGCTACGCAGCCGCGACTGGACGAAGTGCGCCACTGGGTGTTCGACATGGACGGCACGCTGACCGTGGCCGCGCACGATTTCGCGGCGATCAAGCGCGCGCTGGACATCGCCGCGGACGAGGACATCATCGCCCACCTGGCGGCGCTGCCCGACCCGCAGGCGCGCACCAAGCGGGCCTGGTTGTTCGAGCACGAGCGCGCGCTGGCCGAGGCGGCCGTAGCGGCAGAGGGTGCTGTGGATCTGCTGCGCGCGCTGGCCGGGCAGGGACGCCGGCTGGGCATCCTGACCCGCAACGACCACGCGCTGGCCCAGCTCACGCTGGATGCGATCGGGTTGGGTGATCTTTTCCAGGCTGCGGACATCATCGGTCGCGACGAGGTGGCCCCGAAGCCGGCGCCGGACGGGCTGCATTACTTCCTGGGGCGCTGGGGCATCACGGCCGCGCAGGCGGTGATGGTGGGCGATCACCGGATGGACCTGGCCGCCGGGCGTGCCGCCGGCACCCCTACGGTGCTGGTCAATACGCCGGGTGATCCGTGGCCCGGCATGGCCGATTGGCGCTTTGCCGATTGCCGCGCATTGCACGCAGCGCTGCAACGGTGACACGGTAGCGCCGAGCCATGCTCGGCGAGCGCAGCGGCGCTTCGGGCATCCGCCGAGGATGGCTCGGCGCTACCACGTTGCAGGGGTCAGGCGTTCAGCGCGTAACCGAACTGCTGCTTGAACTGTTCGTTGAACTCATCGAAGGTGAAGCGCTGGTTCTGGGTGCCCGGGTGTTCCACCTTCAGCGCGCCCATCAGGTTGCCCATGCGGCCGATGGTCAGCCAGTCGAAGCCCTTCTGGATGCCGTAGATCAGGCCGGCGCGGAACGCGTCGCCACAGCCGGTCGGGTCGACCACGCGGCGCTCATGCGCCGGCGGGATGTCGTAGCTCTTCTCCGGGGTGTGGATGACCGCACCCTTCGGACCGCGGGTGGTGATGTAGGCCTGCACCCGGCTGACGATTTCCTTTTCGTCCCATCCGGTGCGTTCCTGCAGCAGATTGGACTCGTAATCGTTGACCACGACGTAGTCGGCCTGTTCGATGAAGGTGCGCAGTTCGGGACCGTTGAACAACGGCATCGCCTGGCCCGGATCGAAGATGAAGGGAACCCCGTCTTCGTGGAACTCCAGTGCGTTCTGGATCATGCCTTCGCGGCCATCCGGGCCGACCAGTCCAAGGCTCACGCCGGGCACGTCGCGCACGTGGTTTTCATACGAACGCATCATCGCGCCGGGATGGAAGGCGGTGATCTGGTTGTTGTCGTGGTCGGTGGTGATGAAGGCCTGCGGGGTGAACAGTTCTTCGATCACGCGCACGCGCGACAGGTCGATGCCCAGCGCGTCGAAATGCTCGCGGTACGGGCCGAAATCGGTACCCACGGTGCCCATCGGGATCGGGTTGCCGCCCAGCAGGTGCAGGTTGTAGGCGATGTTGCCGGCGCAGCCGCCGAACTCGCGGCGCATGCGCGGCACCAGGAACGAGACGTTCAGGATGTGCACTTTGTCCGGCAGGATGTGGTTCTTGAACTGGTCCGGGAACACCATGATGGTGTCAAAGGCAAGAGAACCACAGATCAAAGCGGACATCGATGTAAGCCTATGCGGGAATGAGTGGAGTGCTGGCCGCAGCGGTGGGCAAGCAAACGGCGCCCATGGGCGCCCGACGGCGCAAAGGTTACCGGCTGGAGCCGCCGAAGGGTAGCGCCGGACCGTGCCGGGCGGGTCATCGGCCGGTGCCGGGGCACGCGCCGGGCGCGCCGGTCGGTGCGCGGTCCCGCTTGCGGGCGGGATCGCCGCCCAACCTGTACCAATCGTGCCGAAAGCTAGTGAATACGCGGCTCCGGCTGGAAATATCCTTGCCCGCAGGGGGGCGGGTTGTTAGGCTTGTCTGTCTAAATTTTGCCCACGATTCCCCATTCCAGGCCGGAATTGCGCACCCCTCAGGATCACCACCTCGATGTTGAAGAAACTCCGCGGCATGTTCTCCAATGACCTGTCCATCGACCTGGGCACGGCCAACACCCTCATCTATGTGCGCGGACAGGGAATCGTCCTGAACGAACCGTCCGTGGTCGCCGTGCGCCAGGACCGCGCCATCGGTGGCACCCGCTCGGTGGCTGCCGTCGGCGCCGAAGCCAAGCAGATGCTCGGCCGTACCCCCGGCCACATCACTACCATCCGCCCGATGAAGGACGGCGTCATCGCCGATTTCACCTACACCGAGGCCATGCTGAAGCACTTCATCAAGAAGGTGCACAAGTCGCGCTTCCTGCGCCCGAGCCCGCGCGTGCTGGTCTGCGTGCCGGCCGGCTCGACCCAGGTCGAGCGCCGCGCGATCAAGGAATCGGCCGAAGAGGCCGGTGCGCGCGACGTGTTCCTGATCGAAGAGCCGATGGCCGCCGCGATCGGGGCCGGCATGCCGGTGACCGAAGCCCGCGGCTCGATGGTCATCGACATCGGCGGCGGCACCACCGAAGTGGCGGTGATCTCGCTCAACGGCATCGTCTATTCGGCTTCGGTGCGCATCGGCGGTGACCGCTTCGATGAATCCATCACCAACTACGTGCGCCGCAACCACGGCATGCTGATCGGTGAAGCCACCGCCGAACGGATCAAGGTGGAGCTGGGCTGCGCCTACCCGCAGGCGCAGGTGATCGAGATGGAGATCTCCGGCCGCAACCTCGCCGAGGGCGTGCCGAAGATGATCAAGATCACCTCCAACGAGGTGCTTGAAGCCCTGCACGAGCCGCTGTCCGGCATCGTCAGCGCGGTCAAGCTGGCCCTGGAACAGACCCCGCCGGAACTGTGCGCCGACGTCGCCGAGCGCGGCATCGTGCTGACCGGTGGTGGCGCCCTGCTGCGTGACATGGATCGCCTGATCTCCGAGGAAACCGGCCTGCATGTGCAGGTGGCCGACGATCCGCTGACCTGCGTGGCCCGCGGTGGTGGTCGTGCGCTGGAGCTGGTGGACATGCACGGCAACGAGTTCTTTGCGCCGGAGTAAGTCCCCCCGGTGGTACGTGAGCGCCGCGCCCTTCCGGGGTGCGGCCCGCCTGCGCGGCGGGCCGCACCGGCAGGGCGCCGTCGTGTTTCTCCTTTGATTCCTAGCTGAAGCTGCATCGTGCCGCCCTACGCCGGACCTCCCATTGCTTCCCGCTCCGGCGATGCCGCCAGCCCGCTGCGGCTGCTGGCCTACCTGGTGCTGGCGATCACCCTGATCGTGCTGGACGACCAGGCCGGTTGGCTTGCGCGCCTGCGCGAACAGGCCAACGTGCTGGTGCAGCCGGCCTGGAACCTCGCCGGCCTGCCCGGGCGCCTGGGCAACCAGGTGCGTGACAACGCGGCCAGCCATGGCCAGCTGGTGGCCGAAAACCGCCAGCTGCGCAACAACCTGCTGGTCGCCAACGCGCGGCTGACCCGCCTGCAGACGGCGGCGCTGGACAACGCGCAGCTGCGCGAACTGCTGAACGTGGCCGAGCGCAGCGGGCTGGACGTGCAGCTGGCGCCGATCCTGGACATCGACCTGGACCCGGTGAAGCAGCGGCTGGTACTGGCTGCCGGCAGCCGCGAAGGCGTGCACGTGGGGCAGGCGGTGATCGATGCCGGCGGCCTGATGGGGCAGGTGATCAGCGTGACCGCCAGTACCTCCACCGTGCTGCTGCTGACCGACCCGGATCATGCCGTGCCGGTGACGGTGGCGCGCAACGGTGTGCGCCTGATCGTCTACGGGCGTGGCGATACGCTGGAACTGCGCGACATTCCGTTGAGTGCCGGGGTGGAAGTGGGCGATGAGATCGTCACCTCCGGGCTCGGCGGGCGCTTCCCGGTCGGCTTCCCGGTGGGCAGCATCGCCGCGCTGCGGCCCGATGACACGCACGCCTTCCTGGTGGGTGAGCTGAAGCCTGCTGCGGCGCTGGATCGCGGTCGCGATGTGCTGCTGCTGCGGCCGGGTTCGCCGATCCGGATCCCGCCGGTAGTGACGGCCGCTGGCCGTCAAGCCGCCGATGCTGACGGCCAGCGGCCGTCACTACCCTCGTCGGGCCCTGCTTCGGTAGCGCCGAGCCATGCTCGGCGGGAACCGGCCAGTCAACCCGCCAATGCTGACGGCCAGCGGCCGTCACTACCTTCATCGGCTGACGGCCAGCGGCCGTCGCTCCCCCCCGAGGTACGTCCGTGAGCCGCCTGCGTGACAACCGCTGGGTGCTGCCGCTCAGCCTGGTGGTGGCGCTGCTGCTGGGGCTGCTGCCGCTGCCGGCGCTGCTGCAGCCGCTGCGGCCCTACTGGCTGGCGCTGGTGCTGGCCTACTGGGTCATCGAAGCCCCTGACCGGGTAGGCTTGGGCGTGGCCTTTGCCAGCGGCGTCATCGCCGATTTCCTGTACGGCGGCGTGCTCGGCGAACAGGCGCTGCGGCTGGTGATCATGGCCTTCATCCTGCAGCGCTTCCGCGCCCGCATCCGCTTTTTCCCGATGTCCCAGCAGATCCTCGCCATCGGCGGCCTGCTGTTCAACGACCGCATCGTCAGTGCCGTGGTGCACGTGGTGGTGGGCGAGCCGACCCTGCCGTGGGCCTACTGGTGGGCACCGCTGCTGGGCATGGCACTGTGGCCGCTGGTGTTCGTGCTGCTGGATGCCGTGCGCTTCGGACGGCGCGGACGCTGACATGAGCTCGCGCCGCGCGGTCAAGAATCCGCATGCCGAAGCCGAGCAGTTCCGCCGTCGCGCGGCACTGGGGTTCCTCGGCGTGCTGCTGTGCCTGGGCGGGCTGGGCGGCTGGTACTTCAAGCTGCAGGTGATGGACCACGAGATCTACGCCACGCGTTCTGAAGCCAACCGCATCAAGCCGCGTCCGGTGGTGCCCGGCCGCGGCATGATCTACGACCGCAACGGCCGCCTGCTGGCCGAGAACGTGCCGGCGTTCCGCTTGGACGTCACCCCGGACAAGGTCAAGGACATGGACGCCACCCTGGCCGGGCTGGCGAAGATCTTCCCGCTGAGCGAAGAGGAGATCGAGGCGTTCAACAGATCGCGCAAGGCGCGCCGCAGTTTCCTTCCGGTCACCCTGAAACTGCGCGTCAGCGAAGAGGAAATGGCCCGCTTCGCGGTGGATCGCTGGCGCTTCCCCGGCGTCGAGCTGGAGCCCTACCTGACCCGTCGCTATCCCTTCGGCGACCTGTTCGCGCATGTCATCGGCTATGTCGGTCGGGTCGATGACAAGGACCTGGAGATGCTGGGAGAGGGCAACGCGGCGCTGACCCACATCGGCAAATCCGGGCTGGAACGCTACTACGAACAACAGCTGCGCGGCCGGGTCGGCTACGAACAGGTGGAAACCAACGTGCAGGGCCGCGCGATCCGCACCGTGGGCCGGGTGGCCGCGCAGTCCGGCACCGACCTGCGGCTGTCCATCGACGCCGACCTGCAGCGGGCGATGGTGGCCGCCTTCGGCATCCAGGAAGGCGCGGCGGTGGCGATGGACCCGCGCACCGGTGAAGTGCTGGCGATGGTCAGCCTGCCTTCGTATGACGCCAACCTGTTCGTCAACGGCATTTCGCATACGGATTTCCGCGCGCTCAACGACAACCCTTCGCGGCCGCAGTTCAACCGGCTGGTGCTGGGCGGGGTGGCTCCCGGTTCCACGTTGAAGCCGCTGATCGGCCTGGCCGGTCTGGATTCGGGGGTGCGCAAGCCGGGAGACAGGATCCTGTCCACCGGCATGTTCTACCTGCCCGGCACCAGCCGTGGCTGGGGTGACGCCAACCGCGGTGGCCATGGCTGGACCGACCTGCGCAAATCCATCGCCCAGTCGGTCAATACCTATTACTACCGGCTGGCGCTGGACCTGGGCATCGAGCGCTTCGACCAGTACATGGCCAGCTATGGCTTCGGCGCGCCGACCGGCATCGACCTGACCGGCGAGATCGGCGGCATCCTGCCTTCGCCAGCCTACAAGGCCAAGACCCGCAAGGAACGCTGGTATCCCGGCGACACGGTGAACGTGAGCATCGGCCAGGGCGACTGGAAGGTGACGCCGCTGCAGCTGGTACGCGGCGTCAGCGGCATCGCCAATGGCCAGCTGCGCACGCCGCACCTGGTGATGCAGCAGCGCGCCGGCTTCGACAGCGACTGGACCCTGGCCCCGGCGGGCGAAACCCGGCCGATCAGCCCCAACCCGAACAATCTGCAGGCGGTGCGCGAAGGCATGATGGCGACCATGCAGCCGGGCGGCAGCGGCGCGCGCATGGCTGCCGGGGCGCCGTATGTGATGGCCGGCAAGACCGGTACCGCGCAGGTGGTCAGCCGCAGGGGTACGGCCGCCGTGGACCCGCGCAGCCTGCCCCTGCACCTGCGCCATCGCTCGCTGTTCGTCGGTTTCGCGCCGGCCGACAACCCGGTCATCGCCATCGCGGTAGCGGTGGAGGGCGGCGGCTACGGGGGGTCGGCGGCCGCGCCGATCGCGCGCAAGGTGTTCGATGCGTGGCTGCTGGGCAAGATGCCCGAAGGCGTGCTGCCGCTGGACGTGGAGCGCGGCAGCGTGGCCTTCGGTCCCACCGCCTTCGACAACGAAGACAGCAGCGCACGCGCCATTGGCGATGCCGCTGCGATGGAGGCCGGCGAGCTGCCGGTGCAGGTAGGGCCGCCGGTCGCGGCGCCCGCCACCCCGGTAGCGCCGATCGATGATCGGCGGACGCCCTCCCCGGAGCCTGCCCGATGAAGGACTTCCTGCGCTGGGCCGGCGAGATGCTGGTGCGCTTCTTCAGCACGCTGGACTGGATGCTGTGCGCGGCGCTCGGCGCGTTGATGGTGATCGGCCTGGCCACGTTGAAGAGCGCCGGTGGCGATGGCCTGGTATTCGCCCAGGGGGCGCGATTCGCCGTCGGCCTGGCGGCGATGTGGGGCATTTCGCGGGTGCCGATCCTGCGCATCCGCTCGGCCACGCCGATGATCTACGCCATTTCGATGATCCCGCTGCTGGCCGTGTTCGCCATCGGTACCGGCAAGTACGGCCGCCAGTGGCTTGACCTCAAGCTGTTCTACCTGCAGCCGGCCGAGTTGTTGAAGGTCAGCCTGCCGATGATGGTGGCCTGGTACCTGCACCGGATGCCGCTGCCGCCGCGCTTCAACACCGTGCTGATCAGCCTGCTGATCATCGGTGCGCCGACGGCAGCGGTGATGCTGCAGCCGGACTTCGGCACCGGCGTGCTGATCGCCGCCAGCGGCGTGTTCGTGCTGCTGCTGGCCGGCCTGCCCTGGTGGTGGGTGGGGCTGGGCGTGGGAGCCGTGGCTGCGATCGCGCCGGTGGCCTGGTTCTGGCTGCTGATGCCGTACCAGAAAGACCGCATCATGATGTTCCTGGACCCGGAAATGGATGCGCTGGGCGCGGGCTGGAACATCATCCAGTCCAAGATCGCGATCGGATCCGGGGGGCTGGATGGGAAGGGCTGGGGGCAGGGCTCTCAGTCGCACCTGAACTTCATTCCCGAGCAGACGACGGACTTCGCATTTTCGGTGCTGAGCGAAGAGTTCGGCTGGATCGGCGTGGCGCTGGTGCTGGCCCTGTACCTGGTGGTGATCGGACGCTGCCTGTGGATCGCCAGCCAGTCGCGCGATTCCTATTCGCGGCTGCTGGCCGGTGCCACTGGGCTGGCGTTCTTCGTCTATGTGCTGGTCAACGGCGGCATGATTTCCGGCCTGCTGCCGGTGGTGGGCGTGCCGATGCCGCTGATCAGCTACGGCGGCACCTCGGCGGTTTCCCTGCTGGCCGGCTTCGGCTTGGTGATGGCGGTGCGCAGCCACAACCCCGTGCACGGCGGCTACCGCTAACCGACAGGGGTCAGAGTCATTTTCCGCAGGAAAAGGACTCTGACCCCGTTGCCGCAGCCGGATTCGTTTCCCCCCGATGAAGATTTCACACTTCAAGTGCGAATTGCGTCACAGTTCAGAATACTGTTGATCCGAATCAATGGATTTGACGCAAACGGCCTGCACAATGGCGCCCGTCAGGCAGGGCGCGTTCATCTACTCCGCCGACCACCTGACGAACCGCAGCACGACCTCACGTTTTGCCACCTGCTCTGGGGAGATGCAGGGGCAGTATTGGATGGTCCGTCAGGCCGGTTGCGCCCGTCGGGGGATGGGGGCGCAACCGGCTTGCTCGTTGCCGGTTTTCACACAGGTTTTACAAAGCAGCGGTGGATTAACCAATCCTTTGCTATTCATGGTGTTAGGGGTTTTATTTCATCCATGACCTGCTAACCTGCGGCGATGATCCGACGTACTCTGGCCTGCATGCTCACCCTCGGCCTGGTCGCCTGCGCGACCCAGCCGTCGAGTCCTCCATCGCCTTCGCAGGCAACCGTGGCGCCGCACAAGCCGGCATCCGGACAGACCAAGGGACCGGCTGAAGCCGCGCCCGAATCGGCTGCGTCCACCGCACCGCCGGTCGACCTCACACCGGTTCCGTTCGAAACGGCGCGCGCCAACTTCATCCGCGACACCGCCGCCGCGCACAGGCTCGATCCCGCCTACATCGCCAGCGTGCTGGACCAGGCGCAGGTACGCCAGCCGATCATCGCCGCCATGTCGCGCCCGGCGGAGCGGGTGAAGCCGTGGAACGAATACCGTCCGATCTTCATCAGCCAGGCGCGCATCGACGGTGGAAAGAAGTTCCTCGCCGAACACCGCGATGAACTGATGCGCGTGCAGCAGCGCACCGGCGTACCGGCCGAAGTCATCGTGGCCATCATCGGCGTGGAAACCAGCTACGGCGGCAACACCGGCAACCACCGCGTGCTGGATGCGCTGTATACCCTGGCCTTCTATTACCCGCGCAGCGGCGACCCGGCCAAGCTGGAACGCGAAGTGCGCCGCGAACTGTTCTTCCGCGACGAACTGGCCAAGGCCTTCGTGCTGGCGCGTGATGAAAAGCTGGACATCACCGCGCTCAAGGGCAGCTATGCCGGGGCGATGGGCATGGGCCAGTTCATGCCCTCCAGCTACCTGGATTTCGCCGTGGATGGCAACGGTGACGGTCGCCGTGACCTGTTCAACAGCTATGACGACGTGTTTTCGTCCATCGCCAATTACTTCGTCAAGAAGGGCGGCTGGGTACGCGGCGGACAGGTGGCCGTGCCGGCCACGCTGGCGGCCGGGCGCGAAGAATTCAATCCGACCGAATGGACGCCGAGCTGGTCGTTGCAGGACCTGGCCGCGCGCGGTTACACGCCCAACGCCGCCGTGCAGCCCGGCGCCACCGCCACCCCGATAACCCTGGAAGGCAGTACCGGCAAGCAGTACTGGCTGGGCTTCCAGAACTACTACGCCATCACCCGTTACAACATCTCCAAGATGTACGCGATGGCGGTATTCCAGCTGTCGCAGGCCATCGCAGGACAGGAGCTGCCACCGGCATGAACATCAGATGGTGGGTCCCCGGAGCGTTGATCCTTGCGCTGGCCGCATGCAGCAGCGCGCCCAAGAAACCCGGTGGAACCGCCAGCACGGGCGGCAAGCCGGCCACCACGGTGGTGCAGCAGGGCAAGGGCGGGAGCCGTCCGTCGCACTGCCCGGAAGGGTCCCCGTACGCGGCCGCGTCGGAAGACCTGGCCACCCGCGGCAACTACACCGCCGGCGGCCTGTACAAGCCGGGGGTGAAGGACACTACGCCGACCTATGTTCCCAACGTGGCCTGCATCCCGGAACCGGAAGTGCAGGACCTGGCGCGCTCGGCGATCGGCAACAAGTCGCCCTATGAAGTGCTGGGCAAGAAGTACAAGGTGATGGACAGCACCCGTGGCTACGCCGAACAGGGCACCGCCTCGTACTACGGTGCCAAGTTTCATGGTCGGCTGACCTCCAACCGCGAGGTCTATGACATGTACCAGTTCACCGCCGCGCACAAGACGCTGCCGCTGCCGAGCTTCGCCCGGGTGACCAACCTGGACAATGGCGAATCGGTGATCGTGCGCGTCAACGACCGTGGCCCGTTCCACGATGGCCGCGTGATCGATCTCAGCTACGCAGCCGCCGTGCGCCTGGGCATCACCCAGCGCGGCACCGGCAACGTGGAAGTGCGCGCGCTGCAGCCGGGCGAGGGCAACCTGCTGGCCGATGCCAAGCCTACCCGCGCCGAACGCCGCGCCACGACCATGGTGGCTGCCACGGCGGCCGCGCCGTCGGCCATCGATGCACTGGTGAACCGCCTGCCGGCTCAAACGCCCGCCGCAGCCACGCCGGCCCCGGCGCCTGCAGCGGCGCCGCGTACGGTGGCTGCCGCCGCAAGAACGCCCACCGGTGCCGAGGCCTACCGCTACCGCGTCGCCGACAGCGCCAAGCCCGGATCGGCCGACAACTTCGACCGCTGGATGCGCGACAACAATGTGCGCGTGGCCACCGGCAAACCCGCCACCCCCGTAGTGACGGCCGCTGGCCGTCAATCCGATAAACCATCCGCAACCGCCCGCTCCACCGCCATCGCAGCCACTGCTGCGCCCCTCGCCGCCCCGGCCTCGGCCACCCTGTCCCAGCAGGTCCTCGGCAACGTCCTGCTGCAGGTGGCCAGCTTCGCCAGCCGCGACAACGCCACCCGCGCCCAGGGCCAGTTGACCGCTGCCGGCATCGTCGGTGCGACCATCAGCGACATCGCCGCCGGCGGCCGCACGCTGTGGCGCCTGCGGGTGCCGGCCAACGACCACGCCAATGCCACGGAACTTGCCGGCCGCATTGCCGGTCTCGGATTCGGCTCCCCGCAGATCGTCAAGGAATGACGCCCGGCGGCGCGGCCTGACGGCCCGCCGCGCCCCGCTTGCCGACCGCCTACAATGGCGGTCGTTTTCCCTTTCCGACCTTGGCCGCTCCAGGAGCCTGCCCTCCCATGAAATTCCGTTTTGCCGCCACCGCGCTGGCCGCCACCCTGCTGGTGGGCCTGGCCCACGCCCAGACCGCGCTGCCGACCCCGGCCGCTCCGGCTGCGGCCTCTGCCCCGGCCACCGTCGCCACGCCGCCCGCGCCGGTGCCCAGCGTATCCAAGGCCTGGATCCTGATGGACTACGCTTCCGGCCAGATCCTCGCCGGCGAGAACGTCGACGCCCAGCTCGCCCCGGCCAGCATCACCAAGGTGATGACCAGCTATGTGATCGCCGCCGAAGTGAAGAACGGCAAGGTCAAGCCGGACGACCAGGTGATGATGAGCGAACGCGCCTGGCGCGAAGGCGGCGCCGGCACCGATGGCAGCTACAGCGGTTTCCCGGTCAACCAGACGGCACGTCTGGAAGACATGGAAAAGGGCATGGCGATCCAGTCCGGCAACGATGCGGCGATCGCGCTGGCCGAGCACGTGGCCGGCAGCGAAGAAGCCTTCGCTTCGCTGATGAACAGCTATGCCGCCAAGATCGGCATGAAGAATTCGCACTTCGTCAACGCCCACGGCCTGACCGCCGAAGGCCACCACAGCACCGCGCACGACCTGGCGCTGCTGGGCCGCGCGTTCGTGCGTGATTACCCGGAAACCTACGCCTACAACAAGGTGAAGGAATTCACCGTGGGCAACATCAAGCAGCCCAACCGCAACCTGCTGTTGTGGCGCGATGGCAGCGTGGACGGCATCAAGACCGGCCACACCGCCGCTGCCGGCTACTGCCTGATGAGCTCGGCGCAGCGCGGTGACCAGCGCCTGATCGCGGTGGTGCTGGGCGGTGCTTCCGAAAAGCAGCGTGCCGATGACAGCCTGGCGCTGTTGAACTGGGGCTTCCGCTTCTTTGAAACCCATCGCCTGTATGAGCCGGGCAAGGTCGTGGCCGAGCACAAGGTGTGGAAGGGCACCACCGACACCGTGCAGCTGGGCGTGGCCCAGCCGATGCTGGTCAGCCTGCCGCGTGGCCGTTACAACGACCTGAAGCCGAGCATCGACGTACCGAAGTCGCTGGTGGCGCCGTTCACTGCCGGCCAGCAGATCGGTACGCTGAAGGTGACGCTGGATGGCAAGGTGGTCGCGCAGGCACCGCTGGTGGCGATCGCCGCCGTGGAAGAAGCCGGCTTCTTCAAGCGCCTGTGGCACAGCTTCTGGATGTGGTGGGAATCGGAATAACCGACGGCGGTAGTGACGGCCGCTGGCCGTCATTCTCCTGTTCTTCCCGGAAAGCCCGCGATGCGAATCGCGGGCTTTCTGCGCTTCGGGCAGCAGAACCGCTCTGGCCATTCCGTCTCAGCAGTCTTCAGTGACGTGACAGCAGGCGCCGCATCAATTTGCGGCGCAGTCCCCGATGCTGGCGGCGGGCCAACCAGTCCGCAGCAAACGCCGAGGCGAAGCGGCAGGCGAACATGAGCGTGGGTTTGATCTTGGTGGTGTCCATGGCTGGATCGTCCCAACTCGGTCGTGAGTGACCAATCGGACCCGGCTCAATCGCGGCCCTGGGCGGAGCGGGGTCTGCCAGTCGCCAGCCATGACCCACGTCATTTCAGGACGCGTCCTATGGGAGCAAAGGTGGCCGAAAACGACACTGTGTCACGTTGAATGACGGCACGGCGACGCTATCAGCTCTGGATCGCCGGCCCCCGAACCCTGGCTCTGGAGGCCCTGGACCCATGGACATGTCGAAGACCGCACGTCATAGCACCCGCAACCCGCTTGCTTCAGCGGTGTCGCGCTGGGTTCTCCTTGGCGCAGGCCTGGCGCTGCCGATGCTCGGCCAGGCTGCCCCGGCGGCGGACGATGGCGCCCAGCAGCAGGCATCGGCGAGCAACCACCGCACCGATCTGGCCGCTCTGATCAGCCAGCAGGCCGGCGCGGCGGCGGGCACCGGCCTGCAGCACATCCTGGAAGGGTTCGGGACGGCCGAAGTGGACGTGCAGCTTGACGATGCGTTCGGCCTGCGTGGGGGCAGCATCGACCTGCTGCGCCCGCTGCATGACCAGGCATCGCGGATGAACTTCGTGCAGGTGGGCGCGCGGCGCTTCGATGAGCGCAACACCCTCAACATTGGCTTCGGCCAGCGTCACTTCCTCAGTGACTGGATGGTGGGCTACAACGGCTTTCTGGATATCGACCCGGACCGGGGCCACCAGCGCGTGGGCGTGGGCGTGGAGGCATGGCACGACAACCTGAAACTCAGCGGCAACGGCTACCTGCGCACCTCCGACTGGAAGGTGTCGCGCCTGGTTGAAGATCATGAAGAGCGCCCGGCCAACGGTTTCGATGTGCGAGCCGAAGGCTACCTGCCGCAGTACCCGGCACTGGGCGCCAGGATCGCCTATGAGCAGTACGTTGGTGACCAGATGGACCTGTTCAACCGCAGCAAACGCAGCAAGGACCCCCGCGCCACCACCGTGGGCCTGAGTTACACCCCGGTGCCGATGCTGACGTTCAGTGTCGAACACAAGCGCGGCGCGGGACAGCGCGACAACACCATTGGGCTGCAGTTGAATGTGCAGCTGGACAAGCCGCTGTCGCAGCAGTTCGACGCTTCGCAGGTGGCGGCGCGCCGGCGCCTCGCCGGCAGCCGCTACGACCTGGTCGAACGCAGCAACCAGATTGTCATGGAATACCGCCAGCAGCAGCTGATCCAGCTGATGCTCGCCGCGGAACATGCCGACCTGGCCGGCCGCGTCGTCATGCTGGACCTGGGCGTGCATACAAAGTATGCCGTGCAGACGGTGCAGTGGCGGGACGCGGCGCTGGTGGCTGCCGGCGGCCGCATCATCGACATGGGCGGCAACAAGTTCCAGATGCAGTATCCGACCTATGATCCGGAGGGCAGCAACCGCTATCCGCTGAGCGTGATCGCCACCGACATCCATGGCAACGTGTCCAACAGGGCCAGCACCGTGGTCAAGGTGACCGGTGTGGACGCCGACAACGTCACCATCGACGTCGGCGCGCTGACCGTGGATACCACCCGCATCGTCGCCAACCGGTGGACAAGGCAACCTTCAGCGCCGTGGTGCGCGATGCGAGTGGCCATCCGGTATCTGGTATGACCGTCAACTGGGCGACCAGCCATGGCGATCTGTCTGCTGCCAGCAGCAGTACCGATGCCGACGGCAGCGCGGTGATCATGCTGAGCGGTGCGGTGGCGGGCGTTGCACAGGTAACCGCGCAGGTCGGTTCGCAGGGCGCGGTGAAAGCCGACGCGGTGACCCTGACCGCCGATGGCAGCAGCGGCGGTATTGGCAGCGGTGACCTGAGCGTGGATACCACCCGGATAGTGGCCAACAACGTTGAAACAGCGACCTACCGCGCCGTGGTGAAGGACGCCAACGGCAACGGTGTCGCCAACGCGGTGGTGACCTGGTCGACCGACCATGGTGATCTGGCGGGCACGTCCAGCACCACCGATGCCGACGGTGTAGCGACGATGACGCTACGCGGTGTGGTGGCTGGCCCGGCCCGGGTCACCGCGGCGGTGGACAGTGGTGCCGCGGTGGCGGCGGAGCCGGTGGAGCTGATCGCCGATGTGAGCACTGCAGTGTTGAGCGACATCAGTTCGAACAAGCTGCGTATCACTGGTACCGGCGAAGAAACCGCAACGCTGTAGGCAACGCTCAAGGACGCCAACGGAAATCCGCTCAAGGGCCAGACGGTGCAGTGGTCCGCAACGCAGGGTGTGCTCGGTGCCACGTCGGTGATCGTGGACGAGCGGGGCGGCCTGCAGGTTGAACTGACTGCGCCGGTGTGGGTGGCAACGGCGGATACGCGCTCGGCGGTGCACGCGTCCTTCAAGGGCATCCAGGCGCGCAAGGAGGTGGAGGTACGCGCGGTGCAGTTTGCTGGTGGCAGGTACTACTGGACGATGTATCGGGACTACCGGTCTGGTGGGGAATCTGCCGCTGATGGCCATTGCGCTGCGCACGGCGGCGGCCGTGTTGCGGCCTACGCGGACCTGAAGGCCTTCAACGCAGGAGCCGGCGACTTTGCACGGATGCAGGTTGCAGACGAATATGCGGACGCCTGGTATGCGCGGGCGCAGACCTGGTACAGGATGTCAGGTGATTTCCATAGCGATGGCCAGCCGGTTGGATCCTGGATGCTGGCGGCGGGATCGGGCTTTGTCTGCGTGAAATGAAGGCAAGCACGCAATGACGGCCAGGGGCCGTCATTGCCGCGTCCGGTTACAGCGAACGGCTGATGGTAAAGCTGCCGAAGATCGGCGACTGGCGCTGTCCGTCGAATTCCTTGGTGCTGTGGTAACGCGCCAGCGCGAACTTCCAGCGCCCGCGCATCACCGCCACACCGTAACCGCCCTGGGCCACCACGGCTTTCTTGTCCACGCTGTGGCTGTTGCGGAAGGTGTTGCCATCGAGGGTGATATCGCGGATCACCCAGGCCGCGTCGGTGGTGGCGAACAGGTGCCACGACCATCCACTCGGCCGGCCGCCACGCGATGGCGCGGTGTTCTCGCCCGCCGGGCGCAGCGGCGTGCTGCCGAAATCGTCCGGCAGTTTCCAGCCGAAACGCACTTCGCCACCGGCATTGAGGTGGGTGGCCAGGTTGCCGACGGCACCGCCGTAATGGCTGATCGCATCCCACCCCCAGCCGCTCGCGTTGTCGGTGGCATCGCGCGGCCAACGGTTCATCCGCTCGTGGGTCAGCATGACCACCGGCTCGTTGTGCAGCTGGTTGTCCCAACCCTGGAATTTGTCGTCGTCCAGCAGGTCATGCACCGCGTCCTGCACTTCCTTGCCCTGCGCCCACGGGCCGACCACGCCCAGCGTCAGCTGGGTGGTCTGCAGGTAATTGCCGCGTCGCGCGTTGTACCCGAAGCTGCCGACCAGCACACCGGCATACGGGCGATCATCTTCGATGACGTCCCTGCGGGTGAAATCGGTGGGGGTGAAGATGCCCTGCGCCACGCTGAAGATCATGTTCTGCTGTTCGAACTCACCCGGATGCAGTGCCTCCAGGTGGCTGTTCACCCAGCGCGCCAGCCGCGGCAGGCAAGGGTCGTTGGTGAAGTCCACCAAGTTCGGGGAGACGAAGGTGATCTGCGCTCCGTTGGTGTACCCCTGGTCCTGGTCGGCACCACCGAACAGGTCATTGTCCACGCGGAAATTGATCTGCGGGGGATGATCGGCCAGCGCACTCTGGCTGCATTGATCGGCGGCATGGGCGGGGAGGGCAAGGGCCATCAGGCTGGTCAGCCCGAGGGCTGCCGCGATACGCGTGGGGTGCATGGAAGTCCAGAGGGCTGTTTTGACGTTTTTCTCCTAAATACGGTAGCGCCGATGTGAATTCGGGTCGACGTCCGTGGCCGGCCTGATCCGTTCCGTACGTGGACTTCTGCGCCACGCGTTCTTTTCGTCCCGCTGGCGGACCGTAAAACGTGATGGGCATCACGGCTCTGCGGGCCCACGGTGGCTGGATTGGACCGTTGTTCAGCTGCGGTTGCCGTCGGCAGGCCGGTGTTTTATCCTCTGCGCCGGCGCCAGAGGGCGCTGTTCAAGGATTCCGGCCTGCCACCACCGGCCTCTCTCAAACCAATGGATTGCGCGCCGCCTGCAATGGGCAGGCGCGCTGGACAACAGACATGACCCAACAGAATTCGTTCGCCACCCTCGTGGTCACCGCCGTGCTGGGCGTTGGCCTGATGGCTGTCAGTGCGCCTGCCTCGGCCGGCCTGCGCGACAGCTTCAGCTCCAGCCGTACCTCCGCGCAGGAGCAGAGCAAGCAGGGCCAGGCGCAGATCCCGGTGTGCACCAAGCCGCTCGGCTCGATTTCGGTGATCGAACCGGAAGATGTGGTGAACTGGTGGACCGGCCAACAGCTGCCGGCGCCCTCCAAGCTGATCAAGGTGTTCGTCAACAAGTCCAAGTGCTTCACCCTGGTCGACCGTGGCGTCGGCATGGCCGCTGCCCAGGCCGAGCGCGCGCTGGCTTCGGAAGGTGAGCTGCGTGGCCGTTCGAACATCGGCAAGGGCCAGATCCGCGCGGCCGACTACGTGCTGGTGCCGGACCTGATTTCGCAGAACAACAACGCCAGTGGCAATGCGATCGGTGGCCTGCTGGGCGGGTTGATCGGCGGCAAGGCCGGTGCGGTGGTGGGCGGGCTGAACTTCCGCAGCAAGACCGCTGACGTCACCCTGACCCTGACCGACGTGCGTTCCTCCGAGCAGGTCGCGATCGTGGAAGGCAACTCGAAGAAGACCGACCTGGGCTGGGGCGCCGGTGGCGGCCTGTTCGGCGGTGGCGGCATCGGCGCGATGGGCGTGGGCGGCTATGCCAACACCGAACTGGGCCAGGTCATCACGCTGGCCTACCTGCAGGCCTACACCAACATGGTGAATGAACTGGGCGGCCTGCCGGCCGATGCGTCCGCCGCCAACAGCAGCCAGGCCGTGACCATGCTGAAGGCCGGTCGCCTGCTGTCCAATTCCAAGGGCACCGGCGCGGCCGTGCGTGACCTGGAACCGGGCATGCTGCTGTACCCCACCGGCCAGAAGGACGGCACGATGTGGGAAGTGGAAGACGAAATGGGCAACAAGGGCTGGGTCAACTCCACGTCCATGCAGTTGGCCAAGTAACCAGGGTACTGACGGCTGCTGGCCGTCATCCACCGGTGCCGGTCAGCACGGCCGGCACCGCCGTCCTCGGCGAACGCCGGGGCAGGTAGCGCCGACCCCTGGTCGGCGAGCGCAGCGGTGAGAAAACATGACGGCCCGCGGCCGTCACTACCGCTTCTCCCACCCCTTGGGTTTGATCCGCTGCGGCCCGATAATGGGCGGATGGAAATCAAGTCCGACAATCCCGAACACGGCTTCCAGTTTCCCGGGCAGTTCGAGCTCAGCGCCATGGGCGCGGCCAACTCCGGGCTGGAAGTGGAACTCCCCAAGCTGCTGATGGCCGCTGGCATTGACGTGCTCAACGAGCAGATCAGCTGGAAGCACTCGTCCAACGGCAAGTACGTCTCGGTGCGCATGGCATTCACCGCCCGCGACCGCGCCCAGTACGACCTTGCCCACGAGGTGCTGCGCGAGCACCCGGAAGTAAAGTGGACGCTCTAGCACCGGTAGTGACGGCCGCTGGCCGTCAGCTTCCGTCCGCGATCGTCCGCGACCTCGGCCGCCAGCCCTACGCGCCGGTCTGGCGCGCCATGCAGCGGTTCACCGACCAGCGTGACGACGACACCGCCGACGAACTGTGGGTGGTCGAACACGACCCGGTGTTCACTCTGGGCCAGGCCGGCAAACCCGAACACGTGCTTGCCCCAGGTGACATCCCGGTGGTGAAAGTGGATCGAGGCGGGCAGGTGACCTATCACGGCCCCGGCCAGATCGTGGTCTACCCGCTGCTGCGCCTGCCGCGGCTGGGCATCGGCGTGCGTGATTACGTATGCCGGATCGAACAGGCCATCATCGATACCCTTGCCGAGTGGAATATCGGCGCTGAACGCCGGGACGGCGCCCCGGGCGTGTACGTGGGCGGGGCCAAAGTGGCCGCGCTGGGCATCCGGGTCCGCCGCGGCTGCACCTTCCATGGCCTGGCGTTCAACGTAGCGATGGACCTGGAACCCTTCCGCCGCATCAATCCCTGTGGCTACCAGGGGCTGCAGGTGACCACGATGGTAGACTTGGGCGGGCCGTCCGGCATGGCAGCCGTCAAGCCCGTCCTGCTGGACCACCTGGCGCGCCAGTTCGGCCTGCACCTGCAGCCGTCCTCCACGCAGCCGGACCTGTCTGCCTGACCGAACCCATACCACGCGGCCCTGTTGCCGCCGGGAACACCATGACCGAACAGACTGCCCGCACCATTCCCCTGCAGATGCTGCAGGGCGATTCCGCTCCCGCCGCCGCGCCGTTGCAGGCCGGCGTCAAACAGCTGGGTGGTGACAAGATCAACCGCTCGCCGGTGCAGTTTGCCGACGCGCCGGTGCTGCGCAAGCCGTCGTGGATCCGCGTGCGCATTCCTTCCGGCAATGCGGTGCAGAACCTGAAGGCCAAGCTGCGCGAGAACCGTCTGGTGACGGTCTGCGAAGAGGCCAGCTGCCCCAATATCCACGAGTGCTTCAGCCACGGCACCGCGACCTTCATGATCCTCGGCGAGGTCTGCACCCGCCGCTGCTCGTTCTGCGACGTGGCCCACGGCCGTCCCAAGCCGCCCGATGCCAACGAGCCGGCCACCCTCGGCCAGACCGTGGCGGACATGGGCCTGAAGTACGTGGTGGTGACCAGCGTGGACCGCGATGACCTGCGCGACGGCGGTGCCCAGCACTTCGTCGACTGCATCACCGCCATCCGGGCAAAGTCGCCCGGCACCCGCATCGAAGTGCTGACCCCGGACTTCCGCGGCAAGGGCCGCATGGAACGCGCGCTGGAGATCCTGGCGCAGAACCCGCCGGACGTGTTCAACCACAACATCGAAACCGTGCCGGACCTGTACCGCAACGTGCGTCCCGGTGCGGATTACCAGTGGTCGCTGACTCTGCTGAAGAACTTCAAGGCGCAGCACCCGGGCGTGCCGACCAAGAGCGGCATCATGCTGGGGCTGGGCGAGGAATTCGAGCAGATCAAGGCCACCATGCGTGACCTGCGTGCGCACGACGTGGACATGATCACCATCGGCCAGTACCTGCAGCCGACCGCGCACCACCACCCGGTGCTGAAGTACTGGACCCCGGAAGACTACAAGGCGCTGGAAGACTACGGTTATGCGCTGGGCTTCAGCCACGTGGCGTCCGGCCCGATGGTGCGCTCGTCGTACCACGCCGACGTGCAGGCCAAGGGCGCCGGCGTCGCCTGACCGGGCAGGGACGGCCGCGCTTGAACCGGTAGGGACGGCCAGCGGCCGTCACTACCCTGCTGTTCCTTGTTCACATCCTGCTACAGGCCCCCGTCTAGGCTGGAAACACGCGTTCCATGAACGCGGATGACAAAGCGCGCAACTTTCGGCACTGTCGTGGTGTCTGAAACGCACGCAGTCTTCCTTTCGGCAAGGTGCCCTGAGCAATTCCATGAAATTCAAAGCCCCCGCATTCCTGATTGCCCTGGCACTCACCGCCCCGCTGGCGTTGTCGGCGCAGGCCGATGGCCCGGCCCTGCCGGCCGCCGCCACGGCCGACCAGGCGACCACCTCCAAGCTGGTGTATGGGCTGCTGTCCGACAGCCGTTACGCTTACCGGCCGCGCGCGCTGGACGAGGCCACCTCCAAGGACGTCTTCAAGCGTTACCTGGAGACCCTCGACGGCGGCAAGCAGTTCTTCACCCAGGCCGACGTGGCGAAGTTCGCCCCGTTCGAAGCCGGCATCGCCACGGCGATCCGGGGCGGGCGAGCTGGAGCCGGCCTTCCAGGTGTTCTCCGTTTACAAGCAGCGCGTCGGCCAGCGGGTCGGCTATGCCCGCAACCTGCTGAAGCGCGAACCGGATTTCAGCACCGACGAACGGTTCGAGTACGACCGCAAGGACGTACCGTGGGCGGCCAGTGATGCCGAGCTGGACGAGCTGTGGCGCAAGTCGGTGAAGAACGATTGGCTGCGCCTGAAGCTTGCCGGCAAGAAGCCGGACGAGATCCGCACCACGCTGGACAAGCGCTACGCCACGCTGGAAAAGTCGGTCAACGAGCTGAAGGGCGAGGACGTGTTCCAGTTCTTCCTCAACGCCTATACCAGCGCCGTGGACCCGCATACCGATTACTTCACCCCGCGCACCGCCGAAAACTTCAACCAGGCGATGTCGCTGTCGCTGGAAGGCATCGGCGCACAGCTGCAGCGCCAGGACGACATGGTGGTGATCCGCGAGATCATTGCCGGTGGCCCGGCGGCGGTGAATGGCAAGCTCAAGCCCGGTGACCGCATCGTCGGCGTCGGCCAGGGCACCTCCGGCCCGATCGAAGATGTGATCGGCTGGCGCATCGACGACGTTGTGGCCAAGATCCGCGGCAGCAAGGACACCCAGGTCCGGCTGGAGTTCATTCCGGCCGAAGAAGGCGTGGACGGCAAGCACCACACGCTGGTGCTGACCCGCCAGAAAGTGCGCCTGGCCGAGCAGGCTGCCAAGGGCGAGACGCTGACCATCCCGGCCAAGGACGGAGCGCCCGAGCGCAAGGTCGGCGTGATCAAGCTGCCGACGTTCTACCAGGATTTCGAAGGCCGTCGCCGCAACGCGACCGACTACGCGTCCGCTACCCGCGACGTGGCCAAGCTGCTGGCCGGTTTCAAGACCGACAAGCTCGATGGCGTGGTGCTGGACCTGCGCAACAACGGCGGCGGCTCGCTGGATGAAGCCATCGAACTGACCGGTCTGTTCATCGAGCAGGGTCCGGTGGTGCAGGTGCGCGAGTCCGGTGGCCGCGTCACCGTCAACAGCGACCGCAGCGAAGCGGTGGCGTGGGACGGTCCGCTGGCGGTGCTGATCAACCGCGGCTCGGCCTCTGCCTCGGAGATCTTTGCCGGTGCCATCCAGGATTACGGTCGTGGCCTGGTGATCGGTGAGACCACCTTCGGCAAGGGCACCGTGCAGAACATCGTCGACCTGGACCGCTGGCCCAGCGGCGAAGCCCAGCGCTTCGGCCAGGTCAAGCTGACCATCGCGCAGTTCTTCCGCGTCAGCGGCAGCAGCACCCAGCACAAGGGCGTGGTGCCCGACCTGGCCTTCCCGGCCAGCGTGGACGCCACCGAGTTCGGCGAAAGCACCTATGACAATGCGCTGCCGTGGACCCGCATCGCCGCCGTGCCGCACACCCAGTACGGCAACTTCGGCCCGCTGCTGCCCAAGCTGGAAAGCCGACACGACACCCGGATCGCCGCTGACAAGGAGTTCCAGTGGTGGAACGAGGACGTGCAGCAGTTCCGCGAAGAGAAGGCCAAGAAGTACATCTCGCTCAACGAAGCCGAACGCCGCACCGAGCGTGAGCGCCAGGACAAGCAGCGCGTGGACCGCCAGGCCGTGCGCAAGGAACTGGGCCTTGACCTGGATCCGCTGGCCGACGACAGCAACGATGATGGCCTGACCGGCAACGAGCGCGATATCGTCAAGGATGCCGCGCGGGAGAAGGCTGCCGAAAAGCGCCCCGACCCGCTGCTGCGCGAATCGGCGGCAATCCTGGCCGATGCCGTGAACCTGCTCGAAGAGGACCGCCCGCTGTCCGCCCAGGTTCTGCCGCAGTCTACGGGGGCGGGTCGCTGGGCCGACTGAGGCGGGTGCTGAACCCGCACCAACCCGTCGCGCGGTGCCGAGCATCGCGCCACGGCTGTAAACCTGCCGCTTACGCACCGCGCGCTATGCTGCGCTGAGTCAATCTCTGCAGGAATGTCCATGCGGACTGCGGTCTTCCTTACTCCCGTGTTGCTGATGGCCGGCCTGTCCGGCTGTGGTGGACGTGCGGCCGACAGTACGTTGCTGCGCGAATCCTTCGACTCCGGTGACATGTATTCGCGCACCGTGGACGGTTCGCCGGCCGAGGCCTGCGAGGCCGCCAGGCGCACCCTGCTCAGCCAAGGCTATGCGATCGCCCGTGCCGACGGGACCGGCGTGGAAGGCAGCAAGAATTTCCAGCCCCGCGATGACGACCACGAACAGCTGGTGCTGCGTATTTCCTGTGCGCCACGCGGCGAGCAGGCGCTGGTGTTCATCAGCGCGGTGCAGGACCGTTACGCGTTGAAGAAGAGTCCGACCTCGGCCAGTGTCGGCGTAGGCGCGCTGGGCTCGGTGTCGTTGCCGTTCGGCAGCAATGACGATTCGCTGGTGAAGGTCGCCAGCAGCACGGTGCAGGACGGCGATTTCTACGGCCGGTTCTTCCAGCGGCTGCAGCAGTACCTGCCGGTGGTGGCTGCGCCGGCAACGACGCCCGCGCCCGCAGCGGATTCACCGCCGACCGACAGCACGGACGACGGGCTGCGCTGAGCATGCGCGCAGGCGTTGCGCTGCTGGGGGTCCTGCTGGTCCTTCCGGGGACGGCGCTGTCGGCCGCGCCGGATTGCACGCAGGGGCTGCTGGAGCGCTTGGGATGGCGATTCGAGTCGGCTGCGGTGGCGGTGCCCGATGTGCATGGCGGCCCTGTCTGTACCCGCGAGGATCTACGGCAGGCGCACGCGCAGGGCGATCTGCGCGCCACGCTTCCGCGCGACTGGAAGCCTGCCGAGCGCGCGGAATTCATGCAGCGCCTGCTGGACGACCCGGCCAGTGTGTGCGCCTACGCGATGCGGGTGGGCGAAGCAGCGCGGCGTGCGGCGCGCGCGCTGGAAAGCAATCCGGGCTATCGGTTCTCCGGGCTGCAGCTCGGCTGGATCGGTTTCGGCGCGCGCGGGGCACAGGCGCAGGGCTGGCAGCGTACGCGCAGCCTGGGGCGGGGGTACCAGCCTGCGGCCAGCAACAGCCAGGCGCTGGCAACTTTCTACACCGGCAAGGTGCGCAGCGAATGCGGCGTCGGCCGCCAGGTCGCCCAACTGGCCACCCAGCGCGAACTGCACGGGGATGCCTCGTTCGACACTGCGTTCGACCACGATGAACTCGGCATCGGCACCTTCCTCGGCCTGCACGACACCGACAGCATCCTGCTCGGCGCGCACGCGGGGGAACTGTTCGCCGACGGCAAGGCGGTGTGCACCTCGGCGATGGGCCGGCAGGCCTTCATGGGGGCGCCGGGTTACATCACCCACGCGCTCGGCCGGGAAACGCTGGACGACCTGAACAACCAGGCCGAGAATTTCATCGTGGTGGACGTGGGCGCGGAGGCGGCCGACGCGCTGCGCCGGCACGGTGGATTCGGCTGGTACGACCAGCGCAACCGGGAACTCTGGGAACTGTCCCGGCAGCTGCCGCGGCGCGGGGTGCGCTTCTTCGAACGACTGCTGGCCGATCAGGATCCCTCCCTGCGCGCATCGCTCACCGATGATGAGGCAGCGCTGGTGGCGCGCATGGATGGCGTGCTGGACGATCCGTTCTACCGGCAGTTCCAGATCTTCGTGCACCCGCGCGGTATAAAGCCCATCGGCTTCCATGTCGCACGCCTGCTGGACCGCAATCCACGCACGCCGTTCACGGTGGAGCTGACGGTGCACAATCTGCATACCACGCTGTACCGGCGCTGGCAGCAGGCGCAGTTGCGCCACTGCGCGGCGACCGGGATGCCAGGCAGCCTGACTTCTGATTCCGGACCCGGTGGCGACGCCGTCCGCGGTCCCTCAACGCAAAGGTGAAACAGATGGATATCGCAATGATCGGCCTCGGCCGGATGGGCGCGAACATGGCCCAGCGGCTGCAGCGTGGCGGCCACCGCGTGGTAGGGCATGACCCGATGGAAGCGGCGCGCACGCGCGCGGCGGAGTCCGGCCTGGAGGTGTTCGCCACGCTGGCCGAGGCGGTCGCCGCCCTGCCGGTACCGCGCGTGGTGTGGCTGATGGTGCCGGCCGGCGATACCGTCGACCAGACGTTGGCGCAGGTGGTCCCGCATCTCGCCGAAGGCGATGTGGTGATCGATGGCGGCAACTCCAACTACCAGGATTCCGTGCGCCGCGCGCGTTCGTTGGCTGACGATGACATCTTCTACCTGGACTGCGGCACCAGTGGCGGGGTGTGGGGGCTGCAGGAGGGCTACAGCCTGATGATCGGCGGCGATGCGGCCACCGTGGAGCAGTTGGCGCCGGTGTTCCAGGCGCTCGCGCCGGCTGCCGACCGCGGCTGGGCCCGGGTGGGGCCGAGTGGGGCAGGGCACTACACCAAGATGATCCACAACGGCATCGAGTACGGAATGATGCAGGCCTATGCCGAAGGCTTCGCGCTGATGGAGCGGAAGGAAGAGATGGAACTCGACCTGGGCCAGGTTGCCGAGGTATGGCGGCACGGCAGCGTGGTGCGTTCCTGGCTGCTGGACCTGAGCGCGCAGGCGCTGCAGCGCAATCCGGCGCTGGATGGTATTGCGCCCTACGTGGAGGATTCCGGCGAGGGCCGCTGGACCGTGGCCGAAGCCATCGCGCTGGACGTGCCTGCGCCGGTGATCACGCTGGCGCTGCTGGAGCGGCTGCGTTCCCGCCAGTCCAACAGCTTCAGCGACCGCCTGCTGGCGGCGATGCGCAACGAGTTCGGCGGCCACGCGATCAAGAAGATCTGATCGCCATGGTGCAGCGCCGGGCGATGCTCGGCGCTACCCGGACGTTTACAGCGCGATGGTGCGGCGCTCGCGCGCACTGAGGCGGCCCGCATCCAGCATCTGCATCAGCTGCACCGCCTGTTGCGGGGTGACCTCGGCAGGCGCCTGGCCATTGATTGCTGCAGCGAACGCGCTGTACAGCTTCCGGTAGTCCCCCGGCAGGTTGTCCACGGTGGTGTGCTGCAGTTGGCCCTCGGCATCGAAGGCCGAATGGACGCCATGCTGCGGATCCAGGCCCCAGCCGGGCGCACCGGGTGCCTTGCCGGCGGCAAGCTGGGCTTCCTGCACATCCAGTCCGTGTTTGATCCAGCTGCCTTTGCTGCCATGCACGGTGAAGCGCGGCGCCGCGGCAGCCACCAGCGAACCCGCATGCACGATGGCGCGCATGCGCGGGTAATGCAGCACGGCATGCAGGTAGTCGGTGCTGCCTTCGCCGCGCTGGCAATCCAGGTCCGCGGTGATCGCCTGCGGCCAACCGAACAGCTGCAGCATCTGGTCAAGCAGGTGCGGACCCAGGTCGTACCACAGGCCACCGCCGGGCTGGTCGCGCTCGCGCCAGCGGTCGCGCACGTGCGGGCGGAAGCGGTCGAAGTGCGAATGGCATTCGGCGATGTCACCCAGCGCGCCGCTGGCCAGCAACTGCCGAAGCGTAAGGAAGTCCGCATCGAAACGTCGGTTCTGGAACACGGTCACCACGCGTGCGTGTTCCTCTGCGGTACGCAGCACGGTTTCCGCCTGCGCGGTGTCCAGTGCGAAGGGCTTGTCCACCAGCACGTGCTTGCCTGCGCGCAGTGCGGCGATGGCCAGCGGCGCGTGCTGTTCGTTGGGCGTTGCAATGACCACCGCATCCACTGCGGGGTCTTCCAGCGCCTCGGTGGGCGCGGCGCGCACGTGCACGTCGGTGAAGTGGCGGCGCAGTTCATCTCGACGCGAACTGACCACGCTGTGCAGGGCAAGTCCCGGCGTGTGCTGGATCAGCGGCGCATGGAATACCCGCCCGGCAAGACCATAGCCGATCAGGGCAACCTGCAGGTCGACAGGCATGGGGCGCTCCGCGTTGGGGTGGGGGTGACCAGCCTAACGGCTCGTCCACGGAGTGCAAAACATGAACGGATGTCGCATGCGGCATCTCGGTTCACCCCAGCATGACGGTACCGGCACGCCGGCTGGACGCCCGTTACGGGACACTCCATCCACCAACGAGGAGGACCGTACGATGAAGACGAATTCCAAGCTGCTTACCGCGACCATTGGCCTGGGCATGCTGCTGGCTGCACCGCTGGCCATGGCCAACGACCCGGCCAAGAAGGACGCCACGATGGCCCACGACCGCACCCATGCGGCGAACCACGACTCCAACGAGCCAGTGACCGATACGTGGATCACCACCAAGGTCAAGGGTGACCTGGCGGTCAGCAGCAATGTGCCGGCCACCGATATCAGCGTTACCACCGTCAACGGTGTGGTGACCCTGAAGGGCAACGTGGCCAACAAGGCCGAGCATGACAAGGCGGTCAACACGGCGAAGGGGATCAAGGGCGTTACCCGCGTCGATTCCACCCAGCTGAAGGTCGCCAGCACCGCGTCGAAGTAATCCAGCGCGGTGGCATGACGGAAAGGCAGAGGCGCCCGCTGTGGGCGCCTTTGCCGTTTCTGGCTCTGGCACGGCAGGGGCTGCACTGCTGCACTGTCATGCTGGCTTCCTTCATGGATGGACTGATGATCCGCGCGACCGACCCGGCTGTCTCTATACCCCTGCAGGCCATTGCCGTGACCCGCCCGCTTGGTGCCGCCGAGACAGGCGCGCTGCTGCCAGTGCGCTTGGGCAACACGGCCCTCCCCGGCGCCGCTGACGGGGTGGCGCCAGCGGCGATCGGAACGGTCAGTTGGCGGAGGATCCTTGTGGCGGTGGGCACGCTGGCCGCACTCGGCTCGGTCGCCTACTGGACGTTCGGCCAGCCGGTGTTCACGGTCGGGTCCCGTGCCAACGTGCCGGCGCCCACACCTGAGCCGGGTGGGGCGGGAAGGGTCGTCGATTGGGCTGCACTGGATCGCATCTTGCGCCAATCCTTTGGTTGAACGCAGCGGTCCTGGACTATAGTGGCTTCACGCGCCCTTCGCGGTCCTCGTGGTGGTGCGGCGTGGGGGCGGCGTTCTGGAGTGTTCTGGGGGATCGGCAATGTGTGGGGAGCCAGGGTGAGCATGCCAGTCAAAACCGAGGCGGGTGATCTGCGTATCCTGCTGGTCGAGGACGTGCCCGAGGATGCCGAGCGCGTCATCGCGCAGATCCTCGCTGCAGGCATGCGCGCAAGCTTCCAGCGCGTTGACGAAGAAGGCCAGCTGCTCGCTGCGCTTCAGGCCTTCCAGCCCGACGTGGTGCTGGCCGAGCTGAACATGGCCGCTTTTTCGGGTTTCCAGGCCCTGGACATCGTGCGCTTGGCGCAACCGGACGTACCGTTCCTGTTCCTGTCCAGCACGCTGGGCGAAGACGCGGCGGTGGCCGCACTGCAACGCGGCGCCAGCGACTACATCCTCAAGCACCACCCCGCGCGGTTGCCTTCGGCGGTCGCGCGCGCGGTGCGCGATGCGCGGGCCACGGGCGAACGGCAGCGGGTGGAAGGCGAGCTGATGCGCGCGCAGCGGCTGGAAAGCCTGTCGATGCTTGCGGCGGGCCTCAGCCACGACCTTCGCAACATCCTGCAGCCGTTGCTGATCGTGCCGGAGCTGCTGAAGGCCCGCACGCAGGATCCGCAACTGCTGCACATGGCCGAGGTCATCGCCGAATGCGGGCGGCGCGGCCACGAGATGGCCGAGTCCATGCTGTCCTTCGTGCGCGGATCACCCCGGCCCAGCGAGCGGGTCAAGGTTCACCACCTGTTCGAGGCCGTGCAGTTGCTGCTGCGCGGTACGCTGCCCAGCGACGTCGAGCTGCAGTTGGAGACGGCGGGCGGCGCGCTGGCGGTGGATGGCAACTACACCGAACTGCAGCAGGTGCTGCTGAACCTGGCACTCAACGCGCTGCAGGCGATGCCCGATGGCGGCACGCTGACCCTGCGCGCGGACCTTGGTGGCCTCCACCACGGACGGCAATGGCTGGTCATTTCCGTGATCGACGCCGGCATCGGCATGGATGCGCCCACCCTGGAAAGGCTGTTCAGTCCGTTCTTCACCACCAAGCCGGATGGCACCGGGCTGGGCCTGGTGTCCTGCAAGCGGATCGTGGAAAGCTGCGGCGGCCGCATCGCAGTTACCAGCGCGCCGGGCGAGGGAACACGCTTTGACCTGCACCTGCCGGCCAGCGAACAGGCTGAACTGCCGCAGCCGCCGATCCAGCCAATGGCGGCCGGCACGGGGCAGTCGATCCTGGTGGTGGATGCCGAAGCGACCCGCCTGTCGTTGCTGGGAAATGCCTTGTCCAGCCAAGGCTATCTGCTGCAACTGGCATCCGATGGTGCCGCAGCGTTGCGGGCAGTGGAGCCCGATGCCATGCCTGCGCTGGTCATCCTGGATGGCGGGGCGCAGTTGCTGACCGCCAGCGCGCTGCTGTCGGAGCTGTCGCAGCGCGGGTTCCGCGGCGCCGCCCTGCTGCTGTGCGATGAGGCCTGCATGCCGCCTGTGGAAGCGCCAGCGGGCGTGTCCCTGCACGTGCTGCGCAAACCCCTGGAGATGCAGCAGGTGTTCCGTTCGGTGGCCAAGGCGCTGCGCACACACGGGTAGTGACGGCCGCTGGCCGTCAAGCCCCTGCCGCGGTGGGCATGACCAGGCGCCACCGGACCGGGCTACGCCTGCTGTTCCCACGGGAAGCGGGGCAGCGCGGCGACTGCCTGTTCCAGCCGGTGCGCCCAGTTGCGGTGGATGTCCGCATACAGCGGCGAATCGCCACTCAGGCGCAGCTGTCCGCCGATCCGCAGCTCATCGCGGCGCACCAGCGCAAGGTCCAGCGGCAGGCCCACCGACAGGTTCGAGCGGATGGTGGAATCGAGCGACACCACCGCGGTGCGGGCGGCATCGTCCAGCCGCGTGCGCGGGCGGATGATGCGGTCCAGGATCGGCTTTCCGTACTTGGATTCACCGATCTGCAGGTACGGCGTTTCGGGCGAGGCGGAGATGGCGTTGCCAAGCGGATAGATCATGTAGAGGCCGGGCCGCTCGCCGGCGATCTGTCCGCCGAGGATCAAGGTTGCCTGGGTGTTCACCCCGTCGTGACCATGTTCCACGTCGCGGCATTTGACCTGGCTGTCCACCAGCAGCGCGCCGACATACTCGGCGACCTCGAACAGGTGGCGCAGGCTGCGCAGGTTGGGCGTGCGCTGCTCCTCCACGTCGCGCTGCAGGCGTGAGACCAGCAGCTGGGTGGTCGCCAGGTTGCCGCTGGCCATCAGCACGAACACGGCCTCGCCAGGATATTCGAAGGCATGCAGCTTGCGGTGGACGCGTACGTCGTCCACCGACGCGTTGGTGCGGGTGTCGGCGGCAAAGACCAGCCCCTCGTCCACCTCGATTCCGACGCAATAAGTCATTGGCATCGTCCCATCAAGTGCGGTCCAATGGTACGGGTGATGCCGTGATGAAGCCATTACCTCCCCCCTGCCACCCGATGACCCGCATGACCACCGTGCTCCTCAGCCTGGGCAGCAATGTCCAGCCCCGCCGCCACCTGCATGCCGCCGTGGCCGCCCTGGCCGAACGTTTCGGCAGCATCACCGTCTCTCCGGCCTATCGCACGGCGGCAGTGGGCTTTGACGGCCCGGCGTTCCTCAACAATGCGGTGGCCATTGAAACCGACATGCCGCTGGAGGCCCTTGATGCCTGGGCCCATGCGCTGGAAGACCGGCACGGGCGCGACCGCAGTGGCCCGCGCTTTTCCGACCGGACCCTGGACATCGACGTGGTGTTCTACGGTGAGCTGATCGTGGAGGGGCCGGGGCATCTGCGGATTCCCCGCCCTGAACTGAAGCACGCCTTCGTGATCAAACCGCTGGCGGATATCGCGCCGGACTTTGTCGATCCGGTCAGTGGACTGACCCTGGATGCGCTGTGGCGGGCCCACCGCCAGGTGGGTGATGCCTTCGAGGTGGTGGCGCTGGGGCCCGATGCCGATTGAAGGGCAGCGCGGCTCCATGCTCGGCGAGCGCAGCGGCGGGAGCTGACGACCAGCGGTCGTCACTACCGAGCAGGAGCTGACGACCAGCGGTCGTCACTACCGAAGCCGGTGACTCAGGACAGCGTGCGCCCGCCGTCCAGCCGCAGCGTATGGCCGGTGACGAAGCCGGCATCGGCGATCAGCCAGCGCACCGCTTCGGCGATCTCCTCCACCGTGCCGATGCGCGCCAGCGGAGTGCGCGCCAGCAGCGCCTCGCGCGCGAAATCATCCTTGCCGGTTTCCGGCCACAGGATGGCCCCGGGCGCCACCGCGTTCACCCGCACCTTGGGCGCCAGTTCCAGTGCCAGTGAGCGGGTCACCATTTCCAGCGCGGCCTTGGCCATGCAGTAGGCCGGATGGTCGCGCATGGGCTGGCTGCCGTGCAGGTCGGTGAGGTTGACGATGCTGCCGTGGCTGCGACGCAGGTGGGGTGCAGCGGCCTGGGCCAGGAGCAGCGGCGCGCGCGCATTCACCGCGTACAGGTCATCGACCGCTTCGGCGGTGATCTGTCCGAGCGGGGTGGCGAAGAAATTGGAGGCATTGTTGACCAGCGCATCCAGCCGGCCGAAATGGGCCACCGCCTGCTCGACGAGGTCAGCCAGGGCGTCGCTGTCGCGCAGGTCGGCCTGCAGCGCCAGCACACTGCCCGGCCGCGCCAGTTCGAAGGCGAAGGCTGCCTGCTGCAGCTCGTCGCTGGAGCGATTGGCATGCAGCACGATGTGGTATCCGGCCTGGTGCAGATGACCGGCGATGGCTGCACCGATGCGGCGCGCGCTGCCGGTGATCAGGGCCACGGGGGCGGTGGGGGTCATCGGGTACTCCATGGCTCGGCTATCCTGTGCACCATTGTCACCGCATTTGAAGACGCCATGCAGTCCACCCTTCCCCTGCCCGATACCGACGCCCTGGCCCACAGCGAACAGCTGGCGGCCGCATTGCGCGATGAAATCCGCGCGCAGGGCGGCGCGATCCCGTTCTCGCGCTTCATGGAGCTGTGCCTGTACACCCCCGGATGGGGTTACTACAGCGCCGGCGCCAGCAAATTCGGTGCCGGCGGTGATTTCACCACCGCGCCGGAAATGGGCGGATTGTTCGCCGCCACCGTGGCCAATGCACTGGCGCCGGTGTTCGGCCAGCTGGGGCCGCAGGCCCGCCTCCTCGAAGTCGGCGGGGGGACCGGTGCCTTCGCCGAAGCGCTGCTGCTGCGGCTGGCGGAACTGCAGGCACTGCCGGCGCGCTATGCGATCCTGGAGCCCAGCGCCGACCTGCGCCAGCGCCAGCGCGAGCGCCTGCAGCAGAACCTCCCGGCCGAGATCGGCGGGCGCGTGGAATGGCTGGACCGGCCGTTCGATGACGACTGGGAAGGCGTGGTGTTCGCCAACGAAGTGATCGATGCGCTGCCCACCCCGCGCTTCGTGATCCAGGCTGGTGAGGTGTACGAAGAGACCGTGGCGCTGGATGCCGATGGCCAGTTCGTGCGCGCCACGGCACCGGCGGACATGCTGCTCAACGGCGCGGTAAGGCATCTGGAGCGTTACCTGGATACGCCGTTCACCGACGGCTACCGCTCCGAGCTGCTGCCGCAGCTGCCGTACTGGCTGCAGGCGGTGGCCGGCGGACTGAAGCGCGGCGCGATGCTGTTCGTGGATTACGGCTACACCCGCGGCGAGTACTACCTGCCCGAACGCGATGACGGCACCGTGCGTGCGTTCTACCGCCACCACGTACACAACGACGTCTATCTGTGGCCGGGCCTGCAGGACATCACCGCTTCGGTGGACTTTACCGCCATGGCCGAAGCCGGCCTGCACGCGGGGTTCGACCTGGCCGGTTACTGCAGCCAGGCCAGTTTCCTGCTCGGCAACGGGCTGGACCAGGTGCTGGCGCTGGCTGATGAGCGCACCGACGACGTAGGCCGGGTGCAGCTGCGCGAGGAGGTCAAGAAGCTCACCCTGCCCAGCGGCATGGGCGAGCGCTTCCAGGTGATCGGCCTGCAGCGCGACGTGGATTTTGAACCATCCTTCGAACTGGGTGACCTGAGCTGGCGGCTGTGAGCGGCAGGTGGCTCAAGCCACTGCGCCATCCGCGGTTGTGGCTGGGTGTGTGGCTGGCCGCGGTGCTGACGGTGATCGTGGTCTGCCTGATCCCGCCGCCGCCGCTGGCGCTGCCCCAAGGCAGTGACAAGGTGGAGCACTTCCTGGCGTATTTCCTGCTGGGGGGCAGTGCGGTGCAGCTGTTCCAGCGCGGCCGCGCGCTGCTGTGGATAGCGGTGGGCCTGGTACTGATGGGCGTTGGCATCGAGTTCGCCCAGGGGGCGCTGACCGAAACCCGCATGGCCGACCCGGCCGATGCGCTGGCCAATACGGTCGGGGTGGTGGTGGGCCTCGCCACGGCACTGACGCCGTGGCGGGACCTGTTGCTGCGCCTGCGCGGCTGAGGGCTGACCGGGGCTACCGGGTCTGCTGCGCTCGTTACCGTGCCAGGGTGACTTCGTCCAGCACCCACATCGCCGGCCGGGTGTCACCGCTGAAGCTGATGCACAGATCGCCCTTGCCGGTCGCCTGCTTGGGCAAGGTGGCTTCCAGGGTGACGAATCCATCGGCACCGACGCTGGCGGGCAACGCCACTTCGGCTACTGCCGGGCCGCTGCAGTCGCCGCGGCGGATCTTCATTTCACCGTGTGCCCGCGTGGCCGCTTCGAACCTGCGCTGCGGTTCGTCGTGGGCCAGCTGGAAGTAGTACGGAATACGCCCCGCACGGACCTTCAGCGTGCCGATGCCGGTGAGATCGGCATCGGCCCAGCGCCAGCACGGGTTGAAGATGTTGACGTTGAACACCGCACGGGGGCCGTCGGCCGGGCCATCGTCTTCCAGCCGCAGCAACAACTGTCCCGGGCCGGGGCAGGTCAGCAGTTCGTCATCGCGACGGGTCAGCAGCGACTGTGCGGTGAACGCGGCCACGCTGGGCGCAGCAGCCAGCGGCTGGCCGTTGAAGAACGCGGCAGCGTGCACGGTCACCGGCACGCGTGCCTGCAGCGGTGCCTGGTACAACGGCGAAGCCGCAGTGACCGGCTGGCCATCGGTGCGGTAGCGCACTTCGTAGCCCAGCGGATTGGCCAGGCTGACCTGCACGCTGCCGGCGCGCCGGTCGTCCTGATGCACGACTGCCACCTCGAACGGCGTCTGTGCATAGGCCAGGCCCCACGCGCGGTAGCGCTGCAGCTGTGCCGGCAGGCGGGCCAGGAAGTCGCGGAAATCGCGCTGCTGCACCGGGCTCCAGCCGGTTTCTGCAACGGCGGCCAGACGCGGGAACAGGTTGTGCTGCAGCCGGGCGTAGCTGCGCGTGTGTTCGGTGAACATGTTGGCCTGCAGGCCGAGGATGTGGTGCTGCTTGTCCGCTGCCAGCGTGGCCGGCACCGGCTCGAAGGCGTAGGTACGTGCCAGCGTGGTGAGCAACGGACGGCCCGGCGGCTCGTTCGGCGATGACGTCTGCAGATAGTCCATGTACATGTCGGTGACCGGCGACATCACCACGTCGTGGCCTTCGCTGGCAGCCTTCAGGCCACCTTCGGTACCGCGCCAGGACATCACCGTGGCCTGCGGCGGCAGGCCGCCTTCGAGGATTTCATCCCAACCGATCAGGCGCCGGTCGTGCTGTTCCAGGAAGGTTTCCAGACGCTTGATGAGATGGCTCTGCATCTGCATCTCATCGCTGGCGCCCAGTTCGCGCATGCGCTGCTGCACACGTGCCGAGGCGATCCACTGGTCTTTCACGGCTTCATCGCCGCCCACATGCACGTAGGTCGACGGGAACAATGCGATGACTTCTTCCAGCACGTTTTCCAGGAAGGTGAACGTGCTTTCCTCGGTGTTGAACAGGTTCGGGAACACGCCCCATTCGCTCAGCGGTTGCAGCGGCGCATCCAGTACGCCCAGCTCCGGGTAGGCGGCAATGGCGGCGGTGGCATGGCCGGGTACGTCGATTTCCGGAATGACCTGGATATGCAGCGCGGCGGCATAGGCGATGACTTCGCGGATCTGCTGCTGGGTGTAGAAGCCGCAGTACGGACGGGGTGCGCCGGTGGCGGGGTCACGGCCGCCGTCACCGGCCGGGATGCGGCAGCTGCCGACCTCGGTCAGTTTCGGGTAGCGCTTGATCTCCATGCGCCAGCCCTGGTCATCGGTGAGATGCCAGTGGAACGTGTTGAGCTTGTGCGCGGCCATTGCATCGAGCACCTGCTTGATCTCGTCCAGGCTCTGGAAATGCCGCGCCGAATCCAGCATCAGGCCGCGCCAGCTGAAGCGCGGGGCGTCTTCGATGCGCACCGCCGGGATGTGTCCATCGCTGCCGCCGGTAGCCAGCTGGGCCAGCGTGGCGGCGCCGTAGAACAGGCCGGCCTCGGTGGCAGCGCTCACGCTGATGCCGGAGGCGCCCACCTCCAGCGTGTAGCCCTCTGCACCTGGTGGGTGACGACCGTTGGTCGTCACGCCCTCCAGTACGAAGCGGACCCCAGCGGCAGCGTTGCCCGCAGACGTTACCAGGGTCGGACCGCCACTACGCGCCAGCAGCGCGGAAAACTGTGCGGCCACACGCCGGGCGGCGTCGCCCTGCGCGGACAGCGGCGTCGATGCGGTAAGCGTGAAGCCTGCGCCCTGCGTGCGCTGCACGTGGGCCGGGGCGGGAATGAGCGGCAGGCTGCCGTCGCGCAGCAACGGGCCGGGGGCGTTGTCGATGGCCGGTGCATCGGCGGCGCGTGCCAGCGGCGCGATGGCCAGGCACAGCAGCAGCGGGGCCAGGGAGGTGAAGCGCATCAGGTGACTCCTGTGGTGGAGGGGCGCCGATCATCGGCCGGCACCATCCGTTTACCGTCCCCATCATGCAACGGGCCCGGATGACCGGGCCCGTTGCGATGGGACATTGCCAGCTGCAGCTTAGAACTTGAAGTGCACCGTGGCCATGTAGCGGCGGCCACTCTTGTACTTGCCGGCCAGGTGCTCCTTGTCGCCCAGGTACTGGAAGTAGGTCTCGTCCAGCAGGTTCTGTGCGTCGATGTTGAGCGACCAGTTCTCGTTGAAGGTGTAGCCGATGCTCGCACCCAGTTCGGCGTAGTCGTCCACGCTGGCCGGTGCGGCGCCGGCCACGTAGCCGCCGGCCAGGTAGCTGTCACGCCAGTTGTAGGTCAGGCGGGCATTCAGCGGACCCTTCTCGTAGTAGGGGCTGAAGGCCACGGCGTTGCGCGACTGGTAAGGCAGCGGATCACCGGTGTTGTTCTCGCCGTTGGCGTAGGTGTAGTTGCCGGTCAGGCCGAAGCCGCTTTCGCCGAAGGGCTGCTGGAAGCTCAGGTTGAAGCCCTTGACGTGGCCGCTGCCGGCGTTGCGCGGACGCTGGATGCTGTAGTCGCAGTAACCATCGGCGGTGCAGCCGTTGGTGCCGACGATGCTGTCCCAGGTCAGCGGCGAGGTATCGCGGATCGAGTTGTACTGGCGCTCGATGGTGGCCGAGGTGTCGATGTAGTTCTCGATCTTCTTGTAGAAGATCGACCACGCCACGACGGCCTGCGGCGCGAAGTAGTACTCGGCCGAAGCGTTGAAGTTCCACGACTCATACGGCGACAGGTTGGCGTTGCCGCCAGAACCGGTGAGCTGGGTATCGTTGAGGAAGGTGTTGTTGACCATCTGGTTGTACGGTGCCCAGGCGATCACCTTCGCACCGGAGAAACGGAACACCCAGTCGCTGTCGGTATCCCAGGCCAGGCTCACCGACGGCAGCACGAAGTCTTCCTTCTTGGACTGGGTCTGCCACTTGCTGTCCAGGTCGGTCAGGGTCGGCGTGCCGCCGTAGACGAAACCGCTGCCGTCGGTCTTGGAATCGACGTAGCGCACGCCCACGTTGCCGCGCAGCGGGCCGTTGGAGAAGTTCAACTGCGCATAGGCCGCGTTGTTGGTCTGCTCCAGCGCCCAGCTGTTGTTGAGGTAGCTGGACGGATCCGGGTTGGCGAAGTCCAGCGGGCTGCCCTTGACCCAGGCCAGCACGTTGTCACGGGCCGACCTGGATGTGGCGCGACTGGTCGTCACCGAAGCCCTGGATGCCGTCGGTCAGGCCGATGGTGCCGACGTCGGCCAGGGTGCCGGTACGCACGCCGCCGTACACGTTGAGCTCGAAGTTTTCTTCGTGCTTGCCGTGGCGCACGCCGAACTGCAGCTGGTTGAACACGCTGTCGAACTGCACGTTGAAGTCCAGCTGCGCGTAGGTGTCCTTGCTCTCGGTGGCGAAGATGCCGTTGTTGCCGAGCCAGCCACCGGGAGCGCCCCAGTTCGCCGGGTCACGCGCGCCTGCCGGATCATCGAAGGTCAGGCCATCATCGACATTCCAGCTGTAGCCCCCGTTGTACACCGGCTCGATGAAGTACTGTGCCAGGTTCTTGTTTTCCGACTTGCTCTGGCCGACCTGGCCGTTGATGCCCCAGCCTTCGCCCTTCCAGGCGCCACGCAGGTCCAGGCCCTTGGTGGTGACTTCGGATTCGCGCACGTTGTTGTCATAGATGACCGTGCCGCTGGTGGCATCTGCGTTGGCAGTGGAATGGCCGCTGGTGGCCACGCCGTTGCGCACGTCGCCGAGCTGGTCGATGGCGTTGCGCGTGCCGTCGTTCCAGGTCAGGAAGGAATACATCGACTGGTTGTAGTTGTCGAAGTTTTCCTTGATGTACAGGCCGCTGAGGTTGAACTCCAGTTCCTCGGTCGGCTTGAACTGCAGGTTGACCACGGCGCTGTCGCGCTTGCGCTCCTGCTGGAACCAGGCGGCGTTGATCGAGTTCGGCACGTCGACATCGCCCGCCACGCCCGCTGCGTTGGTGAAGCTGCTGGCCTTGGCGTAGCCGAAGACCTCGATGCCCTGACGGTCGATCGCTTCTTCGTAATGCTGCGCGGACACCGCGATGCCGAACGTCTCGTCGTCGTTCTTCCAGCTGTACAGCGCCGATGCGTTCGGCTTGCCTTCGCTGGCCTGCTGGCTGTAGCTGTAGCCCACCGAGGCAGCCACTTCGTTCTTCTTCAGGTCCAGCGGCTGGCGGGTGTGCATCAGCACGGTGCCGCCGAGGCTGCCTTCGGTCAGGCGTGCTTCGGAGGACTTGATGATCTCCGCACGTCCGAGGATCTGCGGCGACAGCAGGGTGTAGTCGAAGCCGCGGTTGGGCTGTTCGCCATACAACCAGATCGCCTGGGCGACCGGGTGGCCATCCAGGAAGGACAGGTTGAGGCTGGGGTCGGTGCCGTCGATGCTGACCCGCTCGCCCTGGCCGAAGCGACGGTCCAGGGTGACGCCGGGAATCTGCGACAGCGCTTCAGCCACATTGGTGCTGGGGAACTTGCCGATGTCCTCGGCGGTGATCGCTTCGGACACACCGACGTTGTTGCGCTTGGTGTCCAGGGATTTTTCCAGGCTGGCGCGGATGCCGACCACGGTGATCGTGTCCAGGTCCTGCGGGGTCTGGGTCTGCTGGGCGTGGGCACTGAAGGCCAGGCAGCCGACGATGGCGGCCGAAAGTACGGACTTGCGGGTGTTCATGATGTCTCTCCTCATCACACGAAGTTTCGCCGCGTCGGCGCGTGGTTGTTGCTGTCGTACGACCTCGCCGCGGCCGGCGGGTCGGGTGTTCCGGGTACAGCGTGCTGCGTGTTCCGGGTACCGCGTCGTTCGTCCAGGCCGCCGCGCGCTCCAGCGCGCCGCAGCCTCAGCGGGGCTGCTGGCCGAGGTACCAGCTGGCGGCGCCGATAACGCCCAGCTGGCCGTGCTCGACCACCTTCACCGGGATCCGCTGCAGCGCTTCGCTCATCGGTCCCTTGTTGAGATAGCGCGCGACGAAGGTGCTGTCGCGCAGGTAGTCGCGGATCTTCGGCAGGATGCCGCCGGCCAGATAGACCCCGCCATGGGCGCCGTACAGCAGGGCCATGTCACCCACGGTGCTGCCAAGCAGGCCGCAGAACACGTCCAGCGCCCTGCGTGCCAGCGCATCGGTGCCCGCGATGGCCGCAGCGGTCACCGCATCGGGGCTGCCCAGCAGCGCGGGCCTGTCTTCCAGTGCGCACAGCGCGGTGTACAGGTTGATCAGGCCGGGACCCGACAGCGCATGTTCTACCGACACATGGGAACGGCCGCGCAACATGTGGCGCAGGATCGCCATTTCCAGCGCGTCGCTGGCGGCGAGACTGGCCTGGCCGGCTTCGGTCGCCAGCACCACTGGACCGTGCGCGGTCGGAATCCACAGTGCCGCTCCCAGGCCGGTGCCAGGGCCCACTACCAGGGTGGGGCCGATGGACGCGCTGTCCGGCCCGCACAACTGCAGCACGCCGCTTGCATCGACCTGGGCCGCCGCGTGGGCCACGGCTTCGAAATCATTGACGATGTGCACGTGCTGCACGCCGACCTCGGTTTCCAGCTGACGAGCGGACAGCGGCCATGGAACGTTCGCGGTGATCACCGTGCCGTCTTCACGGGCGTAGCCGGCGGTGGCCACCACGCAATGCGCTGGCCGCATGCCGTCGCCGAGGAAGTCGGAAAGAATCGCGCCCAGGCCAGGGTGGTCCGCGTTGCGGTACTTGCGGTAGTCCAGCACGCGCACCGGATGCGCTGCATCGCCGCTGGCCTCGACGCGGGCGACCCTCACATGGGTTCCACCCACGTCTGCGGCCAGGAAGCCCGGCGCTGCAGTGGAGAGGGCGTGGGTGGGTGCGGGATGGCTGGCAGCGGTCACGCGGGCTCCTGCGGAGTGCGGGCCATGATTGACCCGCCGTTGAGCGAAATATGAAGCTCTGTTGACAACGATGTCAACGGCTTCGTAAATTTTTCGTTGCTGCATTGCAAGGGATGGTTTCCACCGAAAACGATTACATGTCGATCTTCCGTCGGCCGGGCAAAGTCCCGCCGCGCAGGCGCTCCAGCGGTCGAGCGCATTCATTGGGTCCGGCATCTCAAGACATGCGGCGACGCAGCAAACAGGGCGCCGCCGATTTTGTGAGTTGACAAAGTCCCCACGGCCGTCGAAAGAATGTGACAACGTTGTTCCCAGCCACTCGTCGACGACGCCCCGTGCGACGTCGCAGCAGGAGCCTTGCCGATGTCCGCCGTCCACGCTGCAGGTGCGCGTACCAGCGTCACCACGTCCATCGCCATCGTCGGCGTGCTGTTCTTCCTGATCGGTTTCTTCACCTGGCTCAACGGACCGCTGATCACCTTCGTCAAGCTGGCTTTCGAGCTCGACGAAGTCGGCGCGTTCCTGGTGCTGATGGTGTTCTACCTGTCCTACTTCTTCCTGGCGCTGCCGTCCTCATGGATACTGCGCCGTACCGGCATGAAGAAAGGGCTGAGCCTGAGCCTGCTGGTGATGGCCGCCGGTGCAGCGACGTTTGGTGAGTTCGCCACGCAACGTTGGTACCCGGGCGCGCTGGGCGGTCTTTTCATCATCGGCAGCGGCCTTGCCCTGCTGCAGACTGCGATCAATCCGTACATCAGCATCCTGGGGCCGATTGAAACCGCGGCACGGCGCATCGCGCTGATGGGTATCTGCAACAAGGTCGCCGGCATGCTCGCGCCGGTGCTGATCGGGACCCTGGTGCTGCATGGCGTGGGCGACCTTTCCACCGCGGTGGAGCAGGCGGACGTTGCAACGCGCGCCGCACTGCTCAACGACTTCGCCGCCAAGATCCATGCGCCTTACCTGGGCATGGCGGCGCTGCTGGTGGTGCTGTCGGTGGCGGTCCTGTTCTCGCCGCTGCCCGAACTGAAATCCTCCGAGGCCAACGCCGCACCGGCGGGCAAGGGCGGGATCGAGCGCAGCAGCATCTTCCAGTTCCCGCACCTGTGGCTGGGCGTGCTTTGCCTGTTCGTCTATGTGGGCGTGGAAGTGATGGCCGGTGATGCCATCGGCACCTACGGCCACGGATTCGACCTGCCGCTGGACCAGACCAAGATGTTCACCTCGCTTACCTTGGGGGCGATGCTGGTGGGCTACGTGGTGGGCCTGCTGCTGATCCCCCGTTTTGTTTCCCAGTCGCGCTACCTGAGCATTTCCGCCTCGCTCGGCGTGCTGTTCTGCGTGGGCGCCTACTTCACCCATGGGTATGTGTCGGTCGCCTTCGTGGCACTGCTTGGATTCGCCAACGCAATGATGTGGCCAGCGATCTTCCCGCTGGCGATCCGCGGCCTGGGCCGCTTCACCGAGACCGGTTCGGCCCTGTTGGTGATGGGCATCGCGGGCGGTGCGATCATTCCGCAGGCCTTTGCCGTGCTCAAGCAGCACGTCGACTTCCAGTTGGTGTTCCTGCTGCTGATGGTCCCCTGCTACCTGTACATCCTGTTCTATTCGACCATCGGGCACCGCGCGGGCCTGCCACGCGACGCTGCCTGATCGGCGATCATGGGCGCCACGGATCAATCGCAGGGAACGGCAATGCGCAGAGCCACAATCAAGGATGTCGCCGAAAAGGCCAAGGTCTCGCTGAAGACCGTGTCGCGCGTCATCAACAACGAGCCGTCGGTGATGCAGGCCACCCGCGCGCGGGTGCTGCGCGCGGTGGCCGAACTGGATTACGAGCCGGATCCTTCGGCGCGCAACCTGCGCAGCGGCACCACCTTCGTGGTGGGTCTGGTGTATGACAACCCCAACCCGTACCACATCATCGGCGTGCAGAACGGCGTGCTGGCGGCCTGCCGCGAAACCGGCTTCGGGCTGCAGATCCACCCGTGTGATTCCAGTTCGCCGCTGCTGGCCGAAGAGCTGGCCGACTGGGTGCAGCGCTCGCGGCTGGCCGGGCTGGTGCTGACCGCACCGATGTCCGAGCGCCGCGACCTGGTGCAGGCACTGACCGCGCGCGGCATCAAGCTGGTGCGCATCATCGCGGCCACCGAAGACCCGGCCGATGGTGCGTGCGTGTTCGTGGACGACCGCGAGGCCGCCTACGAGGTCACCGAGCACCTGATCCAGCTCGGTCACCAGCGCATCGGCTTCCTGTGGGGCGGCAGTTCGCACCGATCTTCGGTGGAGCGCCACGCCGGTTACGAAGCCGCGTTGAAGGACTACGGCATGACCGTGGACAAGCACCTGGTGGTGCAGGGCGACTACACCTTCGACGACGGCTTCCGCGGTGCACGGCGCCTGCTGGCGCTGCGCGAACCGCCGACCGCCATCTTCGGGTCCAACGACGAAATCGCCGCCGGCGTGCTGGCGGCAGCGAAGTCGGCCGGCATGAACGTGCCCTATGACCTGTCCATCGCCGGCTTCGAGGACAGTCCGTTCTCGCGCCAGTCCTGGCCACCGCTGACCACCGCCAAGCAGGCCACCGAAGACATCGCCCGGCATGCCGCGCGCCTGCTGATCGCACAGCTGCGCAGCGATGCGTATGACGATGCGCCGTCGCCGCTGCACAACCAGGGCTTCGTGCCGCAGCTGGTGGTGCGTGGTTCGACCGCGCCGATGCGTCCGGCCGCCGCGCGCGCCCTTCCTTCCGATCCCCCTTGAGTACCGCCATGACCCTGCCAGCCCCTGCCGACACGTTGATGTTCCGCGAAGCCGCCGAGGCGGCCGATGTCATCGCAGCCCAGTTCGCGCGCAACCATGGCGTCATGGAGACGCTGGCTGCCAGCCTGCGCGCTGCGCCGCCGCCGTTCGTGGTGACCTGCGCGCGCGGCAGCTCCGACCATGCCGCCACCTATGCCAAGTACCTGCTGGAAACCCAGCTCGGGCTGGTGGTGGCGTCCGCTTCGCCATCGGTGGGATCGGTGTATGCCGCGCCGTTGCAGCTGCGCGGTGCGTTGTTCATCGTGATCTCCCAGTCCGGCAAGAGCCCGGACCTGCTGCGCAATGCCGAAGCGGCCAAGGCCGCCGGCGCGCGCGTGGTGGCGCTGGTCAACGTGGAAGATTCGCCGTTGGCGCAGCTGGCCGATACGGTGATTCCGCTGCACGCCGGTGCCGAGCGCAGCGTAGCGGCGACCAAGAGTTATCTCGCTTCGCTGGCCGCTGTGCTGCAGCTGGCCGCGTACTGGAAGCAGGACAGCGCGCTGCGTACGGCGCTGGACGCGCTGCCGGCGGCATTGCGCCAGGCCTGGCAGGCGGACTGGAGCACGGTCACCGAGGGCCTGGTCGAGGCGTCCAATCTGTTCGTGCTGGGGCGTGGCCTGGGCCTGGGCGCGGCGCAGGAAGCGGCGCTGAAGTTCAAGGAAACCTGTGGCCTGCATGCCGAAGCGTACAGCTCGGCGGAGGTCAAGCACGGGCCGATGGCGCTGGTCGGGCCGGGCTTCCCGGTGCTGGCCTTCGCCCAGCCCGACGAAACCGGTGCCGGTACCCGCGCGGTGGCCGACGAGTTCGCCGCCCGCGGTGCGCAGGTGTGGTTGGCAGGCGCTGGCGGTGACCTGCCGGTGGCAGCGGCGCCGCATCCGCTCTGCGCGCCGTTGCTGACGGTGCAGAGCTTCTACCGCGCGATCAACGCGCTGGCGCTGCGTCGCGGGCACAACCCCGACCTGCCGCCGCATCTGAACAAGGTCACGGAGACCGTCTGATGAAGCAGGTGCTGCGCAATGCCCGCATGCTGGTGGGCGACGAATTCCGCGATGACCTCGCGCTGGTGATCGAAGACGGTCGCATCCTTGCGGTGCTGCCCGACGCGGCGCCGCAGCTGGGGCAGGCCGACGAGCAGGTGGACCTGGGCGGTGGGTGGCTGCTGCCTGGCTTCATCGACGTGCAGGTCAACGGCGGCGGCGGTGCGCTGTTCAACAACACCCCGGACGTGGCGACCCTGCGCACGATCGCCGCGGCACATCGCCGCTTCGGCACCACCGCGCTGCTGCCGACGCTGATCAGCGATGACCTGCAGGTGATGCGCGCGGCGATCGCCGCCACCCACGATGCCATCGCGCAGGAGGTGCCCGGGGTGATCGGCATCCACCTGGAAGGTCCGTATATCGCGCCGGCGCGCAAAGGCACGCACGATGTCAGCAAGTTCCGCGTGCCGGACGCCGATGAAATCGCGTTGGCGGCATCGCTGGACAATGGCGTGACCCTGCTGACGCTGGCGCCGGAGCGGGTGCCGCTGGAGACCATCCGCGCACTGGTGGAGCGTGGGGTGATCGTGGCGGCCGGGCATACCGCAGCCAGCTATGAAGAAGTGCGTGCCGGGCTGGATGCCGGTATCCGTGGCTTCACCCACCTGTACAACGCGATGTCACCGCTGCAGGGCCGCGAGCCGGGTGCGGTGGGGGCCGCGCTGGAAGACCGCGACAGCTGGGTCGGCATCATCGTCGATGGCGTGCACGTGCATCCGGGCAGCCTGCGCGTGGCGCTTGCCGCCAAGCCGCGCGGCCGCCTGCTGCTGGTGACCGATGCGATGCCGCCGGTCGGTGCGGATGACCCCAGCTACGAACTGTACGGTGAGATCATCACCGCCGTGGACGGCGTGGTGCGCAACGCGGCCGGTTCGCTGGCCGGTTCGGCGCTGGACATGGCCACGGCAGTACGCAACACCGTGCAGCTGCTCGGCCAGCCGCTTGCCGAAGCAGCACGCATGGCCTCGACCTATCCCGCGCGCTTCCTCAACGTCGATGATCGCCTGGGCCATATCGCCGAGGGCTTCCAGGCCGACCTGGTGCTGCTGGACGATGCCCTGCAGGTGCGCGGTACCTGGATCGCCGGGCAGTACGAAGCAGCATGAGCACGGCCGCCGGCGCGCGCCTGGCATCGATCGATGCACTGCGCGGGATCACCGTGGCGGCGATGTTGCTGGTCAACAACCCGGGTGACTGGGGCCACGTGCATGCGCCACTGCTGCATGCGGCGTGGCACGGCTGCACGCCTACCGACCTGGTGTTTCCGTTCTTCCTGTTCCTGGTCGGCGTGTCGATGGCGTTCAGCGTGGTGCCATGCGCCGCGGACGCGGTGGCGCGGCCTGCGTTGGCGCGCGGCGTACTGACCCGCGCGCTGCGGATACTGGTTGCCGGCCTGCTGCTGCACGCGCTGGCGTGGTGGCTGCTGGAGCTGCCGCACTACCGTTTGTGGGGCGTATTGCAACGCATCGCGGTGTGTTCGGCGCTGGTCGGCCTGCTGGCGGTGCATGCGCGTGCGCGGCTGCAATGGACGGCGCTGGTGGTGCTGCTGGCCGGCTACGCGGGCCTGCTGCTGGCCGCCGACACGCTGGCGCCGCTGCACAATCCGGTCAGTCGGCTGGACACGGCGCTGTTCGCCCCGTGGATCTACCAGTACGACGCGGCGACCGGGCTGGGCCATGATCCGGAAGGGCTGGCCAGTACGCTGGGTGCGCTGGCCAGCACGCTGCTCGGGCTGCTGGCGGGGCAGATGCTGCGCGCCGGGCAGACGCTGCGGCTGGCCATCGGTGGCGCGCTGCTGATGGCGATCGGCTTGGCGGCAGCGGCCTGGCTGCCACTCAACAAGCATCTGTGGACGCCCCCGTACGTGCTCTGGACGGGGGGGCTGGCGATCATCGCCCTGCTCGCCGCGCACTGGCTGGTCGACCAGCACGGCTGGCCGGCGCTGGGGCGCCGCTTCGGCGTCAATGCCATCACCGTGTACCTCGGCGCATCGGTGATGTCGGTGCTGCTCGGCGCCAGCGGCCTCTGGCAGGCAGCCTGGAACATTGCCGCCGGCGCACTGCCGACGCAGCTGGCAACGACCTCGCTGCTGATCGCCGTGTCCTTCGTCGCTGCTTGGTGGGCGGTGGCCTGGTGGCTGGACACCCGCCGTATTCACCTGAAGATCTGAACCTGTTCAGTGATGTTGCAGAGCGGTGAGTAGCGCGCGTATTCACGCTTAATGCGTGAACTTCATCACATTTAAGATGTGGAAAATACGTAGGCGGCAGTGTCAGACTGCGGCCGCAGGACCCTGTTACGGTTACCGACGCAGGGGACAGTCCGGGGACAGCCGCAGCAGGCGGGCGGCGCACGGGGTGGGCGTCGATGCCGGCACGTTCAGTCGCATTTCGCTTTTTCCGATCACCATGTTGGAGAACGTCCCATGCACCGTCCCGTTCCTTCCCGGCTTGCATTCAGCATCTCAACGCTTCTCCACGCGCGGGCCATGGCAGGCACCGCGCTGCTGCTGGCCACCCTGAACGTCAGTGCCGACTGCATTACCACCGGCACCAGCACGGTCTGCGACGCCAACCCGCCCACGCCATGGACCAGCACGCTGGGCACCGGCAACAACGCAGCCGAAGACAACCGCTCGGTGCAACTGCAGCCCGGTGCCACGGTTGCCGTGGGTAACGCCAACGCGATCTCGCTGCGCGACAACGCGACCGTTTCGATCGGCGCCGGCAGCACCGTCAGCGCCACCGCAACCAGCGTCGCGGGGTTGTTCAACACCGGTGGCAACACCGTGGAGGTGCGCAGCAACGGCATCATCAACGTGGCAGCAGGCGGGCAGATCCTCGCGCAGGGCACGCAGGGCAGCGCCGAAGCGATCAACTTCCAGGGCGCGGGCAACGTGGTCACCAACAGTGGCACGATCCGCGCGAGCAACTCGGTCGCCATCTGGTCGCAGAACACCAGTGGCCTCAACACCGTCATCAATACCGAGACCGGCATCATCCAGGCCCCCGGCACGGTGATCGGCGGGTCCGGCAACGGCGCGCTGGATTTCACCAATCGCGGCCAGGTGATCGGCAATGTGTCGCTGGCCGGCGGCGATGACATCCTGCGCCTGTTCACCGGCTCGGTGATCACCGGCAACTTCAGCGGCGGCGCCGGTACCGATGCGATCTTCCTCAGTGGCACCGGCGATTCCACGCTGCCCGGCAACTTCGTCGGCTTCGAAGCGCTGACCAAGAATGACAGCGGCCGCTGGACGCTGTCCGGCACCATCACCGGGGTCACCCTGGCAACCGTGCAGGCGGGCACGCTGGCCTTGACCGGCAACAACGCGCAGTACACCGGGCAGGTGGTGGTGGAGCCGGCGGGCACGCTGGAAGCACGCGCGCAGAGCCTGCCACCGACGGTCACCAACAACGGGCTGGTGCGCTTCGCACAGGCCGACGACGGCACCTACGTGGGCGCCATCAACGGAACCGGTGCGCTGGAAAAAACCGGCGCGGGCGTGCTGACCCTGGCCGGCACGACGAACGCAGGCGGGGCGACATCGCTGCTGGGCGGCACGCTGGTCGCGGCCAGCGCACTGCAGACCGCAGGCGTGTCGATGGCCGGCGGCACCACGCTGCGGCTGCAGAACGTGCTGCAGACCCAGGCCGGCGGCGCTGCCAACGTCAGCGGTGATGCGGGCGCGCAGCAGGTCTTCATCGACGCGGGCGGCACGCTGAGCGGCGCCATGGCGCTTGGCGACGGTGACGATCTGCTTGATCTGTCCGGCAGCATCGCCGGCGCTGTCGACCAAGGCGGCGGCAATGACACCGCCATCCTGCGCAGCGGCGGCCGCATTGGCGGGACGCTGGCGCAGGGCGCGGGCAACGACCGGCTGGAGGTGCAGGGCGGCAGCGTGGCGGGCGCGGCCACGCAGGGCAGCGGCGACGATGTGGCGGTGCTCAGTGCAGGCAGCCTGGCCTCGCTGGACCAGGGCGACGGTGCCGACAGCCTGCAGGTCAGCGGTGGCAGCATCACCGGCACCGTGCAGCAGGGCAACGGCATCGACAACTTCCTGATGACCGACGGCAGCATCGGGGCGCTGCTGCAGGGTGACAACTACGATTCCTTCCGCATGACCGGCGGCCGCATCGTCGGCGCGTTCGAAGATGGCGACTACGCGGAGATGACCGGCGGCCGCATCGGCCGGGTCAACATGAAGCTGGACAACAACGTGTTCGACATGTCCGGCGGCACCATCGATGGCAACCTGGTCACCGGCTTCGGCCGCGATACGATCATCCTGTCCGATGGCTACATCGGCGGCAACATCAGTGTCAGTGGCGGCGATGACAGCGTGACCCTCACCGGCGGCACGGTGCGCGGCGAAATCCGCATGAGCGTGGGCAACGACACGCTGGACTGGAGCGGCGGCGGGGTGGTGCACGACCTCATCGACATGGGCGAGGGCGACGACATCGCGCGGCTGTCCGACCTCAATGAATCGCACCTGGGTGCGGTGCCGCGGCTGGATGGAGGAAGCGGCACCGATGCGCTGGCGATGGACAACGTCAAGACCACTGCGGTTGCGCGCTACACCGGTTGGGAACGCATCGCGCTGGCCAACGACAGCCAGATGACCTTCGATGGCACGCTGGTGCTGGGTGATGCGGGCACCGCCACCGGGACGCTGGATATCGATGCCACCAGTGCCTTGTTTGCCAGTGGGGCCACCGGGGTGTCCGCCTTCACTGCCGGCTCGTTGGCAAGCGTGCTCAATGCCGGGCGCATCGACATGAGCAGCAACGATGCGGCCGGTGATGTGTTCACCATCAACGGCAACTACACCGGCAACGGCGGTGGCCTTTACCTCAACACCGTGCTGGGTGACGACAGTTCGGCCAGTGACCGCCTGGTGATCTCCGGTGGCGCCGGCACCGGCACCACCGGCATCGGGGTGATCAACGCCGGCGGCGGCGGTGGCGCGACGATCGCCGATGGCATCCTGCTGGTGCAGGCGGGCAACGGCGCCACCACCAGCGCGGATGCGTTCGCGCTGTTCTCGCCGGTGGCTGCAGGTGCCTACGAGTACTTCCTGTTCAAGGGTGGCGTCAGCGGCGGCACTGCCGAAAACTGGTACCTGCGTTCGACCATCGTGGCCAGCGTGGACCCCGCGCCGGCACCGCCGCCGACCACCCCACCGTTGCCCGAGCCGGCCCCGCCGGAAGACCTTGGCACGCCGCCCCCGGTGTTGCCGCCGGCCCCGCCGCCGCCGCCGGATGTGCCGGTTGATCCGAGCGTGCCGGACCCCGACCCGGTCGCGCCCGAACCGGCCCCGCCGCCGCCACCGCCGGAGCCCGCGCCGGTTGCGCCGCCGGTGATCACCCCGCCGCCGCCAGTGCCCGATGAGGTCGCCGTGGTGCCGGGCCCGCTGGCCACCCCGCCCACGCCCGGCGCGCGCCCGTCGCAGGCCGCGGTGACCCCGATCTACCGGCTGGAAACACCGGCTTATACGGTGGTTCCGTCACTGCTGCGCACGGTATCGCAGGCCTCGCTGGGCACCTTCCACGAACGCCAGGGCGAACAGCGCCTGCTGGCGGGCGAGGGCGCCGCGCGCGCCGCCTGGGGCCGCTTGATCGGCAGCAGCGAGGAGCAGCACTGGAATGGTGATGCGCTGACCGGCTTCGACGGCGACCTGCAGGGACTGCAGGCCGGCCTGGACCTGCATGCCAGCGACGACGGCGCCCTCCGCAGCCAGTGGGGCGTGTTCGTCGGCCGCACCCGTGCCACCGGACGCATCACCGGCCTGGCGCTGGGCTGGGAGAACGTGCACGTGGGCCAGACCCGGCTGGATGACAAGCACGTGGGCCTGAGCTGGACCGGTGTCGGCACGGCCGGCGGCTACCTGGATGCAGTGGTGATGCAGAGCCGTTACCGCGGGCAGGCGTGGTCCACCCGTGGGCTGGGCATCGACGTGCGCGGCGATGGCACCAGTGCCTCGCTGGAAGCGGGCAAGCCGCTGCTGCGGCTGGGCCAGTCGTCGTGGTGGCTGGAACCGCAACTGCAGGTCATCTGGCAGCGGCAGTCGCTGGATGATGCGGACGATGCGGTGGCGGCGATCCGCTTCGACGCCGACAACGCCTGGACCGGCCGCATCGGCCTGCGCCTGGCCGGCGATTACGGACTGGCCGACAACGGCTGGCAGCCGTATTTCAAGCTCAATTACTGGAAGACGCTGGATGGCGACAACCGCGTGGACTTCGGCAGCAACCGCATCGTCGCCGGGCAGGAGAGCAGCGCCTGGGAAGTCGGCGTGGGCGTGGTGGGGCGGTTCAACCGCAACGTGAGCGCGTACGCGGTGGCTGACTACACGCGCGACTTGGAGGACCGCAACCGTGAACGCAGGAGCGTAGAGGGCAACATCGGCCTGCGCTTCGATTGGTAAGGCTTTCCGCCGGGGCCTGGCGGCAGCGCCGGGCCATGCCCGGCGGGCTGTGCGGAACATCGCGTTCGCGCCCAGCGTTCACGTATCATCCGGCTTCCTCTACATGGATGTAGCGCGATGGCCGGTCGCTGTGCGTGGGTGGTTGCGATGATGCTGGTGCCTGCCGTGGCGCAGGCGGTGGACGTTCCTTCAGCGGAATCGCTGGCGAAAATGCTCGACCTGATGGAACAGCGGGCGCTGTACCGCGAGGCGGTGGACTGGACGGTGGTACGCGCTGATATCGCCCGCGCGCACGGCGACCCCGCACGGGTCCGCGCCGTGCTGGATGCTGCCATCCAGCGCAGTTCCAAGGGCCATGGACGTTGGGTAGCCGCCGGCAGCGTGCAGCTGCCCGCGCAGCTCAACGCAGTGCCTGGCGCGGGCGCCGCAGCGGGGCGCGGCGGCCTGCCTGCCACGCTGGATCGCCGGCTTGGCTGGGTGGCGGTCGATCGCTTTTCACCGACCCTGGCCAGCACCCCGGCAGAGCAGGCGCGGCAGTCGGTGCAGCGGGCAGTGGCGCTGCAGCAACGCCTGCGCGATGCCGATTCCAGCCCGCGTTGCGGCTGGATCGTCGACCTGCGCAACAACAGCGGCGGCAACATGTGGCCGATGCTGCTGGGCGTGGAGCCGCTGCTGCGCATCCCCGGCGATGGCATCCAGGTGCTCGGCATGCTGCGTGGCGCGGGACCGAACGTGCCGTGGGAATCGCACGACGGCACGCTGATGGCGAAAGGCCGGCCGATGCTGGGATTTGGCCAACCCGGATACCGCCTGCGCGAGCCCGGCGGGCCGGTGGCGGTGCTGTTGGGCGAACGCACCGCCAGTTCCGGCGAAGCCACCGCACTTGCTTTCCGTGGACGCCCGGATACGCGCAGCTTCGGCGCGCCGACGGCTGGCTTTGCTACCTCCAATTCCTCCATCCGCCTGCCCGATGGCACGCTTTTCCTGCTGACCGACACGCTGATGGCCGACCGCAACGGCGTGGGCGACGGCGGACCGATCGTGCCGGACCAGGTCACCGACGGCGAAGCGGCGACGCTGGCCGCGGCCCACCGTTGGCTGCTCTCGCAGCCGGGCTGCGTCGCCCAGGCCAAGGCCGCCCCGCGTGCCGGGTGAGATCATCGGCGAGGGACTGGCGGCCCTGCTGCGCTGGTTGTTGCAGCAGCTGGCCTGGTTCGTCGTGGAGATCGTGCTGGGTGGGACCGGCTACCTGATCCTGCGGCTGCTGCGTTCGCGCCGCGCCGAGGACGGCGACGCCTGTGTGCTGGCCGGGCTGGTGTTCTGGGTGGCCACGGGCTTCAGCGTGGGGTGGTGGCTGCGCCGGTCCACAGGATGACAACGCCACGGCCTGCTAAAGTCGCGCTATCGATCACGCGTGTGAGCACGCAAGCAGGAGTAACCGTGGAAGCCGAAGCCCCCTTTGAACCACTGAACGATCTGGAAGTGCGCCTGGTGCAGGCGCAGGACGGCACCCTGCAGGCGCCCGCGTTCCTGGACAGCCTGCTGGGCGACCAGGTGTTCGTGTTGCTGGACAAGCCGGTCGGCCCGGACGCGGACTGGGATGAATCGATCAATCCGCTGGTGCTGACCAGCGAAGCCGATGAGCCGATGTTCGCGATCTTCTCCGCGGTGGAACGTGCCAGCGCGTGGAGCGAGCAGTTGCCGCAGTTCGAGAACGCCCTGCAGGTGGAAGTGCGCTGGCTGCTGAGCGCGATTTCCGACGGCGTCGGCATCGTGCTCAACCCCGGTTTCGACCTGGGCATGGAGATGATCCCCGATGCGGTGGTGCAGCTGAAGCAGCGCGCCGACGCGTTCACCCGCGGCGAAGCCCGCTGAGCAGCGCTGCTGGCCGATGCCGTGGAGGCGTCGGCCAGCGGTTGCCGGATGACCGATACACGGTGTTGGCCGGCTGAGAATGCAGTTTTGCCCATGTACGCAATGGCATGTGGCTGGTGGGATAGAGGAGCTGGCGACGAAGAGCGTCAGCCGGGATTAGCATCCTGATTCGAAGATGGCTTTTTGACTCTGTTATGCCCCTTGGGCACGGCGGAGAATGCACTGCATCGCGTGCCGTTCATACGGTGGGCGATGTGGGGGATCCCTGATCCGCCGGATTTTTTGGCTGTCTTCGACCGGTATGCTAACCCGCATCGCCCGCCACCCCGCGCCTTGGCGTGGGTGGCCTCACGCCTTGCGAGGTATCCGATGGATCCGAAACACCCCCTGAGTGCGAAGCGGCTGTACGCCCTGATGGGCGACAAGATGCACGACTTCCCGCCGTACTTCATCGAACGCCTGGAGCGGAAGCTGGAGGAGTTCGAGACCTCCCGCGACGCAGAGAACCGCGTGTCCCACCTGCGCGTCGTTGCGGACGGCGGGCACGACGCGCCGCTGACCGGCAGTGGCTGCCACGCGGACCTGCCGCGCATGGACCATGTCGCGGTATCCCGGGGCACCCTGCAGGGACTCGCATCGATCTTCGAGATCCTGCATTCGGTGCATCTGGGGCGGGTGGAGGGCCAGCCGGACGGTGGCCTCAGCGACCATCTGGTCGAAGGCCTGATCGTGTCCGGACGTGCGCTGGTCCGCTCGTCCGCCGACGCCACGTGGGGCAGTCCGTGAGCGCGCCCAATCCGCGGGCTGCGGAGATGGCCGAGTACCTGGATGATCGCCTGCACATGACGCATTACGATGAAACCACCTTCGCACGGGCGTTGCTGCTGGTGTCCGAACTGCACGGCATCGACGCCATCGCACGCCACTGCGGGGTGAGCGGGGAAGCCATGCGCCGCCAGTTGAACGGCACGCGGCCACTGTATTTCGACAGCGTACTGGGCGTGATGCGCGCGCTCGGCATCCAGTTGCGGGTGGTGTTGGCCTGAGCCAGTGCAGTCGTGGACCGTGCCGGCTACTGCTTGAGTGCAATCAGGTGCTCGGCGTAGAGCGCGAGAACATGATTGAAGCTACGGTCACCTGCAAGACGCCGGGCGGCTCAGCGTGCCGCCGCAATCGCGGCGATGCGGGCCCTGGCCAGCGCCTGGCCGATCGCCGGCCCCTTCAGGTGGGTGGTGTCCAGGTCACGCGCCTGCACGGACAACGCGGCCCGGTGCAGGCGTTTGAGGGTCTCACCCTGGGGGTAGTCGCCGTCCTCGAAACCGAGCCGTCCGCGCTTGTCGGCCTCGCAGCACAGCGCGATGCGGGCCACGCGTTCCGGCCGACGCAGGGCATCGCAGCGGCCCAGCAGCTCCAGCACGGTGGCATCGCGCAGCTCGTCGATGCGGTGCACGTTGAGGTGCTCGCGGCATACGGCTTCGGCCAGCTGCTGGTGCTCGGCCGGGACCTTCAGGCGCGCGCACAGCGCCTTCAACGGCTCCAGTCCGCGCTGCTCGTGCATGATGTGGCGCGGCCATTCCTGCTGTGGCGTGAGCGCCTTGCCCAGGTCGTGGGTGAGCGCGGCGAAGCCGACCAGATCATCGCCCGGTGCCAAGCGCGCGGCCATGTCGCTGACCATTTCCTGATGCACGCCGGTATCCACTTCCGGGTGGTACTCCGCGCGCTGCGGCACGCCGTACAGCACATCCAGCTCGGGCAGGATCGGCGCCAGCGCATGCGCATCATGCAGCGTGCGCAGGAACGCCGACGGGCGCTCCGACGCCAAGGCGCGGCGCAGTTCCTGCCACACGCGTTCGGGCACCAGTGCGTCGAGCTCGCCACTGGCGGCGACTTCGCGCATCAATGCCAGGGTTTCATCGGCGATGGTGAAGCCGAGCGGCGCGAAGCGGGCCATGAAACGGGCCGCACGCAGGACCCGTAGCGGGTCTTCGACAAAGGCCGGGCCGACATGGCGCAGCACGCGGTTTTCGATATCGCCGATGCCGCCATACGGATCGACGAGTTGGCCGCTTTCCTCATCGCAGGCGATGGCGTTGATGGTGAAGTCGCGGCGCTGCAGGTCTTCTTCCAGCGTTACCGACGGATCGGCATCGACTACGAAACCGCGGTAGCCGCGGCCGGATTTGCGCTCGGTGCGGGCCAGGGCGTATTCCTCGCTGGTGTCCGGATGCAGGAACACGGGGAAGTCGCGCCCGACCGCACGGAAGCCCTGGGCCTCCATCTGCGCGGGCGTGGCGCCGACCACCATCCAGTCGCGGTCACCGGCGGGGCGCTGCAGCAGGCGGTCGCGTACCGCGCCGCCGACGAGATAGATCTTCATGCCGCCCATGATACGGCGGCTTCGCCGCAGGTAGTGACGGCCGCTGGCCGTCACGCTTCTGCCTTCCGCTGCGCTCGCCGAGCACGGCTCGGCGCTACCACGGCGATGGTAGTGACGACCGCTGGTCGTCACGCTTGTGCCTTCCGCTGCGCTCGCCGAGCACGGCTCGGCGCTACCACGGCGATGGTAGTGACGGCCGCTGGTCGTCACGCCCGCACCTCAATCCGCCTTGGCGCCGGCCGCAGCGGTGCAGGTGAACTTCTTGCGGGTGTCCACCAGCTTGCCCATCAGCCGGTCGCTCAGCGGCAGGGCATCGCCGTTGAGGCGCCAGTCGTAGATCACGCTGAAGGCCAGCACGCGGGCCACGTACTCGCGGGTTTCCTTGTAGCTGATGGTCTCGATCCACAGGTCCGGATCAAAGCCCGGCCGCTGGGTCTGCCAGCGCGCGGTCGGCGTGGGGCCGGCGTTGTAGGCGGCGATGGTGACGTAGGGCAGGCCGTCGTACTTGTTCATCAGCTGGCGCAGGTAGGCGGTACCGATGGCGATGTTGGTGTCCGGGTCGTACAGGCTGGCTGCGCCACCGTAGCTGGTCAGCCCGATGTTCTTTGCCACCGCAGCGCCGGTGGTGGGCAGCACCTGCATCAGGCCCATCGCGTTGGCGGGAGAGCGCGCATTGGGGCTGAAGATGCTCTCGGCACGGATTTCCGCGGCCACCCAGGCCGGATCGATCGCGTTGCGCGCGGCCTCGCGACGGATACTGCCGTCGTGGTGCAGCGGGAAGCGCAGGTGGTACAGCCGCTGTTCGTCCGGCTGCTTGCCGAGCGAGAACACCGCCCGATCAAACCAACCATTTTCCTGCGCCACTTCCACCGCCAGGCGGCGCTGGGTGTCGTCGAACTTCGCCAGGGCGCTGTTCCATTCGGCCGTCGCCCAGCTGGCGCGGTCGATGCGGTACAGCTCCATGGCGCGCACGATGGCCGGATCACGCGCTACGGCGGCACGCGCCGATGCACTGTCATTGGGCTTCCACGGGCACAGCATGTAGGGCTGTTCCAGCTTGTCGGCGGCCAGGAAACCATGGAAGGTCGGCGAGCTGGCGGCGCGCGCGAACACCGGCTTGGCCTGCGCAGCCTGGCCGGTCTTTTCCAGCATGCGGGCTTCGAAATAGGTCCAGCGCGAATCTGCACGCTGGGTCGGGCCCATCTTGCGGATGGCGGCCAGCGTCGCCGGCCAGTCACCGCGTGACATCGCTTCGCGAACACGCCATTCGTGCAGGCGCTCGTCATACGCCGAATCCGGCACGGCGTTGAGCCGGCGCGCCGAATCGGGCAGGTAGGAGGCCACCGTCCACAGGGCAATCTGGTAGCGCACCTGGGCCTGCTGGTCCGCACTCAGGCCCAGGGCCTGCGCGTACTGCGGCAGTTGCTGTTCGGTGGCGTCTGGATTGGCCTTGGCCAGCTTCTGCAGGCCATCGGTGGCAATGCGCCGGCTGCGTTCGTTGCGTGGCCAGTTCAGGGCCTTCGCGCTGGGGGCATCCACAAAGGCGGCGTAATCGGTGGCCAGGGCGAGGTCGGCCGCGGGCAGGCCGCGTGCGGCACTGCGCATCACCGCCGGCTGCCCGGCATCGGCGGCGGCGTCCACGCGCTCCCAGCGCAATGCGTCGGTCATGCCGCCCTGCGCCTGCAGCACGGCGAACACCGCATCGCAGCCATCGGGCAGCGATTTGCCGGCTTTGCGCCACAGGTCCTGCGCCGCGCTGGTCCACTGCGCATCGGCCTTGCCGGTGGCCTGTTGCGCGGTCAGCTGCGCACAGCGCAGGCCGACGTTTTCGGTGGGCGCCCAGTTGGCCAACAGGGTCGACCAGTCCTGGCGGCGGGCGACTGCCGGCAGCCACACGCTGCGGAACGTGGTGGCCACGGCCTGGCCGTCGTAGCGCTTGAGGAAGGCCTGCGCCTGGTCATTGCTGACCGTTTCGATGTTGCGTCGCAGGTTCGCGTATTCCAGCCAACCGTAGGCCGGGTTGCGGCTCAGCGTGCCGGCCTGGGCCGCATTGAACTGACCGCGTTCGGCATCGGCGATGGCCGTCTTCAGCTGCGCGCGCTGGGCATCGGAAGACTGGGCGAAGACGCTGGGCGCGGCGCAGGACAACGCCGCGGCGGCAAGCAGGGACAGGGCAGGGCGAGAGTGTCGAGTCATGCGGGCAGCATAGCCGCTGGCGCCTGAATTCTGCTGTTCACGCGGGTGTCTATTGGGCCGTTCCCGCGAGCGCTTGGCCCAATTCGGCTTTGTGTAGCCAGAGTGAAAGCGAGGCGCCGGTCACGTCGCGTGTTTTACAAGTTGTTTACAACTAGGACGTTGTGTGAGTTCCGCAGTTGATTGGTACGCCCATCTGGAGAGAGAGAAGCGAATGAACAACCTGCATTACCGCCCCTTGGCGGTCGCTGTATCCCTGTGCGTCGGCCTGATGTCGTCTGTCGGCGCGATGGCGCAGGAGACCCCCCGTGTCGCCACCGAGCTGGATCGTGTCGAGGTCACCGGGTCGCGCATCAAACGCGCCGAAGTCGAGGGTCACCTGCCGATCCAGACCCTCACCCGCACCGAGATCGAACGCACCGGCCTGACCTCCATCGGCGAGGTGCTGCAGCAGCTCACCGGTTCCGGCTCGGCGTTGAATGCCAAGTTCAACTCGTCCGGCAACTTCGGCTTCCCGCCGGATGGCAGCGGCGTCGGCGCTGGCTCCGCGCAGGTCGATCTGCGTCACCTGGGCGCCAAGCGCGTATTGGTGCTGGTCGATGGCATCCGCTGGGTCAATGAGTCGTCTGCATCCGGCGTCGGCTCGGCGACCGATCTCAATACCATTCCGCTGGCCATCGTCGAACGCATCGAAGTGCTGGAAGATGGCGCCTCGTCATTGTATGGCTCCGATGCCATCGCCGGCGTGGTCAACATCATCACCCGCCGCAATTTCGATGGCGCCCAGGTGACGATGAACTACGGCGAGTACAGCAAGGGCGATGGCACGCAGAAGGGCATCGACCTTGCCTGGGGCACGCAGGGCGACCGTTACAGCCTGTTCCTGGGGGCGAGTTATACGAAGCAGGATCCGGTGTATGCCCGGACCCGTGAGCAGTCGCGCTTTCCAGTTCCCGGCACTGGCTTGACCTTCGGTAGTGGGGGTATTCCCCAGGGCCGCTTCCGCTTCATCGATCCGAACACCGGCGCCGTGCAGGACCTTGTACCGAACAATGGCGCAAGCACACCGAACTACGATGGCAGCGCGGGTTGCAGCCGGACTGATGATTACCACTGCTTCACAACTGCGGACCGTTTCAATTTCGCCGAATACAATCTGCTGTTGACGCCGTCCGAGCGCAAGGGCGTGTTCGGTCAGTTCCGCTTCGACATTACCGACAACCTGCAGTGGTACGTCAAGGCGCTGGGCAACCGCCGCGAATCGACCAATCAGGCGGGCCCCGAGCCGCTGTTCTTCGGACCCGATGGCGCCACCGGCAACCCGCTGGCGGACAACATCACCATCTCGGCATTGAACCCGTTCAACCCGTTCGGCTTCGATTTCGTTTCCTCCGGAAACATGCAATTCATCGGGCGTCGCCCGGTCGAAGGTGGCGCACGCGTGTTCGAACAGGAGGTCAATACCAGCTACTTCGCAACGGGTCTGGTGGGTGATTTCGAAGCGGCGGATCGTAGCTGGTTCTGGGACGTCAACGGCATGTACAGCAAGAACAAGGCCGAGCAGACCAACTACGGCAGCTACAACATCTTCAACATCGCCACCGCGCTGGGCGATCCGGCGGTATGTGCATCAACACCGGGCTGCGTGCCACTGAACATCTTCGGCGGTGTCGGCAGCATCACCCCGGAGATGCTGCAGTGGATCCAACCGGTGGTGCGTGACCGCAGCCAGAACGAACTGAGCCTGTTCACCGCCAACCTGTCCAGTGAGCTGTTCACCCTGCCGGCCGGTCCGGTGGCCTTCGCCACGGGTTACGAGTACCGCAAGTACGAGGGCTCCTACCAGCCCGATCCGCTGACCGTGATCGGCCATTACAACGGCGTCCCGTCACTGCCGACGTCGGGTTCCTACGACGTCAATGAAGCCTACCTGGAGCTGAGCATCCCGATCTTCGCCAAGAGTGCGCTGGGCGAGAAGCTGGACCTGAGCCTGGCCGGACGCTACTCGGATTACTCCACCTTCGGTGGTGAGTTCACGCCTAAGTACGGCCTGCGCTGGCAGGTGACCGATGACTTCGTGCTGCGCACCAGCTATGCCGAAGGTTTCCGCGCGCCGTCCATCGGCGAACTCTACGGTTCGGCGGCTCGCGCCGACCTGCAGATCTTCGACCCGTGCTCGATCGGCCTCGGCGGCGATGCACCGCGTGGCAATGCCGCCAACTGCGCGGCGCTGGGCGTTCCTAACGGATTCCAGTCGGCGAACTCGCAGATTTCGGTCACCACCGGCGGCAACATCGAGCTGGATCCGGAGCACTCGCGCAGCTTCAGCGCCGGCTTCGTGTGGAGCCCGTGGTTCGCCAACAACACCGAGTGGTCCGAGCGCTTCGACGTGGAGGTGACGTTCTACCGCCACACCATCGAGGGCGCCATCCAGGCGATCAACGCACAGACCCAGCTGGACCTGTGCGTGGATTCGCTGGACCCGCTGTACTGCAACGGCATCACCCGCGCCAACACCGGTGCGATCAGCAGCTTCAACAACCGCCTGACCAACCTGGGTTCGATCAAGACCGATGGCTGGGACGTGGACCTGTTCTACACCCTGCCGCAGACCGACATCGGCCAGTTCAAGCTGGGCTGGCAGAACACCTTCGTCGGACGTTACGAGGCGCTCGGCGCGGCCGGCCAGCGGCAGCCGCAGGAACCGGGCGTGGAAGTGGCCGACAGCTCGATTCCCGAATGGACCAGCAACGCCAGCGTGTCGTGGGCGCTGGACAACTGGAACGCTTCGTGGACGGTGCGGCACATCTCCGAGCTCACAGAGCAGTGCGGCGATGCGTCCGCGTTCCCGATCTGCAGCGACCAGGTAGCCGGCACCAACAAGCTGGCCGCCACCACCTTCCATGACATGCAGGTGGGCTACAAGGTCGACTGGATGAAGGGCCTGCAGCTGAGCCTGGGTTTGAACAACGTGTTCGACAAGGATCCGCCGATCTGCCTGTCGTGCTCGTTGAACGGCTACGACGCCTCCACGTACGACATCCCGCGTGGACGCTTCTGGTATGCCCGCGCGGACCTGCGCTTCTGATGTAGAAAGAGGCTACAGGAAGGGGGCTGGAAGGGGGCAGAGTCCTTTCGCACAGCGAAAGGACTCTGACCCCGGGCTTCACCCCGGACTTCAGTGCCGCGATGTCCAGCCGCGAGGCATGGAGCGTGCTGCTGGCTGGTCAGGCGTTCTTCTTCTGCTCGCGTCGCCTACATTGCTTGGCATGTAATGGTCTTCCCATCCCATGAGCACGACATCCTGCGTCCTGTCGAGCTTCCCCCGGTGACCGGGACGCCGAAGTGGGAGGCACTTCGTGTCCAGCGCGCTCGGTCATTGGCGTCACCGAAGTAGTAGGCTCCTGCGTACCGGGGAGCTGTTGCCGGCTCGACGATCGACTGGTCCGGGACCATGTTCCCCGTTGCGTCCCTGCTCTGTCCCTGCGAGTACTTTGCCTCACCGACATTTTCGGCGGTGACCGTGTAAGTCGTCGTGGATCCATCTCGCCAGGTGATTCGGATGGTGATCGTTCCGCTGCCGTAAATCGATCCGAACGTCAGGGCAGCCTGCTGCAGCGTCAGGGCGATAGAATTCCAATTGGGGTTGTTGCCGGTCGCACCAGCCAACTCGAGCGCCAAATTCTGGCCTAGTCTGGATCTTGAGGTGGCAGAGTCGACGATGTCGTAGGCATTAAGGCCTTTGTAAGCATCTGGAAATCGGATGTTGTTTGCGTTCCCGGGATTATCCGGATGCAGCATGACCAGAGGCCCTCCATTTCTTTCCCGACCTTGCCGAGGTCCCGTCTTGGCTTCAGGTTCAAGGGCAGCGGCCGAGGTCGCATCCATGATTCGATGGAAGGCCGTAGTTATCGGCTCTGGCACCTGTTGTGGGAAGGCAAGCCACCGTCTTGTCTCCCAGTCATACTCAACTTGGAAGCCGTACAGCTTTGCAGTGCTGAAGTCGACTACCAGCTTCAATCCAGAGGAGCCGGTGTTGATTGCAGCCTGCCGGGGGAAAATGCAGCCATTGCACTGGACCAAACCAGGCTTGCCCGGTTCCTGCGCCTTGCTGGCGTTCCACGAGACCGGCAGCATGAACAATACTGCCGCGATGAGCATCTTCTTCATCTTGAGCCTGCGCTACTTTGGCAACCCGTCGTTGCACATGATTCTTTGCTCGCCAGCAGACTATTTTTCTGTGACCTGGTGCCTGAACTGATCAACAGTGATGCATAGCGATTACCGCCTCTTTGCCGTCGGAATCTGATTGTGATGAGTAGATGATCTGCTCAGCTGAGTCTTGCGATGGAGCTCCCGCTATCGCACTTCTTGCTTGCAGTTTTCGGTCAATTTGTATGGCGCGATTTTTACCGAACTCATCGGAAGTTGCTGATTTTGAGGCTGTGTGAAACTCATCTGCGAGGATGCAGGCTCGCGCCGGAATAGACCGCGCTGATTGCGACAGCACTGGACGGAGTTTCCACCGACATCCACGGGTGATCCTTCTCTGGCCCGTTGCATTAATCGGCCTTTCGCGGGTGCCCGCATTGAGGGTCCGCCGTCGACCTGATATCCCACATACTGGTGATGCGATGGCAACTGATGAAGAGCAGAAATCTTAAGATGACCCTGGTGCTCGGCGCGGTCATTCTGGTGACACTTTCGTGCTGCGTCATGGCGGCACCACCGCAGGCATCTGCAAGCGCAGTAACCGGATGCAGAAAAGGGTCGGAGCCCTTCCGCCATCCGGAAGGACTCCGACCCCTGTTTCAGCCTGCGTTGATCAGAAGTTGTAGATGAACGTCAGCGAGCCATTACGCCCGTCGCCATACGCGCCATAGCCGTTGATCTGCGAGAAGTACTGCTTGTCCAGCAGGTTGTTGAGGTTGGCCTGCACGCTGAACTCCGGCGAGATGCGGTAGCGCACGAAGGCGCTGACCAGCGCGTAGCCGTCCTGCTCGATACGGCCGTAAGCCGGCACCGGGTAGTAGATGCCGTTCTGCCAGTTGGCACCACCGCCGACGGTCAGTGCGGTCAGCGACTGCGGGGTGTAGCTGGTGAACAGCTTGATCGTGGTCTGCGGCAGGTTGGTGTTGATGTTGGCGCCGTTGATGTCCTTGGCCACGTAACGCGATGCACCGAAGGTGGCGTTCCAGCCCGGAGCCAGTTCACCGTTCACTTCGAATTCGAAACCGCGGCTCACCGTGCCGCGTGCGGCGACGTAGGCGAACTCGCCAGGACGGCTCGGGATCGGCTCGCTGGTGACCTGCGCCACGTTGTCCTGCTCGATGCGGAACGCGGCGACGGAGGCATTCAGGCGGTTGTCGAACCAGGCGCCCTTGACCCCGATTTCGTAGTTCTTGCCGTCCACCGGATCCAGGTAGCTGCCGTTGCGATCGCGCGCGGTCTGCGGCTGGAAGATCTCGGTGTAGCTGGCGTAGGTGGAGTAGGTATCGTTGATGTCGAACACCAGGCCCGCATACGGGGTGGTGACCTTGTGCGCGCGGTCGTTGCCTTCGCCTTCACTCTTCCAGTCGGTGTAACGCGCGCCGATGATCAGCTTGAGCGGATCGGCCAGTGACAGGCGGGTGGCGGCATAGCCGGCCTTCTGGGTGATGGTGCCTTCGCTCTGCAGCGGCAGGGTACCGACCCAGTTCGGCTCCGGGAAGTCGCCCACGCCGGCCAGGTAGTTGTCCAGCGGCGCCCAGCCGACCTGGTAATCGCCGTAGTTGGCGAACTCGCGCTTGTTGTAGCTCGCACCTGCCATGAACTGGTGCTCGCGGCCGAACAGCTGGAACGGACCTTCCACGAAGCCGTCCACCGCGTTGACCTTGCGCTCGGTGTTGTAGAAACCCGCCGAGGGCGAAACGCCGGCGCCGGTGTTCTTGTCCAGCAGCGAGGCGCCGGTGGTCCAGTCGTTGTAGGCCGGGTAGAACAGCTTGTCGTCGGCCTTGGTGGTGTCATGCGTCGCGCCGAGCTTGACCTTCCAGTCATTGGCGAAGGCATGTTCCAGCGTGGCGAACAGACGCTTGCTGGTGGTATCCCAGTAGGTCCAGCCCGGGTTGGCGCTGAACGATTCGTCGAACGGGGTCGGGCTGCCGTCGGAGAACAGCATCGGGAAGCCGCCCCAGGTAGCGCCGTTGGCACGCTTCTGCTGGTAGTCGTAGCCCACGCTGAGCTGGGTGTCCGGGGTCAGGTCGGCATCGATGACCGCATAGCCCAGCGTCTTGTGCTGGTTGTAGCGGTCCATCTGCGATTCGGTGTCCAGGTAGCTGCCGATCACGCGGGCGCGCACCGAGCCACTGGCATTCAGCGGCGTGGTCACGTCCACGGTGCTGCGGGTGCGACCCCAGCTGCCCACGTTGACCGACACGTTGCCGGTCAGTTCGGCGCTGTCGGCATGCTTGCGGATCAGGTTCACCGACGCCGACGGATTGCCGGCGCCGGTCAGCAGGCCGGTCGCGCCGCGCACCACTTCAACGCGGTCGTACAGGGCCAGGTCCAGGCCGGAATCGCCGTAGCTCCAGTTCTGCACCATCTGGGTGGGCAGCCCGTCGAACTGGTAGCTGTCGATGTAGAAACCGCGCGCGTAGAACTCGGTGCGCTCGGTATCGGACTGGGTGCTGCTGATGCCGGTGGTGTTGGCCAGCACGTCGATGATGTCGTCGAGGTTCTGGTCCTCGATGCGCTGGTGGCTGATGATGCTGATCGACTGCGGGATCTCGCGCGGGGCCAGGTCGAAGCGCGTGCCGGCCGAGGTGCGACGGACCGAATAGCCTTCGGCGCGCTCGCCCTTGACCACGATGCCATCCAGCGTGGTGGCGGAGCTGCCATCGGGCGTGTCGGTGCTCTGCGCGAAGGCAGGTGCGGCAGCCAGGCTGCACAGGGCAACCATCAGGGCCTGCGGCAGGCGGCGCAGGGCGAGGGGGGCGGGACGGGTCATCGGCATCAACCAGGCAGGTCGCTACAGGCGCCTGGCCGGGGATCCCTGGTGGCCAGACGGAGCGGGAAAAAGGGGGAGAGCTAAGGCGCGCCCGCACCATCCTGTGCGATCACGATCACACTATGATAATGGGACTGATTCGCATCATCAATGGCATCGCAGTCATGTCTTGGGGACGGTCGCTGGCCGTCCATGCCTGAACAGGTGAACCGAAGAGGCCGACCTGCGGCCGGCCGTACCGACTCAGCGCAGTGCGCTGGCCGGGACGTCGATCGACATGGCCAAGGCCAGGTGATCGGAGAAGGCCGCGGGAACGGCTTCGATGCTGCGCTGCTGCAGGCTGCTGCTGACCAGGATGTGGTCGATGGCCCGGTCCGGGCGCCAGCTGGGGAAGGTGGGCACCACGCAGCCCGGGGGCTGCAGGGTGGTCTTCTGGTACAGCACCTGCATTTCCGGGCGCTCGGCCAGGCAGTTGAAATCGCCCATCAGCACCGCATTCGGGTGGTCGGACAGCATCTCGGCGATGAAGGAAAGCTGCGACAGCCGGGAACCGGCACCCAGTGACAGATGCGCCACGGCCACCGCCAGCCCGTCGGCGCCGTCGCCGAATTTGGCCAGCAGCACGCCGCGTCCGCCGATCCGGCCGGGCAAGGCATGGTCCTGGACCTCCACCGGCTCCAGCCGGCTCAGCAGGCCGTTGGCCGATGAGGCCACCCCGCCCATGCGCCGGTTCGGCTGGTGGCTCCAGTAATTGAAGCCGGCGCGTTCGGCCAGGTAGTGGGTCTGGTTGGTGAAACCCGAGCGCAGGCTGCCGGGATCGGCTTCCTGCAGGCCGACGATGTCGTGCCCGCGGGCAAGCGTGGCGATCGCATCCAGGCTGCTGCGCTTGCGACCCGCCGGCAGCGCATGTGACCAGCTGCGGGTCACGTAGTCGCTGTAACGGCGGGTGCTCGAGCCGGCCTGGATGTTGGCCGTCAGCAGGCGCAGGGTGCGTGATGTGGGGGAATTCACGACGGGATGCGCTTGTACGGGATCAGTTGCCGGCCTTGGCCGCACGCTCACGCGCGATCAGGTGGTCAGCGATGCGCAGGTAGTCCGGGAACGACTTGCCCTTCACCAGGTACTTGCCGTTGATGATCAGCGACGGGGTGCCGGAGATCTTGCTGCGCTGGGCGAACTGCTTGGCGGCGTTGGTCTTGGCATTGACCGCGAAGCTGCTCATGGCAGCGCTGAACTGCTTGGCGTCCACGCCGTGCTTGGCGTAGAAGGCGGCGATGTCATCGACCGAATCACGGCCGCGCTCGCCCTTCAGGGTCTGCTCGGCGTGGATGGCGGCATAGACGGCTTCATGGGTCTTTTCCTGCACGCCCAGGGTCTGTGCGGCGTAGAACGCACGGGCGTAGTCATCCCAGGTACCGCCGAACATGGCCGGCACGTAGATGAAGTTCACATCACCCGGCAGTCCGGCCTTCCACGGACCCACCAGCGGCTGGAACGCGGCACAGGCCGGGCAGACATAGCCGAAGATCTCCACCACTTCGACCTTGCCCGCCACCGGCTGGAACGGCTGGCCGTTTTCGATCACCACGTAGTCCGTGCCGGCGACCGGCTCTGGACCGGTCAGGCGCATCGGCGCATCGTTGGCGGCCGCCGGCGCGGCTTCGCTGCCCGCCGCCTGCTCGGTGCCGGCTGCCTGTTCACTGGTGGCCGGTGCGGCGGCATCCGCTGCCGGGGCAGTTTCGGCGGCCGGGGCCGCTTCGGTCGGGGCGGCGACGTTGGCGGTGCCGTCGTCGGCCTTGCAGGCGGCGAGGATCGGCAGCAGGGCCAGCAGGGTGAGGGCGAAACGGGTCTTCATCAAAGCTTCTCCAGCAATGGTTGAGGCCGGCGTCGGGCGCCGGCCAGGAACGAATGATGACACGCAGGCGCATGGGCGCCGCGTGTGGATTGCGTGTGGTTCAGCGGGCCTTGCCGGAGCGGGCCTGCGCGATCAGCGCCGAGGCGATGCGCAGCTGATCTTCGGCACTGTTGCCCTTGACCAGGAACTGGCCATTGATGACAAGGCTGGGCGTGCCCGGGATACGGGTGCGGCGGGCGAAGTCGCGCGCTGCGCTGACCTTGGCCTGTACCGCCTCGCTCTTCAGCGCGGCCACGTAGGCCGCTTCGCTCACGCCGTACTGCTTGTAGAAGGTCGCCAGCTCGTCGGCCGACACGTTCTGCATCGGCAGGCTGCGGTCTTCGTGCAGGGCCTTGAACACCGCGCCATGGCTGCGCTTGGCGACGCCCAGCTGGTCAGCGGCGTAATACGCCGTGGCCCAGGCATCCCACGGCCCGCCAAACGCCGCCGGTACCGGCGTGAAGCGCACGTCCTTGGGCAGCTTGGCGACCCAGGCGACCAGCTGCGGTTCGAAGTGCGCGCAGTGCGAGCAGGTGTAGCCGAACACTTCGACCACTTCGATCTTGCCGGCCAGCGGCTGGAACGGGCCGGGCTGGGCGATGCGCTCGTAATCGCGACCTTCCTGCAGGTCGGTCGCGGCCGGCGCGGCGGACAGGGCCAGCGGCAGCACCGCCAGCAGGGACAGCAACAGACGGGGAATCAACCTCATCGACACGCATCTCCATGAAAACAGGTGCCGGCGGGTGCCGGCGCGGAGATGAACATACCTCAGCCAGCGCCCGCGGGGGATACCGCAGGCAATGGGCGGTCGTCAGGGGGCGGCCGTCGGTGCCGCCGCGGTGGCCTGTGCGGCGACATCGTCGGCGCGGTCGTGCAGGCCCTGCAGGTAGCTGCCCAGCGCCTGGATTTCCTGTTCGGTGAGCTTGGCCGCCACGCTGGCCATGATCTCGAAGTGCGCCTTGTCGGTCTCTCCGCTGCGCCCGGCCTGGTACTCCTGCAGGCGGCGGGACACATAGCTGGCGTGCTGGCCGCCGATGTGCGGGTAGGCCGGGCCGGGATTGCCGGCGCCGGTCGGGCCATGGCAGGCCATGCAGGCCGGCAGGCCGCGCGCCACGTCGCCGCCACGATACAGCTGCTGGCCGATCTCATAGAACTTCAGCCCCTTGTAGGGGCCATCGGCGACGACGGTGTCATCGGCGATGCCGGCAGCGGCTTTCTGGGTGGCGAAGAAGGCGCCGATGTCGCGCATGTCCTGCGCGGTGAGGTCCTTGACGAAAGGCACCATGGCGACCGCCGCGCCCGAGGTACGCTGCCCGGTGGCGATCAGTGCCATCTGCTGGGCGGAATAGCGTTCGCTCTGGCCGGCGATGCTCGGGTACATCTCGATGCTCGCGTTGCCGTCGGCGCCATGGCAGGCGGCGCACGCCGCGGCCTTGGTCTGGCCGGCCTTGGCGTCGCCCCATTGGGTCTTGCTGAAGTCGATTTCCAGCGATGCGGTCTGGATCGGGCCGTTGTCCGGCAGCGGGGTGATGCTGGTCTGCGCCCAGGCGGCAGCGCCCAGGATGGATATGGCGACAGCGGAAACGGCAATAACGCGAGCGTGGCGCATGCTGGAGCTCCGTTCTGGTCCGGCCAGGCCCTCCGCCCGGATACGCCGGATTATCAACGCCGGTTCATGGCACGGTCAAACAATGGTCGGGCGCGCGGCGGCGCAACATGCGATCCTATGCGTCATGTCTCTTCTCATCGAACGCGCGCACTACTTCGTTTCGGCCCACAACATGCGGCAGCTGCCGCCTGATGAAGGCGCCGAAGTGGCGTTTGCCGGCCGCTCCAACGCCGGCAAGTCCAGTGCCCTGAACGCCCTTACCCGCCAGAACGCGCTGGCCCGTGTGTCCAAGACCCCTGGTCGGACCCAGCAGCTGGTGTTCTTCCGGGTCACTCCCGAAGCCCATCTGGTGGATCTGCCCGGCTACGGCTACGCCAAAGTGCCGCTGGACCTGCAGGCGCACTGGCAGGCCTTCATCGACCAGTACTTCCGCACCCGGCAGGCCCTGCGCGGCCTGGTGGTGGTGATGGACATCCGTCATCCGCTGAAGGAATACGACCGGCAGATGCTGTCCTATGCGGTGCAGCGCGGCCTGCCGGCGCATGCGCTGTTGACCAAGGCCGACAAGCTCAGCCGCAGCCAGCAGATGATCTCGTTGAACAAGGTCAAGAAAGAGCTGCACGAAGCCTTCGGCGATACCGTCGGCGTGCAGGTGTTCTCCGGCGAAAGCCGGCTGGGCGTGGACGAAGCACGCGGCATCATCGGCGGCTGGCTGGGGCTCTGAACCCCGCAGGGAAAAAGGTCCGGGTGCGGGTAGTGACGGCCGCTGGCCGTCATCCGGGTTGAAGCAAGGACAGCCAGCGGCCGCCCCTCCCGATCCGGGTGCGGGTAGTGACGGCCGCTGGCCGTCATCCAGGTTGAAGCAAGGACGGCCAGCGGCCGTCCCTCCCGATCCGGCCCGGTCAAAGCGGCGAATACTCCGCCGGCACCCACGCATACGCCTCACCTTCGCTGCGCACGTGGCCCAGCCCCGGGAACGGCAGGTGCGCGCCTGCAACCCACCATCTTCCCTGGGTGGCCTGCGCCAGCATCGCCGTGCGGCTGTGGATCGCTGCGCGCCGGTCGCTGTCGGCTTCGAACGAGGCATCGGGGTGGGCGAACTGCACGGCGTGGTAATGCAGCACGTCGCCCCACACCAGCAGTGACTGGCCTCGGCTGTCGAAACGGAACGAGACGTGCCCGGGGGTGTGGCCGTGGGTATCCAGTGCGACCGCATGGCCGGGCAGTGCGTCGCCCGGGGCGAAGGTGCGCAGCCGGTTGCCGGCCTGGTAGGGCGCGGCAGCGCTGCGCGCCAGCGCGAAGGCGAAGCGCACGCCCTGCGGCGCGGTGCTTTCGCTGGCAGGGTCCAGCCAGTAGTCCGCGTCGGCCCTGGACAACCAGACGGTGGCGTTGGGATAGGCGATCGCACCGTGCGCATCGACGATGCCGCACAGATGGTCGGGGTGGGCATGGGTCAGCAACACGTCATCCACGTCGGCCGGGTCCACGCCGGCCGCGCGCAGGTTGGCCAGCACCTGTCCCAACCCGGGGCCGAAGCACTGTGCGGTGCCGGCGTCGACCAGGGTCAGGTGGTCACCTTCGCGGATCAGGAAGGTGTTCACTGCCGTCTGCAGGCCCTTCGGACTTTCGGGCACGTAGCGGTCCTGCAGGGCGCGGGTGACGATGGCCGGGTCGACCCCGACCAGCTCCCTGCGGGCCAGTGCCACGACGCCATCGAACAGCGCGGTGACCTGGAGGGCGCCGATGCGCTGGTGGTAGACGCCGGGGACCTGTTCGGCGCGGGGCGGCGCAAGGGTGCTGGCCAGGGCGGCCAGGGGCGAGGCCCACAGGGTGAGCAGCAGGGTGCCGGCCAGCGCGGAGCGTTGCAGGGACATGGGGGTTCGGCCTGGTTGCGCGGGACATTCCGCTGGAAGCCATCGTCGCGTGGCGCGGCCGCGCGATGTGCTCAAGCTGGTGCGCATGGCGCTCGATGACGCCCGATCCATCTCCGGTAGTGACGGCCGCTGGCCGTCTGCTTTAGCTGTCGGTGGGTGACGACCGTGGGTCCTCACGCTGCTGCCCACCACTGCGCTCGCCGAGCACGGCTATGCAGGGCATCCTGCCCAGCACCCTGCGGCGCTACGGTGCATGCCGTGTTTCAGGCCCGCCCGATATCCGACGGGTGCAGGCCGTAACGCTCGACGAAGCGCTTGCTGAAGCTTGGCAGCGAGCGATAGCCCACCCGCGCGGCGACCGCTTTCAGCGGCAGCGCGGTGGTGTACAACAGGCCCATCGCGTGGGCCAGCCGCGCTTCGGTCAGCAGCTGGCGCAGGCTGGTGCCTTCGCTGGACAGCCGGCGTCGCAGGGTGGCCCCGCTGATGGCAAGTGCGGCTTCCACATCGTGGGATTGCCAGTCGCGCGCCGGCTCCGCGGCCAGGCGGTCGCGCACCTGTTCGGACAGCGTTGGTTGCGGCGCCAGCAGCAGGCTGCCATGACCCTGCCGGGCCAGGGTGATGGCGAAGCTGGCCAGGGCCAGCCGTGCCTCGCTGTAATGGCCATCCTGCAGCGCCTGCCGCCAGCGCCGCAGCAGCGCACCGTGCGCGTCCAACGGCAGGCGTGCCAGCGCCTCGCCCGCGGCGGGGAGGGGCTCGTTCCACAACGTGCGTGCGGCGGCCAGCGCCTCGCTGCAGAACGGCACCACGGCGCTGGTATAGCGTCCGCAACGTGCGTCGGGCAGGTTGACCACATCGATGCGGCAGCGACGGCTGATCAGGAAGATGTCGCCGGGCGCGAAATGCAGCGACTGGGTCGCCGTGCGTACGCGCTTTTCGCCTTCCAGCAGGATCGCGAACTGCGGCTGGGGAATTTCCACCGAGCGTGCGCCGTGTTCGCGCAGGGCGGTGACGCAGGCATAACCTTCGGCACGCGCACAGTGGGCGAGGCTGGCCATGTCGGCCAGTACGCTGGCGGTGTCGGATTCGGCCATGGCGGGCGGGACGGACGTCATCCCTCCAGTGTACGAGGGTCAAGCCCCTGCGGGTGGGATGCTGAAGTCCGTCACGGAGGCGTGACGCGGGCAGGCCTCACGCTATAGTGCGCCCTTGTGATGACGGGGCCACAACCCCATTCCATCCGCCACCCTTTCAGCGAGCCTGTCCCTTGTCGAGCCCCAGCCACGTCGCGCAGACGCCCATCACTGACCGTTCGCAGCTGGTGGAGGTGATCGCCTCGGGAGAAAAGCCGCGCGCCGCCTGGCGCATCGGTACCGAGCATGAAAAATTCGGCTTCCGGCTGGACGACCTGCGTGCCCCCACCTTCGACGGCGAGCGCGGTATCGAAGCGCTGCTGCAGGGCCTGCAGCGGTTTGGCTGGGAAGCGGTGCAGGAAAAGGGCCGGACCATCGCCCTGCTGCGCGATGGCGCTTCGGTGACCCTGGAGCCGGCCGGCCAGCTGGAGTTGTCCGGCGCGGCAGTGGAGACCATCCACCACACCTGCGTGGAAACCGGCACCCATCTCAATGAAGTGGCGCAGGTCGCTGGTGAGTTGCAGCTGGGCTTCCTCGGCATGGGTTTCCAGCCGAAGTGGAGGCGCGATGAGATGCCGTGGATGCCGAAGGGCCGCTACCAGATCATGAAGAACTACATGCCCAAGGTCGGTTCGCTCGGCCTGGACATGATGACCCGCACCTGCACGGTGCAGGTCAACCTGGATTACGCGTCCGAAGCAGACATGGTGAAGAAGTTCCGCGTGTCGCTGGCGCTGCAGCCGATCGCCACCGCGCTGTTCGCCGATTCGCCGTTCACCGAAGGCAAGCCGAACGGCTACCTCAGCTACCGTTCGCACATCTGGACCGACACCGATGCCGACCGCACCGGCATGCTCGATTTCGTGTTCGAGGACGGCTTCGGTTACGAGCGCTACGTGGATTACCTGCTCGATGTGCCGATGTACTTCTCTTACCGCGACGGCGTGTACCACGATGCCAGCGGCCAGAGCTTCCGCGATTTCATGGCGGGCAGGCTTCCGGTGCTGCCGGGCCAGTTGCCGACCCTGACCGACTGGGCCGACCACATGACCACCGCCTTCCCGGAAGTGCGGTTGAAGAAGTACCTGGAGATGCGCGGTGCCGACGGTGGCCCCTGGAGCCGCCTGTGCGCGTTGCCGGCGTTCTGGGTGGGCCTGCTGTATGACGATGAAGCCCTGGATGCGGCCTGGGACCTGGTGCGTGATTTCACCCTGGTCGAGCGCCACGCACTGCGCGATGGCGTGCCGAAGCATGCGATGAACCTGCCGTTCCGTAATGGCACAGTGCGGGATCTCTCGCGCGAGGCGGTCAGGATCGCCGTGGGCGGCCTGAAGCGCCGCGCTGCGTTGAACAGCGACGGCATGGACGAAAGCCATTACCTGGACGTGCTGCAGGAAATCGTCGAGTCCGGCCTGACCCCGGCCGAGCGCAAGCTTGCGCTGTTCCATGGGCGCTGGAATGGCGACGTGGACCACGTGTTCCGCGAATTCGCGTACTGATCATTGACCGGGCCGGGCGAGCGTCGGGCCACGTTGAAAAGAGAATAAAAGCAGGGGTCAGAGTCCTCGAAAGGACGCTGACCCCGTTCGCTTATCCCGTGTACTGATCAGCCCTTGATCGAGGCCATGTCGATCACGAAGCGGTAGCGCACATCGTTCTTGGCCATGCGCTCCCAGGCTTCATTGACGTCCTGGATGTTGATTACTTCCACGTCGCTGACGATGCCGTGCTCGGCGCAGAAATCCATCATCTCCTGGGTTTCCGCCATGCCGCCGATCGCCGATCCGGTCAGGTGCTTGCGGCCGAAGATCACGCTCACGCCGGTCAGCGGCGGGTCGAGTTCGGTCAGCACGCCCACCAGGCACATCGTGGCATCGCGCTTGAGAAGGCCCATGTACGGGTTGGTGTCATGCCCGACCGGGATGGTGTTGAGCAGGAAGTCGAAGCTGCCCGCGTGGGCTTTCATCTGCTCCGGATCACGCGAGACCAGCACTTCATCGGCGCCCAGGCGCGTGGCATCGGCGCCCTTTTCCGGGGTGGTGGTGATCATCACCACGTGCGCGCCCAGTGCCTTGGCGAACTTCACGCCCATGTGGCCCAGGCCGCCCAGACCGATCACGCCGACCTTCTGGCCGGGTCCGACCTTGAAGTGCTTGAGCGGCGAATAGGTGGTGATGCCGGCGCACAGCAGCGGCGCGGCGGCCTTCAGGTCCAGGGTCTCGGACACCTTCACCACGAAGCGCTGCTCGACCACGATGTGGTCGGAATAGCCGCCCTGGGTGGGCTCGCCGGTGTGGCGGTCGGTGCCGTTGTAGGTGAAGGTCGAGCCTTCGGCGCAGTACTGTTCCAGATCGGCGTTGCAGGCTTCGCAGTGGCGGCAGGAATCGACCATGCAGCCGACGCCGGCGAAGTCGCCGACCTTCAGCTTGGTGACCTCGGCGCCGACTTCGACCACCTTGCCGATGATCTCGTGGCCGGGAACCATCGGGTACTTGGCGCCGCCCCAGTCATCGCGGGCCTGGTGCAGGTCGGAGTGGCAGATGCCGCTGTACAGGATCTCGATGCGGACGTCGCCGGCGGCGACGGCGCGGCGCTCGAAGGTGAACGGAACCAGCGGCGCGGTAGTGGAGTGCGCGGCATAGGCTTTGGCGAGGGACATGGGGGATCCTTGGCAGGGTTTATGGAAAGGCGCTTTACAATACGCCCACGGCGGCGTGCCTTGTAGGCCGTTGATCGGGATGATTCATCAAGGCGGACTGGACAATGGCGACGGATAACCTCACCCATCTCGCGGCGTTTGCCGCCGTGGCGCGCCATCGCAGCTTCCGCCGTGCCGGTGCCGAACTGGCGTTGTCCACGTCCGCGGTGAGCTATGCCATCCGCGCGCTGGAAGAGCGGCTGGGCGTTGGCCTGTTCCACCGCACCACGCGCAGCGTATCGCTGACCGAGGCTGGCCAGCGGCTGATGGAGCGGTTGCAGCCGGCACTGGGACAGGTGAGTGACGCGCTGGAGGAAATGAACCAGTTCCGCGCCACGCCGGCGGGGTTGCTGCGCATCAACGCGGCCCGTGCCGCCGTGCCGACCCAGCTCAGCCCGCGGCTGGCCGATTTCCTGCGCGCGCATCCGGACGTGCGCATCGAGGTGACCGAAAACGACGGCCTGGTGGATATCGTCGCCGAAGGATTCGATGCCGGGGTGCGCCTGCACGAGTTCGTGCCTGAAGACATGGTGGCGGTGCCGCTGGGTCCACCGCTGCGCGGCATGATCGTGGCATCACCGGCCTACCTGGCCCAGCATGAGACCCCGCAACACCCGCGCGACCTGCTGCGGCACCAGTGCGTGCGCTTCCGCTTCGCCAGTGGCCATCTGTACAAGTGGCAGTTCGAGCGGGGCGAGGAATCGCTGGAGATCGACGTGCAGGGCCGGATCACCTTGAGCGAGCAGACCACCATCGTGCGCGCGGTGCTGGACGGGCTCGGCATCGCCTACGTGCTGGAAGATGCCGCGCGCCCGTGGCTGGATTCCGGGCAGCTGGTCAGCATGCTGGAGGACTGGAGTCCGCCGTTCCCGGGGTTCGTGCTGTATTACCCGCGACAGCGGCAGATGACATCGGCGCTGAGGGCCTTCGTGGACCTGCTGCGCGGGACGTGAATGGCACCAACGTGCCGCCCGCATCCAGGTCCGACCCTGCGCCGGCCAGCTGGATGGCGCGCGCGGGGCACTGCCGCACAAGGGATGACGGGTACCAACCGCAAGCGCGCCCTCGCCGCAAATCCGGATGCCTGGCCGGGCAGATTCCCTGCAAGCCCTACCGGCCGCGCGACGCAGGATCAGGCTGCTGCGCGCGCTCCCGCTATGAAGCAGGTGCCGAATGCCTGCGTTGCCGCGGCGGCAATCTTCTGCCCTGCAGGGGAACCGGACAACCCGATCACGCAGTACTTCGTGCACCTGGAGGCGCTGGTGCGGGAGCTGGCGGCGGGCGAGGGCTGACCCTGCCTGGACAAGGGGTGGACCGCCGCAGCGGCCATCAATATACTGTCCCCCAGTATAGTTCCATGGCCGCTGCCCGATGCCGCACTCCGCTGAAGAAAAGAAGAAGGTCCTGGCCCGCGTGCGGCGCATCCGCGGCCAGTGCGATGCGCTGGACCGCGCGCTGGAATCCGGTGCCGACTGCGGCCCGGTGCTGCAGCAGATCGCGGCCATCCGCGGTGCGGTGAACGGACTGATGTCCGAAGTCATGGAAGCGCACCTGCGCGAGGAATTCGGCCAGCCCGCCGCCTCCGACGCGCAACGTGCCGAGCGCGTGCGAGACATGGGCGCGCTGATCCGCTCCTACCTGAAATGAACCGTGCCCGCCGCGTGCGGGCGCTCGTCAACACGCGCGCAACACGCGCCTGCCTACCCTTGTCCTTGCCCGTCCCCTGGAGAATCCCATCATGAAGTCCCGCGCCGCCGTAGCCTTTGGTCCTGGCCAGCCGCTGAAGATCGTCGAGATCGACGTTGCCCCGCCGAAGAAGGGCGAGGTGCTGGTCAGGATCACCCACACCGGTGTCTGCCACACCGATGCGTTCACCCTGTCCGGCGATGACCCGGAAGGCCTGTTCCCGGCCGTACTGGGCCACGAAGGTGCCGGGATCGTGGTGGAAGTGGGCGAGGGCGTGACCAGCGTGCAGCCGGGCGACCATGTGATCCCGCTGTACACCGCCGAGTGCGGTGAATGCCTGTTCTGCAAGAGTGGCAAGACCAACCTGTGCGTGGCCGTGCGCGCCACCCAGGGCAAGGGCGTGATGCCCGATGGCACCACCCGCTTCAGCTACAACGGCGAGCCGATCTACCACTACATGGGCTGCTCCACCTTCAGCGAATACACCGTGGTGGCCGAAGTCTCGCTGGCCAGGATCAACCCTGAAGCCAATCCGGAGCATGTCTGCCTGCTCGGCTGCGGCGTCACCACCGGTATCGGTGCGGTGCACAACACCGCCAAGGTGCAGGAAGGCGACAGCGTGGCGGTGTTCGGGCTGGGCGGCATCGGCCTGGCGGTGATCCAGGGCGCGCGCCAGGCAAAGGCCGGGCGCATCATCGCCATCGACACCAACCCGTCCAAGTTCGAGCTGGCGCGTGAGTTCGGTGCCACGGACTGCGTCAACCCGAGCGAGCATGAAGCGCCGATCCAGCAGGTGGTCGTGGACATGACCGGCTGGGGCGTGGACCACAGCTTCGAGTGCATCGGCAACGTCAACGTGATGCGCGCCGCACTGGAATGCGCGCACCGTGGCTGGGGCCAGTCGGTGGTGATCGGCGTGGCCGGCGCCGGCAAGGAGATCTCCACCCGTCCGTTCCAGCTGGTCACCGGCCGTACCTGGAAGGGCAGCGCATTCGGCGGGGTAAAGGGACGCAGCCAGCTGCCGGGCATGGTCGAAGATGCGATGAAGGGCGATATCGAACTGGCGCCGTTCGTCACCCACACCATGGAACTGGACAAGATCAACGAAGCCTTCGACCTGATGCATGAAGGCAAGTCGATCCGTTCGGTCGTGCATTTCTGATCAAGGGACACGCCATGGAACGCATTGAACACCGCGCCTGTTTCGGCGGCTGGCAGGACGTCTACCAGCACCGTTCGGAGGTGCTGGACTGCGAGATGAAATTCGCGGTCTACCTGCCACCGCAGGCCGCCACGCAGAAGCTGCCGGTGCTGTACTGGCTGAGCGGACTGACCTGCAATGAACAGAACTTCATCACCAAGGCCGGTGCCCAGCGCTACGCTGCCGAGCACGGGCTCATCCTGGTCGCGCCGGACACCAGTCCGCGCGGCGATGACGTGGCCGATGCGGAAGGCTACGACCTGGGCAAGGGTGCGGGGTTCTACCTCAACGCCACCCAGGAACCGTGGGCGCGTCATTACCGCATGCACGATTACATCGTAGACGAGCTGCCGGCGTTGATCCAAGCGCATTTCCCGGCCACCGATGCGCGCGGCATCAGTGGGCATTCGATGGGCGGTCACGGCGCGTTGGTGCTGGCGCTGCGCAACCCCGGCCGCTATCGCAGCGTATCGGCGTTCTCACCGATCGTGGCGCCCAGCCAGGTGCCATGGGGCGAGAAGGCGTTCAGTGCCTACCTGGGCACCGAGCGCAGCGCGTGGTCGCAGTGGGATGCCACCGAACTGGTGGCCACGGCAACCGAGCGCCTGCCGCTGCTGGTCGACCAGGGCGACGCCGATGAGTTCCTCGGCGGACAACTGCAGCCGCAGCGCCTGCAGGCCGCCTGCGAAGCCGCCGGCCACCCGCTGCAGTTGCGCCTGCAACCCGGGCATGACCACAGCTACTACTTCATCGCCAGTTTCATCGGCGATCACATCGCCCACCACGCCAAGGCGTTGTGATCGGGTAGCGCCGGGCATCGCGCCCGGCGCCATCGGACCGCGCGACCTCGCTGATCAGTCGTCGTCCTGTTCGGCGGCTTCGCGACCCTGCTGGCGGATCAGCGCTTCTTCGCGCGCATCGTTGATGGCGTGGCGGACGCTGTCCAGGTCGATGGTGGTCTCATCGTGGACGAAGGTGCCGGTCAGCGGCGAATCCGGCAGCAGCTCGCCGGCCTCGAACAGGGCCCACATCTCTTCGCCGTACCAGCTGTCCAGCAGCTCCGGGGCGAAGCGGCCCAGGTAGGCGGTGAGGTTGTTGACGTCGCGCAGCAGCATCGTGCGCGCGGCATTGTTGCCACCGGCGCTGACCACCTGCGGGAAATCGATGACCACCGGGCCATCGGGCCCGACCAGCACGTTGTATGGCGACAGATCGCCGTGGATCAGCCCGCAGCACAGCATGCGCACGACCTGGCGGACGAGGATCTGGTGGAACTCACGCGCCTGGTCCGGCTCCAGCTCCACTTCGCCCAACCGCGCGGCGGAGAACCCGTCCGCATCTGTGACCAGTTCCATCACCAACACACCGTGGTAGTAGCCATGCGGCTCCGGTACACGGACCCCGGCGTCGCGCAGCTGGTAGAGCGCGTCGACTTCGGTATTCTTCCAGGCGGTTTCCTGCTGCTTGCGGCCGTACTTGCTGGCCTTGCCCACGGCGCGGGCTTCGCGGCTGCCACGGACCTTGCGGCCTTCCTGGTACTGCACGCGCTGCTGGAAGCTGCGCTGTGCCATGTCCTTGTAAACCTTCGCGCAACGTACATCGTCGCCGCTGCGCACCACGTACACAGCGGCTTCCTTGCCACTCTTGAGTGGGCGCAGCACTTCATCGATCACGCCGTCGTCGATCAGCGCCTGCAGGCCTTGGGGGGTCTTCACATAACCTCGGTGGGACGGCCAGCGCCAGAGGCGGGCCTGAAAGGAGGGTGATTTTCGCACCTTCCTGACCCGGCGGCCACCTGCCCCTGTCTGCAGACGCCGCCGGGAATGGCGCGGCGCTACGACTCAGCGGACGTCGTGCAGGGTCCAGTGGGGGCCGGCGAGCAGGCGCAGGCGTTCCTTCAGGATCTCGCCCTTGATGGTGGTGCGGGCTTCAAGCTTGATCTGCAGGTCGTCCTGGGTGCCGGTCACGCTGGCGGCGGGGTCGGTGACACCCCACTGTTCGGGCACCGCGTCCGGGTCGGACTGCTTGGCCTTCCACTTGTCGAACAGGGCGGTGCTGGACAGCGCGTCCTGCAGCTGCGCGGCGAAGCCGTCTGCGCCATGGGCGGTGAAGGCAAGTTCGGGGTCGCTGCCGCGCGCCTTGGCGGGGTCCGGCAGGCTGATGTAGTACGTGGTCATCGGGATCTCCGTTCAATGCTGCAAGCGTTGCAGGCCGCCGGTGCACGGTGCGTGCAGGGCCGCCGCAGGCTACTCATTCGAACCGGTGCGGTCCATCGGCGAACCCGACCGTCAATGCCCCTTTGCCCACGTTGACCATGCCGGTCAGGCTCATCACCGTTTCCAGCACCACCACGCCGTGGTCGCTGCAGACCTGGCGCAGCGCATCGTAGCCGGGCAGGGCGCGCAGTTCGTCCAGTTCGCCGCCGTAGCTCAGGCAGACCGCCGGAGTCATCAGCCCTGCACGTACGCGCTGGCCGACCACCTCGAACAGCTTGGCCACGGCATTGTCGAAGCCCTTGATCTTGGCCACCGGGCCGGTTTCACCCCGGTAGCCGTGCAGCACCGGCTTGATGTCCAGTGCACTGCCCAGCGCGGCGCTGATCAGGCCGACGCTGCGATCCCCTTTGTGGCGGGCGCGGGCGCGCATGTAGTACAGGTCGCGGGTGATCATGTAGCCGTGCACGTTGCCGGCCAGTTCTTCCAGCCGCTCGCGGATCTGCTGCACGCTGGCGCCGCTGTCGCGCAGCCGCACCGCTTCCACGGCGGTCACGGCCTGGGCGGCGAACAGGTTCTGGGTGTCGATCACCCGCAGCGCGAACGGCGAATTGAAGCCGGCCGCCTGGCGCACCGGTTTGTAGTCGTTGAGGATGGCGAAGCTGGCCTGCAGCGCATTGTCGTGGATCGGGCTGCGGGTCTTGGTGATGGTCATGCAGAACACGTGGTCGTAGTCGATCACCAGGCGCTGCAGGAACAGGTCGCGGATCTGCTGGACGCTGAAGGGGATGGTCTCCGCCTCGGCGCCGTTCTCGGCCACGTGGGCATGCAGGAAGCTCAGCGTGGCCTGCTCGTCGCGATGGTCGGCGAGGATGGCTTCGCCGATCCGCACCGTGATCGGCAACAGGACGATGTTGTGCTGGGTGATGAAGTCCTGCGGCAGGTCGCAGGCCGAGTCAACGACGATTCCGATGCGCATTCGCAGGCCCCCTCCAGGCGCGTTTTCCGCTTCATAAGCGTGAAACGTATCGCACTTTCGGGAATTTCGCGCGTGCCATCGGCGTCCCGCTGCTCAGCGGCTGCGGTGCACCGCGACCGGCAGGGCCAGCAGCGCTTGCCACGCCGGCTGCTCCAGCAGCAACGGATCGTCGAGCACGGCGGCCATCAACGGATGCGCATCATTGCCCCAGAACAGCTCTCCGTCGATGGACAGGGTTGGTACCCCGAAGACACCCGCCGCGATGGCCGCCTCGGTATTGCGGCGCAGGGCTTCCTTGACGTCGAGCGCGCTGACCGCAGTGGCCGGATCGTCCACGCCGAGCTGGGCGGCCAGCGCCTCCAGCGTGCCCACGTCATCGGCGGCGCGGCCCTGCAGCCAGATCCAGTCGAAGATGGCATCCACCGCCGCCGCACCGGACCCGGCGGCGATGCACAGCCGCAGGGCAGGCAGCGGATTGAATGGATGCGCCGGGGGGAAGCGCAGGCCGACGCCCTCCTGCGCAGCGGTCCAGGCCAGCTGGCGGTAGATGAAACGCCGCTTGGCCGGGATCTCCGCAGGGCCCAGGTTGCCAAGGTGGTGCAGCACGGCCCCGAGCGCGATCGGGACCGGCTGGATGCGCGCGAACTGCGGCAGGGCCTTCAGCTTCTGCCAGTGCAGATAGGCGTAGGGGGAGACGAAATCGAAATACCAGCGCAGCGCCATCGCGTCGTCTCCTTGGGGCAGGGGCAGGTCAGTCAGGGCTGTGCGGTGCGCGGCAGGTAACGGTCGCGCAGTTCGGTCTGGCGCGAACGCATCGGCATCGCGCGCCCGCCCAGCCACACCTGCTCGGCATAGTGCGCTACGTCCAGCGGATCGCCTTCCCACAGCACCAGGTCGGCCAGCTTGCCCGGTTCGATGCTGCCGATGCGGTCGCCCACGCCCAGCGCCTGGGCGGGGACCCGGGTCAGGCCGGCCAGCCCATCGGCCCACGGCAGCCCGTGCGCTACGGCGTTGCCGGCCAGCTGGCGGACCTTGCGCGCGTTGTGCGAGGCATCGCCGGCCTGGGTGAAGCTCACCTCCACCCCGGCACTGCGCAGCCGGGCGGCATTTTCCAGGGTCGCGCCGATCTGGTCGAAGGTGGTCGGCAGATTGCCCAGCGCATCGACGAAGACCGGAACGCGGGCCTGGGCCAGTTCGGGTGCCAGCTGCCAGGCCTCGGCGCCGCCGGCGATGGCGATCTTCACCTTCTCGCGTGCCGACCAGCGCAACAGCTGGCGGATGTCCGAGGCACGGTCCACTTCGATGATGATGCGGCCCTTGCCGGCCAGGTAGTCGGCCAGCGTGCGCCGGCCGGCGGGGGTGAGCAGGGCATGCGGGGAATCACTGCCGACGCGGCCACGGGCCTCGTCGATGACCTGCTGCAGCAGCATCCACTGCGCCGCGCGTGACTTGCCGGTCAGCTCCGCTGCCGCCGATCCCAGGCGCAGGTACAGGGCGCGCGGCCCGATCGGATCGGCACTGCCATCCAGCCGCACCACGCCGCCCTGCCCGGCGATGAAGCCGCCGCCGGTGTGCGCGCCCAGCGCGGTGAAGCCGATGCCTTCCACGCGAGCGACCGGAACCAGGATCGAGGCCGGGTTGTAGGCCAGGGTGACGTCGAACTCCGGCCGCAACGGCTGCTCGCCGAGGGTCAGCGTGCTGTCCACCGTGCTCTCTTCGCCGGACACTTCCTCGATGCCGATTTCGGTGATGCCACCGAACAGCGCGGGCGTCAGCGGACGGCCATCGGCCTCCACCACCGCCACGCCGGCCGGTGCGGCAAGGCCGCTGCCGACCGCCTGGATGACCCCGCCGCGCACCAGTACATCGGCGTTGGACAGGCTGCCGCGCGCGCTGGCGGTGTGCACCGTCGCGTTGCGGATCAGCAGGTCCTGCGCGGTGGCGGGCAGGGCGGCCAGGCCCAGCAGCAGGGCGAGGGCGTGCGCGGTCTTCATGCGTGCACGGATCATCAGCGCACCTCCTGGCCGAGACGGAAATCAGACACCGGCTTGCTGCGCGGATCGGCCCGGTCGAAGTACTGATGACCGTCGATGAACACCTGGTCGGCCAACGCATAGGAGCTGAAGGGATTGCCGTTCCACACCACCACATCGGCGTTCTTGCCCGCCTCCAGCGTGCCGGTCTTGCCTTCGATGCCCAGCGCCTTGGCCGCATTGGCGGTCATCCAGGTGATGGCGCGTTCCGGTGCGATCGCCGGCATGTCGGCGCGGCGCGCGGCGGCGATCACCTTGGCCGCTTCCTGGTTCAGGCGCTGGATGCCTTCGGGTGAATCCGAATGCACGATGGCGCAGCTGTTGGCAGGACGGTCGACCAGTGCGATGTTCTCCTGGATGCCGTCGAACGCTTCCATCTTGAAGCCCCACCAGTCGGCCCACAGGGCGCCGCAGACCCCTTCCTGGGCCAGTCGGTCGGCCAGCTTGTAGGCTTCCACCCCGTGGTGGAAGGCGGCGATCTTGAAGCCGAACTCATCGGCCAGGTCGAGCATGGTGGCCATTTCGTCGGCACGGTAGCAGTGGATGTGCACGCGGATGTCGCCCTGGATCGCGCCAGCCAGCGTGTCCAGTTTCAGGTCGCGCTTGCCGCCGCTGTCGCCGCTGCTGTCTTCCTTGTCGCCGCCGAACCAGCGCTTGCGCTTGGCCGGCTTGGCGGTGTTCTTGGCGATGTACTCGCTGGCATCGATGAACGCGGCGCGGTAGCCGGCCACGTTGCCCATCCGGGTGCCCGGTGCGGTGCCCTTGCCGCCGTACACGCGCTTGGGATTTTCGCCGCAGGCCATCTTCAGTCCCCACGGCGCGCCGGGGAATTTCATCGCCTGGTAGGTGGTGGTGGGCACGTTCTTGAGGACCACGCCGCGGCCGCCGACCAGGTTGGCCGAACCGGGCAGCACCTGCATGCTGGTCACCCCGCCGGCCAGCGCCTCGGCGAAACCGGGATCCTGCGGCCACACCGAATGCTCGGCCCAGACGTTGGCGGTCACCGGCGCGGTCATCTCGTTGCCATCGCTGTGCGCGCTGACGCCGGGGCTGGGATACACGCCCAGGTGCGAGTGCACGTCGATCAGGCCGGGGGTTACCCAGCGCCCGTGCGCGTCGATGCGGCGCACGTCGCTGCCAGCCTGCAGGGCACGGCCGACCTCTACTACTTTTCCATCACGCAGCAGTACGTCCGCATCGTCCAGGCGCTGCCCGGTGCCGGTGAGCACGGTGGCGTTGTGGATCAACACGGCCTCGCTGCTGCGCGGCTGGTAGGTGCTGGGATACGGATCCTGGATGAAGCGCGAAGCGCCGGTGGCCGGCGCAGCGGCCAGCGACAGCAGCGCCAGGCCGATGCCGGCGCGCAGCAGGTTGTACATGGAGTCCCCGTGAGCATGGTGGTGCAGTCTGCTGACGCTAGCGGAGTAACGGCCTGCTTGCCAAGTGACCTTCGGCCTGGCATCGCGACCGTACGCGGCGGCACGGTGAAAGCGCGCTGCCGTATTTGCGGTAATCTCGGGAAGCGATGGCGCCACGCGCTGTCCGCCGTGTGGGTCGCCGCGAGCTGCAATGGCCGCGCGCACCCAGGATGAACCACGTAATCAAGGAATAGATCCAACCATGACCCGTACCACGTTGTTCCGTACTTCTTCTTCTTCGCGCCGTCCCCTTCCTTCGCTGCTTGCTTCGGCCATCGCCGGTTCGTTGCTGGTGGCTGCCGCGATGCCGGCCCTCGCGCAGTCGCAGGATGCGCAGCTGGAACACTACCAGCAGCTGCGCAGCGTGCAGGCAGCGGCCGCATCGGTGGCGCAGGGCGCCGTCGCGCGTCCGCCTGCAACCGCGCTGGCATCGGCTGCTGAAACCGGCCCGGTGATGGGCGCGGCCGGCAACCGCGAAAGCTGGCAGACCGAAGAGTTCCAGGTGGACTGGGGCCTGGCTGCGATGAACGCCGATGCTGCCTATGCGCGTGGGCTGACCGGCCAGGGGATCCGCCTGGGCGTGTTCGACAGTGGCACCGGCCTGGCGCACGACGAGTTCGCCGGCAAGAACCACAGCAGCATCCGCATCGCCGACCTGCTGCCCGATGGCACCTCCTGCACCAACGTCAACGCGCTGTGGGGGCCGGATGCCTGCTTCGCCAGCGATGGTGACGTGGTGGCGCTGGAGGCCATCGGTTTCAATTACGGCCTCACCGAGGAAGACATCGCCTTCCTGATCGGTGCCGGTGCGCCCTACGGGCTGACCTTCAATACCCACGGCACGCATGTGTCGGGCACCATCGCCGCCAATCGCGATGGCAGCGGCATGCACGGTGTTGCCTTCGGTGCGGACCTGGCCGCCGCCAAGCTGTTCTTCGACAGCTACGTCGAGTGGTACCTGGCACCGGATAATTACTACCGTCAGGGCTCGGTGTTCCCGCAGGTCGGGCCGAGCGAAGACGCCTTCGCCAGCATGTATTCGCAGATGAACGCCCAGGGCGTGCGCGCGATCAACCACAGCTGGGGCCTGGGCAGCGAACCGGTGACGGTCGAGGAGTTCGATGAGATCTACAACCACGAAGGCGACCGCGCCTATCTGGATATCTTCGCCGAAGGCTCGCGCCAGGCCGGGATGATCCAGGTGTGGGCGGCCGGCAACTCCGCCGACTACAACCCCAGCCCGGAACAGGCGCCGCTGGCCGGCGTGTATGCCACGCTGCCGCGCGCCTTCGCCGATATCGAGCCCTACTGGCTTGCCGTGGTGAACCTCAACCAGGACCTGCAGCTGAGCGACCTGTCGCACCGCTGCGGGCTGGCCGCGAACTGGTGCCTGGCCGCGCCGGGCAGCGACATCATCTCCACCTCGTACGGTTCGGAAGGACTGGAAGGCCAGTTGGCCACCGATGATAACCAGAACGTGCTGCTGGACGTGATGGAACGCGTGCCCAGCTACACCTACGAACAGATGAGCGGCACCTCGATGGCGGCCCCGCATGTCACCGGTGCGCTGGGCCTGCTGTTCGAACGTTTCCCGTATCTGGACAACGCGCAGGTGCGCGACGTGCTGCTGACCACCGCCACCGACCTCGGCGCCGAAGGCGTGGACGATGTCTACGGCTGGGGCCTGGTGAACCTGGAAAAGGCCATCGAAGGCTATGGCCAGCTGCGGGTGGACACGAACGTGGTGATGAACACCGCAGCCGGCGGCCTGAAGGTATGGGAAGGCGATGCATGGGATGACTGGACCAACGACATCGGCGGCCCTGGTGCGCTGACCAAGTCCGGCATCGGCTGGCTTCGCCTGAGCGGCGACAACAGCTTCAACGGTGCCGTGCTGCGCGAAGGCATCCTGGAGCTGGACGGGGTCAACACGCTGACCGATGCGGTGGTGGTGCAGGGTGGCCAGCTGCGCCTGAACGGCAGCCTGGTCGGCACCGACCTGGACGTGCGCGGTGGCAGCGGGCTGGTCGCCGCGGGTGCGCTGCTGGAGGGCTCGTCGCTGTCGATCAGCGGCGGCATGCTGTCGTTCAACGGCACGCAGACCGGCGGGTCCACCGTGGTGGGGGCCAATGGCCTGCTGCAGGGCACCGGTACGCTGGGCGATACGCGCGTGGCCGGCATCATCGCGCCGGGCAACTCGATCGGCACGCTGACCATCGATGGCGACTACGTGCAGACCGCCAGCGGCGTCTACCTGGCCGAACTGTCGCCGGGTGGCAGCAGCGACCTGCTGAGCGTCAGTGGCACCGCCACGCTGGATGGCACGCTGAAGGCACTGCCGGAAGCGGGCATCTACTACCTGGGCGAGCAGTTCAACGTCATCCAGGCCGACGGCGGGGTGCAGGGTCGCTTCGCCAGCACCGACTTCAGCGCGTTCTCGCCGTTCCTGCAGTTCGGCGTGGACTACGCCAGCAACGGCATCAACATCGAGGTCACCCGTGGCCAGTTGCTGGCTACCGCAGCGACCACCGCCAACCAGCGCGCTGTGGCCGGCTCGGCCGATGCGCTCGGCGTGGACCAGGGCCTGCCGCAGCCGCTGACCCTGCTGTTCCCGCAGCAGGTCGGTGCAGCACTGGACGGCCTGAGTGGTGAACTGCATGCCGCCACGCCGCTGGCGCTGGTGGAAAGCAGCCGCTACGTGCGTGATGCGGCACTGAGCCGTGCAGTGGGCGCGCGTTCGCCGCAGGACGACGCCAGCCAGGCCACCGGGGCGTGGGTGCAGGCCATCGGCGGCAGCGGCAAGCTGGATGGCGATGCCAACACGGCACGTACCCAGTCCAACACCAGCGGGTTGCTGGTCGGCATCGATCGTGACATCGGTGGCTGGCAGCTCGGCCTGCTGCTGGGCAACGGCCGCACCGACACGAAGCAGGCGCAGGGACGGTCGGCGAAGGCGCGCATCGACAACACCCACGTGGGCCTGTACGCCGGCCACAGCTGGGGCGCGTTCGGCCTGCGCGGTGGTCTCGGTTACAGCCGCCATGACATCGACAGCAGCCGCCAGGTGGCCTTCGCCGGCTACAGCGACGGGCTGAATGCCAGCTACGACGCCAAGACGAAGCAGGCCTTCATCGAAGCCGGCTACCGTTTCGGCGGTACGCAGGGGGGACTGGAGCCGTACCTGCAGCTCGCCCGTGTCGAAGTGGACGTGGACGATGTGCGCGAGCAGGGCGGTGCCGGCGCGCTGACCGGCAGGGTGGCTGACACCGCGACCACCGTGGCCACCGTCGGCGTGCGTTTCGACAAGGGCCTGAAGGCCGCGTTCCAGCAGGACGCGTGGCTGCACGTGGTGGGCGGGGTGGGCTATCGCCGCGCTTCCGGTGACCGCGATGGACTGGCGCAGCTGGCCTTCGATGGCGGCAGCAGTTTTGCCGTCAGCGGCGCGCCGATCGCCGACAGCGCGGTTGTGGCCGAACTGGGCCTGTCGGCCTGGCTGAGCCCGCGCCAGCAGCTGGAACTGGGCTACAACGGCCAGTTCGGCGATGAAAGCCGCGACCATGGCGTGAATGCACGGTGGTCGGTCCGGTTCTGATGGCCGGGTGACCCACGCGTGATTAGGGGCGGCCTTCGGGCCGCCCTTTTTGTTGCGGCAGCGCCGATGCTCGACTCCGCGCCGCCGCTCTCGCAGAATCGTGTCTCGAAGCTCGCCAAGACCGCCGCATGAAAACCAAGCAGGACATCGTCGACAACTGGCTGCCGCGCTACACCGGCGTGCCGCTGGACCAGTTCGGGCAACACATCCTGCTGACCAACTTCAGCGGCTACCTGCATGCCTTCGCCCAGCTCAGCGGTGCACCGGTAGTGGGCCTGGACCGGCCGATGGCCAGCGTCACCGCCGACGGCATCAGCATGATCAACTTCGGCATGGGCAGTCCCAACGCGGCGATCATCATGGACCTGTTGTCGGCGGTGATGCCCAAGGCGGTGCTGTTCCTGGGCAAGTGCGGCGGGCTCAAGCGCAAGAACCAGCTGGGTGACCTGGTCCTGCCCATCGCGGCGATCCGTGGCGAAGGCACCTCCAGCGACTACCTGCCGCCGGAAGTGCCGGCGCTGCCGGCGTTCGCGCTGCAGCGGGCGGTCAGCACGATGATCCGCGACCTCGGCCATGACTACTGGACCGGCACCGTGTTCACCACCAACCGGCGCGTATGGGAGCATGACGAAGCCTTCAAGGAGCGCCTGCGCCGCATGCGCTGCATGGCCATCGACATGGAAACCGCCACGGTGTTCGCGGCGGGTTTTGCCAACCATATCCCGACAGGGGCCTTGCTGCTGGTCTCCGACCAGCCGATGATTCCGGATGGGGTGAAGACCGAAGCCTCCGATGCCAAGGTGAGTTCGCAGTTCGTGGACAACCATATCCAGATCGGCATCGAGGCCCTGCGATTGATCCGACGCAACGGCAAATCGGTCCGCCACCTGCGGTTCGACGAATGACCGGCAATGGGCAGGGCGCCCCGATGCAGCCCGTGGAGCAGGATATGCAGACCGCAGCGCAGGTAGTGGCGTTCTGGAACGAGGCAGGACCAGCGAAATGGTTCGCGCGCGATGACGCGTTCGATGCGCGGTTCCGTGCGCTGTTCCTGGAAGAGCACCATGCGGCGGCCTCGCGTGCCCGCGAACACTGGCTTTCCACCGCCGAAGGGGCGCTGGCGCTGATGCTGCTGCTGGACCAGTTCCCGCGCAACTGCTTCCGCGGCACCGCCCATTCGTATGCCACCGACGGGCTTGCCCGGCATTACGCGATGCGCGCGGTGGAAGAAGGCCTGGACCTGGAGCTGCTGCCCAACCTGCGTGCGTTCATCTACCTGCCCTTCGAACACTCCGAAGCGTTGCAGGACCAGGACCGGTCGGTGGCGATGTTCGACGTGCTGGGCGACAAACAATACCTGCAGTTCGCCGAGCTGCACCGGGACATCATCCGGCGCTTCGGGCGCTTCCCGCACCGCAACGCGGTGCTTGGGCGGATGACCACGATGGAAGAAATGGACTTCCTGGCCGAGGGCGGATTCGCGGGCTGACGCACTGGAACGGAAAACGCCGGCGGCTGCCGGCGTTTCCGTTCATCAACAAGGGTGCTGGAGGTCCGGAATCAGTACTTCGGCACGCCGTTGTCGACCTCGTCGGACCACGCATCGATGCCGCCGGTCACGTTGTGGACCTTGGTGAAGCCCAGCGCACGGAACTGCTCGGCAGCCTGCGCGCTGCGGCCGCCGTGGTGGCACAGGAAGGCCAGCGCGGTGTCCTTCGGCAGCGCCTCCAGCTCGGCACGACCGTTGCCATCGAAGACCTTGAACGGCACGCCGACGGCAGCGATCGAACGCTCTTCGGACGGACGCACGTCCACCAGCAGCACCGTGCCGGCACGCACCAGGTCATCGGCGTCGCGCACCGACAGTTCGGTGATGGCCTTGGGGGCGTTCGGGTTGTCGATGGCCAGGCCCTTGCCGCGGATGTCGTCCACCCAGTCGATGGTGATGCCGTCGGCGCGACGCGCGCTGGCCAGGTCGAACTGCACGCGCAGGCCGTTGGATTCGGCCGCGATCGCGCCCTCGTCGAACGGGGCCAGCTGGAAGTTCGGCTGGAAGCGCGCATCGATGCCCAGCTGCAGGGCCGCGCCCGGCGAATCGGCCAGCGCACCCTTCAGCATCTCCACCGCGGCCGGCGTCACGGTGATGGACGGCGGCGTGCGGTCCGGGGCGGCCAGGCCGAGCACGCTGCTCAGCTCACCGCTGGAGGCCATCTGCAGGATGATGTCGCTGCCACCGACCAGCTCGCCGTCGATGTACAGCTGCGGGATGGTCGGCCAATCGCCGTACTGCTTGATGCCTTCGCGGATCTCTTGGTCGGCCAGCACGTTGACGTGGCCGAACTCCACGCCGAGGTCCTGCAGTGCGCCGACGGCCTTGGCCGAGAAGCCGCATTGCGGCATGGACGGCTGGCCCTTCATGAACAGCACGACGCGGTCGTTGGCGAGGAGGGTTTCGATGCGCGAACGCAGGGCGGGATCGAGGGACATGGCGGTGGAAATCCGGTGATATCGAACCGCTGATTCTACCCCTCGTGGCATCATGGGGCATGACCACGATGGAAACGCTGCATTGCCCCCCGCGCTGGCCCTGGCGCGCGCTGCTGGGCTTCGCGCTGTCCCAGCTGCTGGCGCTGGCGGTGGGCCTGCTGGCCGGGTGGGGCTGGGGACTGGCCCTGCTGCTGGCCAGCCACGCGCTGTTCCTGGTGCCGGTGTTCCTGCCCAACAGCCGCTTCTACACCCCCGTCATCCGCCGCCTGGCCGATGCCGGCGATGCGGTCTGGCTGACCATCGACGACGGGCCCGGGCCCGACACGCGCGCGGTGCTGGACCTGCTGGACCGCTACCAGGCCAAGGCGACCTTCTTCCTGGTGGGCGAACGCGCACTGGCCCATCCGGACCTGGTGCGTGAGGTGATCGGCCGCGGGCATGACGTGGGCAATCACAGCCACAGCCACCCGCAGGCCCGGTTCTGGCGGCTGGGGCCGGCCGCCATGGCGCGCGAGATCGGTCACTGCCAGCAGGCCCTGCAGGCGATCACCGGCCGGCCCCCGCGCTGGTACCGCTCGGTGGTGGGCATGACCAACCCCTTCGTCGGCCCGGTGGTGCGGCACCTGGGCCTGACCCGGGTGGGCTGGAGCGCACGCGGTTTCGACGGGGTGGACTGCACGCCGGCCGAGGTGCTGGCGCGGTTGCTGCCCGACCTGCAGCCCGGGGCGATCGTGCTGCTGCATGAGGGCAGCGGGCATGGCCACAACCTGCAGATCATCGAAGGCGTGCTGCAGGCCCTGGACCAACGCGGCCTGCGGGCACGGCTGCCGCCGCAACGTTGAGGGGTCGGATCAGCCCGGCGCCACCGGTCGATGGGCGACCAGCAGCCAGCTGTTGAACGGGGTGCGACCGTGCAACGGGCGGGGCGCTTCGGCGACCAGCCCGGCCGCGCCCAGTACCTGCTGCAGCGCGTCGGCGCGGGGGTAATGGCGCGGGCGGGTACGCATCCAGCCGGACAGCCAACCGAGCCGATCCGCCAGGCGCGTGGTGCGGTCGCGGCCATCGCCGGTATCCAGCGGGCTCCGCAGTACCAGCGTCGCGCCCGGTGCCACGCGCTCGGCCGCCGCCTGCAGCAGGCTGGCCTGGGCGTGTGCGTCCAGGTAGTGCAGCACGTCCAGCACCGCTACATGGCCGCTGTGGCCTGGCAGCGGCTGCTGGATGTCCAGTTGGCGCAGGTCCAGTGCGGGAAGGGCCGCGCGGCGGACCGCACGTGCACCGCGATCGATCTTGCCTGCATCCACGTCCACGCCCAGATACGGCTGCGTGCGGCCATGGAGGCGCGCGACGTGGCCGAGCAGGCCCAGCCCGCAGCCCAGGTCGAGCAACGCAAGGCCATCGTCCGGCACGGCCTGCAGCACCCCGTTGTAGAGCGGGTCACTGCCGAGCTTGGCACGCACGTAGTAGTAGGTGCTGCGATTGCCCCAGCGGCTGGCCGGCAGGAACGCCCGGGCGATCGCGGTGGCGTCCGCGGTGTCCAGGCAGGCGGCCGCTGAGGCTGCCCCGGGCCGCGCGCCGGTCACGGCTCAGGCGGCGGGCGCGAGCAGGCGCTCGGCCAGCGGCAGGGCCCGCTGCGCCCACAGCGCGTACATCCGCGCCGAAGGATGCAGGCCATCGTCGGCCAGCATCGCCGCTTCCGCGCCGTGCTGGCGCGAGAGGTCGGTGATGTCCACGAACACCACGCCGTGCGCCTGGCAGATGGCCTGCGCCGCAAGGTTGTAAGCATCCAGCGCGGCGGCAATGGCGGTGCGGTCGCGATCATGCGCGAACGGGGTGACGCCCCAGTCCGGGATGGACAGCACCAGCACCCGTGCGGGCCTGCCGCCGGTGAACGCCAGCGTGCGCTGCAGCAGGGCGCTGAACTGCTTCTGGTAGTCGTCCAACGACCGACCGCGGTACTGGTTGTTGACCCCGATCAGCAGGCTGGCGAAGTCGAATGGACCGGTCGGCGCCGCTGCGTCGATGCCGGCATCCAGCTCATCGGTGGTCCAGCCGGTGGTAGCGATGGTCTGCGGATCCTGCAGCGCGATGCCGCGCAGGCGCAGCAGGGCCGCCAGCTGATGCGGCCAGCGACCTTCCGACGGGACGCCTTCGCCAATCGTGTAGGAGTCGCCCAGGGCCAGCCAGGTCAGTGCCACCGGGGTCAGGCGACGGCCGAGCGGCGTGGCTTGAGCGGCACCACTTTGCGGTTGGCTTCGGCGCGCCGCGCCAAGGCGCGGTCGATCCGCGAGAACACCTCGCGCATCACCGTCGCTTCGGGCAGCAGGGTCACGCGGAAATGATGGCGGTAGGGCACGTTGAAGCTGGAGCCGGGAACCACCAGCACGCCTTCGTCGGTCATCAGGTCGAGCGCGAAATCATGGTCGTCCAGGCCCTTGGCGGCATCGCCGACCACGGCCGGGAAGGCGTACAGGGCGCCCGCCGGCGCCACCAGCGAGAGGTGCTCGCTGGCCGCGCAGGCGTCGATCACCGCGCGGCGGGTTTCGTACAGGCGGCCACCGGGCGTGCACAGCGGGGTGATCGTGTCGGGACCGTTCACGGCGGCGTCGATGGCGTACTGGCCGGGCACGTTGGCGCACAGGCGCAGCGCGCTGAGCAGGTCCATCGCGGCGCGGAACTCGCCCAGCCGCCCGGCGTCGCCGGACAGCATCGCCCAGCCAACGCGCCAGCCGCAGGCGCGGTGCACCTTGCTCAGGCCGCTGAAGGTGATGCAGGGCTGGTCACCGGCCAGCGGCGCGACCGGCTGGAACACCGCGTCGTCGTACAGGATCTGGTCGTAGATCTCATCGACCATCAGCAGCAGGTTGTGCTTGCGTGCGATGGCGACGATGCGCTCCAGCAGTTCGCGGGAATAGCTGGCGCCGCTGGGGTTGTTCGGGTTGATCAGTACGATGGCACGGGTGCGCGAAGACACCAGCGCTTCGATTTCGCTCGGATCCGGCTGGAAGCCATTCTCCGGGGCGCAGCGGTAATACACCGGGCGGCCGTCGTTGAGGATGGTCGCCGCCGACCACAGCGGATAGTCCGGCGAGGGCACCAGCACTTCGTCGCCGGGATTGAGCAGCGCGCGCAGGGACAGGTCGATGAGTTCGCTGACCCCGTTGCCGATGAACACCCGGTCCGGGTGGGCGTCCGGTGCACCGCGACGGGCGTAGGCGGCGGCGATGGCCTCGCGCGCCTCCGGCAGGCCCTGCTGGTGGGTGTAGGGGTCGGTGCGGCCCATGTCATCGGCGATCGCGCGCTGCAGGTGTTCCGGGGCGCGGAAGCCGAAATTGCCGGGGTTGCCGATGTTCAGCTTGATCAGCGTGCGGCCCTGCGCCTCCAGCTCCCGCGCTCGTCGCGCCAATTCTCCTCGGATCTCGTAGCGCACTTCGGAAAGGCGCTCACGGATGGCCAGGGGCTTGGGCGTGGGGGTGGACATGGCAGACGGGCCGTCGATGGGCATGGAAGGCCCATACTAGCTGAATTGCTGCAGCGCATGGCAAGGGTGGCGGCCGGGCATGGCCCGCGCCCGCAGGGCCCGCTGCCGGTAGAATGCGGACGATGACCGATACCCCTGATTACCCCGCGCTGCAGACCATTGGCTGGCCATGGCCCGGCCCGCCCGCCACCGCCGACCAAGCGGACTGGCAGGCCGCGATGGCCACCCATCCGCTGGCGCGCCCTGCGCGGGTGATCGAGCAGCACCGCACGCATTACGTGGTCGCTGACGGGCCGGACGCGTCAATCAAGGCCGAATCCCTGCCGGAATGGCAGCGTCCGCGCTTTCCCAGCCATGAGCGCCCCGCCGTGGGCGACTGGGTGCTGCTGGAGGGCGTGCGCATCGTCGCGCTGCTGCCGCGGCGCACCTCGATCAAGCGTGGCGCGGCGGGGGAGCATTACCACCAGCAGGTGATCGCGGCCAACGTCGATACGGTCTTCATCGTCTGCGGGCTGGATGCCGACTTCAATCCGCGCCGGATCGAGCGCTACCTCCTGCTGGTGGGCGGCGGCGGTGCCGAGCCGGTGGTGGTGCTGACCAAGGCCGACCAGACCGAGTACACCGAAGACGCGCTGGCGGTGCTGGAAGAACTGAAGGCGCAGGGCATCGCGCTGCGCGCGGTGAATGGGCTGGACCCTGAGAGCGTGGCGACCCTGCACCCGTGGCTGGGCGCGGGCCATACGGTGGTGCTGGTGGGGTCTTCGGGTGCGGGCAAGTCGACCCTGACCAACACCCTGCTCGGCGAGCAGCGGATGAAGACCAACACGGTGCGGTCCAACGATTCGCGCGGCCGCCACACCACCACCCACCGCGCGCTGATGCCGTTGCCGATGGGCGCCTGCCTGATCGACACGCCTGGCATGCGCGAACTCAAGCCGACCGGCGAAGAGACGCTGGCCGAAGGCGGTTTTGCCGATATCGAAGCGTTGGCGGCGCAGTGCCGGTTCCGCAATTGCCTGCACCAGCAGGAGCCGGGGTGCGCGGTACGTGCGGCGATTGAAGAAGGCGAGATCGAAGAAACCCGCGTGCTGAACTACTTCAAGCTGAAGGAAGAAGTCGCCGCCGCCGCCGCCAAACTGGCCGTGCGCCAGGCCGAGACGGCGCAGGAGCGCCGCACCGCCGCCCGTCGTGGCGCCGGCAAGGCGCCGCGCCGCCGGTAGTGACGGCCGCTGGCGGTCAGCTTTCCGGCGTCGACGGCCAGCGGCCGTCACTACCGTATAGTTGGCCCATGGATCCAGGCGCGACGCTCGATCGTGAAGTGGCCCACCATGCCGCGCTGGACGCGCGGCTGGTCGATGCTGTTGGTGGGATCCGGCTGCTGGGATTGACCAGCTGGCCGGCCGGCCTGCAGTCTCCGTTCCTCGCCAGCGTGGCGCGTGGCCAGCCGCAGCTGCCCGAAGTGGACTACCCGAAACTTGATTTCAGCGACGCGCGACGCGCGTTGGCGGCGCTGACCGCCGAATGCGATGCCGACCACCCTCTGGGCCGTTACGTACAGCAGTCCGCGCAGAGCTGGGACCTGGCCGCGCAGCTGCTGGAAGGACTGGGCACCGCTGCGGTGGATGCGTGTTCGGTGCAGTTGTTCGGTTCGCCGGAACAGCCGCTGCCCGGCAACGGCCCGAGCACGCGCGATGCGGCGCGCCATTTCATCCAGATCGCCACCGAACTGGACCACGAGCTGCTGGCACCGGAAGAGCAGGTCCCGGTATCGGCCACGGCCCTGCAGCTGCAGCTGCAGAGCGACCTGGACGCGTTCTTCGAATCGCGCATCATCCAGGTGCAGTTGGACCCCGGACTGGTGTCCAAGGCGGCGGCCGGGCCGGCCCGCATCCGCCTGCGCACCAGTGCCCGCTTCAGTGCCTACGACCGTGCGCAGTTGTTCCACCACGAAGCGCTGGTGCACTCGCTGACCGCATTGAATGGCAGGGAGCAGCACGTCCTGCCGAGCCTGGCGTTGTCATCGCCGCGGGTCACTGCGACCCAGGAAGGCCTGGCCACGTTCGCCGAGCAGATCACCGGCAGCATCGACATCGAACGGCTCAAGCGCATCAGCCTGCGCACCGAGGCGATCGCGATGGCGCGCGAGGGTGCGGATTTCATCGAGGTATTCCGCTATTTCTGCGATGCCGGGCAGAACCAGGAAGAGAGCTTTGCTTCGGCCCAGCGCGTGTTCCGCGGCGTGCCGCCTACCGGTGGCATGGCCTTCACCAAGGATACGGTGTACCTGCGCGGGGCTGGTGTCGGTGCATACGTTCTTCCGCCACATGCTGGCCGAGGACCGCCTGCAGGTATGCCGGTGGCTGTTCGCGGGCAAGATGACGCTGACCGATGCGATCACCTTCGCGCCGTTGTTCGAGGCGGGGATCCTGCAGCCGCCGCGTTGGCTGCCGCATTGGGTGAGCCGGGCCAATGGGCTGGCGGGGATGCTGGCGTTTTCGTTGTTCGCCAATCGGATACGGATGGAGCAGTTGTCACCGGAGTGATTGGTCGAACGGGTGGAACCCCCTCGCGGCGGGTGGCAATTGAAGCGGTTTGCTGGTTTGGCGACGGGTGGGTGGGTCATGCAGGACACGCCGTAAACCCGTCCTTGGGGGCTCGCTGTTGCCATCCATGGCAACAGACGGTCCTGCATGACCCACCCACCCGTCGCCCCGACAGTTTCCGATTGCCGCCCGCCACGTAATGAAAAAAGGAAAAGCGGTAGCGCCGCGCCATGCTCGGCGGCATTTGCTTTTGCTTTTGCTTTTGCTTTTGCTTCTGCTCTTCTCCCCCCAACCCCGGCGGGGCACGTCCACTGTCCGGAGGCGGGGGAGGGTGATGCGCGGGACGCTGAGCCGCATGGATGCGGCGACGCAGCCTACACGGATGTACTTGCGGCGTGTCCCGCGCATCACCTTCCCCCGCCTCACCCCCATCAACTGAACCCACGTCCCGCCGAAGCCTAGAAATCAACCCCCACCGTCATGAACACCTGCCGCGGTGCGCTGGCATGGATCGCGTAGCGGGTGCCGGTCGGGTCGGTCGGCGCGAACGAGCTCAACTGCCCCGCGTAGCGCTTGTTGGTCAGGTTGGTGGCGTTGAGCGATACCTTGATGTCACGCAGGCCCATGCCCGGTCCGAAGGAATAGCCCAGCCCGGCGTCGAAGGTGGTCACGCCCGGTACCGACTGGTCGTTGGTATAGGTGTAATAGCGCTTGCCGGTGTACTTGGCGCGCAGGCTGGCGAAGAAGCCGTCGCGGTTCCAGCTCAGTTCGCTGGAGGCCATGCGCTGCGGCGTGTCGACGGTGATCTTTCCGGCCACCGGTACGATGGCACCGCCCGAGGTGTAGTCGTCCTCGTAGGTGGTCTTGTTCCACGACAACGCGTTGTACCACTGCAGGCCGTCGATCGGCTTGAAGATGAAGGTCAGTTCGGCGCCCTGGCTCTTCACCGAGCCGACGTTGATGAAGCGGGTGATGCACTCCGGCCGCGTGCCGACTTCGATGCTGGTGCATGGATTGAGTGACAGCAGGCGGTTGTCGAACATCACGTGGTAGGCCGCCAGCGAGGCCTGGTACTTTCCGCCGAAGCGACGGAAGCCGGCTTCGAAAGTCCGCGACTCCTCCGGCTCCAGGTCATCCACGCTGGCTGCGAAGGACTCCGGCGATACCTGTAGCGGGCCACCGCTGCCGCCGCCGACGAACGCGGCGATGTTCTCCGCATACGAGGCGAACACTTCCTGACGGGGGCTCAGCTTGAAGCTGATGCCGGCCTGCGGCAGCACCGATTCCTTTGCGGTCAACGTGCCGGAGGCGTAGCTGGATTCGGTGCCCGGCTTCGCGCGGGCGGTCATGCGCGTGTTGGGGCTCTTGATGCCCACGTCCACCGTCATCCGATCCTCCATGAAACGCATGCGGTCCTGCACGTAGAACTGCCGCGTGCGGATATCGAAGTCCTGGTCGAACAGGCGACGGTCCGGGTGGTTGAGGTAGGTGTCATCCAGGAACGGGCCGTCGATGTAGTAGAAGTTGCGTTCGACGTTGTGGTCGTTCTTCTCGTACCACAGCCCGGCCTCCAGTTCGTGGATACCCACGTTCCAGGTGAACGCCGCAGTCACGCCCTGGCGGTTGATGGTGTAGTTGGTGCTGCGGATCGAAATCGGAAGCTCGCGGTCGGTGCCCGGATGGGATGGCTGGCCCGGGGCCCACCAATGGCCTTGCCCGCGGTTGTCGTGGTGGTAGGCCAGCAGCTTCAGTCCGGCGCTGTCGCCGAGCTTCAGGTCGGCGTCCAGCGAGTACAGGCTGTCGTCGCGCAACGCGCGGCTCTGGTAGTACGCATCGTCGATGCTGTTGACGCCACCGCTGAACGCACAGCGCGCCGGATCACGCGTGGCGGGGGCGCAGTAAGCGGCCGCCAGGGCGCGGTTCCAGTCCGGGGCGTAGATGTTCCAGTCATACCCCAGGCCGCGGTCCAGCATGCTCTTGGACAGATAGGCATAGTTGGCCTGGCTGGCGCGCGAGGTGGCGGCAAACGCGCCGAAGCGGTTGTCTCCCACGTGCCATACCGCCTTCGCGTTGAACTGGCGCGTGGTCTGGTTCTGGTAGGGGGCAGCCCACATGTCCGCGTCCTGGTGCACGCCGGACACATAGGCGGAGAACCCGTTGATGTCGCCGGTATCCACGCGCAGGTAGCCGCGGCGCTGGTTGTCATCACCGGCGGTGATGCTGGCGCGCCCACCGAATTCAGTGGCAGGGTCCATCGAGAAATACTGGATCGCACCGCCGAGGTTGCTGGTGGACGCCACGCCCAGCGAACCGATGCCCTGCGACAGCTCGGCACCGGCCAGGTTCTCGGCGATCAAGGCGCGCGCGATGCTCAGGCCGTTGTAGTTGCCGTAGCTGTTGTCACCCAGCGGGATGCCGTCCAGCGTATAGCCGAGGCGACTCTTGTCGAAGCCGCGCAGGCTGATGGTCTGTGACTCTTCGTTGGCACCGAAGGCATCGTTGGATTGCACGGAAACGCCGGGCAGGCGATCGAGGATCTTCTGCCCGCTGGTGCCGGGCGGAAGCACCTGCTTGTCTACGGAGGTGATGCGTTGTACCTGGCGGGTTTCACCCTGGCCGATCACCGACACCGCGTCGAGCGTCTGCGCGGTGAGGGCGGTATCGGCGTTGGGTTCGCCGGCGGCGTGGGCGTTGGCGGCGCAAAGCGCGATCGCCACGGCAATCGTCAGGTGTCGGGTCTGCATGTCGTTCCGTTGCATGAGGGGGAAGGCCTGCGTGCTGCAGGTCACCGACCACTATGCAAAGCGGAAATGACGGGTTTTTGACCGAAAACGCAGAATGCGTGTAACTGGGACGGCGTTCGCTTAATGCTCGGCGAGCGCGATGGGGTAGCGCCGAACCATGCTCGGCGAGCGCAGCGGCAAGGACGTGACGACCAACGGTCGTCACCCACCCACCCACCCACCCACCCACCCGCGGATCACCCCATGTACAGGCCGCCGTTCACCGGATAGTCGGCACCGGTCACATACGCCGCCTCATCCGACGCGAGCCAACCGCACAGTGCGGCCACTTCTTCCGGCTTGCCAAGGCGGCGGATGGGTACCGAGGCCGCCAACCGGTCCAGCACGTCCGGTGGAAAGCTGCTGATCGCCTGGCTGGCGATATAGCCGGGTGAGATGGTGTTCACCGTCACCCCGCGCGCAGCCACCTCCGCGGCCAGCGCGCGGCTGAACCCGTGCATCGCCGCCTTCGCCGTGGCGAAGTTCACCTGGCCGATCTGGCCCTTGTGCGCGCTGACCGAGCCGATGTTGATGATGCGCCCCCAGCCGCGGGTGGCCATGCCATCCACTACCTGCTTGGTGATGTTGAACAGTGAGTTGAGGTTGGATGCCATCACCGCATTCCAGTCATCGGCGCTCATCTGCCGGAACAGCACATCGCGGCTGCCACCGGAATTGTTGACCAGCACGTCGACCTCGCCGACATCGGCGCGCACCTTGGCGAAGGCCGCGGCGGTGGAGGTCCAGTCGGTGGCGTTGCCTTCGGAGGCGATGAAGTCGAAGCCGAGGTCACGCTGCTCGCGCAGCCAGCCGGCCTTGCGCGGGGAGCTCGGTGCGCAACCGGCGACCACGGTGTGGCCCGAGCGGGCCAGGGTCTGGCAGATCGCAGTGCCGACACTGCCCATGCCACTGGTGACGTATGCGATGCGAAGGGTCATTTGCTTCTCCAGTTCCTGTGGCGGGGCCGCATCAGGCGGCCAACGGGTACAGCGCGAACAGCAGGCTGCCAGCCATCAGCAGCAGTGAGATCAGCACCGCCCATTTCAGGGTGAACTTCTGGTGGTCGGCGAACTCCACTTTGGCCAGGCCGACCAGCAGGTAGGTCGAGGGCACCAGCGGGCTGAGCAGGTGCACCGGCTGGCCGGCCAACGAGGCGCGGGCCATTTCCACCGGCGTGATGCCGTAGTTGCCGGCGGCCTCGGACAGGATCGGCAGCACGCCGAAGTAGAAGGCATCGTTGGACATGAAGAAGGTGAACGGCATCGACGCCAGCGCGGTGATCACCGCCAGGTACGGTCCCCAGCTTTCCGGGATGATGGCCAGGAAGCTGTGCGACATCGCTTCGACCATGCCGGTGTTGTTGAGGATGCCGGTGAAGATGCCGGCGGCGAAGATCAGCGACACCACCGACAGCACGTTGCCGGCGTGGTTGACCACGCGACGGCGCTGCTCGGCCAGGTTCGGGTAGTTGATCACCAGCGCAATGGCGAAGCCCACCATGAACAGGATCGGCATCGGCAGCAGGCCCATGATCAGCGCGGCCATCAGTGCGGCGGTCAGCCCGAAGTTGACCCACAGCAGCTTCGGGCGCTTGATGTCTTCGGCATCTTCCACGGTCGGCAGCGCATCGCCATCGTCGGACACGCTGGAGTCCATCCACGAACCGCCCTGCGGCAGGGTCACCACGCCCAGCCGACGGCGCTCCTTCATGCCGAGGTACCACGCCAGCACCAGGATGCCTGCGCAGGCGATCACCATCGAAGGAATCAGCGGCACGAACACATCGGCCGGGTCCACGTGCAGCGCGGTGGCTGCACGCGCGGTCGGCCCGCCCCACGGGGTGAGGTTCATCACACCGCCGGCGAGGATGGTCACGCAGGTCATGTTCAGTGCGTTCATGCCCAGCCGCCGGTACAGCGGCAGCATGGCCGATACGGTGATCATGTAGGTTGTCGAGCCATCGCCATCCCAGCGAGATCAGCATCGCCAGCACCGCGGTGCCCATGACGATCTTCAGCGGATCGCCCTTGACCACGTTGAGGATGATCCGCACCAGCGGATCGAACAGGCCGGCATCGATCATCACCCCGAAGTACAGGATGGCGAACATCAGCATGACGCCGGTGGGGGCGATCTTCTTGATGCCGTCGAGCATCATTTCGTCGATGCCGGCACCGAAGCCACCGAGCAGGGCGAAGATGATCGGGACGGTGATCAGGGCGACCAGCGGCGACAGGCGCTTGCTCATGATCAAGTACATGAACGTAATGACCATGCCAAAGCCGAGGATGCTGAGCATCATCTGCGGACTCCTTGGGTATCAGTGCGGAAGGGGGAGGGGAGAGCGGGGGAGCATCAGAAATCGAACTGCAGGCGGCCGGTGACGGCGCGCGTGCGGTCAACGGTGACGTCGGCCAGGCGGTCGCGGTTGCGGCTTTCGATCAGGTTGAGCATGAAGCGGAGGTTGTCGCGCAGGTACCAGTTGCCGCCCAGCGTCCACGCCTCGGTGCTGCCGTCGCGCAGGTCGGGCAGGCCGACCAGGTGCTGGTCACCGCGCATCTGGTCGTAGCGCAGCGCCAGTTCGAAGGCGCCGGCCTTGTGCCGGATGTCCTTGATGCGGGCGAAGCGACCGGTCTTGCGGTCGTAGCCGCGCGACTCACCGGTCACGAACCAGCTGAGCATGCCGTAGCCGGCCAGCACCTTGCCGCGCTGCAGGCCGTCGTCGAACGTGGCGCCGCTGAACTCGCCCTGCCAGGACCACGGCCCACGCACCTGCGCGTACTCCAGCGACCACTTGTCCACGTCGGTATCGCGGCCCGCGGAGAAGTCGACCAAAGTCAGGCGGCTTTCATCGGACAGGTGACCGGCCGGGCGCGGGCGGATGCGCAGTCCGGGCGCACCGCTGGCACCGGGGTTGTCGTAGAGCTCGCGCGCCACCGACACACCCAGGTGCAGCACGTCGCCAGCGGCAGGGCTCGGTGCCCATGTGGCGCGGCCACCGGCGGCGCGGCCCTTGACCTGCCAGGCATCGATGCTTTCCAGGCTGTACAGGCTGGCTGCCCAGGTGAAGTCACCCGGGTTGGCCTGCCAGGACGCCCCCAGCCGGTACAGCGGCGCCAGCGAGGTGCCAGCGTTGCCACGTTCCAGGAAGCTGCCGTAGTTGGAGCCGGTACGGTCGTCGAGCGAGAAGTACTGCTTGAACTGACCGACGGTGAGCCGGCCGGCGTCGCCAAAGCTGCGGCTCAGGTACACATCTTTCGCCTCGACCCGGTCACCGGAAAAGTCGGCTTCCATCTTGTAGTCGACCACGAAGAACTTGCCGGATACGTCAAGCCACGCGCGGCGCACCTCGGTATCGTCCTTGTTCGGCGTACCGCGGCCATCATTGTCGAAGCTGGCGAAATCCAGATGCAGCCGCCCGCCGATCTCGGCGGTAACCGGCCGGTCATCCTCGGCGGCAACGGCTGGCGCAGCAGCAGACACGGCACAGGCGGCCATCGCACAGCAACCAACCGCCGACCAACGAACAGTGAAACGATCCACAAACCCTCCCAGGTGCGCGCCCGGCGCGCGGCCAACGTGGGCACCCGGAACGGATGCGAGGCCGCAGTCTCGGCCCAGCAAGCTGTCATTCACCTGTCAGCGGTTTGTGCAGCGCAGCGAAACCGGCCTCATCGCGCCCGCCGAGCACGGCTCGGCGCTACCGCCTTTTTTCCTCATACGCGGCCGGCAGCAGCCGGGAAACCCTCAGGGCGATGGGCGGGGTGGGTATGCGGGGCCTTGAGCGGCAGGAGCCGCGAAGAGCTACATGGACGTACTTGCGCGTGCCCCGCATACCCACCCCGCCCGTCGCCAACCCGTAGCCCAGCTCCAAAGCCAGCCGCGAACGCGCATCAGCCGTTCGATCCACCGCCCGTGCGTTAGCATCTCCACTCCCCCGTACCCGACAACCGCATGCGCCTGCTGCTGGTCGAAGACAACCCGGACCTCGCCGATGCCATCATCCGCCGCATGCGCCGCAACGGCCACGCCGTCGACTGGCAGTCCGACGGACTGGCCGCCGCCAGCGTGCTGCGCTACCAGAGCTTCGACCTGGTGGTGCTGGACATCGGCCTGCCCAAACTGGACGGCCTGCGCGTGCTGGCCGGCATGCGCGAACGCGGTGACAGCACCCCGGTACTGATGCTCACCGCCCGTGACGGCATCGAAGACCGCGTGCAGGCGCTCGACGTGGGTGCCGATGACTATCTCGGCAAGCCCTTCGATTTCCGCGAATTCGAAGCGCGCTGCCGCGTGCTGCTGCGCCGCGCGCGCGGCCAGGCCAGCGAACTGGTGCAGATCGGCGGGTTCCAGTTCGATAACGCCGCGCACCGCGTCAGCCTGGACGGCGAACTGATCGAACTGCCCAACCGCGAATTCCGCCTGCTGGAGATACTGGTCGGCCGGCTGGGGCAGGTGGTCGGCAAGGACGAGATCGGCAATGGGCTGTTCGGCTTCGACGACGAAGCCGGGCCGAATGCCATCGAACTGTATGTCGGCCGGCTGCGCCGCAAGCTGGCTGCCGCGCCGCTGCGCATCGTCACCGTGCGCGGCGTGGGCTACATGCTGGAAGCCGTGGACGCGACCGACGGGCGCATCGATGCACCCGCGTGAGCGGCAGCGCCCGGCGTCGCTGCGGCGCACGCTGACGCTGTACCTGGGCGCGTTGCTGGCGGTGTTCGCGGTCGCCCTGCTGTTCGCCGCGCGCGACTACGGGCAGCGTGCGGCGAACCGGTCCTACGACCACCTGCTGGTGTCCTCGGCGCTGTCCATCGCCGATTCGGTGGCGCTGGTCGATGGCCAGTGGCAGGTCGACCTGCCGTATGCGGCGCTGGACCTGCTGGCGATGGCGCCGGAAGACCGGGTGTTCTACCGCGTGGCGGACAGTCGCGGCGCGCTGATCACCGGCTATGGCGACCTGCCTCCGGTGCCGCGCAGCATCAAGGGGCACGGTGATGCACCGGCCTTGTTCGACGCGCCGTACAGCGGAGAAACCGTGCGTTTCGTGGTCGTGGCGCGCAACCTGTCGTCGCCTTCGGCGCAGGGCGAGGTGCAGGTCCAGGTCGGGCAGACCCGGCGTGCGCGCGAAGCGCTCGCACAAGAGATGGTGAACCGCGCGCTGCTGGCGATCACCGTGCTGTCGCTGCTGTCGCTGGCGCTGGTCGGTGTCGGCGTGCACCGCGCCTTCCGTCCGCTGGTGCGGGTGGAGCGCGAGCTGTCGCGGCGCGAGCCGTCCGACCTGCGTCCGTTGGACGCGCACGTGCCACGCGAAATGGACCAGATGGTCGCCGCGCTCAACCGCTTCATGGGCCGGTTGTCCAGCAGCAACGAAACCCTGCGCTCGTTCATGGCCGAAGCCGCGCACCAGATGCGCACGCCGCTGGCGGCGCTGCGCGCGCAGGCGCAGCTGGCGCTGGATGACGAGGAGCCGGAGGACATGCGTCGCAGCCTGCTGGCGATCGAACGCAATGCCAGCCACATGAGCCGCCTGCTCAACCAGCTGCTCAGCGATGCCAGCGTGATCCACCGCGCCAACCTGCAGCGCTACGCGCCGGTGGACCTCGCCGAGACCGTCCACCAGGCGCTGCACGAGGCCGTGCCCCAGGTGGAACCGATCCCACGCGTGCACCTTGCGATGAGCGCCGGACCGGTGTGGGTGCAGGGTGATGCGCTGTTGCTGCGCGAGGCGATCAAGAACCTGATCGACAACGCCATCAAGTACAGTGGCGCGGCGCCGTTGCAGGTCGCCCTGACCCTGGACGGCGACACGGCCCTGCTGACCATCGCCGACCACGGCCCGGGCATCGCGCCCGGCGATGCCGAACGGGTGTTCGAGCGCTTCGCGCGCGGCGAAGGCGCCGCTGCTGGCGGGGCCGGGCTGGGGCTCGCCATCGTCAAGCGCGTGGTGGATGCGCACGCGGGCCGCATCGATCTTTCCAACCGTCGTGAAGGGGGCCTGGTGGCCACCATCGCATTGCCCCGGAGCCACGCATGATCCGCCAGATGACGCTGTTCACGCTGCTGCTGTGGGGGGCGGTGGCCGCTGCCGCACCCGGCGACGTACAGCGTTTCTCCGCAACCGGGCCCGCCAACGCGCAGCTGCGCATCCATGGTTCGACCGACATCGAAGTATTCGCCGTGGTGATCGCCGACTACCAGCGCCTGCATCCGGGAACGGAAGTGGTGTACGAGGACATCATCACCCAGGACCTGCACGCGCGCTTCCTTGGCGAGCGGAACGGGCCCGCCTCGGCCGACCTGTTGATTTCCAGTGGCATGGACCTGCAGGCCAAGCTGGTCAACGACGGCCATGCACTGGCCCATCGGTCGCCACAGACCGAGGCGCTGCCCGGTTGGGCGCAGTGGCGCAGCGAGGCCTTCGGGATCAGCTACGAGCCGGTGGCGATGGTCTACAACACCCGCACGCTGCCGGCCGCGCGCGTCCCGCGTACGCGGCGCCAGTTGCTGGACCTGCTGCGCGCGCCGGATGCCCCGCTGCGTGGGCGGGTCGGCACCTATGACATCAACCGCAGCAGCGTCGGCTACCTGCTGGCCACGCAGGATGCGCAGCGTGGCAGCATGGCCGGTGCGCTGCTGGGCGCGCTGGGCGACAACCGGGTGCTGCTGGAAGAGCGGACCGGAGTGCTGCTGGACAAGGTCAGCAGCGGCGAGCTGTCACTGGTGTACAACGTACTCGGTTCGTATGCACAGGCGCGCATCGATGACGGTGAACCGCTGGGCATCGTCGAACCGGAGGACTACACGCTGGTGATGCTGCGCACCGCGGTGATACCGCGCAATGCGCGCAACACGGCCGAAGCGCGGCGCTTCCTCGATTACCTGCTGTCGCCGCGCGGCCAGCAGGTGCTGTCCCGCGAAGCCCGGTTGATGCCGATCGTGCGCGGCGGCGCGACGCGCAACGGCAGCCCGGAGCGCAACCTGCGGCCGATCCAGCTCGGCCCGGGATTGCTGGTCTACCTGGATGCGCTGAAACGTCGGCAGTTCCTTGATGCCTGGAACAGCAGCATGCGGCCGGCGCGGTAGCGCACGGCCGACTGAAGTCGGCCCTACAATGCCCGCATGAGCGAACTGAACCTGCTGGTTGCCGACGACCATCCCCTGCTGCGCGCTGCCGTGGTGCATTCGCTGCGGCAGGGCCTGCCCCAGGTCAACGTACGCGAGGTGGCCAGTGCCGAGGCGCTGGAACAGGCGCTGGACCAGCAGCCGGACGTGGACCTGGTGCTGCTGGACCTGACCATGCCCGGCGCGCACGGGTTTTCCGCGCTGCTGCATGTGCGCGGCGCGCATCCGGACATCCCGGTGGTGATCCTGTCTTCCAATGACCACCCGCGTGTCATCCGCCGTGCGCAGCAGTTCGGCGCCGCCGGGTTCATCCCCAAATCGGTGCCGCCGGAGACCATCGGCGAAGCCGTGGCGGCCGTGCTGGATGGGGGCCTGTGGTTCCCGGCGATGGCCGCCGAGCGATCCGATGCCGATGCCCTGCTGGCCAGCCGCCTTGCGCAGCTCACGCCGCAGCAGTTCCGCGTGCTGCTGTGCCTGGCCGATGGGCTGTTGAACAAGCAGATCGCCTACACGCTGGGCCTGGCAGAGAACACGGTCAAGGTGCATGTCACCGCCATCCTGAAGAAGCTGGAATGCCACAGCCGTACGCAGGCTGCGGTGCTGGTGAAGGCGCTGGAGCCGGAAGGCGACGCCGGCCTGGTGTAGGCCAAGGTGGCGCCGGGCCACGCTCGGTGGAATCGATCCGCGCCGCTGCGCTCGCCGACCATGGGTCGGCGCTACCGCGTCACCGTCCGCCCTGTAGCGCCGAGCCACGCTCGGTGGAATCGATCCGCGCCGCTGCGCTCGCCGACCATGGGTCGGCGCTACCGCGTCACCGTCCGCCCTGTAGCGCCGAGCCACGCTCGGCGGAATCGAGCCGCGCCGCTGTGCTCGCCGACCATGGGTCGGCGCTACCGCGTCACCGTCCGCCCTGTAGCGCCGGGCCACGCTCGGCGGAATCGATCCGCGCCGCTGCGCTCGCCGACCATGGGTCGGCGCTACCGCGTCACCGTCCGCCCTGTAGCGCCGAGCCACGCGCGGCGGAATCCATCCGTCGCAGGCCTTACCCGCGGTGGCGCAGCAGCAGCTGGGTCATCAGGGCGCGCAGGGCGGGCGGACGCACCGGTTTGGCAAGGAAGCCCCAGCCGTTGTCGGCGGCCAGCGCCCGGAGCGCATCATCGCGTTCGGCGGTGATCAGCACCACCGGCGGCCGCGCCTGCCAGCGTTCGCACAGCGCCTCATACAGCGCCGGCCCATGGAACTCGCCCATGCGTACGTCCAGCAGCACCAATTCCGGTGCCAGCCCGGCGTGGGCCGCATCCAGCGCGGCCTGCGGGCCTTCGGACTGCTCCACATCGCAGCCCCATTTTTCCAGCAGCGCACGCGTGGCAACGCTGACATGCGCATCGTCATCGATGGCCCATACCCGGCGCCCACGCAGCGGACTGTCCGCCGTGGTTTCCACCACCACCGGCGCGTGCACCATCACCGACGCCACGACCTCCTCTGACCGGCCCAGCGGCACCGCCACTTCGAACATCGAGCCGCTGCCCAGCACCGAGCGCAGCCGGATCGGATGCTCCAGCAGGCGGCCGATGCGTTCGACGATCGCCAGGCCCAGTCCGGTGCCGCGTTCCTGGCCATCGTGCAGGCGGCGGAATTCTTCGAAGATCTCCTTGTGCAGGCTCTCCGGGATGCCCGGACCCTGGTCGTGCACCTGGATCCACAGCCGGCCGCCTTCGCGGCGGCAGCCCAGCAGCACGCGGCCGCGCTGGGTGTAGCGCAGCGCATTGGACAGGAAATTCTGCAGGATGCGCCGCAGCAGCGCCTCGTCGCTCACCACCACCGCGGCGGTAGGCACCCAGTGCAGCTGCAGCCCGCGACCTTCGGCGGCAATGCCGAACTCGCGGGCAAGGGTCTCCAGCAGCGGGTTGAGCGCGAAGGCGCGCACCCGCGTCTGCAGGCTGCCCGATTCCAGCCGGGAGATATCCAGCAGGCTGACCAGGATCGCATCCTGCGCTGACAGCGCCGCTTCGATGTGGTCGGCGGTCTGCTGCTGTTCGCCGTCGGCAAGCTTGGCGCGCAGCACCGACACGAACATGCGTGCGGCGTTCAGCGGCTGCAGCAGGTCATGCACGGCCGAAGCGACGAAGCGGGTCTTGTAGCGGTTGGCCTGCTCGGCCTCGCGCCGCGCTTCGTCCAGGTCGCGGGTGCGCTCGGCCACGCGGTGTTCCAGCGCGTCGGCCAGCGAGCGCAGTTCGCGCGCGGCGTTCTTGTAACTGGTGATGTCCGCATAGCTGGTGACGAAGCCGCCGTCGGGCAGCGGATTCCCGCGGATTTCCAGCACCGTGCCGTCGTCTTTCTCGCTTTCGCGCATGTGCGGCCGTCCGCTGCGCAGGTGGTTGAGCCGGCGTTCGATGGCTTCGTCGATGGGCCCCGGCCCGAGCAGGCCGCGACGCGCGTTGAAGCGGAAAATCTCCTCGATCGGCCGTCCCACCTGCACCAGTCCCGGCGGGAAGCGGAACAGTTCCAGATAGCGCGAATTCCACGCCACCAGCTGCTGCTGGCTGTCGATGATCACCACGCCCTGCGGCAGGTGTTCCAGGCTGCGGCTCAGCCCGCGGTCGGCGTCCTGCGCGGCCTGCAGCAGCCCATCCTGCGCGCTGCGCAGCTCCTGGGCATGCTGCTTGAGCAGGGTTTCCAGCTCGCGCCGGCTGCGCTGGCGATGCGCCGAAAGGCGTCGCCGCTGCTGCACGAACAGCGCCAGGAAGCCCAGCGCCAACCACGCCGCGCCACCGCCGATGGCCGCACTGCGGGCTACCGCGCCGGCCGCGCTGGCATCGTGCAGCAGGTGCAGGTGCCAGTTCTCTTCGGGCAGGTCGATGGTCTGCCACAGCAGCGCACGCGGCATCGCCGGGTCGGCCATGCGCACGATCCGCCCGCCGTCGTCCAGCACCCGCTCGGTACGTGCGCGCAGTGGTTGCAGGGAGCGGTCGGCGTACTGGCGGCTGGACAGCATTTCCTCGCGTTCCTGCGTGCCCAGGGTCCGCAGCAGGCGGTAGCGCCAGGGATCCTGGTTGGCCAGGAACACCACGTCGTGGTTGTCGCTGGCCAGGACGATGTCCGGGCTGGCGACCCACTCCTGTTCCAGCGCGGACAGCTCGATCTTGATCACCACCACGCCCAGCCGGGTGCCGTCGGCATCGTCGATGGCGTGCGACAGGAAGTAACCGGGCACGCCGGTGGTCATGCCGATGCCGTAGAAACGGCCGTGGCCGGCCGCCATCGCCTGCAGGTAATAGGGCCGGTAGCTGTAGTCTTCGCCGACGTTGGTCGAGGGCTGGTCCCAGTTGCTGGCGGCCACCGCCACGCCATCGCGGCCGACCAGGGTCAGGGTCGAGGCGCGGGTGACCTGGTTGGCCTGGGACAGCTTGAGGTTCAGGCGCTGGCGTCCTGCCAGATCAGGTGCGCTGCGCAGCGCGGCCAGCAGGTCCGGATCCAGCGCCATCACCTGCGGCAGGGTGCCGAAGCGATCGATCCGCTGCTGCAGGCCCTGGCCATACAGCTGCAGCTGGCGCTGCACCTGCGCGCTTTCGCCGGCCAATGCGCGCTGGCCGGCGAAATGCCCGGCCGATACCGCGCACAGCGCGGTCCCGCCGATCATCACCAGCAGGGTCATGGCCAGCTTGCGGTAGCGGCCGAGCCGGTACATGCGGACAGAGTCTACGGGCAGAGCGGGTCGATGACCCGCTCAGTCACGCGGCCCGGCTCAGAAATGCATCTGGGCGCGGACTTCGAAGATCTCCGGCTTGGTATGCACGCCACGACGGCTGGCATCGGCCTTGATGTAGTTGGCCTGGAACTTGAAGTGGCTGGTCAGGTACCAGTTGGCACCCAGGGTCCAGTTGTGTTCACGGCCACCGAGCACATCGGCGTCGTCCAGGTCCAGGCGGCTGTAGCGCGCCAGCACTTCCACCGCGCCGTAGTCACGCGCCGGCTTGATGTTGGCCACGCCGCCACCGCTGTACGGGCGAGATTCGCCGGTCAGCACCCAGCTGCCCATCACGTACTGGCCGTTGCCGGTGTAGTCCGGCTTGCCTTCGCGGGTGATGGTGGCCTGCAGGGCTTCGGCCTGGATGGAGAACGGACCGCGGATGAAGATGCCCTCCAGACCGGCGCGGTTGACCTTGTCGGCGGTGACCAGCGCACCGGAATCGACCAGGCGAAGGTCGGTCAGGCCGGCCTCCGGACGCGCGCGGAAACGCGCGGTCGCTTCGTGGTGCACGTCGCGGCCATCACGCCAGCCACGCGGGTTTTCCTGCGACAGCGCCAGGCCGAGGTGCAGCACGTTCGCTTCGGCCTTGACCGGGGTCCACACCGCACGCAGCGCCTGCATGGTGCCGGGGTTGTCGCCCTGCAGGTCCTTGCCACCGTACAGGCCAGCCTGCAGCAGGTAGGCGGGACGCTCCAGCACCCAGTCCAGGCCGGTGCGACGGCCGGCGTAGAACGCCTGCACCGGCATCGCGAATTCCATGAAGCTGCCGGCGCGCGAGCTGGTCACCGCATCCAGGCCGACCGGGGTCTTCATGTAACCGACGCGGAACTTGCCGATGTCCTGGCCGACGAACGCCTTGCTTTCCAGGCGCAGGTACACATCCAGCCAGGTGTCGGACTGGAAGTCGTAGTACACCATGGCGTCATACACGCCCTTCTTCTTCAGCGTGGCGCCGAATTCCTTGCGGCGTACCGCGTCGGCGTTTTCGATGTTGCCGGAGAAATTGTTCCAGTCGTAGGCGATGTTGCCGGTGGCGGCGAGCTCGGTGCCATCAGCGAACGACACCTTGGTCGGCCAGTTGTCGAAACCAGCGGCATTGGCCAGCAGCGGGCTGGCGGCCAGGGACAGGGCAAGCAGGGTCGGGGTCATTCGCATGGGACGGCAGGTCTCTATTCGGGAAAGGTGGATCTACACGCGCCCCGGTCTGTGCGGGGTCGTCGCGACCGGCGCAGTGTAGGCGCAGAAAGCGCCCGGAGGCAGCCTGAACCGGGGGGGTAGTACCAATAGGTTATCTGCTGATGCGTCCGCGCGGCGTACAAAGGGCGCCATCCGATGCCGCGCCGCGTGTCCTTCGTGGCGTTGGCGTCATCAGTCCCTTCCGGAGCCCGCCATGCACGTTCCCGCCGCTTCCCCGGTGCCGACCAAGCCGCTGCCGTTCTATCGCCAGCTGTATTTCCAGGTCGTGGTCGCCATCATCCTCGGTGCCGTCCTGGGCCATTACGAGCCGCTGATCGGCGAGAAGATGAAGCCGCTGGGGGATGCCTTCATCAACCTGGTGAAGATGATCATCGCCCCGGTCATCTTCCTGACCATCGTCACCGGCATCGCCGGCATGACCCACCTGCGCACCGTGGGCCGGGTGTTCGCCAAGGCGATGGCCTATTTCATGTTCTTCTCCACGCTGGCACTGGTGGTGGGCATGATCGTGGCGCACGTGGTGCAGCCGGGCGCGGGCATGAACATCAACCCGGCCGACCTGGACCAGACCGCGGTCAACAGCTATGTCGAAAAGTCGCACGACCTGACCCTGGTCGGCTTTGCGATGGACATCATTCCCAAGACGCTGGTCAGCGCGTTCGTGGACGGCAACATCCTGCAGGTGCTGTTCGTGGCGGTGCTGTTCGGCATCGCGCTGGCACTGGTGGGTGAGAAGGGCAAGCCGGTGCTGAACTTCCTGGAAGCGCTGGTCGCTCCGGTGTTCAAGCTGGTGCATATCCTGATGAAGGCTGCCCCGATCGGCGCGTTTGGTGCAATCGCCTTCACCATCGGCAAGTACGGGGTCGGCTCGCTGATCAACCTGGCCTGGCTGGTGGGTTCGTTCTACCTGACCGCCTTCCTGTTCGTGGTGGTGATCCTGGGCGCGGTGGCCCGCCTGTGCGGCTTCTCGGTGTTCAAGCTGGCGCGTTACCTGAAGGCGGAGCTGCTGCTGGTGCTGGGCACCTCTTCGTCCGAATCGGCGCTGCCGTCGCTGATGGAAAAGATGGAGCGCGCCGGCTGCAGCAAGTCGGTGGTCGGCCTGGTGGTCCCCACCGGCTATTCATTCAACCTGGACGGCACCAACATCTACATGACCCTGGCGGCGCTGTTCATCGCCCAGGCCACCAACACCGAGCTGACCCTGGGCCACCAGATCGCCCTGCTGCTGGTGGCGATGTTGAGCTCCAAGGGTGCCGCCGGCGTGACCGGCGCCGGCTTCATCACCCTGGCCGCCACCCTGGCCGTGGTACCGGAAGTACCAGTGGCCGGCATGGCGCTGATCCTCGGCGTGGACCGCTTCATGAGCGAATGCCGCTCGCTGACCAACTTCATCGGCAACGCGGTGGCTACCGTGGTGGTCTCGCGCTGGGAAGGCGCGCTGGACCGTGACCGCCTGAAGCTGGCGCTGGACGGCCGCGAAAGCGAGCTGCCGCCGCCGGTCGATGCGGCCCTGCCGCTTGCCGCTGCCAAGATCTGACCCTTCCACGTCAGGATGCGGGGCCCGTCAGCGATGACGTGGCCCCGCAGTTTTTTCCGCGGTACCTGCCACCTTGCTGTCACACCCGCATGGAGGGTGCGGCGCGATGCTCCGCAGTACGCCGGCAACACGCCGGTTGGTGCACTGCAGCACACGCGCGACAGCCCCGCGACAGGTCCAGCCCGAACAACGGGGGTATGATCCCCTGTCCCCCTTGCCCATTCATGTGCCCAACGTCGATGTCCAAAGAAGATTTCAAACAGGCCGCCCTCGATTACCACCGCATGTCGCCGCCGGGCAAGATCAAGGTCACGGCGACCAAGCCGATGCTGACCCAGCGTGATCTGTCGTTGGCCTATTCGCCCGGCGTTGCCTACGCCTGTGAAGCGATCATGGCCGACCCGCAGCAGGCCAGCGAGCTCACCGCACGTGGCAACCTGGTCGCGGTGATTTCCAACGGTACCGCCGTGCTGGGCCTGGGCAACATCGGTCCGCTGGCCGGCAAGCCGGTGATGGAAGGCAAGGGCGTGCTGTTCCAGAAATTCGCCGGCATCGATGTGTTCGACATCGAAATCGACGAGCTGGACCCGGACAAGCTGGTCGACATCATCGCCTCGCTGGAGCCGACCTTCGGCGGCATCAACCTGGAAGACATCAAGGCACCGGAGTGCTTCATCGTCGAGCGCAAGCTGCGCGAGCGGATGAAGATCCCGGTGTTCCATGACGACCAGCACGGCACGGCGATCATCGTCGGCGCCGCGGTGCTGAACGCCATGGCGATCACCGGCAAGAAGATCGAAGAAGTGAAGCTGGCGACCACGGGCATGGGCGCGGCCGGCATTTCCTGCGTCAACATGCTGGTGCAGCTGGGCCTGAAGCCGGAAAACATCCTGGCCTTCGACCGCGAGGGCGTGATCCACACCGGCCGCAGCGACCTGGACCCGGAAAAGGCGCGTTACGCGCGTGATACCGACAAGCGCACCCTGGCCGAGATCGTCGACGGCGCGGACATTTTCCTGGGCCTGTCGGCACCGGGCATCCTGACCGCCGACATGGTCAAGACCATGGCGCCGGACCCGGTGATCTTCGCGCTGGCCAACCCGACCCCGGAAATCATGCCCGAAGACGTGCGCGCGGTACGCGCCGACGCGATCATCGGCACCGGTCGTTCGGACTACCCGAACCAGGTCAACAACGTCCTGTGCTTCCCCTACTTGTTCCGCGGCGCGCTGGACGTGGGCGCCACCGCGATCAACGAGGAAATGAAGATCGCCTGCGTGCGCGCCATCGCCGCGCTGGCACGCCGTGCGGCCACCGACATGGGCTCGGCCTACGGCGGTGACACCCCGAGCTTCGGCCGTGAATACCTGATTCCGCGCCCGTTCGACCGCCGCCTGCTGGTGGAGCTGTCCGCTGCCGTGGCACAGGCGGCGATGGATTCCGGCGTGGCCGCGCGGCCGATCGCCGACATGGCTGCCTACCGCCAGAAGCTGTCCGAATTCGTCTACCGCACCAGCCTGATGATGAAGCCGGTGTACGACCGCGCGCGCACCGACAAGCAGCGCGTGGTGTATGCCGAAGGCGAGGAAGAAGTGGTGCTGCAGGCCGTGCAGAACGTGGTCGACGAGGACCTGGCGCATCCGATCCTGATCGGTCGCCCGGACGTCATCGAGGCACGCATCGAACGCCTGGGCCTGCGCCTGAAGATCGGCGAGAACGTGCAGGTCACCAACATCAACGATGATCCGCGCTTCAACGAGTACTGGCAGTACTACCACGCGCTGACCGGCCGTCGTGGCGTGACCGTGGCCGCGGCGAAGAACCTGATGCGTTCGCGCCCGACCCTGATCGCCGCGGTGATGGTGGCGCGCGGTGAAGCCGATGCACTGCTGACCGGCGTGGTCGGCCGCTTCCACAAGAAGCTGGGTTACGTGCGCAGCGTGCTGCCGCTGGAGTCCAAGGTCACTTCGACCTCGGCGATGACCGGCGTGATCAACCAGCAGGGCGTGTTCTTCTTCGTGGACACCCACGTGCAGGAAGATCCCACGGCCGAACAGCTGACCGAAGCCACGCTGCAGGCGGCCTACCGCATGAAGCTGTTCGGCATCGAACCGAAGGTGGCGCTGCTGTCGCACTCCAACTTCGGCAGCCACGATTCGAAGGACGCGCTGAAGATGCGCCAGGTCCGCGAGATGCTGCTCAAGCGCAACCCGCGCCTGAACGTGGACGGTGAGATGCAGGGCGACACCGCCTGGGACGAAGCGCTGCGGCAGAAGCTGCTGCCGGGCTCCACCCTGACCGGCCGTGCCAACCTGTTCGTGCTGCCCAACCTGGAAGCGGCCAACATCGCCTACAACCCTGGTGCGCGTGTTCACCGATGGCGTGGCGATCGGGCCGATCCTGATGGGCGTGGCCAAGCCGGCGCACATCCTGACCAGCAGCGCGACCTCGCGCCGGATTTTGAACATGACCGCGATCGCTGCGGTGGATGCGCAGATCCGCAAGCAAATCGAGGCCGAGAAGAAGGCGTAAGCCTTCTTCGCAGGCTCGATTTGCCCGCGCATTTCACCTTATCCCCGCGCCTGCGGCGCGCCCCCTTGAACATCAAGGGGGCTCTTCGTTGGATGGTGTGCGGGGGCGGGCGCTACCGGTCTTGTCGTGCTTTGGCGTAGGCGGCCCACAGGGCGGGCAGGGGCTGGCCGGTGTGTTGTTGCCACAGCGCCGGGGTGTAGCGGCCGCTGCGCAGGGCGCCATCCAGTGTCTTTACCAGTCCCGGATAGGCGGCCTCGCTCCACTTCAGGAACGCGCCGGTGACCCGGTAGCCGGTATCGAAATTCTGCCCGTCCTGCACCGTGAGCGGCAACGCCCAGCCGGCGGCGGCGTTGTCCACGCCATAGCGGTCACGCGCGTAGTCGGCGATGCCTTCCACCAGCCAGCCCGGGACGCGTTCATTGGCGTACTCGGGGTAGCCCTGCACGATGTGCATCGCCTCATGGGTCACCAGGTCGGTGTCGCCCGGGTGCTTGTCCAGCCACGCCGGATTGAGGGTGATGGTGGCCGCCTTGGCCTTCTCGCCGACAAAGGCGATGCCGTCGTACGCCGGATCGATCACGATGGCGGCCTGGCTCGGTGCGTTCGGATGGAAGTCGGCGCGCTGCGGCAGATAGGCCTTGAAGAACGTGCCGATGATCCGCTCGCGCATCGCCTCCGGCAGCGCATCGCGGGCGTCCTGGTAGCGCAGGGTCACGCCGCCCTGCTGCTGCGTGGATTCAAACGCACATGCTGCTGCTGGAGCAAGCAGGGCCAGCGCCGCCAGTGTGGCCGGCCGCAGGTAGCGCGCGGCACGGCTCATGGTGTCGACTCCTTGGCCAGCAGCTCCACTTCTGCCAGCTGCATGCGTCCGGGTGCGGCGATGCGCAGCCGGTACTCGGCGTAGCGGCCCGGCTTGGCGATGCGGAACGGGCGGGTCTGGCGGGCCCAGGCGAAGTCTTCGGACGTGCGCGTATCCAGCGTGGACCAGCGACCACCGGCGGTACGTGCTTCCAGCGTCCATGCGCCGCCGCGGATGCTGTTCTCGCCGCTGGTCAGGGTGTACATCGTGGGGGCGCCGGCGGCGACGCCGCTGAACACCACCGTTGCCTTCGCGCCCAGCGGCGCGGCGGTCGTGGCGTTGTCGTCGACCAGCGCGTCCAGCGCGCGGCCGTCTTCCAGCCGCGCCTGCGCGCCCTTGGCCAGCAGGTCATGCAGCAGGGCAGGGCGCTCGCCGCGTGCGGTCAGCGACGGCAGCACATCGCCTTCGCCGGTGCCCCAGCGCGAGGGTTGCGGACCCATCTGGAAGTCCAGCGTGGCGCCGGCGGCGATGACCTCGTGCGGCAGCCAGGTCTTCGTCCATGGCTTGCCGTTGACCTTCAACGACTGCACGTACACGTTGGTGGGGGAGTTGTCCGCCGCGTTCACCGTCAGCACCGCGCCGTCCTGCAGGGTGACTCTGGCGTGCCGGAACAATGGCGAGCCGATCGCATATTCCGGTGCGCCCATCCGCAGCGGATACAGGCCCAGCGAAGCGAACACATACCAGGCCGAAGTCTCGCCGTTGTCCTCGTCACCGGGGTAGCCCTGTCCGATCTCGCTGCCCACGTACAGGCGCGCCAGGATCTCGCGCACATGCTTCTGGGTCTTCCATGGCTGGCCGGTGTACAGGTACATCCACGGGATGTGGTGCGAGGGCTGGTTGCTGTGTGCGTACATGCCCATGCGCACATCGCGGGCTTCGGTCATTTCATGGATCAGCCCGCCGTAGGAACCGGCAAAGGCCGGATCCGCGGTTTCCGGGGTGGCGAAGAACGCATCCAGCTTGGCGGCGAGCGCCTCGCGCCCACCATACAGCGCTGCCAGTCCTTCACCATCGTGGGCGGCGGTGAAGGCGAAGGTCCAGCCATTGGATTCGGTGTAGTCATGGCCCCAGACGCGTGCGTCGTAGTCCTTGGCGTCCACCCGCCAGCTGCCATCTTCGCGCCGGCCCTGGAAGAAGCCCGCGGCCGGGTCGAACATCGTTGAATAGGCCGCCGCACGATGGCCGAAGTAGTCCGCTTCAGTGGCATAGCGCTCACGCTCGGCGCTCGAGCCGGCGTCGCTGGCGAGCCGTGTCGCCATGTTGGCGATGCCGAAATCGTTGAGCGCGCCTTCCATCGTCCACGACATCCCTTCGTGCACGTCGGCGCTGGCAAAGCCGGTGAACGTGGAACGGTCCATGCCCTTGCGGCCGACATGCCGATCCGGCGGCACCACCGTGGCATTGCGCAGCGCTGCGTCGTACGCGGTGTCCACGTCGAAGCCGCGCACGCCCTTCAGCCAGGCATCGGCGAAGGCTACGTCCGAGCTGGTGCCGACCATCAGGTCGGCGTAGCCCGGCGAGGACCAGCGTGCGACCCAGCCGCCCGCCTTGTACTGTTCAAGGAAGCCCTGCACCAAGGCGCCGGCATCATCGGCGCGGAACAACGCATAGGCCGGCCAGGTGGTGCGGAAGGTGTCCCAGAAGCCGTTGTTGACGTACACCTTGCCGTCGCGCACCGGTGCGAAGCTGCGCACCGCGCTGCCATCGGTGTTGTCCTCGGCCGCGCTGGCCTGGCTGGCGTAGCGCCACTCCGGCGCCTGCGCGGTACCGACATTCTCGTGGCCGGAATTGGGGAACAGGTACAGGCGGTAGAGGTTTGAATACAGCGTGGTCTTCTGGTCCTCGCTGGCGTCGCCGATGTCGAAGGCGCCCAGCCGTGCGTCCCATGCATCCTGCGCGCGTGCGGCGACGCGCTCCAGGGTGTCGTCGGCGCTCAGTTCCAGGGCGAGGTTTTGGCGTGCCTGTTCCACCGAGATCAACGAGGTGGCGATGCGCATGTTGACCTGGCGATCGCTGCCCGGATCGAACTTGATGTAGCCGGTGGGGCGTCCGGTATCGAGCGTGCCGCTGCTGCGCCACGGACGGTCGAAACCCGCCACCACGTACATGCGGGTGGCGCCGTTGGACAGGCCGCTGCGCACGTCGGTGTAGCCGGAGAGCGTCTGGCTGGCAGCGTCCAGGGTCAGCCCGCCGCGCGCATCGACATTATCGAACAGCAGGTTGGCATCGCCGGTGGCCGGGAACTGGAAGCGGAACAGGGCGGCATGGTCGGTCGGGGCGATGGAGGCCGCGATGCCGTTGTCGAAACGCACGTCGTAGCGGTACGGGCGTGCGTTTTCCTGGTCGTGCGAGAACGCCAGCGCGCGCTTGGCGCGGTCGGCTTCGGGCACGCCGCGGCTGGCCGAGGGCATCACCTGGAAGGTCTGCCGGTCACCCATCCACGGGCTCGGCTGGTGGCTGAGCGACAACGCCTGCAGGCGCGGGCGGTTGTCGGCGTCGTTGTGCTCGTTCCAGCGGTACAGCCAGTTCAGCACGCCGGCGTCGGTCACCGGCGTCCAGAAGTTGAAGCCATGCGGCAGTGCCGTGGCGGGGTAGTTGTTGCCACGCGAGAAGCGCCCGTTGGACTGGGTGCCGCGCGTGGTGAGCACCCAGTCGGACGGCCGCGCCGGCACGACCGACGGCGTCGCCTCCAGCCGTACATCGTCGATCCAGCCCGACACCGGCGCGCCGGCTGCGCTGGCCACTTCCAGTTCGATGGCCACCACGCGGCGACCGCGCAATCCGGGCACCTCGCCCAGGCGCACGGCCTTGCGCGCCCATTGCTGCGGATACAGCGTCTTCGAATCCCCCTGCGCGGTGGCGCCCAGTGCGACCCCGTGCTGGTCTCGCGCCGCGCTGGCTGATACGCGTTGGCCATCATCGAGCAGCAGGTCCAGCGAGACATGGGTGGACGCGGCGGTGTCGCCGTCGACGATCTCCGGCAGGACCATCCAGCTCAGCGTGGTGTCCGCATCGATCTGCTGGTCGGTGGCCAGCAGGACCTGCCGGGCAGTGCCGCCGCTGCTGCGGTACTGCAGGGCGCGCTGGCCGCTGTATCCCACACCCGCCTTGGCTGCGTACGGGTCGGCCGGGCCGGGGCCCACGCGCAGGCTCAACGGGCCGCCAGCGCCTGCGGGGGGCATCGGCTGGCCGGCTTCGAACGAGGTCGACAGCGCAGCCGCATGGGCGGCGGGAAGCATGGCCAAGGCCAGCGCGAGGCACAGCGGCGCGCGGCGCGCACGGTCAGACGCATTACGGGGCATTGCGGTCTCCTCCCAGAGCAACGCGGACCATCCTGCAACACGCATGTTGGCGCTGACAAGTGCATTTGGTTCGATCCAAATCGGCGCGATGCCTGTTTGCTCGATTGCTGCGGCGCGCCATATGGAACGATCCAAAAAGACCGCGGCGATTCCCTTGCCCGCAGTCCCGGTCCAGCCCCGGCGCTGCGCCGGATGCTAGAATCCCAGCCCTCGCAATCCCTTTCACGACGCCCGCCATGAGCCATACCGCCACCGCTCCCGCCAACGCCGAAAAGCGTTACACCGTGCACCGCGGCGACCTGCCGCTGAGCTGCCCGACGCCGGAGATGGCGCTGTGGAACTCGCATCCGCGCGTGTACCTGCCGATCGAAGACGAACCCAACGGCGAAGCCAAGTGCGCCTATTGCGGCGCCGTCTTCGTGCTGGCCGACTGATCGGGCGCCTGACCTGATGCGCCGATTGACCGTGGTGCAGTTGCTGCCGGCGCTGCACTCCGGCGGTGTCGAGCGCTCTACGCTGGAAATCGCCGCGGCACTGGTCCAGGCCGGCCACCGTGCTCTGGTGGTGTCTGCCGGCGGGCGGCTGGTCGAGCCGCTGCTGGCCAGCGGTGCCGAACACCTCACGCTGGATATCGGCCGCAAGTCGCTGCTGACCCTGCGCCACATGCCCACCCTGCGCCGGCTGTTCGCCGAGGTCGGTGCGGACATCGTGCATGCGCGCTCGCGGCTGCCGGCCTGGCTGGGCCTGCATGCGGTGCGCGCCCTGCCTGCCCCGCAGCGCCCGCACTGGGTGACCACCGTGCATGGACTGAATTCGCCGGGTCGCTACAGCGCGGTCATGACCACCGGCGAGCGCGTGATCTGCGTGTCGGAAACGGTCCGCGACTTCGTCCAGCAGCACTATCCCGCGGTGCCGGCGCAGCGCCTGCAGGTGATCCCGCGCGGGGTGGACACGGCGCAGTTCCCCCGTGTCGGCAGCCACGACAGACGCCCCCGGCTGGCGCTGGCAAAGGACCATCCCTGGCTGGCCGCAGTGACCGCTCCGTTGCTGCTGCTGCCTGGCCGCGGTACCCGGCTGAAGGGCCACACCCACGCTCTGCAGCTGCTGGCCCGCCTGCATGCGGCCGGGGTGATGGCCCAGCTGTGGATGCTGGGCACCGAGGAACCCGGACGCGAAGTCTACGTACAGGAGCTGCGCCAGCAGGCGCGGGCGCTGGGAGTCGGCGATGCCCTGCATATCAGCGCCCCGACCTCGAAGATCGCCCAGGCCTACGCGGCCAGCGACCTGGTCCTGCAGCTGTCCGACAAGCCCGAAGCGTTTGGGCGCACCGTGGTCGAGGCCCTTGCGGTAGGCCGCCCGGTGCTGGGGTGGGACCACGGTGGCGTGGGCGAACTGCTGCGCCAGCTGCAGCCCGGCGGCGCCGTCGCCCTGGGCGACATGCAGGCACTGGGTGAACGCGCCCTGGCCCTGCTGGCCGCTGCCCCGTCGCTGCCGGCGCGTATCCCGTTTACCCTGCAGGCCATGCAACGCGACACGCTCCGCCTGTATGCCGACCTTGCCGGCTGACCCCATTCCTGCCGTGATCGATGATCGCGCGGGTCGCTGGGCGCCGTGGGTGGTGCTGGCTTTCGTCGCATTGTGGCCGTTGCCGGGCATCGCCGAAGGCGTGCTGGCGCTGGGGGCGATCTATGCTGCGGTACGCATGGTCACCCGCCGCCTGCAGGGCCAGCCGCGCCTGCTCAGCCCGGCCGCCTGGGCGCTGACCAGCATCCTGTTCCTGGGCTTCTGGCTGCCGCAGGCGCTGTCCGCACTGGACGCGGTGGACCCTGCCGCGGCCTGGACCAAGACCGCTGCCGGGCTGCGCTATCTGCCTTTCATGTGGCTGGTGGCGATCGCGGTGGCGACGCCGCGGCGCCGCGCCCTGACCCTGGGCGGCCTGGCGCTGATCACTGCGGCGTGGACCGTGGATGCACTGGTGCAGGCGCTCGCCGGTACCAGCCCATGGTTCTGGTCGCTGGACCAGCTCAAGCAGCTCGCCAGCCAGCGCCCGTTGTGCAGCCCGGAAGAGGCCGCGCTGGCCGACCGGCTCAGCGGCGCGCTGGGTCCGTGCAATCTCAAATTCGGCCAGGTGCTGGCCAGCCTGTCCGCCTTCCTGCTGCTGCCGGCCGCCACGCGGTTCGGTCGGACCGGCTGGATGGTGGCCACGATGGCGGTCGGCGTGGTGCTGCTGCTGGCCGGTTCACGCGCCTCGTGGATCACCTTCGCGCTGGTGGTGGCCTACAGCGGATGGCGCCTGTTCGGGGGGCGCCAGCTGCTGCTGCTGGCGATGTTCGGGCTGGTGGTGGCCGCAGGCCTTGCCTACAGCGTGCCGCAGCTGCGTGACCGGGTGGTCCGCACCGCGCAGGCCTGGGAAGGCAACGACGATGGCGTGGAGCAGGCGCTGTCCGGCCGTGGCCGGATCTGGTCCGCAGCGGGCTGCATGATCCAGGCCCATCCGATCAACGGCGTGGGCGCGCGCGGCTTCCGCGACGCCTACCCCGACTGTGACCCGGCCGCCGGAAGCACCGGTGTCTGGGGCGCGGGACCGGCGCTGCATGCGCACCAGATCGTGCTGGAAATCCTGGCGGAAACCGGGGTGATCGGCCTGCTGCTGTGGCTGGCGGCGGCGGCGCAGGCGTGGCGGGCGTGGCGTTTCGCGCCGCCGGCGGCGCGCGATCGCGCGCGTCCGGCGATGCTGGCGCTGGCGGTCACGGTGTTTCCATTGAATACCCACTTGGCGTTCCACTCCACGTTCTGGGGTGGGGTCACGGTGCTGCTGGCCGCGTTGTTCGCGGGCAGCCTGCTGGCACGGGATGAGCCGGGTTCCAACGACTGAAAGCGCTTCGCTGTCGGTGCTCCTGGCGGCGTTCCAGGTGTTGGCGTCGCCCCGAGAGATTCCGGTGGCCGCCCGCCACGAAAGATGAAACGGTAGCGCCGCAGGCAGCGGCAGGAGCTGCTGCCAACGTCGCTTGCGACGGCCCGCAGGATGCCCGGCATGCCCATGGTCGGCGGCTTCTGCTTTTGCTCTTTTCCGACCCAATTCCGCGGGACAAGTTTAGTGTCCGGAGGCGGGGGAGGGTGCTGCGCGGGACGCTGAGCCGCATGGATGCGGCGACGCAGCCTACATGGACGTACTTGCGGCGTGTCCCGCGCAGGATCCTTCCCCGCCTCAACCTATGAATCGATCAACGCAGCACGCGAACCGTTCTTCACTCGTAATAGGAACTGCGGCCACCGGGCTGGCGCTTGAAGCGGCGGTGGATCCAGAGGTACTGGTCCGGGGCCTCGCGCACCATCTGTTCGATGGCCTGGTTGACCCGTGCGGTATCGGCTTCCACGTCCTGGGTCGGGAAGTTGTCCAGCGGTGCGCCAACTTTCAGGTAATAGTCGCCGCCTTCGCGGCGATGGAAGTACGGCACCACCGCGCAGCCGGTCATGCGGGCCAGCTGGTGGGTGGCGGTGATGGTGGCGGCGGTGTGCCCGAAGAAGGGCACGAACACGGTGTCCTTGCCGCGCATGTCCTGGTCCGGCGCGTACCACAGGAAACCGCCTTTCTTCAGGTGCCGCACGCTGGCGCGGATGTCTTCGTTGGCGAACATCGCCGTGGCGTAACGCAGCCGGCCGAACTTCACCGCCCATTCGTAGACCGGATTGCGGTGCTTGCGGTACATGCCGGCCAGCTCGACGTGGTCGCACAGCAGGCGCCCGCACATCTCCAGGGTCATGAAATGGCCTGAAACCAGCAGCACGCCACGTCCTTCGGCCTTCAGCTTGTGCAGGTGCTCCACGCCTTCCACGTGCACGCGCGGGCGGATCGTGGCGATGCTGCCCCACCAGGCGCGGGCGAACTCGAAAATGCCTACGCCGAGTGCATCGAAGCTGTCGCGCAGCAGGCGTTGCCGCCACGCATCGTCCTTCTCCGGGAAGCACAGCGTGAGGTTGACCTCCGCTGCCCTGCGCCGGCTGCCCGCCAGCCGCCAGCTGACCCAGCCGACGCCGCGCCCCAGCGCGCGCTGCAGCATCCACGGCAGCCGGGCGATGGCGAAGGCGCCGAACATCACGGCGAACATGGGCCAGTTGCGCGGATCGCGCAGCGAAGGACGGGGGGCGGTGGTGGCATCGGACATGCCGCCATTCTACCAAGGCCCCGTGGGCGGGCCCCGTGGGCGGGCCGCGTGTCTTTCACCGGGCCCTCCCGTATCCTTCCCGCATGCGCAAAGACCCCGTCGAATGGATCCTGCGCGGCCTGTATTCGGCCGTGCTCTACCTGCTGCTGCCCATCACGGTGTACCACCTGGTCTGGCGCGGTTTCCGGGTGCGGGAATACTTCCAGCGCTGGGACGAGCGCTACGCCTCCTACCCGGATTCGAGCTGCCAGCCGCGTGTCTGGCTGCATGCGGTATCGGTCGGCGAGGTGAACGCCGCCGCGCCGCTGGTCAATGCACTGCGCGCGCTGCGGCCGGACATCCGCTGGGTGGTCACCACGATCACCCCGACCGGCTCGGAGCGGGTGCGCGCGATCTGGGGCGATGCGGTGGACCACGTCTACCTGCCGTATGACGTGCCGGGCAGCGTGGGGCGCTTCCTCAACCATTTCCAACCCAGCCTGGCCTTGATCCTGGAGACCGAGCTGTGGCCGAACATGCTGTTCGGTTGCCGCAGCCGCTCGATCCCGGTGTACATCCTCAATGCGCGGTTGTCGGCGCGTTCGCTGCGTGGCTATCGCCTGCTTGCGGCATTGATCCGGCGCGCACTGCGCACCGTCACCTGCGTGGCAGCGCAGTCCGAAGACGACGCCGCGCGCTTCATCCAGCTTGGCGCCGATCCGGCGCAGGTGCAGGCGCTGGGCAACCTGAAGTTCGACATCGCCGCGCCCAACGTGCAGGCCTTCGTCGAGCAGTTCCATCGCAGCGTGCCGGCAAAGCGACCGGTGTGGATCGCCGCCAGCACGCACGAAGGCGAAGAGCAGGCGATCATCGACCTGCACCGGCGCCTGCGCGTGCAGCATCCGCAGCTGTTGCTGCTGTGGGCGCCGCGCCACCCGGAACGCTTCGCCCGGGTCGATGCGCTCGCCCGCGAGCAGGGCTGGCAGGTCGCCACCCGACGTGCGCAGCAGTGGCCGCAGGCCGACAGCGATGTGTTCGTGATCGATACGCTGGGAGAGCTGATGTCCTTCTATGCGTGCGCCCAGGTTGCGTTCGTGGGGGGCAGCCTGCAGGCGATCGGCGGGCATAACCTGCTGGAGCCTGCAGCCATGGGAACCGCGGCCGTCACCGGTCCGCACCTGCATAACTTCGCCGAGATCTCGCGCCGCATGCTCGAGGCCGATGCGCTGCTGATCGGCCAGGACGTGCAGTCGGTCGGCGAGCACCTGCAGCACCTGCTGTCCGACGCGCAGGCGCGTGAAGACATGGCGCGCGCAGGCTGCGCGCTGGTCAGCAATGGCAGAGGTGCCTTGAAACGCACGATCGCCCTGGTGCAACCGCAGTTGCCGCCGCCGCTCTCCAGTGCTGCATCCGCCGACTGCTGACGCGATCGCGATCGTCGCGGCGACGTATCGGCCGCGCCGGCTTCTTTTCAGATTCAACCGATAGGGCGACCCGCAGCGGTGTCCTAGCGTCCACGAACAGGCATCTGCCTGCCTTTCGTGGAGAACGCCATCGTGTTTCGTTTTTTCCTGCCACGCCACCGCAGTGGGGTGCGCCTTGTCATCGGCACGTTGTTGTCGATGGCCGCCTGCGCGCACGCGGAAGGACTGCAGAACGCTCCGCATTTCATCGGTCCCTTGGCGACGCCGGCGCCACCGTTGGCGAAGGGCGCCTTCAACATCGAACCCTACGTCATCTTCAACCGGTCGGCGTCGCGTTTCGATGGCGATGGCCATCGCCGGCGCAGCCCGGCGCCGATACAGTTGACCACCTCCGTCCCGATCCAGTACGGGGTGACCGACCGGCTCAGCATCGGCGGCACCCTGCGCGGACAGTACAACCGGCTGCCCGGAAGCAGCCGCGCGTTTGCCACCGGCGATACCACGGTGGCGGCATCGTTCGGGTTGATCGATGCCGGCGGGCCGAACCGGGCGCGCCTTGCGCTGACCGCACGGCAGCGACTTCCCACTGGCCGCCACGACCGACTGGAACGGCGCGACGCGCCGGGCAGTGGTACTGGCGCGGCTTCCACCACGCTGGTGCTGCATGGCCAGGCCTACCTGCTCGAGGGACGGCTGCGCACGCGCGCCAGCGTCGACTGGACCCTGCCGGGGGCAAGCGCACGCCTGCAGGGGCGCAGCGTGTACGGCACCGACACCGGGTTCGGCGGGCGCATCCGGCTCGGCCACGGGGCGGGGGCCACGGCATCGGCGGAGTACAGCGTGGCCCCCCGCTGGACGCTGGTGGGTGAAGTGCTTTACGAACAGGCCGGTGGTTCGACGCTGCGCGGCCACGACAGCCAGGGCAACGCCGAACGTCGCGAAGCGGCGTCGTCGTGGCGGCTGTCCGTGCTGCCGGCCGTGCAGTACCACTTCAGCGACCGGGTCGGGTTGATCGCGGGACTGCAGGTCGGCGTGAGGGGACGCAACGCGGCCGCGCTGGTCGCGCCACAGGTCGCGATCAACATCGGATTCTGAAGCAGCAGGTGGAATGCGGCGCATCGGAGGGATGCGCCGCACTGCATGCTGCGTGCATACGGCTCAGGTGCTCGCGCCGACCAGCTGTTCGCCCAGCAGGGCCCAGGCGAAGCCGAAGTAGACGAACACACCGACGAGGTCCATCACCGAGGTGATCAGCGGCGAAGACAGGGTCGCCGGATCGGTGCCCATGCGACGCGCAAGGAACGGCAACAGCGCACCGACGACCCCGCCCAGTGCGGTGCAGACCAGCATGCTCAGGCCGACCACCAGCAGCACGTCGATGCCCACGCCTTTGCTGAACCAGGCAAGCACCGCTTCCAGCAGCGCGATGGCGATGCCCAGCATCGCCGCCACCGGCAGCTCACGCTTGATGACGAACAGGACATGCCGCCAGTTGAGCCCCAGCTCGCCCAGCGCCATGCTGCGGATGACCAGCGTGGCCGACTGGCTGCCGGTATTGCCGCCCATGTCCACGATCGGTGCGATGAAGGCCGCCAGCACGATCGCCTGGCTCAGCAGTTCCTCCTGCGCGGCGACGAAGGTACTGGTGATGATGCCGAAGAAGGTCAGCACCGCCAGCCAGAACACGCGCACATTGAACATGCGCCGGAGCGGCGTGGTCATCATGTCCAGGTCGCTGCCGCCGGCCACCGACGTACCGCCGAAGCGTGCCAGCTGGTCGGCATCCTGCTGCTTGTCGATGTCCATCGCATCATCGACGGTGACGATGCCGATCATCGCCTGATTGGCATCCAGCACCGGTACGGCCAGCAGGTCATAGCGGCGGATCAGCTCGGCGGCACGCAGGCGCGGCCACGCGGCCTGCACGAAGACCGGGTCCGGTCGCACCAGGCTGGCCACCGTGGTGTCGGCCAGGGCGACCACCAGGTCGCGCAGCGACAGCGTGCCCTGCAGCCGGCGCTGGCCATCCAGGACGTACAGGGCGTAGATCGTCTCGCTGCTGGGGGCGAGGGTGCGGATGTGCGCGAGCGCCTGCGCGACGGTCATGGTGCTGTCGAGCGCGACGAAGTCGGAGGTGGTGACCGAGCCGATCGACGCTTCGGGGTAGGCCGCGAGGGCGACGATGTCCTCGCGCTCCACGCCATCCAAGCCGGCCAGCAGGTCCGGTCGTGACCGCGTGTCGAGGCGATTGAACAGATCCGCCCGATCATCCGCGGGCATCCTCTCGAACAGGTCGTAGACGGTCTGCCGGGGCAGCAGCGCCAGCAGTGCATCCTGCTGCGGGAAGGCAAGATGGGCGAACAGGTCGGCCCGCTGCTGCGGATCCAGCAGCAGCAACAGCGACGACAGCGACGCGGCGGAGGTGCCCAGCAGGACCTCGGCGAGGTCGGAGGGATGCGATGCGCGGACCAGCGCTGCGAAGCCTTCGCGGTCGGGTGCATGGGCAAAGCGGCGCACGGCGAATATCAGCTCTTCACGGTTCATCGTGATGATTCCTTTGGTTGGGTTGGAGAAAGGGCAATGCAGGGGTGGCGCGCGCCGGGAAGACGCTCAGCGCGACAGCGGCAGGTTCAGGCCGACGGTGATCCACGACGTCGCGGTCCGGCCGTCAGCGCGACCGGCCAGCAGATCCAGCGATGCCTCGCCGGGCAGGTGACGACGGACGCCCAGCTGGCTGCTGCGGTGGCGGGCCGCGTCGCGCGCCTGTTCGGCCAGCAGCGACCATGTCGGGGCGATCCGGATATCGATACCGGCCCCCAGGGTGATGCCGCGTTCGTGGCGTGAACGGCTCCAGCCGGCATTGAAATGCGCGGCGGACAGGGACTGTCGGCCCAGTGCAACGCTCAGCGGAAGATTCAGCGCCCAGCTGCGTGCAGCCGCCTGCCGGAGATCGCCAGCGGTTTCGATGGATGCGGCCAGCTGCAGGCGTTCCTCGTGCCAGTGACGCAGCGCGCGCTTGGCCCCCAGCGCCCAAGGCAGGGTGCCTTCGCCACGCAGATGGCTCACGCCCAGCGACAGCTCGGTGCCGGCCAGTGTGCACGCGGGCACGGCGGTCAGCTCCAGGTGGCTGGCAGCGTGGCGGCTCCAGCTTTCAAGCTGGCACGTCCCCTGCGGGGTGGTACCGGCGTCGTCCACCAGCAGGCTGGCGGCGGCATGCAGCGGGCTGCTGGCAGAGAGGGTTGCCCACAGCGGGGCAAGGCGAAGGAAGGTGAAGCGCATGGTCGTTCTCCGATGGACGGATACGCCAGCGGCTCCCACTTGGGCCGAAGGTAAACAGTGCGATGTTCGAAGTTCAGGCCACCCACGGCGGGCGGCACCGGGCCCCGTCCTGGCGGACGCGACCTGCCTGGCAGTGTCGGGTCCGCTCAGTAAAAGCAGAATCTACTGTGACTGTCCAAGCAGGGGCCTCCGGGGCGATGAAGTGGGCGCATGGTGTTGGCCGCGATCCGGTGCGTCAAGCAGGATGCGGCGCGTGCGCTTCGTTTCGTGCGCGGCGGCACGCTTCCGCGTCGGCGACACGCGCTGCTCTCACCTCCAGGCGAGGTAAAAACGACGCTGGTTGCATGGCGTTCGGCGCAGCGCGCGCTGCTTCCAATAGGCTGCCTGTTCCTATTGAGAACTTTCGATAGCTTTCAAGTTTTCATCTCCTCAACTTCCCGCATGTCCGTGTAGTGGGAGTCGGCCTAGCGTCGTCAGGGCAGGCGCGTGCCTGCATCGAGGAGAGAAGAATGATGTCCAATCACGTCACTGCACGCCGTGCCACTGCGGCGGGCGTGGTGATGCTGGCCGCCGCGCTGGCCAGCCAGGTGGCCGCCGCCGAGGGGCCGCGCTTCGCGGGCCCGCTGCTCAGCCCCGCACCACCGCTGCCGGTGGGCATGCTCAACATCGAGCCCTATCTGATCAACAGCCAGCTGCGTGGCCTGTATGACGAAAATGGCGACCGTCGCGATGCCAGTGGACCGGACGGCTGGTACCTAGCCGTGCCGATCCAGTACGGGCTGCATGAGCGCGTGACCATCGCCGCCAGCTTGAACGCGTCCTACAACCGGGACGACGGCAACCGGCGCGCCTTCGATATCGGCGACACCACGTTGTCCGCGCTGTTCGGGCTGTACAAAGGAGAGGGCGTGCATCGTCCGACGCTGACCCTCGCCGTCCGCCAGAGCATCGCCACCGGGCATCACGACCGGCTGGAAGAAAGGCCGATCTCGGTCGCCAGCGGAACCGGGGTGGGCGCCACCAGCCTCGGCCTGCACGGCCAGGCCTACTTCCTTGACGGGCACCTGCGGATGCGCGCCAGTACGTTGTGGCGCACGCCCGGCGCCAATGCCGGCGTGCGCGGGCAAAGCGCGTTCGGCACGCCGGTGGGCTTCGATGGCAGGGTGCGGCTGGGTGCGGCCGTGACCAGCCTGCTGGCGGCCGAGTACAGCCTGTCGCCCACCTGGGTGCTGGCCGGTGAGCTGCTGCACGAGCGCGAAGGCGCTGGCAGCGTGCACGGCAGGGTGGTGACGGCGACGGGCAGCCAGGATATGTACCGACGCGATCCGGCCAGTTGGCGGTTCTCGATCGTTCCGGCGATCCAGTACCACTGGAACGACCATGTCGCGCTCGTCGCAGGCGCGCAGGTGTCGCTGGCCGGCCGCAACAGCAGCGCGGTAGTCGTGCCGCAGGTGGCGGTGAACATGGGGTGGTAAGCGGAGCCCGTTGACGGCCAGCGGTCCAACCGATTGACGGCCAGCGGCCGTCACTACAAAAAAAGCCACCCGCATGCGGGTGGCTTTTCGTCGTCACACCGGGCTGCGGTCAGTTGTTGACCGTGGTGCTCGGGTTGCCGGCGTCGACGGTCAGCAGGCGGTTGATCTCCTGCAGCTCGGCGATGTCCAGCGCGCCCACGGCCTGGCTCAGCAGCAGTCGGTTCTGCAGGAAGGTGTACCGCGCGTTGGCGTAATCCAGCTGTGCGGAGAACAGGATCCGCTGGTTCTGGATCACGTCCAGCACGGTGCGGGTACCCACTTCCAGGCCGACCTGCGAGGGCGTCGTAGGCGCTCTGCGCGGAGACCACCGCCAGGCGACGCGCTTCCACCTCGCTGATACCCGCCACCAGGGTCTGGTAGGCGTTGCGGGTGTTGCGGTCCAGTGCACGCTTCTGCTGCTCGTAGCCATCCTGCGCGATGTCACGCTGGGCCAGCGCCTGGCGCACGGCGGACTGGGTGGCGCCGCCGGAGAAGATCGGCACGTTCAAGGTCAGCCCGACGCTGTTGGTGCGGGTATCCGGGCTCAGGCCACCGGCACCGGTGCTGTCGCCCCAGGTTGCGCCCTGGCCGACGCTGGCGCCGAGGGCGAGCGTGGGCAGGTGGCCGGCACGTGCCGACTGCACGCTGGCTTCGGATGCGCTGACCTGCAGTTCCTGCGCCTTCAGCGCCGGGTTCTGCGCGACCGCGCTCTGCACCAGCTGGTCGACGTTGCCGCGGTTGGCCGGCACTTCCGGGCGGAAGTCTTCCGGCAGGCCGCGCAGGTTGGTCACCGGCTGGCCGGTCAGTTCGGTCAGCGCCTGGTAGGCGTCGGCCAGGGTGTTCTGCGAGACGATGGTGTTGGCGCGTGCCTGGTCGTACTGGGCGCGGGCTTCATGCACGTCGGTGATCGGCGCCAGGCCCACTTCCAGGCGCTTGTCGGCGAAGTCGAACTGCTTCTTGGCGGCTTCTTCGTTGGTCTTGGCGGCGTTCAGCGATTCGATCGCCACCAGCACGTTGAAGTAGGCGGCCGAGGTGCGCACGATCAGGTCGTCGTTGGCCGAATCGAGGGTGAAGTCCGCTGCCCTGCTCAGTTCGCGCTGGGCGCGCAGGGTGCTGAACTGGCTCCAGTTGAACAGCGTCTGGCTGCCATCGATGGTGTAGGTACGGCGGCGGCTTTCGAAGGTACCGGTATTGTTGCCGCGGTCTTCGGTGCGCGAGCGGTTCAACGAGGCGACGCCGTTGATCTGCGGCAGCAGGGCGGCGCGTGCCTGCACGGCGCCTTCCTTGTCGAACAGCCGGGTGGATTCGGCAGCGGACAGCTGCGGGTCGCCATTGCGGGCCATTTCATAGACCTGCAGCAGGTCGGCGGCATGGGCGGACAGCGGCAGCAGGACGGTGGCCAGCGCAATAGCGAGGGTTCGGCGGATCATTGCGGCTTCCTTGGACTCAGAGGTGGAACTGGGGGGCCGGCGCGGCACCGCGCAGGTAATCGATATCGGTTTCGAACAGCGATTCGGTGCTGCCATCGGCCTTGACCAGGATCGCTTCCATCACCGGCGAACGGCCATGGATGATGTACAGGCGACCACCCGGACGCAGCCACGAGGCGAACTGTGACGGCACGCGGTCAACGGCGCCAGTGACACAGATCACATCAAAACGGCGGTCGGTCTGCCAGGCCAGGGCATCGGCCACGTCCACGCGCACGTTGGTGCCCAGGCCGGTGCTGTCCAGGCGTGCACGCGCGGTGGCGGCCAGCTCCGGATCGATCTCCAGGCTGAGCACTTCGCGCGCCAGTGCGCCGAGGCAGGCCGACAGGTAACCGCTGCCGGTGCCGATTTCCAGCACTTCGTCACCCGGCTGCAGGTCCAGCGCCTGCAGGGTGCGGCCTTCGACGACCGGCTTCATCATCTTCTGCCCGCCGCTGAGCGGCAGCTCGATGTCCGCATAGGCCAGCGCGCGGTGCGCCTCTGCCACGAAGGCTTCGCGCGGGAGGCGCGCCAGGACGTCGAGCACCTTGATGTCCAGCACGTCCCAGGGACGGATCTGCTGTTCCACCATCAGTTCACGGGCGTGTGCGTAGTCAATCGTCATGAGGTTCCAATCCAGCGCAGTGGGCCGGCCATTTTACCGGTGCCGGAGGCCGTCGGCGCACCCGGAGCATGTATTCAGGGCGGCGTAGGTCGCAGTGCCGGAAGTCATCGCGACCTCCGGCTTGTTCAGGTTGTGGGGATCAGCCACCGCGCGGGCCCGCCTGGGCCGGGCGGGGGACGTAGGCGCGCAGGAAGAAATCCACGCTGGCGGCCACGTGCCGGCCGGCATCCCCGGCCGCCAACGGTGGCTGCAGCCCACACATCATGTGCGTATGCAGTTCGCCCTTGACCAGGGTCATCAGCTGCAGTGCCGCGGTGGGGAAGTCCTGGATGTCCAGTTCGCCGCGCGCTGCACGGGCGCGCAGGAATTCGGCCAGCGCCTCGGTGGTGCGCTTGGGACCGGCCTGCCAGAACATCTCGCGCAGGCGGTCATCGGTTTCCGGGGCCATCATCACGCGCTGCACCGATACGGCCGCATCGGAGGTGACCAGCTCGAAAAAGGCCTCGCCGATGCCCAGCAACTGGTCGCGCAGAGGGCCTTCGGCATCGGCCACGAACAGGGTGTCCGGCAGCATTTCCACACACTTGGACTTGACCGCTTCGGTGAACAGCGATTCCTTGTCGCCGAAATGGCTGTACACGGTGAGCTTGGACACCCCCGCCTGGGCGGCGATGGCATCCATGCTGACGCCGGTGTATCCCTGCTCCACGAACAGCGCCTTGGCCGCTTCCAGGATGGCGGCACGCTTGCCGAGGTCCTTGGGGCGGCCCGGACCTGCGGCCTTGCTGGCAGGTTTGGGCGCATTCTTGCGGGAGAAGGGACACATCATCCGCGTAATAGTAGACCAAGCGGTTCGATATTTATACTATACCGCCGGGTTCACTAAACCGCCCGGCGCCGCGCTCCCGCGCAGCTGCCACCACTCGAATGCGTAATCAGGACGAACACCGATGAAGAGCGTGCGCTGGATGGGAATTGCACTGGGAGTGGCCGCGCTGGCTGCCTGTTCCGACAAGCCGGAAGCGCCGGTCGCCGCGGTGCCGGTGCTGGTGGTGCATCCGCTGGTCGCGGCCGGTGACGGCGCCATGGTGTTCCCCGGCGAAGTCCGGGCGCGGCAGGAGAGCGCGCTGTCCTTCCGGGTTGCCGGCAAGCTGCTGCGGCGGGACGTGGATGCGGGCCAGCGGGTGGTCAAGGGACAACTGCTGGCCGAGCTGGACCCGGCCGACTTCGCCCTGCAGGCACGGGCGTCGCAGGCACAGCTGGCGGCCGCGCAGGCCGAACTGGTCCGCGCCCGTGACGACCACAAACGCTATGAAACGCTGGCCGCGCAGCAGTTGATCAGCCGCTCGGCACTGGACCAGCAGGCCGCCGCGTTCAAGGCGGCGCAGGGCCAGGTGGACGCTGCGCGCGCCAACGCCGACGTACTGGGCAACCAGGCCGGCTATGCGCAGTTGCGCGCGCCGGCCGACGGGGTGATTGCCAGCCGCGAGCCCGATGCCGAAGCCGGCCAGGTGGTGGCCGCCGGGCAGACGTTGTTCACGTTGGCCGCCGACGATGGCCGCGAGGTGCGGATCGATCTGCCCGAAGCGATGCTGCGCGATTTCCCGGTCGGTACGGCGGTGCAGGTGGAACCGTGGAGTCGCGGTGGGCCGATGCTGCCGGGGACGATCCGTGAGGTCGCCGCCGCTGCCGATCCGCAGTCGCGGACCTTCGCTGCGCGGGTCAGCCTGGCCGCCGATGCGCTGGCCGATGTCAGCCTCGGGCAGAGCGCGCGCGTGCATGGCCTGGCGGGCGGCAACGGAAAAGCCGCGGTGCAGCTGCCCCTGTCCGCCCTGCAGCGCGGTGCCGACGACCGCGCCAGCGTGTGGGTGGTGGACCCGACCACCGCGCGGCTGAAGGCGGTGCCGGTGACCGCCGGCGCCTATGGCAGCGATACCGTGCCGGTAATGAGTGGCGTCACGGCGAGTGACTGGGTGGTCGCTGCCGGTGGCCACCTGCTGCGCGCAGGCCAGCGGGTGACCGCGGTGGACCGGCAGAACCGCCCGGTGCTGAAGCCGGCGGCGGCCGCCACCAAGGCGGGGGAGTAAGCCGGTGCGTCGCTTCAATCTTTCCGAGTGGGCGCTGGCCAACCGTCCCCTGGTGTTGTTCGCCATGCTCGCCTTCGCGCTGATCGGGGCGTGGTCCTACAAGCACCTGGGGCAGTCCGAGGATCCTCCTTTCACTTTCAAGATCATGGTGGTGCGCACGATGTGGCCGGGGGCCACGGCCGAACAGGTGTCGCGACAGGTCAGCGAGCCGATCGAGAAGGCGCTGATGAACACCGGCGAGTTCGAGTTCATCCGCTCCTATTCGCGGCCGGGCGAATCGCAGGTCATCTTCGTGGCGCGCGACGACCTGCGTTCCCGGCAGATCCCGGACCTCTGGTACCAGGTGCGCAAGCGGGTCGGCGACATCCAGGCCACGCTGCCGCGCGAGATCGTCGGGCCGTTCTTCAACGATGAATTCGGCGATACCTTCGGCAACATCTACGCGCTGACCGGCAAGGGTTTCGATTACGCACTGATGCGCGATTACGCCGATCGCATCCAGCTGGAGCTGCAGCGGGTGCAGGACGTGGGCAAGGTCGAGCTGGTCGGCCTGCAGGATGAGAAGGTCTTCATCGAATTGTCCAACACGAAGCTGACCTCGCTGCGCATTTCGCGGCAGCAGGTCCAGCAGGCGGTGGCCGAGCAGAACGCGGTGGCCAATACCAGTTTCCTGGAAACCGGCAGCGACCGCGTGCAGCTGCGGGTCAGTGGCCAGTTCAACAGCATCGACGACATCCGTGCCTTCCCGATACGCGTCGGCGAGCGCACCGTGCACCTGGGCGACATCGCCGAGGTCCACCGTGGTTTCGCCGATCCGGCTTCGCCGAAGATGCGCTTCATGGGCGAGGATGCGATCGGCCTGGCGGTGGCGATGAAGGACGGCGGTGACATCCTGGCGCTGGGCACGCACCTGGATGCGGAGTTCGAACGCCTGCAGAAGACGCTGCCGGCCGGCATGCAGCTGCGCAAGGTGTCCGACCAGCCGCAGGCAGTGGAAGAATCCGTCGGCGAGTTCGTCCAGGTACTGGCCGAAGCGGTGGTGATCGTGCTGCTGGTGAGCTTCTTCTCGCTGGGCCTGCGCACCGGGCTGGTGGTCGGGGTGACCATTCCGCTGGTGCTGGCGATGACCTTCTTCGTCATGCACTACTTCGGCATCGGCCTGCACAAGATTTCGCTCGGTGCGCTGGTGCTGGCGCTGGGCCTGCTGGTGGATGATGCGATCATCGCGGTGGAGATGATGGCCACCAAGATGGAGCAGGGCTACGACCGCCTGCGTGCGGCCAGCTTCGCCTGGGAATCCACCGCATTCCCGATGCTGACCGGCACCCTGATCACCGCGGCCGGCTTCCTGCCGATCGCCACTGCCGCCTCCAGCACCGGTGAGTACACGCGGTCGTTGTTCCAGGTGGTGACCATCGCGCTGGTGGTGTCCTGGATCGCAGCGGTGCTGTTCATTCCCTACCTCGGCGACAAGATGCTGCCGGACCTGTACAACCGCCAGCCGCCGAAGCCGGGCAGCCTGCTGGGCCGCTGGCATGCGCGGCGGCAGGCGTGGGCGGACCGCTTCCCGGCACTGGCCAACCTGCTCGCGCCGCCGGCGCACGGGCACGACCACGACCCGTACCAGCGTCCGTTCTACGTGCGTTTCCGGCGCTTCCTCGAAGGCTGCCTGCGCCATCGCTGGTGGGTGATCGCCGCGACCGTCCTGTTGTTCATCGGCTCGCTGCTGCTGTTCCGTTTCGTGCCGCAGCAGTTCTTCCCGGACTCCACGCGGCCGGAGCTGATGGTGGACATCGAACTGGCCGAGGGCGCGTCGTTGAACGCGACCCGTGGCCAGGTGGCCAAACTGGAGAAGCTGCTGGACGGCCGCGAAGGCATCCGCAACTACGTGGCCTACGTGGGCACCGGGTCACCGCGCTTCTACCTGCCGCTGGACCAGCAACTGCCGGCGACCAACTTCGCCCAGTTCGTGGTGCTGGCCAACGACACCCATGCCCGTGAAAGCGTGCGCGACTGGCTGCAACGCGAGGTGCTGCCCACCTTCCCGGACGTGCAGATGCGCGTGACCCGGCTGGAGAACGGACCACCGGTGGGCTACCCGGTGCAGTTCCGCATCTCCGGCGAGCACATCGCGCAGGTGCAGGCACTGGCCCGGCAGGTGGAAGAGAAGGTTCGTGCCAATCCGCACACCATCAACGTCAACCTGGACTGGAGCGAACCGAGCAAGGTGGTGCGGCTGGTGATCGACCAGGACCGTGCGCGCGCGCTCGGCGTGAGCAGTGCACAGGTCAGTCAGTTCCTGGCCAGTTCGCTGGCTGGCGAAGCGGTAAGCGTGTATCGCGAAGGCAACCGGCAGATCGAGATGCTGGTGCGTGGTGCGGGCGATGAGCGGTTGAGCCTGGAGCTGCTCGGCAGCCTGCAGATGCCCACCCCTTCCGGTGGCAGCATCAGCATGTCCCAGGTGGCCACGCTGGAGCATGGTTTCGAAGATGGCATCATCTGGCACCGCGACCGGCTGCCGACGGTGACCGTGCGCGCCGATATCGGCGATGGCATGCAGCCACTGGACGTGGTGCAGCAGCTGCTGCCGACGCTCGAGGGCATCCGTGCGCAGCTGCCCAGCGGCTACCTGCTGGAAACCGGCGGCACGGTGGAGGATTCCGCCCGCGGGCAGGATTCGATCAAGGCCGGCATGCCGCTGTTCCTGGTGGTGGTGGCGACCCTGCTGATGCTGCAGCTGCGCAGCTTCTCGCGCACGGCGATGGTGCTGGTCACCGCACCGCTGGGGATCATCGGCGCGACCTTGTTCCTGCTGCTGTTCCGTTCGCCGTTCGGGTTCGTCGCGCTGCTGGGCACGATCGCGCTGGCCGGCATGATCATGCGCAATTCGGTGATCCTGATCGACCAGATCCAGCAGGACATCGATGCCGGGCATGACCGCTGGGACGCGATCCTGGATGCGACGGTGCGCCGCTTCCGTCCGATCGTGCTGACCGCGCTGGCGGCGGTACTGGCGATGATCCCGTTGTCGCGCAGTGCGTTCTATGGGTCGATGGCGATTTCGATCATGGGCGGGTTGATCGTGGGTACGGTGCTGACGCTGGTGTTCCTGCCGGCGCTGTATGCGGCGTGGTTCCGGGTGCGGAAAGAGGATGGTCGAACGGCCTGAGCCCCCTCGCGGGTGGCTGCCTGCGGCACGCTGGCGGGTTGGCGCCGTGCGGTGGGGCTGGTCGGGGGACGGCAAGGGCTGCATCCATGCGGGCCTCGTTTCGCGCCATCCATGGCGCTCAACGCCCCCCCCCAGCCCCGCCGCCCGACGCCCCGACGGGTTCCCTGACTGCCAGCCGCGTAAAAAAAAGAAGAAAAGCGGTAGCGCCGACCCATGGTCGGCGAGCGCAGCGGGCCGTTGGCGGGAACATTCCGCCGACCATGGGTCGGCGCTACCAATGCGCGTGTCCCATGGCCGCCATGGACCTGTCGAAGGTGGGGCGGGGCAGGGTCGCGGGGGCGGCGAGTGCCATGGATGGCGCGAAACGAGGCCCGCGGGGGCGGCTCTTGCCGTCCCCCGCGAGCCTGCCCCGTCCCGCCAACCGCACAGCCCTGCAGCTTCTGACGTTGACCTTGACGTTGCCTCAGCCCTGCAGTCGTTCGAGAACGGCTGCGGTGGCCTCCGCGGTAGACACCGTAGCACCCGCAGCAGCGAGGTCGGCCGTAAACACCCCGGCGTCCAGCGCCGCGTGCACGGCCGCTTCCACCGCCGCCGCCTCCGCTTCCAGGCCCAGCGAATGGCGCAGCAGCATCGCCGCGCTGAAGATCGTCGCGTAGGGATTGGCGATGCCCTTGCCGGCGATGTCCGGCGCCGACCCGTGGATCGGCTCGTAGATGCCGACCGCACCGGGTTCTCCCAGCGATGCCGACGGCAGCAGGCCCAGCGACCCGGCCAGCATCGACGCCTCGTCGGTCAGGATGTCGCCGAACATGTTCTCGGTCACGATCACGTCGTACTCGCGCGGCTTGGCCAGCAGGTGCATGGCCATAGAGTCCACCAGCTGGTGTTCCAGCGCCACGTCGGGGAACACGTCCCGGCCCAGCCGGGTGGCGACCTCGCGCCACAGCCGCGAGGTTTCCAGCACGTTGGCCTTGTCCACCGAGGTGACTTTGCCACGGCGTTGGCGGGCCAGCTCGAAGGCGCTGCGCAGTACCCGCTCGATCTCCGCCACGCTGTAGCTGCACAGGTCGCTGGCGGCGTCCGCCGTGCGGGTCTTCTCACCGAAGTAGATGCCACCGGTCAGTTCACGTACCACCACGAAGTCGACGCCGCGCAGCAGTTCGGCCTTGATCGGCGAAGCGCCCAGCGCCGCTTCGTGCGTGCGTACCGGACGCAGGTTGGCATACAGGCCGAGCGCACGGCGGATCGCCAGCAGGCCCTGCTCCGGGCGCACCTTCGCATTCGGATCGGACCACTTCGGGCCGCCCACCGCGCCCAGCAGGATCGCGTCCGCGGCACGGCAGGCGTCCAGCGTGCTCGCGGGCAGCGGCTCGCCATGGCGGTCGATGGCAATGCCGCCGATGTCGTGTTCGTTGAAGTTGAAGGTGTGGTTGAAGCGGGTGGCGACGGCTTCCAGTACGGCCACGGCGGCGGCGGCCACTTCCGGGCCGATGCCATCACCGGGCAGTACGACGATCTCAGCGTGCATGTTCAGTCTCGTAACGTTCAATGTCGGGGACGCGGCCCAGCAGGTAGCCCAGCTGGTCGACACCTTCCAGCAGGCAGGTCTGCGAGAAGCCGTCCAGCGGGAAAGTGTAGACGCGGCCATCGGGGGTGCGCAGCTCGCGCGCGGCGATGTCGATGGTCAGCACGTCGTCCGGGCGCTGCATCAGCGCCTGCACGTCGGCTTCGTCCAGCACCACCGGCAGCAGTCCGTTCTTCAGCGAATTGCCACGGAAGATGTCGGCGATCTCGCTGCTGACGATCGCGCGCAGACCCAGGTCGGTCAGCGCCCACGGTGCATGTTCGCGCGAGGAACCGCAGCCGAAGTTGCGCCCCGCCAGCAGGATGCTGCGGCCGGCGTTCTGCGGCTGGTTGAAGGCGAAATCGGCGTTGGGCGTGCCATCGCTGGTCCAGCGCCAGTCGTTGAACGCGTTGCGGCCCAGTCCGGCACGTTCGGTGGTGGACAGGAAGCGCGCCGGGATGATCTGGTCGGTGTCGATGTTGGTCTGGCGCAGCACCACGCTGGCCGACGCCAGGGTACGGAAGCCGCTCATCAGGCCACCTCCTGGTTGAACAGGTCGCGGGTGTCGGAAACGCGGCCGTTGACGGCGGCCCACGCAGCGGTCATCGGCGAGGCCAGCAGGGTGCGGGAGCCGGGGCCCTGGCGGCCTTCGAAGTTGCGGTTGCTGGTGCTCACCGCCAGCTGGCCCGGAGCCACCAGGTCGCCGTTCATGGCAATGCACATCGAGCAGCCCGGCTCGCGCCACTCGGCACCGGCAGCGCGCACGATCGCATCGATGCCTTCGGCCTCGGCCTGGCGCTTGACGATTTCCGAGCCGGGGACCACCAGCATGCGCACGCGATCGGCCACCTGCCGGCCGCGCAGCACCTGGGCGACTTCACGCATGTCGCTCAGCCGCCCGTTGGTGCACGACCCCACGAACACCACGTCCACCGGCGTCCCCTGCAGGGTGTCGCCGGCATGCAGCTGCATGTAGTCCAGGCCCTTCTGTGCAGCGGCATCGTTGGCCGCAGGGATCGGCGCGTCGACGGCGATCGCGGTACCCGGATGGGTGCCCCAGGTCAGCGTCGGACGGATGTCGGCCGCGTCGATCGAAAACTCCGCATCGAAGCGCGCGCCGTCATCGCTGCGCAACTGCGTCCAGTGTTCGACGGCGGCGTCGAAGTCGGCCCCCTTCGGGCCGCGCGGGGTGGCGGCCACCCAGTCGAAGGTGACCTGGTCCGGGGCCACCATGCCCGCGCGTGCGCCCGCTTCGATGGACATGTTGCACAGGGTCATGCGCTGTTCCATGTCCATTGCCGCGATGGTGCTGCCACGGAACTCCAGCACGTGGCCGGTGCCGCCGTTGACCCCGATCACGCCGATGATGTGCAGCACCACGTCCTTGGCGCCGACGCCGGCCGGCAGGACGCCGTCCACGGTGATCGCCATGGTCTTCGCCTTGCGCTGCAGCAGGCACTGCGTGGCCAGCACATGGCCGACCTCGCTGGTGCCGATGCCGAAGGCCAGCGAACCGAATGCACCGTGGGTGGAGGTGTGGCTGTCGCCGCAGACGATGGTCATGCCGGGCAGGGTGAAGCCCTGTTCCGGTGCGATGACATGCACGATGCCGCGCTCGGCCGAGGCCATGTCGAACAGTTCCACGCCGTACTCGGCGCAGTTGCTGGCCAGCATCGCCACCTGTGCTTCGGAGGCGGCACTGGCGTAGGGCAGGGAACCATCGGCGCGCGCGGGCAGCGTCGGCGTGGAGTGGTCCATGGTGCCCTTGGTGCGGTCCGGCCGGCGCGGCGACAGGCCGCGTTCGCGCAGCTCGGTGAACGCCTGTGGCGAAGTCACTTCGTGGATCAGGTGCAGGTCGATGTACAGCACGGCGGGCGCGCTGTCGGATTCGGGAACGACCACGTGGGCGTCCCACAGTTTGTCGTACAGGGTGCTGGGTGCGGGGGTCATGCGATGGCCTGGCAGGAAGGTGCGATGAAGAACATCGGGTGTAATCAGGAGGAGGTCAACACTCAGCGGCGACGTGCAAGCACGCGCAGCCGCACATAGTCGGCCAGTGGCAGGCCCGACGCGTCACGCGGCAGGTCGGCGAGCAGGGCCTCGCTGGCCACGCGCACGCGGCTGGCAGCGGTGCTGTCCAGGTCGGCCAGCAACGGTGCGGCGAACACCCGCAGCCAGCCGGCGATACCGGCAGGCAGTGGGGTGGGGCGCTCCACGCGTTCGGCGAACTGTACGTGGAAGCCATGCTGGCGCAGGCGGTCGCTGTACGCCTCCACGCTGGGGAAGTACCAGCTGAACGGACTTTCGCCGTGGCCGTGCGCCACGCGGGCGGCCTGCACGGCGCCGACGATGGCGGCGATGTTGCCATCGCCACCGAACTCGGCGACCAGGCGCCCGCCGGGTTTCAAGGCACGCCGCACGCCGGCCAGCACGCGGTCCGGCTCGCGCATCCAGTGCAGCGCGGCGTTGCTGAACACCGCATCGAATGCGCCATCGAAGGCCAGTGCATGGCCATCCATGACCTGCGCATCGACCCCGCGTGCGCGTGCGGCGATCACCAGTTCGGGCGATGCGTCGACGCCGATCACCTGGGCACCGGTCAGTGCCAGTTCGGTGCTGAGCACGCCGTCACCACAGCCCAGGTCGAGGATCCGTTCACCCGGTCGTGCATCGAGCAGGCGCGCGATCGCGCTGCCCAGCACCGGCACGAAGCCGGCGTCGATGGCGTAATCCTGGGCGTCCCAGGTCTGGCCGGCATCAACGGTCGCGGAGGTGAAGGCGCTCATGCTGGACTCCTCAGGCGTGGGCCGCAGCGGCGGCGGTGTCAGGGGCGGCCGTGGCTTCGCGCTGGCGCAGCAGGCGGTTGGCGACGTCCAGCCAGGCCAGTGCCGAGGCTTCGATGATGTCGCGGCTGGTGCCGGTGCCTTCGAACACCTCATCGCCACTGCGGACGCTCAGGTTGGCTTCGCCGCGTGCGTCGGCGCCGATGCCCACGCTGTGCACCTGGTAGCTGTCCAGCTGCAGGCTGACCCCGGTGGCCGAAGAGAGTGCCCCGAACAGCGCATCCACCGGGCCATCGCCCTGTGCGGTTTCGGCCACCCGGTTGCCATCCGGATCGGACAGCTCGACCAGCGCATTGGCACGGCTGCCGACATCGCTGATGGTCATCGAGGCCAAGCGGTAGCCCTGGGTGCTGGCACCGCCCTGCATCAGGGTCTGCAGGTCCGAATCGGTGACCACGCGCTGCTGTTCGCACAGCGACTTGAACTGCTCGAATACCAGCTTCAGTTCTTCTTCTTCCAGCCAGAAGCCCAGTGCGCGCAGGCGCGCTTCGACCGCGGCGCGGCCACTGTGGCGGCCCAGCACCATCTGCGAATCTTCCCAGCCCACGTCCTCCGGACGCATGATTTCGTAGGTGCCGCGGTGGCGCAGCATGCCGTGCTGGTGGATGCCGGATTCGTGGGCGAACGCGTTCGCGCCGACGATCGCCTTGTTGCGCTGGACCGGCATGCCGACCAGGCGCTGCAGCAGCTGCGAAGTGGAGACGATGCGCTGGGTATTGATCGCGGTGTCCTGGTCGTAGAAGGCCTGCCGCACCTTCAGTGCCATCGCGATTTCTTCCACCGCGCAGTTGCCGGCGCGCTCGCCGATGCCATTGACCGTGCACTCCACCTGGCGGGCACCGCCTTCGATGGCGGCCAGCGAGTTGGCCACGGCCAGGCCCAGGTCGTTGTGGCAGTGCGCGCTGAAGATCACCCGCTCGGCGCCGCTGACGTTGGCCACGCCGGCGATCACCTGCTGGAACATCGCGCGGATTTCCTCCGGCGTGGTGAAGCCGACCGTGTCCGGCAGGTTGATGGTGGTGGCGCCGGCCGCGATCGCCACGCGCGACACTTCGATCAGGTAGTCCAGTTCGGTGCGGGTGGCATCCTCGGCGGAGAACTCGACGTCATCGATGTACGAACGCGCCAGCGCGACATGCTTGCGCACCGATTCCAGCACCTGTTCGCGGGTCATGCGCAGCTTGTGCTCGCGGTGCAGCGGGCTGGTGGACAGGAACACGTGCAGGCGCGGGTGTGCGGCCGAGTCCAGCGAGCGCACCGAGGTTTCGATGTCGGCGGCCAGGCAGCGCGACAGCACCGCCAGCACCGGGCGCTGCACTTCGCGGCCGATCATCGTCATCGCTTCGCGGTCGGATTGGGAGCTGGCCGGGAATCCGGTTTCGATCACGTCCACGCCCAGCTCGTCCAGCGCACGCGCCATGACCAGCTTCTGCTGCGGGCTCATGCTGCAGCCGGGCGACTGTTCGCCATCGCGCAGGGTGGTGTCGAAGATGCGGATGCGCGGCGGGGTAATTCGTTCGATGGTCGGCGTGGTCATGGGGAAGTCTCCTCGACAGCGGGCAGTGCGGCGTGCAGGTGGGAAGGGGAAGAAGCAGGTTTCAAGGCAGGGAGTGCGACCGCCACGGCGGGCGTTCGCAGGGTTTCGGGGCGGCGTCGGCGCGGCTTGCGCGGCGCGCGCGGGCGGACGTCGGTGAGCAGGCCGGCCAGTACCGAGGCGTCGATGTTGCCGCCGGAGACGACCGCGAACTTGCGGCGTCCGGCAACCCGGCGACCGGCGGCCAGCGCCAGTGCGCCGGCGCCTTCGGCGATCAGGTTCTCTTCCAGCGCCAGCCGGACCAACGTCTCGCGCAGCTCGGCTTCGCGAACGATCACCACGTCGTCCAGCAGCGAGGCGCACAGGCGGCGGGTCAGGAAACCGGGGATCTTGACCCGCACGCCGTCGGCCAGCGAGGGCACCGGGGCAATCGGACGGATGTCGCCGCTGATCGCGCGGGCCATCGAATCGACGCCCTCGACCTGCGCGCCGACGATCCGTACGCCCTGCGATTTCAGCGCCAGGGCCACACCGGATGCCAGCCCGCCGCCACCGATGGGCACGATCACCACGTCCGGCGAATGCGGCGCCAGCTCGATGCCGACCGTGCCCTGGCCGGCGATGACATCGGCATCATCGAAGGCGGACAGGAAGCGGTAGTCATGGCGCTGGGCCAGCTCCACCGCGAAGGCCCAGGCATCGTCGTAGCTTTCGCCATGCTGGCGGACGGTGGCGCCCCAGTGGGCGACCCCGGCGATCTTGTTGGCCGGTGCGCCGTGCGGCATCACCGTGATCGCCTGCACGCCCAGCCGATGCGCGGCCCACGCTACGCCCTGGGCGTGGTTGCCGGCAGAGGCGCAGATGATCGGGCGCAGGTCGCCGCGCTCGCGGCCGGCCAGCAGCGCGTTCAGCGCGCCGCGCACCTTGTAGGAGCCGGTGCGCTGCAGGTTTTCCAGCTTCAGCCAGGTGCCGAAGCGTTCGGCGTGGTGCAACGGCGTGGGCGGCAGGAAGCGGCGCAGGCGGGCCTGCGCGGCCAGCACGTCGGCGACGGTTACATCGCCTACGTCGGGTTCGGTGCCGGCGCGGTCAGCGGCAGGCATGGCGGACCACGCGTGGTGCGCACGGCGACGACGACGGGCGGCGAAGAAGACGCCTCCGTGCCGGCACCGCTTGCACGGTACGGGCGTTCATGCGGCGACTCCCTGCAGTTCGGTCACCTGGACCGATACGCAGTCGTAGATTTTTTCGATCTGCCGGCACAGGGTTTCCGGCGGACGGCTACCGTCCACCACCAGCTGCAGGTGCCAGCGGCCGTGGTCGTCGGCATCGGGGGCGCCGTTGATCGCGCGCGGTGCGAAGCCGCGCCGTTCGGCCATGCCGATCACGCGCAGCAGCGCGCCTTCGGCGGGGTGCAGCACCAGGTCAAGCCGGTATTGCATTGGGAGTCTCCTGGCTGACATGGGCGGGATTGGATTCCAGCATCGTGCTGTTGGCGGTGTTGGGCGGAACCAGCGGCCAGACGTTGGCACGCGCATCGATGGCCACGTGCAGCAGCGCCGGACCGGGTTCGGCCAACAGTGCGGCCAGTCCACCTTCGACGTCATCGCGTGCATCGATGCGGGTCGCGGCGATGCCGAACACCTTGGCCAGGGCAACGAAGTCCGGGTTGTCGGACAGGTCGATCTCGCTGTAGCGCTCGGCGAAGAACAGTTCCTGCCACTGCCGGACCATGCCCAGCGAACTGTTGTCCAGCAGCACGATCTTCACCGGCAGGCGGCAGCGCGCGATGGTGGTCAGCTCCTGTACGTTCATCATGAAGCTGCCATCGCCGGACACCAGCACCACGGTGCGGTCCGGGCAGGCGAACTGGGCGCCCATGGCGGCCGGCAGGCCGAAGCCCATCGTGCCCAGCGCGCCGCTGGTCAGGTGGTTGCGCGGATGATTGAAACGGCAGTGCTGGGCCACCCACATCTGGTGCTGGCCGACATCACAGGCGATCACTGCATCGGCCGGCGCCAGTTCGCTCAGGCGCTTCAGCAGGGCCGGGGCGTAGATGTGCTTCCCCGGTGCGTCGTAGCGGGCGATGAACTTCTCGCGGTGCTGCGCGCAGCGGTTGCGCCAGGCCGACTGCGTGGCCGGCGGTGCCGGGAAAGCGGCATGCAGGGCGCGGATGGCCTGGGCGACATTGCCGGGGACGGCGACATCGGCGGTGCGCAGCTTGGAAATCTCATACGCGTCGGCATCGATGTGGACCACGCGCGCGAAGGGCGCGAACTCGGTCAGCTTGCCGGTGGCACGGTCATCGAAGCGCGCGCCCAGCACCAGCAGCAGGTCGGCCTCCTGCACGGCCATGTTGGCTGCGCGGGTGCCATGCATCCCCAGCATGCCCAGCGACTGCGGGTGGCCGGCGGGTAGTGCGCCCAGGCCGCGCAGGGTCAGCACGGCTGGAATACCACTGGCCGCGGCGAAGTCGCGCAGCGCATCGACGGCGTCACCCAGCGCGATACCACCGCCGGCGTAGATCACCGGCTTTTCCGCGCCTGCAATGGCGGCGATGGCATCGGCGATGGCTTGCTCGGCCGGCGCGGGTGGTGCTTCCACGGTGGCCGGCACATGCACCGGCAGATGGCTTGCATCGGCTACCTGGACATCCTTGGGCAGATCGATCAGCACCGGGCCGGGACGGCCTTCGCGTGCGATGCGGAACGCCTCGGCGACCACGCGCGGCAGGTCATCCACGCTGCGCACCAGCCAGCTGTGCTTGACGATCGGCAGGGTCAGCCCGAACACGTCCAGTTCCTGGAACGCGTCGGTGCCCAGCAGCGGCGTGGCGACCTGGCCGGTGATGCACACCATCGGCACCGAATCCAGCATTGCATCGGCGATGCCGGTGACCAGGTTGGAAGCGCCCGGACCGGAAGTGGCGATGCACACGCCGACCCGGCCACTGGCACGCGCGAAGCCGTTGGCAGCCAGTGCGGCGCCCTGCTCGTGGCGCACCAGCACGTGCTTCAGCCGCGAATCCACCAGGGCATCGTAGAACGGCATGATGGTGCCGCCGGGGTAGCCGAACAGCGTCTGCACGCCTTCGGCCTCCAGCGCCTGGGTCAGCCAGCGCGCGCCGTTGGGCGGCGCGCTGCGTTGTGCGGGGATGTTCATGGGAAACCTTGCAGAGCGGGTGGGGGAGGGCCGCGTGGGTTACGCGGCCTGGCCTTGCAGCCAGACCATCTTGGCGCGCAGTTCCTTGCCTACCTTCTCGATCGGGTGGTCGAGGTCGGCCTGCTTGAACTTGTTGTAGTTCGGCAGCCCCGCTTCGTACTCGGCAACCCAGTTCTTGGTGAAGGTGCCGTCCTGGATATCCTTCAGGACCTCCTTCATGCGCTCCTTGGTGCCGGCGTCGATCACCCGCGGGCCGCTGACGTAGTCGCCGTACTGCGCGGTTTCGGAGATGAACTCCAGCATCCGCGAGATGCCGCCTTCGTAGAACAGGTCGACGATCAGCTTCAGTTCGTGCAGCACTTCGTAGTACGCGATTTCCGGCTGGTAACCCGCTTCCACCAGCGTTTCGAAGCCGGCCTGCACCAGCGCCGAGGCACCGCCGCACAGCACTGCCTGCTCGCCGAACAGATCGGTCTCGGTCTCTTCCTTGAAGGTGGTCTGGATCAGGTTGGCGCGCGCACCGCCCAGGCCGGTGGCATAGGCCAGCGCGTGCTTGGCGGCGTTGCCGCTCTTGTCCTGGTGCACGGCCCAGATGCACGGCACGCCACGGCCGATCTCGTACTCGCGGCGGACCAGCGCGCCGGGGCCCTTGGGCGCGACCAACACCACGTCCAGGTCTTCGCGCGGGGTGATCATGTCGAAGTGCACGTTCAGGCCATGCGCGAACAGCAGCACCGCGCCCTGTTTCATGTTCGGCGCCAGCACCTCGTCATACAGCTTCTTCTGCACCATGTCCGGGGTCAGCACGGCGACCAGGTCGGCATCCTTGACCGCCTCGGCCGGGGCCTTGACGGTGAAGCCGTCGGCCTGGGCCTTTACTTCGGTCGGGCCGCCGGGCCGCAGGCCCACCACCACGTCGAAGCCGGATTCACGCAGGTTCAGCGCGTGCGCGCGGCCCTGGCTGCCGTAGCCGACGACAGCGATCTTGGTCTGGGGCAGGTCGTTGGTGCTCATCGTGGTGGTTCCTTGCAGAGGTATTGGGTGAGGAGGGAGGGTGTTGCCCTGTTCTGAAACGAAAAAACCCGCGCCGGGACCGGTGCGGGTTCTGATCGAGTACCTGTGTGTCTGTTGCTTACACGCTGGCTCGTCCCGCTCCGGTGGGCTGGCTAATAAGTACGAGTACGAGGAGCGAACGCAGCGAGGCGGTGCCGGTGGCGGCGGGCTCGAAGTTCGTCGGCGGTGGCGTGTGGCGCTGCAACATGGGTCCGAGGAAAACATGCGCGCCAAGGTGTGTCAACCCTTGTCGACGGATGCGGATTGGTTGCCGCTGAATCCACGCGAAAGCCTTGTGCCACCTGCATTGTTGCGCATGAAACCAGCGTCGCGCTGCGGGGCGGAGCGAGCCGTTCACGCCATTCGCGCAGTCGTTGGGCTGCCCGCGGCGCACGTCCATGACCTATGCCGGATACCCGGCAACGCGCAGACAGGCGACTATCACGGCATCCCTTTCCAGGAACTCCCCGACGTGACCCGACGACTGACCCGCTGCCTGCTGGCCGCTGCCCTGCTGGCTTCGCTGCCCGCGCTTGCCCTCGCCGCTGATCGCGTGACCGGCCACGGCTTCGCCACTCGTTCGGAAGTGATCGCACCGCATGCGATGGCGGCCACGTCGCAGCCGCTGGCCACCCAGATCGCGCTGGAGGTGATGAAGGGCGGCGGCAGTGCGGTCGATGCGGCCATCGCCGCCAACGCGGCACTGGGCCTGATGGAACCCACCGGCAACGGCATCGGCGGCGACCTGTTCGCCATCGTCTGGGATCCGAAGACCCAGCAACTGCATGGTTACAACGGCTCAGGCCGTTCGCCGCGATCGCTCACCCTGGCCGAGTTCCAGCGTCGTGGGCTGAAGGAAATCCCCGCCACCGGCCCGCTGCCGGTGTCGGTGCCCGGCGCCGTCGATGGCTGGTTCGCGCTGCACGAGCGCTTCGGCCGCAAGCCGATGGCCGACAACCTGGCGCCGGCCATCCGTTACGCGCGCGAAGGCCATCCGGTGGCCGAGGTCATCGCGTACTACTGGGACCGATCGGTCCCGCGCCTGTCGCAGTACCCCGGTTTCAAGGAACAGTTCACGATCAACGGCCATGCCCCGCGCAAGGGCGAGCTGTGGAAGAACCCGAACCTGGCCAACACGCTGCAGCAGATCGCCGATGGCGGCCGCGATGCGTTCTACAAGGGCGACATCGCGCGCACCATCGGCAGCTACTTCAAGGCCAACGGCGGCTACCTGAGCTTCGATGACATGGCTGCCCACCATGGCGAATGGGTTGACCCGGTGAGCAGCAACTACCGCGGTTACGATGTGTGGGAGCTGCCACCCAACAGCCAGGGCATTGCCGCGCTGCAGATCCTCAATGTGCTGGAAGGCTACGATTTCTCGAAGATCCCGTTCGGCTCGCCCGAGCACGTGCATTTGTTCGTGGAAGCCAAGAAGCTGGCCTTCGCCGACCGCGCGCGCTTCTACGCCGACATGGCCTTCCAGCCGGCCGCACCGGTGGCCAAGCTGATTTCCAAGGAGTACGCAGCCGAGCGTCGTTCGCTGATTTCGATGGACAAGGCCTTGAAGGAAGTGCAGCCGGGCACGCCGAAGCAGCTGGAAGAGGGCGACACGATCTACATGACCGTCGCCGATGCCGACGGCATGATGGTGTCGCTGATCCAGTCCAATTACCGTGGCATGGGCAGCGGCATGGCCCCGCCGGGGCTGGGCTTCATCCTGCAGGATCGCGGCGAGATGTTCGTGCTGCAGAAGGACCACCCGAATGGTTACGCGCCGGGCAAGCGCCCGTTCCAGACCATCATTCCCGGCTTCATCACCAAGGATGGCAAGCCCTACGCGAGCTTCGGCGTGATGGGCGGGGCGATGCAGCCGCAGGGGCATGCGCAGATCGTGATGAACCTGGTGGACTTCGGCATGAACCTGCAGGAGGCTGGCGATGCGCCGCGCATCCAGCACGAAGGATCCACCGAGCCCACCGGCCAGGCCACGGCAATGAGCGATGGCGGCGAGGTCAACCTGGAAACCGGGTTTGCCTATGACACGATCCGCGCGCTGATGCGCAAGGGCCACCGCGTGGTGTTCGCCGACGGTCCGTATGGCGGCTACCAGGCGATCCTGCGCGATCCGGAGACCGGGGTGTACTACGGCGCATCCGAGAGCCGCAAGGATGGGCAGGCGGCGGGGTATTGAGGGGTAGGTCGAACGGGTGAGACCCCCTCGCGGGTGGCTGAAAGCCGTTGCTGGGTCTGGGCCGGGCGGTGGGGCTGCGCGGGGGACGGCAAGAGCCGCTCCTGCGGGCCTCGTTTCGCGCCATCCATGGCGCTCAACGCCCCCGTCCAGCCCCACCGCCCGATCCCCTGACAGGTTCCGGGCGCTGCCATCCGCGTAAAAAAAGGTTCTTCTCCCATCTGAGGGGAGAAGGCGCACGGCCGACCAGCTAGATTTGTAGTTGTCGAGACAACAAACCGAGGCCGGCCGTGGCCAAGCTGGATTGTATGCCGTTGCTGGGAGGCTGGGCGGGGTATCGCCTGGATGGGTGGCGCCGCGAGGCACGTGGCGCAGCCACGTGGCTGGTGCTTTCGCTGGTGCCCGATTCACGCCGCCGCCGACGCTGCAGCGGATGCGACAAGTGGGTCGTGGCCATCCACGACCAGACGCTCCGGCGGGTTCGTGACCTGCCTGTGTTCGATGCGCCGGTCGAGTTGGAGATCCAGCGACAGCGACTGGCCTGTCCTCGCTGCGGGCCAAAGCTGGAGCATCTGGATTGGTTGGAGCGGCATGCCCGGGTAACGCAACGGCTTGCGCAGAGCGTGGCACGCATGTGTGCCACGACCTCGATCCATGCCACCGCAAAGTGGCATGGCTTGGACTGGAAGACGGTCAAGGCACTTGATTTCAGGCATCTGGTGCAGACGCTGGGGCCGGTGGACCTATCGGACGTAAGAGTGATCGCGATGGACGAGTTTGCGATCCAGAAGGGCCATCGCTACGCCACCGTGGTGGTCGAGCCATCACGCAAGCGCGTGCTTTGGGTCGGTCGAGGACGCAGTCGCGCTGACGTGCGCCCCTTCTTCGAGTTACTCGGAAGGGACGGCTGCGAACGCATCCAAGCGGTCGCCATGGACATGAATTCGGCATTCGACCTGGAAGTGAAAGCCCAATGCCCCAACGCCGAGGTGGTCTACGACCTCTTCCATGTCGTGGCCAAGTACGGGCGCGAAGTCATTGATCGGGTGCGGGTTGACGAGGCCAATCGCCTACGCACCGACAAGCCCGCGCGACGGGTGGTGAAGACCTCGCGCTGGCTCCTGCTGCGCAATAGGCAAAACGTCCCAGCCGAGCAGCGCGTCCAACTCGAGGAGCTGCTGGCCGCCAACAAAGCCCTGCTGACCACGTATCTGCTCAAAGACGACCTGAAGCAGCTGTGGCGCTACCGAAGCCAGAGCTGGGCGGAGAAGGCCTGGCGGTCATGGAAGCATCGCGCCCTGCGAAGCGGGCTGGAGCCGCTGCGCATCTTTGTCCGCCGTCTGCAACCATATCTCCCGGGCATCCTGGCCCACTGCCGATGGCCGCTCGGGACGAACCTGGTGGAAGGCATCAATAACAAGATCAAGGTCATCAAGCGCGTCGCCTACGGATACCGAGACGACGCGTATTTCTTCCTGAAGATCCGGGCGGCCTTCCCCGGAGTTGGGTGAAGAACCTAAAAAAAGTGGTAGCGCCGACCCATGGTCGGCGAGCGCAGCGGGCCGTTGGCGGGAACATTCCGCCGACCATGGGTCGGCGCTACCGAACGTTCCAGGGCCACCATGGACCTGTCGAAGGTGGGGCGGGGTGGGTTGGCGGGGGCGTTGAGCGCCATGGATGGCGCGAAACGAAGCCCGCAGGATGCGGCTTCTGCCGTCCCCCGCCAACCCACCCCGCCCCACCCACCCAACATCCCCCACGCTGTTGCTCGTGACGCCGCCGTTGCTTCAAAGCGGGCCGCCGGGCTGCAAGCCCGGCAACCCACCCAACACGCCACGTCAGTCGCGCTCGGCCGCGCGCCCGGCTTCCTGCCGCGTCTCTTCCTGTGCCGCCATCTCGCGTTCGATCCACGACTCGATCATCTGCCGCGCGCGCTGCGCCTTGCGCCGTTCGCGCGTCCATTCCTGATCCAGCACCCGGTACAGCGACACCATCACCAGGATCATCAACAGCGCAAACGGCAGCGCGGCGATGGTGATCATTCCCTGCAGCGCCGCCAACCCGCCGGCCAGCAGCAGGGCCGCGGCAATCAATGCAATCGCCACGCCCCACGCGACCTTGCGCTTCAGCGGCGGATCACCGGCCTCATCGGTGGACATGCTGGCCAGCACCAGGACCGCCGAATCGGCCGAGGTCACGAAGAAGATCATCAACAACACCAGCGCCACGCTGGCCAGGACCAGCGGCAGCGGCAGGCTGTCGAACATGGTGAACAGCACCGTTTCGTAGCCATTGCCCAGCGCGGCCACCAGGTCGACATGGCCGAAGATCTGCGACCACAGCGCGGTACCGCCGAACACCGAGAACCAGATGAAGCCCAGCACGGTCGGCGCGATGACCACCCCGACCACGAACTCGCGCACGCTTCGGCCACGCGAAATGCGAGCGATGAACGCGCCCACGAACGGCGCCCAGGCGATCCACCATGCCCAGTAGAAGATCGTCCAGTCGACCACCCACGTGCTGCCGGAGAACGGCGACATGCGCAGGCTCATCGTCACCAGCTGGTTGAGGTAGGACCCCAGCGTGGTAGTGAACGTATCGAAGATGAAACCAGTGGGGCCCAGCACCAGCACCATGGACAGCAACAACGCCGCCAGGCCGAGGTTGAAGTTGGACAGCCATTTGATGCCGCGGTCCACGCCGCTCATGGTCGATGCCATGTACAGCACGAAGGCAACGGCGATGATCACCATCTGGGTCGGCACGTTGGACGGGATGCCGAACACCCGTTCCAGTCCGGCGGCGATCTGGATGGTGCCGAAGCCCAGCGTGGTGGCCACGCCGATCGCGGTGGCCACCACCGCGGCGATGTTGACCACCTGGCCGATCCAGCCGCGATGGTGGTGGCCGATGATCGGCTGCAGCATGTCGCTGACCAGCCCGCGGCCATTGCGGTTGAACTGGAACCAGGCCATCGCCAGGCCGATCAATGCGTAGATGGCCCACGGGTGCAGGCCCCAGTGGAAGAAGGCGTAGCGCATCGATGCACGCGCCGCTTCCATGCCCATCGGCTCCAGGCCTTCCGGCGGCTTGACGAAGTGCGAGACGGGCTCGGCGGCGCCCCAGAACACCAGGCCGATGCCCATGCCGGCGGCAAACAGCATCGACATCCAGCTGGCGCGTGAGAAGTCCGGCTCGGCATCTTCGCCGCCGATGCGCAGGTTGGCGAAGCGGCCAAACGCCAGGTACAGCAGGAAGGACAGGGCGAGGAACACGACCAGCAGGTACAGCCAGCCGGCGCCGCGTACCACTTCGGCCAGCACCGTCTGCACGACGGAATTGAAGGCGTCGGGCGTGAGCCCGGCGAGCAGCACCAGGACAGCGACCAGTGCGATGGAAATTCGAAACACCATGAAGGGGCTTCTCCGATCAGTGAATGAGGGAGCGAGCAGAAGCTTGCAGTGCATCGCCGGCGCAATGCCAGCAACGGGGAGGGCGGGGGCAGGCCATCTGCCTGCATACGCAGGCGCGACAACGCGCGGCGTGATGGTAACCGCTGCGTCGTCACGACCCTGTCAGGGTGTCGGCAGCGACAGCCGGGTTGTGCTGTAATGCGCCCCGAAGCGGGGGTACCGCGGTCGATGACCGTGGTTGAGATAGTCCCTTGGAACCTGATCCGGCTCATACCGGCGTAGGGAAGCTTTGCAATGCCGTCCGTGCGTGGGCCCCAGGCGGGGTTCGGCGCGCGTGCGTCGGTGCACCGCCGCTTCGTCCCCGAACCTGATTGGACGAAGCCCGATGAATGCACCGTACGAGGACCTGCAGCAGCAGGCGCAGCAGCTTTCCGAATCCGTTACCCGGCCGATCCCGGGCTCGCGCAGGATCCACGTGGCTGGCTCACGCCCGGACCTGCGGGTGCCGATGCGCGAGATCGTTCTCAGCCCGACGCCGGACACCTTCGGCGGCGGTGAGAACGCACCGCTGGCGGTGTATGACACCTCCGGTCCCTACACCGATCCCGAAGTACACATCGACCTGGCGGCGGGCCTGCCTGCGCTGCGCCGGGAGTGGATCGAAGAACGTGCCGACAGCGGGCCGCAGCACGGCCTGGGCTCGGTGTTCGGGCGTTCGCGCGAACGCGATGCGAGGCTGGACGCGGTGCGCTTCCCGACGCGCCATCAGCCGCTGCGCGCACGCGCAAGCGCCAACGTGACCCAGATGCACTATGCGCGTGCCGGCCTGATCACCCCGGAGATGGAGTTCGTAGCGATCCGCGAGAACCAGCGCCTGCAGGCGGTGCAGGATGCCGGACTGCTGCAGCAGCATCCGGGAGCCTCTTTCGGTGCCGCCATCCCGCGGGTGATCACGCCGGAGTTCGTGCGCAGCGAGATCGCGCGTGGGCGCGCGGTGCTGCCCAACAACATCAACCATCCGGAAAGCGAGCCGATGATCATCGGCCGCAACTTCCTGACCAAGATCAACGCCAACATCGGCAACAGCGCGGTGTCCTCGGGGATCGCCGAAGAAGTGGAGAAACTGGTCTGGGCGATCCGCTGGGGCGCGGATACGGTGATGGACCTGTCCACCGGAAAACATATCCACGAGACGCGTGAATGGATCATCCGCAATTCACCGGTGCCGATCGGCACCGTGCCGATCTACCAGGCACTGGAGAAGGTCGGTGGTCGCGCCGAAGACCTCAGTTGGGAGGTGTTCCGCGATACCTTGATCGAACAGGCGGAGCAGGGCGTGGACTACTTCACCGTGCATGCCGGCGTGCGCGCGGCCCACGTCCCGCTGACCGCAGGCCGGGTCACCGGCATCGTCTCGCGCGGCGGCAGCATCCTGGCCAAATGGTGCATGGCGCATCGCAGGGAGAACTTCCTGCATACCCATTTCGATGACATCTGCGAGATCATGAAAGCCTACGACGTAACGTTCTCGCTCGGCGACGGGCTGCGCCCGGGCTGCATCGCCGATGCCAACGACGCCGCGCAGTTCGCCGAACTGGAAAGCCTTGGCGAGTTGACCAAGGTTGCCTGGCAGCACGACGTGCAGGTGATGGTGGAGGGCCCGGGCCATGTGCCGATGCACTTGATCAAGGAGAACATGGACAAGCAGCTGCGCGAATGCGGCGAGGCGCCGTTCTATACCCTGGGGCCGCTGACCACCGACATCGCGCCGGGCTACGACCACATCACCAGTGCCATCGGTGCGGCGATGATCGGCTGGTACGGCACGGCGATGCTCTGCTACGTCACCCCCAAGGAGCACCTGGGCCTGCCCAACCGCCAGGACGTGCGCGACGGCATCATGGCCTATCGCATCGCCGCCCATGCCTCGGACCTGGCCAAGGGCCACCCTGGCGCGCAGGTGCGTGACAACGCGCTCAGCAAGGCCCGCTTCGAATTCCGCTGGGAAGACCAGTTCCACCTCGGGCTGGACCCTGAGAAGGCCAGGGAGCTGCATGACCAGACCCTGCCCAGGGACGCGCACAAGAGCGCCCACTTCTGCTCGATGTGCGGCCCGCAGTTCTGCTCGATGAAGATCAGCCAGGAAGTACGCGGGCAGACCGCTGCAGGCCCCGCCACATGACGACCGTGGCTTCCCGTGGGTGACGATCGTTGGTCGTCACATGGCCTCCCGGTATCCTCCGCCCATCGTTCCCCAAGGCCGCGCCATGTCCATCCCGCCCACCCTCCGCTGGCTCGCCATCGCCCGTCGCCATCCGTCCGCCTGGTTGCTCGGCGTGCAGCTGCTGGGCGTGCTGGTGTACCCGGCGATGGATGACACCGCCGCGGGGCGGGCGGCGGTGGGGACGTTCGGCATCGCGGTGCTCGGGCTCGCCCTGTGGGTGGTGCAGCGCAGCCCGCTGGGCACCTGGCTGGCCCTGCTGCTGGCCATTCCATCAGTGGTGTTTTCCATCGCGGCGGTGCTGCTCGGCAAGACCGCGTTAGGTACCACCGCGCAGCTGCTGGAGAGCCTGCTGTACTTCTATACCGCCGGCGCGCTGATCGCCTACATGCTGCAGGACCATAAAGTCACCCGCGACGAACTGTTCGCCGCGGGTGCGACGTTTACCTTGCTGGCCTGGGCGTTCGCGTTTGCGTTTTCGGTCTGCCAGCAGTGGTATCCGGGCAGTTTCCTGGCCACCAGCAACACCGAATTCCGCACGTGGATGGAGCTGCTTTATCTCAGCTTCAGCTTATTGTCCGGCGTCGGCCTCAGTGACGTGGTGCCGGTGCACCCCCAGGCCCGCGCATTGGTAATGCTGGCGCAGTTCTGCGGGGTCATGTACGTGGCGCTGGTGGTCTCCCGGCTGGTCGGTCTGACCATGCTCGAGCATCAACGAAAATGAATGGCAGATAAAAAAATCGCGCCCCGGAAGGCGCGAATAGTGAAACTGATTATCTGAATACGTGGGCGAGAGAGTGCCTGATGTCCGCCGCAGCATGTGCGGTTAACTCGCATAGGCTAGTATTCGCGCGCTTCGATTCATTTGCGTTATGGGTTCATGCTGTTTGCAGAGTCTGGCTGTTCGCGATTGCCCTTCCTGGTCACTCACGCTCGCCTGCTGGCATCCCGCCTGCCGCCCGCGTTCGAGATAGATGACCATCAGCGACAGCCCTTTCCATGATGCAGATGTCCTGCGCATCGGCGAATGCACCGTGACCTTGTCGTCACGCGAAGTGCAGGTGCCCGGCGCGCGGCGACTTCGCAGGCTCACCCCGAAGGCGGTGGGCGTGCTGCGCGTGCTTGTGCGCAGCAATGGACGGGTGGTCACCCGCGATGAGCTGTTCGCCGAGGTCTGGCCGGACACGCTGCCCACCAACGATGTGCTGACCCAGGCCGTGACCCAGCTGCGCAAGGCGTTCGCTGGCGACGATGAAGCGGGCACGCCCTACATCGAAACCATCGCCAAGACCGGCTACCGCCTGCTGGTGGCGGTGAGTGCGGTGAGTCCGGTGGACCCTGGTGCAGCGCAGCCGCTGTCGGCCGCGTCCGGCATCCTGCCGCCCTTGGGCGATCAGCCGGCGACCTCGGTGGCCACGCCGGGCGCGATCGACGCTGCGACGATCCCCGCCGATGCGCTGCTGCTGGCGCCGGTGCGCCCGCGACGGGGCTGGCGGCGCATCCGCCGTTGGGTGCTGCTGGGGATCGGACTGGCAATGGTGCTGGCTCTGGGGGTGATGGGCTGGATGCTGATGCATCGCAGTACGGCTCCCTCGGCGGTGGATGCGGCGGTGGAGAACGGCACGCGGGTGATCGGCAGCCCACAGCGTCCGTATCGGTTGATCACCGCCAGCGCGGGTTTCCAGACCTATCCCACGCTGTCCCCGGATGGATCGCAGGTCGCCTACGAAGCCAGCGAGGAAGAGGGCGGCGGCCAGATCAAGGTGCAGACCTCCGGCAATGCGCCGGCGCGCACCCTGGTGGAGCGGCCGGATGGGGCGGTGGACCGCTTTCCGAACTGGTCACCGGATGGCCGCGAGATCGCGTTCGCGCGCTTCTTTGGCGATGGCCGCTGCGAAGTGCTGATCGCCAGTGCCACCGGCGGCAACCTGCGCCAGGCGACACGCTGCGATGGCACCGAGCTGCTCAGTTTCGACTGGACGCCGGACGGGCGCGGGCTGGTGTTCGGCAGCATGGTGGGCGTCTTCGCGCACCGCGGGATCCGCGTGCTGGACCTCGCCAGTGGGCGCTGGCAGGCGTTGCCGTATGCCGCGCACAAGGACGATTTCGACTACGCCCCGCGGATTTCGCCGGACGGGCGCTGGCTGGTGTTCGTGCGCAACCCGCAAATCGGTGACCTGTGGCGGATGCCGGCCGAAGGCGGGCCGTTGGAACAGCTGACCGACGATGCCGCCGAGTTCCGTGGCTGGGCCTGGCTGGGTGACAGCCGCCAGATCGTGTTCGGTCGCCGGGTGGACAGCGAAGCGCGCCTGTATCAACTGGACAGCGAGTCACGCACGCTGCGCGACCTTGGCCTGGACGACGCGCAGTGGCCGGCGGTGGCCAGATCGGCCAACCTGCTGGCGTTCGTACATCGCAAGGCGCAGTTCGGCCTGTACAAGGTGCCGGTGAACGGGCCCACCGCCGCGCAGCGGTTGTTTGCCTCCAGCAGCCGCGACAGCCAGCCGATGCTGGCCCCCGATGACCGCCAGCTGGTGTTTGCTTCGGACCGGTCCGGCAGTTACGCGCTGTGGTGGGCGGATCTGCAGCATCCGTCGTCGCTGCGACCGATCGAGGGCCTGCGACCGGATACCCGGCAGCCCCCGGCGTGGTCCACCGACAGCCGCCACCTGCTGGTGCTGGGGCGAGACGACCAGGGGGTTCCGCATGTCTATGAGATCACGCCGCGCGACGAACAACTGCGGGTGCTGCCGGTGCCGGTCGCCCGCCCCTTGCAGGCGCTATACACCGATGATCCCGACCGGCTGCTGCTGATCGAGCGCGGCGATGACCAGCGCACGCGGTTGAGCCTGTATGACCGCCGCAACTGGCAGCGGCTGGCGACGCTTTACGGGGTGTCGCAGGCCCGCTTCGATGGCGAACAGAAGCGCGTGGTGTTCACCCACCTGGGCGCCAGCGGCCTGTGGTCGGTGGATGCGTCGCTGAGTCCGGCCAGCGTGCGGCAGCTGAGCGCCGACAAGCCCTCGCGCTGGCGCTACCGTGCGTGGTCGGTGGCCGGCAGCGGACGCGTCGACTATCTGGATGAATCGGCGACGTGCAGCTCCGGCCTGCTGCGCATCGGCAGCGGTGCCGAGGCGGTTTCGCGCTGCCTGGATGCGACCCGGCTCAGTGCCGGCAATGGATTCAGCAGCAGCTTTGACGGAAATGACGTGTATGTGTCGCTGGCAGTGACCGACGGCGCCGACATCGGCGTGATGCCGCTGACCGAGCAGCCCGCCGAGGTCTTCCCCGCCTTCGTCAAGTCTTTGAAAATAAAGCCATAAATGGTTTCGTAAGTTTTTCGTGCCGACATCGTGTCGATTTCGCCACGAAGTCGTCGCAACGTCCTGACCGCTGACGCCTCATTTGGCAAAACAGACACCCTGTATTGGCAAATACGTGGTGCTCCATGCGTCAGCTCTCCCTGGCCGATCGCGGTCAAACGATCTCCCTCGACAAGTCGCCCGATGACGCGACGCCGATCTGCCTGAGCGTGGCCCGCCTGGGCAGCCTGCAGACCGCCGGCAGCTGTTTCACCGTGTGGATCCAGGTCCGCGGCAGTGCGTGGGTAGAGGCCAAGGAGGGGCGGTTCCGGATGCGCCGTGGCGAGTGGATCGCCTTCGAGAAGGAATCGCGTCCGCTGGTGCAGGCCGGCCGCAGTGGCCTGTGCATCGGCCTGGCGCTGAACGCCGATGCCATGCGCATGCTGATGGAGCTTGCCGATTGCGGCCTGTATGCCGGCCGCGGCCTGATGAAGCCGGCCGAGCTGCGCGTTGCCCTGCGGCTGTGGCGCGATGCGCTGAACAGTGGCTTGCCGGCCCAGGCGCTGCGCCCGATGCTGCTGCACCTCGCATCGCTGCAGCGCACGATGGCCGGCACCGTGCAGCGGTGCCCGGGCCGCTCGCGCAGCCGCAAGCGCCAGGTGTTCGGTCGCATGCAGCGGGCCCGCCTGTACCTGGAAGGCAACAGCCACCGCGTGGTGCGCATCGGTGAACTGGCGGAACTGACCAATTTCTCCAGTTGGTACCTGTCCAAAACCTTCCAGAGCCTGTACGAAGAAAGCCCCCAGGCCCTGTCGGCACGGCTGCGGCTGGAACGCGCGGCCGACCTGCTGCGCGATACCGACATGATGATCGGCGAAGTCGCCTCGGCCAGCGGATTCGACAACTGCTGCAGCTTCGCCCGGGCCTTCCGCGCCCGTTTTGGTACGTCCGCGTCGCATTATCGTGAAAGTGCCGCCAAGCTGTCGCCACATTCGGCAAAGTCTCTCGCTGCATCACGCAAACCAAGGATCGCAACACAATCGTAACGTTTGATGGCGTTTTAACACGCCACTAACGTACCTTGGAGAGAGACATGAATTTCCGTACCCCCGCCGTGCGGCTGGGCATGCTGCCGGCCGGCATTGCGCTGGCGCTGAGCCCGAGCTTCGCCTCGGCGCAGGAAGCCGCAGCAGGCACCACCGACCTGGATCGCATCTCGGTCACCGGCTCGCGCATCCGCGCAGCCAACGTTGAAACCCAGCAGCCGATCCTGACGCTGAGCCGCGAGAGCCTGGAAAAGCAGGGCTTCTCCTCGGTCGCTGAAGTGCTGAACAACCTGACCTCGGCCGGTTCCCCGGCGATCTCCCGTTCGGAGTCGCTGGCTTCGGGCGAAGATGTGGGCGGTTACTACGTCGACATCCGCAACCTGGGCGCTGAGCGCACCCTGGTGCTGATGAACGGCAAGCGCCTGGGCGCGACCACCTCGGGCCTGCAGGATCTGAGCCAGATCCCGATGGGCGCCGTTGAGCGCATCGAAATCCTGAAGGATGGTGCGTCCGCCATCTACGGTTCCGACGCGATCGCGGCTGTGGTCAACGTGATCACCCGCAAGAACGTGGAAGGTGGCGAAGCCACCGCCTACTTCGGTCAGTACGGCGAAGGCGACGGCGACACCGAGCAGTACTCGATGACCCTGGGTGCTACCGGCGAGCGCGGCAGCCTGACCCTGTCGGCTGAGTACAACAAGGCCGATCCGGTCTTCGCCAAGGACCGTTGGTACAGCAAGGACGGCAACCGCGGTCCGAACTCGACCCCGGCGACCTGGAGCGCGCTGAGCCAGAACGGCAGCTGGTGCAACCCGACCGTCTATGACTGCGCCAATGATCCGGCTGCGGTGTGGCAGACGCTGAACGCTGGCGGCAACCCGCTGAATCCGGCTGATTACCACCCGCTGACGCAGGGTGAATGGTCCAATGCCAACCAGCAGATGACCGCACTGACCGGCGTGGAGCGCAAGTCGGTCTACATCAACGGCACCTACGACTTCACCGATTCGATCAGCCTGAACACCGATGTGCTCTACAACGAGCGCAACACGTTCCAGCAGATCGCCGGCTATCCGTACCAGTCGCAGAACTTCGAGACCCCGCTCTCGGCCGACAGCGCCTTCAACCCGCTGGGCCAGGACGTCGATTTCCGTCGTCGCCTGTGGGAAGTGCCGCGTACCACTGACAGCCAGCTGAAGACGATGCGCTTTGCGCCGACCATCAGCGGCTTCTTCGACTTCGCTGGCAAGACCTTCGATTGGGACGTCGGCGCGCTGTGGAACCGCAACGAGTCGATCGTCACCCAGCGTGGTGATGCCAGCCTGATCTCCACTGCACAGGCCCTGGGCCCGTCGTACATCAATGCCGCCGGTGTTGCTACCTGTGGTGTTGAGGGCGGTCCGGCGATCAGCGGTTGCGTGCCGTGGAACCCGCTGCTGCCGTACGGCGTCGCGGGCCAGGGTTCGCTGGCCGATCCGGCGCTGCAGGAGTTCCTGTTCCCGACCTTCACCACCCGTGGCGAGACCAAGACCACCAGCTTCACCGCGAACCTTGCCGGTTCCGTCGTGACGCTGCCGGCCGGTGATCTCGGCTTCGCGGTTGGTGTGGAGCACCGCAAGGAAGAAGGCAGCTATGTGCCGGATGCCTTCGCGCAGTCGGGCCAGTCCACCGGCCTGGGCCAGAAGCCGACCCGCGGCGAGTACGACCTGAACGAGGTCTACCTCGAACTGAACGTGCCGATCCTGTCGGACCTGCCGTTCGCAAAGGAACTGAGCCTGAACCTGGCCAGCCGCTATTCGGACTACAGCAACTTCGGTGACACCACCAACAGCAAGTTCGGCATCACCTGGCGTCCGATCGATGAGCTGCTGGTTCGCGGTACCTACGCCGAAGGCTTCCGTGCTCCGACCATCAGCAACCTCTACGGCGGCCTGAGCTCGAGCTTCGAGAGCTACACCGATCCGTGCGGCGTGGGTGCTCCGGGCAGCGTTGCCGGCAATGCTGCCTGCCTCGCCGCTGGCGTACCGGCCAACTACGTGCAGCTGGGCCAGGGCAACGCTCCGTGCGCCACCCTGCCGTGCGCGACCAACAACGAGTTCATCTCCGGCGCAAATCCGGAACTGAGCCCGGAAACGTCGAAGAGCACCACCGCAGGGCTGGTCTGGAGCCCGCGTTGGGTGCAGGGCCTGGACATCTCGCTGGATTGGTACAAGTACGAAATCAGCGACATGATCATTCCGGACAGCGTCGACCGCATCCTGCGTGATTGCTACGTGCTGGGTGATTCTTCGCGCTGCGCCAGCGTGGTCCGTGGTCCGGCCGGCAACATCACGGCCCTGACCTACGGCACCGCCAACCTGGGCAAGATGGAAACCCAGGGCTGGGATCTGGGCGTGAAGTATCGTCTGCCGGAGTTCGCGGTTGGCAACTTCGCCGTCGACTGGCAGACCAGCTACCTCTCTTCGTACGACGAAGAAGGCCAGAACAGCGCGGGTGAAACCATCACCATCGGCCAGGTCGGTACGCCGGGTCTGTTCCGCGTCCGTTCCAACGCCACCGTCAGCTGGACCAAGGGCGACTTCGGCGTCAACTGGACCACGCGTTACTACTCGGGCATGGCGGAGTCGTGCATCGCGATCGGCTGCACCGATCCGGACCGCTTCCAGAATGGCGAGACGGCACCGGTTCGTCGCACCGGTTCCAATACCTTCCACGACCTGCAGGTGAGCTACAACGCACCGTGGAATGCAACGGTGTCGGTCGGTGCGAACAATCTGTTCGACCACCGCGGCGCACTGCAGTACACCGCGCCGAACAGCGCCTTCGCGTACTACGGCGGTTTCGACGTCGGTCGTTTCATGTACATGAAGTACACCCAGCGCTTCTGATCGATCGACGCACTGGTAAGCAAAAGAAGGGGGCGGACCGCAAGGTCCGCCCCCTTTCTTGTTGTGCGGATACGATGCGACTTGGGATGCCCGTCACATGTCGCTTACGGCATAGGCGGTGTTAGGAAAAAGCTGACAGTCATGAGGGTGTTGTTCCTACATCAATCGCATCTGGGAGACGTAAGTTGGATCTACGCGTTCTTCGTTCCTGCACTTGTGCAGCACCATCCAAGGGCTCTCCATCCCATGCTGAAAAAGCTTGCCGTCGTGACCGTCCTGCTGATGTCGATCCTGGTTGTGGTTCTCGCTTTGCAGAAGAAGGATCTTCAGGCGGAAAACGCGAAACTGAGGCAGGAGCAGAATTTTCCCAAGATAAGCGATTGGGTTCCTCTCATGGAGCGGACCGCAATCGATGGTCGCCGCGTCAGGATCGGCCAGTCGGATGCAGGACGCCAGATCATTCTTCTATTCACCACCAAGTGCGAGCACTGCGTCGCATCGCTGCCCTTCATCGCAGAGATCGCCCGATCAGCGACAGAAGGTGGGGTCGAAATGATCGGCGTGACGCCGGAAGAGAGCAGGGCAGATATTGCAGCCTTCATGCAACAGCACAAGCTCGACTTTCCCGTGGTGTCCATCCAGGACAACAAGGAGCTTGGCCTGCTTCATTTTCGCATGAGCCCTACCTTCTTGGTGCTGTCCCGGTACGGCAGGGTCGAGCACGTGAAGGTCGGCAGGATCACCTCCGACGAGGATGCGTTCGGAGTGGTTGCGGCGTCCCGGAAGAAGGACCTCCCGGCGGCGGCGAAGAGGGAGGAAGGTCAATGAGGTTGAGGACGATCGGAAAGCTGTTGATGGGGTGCGTCGTCGCGGGGAGCATGGCGTTCGGCTCTGCGCAGGCCCTGTCCACGAAGGTGCAGCCCGAGCTGTTGGCGAACGGATGCGAGCGCTGCATCAACTGCCCGTTCCTTACCGGCGGCAAGGCTGATTGGCTGAGCGGAATGTGTGTCTATTGTTGTCAGGTGCCCTGACGGGTTGGTGCGTCAAAGGAAAGGGCGGACCGCAAGGTCCGCCTCTTTTCTTTGCCTGCTGATGCGGTGTGGGCACTGCCCGCGTTTCCATGGCCATCATGGAGCTGTCGAAGGCGGGGCAGGGTGGCTGTGCAGGACCGTCTTTTCGCAGGGATGCGAAAAGCGAGCCTGCACGGACGTACTTGCGGCGTGTCCTGCCCAGCCACCGCGCCCCGCCTTCGCGTAGAACGAGGTGGGCCTCAGTCCAATGTCAGTTACCCGGGTGGCGATCAGGCCTCCGCCGGCGACAATCCCATCAACGCGTTGGCGTGCTCACGCCACTCCGGCAGCTTGTGCAGCACGTTGGCGCGCTGCAGGTAGTCTTCGTCCACCGCTTCGCCGTTGACCAGCGCCAGCGCCACATGCACCGCGCCGGTGACCCAGAAACTGCGGGTGTTCGAACGCTGCGGCTGCAGGTGGAAGCCGACCGCTTCCACGATCGGCATCGGCAGGCCCCACAGCCCCAGCAGGTACGCACCCGCCTCGGCATGGCCCGGCCGACCGTCTTCGGCGCCTGGCACGGCAGGTTCGGTGCGTTCGTTGCGCACGCCCGGCAACAGCAGGCCGATGTCGGCCAGCAGCGCGGCGGTAGCGCCGAGCTCGGCACTGGACGCCGGCAGCAGGCGTGCGGCCAGCCGCGAGGCGAGCAGGGCACGCTGCTGCAACGCATTGCGCTCGGCGGCGGACAGGGTGGAGGCCGAAAACACTTCGCTGGCCAGCACCAGGTCGCGCAGGGTCGACAGGCCCAGCCGGGTCACCGCCGTGCGCAGGTCGGAAATGGTGCGGCCGCTGCTGAAGAACGCCGAGTTGGACAGCTGCAGCACCTTGGCCGCGATGGCCGGGTCGGCAGCGACCAGCTTGGCCACTTCGTTGCTGTCGGCGTCGTCATCGTGCTCCAGCGCGCGGGTCAGGCTCATGTAGAGGTGCGGCGGCGAGGGCAGCTTCTCGATGCGGCCGATGGCATCGCGCAGTCGCGGGCTGTCCAGCAGTTCGCGCAGTTCTTCCAGGCTGCTCAGCGCCTCCAGCAGCACTTCCGGTGCCAGCGGCAGCGGCAGGAAGCGGTGGGCGATGCCGATCAGCCGCGCCGGCGGCGGGCGGTTGCCCTGCTGGGCGTCGATGAGTGCGACGCGGATGGTTTCCGGACGCAACGTACGGATCTGACCGAGCAGCGTGGTGGCATCCATGTCGGGCAGGTAGGGGCTGACGATCACCGCATCCAGCGATGAACCTGCCACGGCCGCCATCGCGGCGTGGCCGTCGACAATGGTGGTGGTGTGCCACTCTTCCCCAAGATCGGCAATGAATTCGCTCAGCTCAGCCGGCAGGCTGGCCTCGTCCCCAACAAACAGAATGCGCACGACACGTTCCCCTGGCGGACCATGGCACGGCCATGGTCGATGTGAAGTGTCGCAATTTAACCGATTCGGCGTGACGAGAGATGTGCCACAAGGCCGAACCGTGAACCGCATCGCCCTGGCGGGGGGGCCAGGGCGATGGCCGGAAGGCTCAGGCCTTGCCGTCGAGGTAACGCTGGTGGGCTTCGACCAGGATCGCCTTGGCTTCGGCAGCGCCGGCCCAGCCGTCCAGCTTGACCCACTTGCCCTTCTCCAGGTCCTTGTAATGCTCGAAGAAGTGGCCGATGCGCTCCAGCCAGTGGCTGGACACCTGGGCGATGTCTTCGACGTGGGCATAGCCGCTGAACACCTTGGAGATCGGCACGGCCAGGATCTTCTCGTCGCTGCCGGCCTCATCGCTCATCTTCAGCACGCCGACCGGACGGCACCGCACCACCGAACCGGGGATCAACGGCAGCGGCAGCACCACCAGCACATCGGCCGGGTCGCCATCGCCACACAGGGTGCTCGGCACGTAGCCGTAGTTGCAGGGGTAGCGCATCGGGGTGGAGAGGATACGGTCGACGAAGATCGCGCCGGTGTCCTTGTCCACTTCGTACTTCACCGGCTCGGAATCCTTCGGGATCTCGATGATGACGTTGATTTCTTCCGGCGGGTTCTTGCCGGGGGAGACGAGTTCCAGACCCATGTGTGTACTCCGGTTGCGGGGGCGATAAAGAGAAGCATTTTATGCGTTTGCCCGACCGCGTGCTGGGGTCTGGACGCGACAGCCGCTCGGCGGTTTCCTGATGGCCCCTGTGGCCGCGCAGGGCGATGCTGGCTGCACCTGCTGAGGGTCTGATTCATGTTTCCCATCAACAACTTGCGAAGCAGTCGCCGACGCGCTGTGAGCCCCGGTGTCGCCGGCCTGCTGCTCGCCGCGGGTACCGCCATGGCGGCCGAAGCGCTGCCGCCGCCACGCCCGGCGGAGCTTGTGACCTTCGTCGATCTCATCGACCATCCCGCCCCGGAGGCCAACTGGGATCGCTTCTACGCCCTCGAAGACCGGCTGGCGGGCGCGTTCCTGAGCGCCTGTGCCGAAGACACCTGCCTGCCACGGCGCTTGCTGTGGCCGATGCAGCTGCGCTGTTCGGTGCGGGTGCCCGACGCCACGGTCGCGGCCTGCATCTGGGTCATCGCCGGCAGCGATCTGCGCGTGCGCGCGACGGGCAGCATCGACCCGGACGTACGCGTCTGGCGTTGCCCGCTGCCGCTGGACTCCGGCGTGACAGTGGAGGCCTTCCACGTGGCACTGGAGGTGGATGATCCGCTGGCCGTGCGACTGCCCGGTGCCTCCGGCAGCCTGCTGCACGCGCTGCGGACGTGCCTGGAAGCACCGGGGGCACCGTCATGATCGTGGCCGGCCTGCTGCTGCTTGGGCTCGCGCCGGGTACCCACGTGGATGCGCGTGATTACCCGGCCGCGGGCCAGGGCGAAGCCGCATTCGCGGTGATGGAGCGCGCGCTGGTCCGTGGCTTCGACGATATCTGTGGCGATACCTTCTGCGAAGGCGACTACGGCAACCTGCGCGCACTGCAGCTGCGCTGCGCCGTCCGCAGCCGCAGCGGCGTGGTCGCCGGATGCCTGTGGAGCTTTGCCGGCAGCTATGCCTACGTCAGTCCGACCGCCGCACTTCCGGAGGTGGACGCGCGGACCTGGGCCTGCCCGCTGCCGGTGGTGGCCGGCACGCCGCTGGCGGCATTGCTTGAGCGACTGAGCGGGCCGGACGCGCTGGATACGCCGCTGCCCGGCACCGGCGTCAGCACCTACGAGGCACTGACCGACTGTCTGTGATCCGGTGGAACCGGCTCAGGCCTGGGTGGCCTGCGCGCTGGCGTCGCTGTGCAGCGCTTCATTGAGTTCATCGACCACGATCGCCCAGTCATTGTCCGACTTCAGCGATTCGGCGAGGAAATGACGCTGTCCTTCGCTCCAGAATGCGGCCGCGGTGACCTTGATCTCCGCGGGCAGCTGGTGCTGCAGGATGAAGTCGCGGATGTCGTTCTCACCTGCTTCCAGGCCGAGCTGCAGGAACAGGTTGGTCATGTTCGGTTCGGTGGTGATCATCGTCTGGCGGCATTCTGCTGGAAAAGTCATCGGCATTATGCCGCGACCCGGCGCGGGCGCGATGTGATGGATGTGCCCATCACAGCGCGCCCGCCGCTGTCAGCGTCGCTGTTTTCAGAGCAGCGGCACCAGCAGCAGCGCCACGATGTTGATGATCTTGATCAGCGGGTTGATCGCCGGCCCGGCGGTGTCCTTGTACGGATCGCCGACGGTATCGCCGGTGACCGCTGCCTTGTGCGCCTCGCTGCCCTTGCCGCCGAAGTTTCCATCTTCGATGTACTTCTTCGCGTTGTCCCAGGCACCGCCGCCGGTGGTCATGGAGATCGCCACGAACAAACCGGTGACGATGGTGCCGATCAGCAGCCCGCCGAGTGCGCGCGGCCCCAGCAGCAGGCCGACCACCACCGGCACGGCGACCGGCAGCAGTGACGGAACGATCATTTCGCGGATCGCCGAGCGGGTGAGCATGTCCACGGCACGGTCGTACTGCGGTTTGCCGGTGCCCTGCATGATGCCGGGGATTTCGCGGAACTGGCGGCGGACCTCTTCCACCACCGCGCCTGCCGCACGGCCCACCGCTTCCATCGCCATCGCACCGAACAGATAGGGGATCAACCCGCCGATCAGCAGGCCGATGATCACTTCGTGGTCGGACAGGTCGAAGCGGAATTCGATGCCCGGATTGGCCGCCTGCAGGTTGTGCGTGTAATCGGCGAACAGCACCAGTGCGGCCAGCGCCGCCGAGCCGATCGCATAGCCCTTGGTGACCGCCTTGGTGGTGTTGCCGACGGCATCCAGCGGATCGGTGATGGCGCGGATTTCCGGCGGCAGGTCGGCCATTTCGGCGATGCCCCCGGCGTTGTCGGTGATCGGGCCGTAGGCATCCAGCGCGACGATCATGCCGGCCATCGACAGCATCGCGGTGGCCGCGATGGCGATGCCGTACAACCCGGCCAGTGCGTGTGCGCCCCAGATGGCGGCGCACACCGCGATCACCGGCAGCGCGGTGGATTTCATCGAGATCCCCAGCCCGGCGATGATGTTGGTGCCGTGGCCGGTGGTGGACGCCTGCGCCACGTGCTGCACCGGCTTGTACTGGGTGCCGGTGTAGTACTCGGTGATCCACACGATCAGGCCGGTCAGCACCAGGCCGATCAAGGCGCAGCCGTACAGCGCGTACGGGCCGAACACATTGTCATCCATCAGCGCGGTGGTGACCGGATAGAACGCGATCGCGGCCAGCACCCCGGACACGATCACCCCCTTGTACAGCGCGCCCATGATCGATCCACCGGGCTTCACCTTGACGAACAGCGCACCGATGATCGAGGCGATGATCGACACCCCGCCCAGTACCAGCGGATACAGCACCGCGTTGCGGCCGGCTTCGGCGATCATCAGGCTGCCCAGCAGCATGGTGGCGATCACCGTCACCGCATAGGTTTCGAACAGGTCGGCGGCCATGCCGGCGCAGTCACCGACGTTGTCGCCAACGTTGTCGGCGATGACCGCGGGATTGCGCGGATCGTCCTCGGGAATACCGGCTTCCACCTTGCCGACCAGATCGGCGCCGACATCCGCGCCCTTGGTGAAGATGCCGCCGCCGAGGCGCGCGAAGATCGAAATGAGCGACGAGCCGAACGCCAGTCCCACCAGTGCGTGCAGGGCCTGCGCCACGTCCAGCCCCAGCCGCAGCAGGATGGCGTAGTAGCCGGCAACGCCCAGCAGTCCCAGCCCGACCACCAGCATGCCGGTGATGGCACCGCCGCGGAACGCCACGTCCATCGCCGCGCTGATGCCGTGCCGCGCCGCTTCGGCGGTGCGTACGTTGGCGCGCACCGAGACGTTCATGCCGATGTAGCCGGCGGCACCGGACAACACCGCGCCGATCGCAAACCCAATGGCGGTGTACCAGCTCAGGAAGATCCCGACCAGCACGAACAGCACTGCGCCGGCGATGCCGATGGTCAGGTACTGGCGGTTGAGGTACGCACGGGCGCCTTCCTGGATCGCGCCGGCGATCTCGGCCATGCGTGCGTTGCCACTGGGTTGGCGCAGGATCCAGCGCGCCGAGATGATTCCGAACAGGATTGCGATGACGGCGCACAGCAGCGCCAGTGACAGCCCGTGACGTTCCAGCATGACCTCTCCCGGTGTGGATGAAAGAACATCCAGCGGTGGTGAACTTCACCACGAGGGGGACGACGGGCTGCAGCCTTGGAACCAACCCGTAACAGACCATGATGGTCGTCCGACGTATGGCGGTGTTCAGCATTCCCTGGTGGCCGCAGTATGCGGTCCGGGGCCAGCAGGCGCCAGCCTTTGCACGCGGTTAAGCCAGGCTCTGCGACCGTGCGGCCATTACTGTCGTGGAGAACACCGATGCGCCTGCCCCTGCTGATGATGGCCCTGCTGGTCCCGGCCCTGCCCGCGTTGGCGGTGGAAACGCCCGAGCTGCAGCGTGCGGTGGGTTCGGCGCAGGCGGTCGGGGCGGTGCATACGCTGCGCCATATTCCCGAAGCCTGCGCCCGCCTGGAAGGCGCCTTCACCGGCGATGCGGCGCAGCCCTACCGCTTCGCCCCGGTACGCAGCAGCGAGCAGTGCCAGCCCCGCGCGCGCTTCGTCGATTACGCCAAGGCGCAGCCCAGCGAGGCCAAGGGATGGAAGCTCAACGACGTGATCCGCGTGCCGTCGGCGGCGTGTCCCGCCCAGCAGGCGGTGGTGCGGGTGTGGCGGCTGCCGGTGGCGCCGGCCACCGAACGCGACGGCCAGGGCCAGTCGCGCATCTATCTGGAAGATGCCAAGAAGCAGGCCAGCAGCGGCAAGATCCCGCAGGTGACGATGTTCGCCGCGCAGCTGCAGATGGAAGGCAAGGGCTGCCCGTAGAACCGGTCGCGCCGGGCCACGCTCGGCGCGACAGGCATCCGCCTCAGGCGTCGAACGGCTCCAGCTTTTTCTTGACGCCGACATTCTTCAGCGTGACGTATTTCGGCAGCCCATCCGGCCCGTAGGGCAGGGGCGCTTCGCCCTTGATCAGCGGTTGCAGGTAGGCCCGGGCCTTGTCGGTGATGCCAAAGCCATCCTTGCGGATGAAGCTGGCCGGCATCTTCTTTTCATGGTTGGCGATCTTCGCCAGCGGCGCCGATTCGATCTTCCAGCGGTAGGGCTTGTCGCTGCCGCGCACGATCACCGGCATCACCCCGTTGTGGCCGGCCAGCGCCAACCGCACCGCCGCACGGCCCACCGCCTGCGCCTGTTCCCAGTCGGTCTTCGATGCGATGTGGCGCGCCGAGCGCTGCAGGTAATCGGGGACGGTCCAGTGCACTTTCAGACCCAGCTGGTCCTTGACCCGGCCGGCCAGGTGCGCGGCGACGCCGCCGAGCTGGGTATGGCCGAAGGAGTCCTTGCCGCCACCGGCGTCGGCGACGAAGGTGCCATCGGCCGTGGCGATGCCTTCCGACGCCACCACCACGCAGTAGTCCACCTGATCGACCACCGCGCGCACCTTGGCCAGGAAGGCCGCTTCGTCGTAGGCGCGTTCGGGCAACAGGATCACCTGCGGAGCCTCGTCCGGTCCGCTGCCCGCCAGCCCGCCCGCCGCTGCCAGCCAGCCCGCGTGGCGGCCCATCGCTTCGTAGATGAACACGCGGGTGGAGGTTTCGGCCATGGCGGCGACATCCAGTGCTGCCTCGCGTACCGATACCGCGGTGTACTTGGCGGCCGAGCCGAAGCCGGGGCAGGTGTCGGTCACGGCCAGGTCGTTGTCGATGGTCTTGGGCACGCCGATGCAGCTCAGTTCGACCCCGCGCTCGCGCGCCAGTTCGGACACCTTCAACGCGGTGTCGGCCGAATCATTGCCGCCGTTGTACAGGAACCAGCGCACGCCATGCGCCTGCAGCACCGCCAGCAACCGGTCGTAACGGGCTGCATCCTGTTGCAGTGATTTGAGCTTGTAGCGGCAGGACCCGAAGGCGCCGCCGGGCGTGTGGGCCAGCGCCCGGATGGCACTGATCGGTTCGCGCGAGGTGTCGATCAGGTCTTCGCGCAGCGCGCCGAGGATGCCGTTGCGCGCGGCAAGCACCTTGACCCCGCGGGCGCGGGCTTCCTGGATCACCGCCGAGGCGGTGGCATTGATGACGGCGGTGACGCCGCCTGACTGGGCGTAGAGCAGGGTGCCTTGGCGCATCGGAACCTCGTGTCGGGACAGGGACATTGCAGGGACATTACCCGGATGCGGTAAAGTGCGGGTATTGCGGTGCAGCGATACCGGTCCGTCCGGACGCCGTGCGTTCATGAATTTCAACACGTTGGAGTCAGCTAGATGCGATTGGTTCTGTTGGGGCCGCCCGGTTCGGGCAAGGGTACGCAGGCAACGCGCCTGAAGGAAAAGCTCGGCATCGCCCACATTTCCACCGGCGACCTGCTGCGCGCCGAAGTGGCCGCCGGTTCCGAGCTGGGCAAGCAGGCCAAGGCGGTGATGGATGCCGGCAACCTGGTGTCCGACGACATCCTGCTCGGCATGCTGCGTTCGCGCCTGTCCCAGCCTGACGTGGCCAAGGGCTTCATCCTGGACGGCTATCCGCGCAACGTGGCCCAGGCCAAGGCACTGGATGGCGTGCTGGCGGACATCGGCCAGCCGCTGGATGCAGTGGTGCAGCTGGACGTGGACGCCGATCAGCTGATCGAGCGCCTGGCAGGCCGTGCCAAGGAACAGGGGCGCGCCGATGACAGCCCGGACGCGGTCCGCCAGCGCCTGCAGGTCTACACCCAGCAGACCGCACCGGTGGTTGATTTCTATGCCGAACGCGGCACCCTGGCGCGCCTGGATGGTATCGGCGAGCTGGAAGAAGTCGAAGCGCGCATCCATGCGGTGCTGCCGAAGGCCGGCTGAGGCCGGCGAGGCGTGCGGTTGGCGCCTGAAAAAACACAGGCCTGGTCCCTCCGGACCAGGCCTGTGTCATTTTAAAGCCAGCGGTGGGCTTGCTCAGGGCCCCGCAGCGTGAGCTCCCATGGGGATGGCCTCTTGGGGAGTAGGACCGGTTGGGAACTGCGGCTGGCGATGTGAATTGTGTCGATCTTCATAGGCTGCCGCTATCAGGATTTCCCTGACACGCCATTGGCTTTGTCTGAGCCCGGTGTCGGATTTATCTGACGCCTTGCTGGGCAGGATGGCCCATCGCCGGGTCGATCGGTAACAATGCGGGTCATGAGCAACGTACATATTCTTGGAATCGCCGGCACTTTCATGGGCGGCGTGGCCGCGCTGGCGCGCGAGCTGGGCCATGCCGTCAGCGGCAGCGACCAGGCGATCTATCCGCCCATGTCGACCCAGCTGGAAACGCTGGGAATACAGCTGGACCAGGGCTATCGCGCCGACAGCGTTCCGCCGGGTACCACCGAGGTGGTGGTCGGCAATGCACTCTCGCGGGGCAATCCGGCGGTGGAAGCCGTACTCGATGCCGGCCAGCGCTACATCTCCGGTGCGCAGTGGCTGAGCGAGCAGGTGCTGCCGGGCCGCGACACGCTGGCCGTGGCCGGCACCCACGGCAAGACCACCACCACCACCATCCTGGCCTGGCTGCTGGAAGCCGCCGGTCGCGCGCCCGGCTTCCTGATCGGCGGCGTGGCCGAGGATTTCGGCGTGTCCGCCCGCGTGGGGCAGGGCCGTGAGTTCGTCGTCGAAGCCGACGAGTACGACACGGCCTTCTTCGACAAGCGCAGCAAGTTCGTGCACTACCGGCCGCTGGTGGCGATCCTCAACAACCTCGAATACGACCATGCCGATATCTTCCCGGACGTCGCAGCGATCCAGCGCCAGTTCCACCATCTGGTGCGCACGGTCCCGGCACGCGGACGGCTGATCGTCAACGGCGAGGACGCGCGCCTTGCCGAAGTGCTTGCGATGGGCTGCTGGACGCCGGTGGAACGCTTCGGTTTCCAGCCTGCGCTGGAATGGCATGCCGAACTGCTCAGCGCCGATGGCAGCGCCTTCGTGGTGCATCATCGCGGGCAGCGCGTGGGCGAGGTCCACTGGGCATTGCTGGGCCGCCACAACGTGCTCAATGGATTGGCTGCGCTGGCTGCCGCACATGCCGTGGGCGTGGTGCTGGCCGACGTGCTGCCGGCGTTGTCGCGCTTCCACAGCGTCAAGCGCCGGCTGGAAGTGATCGGCCAGGCGCGCGGCATCACCGTGTATGACGACTTCGCGCATCACCCCACGGCCATCGCCACCACCCTTGAAGGCCTGCGCGCCAGAGTGGGCGATGCGCGCATCGTGGTGGCGATGGAGCCACGCAGCAATTCGATGCGGCTGGGCGCACATGCCCAGGCACTGGCGCCTTCGCTGGCGTTGGCCGATGCGGTGGTGTTCCTGCACCGGCCCGGGCTGGAGTGGGATGCCGCCGCGGTGATGGACGCCGTACGCGGCCAGGCCCTGGCAGTGGCCGACACCGATGCCTTGCTGGCCGATCTGGACGCCTTGGCCGAAGCCGGTGACCACGTGGTGTTCATGTCCAATGGCGGCTTCGACGCCGCGCCGCGGCGCTTCCTGGCGCAGCTGCAGGCGTCATGAGCGCGGTCGCGACGCTGCCGTTGTTTCCGTTGCACGCGGTGCTGTTGCCGGGCGCGAGCATCGGCCTGCGCGTGTTCGAACGGCGTTACCTGGACATGCTGCGTGATTCGAGCCGCGACGGCGGTGGATTCGGGCTGTGCCTGATCCTGCAGGGCGATGAAGTGGGGGCGCCTGCGGTGCCGGCGGCGTTCGGCGTGGAAGCCCGGGTGGATGATTTCGACATGGGCAGCGACGGCGTGCTGCAGCTGCGGCTGCGCGGTGCGCGGCGCTTCCACGTGGAGCAGACCCGGGTCCGCGACAACGGGCTGGTGGTCGGCGAGGTGCGCTGGTGCGCGCCGGATACCGATGACGAGCTGCGTCCGCAGCACGCGCTGCTGTCCACCCTGCTGCAGCACATCATCGAACAGGCCGGCGAGGACTATGCACCGGCCACGCCGGGGCTGCTCGACCAGGCGTCCTGGGTAGGCTGGCAGCTGGCGCAGCTGCTGCCACTGGAAGAATCACAGCGGCTGCAGCTGCTGCAGATCGACGACGTGCATGCGCGGCTGGACCTGTTGCTGGGCTGGATCCCGTAACGCCTGACGCGTTATTCGGTACGCAGGCGCAGCACCGGCAGGCCCGATTCGGGATGCACGCCTTCCTGCATCGGCAGGCCGTCCACCGATGCCTTCACCGCCGACATCGCCGGGTCGATCCCGCGCAGCGGATGCCACATGCCGATCCACTCGAAGTGGCGGGTGAAGCGCAGCGTCTGCGCACTGCCCAGCCACAGCGGGACATCGCCGGGCTGCAGCACCTTGGTCGCCGGCCACAGGCGCAGCACGTGGCGCTCGTCCGGGCGCTCGCCGTCACGCACCATCAGCAGGCTTTCCACCTGGGTATCCAGGGTGGCCGGCAGCACCGGCAGGGCGTCCGCGCCGGTGTCCTGGTCGAGCATCAGCAGCGCCTGCTCCCAGCCGGCCTGCGGCTGCACCTTCCAGCCCTGCGATTCCAGCCGGGCCTGCAGCGGCGCCAGCGGTCCGGCCACCTGCACGTCCAGCGGCCAGCGCTGGTCATCGTCGAACTCGTTGCGGCGCGCCGGCATGGTCTGCCAGGCCTGCTGCCACCACTGTTCGGCCAGCAGCGGCGCCGGGGCGGCCTGGTGCGGTTCGAAGCGTTCCAGCTTGACCGGGATGTTGCGCGGCGCGTACCACAGCGCCGCCACCAGGAAAGTACCGTAGAACAGCCAGGCGACCGGCTTGACCCAGAACGAACGGTTGAAGCGGCGGCGGTAGGCGATGCCCAGCACCAGCAGCCAGAACAGCCCGAACAACATGCCGCCGATCACATCGCTCAGCCAGTGCGCGCCGAGGTAGATGCGCGAAAAGCCGATCAGGCTGACCACGAAACCGGACACGAGGTACGGCCACACGCGGGTGCGCCCGGGCAGTTCACGGGCGATCAATACCGCGAAGAAGCCGAAGGTGATGGTGGCCATGGTCACCGACACCGACGGGAAGCCGAAGCCACTGCTGGCATCCGGCGGCCGCACCACGTCCACCGTGGCGCCGAGCAGCATGGTCAGCGCCAGGCCGAAGGCCAGCGCGGCCAGCCAATGCGCGGCGGCCATCCAGCGCCGGCGCCAGACCAGATAGCCCATGCCGGCCGCGGTGGCCGGCAGCAGCACCTGCCAGGCCCCCAGCGAGGCCAGCGCGGCCATCGGGTAGTCGGCCAGCGGGTTGCGCAGTGCCAGCATCGCGTGGTGCACGGCCAGGTCGATGCGCAGTGGTTCGCCGTGGGCCACCACCACCATCAGCAGCGCGAACCAGCACCAGCCCAGCACCAGCAGCATCAGCGCCAGCATCGCCAGCGGCACCGATTCGCGCCGTTGCGGATCGAACACCGACACCGAGTAACGCCCCAGCGTAGGATGGCGCTGCGACCAGTCCAGCAGCCGCGCCAGCCAGGTATCCATGCGCGCGGCCGACCAGCGGTAGCCGTACAGCACGATCGCCCAGACCAGGCCCAGGATCACGCACAGCAGGCCGACCACCACCACCAGCCGGCCAGCGACCGCGGCGACCGCGTCATACGCGCCGCCCAGGACCCAGCCCGGCAACAGGAACAATGCCGCCCATGACACGCTGGCGATGCCGCTGGCCTGCATGTAGCGGCTGGCCTGCATCTTCATCATGCCGGCGATGGCCGGTACGAACGGGCGGATGGCGCCTACGTAGCGGGCCACCAGGATGCTCTTGAAGGCATTGCGGCGGAACATCGTTTCGCCGCGGTCCAGCAACTGCGGGTAGCGGCTGAAAGGGAATACCCCGCGCAGCCGGTCACCCCAGCGCCGGCCGATCCAGTAACTGATGCCATCACCGGCGAACGCGCCCAGCGCCGCACACGCCACGGCATACGGCCCGGAGATCTGCCCCAGGCCGATGAACACGCCCACCGCGAACAGCAGCGGCAGGGCGGGCACGATGGCACCGAGGATGATGACCGCATCGCAGAAGGCGATGAGGAAGATGGCTGCACCGGCAAGCACCGGATTGGCGGCAATCCAGGCGAGGGTGGCGTCGATCCATGAAGAGTCCATCGCGGGATTATAAAGGCGTGCAGGTGACTGGTTGCCTGCTTGATGCCGGCTGATCGTGACAACGTGGATCGCCTAGAATGGGCCATGGCAGAAACCCGCACGCCCGCGCAGCACGCGCTCAAGTCAGACAGCTTCGGCCGCATCCTGCTGGTGCAGCACGCCGAAGGCCGCTTCGTGCGTCGCGACCTCGGTGCCACCCCGTGGTGGTTGCGGGTGCCGGCCTGGTGGCTGGCGCGACGCGAAGCGCGCGCGCTGCGTCATATCGACGGCATGCAGGCGGTGCCGAAACTGCTGGCGTGGGACGGCCGTTGGCTGGACCGCAGCTTCATGGCAGGCGATGCGATGTACCAGCGTCCGCCCCGCGGCGACGTGGCCTGGTTCCATGATGCGCGGCGGCTGCTGCAGGAACTGCATCGGCGCGGCGTGGCGCACAACGACCTGGCCAAGGAAGCCAACTGGCTGGTGACCGAAGACGGACATCCGGCGTTGATCGATTTCCAGCTGGCGGTGATCGGCCATCCGCGTGGACGCTGGATGCGCCTGCTGGCGCGCGAAGACCTGCGCCACCTGCTCAAGCACAAGCGGATGTACTGCCGTGAATCGCTGACCCCGGTGGAAAAGCGCGTGCTCAAGCGCACCTCGTGGGTGCGCGAGCTGTGGTTCGCCACCGGCAAGCCGGTTTACCGCTTCGTCACCCGGCGCATCCTGCACTGGGAAGACAACGAAGGGCAGGGCCCCAAGCCCTGAGTCCGCACTGCGGCCGGGCCGACCCGGTCGCGGGCATAATGCAGCATCGGCGTTGGCCGGTGACCAGGAGAACCGTGGTGTCCAACCTGCAAGGCAAGACGCTGTTCATCACCGGCGCATCGCGCGGCATCGGGCTGGCGATCGCGCTGCGTGCGGCGCGCGATGGCGCCAACGTGGCCATCGCGGCCAAGTCATCAGTGGCCAATCCGAAGCTGCCCGGCACCATCCACAGTGCGGCCGAAGCGGTCACCGCCGCGGGCGGGCAGGCGCTCGCGCTGAAGTGCGACATCCGCGAGGAAGACCAGGTGCAGGCGGCGGTTGCCGCGGCCGTGGATACCTTCGGCGGCATCGACATCCTGGTCAACAACGCCAGTGCGATCTGGCTGCGCGGTACGCTGGATACGCCGATGAAGCGCTTCGACCTGATGCAGCAGGTCAACGCGCGTGGCAGTTTCCTGTGCGCGCAGGCCTGCCTGCCGTACCTGCTGCAGGCCCCCAACCCGCACATCCTGAGCCTGGCGCCGCCGCCCAGCCTGGACCCGAAGTGGTGGGGGCCGCATACCGGCTATACCTTGGCCAAGATGGGCATGAGCCTGGTCACGCTGGGGCTGGCGGCGGAGTTCGGTCCACGCGGCGTGGCGGTCAATGCGCTGTGGCCGCGCACGGTGATCGCCACCGATGCGATCAACATGATCCCGGGCGTGGACGTGCAGGGCTGCCGCACGCCGCAGATCGTCGCCGACGCCGCGCACGCGGTGCTGGTGCGCGAAGCAGCCGGCTTCCACGGCCAGTTCCTGCTCGACGACGAGGTGCTTGCCGCGGCCGGCGTGACCGATCTTTCCGGTTACGCGGTGGATCCTGCGCATCCGCTGCTGCCGGATCTTTTCCTGGATTGATTCGACGACGCGTTGACCGCGCGGTCTGCTATGGTGCGCGGCTGTAATCGTTTCCAACAGGGAAGTGCCCCATGAATCCGACCTTCCGTACGGCCGTCCTGGCCGCGTCCGTTGCGCTGTGCCTGGCCGCCTGCCAGAAAGGCGCTTCCTCGTCCGCCGCTGTCGAGGGCGCCGACAAGATCAACGCCTACATCGCCTGCTTCAACGGCGTGCAGCAGCCGATCCAGGAAAGCTTCCAGCGCTACGTTTCGTGGATCGCCGATCCGGCGGCCGGCCCCACCGGCAAGGAAGACACCGTGCGCGCGCCGGGCACGGTGTTGTCCCATCGCGTCGAGTTCTGCGGCGCGCCGCTGACCGCCGCCCTGGCAGAGCAGCCGGCCAACGCCGCGCTGGATCCGGCCGCGCGCCGTTACCAGGAAACCTTCACCGCGCTCAACGAGAAGATCGGCGAGGCGGTGCGTTACTACGATCGCGAAGACTACAAGCGCGACGGCGGTGAGGGCATGCGTCAGCGGCACGCGCCGTTGATGGAGGCCTATTCGGCGTTCTTCGAAGCCGGTGATGCGATGGATGCCGCGCTGGAAGCCAACGAAGACCAGCGTCGCAAGAAGCAGATCGCGGCGATCGAGAAGGAAGAAGGGCGCAGCGCGGCGTTCTTCCACCTGAGCATCATCGGCGAGGGCAAGCAGCTGGTGAAGGTGCTGGACGGCGACGCGCCGGACCTCGCCGCCGGCCGAGCACAACTGGCGCGCTACCAGAGCGTGCTGGAAGAGGCGGCCAAGGCGAAGATCGGCCAGGGGGATCCGATGTGGGGCCACATGGAGCGTTCGGCGGACAAGCTGGCCAGCGAGGGCGGGCGCCGCATCGAACGCCTGCAGGCCAACCAGCCGTTGAGCCGCAGCGACCAGATCCTGCTGGAGAGCGGTGGCATGCCGCCGTCCGGCACCGCGCCGGCGCTGCTGGCCAGCTACAACGACCTGGTCGACATGAGCAACCGCATGGCGCGTTGATGCCGCCACGGCGGGTGTCGCGCCCTGGCGTTGGCACCCGCCTAGACCCGGTTGAACAGCTCCGGCAGGGGCTCGGCGCACTGCCGGCAGTAGCGTGCGTCGGGTTCGTGCCCGTCCAGCCCGCAGCGCACGCAACCGCGCCCATCGCGCTTTTCGGTGTGCTCGGCCTCGCGCAGCGTGCTGGCCAGTTCGGCGGTGTAGATGCCGGTCGGCACGGCGATGATGCTGTAGCCGATCAGGATCAGGATGGAGGTGACGAAGCGGCCCAGCGTGGTCTGCGGCACGATGTCGCCGAAGCCGACCGTGGCCATGGTCACCACCGCCCAGTACATGCTGCTGGGGATGCTGGTGAAGCCGCGGTTCGGGCCTTCGATCAGGTACATCAGCGCACCGGCGATGATGGTGATGGTGATGACCGTGAACAGGAACACCAGCACCTTGCGCCGGCTGCGCCACAGCGCCAGCATCAGCACGCCGCTTTCTTCGATGTAGCGGGTCAGCTTGAGGATGCGGAACACCCGCAGGATGCGCAGCGCCCGCACCACCAGCAGGCTCTGCGCGCCGGGAATGAACAGGGAAAGGTAGGTCGGCAGGATCGACAGCAGGTCGATGATTCCCCAGATGCTGACCGCATAGCGCAGCGGGCGCTTCACCACCGCCAGCCGCAGCACGTATTCCAGCGTGAAAATCACCGTGAACGTCCACTCCAGCACGTACAGGCCCCGTGCCCAGCGCAGGTGCAGGTGCTGCACGCTGTCGATCATCACCACGATCACGCTGGCGATGATCGCCAGCACCAGCAGCAGGTCGAAGTTGCGCGAAGGCCCGGTGTCGTGGCGATAGATGATGTCGAACCAGTATCGGCGCCAGCCGGTGGCGCTGGCGGGATTGAGTTGCGGAGCGGAGAAAGGGCGCATCGGCGCATTGTGCCGCACCGGCTGCGGGGCGAGAATGGGCGCTTTCCGAAGCTCGCCGGACCGCCATGACCGCCGCCACCGACCCCCTGATCTCCCTGTCGCACTACTACCTGCCGGTCTACAAGCCGCGCCAGGTCGTGCTCGAACGCGGGCAGGGCGCACGCGTGTGGGATTCGCAGGGCCGCGAGTACATCGACCTGGCCGCGGGCATCGCCGTGTGCGGCCTTGGCCACAACGATCCGGACCTGACCGCGGCGCTGGTGGAACAGGCCGGCAAGCTCTGGCACACCAGCAATGTGTTCTACAGCGCGCCGCCGCTGCACCTGGCCGAGGAACTGGTCAAGGCCAGCCGCTTCGCCGAACGCGTGTTCCTGTGCAACTCCGGTGCCGAAGCCAATGAAGTGGCGATCAAGATGGTGCGCAAGTGGGCGTCGTCGCAGGGGCGTCCGGCGGATCGGCGGGTCATCGTCACCTTCCGCGGCAGCTTCCACGGTCGTACCCTGGCGGCGGTGACCGCCACCGCCCAGCCGAAGTACCAGGAAGGCTACGAGCCGCTGCCGCAGGGCTTCCGCTACGTGGATTTCAACGATGAAGTGCAGCTGGAAACCGCGATGGCCGCCGGTGACGTGGCCGCGGTCATGCTGGAGCCGGTCCAGGGCGAGGGCGGGGTGATGCCGGCCAGGCCGGGCTTCCTCAAGCGCGTGCGCGAGCTGTGCGACCAGCATGGCGCGCTGCTGGTGCTGGATGAGATCCAGGCCGGCATGGGCCGCACCGGGACCTTGTTCGCGCACTGGCAGGATGGGGTGGTGCCGGACATGGTCACCCTGGCCAAGGCGCTCGGCGGCGGCTTCCCGATCGGCGCGATGCTGGCCGGCCCGAAGGTCGCCGAGACCATGCAGTTCGGCGCCCATGGCACCACCTTCGGCGGCAATCCGCTGGCCGCTGCGGTGGCGCGGGTCGCGCTGCGCAAGCTGGCGTCCGATGAGATCGCCGCCAACGTCGACCGCCAGTCGCGCGCGCTGCGCGAAGGCTTTGAACGCATCAACGCCGAGTTCGGCGTGTTCGGGCAGGTGCGTGGGCGCGGGCTGATGCTCGGTGCGGTGCTGTCCAAGGACCACCTGGGCCAGGCCGGGGTGATCCTCGACCACGCCGCCGAGCACGGCCTGCTGACCCTGCAGGCCGGTCCGGACGTGCTGCGTTTCGTGCCGTCGCTGAACATCACCGACGAGGAAATCGCCGAAGGCCTCAAGCGCCTGCGCGCGGCCGTGGCCAGCTACATCGCCGCGCGCTGAGCACGGTGGGTGGCGTGGCGACCGTCGGTCGTCATCGCAGGCCGTGGCGCTTCAGCACCCGGCCCACGCTGCGCCCGTCGCGCACGGTTTCGGCGTACAGACCCGCCTGCCGCGCACCGCGCACGTTGGTGAACAGGTCATCGATGAACAGCGTGCGCGACGGCGTGACCTGCAGGTGCTGCAGTGCGCGCTGGTACAGCGCCGGATCGGGCTTGCGTCCCCCCAGCGCGCCGCTGCACAGCAGGCCCCCACCCACGCGGTCACACAGCGCCGGAAGCAGGGCGTGAAGTACCTCGGCCATCAGCGGGCCGTTGTTGGTCAGCACGCCGATGCGCACTGCAGCGGGAAGGGTGAGGATCTGCTGCACCACGTCCTCGCGCGGGCGTGATGCGGCCACCCGTGCCTGGATCCACAGCGCCTCGCTGACCTCGGCCTGCAGGCCCTCGCTCAACACGCGCAGGTATTCCGCGGTCGCGGTCATCCCGCTGTCGTAGCGCGTTTCCAGTCCGCTTTCGAACAGCACCTGCTGCACCCGCGTGCCGTCCACGCCCAGGCTGCGGGCAAGGTGCCGCACGCGTACGCTGCGCTGGTAGTCCAGCAGCACCCCGTCGACGTCCAGCAGCAGCAGTTCGATTCCCGGCTTCATCACCGCAGCATGCCTGATCCAACGCCGCGGCTGCGACAGCCGGTCACAGCCGCGTGCTGCCGTGCTTTCCTACAATGGAGCCCACGACGAACGGGAGCAGGCAGTGATGAAGCAGTGGGCATGGGTGGCAGGGCTGGGCGCGGTGCTGCTGGCGCCGTCGGCGATGGCGCGCGTCTGCGCGGTGAACATCGACAGCACCGACCAGATGACCTTCAGTGCGCGCCAGATCACGCTGGCCGCCGATTGCACCGAGGTCGCCCTGACCTTGCGCCACACCGGCCGCATGGCGGCCACCGCGATGGGGCACAACTGGGTACTGACGCGCACCGCCGATTACCAGCCGGTGGCCATGGCCGGCATGCGCGGCACGCTCGCCGACAGCTACCTGCCGAAGGGCGATGCGCGCGTGCTGGCGCATACCAAGGTGATCGGCGGCGGCCAGAGCACCAGCGTCCGCTTCTCCACCCGCGCCCTGCAGAAGGGCGGTGACTACACCTTCTTCTGCTCGTTCCCCGGCCACTTCGCGATGATGAAAGGCACGCTGGTGTTCGGCTAGGCCTTGAAGGCGATGCGGGCGGCGGCGAGGGTCGCCTCGATCACCTCGTCGTCGTGGGCGCTGGACAGGAAACCCGCCTCGTAGGCGGAGGGGGCCAGGAACACGCCCTGTTCCAGCATCGCGTGGAAGAAACGGTTGAAGGCGGGGATGTCACAGGCGGTGGCCTGGGCATAGGTCTCCACCTTCTGGTCGGTGAAGAACAGGCCGAACATGCCGCCCACCTGGGTGGTGGTGACGCTCACGCCCGCCTCGGCGGCGGCCTGTTCCAGGCCCGCGCACAGGCGCGCGGCGCGCGCGGACAACTGCGCATGGAAGCCCGGCTGCTGCACCAGTTCCAGCATCGCCAGCCCGGCGGCCATCGCCACCGGATTGCCGCTCAGCGTGCCGGCCTGGTAGATCGGGCCGGCCGGTGAGATCTGCTGCATCAGCTCACGCTTGCCGCCGTAGGCACCCACCGGCATGCCGCCGCCGATGATCTTGCCGAAGGTGGTCAGGTCCGGGGTGACCCCGTAGTGCGCCTGGGCGCCGCCCAGCGCAACCCGGAAGCCGGTCATCACTTCATCGAAGATCAGCACGGTGCCGAAGCGCGTGCACAGCTCGCGCAGGTGCTGCAGGTAGCCCTCGCGCGGCGGGATGCAGTTGGCATTGCCGACCACCGGTTCGATGATCAGGCCGGCGATCTGCTCGCCCTGCGCTTCGAACAGCGCGGTAGCGGCGTCGAAATCGTTGTAGGGCAGGGTCAGGGTCAGCTCGCTCAGGCCGGCCGGCACGCCCGGTGAGGTGGGCACGCCGAGGGTCAGCATGCCGCTGCCGGCCTTGACCAGGAACGAGTCGCCATGGCCGTGGTAGCAGCCTTCGAACTTGACGATGCGGCTGCGGCCGGTGGCACCGCGCGCCAGGCGGATCGCCGACAACGTGGCTTCGGTACCGGAGTTGACCATCCGCACCATCTCGCAGGAAGGCACCAGCCGGGTCAGCGTCTCGGCCATGGTGACTTCGGCCGCGCACGGTGCGCCGAAGGACAGGCCACTGTCAGCGGCCTTCTTGACCGCCTGGCGCACCTCGGGATGGTTGTGGCCGACGATCATCGGACCCCACGAACCGACGTAGTCGATGTAGCGGTTGCCATCCACGTCATGCAGGTAGGCGCCGTCGGCGCGTTCGACGAAGAACGGCTCGCCGCCCACCGACTTGAACGCGCGCACCGGCGAATTGACGCCACCGGGCAGCAGCGCCTGGGCGCGGGTGAACAGGGCGTGGGACTGGTCGTGGTTCATGCGGGATCCTTGAAGCAGGCGAGATAGGCGTGCAGCGTGGAGACCGGGTCGGCGGCCTCGAACACGCTGCTGATCACAGCTACCAGGTCTGCACCGGCGGCGATGACGGGACCGACATTGTCCGGTGTCAGCCCGCCGATCGCCACCCGCGGCACGCCCAGTGCGGCGCTTTGCCGCAGCAGGTCCGGCGTGGCGCGGCGGGTGGTCGCCTTGCTGCGGCTGGGGTAGAACGCGCCGAAGGCCACGTAACTGGCGCCGGCGGCGACGGCCTCCCGTGCCAGCGCCGGTTCGTCGTAACAGGATGCGCCGACCAGTGCCGTCGGCCCCAGCAGCGCGCGTGCCGCCGCAACGCCGCCGTCGTCTTCACCGATATGCACGCCGGCGGCGCCGACCGCCTGCGCCAGCGGCGCGTCATCGTTGATCAGCAGGGGCACGCCATGGCGGACGCACAGGGCCTGCAGGGCGGCCGCCTGCTCGCGGCGCAGGGCCGCCGTCGCGGTCTTGTTGCGGTACTGCAGCCACGTGGTGCCGGCGGCGAGCAGCGGCTCGACACGCGCCAGCAGGCGTGCGGTATCGGGCTCGTCCGGGGTGATCAGGTACACGCCGCGAGGCGTTGCAGGCGTAGGGGACATGGATGGCTACCGGTTGCGTGGCCACGATGGGACAATGGCCACGGAGTGCATTGAAGGACGTCATTTTGAAGGGGAACATCCCATGAGCGACACCCCCCCGGCCGTGTTCCGCACGTGGATGTGCGTGGTCTGTGGATTCCTGTACCACGAAGCAGACGGCCTGCCCGAAGAAGGCATCGCGGCGGGGACCCGCTGGGAAGACGTCCCGGACACCTGGACCTGCCCGGACTGCGGCGTGACCAAGGATGATTTCGAGATGGTGGAACTGGACTGAACCGTGCACCGCGCGGTGCGGCTCAATGCAGCCGCGTGCGCGGCCCGCCGAGGTCCACCAGTTTCTCGCGCAGGGCCTGCGCGTCGCCCGCATCGGGATTGCGCTGCACGTAGCGGCCCAGGTCGCGGCGCGCACCGGCCAGGTACTCCAGCTTCAGGTAGGCCAGGCCACGGTCGCGCAGCGCGTCGTCGTTTTCCGGCGCCAGTTTCAGCAGGCGGTCGGCGCTGCGCGCGGCGCGGTCCCACTGGTGGTTTTCCGCGTAGACGCCCTGCAGGTTGCGCAGCATCCGCATCAGGATCGCGCGGCTGGGCGCGGGGTCGAGGATCTGCGCCAGCACCTGGTCGTCCGGTCGCTGGCCGCCGAGATGCGAACTTGCGCGCTCGCGCAGTTCTTCCACGCCCAGCGGCCGGCCGCCGTTGAACGGGTCCATCACCAGCATCCCTTCCTCCATCGGCAGGCGCACCAGGAAATGGCCGGGGAAGGACACCCCGTCCAGCACGATGCCGAGGCGGCGGGCGACCTCCATCTGCACCAGCGCCAGCGAGATCGGATTGCCCAGGCGACGCTCGAACACCTCGTTGAGATAGCTGTTGCGCGGATCGTAGTATTCGTCGTGGTCGCCGCTGTAACCCAGCTCATCGAACAGGTGGCGGTTGATCGCGGCCATCTTCAGCGGCGCCGACGCGATGATCTCCACTTCCGCGCGCAGGTGGTCGACGTGCGCCTGCACGGTCGCGTCGTACACCGTGGGATCCAGTGCGGGATATTCGTCGCGTGCGATGAGCAACGCAGTGGGCAGCAGTGGCAGCGACTCGTCGTCGAGTTCGGCCAAGGTGTCCCAGTCGGGCAATGTGATCCGGTCCTGCATGCCTACAGACTGGCGGCAATGCCGCAAGGTTTCAAGCTGCAGCAGGTGAAAGGATGCCGGCCGGCGGCCGGCATCCGGGTCGTTCCGGTCAGAGCGGCGGGATGCCCGGTCCCAGCTTCAGTTCGGTGCCGTCCTTCAACTTGATCTTCTCCGCCTGGCCGGCATTGAGCTCGAGCACGTAGCGTGCCGGCCCGCTGCTCGGATACGGCGGGCAGCGGTCCCCGGCCGAGCACGGCGGCACGTCGCGCTGCTGGCTGACCAGCTTGCGCGCACTGTCGAAGTACAGGATGTCCAGGCCGATGCGGGTGTTCTTCATCCAGTAGGCGAGGGGTTCCTCGCGGTCATGGATGAACAGCATGCCGTGGTCTTCGGGCAGGCTGTCGCGGAACATCAGCCCGCGCGCGCGGGTTTCATCGTTCTGCGCCAGTTCCACTTTGTAGCGGGCGCCATCGAGCTCCACCCAGTGCTGGGATGCACCGGTGGCGCAGCCGGCCAGCGCGAGCAGCGGCAGCAGGAGCAGGGAACGGATCGACATCGGGTTGTCCTCGATAGGAAAAACGGTCAGGCGGGCCTTGCAGCGCACGCCCGGCAGGGAATCAGAGCACCACCGGCGGTTCGCCGCCGACGATCACCACGTCGGCGCGGCGGCGCGCGAACAGGCCCACGCAGACCACGCCGGGCAGCTGGTTGAGCTCGCGCTCGAGCTTTTCCGGATCGGTGATCTGCAGATGGTGGATGTCCAGGATCTGGTTGCCGTTGTCGGTCACCACGCCCTCGCGCCAGGTCGGCTGGCCGCCGGTCATGTCGCGGATCTGGCGGGCGACCAGGCTGCGCGCCATCGGGATCACTTCCACCGGCAGCGGGAACCGGCCCAGCACCGGCACCTGCTTGGACGGGTCCACGATGCAGATGAAGCGCTCGCTGGCCTCGGCGATGATCTTCTCGCGGGTCAGCGCGGCGCCGCCACCCTTGATCAGGCACTTGCCCGGATCGCACTCGTCGGCACCGTCCACGTACAGCGACAGGCTGCCGGTGTGGTTGAGCTCCAGCACGTCGATGCCGAGCTGCTTCAGGCGCGCGGTGCTCTGTTCGGAACTGGACACCGCGCCCTTGATGCGGTGCTGGATGCGGCCCAGCGCATCGATGAAGTAGGCGACGGTGGAGCCGGTGCCGACCCCGACGATCATGCCGTCTTCGACGTATTCGATGGCTTTTTCAGCGGCCAGGCGCTTGGCTTCGGACATGCGGGCGGTCTCGATGGAGGATCAGGGTCTGCGTTCCAGCGACAGCAGCAGCTTCCACTGCGCAGCGGTCACCGGGAACACGGAAAGGCGGTTGCCCTTGGCGGTGAGCGGGAACCCTTCGCCCAGCGCATCGGCGTGCAGCTTGATTTCATCCAGCGCGATGACCCGCTCCAGCTTGCGCTCGAAGCCCACGTCCACCAGCATCCAGCGCGGCTCTTCGCGGGTCGCCTTGGGGTCGTGGTAGTCCGATTGCGGATCGAACTGGGTGTCATCGGGATAGGCGGCACTGGCCACCGTGGCGATGCCGACGATGCCAGGCACCTTGGTGTTGGAGTTGTAGAACAGGATGCCGTCGCCGACGTGCATCCCGTCGCGCATGAAGTTGCGCGCCTGGTAATTGCGGACGCCGTTCCAGGGCTCGGTGCCCACGCGTTGCAGGTCATCGATGGAAAAGGCGTCCGGTTCGGACTTCATCAGCCAATAGCGCTTGCGGGCAGTCATGCGGTCACGTGCGAGGCGAAAAGGGTGTCGGCTTCGGTGCAGATGGCGTCCAGCGCCACGTCCCAGGACGCGACGGCCAGCGCATCGACCTGCTGCACGGCGAAAGCCGCGCCGACCAGCCACGGCGGAGCAGGGCGGTCGTGCCGGAAGGCGAAGCTGCGATCATACCAGCCCCCTCCCATGCCCAGCCGGCCGCCCTGTGCGTCGAAGCCGACCAGCGGGGTCACCACCAGGTGCATCGCGCCGGCATCCAGCGTATCGGCAGGGTCCAGGTCGGGTTCGGGAATGCCGAAACGGTTCTGCCGCAGCGCCTGGCCCGGACGCCAGGGCGCAAAGCGCAGGACGTTGTCGTGCAGCACCGGCAGGCAGTAGGTGACGGTGTCGGGCAGGCTCAGCTGCCAGCGATGCAGGGCGATTTCGCCATCCATCGCCCAGTAACCGGCGACATGCCCGCGTTGCGGGGCGAACGGCAGCGACAGCAGGCGCGCGGCGAGGCGGTCGGCGGCGTCGATCCGGGCCGCGGCTGGCAGGTCGCGGCGACGCTGGCGGAGCGCGGCGCGCAACGTATTGCGGGGATCGGGTATCGAGGGGGGCGAGGAGGGCATGGCGCTATTGTGCCGCGCGGCCGACCGGAAAAAACAAAGGCGACATCCGAAGACGCCGCCTTTGTCGAATATTGCATTCTCCGCAATGACGATGCATGCGAAACGACCTTGAACCCAGGGGCTCAAGTGGGAACGCTGGGGAACCATCGGGCTTCCCGCTGCAAGGCGGACATGCACTCCCGGCACCGTCGCGCTCCCGGTGTCGTTCTTAAGGGACAAGGCGAATGTTTGCACATGCCGTCGTGTACCGCAGAGAACGCAGGAACAGTATAACCAGCTCGCTGCGCAGGGGTAGTCCGTTCGTCGGCAACAGTGCGTGCCAATTCAGATTGCGCGGCGTTACACGTCGATCGCGCGGTCCAGCCGACGGTTCATGTCGGCCAAGGTCTGCTGCAGGGCAACGGCCTGGCGGGCGTTCTCATCGCGCAGCTGCTGCAGCTCGTGCGCCAGGTTCAAGGCCGCCAGCACCGCGACGCGGTCGACGGCCGCCATGCGGTTGCTGCCGCGGATTTCGCGCATCTTCGCATCCAGCAGGCGCGAGGCGGCCATCAGGCTGTCGCGCTCCTCGGCGGTGACGCCGACGGTGTAATCGCGATCAAGCAGGCGGACGTTTACCGGTTCGGCACCGCTCATGTGTGCTGCTCCAGGGATTTGAGCCGGGTGATCATCGCTTCTACCCGCGAGCGCGCCTGCTCGTTCTTGGCCAGCAGGGTGGAGCGTTCGTTGACCAGCTGTTCCTGCTGGTGGCGCAGGCTGCGGTTCTCTTCGGCCAGCCGCTGGTTACGCTCAAGCAGCGCCTCCACCCGGGCGGCGAAGGCCTGCAACTGGTCGAGCGGGCTGGGATGGTCCATGGCGGCAAGAGTCTCAGGGCCGTTGATGACGGTCAAGCGTCAGTGGCACGGGCTGCGGGGCGACGCGCCACGTTCTAAACTAGCCCATCGGCGACACAGGCAGGACTGCGTGGGTCGCCCCCATCACAAACGAGCCTGCAGATGACCGAACTTCCTTCCATCGACGACGTTTCCCGCGCCAGCGCGGCGCTGGGGCTGGGCGCGACCCCGGCCGAGCTGCACGGTGGCCTGTGCGGCTGGCTGGCGGCCGGCGGCGCGCCGGGCAACGACTGGCCGGCCCGCGTGCTGGCCGACGATGCGCTGCAGCCGGTGGCCGAGGGCAGCGCGCTGGCGCAGTTGCTGGAGGTGACGATCAAGCAGCTGGAAGACCGTGATTTCGGCTTCGAGCTGCTGCTCAGCGACAGCACCCAGACCGAAGCCCAGGTGGATGCCCTGTTCACCTGGGCGCGCGCGTTCCTGGGCGGCTTCGGGCTGGGCTCGGGGCACAAGCGCCCGGCGCTGTCCGAAGAAGGCGAAGAGGCGCTGAATGACCTGGCCAAGCTGGCCCAGGCGTCCAGCGAGGACTTCGACAGCGATGGCGAGGACGACGACGAAGCGCTGGCCGAGATCGAGGAGTTCATCCGCATCGCCGTGCTGCTGCTGCATGGTGACTGCGTGATGGCTGCGCGCCACCGCCAGCGCCTGAACTGATGGCGGGCGATCGCATGGACCTGCGCCAGCGCACCGGGATCGGCGCGGCCGAGTACAAGCGGCGCCGGCGCCAGCTGATGGAGATGGCCGGCGACGATGCGATCCTGGTGCTGCCGGCCGCTGCGGAAAAAGTGCGCAGCCTGGATACGCATTATCCGTACCGCCAGGATTCGGACTTCCAGTACCTGAGCGGCTTCCCGGAGCCGGAAGCGGTGCTGGTGCTGATTCCCGGGCGGCGGCACGGCGAGGTCATCCTGTTCTGCCGCGAACGCGATGCCGAACGGGAAGCGTGGGACGGCAGCCGCGCCGGCCAGGAAGGCGCGGTGGCCGATTTCGGCATGGACGACGCCTATCCCATCGAGGACCTGGACGACATCCTGCCGGGGATGCTGGAAGGGCGATCGCGGGTGTACTACCACTTCGGGCGCGATGCGGATTTCGACCTGAAGCTGATCGGCTGGGTCAACCGCGTGCGTTCGCAGGTGCGCCATGGCGCGCAGCCGCCGCACGAGTTCCTGGAACTGGGCCACCTGCTGCATGAGCAGCGCCTGTTCAAGTCCGGCGCGGAGATCGCGCTGATGGAGCAGGCTGCACAGATCAGCGTGCAGGCGCACCGTGCGGCGATGCAGTCCGCGCGCGCCGGCATCCACGAATATGAGCTGCAGGCGGAGCTGGAGCGGGTGTTCCGCGCCCATGATGCGTGCCCGGCGTACTCGAGCATCGTCGGTGCAGGCCGCAACGGCTGCATCCTGCATTACCGCGACAACAACGCGCGCACGCGCGATGGCGAGCTGGTGCTGATCGATGCCGGCGCGGAGTACCGCGGCTATGCCAGCGACATCACCCGCACGTTCCCGGTCAGCGGTCGTTTCACTGCCGAGCAGCGTGCGTTGCATGACCTGGTCGGTGCGGCGCAGGCGGCTGCCCTGGCGCAGGCACGGCCGGGGGTGGCGTACGAGGCGGGTCACCTGGCCGCGGTGCAGGTGCTGACCGAGGGGCTGCTGCGGCTGGGGCTGCTCAAGGGCAGCGTGGAGGACAACATCGCCCAGGAGCAGTACAAGCGCTTCTACCGGCACAAGACCGGGCACTGGATCGGGATGGACGTGCACGACGTGGGCGATTACCGACTGGCGGGTGAGTCGCGGCTGCTGGAGCCGGGCATGGTGTTCACCATCGAGCCGGGGCTGTATGTCGGCGCAGAAGACACCAGCGTGGAGGCGCGTTGGCGCGGCATTGGCATCCGCACCGAGGATGACGTGCTGATCACCGCCGATGGGCATCGGGTGTTGACCGAGGGCCTGGCGCGCAGCGCCGACGAGATCGAAGCGTTCATGCAGGGGTGATTGGTGGGGCCGGGCCTGCGGCCCGGCGGCCCGCTTTTTCAAGCGACGTCAACGTCAAAAGCGTGCAGGGCTGTGTGGTGGCGGGGCGGGGTGGCTGTGCAGGACACGCCGTGAACCCGTCCATGGGGGCTCGCTTTTCGCATCCATGCGAAAAGACGGTCCTGCACAGCCACCCCGCCCCACCTTCGACAGGTCCATGGTGGCCATGGACAAGGCGGTGGACGGGAAGGGTGGGAGAAACATGGGGTCAGAGTCCTTTCGCGCAGCGAAAGGACTCTGACCCCTGCCTTTGTTTTTTTTCTTCATTACGCGGGTGGCGGCCACCGGAACGTGTCAGAGGGTCGGGCGGTGGGGCTGGGCGGGGGCGTTGAGCGCCATGGATGGCGCGAAACGAGGCCCGCAGGAGCGGCTGTTGCCGTCCCCCGCCCAGGGCCACCGCCCGGCCCGGTGCCGGACTCAAAAAACTGCCACCCGCGAGGGGGGCTCACCCGTTCGCCAGCGCAAACTCCGGCCGGGTCAGGTTGTCCGCCTCGCCATCGGTGCACAGCACTTCGTCCTCGATCCGGATCCCGCCATAAGGACGGAAGAAATCGACGCGCTCCCAGTCGATGCTGGCGCCATGCCCGGCCTGCTTCACTTCGTCCAGCAGCATGTCGATGAAGTACAGGCCCGGTTCGATGGTCACCACCATGCCCGGCTCCAGCACGCGGGTCAGGCGCAGGTAGGGATGGCCGTCCGGGCGCTCGATCCGGCCACCGGCATCGCCCGCCGCGAAGCCCGCCACGTCGTGGACCTGCAGGCCGATCAGGTGGCCGATGCCGTGCGGGAAGAAGGCCGCGCTGACCCCGGTTTCCACCGCGGTCTGCGGCGATACCTTGAGCACGTCGAAGTCCTTCAGCACGCCCATCAGCGACAGGTGCGCGTCCACGTGCAGCTGCTTGTAGTCGAAGCCGGCGCGTACCGCGGCACACATCTGCTGCTGGGCAGCGTCGACCGCGCCGATCATCGCGGCGAACTCGTCGTGGCCGTGCGCCGCGTAGGTGCGGGTGATGTCGCTGGCGTAGCCGAGCGCGCTGGCGCCGGCGTCGATCAGGAAGCTGCGTAGGGGCTGCGGCGCGGTGCGGCCGAGTTCGGTGTAATGCAGGACGGCGGCGTGCTCGTTCAGCGCCACGATGTTGCCGTACGGCAGTTCGTTGGCATCCTGGCCGACCGCCGCGCAGTACGCCATGTGGATGGAAAACTCATCGGCGCCGTTGCGGAAGGCGGCTTCTGCAGCGCGGTGGCCGCGCACGCCCAGCACCTGTGCCTGGCGCATCAGCGCGATCTCGTAAGGCGTCTTGCAGGCGCGGTGGTACTCCAGGTAATCCACCACCGGCGCCGGGTTGTTGGGTGCCCACTCGCCCAGTGTGCTCTGCGGCTCGCCCAGCACGGCGCAGCGCGAACGGTCACGCGGCAGCAGCGCCAGCGCTTCTTCCGGCTTGCGGATGACCTGGATGTCGAAGTGCTCCACCCACCAGCCACTCGGTGCGTCCGGCACCACGTGCCAGTAGTCGAAGGGCTGGTGGAAGATCACCGTGGGACGCTTGCCCGGGGTGAACACCAGCCAGCTGTGCGGCACCCGGGTCAGCGGCAGCCACGCCTTGAACTGCGGATTCACCGCATACGGATAATCGCGGTCGTCGAACAGGTGGTAGTGCAGGGTGCCGCTGGGAACCACCAGGTGGTCGAAGCCGCCGCGCGCCAGCGCTGTTTCGGCCCGCCGGCAAAGCACGGCCAGGTGGTCGGGATAAAGGGCGCCGGGGTCGTGCTGGATCATCGCGGTGACTCGCTGGAAAACAGCCCCTGATTGTGCCGCAAGCGCCGCGCGGCTGCTGTGCCGGAACCGGCGCTCAGAGCGCCGGAGATTCCTGTCCGATCCATCCGCGCAGCAGTTCGCGGTGTTCGCGCGAGAGGGTGATGAAGCGGAAACCGGCCCAGGCCTGTCCGGCCACGTGCGCCGGGTCGGCCCACAGCAGGTGCACGCCGACGTCGATCGGTGCGGCGTGGCCGTCCGCCAGTGGCAGGGTGAACTGCAGCTGGTACAGCGCGTCTTCGCGCAGGGGCACCGAGGCCAGCATCAGCATGCCGGTCTCGGAAATGTTGCCGAGGCGGCCGACCACGCGTTCGGCGATCTGGTCGGTCACCGGCACCAGGTCGGCCACGTTGCGGCGCGGCGCGCGGCGGGTGTCGGGGTTTTCGTCGGCTACGCTCATGCGGCTTCCCCTTGTTCGGCGCCGGCCAGCGAGCGCAGCGTGCGCAGGGTGGCCTGCCAGGCGCGATCGATCAGGCGTCCCTTGTCTTCGGTGACGACGCGCGCCTGTTCCAGTGCCATCAGCCGCGCCAGCGTATCCAGCGTGTACTCGGCCACCTTCTGCCCGCGCGGATTGACGAACAGCGCGTGTTCGGTGACCAGGCTGTACCAGGACAGGCGTTGTCGGTGCAGGTCACCCTGCTGGTTGCTGATGAACTCGAACCAGGTGCCGAACGGCAGCGTGCGCAGCTGCCGGTAGCAGTCTTCTTCGACGGGGCTGCGCGCCAGCGGTGCAAGCCGGCGGGTGTCATGGGCTTCGGCCTGCTCGCCCAGCCGGGTACGCGCCTTCAGGCGCGCCGTCAGCTCGGTCCGCGAGGTGCTGTCGTCCTCGCCGCCGGGAGTGGACAGGCGCGGCGGGCGATCGCGCGGGCTTCGTCGTGGTGGCAGCCGATCTGCAGGACCGCGGCCTCGACCTCGTCGAACAGGGCGTCATCGGCAGCGTGCCCGTTGCCGGGCGGTTGCGCGGTGACCGCGGTGATGCGCGCGGTCTGCTGCAAGCGCTGCTGCCACAGTGCGGAGTCTTCGCCGTGGCGCAGCTGGGTCAGGGTCAGCACGTCGGCCCAGGCCTGGCGCAGCAGCGTCTGCACGAAGCGCGGCGGAGGGTCCTGCGCGCAGGCCTGTTCAATCAGCGCGGCAGCCTGCTGGCGGGCGACCTCCAGCCGCTCCTTGCCGCGCGCGGCTTCCACGTGGCGGCGTTCGGCCAGTTCAGCCTTGTGCGCAGCGGCGCGGAAGTGCTGCTGTACTTCTTCGTTGGCGGCGGCGAACACGGCCGGATCGTCGTGGTACTGCGCCACCACCGTGTCCACCGTGCGCTCCAGCTTCTGCACCAGCTGCGGGTCCAGGTCATCGTCCTGCAGGCCACTGGCGCCCAGTTCGGCGATGGTGTTGAGCAGCTCGCGCGCCGGGTGTTCATCGCGCACGAAGAACCCCGGGTCGGCCAGCGCGGCGCGTGCCAGCGGCACCTGCAGCCTGCCGACCAGGTCGTTGCCTGTGGCCTGCGGACGCTGCTCCTGGCGGATCTGCTGGAACAACAGGCCGAGCAGGTCCAGCGTGTCGCCATCCTTGACCGTCAGCGCCGCCTGCTCGCCGTGTTCGGCGCGCAGCTGGGTCAGCAGGGCGGTCTGCAGGTCGGACATGCTGCGTGAGGTGGCGCCGCCGGCGATGCGTGCCTGCAGCTGCCCGAGGATCGCATCGACCATCGCGCTGGGCACGGCGTTGGCATCGGCCGCAGCCCCCGGCACGGCGCGTTCGTCTGCCATGGCAGCGCCCGGCAGCGGCGCCTCCAGGCCGGGCGTTGGTGCCGCGCCGGCGGCCATCGCATGCCGCGCACCGGCCAGCAGTTCGTGCAGTGCGCTCATCGCCGGCGCTGCCAGATCCACCACCGGGGCCGCTGTCCCCGGTTGTTCCTGCGCACCCGTGGGCAGCGGCGGCGGGTGCGCGCCGGCCGGCGCGGGATGCCCGCCGAGTTCGGCCTGCATCATCGCCGACCAGGAACTGGCCGCGTTGCTGCTGGCCCCGTTCCAGCTGGTGACTGGCGTGGTGTGGGCGCGTGCGCCCCCGGCCTGGCTGCGTCCCGGCTGGGTGACGATCCGGCGGGTCGCCGCCGAGCGCGCCAGGTACGGGGTATAGACCAGTCCGGGCAGCACGCCTTCGTGGCCGAGCAGCACGTTGGTGCGCTCCAGCAGCTCGCCCAGTCGCTCCAGCGCCTGGCGTTCGAAGCTGCGGTACAGCGCCAGCTGGGCTTCCAGTTCCAGCCCGGCTTCGTCACCGATCCGGCGCACGATGCCGCATAGCAGGGTCGGGCCGAACGGCACGTGCTCGGCATCCAGCGCCGGCGCGGCGGCCAGCACCGCCAGCCGCTGTCCGAGCAGCTGCAGTGCGTTGGCCGAGCGCAGCATCTCGCGCCGCATGATCTCGTTGAGCACGATGTCGCGGTCGATGTCGGTGTCGTTGACCAGGGTCAGCGCGGACATCGACGGGCGCTGCGGTTCCACCGCCGCCGGTGCTTCGCCGGGCGGGGCGAACAGCGCGGCCAGCGCCTGCGCCAGCTGTTCCAGGAAGCGTTGGCTGAAGCCTTCGGCGAAGGGATGGATCTGCCTGGCCTGCGCGAACAGGTCGGCCTGCACCTGGCTGTTGCGGGCGCGCTCGGCCTCGCGCAGCAGTTCACGTTCCAGCTCCACCACGGTCAGCGTCAACGGCGCGGTCAACGACTGCCGCGACAGTGCCAGCAGGGCACCCAGCAGCCGGCGCACCCGCGGTGGGGCATCCACCGCAGCGAAGCGCGCGGTGTCCTCGGGCATCGGCGGAGGCGAGGAGGGCATGGGGCTGGGCATCCGTTTTCCCGGGGTCGGGCTCGGAATCTACCGTGTCGGGCGGGGCCGCGCTACTCGCCCAGGAACAGCTCCACCACGTCGTTGGTGAAGCGCCGACCCAGCTCGGTCGGTCGCAGCAGCACCTCGCCGTGGTCGTGGCCGTCCGCGCTCGCACAGCCATGGTCGTCGCAGCCATGCCCGTGATCGTGGCCCTCGTCCACGCGCTCCAGCCAACCGCGCTGCAGCGCCTGCTGCAGCGGAGCGTCGATGGCGGTGGCGGCAAGGCCGGTGCGCGACTGGAAATCGCGCAGGCTGAAGCCTTCGTGCAGGCGCAGCAGGTTGAGCATGTATTCGAACGGCAGCCGATCCGCGGCGATGATGTCATCGCCGCCGAAGCTGGCGGTGGTGCCGGCGGCATCCATGTACGCCTGCGGATGCTTGAGCTTCCAGCGCCGGCGTACGTTCTGCTCGGCCCCGGAGCTGATCTTGCCGTGCGCACCGGCACCGATGCCCAGGTAGTCGCCGAAGCGCCAGTAATTCAGGTTGTGCGCGCTCTGCCGCCCCGGCCGCGCATAGGCACTGACCTCGTACTGGTCGAAGCCGGCCTGCGCCAGCAGGGCCTGGCAGTGTTCCTGCATGTCCCAGGCGCTGTCTTCGTCCGGGATCCCCTGTGGCGGACGGGCGAAGAACACCGTGTTCGGTTCCAGCGTGAGCTGGTAGTGCGAAAGATGCGCCGGCTGCAGCGCGAACGCACGCTCCAGGTCATGCTCTGCGGCGGCCAGGGTCTGGCCGGGCAGGGCGTACATCAGGTCGATGTTGAAATTGTCGAAGCCTGCATCCTGGGCCATCTTCACCGCGCGCTCGGCTTCGGCGCTGTCATGGATACGGCCCAATCGCTTGAGCGCGTCGTCATTGAAGGTCTGGATGCCGAAGCTGAGCCGGTTGACGCCCGCCGCACGGTACCCATCGAAACGGCCGTGTTCGGTCGTGCCCGGATTGGTCTCCAGGGTGACTTCGGCATTCGGCGCGAAGCGCAGCCGCGCCGAGGCCTGCTGCAGGAAACGGTCGATCGCTTCGGCCGGGAACAGGCTGGGCGTGCCGCCGCCGAAGAACACGCTGTGCACCACCCGGCCCCATACCAGCGGCAGGTCCTGGTCCAGGTCGCGCACCAGCGCATCGATGTAGGCATCGAAGGGCAGTTCGCCCTTGGCCTGGTGCGAGTTGAAATCGCAGTACGGGCATTTGCGCACGCACCACGGCAGGTGTACGTAGAGCGACAGCGGTGGCGGGATCAGGGCGGGCATCGGGGTCGGTTACAGGGAGATCGTGGACAGCCGCTGCTTCAGCTGCTGCAGGGCCAGCGCACGGTGGCTGAGCGTGTTCTTCAGGGCCGGTTCCATTTCCGCGGCGGTCAGGCCATGGCGAGGGTCCAGGAACACCGGGTTGTAGCCGAATCCGTTGTGCCCGCGCGGGGCCTCCAGGATCACCCCTTCCCAGCTGCCTTCGCAGACCAGCGGCTGCGGATCGGCGGCGTGGCGCAGCAGCACGATCACCGCGAAGAAGCGTGCGGTGCGTTGTTGCGCCGGCACGCCGTGCAGTTCGGTCAGCAGCTTTGCAGTGTTGGCCGCATCGTCGGTGGGGCTGCCGGCGTAGCGCGCGCTGTACAGGCCCGGGGCACCCCCCAGCGCGTCGACGATCAGTCCCGAATCATCGGCCAGCGCGGGCAGGCCGCTGGCCTGGCAGGCCGCCCGCGCCTTGATCAGCGCGTTTTCCACGAAGGTCAGGCCGGTCTCCGGCACATCGCCGACGCCGGCGTCGGCGGCCGACAGGATCCGCAGCGGCAGGTCGGCCAGCATCGCCTGCATTTCCTTCAGCTTGCCGGCGTTGTGGCTGGCAAGCACCAGCCGGGAGGTGTCAGCGAGGTTCATCAGGCCAGCTCCAGCAGGTCCCAGGTGTTGCCGTACAGGTCGCGGAACACCGCCACGGTGGCATAGGGTTCCCTGCGCGGTGCTTCGAGGAACTCCACCCCGGCGGCCAGCATCGCGGCGTGGTCACGCGCGAAGTCATCGGTCTCCAGGAAGAAGCCGACCCGTCCGCCGGTCTGGTCGCCGATCCGCGCGGCCTGCACGTCCGAACTGGCGCGCGCCAGCAGCAGCCCGGCGGCGCCGTCGGCGGCTGGGGACACCACCACCCAGCGCTTGCCGCTGCCCTGGTCGATGTCCTGCTGCAGGTGGAAGCCGAGCGCGCCGGTGAACCAGGCAATGGCACGGTCGTAGTCGTCCACCAGCAAGGTGGTCAGGGCCAGCCGGCGATTCATGCGCCCAGTGCCGCCTGCTGTGCCGCCAGCAGTTCGCGCACGCCCTTGTCGGCCAGCGCCAGCAGCGCATCCAGTTCGTCGCGACGGAACGCGTGGCCTTCGGCGGTGCCCTGCAGTTCGATGAAGCCGCCGCCATCGTTCATGACGACATTCATGTCGGTGTCGCAGTCGCTGTCTTCGGCGTAGTCCAGGTCCAGCACCGGGGTGCCGCGGTAGACGCCCACCGATACCGCCGCCACCGCGCCGATGATCGGGTTGCGCTTGATGTCACCGCGCTTGAGCAGCAGGTTCACCGCATCGGCCAGGGCCACGTAGGCGCCGGTGATGGCTGCGGTACGGGTGCCGCCGTCGGCCTGCAGCACGTCGCAGTCCAGGGTGATGGTGCGCTCGCCCAGCGCGTTGCGGTCCACGCACGCACGCAGGCTGCGGCCGATCAGGCGCTGGATTTCCAGCGTGCGGCCGCCCTGCTTGCCACGCGCCGCTTCGCGGTCGCTGCGGGTGTGGGTGGCGCGCGGCAGCATGCCGTACTCGGCGGTGACCCAGCCTTCGCCCTTGCCACGCATGAAGCCCGGTACCCGGTTTTCCACGGTGGCGGTGCACAGCACGCGGGTTTCGCCGAAGCAGACGAGCACCGAGCCTTCGGCGTGGCGGGTGAAACCGCGTTGGAGGGTGACCTGGCGCATCTGGTCGGGCTGGCGGCCACTGGGGCGGGTATCGGACATGGCGGGGTACCGTTGGAGCGAGGGAACGGGTCCATGCCCGCGCCGGGGAAGGGGCAGGCAGGAGGCTCGAATGAAGCCGCTAGGGTACCATTCCCTCTTTGGGAGCATCTGGAAAACCCCATGATCCGAAGCATGACCGCCTACGCCGGTGGCGAGCGCGCCACCGCCTGGGGCACGCTGGGCTGCGAGCTGCGCTCGGTGAACCACCGGTTCCTCGAAGTCGGCACCCGCCTGACGGAGGAACTGCGCGCGCTGGAACCGCAGCTGCGTGAACGCATCGCCGCACGCCTGAGCCGCGGCAAGCTGGACCTGGTGATGCGCCTGCGTACCCCGGAAACGTCAGCCAGCCTGCAGGTCAACGATGTCCTGTTGGGCCAGCTGGGCCAGCTGGCGCACCGGCTGACGTCCGACTTCCCGAACCTGCAGGTCAGCTTCACCGACCTGCTGCAGCTGCCCGGCGTGATGCAGGGCGAAGCCACCGATGCCACCGCCCTGCAGGCCGAGGCGCTGGCGCTGCTGGAGCAGACCCTGGATGGCTTCATCGCCGGCCGCGAACGCGAAGGCGACAAGCTGGCAACCGCGATCAGTGAACGGGTGGATGCGATCGAGCGTATCGCCGCTGAAGTGCGCACCCTGATTCCCGCCATCCGCGAAGGCCAGCGGGTCAAGCTGGCCGCGCGCCTGGCCGACCTGCCGCACCCGGTGGATCCGGGCCGCGCCGAGCAGGAACTGGTGATGTGGCTGCAGAAGCTGGACGTGGATGAAGAGCTGGACCGCCTCGGCAGCCATATCGTGGAAATCCGCCGCGTGCTGAAGCAGCGCGATCCGGTCGGGCGCCGGCTGGACTTCCTGCTGCAGGAGTTCAACCGCGAAGCCAATACGCTGGGCTCCAAATCCGTGGACAGCCGCACCTCCAGTGCCGCGGTGGAACTGAAAGTGCTGATCGACCAGATCCGCGAACAGGTACAGAACATCGAATGAGCATCCAACCTTCCCCGGCCGGCACGCCCGCGCGCGGCACGCTGTACATCGTTGCCGCGCCCTCCGGTGCCGGCAAGAGCAGCATCGTCAACGCCACCCTGGCGCGCGACCCGCAGATCGCGCTGTCGATCTCGTTCACCTCGCGGGCCACGCGTCCGGGCGAGATCAACGGCGAGCACTACCATTTCGTCAGCGCGACCGAGTTCGAGGCCATGATCGCCGCCGGCGATTTCTTCGAACACGCCTGGGTGCACGGGGACTGGAAGGGCACCGCCCGGCAATCGGTGGAACCGCAGCTCGCCGCCGGCCAGGACGTGCTGCTGGAAATCGACTGGCAGGGGGCGCAGCAGGTGCGCCAGCTGGTGCCCGGCACGGTGACGGTGTTCATCCTGCCGCCGTCCAGGCAGGCGCTGCAGGACCGCATGCGCAAGCGCGGCCAGGACAGCGAGGCGGTGATCAGCCAGCGCCTGTCGGCCGCGCGCGAGGAAATGCTGCACTTCAACGACTTCGACTACGTCATCGTCAACGAGATCTTCGACACCGCGGTGGATGAGCTTTGTGCCATCTTCACCGCCAGCCGGCTGCGCCGCGAAGCGCAGAAGGTCCGCCATGCGGGGCTGATCCAGGCCCTTTTGACCGCTGATCCGTCTGCAACTGACTGATTGCAAAAGAAACAGGGCGGGGTTGGCTTGATTTTGTCCAGCCCCTGCCCTTACACTCCGTCCCCTTTCCCTCATTCGACTGAGCGGCCGACCGGTCGCCGGGAGCCCGTATGGCCCGCATCACCGTAGAAGATTGCCTGGAAGTCGTTAACAACCGTTTCGAGCTGGTCATGATGGCGTCCAAGCGCGCCCGCCAGCTTGCCAACGGCGTGCAGGCCACGCTGGACAACAGCGAAACCGAAGACAAGCCGACCGTGCTGGCGCTGCGCGAGATCGCCGCCCGTCGCATCGACAACGCGCTGATCGACGAAGTCGAGAAGGCCGAGCGCGAGCGTGCCGAACGGGAAGCGCTGGAATGGGCTGCCGCCGAAGTGGTCGCCGACGAAGACATGTCCAAGAACGACGACTGAGTCCCGTCGACGCCCTTGGCCAGATGCGAAACAGCCCGCCGCAAGCGGGCTGTTTCGCATTCAGGATTTGCTGAAATTGTGACGCTGGCATAGGCTTCGGCCATGAACCCAGGCCCCACTGCCAAGGTAGCCGCGCCGTCACGCGCGGACGTACCCGATTACGTCCTTCAACTCGAGCGCGCAGCGCACTACCTGCCGCCGGAGCAGCTGCCGCTGCTGCGCCGTGCCTGGGAAGTGGGCGCCGCCGCGCATGCGGGGCAGACCCGCAAGTCCGGTGAACCCTACATCACCCACCCGGTTGCCGTGGCACAGGTGCTGGCCGAACTGGGCCTGGACATGGAAGCGCTGATCGCCGCGATCCTGCACGACACCATCGAAGACACGCCGCTGACCCGCGAAGAGCTGGCCGCCGAGTTCGGTGAGCCGGTGGCCGAACTGGTCGACGGGGTCACCAAGCTGGACAAGCTGAAGTTCCGCGACCGCCAGGAAGCGGCCGCGGAAAGCTTCCGCAAGATGCTGCTGGCGATGTCGCGCGACCTGCGCGTGATCATGATCAAGCTCGCCGACCGCCTGCACAACATGCGCACCCTGGGTGCGCAGAGCAGCGAGGCGCGTGGCCGGATCGCGCGCGAAACGCTGGAAATCTATGCGCCCATCGCGCAGCGGCTGGGCATGAGCCTGGTCAAGAGTGAACTGCAGAACCTCGGCTTCAAGGCACTGTACCCCTGGCGCCATGCGATCCTGGAAAAGCACATCCGCAGCCAGCCGGTCGTGCGCCGCGAAGCGATGGCACAGGTGGAAGTGCAGCTCAGCCAGCGGCTGGCCAAGGAAGGGTTGGAACATCGGCTGGTCAGCCGGATCAAGACCCCGTGGAGCATCTACAACAAGATGCACGACGAGAACAAATCCTTCGACCAGGTCATGGATGTCTTCGGTTTCCGCCTGGTGGTGCGCAGCGTACCCAACGCCTACCACGCGCTGGGTGCCGTGCATGCCGCGTTCAAGCCGCTGGACGGGCGCTTCCGCGACTTCATCGCCATTCCCAAGGCCAACGGCTACCAGTCGCTGCACACGGTGCTGTTCGGCCCCTACGGCTCGCCGATCGAGGTGCAGATCCGTACCGAGGAAATGGACCTGATCGCCGAACGCGGCGTGGCCGCGCACTGGACCTACAAGTTCGGCGGCGACACCCCCAACAGTGCGCAGAGCCGGGCCCATGCGTGGATCGTCGAACTGATCGATTCGCAGCGCGCCGCCGGTTCGTCGCTGGAATTCCTGGACAACGTCAAGGTCGACCTGTTCCCGGACGAGGTCTACCTGTTCACGCCGAAGGGCAAGATCATGGCGCTGCCGCGCAATGCGACTGCGCTGGACTTCGCCTATGCGGTGCATACCGACGTCGGCAACACCGCGGTGGCCTCGCGCGTGGACAAGAAGCTGGTGCCGCTGCGCACGAAGCTGGTCAGCGGACAGACGGTGGAGATCATCACCGCGCGCTCGGCCACGCCCAAGCCGCAGTGGCTGGAATTCGTGGTCACCAGCAAGGCGCGTACGGCGATCCGCCACCAGCTCAAGCAGCTGGAACACGAAGATGCCGTGCAGCTGGGCCACCGCATGCTGGATCGCGCGCTGGAGGCGATGGATTCGTCGCTGGAGCGGCTGCCGAAGGGGCGGCTGGATGCGTTCCTGGCCGAGCACCGCTACCCGCGCCTGGAGGCCCTGCTGGCCGAAGTGGCGCTGGGCAACTGGATGCCGACCCAGGCAGCGCAGGCGCTGATGGCCTACGCCGAGCTGCGCGGCGGCGCACGCCACCATTCGCAGGAAAAGATCCTGATCAACGGCAGCGAACGCGGCGTGGTCACCTTCGCCAACTGCTGCCAGCCGATTCCGGGCGATGAGATCATGGGGTACCACACCGCCGGCAAGGGCATCGTGGTGCACCGGATGGATTGTCCCAACCTGGCCGAGCTGCGCAAATCGCCGGAGCGCTGGGTGCCGATCGGCTGGGATTCGTCGGTATCCGGTGACTACGACACCTCGCTGGTGGTCGAAGTGGAGAACGGCACCGGCGTGCTGGCGCAGCTGGCTGCGGCGATCGCGCAGAGCCAGTCCAACATCGAACGCGTGGACTACCTGGACCGCGACTTCAACGCCGCCGTGCTGGCCTTCAACGTGCAGGTGCGCGACCGCAACCACCTGGCCGAGGTCATGCGCAGGCTTCGCCGCCTGTCGGTGGTGCAGTCGGTGCGCCGCCAGTAACCGGCAGGGGCAGGCAGGGGTCAGGTTCCTTTTCCGCGGGAATAGGAACCTGACCCCGTGCCGCAAGCCGGTACAATGAGGGCTCTGTTTTTCCTGATACCGGAGCACCCATGACCCGCCAGATCATCAACACCGAAAAGGCCCCCGCTGCCATCGGTCCTTACTCGCAGGCCGTGCGCGCCGGCAACACCGTGTACTTCTCCGGCCAGATCCCGCTGGACCCGGCCACCGGTGACATCGTCGGCGCCGGTGACGTGGAAGCCCAGGCCCGCCGTGCCTTCGACAACCTCAAGGCGGTGGCCGAAGAAGCCGGCGGCTCGCTCGACCAGATCGTCCGCCTGGGCCTGTACCTGACCGACCTGGCCGAGTTCGCCAAGGTCAACGCCGTCATGCAGGACTACTTCAAGGCGCCGTTCCCGGCGCGTTCGACCATCGAAGTCTCCGGCCTGCCGAAGGGCGCCAACTTCGAAGTCGATGCGGTGATGGTCATCGGCTGAACCCTGCGTGGCACGCAAGGCCGCCGCCCCTGCACTGGCCCCGTCCGGTGAAGCCTCGCTGGCGATGCTGGCCGGGGTCGGTCCGGCCGTGGCCGGCAAGCTGCAGGCGCGTGGCCTGGGCACGCTGCAGGACCTGTGGCTGCACCTGCCGCTGCGTTATGAAGACCGGACCCGGCTGACCCTGATCGAAGACCTGCGTTCCGGCGTTCCGGCGCAGGTCGAAGGCCGGGTGATGGCGGTGGAGCGCGGCATGCGCTACCGGCCGATGCTGAAGGTCGCCCTCGAAGACGAAGGGCGCGGCACGCTGGTGCTGCGCTTCTTCCATTTCCGCCAGCAGCAGGTCGGGCAGTTCGCGGTCGGCAACCGCCTGCGCTGCTTCGGGACCCCGCGCCCGGGCCAGCTTGGCCTGGAAATCGTCCATCCCAGTTACCAGGTGCTGGGGCGGCTGGACGACCCGGCGCTGGGGGACCGGCTTGATCCGGTGTATCCGGCGGTGGAGGGCGTCGGCCCGGCGACCATGCGCAAGCTGATCCTGCAGGCGCTGGAGCGCTTGCCGGACGAATCCCTGCTGGAGCTGCTGCCGCCGGGATGGCTGGATGGCCTGGGCCTGCCATCACTGCGCAGCGCACTGCTGACCGTGCACCAGCCGCCGCAGGATGCGGATCTTTCCGCTCTGGCCAACGGCATCCATCCCGCACAGCGCCGGCTGGCGCTGGAAGAACTGCTCGCCCACCACCTGAGCCTGCGCCGCCAGCGCATCGCCCTGCAGGCCCATCACGCGCCGCCGCTGGCCGGGCCGGGAAAGCTGGCCAAGGCGCTGCTCAAGCAGCTGCCATTCGCGTTGACCGGCGCGCAGCAGCGCGTGTTCAAACAGATCCGCGACGACCTCGCCCGGCCCAGCCCGATGCTGCGGCTGGTGCAGGGCGACGTGGGTTCGGGCAAGACCGTGGTGGCTGCGCTTGCGGCCATGCTGGCGGTGGAACAGGGCAAGCAGGTCGCGTTGGCCGCGCCCACCGAACTGCTGGCCGAACAGCACCTCAACAACCTGCGCGGCTGGCTGGAACCGCTGGGCGTGCAGGTCGCCTGGCTGGCCGGCAAGGTCACCGGCAAGGCGCGCGCCAAGGTGCTTGCCGATGTGGCCAGCGGCGAAGCGAAGGTGGTGGTCGGCACGCATGCGTTGATGCAGGATGCGGTGGTGTTCCAGGACCTTGCGCTGGCCATCGTCGATGAGCAGCACCGCTTCGGCGTGCACCAGCGGCTGGCGCTGCGCGACAAGGGCGCAGGCGGCAACAGCGTGCCGCACCAGCTGGTGATGACCGCCACGCCGATCCCGCGCACCCTGGCGATGTCCGAATATGCCGATCTGGATGTATCGGCGATCGATGAGCTGCCGCCCGGCCGCACGCCGGTGCAGACCGTCGCGCTCAATGCGGATCGTCGCCCCGAGCTGATCGAGCGCATCGCGCTGGCCTGCAGCGAAGGGCGCCAGGTGTACTGGGTCTGCACGCTGATCGAAGAAAGCGAGGAGCTCGATGCCACGCCGGCGCAGGCCACCTTCGAGTCGCTGCAGGCGCTGCTGCCCGGCGTGCGCGTGGGCCTGGTCCACGGTCGCCTGAAGGCCGCGGAAAAGCTGGCCACGATGGTGGCGTTCAAGGCCGGGCAGATCGACCTGCTGGTCGCCACCACGGTGATCGAAGTGGGCGTGGACGTGCCGAATGCCTCGCTGATGGTGATCGAGAACGCCGAGCGGCTCGGGCTGGCGCAGCTGCACCAGCTGCGCGGGCGGGTAGGACGCGGATCGGCGGTATCGCGCTGCATGCTGCTGTACCAGACGCCGTTGTCGGCGATGGCGCGCGAGCGCCTGCAGACCATGCGCGAAACCAACGACGGCTTCGTCATCGCCGAAAAGGACCTGGAGCTGCGCGGCCCCGGCGAGCTGCTGGGCACCCGCCAGACCGGCCTGGCCGGCTTCCGCATCGCCGACCTGGCGCGCGATGCCAACCTGCTGCCGGACGTGCACGCACTGGCCGAACGGCTGCTGCAGGAACAGCCCGGCCTGGCCGACCGCGTCGTTGACCGCTGGATCGGCACCGCCGTGCGTTACGCCTCGGCGTAAGCCGCTGCGCGGGCTGGCCGGAGCGGGCCGCGCGGGAGGGGGTTGCAGGGGACGGCAACAGCCGCTTCCTGCGGGCCTCGTTTCGCGCCATCCATGGCGCTCAACGCCCCTGCAACCCCCTCCCGCCCGGCCCTGATCGTCTGCGCGCGCCCCCGGCAGAACAAGCAGGAAGAGCGGTAGCGCCGAGCCGTGCTCGGCGAGCGCGAAGCGCGGCCTGCGTCGGGCGAGGCGATGGCGGGTAGCGTCCGCCGACCATGGGTCGGCGCTACCGCTGTTTTTCATGCCCGGCCCCACCGTAAAACGCACGTCCTCATGCCGCCTGTTGTATTTGCAGGCATCCCGGTGCGACACTCCGTTGCCGCTCAGAAGACGGCAACGATGACCCACAAGATCCCGCTGTTGATCGACACCGACCCCGGTGTGGACGACGCACTGGCCCTGCTGATGGCCTTCGCCGATACCCGCCACGAGGTGGTCGCGCTGACCATCGCCGCCGGCAACGTCGGCTTGGATTACACGGTCCGCAACGCACTCAAGCTGTGTGAAGTGGTTGGCCGTGACGACGTCCCGGTGTTCGCCGGCAGCCCGGATCCGCTGCTGCATCCCTCGCTGGATGCCGCCCACGTGCACGGTCGCGACGGCTATGGCGATGTCGACCTGCCGCCTCCCACCCGCAGCGCCGAAGCCGAACACGCCGCGCTGGCGATCCTGCGCCTGTCGCACCAGTACCGCGGCGAACTGATGCTGGTCATGCTCGGCCCGCTGACCAACCTGGCGCTGGCGCTCAAGCTCGATCCGACCCTGCCCACGCGCATCAAGCGCATCGTGGTGATGGGCGGGGCGGTCACCTGCCACGGCAACATCACCCCGGCGGCCGAGTTCAACATCGCCTTCGATCCGGAAGCCGCCCACGTGGTGTTCGGCGCGTTCGCGCACCTGCTGGTATCGGATTGGGAGGCGACCGTGGCCCACGGCTTGCCGCTGCAGCAGGCCGAACAGTGGCTGGCCGCCGATTCCGATCGCGCACGCTTCTACGAGCTGATCTCGCGCAAGACCCGTGCACTGTCGGAGGACAGCAAGGGTGGGCGCTGGTTCACCGCCGATGCGCTGGCGATGGCCTGGGCGCTGAACCCGGAAGGCCAGCTGCAGGTGGAGTCGCGTCCGGTGAACATCGAGCTGAACGGGGCGTTCAGTCGCGGTGCGACCCTCGTCGACTGGAATCGCCAGACCGGCCAGCCGGACAACTGCACGCTGCTGATGGCGTATGACCAGGCCCGGTTCGAGGCCCTGGTCCGCCAGGCATTGGGCGCCTGACCGGCGCGGCGGCCGACGGCCCGCGCAGGTACGGCGCGGGTCGTGGTTGCCCCGGCGGCCGTCCGCCTTTATAATGCCGCTCTTGTGTTTCCCTTACCTATTTACGGTGTACGCCCATGAAGGACGATATCCATCCCGAGTACCGTGACGTCGTCTTCGAAGACGTCACCTCCGATTTCAAGATCCTGACCCGTTCGACCATGTCGGCGAAGGAAACCACCAAGTGGGAAGACGGTAACGAATACCCGCTGATCAAGGTGGAAATCTCCTCCTCGTCGCACCCGTTCTACACGGGCAAGCACAAGGTGATCGACACCTCCGGCCGTATCGACAAGTTCCAGAAGCGCTACGCGCGCTGATCCGTCGATCCATGCCTGGGCGAACGGCCGCGCATTGCGCGGCCGTTTGCTTTTCAGCGCTTCGATGCCCTGGCGTATGGTGGTGGAACGCTGCGTTCGGCGCGGAGGGCTGCCCGTAGCGCCCCGAGGGGCGGTGGGGCAGTCCATATACGTCATCTACGACTTCCGTCTAACCCCCGGAAAATGCTGCTGTGCGATAATGGCGGGATCCGCGGCACAGGTCGTGGACGTCATTCACGTGCCTGACCAATGCGCTTGGGCAGGCGCCTTCCCCTTGAAGGAGCGCACACAGTGTCCGATCTTGATCAGGTCACGCTCAACGCCGGCGAAAAGTCGGTCGTTCTGCCGGTCATCAAACCCACTCTCGGCAACGACTGCGTCGACATTTCGAAGCTGACCAAGGAAACGGGGTACTTCACCTACGATTCCGGCTTCACTGCCACCGCAAGCTGCAAGTCGGCCATCACCTACATCGATGGCGACAAGGGCGTTCTGTTGTATCGCGGCTATCCGATCGAGCAGCTCTCGGAAAAGTCGAGCTATGTCGAAGTCGTCTACCTGCTGATCAACGGTGAGCGTCCCGACGCCGCCCAGTTGAAGGCATTCAACGAAGAACTGGCCGCTGAAGCGACCGTCGATGCGTCGGTCAACACGCTGATCGGCAGCTTCGCCAAGGATGCCCATCCGATGGCGATCCTGACCGCGGCGATCGCGCAGCTGTCGGGCATCTACCACGCCTCGCTGGACCTGTCCGATGCCGAACAGCGCCGCAAGGCCGCCGTGCGCCTGATCGCCAAGGTGCCGACCCTGTCGGCGCTGATCTACCGCCACGGCAAGGGCCTGCCGGCCAACACGCCGGACACCTCGCTGGATTACGTCAGCCGCTTCCTGAAGCAGACCTTCGAATCGGCCGACGGCCAGTACGAGCTGAACCAGGACGTGGTCAAGGCGCTGGACCTGCTGTTCATCCTGCATGCCGACCACGAACAGAACGCCTCGACCTCGACCGTCCGCATGGTCGGCTCGACCGGCGCCAACCCGTATGCCTCGGTCGCCGCCGGCGTCACCGCGCTGTGGGGTCCGGCCCACGGCGGTGCCAACGAAGCCGTGCTGAAGATGCTGGAAGAAATCGGTTCGGCCGACAACGTCGAGTCCGCCGTGGTCAAGGCCAAGGACAAGACCTCCGGCTTCCGCCTGATGGGCTTCGGCCACCGCGTGTACAAGAACTTCGACCCGCGCGCCAAGGTCATCGGTGTCATGACCGGCAAGGTGCTGGAACAGCTGGGCGTGCAGGATCCGCTGCTGGACGTGGCCGTCAAGCTGGAACAGGCCGCGCTGCAGGACGACTACTTCGTCGCCCGCAAGCTGTACCCGAACGTCGATTTCTACAGCGGCATCATCTACAAGGCGCTGCAGATCCCGACCGAGATGTTCACCGTCATGTTCGCCCTGGGCCGTACCTCCGGCTGGGTCGCGCACTGGCTGGAGCAGCAGGTCGATCCGGAAATGAAGATCGGCCGTCCGCGCCAGGTCTACACCGGTAGCGACGTGCGCGACTACCAGGGCTGATCGCTCCGCCTGATGGTTGTCTCGACGCCCCGCACATGCGGGGCGTTTTTGTTCGGGTCCTGAAACCTTAGCGGCAAACGCACAGCGCGTGCTGCAGAAAAACGTCGCGGGCTGCAGCGTGGGCGCGCCGTGCCGTTCTGATATGCGATACATGCAACTTTTCTGAAATCGATAAATTTCCTTGATCTCTATGATCGTGCCGCCACTGCAGCTTCCGTGGCGCATTGATACTCACAGGAGAGACGTCCAGATGAAGGCTCAAGGAAGGAAGGCAATGCTCGCGCTGGTATTGGCGGCTGCTTCGACATCGGCGCACGCCATGCACGCAGAGATCAAAGTGTGGGCAGATGTCGACACCACGCTGGCGCTGCTGAAGCCGGACGGCAGTCCACTTTACGACCAGGTGCAGCTGAGCTTCAATCCAGGCACCGGCCTGCTGATGCCGTGGAGCGCGCCGGTGCGCGTGTTCTCCAATGACACTGGCAAGGATGTCGCCGTCAGGCTGGCGAACGCCGCTCGCCTGCTCCCGGTGGTGGCCGCTCCCGGAGCGAAGCCGGTCCCGCTTGACGTCAAATTGAACGGTCAGCTTCTTGGCACTACAGGGCAGCTGTACCCCGCCGGGGATCTGTTCGACGGTGTCGTGCCCGGCGCTTCGATCGTCATGCCCTTGGCCATCGCGCACGGCTCCGACCTGCCGAGCACGGCCCCTGACCCCATCACGGCCGCCGGCCTGTACGAAGGCACGGTCAGCATCATCCTTGCCCAGCTGACCGCTGCGCCGTAACCCCTTCTGGTCCGGCCCGGGCAGCGGGCCGGCCGCTTCAGGTAGATCGCTTGAACGTCACTGCACCTGCTCTCGCACAGCTGGCGATTTCGCTTGCGCTGGCGTCGGCCAGTCCGCCGGGAATTGCCGGCAGCGTACCGCCCGGCTTCGAAGATCTGGTCGAAGGCCAGACCGAGTACCTGGACATCCGCCTGTTTGATCGCTCTGCGGGCCTGACGCCGGTACATGTCACTCTGGCGCATGTGCAGTTGCAGGCTCCGCAGGCGGTGATGGCGGCGCTGGGATTGCCTGAAGCCGCGCAGCGCGCGCTGCTGCCCGCGCTCAGCCAGCCCTTGCCGCGCAACAGTCACCTTGCATGCCGCCACCCCGGGCAGGGCAGGGGCTGCGGCTACCTTGATCCGCCCGTCGAGCGCGATGCGGTGGTCGCCCTGTACGACGAGAGCGAAGGCGCGGTGCATCTGTTCCTGGCTCGGGATTGGATCAGCGACGAGGTGACTCCCTCGCGCTTCCATCGTGCCAGCGAGCAGGCCGAACGTGCGTTCCTGCACCAGCAGATGATCAACCTCAGCGGCGGACGCGGCTACCAGACGTTGAGCGCGCAGGGTGACGGCGTGCTCGGCATCTACGCGCGCGGCCACCTGTCGACCACCTGGAGCTTCAATCACCAGCGTTACCACGGACGCACGGTGCATGCGCTGCAGTTCGACAACGCGTTCTATCGACACGATCTCGGACAGCAGCACTACCTGCAGGTGGGACGCATGGACCGGCGCAATCTTTCCAGCCCGGTGGGCGGCACGTTCAGCTTCAGCATGCTGCCGCTGGATCGTTTCCAGGGCGCGCGTCTGGGTACCACCCAGGCCTACGTCGACGCAGACGCTGCGGCAGCGTCTGCGCCGCTGACCGTGCTGTTGGCCCGCGATGCGCGGGTGGATGCCTTCGATGGCGATCGGCTGCTGCAGACCTTCTATCTGCCAGGCGGGATCAACACACTGGACACCCGCGCGTTTCCGTTCGGGATGTACACCGTGACGCTGCGGATCCATGAAGACGGCTTTCTGGTACGCAGTGAAGAGGCGCCCTTCGAGAAAGGCGCGGACTGGATGGACCGCAGTGTGCAATGGTTTGTGCAGGGGGGCCGCCGTGACGAGCGCCAGCCCGGCCGCCTCGCAGATGATGCCGCTTCGATGGCGGGCCTGCGGCTGCCGATGGGCCGCACTGCGGCACTGACCATGGGAGCGCTTGATCTGGCGGGCGTGGGCTATGTCGAGATGCGTCTGGACCTGCGCAGGCCCTTCGCCACGCACGATGTGCGTGGCGCATTCACCGCGCTGCGTGGCGGTGATGGCAGCCGCGGTCAACGGCAGCAAGTGTCTTATCGCCGGCGCGCCTCGTGGAACCTTCACCGGCAGCGCATACGCGGCACGTCCTGCCACGCCGTTGATGAGGTGCCGGACGGGCTGGACTGTGCCGATTCGCTGACGGCGTCGGTGGCCCTGCCGGCCGCTGGCGGAAGTGCCTACCTGGCCTATACGCGGCGGCAGGCCTGGCACGTGGGACGCACCCTCGCCAGCGACGTGGATGACCTCGCAGAGGGGTCCCCGTTCCCCTTCCCCGCGCTGCTGCCGCCAGATCGACAGAGTCGACGCGACGCGACCTGGCAGGCCAGCTACAGTCGGGCCCAGCGCTGGAAGGCGTTCAGCGTGACCAGCCGCCTCGGTGCCTGGCGCCAGCGCAGCGACGTGGCCGCGCTGGGAAGGCGCGATCGCGGTGTCTATCTCAATCTCAGCCTGGCACGCCTGCAACGGGGCGCGGGCGTGCATCTTCAGCGACGGTATGGCCTGGATCTGCGCCAGCCCGACCGCCAGCGACCGGACATCCACTACAGCGCCAGCCAGGGCTTGCGCCAGGAACACCACGGCGAGTATCGCGAGATGACTGCCGAGCTGCGTGCCAGCAACGCCTCTCGATACAGCGGGCTGCTCAGCGCGAAGGTGCAGAACCGGGCAGGCCACAGTGGATTCTCGTTTTCGCACAACCAGCGGCCGGGCCGCAGCGAGCCTGCGTACGCTGCAACCCATAGCTCCGGCCTGGCGCTGGGCGCGCAGGGACTGTATTGGGGCGGAACCTACGGCGCCCAGGCTGGGGTGGCCGCCCAGGTGGGTGCCGGCGACGACCAGGACCTGTCCGGCCTGGCGGCCGAGGTGAGCGTGGGCGGGCTGCGGGCGCAGCGTCTGCGCGTCGGCGAACGCCGCCTGCTACCGCTGTCGGCCTACCAGTCGTACCGGGCCGAAGTGCAGGACGCCAGTGCACTCGACGGGGCCGCCAGCGTGCGCGTAAAAGGGGTCGAGGGAATGCGGTCCGTGTTTCTCGCCCCTGGTCGTCTATTGCCGATGGCCATCCCCATTGATGTCACCTACACCTTCATCGGCAACGCGCAGGATCTCGCCGGCGGACCGGTGGCGGAAGCGCGCATCCTCAATGCGGCGGTGCCCGGCACAAGTGCCAGCGGTGGCTTTGCCATCGAGTTCGCGCAACGCGAGACGGCGCTTTACCTGCTGCAGGGTGCGCAGTTGCTGCGCTGCCCGCTCCACGTGCGGGAACGTCGCAGTGTCCTGTTGCTGGTCGGCGCGGTGACGTGTACACCGCTGGCGGTGGCCCAACTGCCGCCGGGAATCGGCCAGCAGCCACGCGTTATCCGGCTGCTGCGCGAGCAGGCGCTGATCGCGGACACGGCGCAGACCCCGCCGTCGGCGGACCGACGATGACAGGCAAGGGGAGGGCCGCACTGCTGGTCATCGCCTTGTTCACGGTGCCGGAGGCGATCGCTCAGCGTCCGCCGGAAACCGGTCCTGCCGACGGCCAGCATCAGGTGGTGATGGGTTGGGATCGTGCGGCACCGCCTGCCGACATCGAGCTGTGGCCACGCAGTACGATGCTTGCCTATCAAGCGGCAGGCACGCTTCAATACGGGGCGGCATTCCTGACCTGCCATAGCAGCACGGACGCGGCCACGGGGCGGTGCCCCACCGCTGATACGCAGGAAACAGCGACCGGTCGGGGCAGCGTGATCCCGCTGCGTTTCACCGAACAGCGCAGTGGCGTGCAGCTGGAGCTTGAGGTAGCGGGCGAATTGACCCGGGCCGGCTCCATCGGTGCCTGCGGGCTCGACCAACACTCCAGTGGCATACGGCCCCTGTGGACGTCTGCCAGCGTTCCGTGCGCCGGGCTCATGCCGGTGGGTACAGGGGTTGGGCTGTGGCTGCGTGCGGGCCAACTCGGACGCCTGGTCACCGGCCGGTGGACGGCCACTTTGGTGCTTGATCTGGGTTCGCCTCTGCAGCGGCATCTGGCCAGCTACCGCTTCACGTTCGATCTCACCGTTACCGATCGCAACGCGGTCGCCCTTTATTTCCCGGCCCACGACGAAGTCACCCCGCAGGTCGGGCTGGACCTGCGTTACGACCCGATCGAGCAACGCGTTGCAGGACGCGCGGAGCTGGACATGTGCCTGTACGACGGACTCGGCTCGCGCAGTGAATACATTGGAGTAACCGTGCGTGACAGCACGCAAGGGGCGCCCTACGGCGAGCGTTTCTCCGTCTGGCACCAGGAAGGAGGGCGGGATGAAAGCGGGCGCGTGGACTACACCGTTTCGCTTGCGCACGGCGGCACGCGCAACCTGTTGCGCAATGGCCAGGAACTCCTGCTCACTGGCATCGACCGCGTCCAGCTGCGTCGGGTGAACCTTCCCGGCAGCATTGATCCGGTGTTCTGCGTGCCCACGCCGCTGACGCTGGAAACCCCTTCCTTTTCCGCCAGCAGCAAGCGCGCTGGTCACTACAGTGGCGGTCTCAGGGTCGAGATGCGCCTGCCCACGTCCACCCCCTGACGCCACGGAGTACACGCCAATGAACCACCGCATGCGACCGATGCTGCCCGTGTTGCTGCTGCTTGCACTGCCCGCGCATGCCAACCTCACCGTGCACCCGATGCGGACGGCGGTGGACGGCAGGCGGGACACGCAGATCCGTGTCTATTCGCAATCCGCACAGCCTCAGTATGTGCAGGCCTCGCTGCGACAGATCGTGGATCCGGCCGGCGAGGGCGAGCATGAAGCGGAGGTTTCACCAGACCAGGCCGCCATTGCGATCACGCCGGGGAAATTCGCGCTGTCCGGCGGAGGCAACCGACTGATACGGGTCATTCCGCTGCAGCCGGTCACCCAGGAGACGGCCTATCGTGTGTACTTCGAAGGCGTGCGTGGCAACGAGGAAAGCGAGACCGACCCGGGAGAGGGTGCACAGGCGAAGATAGGGCTGAGCCTGATATGGGGCGCGCTGGTCAATGTGCTGCCGGCTGACGGCGTGGTCGAGGTGCAGCTGGAGGACGATCACCTGCGCAACACGGGCACGTTGCGTCTGGGCATCATCAGCATTGCCGACTGCCAGGACACGCGATGTGTCGCCCATGAAGTGTCGCGCAGCCTGTATCCAGGCAGCCGCCTGCACCTCCCGTTTCCACCGGTGGCAGGCCACACGGTACAGCTGCGTTACCGGCTCAGTCGCGACGGGTATCGTGAGCACCTGACGACACTGTCACTTTGAGGTCGCACGGCTACGGTGCTGCGGCCTCTGCCAGCAACTGGCGCAGCTGCGCCAGCGACGCCCGCTGCATCGGCCGGTCATCCACGGGCGACAGCGGCGCCTGACGCAGGGCGTCATACGGCAGCACCAGAAGTTCGAAGCTCACCCCATCAGCGCTGAACCCCCACACCGGCACATCGATCACACGCGTGCGATCCCAGCGCAGGCGTCGGCTGCGCGGCTGCGCCGGGATGCCGTGCTCTTCCAGGAAGCGCGGCACGGCATCGGCGTCGTCCTCGTGCAGGTGCAGGTGCACGGGGCCATCGGCATCGGCCGTGCCTTCCAGCACCGGTCCGACCAGCCGCGGGGCAAAGGGCTGCAGAAACTCCAGCGCGGGCACCGCGGCCATCCGCAGGGTGCGCAGCGCATCGGCCTGGCGCGTTCCAGCGAACAGGCGCTGGTGCTCGCGCAGCGCCTGTTCGATTTCCGCGTTGCGCGGCAGTGACGCCTCGTCATGGATGCCCAGCCGGATGGCCGCCTTGCGCCTGGCCTGATGGAAATCCTGGATGCCGCCCTCGGCCATCAGCCGCGCCGCTTCATGGGCCAGCCGCTGGCGGCGTTCGCGGGTCTGTGTGGCGGTGTGTTCGCGCGCACGGTGCATAGGTCGCTCCCCCTGCATGGCCTGCGATCAGCCTACACCGCAGGTGTGAACGGCGGGTAGCGCGGCGTGTGTCGCCGCGCTGCCGGGCCAGCCGATGCCGATCAGAAGATATCGAAGGCCGCCGCATCGGCCTGCGGCGTCTGCAGGTTCAGGTCGTAGTCCTGCAGGCGGTCCATGTCTTCCACCTTCACCCATTCGGTCGCGCCGTTGAGGCTGGCCTGCACCATGCCCGACGGCGGCTCGTTCTGCGCGATCGGGGTGTCCTTCAACGCGGTGCGCATGTAGTCGATCCAGATCGGCAGGGCGGCCTTGCCGCCGTATTCGCGGTAGCCCAGCGAACGGAAGTCGTCGCGGCCCACCCACACGGTGGTGGCATACGGGCCACCGAAGCCGGAGAACCAGGCATCGCGGTGGTCGTTGGTCGATCCGGTCTTGCCGCCGACGTCCTCGCGACCAAGGACCTTGGCCGCCGTGCCGGTGCCGCGCTGGACCACGTCGCGCATCATCGATACCAGCTGGTAGGCGGTGCGCGCATCGATCGCACGCGGCGCGGTACGCGCATCGGGATTGACCGGTGCCGGTGCCGGCGCCTCGGCCGGTGCCTGCGGTGCGGCCGCGCTGGCGGTCGCTGCGGCCGGTGTGGCAGCGGCGCCGAAGTTGAAGCCATCGACCACCGCGTTGGCCGGCTGCCCGTTGCTGACGCCTGCACAGTCGCGGCAGGCCATTGCCGGGTTCTCCTTGAACACCTCCACGCCGTCGCGGTCGCTGACCCGGTCGATCAGCCAGGTGTCCACCCGCGAACCGCCGTTGGCGAACACCGCGTAACCGCGCGCCACCGACAGCGGGGTCAGCGAGGCGGTGCCCAGCGACATCGACAGGTTCGGCGGCAGCTCGGCTTCGGCGAAGCCGAATTCGCTGATGTATCTGCGTGCGTAGTCCACGCCCATGCCGTCCAGCAGCCGCACCGACACCAGGTTGCGCGACTGCACCAGTGCTTCGCGCAGGCGCATCGGGCCACGGAAGCCGCCGCCATCGTTCTGCGGCGACCAGGTCTTGCCACGGCGGTCGCGGAACACCACCGGGGCGTCGAGCACGATGGATGCCGGGTTGTAGCCCTTGTCGAAGGCCGCCGCGTAGATGAAGGGCTTGAAGCTCGACCCCGGCTGGCGACGGGCCTGGGTGGCACGGTTGAACTTGTTGCCGGAGAAGCTGAAGCCGCCCACCAGCGCCTTCAAGGCACCGCTGTTGGCATCCACCGACACCAGCGCGGACTGTCCGCGCGGGATCTGGTCAAGCAGCCACTGGCCTTCCTTCTCGCCCACGCGCACGCGCACGATGTCGCCGCGCTGGACCAGCTTGGCGGGGGTCTTGTTGGTCCAGCGGGCCGCGCCGGCGGGCAGGGTGACCTCGGTGCGGTTGGCCAGCACCGCGGTGGCGCTGCCGTCGGCGGCGGTGGCGGCGATGATCGCCGGCAGCAGGCCGGACTGCGCACTGATCCCGGACAGGTGGCCGGCCAGCGTCGCCACGTCGTCGCCAGCGCCCAGCGCGACCTGCTTCTCCACGCCGTGCCAGCCATGTCGGTGGTCGTACAGCAGCAGGCCGTCACGCACGGCCAGGTTGGCCGCCGTCTGCAGCTCGGCATTGATGGTGGTGGTCACGTGGTAGCCCTTGTTGACCACGTCGCCGCCGAAGCGGGCGATCATTTCCTGGCGCACCAGTTCGGCGACGTAAGGGGCATCGACCTGCACCGGCGGCTCGTGCGCGGCGGCATGCATCGGCACGGCCTTGGCCGCATCGGCCTCGGCCTGGCTGATGAAACGCAGGTCCGCCATGCGCTGCAGCACGTAGTTGTCACGACGCTGCTGGGCGCGCTCCGGGTTGGAGATCGGGTTGCCGGAGGACGGGAACTTGGGGATGCCGGCCAGCGAGGCCATTTCATCCAGGTCCAGCTGGTCCAGCGGCTTGCCGTAGTAGAACTGCGCTGCCGCAGCCACGCCGTAGGCCCGGTTGCCGAAGAAACTCTTGTTCAGGTACAGCTCGAAGATCTCGTCCTTGCTCAGCTCCGACTCGATCTTGCGCGCCAGCAGGATCTCGGCCAGCTTGCGCGTATAGCTGTACTCCGAACTCAGGAAGAACTGCCGCGCCACCTGCTGGGTGATCGTCGAACCGCCCGGCACCCGGCGGTCGCTGGTGGTGGCCAGCAGCCACACCGCGCGCGCGATGCCCTTGTAATCGACCCCGCCGTGTTCGTAGAAGCGGGCATCCTCGGTCGCCAGGAACGCCTGCTTCAGGCGCTCGGGCACGTCCTTCATGGTGATCGGCGTGCGCCGGGTTTCGCCGAACACCGCCATCAGCTTGCCGTCGGCGGCGTAGACGTACATGGGCTCCTGCATTTCCACGTCGCGCAGGGTCTGCACGTCGGGAAGCTTGGAGGAAATGGCGTAATAGAGGCCGCCCGCAGCGGCCGCGCCAATCAACGCCAGGACCAGGAAAACGACCAGGATCCAGCGCAGCCAGCGGCGAAGGCGTGTCATCGGTGACAGATTCCGATTGCAGAATTCATGGCCGCAGAGTATAGATTACGCAAGGGGCTGGCTGGGGTCGGCTCTGGGGAGTGCAAGGGGAGCCGCGTCACCGTGTGTCGTTCTGTGAAGGATCCTTCACGGCGGGACGGTTGCCATTTGCAAAAAAAACGTTATTAATGCGCGGGCGCAGCTATTGCGTCCAAGTGCCCATCGGCAGGGGAGAAACCGTGGGGCTCATCCCAAAAGGCCAGTCGTCGCTCATTGGCGTCGACATCAGTTCGACTGCGGTAAAGCTTTTGCAGCTTTCACGCAGTGGTAACCGTTTCCGCGTGGAACACTACGCCGTGGAACCGTTGCCGCCGAACGCCGTCGTAGAAAAAAACATCGTTGAAGTGGAGGCGGTGGGCGAAGCCATCCGTCGCGCGGTCAACCGGTCGGGCAGCAAGGTCAAGTTCGCTGCGGCGGCGGTGGCCGGCTCGGCGGTGATCACCAAGGTGATCCCGATGCCGGCCGATCTGGACGAGAACGAGATGGAGGCCCAGGTCGAACTGGAAGCCGTCAACTACATCCCGTACCCGATCGAAGAAGTGAACCTGGACTTCGAAGTGCTCGGGACCATCCCGAACAACCCGGAAATGGTCCAGGTGCTGCTGGCTGCCTCGCGTTCGGAAAACGTCGAACTGCGCCAGTCGGCGCTGGAACTGGGTGGGCTGACCGCCAAGGTGATGGACGTGGAGGCCTTCGCGGTCGAAAACGCCTTTGCCCTGGTCGCCAGCGAGCTGCCGGTGTCCAGTGACGGCGTGGTCGCGCTGGTCGACATCGGCGCCACCATGACCACGCTGAACGTGTTGCGCGGGGGGCGCAGCCTGTACAGCCGCGAGCAGGTCTTCGGCGGCAAGCAGCTGACCGACGAAATCATGCGCCGTTTCGGCCTGAGCTACGAAGAAGCCGGCCTGGCCAAGCGCCAGGGCGGGCTTCCGGAAAGCTACGAAATGGAGGTGCTGGAGCCGTTCAAGGAAGCGACGGTCCAGCAGATCAGCCGCCTGCTGCAGTTCTTCTATGCAGGCAGTGAGTTCAACCGTGTCGACCATATTGTGCTGGCCGGCGGCTGTGCCGCGCTGACCGGCCTGCCGGAGCTGGTGGAAGAGCAGCTTGGCGTGCCGACCGTGGTGGCCAACCCGCTGGCGCAGATGACGCTGGGCCCGAAGGTGCAGGCGCACGCACTGGCGCAGGACGCCCCGGCGCTGATGATCGCCACCGGCCTGGCGATGAGGAGTTTCGACTGATGGCACGCATAAACCTGCTGCCGTGGCGTGCCGAACGTCGCAAGCAACGCCAGCGCGAGTTCTACGCAATGTTGGGCCTGGCCGCCGTCGGTGGCCTGCTGCTGTCGCTGATGGTGTGGTTCTATTACGACCGCCAGGTGAGTGGCCAGGGCGAGCGCAACACCTTCCTGCAGGCCGAGATCGACAAGGTCAAGCTGCAGAACAAGGAGATCGACCGGCTTGATGCGCAGAAGGACCGCCTGCTCGCGCGCAAGGCCGTCATCGAGGAACTGCAGTCCAAGCGTTCGCAGATGGTGCACCTGTTCGATGCGCTGGTCCGCACCATCCCCGATGGCGTGGTGCTGACCGCACTGAAGCAGGAAGGCGACGTGCTGACCCTGGAAGGGCGCACCCAGTCCAATGCGCGCGTTTCGGCCTACATGCGCAACCTGGAGACGTCCGGCTGGATGACCAACCCGGAATTGTCGATCATCGAAGCGCGTGACCCGGAAAAGGAAAAGGAAGCCCAGACGCTGCCGCTGGCGGATGTCAGCGCGCTGCCGTATGTGTTCGTGGTGAAGGTCAAGCTGCCGGCGCAGAGCGAGGAATCCACGCTCAATCCGGATGGCTCGGTGGCTGATCCGAATGCACCGGTTGCCGCTGATCCGGCCGCGCTGGCCCCGCTGGCCCCGGGCGACGCTGCCGCGCCTGCTGCCGCTCCGGCGCCCGCTGGCAGCCGGCTGACCCCGGCCGCCCCGCAGCAGACGCCGCCGCCGACACCGGCCAGCGGCCAGGAGGGCTCGCCGTGAGCCAGAAGAAATTCAATATCAACGAGTTGGACTTCAACGACATCGGCAACTGGCCGCAGCAGGCCAAGGTGGTGTTCTGCGTGCTGATCGCGCTGGTCATCATGGCGGTGTCGTGGTTCCTGCTGACCAGTGGCAAGCGCGAAGAGCTGGCCACCCTGGAACGCCGCGAGACCGAACTGCGTACCGAGTTCGAAAAGGAACAGGGGCGCGCGGTCAACCTGGAGCCGCTCAAGCAGCAGCTCGCGCAGATGGAGCAGGTGCTGCAGCAGATGCTGCGCCAGCTGCCCAGCAAGACCGAAATGCCGGACCTGATCATCGACGTTTCGCAGACCGCGCTGTCCAGCGGCCTGGTCAACGAACTGTTCGAACCCGAAGCCGAGCAGGTGCGTGAGTTCTACGCCGAAAAGCCGATCAAGCTGCGCATGGTGGGCAGTTACCACCAGTTCGGTGCGTTCGTCAGCGGCGTGGCCTCGCTGCCGCGCGTGGTCATCCTGACCATGCACGACATCAACCTGAAGCCGAAGGATCCCAAGACCGGCATCAACCCGGCCTCGATCCGCGCCGGTGCGCTGGAACTGTCCGGTACGGTCAAGACCTATCGCTACCTGGATGAGGCCGAGATGGAGCAGCAGGAGAAGGCTGCCGCCGAGAAGGCCGCTGCAGAGAAGGGGGGCACGCCATGATCCGCTCCTCCCTGCTGCGCAGCGCAGGCCTGCTGGCGCTGGTGCTGCTGGCCGGTTGCGGCCGCGGCGTGACCAGCACGCCCGGTGATGCGCCCAATCTGCAGAAATGGGTGGAAGACGTGCGCGCACGTCCGGCCCCCGCCCTTGAACCGCTGCCGGTGATGCAGCAGTTCGAGACGTTCGAATATTCGGCGCAGGGCATGCGCGATCCGTTCACCGATGCCTGGTCCAACCCGCAGGGCGGCAGTGGCCTGCGTCCTGATCCGAACCGTCGCAAGGAGCCGCTGGAAGCCTTCCCGCTGGACAGCCTGGACATGGTCGGCACGATCGGGACCGGGGGCGGCACGGTGGCGGTGGTGATGGCACCTGACAAGGTGAGTTACCGCGTGCGGCCGGGCGTGTACATGGGGCAGAGCGATGGCCGGGTGACCGGGGTCTTCGAGGACCGCATCGAACTGATAGAGCTGGTGCCGGATGGCGCGGGCGGGTGGCTGGAACGGCCGGCCGCGCTCTCGCTTGAAGATCAATGATCGTTTACTGGGGATAGCACGATGACCTTTCACAATGCCAAGGGGCTGCGTCCGATCCGGCGCCCAACCTTGAACCGGATCGGCGCGCTGGGAGTCGCGTTGATGCTGGCGTGCGGCCACGCGACTGCGGCTGCGCCCACCGGCGCGCCCGCCGCTGCCGCGGCCACGCCGGTCAGCGCACCGGCGTCACTGTCGGTGTCCAAGATCGACTTCAAGCGGGGCGAAGACGGCGCCGGCCGCCTGGTCCTGCAGTTCGACGGCCAGGGTGCGAACCCTGACCTGCGCAACCAGGGCAACAGCGTGGTCATCGACGTCGGCAATGCACGCCTGCCCGAGCAGCTGCAGAAGCCGCTCAACGTCACCGACTTCGCCACGCCGGTGCAGCGCATCGACGCCAAGCCGTACGGTGGTGGCACCCAGCTGGTGCTGAGCACCAACAGCGCGTTCGAGTCGCTGGCCTACCAGAGCGGCAACGAATACGTGGTGGAGATCACCCCGAAGGAAGGCATCGCGGCTACCGGTGCGATCACCACCAGCACCGTCGCCCAGGCCGCCAGTGCGGTGGCCCAGCGCGGTTACAGCGGACGCCCGGTGACCTTCAACTTCCAGGACGTGCCGGTGCGCACCGTGCTGCAGCTGATCGCCGAAGAGTCCAACCTCAACGTGGTGGCATCGGACAGCGTTGCCGGCAACGTCACCCTGCGCCTGGTCAACGTGCCGTGGGACCAGGCGCTGGACATCGTGCTGCGTGCCAAGGGCCTGGACAAGCGCCGCGACGGCAGCGTGATCTGGGTCGGCCCGCAGGCCGAGCTGGCCAAGTTCGAGCAGGAAAAAGAAGACGCACGCATCGCGATCGAAAACCGCGAAGACCTGATCACCGATTACGTGCAGATCAATTACCATAGCGCCTCGGCGATCTTCAAAGCCCTGACCGAAGCCCGCGGCATCGGCAACGGCAGCGGTGGCCAGGGCGGCGGCGGCAGTGGCAACTCGGCGCAGGAAGAAAGTGGCTTCCTGACCTCGCGCGGCCGCATCGTGGCCGATGAACGCACCAACATGCTGATGATCAGCGACATCCCCAAGAAGGTCGCGCGCATGCGTGAGCTGATCGGGGTGATCGACCGTCCGGTCGACCAGGTGCTGATCGAAAGCCGCATCGTCATCGCCACCGATACCTTCGCCCGCGAACTGGGTGCGAAGTTCGGCGTCAGCGGCAGCCGCGACAACGTGTTCTTCAACAATACGGTCGACAACAACGGGGCCAACATCAGGAACCAGGCCACCGTAGACACCGCCTACCAGCGTGCGGTCAACGAATGGGCTGCGGCCGGTGGCACCGGTGCGGCGCCCGTGCGTGATCCGTACACCATCACCCGCGGCCTGATGTCCAACCTGCCGGTGGCGGCGACCAGCAATCCGGCCTCGCTGGCGCTGTCGATCCTCAACGCGGGTTACCTGCTGGATGTCGAGCTGTCGGCGATGCAGACCGAATCGCGCGGCGAAGTGATTTCCAACCCGCGCGTGGTGACCACCAACCAGCGCGAAGCCCTGATCAAGCAGGGTAAGGAAATCGGCTACGTGACCATCTCCGCCGGCGGCGCCGGTGGCGGCAACCAGGCCAACGTCCAGTTCAAGGAAGTGGTGCTGGAGCTGAAGGTCACCCCGACGATCACCAACGACAACCGCGTGTTCCTGAACATGGCGGTCAAGAAGGATGAAGTCGACCAGTGGATCGAGCTGGAAGGCTACGGCACGGTGCCGTCGATCAACCGTCGCGAAGTCAATACCGCGGTGCTGGTGGAAGACGGGCAGACGGTGGTGATCGGTGGCGTGTACGAGTTCACCGACCGCAACAGCATCAGCAAGGTGCCGTTCCTGGGTGACGTGCCGTTCCTGGGCAACCTGTTCAAAAAGCGCAGCCGCAACAAGGACAAGGCCGAACTGCTGGTGTTCGTGACCCCGAAGGTCCTGCGCGTCGCCAAGGGCAAGTAATGGAGGTGCCGGGCCTGCGGCCCGGCGCCCGCTGCAGGCAACAGCCACAGCAACAGCCACAGCCACAGCCACAGCCACAGCCACAGCCACAGCAACAGCCACAGCTGCAGTGCTGCTTGGTGGGGGGGCGGGGTGGGTTGGCGGGGGACGGCAACAGCCGCTCCTGCGGGCCTCGTTTCGCGCCATCCATGGCGCTCAACGCCCCCGCCAACCCACCCCGTCCCCCTACGACAGGGTGGTGTGGGCTGATGGAGAAGTAAAAAGAAAAAGCCGACGCTCCGCGTCGGCTTTTTTGGTTCCGGGGAGGGGCAGGGACGGGGTCAGAGTCCTTTCGCGCAGCGAAAGGACTCTGACCCCTGCCTTTATTCTTTTTTTCACGCGGGTGGCGGCCACCGGAACCTGTGAGGGGCCGGGCGGTGGGGCTGTGCGGGGGCGTTGAGCGCCATGGATGGCGCGAAACGAGGCCCGCATGGGTGAGGGCGCTTTGCTTGCGAAGCACCGCTTCGCAAGCGCCCGAACGCACAGCCGCCCAGCGGCTGGGCCGGACCCCGGAGGGGCGGTTGTTGCCGTCCCCCGCACAGCCCCATCGCCCGGCCCACCCACGCACACAGCTCTAGAACGCCACCCGCGAGGGGCATCACCGCTCGATCCACTGTTCATCCAATCTTGATCACATTCATGACCGACCCCTGCGATGATGGGGAACCGGAATCCACCGGTGCTGGTCCAAGCACGATGAATCAGATCCCCGCCGTTCCCCCCACCCTCACCGCAGGCAGCAATGCCTCGCGCCTGCATGCTGACTTCCAGGCCCTGCGCGTTGCGCTGTCCAGTGAAATCGTCGGCCAGGCCGAGCTGGTCGAACGCCTGCTGATCGCCTTGCTGGCCGATGGCCACCTGCTGGTGGAGGGCGCGCCCGGGCTGGCCAAGACCACCGCCATCCGCGCCCTGGCCAGTCGCTTGGACGCTGAGTTTTCCCGCGTGCAGTTCACCCCGGACCTGCTGCCGGCCGACCTCACCGGCACCGAAATCTGGCGCCCGCAGGAGGGCCGCTTCGAGTTCGTGCCCGGTCCGATCTTCCACCCGATCCTGCTGGCGGACGAGATCAACCGCGCCCCGGCCAAGGTCCAGTCCGCGCTGCTGGAAGCGATGGGCGAGCGCCAGGTGACCGTGGGCCGCCACACCTACGCGCTGCCGCCGCTGTTCCTGGTGATGGCGACGCAGAACCCGATCGAACAGGAAGGCACGTTCCCGCTGCCGGAAGCGCAGCTCGACCGCTTCCTCATGTACGTCCGCATCGGCTACCCCGACGAAGGCGCCGAGACCGAGATCCTGCGGCTGGCCCGTGAACGCGCGCGCGGTGCGCTGGACGCGGCACCGGAGCCGCCGCGGCGGATGCCACTGGAAGACGTCCACCAGGCGCGCCGGGAAGTGCTGGACCTGCACATGGCGCCGCCGTTGGAACGCTATCTGGTGGAGCTGGTGCTGGCCTCGCGGCAGCCGGCCCGTTACGACGCCGCGCTGGCGCGGCGCATTGCCTGGGGCGCCAGCCCGCGTGGCTCGATCGCGTTGGAACGCTGCGCGCGCGCGCGCGCCTGGTTGGCCGGGCGTGACTTCGTGACCCCCGACGATGTACGCGCGATCGCGGCTGACGTGCTGCGCCACCGCGTGCTGCCCAGCTACGAGGCGCTCGCGGAAGGTTGGGATGGCGAACGGCTGGTGCAGGAGCTGCTGGCCAAGGTGCCGGCCCCCTGACCGCGATGGCCGTTGATTCCCCCGACCTGCTGCACGGCGATGGCCTGGTCCCCACGCTTGCCGAACTGGTGGCGCTGCGCGGCACGGCGATCCGCCCGCCGGCGCCGAAGCGTGGACGCATCGGCCAGGCCGGCCAGGCGCCATCGCCGCTGCGCGGGCGTGGCATGGAGTACGCCGAATCACGCGAGTATGTCGCCGGCGATGACGCGCGGCATATCGACTGGCGGGTGACCGCGCGCAGTGGCCGCACCCATACCAAGTTGTTCCAGGCCGAACGCGAGCGGGTCACGCTGATCGTCGCCGACACCGATCCGGCCCTGTACTTCGGCACGCGTACGCGCTTCAAATCGGTACAGGCCGCACGCGTGGGCGCGGTGGCGGCGTGGTCGGCGCAGCGGCGCGGTGACCGCATCGCGGCGCTGCGCGGCAGCCTGCACGAAGCCCCGATTCCGCCAGCCGGCGGAACCCGTGGCGTGTTGCGCGTGCTCGATGCACTGGGCCGCTGGTATGCCGCGCCCCCGGCCGAAGACGCCGGGCTGGAGCACGCGCTGCAGCAGGCCGCGCGCGTGTTGCGGCCGGGCGCGCGCCTGCTGGTGCTGGCCGACCCGCTGCGCGCCGCCGCGGTGCCGCTCGCGCGCTGGTCCGGGCTGGCCCTGCATCATCAGGTGGACGTGGTGCTGCTGGTGGATCCGCTGGAGATGCAGCCGCCCACCGACGCACTCGATTTCCTCGCCGAACAGCGTCGCGTGCGGGTCGACCTGCGCAGTCCGCAGGTGCGCGCGCACTGGCAGGACCACTTCGCCACGCCGCTGCAGCAACTGCAGGACAGCCTGGCCACGCGCCGGGTCACCGCCCATGTGATGTCCACCGATGCCCCGAGTGCCGGGTGGCTTGCCCCTGCAGTGCGCGAGGTGGTGGCATGAGCACCAACCTGCCGCTGCGAGATGTGCACCTGCCACCGGCGCCCAGTTTGTGGCCGCCGGCGCCCGGCTGGTGGCTTGTCGCCGCCGGGGTGCTGCTGCTGGTGGCGATTCCCGTGCTGCTGCGCGCCCGCCGACTGCGCCGCGAACGGGCCTGGCAGCGGCAGTTCGACGCTGAGCTGCAGGCGGCGGGCGAAGGGCCGCTGCGGCTTGCCGCGCTGGTGGAGCTGCTGCGCCGCGCCGCCCGCGCAAACCGCGCCGGCAGCGAGCTGCTGCAGGGGGAGGCGTGGCTGCAGGTGCTTGATCCAGCCAATGCGCTTGCGCCGGCGCAACGCGCGCTGCTGCTGCAGGGCGCTTACCAGCCTGCCATCGATGCAGCGCAGCTGGCAACGCTCGAACGCTGGGCACGCACGCGGCATGTCGCGCTGCTGCGGGAGTGCACGCGATGACCCTTCCCGCCTGGCCGTGGCCGGACCTGCTGCTGGCATGGCCGTGGGCGCTGCTGGCGCTGCCGTTGCCGTGGCTGATGCGCTGGTGGCCACGTCGCGTGGCATCGGAAGGCGCCGCGCTGCGCGTGCCGTGGTCGGCGCAGCAGCTGCAGCAGATCGCCGGTGGCAGCGGCCACGATGGCGCACGCGTCCATCGCCTGCTGCTGTGGTTGGCGTGGTGCTGCCTTTGCGTGGCGCTGGCCCGTCCGCAGCTGCTCGGTGAAGCGGTGAGTCCGCCCACCCAGGCGCGGCAGTTGATGTTGGCCATGGACGTGTCCGGCAGCATGGGCGAACCGGACATGGTGCTCGGTCGGCAGGTGGTGGAGCGGCTGGTCGCCGCCAAGGCGGTGCTGGCGGATTTCCTGGACCGTCGTGCCGGCGATCGCGTGGGCCTGCTGGTATTCGGCGACCGTGCCTATGCCTTGACCCCGATCACCGCCGACCTGGCCAGCGTGCGCGAACAACTCGGCGATGCGGTCGTTGGACTGGCCGGCCGCGAAACCGCCATCGGCGATGCGATCGCACTGGCGGTCAAACGCCTGCGTGACCAGCCCGAAGGCCAGCGCGTGCTGATCCTGCTGACTGACGGCGTCAGCAATGCCGGCGTGTTGTCACCGCTGCGTGCGGCGGAGCTGGCGGCCACCGAACAGGTTCGGGTCTACCCGGTGGCCTTCGGTGGGGATGGCGGCATGAAGCTGTTTGGCATGGACCTCGGCCAGGGCCAGGATCCCGTCGACGAGGCCACGCTGCGGCAGATCGCCGAGCGCACCGGCGGGCGCTTCTTCCGCGCACGTGACACTGCCGAGCTGGCCGGCATCTATGCCGAACTGGATCGGCTCGAGCCGGTGATCGCCAAGGGGCCTGCCCTGCGGCCACGTAAGGAAGTCTATTTCTGGGCACTGGGACTGGCGATGCTGCTGGGTGCACTGGCCTGGCTGTGGCCGGGACCTCGGTCATGAACCTGGACCTGCTTTCCGCGCTGCACTGGGCCCGTCCGCAGCTGCTGTGGGCGTTGTGCGTGCTGCCGCTCATCGCCCTGTGGGCATGGCGTCGCGGGCGTGATGCCGGACGCTGGCAGCACGCGGTGGATCCCCACCTGTTGCCGCACCTGCTGCAGGCCAGCGGCAAGGGGGCACGGCGCTGGCCGTGGATGCTGCTGCTGGGTTGGACGCTGGCCGTACTGGCACTGGCGGGCCCGGGCTGGAAGCAGCAGGCCCAACCGCTGCTGCAACCGCAGTCACCGCTGGTGGTGGTGCTGGACCTGTCCACCCGCATCACCGCCACCGACCTGCCGCCGTCGCGGCTGCTGCAGGCACGGGCCAAACTGGGCAGCCTGCTGCAGCAACGCGAAGGCGGCCAACTGGCGCTGGTGGTCTATGCCGACGATGCCTACACCGTGGCGCCGCTCACCGATGACGTGGCCAACATCGCGTTGTATCTGGATGCGTTGTCGCCGCAGGTGATGCCGGCCGATGGCCAGCGCACCGACCGTGCGCTGGACTGGGCCACCCGGCTGCTGCAACGCAGTGGCATGCGCGCCGGCCAGGTGCTGCTGCTGACCGACAGCGCCGATGCGGCTGCCATCGACGCCGCGCGCCAGGCGCACGGCCAGGGCGTGCAGGTATCGGTGATCGGGCTGGGTACAACGACCGGCGCGGCCTACCGGGACACCCGCGGACAGATTGCCAACGCCGCGCTGGACGAAGCCAGCCTGCGCCGCCTGGCCGACGCCGGTGGCGGGCGCTACCAGCGGCTGGCCCGCGACACCGCCGACCTGCGCGCCCTGGATCTGCTGCGCGCCGACCGTTCGGTGGGGGAAAGCGAGCAGGGGAGCGTGCGCCAGTGGCTGGACCAGGGCTACTGGCTGCTGCCGCCGCTGATGCTGCTTGCCTTGCTGGCATTCCGGCGGCGCAGCGCGGTGCTGTCGGTGCTGCTGTTGATCGGGGCGGCAGGCCTGCAGCCAACGCCGGTTCTGGCGCAGGCAGGCGCGTCCGCCGCCCCGCAGTCCGCGCCGCAGTCCGGTGCCCGTTCCGGCCTCTGGCTGCGCGATGACCAGCGCCGCCAGCAGCAACTGGAGCAGGGCGTGCAGGCCTACCACGCCGGCGATTTCAGCACCGCCGCACGCACGTTCGAAGGCGTGCGGACCGCCGAAGGCTGGTACAACCTCGGCAACGCGCGTGCGCGCCAGGGCGATCTCGATGGCGCCGTGCAGGCCTACGACCATGCCTTGAGCCGGCGCCCGGGCATGCCCGATGCGGTGGCCAACCGGGCCGTGGTCGATGCCGCGCGCAAACGCAGGCCACCGCCTTCGCCGAAGGACGGAACGTCCCCGCCATCGCAGGGTGGAAACAGCAAGCCGCCGCCGCAGGGCCAGGGCCAGGCGCAGCCGCCAGCGTCCGGCCAGCCGTCGTCCACCGGCAAGGGGTCGCCGAAGCCGGGCGAGCCTGCCCAGCCGCCGCCCGCGGGCGCACCATCAGACAAGCCGGCACAAGGTGAGGCGGCGCGGCAGCCCCCGGTCGATCCCCAGGCGCAGGCGCGCGCCGATGCAGAACAGCGCCAGCGCATGCAGCAGGCGGTGCAGCAGGGCAACGAGGGCAAGGACGGCAAGGACGGCAAGCAGCCGGCACGACGCAGCGATGGCCGCACGCCGCAGCAGCGCGAGCAGCAGCAGGCGGTCGAAGCGTGGATGCGGCGCGTGCCTGACCGGCCCGGCGATCTGCTGCGCGCCAAATTCCAGCTGGAAAACGAACGCAGGAAACAGGAAGGACCATGATCCGCACCGCCTCTCCATCAGCCCTCATGCGCGTGCTGCCGTGGCTGCTCGCGGCATTCGCGGCGCTGGCATGGGTGCCGCAGTCCGCATCGGCGCAGACCCGTGCGTGGCTGGACCGCGCCCAGGTTTCGCTCGGCGACACGGTCACCCTGAACATCCAGTCCGATTCGGCCGTCTCGCCGGTGCTGACGCCGTTGGGGGCCGATTTCGAACTCAGCAACCAGACCCGCAGCCGCCAGGTCGAGTGGATCAACGGTCGCATGCAGACGCGCACGCTGCACGGGGTGGCCCTGTCACCCCGGCGCAGCGGCACGCTGGTGGTGCCGCCGCTGCAGGTCGGCCAGGTATTCACCGAGCCCCTGCAACTGCAGGTGGGCGCGGCCGCCCCGGCACGCAACGATGGCACCGCCCTGGCGTTCATCGAAACCGAAGTGGATGACAGCAGCCCTTACGTGCAGCAGAGCGTGGGCGTGGTGGTGCGGTTGTTCTACGCCGCGCAGCTGGCGTCGGGTTCACTGGTGCTCGATACCCCCGAAGGGGCATCGCTGCAGGTGATCGGCCAGGACCGCACCGACGTGCGCGAGGTCAACGGACGACGCTACAACGTGGCCGAGCGGCGTTATCTGTTGATTCCCGAACGCAGCGGTCCGCTGCGGGTGGCAGGTGCGCGCTTCGACGGGCGCACCGCGGGCAGTTTCTTCGATGACTTCTTCGGCGGGCGCGGTGATGGCCGGCTGCGCGCGGCAGCGGCCGACCAGACCCTGCAGGTGCAGGCGCAACCGGTTGACGCGCCGCAGCCGTGGCTGCCGCTGCACGACCTGCGCCTGCGTTACACGCTGGCACCGGACCGGGCGCGCGCCGGTGAAGCGGCCACGCTGGAGATCGAAGGGATCGCGGTGGGAGCGACCCGGGCCCAGTTCACCGACCTGCCGGTGCCCGATGTCGGCAGCGATGCCCAGGTGTTCGCCGAGCCGGCGCAGTACGACGAGACCTTCAGTGGCGGCTCGCCGCAGCTGAAGATCACCCGGCGCTATTCCATCGTGCCGCGCGCGGCCGGGACGCTGGAAGTGCCCGGCATCCAGATGCGCTGGTGGGACGTGAAGAGCGGCCAGGCGCGCAGCAGCGGTGTTCCCGCACTGACCCTGGCGGTTGCGGCCGGCAGTGGGGGGACCGGCCAGCCGACCCCGCCGGCGCAGGCGCTGGACACCGATGCCGCGCTGCCTGGTGGTGACGACGCGCCCGCCCTCGCGGCGGCCCCCGCCCAGGCGCGGCAGGCCTGGCCGTGGATGGCGTTGGCCGCCGGCCTGCTGCTGTTGTGGCTGCTGACCCTGTGGTGGGGCTGGCGGCGCGGACGCGGCCAGCCGATGCGGCCGTCCGGGCCTGTGCCGCAGGCACACGACGGCGTGCGCCAGCAGGCGCCGCGCGTGGCCGAGCTGCGTCGCGCACTGGACGCGGAGAGCTTCGCCGATGTGGCGGCGTTGCTGTGTGCGATGGCCGGCGTGTCGTGTCTGGAGCAGGTCATGGCCAGATTGGGCGACGATCGCCAGCGGCAGGCGCTGCAGGCCTTGCAGAAAGCGCGCTGGGCGGGCGAAGGTGAGCTTCCGGACGTGCGACGGGAACTGAAACAAGCGTTCCATGACGGACCGCACTGGTCGGCGCCGGTAATCTCGACGCAGACTGGCCTGCCGCCGCTGTACCCGCCACCGCCGTGATCGGCAAGACGGGGCCGCGGGGCGCTTTGCTACAGTGACTCCCCTTTCCCAGGATACCGACCCGATGACAGCAGCCAGCCCCGCGAAGAAAAAGATGCCTCTGCACTGGAAAATGGGCATCGGCTTCGCCATCGGCCTGGTGCTGGGTCTGGTGGTGCATGCGTTGGGTGCGCAGACGCCGGCACTGATGGACGCGGCGAAGTGGTTGATGCACTACATCACCACGCCGGCTTCCGGCCTGTTCCTCAACCTGATCTTCATGCTGATCGTGCCGCTGATCTTCTCGGCGCTGGTGATGGGCGTGTCGGAGATGGGCGACATCCGCGCGCTCGGTCGGATCGGCTGGAAAACCCTGGCGTACACCATCGTGCTGTCCAGCATCGCGGTGGCGATCGGCCTGGTGCTGGTAAACGTGCTCAAGCCGGGCGTGGGCGTGGATCCGGCCATGGCCAACCAGATCCTGGCCGAGAACCTGGAACGGTCGAAGGAGATCGTCGCCGGGGTCGGCAGCCAGCCCAAGGGCATGGACATGCTGTTGTCCATCGTGCCGAGCAACATCGTGGAGGCCGCGTCCAGCAATGGCGCGATCCTGTCGCTGATGTTCTTCGCGCTGATGTTCGGCATCGGCATGGTGCTGACCGACGATGAAAAAGTCGCCCCGCTGCGGCGTGCCATCGAGGGCATCTTCGAAGTCTCGATGACCCTGATCAACCTGGTCATCCGCCTGGCGCCGTATGCGGTGGCCTGCTTCATGTTCAACCTGGCCGCGCTGTTCGGCTTCGAGCTGCTGATCCGGCTGGGCGCCTATGTGGGCGTGGTGGTGCTGGCGCTCGGCCTGCACATGGTGGTGACCTATGGCGTGGCGGTGTGGTTGTCCGGACGCTCGCCGCTGGCGTTCTTCCGCGATACCCAGGAAGCCACGGTGATGGCGTTCTCCACCGCGTCCAGCAACGCCACCCTGCCGACCGCGCTGCGCGTGGCCGATGAGATGGGCCTGCCGCAGAAGGTGTCGCGCTTCGTGCTGACCGTGGGCGCGACCGCCAACCAGAACGGCACCGCGCTGTTCGAGGGCGTGACGGTGATCTTCCTGGCGCAGTTCTTCGGCGTGGACCTGAGCATCGGCCAGCAGGTCATGGTCATGGCGGTCTGCATCCTTGGCGGCATCGGCACGGCCGGCGTGCCGTCGGGGTCGCTGCCGGTGGTGGCGATGATCTGCGCGATGGTCGGGGTGAACCCGCTCGGCATCGGCCTGATCCTGGGCGTGAACCACTTCCTGGACATGTGCCGTACCGCGCTGAATGTCACCGGCGACCTGGCCCTGACCACCCTGGTGGCCAAGGGCGAAAAGGACGAGCCGGTGGCCGCGGCGGCAACGACCGACCGCTGACCCCGCCCGGGTAGCGCCGAGCCATGCTCGGCGGATGCCCCCGTGCCGCTGCGCTCGCCGACCATGGGTCGGCGCTACCGGTTCCGGGCAAGCGGGGCGTACTGATGTCGCCCCGGGTAGCGCCGAGCCGTGCTCGGCGGATGCCCCGTGCCGCTGCGCTCGCCGACCATGGGTCGGCGCTACCGGTTCCGGGCGGGCGGGGCGTGCCGCTGCCGTCCGGGTAGCGCCGAGCCGTGCTCGGCGGATGCCCCCGTGCCGCTGCGCTCGCCGACCATGGGTCGGCGCTACCGGTTCCGGGCGGGCGGGGCGTGCCGCCTGCTGACCCGCCGGTTACCGCGTGAGTCCGCCGGGCGTGGCACGGCGCTACAATGACTCGCCCGCACGTCCGCGGCCGCCTCCCTGATTCCGATAGAACCATGACGCAGCCTACCCGCCGCCAGTTGGCCAACGCCATCCGCTTCCTTGCCGCCGATGCGGTCGAGACCGCCAAGTCCGGCCACCCCGGCATGCCCATGGGCATGGCCGACATCGCCGAAGTGCTCTGGAACGACTATCTCCGCCACAACCCGAACAACCCGAAGTGGTTCAACCGTGACCGTTTCGTGCTGTCCAACGGCCATGGCTCGATGCTGCAGTACGCCCTGCTGCACCTGAGCGGCTACGATCTGCCGATCGAGCAGCTGAAGGCGTTCCGCCAGCTCGGCAGCAAGACCGCCGGCCATCCGGAGCACCATGAAACCCCCGGCGTGGAGACCACCACCGGTCCGCTCGGCCAGGGCTTTGCCAATGCCGTCGGTTTCGCCCTGGCCGAAAAGCTGCTGGCCCAGCGCTTCAACCGCCCGGAGCTGGAGATCGTCGATCACCGCACCTACGTGTTCATGGGTGACGGCTGCCTGATGGAAGGCGTGTCGCATGAAGCCGCTTCGCTGGCCGGTACCTGGGGCCTGCACAAGCTGGTCTGCTTCTGGGACAACAACCACATCTCCATCGACGGCAACACCGATGGCTGGTTCACCGACAACACCCCGGAACGTTTCGAGGCCTACGGCTGGAACGTGGTGCGTGACGTCGACGGCCATGATCCGGAAAGCATCAAGGCCGGCATCGACGCCGCCCTGGCACAGTCCGACAAGCCGACCCTGATCTGCTGCCGCACCACCATCGGCTTCGGTTCCCCGGCCAAGGCCGGCAAGGAATCCAGCCACGGTGCGCCGCTGGGCAAGGACGAGCTGGAAGCCACCCGCAAGGCACTGGGCTGGGAATATGGCCCGTTCGAGATCCCGGAAGCCATCTATGGCGGCTGGCGTGCCGGCGGTACCGGTACCCTGCGCCAGGCCGAGTGGGAACAGCAGTTCGACAAGTACGCCGCCCAGTACCCGCAGCAGGCCGAGGAGCTGACCCGTCGTTCGCACGGCGAGCTGCCGGAAGATTTCATCGCCAAGGCCGATGCCTACATCGCCCAGGTGGCGGCGGAAGGTCCGACCATCGCTTCGCGCAAGGCATCGCAGCTGGCCATCGAAGCCTATGCACCGCTGCTTCCGGAGCTGGTGGGCGGTTCGGCCGATCTGGCGCACTCCAACCTGACCCTGTGGAAGGCCAGCAAGTCGGTCGCCACCGATGACGCCAACGCCAACTACGTGTACTACGGCGTGCGCGAGTTCGGCATGACCGCCATTGCCAACGGCCTGGCCCTGCACGGCGGTTTCCTGCCGTTCGACGCCACCTTCCTGGTGTTCAGCGACTACGCCCGCAACGGTGTGCGCATGAGCGCCCTGATCCCGGCCCACGCCATCCACGTCTACACCCACGACTCGATCGGCCTGGGTGAAGACGGCCCGACCCACCAGCCGGTGGAGCACCTGGCCTCGCTGCGCTACATCCCGAACAACGATGTGTGGCGCCCCTGCGACGCGGTGGAATCGGCGGTCAGCTGGAAGGCCGCGATCACCCGCCAGGACGGCCCGAGCTGCCTGGTGTTCAGCCGCCAGAACCTGCCGCACCAGCCGCGCGATGCCGGCCAGATCGCCCAGATCGAGCAGGGCGGCTACGTGCTGGCCGATGCCGAAGGCGGTAGCCCGGACGTGATCCTGATCGCTACCGGTTCGGAAGTGTCGCTGGCCACCGAAGCCAAGGCGCAGCTGGACGCGGCCGGCCTGAAGACCCGCGTGGTCTCCATGCCGTCCACCGACGTGTTCCTGCGCCAGGATGCGGCCTACCGTGAATCGGTGCTGCCGAACGCGGTGCGCAAGCGCGTGGCGATCGAAGCCGGTGTCACCGGTTTCTGGCGCCAGTTCGTCGGCCTGGATGGCGCGGTGGTGGGTATCGACACCTTCGGCGCATCGGCGCCGGCGGACGCGCTGTACAAGCACTTCGGCATCACCACCGCGCACGTGGTGGAAGCCGCCAAGGCGCTGTAATACGCAGCAACGGAAAACGCCCCGCAAGGGGCGTTTTCTTTGCGCCCAAGCCCGGTAGTGACGGCCGCTGGCCGTCGGCTCCTGCCTTGCCCGGTAGTGACGGCCGCTGGCCGTCACGCTCCTGCCTTGCTCCTGGTGGGTGACGACCGTTGGTCGTCACGCGGTTGCTCCGTTACCGCTGCGCTCGCCGAGCATGGCTCGGCGCTACCGGCCGCTAGGCGGCCGTGCGTGCCAGCGCCAGACGCAACAGGCGTGCGTTCAAGCGCTCGCCCATGTTCGCAGGCGCTTCAAGCCCCATCCGCTGCAGGTACACCGCATCGCCATCGCCGGCGCGTTGCGTCAACGCTGACCACACCGTGCGCAGCTTCGCGCCGCGTGTCTGCGTGTTGGATTTCAGCCAGCCGAGTGCCTTCAGCAGGACCTGCTCGACCTCGGTGAAATCACTGCCCAGCGGATAATCGGGCAGGGTGCCGTCGCTGCGGAATCCGGCCAGTGCGGCCGACAAGGCCTGCGGCGTATTGCGTTGTGCGCGCGGGTCCACCTGCGCGTTGGTCGCCAGCTTGCGCGCGGCCTTCGCCTGCTGCAGCAATGCCTGCTGGAACGGCTGCTCGGTAATGGCGGCCATGGCCTGCACGCAGTCGGCGTCGGTCAGTCCGCGCAGGTCGGCGATGCCATATTCATCGAGGTACACATCGCGCAGGTGGCGCGGAATGGTGGTGTGCCCATAGTTCCAGCGCACGTTGCTCTCGCGGGTGCCGGCATCTTCGCGCGCGGCGCGGAACATCAGCACGCTGCGTGCTTCGGGCAGCGCATGCGCCATCGCCACGAAGTTGTACTGGCCGCCCACGCCGGAGACCACGCGGCCGTCTTCCAGCGCATCGGAGACGGCGGCGCCGAGCGCGGTGGCCATCATGCAGGAATTGAAGAAGCGTGCATGGCGGCGCTGCAGCCGCTCCAGCTCTTCGTTGCCGCCGTACAACTGGTTGATCTCACTGATCCGGCGCATGCCGATGGCGCGGCATTCATCGTCGGGCAGGGTGCGCAGCCACTCGTAGAACTCAGGCGAGCCGAGGTAGAACGCGCCGTGCAGGTACTCGCCTTCGGCGGCCAGCGTGGCGTGGTCGGCGGTGTAGGCGCTGCCGTTGTCCAGCCGTTTCATCAGCACCAGGTCATCGTGCACCTTGCGCTTGATCACCCCGCACTGCACCAGCTTGCGGAAGCCTTCGTTGAGCATCTCGCTGCAGCCGTACAGGCCCTCTTCGAACGGCCCCAATCCACCGATTTCAGCCACCAGCGGATGCGCCGCCAGCTGCGGATCCAGTGCATGCAGCACGCGTCGGTACAGCGCGTTGTCGGTATGGCGCAGCACCAGCGCGTGGCTGAGCGCATCGGCCAGTGCACCGATGCCGATCTGCAGGGTGCCACCGTCACGCACCAGCGTGCTGGCGTACAGGCCGATGGCATGGTCGGCATCGCTGACCGGTTGCCGCGGCAGGCCGAACAGCGCCGGATAGGGACCGGGCGGCGTGATCACCAGGTCGAAGAAGGTCTCGTCCACCGCCGCACTGCCGCCCAGCCACGGCAGCTGCGGATCCACTTCGGCAATCAGCAGCGGGCGCGGCAGCCCGCGTGCGGCCATGGCATCCAAGGTGTCCTGGGTGATGTCGTTGTTGCACGACAGCGACAACCGGCTGCTGCCTTCGCGGCGGGCCACTTTCTGCACGATGGCATGTGGCGCGCGCTGGGCGACCGCATCGGCGGCGTGGGTGTAGTTCAGGCTGGTATAGCTGGCCTGCGCCTGCCGCGAGCGCAGCAATGCGCCGGACTGCATGTAGAACTCTTCCACCTGGATGTGGTCCGGCAGGGTGTCGGCTGCCATCGCATCGGCATACGCCAGGCGCACGGCGTCCTTGCCGAAATGACGCGCGGCGAACGGTCCCATGAAGCGCGCCTCCAGCCCATCGCCACGCGCAACCGGCGGGTTCAGCGACAGCGCGGTGTAGATCTGCAGCGGCCGTGCGGGGTCCTTTTCCACCCGCGCGTATAGCGCGTTGAGCAGACGATGTGGCTTGCCCAGCGCGAGCGGCGCCCCGATGCGAACGGCGCCTTCGATGCGCGCCTGCAGCCAATCGACGGCCGCATCCAGATCGGTCAGGTGGTCGGTCATGCGCGCTCCTTGGTCTTTATCAAGGCATTACAGCATGTCGGGCTTGAACGTCATAAGAAGGTGGAACCGCGGAGAGGCCACGGAAAGTGCGCAGAGGAAGCCGGTGCGCACGGACTTGACACGCCATCCGATTACGTCTGTAATCAAGATGTCGATTACAGGTGTAAATGATCATGCAGATCAGCGAAGCAGAATCCGTCGTCATGGAGGTCCTGTGGAAGTCATCGCCACTTGGCGCCGAGGAGGTGATCGCCGCGCTGTCATCGCGCAACTGGGCCGAGCCGACCGTGAAGACCCTGCTCAACCGGCTGCTCGGCAAGCAGGCCATCGCCGCCGAGCGCGAAGGGCGTCGCTATCTGTACCGGCCGCTGCTGCAGCGCCCTGCGTGGGTTGCCTCGCAGAGCGAGCAGTTCCTCGGGCGGGTCTTCGATGGACAGGTGGCACCGCTGGTGGCGCACTTCAGCCAGCGTGGGCGGCTCAGCGCACAGGACATCGCCGAACTGCGCAGGTTGATCGGGGAACTCGGCGATGAATGAACTGGTTGACCTGCTGTTGCGCGCTACTGTCTGGATGACGATCGCCAGCGTGCTGCTGGCTTGCCTGCGGCCGCTGCTGCTCAGGCTCGGCGGAGCGGCGCTGGCATACCGCAGCTGGGTCCTGATGCCGCTGCTGTTGTTGGCCGTGGTGCTGCCGCTGCCGCCGCTGGTGGGCGTGGAGAGGATTCCCTTGCCGACGCTTGTCGCGCTGCCGTCGGTGGCAGCGGGCGTGCAGGCATTTTCGCTGGACGGCATGTCTGTGCTGCTCTTCGCATGGGGTGCAGGGGTCGCCGTCATGCTGGCACGGGCCTGCATCGCACAGCGCCGTTTCGTGCGCGCGATGGGTCCGCTGCAGCGCCGCGATGACGGCAGCTGGCAAGCCACGTCCGATCCCGGCCTGCCCGCGCTGGTCGGGCTGCTGCGACCACGCGTGGTGGTCGGGCCCGCATTCGATTCGATGTTCGATGCCCGGCAACGCGCGCTGGTGCTGCGCCATGAGCACAGCCACCGCGAGCATGGCGACCCGTGGGGCAACGCCGCGTTGTTGCTGTTGCATTGCCTGTTCTGGTTCCACCCGCTGGGCGGGTGGACGGCACGCCGCTTCCAGCGTGACCAGGAGCTGGCCTGCGACGCCCGCGTGCTCGCCGACGACCCGGCCCAGTGCCGTTCCTACGCCATGGCGCTGCTCGCAGCGCAGGGCGTTCACCCGGGCGTTGCCGTGGCATGCCACTGGCGCGGCCCATCGCAACTGAAGGAGAGGATTGCCATGTTGAAGCAGGGAAAGCGTGGGTGGGTGTCGACGACGTCAGGGCAGCTGCTGCTCGCCGGGTTGTGCATCGGCGCTGGCGGCATCGCGTGGGCGGGGCAGGCCGTGCAGCCGCCGCACATCGTGGCGCCTGCATCGGCGGATCGCCAGGCGACGGCCATCCAGAGGGTGGCACCGGCCTACCCGAAGGAGGCGTTCGAGCGCAGCATCGCCGGCAACGTGATGCTGCGCGTGGTGGTCGGTACCGACGGCACGCCGACCGATGTCCGTGTCACCAGCGCAACCGTGCCGGGTGTCTTCGACGCCGCCGCCGTGCAGGCCGCGCGGCAATGGACCTTCCAACCGGCGCTGAAGGACGGTGTGGCCGTCGCGACGACCCTGCAGGTGCCGGTGACGTTCTCGCTGGACAACGACGGCCCGCTGCCATGAGGCGGCGGTCGGTGTTCGTGGTGGGTGCGATGCTGCTGTCCGGCTGCGCCACCCACGAGCACCTGACCGCGCAGGACACCCGCGCGGAGAACGTCGATCACCAGCGGCTGCAGGTGCGCCGTGATGGCAGCGGCGCAGGCGCCATTGAGGTGTACGCCCTTCGCCCAACGGAGGGGTATCGCATGCCCCAGCTGCACACCGCACCGCCACCGGTGCTCGGCAACGCCGATCCCCGCCAGGAACTGGCGCCGACGCGGGTCTGCCTGCAACTGGTGGTGGACGCCGAGGGCAGGGTGGAGCGCAGCCTGCCGCTGGCCGATCGGCCGGAGTGCGAAGCGGGACTGGCCGCGGTCAATCTTCCCCTGCTGCAGGCGGCGCAGCACGCGGTGGCAATGTGGCGTTTCTCACCTGCCGCGCTCTGCCATTTTCCGGCGGGAAGCGTACCGCGCGATGCCACCGACTGCGACGGCGCCGAGCGGATCGAACCGGTGCCGGTCAGCCTGCTCTACGCCTTCACTTTCGAAATCGTGAAGGGCCGTCAGTACGTCCGCAGCCAGAAAGGCGGGGCCTAGCCGCCGCCCTGCAGGTTGGCCCTTACTGCCGGCTGCATCAGGCGCGGTTCGGCCAGGGTGGCATCGCGGGCCTGGCGCATGGCCACGAACTCGGCTTCGCTCACGCCTTCGCGGACGTGGATGTTGTGCGCGCGCTGTTCGGCGATGCTGGTCTGGTTGGCGACATCGCGGCCGCCGGCGCCGTAGTCGTGGCACACGAAGACGCGCGTCTGCCCTGGCAGCGACAGCAGGCGCTGGATCGAGTGGTACAGCTGCGCGGCGTTGCCACCGGGAAAGTCGCAGCGGGCCGTGCCGCTGTCGGGCATGAACAGCGAATCGCCCGGGAACAGCGCATCGTCGATCAGGTAGGCGATGCTGTCGCTGGTGTGGCCGGGCACGGCGATCACGCGTGCGTCCAGCGTGCCCAGCGCGAAGCGTTCACCGTCGGCAAACAGATGGTCGAAGGCTTCCGGGGTCGCCGACAGGTCCAGCGCAAGACGCGGCGCGAACGTGGCCTGCACCGCGCGGATGCCTTCGCCGATGGCCAGCGTGGCCTGCGGGAAACGTGCCTTCAGCACGCGCCCGGCCGACACGTGGTCGGCATGGGCATGGGTTTCCAGCAGCCAGCGCACGTCCAGCGCGTTGTCGCGCACATGGTCCAGCAGCGGCTGCAGCGCGGCATCGGACAGCGCGCCGGCATCCGGTTCGTAATCCAGCGCAGCGTCGATCAGCGCCGCGTGGCCGGTGGCCGGGTCGTGCGCCACATAGCTGAAGGTATTGCTGTCATGGTGGAAGAACGACTGGACGTGGACAGGCATGCGGCACCTCCTCAGCGGCGGCCGAGGGCGCTGTTCAGTACCTGCGCCAGCCGCTCGCCGGCGAAGCGCAGTTCGCCCTCGGCCACGGGGCGATAGTGTTCGGTGTAGTCGTCGCCGAGCTTACGCGAGGCCGGGTAAACACCGTGTTCAATCGCCACGCGGCAGCTGGATTCGGCCCAGGCGGCAGCATCCCGGCGCAGGTCCACGCGGCGTGCCAGCGACGGTTGCGGCAGCGCCTGCAGTACCTTCAGGTAGCCGTCGTCGTCCAGTTTGCGGGTGTTGAGCAGGCCGCTGTCCCACAGCGAATGCAGGTTGGTGCCGCGCCCGTTGAACTGCAGCTGGAAATCGTTGCCCCCCTTGTCGTGCCCGTAGCCGGCATGCATGGGCTGGTGGATGTCACCGACCAGGTGCACCACGAACTTCAGCGCCTGCGCACGTTCGGCGTCGCTGCGGCTGCGATCGGACAGGATCAGCGTCTGCTGCTTCAGCGCTTCGACCACGCAGTTGCCGTCCGGGCAGTGCTTGGGTGCATCGTAGACGCAGCCGTCTTCGGCCATGTTGATGTAATGCCACTTCGCCGAACGGCGGCCCAGGTCCCGATCATTGGCGCGCAACTGGTCGGCCCACGGCGCGATACCGGACAGGGTGGGATCGGTCTCGCCGGCCAGCAGGCGATCCACTTCGGCGCGCGCGGCCGGGGTGAGGCGGGTTTCCGCGACACGGCCCACCAGCCGGTGGCCCTGGGCGCCCCAGGCCAGGGCATCGGTGGAAACGAGGGTGAGCGCTGCCAGCAGGGCAGCGGCCGGGATCAGAGAGGAGAATTTCATCCTGCGTATTCTAGCGGGCGCCCCGTGCCTCGGCTTGCCTGCATGTGGCCGCGATCGCCCGCACCGGGGTAGGCTGACAGCTTCTCGGCGAGGGGTAACCTGCATGCAGCAGAGGATCGTGGGGCTGATCGGTGGCATGAGCTGGGAAAGTTCGGCCCATTACTACCGGCTGATTAACGAGCACGTGCGCGACGCGCTCGGCGGCATGCACTCGGCGCGCTTGTTGCTGTGGTCGTTCGACTTCGCCGCGATCGAAGCGCTGCAGCGGGCCGCGGACTGGCAGGAAGCGACCCGCCGGATGATCGATGCCGCGCGCAGGCTCGAGACGGCCGGCGCCACCTGCATCGTGATCTGCACCAACACGATGCATCGCATGGTCGTGGACGTGCAGGGGGCCATAGGTATTCCGCTGTTGCATATCGCCGATCCCACCGCCGCCGCTGCACAGGCCTTGGGGCTGAAGCAGGTGGGGTTGCTGGGCACGGCCTTCACCATGGAGCAGGCGTTCTACAAAGGGCGGTTGCAGGACCGGCACGGCCTGCAGGTGCTGGTGCCCGGCGAAGAAGACCGCGCCGAAGTCCACCGGATCATCTATGAAGAGCTGGTGCAGGGCAGGGTACTGCCGGCGTCGCGGGCGTTCTATCGCCAAGTGATGCAGCGGCTGGTGCACCGTGGCGCGCAGGCCATCATCCTGGGCTGCACCGAGATCATGATGCTGGTCGGCCCCGACGATGCCAGCGTGCCGTTGCTGGATACCACGGCGCTGCATGCGCGCGCCGCCGCGCAACATCTGCTGGGCGACGGCACGTCCGGTTGAACGCCGGTCCGGCCGGGTGGGTGACGACCGTGGTCGTCACGCTGTCGGTTGTGACGGTCGCTGGCCGTCCTGCGCTTTGAACTGCCTGCGCATCAGAACTTGACCACGTACGACACGCCATAAGCCAGCGGATCGATCTCCACAGTGCCCAGCTTCTGCCCATCCAGCTTCACCTTGCTGTCGATGTCCATCCAGCGCAGGTCCACGCGCAGCGCGGCCTTTTCGCTGATCGCAAAATCCAGCCCTGCATGCGCGGCCAGGCCCCAGGAATCATCGAGCTTCAGCGTGCTGCCGGCCAGCGCGCCGCCGGTTTCTTCGCTGAAGAAGGTGGTGTAGTTGACGCCCGCGCCCAGGAACGGGGACACCTTGCCCTGGCTGTTGAAGTGGTACTGCAGGGTCACCACCGGCGGCAGGTGCTTGGTGCTGCCGACCCGGCCGAGGCCGGCGATGTTGATGTCGTGCTTGAACGGCAGCGCGGCCAGCACCTCGATGCCGAGGTTGTCGGCGATGAAATACTCGCCGGTGATGGTCGGCTTGATGTCGCTGTCCACGTCCACCTTCAGCGTGCCGCCGGCCAGCGAGCCGTTGTTGGACTTCGGTGCCACCTGGTGCACGCCGGCGGAGAGCGTCCAGTCGCCCTTGGACTGGGCCATGGCCGGGGCGGCGGCCGATGACAGGGCGAGGGCCAGGCCGGCCAGCAGGGGAGCGGTGATGCGCATGGTGCAGGTCTCGTTGCGGGGGTGATGGGGCCAGTCTCGGCCGGGCCCGCCTGCAACGCCTTGATCCGGATCAAATCCGACCGGGCAGCCGGGTCCCGGGCCGGCCTGGCCGCCGGTGGTCAGGGCGGTTTGCTAGACTAGTGGGCCTTATCCATCCCGCCGCGTCGCGCGCGGCCGCAGGAGCTCATCAACATGGCAATCAAGGTTGGTATCAACGGTTTCGGTCGCATCGGGCGCAACGTGCTGCGCTCGGCGGTGCTGAACTTCGGCGACGACATCGAAATCGTGGCCATCAACGATCTGCTGGAGCCGGATTACCTGGCCTACATGCTGAAGTACGATTCGGTGCACGGTCGCTTCAAGGCCGACGTGGCCGTGGAAGGGGGCGACCTGCTGGTCAACGGCAAGAAGGTGCGCCTGACCCAGGAACGCGACCCGGCCAACCTGAAGTGGGACGAAGTGGGCGTGGACGTGGTGATCGAATCCACCGGCCTGTTCCTGACCAAGGAAACCGCGCAGAAGCACATCGACGCTGGTGCGAAGAAGGTGATCCTGTCGGCGCCGTCGAAGGACGACACGCCGATGTTCGTGTTCGGCGTGAATGACAAGACCTACGCCGGCCAGGCGATCGTCTCCAACGCCTCGTGCACCACCAACTGCCTGGCCCCGCTGGCCAAGGTCATCAACGACAAGTGGGGCATCAAGCGTGGCCTGATGACCACCGTGCATGCCGCCACCGCGACCCAGAAGACCGTCGATGGCCCGTCCAACAAGGACTGGCGCGGCGGCCGCGGCATCCTGGAAAACATCATTCCTTCGTCCACCGGTGCGGCCAAGGCCGTTGGCGTGGTGATCCCGGAATTGAACAAGAAGCTGACCGGCATGAGCTTCCGCGTGCCGACCTCGGACGTGTCGGTGGTCGACCTGACCGTCGAACTGGAAAAGGAAGCCACCTACGCTGAAATCTGCGCCGAAGTGAAGGCACAGAGCGAAGGCGCGCTGAAGGGCATTCTCGGTTACACCGAAGACAAGGTCGTGGCGACCGATTTCCGCGGCGAAACCCACACCTCGGTGTTCGATGCCGAAGCCGGCATCGCCCTGGACAGCACCTTCGTCAAGCTGGTGTCGTGGTACGACAACGAATGGGGCTACTCCAACAAGTGCCTGGAAATGGTGCGCGTCGTCGCGGCGAAGTAATTCCGCACCGCGTGTGACCCTGCGAACCCCGGCCCCGGCCGGGGTTCGTCGTTGTGGGCGCGGCAATGCCTGCGTACGTGTACGCCTTTGCCTGATGTGCCGATGCACTACGCGATGCTACTTGTGGAGCTCCTCATCCAAAGGAGCATCGCCATGACCACGCGCTTGCTGCGGCTGCTGCCTGCGGGCCTGCTCTGGGTTGTCGCAGCCACGCAGGCGGCACTGCCTGCCGCTGCTGACGACTCCGGCATCGTGGCCGCCATCCTGGCGCAGATGGAGGCATCTCCCCTGCGAGCGCACGGCCCGCCGAGCGTGGAGGCCGCGACGGACGGCAGCTGGGTCGTGGAAATGGGCGACGACTTTCTCGCTGACGTGCGCGGTGCGCAGATACCGGCCGAACTGGATGCACGGCTGCAGGCGATCCGGCTGGCCGTGCTGCTGCAGCGCGAACAGGCCGGGGCCGCGCCGTACCCGCTGGACTTCCGTTTCAACGGACGCGCGCTGGAAGACCATTTTCCACTGCCGGTGCAGCCGCTGCGCGACGCTGGCGCTGTAGCAAGCGCGGGGGTGGATGTGTTCGTCTCCGCAAGCCACGGCTGGTACCTGCACGCCGGCAGCACCTGGCGCCTGCAGCGTCCGCTCAGCAACGGCATGGTCGAAGACCTGGTGACGCCGCGCTTCGCACGCCAGTTCGTCGAGGCCCTGCAACGCGAAGGGGTCACCTCGATGCTGTCGCGTTCGGAAGCGATGGCGCCGCACCCGTTGGCCGGTGAGCCGTGGTGGCAGATGGCAACCCGCTACCATGCGCAGGCGTTGTATCCGGGTCGTACCGACATCTGGCAAAGCTATGCCGACCGGGACACGCCGCTGCGCGAGTACAACGACGATATCCGTAGCCGTCCATTGCTGGCCAACGAGGTGGGCGCTGGCGTGCTGGTGCATCTGCACACCAACGCGGCGGCGAATGCATCAGCGACCGGCATGATGGCCTTCCACCAGTCCGGCCGTGACGAGGATCGGCGCCTGGGGCACGTCGTGCTCTGCGCCATGCGCGACGCGATCCAGCGGCTGCCTGCTTATGCCCGCTACAACGTGCGCGTGCAGCCGATGACCGGCAATTATGGTGAAAACCGGCTCGCGCTGGCCCCTTCCATCCTCGTGGAGCTCGGTTTCCACACCCATCCGCAGGACGCCGTGGCGCTGCAGGATCCGCAGTTCCAGGCTGCAGTCGCTGAAGGGCTGCGCCAGGGCTATCTGCAGTTCCAGCAAGGCGTCGGAGTGGGCGGGGCCAGCGTGTGCCAGTGAGGCGCGCGCGGCACGGCCTGCTTGACGTAGCATGGCACGGCCCGACGGTGCCATCGTGGCACCGTAGCGACAGCAGGAAGCCGTTGAATGGAAGCGTTGATCGTCATGCTGGTGCTGGTGTTGCTGGCCATTCCGTTGTTGCTCGTGGTCGCGCTGGTGAAGATATCCGGCCTGCGCCGCCGCGTGGAGACGCTGGAAGCGTCCCTGTCCGGCTACGACCGCGCACCGGCTGCGCAGCCGCCGACAGCCGAGGTGCGCCCGCCCGTGGCCGACGCGTGGGATCCGGTTCCCGCCGTCGCACCCTGGCCGCTGCACGCCCCGCACGCCGAGGCGATCGAGCGCGAAGAAGCGGCGGGGGCGTTCGCCAACGTCTCTCCCGCTGCACCGCCGCCGCTGCCGCCTGGACCGCAGGACACTCCCGAAGCGCAGCCGGAGCCGGTGTATCGCGCACCGCCGCCGCCGTCGGGCCCGAACCCGGTCGAACGCCTGCTGGCAGGCGCCAAACGCTGGTTCACCGAAGGCAACGTGCCGGTGAAGATCGGCATGCTGGTGCTGCTGGCCGGCGTGGCGGCGCTGCTCAAGTACGTCAGCGACCAGGGCCTGCTGCAGGTGCCGATCGAACTGCGCCTGGCCGGCATCACCGTCGCTGCGCTGGGCCTGCTGGTGTTCGGCTGGAAGCAGCGCGACCAGCGCCGCCTGTTCGCGCTGGCGCTGCAGGGCGGCGCCATCGGCGTGCTGCTGCTGACCACCTTTGCGGCATTCAAGATCTACGGGCTGGTCGATCCTGCACCGGCGTTCATCGCCAGCATCCTGCTGGTCGCCGGCCTGTGCGTGCTGGCCGTGGTGCAGGAATCGCGCACGCTGGCGGTGCTGGGCATCCTGGCCGGCTTCATGGCCCCGTTGTGGCTGTCCACCGGCAGCGGCAACCACGTCGGGCTTTTCAGCTACTACGCGGTGCTCAACGCCGGCATCTTCGCCATCGCCTGGTTCCGACCCTGGCGCGCGCTGAACCTGTTGGGCTTCGTGTTTACCTTCGGCATCGGTACCGCATGGGGCGTGCTGCAGTACCGCCCGGAAGACCTGCCCACCACGCAGCCGTTCCTGGTGCTGTTCTTCGCCTTCTACCTGCTGATTCCGCTGCTGTATGCACGCCGCCAGCCGGCTGAGGAACGCGACCTGGTCGATGGCAGCCTGGTGTTCGGCACGCCGCTGGTGGCGTTCTCGCTGCAGGCCGCGCTGCTGCATGACCAGCCGATGCTGCTGGCCGGCATCGCGGTCGGCGTGGCCGCCGTGTATGCCGTACTCGCCCGCGCGCTGATCACGCGTCCGTCGTACCGCGTGCTGGCCCAGTCGCACGCGGTGCTGGCGGTGGGTTTTGCCACGCTGGCGGTGCCGCTGGCGCTGTCGGCACGGGTCACCGGCGCGGTGTTCGCGCTGGAAGGTGCCGGCCTGGTCTGGCTGGGCCTGCGCCAGCAGCGCCGGCTGCCGCAGATCAGCGGCGCGCTGCTGCAGATCGCCGCCGCGTTCGCCTTCGTCGCCGGGGCCGACCATTGGGACGGTGATGCGCGGATGTTCCTCAACCCCACCGCGATCGGCGTGCTGCTGCTGGCCCTGGCCGGCTTCGCTTCGGCGTGGAGCTGCCGCCAGCACGGCCGCGACAACATCGCGCTGGTGTATTACCTGTGGGGCCTGATGTGGTGGCTGCTGGGGCTGGTGGCCGAATGCTTCCGCTTCGTCCCTGACCGCCACCAGCCGGATGCCCTGTTGATCATCGCCGCGGTGACCGGTTGGCTGGCTGCCGAAGCATATCGTCGCCAGCCTGCACGCGTGCTGGGGCTGACCACGCTGGCGATGCTCGCGTTTGCCTTCCCGCTGCTGATTGCCCAGGTGGGCACGCACGAGCAGCCGTTCGCCGGCTATGGCGGCCTGGCGTGGGCGCTGATGGCGGTGCTCGGTACGCGTTCGCTGCATGCGCTGCGCCAGGGCGCCGGCCGGGTCGCCGTTATCGCGCAGTTCCTGTGGTGGCTGCTGTGGCCCTGCGTGCTGTCGCTTGCACTGCAGCAGGTGGCCAGCCGCTTCGGCATGGCCGGCGGCTGGCAGGTCGTGGTGGTGCTGTTGCCGTGGATCGCGCTGGTGGTGGCGACCCTGCATCGCTGGCGCTGGATCAGCCAGCCGCTGGGCACGGCGTTCGATCCGGCACGGCCGGTGCTGCAGAGTGTGCTGTTCGGCCTGCTGGGCTGTGTCTGGCTGTACCTGCACAGCACGCCGGGCCGCGCCGATCCGCTGCCGTGGCTGCCGGTGGTCAATCCTTCCGAACTGGTCCAGTGGGCGATCCTGCTGCTGGCTGCGCGCTGGCTGTATATCGGCCAGGCGCCTGCCGCGCTGCAGCGGATCCGCGTGCCGCTGTTGTCCATCGCCGGCTTCATCGCGGTGACCAGCCTGACCCTGCACGCCGTGCATCATTGGGGCGGGGTGCGCTGGAACGAGGCGCTGCTGGGTTCCAGCCTGGCCCAGACCAGCCTCACCGTGGTCTGGAGCGTGCTCGGCGTGGTCGCCTGGGTATGGGGCTCACGGCGCGGCCAGCGCGTGTTGTGGACGGTCGGTGCGGTGCTGATGGCGGTGGTACTGGCCAAGCTGATCCTGGTCGACCGCCAGCATCTGGGCAACCTGCTCGGCATCGCCTCGTTCATCGCCTACGGGCTGTTGTGTACCGTGGTGGGATACTTCGCGCCGGCGCCGCCGCGCCAGCCGCAGACCGTGGAGAACCAAGCATGAAAACGTGGACGGGGCTGTTGTTGGCCCTGCTGGTGGCCCCCGCTGCCGCGCACGCGCAGGAACATCGGCAGCAGTACGTCGAGCAGTGGCCGCTGAGTCTTTCCAGCGCGCAGTCCGGTGCCTACCGGATCACCCTGGAGCCGCAGATCTACCGCCGTGCGTGGTCGGCGCAACTGGCCGACGTGCAGGTCTACAACGCCGCCGGCCAGGCGCTGCCGTCGGCACTGCTGGCGCCGGACCAGCCACTGGCGCAGCCGCCGGTGCAGCGTGAGCTGCCCTGGTTCGTGCTGCCGCCGCTGGATGCACGCAGCCGCAACGACCTGCAGCTGCTGACCGAGCGCGACAGCGACGGCCGCGTGCGCCGGGTCGAAGCGCGCCTGGGCGCATCGGCAGGCGCAATGCGGTCCGCCGGCTGGCTGATCGACGCCAGCGTGCTGGGACAGCAGCCGCTGGCCGCCGTGGTGCTGGATTGGGAAACGCAGGAGCAGCCGCTGCAGGCCACCGTGCAGGTGGATGCCAGCGACGACCTGCGCAGCTGGCAGCAGATCGACGCGGCGCTGCCGCTGGTGGACCTGCAGCGCGCCGGCAAGCGCCTGCTGCAGCGCCGGATCGGCGTGGACCGCAGCGTGCGTTACCTGCGCGTGCTGCCCAACCAGGACCAGGCGTTGCCGGTGCTGCGTGGCGTGCTGGCGGAGCTGCCGCCGGCCGCGGCGACGATCCCCTGGGAATGGGTTGCCCTGCAGCCGGTGAAGCAGGGCGGCGGCAGCTTCGAGTTCACCGTGGACGGCCGCTATCCGGTGAGTCGTCTGGATGTATCCACCCGCGACAACAGCCTGGTGCAGTGGACGGCCTTCAGTCGCGATGATCCGGCGGCCGACTGGCAGCGCCGCACCGCGCCCTGGGTGGCCTACCAGCTGCAGGCCGGCGGCGGCAGTGCCCAGCAGTCCGCGCCGCAGCCGTTGTCGGGGGCGACCCGCGACCGGTACTGGAAGCTGGTCGCCGAACCGGCCACGACCACTGCCGTGCCCACCCTGCGCCTGGGCTACCAGCCGGAAGTGCTGGTGTTCCTGAGCCAGGGGGCGGCGCCCTATGCGCTGGCGGTGGGCAGTGCGACGGCCGTGCGCCAGGAGGCGCCGGTCGGCGTCCTGATCGATGATCTGCGGCAGCGCAATGGGCCGGCGTGGCAGCCGACCCTGGCGCGGCTGGAGGGCGCCCCGGAGCCGCTGGCGGGCGAGGCTGCACTGCAGGCACCACGCGACTGGAAGCGCTGGCTGCTGTGGGCGCTGTTGGTGCTGGGCGTGCTGGTGGTGGGCTGGCTGGCATTGAGCGTGCTGCGGCAGCATCCGGCCACGGACAAGGAATGACGTCCCGGTCGTGACGGCACGGTAGTGACGGCCGCTGGCCGTCATGCCTTGGTTGACGGCCAGCGGCCGTCACTACCGGTGATCTGGCTGACGGCCAGCGGCCGTCATTACCTGGGGTTTGCGATGCGCCTGCGCAGCCGGGACAATAGTGGGCTGCGCCGCGCGGCGCGCTTCTTCCCCAGAACAGGAATGCCCATGTCCATCGTCCGCATGACCGACCTCGACCTCTCCGGCAAGCGCGTGTTGATCCGGCAGGACCTGAACGTCCCGATCGAGAACGGACAGATCAGCTCCGAACAGCGCATCACCGCCTCGCTGCCCACGCTCAAGCGGGCGCTGGAGCAGGGCGCTGCGGTGATGGTGACCTCGCACCTGGGGCGTCCGAAGGAAGGCCAGTGGAGCGAAGAGAATTCGCTGCAGCCCGTTGCCCGCCGCCTGTCCGAACTGCTGGGCCGCGACGTGCCGCTGCTGCGTGACTGGGTGGGTGGCGTGGACGTGCAGCCGGGCCAGATCGTGCTGCTGGAAAACTGCCGCATGAACGTTGGCGAGGGCAAGGATGATGAAGCGCTGGCCAGGCAGTACGCCGCGCTGTGCGATGTGTTCGTGATGGATGCCTTCGGTACCGCGCACCGCGCGCAGGCCTCCACCCACGGGGTGATCCGTTTCGCCCCGGTGGCGGCCGGTGGCCCGCTGCTGATGGCCGAACTGGATGCGCTGGCCAAGGCGCTTAAGGAACCGGCCAAGCCGTTGCTGGCGATCGTCGCCGGCAGCAAGGTCAGCACCAAGCTGGAACTGCTGGCCAGCCTGGTCGGCAAGGTCGACCAGCTGATCGTCGGCGGTGGCATCGCCAACACCTTCATCGCCGCCGCCGGTTACCCGGTCGGCAAGTCGCTGTACGAACCGGACCTGCTGGAGACGGCGAAGAAGATCGTCGCCGATGCCAAGGCACGCGGCGCCGACATTCCGCTGCCGACCGACGTGGTGGTGGCCAAGCAGTTCCTGCCCGATGCCGAAGCCACGGTGAAGGCACTGGCCGATGTCGCCGAGGATGATCTGATCCTGGATATCGGCCCGGACACCGCCCAGCGCTACGCCGAGCTGATCAACCAGGCAGGCACCGTGGTGTGGAACGGCCCGGTCGGCGTGTTCGAATTCGAGGCCTTCAGCAAGGGCACCGAAGCGCTGGCGCGTGCCATCGCCGGCTCCAGGGCGTTCTCCATTGCCGGTGGCGGCGACACGTTGGCCGCGGTCGACAAGTTCGATATCGCAGGCGACGTCAGCTACATCTCCACCGGCGGCGGCGCGTTCCTGGAGTTCCTGGAAGGCAAGACCCTGCCGGCCGTGGCGGCCCTCGAAGCGCGGGGCGCATGATGGAGCAGGATCGGTGGGTGACGGCCGTGGGCCCTCACCCTGCTGAGGCGCGTGACACGCTGTTCTTCGATCTTGATGGCACGCTGATCGACTCGCAGGTCGGCATCACCCGCTGCATCACCCACGCGTTCGAGCGGATGCAGCACCCGGCGCCTCCAGTGGAGGCGCTGCGCGGCTGGATCGGTCCCTCGCTGCGCACCAGCTTCGCGCCGCTGTTCAACGATGCGGCCAAGGTGGAGCAGGCCGTTGCGTACTACTGCGAGCGCTTCGAAACCGAAGGCTGGCAGGAGCATGCGGTGTTCGACGACATTGAACAGGTGGTGCGTGCGCTGCAGGCGCGCGGCCATCGGCTGGCGGTGGTCACCGCGAAGAATGAAGCCCATGCGCGGCGCATCATCGAGCACCTGCCATTCGGTGCGTGTTTCGACGAGGTCATCGGCGCGACCGCCGATGGCAGCCGCAGCAGCAAGCCGCAGCTGGTGGCCGAAGCGTTGTCCCGCTTGTCGCTGCAGCCAGGCCAGTGCTGGATGATCGGTGACCGCCGCATGGACATCGAAGGGGCCCGTCACCACGGCCTGCGCAACATCGGTGTGTTGTGGGGCTTCGGCGGTGCCGAGGAACTGCGCGAGGCCGGCGCCGATGCGCTGGCGGCGACGCCGACGGAGTTGCTGACGCTGATCGGGTAATGACGGCGCCTGCAGGGATTCGTCCGGCAGCGCGGGTGCTGGTGCGGGTGCCTGTGCTGGCCGCGCTTCGCGCTCGCCGAGCGTGGCTCGGCGCTACCGGTGGTGCGGCCTGCTTCGGCGCTGCCGGTGTTGTCGTCGGTCATCCATGCTGCCCCGTATTGTCTTGCAGACATCGCGCAGAACCAGACCCCGTAAGGATGTAACCGCATACATGGGTCGTGAAGGATGTGCTAATTTCCCTGCTTTAACGGGAGCCCATCCACCATGTTCGAGCGTCAGCGTCGCACCAAGATCCTAGCCACCCTCGGCCCGGCCACCGATCCACCCGGCATCCTCGAGGAGCTGTTCCGCGCTGGCGTCAACGTGGTGCGCCTGAACTTCAGCCATGGCGATCCGTCCGGCCAGGCCAAGCGTGCCGCCGACGTGCGCGCCGCCGCTGCCCGCGTGGGCGTGGAAGTAGGCATTCTGGCCGACCTGCCGGGCCCGAAGATCCGCATCGAGCGCTTCGCCGAGGGCAAGATCCAGCTCAAGGCCGGTGACCGCTTCGATCTGGTGGCTGCCGCCAACGTGCCGCCGGGTGACACCACCCAGGTCGGCGTGAGCTATCTCGGCCTGCCGCAGGACGTCGGCCCGGGCGATGTGCTGCTGCTGGATGACGGCCTGATGCAGCTGCAGGTGGTTGAAGTGCAGGGCGAGCGCATCATCAACACCGTGCTCAACGACGGCGTGCTGTCTGATCGCAAGGGCCTGAACAAGCAGGGCGGCGGCCTGTCGCTGGGCGCGCTGACCGAGCGCGACAAGGAACTGATCGGCATCGTCGCCAAGATCGGCGTGGACTTCATCGCCGTGTCGTTCTGCCGCAACGCGCAGGACATGAACGATGCCCGCGAGATCGCCGAATCACACGGCTGCTATGCCGCGCTGGTGTCGAAGATCGAGCGCACCGAAGCCATCGAGAACCTGGAAGAAATCGTCGACGCCAGCGACGTGGTGATGGTGGCGCGCGGTGACCTGGGCGTGGAAATCGGCGATGCCGAGCTGCCGGGCCTGCAGAAGAAGATCATCAAGGCCTCGCTGGCGCAGAACAAGGTGGTGATCACCGCCACGCAGATGCTGCAGTCGATGGTCGAAAGCCCGATCCCGACCCGCGCCGAAGTGCTGGACGTGGCCAACTCGGTCATCGATGGTACCGACGCGGTGATGCTGTCGGCGGAAACCGCCGCCGGCGCCTACCCGGTCAAGGCCGTGGAAGCGATGGCGCGGATCTGCCTCGGCGCCGAGCGCCAGTTCCAGACCGAAACCGACTTCGGCGCCTCGCCGCGCAACCTGGAACGTGCCGACCAGGCCATCGCCATGGCCACCATGTTCCTGTCCCAGCACGTCGGCGTGCGCGCGATCGTGGCGATGACCGAATCCGGCGGCACCGCCCGCTACCTGTCGCGCTTCCGTGCCTCCGCGCCGGTGTTCGCGGTGACCCGCCACGACGGCGCCCGCCGCCAGATGGCGCTGATGCGCGACGTGTTCCCGATCAACTTCGACAGCCGCGGCCTGACCCCGCGTGAAGCCGCGCGCGGCAGCATCCGCCTGCTGGCCGAAGCCGGCCTGCTCGAGTCCGGTGACCGCGTGGTGTTCACCAGTGGCGAGCACATGGAGACCCATGGCGCCACCAACACCCTGCGCCTGCTGGAAGTGGGCGTCAACGGCAGCGCCAGCGGCCTGGGCGAGCTGTAAGGGCGTCCCGGCGGCGCGGCGGAAACGTCGCGCCGTCACGGTTGCGCAAGTTGAAAGCGGTTCCAGACCCCGTGGACGGACAGTTCACGGGAGGCGGGCGCTATAATCGGTTTTTTCCCGCACCCGCCACAGGAAGTACATGAGCATCGAACAGCTGGCTGAAACCGCCCAGGCCATGGTCGCCCCGGGCAAGGGCATCATCGCGATCGACGAATCCACCGGCACCATCGCCAAGCGCTTTGCCAGCGTCGGCGTTGAGAACACCGAAGAAAACCGTCGCGCCTACCGCGAACTGCTGCTGACCACGCCGAAGCTCAACGAGCACATCTCCGGCGCGATCCTGTTCGACGAGACCATCCGTCAGTCGACCAAGGACGGCGTGCCGTTTGCCAAGTACATGTCCGACAACGGCATGATCCCCGGCATCAAGGTCGACAAGGGCGCCCACCCGCTGGCCGGCTGCCCGGGCGAGCTGGTCACCGAAGGCCTGGATGGCCTGCGCGAGCGCCTGCAGGAGTACTACAAGCTGGGTGCGCGCTTCGCCAAGTGGCGGGCGGTCATCAACATCGGCGAAAGCATCCCGTCGGGCACCTGCATCGAGTCCAACGCGCATGCGCTGGCCCGTTATGCCGCCCTGTGCCAGGAATGCGGCCTGGTGCCGATGGTCGAGCCGGAAGTGATCATGGACGGCGACCACGACATCGAGACCTGCTACGAGGTCACCGAAGCCACCCTGCGTTCGCTGTTCGACGCGCTGTACCAGCAGAACGTGCTGCTGGAAGGCACCATCCTGAAGGCCTCGATGGTCATCTCCGGCAAGGACTGCGAAGAGCAGGCCGATGCCGAGGAAGTGGCCGAATCGACCGTGATGTGCCTGAAGAGCACCGTGCCGGCGATCCTGCCGGGCGTGGTGTTCCTGTCCGGTGGCCAGAGCGACGAGCAGTCCACCGAACACCTCAACGCGATGAACCAGATGGGCAACCTGCCGTGGCCGCTGAGCTTCTCCTACGGTCGTGCCATGCAGCAGGCCGCGCTGGCGCTGTGGGGCAAGGACACCAAGGGCAACTACGCCGCCGCACAGAAGACCGTGTACGAGCGTGCCAAGGAAAACGGCCAGGCTGCACTGGGCAAGTGGAACGGCTGATCGCGCCGCTCCGGGAATGAAAAAAGAACGCCGGCCACGTGCCGGCGTTTTTTTTGGTTCTTCTCCCATCTGAGGGGAGAAGGCGCACGGCCGACCAGCTAGATTTGTAGTTGTCGAGACAACAAACCGAGGCCGGCCGTGGCCAAGCTGGATTGTATGCCGTTGCTGGGAGGCTGGGCGGGGTATCGCCTGGATGGGTGGCGCCGCGAGGCACGTGGCGCAGCCACGTGGCTGGTGCTTTCGCTGGTGCCCGATTCACGCCGCCGCCGACGCTGCAGCGGATGCGACAAGTGGGTCGTGGCCATCCACGACCAGACGCTCCGGCGGGTTCGTGACCTGCCTGTGTTCGATGCGCCGGTCGAGTTGGAGATCCAGCGACAGCGACTGGCCTGTCCTCGCTGCGGGCCAAAGCTGGAGCATCTGGATTGGTTGGAGCGGCATGCCCGGGTAACGCAACGGCTTGCGCAGAGCGTGGCACGCATGTGTGCCACGACCTCGATCCATGCCACCGCAAAGTGGCATGGCTTGGACTGGAAGACGGTCAAGGCACTTGATTTCAGGCATCTGGTGCAGACGCTGGGGCCGGTGGACCTATCGGACGTAAGAGTGATCGCGATGGACGAGTTTGCGATCCAGAAGGGCCATCGCTACGCCACCGTGGTGGTCGAGCCATCACGCAAGCGCGTGCTTTGGGTCGGTCGAGGACGCAGTCGCGCTGACGTGCGCCCCTTCTTCGAGTTACTCGGAAGGGACGGCTGCGAACGCATCCAAGCGGTCGCCATGGACATGAATTCGGCATTCGACCTGGAAGTGAAAGCCCAATGCCCCAACGCCGAGGTGGTCTACGACCTCTTCCATGTCGTGGCCAAGTACGGGCGCGAAGTCATTGATCGGGTGCGGGTTGACGAGGCCAATCGCCTACGCACCGACAAGCCCGCGCGACGGGTGGTGAAGACCTCGCGCTGGCTCCTGCTGCGCAATAGGCAAAACGTCCCAGCCGAGCAGCGCGTCCAACTCGAGGAGCTGCTGGCCGCCAACAAAGCCCTGCTGACCACGTATCTGCTCAAAGACGACCTGAAGCAGCTGTGGCGCTACCGAAGCCAGAGCTGGGCGGAGAAGGCCTGGCGGTCATGGAAGCATCGCGCCCTGCGAAGCGGGCTGGAGCCGCTGCGCATCTTTGTCCGCCGTCTGCAACCATATCTCCCGGGCATCCTGGCCCACTGCCGATGGCCGCTCGGGACGAACCTGGTGGAAGGCATCAATAACAAGATCAAGGTCATCAAGCGCGTCGCCTACGGATACCGAGACGACGCATATTTCTTCCTGAAGATCCGGGCGGCCTTCCCCGGAGTTGGGTGAAGAACCTTTTTTTTCGGCTATCGTGTCGCCTGCCCGGGGCATGGCCACTTCGCGGCCTCTGAATGATGGGCCAAGGAGAAACACCATGCGTACTGCAACGACACTACTGGCCGCCGCCCTGGCGCTGGCGATCGGCGGCTGTGGCCAGAAGGCGGGCGCCGCCGACGGCGGCAAGGCCACGTCGCTGGACTTCGACAAGGCGGTGGCCGGGGAGATCACCACCTCCAGCCCGCTGAGCTTCAGCGACGGCAGCCGCTACCAGCTCTATTCGATGCAACTGAAGGACAAGCAGGCGGTTTCGCTGAAGCTGGTCGGTTCGCTGTCCGGTGCGCTGTCGGTGTTCCGCGACGACGGTACCCTGGTGACCCGTGGCGAACGCTCCGAAGACAGCGGCCTGGAAGTGACCTTCCGTGCCGACGGTGCCGGCCGATACCGCATCGCGGTCAACGGCGACGATGCCGATGCCTACGGCCCGTATCGCCTGCAGGCCACCGAAGTGGTGCCATATGACGGCAAGCCGCTGGCCAATGGCGGACAGATCGTCGACCTGCTGGCCGGCGAGCGCCAGGAATACACCCTGCAGGTCGACAAGCCGGGCCTGTACCAGATCAACCTGACCTCCAACGCGTTCGACACCGTGCTCGACCTGAAGGGTGCCAACGTGGAAGAAGAGGACGACGACGGTGGCAGTTCCACCAACTCGCGCCTGAGCCTGATGCTGGACGCCGGTACCTACACGCTCGGCGTGCGTGCACTGGATGACGAAGGCAACGGCCAGTTCCGCCTGGACGTCAAGAACACCGCGCTGGCGGCGGACGTGGTATCCACCGATGGCACCGCCCTTGCTGTCGGCGCCAACGTGCAGGTGCTGTTGTCGCGCGATGACGGCGAGCGCCGCTTCGTGCTGAACGTGCCGCAGGCCGGCGCGGTGCGCATCGATGCGCTGTCCGACCAGGTCGACACCACCCTTCGACTGACTGGCGCGGCACCATCAACCTGGAAGACGATGACGGTGGCAGCGGCACCAATGCACGCCTGCAGGCAAACCTGCCGGCGGGTCGTTACCAGCTGCTGGTTGCCAGCCTGGAAGAAAGCCAGGCCGTGGTCCAGGTGCGGGTGAGTGCGGAGAGCGGCGAATCGCTTTCAGTGCGTGATGCCGCATCGGCGGACAATGACGTAGCGGTCGCGGCGCCGACCGACGTGGACGCCAACTAAGCGCGTTCCACCGCCTTCAGAAAGCGGGCATCAACGGCGACGCGGCAACAGCGCGATCGCTGCCACGCGGTGCTTCGGCTTGATCGTCCAGTGTCTGTCCCGCCGCTGCCAGCGCCTGCTGGTAGGCCTTGAACGTGGCGGTGTTGTAGGCCACCAGGATGATCCGTCGCGGTTCGCGATGGCTGCGCTGCCAGGCCAGGGTTTCGGTGGCCGCGATTTCGGCGGCGCGGTACAGCGGATAACCGTAGACGCCGCAGCTGATCGCCGGGAAGGCGATCGAGCGTGCGCCGAGCTTTTCAGCCAGCTGCAACGACTTCCAGTAACAGTTGGCCAACAGTGCGCTTTCATCGCGCTGGCCGTCGTGCCAGACCGGTCCCACCGTGTGCAGCACGAAGCGGGCGGGCAGGTCATGCGCGTCGGTGGCGACCACTTCGCCGGTCGGGCAGCGCACGCCGGGGCGCAGCTGCGGCAACTGCTCGCACGACTGCAGCAGGCCAGGACCTGCTGCCCGGTGGATGGCACCGTCGACGCCACCGCCACCGAGCAGGGACTCGTTGGCCGCATTGACGATCGCATCCACCGCCAGGGTCGTGATGTCACCCTGCCAAACCTCGATCTTCATGCGTCCTTCTCCTGCCTGTTGTTGAAACGGCGCAACGTCCCGCGCTGCATGTGCCACCGTAACCGGGGCTGCATGCAGGCTGCGTCATGACCGTCTCACACGCTGCGAACAGGAAAAGAACAGTCTGCCGGGAAGGGCAGGGCATCGGAGTCAGGTCCCTTTCCGCAGGAAAGGAACCTGACCCCATCGAAACCGCGGGCGCGCGCTCAGGGCAGGCCGGCCAGCCAGTCGTCGTCGGAGCCTTCGTTCACATCGGCGAACAGCGGCGTGGAGAAGTAGCGCTCGCCGGTGTCCGGCAGCATCGCCAGGATCACCGAACCCGGCTCGGCGCGTTCGGCGACGTCCAGTGCGCTGGCGAGCGTGGCACCGGCGGAAATGCCGACGAACAGGCCTTCTTCGGCCGCCAGCCGGCGCGCGGTGCTGATCGCGCGATCGTCTTCCACGGTCAGCAGTTCGTCCACCACGTTGCGGTTGAGCACATCGGGGACGAAGTCCGGGGTCCAGCCCTGGATCTTGTGCGGCTTCCAGTCATCGCCCTTCAACAGCGCCGCGCCGGCCGGTTCGGTGGCGACGATGCGGGTCTGCGGGCGGGCCACCTTCAGTACCTCACCGACGCCGGTCAGGGTGCCGCCGGTGCCCCAGCCGCTGACGAAGTAGTCCAGCCGGCGGCCGGCGAAGTCACGCAGGATCTCCGCGGCGGTGGTGCTGCGGTGGTAGGCCGGATTGGCCGGATTGGCGAACTGGCTGGCCAGGAACCACCCGTGTTCCTGTGCCAGCTCGGCCGCCCGGCGCACCATGCCGCTGCCGCGCTCGGCGGCCGGGGTCAGGATCACCTTCGCGCCATAGGCACGCATCAGCTTGCGGCGTTCGATGGAGAAGGTTTCCACCATGGTGGCGACGAACTTGTAGCCACGCGCGGCGGCCACCATCGCCAACGCCACGCCGGTGTTGCCGGAGGTCGCTTCGATGATGGTGTCGCCCGGCTTGAGCAGGCCGCGCTGTTCGGCATCGAGCACGATCGCCAGCGCCAAGCGGTCCTTGACCGAACCGCCCGGATTGAACGATTCCACCTTGGCATACAGGGTGACGTGCGCCGGCGCCAGCCGGTGCAGCTTGACGATGGGGGTGTTGCCGATGGTATCGAGGATGGACTCGTACAGGGCCATGAGGGCACTCCGTGAGGGGCCGCGCCAGACGCGGGGGGCAAGAGGGAAGGCGGCCGCTGCTGGCATCCGCCTTTGCCGGCTGACCGTAGCGCTGCCATATGACGGCAGGAAATGACCAGATACCTTTCATAAAAAACGTTTGGTTATATGTTGGTGAGGGCAATTGACCTACAGTGGTTTTCCCTACCGAGCCGCCTGCCATGACGCTGACCCAGCTTCGCTACCTGGTCGCCATCGCCGATGCCGAGCTGAACATCACGCTCGCCGCCTCGCGCGTGCATGCCACCCAACCGGGATTGTCCAAGCAGCTCAAGCAGCTGGAAGATGAACTGGGCTTCCTGCTGTTCGTGCGGCGCGGCCGCAGCCTGGAATCGGTCACCCCGGCCGGCGTGGAGGTCATCAGCCGCTCCCGCGCGGTGCTGGCCGAAGCCAACAACATCCGCACCTATGCGGCCAACCAGCGGCGTGAAAGCCAGGGCCAGCTGGTGCTGACCACCACCCACACCCAGGCGCGCTTCGTGCTGCCGCCGGCAGTGGCGCGGATCAAACAGGCCTATCCGCAGGTCAGCGTGCACCTGCAGCAGGCCGCTGAAAGCGACGCGCTGGACCTGCTCAGCCAGGGCGATGCGGACATCGCCATCATCAGTACCGCCGGCGGCGAACCCAGCGCCGGGATCGCCGTGCCGCTGTATCGCTGGCGGCGGCTGGTGCTGGTGCCCAAGGGCCATCCGCTGGACCGCGCCGGCCGCGCGCCGGACCTGGCCGCGTTGGCTGCCCATCCGCTGATCAGCTACGAATCGTCCACGCGCGCCGCATCTTCGCTGCAGCGGGCGTTCGCCGGTTCCGGGCTGGAGCCGGACATCGCGCTGACCGCGCTGGATGCCGACCTGATCAAGACCTACGTGCGCAGCGGGGTGGGCGTGGGCCTGCTGGCGGAAATGGCGGTCAGCGCCGCCGACCACGACCTGCGCGCCTGGGTGGCACCGGCGCCGATCGCCGAATGCATCGCCTGGGCGGTGCTGCCGCGGGACCGCGTGCTGCGCGATTACGCGCTGGAACTGGTGCACGTGCTGGCCCCGCAGATCGACCCGCGTGACCTGCGCCGGGTGCTGGACGGCAACCAGGCCGCGAACTGGCCGCTGCCGCCTACGTGGGAATCGTTGACCCAGACCATCACGTCCTGAGCGGGCGCAAGGGCGGCGCTGCGCTCGCCGACCATGGGTCGGCGCTACCGGGGCCGCGTCGGCCGTCGCACGTGGCGCGCGCGCTGCCGCCGACACATCCCGATACACGATGACATCCCGGCGCAAGCCCTTGCACGGAAAGGGTTCCGGCCGCTATCTCGGGGCTGTCCTGCGGTGGTAAACGCTTGGCACATACGGTCTTCGCATGGCGCCCCCTACACTCGCCGGTCATGTACAGGGCGGGACTATTCATGGTGGGACGTATCGCAAAGGGCGCGGCCGTTGGCCTGGTCCTGGTTTTGTTGGCCGGCTGCAAGGGCGAACCGCAGGCGGCGCGCCGCCTGGGCGCCGATGTGCCGGTCACCGCGCAGGTCGTGGAATCGGCCGCGTGGAGCGATACGTTGCAGGCCCTCGGCACGGCCAAGGCGCGCGAATCGGTGACCATCACCGCCAAGGTCAGCGAAATCATCGAGCGGGTGCACTTTGAAAGCGGCCAGCAGGTGGCCGCCGGCACGCCGCTGGTGACCCTGCGCGGGTTGGCCCAGCAGGCTGCGCTGACCCAGGCCCAGGCGACCTTCGCTGAAGCTGACCAACTGTACAAGCGTCAGCGCGAACTGGCCCAGCAGCGGCTGGTGGCCAGCTCCACCCTGGATACCCAGAAAGCGATCCGCGACAGCGCCGAAGCGCGCGTGGCCGAAATGCAGTCCGAGATCGGTGATCGCAGCGTGCGCGCACCGTTTGCCGGCGTCCTCGGCATCCGCCAGGTCAGCCCCGGCTCCTTGGTGACCCCGACCACGGCGATCGCCACGCTGGACGATATCGAACGCATGCACGTGGATTTCCAGGTACCCGAAGCGGAGCTGTCTTCGCTGGCCAATGGCAACAAGGTCGAAGCCACCAGCGTGGCCTGGCCGGGGCGCACCTTCGAAGGCGAGGTCAGCACGATCGACGCCCGCGTCGACCCGTCCACCCGCGCGGTCACCGTGCGCGCCGACTTCGCCAACGGCGACCACGCGCTGCGCCCAGGCATGCTGCTGGACGTGCGCATCTACCGCCCCGAGCGGCAGGCGCTGGTGGTGCCGGAAATCGCCGTGGTGCAGGTCGGCCGTGACTCCTTCGTGTACCGCCTGAAGGCCGACAGCACCGTAGAGCGCGCCGATGTGGTGACCGGTGCCCGTCGCGCCGGCGTGGTCGAACTGAAGCAGGGCATCCAGGCCGGTGAGCGCATCATCGTGGATGGCACCGGCAAGCTGCGCCCCGGACTGAAGGTGGACGCCCGCGCGGTGCCGCCGGTGGATGCCCCGGAACCGGAAACGCTGCCGCCGCCAGCGGCCACGCCCGCATCAGACGTGCCCGTCGCACCGGCCGGTAACGGCGGATGAAGCTCTCCAACACCTCCATCCAGCGGCCGGTGTTCGCCGTGGTGATGAGCCTGCTGCTGATCGTGCTGGGCATCATGTCGTTCACCCGGCTGACGCTGCGCGAGCTGCCGGCCATCGATCCCCCGGTGGTGTCGGTATCGGTGGACTATCCCGGCGCATCGGCGGCGGTCATTGAAAGCCGGGTCACCCAGGTGCTGGAAGATTCCCTGTCGGGCATCGAAGGCATTGACATGATCAACGCGCGCAGCACCAATGGCCGGGCGCAGATCAGCCTGGAGTTCACCAGCAACCGCGATATCGAAGCGGCCGCGAACGATGTGCGCGATGCCGTCAGCGGCGTGGCCGACCGCATGCCCGACGAGGCGCGCGCGCCGGAGATCGAGAAAGCCAACAGCGACGACGAGGCCATCATCTGGTTCAACCTGTCGTCCTCGAGCATGGACACCCTCGCGCTCAGCGACTATGCCGAGCGCTATGTCGTGGACCGCTTTGCCAGCCTGGACGGCGTATCGCAGGTGCGCATCGGTGGGCGGCAGCGCTATGCCATGCGCATCTGGCTGGACCGCGACCAGCTGGCGGCACGCGGCTTGACCACCGGCGACGTAGAGGCCGCGCTGCGCAACGAGAACGTGGAGCTACCCGCCGGCCGCATCGAATCGGCCGACCGTGATTTCACCCTGCGCGTGGAGCGCAACTACGTGAAGCCGGAAGACTTCGCGACCATCCCGCTGGGCAAGGGCAGCGATGGCTACGTGGTGCGCATGGGCGACGTGGCGAAGATCGAGCTGGCCTCGGCCGAACGCCGTGCCTATTACCGCAGCAACGGCGAGCCGGGCGTGGGCCTGGGTATCGTCAAGACCTCCACCGCCAATGCACTGGACGTGACCCGCCTGGCACGTGCGCAGGCCGATCTCATCGCTGAAACCCTGCCGCAGGGCACGCAGATCGCGGTGACCTTCGACAACACCACCTTCATCGAAGCAGCAGTGGACCGTGTCTACGCCACGCTGGTGGAGGCGATGCTGCTGGTGCTGGTAGTGATCTGGTTGTTCCTGGGCAGCTTCCGCGCCGCGCTGATCCCGGCGGTCACCGTGCCGGTCTGCCTGGTGGCTGCGTTCATCGCGCTGTATGCCTTCGATTTCTCGATCAACCTGCTGACCCTGCTCGCGCTGGTGCTGTGCATCGGCCTGGTGGTGGATGATGCGATCGTGGTGGTGGAAAACGTGCAGCGCCGCATCGACCTGGGCGAGCCGCCGCTGGTGGCGTCCAAGCGCGGTACCGCGCAGGTGGCGTTCGCGGTGATCGCCACCACCGCGGTACTGGTCGCGGTGTTCCTGCCGGTCGGTTTCCTGGAAGGCAACACCGGGCGGCTGTTCCGCGAACTGGCCGTGGCGCTGGCCGCGGCCGTGGCGCTGTCGGCGTTCGTGGCGCTGACGCTCACCCCGATGATGGCGTCCAAGCTGCTCAAGCCGCACACCGGCAAGGCCCCGCGGGGCCTTTACGGGGTGATCAACCGCAACCTGGAAAAACTCGCCGGCGGATACGGCAATGTGCTGGACCGGCACGTGGACCGTACCTGGATCTATCTGCTGGTGATGGCGGCCACGCTGGTTGCCAGCTGGTTGCTGATCAAGCACCTGCCCTCGGAACTTGCCCCGGCCGAGGACCGAGGCTCGTTCCAGATCATGATCGACGGGCCTGAAGGCGCCGGTTTCGATTACACGGTTGGCCAGGTGCAGGAAGTGGAAGCGATCGTGGCCCGCCACGTTGGCGAGGACCGCCCGATCATCCGCGCCAATCCGCGCGTGCCGGGCGGCTGGGGGTCCAGCGAGGAAATGCACACCGGCCGCATCAGCGTGTTCCTGCAGCCGTGGCGCGAGCGCTCCACCTCCACCCCGGAAGTGGCCGATGAACTGCAGAAGGACCTGGATGCGGTGCGTGGCGTGCGCGTGCGCACCCAGGTCGGCGGCGGCCTGGTGCGCGGTGGCGGGCAACCGTTCCAGATCGTGCTCGGTGGCCCGGAATATGCGGAGATCGCCCAGTGGCGCGACCGCATCCTGCTGCGCATGGCCGACAACCCCGGCCTGGTCGGCGCGGACTCGGACTACAAGGAAACCCGCCCGCAAATGCGGGTGAACATCGACCGCCAGCGCGCCGCCGACCTGGGCGTGCCGGTGACGGCGATTGGTTCGGCGCTGGAGACCATGATGGGCTCGCGTCGGGTGACCACCTTCGTCGACAACGGCGAAGAATACGACGTGCTGGTGCAGGCCGGCCGCGATGGACGCGCGACCCCGGCCGACCTGGCCGCGATCCGCGTGCGCTCCAGCTCCGGCGAGCTGGTGCCGTTGTCCAACCTGGTCACCCTGAGCGAAGTGGCCGAAGCGGGTTCGCTGAACCGGTTCAACCGCCTGCGCTCGATCACCATCAGCGCCGGGCTGGCGCCAGGCTATCCGCTGGGCGAAGCCATCGCCTGGGCACAGGGTGTCACCCGTGAGGAACTGCCGCAGCATGCGCAGATCAGCTGGAAAGGCGAGTCCCGCGAATACCAGAGTTCCGGCGGGGCGGTACTGCTGACCTTCGCCATGGCCCTGCTGGTGGTGTACCTGGTATTGGCTGCGCAGTTCGAAAGCTTCATCCATCCGCTGACCATCATGCTGACCGTGCCACTGGGCGTGCTCGGTGCGCTGGTCGGGCTGTGGATGAGCGGGGGCACGGTGAACCTGTTCAGCCAGATCGGCATCGTCATGCTGGTGGGCCTGGCGGCGAAGAACGGCATCCTGATCGTGGAGTTTGCCAACCAGCTGCGCGATGAAGGGCGCACGGTGCGCGAAGCGATCATCGAGTCGGCGCGGGTGCGCCTGCGGCCGATCCTGATGACCTCCATCGCCACGGTGGTCGGTGCGATCCCGCTGGTGGTGGCCGGCGGACCGGGTTCGGCCAGCCGCGGCACCATCGGCGTGGTGATCATTTTCGGGGTGACCCTGTCCACGTTCCTGTCGTTGTTCGTGGTGCCGGCGTTCTACGCAAGGCTGGCCCCGTTCACGCGTTCGCCTGAAGCGGTGGCGCGCGAGCTGGAGCAGCAGGAGAAGGACACCCCATCGGTCGGTGGCCACGCTTGACCAGGTAGTGACGGCCGCTGGCCGTCAAGCTAGCCACGGCCGCTGGCCGTCAACCCCAACTCCGGCGGGTGACGACCAACTCCGGTGGGTGACGACCGTTGGTCGTCACGGCTTTTGATCAGCCTGGGAGCGTGACGACCAACGGTCGTCACCCACCACTGCACGGTCGTCACCCACCACTGCGCGGTCGTCACCCACCATTGCGCAGTCGCTAGCCCCCCATGCCCGGTCCTCGATCACCAATGCGCTGATTGACGGCCAGCGGCCGTCACTACCGGCCGTTCGCCAGCTAGAATCAACCCGGTTCCCCTCAGCCGACGGGACGTCCCTTGTTCCGCCGACTGGAGAGAGCGCGTGGAAGCAACCGTACATTTCATCAACAGCATCATCTGGAGCAAGGCACTGATCTTCATGTGCCTGGCCGCCGGCCTGTATTTCAGCGTCCGCACCCGCTTCATGCAGATCCGCGGCTTCTTCGAGATGTGCCGGCTTACCGTGGCCGGTGAAAAATCCGATGCCGGCGTCTCCTCGTTCCAGGCGCTGGCCATGTCGATGGCCGGCCGCATGGGCATCGGCAACATCGCCGGCGTGGCCACCGCCATCGCCTTCGGCGGTCCCGGTGCGATCTTCTGGATGTGGGTGATGGGCTTCCTCGGTGCGTCGACTTCGTATGTCGAGTGCACCCTGGCGCAGATCTACAAGACCAAGGACGCCGAAGGCCGCTACCGCGGTGGCCCGGCGTACTACATCGAAAAGGCGATGGGCCTGAAGTGGTACGCGATGGCCTTCGCGCTGGCCACGATCGTCGCCGCCGGCTTCCTGATGCCCGGCGTGCAGGCCAATGCGATCGCCGACAGCATCATCAACGCCTGCCGCGGCGGTGCCCTGTGTGGCCCGCTGGATGGCCAGGCCTTCGGCATGGACCAGGTGCAGGCGCTGAAGCTGGGCATCGGCGTGGTGGTCGCGGTGCTGCTGGCGGTGGTGATCTTCGGCGGCGTCAAGCGCATCGCCAACTTCGCCGAAATCGTGGTGCCGTTCATGGCCGCCGGCTTCATCATCATGGCCATCGTGATCATGATCATGAACGCCGATCAGGTGCCGGTGATGTTCAACACCATCTTCAGCAGCGCCTTCGGTACCCACGCAGCGTTCGGCGCGATGATCGGCCTGGCGGTGGAGTGGGGCGTCAAGCGCGGTATCTATGCCAACGAAGCCGGCCAGGGTACCGGCCCGCACGCGGCGGCCGCTTCGGAGGTCTCGCACCCGGCCAAGCAGGGCTACGTGCAGGCGTTCGCGATCTACTTCGACACCATGATGGTGTGCACCGCCACCGCCTTCCTGATCCTGGCCAGCGGCACCTACAACGTGTACTCGCCGGTCGCCGGCGCCGAGCCTATTTTCCAGGGCCTGAAGGGCATCGCCGAGGGTGCCGGCTATGCGCAGGCCGGCGTGGAAGCGGTGCTGCCTGGCTGGGGCGCTTCGTTCGTGGCCATCGCGATCTTCTTCTTCGCCTTCACCACGATCATGGCCTATTACTACATGGCCGAAACCAACCTGACCTACCTCAACAACAACGCCAAGCGTCCGCTGACGGTGCTGTTGCTGCGGCTGGGCATCATCGGCATGGTCATCTTCGGCGCGTTCCACAACGCACAGCTGGCCTGGGCGCTGGGCGACATCGGCGTCGGCCTGATGGCCTGGCTGAACATCGTGGCGATCCTGATCGTGCAGAAGCCTGCCATGATCGCCCTGCGTGATTATGAGCGGCAGAAGAAGCTGGGCCTGGACCCGACCTTCGACCCTGTCGCACTGGGCATAAAGAATGCCGATTTCTGGCAGAAGAAACAGGAAGCAGCGTAAGTGAACAACCCCTGGAACAACCGTCGTCCGTCCGCGCGTCCGCCGCGCGCCACCCCGCTGCCGCGTACTGACGCGCCGGCAGCGCCGGCGGCACGCGGCAATGGCGACGAGCTGCGCCTGTTCGGCGTCAATGCCGTGCTGGCCGCCTTCAACCAGCGCCCGCAGGCGGTCCGCAAGATCTACCTGCTGGAAGGGCTGATTCCGCGCATGCAGCCGCTGCTGAAGTGGTGCGTGGCCAACCGGATCGGCTACCGCGTGGTGGAAGACGGGGACCTGAACAAGCTGTCCGGCACCACTCACCATGAAGGTGTGGTGGCCGATGTACAGCGCGCACCGGTGCTGGAGCTGTCGCAGTGGCTGCAGCAGCTGCCGGAAGGCCCGGTGCTGGCGCTGTGGCTGGATGGGGTGGGCAATCCGCACAACCTGGGCGCGATCCTGCGCTCGGCCGCGCACTTCGGTGCCGGTGGGCTGCTGCTGGCCGAAGGCAGCACGCTGGGCATTTCCGGAGCAGCCGCGCGCGTGGCTGAAGGCGGTGCCGAGGCGCTGCCGCTGGTGCAGCTGCCGGCCACCGCCGATGCGATGGCGCAGCTGCGCCAGGCCGGCTTCAGCCTCGCTGCCACCCTGGTCGATGGGGGCAGCAACGTGTTCGCTGTCGAACTGCCGCAGCGGCTGGTCTACGTGATGGGCGCTGAAGCCGAAGGCATGGATCGGGCCCTGGCCGCGGCGTGTGACCTGCAGGTGTCGATCCCCGGCAGCGGGGCGGTGGAAAGCCTCAACGTGGCGTCGGCAACGGCCGTGTTGCTGGCCCAGTGGGCACGTTCCCGCATTGCCTGACCCCACAACTGCCTTTCATCCCATGGCCGGCGGCCGACGTGGCCAGCACGCTGTAGGCGCGGCATCGCATTTTCTCTCCGATGCGATGTTGTTGGCCGGTGCATCCACAGGGTGCCGCCCATCGCGTGGGATGGGTCGCTGCGGCAGCCCGGCCGACTCCACGGCCGGGCTCTTTTACGCCTGCCGGCATCAGCCGTCGTTGGCGGCAGCATCCAGTGACGCCAGTGGAAGGCTCACCGGCACGCCGTTGAGCAGCAGGAAACCGGCATCGAACGGCGTCAGCACTACCTGCAGGCAGGCCACGTCGTTGCAGCACCGGGGCGAGGGATAGCGTGCAAGCCACACCGTCATGCCGCTGCGACTGAAATTGTCATGCAGGTGCTGGATCCGCCCGCCGAGCGACCCTGCCACGGGGACCATCGTGCGGCCGAAAGGCACTTTGTCGAATCCGCCCCTGGCGAGGATGTCCTGGATGTTCTGGATGCCGTACGGGCGCTGTGGTGCTTGCTGCATGCCCAGCAGCCCCTCGTGGCGCGGCAGGCCGCGCGCTGCGGCGCCATGGCGGCGGCGGCCGGACCAGGCCGTGAACTCGTGCGCTTTCAGCAGGGCACGCAGGGCCCGCGTGGCGGCGTGCTCGCAGGTGAACCCCGCACCTGCGGTAACCCGCAAGGCGGTCGCCGCCGTGGTCTCCACGCAGGCCAGGTAGGTCGGGACCCTGCCCCTGCCGCTTATGTCGAACAGGTGCACCGGGTGACCCTCGCGTTGCCGGACCAGCTCCCACAGGCTTCGGATCTGCGGCGGCAGGGTGCCCATGTCGACCTGGCGCAGGTATCGTTGCTGGCGCAGTGCAAGCCCCTGCACGGCGAACATGCCCGCTGCCATCCGTTCCTGCGCGGCCAGCAGGCCCAGCAGCAGGGCTTCCTCCTGCGTGGGCGCGGCGGCGACGCTGTGCGTGCTGCCGTAGCGACGCAGCAGGTGGTAGTCAAAATCGTCCTGCGACGCGCCCGCGTCCGTTCTGGTACCGCACTGGAACGCCGGATGCAGCAGGACCACCGGTACCGCCAGGGTGCGTTCGCTGCCCAGTTCCTGCAGGGAGACGATGGCCATGCGGCGCTCCGGCTGCTCGGCCATGATCGGCACCAGGTCGCCCAGGGCGGCGTCGACGCCGGGCAGTGCGAGATAGTCGGCCACCCTGCACGCGTCCAGTTTCGAGCTCCGCCAATGGGTTGCATGGATGATCTGCGCAATGGCCGCGTACATGCCCGAACGGGTCGCCTGCGCGGGGTCGGCGCCCACGCCGCACCGTTCGATGTCGTGCCCGACCCACGCGGCACTGTCCAACTGGATCATGTGCAGGTGCAGTCCCTGCTCCTGCACGCGGATGTCTTCCAGCGGCACGTGCAAGGCGCGGATGAAGCCGTGTCCGAGGGCGTTGGCGGCGGCGTTGGGCGTTGCGGATTCCAGCGCCTCTACATCCACGAGGGCGGTGGAGGCCGTGGGCAGGGGACGTGCGTTCATCGTAGGACAGCTCCTTGTTTGCATGGCTGCTGCATCGCGCCGGACGCCGCGTCGCGGGAAACGAAGAGCGTCAGGACTGTGCCGGAAGGCGGGCAGCCGGACCGCGTGTGGCAGGGCGATGCTGGTCCCAAGGACCTGTCGCAGGGGGCTGCCAGCGCAGTCGATTCAGGAGGGGTTTGCCAATGTGCGCGTCAGCAGGGTGCACGTGGCGACAACCGCATTCCGTTGCGGTGCGGGAAGGGCCGGGAGGGTCAGGATTGCGGCTGCTGATGATGGCCGAAGTCTGATTGTTGCGTAGGCAATGCCCCAGATCCGCCCCGCCTCGATTGCGCCATGTCCCCCCGCCGGCGCATCCCTGCTTCCGCGCCACTTTCACAGCTTTCCTCATTGTTGGGGCTTCCTGAACGGGTCAGTGTGGATGCAACCCTCTGCCTCGTGGAGTTGAGTCGTGAACATTGAATTGATCGTTGGCGCCATCGTCGCCATCGTCTGGAGCCCTTACCTGGTCGCGCTGTGCCTGCTGGGTGGCCTGTACTTCAGCATCCGCACGCGCTTCATCCAATTGCGTGCGCTGCCGGAGATGCTGCGGCTGATGTTCAAGCACCGCGCGTCGGAATCGGGTCTGTCACCGTTCCAGGCATTGAACATTTCGCTGTCCAGCCGGGTCGGCGTGGGCAACATCGCCGGCGTCGCAATGGCCATCGCCTTTGGCGGGCCCGGGGCCATTTTCTGGATGTGGGTGGTGGCGTTCTTCGGCGCATCCAGCGCATTCATCGAATCCACGCTCGCCCAGATCTACAAGCAGCGCGATGCGAAGGGCCAGTACCGCGGGGGGCCGGCGTATTACATGGAAAAGGGGCTGGGCCAGCGCTGGTACGCGGTGATCTTCGCCATCTGCACGGTGGCCGCCGCCGCGATGCTGGCCGGCACCCAGTCCAATGCGATCGCCAGTGCACTGCATGAAGCGTGGGACCTGCCGGTGCACGCCAGCGCAGTGGGCGTGGTGCTGTTGCTGGCACTGATCATCTTCGGTGGGGTGCGCCGCATCGCCGCGGTGACCCAGTGGATCGTGCCGCTGATGGCCACCGCCTACCTGCTGGTGGCGCTGGTGGTGATGCTGTTGAGCTACGAGCGTATTCCCGAAGTGCTCTCGCTGATCGTGCGCAGCGCCTTCGGCGTCGATGCCACGTTCGGCGCGATGATCGGCGTGGCAATCCAGTGGGGCGTCCGCCGCGGCGTGTTGTCCAACGAAGCCGGCATGGGCAGTGGTGCCCACCCGGCGGCGGCGGCCGAGGTCTCCCATCCGGTCAAGCAAGGTCTTGTGCAGGCGTTTTCGGTCTACATCGACACCATGGTGGTATGCAGCGCAACGGCCTTCCTGATCCTGTCCACCGGCATGTACAACGTCTACGATCCAGCGGTGAACGGCGTGCCCGACCAGGCCCGGATGCTGCTGGACAACCTGCCGGGCATGGAGGCCGGGCCGCGCTTCGTGCAGCACGCCGTGGAATCGGCGCTGCCCGGATTCGGCAAGTCGTTCGTGGCGCTGGCGATCCTGCCGTTTGCCTTCACCACCATCCTGGCGCTGTATTACATGGGCGATACCAACGTCAGCTACCTGTGCCGCGACAAGCCTGCGGCCTGGATCGTCAACGCCTTCCGCGTGCTGTTCCTGGCGCTGGCGGCGTACTCGGCGATCAACAGCGCCACGGTGGCCTGGACGTTGGGGGACATCGGCGTGGGCATGATGAGCTGGCTCAACATCATCGCCATCCTGCTGCTGCACAAGCCGGCACTGGCGGCGCTGCGCGACTACGAAACGAGCCGCAAGGCGGGCATCGATCCGGTATTCGAACCTGATCGGCTGGGCATCAAGGGCGCCAGCCTGTGGAACCGCATCGCCAAGGCTACCGGCTGAACGCCATTGCGCCCGGGGTCCGCCCGGGCGCAATGGGCTGGGGGCTTATTCGCCCGGCGGTACGGTCGCCTTGGCCTCGCTGCCGAAGCTGCCATCGGCGTCGGCGGCGAGGTAGGCGAACACGGTGTAGGCGGCAACGTTCTGCGCCAGCGCCTTCGGGTCGATCTTGTCCAGCGTGTCGTCGGCGGTGTGGTGCAGGTTGAAGTAGTCCGTCCCATCCTGCGCCAGCCAGGCCCAGGCGCCGCCTTTGGCGGCGAGCGGGCCGATATCCGGGCCCGGGCCGCCCTTGTCGGCGACGTACTCGATGCCCAGCGGCTTCAGCACCTCGGCGATCTGGCGGGTGGCATCGCGTGATCCTTCCAGGTTCGGCGATCCGGTATTGAACGCATAGATGCGGCCGGCACCAAAGTCGCTCTCGGCTGCCAGCTGGTGCAGCACGATGTCCTTGGAATGCGCTTCGGCATACGCCTTGCCGCCGTACAGACCCTGTTCCTCGTTGGCGAAGGCGACCACGCGGATGCTGCGCTTGGGCGCCTGCTTCAACTGGCCGATCAGGTGCCCTGCGGCCATGGTGATGCCCACGCCGGCCGCGTCATCGATGGCGCCGGTGCCCAGGTCCCAGGAATCCAGATGGCCACCGATCACCACCACTTCCTTCGGCAGCGTGCGCCCGGTGATTTCACCGATCACGTTGTAGGACGTGGCCGTGCCATCCCAGCCGCAATCCAGCGCCAGGCTGACGGTGGTGGCACCGCGCGCGACCAGGCGCGCCAGCTGGTCGGCATCGGGCACGGACAAGGCGGCCGACGGCACCGGGGTCAGGCCGTCGTCGTAGCGGGTGATGCCGGTATGCGGCACGCGGTGCGAATCGGTGCCCGCCGATCGCATCAGGAAGCCGACGGCGCCCTTGCGGATCGCCTCCGACGGCCCCTTGCTGCGGATCGCGCCACCGCGCCCATAGTCGCGGCCATCGCGGAACGGCAGCATCTGGTAATCGACGAAGGCGATCTTGCCCTGCAGCGAGCCGGCCGGTGCGGCCTGCAGCGCGGCCAGGTCGGCAAAACGCACGACCTCGGCCTGCACCTTCCCGCCCGGGCTGCCGCCCAGTGCGGTGATCGCCAGCGGCTGCGCATGCGCCCCGACCACGGCGGCATGTTCGCTACGGCGTTCCCACTTGGGGAAGGTCACCGGTTCCTTCCATACCTTGTCGAAACCCAGCGTCTTGAAGCGTGCCTCGGCCCAGGCCACCGCGCGGGCATCGGCTTCGCTGCCGGCGATGCGCGGGCCCACTTCGGTGGTCAGTGATTCCACCACCTTCCAGCCGGTGTCATCGGCCAATGCCTGCTCACGCAGCTGGGCGGCGGTATCCAGCGAAGCCGGGGGCAGGGTGGTGATGCGCGGCGCGGCGAACGCCGGCGAGGCGAGCAGGGCAAGGGAAGAGGCGATGGCAAGAACGCGGCGGCGCATGGAGAGGACTCCGGCAGGGGGCATAAGCGTCTGAGCTTAGCAGCGTCATTGCCGGGTGCATGGGCCCTAGGTCATGCCCATCGGAAATGACCAGAACCGGACAGATGGAGCAAAGGTCACCTGCAAAAGGGGCCAGGTTCCTTCAACGCGAAGGAACCTGACCCCGGGGTCGCACACGGCAGCGGCTCAGCCCTGCGGGGCAGACAGCTTGTCGCGGATTTCGCGCAGCAGCAGGACTTCTTCGCTCGGGCCCTTCGGCGCGGCTTCCTTCTTCTTCGACAGGCGGTTGATGCCCTTGATCACCAGGAAGATGGCGAAGGCCACGATCACGAACTGGATGACGGTGTTGATGAAATCACCGTAGCCGATCACCACCGCCGGGATCTCCGCCCCATCGGCCGCTATGCGTGCCGGCGCCAATGTCCAGACCAGGTCGGAGAAATCCACCTGGCCGATCACCCAGCCCAACGGCGGCATGATGATCTTTTCCACCAGCGCAGTGACGATCTTGCCGAAGGCCGCGCCGATGACCACACCGACGGCCAGGTCGATGACGTTGCCACGCGTGGCGAATTCCTTGAACTCAGTGATGAATCCCATTGAGGTCTCCTGAAAAAGTGGGGTAATCGCGTTAAAGGCTAACGCAGCCTATGTCAGCCCGCGATGACGCCATGGCGCTCGCCGACGTTCTCCAGACGCGCACTGAAACGGTCGCCGGGCTTCAATGCGGCCACGCCGGCCGGCGTGCCCATGAACACCAGGTCGCCCGCGCGCAGGCGCCACAGCTGGGACAGCTCGTGCAGGATTTCCGGTACGTTCCAGATCATCTGGTCCAGCAGCGATTGCTGGCGCACTTCGCCATTGATTTCCAGCGACAGGTTGAGTGCGGCCAGGTCACCCACTTCACCGGCATGCACGATCTCGCTGATCGGCGCGGACGCATCGAAGCCCTTCGCGGTGTCCCAGGGATGGCCCTTCTGCTTGGCCGCCGCCTGCAGGTCGCGGCGGGTCAGGTCCAGGCCGACGGCATAGCCGTAGACCAGCGACAGCGCCTGCTCGATCGGCAGCACGCCGTCGGGGGCATCCACGCCGATCGCCACGACCAGTTCCACTTCGTGGTGCAGGTCGCTGGTGGCGGGCGGGTAGGGGATCACATCGTCATGGCCGACCACGATGGCATCGGCCGGTTTGCTGAAGAACATCGGTTTGCCGCGCGCTGCTGCGTCCGGCACCGCCGCCCCCATTTCCTTGGCGTGGTCGGCGAAGTTGCGGCCCACGCAGTAGATGCGGTGCACCGGAAAGGTGCCGCCGCCGACTACCGGGATGCGGGGAATGGGCTGGGCAGGAATTACATCGGTCATGCGCGCGTCCTAACGATCAGGTCGTCGCAGTGTAGCGCCGGTCGCGTCCGGTAGCGCCGAGTCATGCTCGGCGAGCGCAGCGGCCCCCCAGAAGCATGACGACCAGCCGTCGTCACTATCAAGGCAAAGAGCATGACGACCAGCGGTCGTCACTACCGGGCAACCGCCAGGCCGGGACGACCCGATCAGTGCGTCGGCAACGCCGGCTTGCGCACCACGCGGTACTCGCCTTCCACCACGTTGGCATCGACCGCCCGTGCGGGCGCCTTGCGCTGGGCCAGCAGCTTCCAGGCCAGGCCGGCCATGATCATCGCCGCGCCCACGAACACGCCGACGAACACCATGACGCCCAGGATGGCGACGCCAAGCAGGCCCACCGCGACGCGCACCAACGGATGACGCGGCTTGCGCGGCGCAAGCAGGGTGCGGAACTGGGCGAACTGGAAGGTGCGGTTGATCATCGGTAACTCACTTTGCTGAAACCAGCGAACCGACAGTATCGGGGCGATGCTTTATCTGGTGAGTGAAAAAATCGTTAATTTGCCGCCGTGTTCATTGCATATCAATGACTTGCGTTCATGCGACAGCCAGCCATATCTCCAGCCATGCGACAATTGGATTTATTCCAGCTCCAGAGTCAGAAATGTCCGAACAGCCGCTGATCGCGCTCGACAACGTCACCGACGGCGGCTTCGCCGAGGTCGAGGTGCTGCTTGAAGGCGATGCGGAATCGCTGTTGATCCATCGCGATGGCGATGGCGTGCGCGGCTTCCTCAATATCTGCCCGCATGCCGGGCGACGCCTGGACTGGGCGCCGGGGCAGTTCCTGAAAAGCCGCGAGGGGCATCTGGTCTGCGCCGCCCATGGCGCCTCCTTCGCGCTGGACAGCGGCGAATGCGTGGCCGGCCCGTGCAAGGGCGACCGGCTGCGGGCCGTGCCGCTGCAGGTACGCGATGGCCAGGTGTTCCTGGCGGGTTGATGGCAGGGCTGGACGGCAGGACATGACGGCCGCTGGCCGTCAACATTGCATCGGTAGCGCCGAGCCATGCTCGGCGAGCGCAGCGGGACCAGGGCAACAGCGTGACGACCAACGGTCGTCACCCACCAAGGCTGGTCGTCACCCACCAGGGCAGGGCATGACGGCCAGCGGCCGTCACTACCGGGCCGGCATTGCATCGGTAGCGCCGAGCCATGCTCGGCGAGCGCAGCGGGACCAGGGCAACAGCGTGACGACCAACGGTCGTCACCCACCAAGGCTGGTCGTCACCCACCAGGGCAGGGCATGACGGCCAGCGGCCGTCACTACCGGGCCGGCATTGCATCGGTAGCGCCGAGCCATGCTCGGCGAGCGCAGCGGGACCAGGGCAACAGCGTGACGACCAACGGTCGTCACCCACCAGTGCTGGTCGTCACCCACCAGGACAGGGCATGACGGCCAGCGGCCGTCACTACCGGGCCGTCATGCACCCGGCTCAGAACATGATGTTGATCATCGCCACCACCACCAGCGTGTAGATCAACGACAGCGGTGCGCCCACCCGCCACAGTTCGCGCGGGGTGTAGTTGGCCGGGCCGGTGATCATTGAAATCACCGGGTTGGAAGCGGTCATCAGGTTATTGGACGCCGACAGCGCCACGATCAGCGCGAATGCGGTGGGATTTCCACCGGCCGCCAACGCCAGGTTCACCGCGATCGGCACCATCACGATGGTCGCCCCGACATGGCTGATCACCAGTGAGAACGCCGTGGTCAGCAGGGCCAGCGCCACTTCCAGCACCCACAGCGGGATGCCTTCGGGCAGCTTGTCGATGGTATGCCCGGCCACCCAGGCCGCCGCGCCACTGGAATCCATCGCCCAGCCCAGCGGGATCAGCCCGGCCATCATGAAGATGGTCTTCCAGTTGATCGATGCGTAGGCCTCGTCCATGCGCAGCACGCCGGTGAGCAGCATGCCGGCCACGCCGGTCATCAGGGTCAGCGCCACCGGCAGCTTGGAGGTCAGCGCGATCAGGATGGTCAGCGCGAAGATGCTCATCGCGATCTTGAACTTGTGCGGGCGCTGTTCGCCCTTCGGGTAATCGGTGACGATGACGAACTCGCGCCCGCGCGCGGCCTGCGCCAGGTCGGTCCAGATGCTGTGGAAGACCAGCATGTCGCCGGCACGCAGCTGCACCTTGCGCACGTCCTCGCGGATGACCTGCTTGTCGCGGTTGATCGCCAGCAGGCTCAGGCCGCGTTCCTTGCGCAGGCGCAGTTCGGCCGCGCTCTTGCCGATCACATCGGACGTCGGCGGCACCACCGCTTCGGAAATACCGGCGCGGCTGGGATTGAACAGGTCACCGAGGTGCTTGAGCCGCGAGGACATGCGCAGGAACTGGTTCTGCGCGAAATCGCTGACCAGCTGCCGCGACCCCATCACCCCGATCACGCTGCCCACCCAGATGCGCATCTCTGCCGGCGGCGCCAGGCGGGTGTCGTTGCCGGTCTTCAGCGCCAGCAGCAGCGGCGCATCGTGCACGGTTTCGGCCTCGCCCAGGGTCATGCCGACCAACGGGCTTTCGGCGGTGACCACCAGTTCGAAGACATCGCCTTCGATACCGTAGGTCTTGGCGAAGTAACTTTCCGTACGCGCCGGGGTCACCCCGTCATTGGCCAGCGTTTCCTCTTCCACCAGCTTGCGGTTGCCGTAGAAGTGGAAGTACAGCAGCGACGCCACCAGCAGGGCCACGCCGATCGGCAGCGGGGCGAACATCCGCAGCGGTTCGATGGTGGCCAGGCCGGAGGGCAGGTTGTTGTTGGCCGAAGCCAGCAGATCGTTGAGCAGGATCAGCGGCGAGTTGCCGACCATGGTCAGCGCACCGCCCATCACGATGGCCGCGGCGATCGGCAGCAGCAGGCGCTGCAGGGTCAGCCCGGTGCGCGCGGCCAGCCGCGAGGCGACCGGCAGGTAAAGCGCCATCACCGACGGGTTCTGCATGAACGAGGAGTTCAAGCCGGCGATCGCGGTGGTCATGATCAGCAGGCGTTGTTCCACCCCATGCCCGCGCCGCAGCAGCCAGGCGGCCAGCCGGTTCAGCGCGCCGGTGCGGTCCAGGCCCGCGCCCAGGATGGTGGTGGCGATGATGCTCATCACCGCGTTACCGGAGAAACCACCGAAGATTTCTTCCGGCGCGATCAGGCCGGTCACGCCCAGCACCACCAGCACCACCAGCGCGACCACGTCGGCGCGGATGCGCTCGAACAGGAACATCGCCATCGTGAAACCGACCAGCCCGAGGACGAGCTTCATGTCGGTGGTCAGCGTCAGCGCGGTTTCCATGGGGGGCGCGGTCCGGTCGGAGTCAGGAGGTCAGGTGCGGTCGTACAACAGGTCCCAGACGCCGTGGCCAAGCTTCTGGCCGCGGGTCTCGAAATGGGTCTGCGGCCGCCATTCCGGACGCGGCACATGGCCGCGCGGGCCGGCCCGGTTGACCAGCCCGGCGGTGGCGTCGAGCACGTCCCACATCTGCTCGGCGTAGTCTTCCCAATCGGTGGCGCAGTGCAGGCGGCCACCGGGACGCAGCTTGCGCACCAGCAGTTCGGCGAACGCCGGCTGCAGCAGGCGACGCTTGTTGTGGCGCTTCTTGTGCCACGGATCGGGGAAATAGATGCGCACTTCGTCCAGCGCACCGTCGGCGATTTCCTTCTCCAGTACTTCCACCGCGTCGTGGTGGTACAGCCGGACATTGTCGACGTTGTCATCGGCCAGCGCGTTCAACAGCCGGCCCACGCCGGGCGCGTGCACTTCGATGCCGATGTAATCGCGGCTGGGATCCTGCTGGGCAGCGAACCGCAGGGCCACGCCATTGCCGAAGCCGATCTCCATCACTTTGTGCGCATCACGGCCGAAGGTGGCGGCCAGGTCACGCACCTCGCCGCTGAAATCCAGGCCGAAGCGCGGCCAGCGCTCATCGAACGCGCGCTGCTGGGCCGGGGTGAAGCGGCCCTGGCGGAGCACGAAGCTGCGGATCTCGCGGCGTCCTTCGTGGACGGTGAACGGCTTGGCCGGGGCCTTGGAGCCGGTACTGGAAAACGGGTCGGTCATCAGCCGATCAATCCATCAATGGGGGAAGAGGCGCTGGCATAGCGCTTGCGCGGGATGCGGCCGGCCAGGAAGGCCTCGCGGCCGGCTTCGACCGCCTTGCGCATCGCGCTGGCCATCAGCACCGGGTGGCCAGCGCCGGCAATGGCGGTGTTCATCAGCACGCCGTCGCAGCCCAGTTCCATCGCGATGGCGGCATCGGACGCGGTGCCGACGCCGGCATCGACGATGATCGGCACCTTGGCGTCTTCGATGATCTGCAGCAGGTTGTACTTGTTCTGGATGCCCAGCCCGGAACCGATCGGCGCGGCCAGCGGCATCACCGCCGCGCAGCCGATCTCTTCCAGGCGCTTGGCCAGGATCGGGTCGTCGGAGGTGTAGACCATCACCTCGAAGCCGTCTTTCACCAGCATCTCGGCGGCCTTCAGCGTGGCGACCACGTCCGGGTACAGCGACTTCTGGTCGCCCAGCACTTCCAGCTTGGTCAGGTTGTGGCCATCGAGCAGCTCACGCGCCAGCCGGCAGGTGCGCACCGCGTCTTCGGCGGTATAGCAGCCAGCGGTGTTGGGCAGGATGGTGAAGCGGTCCGGCGGCAGCACGTCCAGCAGGTTCGGCTCGCCCGGGTTCTGGCCGATGTTCGTGCGGCGGATGGCGACGGTGACGATCTGCGCGCCGGCGGCTTCGGTGGCCGCGCGGGTTTCGTCCAGATCCTTGAACTTGCCGGTGCCGGTGAGCAGGCGCGAGGCGTAGGTCTTGCCGGCAATGACCAGCGAATCAGAAGGGGCGTGATGGTTCATGACGCGATTATCGCATGGGGTAACCAATGCAGGGGCTGCAGGAACCGGTGGCGCCGAGCCCCTCCTTGGCCGATCCCACGGCAGCAGGCGTCATCCACCGCCCAACGCATGCACGATCTCCACCACGTCGCCGTCGGCCAGCACGTGCGTGGCATGCAGGCTGCGGGTGATGATCTCGCTGTTCACCTCTACCGCCACCCGACGTTCGAGCAACTGTTCGTGCTGCAGCAGGTCCTGGACGGTGGCGCCGGGGGCGAGGGTGCGGGCTTGGCCGTTGAGCTGGATGTTCATTCCGCCATTGTCGCCGATGCGCCGGTTTCGGGCAGCCAGACGCTGCCAGCCATCGCCGATCCATGCCCGCGGGCGGGCTTCAGGCGACAATACATGCCGCGGCGCAGCGTGACTTTGCCTGCGCTGATGAAACCATTGCACCGTGCGCTGGCGTATTGCCGGCGATCGATCCCACAGGAGTCTCCCCATGTTGTCCAGTAAACGCCCCGTCCGCACGCTGATCGCCGCTGCGCTCGCCCTTGCCGCCCTGCCGGCCATGGCCGCCGAGCCGGCGTTCAACCGCACGGTGTTCTTTGGCGACAGCCTGACCGACAGCGGCTACTTCCGTCCGCTGCTGCCCCCTGCGGTGCAGCCGGTGACCGGCAAGTTCACCACCAACCCGGCCTGGGTATGGGCCGAACACGTGGCCGACTACTACGGCACCAACGCCACCCCGAACGGCAACGGCCAGAACGGTGACAACTACGCTGCCGGTGGCGCCACGGTGGCTACCGATGTCGTCGGTCCGCTCGGTCCGACCCCGTCGCTGGCCACCCAGGCCAGCCGCTACCTCGCCGCCAATGGCGGCAAGGCCGATCCGAACGCGCTGTACACCGTGTGGGGCGGCGCGAACGACCTGTTCGGCATCACCTCGCCGGCGCAGGCACCGGCGGTGATCGGCGCGGCGGTGACCAGCCAGATCGGCATCGTCGGCAGCCTGCAGGCGGCAGGCGCCAAGTACGTGGTGGTGCCGAACCTGCCCGACATCGGCCTGACCCCGATGGCACGTGCCGGCGGCCCGGCCGCGATGGCGCAGTACACCGCCGTGGCCACTGCCTACAACAACGCGCTGTATGGCGGCCTGACCCAGGCAGGCATCGAGTTCATCCCGCTGGATACCTTCACCATCCTGCGTGAAATCGTCGCCTCCCCGGCCACCTACGGCTTCCGCAACGTGACCAACGCGGCGTGCACCGTGGCTTCGTCGGTCACCTGCAACCCGACCAGCCTGGTGGCCCCGGATGCGGCCACCGCCTACGTGTTCGCCGATGGCATCCATCCGTCCGCGGCCACCCACGAGATGCTCGGCCAGTACGCCATTTCGGTGCTGGAAGCCCCGCGCCTGCAGCAGGTGCTGACCCATTCGGCACAGACCATCGGCCGTTCGCGTGCCGACCAGGTCAGCCTGCACCTCGGCGGTGCACCGGCCGATGGCCTGTCGTGGTGGGGCGGCGTGCGTGGCGACATGCAGCGTTACGACCACGCCGATCTGTACGACGGGCTGGCCCCGGCCGGCCTGTTCGGCATCGACTGGGCGCGTGATGGCATGGTCGTCGGCGGCTTCGCCGGCTACGGCCGCATGGATGCCGATTTCGGCAACAGCCAGGGTGACTTCACCCAGTCCGACACCACCGTGGGCCTGTTCGCCGGCTGGTATGGCGAGCGTGCGTGGGTGAACGGCCAGGTCAGCTACAGCTGGCTGGACTACGACGTCACCCGCAAGGTGCACCTCGGCCCGGCCACCCGCGAACACACCGGCTCGCCGGAAGGCAGCAACCTGACCGCGGCCCTGAATGCCGGCTACGAGTTCGGCCAGGAAGGCAGCTTCCGCCACGGCCCGGTGGCCGCGGTGATCTGGCAGAAGGTCAAGCTGGACGGCTACCTGGAAAGCAACCCGAGCAGCACCGCGTTGGGCTACAACGACCAGGATGCCGATTCCACCGTTGGCCGCTTGGGTTGGCAGGCGCGCCTGGACGGCGGCAGCATCAAGCCGTACGTGCAGGTCACCTACGACCATGAGTTCGAAGACCGCCAGGACGCCAGCGCCTTCCTGCAGAGCCTGCCGGGCGTGGGCAGCTACCGCGTGCCGGGCCTGAAGTTCGACAAGGACTACGCCACCGCCATCCTGGGTGCGCGCATGGAACTGTTCGGCCTGCAGAGCAACATCGGCCTGAGCGCCACCACGATGCAGAAGAAGGCGATGGACACCTCGATCTTCGCCAGCTTCAGCGGCGCATTCTGAAGGTAGTGACGGCCGCTGGCCGTCATCGCAGCAGGTAGTGACGGCCGCTGGCCGTCATTCGCAGCAGGTAGTGACGGCCGCTGGCCGTCATTCCCGCACGGCGGCGGATTGCGCTTTTCATGGCCCGCCGCCTACACTGTCGCCCTGCGCTGCGGGTGTAGCTCAATGGTAGAGCTGTAGCTTCCCAAGCTACTGACGAGGGTTCGATTCCCTTCACCCGCTCCACGGTCTGCGTTACAGCGCAGCCAGCAGCGAAGCGCGGGACTGCAGCAGGCGGTCGGCGTCCAGGAACGCGGTGCCCTGCAACGGCAGGAAGCGCAGGTCATGCACGCCCACGCAGCCCAGTGCGGCCTGCAGGTAGGGGGTCAGGAAGTCCGGTTGGCTGGCGCGTTCGCCGCTGTATACCCCGCCGGAGGCCACGGCGACGAAGACCGGCCTGTCCGCCAACAATCCCTGTTTGCCTTCCGACGTCGCCGCGAAACTGCGGCCGATACGCACGATCTGGTCGATCCATGCCTTCAGTACCGATGGCACGGTGAAGTTATGCATCGGGGTTCCGATCACCACCAGATCCGCCGCTTCCAGCTCGCAGATCAGCTCGTCGGACAACCGCACCGCATCCGGGTGCGGTGCCGCCGTCATTGCCGCCGGTGAGGCCAGCGCCGTGGCATAGCCATCGCCAGCGTGTGCGATCGGCTGTTGGCCCAGATCGCGACGGACCACGCGCGCCTGCGGATGCAGGTGCAGCAGATGGGCGAGGATGCCCGCCGACAACTGACGGCTGTGCGAGTGCGCGCGCGCACTGCAGTCGATATGCAGGATGTTCATCGAATCCTCTGCTGAAAATGGTAGTGACGGCCGCTGGCCGTCAACCCAACGGGCCGTCAACCCGACAGGCCGTCAACCCAATGGGCCCAACTCACTGCCGCATGCCGATCGCAAGCCGGTTGAAGGCGCTCATTAGGGCGACGGCGAAGGTCAGGTCGGCGATTTCCACCTCGTTGAATTGCGCCGCCAGCGGCGTGAAGTCCGCGTCCGGTGCATGGGTCTGGTCAACATGGGTCAGCGAATCGGTCCATGCCAGCGCGGCACGTTCGCGGTCGCTGAAGCGCTCGCTGACCCGCCAACCGGCAACCGCGTCCAGCTGCGCGGCCGGCATGCCACCGGCGCGCAGCGACTTGGAGTGCATTTCCAGGCAGAACGCGCAGCCGTTGATCTGCGACACCCGCAGCCAGACCAGTTCAAGCAACTGCTTGCCCAGGCTGCTTTTTTCCAGCGCATTCTTGGTAGCGATCAGGCCCTGGTAGGCGTCCGGCGAAAGGGTCCAGTAGGGAAGGCGAAGCAGGCTCATGGGAGGTTCCTGGATAGGGGAGGGGCGTTGTGCAGCTGCCGCCAATCTACGAGACTGATGACCCTGTACACAGTGCCAAGAATCGTGAAGCCGACTGGGACATTCGCGGTGGACCCGCAGCTGCTGCGCCCGCTGCGCAACGATCCCCTGCCGCTGTACCTGCAGTTGTACGACCGTTACCGCCAGGCGATCGCGGCCGGGAAGCTGCAGGCCGGGGATCGCGTTCCGTCGGTGCGTGGGTTGGCGAGCGAGCTCGGCGTGGCGCGCGGCACCATCGAACTGGCGTACCAGATGCTGGTCAGCGAGGGGTATCTGACCCCGCGTGGTGCGGCCGGCACGGTGGTGTCGCCACGGCTCGGCGCTGTTGCAAGTCCCCCACACCCTGAAGCGGCGTCCACACCACCGCAGCCGGTGCCGCATGCGCAGACCGTGGACGGCCAGGTGCTGCCGTTCCAGCTCGGCCTGCCGGCACTGGATGCATTCCCGCGCAAGACCTGGGCGCGGCTCGGCGGGCGCCACCTGCGGCACCTGGACACGATGGCGCTGGCATCGCCGGATCCCGCCGGGCACGAACCGCTGCGAAGGGCGGTGGCGACCTATCTGGGTATCTCGCGCGGCATCAGCTGCACGCACGACCAGGTGTTCATCACGGCCGGCTACCGCGGCGCGCTGGAGCTGGTCTGTCGCACGCTGCTGCAGCCCGGCGACGTGGGCTGGTTTGAAGATCCAGGCTATCTGTTCGCCCGCCAGTTCCTGCAGCGTACCGGGATGCGCCTGGCGCCGGTGCCGGTCGATGCCGAAGGCCTGCACGTGGACATCGCCCAGCGGCGCGCGCCGGATGCCCGCTTCGCGGTGGTCACGCCCACCCACCAGAGTCCCACCGGTGTGGCGTTGTCGCTGCCGCGTCGGCTGGAACTGCTGGAATGGGCGCAGCGCCAGCGCAGCTGGATCATCGAAGACGACTACGACAGTGAGTTCCGCTATCACGGCCGCCCGCTGCCCGCCTTGAAAAGCCTGGACCGCGAACAGCGTGTGCTCTACACCGGCACCTTCAGCAAGGTGCTGTTCCCGGGCCTGCGGCTGGCCTACCTGGTGGTGCCAGCGTCGCAGGTGGCGGCCTTCCACGACACCGTCAATCATCTGCCCGGCGCCGGTTCGATCCTGCCGCAGGCGACCGTGGCGGACTTCATGGACCAGGGCCACTTTGTGCGTCATCTGCGGCGCATGCGCGCGCTGTATGCCGAGCGTCGCGGGTATCTGGTGGATGCGCTGGCGCGCGAGGCTGGCGATTGGCTGCAGGTGCAGCCGCAGGCCGGCGGCATCCACGTACTGGCGCATCTGCCGCTGGGCGAAGACGACGTGCCGCTCGCCGCCGCCGCCCGCGCCCATGGCCTGGCGGCCGAAGCGCTGAGCCACTGGCGCCTGGAACCCTCCCCGGAAGCCGGCCTGCTGCTGGGCTTCGCCAACTTCAGCAGTGCTGCCGATGCCACCGCCGCCGTCACCCGCCTGAGCGCCGTCAAAAAAGGGGACGGAGGGAATTAAGTCGCTAACCGCACATCAGGCTGATAAGGACTTAATTCCCTCCGTCCCCTTTTACATGCTGCGCGCTATGCTTCGCGCTTCCGCACGGCCCGGCCCCGATGAAACTCGCCATCCTTTCGCGCAACAGCAAGCTGTACTCCACCCGCCGCCTGGTGGAGGCCGCGCGCAGCCGGGGCCACACCGTGCGCGTGCTCGATCCGCTGCGTTGCTACATGCGCATCGCCGCCGACGGCTTCACCATGCATTACAAGGGTCGGCCGATGACCGGCGTGGATGCGGTAATTCCCCGCATTGGTGCGTCGGTGACCCGCTACGGCACCGCCGTGCTGCGCCAGTTCGAACTGATGGGCGCGCGCACGCCCAATCCCTCCGACGCCATCCTGCGTTCGCGCGACAAGCTGCGCGCGCACCAGCTGCTGGCGGCCAAGGGCATCGACATGCCGATCACGGTGTTCGGCGACAACCCGGATGACACCGTCGACCTGCTGTCCATGCTGGGCCCGCCGCCGCACGTGGTGAAGCTCAACGAGGGCACGCAGGGCAGGGGGGTGATCCTGACCGAAAAGGCGAGCGCGTCACGCGGCATCGTCGATGCGTTGCGCGGCCTGTATGCCAACTTCCTGATGCAGGAGTTCATCGGCGAAGCCCAGGGCGCGGACCTGCGCTGCCTGGTGGTCGGTGACCAGGTGGTGGCCGCGATGCAGCGCCAGGCACCGGAAGGCGACTTCCGCTCCAACCTGCACGCCGGCGGCACCGCCCAGCCCGCCAAGGCCAGTCGTGCCGAGGCGCAGGTGGCAGTGAGATCGGCCAAGGCGCTCGGGTTGAGCGTGGCAGGGGTGGACCTGATCCGCTCCGCGCGCGGCCCGCTGGTGCTGGAAGTGAATTCCACGCCAGGGCTGGAAGGGGTCGAAGGCGCCTGCAACGTGGATATTGCCGGGCGCATCATCCAGCATGTCGAGAAGATCGTAAGTCGTTGAAATAAAAAGAAATATTATTTCTCTTGAAGCGTGAGAGGCCGATTTAACGACCCTTTAATCGCCGCTGACGTATCGTCCATCACACCGCAGCTCTGCCTCATCAGCAGGATCGGTATCGGGATATGAAACTTCAGACCCGGACGGAGACGTCCGGGTCTTTTTTACGCGTTGCCCCAGCCGGCACCCCTGCGCTTGATCGGTCCGACCATCGCTCGTACAGTTGGGTTTCGTTCATGGAGGAAGCACAGATGAAGTCGGTTCTGATTGCAGCATTCGCCGTCGCCTTCGGTGTGACTGGCGCCGCCCACGCCAAGATTGATGCCAAGCCGGCCAGCGATGCCGCGCTGGTGCAGCTGGACGTGCAGGAATCGGTCGCCCAGCAGCTGGCCCGCGTGGAAGGGGCCCTGCACAGCGAGCGGTACAGCGAGATCGGCGTCGAGGACAAGAGCAAGGTCAACGCAGCCATCGCGCGCATCCGCGACAACCTGGGTCAACACCAGACCGTCGAAGAGGCCAATCCTGCCGAGCGCACGGCGATCTTCAACGACCAGGAGCTCATCAACTCGATCCTGACCCGCGCCCATGCGGACAGCCGGATGGTCTGCCAGCGCGAGAGGTTGACCGGGAGCAACCGCCATACCAATGTCTGCATGACCGTTGCCCAGCGTCGTGAAGCGCGCGAAAACAGCGCCGATGCGCTGCGTAACTACAACCGTGTCAACCCGAAGGCCGGCACGCTCTGAGCCGCAGCGTTACCTCGCTATGAACGGGCGCATGAAGGCTTGGTGCGCCCGTTCTTCTGCCTCCACCGCACGGTGGTACTTTCCTCCCTTGATTCCTTCCTCACATGACTCTTACAGTCAGGGTTCTTTCAAGGAGGAGACCCGGATGAAAACGCTTCACGCCATGGCTTTTGCCATCGCCCTCGGCCTGGCCAGCCTTTCCGCGCATGCCCATGTGCAGTCTGAATCGGCCGCCGGCAACACGGCCGCGCCGGTCCAGCTCAACGTGCGGGCCTCGGCCCAGGAGCAACTCGCGGGTGTGGAGCGCGCGCTGTACAGCGAGCACTACAGCGAAGTGAGCCTGGAAGACAAAAGCAAGGTCAGCGCGGCCATCAACCGCATCCGCACCCGGCTGGGCGAGCACGACAGCGTCGAGCAGACCACGCCACAGGCCCAGACCGACATCCTCAACGACCAGTCGGTGGTCAATACCATCCTCAGCCGGGCCCACGCCGACAGCCGCATGGTCTGCCGTCGCGAGCGCGCCACTGGCAGCAACCGGCCGGAGCGGGTGTGCCTGACCGTCGCCCAGCGTCGCAAGATGCAGGAAGACTCCAAGGAAGGCCTGCGTCGCTTCCAGCACACCAATCGGTGACCTTGACGCGCCCTGCGCGCGGTTTCGTGTGAAATGTTAATGCCCAGGTCTGTATGGTTGGCGTCAGCCGGCAACAGGCCCCGGGTCGCAACCTGCGGGTTGCGGCCATGCCGAACCGGCACCCCATCATGAAACAGAGGTCCCAGTGCGAATTCTCGTCATCGAAGACAACAGTGATATTGCCGCCAACCTCGGCGACTACCTCGAGGACCGCGGCCACACGGTGGACTTCGCCGCGGACGGTGTAACCGGCCTGCACCTGGCCGTGGTGCACGAGTTCGACGCCATCGTGCTGGACCTCAACCTGCCGGGCATGGACGGCATCGAAGTCTGCCGCAAGCTGCGCAACGAAGCGCGCAAGCAGACCCCGGTGCTGATGCTGACCGCGCGTGACTCGCTGGACAACAAACTGGCCGGTTTCGATTCCGGCGCCGACGATTACCTGATCAAGCCGTTTGCGCTGCAGGAAGTGGAAGTGCGCCTGAATGCACTTTCTCGCCGCGGCAAGGGCGTGCAGACCCGCGTGCTGGAAACCGGCGACCTGGAATACAACCTGGACACCCTGGAAGTGCGCCGCCAGGGCAAGCTGCTGCAGCTCAATCCGACCGCACTGAAGATCCTGCAGGCGCTGATGGAAGCCTCGCCGGCCGTGGTGACCCGCCAAGAGCTGGAAACCCGCGTCTGGGGCGAGGAACTACCGGATTCGGATTCGCTGCGCGTACATATCCATGGCCTGCGCGCGGTGGTGGACAAGCCCTTCGAGGTGCCGATGATCCAGACCCGCCATGGCATCGGTTACCGGATCGCCGCGCCGGATGCCTGAAAACGCAGCACCCAGGCGGCCACGCCGGCGCGGACCGTATCGTCGCCGGCTACGCAGCCGCATCATCGTGTCCTTCGTGCTGTTGGGCTTCTGCCTGACCACGCTGTTTGCGTTCGCCACCAACTGGGCGCGCATGCGAGTGGAAAACCAGCTCGTCGAAGACGTGATGAATCGCAATATCGACGAATATGCGCGGCGTTTTGCGTCTGATTCCAGTCGTAATCCCGATCTTCCCGTACAGCAGATGTTCGCCCGGCTGGTCAAGCCGGACCGCTTCGAAGCGCTGCGCCAGGAAGAGCCCGATTGGTATGAGTTCACCGACGGCATCCACAGCGTCAGTGGCACCGATGATCGCGGCCAGCCGTATTCGTACAAGCTCGCCGTGCGCAAGACGCCGCAGGCGTGGTTCTTCCTTGCCTACGACATGACCGAAAGCCTGCGCGGCGAGACGCAGCTCAACCGCGCGCTGTTCCTGTCGGTGCTGGTGTTCAGCCTGCTGTCGCTGGTGCTGGGCTGGTGGTCGGCGTCGAAGGTGATGAAACCGGTATCGGATCTGGCCAAGCGGCTGCGCGCCTATCGCGGTGGCACCAGCGATCCCGAACCGCTGGCGCCGCGCTTCCCGGACGATGAAGTGGGCCAGTTGGCGCAGGCGCTGGACGATTATTCGTCGCGGCTGACCGAAGTGGTACAGCGCGACCGCGAGTTCAATGCCGACGTCAGCCACGAGCTGCGTACGCCGCTGGCGGTGATCCGGGGTGCCACCGAACTGCTGCTGACCCGGCCCGGCCTGGACGAAAAAGTGCTGCAGCGCCTGCAGCGGATCCAGCGCGCCGAACAGCAGTGCAGCGATCTGATCGGTGCGTTGCTGCTGTTGTCGCGCAACGAACGCGGGCAGGGCACCAGCAACGTGGCGCGGGTAGCCGAACAGCTGCTGGATTCGCACCGCGCGCAGCTGGGGGGCAAGCCGATCACGCTGACCCTCGAAGGCGCCCGCGACGTGATCGTGGACGCACCGGAATCTGCGTTGTCGGTGGCGTTGGGCAACCTGATCGGCAACGCGGTGAAGTATTCGCAGGACGGCGAAGTGCGGGTGAACGTCGGCAACAACGCCGTATCGGTCGCCGACAGCGGCCCGGGCCTGAGCGAGGAAGATGCCGCCAAGCTGTTCCAGCGCGGCTACCGCGGCACGCATGCCGGCCACTCGCAGGGCGGTGGCATCGGCCTGTCGATCGTCAGCCGCCTGTGCGACCTGTACGGCTGGCAGGTAAGCGTGCGCCCCGGCGGCGACCGCGGCGTAGTGGCCACGTTGACCTTCGCCCCCAAACTGCTCGCCTGACCGCGTAGGGTAATGACGCCTTGGGTAGCGACGGCCGCTGGCCGTCCTGCTCTCGGTGGGTGACGACCGTTGGCCGTCAGCCCTCGCCTGGTAGTGACGGCCGCTGGCCGTCCCGCTTCTGGTGGGTGACGACCGTTGGTCGTCACGCTCTTGCCGCTGCACTCGCCGAGCACGGCTCGGCGCTACCGGCCCAGCTTCGGTAGTGACGGCCGCTGGCCGTCTTGCTTTTGGTGGGTGACGACCGTTGGTCGTCACGCTCTTACCGCTGCGCTCGCCGAGCACGGCTCGGCGCTACCGCTCCCGCTTCGGTAGTGACGGCCGCTGGCCGTCTTGCTCTTGCTCCATTGCTTACCGCTGCGCTCGCCGAACCCGGCGCAGGTGATCAGCCCAACGCACCCGCCAACTGAAGATAGGCGTGATGCAACCGCTCCACCTGCGCCTGCAGCGCGTCGGGGTGACCCTCATTGGTCACCACGTCATCAGCCAACGCCAGCCGCTGTTCCCGAGTGGCCTGCGCATCGATCATCCGCTGCGCCAGCACGCCGTCACTGCCATCACGCTGCATCAGCCGTGAAAGCTGCAGCGCCTCAGGCGCGTCCACTACCAGCACCCTGTCCAGCCAGCCATAAACATGACGCCCGCCAGCCTCGGTCAGCAGCGGAATGGCGGCGATGGCATACGGGCTCGGGGCCTGCTCGCACTGGCTGCGCAGCAGCTCGCGGATGGCGGGGTGGGTGATCGCTTCCAGTGCCTTGCGTTCGGCCACATCGGCGAACACGTGGGCACGCAGCCGCGCGCGGTCCAGCGCGCCATCGCCCAGCAGCATGCCGGGCCCGAATCGTTCGGAAATCATCGCCAGCGCCGGGCTGCCCGGCGCCACTACCGCACGCGCGGCCAGGTCGGCGTCGGCGACGGTAACCCCCAGCGCCTCGAAGCGCCGGGTCACCTCGCTCTTGCCGGAGGCGATGCCCCCGGTCAGGCCGACGACGAACCGGCTCATCGCAGGCCGGCATGTCGGTCGCAGCGTGCCGAACTGGAGCGGCGTGCCAAGCCGGTAGCGAGATGATGCTCGATCTCTGTCTTGAAGCATTTCACTGCAGCGACCGCAGCTTCGAGGAGCTGGTCTGGCCGCATGGTGAGCTGGGCGATCGAGAGTTGGCGGTGAGGACGCAGGTCGACGATGTGCTGCGCGCAATTGACCTCATACAAAGGGCCGAATGAGACCGTGGCCCCATGGTCGCTGCCATCACCTAAGAGTCCTTGGTTCTTTCGCAGGGCTGCTCAACAGCTCGTGGAAGGTTGGAGCAAAGTGTTCCCTTTCGGGCGTTGAATGTCTCGGTACCCCCCATCGACGCCTGATCTGGCCAGAAAAGTTGTCCGCCAGGCGCGCATAAAGCACTAAAGACACGGCCGTAGCTACTGTCGCTTCTTCGCCAGTCGCTTTTCTCGGCCTCATTTCATCACCCGTGTAGCGGCAGTTCTTAGAGCGTAGGGTTGCTTTGCTGATACGCTCGAATACGGGGGATTCCTCTGCGAAGGAGATGCCTGATGTTCGCTGTAAAAGATAATAAGCCGGGCCGTATAGCCTCGGGATTGGCGCTGTTTTTGGCATTCACTGCCAGTGCAAGTACATCACCACCGGCTCAGGAAAAGCGCTCGCTCCCGTCTGTGGCAGAGAGCATTACGATTTTCAGGCAGTTGGAGCCAGAGCTGCAGCGTTTTGTTGATCAGCAGCCACGGCTTCCAGGTCAGGAGAAGCATGTAACCGCTAGGATCACTCCCGATCTCTCTACAGGTGTTGTTTGGATAGATCTGGATTCAGGATTTATCCCTAAAGGGCAGACTGAGTTCAGTGAAGATTTTGGCGACAAATTAGCGGAGGTTGAGGCCGAGCTGTACAACTATCTCTCAGGTTCTGTCGGGTTCAAGTACGTGATTGCCCGGATCGGGGGCAAGACCATCAATGAGATTTTCCCGCCCGAGTACTTGCGAGAACGAAGGAGCGACAGCAGCTCTCGCGCCGAAGATGCTGCTACGCCTGGCCTCATCGTCATCAATCCCGGTCATGGCAAGTACTTCCACTACGGGACAAAGTCTTGGGAGTACGAGCGTCCTGAGGCCTATGCCGGCACAATTGACGTACACGAAGACTTCATAACGCCGTCCTACGCCTCAATGCTGGGAACTTGGCTTGCGGCTAGGAGCAGTGGCTTTGCTACCGATATCCGGCACACACGGGCAATCAACGTGGCGAGTATCGACCCGGAGAGCGGTCTGTCCGAATCGGCACTTGCGGCTCGCTACCATTTAAAGCGACTTCTCCCGGATCAGGGCGCCATCATCTGGAACATCTACCCCAACGGCAATCCTCGAGATCCGTCGCGGCGCAACCTCCGCGAATACGACGAAGACCTGATGGCGCGTGCCAAGTACGCCAACTACATTAACGCTGAGACATTCATTTCCTTGCACACCAATGGGGCCGGACCGACCGCGCGCGGGACCATGGTTATGACAAAACTGGATGATCCATCCTCCGTGCAGCTCTCCAATAATATCCTCTGTTACATGAGAGAGCAGATAAATGCACTGGAAAAGTACGCGGATTTCATCATCAGGCCAGACCTTGTCAATGGCAGTAACAAGGCTGAAGTTCGTGAAGCAAAGATGCCGACAGCCTTGGTGGAGGTAGCCTTCCATAGCAACATCGAGGACGCCCAAGCACTTCAGGATTCCGCGTTCCGCTCGGCGGCCATGAAGGGTGTGGAGAAGGGGTATCGCACATACAAGAATGGTGAAACCGATTGCCGGCCCCTGACGATCACTGATTTGCCCCCGGTGAGTGGTCCGCATCTCACTTCGATCCCTTACACCCTGCAGTTCGTTGGGTCTCCGACCTATCCCCTTTACCTGCGCAGCAAGGTTGTTTCTTGTCCGAAAGGCTATCTCTGCAGCCAGAACTCGACGCAGTACACTTCCCCGGGCACCACGCCTGGTACGCTTGACGCAGTCGCGAGATGTACCGTGGTGCGCCCGGTTCCTGGTAGCGTCATCGTCTTGGACCGCTACCTGGAAGACGGTGATGGGGTGAAGAGTCCAATGGTTCGCTCGACAATTACCTGCGTGTGAATAGTCAGGTAGGTCCGCCTCTCCCTGTAGATTGAGGCAGTGCTACTAACGCACGGATCCCGAGGGCATCAACCATCGCCGCCGGGGGCTCCGGCTTAGTCGCCGTCAACATGTGCAGGGCGCGCCTGGCTCCGCCGGTCAGGCTAGTGCGCCGGGATCCATGCGGGTGGCCGTAAACATAGGCGGACAAGGAATACGGCTACTGGCGTGTCAACGCCAGCCTCGAATAAGCCACATGCAACCGCTCCACCTGCGCCTGCAGCGCATCCGGGTGACCCTCATTGGTCACCACGTCATCAGCCAACGCCAGCCGCTGTTCCCGAGTGGCCTGCGCATCGATCATCCGCTGCGCCAGCACGCCGTCACTGCCATCACGCTGCATCAGCCGTGAAAGCTGCAGCGCCTCAGGCGCGTCCACTACCAGCACCCTGTCCAGCCAGCCATAAACATGACGCCCGCCAGCCTCGGTCAGCAGCGGAATGGCGGCGATGGCATACGGGCTCGGGGCCTGCTCGCACTGGCTGCGCAGCAGCTCGCGGATGGCGGGGTGGGTGATCGCTTCCAGTGCCTTGCGTTCGGCCACATCGGCGAACACGTGGGCACGCAGCCGCGCGCGGTCCAGCGCACCATCGCCCAGCAGCATGCCGGGCCCGAATCGTTCGGAAATCATCGCCAGCGCCGGGCTGCCCGGCGCCACCACCGCACGCGCGGCCAGGTCGGCGTCGGCGACGGTAACCCCCAGCGCCTCGAAGCGCCGGGTCACCTCGCTCTTGCCGGAGGCGATGCCCCCGGTCAGGCCGACGACGAACCGGCTCATCGCAGGCCGGCGTATCCCATGTAGCCGTCGATCAATGGCTCGCCCCACATGAAGACCAGCCAGCCGGCGATGGCCAGGTAGGGGCCGAAGGGAATCGGCGTAGCGCGGTCACGGCCCCGGCTGTAGAGCCAGATCGAGCCCACCACAGCGCCCACCACCGACGACAGCAGGATGATCGGCAGCACGCCTTTCAGCCCGCACCACGCGCCCAGCGCGGCCAGCAGCTTGAAATCGCCGTGGCCCATGCCTTCCTTGCCGGTCAGCTGTTTGAAGATCCACCACACTGACCACAGCGACAGATAGCCCACCAGCGCGCCCAGCAGGGCAGGCTTGGCCGGCATGTACAGATTGTCGACTGCGCCAATCAACCCCAGCCACATCAAAGGCAGGGTCAATTGGTCCGGCAGCAGCTGCGTGCGCATGTCGATGCCCGACAACGCCACCAGAAAGCAGGACAGCACGATCGCGCCAAAGCCCTGCCAGCCGAAGCCGAACTGCCACACGCTGGCGAGTACCAGCACAGCAGTCAGCAGCTCCACCAGCGGGTACTGGATGGAGATCGGGGCCTTGCAATGGCGACACTTTCCGCCCTGGATCACCCAGCTGAACAGCGGGATGTTCTCGTACCAGGACAGCTTGTGCTTGCAGTGCGGGCAGTGCGAAGGCTCCACCACGATGCCAGGCGGCGGCGGCTCGTAGATGTCCTCCTGCTCCAGCACCTCGTGCGCGTCGCGCTTCCACTGCCATTCCAGCCGCTTGGGCAGGCGCAGGATGACGACGTTGAGGAAGCTGCCGAGCAGCAACCCCAGGCCGGCCGCGGCGGGGTAGCCGAGGACCGGATGCTGGTCTAGAAATGCCATGTGTTATCCAACCACCGCGCCGAGTTTGAAGATAGGCAGGTACATGCCGATCACCATACCGCCAACGACCACGCCAATGAAGACCATGATCATGGGTTCCAGCAGGCTGCTCAGCGCATCGACGGCATTGTTCACTTCCTGTTCGAAGTATTCGGCCACCTTGAACAGCATGGTATCCAGGGCGCCGGCCTCTTCGCCGATGGCCGTCATCTGCACCACCATGTGCGGGAAGATGTTGACCTGCTTCATCGCCATGTTGACCGGGTAACCGACCGACACGTCATCACGCATGCGCAGCACGGCCTCTTCGTAGACCTTGTTGCCGGTGGCGCCGGCGACGATGCCGAGTGCTTCCACCAGCGGCACACCGGCCTTGAAGGTCACCGCCGTGGTACGGGCGAAGCGGGCGATCGAGCTGTTGTGCATGATCTGGCCGATTACCGGCACTTTCAGGATCAGACGATCCATACCGTGCTGCATTCGCGGTGAGCGCTTGTAGGCCATGATGAAGCCGACGATGGCGCCGACGATAAATATGCTGATGAGCCACCACCACGCCACCATGAACCGGGAAAGGCCAACGATCATCTGCGTAAACGCAGGAAGCTCCGCACCGAATCCGGCGAAGACTTCCTCGAACTGCGGCACGACGAATATCAGTAGCACGGCGGATACGATCAGGGCCACTGCGACTACCATTGCCGGATAGAAGAGCGCTTTCTTGATCTTGCCCTTCAGGGCTTCGATGTTTTCTTTGTAGTTGGCGATCGTGTCAAGAACAGTCTCGAGAACACCTGCGCCTTCGCCCGCCCTTACCAGATTCCGATACAACTCGTCAAACTGGACAGGATGACGACTAATAGACTCATGTAGCGAGGAGCCGCCTTCGATGTCGGTGCGGATGGTGTCCACCATCTTCTTCATCCGCGGATTCTTATGACCACCGCCAATAATTTCCAGCGACGAAACGATCGGCACGCCGGATTTCATCATGGTCGCCATCTGGCGGCTGAAGAAGGCGATATCCTTGGCAGACACTGCCTTGCCAGCTTGGCCAAACAACGGCTTGGCTTTTGGCTTCACAATCTTTGGCGTGATGCCTTGACGGCGTAGCTCAGCCTTGAGCAGGTTGGCATTCTTGGCCAGCTGCTCCCCCTTCATTTTGACGCCACGTTTGTCGGTCCCCTCCCAGACAAACGGCGCCAATTCCATGGTGCTACGCGCCACGGGCTCTTTCTTCATCGCACTGCGACTTGCTGACATTTCTAGGCTCCCCGGCCTGCCATCCCCAGCAGGCATCTAGCCGGGGATGCTAGCGGATTCCGATCCGTCTGGGCAGTGCGGCATTGAGGTGACGCGCTCGGACGGATGTCATGGGCCAAAGTTGACGTGCTGCGTCACATCGTCGGGTGCATCGCAAAAACCCGCTTTAGGGCTTTCCAAATCGGGAAATGCTGGCATCATTGCCGCCGGGGGGGTGACGAGGGTGTGCCGGGGAAGTTGGCACGCAACCTGCTAAGTATTCCCCTGCAAGGCGCTGCGGCCCGCTCACCCGGTGGGACCACCGGCTCCGGCAGCAGTACCTTTCCATACCTTTTAATTCCTTGGGGATGTAAAAATGAAGAACCAGAAGGGCTTTACCCTGATCGAACTGATGATCGTTGTCGCGATCATTGCCATCCTGGCCGCCATCGCTTTGCCGGCCTACTCCGACTACACCAAGAAATCAAAGGTTTCGGAAGTCGTGCTGGCCGCTTCCGCTGTGCGCACGGCCGTTGCCGAATACGCTTCGTCGAACAACACGCTGCCTCCGGCTAGCTGGGCGGGTTTCCAGGCTCAGACGTCGAAGTACGTGGACAAAGTGGAGTACGGTGACGGTGGTCTGATTACTGCGACCGCGAAGGGCATCGGAAGTGACGTTGACGCCAAGACCATCACGCTGAAAGGCACCCTTAACGCCACCAACGGCACCGTTGATTGGGCTTGCGGCGGCACCATTGATCCGAAGTATCGTCCGGGTAGCTGCCAGGCCGTAGCGCCGTAATTGTTCTGACCCTTTCTGCATTAGGCTATTGCCGATGGCAGACAATACGGCCGCCCTCCGGTCGTCAAGGACGCCCGATGCAATGCATCGGGCGTTCTCTTTTTAAGTAAAAGTGAGAGCGTCTCCCGTTGTTGATCGCCGTCGTTTGCTGGGTCGTACTTTGCCCTTATTGAGCTTGGCAGATTGCGGCCGGGCTAAGCAGACGTGTTGGGCCGGCGCCGTCGAAAAACTGACTACGATTTCAGCCACAAGTGGATCTCAACGCGGTAGCCATAGGTGCGTCATCGAACGATTGATCTGACAATCCAGCACTTTCGGCCTGCCAACGCTGACTCTACTCCCGTACCGTGGTGCGCACCTGAGCTTATGCGGCGCTTCTCGATCTGGCTCAGGAACTTTTGGAGCATTTACACTTTTTGATGGCAGGTTACGCTTCCATCGTTCGAAAAATGAATGGGGCGCGTCGCTTTACTGGGTAGTTCAGTATTGCTCGAAGGAATGTGCCACGGGAGAAAAACTGCTTAGGGTCTTTCAGCCAGCGCGCTCTATCTGACCGAGTGTCTGCGCGTGGAGCGTTGATTGCAAAGTGAGGTGTTGGGTTAGGCTGGGCGGATGGTTAGCCGACACCTCTTCCTCCTCCCCATCTTCATCCTCTCCGGCTTCGCAGGCCTGATCTACCAGTCCCTGTGGAGCCAGTACCTCGGCCTGTTCCTCGGCCACTCATCCCATGCCCAATCCCTGGTCCTGATGCTCTTCATGGGCGGCATGGCCATCGGCGCATGGTGGGCAAGCCGCCGCAGCACCAACTGGCGCTACCCGCTGCTGGCCTACGCTGTCATCGAACTGCTGATCGGCCTGCTCGGCCTCGCCTTCGACGGGATCTTCCAGGGCGTCACCGGCTGGGCCTACGCGCACCTGCTGCCCGACCTTGAAGGGCAGGGCGCCACGGCATTGCGCTGGGGGCTGGCCACGGTGCTGGTGCTGCCGCAATGCATCCTGTTGGGCGCCACTTTCCCGCTGATGAGCGCCGGTTACCTGCGGGTGCAGCCACAGGCGCAGGGGGAAGTGCTTGCTGGTCTGTACTTCGCCAACAGCATCGGCGCGGCGGCTGGCGCGCTGGCGTCCACGTATCTGTTGTTGCCGGCGCTCGGACTGCCGGGCGCGGTGATGGTGGCCGGGGCGCTTAATGTGCTGGTGGCTGTGCTGATCTACCCGCTGGCGCGCGCGGGTGAGCCGGGTGGCGGTCCGTCTGAGATTGCAACAGTTCCGGGTGGAGCGGGTCGCACGGATCGCACGGTTGCCGCAGTGCTCTGCATTGCGCTGCTTACTGGCACCAGCTCGTTTGTCTACGAAATCACCTGGGTGCGCATGCTGTCGCTTGCGCTGGGCACCACGTTGCATTCGTTTGAGTTGATGCTCGCTGCGTTCATTGCCGGCATTGCGTTTGGCGGGCTGTGGCTGCGCCATCGCGCCGACCGCATGGCCTCGCCGCTGCGGGCAGCCGGGTGGGTGCAGGTGCTGATGGGGCTGGCCGCCTTGGCGTCAATGTTCGTGTACGCGCAGGCGTTCGAATGGGTCGGCTGGCTGATGCGCGTCATCGTGCGCAGTGCCGAAGGCTACGGGTTGTACAGCGTTGCCAGTGCGGTGATTGCGGTGCTGGTGATGTTCCCGGCTGCGTTCTTTGCGGGCATGACGCTGCCGTTGTTGACGCTGGCGCTGTTGCGGCAGGGGCGCGGCGAGAAGGTCATCGGCCAGGTGTATGCGTTCAATACGGTGGGCGCTATTGTCGGTGTGCTGGCAGCGGTACATGTGCTGATGCCGATGTTGGGGCTGAAGTACGCGCTGCTGGTGGCGGCGGTGGTGGATGTGGGGTTGGGGGTGTGGTTGTTGTGGCCGGGTGGGGTTGTGGGGGTAGGGGCAGGATCAAGACCGTGGCGACCAACGGCCGCCACCCACCAAGGGCAGCGGGTCGCCACCCACCGAGGTTCGCGAGTCGCCAGCCACCAAGAGCAGGTTGCCACCCAGCAGGATCAAGTTGCCACCGACCACGAGCCGGTCGTCAGCTACCGCGGCGCCGCGCTCGCTATGGGCCTTGGAGTCGCCGGCGTAATCGCGGCGGTGGCGCTGGTGCGATTTGATCCGCTGGTACTCAGTTCTTCGGTCTATAGGCATGGCGGTGCGCGCTTGCATGACAGCGCGAAGATGCTGTTCTTCAAGGACGGCCAGACCGCCACGGTTTCGGTGTTCGAGACCGATCGCGGGGCCGGGCCGGTGCGCTCCATCGCTACCAACGGCAAGGTGGATGCGGGCATGACGGTCAGCGTTGACCAGGAGCCCAGCGGTGATGAGTCCACCATGGTGCTGCTCGGTGCGCTGCCGCTGGCGCTCGGCCATGGCTTCGAGCGGGTGGGTGTGATCGGCTTCGGCTCCGGGCTGACCACGCATACCCTGCTCGGCGATCCGCGCGTCGGCCAAGTGGATACGGTGGAGATCGAACCGGCCATGGTGGAGGGCGCGCGTCTGTTCGGCGACCGCGTGAGCCGCGCCTACGACGATCCGCGTTCGCACATCGTCATCGATGACGCCAAGGCGCATTTCGCCGGCAGCGGGCGCCGCTATGACCTGATCATTTCCGAACCCTCCAACCCTTGGGTGGGCGGCACCGCGTCGTTGTTCAGCGATGAGTTCTACGCGTTCGTGCCGGGGCAGCTCAACGAGGGTGGGCTGTTCGTGCAGTGGCTGCAGTTGTATGAAATCACCCCGGAACTGGTGTCTTCCGTACTGGACGGGCTGGTCGATCATTTCAGCGATGTGCGTGCTTACCTGGCCAACGATTCAGACCTGATCATCGTGGCCACGCCGAAGGGAAAACTGCCCGAACTCAATGCGGGTGTGTTCGAACATCCGGCGCTGCGTGCGGAGCTGGCGCGGGTGGGTGTGCACGGCCTGGATGACCTGCGGGATACCTACGCAATGGGGGATGCCGCGCTGCGTGCTTACCCGGCGCTTTATCCTTCGCCGCGGCATTCCGATTACCACCCGATCCTGACCCTGCGCGCACCCATCGCACGCTTCCAGCAGGGGTATGTGGGGGATGTGGAATCGATCATGACGGCGCCCTGGCCGCTCACCCGTGCATGGGGCGGGCCGGAGCCTCGCGTACCGCCGGCGGAGGGCGCCCAGCTGAACCTGCAGGTGCTGCAACGTCGCAGCACTGCGTATCTGTTGTCGCAGCGGCTGCAACACGGCGCAGACCTGCCCGGCGGTGGCGACCATGCGTTGGCCGATGCGCTGCGTTCACTGGGCGAGCGTTGTGAGCTGGAAATCACCCCGTTGGAAACGGCCGGGCTGGTGTTCTTCCTGGCCGGTGAAACGGTGCCGTTCCTGGCGCCTGCCGAGCGCGAGGCGCTGTGGGTGCGGCCGACGTGGCGCCCATGTCCGCTGCGCGATCCCACGGTTATTGATGCACTGGCGCTGGTGTCCGCGGCGGCCACGGACGATCACGCGCAGGTTCTGGAAAGCGGCCAGCGCCTGTTGGAAGGCCCGCACAGTGTCGGCCTGCTTGCCGATGCGCGGTCGGGCTATTACCTGTTCGGGGCGATGCAGTACGCGGCGTGGGCCAGTGGCGATACGGCGCTGGCGCGGGCGTTGTCGGATCGCTATTGGAACTCGCTTGGTACCGATGCGCGGGCCAGCGGGCGGCTGAGGTTGCTGACCTATATGGCCGCGTTGGGAAAGCAGGAGCGGTAGCGCCGAGCCGTGCTCGGCGAGCGCAGCGGCAAGGGCAAAAGCGTGACGACCAACGGTCGTCACCTACCCGGGCAGGAGCTGACGACCAGCGGTCGTCACCCACCAGAGCAGGAGCTGACGGCCAGCGGCCGTCACTACCGTGGAGCAGGTAGGTGTCGAGCCGTGCTCGACACTACGGGAGGGGCGTGTCGCGTTGGGCGTGGCATCGCCCGGGTGCGAGGGCGCGGAAGGAGTTCGAGATGCGTGCGCCCCCCGTGCTGAGCGCTCGGTCTATCGGGCGTCACTTTTGCAGTTTCGCCCATGTACGCAAGGGCTTGCGGCTGATGGTATGGACACGCTGGCGACGAAGAGCGTCAGCCGGGATTGCCATCCTGTTATGAACTTAGGATTTGGCTCTGTTTTGCCCTCTGGGCACGGCGGAGAATGCGCTGCATCGCTTGCCGGTCTCATGGCGGGCGATGTGGGGGATCCCTGATCCGCCGGTCTTTTTCCTAAGTTCAACCGGTATGGCAACCCGCATCGCCCGCCACCCTGCGCCTCGGCGCAGGTGGCCTCAAGCCGTGTGAGGTACGCCGATGAAATCGCATTACCCCCTTGCCGCCAAGCGGTTGTACGCCCTGATGGGCGACAAGATGCTCGACTTCCCACCGCACTTCATCGAGCGCCTGGAGCGGCGGCTGGAAGCGTTTGAAACATCACGCAGCAACAAGCACGTGGTGGTGCCGTTGCGCCTGATTTCAGACATCGATTGTGAGGCCGCAGCCACCGCTGAAGACAGCCCGGCAGAACCTCAACGCGCCGCGTTGATCGCCGTTCCCGTTCGCACCCTGCAGGCGTTGGCATCGATCTTCGAAATCCTGCACGCGGTGCATCTGGGCAAGCAGGATGTGCAGTCGGAAGGCTGCGTCACCAGCCTGATGGTGGAAGGGCTGATCCTGTCCGGGCGCGACCTGGTGCGGTCATCGGCCGATGCCATGTGGAGCCAGCAATGACGCCCCACGAGCGTGCCAATGCCCGCGCCGCCAACCCGCGCGCCGCCGAGACGGCCGAGTATCTGGATGCCCGCCTGCACATGGCCAATTATGAAGAATCCACGTTCGCCCGCTCGCTGCTGCTGGCGGCCGAGCTGCATGGGATCGAGCATGCGGCGCGCGAGTGCGGGCTGAGCGATGAAGCCATGCGCCGGCAGTTGAATGGCACCCGTCCCCTGTACTTCGACAGCGTGCTGGGCGTGATGCGGGCGCTGGGTGTGCAGTTGCGGGTGGAGGTGGTTCAAGGGGGCGGGGCGACAAGCCCGGCCCGGTGACCGAGTGTGGCGATCAACCCATGCTGAGCGCGCGTCCGTGGTTTTCCTGCTGCATGCGCTCATCGTGCATCTGCTGGTCGCGCTGCTGCACCTGTGAACGCTGATCATGCTCCCGGCTGACGACCTGGAACTGCTGCATTGATTCGTCCACCGGCGTCTGGGCCGCCTGCACCGTTGGCATGGAGGCGCGCTGGTGCGCAGGATCACCCGGCTCGCCCTGTACCACGAACAGCGTGTGCCCAGCTTGTTCGTGCGTCGTGGCATTGCTCAGCACGACGTGGTCCACCCGATCCAGACCATTGTCCTTGGCCAGCACCAGCAGGCTGGCGGTCATCCGCTCACTGGTGGCATCAAAGCTGCGCCCATGTCGGGCGTCCAGTGCCGCTACTTCGTCGCGCACCTGCTGATAAAGAGAATGGTCGGGATGGCCCGGCTGCGTTGGCGTGGCGGGTGTCGTCGGCGTCGACTGGAGTGCATCCCGCTCGGCAGGATCATCGACTGCCTCGGGCACCGGGGAGCCGGGCACGGGAGCGTCCTGCTTCTGGATGGCTTGAATCTGCAGGTAGGTATCGTTCAATTCATCGCGAACGTTCCCATCGGCCAAGGAGTCATGGGTATACCCGTCCTGCAGCCATTGGCCATCCGGCCTGTGCTGGTAAGTGCGGCCATCCGAGGCAAGCAGCTGATCCGGATGATCACGGGCCCACGCCACTGCCTCAGGAATCGGTCCGTGCCGGGACCAACCCTGCTCTGCATACGCTTGCTCATACTGCTTGGCGAAGGCGACCGGACTACGCGCTGCATTGAAGGCCATGATGCCGCAGGCGATCTCATCAAGCTGGGCCGCCTTGGTGGCATCGGCCACCTCCACGGTTGTGCTCTTGATGCCATGCTCATAGACCTGATGGACGACCTCACGCCGCCATTCCCCACTGTCTGGGGTACGCTCCCACGAGCGTGGAAGGAGGCTGGGCGTATCGGTGGCGTCACTGTCGATGCGGTACGGATCGATTGGCAGGTCGGGCGTTGACAGGCGCAGTTCCACCGCTCTGCTGGACGCTTTGTAATTCAACTCCTGGGTCAACGCCGGGTCGGCCGTGAGCTGTGTAGTGGCGCCGTAGATCGGCCGATCCGCCACCGTGCCGACTGTCCCCACGATTGCTCTCTCGCTGTGCGTCCAGCCCTTGCCGGGATGCTCCGGATCAAACGTCCAGACCCTGCCGGCGCTGTCGGTCTGGTTGTTGATCCGGTACTTCTCGATCCAATCCACAACTTCGCTGGCACCCCAAGCGCCCAATCCTGCACCGATGATGCCGGTGACAATCGCGCCGGGGCCGGATTCGATTCCTGCCAGCGTGCCAGCCTTGGCGCCCACCGCCGCACCGGTCCAGCCGCCGACACTGCGTGCGCCGAAGTCCAGCAGTGCAGCCTCCGCGCCAGTCCGGTTATCGCGCGCGTAGAGGTCTGCCACTTTGGCCCCCTCCGTTACCGCTTCAAAGGCCGTCGCGGCTGTGCCGCCGACCATCGCTCCGCGCACCATGTTCGGGCGCACGCGGACGGTGTGGTCGATGGTGCGCGCCTCTCGGATGAGGGGCGCGATGCCTTCGACGACCTTTAGCGCGGCGCGCTCATCGAACACCGCTGTCGCAGTGGCTGGACTTACATGACGATTGTTGGGCAGCGTATCGGGTAGTTCGGCGTGCCAGCGGCCCTGCATTTGCCAGTCATCGCGCAGAGCCTCGGTAATGCGAGGATTGCTTAAGCGTGCTTTACGTTCCGCCTCCAGGGCCGTGCCGGGCAACCGGGCATCGCTGTGGCTGTCGTAGACCTGTCCACCCTCACGCCCGTAGAGCCGGATAGGGATGCCGGTCTCGGCATGAACCTTGTCCAGGTTGCTTGGGAGCGCATCATAAACCTGATGGCGTACATCCTCGGGGACGTAGCGGCCGTAACCTCTGCTATCGATGGACCCTGTAAAACGAGCGTCCACACCGAGCTCGCTTTCCAGTCGATGCGCAACGACCCCGCGAATCTCGACCACGTAGCCTTTGGCCTGTAGGTCTTTGATCAACGTGACCGCGCTGTCACCATTGCCCAGCGTGGTGTCGAGAATGATGTTTCTACGGCCCTCAATCGCTGCGGCGCGCAATTCCTTGGCCCATTGACTGGCATCTTCATGGGTGTGACCAGCCCAGGTGTAGGGGTGTTGCTGGCGTAGGCGTTCGACGTCAGGATGTGCGTCACGCAGCTCATCCGGGTCGATTTTGATTACATCCCTGTGAAGCTCGTTCGTAACCTCGCGCGCCAAGCCGCGTTTGCCGGCACCGGGCTGCCCAGCAAGTATGATGGCTCTAGGCGAATCATGTGAAGCGCGGCTATCCAATCCACTGTCTGGGATGATCTTCTCGCGGAGGCGCAGTGCGTGCGCATCCTCCGTCAGGCGCCCACCGCGAGTACTCATCAGCGACTTCTCTCGTTGGCTTGAAGGTGTACCCACAGATCGTCGAGGTTGGCCATGCCGATATTGCTGGATCTGGCAAATCGCATCAGCCGCTCTTTTTCAGTTGCCCTGCCAATCACCTGTGGATCAGCCGAGGCTTCGGCGGCTGCCAGTTCAGCGCGTGCTTCGCTGATGAAGCCGCTGAGACAGTCCTCCAAGGCCCAGACTGCAGCCTCGAAAGGCGGGACAGACTTCATGCGCCCATTCACCGAATTGAGGGCTTTCTGCAATTCCTCGATATGCCTCGGATGGTCCTTGAGCATTTCACGGAGCTTGGCTGGTACTGGAGGAGGGGGCAGGGGCATGGTCGAGACCTTTCAAGCGGGTTGCATATCGAAGAGTATCTGCAGTTGTTTGCGCTTGTTCAACGACCATTCTCGACAGAAAATGAATCGTGGCACTGCCGGTGGGCGGGGGCAACGGCTGCACCGCCGTCCCGTACCTGCGACGCCTGCCGGTCACTTGGCACTCGCCTGATACGGGCTGCACGCTACCTCTTCCCAGGGAGCGCTCCATAGACATGAGTGCGTACTTCTTCGGGGACGTAACGACCATGGCCATTGCATCCAGACTTCTGGAAAACCTTCTGTCTACACCAAGCTCGCTTTTCAGGTCATGTGCAACGACGCCGCGAATCTCGACTTGATAGCCTTTGGCTTGGAGGTCCTTGATCAGTGTGACGGCGCTGTCACCATTGCCCAGGGTGGTATCGAGGATGGTCCCGCTAGCAGGATCGCTTTAGGACTGTCTTGGGGGCTTGCTTCCTGCAATCCACTTCCTGGGACTACGTTTTCGACGAGTCGCTTTGCGTGTACTTCAGGGGCCAGCCGGCTATCGGGATCGTTCATCCGCCGATCGCCATAAAGTAGTTGTAGAGAGGCTCATCATCCAGCCAATGCCGTTTGAAGGACGCGCTGAACATTAGTCGTTCTTTCTCAACAGCTCGCGTAATCGCTTCAGAATCAGCCGAGATCTGGGCGCTGACAAGCTCAGCACGTGCTTCGCTGATGAATGTCCCCAATCGTCCTTCCAAGTCTGAGATCGCGTCATCGAAAGGCATAAGAGGGACTTTCCGAGATCGTTCAACGGACCTGTTGAGAACCTCCTGCAGCCTTTCGATATGCCCGGGATAGTCCGTGAGCATCTCGCGCAGCTTGGCCGGAACCGGGGGGGCGGGCAGAGACATAAGCGACACCTTTTCAGGGAAATGATGTGAATAAGCGAGGGTCTACACCATCAACCGCGGCGTCCGAACAAGCGTTTCCACCACGTGCTGCTTGCCTGCTGTGACTCAGCGGGCCCGCGCGCCTGCCGCGCAACGCCGGTGCTGGTGGAAGCCAGCCTCTGCGTAAGATCGCGATGCCAAACCCCTTGCGCCCGCCAGCCGTCGCGCAGTTGATGAGTAATGGCTGGGTCTTTCAATCGGGCTTCAAACGCATGCGTCAATGCAGCGCCCGGTGTCTGCGGGTGAATGGCGTTATCGTAGAGTTCCACACCATCGCGATAGAAGATGCGAATGCGCACATCGGTGCGCTGATGCAACAGGTCCAAGCAGGCGGGTAGCGTGTCGTAGGCCTCATCGTGAACCTCGCTCAGCGTATGACGCCCGTAGCCATTTACGTCGAAATTGCTGGTAAATCGCTGATCAATTCCGAGTTCGCTTTCCAGTTTCGGTGCTGCGACGACACGCACCTCCACTTCGTAGCCTTGTAACCGCAGCTCATCGATAAGTTCGGACAGCCACTCCGCATTGTTCAACGTGGCGTTGTAGATCAGGTTTTTCTTGAGCGCGGCGGTGTTGGTCAGCAGCTTTTCAGACCAGATGTCAGCGTCGGACTGGGTATGTGGGGCCCACGTATAGGGATGGGTCTCGCGGAGAGACCTGACATCGGGGTGGTAATCGCGCAGCGCTTCGGGATCGATTGTGACGACATCGTCCTGAAGCTCAGCTTCGATCCTTCGTGCCAGGCCCCCCTTGCCTGCTCCGGGTTGTCCTGTGAGCAGGATCGCCTTGGGCCTGTCCAGGCTTGTTCGCTCTGAGAGGCTGTAGTCAGGAAGAATGCTGTCAACGAAGATGCGCTCCAGCTCTTGCGGGCTGACATGTCCCTGTTCGCTCATTCCAGCCCCCGAGCGTTGAAATAAGCGTACAGGTCGGGCATCGAGCCCATGTTCGCCCGCGCGTACCCGAATTTGAGCGCCTTCCATTTGGCCCGCTCGACCAGGTCCAGATCACCACGGTCCTGGGCTGCCTTCAGCTCTTCCCGGGCATCCACCGCGAAGCAACTGAGCGCCTCCTCCAGGGCCCAGATGGCCTGTTCAAACATCGGCGTGCCAGTGAGCGGCTTCTCGGCCACGCGATTCAAGTCAGCCTGCAGTTTTGCGGTATGCGCTGGAAAATCCCTGAGCATGTCGCACACCTTCTGCGGTACGGGAGGTGGATGAGCGTGTCGCATGGCGGGTCCTGTCTATCTAGGTTTCCGTTCAGTACAACGGATGGCTGTTCTGTGGGCTGAGTATAGATAGCGCTGATCGACTGCTGCTGTGAGGCAGATCACGTGCGCGTGCCAAGTGCTTGCTGGGGGTGTGGCGTTTTTGGCACGCCGCTATGTGTGAGCTTTCGGGCCGGCACCTGGTGCCGTGGAGTCGGGTAGTACGCAACTTGCACCGTGTCTGGCATGCGCACACGATGCGCATGATCGACCCGGAAACTCACATGCCCGCTATCTACGATCCAGACGCGCAGAGAATAGGGGGCAATCCGACCCTCAACTCCGATCTGGTTGCACAGGCCAAGGCGCTCACCGGCAATCTTTCCAGCAAGGTGGAAGTCCTGCAGACGGAGTTCGGGGCCAGCGAACACGAGAGCCCTGGAGGCTGCCGATGGGAGCTGGCGCGCGCGGCGGAAGAATGGGGCGCCTTCGTGGATGCCCACGGCACTCTTGCTGACGAGTTTTCCACCCTGTGATCCAACAGTTTGACGTGCATGCCAACGTAGGCTCAAACGAGAACATTCCGTTCGTGGTGGTCGTCCAGTCCAGCGTTTTCGAAGGGGGCGCCGTGCCGGGTGATGGTGCAGCTGGTCGATAACACGTCATTACCGGTGAGCGCGTTGCGGCAGCGGGTGGGCTCGCTCAAAGCGCGCCAGAAGCGCGGGCGTCGCGGGCGTCCGGCAGCTCACGAAGTCAGCGATGCGGGCGACTACTTGGAGCACCCTGGATTGCTACCAGCCACACCGCCCAACTCATGTTCCGCGGCCAGAGCCAGATACGCCGATCGGGACATACGCCGCTGCGCCGCTGCTTCATCGATCCGGCCCACCAGATACTCTGGCAGGCTGATGTTCAAGCGTACTGCTTTCGTGCTGAGCTTGGACAGGTCGACATCAATCAACATCCAGAAGCCACCGGTGTATTCGTCGCTCTGGCTGTAGCGATCCAGCGGCGATGCAGGTCCAGGGCCGGCTGATTCGCCCTCGTACCTGGCCTCTACTGCCTCTTGCACCATGCGCGGAATATCGGCCGCTTCATCGGCCGCAGAGAAGACGCCAGGAAGATCAGGAATGGTTATGCCGTAGGCGGCGCCTGGTTCGTGGTGGACGTAAACGGGATAGAACATCAGGTCCTCCATCCGGGCATGGGCGTATTAGCCCAGATGCGCTCTGGCTACACAAGTCTACACAACAATTTTGCAGAAATCCTCAAAGCGCGTACAGGGGCCGGCTGCGTGACGATTACCCCACGCAACACTTACCGGCGGTGTTGTCTGCCCGGCGCTGGTCCGTGAAACCGCCAACGAGGCGCGTTGCCGAGCAAGCTCGACACTACGTTGAGCGCGGTGAAACCTGCGCTCTCAGGGTAAGATGGTGGCTGCTGCAGGGGGAGCCAGCAGCGGACCAATATGCAGCTGTACGGGGCGGGATGCGCCGGGCGGCACACAATGAGGAACCGCATGAACGCAGTCGCCACCGCAAATCTCGTCGGCATCACCGGTATTGCCCGTCGCCTGGTCCAGGACGGTGCGCTGGATGAAGCCGGCGCGCGCGACGCGATGGCCAAGGCGACCGCCGCGCGGTTGCCGCTGCCGCAGTGGTTCGCGCAGCACAAGGTCGTCACCGCCGCCCAGTTGGCCGCCGCCAATTCGCTCGAATTCGGCATGCCGCTGTTCGATGTCGGCGTGTTCGATGCCAACCAGAGCGCGATCAAGCTGGTCAGCGAAGAGCTGCTGCGCAAGCACCACGTGCTGCCGCTGTTCAAGCGCGGCGGCAAGCTGTACGTGGGCACCAGCGACCCGACCCATTCGCTGGATGAAATCAAGTTCCACACCAACCTGGTAGTGGAACCGATCCTGGTGGATGAAGACCAGATCCGCCGCACGCTGGAACAATGGCAGAACACCCACGATTCGATGTCCTCGCAGATGGGCGACGACGACGAGGGCATGGCCAATCTGGAAATCGGCACCGACGACGACAACAACGCCGGCGATTCGGGGATCGATGCCAAGGGCGATGACACTCCGGTGGTGAAGTTCGTCAACAAGGTGCTGGTGGACGCGATCCGCAAGGGCGCCTCGGATATCCATTTCGAGCCCTACGAAGACGACTACCGCGTGCGCCTGCGCATCGACGGCCTGCTGAAGATGGTGGCGCGTGCGCCGGTGAAATTGAACCAGCGCATCGCCGCGCGCCTGAAGGTCATGGCGCAGCTGGATATCGCCGAAAAGCGCGTGCCACAGGATGGACGCATCAAGCTCAACCTGAGCAAGACCAAGCAGATCGACTTCCGCGTCAGCACCCTGCCGACGCTGTTTGGCGAGAAGGTGGTGCTGCGTATCCTGGATGGCAGCGCGGCCAAGCTGGGCATCGACAAGCTGGGCTACGAAGCGGACCAGGAAAAGCTGTTCAAGGAAGCCATCCACAAGCCCTACGGCATGGTGCTGGTGACTGGCCCGACCGGTTCGGGCAAGACCGTTTCGCTATATACCGCGCTGGGCATCCTGAACGATGAAACGCGCAATATCTCCACTGCCGAAGACCCGGTGGAAATCCGCCTGCCCGGCGTCAACCAGGTGCAGCAGAACAACAAGCGCGGCATGACCTTCGCCGCGGCGCTGCGTTCGTTCCTGCGACAAGATCCGGACATCATCATGGTCGGCGAAATCCGCGACCTGGAAACTGCCGAGATCGCGATCAAGGCCGCGCAGACCGGCCACATGGTGCTGTCCACGCTGCATACCAACGATGCGCCGCAGACCATCGCGCGCCTGATGAACATGGGCATCGCGCCGTACAACATCACCAGTTCGGTGACGCTGGTGATCGCCCAGCGCTTGGCGCGCCGGCTGTGCAACAACTGCAAGCGCCGCACTGATCTGCCGGCCCACGCGCTGCTGGCCGAAGGCTTCACCCAGGCCCAGCTGGATGCGGGAATCGAGCTGTATGAAGCCGTTGGCTGCGATGAATGCACCGAAGGCTACAAGGGCCGCACCGGTATCTACCAAGTGATGCCGATGACCGATGAGATTTCCACGATCATCCTGGCCGGTGGCAATGCGCTGCAGATTGCCGACGCCGCCCAGGCGATCGGGGTGAATGACCTGCGCCAGTCGGCGCTGGTGAAAGCCAGCAAGGGCGTGACCAGCCTGGCCGAGATCAACCGGGTGACCAAGGACTGACGGTACTGACGGCCGCCGGATGTCGGTAGTGACGGCCGCTGGCCGTCATTTTGTGAATTCGACGGCCAGCGGCCGTCACTACCGTGAATGATTTCACCTGCAACTGTCATCGGGATCGTGTCTAATACGACTCCCCACCGCGACACCCCACGCTCATGTCCCTCCAATCCCATGGCCCCGCGCCGTGCGACGACGCTGACGGCCACCTCGTCACCGCTGGCCCGCTGACGCCGCCGCCGGATAGCGCCGGCACCCCGCAGGACGACCGCGCGCTGCGCCATTCCCACGCCGAAGACGTGCAGGGCATGGTGCTGGCCACGCTGGTGGCGTCGCTCGGCCTGGCCATCTTCGCCAAAGGCGGGCTGATGATCGGCGGCATGGCCGGGCTGGCCTTCCTGATCCATTACGCGGCCGGCTGGAACTTCGGCCTGGTGTTCGTGCTGGTCAACCTGCCGTTCTACTGGGTGGGCGTGCGCCGGATGGGCTGGGAGTTCACCCTGAAGACCTTCGCGGCGGTCACCGCCTGCGGAATCCTGACCGACCTGCTGCCGCGCTGGGCGGATTTTGCCCATATTGCGCCGTTGTATTCGGCGCTGGTGGGCGGCGCGCTGGCCGGCCTGGGCATTTTGTTCTTCATCCGCCATCGCGCCAGCCTGGGGGGAATCGGCATCCTGGCGGTCTACCTGCAGCGCACGCGTGGCTGGAGCGCCGGCAAGGTGCAGATGAGCTTCGATGCGATGCTGATGCTGGTGGCGTTCAGCGTGCTGTCGCCCATCCAGGTGATGTATTCGGCCACCGGCGCGGTGGTGCTCAGCCTGGTGCTGATGTTCAACCACCGCCCGGGCCGGTACATGGGCGTCTGACGCAATCATCGGGCAGGAAACCTGACGGCCAGCGGGAGGGGTCAGAGTCCTTTTCCGCAGGAAAAGGACTCTGACCCCGTCCGTCGGAAACCTGACGGCCAGCGGCCGTCACTACCCGGGGGGCCATTACTTCCGGGACCACGCCGGCTTCAATTTCAGGATCCGCTTCTGCACCGGGCAGTCATCGGCGTGGGCGCCTTTCAGGTAACCCAGGCTCATCAGGAATTCGCCGGTGATTTCCCCGCCGGTAAACCGAAAGGTCTTCTTGAACAGCTTCACCCAGCCGGCCTTGTCCAGCGGATGGTGCGCATCCAGCCATTCGGCGAAGCTGCCGTGGCTTGCGCGCAGGCCCTGGATGACCTGCGCATTGTGGATGGCGGCCAGCACCTTCAGCCGGTTGCGGATGATGCTGGCGTCGCCCAGCAGGCGGTCGATATCCGGCTGCGCATAGGCGGCCACGGTGTCCACGTCGAAGCCATCGTAGGCGCGGCGGAAGCCTTCGCGCTTCTTCAGGATGGTCTCCCAGCTCAGCCCGGCCTGGTTGATTTCCAGCACCAGGCGCTCGAACAGCTCGGCTTCGGCGCGCTGCGGGAATCCATATTCATGGTCGTGGTAATAGCCGTGGACCGGATGGCCCGGGGCGATGCTGCAGTATCCGCTCATGGTGTCTCCCGGGGTTCCTTGGACAGGTTGCCGATGCTGGAAGGGGCGCCGTCGTCCAGCGAAATTTCCGGCCAGCGCGGTGCTTTGAGGGTCAGCCTGCCGGCGCGCACGGCGTCGTGGATGCGTGCGGTTTCCGATGCCGAACCGCCGCGCGGGAAGCCGTACGACCCCACCGTCCACCAGCCGCGCACACCCAGCGCGTGAAGCTGGCAGTACGCCCCGGATCCCTGCATCAACCCGCACAGCAGCACGTCCGGCTGGCCGTCGCCGTCGAAATCGCGGGTCGTGGCGACGCAGCGTGAATCGGCATCCAGGCAGCCGCCGGTCTCCACCTTGCGGGCGACCATCGCGTCCCACCAGCTGTCCGGCGGGGTGGCCGAACCGTCGGCCAGCACCAGCCGCTTGCGCAGCACCGCCTGGTCACGGATGCCATCGTCGATCGCGCTCTCACCGCCGCCCCAGTAGGCCGTGCGCGCCAGGGCCTGGGCCGCTACGCTGGCAGCCCGCGCATCGGCGCTGAAACGGGCATTGCGCTGCATCTCGCGCAGTGCCGCCACGCCGCGCCGGCCCAGGTCGAAACGCAGCAGCATCGCATCGGCGGTGGTGATGCCATCGGGGTTGGCCAACAGCCGCGCCTGCTGGCTGGCGACGGTGATCCGCACCGGATCCAGCAGCGGTGAACTGGCCAGCAGCGCCGCGCCCAGCACCACCCAGCACATCAACCGGTTGGTCGTCTCCAGTGGCTGCAGCCAGCGTCCGCGGCTGAACGGCGCGCGCGCATAGCCCAGCGTATAGCCGGTCACCAGCACCGCGATCAGCAACGCCCAGAAACGCTCCAGGGTCCAGCCGTACTGGCCGATGCGCAGCCACACCGCGTACAGCGCCAGCGCGGACAGTACCGGCAGCGCCAGCAGGCTGGCTTCCACCAGCCGCCGCAGCCAGCGCGGGTAGGGCGGCTGGTCGTTGTCATGCTGGTACACCGCGTTGGTGAAGGTGACCAGCAGCAGCGCCAGCACCAGCAGCAGCGAGGCGGCCGAGCGGGTTTCCCACAGCGGCTGCAATCCCGTGAACGGCAGGCTCAGGGTGAAGATGACGGTGATGAAGGACAGCAGCGGCAGCAGCCCGCGGCACACCGCGAACAGCACCTGGCGGGTGATCTGGATGGCGCGTTGCTGGGTGCGCCCGATCAGGATGCCGAAGCCGGCCAGGGTGCCGGTGGCGAGCGCGATGAAGGCATCTTCGCGGAACAATTCGGTGAAGAAGGTGATCTTCAGCAGCCCGAACAGGGACGCCCACAACCACAGCAGCATCCAGGTCAGGCCGGTGAACAGCAGCGCCAGTGCGAGGGTCAGGCCGTTCTGCCAGGCGCGTTCGAACAGCGCATCGTAGCTGGCCCGCCAGTGGCCGTGCTGCAGGCGGTGCTGCCACCACGGCAGGCTGATGAAGGTGGCGATCGCCATCGCCAGAGAGAACGGCAGGCGCAGCGGTTCCGAGCGCAGGCCGGCTTCCCCGTCCAGGTTCCAGCCGATCCAGCTGGCAAGCCCCAGCACCACCACCGAAGCCAGCAGCGCGTGCAGCCACAGCCGGCGATCACGCAGGTCCACCACGGTCAGGGCGATCGCGCTGGGCACGGTGAGCACCCAGGCGTACCAGCGATAGCGCGAACCGACATCGTGCAGCGGCCAGCTGCCGTCGAGCTGCTGCGCCAGGTACAGCAGCAGGCCCTGCAGCAGGGCGATCAACACGATGGCACTTCGGGTGGACGGCGGTAGCGTCGTGCTGGTGGACATCGCAGGCTCCTTGCTGGGTGGTCGCCATCCTACCGTCTCACGCGCCTGCACACGGCCCAGCGGGTAGAATGCAGCCATGTCCGAGATTTCGACTTCCCTTGCCCATCACCTGCTGGTCGCGCTGCCCTCGCTGGCCGACGAGCCCTTCGCCCGCAGCGTCGCGCTGATCTGCCAGCACGACCAGAACGGATCCATGGGCGTGCTGGTGAACCAGCCCTCCGACTACACCATCGGTGAAGTCCTGGCGCAGATGGACATCGCCACCGAAGACGACGAACTGCGCCAGCGACCGGTGCTCAACGGGGGGCCGGTGCACCCCGAACGCGGCTTCGTCATCCATGACGATGCGCGTCCGTGGGAGTCCAGCCTGCTGGTCGGCGAAGGCGTGTACCTGACCACCTCGCGCGACATCCTGGAAGCGATGGCACGCGGCGAAGGGCCGGCCAATGCGCTGGTCACGCTGGGCTGCGCCGGATGGGGCGAAGGCCAGCTGGAAGGCGAACTGGCTGACAACAGCTGGCTCACCGTGCCGGCCGACGCCGACCTGCTGTTCCGCACCCCGTACGAGCAGCGCTGGCAGGGTGCGGCCGCGCGCATCGGCGTGGACCTGTTCCGGCTGACCGATTACAGCGGCCATGTCTGAGCCGGCGGCCATCCGCCGCGACGGCACCGTGCTCGGCTTCGATGTGGGTTCGCGCCGCATCGGCGTTGCCATCGGCAGTGCCTTCGCCGCCCATGGGCGCGCGGTGGCGGTGATCGACGTGCACGGCAGCGGCCCGGACTGGGGCGCGGTGGAGCGGTTGATCAAAGAATGGAGCCCGGACGGCCTAGTGGTGGGCGATCCGCTCACCCTGGACGGCCAGGACCAGCCCAACCGCAAGCGCGCGCAGGGCTTTGCCCGCCAGCTGCGGGAACGTTTCAAACTGCCGGTGGCGATGATCGACGAGCGCTCCAGTTCGGTCGAAGCCGCGCGCCGGTTCGCCGTCGAGCGCGCCGAAGGGCGCAAGCGCCGCCGCGATGCCGCCGCCCTGGATGCGGTGGCCGCTGCGGTGATCATCGACCGCTGGCTGTCTTCACCGGACGACGCCACCCCCATTCCCTGACCTGCCGACCGCCTGCCCATGACTGCCTCGCAACTCGATTCATCCGGACGCCTGCGCCACCTGCTCACCCTGCAGGGCCTGCCACGCGAGACCCTGCTGCAGTTGCTGGACCGGGCCGGCCAGATCCGCGATGCAGCGGTCGGCCGGGTCGGCAACAAACGCGCGGTGCTGGCCGGTTCGGCGGTGTGCACGCTGTTCTTCGAGCCGTCCACGCGTACTCGCAGTTCGTTCCAGCTGGCCGCCCAGCGGCTTGGCGCGGACGTGCTGAACTTCGATGCGTCCACCTCGTCCACCCGCAAGGGAGAAACCGCGACCGATACGCTGCGCAACCTGGAAGCGATGGGCGTGCGCGGCTTCGTGGTGCGCCATCCCGATGACGGTGCGGTGGCCGCACTGGCCGCGGCGGCGGGCGAGGGCACCGCGTTGATCAATGCTGGCGACGGCCGCAGTTCGCACCCCACCCAGGGCCTGCTGGACATGCTGACCCTGCGCCAGGCCAAGGGCAGTGATTTTTCGAAGATGAAGGTGGTGATCGTCGGCGACGTGAAGCATTCGCGCGTGGCCCGCACCGACCTGCACGCGCTGCGCACGCTGGGCGTGGGCGAGATCCGCGTGTGCGGCCCGCAGTCGCTGCTGCCCGACGATGACACGCTGAAGGGCTGTGTGGTCGGCCAGGATTTCGACGAGATGCTGGAAGGCGCCGATGCGCTGATGATGCTGCGCCTGCAGCGCGAGCGCATGGAAGAAGGCCTGGTGCCGTCGCTGGAGCAGTATCACCAGCAATACGGCCTGCACGCCGCCCGCCTGGCCCGCGCCGGCAAGGACGCCGCCGTGCTGCACCCCGGCCCGATCAACCGCGGCGTGGAAGTCACCGATGAAGTGGCCGACGGCCCGCAATCGTGGGTGCTGCGCCAGGTCGCCAACGGCGTCGCCGTGCGCATGGCCGTACTGGAAACCCTGCTCGGCTGAAGGTAGTGACGGCCGCTGGCCGTCAGCCCGGTAGTGACGGCCGCTGGCCGTCAGCCCGGTAGTGACGGCCGCTGGCCGTCAATCCAATCCCCAAACGCACCACGCAAACGGATACTCCCCGATTGCACACGCCAGCCCGGCACGCACCGGGTTGGCGAGGATATACATCGCCTGCCGCTGCAGTGATTCTTCTGCCCTCACCGCGTGATCGAAATACCCCGCCTGCCACACGCGGCCTTGCCTGCCGCTCGACCGATTGAGTGCAAGCGCACTTGATGACTTCACACGTCGGGCGAGGTGGGCGAGCGTTCCAGACTTCAGTTGCAGCATCCAGTGCATGTGGTCCGGCATCACCACCCAGGCAAGCGAGCAGACGTGTCCGAGCGTCTCCATTTCATGGAACTGCGTGATCACGCAGTCGGCCGACGCTTTTGTCAGGAACCTGCGTTGTCGCGCATGGCACGTAGTACTCAGGACGTACACCTGCCCGGGAATGGATCGGCGTCCGCGATTCAACTGTTCGCTGCTCATGTCCCATCGTGCGATGGGTAGACGCGCGTTGGAGTAAGGGGAGCGGGCAGATGCGGGTCAGCGGACGCTGCGTTGACGGCCAGCGGCCGTCACTACCGAACGTTGACGGCCAGCGGCCGTCACTACCAAACGCTGACGGCCAGCGGCCGTCACTACCGCGGGGTCAGCGCTTCTGCGCGAACAGCCAGGTCCACATCGCGGTGTCGGCATAGGTGGCATCCCAGGCGTTGTGGTTGCCATCGGGATACTCGGTGTAGCGCGCATCTGCCGCGCCGGCGGCCTTGAACGCGGCATGCAGCCTGCGGTCGTCGCGGGGCAGCACGACGTCATCCTGCGCGCCATGGAACATCCAGATCGGCACGTTCTTCAGGCGCTGGGCCAGCGCGGTGTACGGATCTGCTTCGTTGGCGACGGCGGCGACGAACAGGGTCTGGCGTTCTTCGCGCGGCGCGATCACCGCCCCGCATACCGGTACGATGGCAGCGAACCGGTCCGGCGCGGAAAGCGCGATGTTCCAGCTGCCATAGCCGCCCATCGACATGCCGGTCAGGTACTGCCGCGACGGGTCAGCGGAAAATTCGGCCAGCGTGGCGTCCAGCGCCGCCAAGGCGATGCGGTTGTTCAGGCCATCCCATTCCTGGTGGTTGGGCACCTGCGGCAGCACCACCAGTGCCGGGAACGTGCTGGCGTGTTCCCGAAGGTACGGCCCGATGCCCGCCTTGGTCTGCTTCAGGCCATCACGACCACGCTCACCGGACCCATGCAGGAACAGCACCACGGGCAACGGTCCGGAAGTGCGCAGGGCATCGGCGGGGACGAACACCTGGTAGCGGGAGGCGTGGCCGTCCACGGTGACGCTGCGCGATTCAAATCGCCCCGCCGTGGGGTCTGGCGTGGTGGCGCAGCCGGCCAGCGACATCAGCAGGGTGGCGGCAACGGTAAGGCGCAGCAGCAGGCGATACATGGGAGGTCCCGGCAGGATGAAAACGGTTCCATCCTAGCTGTCCGGGCGACCCGCAGCATCGTGCAGCGCATCAGTCCGGTCGCGGGAAGCTGGCGATGATCTCCAGCTGCTGCTGGGCTTCCTCATTGCCCGACGCGGCGGCGGCCTGCACTTGGTCGATATCCGGATGGACCACGATCAGCAGCGGATTCTCGCAGACCGGGCAGTCGTACTCGGTGACGTCCTCGGCCAGCTCCATCACCATCGCACGCGAGCTGCCCATCCACTCACAGGCTGCGCAGGTGTGCTGCTGGTCGCGCCAGCCGGGCTGGAAATAGTTGTCTACGGTGGTGGCCATGGTCGGTACCGGTCAGTGCAGCAGGATGAGGGTGGCCAGGCCAAGGAAACTGAAGAAGCCCATGACATCGGTCACCGCGGTCACCACCACGGTGCCGGCCACGGCCGGGTCCACGTTCATGCGCTTGAGCATCAGCGGCAACAGCACGCCGGCCAGTGCGGCGGCACAGAAGTTGATCATCAACGCCAGCGTGATGACGATCGAAAGCAGCCAGCTGTGGAACCAGACGAAGGCGATCAGACCGACCAGCAGGCCGATCAGGGTGCCGTTGATCATCGCCACCCGCAGTTCTTTCCACAGCAGGATCTTGGCATTGCTGGGGCCGACCTGGCCGAGCGCGATACCGCGCACCATCAGGGTCAGCACCTGCACCGCGGCATTGCCGCCAACGCCGGCGACGATCGGCATCAGTACCGCCAGCGCGACCACTTTCTGCAGGGTCAGTTCGAACTGGCCGATCACGCTGGCGGCCAGGAAGGCGGTGCACAGGTTGATGCCCAGCCAGACCACGCGGCCGCGCACGGCGCGCTTGATCGGCGAGAACAGATCTTCTTCTTCGTCCAGGCCGGCCGCGCCGAGCGCCTGGTGCTCGGCCTGCGAACGGATGATGTCCACCACGTCATCGATGGTGATGCGGCCGAGCAGGATGTTGTTGTCATCCACCACCGGCGCGGACACCCAGTCATGATCGGAGAACTGGCGCGCCACTTCATCGGCACTTTCCCCAACGTCGATGGCCGGCTGCTCGTCATCGATCAACCGGTTGATCGGCGTGGTGTATTCGTGGGTCACCAGTGCCGCCAGCGAAAGCCGCCCCAGATACTGGTGCCGGCGGCTGACCACGAACAGGTGATCGGTGTGGTCGGGCAGTTCGCCGCGCAGGCGCAGGTAGCGCAGCACCACGTCGACATTGACGTCGGCGCGCACGGTCACCACGTCCGGGTTCATCAGGCGGCCGGCGCTGTCCTCGGGATAGGACAGCACCTGCTCCAGCCGTTCGCGGTTTTCGCGGTCCATCGACTTGAGGACTTCGTCGATGACGGTGTCCGGCAGGTCTTCGACCAGATCAGCAAGGTCATCGATGTCCAGGTCTTCGACCGCGGCGATGATCTCGTCCGGGTCCATGTCCGCCAGCAGGCTTTCACGTACCTCGTCGCCGACGTGGACCAGCACCTCGCCGTCGTCTTCCGGGTCCACCAGGCCCCACACCACTTCGCGCTTGCCAGGCGGCAGCGACTCGAGCAGGTTGCCGATCTCGGCCGGGGCCAGCGTATTGACCAGGCGACGCACCGGACCCAGCCGACCGCTGTCCAGCGCATCGGAAAGCAGGCGCAGTTGGCGCGCGGTCTTGTCGTGGCGTACGGCCTCGGCCATCGGAACTCCCGCAGGAAAGAAAAGGCTGCGATCCTGGGGAGGATGCGGCATCAGGGGTGGTCAGCGCGTCATTATCGCCCGCGCGTGTGTCAATGCGGTAGCGCCGCGGCGGCGGTCGTGACGGCCGCTGGCCGTCAATGAGGTATCAATGACCGCTGGCCGTCAGCGCATAGGAAACGGCCGCTGATCGCCCCGTGCCTGATGACGGCCAGCGGCCGTCACTACCGAGCGCTGAGGGCCAGCAGCCGTCACTACCGGTCAGTTACCGTTGATCCAGCGTTCGATGCTGCGGCGGTCGCGGGCGGCCAGCAGTTTCGGCGCGCGGGCGCGCAGTTCGCCGAGGTCGCTTTCGCGGATCGCGCGGCGCACTTCCAGCAGGGTGCCGGGGTGCAGACTGAACTCGGTCAAGCCGAGCGCCAGCAGCAACGGGGCCAGCCGCGCGTCACCGGCGATTTCACCGCACACTGCCACCGGGATCTGGTGGCGCTGGCCGGTTTCGATCACCAGCTTCAGCAGCCGCAACACGGCCGGATGCAGTGGCGAATACAGTTCGCCGAGCGCTTCGTTGTTGCGGTCGGCCGCCAGCAGGTACTGCACCAGGTCGTTGGTGCCGATGGACAGGAAGTCGACCAGGTCGATGAAGCTTTCCAGCGCGAACGCGGCGGCCGGCACTTCGATCATGGCACCCAGCGGCACGCGTTCGCTGACCGCGTGGCCTTCGGCGCGCAGCTGTGCGGTCAGCCGGGTCATGCGGCGGCGTACCGCCAGCAGTTCTTCGCGCGTGCTGACCATCGGGATCAGGATGCGCACCTTGCCGTAGGCGCTGGCGCGCAGGATCGCGCGCAGCTGGGTGTCGGCCACCAGCGGGCGTGCCAGCGACAGGCGCACGCCACGCAGGCCCAGTGCCGGGTTGTCTTCGTTGCTCAGGGTCAGGCCGGTACGGTCGGCCTTGTCCGCGCCCAGGTCCAGCGTGCGGATGGTCACCAGCCGGCCGGCCATGCCCAGCGCGGCATCGCGGTAGGTGTGGAACTGTTCTTCTTCGTCCGGCAGCTCGTTGCGCTGCAGGAACAGGAATTCGGTGCGGTACAGGCCCAGTCCCTGCGCCCCGAACGCATGCGCCTGGGTGACGTCTTCCAGCGATTCGGCGTTGGCCAGCAACGCGATGTCGACCTGGTCGCGGGTGCGGCTGGGCTTGCTGCGCAGGCGACCCAGCTCACGCTGTTCGCGCGCATGCTCCTTCAGCCGCACGCGGTAATCGCGAAGGTTTTCAGCCTGCGGGTTGACGGTGATGCTGCCGTCGCTGCCATCCACGATCAGCACGTCGCCATCGCTGACCTTGTGCAGCAGGCCGGGCACGTTGACGATCAGCGGCAGGTGCAGGCTGCGGGCGAGGATTGCGCTGTGCGACAGCGCGCTGCCGGCCGTGGTGACGATGGCCACCACGCCCTGGGACTGCAGTTGGGCCATCTCGGACGGGGCGATGTTGTCGCAGACCAGGATCTCGCCGGCCAGACCTTTCACCGCCGGCGGCAGCACCGGCTGCAGGAAGGCATGGATGCGCCCGATCACATGGTCCAGGTCGTCCATCCGGCTCTTCAGGTAGGCATCGTCCATGCCGTCGAAGACCTTGGCCAGCCGGTCGCGCTGCAGGCGCAGGGCATATCCCGCGCTGTACGGGCCACTGCGGATCAGCTCATCCAGCCCGAACAGCAGTTCCGGATCGTCCAGCAGCAGCGCATGCAGGTCGAGGAACTCGCCGGCTTCCTGATTCAGCGCACCCTGCAGGCGCTGGCGCAGGTCGTGCATTTCATTGCGCGCGGCATCCAGCGCGACGTGCAGGCGCTTGAGCTCCTTGTCCACCTGCTGCGGCGCCACGCGCTGTTCGGCCACTTCCAGCGCATGCGCCAGGCGCACCCGCGCGCGGCCCAGCGCGGTACCCCGCGACGCGCCGTGGCCGGACAGCAGCTGCACCGGCCGCAGGCCGGTGGGAGCCAGTCCAGCACGGGCGCGCGGCATGCTCAGCTGTCCTCGTCGAAACGACGCTCGAACAGCGAGACCACCGCATCCATGGCGGCCTGTTCGTCTTCGCCGTTGATGCGGATGGTGACCGGGGTGCCCTGGCCGGCGGCCAGCAGCATCACGCCCATGATGCTCTTGGCGTTGATCTCACGGCCCTTGGCGGCCATGGTCACGTTGCAGCGGAAGGGCGCAAGTTCCTGCACCAGCTTTGCCGTGGCGCGGGCATGCAGGCCCAGGCGGTTGGTTACGGTGAGTTCTTTCTCAAGCATCGTCGACTATCGCTCCATTGCGCGCGCCCGCCGCCGCAGTGGCGGGCAGTTGATCCAGTCCCTGTTCCGGATAATTCATCACACGCAACAACATCGGCAGGCTCAGTGCAGCTACCCGACGGGCCGGCGTTCCGAGCCTGGCCAACTGTGCGGCCAGGTTGCTGGGGCTGGCACCGTACAGGTCGGTCAGGATCAGGACCCCGTCACCGCCGTCCACCCGCCGCAGGGCGGCCGAAGCGAGCGGAAGCAGGGCATCGAGATCTGCATCGAACGGTACGTCGAACGCTTCAGTCTTCAGCGGCAGATGCCGCAGCAGCCGGGTCGCCACCTCAAGCAGGGCCGATCCGACGCCGGGATGTGTTACGAGGAGAATGCCACAGGTCATGCCTGAACGTTAACAGGTCGGCATGACGCTGCGATAGCGGGCGCAGGGCCCCTCAGTGTTCCGTATTCAGCTGCACGCCCAAAAAGGGGACGGAGGGGATTAAGTCGCATCCGGCATGCCACGTGCCGGATGCGACTTAATCCCCTCCGTCCCCTTTTTTTCAGTCGAGTTCGCGGTGGTAGGTGGCCACGTCCTGCCAGCCTTGTTCGCGGGCGTGGCGGGCCAGCCGTTCGGCCAGGAACACCGAGCGGTGCTTGCCGCCGGTGCAGCCAAAGGCCACGGTGACGTAGCTGCGGGTGTCATTACCCAGCTTGGGCAGCCAGGTATCCAGGAAATCGGTCAGCTGGCCGACGTAGCGCTGCACCTCCGGCTGCGCTTCCAGGTAGTCGCGCACGCCGCCTTCGCGGCCGCTGAGCGGGCGCAGTTCCGGATCCCAGTGCGGGTTGGGCAGCACGCGGGCGTCGAATACGAAGTCGGCCTCGGCCGGTACGCCGCGCTTGTAGGCGAAGGATTCGAACAGCAGCGACAGCGGCGTGGTGTGGCCCAGCGTGTACTCGGTGACGATGCGGCGGCGCAGCTGGTGCACGTTCAACGTACTGGTATCGATGATCGCATCGGCGGCACGGCGCAGCGGTGCGGTCAGTTCGCGCTCGCGCGCGATCGCTTCGGGCAGGGACAGGCCCAGTTGGCTCAGCGGGTGGCGTCGGCGGGTATCGGCATAGCGCTTGAGCACCGTTTCGTCGCTGGCTTCGAAGAACAGCAGCTGCGCGTGCACGCCGGCTTCGGCGGCCAGTTGCCGCCATTGTTCCAGCTGGCCCAGGTCGCTCTGGCCGCGCACGTCGATGCCCACCGCCAGCCGCCGCGGGGCGCCGCCGGGGGCGCCCAGCACGCCGCGCACGAAGGCCGGCAGCAGGTCGATCGGCAGGTTGTCCGAGCAGTAGTAGTCCTGGTCTTCGAAGGTCTTCAGGGCCACGGACTTTCCGGAGCCGGACAGGCCGCTGATGATGATCAGGGTCGGGGCGGACGGGACAGGGCGGTTCATGGCGGGCTCTTTGTTGGTGGTGCGGGTGGTTGACGGCCAGCGGCCGTCACTACCGGATCCTGGGGTTTGACGGCCAGCTGCCGTCACTACCGGATCCAGGGTTTGACGGCCAGCGGCCGTCACTACCGGGTTTACGGGGTGCGGCGTTCGAGCAGGTTGCTGTGGCGGGCGATGAACATGGCGGCCGGATCGATGCCCTTGGTGCGCAGGATGTGCAGCCGGGTGGCCGCTTCGGTCAGCACCGACAGGTTGCGTCCGGGCATCACCGGCAGGGTGATCAGCGGCACGTCCAGGTCCAGCACGTGGCGGGTGCCGGAGTCGCCGGTCAGGCGTTCGTATCCGTAGGCGCTGGGCTCGGTCATCGGCTTGGTCAGGTGGACGATCAGCCGAAGGTACTTGTTCTTCTTTACCGCTGTGTCACCGAACATCTCGCGCACGTTCAACACGCCCAGGCCGCGCACTTCCAGCAGGTCCTGCAGCAGCTCCGGGCAGGTGCCATCGAGCACGTCCGGGGCAATCTGGGTGAACTCCGGTGCGTCGTCGGCCACCAGCCGATGGCCGCGGCTGAGCAGTTCCAGCGCCAGCTCGCTCTTGCCTGATCCCGCTTCGCCGGTGATCAGCACGCCGATGGAATAGATTTCCATGAACACGCCATGCAGGATCACCCGCGGTGCGAGCGTGCGTGCCAGGTGGTAGGACAGGTGGTTGAGCAGTTCGTGGCCGCGCTTGGGCGAAAGCCACAGCGGGGTGTTGGATTCATCCGCGGCCGCGCGCAGGTCTTCGGGGCAGGGCTGGTTGCGGGTGATGACCAGCGCCAGCGGGTGCGACTGCATGATCTTTTCGATGGTTTCCCATCGGTGGCGCGAATCCAGCGAATCCAGCCAGGTCAGTTCTTCGGTGCCGAGGATCTGCACCTTGTTCGGGTAGATGGCGTTGAGGTAACCGGCCAGCGAGGGGCGCCGCGAGACCGTATTGCCCGCTTCCAGTTCGCGTTTCTCGCCTTTCTGCCCGGCCACCCAGCGCAGGGCCAGCTTGTCGCGCTGCTGGTCGAACAGTTCGCGTGCGGTGATGCTGGTATTCATGCGGCACTCGCCGGTGGCGGGAGGTCGATGATGGCGCGCAGTGCGGCCGCATCCGGAGCGTCGCGCAGGGCCTGGCGGATGCCCGGCTCGGAAAACAGCTCGGCCAGTTCGGACAGCAGCATCAGGTGCTGGTGGGTGTAATGCGAAGGCACCGCGATAGCGAACACCAGGTCCACCGGTTCGTCGCCGCCGAAGTCCACCGGCGCCACCAGTTTCAGCAGGGCGCCGCGCGGGCGTTCCAATGCCGGTGCACGTCCGTGCGGAATGGCGATGCCGTGACCGATGGCGGTGCTGCCGAGGGCTTCGCGCTCGCACAGGTTGCGATGGATCTGTTCGGTATTGGCCTGGCGGCAGGCCAGCAGCTGGGCCGCTGCCAGCAGCACGCTTTCGCGGTCGGCAGCCGCGCAGACCTGGGTCTGCACGGCGGCCATCAGATCGGTCAGGGGCATATCAGGGGGAAAGTGAAGTCATCAGACTTCATTGTCGCTCAACGGCAGGGGGACGTGCTGCTGTTTCTTCTGCTGCTTCTTTTCCTTCTCCGAGGTCAGCAGCCGGTCGACCTTGTCGGCCAGGATGTCGATCGCCGCGTACATGGTCTGTCCACTGGCCTCGGCGTGCAGGGTCTGGCCGGGGATGTTCACGGTGGCATCGACGTGGTGTTCGTTCTTCTGCAGCTTCAGCGTGACCCGAGTTTCGCAGTGCTCGCCGACGAAGTGTTTACCGGGCCGGGCGAGCTTGTCCGCCACGTACTTTTCCAGGGCCGGGGTGACTTCGACGTCTTTGCCAAACGTTTCAATGCGCATCGGGTTTCTCCTTTTGGATTTGCCAATGAACCTCTCCGCCGGGCGCGGTATGCGTCAGGCGATCCGGACTCTTTCGTGCGAGGCGGAAATGTTCATGGCTTCACGATACTTCGCCACGGTCCGGCGCGCTACCGGTATACCGGAGGTCTTGAGCAGGTCAGCCAGCTTGGCGTCAGAAAGCGGCTTGCGCGGGTTTTCGTCGTCGATCAGCCGGCGGATCATCGACTGGATGGCGGTGCTGGACGCTTCGCCGCCGCCTTCGGTGTCGATGCCCGACGCGAAGAAGGCACGCAGGGGAATGGTGCCGCGCGGGGTGCGCACGTGCTTGCGGGCGATGGCGCGCGACACCGTGGATTCGTGCAGGCCCAGTTCGCCGGCGATTTCACGCAGGGTCAACGGACGCAGCGCCTGCGCGCCGAACTCCAGGAAGCCGGCCTGCTGCTGCAGCAGGCTGTGGACCACACGCAGCAGGGTTTCACCGCGTGCTTCCAGGCCCTTGAGCAACCAGCGCGCTTCCTGCAGCTGCGTCTTCAGGTAGCCGGCATCGCCTTCGCCGCAGCGGCGGATCATGCTTTCGTAGCCGCGGTGGATGATCACTTTCGGCCCGGCATGGCCGGCCAGTGCCGCCCGCCAGACGCCGGCCTGGCGCCAGATCACCACGTCCGGCACCACGTAAGTGTCCTGGCTGACCGGGGCGATCTGGGTGCCGGGACGGGGATCCAGCGAACGCAGCAGGGCCACGGCGGCGTCCACGTCGGCCACCGGGCACTTGAGTTCCTGGGCGATGCCGCTGACGCCACTGCGTGGCAGCCGCTCCAGCGGGCCGTCGGTGATCTGCCGGGCCAGCGCCAGCGCCGGGGTGTCGGCAGGCAGTACGTCCAGCTGCAGGCGCAGGCATTCGCCAAGATCGCGCGCGCCCACGCCCACCGGGTCGAAGCGCTGGATCTGGTGCAGCACGGTCAGGATTTCATCGTCGCCGGCGTGGATGGCCGGCAGCAGGGTCTCGGCGATGCCGGCGAAGGTCTCGCGCAGGTAGCCATCGTCTTCGATCGCATCGATCAGCGCCGCGCCGATATTGCGGTCGCGCGCCGACAGCGGCGAAAGATGCAGCTGCCACAGCAGGTGGTCGGCCAGGGTTTCGGTGTCGGCGACACGCTCTGCCGCGTTGTCCAGGTCGTCATCGTCGAAGGAGCCGCCGCTGCCGGCGCCGCCACTCCAGTCCACTTCGGCCGGCGCCCAGTCATCATCGCCGGGGCTGGCGCGTTCGTCGCTGTCGCGTGGCTGCTGGTCCGGCGATGGCTGTTCGGTCGGCTGGTCGCTGCCGGGGACCGGCTCGGCATTTTCCGCCCAGTCCAGCAGCGGATTGGTTTCCACCGCCTCGGCGATTTCCACGTCCAGTTCGGTGGTGGACATCTGCAGCAGCCGGATGGCCTGACGCAGCTGTGGCGTCATGACCAGGTGCTGCCCCAGCGATGTCTGCAACCGCGTCTTCATGCCACCGCCCAACGTAAAAGGAAGGGTCCGGCGGCCACCTTCACAGCTTGAAGGAGTCTCCCAGGTAGACGCGGCGGACCTCTGCGTTTTCCAGCAGGTCCGCAGGCGCGCCCTGGGCCAGCACCGTACCTTCAGCGAGGATATACGCCCGGTCGCAGATTCCCAAGGTTTCGCGCACGTTGTGGTCGGTGATCAGCACGCCGATGCCACGCTGCTTGAGGTGGGTGACGATGCGCTGGATCTCGCCCACCGAAATCGGGTCGACGCCGGCGAACGGTTCGTCGAGCAGGATCAGCCGCGGCTGGGCGGCCAGGGCACGGGCGATTTCGCAGCGTCGACGCTCGCCACCGGACAGGCTGGCGCCCTGCTGTTCGGCGACATGGCCCAGCTGCAGTTCGTCCAGCAGGCTGGCCAGTTCGCGTTCGCGGCCGGCGCGGTCCAGGTCATCGCGCAGCTCCAGCACCAGCCGGATGTTGTCGGCCACGGTGAGCTTGCGGAACACCGACGGTTCCTGCGGCAGGTAGCCCACGCCCTGCTTGGCGCGGGTGTACATGGGGTCGCTGGTGATGTCCTTGCCGTCCAGCACGATGCTGCCGGCGTCGGCGGCCACCAGGCCGACGATCATGTAGAAACAGGTGGTCTTGCCGGCACCGTTGGGGCCCAGCAGGCCGACCACTTCACCGGCTTCCAGGGTCAGGCCGAAGTCCTTGACCACTTCGCGCTGCTTGTAACTTTTGCGCAGGCCCTTGGCGACGAGCATTAATTGCTGCTCCCGGCGGCCGGCGCCTTGTTCTTGGGCTGGATGACGGTGCGCACGCGGCTGCCGTCGCCGCCGCTGTTCATTTCACCGCTGCGGGTGTTGTAGACCATGCGCTGGCCGGCATTGGTGCCGCGCGCGCTGGTGACCTTGTAGTTGCCGGTCAGGGTGATGATTTCGCTGGTGATGTCGTAGTCGATGCGGTCGGCGGTGGCATCCATCCAGGTGCCATCGTCCATCTGCTGGCGCATGGTGGCCTGCTTGCCGGTGAAGATCGCGCGCACCGCTTCGCCGCCCTTGATCTGGATCTCGGCATTGGCCGCACGCAGGTCCAGCGACCCCTGGGTGATCACCACGCCGCCGGTCATCAGCGTCTTGCCGTCACCGGTGAGGGTACCGGTCTGCGCACCGGCATCGATGTTCATCGGTTCGTTGCGGTCGGTGGATTTCGCGCTGGCCAGCAGCGGGAACATCAGGCTGAGCGCGCAAAGGGCTGCAAGGTGGATTTTCATCGTGTCCGTTTCTGCCGGATGGTGGCCTGGTCGCGCCAGGCGGAAAAGGGAAGCATGCCGCAGGGTCATCGCCGGGGCAGGTAGCGGCCCTTGGACTGGCTGAGGAAATGATACGTGTTGTTGTTGGAATCCAGTTCGAACCCGACGCCGCTCTGTTCCATGCCCGGACGGGTCATGGTCACCAGCGCATCGGTACGTGCCCGGTTTTCCTTGGGGAAAACGTTCAGATGGGTGGTGCGGAAGGTGGTCGGCGGGGTGTTGCCCACGGTCGGGCTGTCACCGGCGACGTTGCCACGCAGGCGCATTTCCTCGCCCTTGGCACTGACCCAGCCGGTTTCCGAACGCAGCGTCCATTGGTTGCCGTCCTGGCCGGGCATTTCGAAGACCGGGGTGGCGATGGTGAGGGTCTGGTCGGCGCGCAGGCGCTCCAGCCGCGGGGCGCGCAGCGTGGTCGATTCCTTGCCTTCATCGTCCAGCATGACGATCTGGAAATCGTGCAGCACGTAATCCACGCTGCCATCGTCGACCACGGCCTGCGGGCCCTTGTCGCGGTTGCGCAGCAGCGACCAGCCGCTGAGGATGGCCACGACCAGCAGGGTCGCGCCGATGGCGGTACGCCAGTTCATGCCCCGAACCCTGCAAGCACCGCGTCGACGCGGCCCTGCGCGGCCAGCAGCACGTCGCACAGTTCGCGCGCGGCGCCACGTCCGCCTTCGGCGCGGGTCTGCCAGTGCACGCGCTCGGCGATCCACGGGTGGGCGTTGGCCGGGGCCACGGCCAGTCCGACATGGCACAGCGGGGCCAGGTCGGGCAGGTCATCGCCCATGAAAGCGACCTGGTCCAGGGTGATGCCGTGCTGCGCGCACAACGCCTGCACGCTGGCCAGCTTGTCGCCGACCGCGATCTGGGTGTCGATGCCGAGGTCGGCGCCGCGTTTCAACGCCGATTGGCTGTTGCGCGCGGTGATAAGCACGGGGTGGATCCCGTGCTTCTGCAGTAGTTTCAGTCCCAGGCCGTCCTGCACGAAATATGCCTTGCTCTCGTTGCCTTCACGGTCGTAGTAAAGCTGACCGTCGGTGAGCGTGCCGTCCACGTCAAAACACGCCAGGCGGATGCGCGCGGCGGCGGCATGCAGGTGGGCAGGGAAAGCAGGCAGGGGGGACCAAGGCATCGGTTCGCGGGTATCCGGGTTGTCGTGCGGTAAGGGATGAATGGGGGCGGGGGCGAGTTCGGTTAAACCACCCGGGCCCGCAACAGGTCATGAATGTTCAGCGCGCCGACCGCGCGTCCTGCCTCATCCACCACCACCAGGCCGTTGATTTTATGGGTTTCCATCAGCCGCGCCGCTTCCACGGCGAGCTGGTCGGCGCCGATGGTGCGCGGGCTGCGGGTCATCACCTCGGCGATTTTCGCGCTGCGCACGTCCAGTTCGCTGTCCAGCGCCCGGCGCAGGTCGCCATCGGTGAACAGGCCGATCAGGATCCCGTCCGCATCGACCACGGCGGTCATGCCGAGGCGCTTGCGGCTCATCTCCACCAGCGCCTCGCTGAGGCTGGCGCCGGCGTCCACGCGGGGCAGGTCGTCGCCGCTGTGCATGACATCGGTGATGTGCAGCAGCAGGCGACGGCCGAGGCTGCCGGCCGGGTGCGAGCGGGCGAAATCATCGGCGGTGAAGCCGCGCGCGTCCAGCAGCGCCACCGCCAGCGCATCGCCCATCGCCAGCGAGGCGGTGGTGCTGGAGGTCGGCGCCAGCGCCAGCGGGCAGGCTTCGGCGGGCACGCTGACATCCAGGTGCACGTCGGCGGCGCGGGCCAGGCTGGACTGCGGCTTGCCGGTCATCGAAATCAGCAGGTTGCCCTGGCGCTTGAGCACCGGCAGCAGCATCAGCAGTTCGTCGGACTCACCGGAGTAGGACAGCGCCAGCACTACGTCGGCTTCGGTGATCATGCCCAGGTCGCCGTGGCCGGCCTCGCCCGGGTGCACGTAGAACGCCGGGGTGCCGGTGGAGGCCAGCGTGGCGGCGATCTTGCGCGCGATGTGCCCGGACTTGCCCATGCCGGTGGCCACCACCCGCCCACGGCTGGACAGGATGTGCTGGCAGGCCTGCTGGAACGCTTCGCCCAGCCCGGCGGCGACCGCGTCCAGGGCTTCGCGCTCGATCTGGAACACGCGCTTGCCACTGGCCACCAGCGCGGCCGGGTCGGCGGAAGGACGGGCCGGCAGGCCGGCAGCAGGGAAGGGCAGGGTGGGATCAGCCATGCGAGCGCCACGCAGCAGAGTAGAATGTGCGGACATTTTATTAGGAAAGCCCGTTGGACGCCGACACCATCCGCAATCTGATCGAAACCGGCCTGCCCGGCGCCCGCGCCGACGTGCAGGGTGACGATGGCGTGCACTTCGAAGCGACCGTGGTCTGCGAGGCCTTCGCCGGCAAGATGCCGCTGGCCCGCCACCGCATGGTGTACGCCACCCTCGGCGATCTGATGGGCGGCGCGATCCATGCGCTGGCGCTGAAGACCGTGACCCCGGCCGAAGCCGGCTGAACCTGGAAAAGACCCTGATACATGGCCAAGATCGTTGTGACCGGCGGCAAAGCGCTGCACGGTGAAGTAAGCATCTCCGGCGCCAAGAACGCCGTCCTGCCCATCCTGTGCGCCACCCTGCTGGCCGATGCGCCGGTGGAAATCACCAACGTGCCGCACCTGCACGACGTGGTGACCACGGTGAAGCTGCTGGGCGAACTGGGCGCCAAGGTGACCATCGACCAGGGCACGCTGTCGCGCGGCAGCGCGATCGTGGTCGACCCGCGTCCGGTCAACCAGCACGTGGCGCCGTACGAACTGGTGCGCACCATGCGTGCGTCGATCCTGGTGCTGGGCCCGCTGCTGGCCCGCTTCGGCGAAGCCGAAGTATCGCTGCCCGGCGGCTGCGCGATCGGCTCGCGCCCGGTGGACCAGCACATCAAGGGCCTGCAGGCGCTGGGTGCGGAGATCGTCGTGGAGAACGGCTTCATCAAGGCCAGTGCCAAGCGCCTGAAGGGCGGTCACTTCACCTTCGACATGGTCAGCGTGACCGGCACCGAGAACGTGCTGATGGCCGCCGTGCTGGCCGAAGGCACCACCGTGCTGGACAACTGCGCGATGGAACCGGAAGTCACCGACCTGGCGCATTGCCTGATCGCGCTCGGCGCCAAGATCGAAGGCCTGGGCACTGCCCGGCTGGTGATCGAAGGCGTGCCGCGCCTGGGCGGTGGTCGTCATGAAGTGCTGCCGGACCGCATCGAGACCGGCACCTTCCTGGTGGCTGCGGCGATGACCGGTGGCAGCGTGACGGTGAACCGTGCGCGCCCGGACACGATGGAAGCGGTGCTGTCCAAGCTGGTCGAAGCCGGGGCCACCATCAGCACCACCGCCGACACCATCACCCTGGACATGCAGGGCAAGCGGCCGAAGGCGGTCAACCTGACCACCGCGCCGTACCCGGCGTTCCCCACCGACATGCAGGCGCAGTTCATGGCGCTCAACTGCGTGGCCGACGGCGTGGGCGTGATCAACGAGACGATCTTCGAAAACCGTTTCATGCACGTCAACGAACTGCTGCGCGTGGGTGCGGACATACAGGTGGAAGGCCATACCGCCATCGTGCGCGGTGCCGAACGGCTGAGCGGTGCGCCGGTGATGGCGACCGACCTGCGTGCGTCGGCGTCGTTGATCCTGGCGGGCCTGATGGCCGATGGCGATACCACCATCGACCGCATCTACCACCTGGACCGCGGCTACGAGAACATCGAAGAGAAGCTGTCCGCGCTCGGTGCCACCATCAGGCGCGTGCAATGATCCTGCGCGGCAGGTTCACCCGCCGCCGCAAGGCGCTGCTGGCGCTGGTGCTGCTGATGCTGGCTTACCTGGGCTACGCCTGGTTTGCCGACATCGCCATCACCAAGGGCGTCGAGCAGAAGGACATGGACTGGAACGGCGATGGCACCGTCACCCGAGACGAGATCATCCAGGCCTTCCACGCGGTGGGCGCGACCGACACCAAAGAGGGCAACCGCGAGTGCCGCACCTTCGTGTGGCGCAGTACCGGCGAACAGATCCGCGTGGACTGCCGCACGGTGTTCCAGGCCGAATAAGGGCAGCGACGGCCGCTGGATGCCCACCATGGTGCATCCGGTAGTGACGGCCGCTGGCCGTCAATGCGGTGAAGGACGACCAACGGTCGTCACCCACCACCGCGCATCCGGTAGTGACGGCCGCTGGCCGTCAACGTGGTGAAGGACGGCCAGCGGCCGTCCCTACCGATAAATCAGTTCAGACCCTTGATGGTCAGGTCCAGCGCGTCCTTGCCGCTCTCGCGCTGCAGCAGGCGCGCCGGCACCGGGAACTCCGGCACGATCCAGGCAATCAGTTCCTTGTTGCCATCCACGCGCGACACCTTGGTCGCTTCGTAGCTCTTGCCAGCCACGGTGACCGCTTCCTTGCCGACCACGCGGTAGCTCATCGGCTTGATCCGGCCTTCGTCCACCATGCGGTAGTTCAGCGGCCTGCCGGCGGCAAGGTCGCGCGCGATGGCCAGGTTGATCAGCAGCGCATCCATGTCACCGGCCTTCAGCGCCACCGGCCCCGCACGGTCCGGCTTGATGTCGCCGGTCCAGGTTGCCTGGTTGCTGGTCCAGTTGTAGTTGGCCTGCACGTTGCGCTTCTTGACCAGCAGCACCGAACTGTCCTGGCTGCTCAGCGGGCGCAGGCGGCCATTGGCTTCCTCGAACACGGTGCTCTGGCTCAGGTCGGCCAGCTGGTTCTTGACCTTGAGGCTGTAACGCCATTTGCCGGTGCCTTCGCTGGCCAGGGTCATCGTGCCGTTGGCCTGCATGCCCATGTAGCTGGCAAGGTAATCGGCCTTGAACGGCTGCAGTGCCATCGCGGGCAGGCTGGCGACCGACAGGGCGGCAGCGGCGATCCAGGTCAGCGGGCGTTGGAACGTGGTCATGCTCAGACTCCTTGGTATTCGATGAGGCGCAGATCGATGTAGTCCTGGCCGTCTTTGCGTTGCAGGATGCGCACCGGCGTCGGCACGCCGTTGGCGATCCACAGGATGGTTTCGTCGTTGCCGCCATTGGTGCGCGCCACGCGCAGCGCGTCGTAGGACAGTTCGCCTACCTGCACGCTTTCGGTGGCGCCGGCGGCCTGGTAATCGTGCTGGCGCACGCGGCCGACATCGACGTAGCGGTAATGCATCGCGCTGCCCGGGCGGGCGTCACGCATGATCGCCAGGTTCAGCAGCAGCGCGCTCTGGTCACCGGCCTGCAGCGGAATCGGCTGCGTGCGCTCCTTTTTCAGATCGCCGGTCCAGCGCGCGGTACCGGCCTGCCAGTCATACGTACCGGTGACTTTCTTGCCCAGGAACAGGCCCTTGCGCACGGTGCTCTGGCTCAGTGGCCGGTACTGGCCACCGTTGTTCTCGAACACGGTGCTCTGTTCAAGGTTCAGGCCCAGCACGCTGGCGAAGCCGCGGCGTCCGACCACCTGCATGTCAACGCGCCACTGCGTGCCACCTGCGTGGGTGACACGCATGGTCGCATCGCCTGCTTCCTTGCCCTTGTAGAAGGCCTGGTAGGTAGCGGTGAACGGTTCCAGCGCGGGCGGCTCCCAGGCCAGCGCGGGCAGCGCAGGAACCACCGGCGCCGCCTCAGCCGGGGCGGCGGCGGGCGCGGGCTGCGGCACCTGCTGCGCAGCCGAAGGCAGCGCTGCCAGGCAGAACAGGGCGGACAACAACAGCGCGGGACGGTGCAGCGTCGTGTTCTTCATACCAGGCAGCGGCAAAGGGGAAGGGGAGCATGCCAGCGCCGGGGTCAGCGGCGCGTGTTCAGCAACTCAGGAAGCCTGCAGCATGCGTGCCGAATCTAGGGCCAGTGGGCTGAAAAGGGGGTGACCGTCGAGCCGGAGCTGACCGTCCTGTTCAGTTACCCGGCCGCTGGCCAGCAACTGCAGGCTGGCGATCAGCAGCGGATGCTCCACGTCCAGCACGCGCGCGGCCAGGGTCTGCGGGGTATCGGTGGGCAACACCGGCACCCGGGCCTGCGCCAATACGGTGCCTGCATCCAGTTCCGGCACCACGAAATGCACGCTGGCGCCATGTTCGGCATCGCCGGCTTCCAGCGCCCGCGCATGCGTGTGCAGGCCCTTGTACCGCGGCAGCAGGGACGGATGGATGTTGACCAGTCTGCCGTCGAAGCGGGCCACGAAGGCGGCACCGAGGATGCGCATGTAGCCGGCGCAGACGATCCAGTCCGGTGCGCTGGCGGCGACCGCGTCGCCCAGCGCGGACTCGTAGGCGTCACGGTCGGCGAAGTCGCGCGGTGCCGCAGCCCAGCGCCGTGGCGCCGGCATGCGCTGCAGGGCTTCAGCGTCGGGGCGGTCGGAAAACACGCCCACGACCTCGGCCTGCAGCTGCCCCTGCGCGATCGCATCCAGGATCGCCTGCAGGTTGCTGCCGCGGCCGGAGGCCAGCACGGCGATGCGCGTGCTCATGGAGCGGACGGCTCGCCGGTCAGCGAGGCCGGGACACCGACGAAGGCGGCCTTGACCGACGGACGCACCAGCACGATCAGGGTGAACACGCCGAGCACGGTGCCGAAGGGCATGAAACAGCAGGAAATCCCGGCCACGACCATGCACAGCACGTGTCGCCGGCGCTGGGCCAGACAGCGGCCCGCATACGCCATGAAGCCGGCAAGGGTCAGGCCGCCGGCGATGAACGCGCCGGCGAAGGCCACGAAGAACCAGCCGAACAGCCGGGGGTCGAACGGTTCGTTGCCCTGTTCGCTTTCCATGGGCAGGTGTCCGGTGACGATGGCCAGGCCCATGAGCAGGTGGATTAGCGGGAACAGTGAAAACAGCGCGGTGATGCCGGCCACCACGTAATGGAAGATCGACAGCAGGCGCAGATGGTCAGCGTCCTGCGCACCCAGGGGCGTAGTGGACATGGCGGTCTCCTTGATGGCCGTGAGCACCGGGCAGGCGCCCGGAACAGGTAGCGCCGGGCCATGCCCGGCGAGCGCAGCGGTAACCGGGATCCCGCCGAGCAGCGCTCGGCGTTACCGGCAGGCTCCTTCTGTCAGCCGATGTGCACGCGCTCGGCGCCTTCAACGGCCGGCACCACCTTGCCGATGGTCCAGTGCTGCAGGCCCTGTGCGCCGGCGGCGTCGGCCACGGCGGCGACCTGGTCGGCGGCCACGATCAGCACGAAGCCGATGCCGCAGTTGAAGGTGCGCCACATCTCGGCATCGGCCACCGCGCCTTCGCGCTGCAGCCACTGGAATACCGGCGGCAGGGTCCAGCTGCGCGCGTCGATGTCCAGGCCGAGGCCTTCGGGCACCACGCGGATGATGTTCTCGGTCAGGCCACCGCCGGTGACGTGGGCCATGCCGTGGATCGCCTCGCCGTGGGTCTTGAGCAGGGCCAGGATCGGCTTCACGTACAGGCGGGTCGGCGCCATCAGCGCATCGACCAGCTTCACGCCGTCTTCCAGCACGTGTCCGGCCGGCTGGCCGGCGCGGTCATAGATGCGGCGCACCAGCGAATAGCCGTTGGAATGCGGGCCGGACGAGGCGATGCCGATCAGCACGTCGCCCTCGGCAACGCTGGCGCCGTCCTTCAGTTCGCTCTTTTCCACGCCGGCCACCGTGAAGCCGGCCAGGTCGTACTCGCCCGGGGCATACATGTCGGGCATTTCAGCGGTTTCGCCGCCGATCAGCGCGCAGCCCGCTTCGGTGCAGCCGGTGGCGATGCCGCCTACGACCGCCGCCGCGGTGTCGATGTCCAGCTTGCCGGTGGCGAAATAATCCAGGAAGAACAGCGGCTCGGCGCCCTGCACCAGCACGTCGTTCACGCACATGGCGACCAGGTCGATGCCGATGGTGTCGTGGCGGCCCAGCTGCTGGGCCAGTTTCAGCTTGGTGCCGACGCCGTCGGTACCGGACACCAGGACCGGCTCGCGGTACTTGTTGGACAGGTCGAACAGGGCGCCGAAGCCGCCCAGCCCGCCCATCACTTCAGGGCGGAAGCTGCGCTTGACCAGCGGCTTGATGCGCTCGACCAGTTCGTTGCCGGCATCGATGTCGACACCCGCGTCACGGTAGGTGAGGGGCGTAGGGGCGGAGGACGGGCTGTTGGTCACGGGCGTCGGCGCTGGCAAGGGTGAGACGGCGATTTTAACAGGCCACGTTGGCGCAAAGACCCTATTCGGGCAACAATCTCCCCGGATACGTCGAGCCAATGGAAGTCCAGATGCCCCGCAGCCCCCTCAGGACCACGTTCCTCATCATGCTCCTCGCGGCGTGCCTGCCCTTTGCCGCCTTGGCCCAGAGCGGCCTGCGCACCGAAGGAGACGTGGCCACCGCCGCCGGCGCCTACGAGGCCGAGGTCCCGGTCCGGGGCCAAAGCGACGCCGATCGCAACGGCGGCCTGTCGCGCGCGCTGGCCGAAGTGCTGGGCAAACTGTCCGGCGACCGCAACATCACCGCCCGCCCGGGCGTGGTGCAGGCCCTGCGCAACGCCAAGGATTACGTGCAGAGCTACGACTACAAACAGGACCAGAGCACCACCGCCAGCGGCGCGCCGAACTTCCGCACGCTGCTGGTCGCCCGCTTCCGGGAAGACGACGTGGATGCGATGGTGGCCGCGCTGGGACTGCCGGTGTGGCCGCTGCCGCGCCCCAAGCCGGTGTTGTGGCTGGCCATCGACGATGGCAGCGGCCCGCGGCTGGTGACCGTGCAGCAGGCCAACGCGGTGCGCCCGGTGCTGGCGCGCGCGGTGGAACGCGGCTTCAAGCTGGGCCTGCCCACTGGCAGCACCGCCGAACAGGCGCTGGTCGGCGCGATCTGGCGCCAGGACACCGCTGCGGTGGCCCGCGCTTCGGCCCGTTACGCCCCGCCGATGCAGCTGATCGGCAAGCTGTCGCGCGCGGAGGGCGGCTGGACGGCGGACTGGGTGTTCGTCGACAACGGCCGTGAACTGAACAAATGGACCACCAAGGATGCCAACGCCATGCGGGCGATGGCCGGCGGTGCCGACGGCGCGGCCGACGCGCTGGTGCGCCGGTACGCCAAGCCTGGCGCGGCGACCGGCCAGGCCGGCACCTACCGCATCGTGGTGACCGGGATCGACAGTGCCGACGACTACATGCGCCTGGCCGCCGGCCTGCGCGAAGTGCCGGTGGTGCGCAACATCATCCCGCTGCGCGCGCTGGGCAACCGGCTGGAACTGAGCGTTGAAATGACCACCGGCCTTGCCGGGTTGAACCGCATGCTGGGCGAGGACGGCGTGCTGGTGCCGGTCGCCCCGGTGGCGATCACCCTGGACGGTGAAGAACAGAACCCGGCCCCGGCCAGCAACGAGTACCGCCTGCGATGATCCACACCCCGGAGGCGGAAATCGCCCTGTTCCTGCGCCGCGTCAAGTTCGTCGCGGTCGCGCTGCTGATCGGCTGGGTCGTCTGGCTGCTGGCGCCCATCCTGACCCCGTTCGTGCTGGCGCTCGCGCTGGCCTGGCTCGGCGATCCGCTGGTGGACCGCATCGAAGCCACCGGACGTTCGCGCAACACCGGCGTGATCCTGGTGTTCGTGGCGATGGTACTGGTGATCACCGCGCTGCTGTTGATCCTGGTGCCGATGATCGAGCGCCAGATCAGCACCTTGATCGCTTCCGCGCCGCAGGCCCAGGCCTGGCTGATGGAAAAGGGCATTCCCTGGTTCGAACAGAAGACCGGCCTGGAAGTGATGCAATGGCTGGATTCGGAGCGGGTGATGGATTACATCCGCAGCCACTGGCAGCAGGCCGGCGGGGTGGCCAAGCAGTTCTTCGGCTATGTGCAGCGTTCCGGCTTTGCGATGGTGACCTGGGTGGTCAACCTGCTGCTGCTGCCGATCCTGGCGTTCTACTTCCTGCGTGACTGGGACCTGCTGGTGGAGCGCGTGCGTTCGGTCATCCCGCGCAACCACGTGGGCACCATCACCCAGCTGGCGCGCGAGTCCAACGACGTGCTCGGCGCGTTCATCCGTGGCCAGTTCCTGGTGATGATCGCGCTGGGCGTGATCTATGCCGGTGGCCTGACGATGGTCGGCCTCAACCTTGGGCTGTTGATCGGCATCATCGCCGGGCTGATCAGTTTCATTCCCTACCTGGGCGCCACCACCGGCATCCTGATGGCGGTGATCGCCGCCCTGGTGCAGGCGCAGGGCTTCGACCTGAAGCTGCTGCTGCTGGTCGGCGTGGTGTTCACCGTGGGCCAGTTGCTGGAAAGCTACGTGCTGACCCCGCGCATCGTCGGCGACAAGATCGGCCTGCATCCGGTGGCGGTGATCTTCGCGGTGATGGCCGGTGGCCAGCTGTTCGGCTTCCTCGGCATGCTGCTGGCACTGCCGGTGGCGGCGGTCAGCAACGTGCTGCTGCGCTATGCGCACCAGCGCTACCGCGAAAGCGAGCTGTATGCCGGTGAGAAGCCGTCCATCGTGCTCGATTCCTACATCGACAAGCCGGTGATCATCGTCGACGGTTCGCCGAAGGGGCCGGAACCGAAGTGAGCGCAGTACCGCAGCTGCCGCTGGCCCTGCATTACCCGCAGGACGAGCGACTGGAGACCTTCATCGGCGCACCGGATGGTGCGCTGGCGCAGCTGCGCGCGATCGCCGTGGGCGCCAGCCCGGACTGGGTGTACCTGGAAGGTGCGGCCGGCACCGGCAAGACCCACCAGGCCCTGGCGATGTGTTCCAACGCCGAACAGGCCGGGCGCACGCCGACCTACGTGCCGTTGAGTGCGGTAGTGGGGCGGGTGCGTGCGGTGCTGGAAGGGCTGGAACAGCGCGACCTGGTGGTGCTGGATGGGCTGGACGCGGTGGCCGGTGGGCGCGAGGACGAGGTGGCGTTGTTTGATTTCCACAATCGTGCGCGCGCGGCGGGCACGGCGGTGATGTATACGGCGCAGGCTTCGCCGGCCGAGCTGGGCCTGGTGTTGCCGGACCTGCGTTCGCGGTTGGGCCAGTGCGTGCGCGTGGTGCTGCAGGCGCTGGACGAGGAGGGGCGTGCGGCGGTGCTGCGCGACCGCGCGTTGCGCCGTGGCCTGGCCATTGACGAGGCCTCGATCGAATGGCTGCTGTCGCATTCCGGGCGCGAGCTGGGCGGGCTGATCACGCTGATGGATTGGCTGGATCGCGAATCGTTGGCGGCCAAGCGGCGGATCACCGTGCCGTTCCTGCGCCAGGTACTGGAAGACGGCCGGCCGCGTTACTGAGCGGTGGGTGGATGCCGGGCTTGCAGCCCGGCGGCCCGCTTTGGAGCAAAGGCAAAGGCAACAGCCTGCAGGGCTGTGTGTTGGCGGCGCGGGGTGGGTTGGCGGGACACGCCGTGAATCCATCCATGGAGGCTGCATCGCCGCATCCATGCGGCTCAGCGTCCCGCCAACCCACCCCGCCCCACCTTCGACAGGTCCATGGTGGCCCGGGTGGCGCCGACCCATGGTCGGCGGATCGCAGGGTGAAGGGAGTGGGGAAACAGACGGGGGTCAGAGTCCTTTCGCATAGCGAAAGGACTCTGACCCCTGCCTTTATTTCTTTCATCACGCGGGTGGCGGCCACCGGAACCTGTCAGGGGGACGGGCGGCGGGGCTGGGCGGGGGCGTTGAGCGCCATGGATGGCGCGAAACGAGGCCCGCAGGATGCGGTCTTTGCCGTCCCCCGACCAGCCCCACCGCCCGGCCCGCCCCCAGCGGCGGCTTCAAACAACAGCCACCCGCGAGGGGGTCTCACCCGTTCGACCAACCCAACTCCGCTTCCAGCGCGCGCAGCCGATCCACCGTCCCCACATCCGTCCAGCGTCCACGATGGTGCTGCCCCGTGATCAACCCCTGCGCCATGAAATGCTTCTGCAGCGGCACCACGCTGAAGCGCGGCGGCGTGCGTTCGCTGCCCGCTGCCGTGCCGATCACCTGCCGCCAGTCGGCCACGATGGACGGCCGGTATACACCGATGCCGGCATAGGTCAGGCAGTCGCCGGCGCGGTCATGGTGCAGCACGCCGTCGGCATCCAGTCGGTAGTCGCCGTGCGGGTGCTGGGCCGGGTTGTCCACCATCACCAGGTGCGCCTGCCCGGCCGGCTCGCGCGGCAAGGTAGCGAAGTCGAAGTCCGTCCAGATATCGCCGTTGACCACCAGGAACGGGGCATCGCCCAGTGCCGGCAGGGCGTTCAGGATGCCGCCTCCGGTCTCCAGCGGGGTGTCGCCTTCGTTGACGAAGTGCAGGCGCAGGCCCCACTGGCTGCCATCGCCCAAGGTGGGCGCGAACGCGCCGGCGAGCCACGAAATATTGACCACCACATCGCGGACGCCAAGCGCCGCCAACCGCTCCAGGTGCCACACGATCAACGGCTTGCCGGCCACCGGCAACAGCGGCTTGGGCGTGTGCAGGGTGAGCGGGCGCATGCGCTCGCCCAGGCCCGCAGCGAAGACCAGCGCCTTCATCGGGCCGGTACCGGTTCGCCCTGGGCTGCCATCGCCGGCTTGATGCGCGTATCGAGCAGGTGCTGCAGTCCCGCCAGTTCCGGGTAACGCGGCAGTACTTCATCCAGGTAGGCGATGAAACGCGGTGCGTCGTCCAGGTAATGGCCCTTGCCATCGCGGTAGCGCAGGCGGCTGAAGATGCCCAGGCACTTCAGGTGGCGCTGGATGCCCAGCCAGTCGGCATCGCGCAGGAAAACCGCAAGCGCCGGCACCGGCAGGCCGGCCGCCAGCGCGCGCTGGTGGTAGCGCGCCAGCCAGCCATCCACGCGTTCCAGCGGCCAGCTCAGGAAGGCATCCTTGAACAGGCTGACCGGGTCGTAGGCAATGGGTCCACGCACCAGGTCCTGGAAGTCCAGCACCGCCGGGCCATCGGCCACCGGCATCAGGTTGCGCGGCATGAAATCGCGGTGGGTCATCACCTGCGCCTGGCCCAGTGCGTTGTCCATCAGCACCTGCTGGGCGGCCTGCAGGCTGGCGCGGTCATCGGCGTCCAGGCTGATGCCCAGGTGGCGCTGCAGGAACCAGTCGTCGAACAGCCCCGCATCGCGTTGCAGCAGGGCCTCGCCGAAGCGGCCGAAGTCGTCCGGCACCGGCATCCGTTGCAGGGTGAGCAGCTGGTCCATCGCGCGCTCGAACCACGCATCGGCGCTGCCAGCGTCGATCACCTTGGCCAGGGTCGGCCCGCCCAGGTCTTCCAGCAACAACAACCCCACCTCGATGTCTTCGGCCAGCACCGCCGGCACGCGCAGGCCCTGCGCCTGCAGCAGCGCGCGCATGCGCAGCCACGGCCGCACGTCTTCCAGGCCGGGCGGGGAATCCATCACGATGTGGCTGCCAGCGCGGCTGGTGGCGCGCCAGTAACTGCGCATGCCCGCATCCACCGACGCCCGATCCAGCGTGGCCAGTTCATCGCCCAGCCGCGCGCGCGCCCAATGCAGGCGCTGCGCGGCGCGTTCGGGATGGGAAGCGGGATCGTTCATGCAGGCAGCACCCGGGCGCCCGCGGGCGCCGACATCAGGAAGAAGAAAGAAGGATCAGCGACGACCGCCGCTGACCAGCCGGAGCAGGGCGAGCACCGCGACCGCGCCGAGCACCGCACCGAGGAAACCGGCCGGTTCACCGGCGGCGTACCAGCCCATGTACTGGCCGAACCAGCCGGCCAGCAACGCGCCGACGATGCCCAGCACGATGGTCAGCAGGCAGCCCATGCGGTTGTTGCCGGGCATGACGAAGCGGCCGAGCAGGCCGACCACGAAGCCGACCAGGATGATGTAGAGCCAGCTGCTGCTGCCGAACAGACCATTCATGGGCATCGAATCCTTTGCACGGAGGGACGCCGCCAGGCCAGGCCGGCGGCGTCGCTCACTTTACCCAGTTCAGCAGCAGCCGTGGCCGCCGTGGCGGGTGCCGCTGTCGGCGGCGACCGGCGAACCACTGGTTTCCCCGCGCAGGCTGGCGGCGTGGTGCTCGCTGATCACCTTGGACACGCAGGCGGTGACCTTCTTGCCCATCGGGATGTGCAGGAACTCGTTCGGACCATGTGCGTTCGAATGCGGGCCGAGCACGCCGGTGATCATGAACTGGGCGCCGGGGAACTTCTCGCCGAGCATGCCCATGAACGGGATGGAGCCACCTTCGCCCATGTACATGGCCGGCTTTTCAAAGAACATCTGGCTGGCATCGTCGATCGCCTTGGTCAGCCACGGCGACATCGCCGGTGCGTTCCAGCCGCTGGAGGCCTTCTCCAGGTCCAGCGTCACTTCGGCACCGTTCGGCGGGTCGCGCAGCAGGGCTTCCTTCAGCAGTTCGCCGCAGGCCTTGCCGTCGGCGGTCGGCGGCAGGCGCAGCGACAGCTTCACCGCGGTATGCGGACGCAGCACGTTGCCGGCCGATTCCAGCGACGGCATGCCGCCGATGCCGGTCACCGACAGGGCCGGGCGCCAGGTGCGGTTGAGCACCAGCTCGGTCAGGTCTTCGTTCATCGGCACCAGGCCGTCGACCAGCGGGAACTTGTCGAAGATGGCGGTATCGACGACTTCGGCGGCGCGCTTGGCCTGCTCCAGGCGCTCGGCGGGAATCTCCACCTGCATGCCGTCGATCAGGATGCGGCCGGTATCCTGGTCTTCGATGCGCGAGAGCAGCTGGCGCAGCAGGCGGAAGCTGGACGGCACCACGCCGGATGCGTCACCGGAGTGCACGCCTTCATTCAGCACCTTGACCGAGAAGTTGCCGCCGGTCAGGCCGCGCAGCGAGGTGGTGCACCACAGCTGGTCGTAGTTGGCGCAGCCCGAATCCAGGCACACCACCAGCGAGGGCTTGCCGATGCGGTCGGCCAGGTGGTCGACGTAGGCGGGCAGGTCGTAGCTGCCGGATTCTTCGCAGGCTTCGATCAGGATCACGCAGCGTGCATGCGGCAGGCCCTGGGCCTGCAGCGCCAGCACCGCGGCCAGCGAACCGAAGATGGCGTACCCGTCATCGGCGCCGCCACGGCCGTACAGCTTGTCATCGCGCAGCACCGGGATCCACGGACCCAGGTCGTCGTCCCAGCCGGTCATTTCCGGCTGCTTGTCCAGGTGGCCATACAGCAGCACGGTGTCGTCGCCGGTCTCGCTGCCGCTTGCCGGGATTTCCAGGAAAATCAGCGGGGTGCGGCCTTCCAGGCGGACCACGTCGACCTTCAGGCCGGGGATGTCCTGGGCCTTGGCCCAGGTCTCCATCAGGACAACAGCCTGCTCCATGTAGCCGTTCTGCACCCAGTTGGCGTCGAACATCGGCGACTTGTTGGGGATGCGGATGTAATCCACCAGCTGCGGGACGATTTCCTCGTCCCATTTCTGGTTGACATAGTGGCCGAGCTTGGCGCTGTCCATCTGGAGCTCCGAATTGGAATGACTGATCTGCCCATTCTACGCGTGCGGGAAATGGCCGGCTGTGCGCCATAGGGGCGGCTGACGGGGTTGGCCCGTCTTTTCACGTCAGCCGGGGTAGGAAATTTCCTACACGGCGTCGGGTATTTAGCTGGCTGTAAGAAATGTCATCGGGCGATAGTCTGTGTACATGTGGTGACGGACAGTGTCTCTACCGACGGGAATGCCGGTCGGGACAGGTTCGGATCACAAGGAGAACGACGTCGTGCCTTGGTGGATCGTGTTGCGGGCACTGCTTCTGGCGATGGGGATCACGCAGGCCTTTGCGGCCGCGCCGGTCGACATCAACCGGGCAGATGCCTCTGCTCTGCAGCAGGGATTGACGATGGTGGGGCCCAGCCGGGCTGCCGCGATCGTCGAGCACAGGCAGCAGCACGGGCCTTTCCGACGCGTCGAGGACTTGACGCAGGTGAAGGGCATAGGGAAAGCCATCGTCGAACGGAATCGACAGCGGATCACGACCGGGGACATGACGTCCCGGGTGGATCCGGTACCCGGAGCGGTACCGGTGCGGTCCGTGCCAAGGCGTTGATACAGGGGAATTGTCGCGGTTCGCAGGAAGCGGACCCGGGCCGGCCACGGGACGTGGCGGCAGCGACTGGCGCAGGGAGGCGTCAACCACACCAGGATGGTGGCATCACAGACCTGTGGAAGGGGCTGGGATAAACAACCAGGGATGATCGCGGCCTCCGTGCACGGAGCACGCTGCCCCCATCGCAGGATGCGCGGGGTGGCGGGAGGCCGACAAGGACGTTGTCAGGGCCCGGTACGACACATGGCTGTGTCGCCGGGCCTTCTTTTTTTCAGGCCGCCGACCCATTAGCGTGAAACCTTGCCACCCCACCGGATGACCGCACTGATGCGACTGCTGCAGTGTTCCCTGATGATCGCCACGGCGCTTGCGCTTTCCGCTCCTCGGCCGCTGCATGCGCAAGGGCCCGCGCCGGCCGCGCCCACCAAGGCATCGGCCGAACCCGCCGTGCGCGGACCCACCGACCTCAAGCCCGGTGAATACCTCTGGCACCCGGAGATCTCCCCGTCGGGCCCCATCGTGCTGGTGGTCAGCCTGGAAGAGCAGCGCGCCTACGTCTACCGCAACGGCATCGCCATCGGCCTGAGCACCATCAGTTCGGGCAGAGCTGGCCACGAGACGCCGACCGGGGTGTTCACCATCCTGCAGAAGGACAAGGACCACCGCTCCAGCATCTACAACAGTGCACCGATGCCCTACATGCAGCGGCTGACCTGGGATGGCATCGCCCTGCATGGGGGCGCGCTGCCCGGGCACCCGGCGTCGCACGGCTGCGTACGGTTGCCGCAGGCCTTCGCGCAGAAGCTGTTCAGTGCCACCCAGCGCGGCGATACGGTGGTGGTGGCCGATGCCAAGAGCTCGCCGATGACCCTGACCTACCCGGCCGTGCTGGCCCCGGTCACCAGCCGCGGCCAGTCGCTGCCGGAGGTCCCGGCCGGCACGGAAACGGCGGCTTACTGGAACGAACAGGATGCCCCGGCGGGCCAGGTCGGCGTGCTGGTGAGCCTGCATGACCAGCGCGTCTACGTGCTGCGCGATGGCGTGCTGATCGGTGAATCACCGCTTGCGGCCTCGGCCCTGCCGGCTTTCGATGGCACCACGCTGTTCGTGATGGGCGAAGGCTACGCCGACCAGCCCAGTCCGCTGGATGCGCACCAGCGGTTGCACCGCTGGACCGCCTATCCGTTGCTGGGGCAGGCCGATGCGAAGGCCACGCCGGACCTGCTCGCCACGCCGTCGCTGCCGATGGCCCTGCCGCCGGATTTCGCCCACAAGCTGTACGCCGCGCTGGTCCCGGGCACCACGCTGCTGGTGACCTCGCTGCCAGCGGTACGCCCAAGTGCAGCTGAACCGGGATTGCAGCCGGTGTTGGAATCCGAGCCGACCGGGTCCACCCTGTAAGGTCTGCATCCAACCTCGTGTTGCTGCCCAGATGAAACCGCCACGCCTCCGCTGGCTGGCTGCCGTCGGCCTGTTCACCGCCTGCAGCCTGCCTGCCCTTGCACAGACCCCGCCCGCTGCGGCGTCCGGCCCCGACCTGGGCGCGATCCTGGCCCGGGTTGCGCCCAATGCAGACCGCAAGGTGCTGCAGTTGGCCGCCAGTGCGATGCGCTGTGCGCTGCGCCGTCCCGAACTGGGCGTGGTGCCCGATCGCCTGGGCGTGATCGACTATTCGCGACCGTCCACCCAGCAGCGGCTGTGGGTGTTCGACCTGCGTCGGCAGCGCCTGCTGTTCGAGGAATGGGTCGCGCATGGTCGCAACAGCGGCGCGGACCGCACCGAACACTTCTCCAATCGCGAGGGCAGTTTCATGTCCAGCATCGGGGCGTTCACCGCGCAGGAAACCTACGTCGGTGGGAATGGGTACTCGCTGCGCCTGGACGGGCTGGAGCCGGGTTTCAACGACCATGCGCGCGAGCGGGCGATCGTGATCCATGGCGCGCCCTACGTGAACCCGTCTGCGGCGCGCCTGCAGGGCCGGCTGGGCCGCAGCCTCGGCTGCCCCGCCGTACGGCTGACGGTGGCCAAGCCGCTGATCGACGCCCTGAGCGGCGGCACGATGGTGTTTGCGTACTACCCGGACCAGGACTGGTTGAAGCGCTCCCAGCTGCTGGACGCCGACTGTGGCGGCCGCCTGGCCAAGCGCTGACCGCGCCGTTGCGTTCGTCAGCGCGAAGGCGGCACGGCACAATGGGCGCATGAACGCCGCCGACATCCTGCAGCATCCCAGCCAGGTCATCCCCAGCGTCGACTACCGTCGCGAGCGCTGGCGCAATGGCCTGGGCTGGACGCGTGAAATCCTGCGCCTGCCGTTGCAGGGCGAAGACTGGGCGCTGCGTCTTTCAATCGCCGAAATCGAATCAGACGCTGCGTTTTCCAGCTTCCCGGGCGTGGATCGCGAGCTGGTGCTGCTGCACGGAAACGGGGTGCGCCTGCGCTTCGATGATGGTCGTCTGGACGAGGTGCTGCCGCCGCATGGTCGCGTGCGGTTCGCCGGCGAACAGGCACTGCACGGCGAACTGGTCGACGGCACCACCCATGATTTCAACCTGATGTGGCGGCGCGACACGCTGACCGCGCAACTGCTGCACCGCCCGATCGTAGGGCCCATGTATTTCTTCACCGAACCTGGCGTGGCCTGGGCCATCCACCTGCTGGCCGGGCAGGCGCGGTTCGACGCCGACGCCGGCCTGCCGCCGATGCAGCAGGGTGATACCGCCTGGCTGGCCGCCGGCGAGCGTCGTCGGCATGCACTGCACGGCGGCGGTGAACTGCTGGCGATCCGGCTCGGTCAGGCGGTGCCGTAGCGCATGCTTCCGTTGCGCGTGCCTCTTTAGAGCGTGCTTCTGTAGTGTGTATTTCAGTACACGTCGCGGCGGTAGCGTCCGGCCAGCACCAGCGCCTCTTTTCCTTCCGCGCCCAGCACCTGTTCGATCACCGCATCCACCGCCGGCGCCATGCCCTGCAGGCTGCCGCAGACCAGGATGGCGGCACCTTCATCGACCCATCGGCGCAGCCGTACGGCTTCGGCCAACAGGCGATCCTGCACGTAACGATGGGCACCGCCGTCGCGGCTGAACACCGCATCCAGGTGCTCCAGCATCCCGCGCTGCTGCATCTGCAGCAGTTCATCGCCGAAGTGGAAATCGTGCGCGGCATTGCGTTCACCGAACAGCAGCCAGTTGCGGCTGGCGCCGGCGGCTTCACGTTCGTGCAGGTGCGCGCGCAGGCCGGCGATGCCGGTGCCGTTGCCGATCAGGATCAACGGTCGCGTGCTGGCCACGCCATGGAAATTGGGGTTGCGGCGCAGGCGCAAATCGATCGTGCCGCCGACCGCCGCCACATCGCACAGCCAGCCGCTGCCGATGCCCGGCGTGCCGTCGGCGCGCAGCTGGCGGCGCAGCAGCAGTTCCAGCGCGCCGTCGTGCATCGCCGAGGCAATGGAGTATTCGCGATGCGGCAGCGGCTGCAGCATCGACAGCAACGTCTGCAGATCGCCGCCCGCGGTGACACCGGGCAGCTGCGAACGTGACAACCGCGCCTCCAAGGTCTGCCCGTCGGCCAGCAACGTGTCGCCCTGCAGTTGGTGCCGTTGCAGCCACGCCTGCACCACCTCCGGCGCATGCCGCGGGCCGATCTCGGCGATGTCGCCGGCCTGCCACGTTGCCTCGCTTCCGGCTGCGGCCGGCGGTGGCTGCAGCCGCAGCCAGTGCACCGGGCCACCCGCGCTGCCGGGATTGAGGTGTTCGCGCTGCAGCAGCGTCCACGCTTGGTAGTCCACCGGACTCCAGTCCGGCTGGTCACTGGCATCGCCGCCCAGTTGGCCCAGCAGTTGCTGCCAGTGGCGCAGGCTGGCCGGATCGGCGTTGTCCACTTCCACCGTGTCGAACATCGCGTGCGCGCCATGCCGGCGCAGCCAGTCGTCCAGCTGGTGGCCGAACGCACAGAAGTGCGCATAGCTGTGGTCGCCCAGGGCCAGCACGCCGTAGTGCAGGTGGCCCAGCGAGGGGGTTGCGGTCATCAGCCGGCGCAGGAACGGGGCGGCATGGTCGGGCGGATCGCCTTCGCCGGTGGTGCTGGCGATGAACAACGCGCGTTCGCTGTCCGCCAGCAGGGCGGCATCCAGCTGCTCGATGCTGCGCAGCCGCACCGCAAGGCCGGCACTGCGCAGGGCATCGGCACTGCGTTCGGCCAACTGTGCGGCGAAGCCGGTCTGGCTGGCCCATACCAGCAGGATCGGCCGCTGGGCTGGATCGATCCGTTCGCGGCGTGGCCGTCCCTGCCACCACAGCAGGGCGCACAGTGCGGCATAGCCGCCCACGCTGGCGATCGCGGTCCATAACGCAGCGCGGCGCGGGGCAGGCATCCAGCCGTTGTCGTCCAGGTGCAGGCGCAGCAGCAGCCAGGCCACCAGCGCCAGCGCCAGCAGTACCAGCAGGTTGCCGAGCAGCGCGCGTGACGGGCGCAGGCTCATGGCAGCAGCGCCTGGAAGGCCGGGCTGAGGGTTTCCAGCGGGCCATCCGCGCTGCGTTCCAGGAAGCGCGCCGCCAACCCCAGTCGGGTGGCCAGTTCCAGGCCGGCATCGCGGCCCAGCACGGTCAGCGCGGTCGCCCACGCATCGGCGTGCATGGCATCGGCGGCCACCACGGTCACCGCCGCCGCCGCGCGCTGTACCGGCCGGCCGCTGCGCGGATCCACGCTGTGGCTTATCTGCTCGCCGTCGTGCTGGTAGTGGTGCCAGCGGTCACCGGAGGTGGCGATCGCCCGGCCATCCAGGTCCAGCACGCGTGGCGGGGTGGGTGTGTGTGCGTCTTCTTCCGGTGCCGATTCCACCAGCACCCGCCACGGCTGCCCGTCAGGCTTGCGGCCATAGCCGTGCAGTTCGCCACCTGCTTCCACCAGCGCGGCGCTGATCTGCTGGCCCTGCAGCCAGCGCACCACCTCGTCCACGCCGAAGCCCTTGGCAATGGCCGACAGGTCCAGTTCCAGTCCGCCGGACTGCAGCAGCGCATCGCCCTGCCACTGCAGCTTCTGCCAGCCGCAGCGTGCGCGGGTGGCTTCGACCGCCTGCCCATCCGGGCGGCCCCGCGCGGCGGCGTGTGCACCAAAGCCCCACAGCGCCACCAGCGGGCCGAGCGTGGGATCGAAGGCGCCGTTGCTGGCTGCCGCCACCTGCTGCGCGCAGGCCAGCACGTGGCGGGTCTGCGATGGCAACGGGTGCCAGCTGCCGGCCGCGGCACGGTTGTAGCGGCTCAGGTCGGATGTCGGTTCCCAGGTGCTCATCTGCGCCACGACGCGGTCGAGTTGGGCCTGGATGCCGGCGTGCAGCGGATGCAGGTCGCGGCTGCGCGGCAGCGCCAGTGAAACCGACCACGAGGTGCCCATGGTGGTGCCGCCGAGGCGTGCGATATCGAGTAGCGGGTTGGTCATCGGCGAGTGCGTGCAAGGTGCCTGTGGAGCCGGGCCAGGCCCGGCTCCGGGGTTCATCATTGCGGCAGCACTTCCAGCGTCGCCACGTAGCTCAGCCTACGCTTTTCAGCCTGCTTCACCGACGTCTTGTTGTCTTCGGTGCCGGTTTCCAGCCAGTACATCCCGGCTTCCGGCCAGCTCACCTTGATCTCGCCCTTGGCATCGCTGGTGACCTTGATCTCTTCCTGCGCATTGCGGTAACGCGTAGCGCCGCGCACGATCTCGAACTCCAGGCCTGCGGTGGGCTTGCCGTCCACCAGCACGCGGAAGGTCGCTTCCTCGCCGGCGAACAGATCGTTCGGGTGGCCCACCGCGATCAGCTCGATGCCCTTGTTGGTCGGCTTCAGTGCGGTGGCATTCGGCGCACCATTGGTGACGAAGGTTTCCACCCGGCCGACGGATTCGGACACCTGCACGTTTTTCGCTTCCTTCGGCAGTTCGCCGAAGCTGGCTGCATTGCCGCGCCAGCGCTTGCGCTCGCCATTCAACTCGTAGGTGGCGAACAGGCCGTCGTTGACCGAGGCGATGCGGTAGGTGCCGGCCTGCTTCAGCTCGATGTCGAACACGCTGCGGAACTTGCCGGTGGCACCGTTCTGCGGCTGCACGCTGCTGCCGTCCGGGGCGGTGACCACCACCGATTCCAGGCGCAGCGGCACATGGTTGAAGTAGAACAGGTCGTTGGACACGGCACCGTCCACGGTGATCCACGGGTTGGTACCGGCGATCACCGTCTGCGACGGCAGCAGCCAGGCCTTGTGGGCCAGCGCGGAGAACGGAAGGGCAGCGGCCAGGGCGGCGGCGAGGACGAGCGTGCGCTTCATCGGGATGACACTCCAGGAAGAAGAAGGTAGGAACCGGGGTCGGATCGCTTCTGCTGTGCAGAAGGGACCTGACCCCATGCGGGAACCGGTCAGGGCTTGACGGCGAGGGTAACCTTGCCCAGTTCGGTGCTGCCTTGCGCCGAAGCGTTCTGCACGGTCTTGGCCGGCCAGTTGAAAGGCACCTTGACCAGTTCACGCCCGCCGACTTCGCGCGCTGCTTCCACCACCAGGGTGTAGTTGCCCGGCGCGAGGTCCTTCAGCGCCGGCTGGCGATCATTGAACGACAGCGCGTGGGTGCCGACCGGACGTGTCGGACCGGTCACCCCGTCCACCGGCACCTCCAGCGTGCGGCCACTCTTGCGCCACCACTGGCGCAGGTCCGGCAGCCACTTGGTGCCATGGCCTTCGCTGTTGCCGGTCTGCTGGTACCAGACCGACAGGTTGGCGGCGACCTTCTGGTCAGCGCCTTCGAGCCAGATCGCCACGTACGGACGGTGGTACTCGGCGACGTTGAGCTTGGGCACTTCGACGTTGATGTCCAGCGTGGTCGCATAGGCCGGCGAGGTGGCCAGCAGGCCGCTGAGGGCAATGGTGAGGGTGACGCGCATGGGCGGCTCCAGCAGGAAAGGGCAGGGAAGGTCAATGGATCAACAACAGGGCGATCAGCAGCGGAATCATCAGGCCCAGGCCGACCAGCGGCCAGGTCATGCGCCGCTGTCGCGCATGCAGGTGCAACAGGAAAAGTCCGGTGATGCAGAACACCAGGCAGGCCACGGCGAACACATCCAGGAACCAGCCCCACGCCGGGCCGGCATTGCGCCCTTTGTGCAGGTCGTTGAGGTAGGACACCGCCCCGCGCGAGGTCGATTCGAATTCCACCGCGCCGCTTTCGCGGTCGATGCTCAGCCAGGCATCGCCGCCGGGACGCGGTAGTGAGAGGTAGATCTCTTCCGGCGACCACTCCGCGGCGCGGCCACCAATTGATATATCCAGTTCGGCATCCAGCCACTGGCGTGCGGCGCGCGGCAGCGGCGCGTTGCCGTCTTCGCGCGTGCCCAGTTGGCCCAGCACTGCGGCGGGCAGTTCCAGCTGGCGGTTGTCTACCTGCGGGGTCGCTTCGATTTTCCCCGCGTGGTTGAGCGTGATGCCGGTAGCGGCGAACAGCAGCATGCCGACCAGGCAGACGGCCGAGCTGATCCAGTGCCATTGATGCAGCGTGCGCAGCCAGAAACCGCGGCTTTGCTGTTGCTGCACGGTAGAAGAGACAGAACGGCTCACGCAGATGGGCAGGGCTCAGGGAGAGGAGGCATTACAGCATTGATGAGAATTGTTCGCAATTAGCGGGTGGGGTAGGGGTGGGTGAGGACCGTTGGTCCTCACGCTTTGTGACAACCAACGGTCGTCACCCACCAGGCAACATGACGGCCAGCGGCCGTCACTACCCTCAGAACGAGACGTTCAGGCTGACCCAGACGCTGCGCGCTTTGTCCTTGTTGTTGTAGTCGTCCTCGAACAGCACTTCGTTGGTGCCATCGGCATAGGCGCCGTTGCCGTCCAGGTCGGTGAAGGTGGCCTGGTAAGTAGTGAAGTCGCGGTCCAGCAGGTTGTTGATCCGCGCGTTCACGGTCAGCCATTCGGTCGCCTTGTACGAGGCGCCCAGGTGCAGCACGGTGTAGTCCTTGTAGTACAGCGGCTGGTTGGTGACCGCACTCACGGCGCGGTAGCGCTTGGAGCGCATTTCACCGGTCAGGAACACGTTGAAGCGCTCGCTGGCCTGCCAGTCGAAGGTGGCGTTGGCCATGTGCTTGGCGCTGTTGCCCAGCGGCAGGCCCTTCTCCGCGCCGCTCTTCTGTTCGCTGTCGGTATAGGTGTAGTTGGCACGCAGTGCGAAGCGTTCGCTGATCTCCCAGCGGCCGGCCACTTCGGCGCCCTGGATCACCACCTCGTCGATGTTGACCGTGCGCGAGCTGCTCGCATAACCCAGTTCGGCGTACTCGCCGGAGCTGGTGCAGGGCTGCGCGAAGCCGGGGCCGCACGGCTGCGAGGTGATCTTGTCGTCGAACCTGTTGTGGAACACGGTGGCATTGGCGCTGTGGCCCTGCGGGTGCTGCCAGTACACCGCCAGTTCGGTGCTGGTGCTGGTTTCCGGCTGCAGGTCCGGGTTGCCATACATCGGCGACGTGCCCTGGCCACCGAAGCCGGTCACCCCGTCATACAGCTGGGTGGTCTTGGGGGTCTTGAAGCCGGTGCTGACGCCGCCCTTGATGGTCCACGCTTCGTTGAGCGTGTACACGCCGTACAGGCGCGGGCTGAGGTGGTTGCCAAACACTTCATGGTCATCGAAACGCAGGCCGTAGGTCAGCGCGAACGGTTCGGTGATGTTCCAGGTGTCCTCGGCGAACAGCGAGTACATGTTGTGGTCCTGGACCTGGCCGGGATTGCCGCTTTCCATGCCGAACACACCGTCGGTCAGCTCACCGCGGATCACCTGCGCGCCGACCACCGCGACATGTTCGCCGGCAGCCTGGAACGGGATGTCCAGCTTGACATCGAGGGTGTACTGCGCGCTTTCCAGCGTGCGCTTGGGACGGGGCAGGAAGGCGGCTTCGGCGGCGGCGCGGCGCTGTGCCTCGGTCTGGCCGACGTAGGCCCCGGTGCCGTTGAGCATCTGCAGCAGCTGGCGGCGTTCGTCCACGGTGAACGGCATGGTGCGGCCATCGTTGTTGGTGGCCACGTGGGCCAACGACACCAGGCTGCGGCCGAAGCTCCAGTCGCCTTCATGGGTCAGCGCCCACGCATCACGGGTGAACTCCTGGCTGGCGCTGTAGCCGACGCGCGGATCGGCACGCGTGCAGTTGCGGCGGGTGATGCAGGTGGTGGAGTTGCCGCGCCAGATCGAGGCGATGCCATCGACGGTGCCGACCGGGTATTCCTCTACGCCGGCGTCGTTGATCTTGATCGAATTGTCGTATTCCTGGCGCGAGGTATCGAAGTCCAGGGTGATGCGCTGGGCATCGGTGGCATTCCATTCCAGGCTGATGCCACCGGCCTTGTTGGTGTTGTCCACGGTCTTGCCGCCCGCGCCGAAGCCCAGCGGGCGGGTGTGCTCCACGCCGGCCGGATCGGTGGACGGCGAATACACCGGATTGGAGGCCTTGCGGTCATACCAGCTGGCACGCGCGCTGAGGTTCAGCACGCCGGGCACCAGCGGGCCGGTGATGAAGGCATCGACGGTGCTGTCATCGCCGAACTGGTCATCGGTTTCGAAGGTGCGGCCGATCGTGGCCGAACCGTGCCAGCTGTCCAGCGCGCGCTTGGTGATCACGTTGATCACACCGCCCATCGCATCAGCACCGTACAGGGTGGAGGCCGGGCCGCGGATCACTTCGATGCGCTCGATCGCATCCAGCGGCGGGATGTGGTTGAACTGGTTGCCGCCGAAGTTGTTCGGGTAGATGTCGCCGTGGTTGTTCTGCCGGCGGCCGTTGATCAGCAGCAGCGTGTAGTCCGAGCCCATGCCGCGCATGGACACCGAGCCCTGGCCGGTCTTGTCGCGGGTTTCGCCCACGTCCACGCCTTCCAGGTCGCGCACGGCATCCAGCAGGGTCATGTACGGGCGCTTGGCCAGTTCTTCGCGGGTGATGACTGAGATGCTGGCCGGTGCATCGGTGATCTTCTGTTCGAAGCCGGACGCGGTGACCACCACGTGGTCCAGGGTGCGCGGCGCGGCGACTTCGGCCAAGGCCGGCGCGGCCAGGGCGCACAGCAGGGCGCTGGACAGGACGGTGCGGGAAACGGACGAACGCAGACGATGGCGCTGGGCCATGGCAGTAACTCCAAAGGGTGCTGGAAAGCGCCGCAGCCGGGCCGGTGGCGCGGTGCAGTGCGAAGGGCCCGGTCCGGGCCGACGGGAAATGACGCGGCAGAAGCGATCAACGCGCATGCCCCAGGCAGGGCCTGCGCGGGAGGTGGATCAGGCCAGCGGAGGCGCCTGGCCGCGTTGCTGGCGGCGTCCGGGCGCATCGGCGCGGGGCGGCTGCGCGCTGGCATGGCGCCAGTCGCGGGAACGGTCAGCGGTGTCGGCCGGCGTGCGCGCCAACAGGGTCCAGCCGAGCACGGCGATGGCAGCGATCGGGCCGGGCGTGGTCTGCGCCGCAGCGGCTTCGTTGGTCAGTGACGTGCGGCGCAGCTTCGCCGGTGCCTGTTCGTGCAGCGGCACGTCGCCGCCGCCACGTTCCTCCACCGGCAGCGGCGCCTGCAGCACGGCCGACGGCGCATGCGGGTCGGCACCCGGTGCGAGCAGCGGCAGGGAGCCCAGCAGCAACGCCAGCATGGCCACCCACGCCAGCAGACCGGCCAGCGCGGGACGCTGGCCGCGCATGGCGGCGCCGAGCTGATGGTGGCGGTGCGGATGACGCAAGGAAGGCCCCGGATAGTGGCCGCCGGCGGAACCCGGCGTGCACGGAGCGTGATTGTAGTGAGAGTCGTTTGCCGTTGCAAATGAGAACGGTTTGCGACAGCCGTGAAGGGCTGTCAGGTTGTATCTCAGACCTCGCTCCAGCGTCGCAGCAGGTTGTGGTACACCCCGCTCAGCTGCAGCACGGCGGCCGCATCGGCCTGGCTTTGCCGCAGCCGCTCGATGGAGGTATCCATCTCCCACAGCAGGCGCCGCTGGGCATCGTCGCGGACCATGCTCTGCAGCCAGAAGAACGAGGCCACGCGCGCACCGCGGGTGACCGGGTTCACCTGGTGCAGGCTGCTGGACGGATACAGGATCAGGTCGCCGGCCGGCAGCTTCACCTCGTGCTCGCCGTAGGTATCGCTGATGATCAGCTCACCCCCGTCGTAGGACTCCGGAGCTGACAGGAACAGGGTGCAGGACACATCCGAACGCAGGTGTCCCTGCGCGCCATGGGCCATCACCGCGCCATCGACGTGGAAGCCGTAGGTGCCGCCACCCTGGTAGCGGTTGAAGCGCGGCGGCAGGATCTTCAAGGGCAACGCGGCAGCAAAGAACAGCGGATTGCGCTGCAGGGCGGCCAGCACGACCCCACCCAACCGCGCTTTCAGCGGCGAGCCATCGGGCAACTGCTCATTGCGCTTGACCTGCGCGCCCTGGCGGCCGACGGTCTCGCGGCCATCGGTCCAGTCGGCCTGTTGCAGCGCGTCCTGCAGGTCGCCGAGTTCCTCGGCAGTGAGCACGTTGGGGATGTGCAGCAGCATCGTGTTCGTCCGGTAAGGGAGAAGGCGCGGGACGCGTGGGCGTCCCGCGCGCTGGGTTCAGAAGCGGAAGTCCGCGCTGAGCAGGAACGTACGCGGCGTGCCCGGGGTGTAACGGTAGCCGCTCTTGTTGATCGCAGCCACATACTGCTTGTCGAACACGTTGTACGCGTTCAAGCGCAGCACCAGCGCTTCGTTCACCGCGTACGACAGCACCGCGTCGTACACCGTGTACGACTTGGTGAAGGAGGGCGTGCCGACGGCGCCGTCGGTGCCGCGATGCATGGCGCTGCTGTAACGCACGCCGCCGCCCAGTGTCAGCCCGAACGGCAGCGCATAGGTGCTCCATGCAGTGAAGGCATCGTCGGGGGTGTAGGTCAGGTTGCTGGTACCGTCCGCCGCTACGTTTGCGCCTTCCTTGACCTCGGTGTCCAGGTGGCTGTAACCGGCCGACAGCGACCAGTTTTCGGTGACGCGGCCGACGGCGGACAGTTCCACGCCCTTGACCCGCTTGCTGCCGGTCTGGGTCGGGTTGCCGGCATCATCCAGCACCTGGGTGTTGATCTCGTTTTCCACATCGGTCTGGAAGATCGCCAGGTTCAGCGCCAGCGCATCATCAAGGAAGGCCCACTTGCTGCCCACTTCGAACGTCTTCGCTTCCTGCGGGTCCAGGCGCGGGTTGTCCAGGCTGCTGGCCGAACTGCTGAGGGCGAAATTGCTGCCGCCCGGCGGCTGCTGCGACAGCGCGTAATTGGCGTAGATGCTGGCCGTATCACCGGCTTTGTACAGCACGCCGAGCTTCCAGTTGAGCAGCGTGTCCGATGCTTCCAGTGTCGGCGTCTGCAGCACCGTGCCGACCGGGTTGGTGCCGCAGGCCGGACCCGCACGGCCGCCGCACACCACCGAACTGGCGTATCGGGTGTCGTAGTGGTCGGCGCGCACGCCGGCGGTCAGCAGCAGGCTTTCGCCCAGGTGCAGGGTGTCGAACAGGTAGGCCGACCAGGTGGTGGTCCTGCCATGTGCATCGGCGCCGTTGTGGCCCCAGGTCAGGCCGCCGACGTTCCAGTCCGGGGCGTACAGGTTCGCCGCCGGCCAGCTGCTGCCACCGGTGACGGCCTGGCCGAAGCTGTCCATCTCTTCGCGGGTGTACTCCAGGCCGGTACTGAGGTTGTGCGCGATGGCACCGGTGGCGAAGTCCGCGCGCAGGTTGAGCTGGTCGGTCAGCAGGGTGTTGCGCTGGTCCTTCAGCGTGGGCAGGCTGCGCGCGATGGTGTACGTGGACAGGTCGTTGCGGTCGGTGTAGCGGATGTTCCCCGTCGGTGCGCCGTTGGCGGCGCGGGTGCCGGTGCCCATGAACGCGGTGAGCAGGTAGTCCTGCTCGGTGCGGCCCCAGCGCGCGGTGTTGGTCAGGCGCACGGCATCGTTGAAATCGTGCTCGATGCGGAAGGTGGCCATCTTCGCGCTGACATCGTCATGGTCGGCGCGCGTGCCGTAGAAGTTCTGCGGATCCACCGGGTTGCCGGCCAGCGCTTCCAGGGTGGGCTGCGGGATCCAGCCGGGCAGGCCGAGGGTCGGCACGCCGCCATCGGGCACGTTGTCCTGGTCCACGTAGAGCAGGTTGAGCACGTAGCGGGTGTCGGTGCCCAGGCCGAATGCCAGTGACGGCGCGATGCCCCAGCGCGAATTGTTGACGTGGTCGCGGCCGGGCTGGTCGCTGTCCTGCCACACGGCATTCAGGCGCAGCGCACTGGTCGCCCCCAGCGACTGGTTCCAATCGGCGGTGGCGCGGCGCTGCTGGTCGCTGCCCAGGCTGGCGGTGCCGGACACTTCATCGTGCAGGGTGGCCTGCTTGCTGACCATGTTGATCGCACCGGTGGGCGCCGAGCGGCCGTTGTCGGTGCCGGCCGGGCCCTTGGTGATCTCCACCTGCTCGGTATTGAACACATCGCGCGAGATCGAGCCCAGGTCGCGCACGCCGTCCACGAACAGGCTGCTGGAGGTGTCGAAGCCGCGCATGTACAGCGCATCACCGGTGGCGGTGTTGCCGTTCTCACCGACGAAGAAGGTGCCCACGCCCGGGCTGTTGCGCAGCGCTTCGGTCAGGGTGGTGGCACCCTGCTGGTTGAAGAGGTCGGCGGTGATCACTTGTATGGTCTGCGGGGTGTCCTGCAGCGATTGGGTGAACTTCGGCGAGGCGACCTTGTCGGCCTTGTAGCCGCGGGTGGCGTGCACGTCCACCTTGTCCAGCGTGCGTGCGCCGTCGTTGCTGTCGGCGAAGGCCAGCGAGGGCAGGGCGGCCAGGCCGAGGCCCGCGGCAAGGCTGGCGGTGGCCAGCGGCAGGGGACGGAACGCGGAAGCGTGCTTGCGGCTTTTGATCGGGTTCATGGGCAGGAATTCGATGATGGCGGTAGCTGTCCGCCAGGCGACAACAGGGCAGCGGCCGGCGGTCGGCCGGCGGCGTGCGAAGGAGATGGCGTGCCGGAGCCCGCAGGCAGCGGCAGTCAGGCGCTGCGCGGAGGCGCCTGTCCCAGCGGTCGCCGTGGCAGGCGCGCACGGAACGCCAGCGCCCGGTCCGGTACCTGTGAGGTCCGTGGCCGGTGCTGCAGCAGGAGGCTGTGGGATGTCGCCTTCCAGCCCGATGGCTTGCTGCGTCCGGCCTCGGATTCCGCTTCGGCCGACGCCATCGCGTGATCAACGGGCACCCCCGGGTGAGGCATCGGGCCGCCCCGGAGCAGGACCGCGCTGTAGCCGGTGGCGGAGACGTGGACCGCACCCCGCGCGCTGGCCTGCCAGAGCATCAGCACCATCACCACGACCAACAGCGGCCACGCTCCGCGGCCCACAAGGGCGGAGAGATCGGGGAAACGCGGCTGGCGAGGAGTCACGCAGGAGAGGCCTGATACATGGTGTTACAAATGGTAGCAGTAACGCGAACCATTCGCATGTAAAGCGTGCGGTCCCTGCGAATTTGGAGAGGAGCGGGTTCGGGGGATGCCTGAATCGTCGTAAGGGGATGCCGTAGGGCGCTGACTGCAGGTACTCCGTCAAGGATTGCGCCGGGCAGGCGCCGTTAGCCTCTGCCACGCCAATTCCGGCTCACCTGGTCGCTTGCCATGCATTTTCCGCCTGACAATGGGGATCTATCGGCGCTCCCCGAATCCGACACCATGCCGCTGCAAGGGCTGGATCCACGAACCACCGGCAGGCTGGTCCGCCGCGCCATTGCCGACATGGGCGAGGGCATCGCCTATGGGAGCAAGGTGGTGCTGCAGCCCCATGACCATGAGCTGGCGCTGCTGCTGGGGCAAACGGCGGCCGACGTGTGTCCGGGCAACCAGCGACTGAACTGGAAACTCAACGCGCTGGTGAGTGCGAATGCCAGGTACTGCGCTGTGAAGATCGTCGGCTCCAATGCCTGCAACCACGCGCTGGGGCTTCCGCGTTCGCAGTCGCAGCTGATCCTGTACGACAAGCTGACCATGACCCCGCTCGCCCAGTTCGATGGCACCGGGCTGTCCGCGCAACGGACCGGCGCCTATGCCTCGCTGGCGGTCGACCAGCTGCTCGCCGACAAGCAGCGGTTTTCGGTCTGCCTGTACGGCGCCGGGCCCATTGCCGACTGCGTTGTCGATGACCTTCATGCCCATCATGCCGACCGGATCAGCCGGATCGAGGTCTGCAGCCGCCGGCCGTCGAGCGCACGGTCGTTCGCTGCCGCGGCAGCCGCGCGCACCGGGCTGGAGGTCGGCGTTGGCGGGGATGGCCCGGGACACGCCGATCTGCTGATCACCGCCACCAACGCCGGCGCGCCCATCGTGCCGGCCGACAGGCTGCACGACGATGCCGTGGTGCTGCATCTGGGCGGTGACGAGCTGCCGGCCGCCTTCATCGAACGCACGCTGGGGCGCGGTACGGTGCTCTGCGACGACGTGGACAGCGTGTGTCACCGCAGTTCGCAGAGCCTGCCGCTGTACTTCGCGCGGCAGAACCTGCGGCTGTCCGACCTGGCGGGACTTTTCAGGATCCGCAGCCTGCATGACCGCGCGCTGCAGCGTCTTGCGCGCCTCCCGCGTCCGGCCTTGATGACCTGCGTGGGGCTGCCGGTACTCGACCTTTACCTGGCGCAGTGGGTGTACGAGCAACGCACTGCGTGCGCCGGCCAAGTGCCCGTTGCGCAGGCGTCGCTGCGCCGTCACTAGGCTAGTCGCGGTCGTCCCGCGTCCAGACCGCGTCGTGTTCGCGCTTTACCGGGAACTTCGGCGCCGGGCTGTACGCGGGGGCACACAGCGCCCGGCCATCGCGCACGTCGAAGCGGGCGCCGTGCAGCACGCACTCGATGCTGCCTTCGGCGCTGTTGAACTCGCCGGAGGACAGCTCGAATTCTTCATGCGTGCACTGGTCTTCCAGCGCGTACAGGTCGCCGTCCAGGTTGAACACCACGATCGGGGTGCCAGTGACCTCGTCGAACACGCTTTTCATTTCGCCGGGCAGCAGCTCGTTGCTGGCGCAGACGAAGGTCCAGGCCCCGCTCATCGCGTCGTCCCCGGCAGGTGCTTTTCCAGGATCTCGAACTGCAGGTCATCGCGCCTGGGAATGCCAAACCGCTCGTCGCCATAAGGGAACGGCTTCTTGATGCCGGTGCGCTGGTAGCCGCGGCGCTCGTAGAAGGCGATCAGCTCCTCGCGGATGTCGATCACGGTCATCAGCATGCTGGTCAGGCCCCACTCGCGAACGCCATGGGCCTCCGCTTCGGCAATGACCTGCTTGCCCAGGCCGCTGCCCTGCTGGGTGGGGTCGACGGCGAACATGCCGAAATAGCCGTGCTCGCCCCCATCTGCGACGTGGGCGCAGGCCAGCAGCTGGCCATCGCGCTCGGCGAGCAGGATGGTCGAGCGCGGACGCGCGATGTCAGCCTGAAGGCCCTCGGCATCGATGCGGGCACCGTCCAGAATGTCCGCTTCGGTGGTCCAGCCGGCCCGGCTGGCGTCGCCACGGTAGGCCGAGGTGACGAGGCCGATCAGGGCAGGAATGTCGGCCGGCGTGGCGGCCCGGAAGGTCAGCGTGGTCATACCGACATTCTAGCGGGCCATGAACAAATGGGGTCAGAGTCGGGGGTCAGAGTCAGGGGTCAGAGTCAGGGGTCAGAGTCCTCTTCAGAGTCAGGGGTCAGAGTCAGGGGTCAGAGTCCTCTTTGCGGAGAGAGAAGGAATCTGACCCCAGACTCTGACCCCTGTCCCACGCATGTCACAGGTAGACCGGATAGCCAGCCGTGGCTGCTGGCTGGGATGCTTCAGCCATGCCTCGCAAGCCCCGAGTATCCGCGCCCGGACTACCGCTGCACCTTGTGCAGCGAGGCAATGATCGCCAGTGTTGTTTCAGGAGCGACGCGGATTGCTTCCGGTATCTGTCGATGCTGCGCCGTGCGGCATCGTTGACTGGATGCGTCCTGCACGCCTACGTCCTCATGTCCAACCACGTGCACCTGTTGCTGACCCCACAGACCGCGGGTGCCGCATCCCGGCTCATGCAACACCTCGGTCGCCGCTACGTGCGCTACTTCAACGACGTGCATGTCCGATCCGGCACCCTTTGGGAGGGCAGGTTCCATGCGTCGCTGGTGGGCGATGATGCCTACGTGCTCGCCTGCTATCGGTACATCGAACTGAATCCGGTACGGGCCGGAATGGTGGATCATCCCGCGCGCTACAGGTGGTCCAGCTATGCCAGCAATGCGCTGGGTATACGTGCGGGAGAGGTCGTGCCGCACGCGACTTATGTCGCCTTGGGGCCCGATGCGAGCGCGCAGCAACAACGGTATGCGTCTTTCGTGGAATCGACGATGCCGGAGGGCCAGATCGGGGAAATACGGCGCTCGCTGCAGCGTCAGCGGGCCCTCACCAGCGAAGCAGAAAAGGGGTCAGAGTCCGGGGTCAGAGTCGTTTCGCATAAGGCAAAACGACTCTGACCCCGGACTCTGACCCCTTCTTCTCAACCCAGCAGCTTGCGGACCTTGTTCAGCGCCACGATGAAACGCTCGATTTCTTCGTGCGTGTTGTAGAACGCCAACGAGGCGCGGCAGGTCGCGGCGACGCCGTAATACTGCAGCAGCGGATGCGCGCAGTGCTGGCCGGAACGGATCGCAACGCCTTCCAGGTCCAGCAGGGTGGCCAGGTCGTGGGCGTGCGCGCCCTCGACCAGGAAGGACACCACGGCCGCCTTCTCCGGCGCGGTGCCGAAGATGCGCAGGCCGTCGATCTTCTGCAGTTCTTCGGTGAAGTGCGCCAGCAGCTCGGCTTCGCGGGCTTCCACGTGCGCCAGGCCCAGCGATTCCAGATAATCCACCGCCACGCCCAGCCCGATGAAGCCGGCGATGTTCGGCGTGCCGGCTTCGAACTTGTGCGGGGCCTCGTTGAACACGGTGCCCTCGAAGCTGACTTCCTTGATCATTTCGCCACCGCCGAGGAACGGCGGCATCGCATCCAGGTGCTCACGGCGGGCCCAAAGCGCGCCGGTGCCGGTCGGTCCGCACATCTTGTGGCCGGTGATCGCGTAGAAATCACAGCCGATCGCGGCCACGTCGACCTTGCGGTGCGGCACCGCCTGCGAGCCGTCGACCACGGTGATGATCCCGCGCTTGCGGGCTTCGCGGCAGATCTCGCGCACCGGGTTCACCGTGCCCAGCACGTTGGATACATGGGCCACGGCCAGCAGCTTGACCTCGGCGGTCATGGCGCGGCGCAGGGCGTCCAGGTCCAGCGATCCATCCGGGCTGATCTCGGCCACGCGCACGCTGGCGCCGGTGCGTTCGGCCACCAGCTGCCACGGCACGATGTTGGCGTGGTGTTCCATCCGTGAGACAAGGATGACATCGCCTGTCTTCAGCCGCGGCAATGCCCACGAATAGGCGACCAGATTGAGGGCGAAGGTGGTACCGCTGCACAGCACCAGCTCGCTGGCGCGCACGTTGAGGAAGCGCGCCAGCTTGGTGCGTGCGCCTTCGTAGGCGTCGGTGGCCTCGGTGCCCAGCGCATGCACCGCACGGCTGACGTTGGCGTTGTAGCGGCGGTAGAACTCATCCACCGCACCGATCACCTGCACCGGTTTCTGGCCGGTGTTGGCATTGTCGAAATAGACCAGCGGCTTGCCGTGCACTTCGCGCATCAGCAGCGGGAAATCCTGCCGCACGCGGCCCCAGTCCGGGGCGGCGCCGGTGTCGGCCTGCGGGCGCGGCGTGGACAGGTTCATGCCACGCCCGCCTCGGACAGGGCGCGGTCCAGCCGGCGACCCAGCTGCTCGCGCAGTGCGTCCGGCAGGATCTTCAGCGGCTCGTGGCAGAACGCAGCGCTGAGCAGGGCCTGCGCCTGTTCCTGCGGCAACCCGCGCGAACGCAGGTAGAACAGCGCATTGGCATCGAGCTGGCCGACGGTGGCGCCGTGCGCGGCCTTGACCTCTTCGGCGTCGATCACCAGCGTGGGCTGGGTATCGATCTCGGCGTCGGCCGACAGCAGCAGGTTCTTGTTGGACAGATTGGCGTCGGTGCCGTCGGCCCCTTCGCGGATGTGGATGCCGCCGTGGAAGACCACGCGGCTGCGGTTGGCCGCCACGCCGCGCCACAGCAGTTCGCAATTGGTGTCACGCGCGATGTGTTCGATGCCCAGGCGGGTATCCACGTGGCGGCGGCCGGTGCCCAGCAGCACGCCATTGGCGGTCAGCTGTGCGTTGTCGCCCTCCAGGCGCACGTTGAGCTCGTGGCGGCTCAGCGCGGCGCCCAGTTCCAGGTCCACGCGGTGGTACTGGGCATCGCGCGCCAGCACCGCATCGGTGCGCAGGAAGCTGGTCTGGCGCGTGCTGCCGGCCTGCAGGCGGGCGTGCTTGAGCACTGCCTCGCGGGCAAGGTGGACATGCACCACGCTGTTGTCCAGGTGGGCGCCATCGCCGGCCTGCAGGTGGTGTTCGACGATGCCCAGGCTGGCCCCGGCACGCAGTTCGATCAGCGAGCGGTGGTGCCAGGCCAGGTCGCTGCCGGTGGCCACGCTGGCGAACACCAGCTGCAGCGGCACATCCACCTGCACGCCTTCGTCCACCCGCAGCACCACGCCTTCATCGGCCAGTGCCGCGTTCAGGCGGGCGAAGATTTCATCGCCGCGCTCATAGCGGCGGGCCAGCACGCGCGCGCCTGCTTCGTCGGCGGCCAACGCGGCCGACAGCGGCTCCAGCTGCACGCCGGCCGGCAGGCCGTGGGTGTCGCTCAGGCCGTCGTGCAGGCGACCGTTGACGAACACCAGGCGCGGGGCGGGGATGTCATCGAGCAGGGCGACGTCCAGCGCCGGCGGTGTCAGCGGGGCAGCGCCGAAGCTGCGACGCTCCAGCTGGCGCAGCGAGGTGTATTTCCAGGCCTCGGTGCGCGGGCCGGGCAGGCCATCGCGCAGCGCGGCATCGAGCACGTCGCGGCGCGCGTCGCTGCCGCAGAACGTGGCGGCCAATGAATCCAGCAATGCGCTCATCAGACCGCTGCCTCCGGCACCACTCGGTTCTTCAGGAAGTCGTAACCGTCCTCTTCCAGCTGCAGCGCCAGCTCCGGTCCACCGGACTGCACGATGCGGCCATCGGCCAGCACGTGCACGAAATCCGGCTTGATGTAGTCCAGCAGGCGCTGGTAGTGGGTGATGACCAGGAACGAACGCTCCGGGCTGCGCAGTGCGTTGACGCCGTCGGCGACGCTCTTCAGCGCATCGATGTCCAGGCCGGAATCGGTTTCGTCCAGGATCGCCAGCTTCGGCTCCAGCACGGCCAGCTGGAAGATCTCGTTGCGCTTCTTCTCGCCACCGGAGAAGCCTTCGTTGACGCCACGGTGCAGCAGTTCATCCTTCAGGTGCAGCACGGCCAGCTTCTGCCGCACCAGCTTCAGGAACTGCATGGAATCCAGCTCTTCCTGGCCGCGCGCCCTGCGCTGTGCGTTCAGCGCCGCGCGCAGGAAATAGGTGTTGTTGACGCCGGGGATTTCCACCGGGTACTGGAAGGCCAGGAACAGGCCGGCCGCCGCGCGCTCTTCCGGCGACAGCTGCAGCAGGTCGCTGCCTTCGAACTGCACGCTGCCTTCGCTCACGTCATAGCCTTCACGGCCGGACAGCACGTTGCCCAGCGTGGACTTGCCGGCACCGTTGGGGCCCATGATGGCGTGCACCTGGCCGGGCTTTACGTCCAGCGACAGGCCCTTGAGGATTTCCTTGTCGCCGATGCGCGCGTGGAGGTTGTCGATCTTCAGCATGGTGGGGGTTTCCGTGGTGCGGGCCCGGGGCCCGCCAATGATGTTTTGGTTCGAATGCAATACGCGGGGGCAGGGCGGGGTTCAGCCCACCGAGCCTTCCAGCGAGACGTCGAGCAGCTTCTTGGCTTCCACCGCGAACTCCATCGGCAGTTCGCGGAAGACCTGCTTGCAGAAGCCGTCGACGATCAGCGACACCGCGTCTTCCTGGCTGATGCCACGCGCGCGGCAGTAGAACAGCTGGTCGTCGGAGATCTTCGAGGTCGTCGCTTCGTGTTCCACCGTCGCAGCGGGGTTCTTGACCTCGATGTACGGGAAGGTGTGCGCGCCGCACTTCTTGCCGATCAGCAGCGAATCGCACTGGGTGTAATTGCGCGCGCCTTCGGCACCACGCTCGATCTTCACCAGGCCACGGTAGGTGTTCTGGCCGCGACCGGCGCTGATGCCCTTGCTGATGATCTTGCTCTTGGTGCGCTTGCCGACGTGGATCATCTTGGTGCCGGTGTCGGCCTGCTGGCGGTGATGGGTCAACGCCACCGAGTGGAATTCGCCCACCGAGTCATCGCCCAGCAGCACGCAGGAAGGGTACTTCCAGGTGATCGCCGAACCGGTCTCCACCTGGGTCCAGGTGACCTTGCTGCGCGCGCCACGGCATTCGGCACGCTTGGTGACGAAGTTGTAGATGCCGCCGACGCCGTTCTCATCGCCCGGGTACCAGTTCTGCACCGTCGAATACTTGATCTCCGCATCTTCCAGCGTGACCAGTTCCACCACCGCGGCATGCAGCTGGTTCTCATCGCGCATCGGCGCGGTGCAGCCTTCCAGGTAGGACACGTACGCCTTGTCTTCGCAGATGATCAGCGTGCGTTCGAACTGCCCGGTGTGGCCGGCGTTGATGCGGAAATAGGTGCTCAGTTCCATCGGGCAGCGCACGCCCTTGGGGATGAACACGAAGCTGCCATCGGAGAACACCGCCGAATTGAGCGCGGCGAAATAGTTGTCACCGACCGGCACCACGGTGCCCAGGTACTGCCTGACCAGCTCCGGGTGCTCCTTGATCGCTTCGGACATGGAGCAGAAGATCACGCCCTTTTCGGCCAGTTCCTTGCGGAAGGTGGTGCCGACGGACACCGAATCGAACACCGCATCCACCGCCACGCCGGCCAGCTTGGCGCGCTCGTGCAGCGGCACGCCGAGCTTGTCATAGGTGTCCAGCAGTTCCTTGGGCACATCGTCCAGCGAGGCGTACTTCGGGCCCTTCGGCGCGGAGTAGTAGCTCAGCCCCTGCAGGTCGATCGGCGCGATCTTCAGCTTGGCCCAGTCCGGCATCGCCATGGTGAGGAAATGGCGGTACGCCTGCAGGCGCCACTCGGTCATCCACTCGGGCTCTTCCTTCTTCGCCGACAGGGCGCGGATGGTGTCCTCGTCCAGGCCCGGCGGCAGGGAATCCGATTCGATGTCCGTGATGAAGCCGGCCGAATACTTGCGGCCAAGCTGCTCGTGGATCTCGCGATTGGGGGTGTCGTCGGTGATGACGGTATCGATGATGTCGGTGGCCATGGGGGCTGCCTGTGGATCAGGAGACGACAGCGGCCGCGATGGCACGGCGCTGGGAGTCGTCAACAAGGGGAAGGGGGGAGAGGATCTGGGCGAGCGTGACGGCACGCAGCGCCTCGGACACCACGTCGTTGATCAGCCGCCAGCTGCTGCGCGCGCCGCACTTGGGCGCCATGTTGCACTGGTGGTTGTCGTGGCTGCATTCGGTCAGCGCCAAGGGACCTTCCATGGCCTCGACCACCTCGAACAGCGAGATTTCGCCGGGCGCGCGGGTCAGCCGGTAGCCGCCGCGGACGCCGCGCAGGCCTTCGACCAGCCCGGCCTGGGCCAGCGGCTTGAGCACCTTGCTGACGGTCGGCGGTTCCAGGCCGGTGAACTCGGCCAGCTCGGTCGCACTGAGCACCTCGGCCGGACGAGCGGCGAGCACGGTCAGCACCACGGTGGCGTAATCGGTGAGCTTGGTGACGCGGAGCATGGGGGTCTGCAGCTGATTTGCAAAGCGGACCGAAATTGTACGCTTTTATGCGCCCGCGTCCAAGCCGGGCCTTTCCGGGGCGCCGACCCGTGGGGTCGCGGCGAGCGCGCAATGGTGCGGCCTGGCCATGATTTTGGCAATCACGAAGATTAAGGGAGAATCAACGCTCCTCTTTCCAGAACGCCCCCTGCGCCCATGCCGAAGAAGATCAAAGCCCGCAAATCCGCCATCCATGGCAACGGCGTGTTCGCCATCGCGCCCCTGAAGCAGGGTGAGCGGGTGATCCAGTACAAGGGCCTGCTGCGCAGCCACGCCGACGTTGACGCCGACGACAGCGGCGACGTGGAAAGTGGCCACACCTTCCTGTTCACCCTGAACGACGACTACGTGATCGATGCCAACTACAAGGGCAACGAGGCGCGCTGGATGAACCACAGCTGCGAGCCGAACTGCGAAGCGTTGATCGAGGAAAGCGAGGACGGCAACACGCGCGAAGACAAGGTGTTCATCGAGGCACTGCGCGATATCGCGCCGGGCGAGGAGCTGGTCTACAACTACGGCATCACCCTGGCCGAGCGCCACACTGCGCGGCTGAAGAAGATATGGGAATGCCGCTGCGGATCGAAGAAGTGCACCGGCACCATGCTGCAGCCCAAGCGCTGAGTTGCACGCCTCGTCCACATCGGTATCACCGCCGGAACATGGGCCGGCGGTGATGCTGGCAGCTCCTTTACACATCGGAGCATCCCCATGGCACAGCGTCTTGAAGGCAAGAAGATCGCGATCCTGGCCACGCACGGTTTCGAACAGTCCGAACTGACCGATCCGAAGAAACTGCTCGAAGGCTGGGGCGCGACCACCCGCGTGGTGTCCCCCGCCAAGGAAGGCAGCATCAAGGGCTGGAAAGAAAAAGACTGGGGCGAAGCGGTGACCGTCGACCTGGCGCTGGCCGACGCCAACGCGGACGAGTTCGATGCGCTGCTGTTGCCCGGGGGCCAGATGAACCCGGATACCCTGCGCATCGACGAAGCCGCGCTGGCCTTCATCGAAGCCTTCGGCAGCGCCGGCAAGCCGGTAGCGGCTATCTGCCACGGCCCGTGGTTGCTGATCAACACCGGTCTGGCCAAGGGCAAGCAGGTGACGTCGTGGCCGTCGGTGCGCCGCGATCTTGAAAACGCCGGCGCGCAGTGGCGCGATGCGGAGGTGGTGGTCGATGGAGCGCTGATCACCAGCCGCAAGCCCGACGATATTCCGGCCTTCAGCGAAGCACTGGCAAAGGCACTCGACGCCTGAGGCTCACTGGCAGCGCCGGGCAGGGTCCGGCGCTGCCGGGCCACTGCCTGACACCCGGCCGCCTCACTTGCCCAACAACCCCGGCGGCACCATCGTGCCGAGATCCTGGTTGAAGGTGACCTGCAGGCGGCCGTTCTTCACCTGTGCCGATTGCACCTGCAAGGTGCCAAGCAGGCTGGCCACGGCCGGGTCGATCCGATAGATCGGCTCACGCTGCGCGTAGTCGCCCAGCCATGCGTTGAGCAGTGACTTGGTGCGTGAATCCAGGCGCGCGCCCTGCTGGGCCGGCACGAAGTCTTCCATGGTGGGCTGCTGCAGGTGGAAGCCCTGGGTCTGCTGGTCGTAGCGCAGGCCGCTGCTCAGCTTCACCGTGCCCAGCTTCGCCGGCGCGCCACCCGCCGTGGCCAGCGCGATATCCATGCCCAGGTTCAGGCGTTCGCCTGCCGGCAGCGTCAGCTGCGGGTGGCTCATGGTCAGTGCGATCAACCCGCCGAGCGCGTCCTGCGTGCGCGGGAAACTGCCCTCCAGGTACTGCTGCACGTCGCCGGCACCCACCGACAACTGGCGGCCATCAATGGACGGCGCGGCCTGCGCGCCGATGGTGGCGGCCACCAGCACCGTGGCGGTGGCCAAGCGGGTGAACAACGGACGAAGACGCATGGTCGTGGCCATCTGAAAGGGGGACATGCAGAAGATAGCCGGTCGCACTGAACCGCGCGTGCATGGTGGGGGAGCGGTCAGTCCAGCACCGGCTGCAGGCGAGCCGCCTGGATCAGCCAGCCACTGCGCTGCGGATCCGGCACCAGACGGTACCAGCCGCTGTAACGCAGGGTGGTGGTGGCCGTGAGCACGCGCACGCGCACCGGCACTTCGATCAGGTGGGTGGGGCGCTGCTGGTCGCGCGCCTGCGGCGGCTCGGTGCTGATCCGCAGGTCACGCACATCGCGCAGCGAACGCAGTGCGGCATCGTCGGCACGCCCGGGAGGCGGGGCGACCATCCAGCTGGCATCGGCCTTGTCGAAATCGCGGCGCAGCAGGTGGCCAGCGTAGGTACGCACCACCGCGCCTGGATCCGGCGCATCAGCGGCGACCGCCGCCAACAGCGGCAGCGCATCGGCGTCCCCACCCGCGGAAGTGCCGGCCGGCGCTGCGTCTGCGGATTGCCCGGCGACCGCAACGTCCGCTGCAGCGAGAGCATCTGCCGCGCGCTGGCACGCACCCAGCAGCATCAGCATCGGGAACAGCCAGCCGGCACCGCGCATCGGTCGCACTCGTCAGGACGGAAGCAGGCAGTGTAGCCAAGGCGCCTCTGCGCCTGCCATCAGGTTCCACCCCGGATGCCGCCGACCACGGGTATCCCGGTCACCCCCACCTGCGCCCTGCGGGCCGTCGCTACCAAGAACCCAAGGCCGCCATGAACCTGTCAAAGGCGGGGCGGTGAGGCCGTGCAGGACCGTCTGTTGCCATGGATGGCAACAGCGAGCCTCCAAGGACGGATTCACGGCGTGTCCTGCACGGCCTCATCGCCCCGCCAACAGGCAGTCCTGCAGCTTCTGACGTTGCCATTGCTGTTGCAGCCTCACCCTCACGCCGGGGCGTGCAGGCTGTCCAAAGCGTCCAGCGCCGCGTTGAGCTTCACCGCGTGGGCAGCCAGCGGATGGTTGGGTTCGTCGACATGGCGCTGCACCACATCGCGCAGGATCTGGGCGGCGATCAACACCGCCGCGCGTTCATCGCCACTGAAGCCCGCCAGCCGCGGGGCACCCTCGAGCAGGCGCATCCAGTCACGCTGCGCGCGATGTTCCACTTCGATGGTGCAACGGCCGCTGCACTGCAGGCCGTCCTTTTCGATCGGCGTAACGGTCAGGCGGTAGCGGGTGGAAGGGCTGGCCATGGCGGGCGTCCATTGGGGGATGCATCCACCATAGGGCTGCCATGCAGGCACTACGACCAGGCCCGCTGCACGCAGTGTTCCATTGTCCCGCAGGTGGGCCGTCTGCGTCGGCCGCAACGCCTTGCAGCACAGCACCTGGCACCGCTGCGCATGACATCGGCCAGCAACGGCACACTGTGTTGCGGCCCGCATGCGACGCCGCAAAAACGAACGGGACGGCCATCAGCCGTCCCGTTCGCGGTGAAACCCGGTATGCCGGCGCGATTAGAGCGCGGCGTCCTTGAGCTTCTTCAGCGGGCGCACCTTGAGCTTGGTGGTGGCCGGCTTCGCGGCGAACCACTGCTCTTCCTTGGTGAAGGGGTTGATGCCCTTGCGCTTCGGCTTGGCGGCGACGCTGACGGTGGTGATCTTCAGCAGGCCCGGCAGGGTGAAGCTGCCCGCGCCCTTCTTGTGCACCGAAGAGGCAACGGCGGTTTCCAGCGAGGCCAGCACCGCGCGCACGTCCTTGGCGACCACGCCGGACGCTTCAGCGATGTGCGCAACCAGGCCGGACTTGGTCAGCACGTCCTTGATCGGCTTCGGCGCGGCCGGCTTGGCGGCTGCCTTGGTAGCAACTTTCTTTACTGCCTTCTTCGGGGCAGCCTTCTTAGCGGTCTTTGCCATGGTTTCCTGTTCCGTGAACGGTTGGTTGTTTGGTCATGCCGACCCCGTCGGCAAGCGCAATGTAGGGCAACTACACCGCGCCGCCAATAGGTTATACGCGGAAAAGCCTGCTTTTTTCGCTGCCACTCGACCTTTGTCGGGGGGCATGGTCGCCAGCCGGTGCTGGGGCATCGCACTGAAGCCGTGGAATTGGAAGGGAAAAACCCGGTTTTCCGGTCACGGCGGAGGCCCTGCCGCGCGATGCTGGCCGTTCGTCGGAACAGCGTGCGCCATCGCGTCGCAGCAGAGCGACGCGACGCTAACGCGGGCCTGCGTACGGTAGGTCCCGAACTCAACCGAAGGAGCTGCACAATGGGTATTTCGCGCCGCGCCACCGCGCACTGGGAAGGTGACCTGAAGACAGGCAAGGGACAGTTGAGCACGCCACAGAGTGGCCTGCTGGACAATACCCGCTATGCCTTCAGCAGCCGCTTCGGTGATGAGAAGGGCACCAACCCGGAAGAACTGATCGCCGCCGCGCATGCCGGCTGCTTCACCATGGCGCTGTCGGCCAAGCTGACCGAAGCCGGCTTCCCGCCCGAGGCACTGGACACCGAAGCCCAGGTCGACCTGTCGATGGAAGGCGGCCCGCAGCTTTCGCAGATCACGCTGAAGGTCAAGGCCAAGGTGCCGGGAATCGAGGCGGAGAAGTTCCGCGCCATCGCCGATGACGCCAAGCAGAACTGCCCGGTCTCCAAGGCACTCAGCGCGGTACCGGTGGCACTGGAAGCCGAGCTGCTCTGACACCGCAGGCCCGGCAGGGACGGCCGCCGGCCGTCCCGCTTACCTGGCAGGCACGGCCGCTGGCCGTCCCACTTACCCGGTAGTGACGGCCGCTGGCCGTCCAAGGTACCTGGCAGGCACGGCCGTTGGCTGTCCTGTCACCTGCTACCAATCGATCGTGCCGCGGATGACCGTCTGCACCTGGCCGCCGGACCACACTTCACCTTCTGCATCCACATGCAGGTGCAGACGCGCATCGTGGCCGACCTCGCGGCCCTGGCTGACAACGTAGTCGCGACGTCCGCCGGGCAGTGCGCCGCGCTCGTCCAGCCATGCCGCCAGCACCGCATTGGCCGCGCCCGACGCCGCATCCTCAAAACGCCTGCAGTTGCCCACGAAGGCACGCACGGCCAAGTCCCATGCCTGACCGCTGCAACGCGCATACGCGAACACGCCCATGCTGTCGGTGGATTCCGCCAGCGCCGCAACCGCGTCCCACTCGGGCTGCAGGCCGCGCAGCGCGGCTTCGTCCGTCAGCTCCACCACCCACCAGCTGCGTCCGCCCTGCATGCGTGCCGGCGGCAGGGCACCCAGCGACCAGCCACGCAGGACGCTGGCCAGCCGAGCATCGGCAGGGTCGACCACCTCGGCGACCGATGCGCGCGGGGTGCGGATGGCGATACGGCGCTGCGCGCCATCGCCCTGCACGCGCAGCGGCAGCATTCCGGCAATGCCGTCCTGTACCAGCACCCCGTCCACCGGCACGGCCAGTGCGGCCTCTAGCACCGCGTGCGCGGTGCCGATGCTGGGGTGGCCGGCAAACGGGACTTCCTTCTGCGGGCTGAACATCCGCAGGCGATAGCTGCTCGACGCATCCTGCGGCGGGAACACGAAGGTGGTCTCCGGCAGCCGGGTCCAGCGGGCGATGGCCTGCATTGCCGCCGCGTCCAGGCCCTCCGCATCCAGCACCACGGCAAGCGGATTGCCGGCGCCCGGCGAAGGCGAGAATACGTCCAGCTGCAGGAAACGGCGGGTGGTCATCGGCAGGCTCCGTAAGGGGTCGCGCAGCTTACCAGTGCACCGTGCCGTCGATGACCGGCTGCACCTGTCCACCGATCCAGGCCACCCCGCCGCCGTCCACGTGCAGGTGCACGCGGCCATCGCGGCCGATTTCGCGGCCCTGGCTGGCGATGTAGCGGCCATCGTGGCCGGGCAGCTGGTGGCGTTGGGCCAGCACGCTGGCAATCAGCGCGTTGGCGCTGCCGGTCACCGGGTCTTCCGGCACGTTCACCGCATCGCCCGGGCAGAACGCGCGCACCACCAGGTCGTGGTCGTCGGCGCATTCGGGCGCATATACCGCCACGCCGGTGGCATCGGTGGCGTTGGTCCAGTCGCGCAGGGCGGCCATGTCGGGGCGCAGCTCGCGCACGGCACGGGCATCGCACGCAGCGAGCAGCCACCAGCGCGGGCCGTTGTCCCACAGTTCGGCGGCCTGCGCGGGGCCGCCCAGTGCCTGCAGGCTGGCCGGCAGCTCGCCGCGGTCCACCGCGCAGCGGCGGGCGGTGGGGCTGGCCAGGTGGATGGTCGGCGCGGCATGCGGACCGTCCACCCGCACCGGCAGCAGGCCGGCGGCGCACTGCTGCAGCAGCGTGCCATCGCGCGGAATCGCCAGGCCGCTGGTCACCGCGGCCCAGGCCGCGCCGACGCTGGGATGGCCGGCGAAGGGCAGCTCGCTGCCGGGGGTGAAGATGCGGATGTGGTAATCCGCACCCGGCGCGGTGGGTGCCACGAAGAACACTGTCTCGGACAGGTTCAGCCACGCGGCGAGGGCCTGCATGGCTGTGGGGGACAGGCTGTCGGCGTCGAATACCACCCCCAGCGGGTTGCCGGTGCCGGGGCGCGGGGCGAAGACATCAAGCTGAAGGTAGCGGTGGGCGGTCATGGGCGGCGTGTTGGGCTTAGAATCGGGGGTTCCGCTCCTCGCGGGCGGTCTCCCCCACCATAACCAGAATACTTACATGCCAGTTTCTTCCCCTGTCGATCGCTGGATCGTACTCAAGTTCGGCGGCACTTCGGTGTCGCGTCGCCATCGCTGGGACACGATCGGGAAACTGGCCAAAAAACGTGCGGAAGAGACCGGCTCGCGCGTGCTGGTGGTGGTGTCGGCGCTGTCCGGGGTGACCAACGAGCTGACCGCCATCGCCGATGGCGCGACCGACAGCCGCGCGCGCGTGGCCGCGCTGGTCGAGCGCCACCAGGCCTTCCTGGACGAACTGGAGCTGCCGCGCGCGGTGCTGGGCGAACGCCTGGCTGCGCTGCAGGCGCTGCTGGACGATGCGCGCGCCGCCGCGCGCACGCTGGACTGGCAGGCCGAGGTACTGGGCCAGGGCGAGCTGCTGTCGTCCAGCATCGGTGCCGCCTACCTGCACCAGAACGGCCTGGACATGGGCTGGATGGATGCGCGGCAGTGGCTGGATGCGCTGCCGCCGCTGCCCAACCAGAGCCCGTGGTCGCAGCGCCTTTCCGTCAACTGCCAGTGGAAATCCGACGAGGCATGGGCGCAGCGTTTCCGCGCGCAGCCGACCCGCCTGCTGATCACCCAGGGCTTCATCGCGCGGCACGCCGACGGCGGCACCGCGATCCTCGGCCGGGGCGGTTCGGATACCTCGGCGGCGTACTTCGGTGCGCTGCTTGGCGCCAGCCGGGTAGAAATCTGGACCGACGTGCCGGGCATGTTCAGCGCCAATCCCAAAGACGTGCCCGACGCCCGCCTGCTCACCCGGCTGGATTATTACGAAGCGCAGGAAATCGCCACTACCGGCGCCAAGGTGCTGCATCCGCGCTCGATCAAGCCGTGCCGCGATGCCGGCGTGCCGATGGCCATCCTGGATACCGAGCGCCCGGAACTGCCGGGTACCAGCATCGACGGCAGTGCCGCGCCGGTGCCGGGGGTGAAGGCGATCAGCCGCCGCAACGGCATCGTGCTGGTGTCGATGGAAGGCATCGGCATGTGGCAGCAGGTCGGCTTCCTGGCCGATGTATTCGGGTTGTTCAAGAAGCATGGGCTGTCGGTGGACCTGATCGGTTCGGCCGAAACCAACGTCACCGTGTCGCTGGATCCCTCGGAAAACCTGGTCAATACCGATGTGCTGGCCGCGCTGTCGGCCGACCTGTCGCAGATCTGCAAGGTCAAGATCATCGTGCCCTGCGCGGCGATCACCCTGGTCGGCCGCGGCATGCGCTCGCTGCTGCACAAGCTGTCCGATGTCTGGGCGACCTTCGGCCGCGAGCGCGTGCACATGATTTCGCAGTCGTCCAACGACCTCAACCTGACCTTCGTCATCGATGAGACCGACGCCGACGGCCTGCTGCCGATCCTGCATGCCGAGCTGATCGACAGCGGTGCGATGCCGGTGGAAGAGACCGCGGTGTTCGGCCCGCGCTGGCGTGAAATCGCCGGCACCGTGCGCCCGCGTGGCACGCCGTGGTGGCGTGGCCAGCGTGCGCACCTGCTGCAGCTGGCCGAAGCCGGTACGCCGCGCTATGTCTACCACCTGCCGACGGTACGCGCCCGTGCGCGCGCGCTGGCTGCGATCACGCCGATCGACCAGCGCTACTATGCGATCAAGGCCAACAGCCATCCGGCCATCCTGGAGACGCTGGAAGCCGAAGGCTTCGGCCTGGAATGCGTCTCCCACGGGGAGCTGAAGCACGTGTTCAACGTGCTGCCGGGGCTGTCGCCCAGGCGCGTGCTGTTCACCCCCAGCTTCTGCCCCCGCGAAGAATTCGAGGGCGGCGTTCGCGCTCGGCGTCACCGTCACCGTGGACAACGTGGAAGCCCTGCAGCGCTGGCCGGACCTGTTCCGCAACCGCGAACTGTGGCTGCGCGTGGACCTGGGCCGTGGCGAAGGCCACCATGCCAAGGTGCGCACCGGCGGCAAGGAATCCAAGTTCGGCCTGCCGATGGCACGCGTGGACGAATTCGTGCGTACCGCCACCGAGCTGGGCACCACCATCGTCGGCCTGCACGCGCACCTGGGCAGCGGCGTGGAAACCGCGCAGCACTGGCGCCTGATGTGCGATGAGCTGGCCGGCTTCGCCCGCCGCATCGGCACCGTGCAGACCATCGACATCGGCGGCGGCATGCCGATCCCCTACAGCGAAGAAGACGAACCCTTCGACCTGGAGGCCTGGGCCGAAGGCCTGGCCGAGGTCAAGGCCGTGCATCCGGCGTTCCGCCTGGCGATCGAACCGGGCCGCTACCTGGTGGCCGAATCGGGCGTGCTGCTGACCCGCTGCACCCAGGTGGTGGAAAAGGAGGGCGTGCGCCGTGTCGGCCTGGATGCCGGCATGAACACCCTGATCCGGCCGGCGCTGTATGACGCCTGGCATGACATCGAAAACCTGAGCCGGCAGGGCGGCTACGCCGAAGCCGCGTTCGACGTGGTGGGGCCGATCTGCGAGTCCAGCGATGTGTTCGGCAAGCGCCGCAAGCTGCCGGCGTCCACCGCACCGGACGATGTGATGGTGGTGGCCGATGCAGGGGCGTATGGCTACGTGATGGCCAGCACCTACAACCAGCGTGCGATGCCGCGCGAGGACATCCTGGAATGAGCGGCGCCTGCTTCGCGCCGGCGCCTGTCGCTGCGCACCATCCCCCTGCAAAAACCGCCTGCGTGCCCGCACGCAAACGTGCCTGATCCGGATACCCCATGACTGCTTTCGATAAACACCAGGTTGCCTGCTTCCGCTTCGTCCGCTGCGATTTCGCCGCGGACACCGGCGTGGCGCGCCTGGTCTACGCCTTCGACCACGGCCCGGAGATGGTGGAAACCATCACCGTGCCCGGCGCCCCGTTCTCTCTGTCGCCGGAGCGCGCCGCCGCGGTACAGCGTGCGCTGCAGCTGCTGCATCTGATCGCCGGCGTGAGTTATTACAAGGCGGGCGTGCCGGACACGGTGGCCATCGATGGCTATGCGATCGACGCGGAAACCGCAGCCCTGGTGGAAAGCATCTACCTGCACGGGCTGGGCGAGTTCGCCTACCGCAACGGCCTGAACCTGCGCGGGCGCTTCCGCCTGCCGGTGGCCGGCGAGGTGGCGCCGGCGCCGGCGCTGGGCCTGCAGCCGCATGCGCTGGTGGCCATCGGCGGCGGCAAGGATTCGCTGGTCAGCATCGAAGCGCTGCGCCGTGCCGGCGTGGATGAGACGGTCACCTGGATCGGCGGCTCGCAGTTGATCCGCGCCTGCGCCGAGCGTACCGGCCTGCCGACCCTCAACCTGGGCCGCGCGCTGGCGCCGGAGCTGTTCGAGCTCAACCGCAAGGGGGCCTGGAACGGGCACATCCCGGTGACCGCGGTGAACTCGGCGATCATGGTGCTGGCAGCGCTGCTGCAGGGCGTGGACCAGGTGGTGTTTTCAAACGAACGTTCGGCCAGCTATGGCAGCCAGATCCCGGGCACCGGCGAGGTCAACCACCAGTGGTCGAAGGGCTGGGCGTTCGAGCAGGCCTTCGGCCGCCACGTACAGCGCTATGTCGCAGCCGACCTGCAGTACTACTCGCTGCTGCGGCCGATGTCCGAACTGGCGGTTGCACGCCAGTTCGCCAAGACCGATTTCTACGACGCGCATTTCTCCAGCTGCAACCGCAATTTCCATATCCTCGGCGAGCGTCCGGTGAACCGCTGGTGTGGGGTGTGCCCGAAGTGCCACTTCGTGTTCCTGGCGCTCGCACCGTTCATGTCCAAGGCGCGGCTGGTGCGCATCTTCGGCCGCAACCTGCTGGATGACCTGGACCAGGCCGGCGGCTTTGATGCGCTGCTCGAATTCCAGGACCACAAGCCGTTCGAATGCGTGGGCGAGGGCAAGGAGTCGCGCGCGGCGATGGCCACCCTGGCCACGCGCCCGGACTGGAAGGAAGACGCGCTGGTGAAGCGTTTCTGCAACGAGATCCTGCCGCAGCTTGATGCCAACGAACTGGCCGTGGAGCCGATGCTGGAACTGCAGGGCGAGCATCGCATCCCGGCCAGGTTGTGGGAGCGGGTGCGTGAAGATTTCGCAGCTTGAGGGAAAGCGGGTCGCGTTGTGGGGCTGGGGCCGTGAGGGACGTGCGGCCTACGCGGTACTGCGCGCGCGCCTGCCGGCGCTGCCGCTGACGTTGTTCTGCCCGGCCGCCGAAATGGACGCGGCGCGGGCGGAGGCCGGCACCGCGCTGGATGTCCGTGGCGAACCCAGCGCGGATCAGCTGGCCGGCTTCGATGTGGTGATCAAATCGCCGGGCATCAGCCCCTACCTGCCGGTGGCGCAGGCGGCATTGGCACAGGGCACGCAGTTCATCGGCGGCACCGCGTTGTGGTTCGCCGAACACGCCGCCGCTGACGGCACGGTAGGCAACACGATCTGCGTGACGGGTACCAAGGGCAAGAGCACCACCACCTCGCTGCTGGCGCACCTGCTGCGCGCGGCCGGGCATCGCACCGGGCTGGTCGGCAACATCGGCTTGCCCTTGCTGGAAGTGCTGGACCCCCGGCCGGCGCCGGCGTACTGGGCGGTGGAGCTGTCCAGTTACCAGACCGGCGAGGTCGCCCGTAGTGGGGCGCACCCGCAGGTCGCGGTGGTGTTGAACATCTTCCCTGAACACCTGGACTGGCACGGCAGCGAACAGCGCTATATCCAGGACAAGCTGGCGCTGGTCACCGAAGGCGCGCCGCGCATCGCAGTGCTCAACGCGGCTGATCCGCAGCTTGCCGCGCTGGCCCTGCCAGGCAGCGAGGTGATCTGGTTCAACCAGCCGCGCGGCTGGCACATGCGGGGCGACATCGTGCACCGCGGCGAACAGCCGGTATTCAACAGCAGCGATACGCCGCTGCCCGGACGGCATAACCGCGGCAACCTGTGTGCGGTGCTGGCGGCCATCGAGGCGCTGGGGCTGGACGCGGTGGCGCTGGCGCCGGCGGTGCAGTCGTTCCGGCCGCTGCCCAACCGGCTGCAGCGCATCGGTGCGCGCGAGGGCGTGGTCTACGTCAACGATTCGATCAGCACCACCCCGCACGCGAGCCTGGCCGCACTGGACTGCTTCGCCGGGCAGCGCATCGCACTGCTGGTGGGCGGGCATGACCGCGGGCTGGACTGGAGTGACTTCGTCCAGCACATGGCGCACGATCAGCCGCCGCTGGAGATCGTCACCATGGGCGCCAACGGGCCGCGGATCAACGCGCTGCTGCAGCCGCTGGCCGACGCCGGCCGCTTCGGCCTGCACGCCGCGCAGGATCTTGCCGAGGCAATGACCTTGGCACGCGCTGCGCTGGGCGCTGCTGGCGGCGTGGTGCTGCTGTCACCGGGCGCCCCCAGTTATGGCGTATACCGCGATTACGTCGCCCGCGGCCGTCATTTCGCCGAACTGGCCGGATTCGACCCCGACCTGATCAGCGCGATCCCCGGCATCGGCCTTTGACCGCAAACTGCTGCAGGTGGAGCAGGTAGCGCCGAGCCGTGCTCGGCGGGACGTTGGCGATCATGCCTGCTGCACCGCGCCGCTGCGCTCGCCGACCATGGGTCGGCGCTACCGTCTGGCGGTCGCAGGGTAGCGCCGAGCCATGCTCGGCGGATGCTGGCGATGATGTGCTTTCCGCTGCGCTCGCCGACCATGGGTCGGCGCTACCGGTCAGACGCTGGGTCGACGCTGCCGGGTCAGTGGCTGCGGCTGACGGCGTAGCGGGCCAGGCCGCGCAGGGCGGCTACCGCATCGTTGTCGGCCAGGCCGTCCAGCGCGCGTTCGGCGGCGGCGGCATATTCCTCGGCGCGGTTGCGGCTGTAGTCCAGCCCGCCGGTGGCGCGGATCGCGGCCAAGACCTCGGGCATCGCACTGGCGTCGCCATCCTGCACGATGCTGCGCAGGCGCTGGCGGGTGGCCTCGTCGGAATGGGCCATGGCATGGATCAGCGGCAGGGTCGCCTTGCCTTCAGCCAGGTCATCACCCAGGTTCTTGCCCAGTTCTTCGGCATTGGCCGAATAATCCAGCACGTCATCGGCAATCTGGAAGGCATACCCCAGCGCCATGCCGTAGTCGTACAGCGCCTGCTGGGTGGCCTCGTCAACGCCGCTGGCCAGCGCGCCCAGGCGGGTTCCGGCGGCGAACAGCACCGCGGTCTTGCGTTCGATCACGCGCAGGTAGGCGGCCTCGTCGGTGTCCGGGTTATGCACGTGCAGCAGCTGCAGCACTTCGCCTTCGGCGATGCGGTTGGTGGTGTCGGCCAGGATCCGCATCACCGGCATGCGGTCCAGTTCCACCATCAGCTGGAAGCTGCGCGAGTACAGGAAATCGCCCACCAGCACGCTGGGCGCGTTGCCCCACAGCGCGTTGGCGGTGCTGCGGCCACGGCGCAGGCTGGATTCGTCCACCACGTCGTCGTGCAGCAGGGTGGAGGTATGGATGAACTCGATGATCGCGGCCAGCTGGTGGTGTTCCGGGCCGGCGCCACCGACCGCGCGGCCGGCCAGCATCACCAGCATCGGGCGCAGGCGCTTGCCGCCGGCCGAAATGATGTGGTCGGCGATCTGGTTGATCAGCACCACGTCCGAAGCGAGCCGGCGCCGGATCAGGGCATCGACGGCGGCCATGTCGTCGGCGGCAAGCGTCTGGATCTGGGGCAGGCCCAGGGCGGCACGGGTGTCTTCGATGATGGTCATGCGGTCTGGCTTCAAGGCTCGCCGCCAATTATAGGCGCTGGCCGTGAATTCGGGCGCATGTGCGGGCGGCGGCGCCGGCGAGGGGCCTGGATCAGTGGCGGAAACGCTCCATGAGCCGTGAATACGTATGCAGCCGGCACCATGCCGCGGGGCCCGAGGCTAAGCTTCCTCAGCTGCATTCCGGCCCGTGTTTCCGCAGGGGCCAACAGAGCCCGGAGGGGGGCCTGATGTCCAATACGCCATGGTGGCGCGGCGCCGTCATCTACCAGATCTACCCGCGCAGTTTCCTCGATGCCAACGGCGATGGAGTCGGCGACCTGCCCGGCATCATCGACCGCCTGGACTACATCGCCGCGCTCGGCGTGGACGCGATCTGGATCTCGCCGTTCTTCAAATCGCCGATGGCCGATTTCGGCTATGACATCGCCGACTACCGCGACGTGGATCCGCTGTTCGGCAACCTGGACGACTTCGATCGGCTGCTGGCCAAGGCGCATGCGCTGGGCCTGAAGGTGATGATCGACCAGGTGCTGAGCCATACGTCGATCGAACACGACTGGTTCCGCGAGAGCCGCCAGGACCGCACCAATCCGAAGGCGGACTGGTACGTCTGGGCCGACCCGCGCGAGGACGGCACTGCGCCGAACAACTGGATGTCACTGTTCGGTGGCGTGGCCTGGCAGTGGGAGCCGCGGCGCGAGCAGTATTTCCTGCACAACTTCCTGGCCGACCAGCCGGACCTGAACTTCCATAATCCGGCGGTGCAGAAGGCCACGTTGGACAACGTGCGGTTCTGGCTGGATCGCGGGGTGGATGGTTTCCGCCTGGACGCGATCAATTTCTGCTTCCATGACCGGCAGTTGCGCGACAATCCACCCAAGCCGGCGGACAACCGGGTCGGGCGCGGTTTCAGTCCGGACAATCCGTACGCCTACCAGTACCACTACTTCAACAATACCCAGCCGGAAAACCTGCCGTTCCTGGAGGAGCTGCGCGCGTTGCTGGACCAGTATCCGGGGGCGGTCAGCCTGGGTGAAATCTCTTCGGAGGATTCGCTGGCCACCACCGCCGAATACACCACGGCCAAGCGCCTGCACATGGGCTACAGCTTCGAGCTGCTGGTGGACGATTACAGCGCGGCCTACATCCGCGATACGGTCTCGCGGCTGGAAACGGCGATGACCGAGGGCTGGCCGTGCTGGGCCATTTCCAACCACGACGTGGAGCGTGCAGTGACCCGCTGGGGCGGGCATCCGGCCGATCCGCGCCTGGCGCGCATGCTGGTGGCGATGCTGTGTTCGCTGCGCGGGTCCATCTGCCTGTACCAGGGCGAAGAGCTGGGCCTGGGCGAGGCCGACGTCCCGTTCGAGGCCCTGCAGGATCCGTACGGCATCACCTTCTGGCCGAACTTCAAGGGACGCGACGGCTGTCGTACCCCGTTGCCGTGGGTCGATGCCCCGTTGGCCGGTTTCACCACCGGCGAACCGTGGTTGCCGATCCCGGCCGACCACCAGTCGCGCGCGGTTGCCGTGCAGGAAGCGCAGCCGGATTCGGTGCTGTCGGCCTTCCGCCGCTTCCTGGCCTGGCGGCGCACGCAGCCGGTGCTGCTGCACGGTGATATCCGCTTCCTGGACAGCGCCGAGCCGGTACTGTTGTTCGAACGCACGCTGGGTGATGAGGTGATGCTGCTGGCCTTCAACCTGTCTTCGCTGCCGGCGCGGCAGCTGCTGCCAGAGGGCGCGTGGCAGGCCATGGACGTGCCCGGCCCGGATGCCGGTTCGGTGGATGGCACCGAGCTGGCACTGCCCGCGCACGCGGTGTACTGCGGCCGCCGCATCGGCTGATTGTTTTCTCCGTTGGTGGTACTTGAGGGGCGCTGCCGAGAGGCGGCGCCCTTTTTTGCGCGCGGCTGGCGCGCCGCGGATCGATAGGGCGTGGTGGTGAATCCTGTCCGCAGCGCGTCGAATTCGAATCCCTGTTTACAAAATAGTGCAGAGACCGCGCCACGGCCGCGCTCGACACTAGGCACTCCATCAACGTGAGGTGTCTCATGAAATCCATCCTGAGCTGTTTCCTCGTCCTGGCGTCTGTTGCAGCCATCCTGCCCCCGGCAGCCCATGCATCGGGAGAACGTAGCGGTGTCCCGCGCAATGACCATGCCGCTTGCGTAAATGCCTTCAAGCAGTCGCCGGCGTTCGCGCAGGGATGTGCTTTGGCTTGGGCGAATCTTGCCAAAGACAGCTGTGCGATCAATGCCTTCTGTCCGCGCCCGGACGGTAGCCGCCAGTTGAACAAGACCTCGATGCCTCTGGTCGACGTTCCGCTCCTCCAGAACTGCAGTGGGACGCTCCGCTTCCGCTGTGACTGACATGTGCAAATGGAAAGGGGCGCCCATTGGGCGCCCCTTGTCCTCGACCTGGCAGGTGGATCAGAACCGGTAGTTCACACCCAGCATGTAGGTGCGGCCCCATTCCACATATTCCAGCGGGCGATCAGTGGTGCCTGCATAGGTGCGGTACGGTTCGTTGGTCAGGTTGGTGCCCTGCAGCAGCAGGGTCAGGCCGGCCATCGCGCTGCTGTCGCTGAAGGTGTAGCTGATCTGCGCGTCGGTCACGTTCTCGCCCACCACGTAACGCAACGTGCGATTACCGTTGAAGTTGCCGATTTCACCGATGAAGTCCGAGCGGCGACGCTGGCTCACGCGTGCTTCAAACCCGTTGCGTTCGAAGTAGGCGGTGAGGTTGTACACGCGGTCGGACAGGCCGGGCAGGGCGATCGGATCACTGCCCACGCTGGAGGCGCTTTCCGGATCCAGGATCTCGATGTCGCTGTCATTGAACGTGGCACTGGCCTGCACGCCGAAGCCACGCAGGGCATCGGTGAACATGTCCAGCGGCAGCGAAGCGGTCAGCTCCAGGCCGCGCAGGGTGCCACCTTTGCCGTTCTGCGGCGAGGAGAACGTACCGGTCGGCAGCACCGGCGCGACCATGCCCGGCGGCGGCACATAGCTGGCCAACAGATCGCTGAAGTCGTAGTCATCCACCGACTGGGTGTACACGTAGCTCTTCAGGTCCTTGTAGAACACCGCGGCGGCCACGTAGGCACGCTCGGCGAAGTACTTTTCATACGACAGGTCGAAGGCGGTGGCGCGCCACGGATCCAGCAGCGGGTTGCCGCCGCTGCCACCCGGTCGACCGGTGGCGGTGTCCACGCCGAACTCCAGCCCGGCGCGCATCTGGTCCACGCGTGGGCGCGCGACCTGCTTGGCGGCGGCAAAGCGCAGCGTCTGCTGGTGCGGGAACATGAAGGCCAGGTTCAAGCTGGGCAGCCAGTCCTTGTAGGTCTTGCCGTCGTCGATCGGCAGCACTTCCTGGCCCACTGGACGTGAACGATCGAAGTAGTTGGACTGCGAGCTTTGATCCACGTGCTGCATCTGCACGCCGATGTTGCCACGCACGCCGACCACGCCGATGTCGGTGTTGATGTTGGCGCGCAGCCAGGCGGTGGTGATCTTCTCCTGCACCGTCCACGACTTCGGGATCAGATAGTCCAGGTCGGTGACAGGGTTGAACTCCATGTAGCGCTCGACCGCGGCCGGCACGTTCCAGGCCGGGATGTACCCGATGCCGGCGAAGCCCAGGTTGACGGGACGGTATTGCAGGTCGGACGCCACATTGGCATCGCCCTGCGCGCCCAGCAGGATGTTGCCTTCGGCCTGGGTCTTCTGCTTGCGGCGATCAGCGTAATTCACGCCCACATCGATATCGGCGAACAAGCTGGACAGGGCCTCCGGTGCCGGCAGGGTCAGCGCGATCTTGCCGCCTTTCAGGCGATCTTCCACCTGTGGCACCTTGCCGTAGCCGGAGCCGTAGATCGTGTTGGTCAGGAACAGCGCATCCGGATTGGAATAATCCAGGCCCGGGTTGATCTGCGAGAACCCGTTGGGCCGCACCACCACGCCCACGCTGTCCAGCTGCGGCATGGGGGTGAGCTGCAGGTTGTTTTCCAGGTTCAGCTCATCGCGGGTGGCCTTGGAGTAGTTCACGTCGGCCACCAGCTTGACGCCGTTGCCGAAGGTGAACTCGTTGTTCCAGCCGAACGCATCGATCTTGTCTTCGCGCTTGTTGTACATGCCGCGCACCAGCGGATAGACGCCGGTGGCGGTGCCGCCCTGGAAGGTGCCATCGGCGCCGACCTGCGGGTTGGTGATCAGCAGGCCCGGCGTATAACCGCCGTTGAAGTTGCTGAGATTGACCTCGAACTGGTTGGCCGTGTCGATCTGCTCGGCGTCGGTATGGAACGCGTCCAGCGTGCTCGTCCAGCTGTTGTTCGGGCGGAACTGAACGGTCGCCATGAAGGCGTCGCGCTTGCTGTTGCCGGTGCGGCGCAGCGCCTTGATGCCGTCACTGAACGTCACGCCCGGTGCCAGGCCGGGACGGTTGCCGTTGTCGGTGTGTTCGGTGGTCCACGGCTCGTACAGGCCGACCTGGTTTTCGTGGATCGGGTTATCGCTGTGCGCGTAGCCGATGGCAATGCCAAGGGTCTTGTCCAGGAACTGGTCGATGTAGCTGGCGCTGATGCGGTTGCCGAATTCATCCACGTTGGCGGCGTCGCCCAGCGAGCTCTTCTGGTAGCGGCCGCTGACCGCGATCACGCGGTCCGGGAAGCTCAACGGGCGGGCGGTCTGCATGTCGATGGTGCCCGACAGACCCTGGCCGACCAGTGCCGCGTCAGGGGTCTTGTACACGGTCACGCCATTGACCAGTTCGGACGGGTACTGGTCGAATTCGACGCTGCGGTTGTCGCCGGTGCTGACCACTTCGCGGCCGTTGAGCAGGGTGGTGGCGAAGTCCGGGGACAGGCCGCGCACGCTGATCACCTGCGCACGGCCGGCCACGCGCTGGGCGGCAAGGCCGGGCAGGCGGGCCAGCGATTCGGCGATGCTGACGTCGGGCAGCTTGCCGATGTCTTCGGCGGAAATGACTTCCACCACTGAGGTGGCGTCCTGCTTCACCGCGATGGCGTTTTCAATGCCGCGACGGATGCCGGTGACCTGCACCGCGTCCAGGTTGGTGGCGCCGCTGCCGGTCTGGCCGCCGGCGGTGGTGGACGTGGTGGACTGCGCGAAAGCGAGTACCGGTGACAGTGCGACGGCCAGCGCCAATGACAGCGCGTTGCGCTTGTGGTTCGACATTTCCCCTCCCAGGCAATGTTGCCGAATCTAGTTGTGGTCCGCGCCGGCACTGCCGATACGGGTCGCGGCACGGTGGCCGCTGACTGCGACGCTATGGTATGCAGCGCGCCGCGCGCTGGAATCAGCCTGCATACGTATTCAATGCAGCGACACGCGGTGTAAGCGATTACATGTTGGCGAGGGCAGCGACGGCGTGTGGGTAGTGACGGCCGCTGGCCGTCAGCGCGTGGTGCTTGAAGACGGCCAGCGGCCGTCACTACCCATCAGCACGTGGTGCTTGAAGACGGCCAGCGGCCGTCACTACCGATCAGCGCGTGTGGTTTAGAGACGGCCAGCGGCCGTCACTACCTGACCGCGGCTGGCGTCCCGCCCTTCACAGCGGGGTGAAGCGGATCGCCTGGCCGCCGCCGGGGCCGAGCACCAGGGTAAGCGCGTCGGCGCTGGTGACTTCCCGGGTTTCGCGCGCGAAGGCAAAGGGATTGCTGCGGAAATCCGCCCCGTCACCATCGCGGTAGATCTCCGCGCGGTAGCGCACCCCCGGTTCCAGGAAGCCCAGCGACACCGGCAGCACGCGGCCGTGTTCATCGGTGATGCTGCCGAGGAACCAGTCGCGGCTGTTGCGGTCGCGGCGCACGATGGTGACGAAGTCGCCGACCTCACCGTCCAGCACCCGGCTCTGTTCCCAGTCCACCGCTACGTCCTTGATGAACTGGAAAGCGTCCTGGTGCTGCAGGTAATGCTCGGGCAGGTCGGCGGCCATCTGGATCGGGCTGTACAGCACCACGTACAGCGCCAGCTGGCGGGCCAGCGTGCTGGGAATGGCCTGGCCATGGCGGCCCTTCAATGACAGCACGCCGGGGGTGTAATCCATCGGCCCGGACAGCATCCGGGTGAACACCAGGTTGACCTCGTGTTCCGGCGGATTGGGCGGCTGGCCCCACGCGTTGTACTCCATGCCGCGCGCCCCTTCACGCGATACCCAGTTCGGATAGGTGCGGCGCAGGCCGGTGTCCTTGATCGGCTCGTGCGGGTTGACCGCCAGCCTGCGCGCGGCCGCTTCCTGCACCACCTTCAAATGGTGGCGGGCCATGAACTGGCCGTCGTGCCATTCGCGCAGCAGCGGGCCACCGGCCAGGTTGCGCCGGTCGACCTGGCCGTCATCGCAGACGTAGCCGGTCTTGAACGAATCCACGCCCAGCCGCGCGTACAGGTCCAGCGCCGCGCCCAGCTGGTCCTCGTAGTGGTCGATGGCACAGCCGGTTTCATGGTGGCCCACCAGGTGCACGCCCTTCTTCGCGCCGTAGGCGGACAGCGCCTCGATGTCGAAGTCCGGGGTGGCGCGGGTGAAGTCGAAGTCGTAGCCGTTGCCCACCCAGTTGCCATCCCAGCCGGGATTCCAGCCTTCCACCAGCACGCCGCGGAAGCCGTTGGCGGCGGCGAAATCAATCACCTTCCTGGTCTTCGCCGTGGTGGCGGCGTGGCGCGGGCCGGTGGCCCAGCTCTCCTCGTCCAGGTGCATCGACCACCACACGCCCAGATACTTGGACGGCTTGACCCAGCTGACATCGCCCAGCGCATTGGGTTCGTTGAGGTTGAGGATCAGGTCCGATTCGACCAGCCCGCCGGCGCGGTCGGCGATCTGCAGCGTGCGCCACGGCGTAGCGAAGGGCAGGGCGCGGCGCACCTTCCAGCCTTCGGCGGACGGGGAAAGCTGCGCGCGCAGGCGCTGGCCATCGGTGCGGCGCAGCCACATGCCGGCATAGTCCACCAGCGCGGCTTCGTGGATGGCCACGTGCAGGCCGCTGTCGCTGCGCAGGGTGATCGGGGTATGTGCCAGCGGCACCTCCTGCAGCGGGGTGCGCGCATACAGGTATTCATAGTGGATCGGTTCGCCGGCCGGGATCCACCACGCGGTGGAGTGCTGGGCGATGGCGAACTCGGTGAGCTCCTCATCGATGATCGCCTCGGCCAGCCCAGGCTGTTGCGGGAACACATAACGGAAGCCGACGCCGTCATCGAATACCCGGAACACCACGTCCAGCCGGCGCCTGTCACCGGTGGTCTGGCGCAGGGAAACCGTCAGTTCGTTGTAGTGGTTGCGGGTGAGCCGGCGCTCGCCCCAGGGCTGTTCCCAGGTTTCATCGAAGCGGCGGGTGCTGCTGCCGGTGATCTCAAAATCGCGGTCCAGCCGGCCATCGCGCAGCTCGAAGCCGAGCTTGGAGGCGTCCACCACCGTATCGCCGAGTCGCTGCACCTGGTAACGGGCGGTGCCGCCGTCCACCTGCAGCGTCACTTTCAGGATCTTCCCCGGCGATTCGACGCTGGCCGACGGCACGGTGGCAGCCAGCAACACGGGGCTGGCCAGCAGCAGGGCCAGGCCCAGCCAGGGCGCGCGGCGAGCACGCAGCAAACAACGAAAACAGCGACATTTCCCCTCCCAGGGCGATGCAGGAACTGCGCCGACCATAGCCCAGCCGGCCGGGAGGCCAGACGCGGCAGCCCATGAATACGTATGCAGGCAGGGCAGCTCCCGCGCCTGCCGTCTACCATGTCCGCACGATGCCTTGAGGGAGGCGTTGCGCCCCTGCCGGCCGCCTGGCAAGCGGGGACCTACAACATGCAAAGAGGGAGGGAGGGTGACGGGCGCAAGCCGGTCGTCCGCTTCGATGCTGAAGATGATCTGCCTGACCGTCGCCATCGCGACGACGCTGGGTTCGGCCGCGCATGCCGCCGACCTGGAATTCGAGGGTCGCACCGCGCGCGCTGAATCCGTGGCCGGTGGTGGCTTCGTGCTGCACACGCCGGATCGCCAGCTGCGCATTGCCGCCCAGCCGATGCGCAGCGACACCGCCAGCCCGATGTTCGATGCGCTGTTCGCGCTTGCGCAGCAGGAAATGGACCAGGACCGCGTGGATGCGATCCGCGATCCGTCCTTCGACGAAGGCCGGCCGGTGCCGTGCGAGTGCTTCAAGACCGGTGCCAACTGGCCGTATGTCTGGACGCGCGATGTCAGCTTCGCCGCCGACCTGGCGCTGGCACGGCTGGATCCGAAGCGCACCCGGCAGTCGCTGCAGTTCAAGTTGTCCGAAGCGCGCGATGGCATGACCCCCGGCCTGTTCGTGGCCCAGGACACCGGTTCCGGTGGCAGCTGGCCGATCAGCAGCGACCGCATCGTGTGGTTCCTCGCTGCCCGCCACCTGCTGGATGACAGCGCCTTCGCCGACCAGGTCTGGCAGGCGTTGCAGGGCACGCTGGCGCAGGACCGTGCCATGGTGTTCGACGCGGCCACCGGCCTGTACCGCGGCGAGACCTCGTTCCTGGACTGGCGCGAGCAGACTTATCCGGACTGGACCCGCGAAGACGTGCGCTTCATCGGCGATTCGTTCGCGCTGTCCACCAACGTGCTGCATTACCAGGCCCTGCGGTTGGGTGAGCAGCTGGCGGGCCAGCGCGGCGATGCCACGCGCGCAGCGCAGTACAAGGCTTGGGCCGATGCCCTGGGGCCGCGGATCGACGCACGCTTCTGGCGCGAAGACGCCGGGCAGTACATGAGCTACATCGGCGAAGCGGCGCACCCCGTGCCCTATGCCAAGTACGATCTGCTGGCGACCTCGCTGGGCGTATTGGCCGGGGTGTTGCCGACGGACCGCGCGCGCCGTGCATTGGCGGCGTATCCGGCCAGTGCAGCCGGCAGCCCGGTGGTGTGGCCGCAGGAAGGCAACCAGCCGGTCTACCACAATCGCGCGATCTGGCCGTTTGTCAGTGCGTATTCGTTGCGCGCCGCGCGGCTGCTGGACGATGCACCGCGTATCACCAGTGAAGTGCAATCGCTGATGCGCGGTGCCGCGCTGGCCGGTTCCAACATGGAAAACTACGAGCTGCTGACGCAGAAGATCCATGTCGACGAAGGCGCGCTGAGCGGCCCGGTGGTGAACTCCGAACGCCAGCTGTGGTCGGTCGCCGGCTACCTGGACATGGTGCTGCAGGGCGTGTTCGGCGTGGAAGCCGACGGCCAGGTACAACCCAAGCTGCCGGTCGCGCTGGTGCCGCCATTGTTCGGCACGCGGGACCGGATCACGCTGCAGATGGATGGCAAGCGCTACGTGCTGCTGAAGCCTGAGGTGATGCAGGGTGAGCTGCTGGTCGCCGGAAAGACGCAGCGCGACGGTGCCACCACCACCGTGCAACTGGTACCTGAAAGGGGTCAGATCGGGAGTCAGATCGGGGGTCAGAGTCCTTTCGCAAAGCGAAAGGACTCTGACCCCGCGCCGGCTCACCCAGCTGCGGCCGCTTATGCACCCGCCACGCCAGCCGCGCCTTCGGCCAGGCGGGAAGGCAATGCCTGGACCATCCCCGTCCCCGCCCAGCACGTGCTGTGGCGCGATGGCGTCGCAGTCGACGCGCGCGATGGCCTGGCACGTTTCGCCGACGACGGCCTGCAGCACTGCCTCAGCCTGACCCGCCGCGCGGACGCGCTGGAATCGCTGCACAGCCCGACCACCTGCATCGGCCCGCAGCAGCGCCTGCCTGGCGCGCAGGCGTGGTCGTGGACGCAGCCCGCTGCCGGTCGCGTACGCCTGCGGCTGCAGTTCAACAACCCCAACGGGCCGATCAATACCGGGGTCACCGCGGCGGTGAAAAAGCTCGCCGTCAGTTGTGCCGGCCAGCCCGCGCAGTCGCATACCGTGGTGATGCCGCACAGCGTGGCGGTGCAGGAATCCACCGCCGCCGAGTTCGATCTGCCCGCCGGTACGTGCACGTTCCAGCTGCAGGACGGCTTCAACATGAGCGCGTTGCAGCACTTTGCCCACTACACCGGCGGCAAGGGCGGTCGCGCGGGCGTGCTCAACACTGCAGACGTCAAGGCGCTGCTGCTGGCACCGATCGCCGCCCTGGCAGGAGACCGGCCATGAACCGTCCTGCCGTCGTCCGGCCCGACAAACCGCAGCTGTCGTTCTGGCAGATATGGAACATGTGCTTCGGTTTCCTCGGCATCCAGTTCGGCTTCGCGCTGCAGAACGCCAACGCCAGCCGCATCTTCGAAACGCTCGGTGCGTCGATGGAAGCGGTGCCCGGGCTGTGGATCGCCGCACCGCTGACCGGCCTGCTGGTGCAGCCCATCGTCGGCTATCTGTCCGACCGCACCTGGACGCGCTGGGGCCGGCGCCGCCCGTTCTTCATGATCGGCGCGGTGCTGACCACGCTGGCGTTGCTGGTGATGCCGAACTCGCCCACGCTGTGGATCGCGGCGGGCACGCTGTGGGTGCTGGATGCATCCATCAACTTGTCGATGGAGCCGTTCCGCGCCTTCGTCGGCGACCAGCTGGCGCCCCGCCAGCGGCCGACCGGCTTTGCCATGCAGAGCTTCTTCATCGGCGTGGGCGCCATCGTCGCCAGCTTCCTGCCCTTCATCCTGGCCCACTTCGGCGTGGCCAATACGGCCGCCCCGGGCGAAGTGCCGGACACCGTGCGCTATGCGTTCTACTTCGGTGCGGTGGTGCTGCTGGCGGCGATCACCTGGACGGTGCTGAGCACGCGCGAATACTCACCGACCGAGCTGGCCGGCTTCGCCGATGCCGAGCCGCCGCATGCCCATGCGGTGGCCGCGCGCGGCGTGCCACCGTGGGCGCAGATCGCGCTGTGGCTGCTGGTGGGCATCGTGCTGGCGGCACTGATCACCTGGCAGCGCGGGGACAGGATGCTGTACGTGCTGGCCGGCCTGTGTGCGGCCTACGGCATCCTGCTGGGCGTGGCGCGCGTGCTGCCCGGCACGCACATGCTGGCGACCATCGTCGATGACCTGCGCAACATGCCGGGCACCATGCGGCGGCTGGCGTGGGTGCAGTTCTTCTCCTGGTTCGCGTTGTTCGCCATGTGGATCTACACCACCGCCGCGGTGGCCGGCACCCACTTCGGTTCCACCGATCCGCAGTCGGCCGCCTACAACGAAGGCGCCAACTGGGTCGGCGTGCTGTTCGGTGCGTACAACGGCTTCGCCGCGCTGGCCGCCTTGCTGATCCCGCTGATGGTGCGCGCCATCGGGCTGCGCTGGAGCCACCTGGTCAACCTGTGGCTGGGTGGGGCGGGTCTGGTGTCGATGATGTTCATCGACGATCCGCGCTGGCTGCTGGTGTCGATGGTGGGCGTGGGCTTTGCCTGGGCCTCCATCCTGTCCCTGCCTTACGCCCTGCTGTCGGACAGCGTGCCGGCGGCGAAGATGGGCGTGTACATGGGCATCTTCAATTTCTTCATCGTGATCCCGCAGCTGGTGGCCGCCAGCGCGCTCGGCTTTGCCCTGCGCGCATGGCTGGGTGGCCAGCCGATGCAGGTGCTGGTGCTGGGCGGCTGCAGCCTGCTCGTGGCCGGCCTGTGCGTGCTGCGTGTTCCGTCCCGTCCGGAGGTGGTGTGATGCATGTGCGTCTGTCTGTTGCTGTAGGTTTTGCCCTGTTCGCTGGCCAGGCGCTCGCCGCCCCGCGCCCGGACTACGTAGGCACCACCGAACCGTTCGCACGCGATGCGGTGTACTTCGTGGTGACCGACCGCTTCGTCAACGGCGACCCGTCCAATGACCACCGCGACCAGGGCGGCGCGCACCGCACGTTCGACATCCCGGTGCCATGCCCGGACAAGGTGGATGGCAACATCGGCTACCTCGGCGGTGACTTCAAGGGCGTGCTGGACAATGCGGACTACATCCGCAACCTGGGCTTCGGCGCGGTGTGGATCACCCCCATCGTCGACAACCCGGACCAGGCCTTCACCGGCAGCAAGGAGATCAGCTGCACCAGCACCCTGACCGACCGCGGCAAAACCGGTTACCACGGCTACTGGGGCGCCAACTTCTACAAGGTGGACGAGCACCTGCCCAGCGCCGGCCTGCAGTTCGCCGACTTCACCAAGGGCCTGCACGCAGCCAGGCTGAAGGTGGTGCTGGATATCGTCGGCAACCACGGCTCGCCGTCGTGGACCATGCCGGTGCGCCAGCCACAGTTCGGGCAGATCTTCGACAAGGACGGCAGGCTGATCGCCGACCACGAAAACCTCGCGCCGCAGCAGCTGGATCCCAGCCACAATCCGCTGCACGCCTTCTACAACAACATCGGGCCGGTGGACTCGTCGAAGGGCTTGATCTTCGATGGCAACCTGGCCGAGCTCGGCGACTTCAACGAACACAACCCGGCGGTGATGGATTACCTGGTCGGCGCCTACCTGCAGTGGACCGCGCAGGGCGTGGATGCGCTGCGCATCGATACCATCGGCTGGCTGCCGCACCCGTGGTGGAACGAGTTCGTGCGCCGCGTGCGTGCCGAGCATCCGGGCATGTTCATGTTCGGCGAAGCGTTCGACTACGACGCGGCGAAGATCGCCGAGCACACCTGGCCGGCGAACGCCAACGTCAGCGTGCTGGATTTCCCCTCGCGCGGGGCGATGGAAGAAACCTTCGGGCTGAAGCAGAAGGGCTTCGAAACGCTGGCCGAGCCGCTGCACCTGCTGGGCGGGCCGTACGCCAATCCGTACGAGCTGATGAGTTTCTACGACAACCATGACATGCCGCGGCTGGATGCCAGCGATGCCGGCTTCATCGACGCGAACAACTGGCTGTTCACCGCGCGCGGCATCCCGGTGCTGTACTACGGCTCGGAAACCGGCTTCATGCGCGGCCGCGCCGAACACGCCGGCAACCGCGCCTACTTCGGCCAGCAGCGCGTGGATGCGGCAGCACAGAGCCCGATCTTCGACCCGTTGCAGCGCGTGGCGAAACTGCGCGAAGCCACCCCGGCACTGCAGCGCGGCCTGCAGGTCAACGAGCGCCTGCAAGGCAACGAAGCGGTGTTCTTCCGCGTGCTGCAGCATGGCGGGGTCAACCAGACCGCGCTGGTGCTGTTGAACAAGGGCGATGCAGCGGCCCGCATCGAAGTGAAGCGTTACCTGCAGGCCGGCACCTGGCGCGACGCGCTGGACGGCGGCATGCTGCAGGTGTCCGCCTCGCTGAAGGCCGACGTCCCCGCGCACGGCATCAAGGTCTACGTACTGGACGCCCCCGTGCAGCAGAAGGCCCTGCAGGCCGAACTCGACCGCGCCATGGCCGACCAGCAGGCCCGCACCCGCAGACTAGCCGCCCCCTGACCCGGCGATGACGGCCGCTGGCCGTCACGCTCTTGCTCCGGGTAGTGACGGCCGCTGGCCGTCAGACCCCAGCCCCGGTAGTGACGGCCGCTGGCCGTCAGGCCCCGCATCGGTAGGTGACGACCGTTGGTCGTCACCCTGTTGCGCTTGCTCTGGTAGTGACGGCCGCTGGCCGTCAGGCTCTTGCTCCTGAATCACCCACCACATCAGCCCAGCACCCCGCCCTGACGGCGAGCGGCCGTCACTACCGGGCATCTGCGTCGCGGCGCTGGGTACAATCAAGTTTCTGCTCGCCGTGCTCCATCTACCATGACCGACCTTCCGCCCCAGACCCCGATCGAAACCCTGCTGCAGACCGCCATGGCCGGCCAATTGCCGATCAAGGCCTTCATGCAGGCCTTCGTCGCCTCCGAGGTGGTGCTGCTCACCGGCAGCCTGGTCACCCCTGATGGCACCGGTTTCGACCCACTGCTGTTCGACAAGCAGGGCGTGCTGCACGTTGCCGTGTTCACCGATCCGGCGCGCGTCGGCTTCCATTCCGAACAGGCCCCGCACCAGATCCGCTGGCTGATGCTCGACGTGCTGCGCCGCGTACCGGGCGGCTACGGGGTGGTGATCAATCCCGGCACCACGCTGGGCTTTGAGATTTCGCCGGCGGGTGTGGGCGAGATTCTGAAGGATTTCGCGTAATGGTAGCTGCCCCGAAACCCGGCGCCCTGGCGATGAAGCACCTCTCTACGGCCGGAACGCTCCTCCCTGTTCCTTCAGCGTTGCTGCGATGATTCGCGCAGTACCAGTTTCACCGGGATGCTCATCCCTTCGGCGGTTTCTCCCGCCACCAGTGCCAGCAGTTTCTCCACCAGCAGCTGACCGGCCTGTTTGGTGTCCTGCGCCACGGTGGTCAGCGGCGGCGATACCGACGCAGCCAGTGGAATGTCGTCAAAGCCGGTGACGCGCACATCCTGCGGTACCCGCAGGCCATGTTCGCGCAGGGCGCGCAGCGCGCCGATGGCGATCAGGTCACTGGCCGCGCAGATGGCATCGAATGGCACGCCGCGTGTCAGCAGCAGTTCGCAGGCGGTCTGCCCGTACTCTTCGGTGGTGATGGCATCGACCTGCAGCTGCGGGTCGGGCGCCAGGCCGCGCGCTTCCAGCGCGGCCACGTGCCCGCGATAGCGCTCCTGGAACTCCGGGTAATGGCTGGAGGCATGGCCGAGGAACGCGATGCGGGTGCAGCCCTGGTCCAGCAGGTGGGCGGTGATGTCGAAGCCGCCCTGGTAGTTGTCGCTGCCGATCGACACGCCGGGCTGGCCAGGCAGGGCGGCGCCCCAGCGCACGAAGTGGGTGCCTTGTTCCACCAGCCGCTGCAGGCGGGTCAGTGATTCGTGGTAGTCGCCATAGCCCAGCAGGATGATGCCATCGGCCTTGTTGCTGTCTTCGTAATCGGTGTGCCAATCGGTGGACAGCTGCTGGAACGACACCAGCAGATCGCGGCCGTGCAGCGCGCAGGCGCGGGTGATCGAGCCCAGCATCGCGTGGAAGAAGGGATTGATCAGCGAATCGTCGGTGGTCGGGTCTTCGAAGAACAGCAACGCCAGCGTGCCGGCATTGCGCAGGCGCAGGCTGGAGGCGTTCTTGTCGACCTTGTAGTTCAGCTCGCGGGCAATGGCGATGATGCGCTGGCGGGTTTCGGCGTTGACCATCGGGCTGCCACGCAGGGCGCGCGACACCGTGGGCTGGGAAACTCCGGCCAGGTGGGCGATGTCCAGGGACGTGGCTTTGCCTTTGATGGTCATGAACGCGGCGCTGGGATGACGGCCTTCATGATGCCATGGGCTGTCGCAGGTCGCTGGTTTGCGCCATGCCGGAAAGCCACCTGCGCCGGAGCACGAGGTGGCGGACGGTGCGGGTCACAATACCGGTGGAGTTACTTCCCAATAGGCCGGTGGATCCGAAGATCCCCACGCACCGCCCGCCATGGAACCGACGGGTCGATGCATACTCTGCCCTGACTCCAAGCATGGACAAAGCGTGGGGAAGGTACTCCAACACAGGATTGTGATCCTGGCCGGTCCAGCTGGACCAGCCCCGTCATCCTGCGCGGAACGATCGCGAGCGGCTATGAGAAAAGTTGCAATCTGCAGGTCCGCGACGCCGACCATGGGTCGGCGCTACCGGTGCCGCCGCCCGTAAGCAGGTAGCGCCGAGCCACGCTCGGCGAAATCCCAACGCAGGCCAACAGTCGCAACGCCGCCATGACCCTGTAGCGCCGAGCCACGCTCGGCGGAATCCCGCCGCAGGTCGTTAACGCCGCCACCGCCCCTCGGAACCCCCCTACCGCCAAACCCCGCACGGTGGGAGCCCCCACACGGGTAGAAACCCGACCCCGGACGACCCGATCCCACCCCAGTCCGAACCCCGTCCGGTGGTAACATGGGGCGTTCTGCAATCCCCCCAATTCACTGGGGCGGTCCCGCGCCGGCGCCCCCAGGGCCCGCCCGGACCGTCCCCGGACAACGGAAGAACACTCCTATGGCGCGTGGCATCAACAAAGTCATCCTGGTCGGCAACCTCGGCAACGACCCGGACGTGAAGTACACCCAGGGCGGCATGGCCATCACCCGTATCAGCCTGGCCACCACCAGCGTCCGCAAGGACAAGGATGGCAACCAGCAGGAGCGTACTGAATGGCACCGCGTGGTGTTCTTTGGCAAGCTCGGCGAAATCGCCGGTGAATACCTGCGCAAGGGCAGCTCGGTGTATGTCGAAGGCAGCCTGCGTTATGACAAGTACACCGGCCAGGACGGTGTGGAAAAGTATTCCACCGACATCATTGCCGACGAAATGCAGATGCTTGGCGGTCGCGGTGAAGGCGGCGGCGGCGGAGCAGGCGGCGGCGGTGGCAACTACGGCGGTGATCGTCCGCAGCGCCAGCAGGCCCCGCGCCAGGAATACGGCGGCGGTGGCGGTGGTGGTCAGCGCCAGGGCGGCCAGGGTGGTCAGGGCGGCGGCTACGGCCAGCAGCGCCCGCAGCAGCAGCCGCAGCAGGCGCCGCCGATGGACGACTTCGCTGACGACGATATCCCGTTCTGATCGATGGAATGCTGCAGGTCGTAAGACGTTTGAAAAAGCCCCGTTTTGACGGGGCTTTTTTGTGTCCGATGGATCTGTCGAAGATGGCCCGCACGCGCCACGTTGTGCCCTGCAGCACGCCTTTTCGTGCACTGCGTCTTGCAATAAAACAAACGCCTCCTCTATGGTGCAATCGATTGCATTGCCGCAATCGATAGCGTTTGAAACCGGTTGGGAGGCCGGCAGGTGGATGTCCATCCATTCGAACGGACCGGGCCCGGCTCCGGGCTTCACGCGACGGGACGCGCTGCGCATGGCCGTCGCCGGCAGCGTCGGGCTGGGTGCTGCAGCCGTTCTGCCCGCGCGCGCCGCGGACACCGCTCCGGCTCCGCTGAAGGGCAACTTGAAGCACGCCGTTGCCCGCTGGACGTTCCCGCAGCAGTCGGTAGCCCAGCTCTGCCAGACGGTCAGGGACATCGGCTTTGCCGCCATCGACCTGGTCGGCCCGAAGGACTGGCCCACGCTGAAGGCCCATGGCGTTTACAGCTCCATGTGCAACGGCGCGGAAATCAGCCTGGAAAAAGGCTTCGCCGACCGCCGGTTCCACGATGAACTGGTGGCGCGCTACACGCGGCATATCGACCTGGTGGCCGATGCCGGCTATCGCAACCTGATCTGTTTTTCCGGCAATCGAAACGGCATGGACCCCCAGCAGGGCATCGCGCATGCCGAAGCAGGACTCAAGCGCATCCTCGGCCATGCCGAAAAGCGCGGCGTGGTGCTGGTGATGGAGCTGCTGAACTCCAAGGTCGACCATCCGGATTATCTGTGCGACCACTCCGCGTGGGGCGTTGAATTGTGCCAGCGGATCGGCTCGGCGCACTTCGGCCTGCTCTACGACATCTACCACATGCAGATCATGGAGGGCGACATCATCGCCACCATCGGCCGGCATCACGCATGTTTCAAGCATTACCACACCGCAGGCGTGCCTGGCCGGCACGAGATTGGAGACCAGCAGGAACTGCAGTACCCCGCCATCTGTCGCGCGATCCGCGACACCGGTTTCGATGGGTATCTGGCGCAGGAATTCATGCCTGCGGCGCCGGACCCCGTCGGCTCGCTGCGCGAGGCGATACGCCTCTGCGACGTCTGAAACGATATCCACCAAGGTGATGCAATACCCATGGCAGACAATCATTACGACGCGATCGTCGTCGGCTCCGGAATCAGTGGCGGTTGGGCGGCGAAAGAACTGGCAGAGAAAGGCCTCAAGGTGCTGATGCTCGAACGCGGACGCAACATCGAGCACGTCAAGGGCTACGTCAACGCGATGAAGGAGGCGTGGGATTTCCCGCACCGCAACCGGCCCACCCAGGCAATGAAAGCGGACTTTCCGGTGCTGATGCGCGATTACGGCCTGGCCGAGAATCTGGAAGGCATGTGGGCCGATGAGAAGGATTCGCCCTACATCGAGACCAAGCGCTTCGACTGGTTCCGCGGCTATCACGTGGGCGGCCGCTCGCTGATGTGGGGGCGGCAGAGTTATCGCCTTTCGGACCTGGATTTCGAGGCGAACCTGAAAGACGGCATCGCCACCGACTGGCCGATCCGCTACGCCGACATCGCGCCCTGGTATGACCACGTGGAGAAGTTCGCGGGCATCGCCGGCACGCGTGAGGGGCTGGACGTTTTGCCGGACGGCGAATTCCTGCCACCGATCCCGTTGAACATCGTCGAAAAGGACGTGGCCGCGCGGATCAAGAAGGCATTCGGCGGCACCCGGCACATGATCCACTCGCGCACCGCCAACATCACCCAGCCCAAGGTCGAACAGGGCCGCGTCAACTGCCAGTACCGCAACAAGTGCATCCTGGGCTGCCCGTTTGGCGCGTATTTTTCGACCCAGTCGGCGACACTGCCGGCGGCGATGAAGACCGGTAACCTGACCTTGCGGCCGTTCTCGATCGTCAAGGAAGTGCTGTACGACAAAGACCGCAAGCGGGCGCGTGGCGTGGAGATCATCGATGCCGAAAACGGACAGACCTACCAGTACACCGCCAACGTCATCTTCCTCAACGCGTCCTCGTTCAATTCAAGCTGGCTGCTGATGAACTCGGCCACCGATGTCTGGGATGGTGGGCTGGGCTCTTCGTCCGGCGAACTGGGCCACAACGTGATGGACCATCATTTCGGCGCCGGCGCCTCCGGCGCGGGTCGAGGGATACGATGACAAGTACTACTTCGGCCGTCGTCCCTGCGGCTTCTACGTTCCGCGTTTCCGCAACGTCGGCACGAATGACAAGCGTGGCTATTCCCGCGGCTTCGGTTACCAGGGCGGGGCCAGCCGCAACGGCTGGTCGCGCGAGATCGCCGAGCTGAACATCGGCGCCGAGCTGAAGGACGCGCTGACCCTGCCCGGCGACTGGCGCATCGGCATGACCGGATTCGGTGAAATGCTGCCCCACCACGACAATACGATCCGCCTGGACAGCGACAGGAAAGACAAGTGGGGGCTGCCGGTACTGGCGATGGACGTGTCCCTGCGCGCGAATGAAACGGCCATGCGCAAGGACATGGCCGCCGATGCCGCCGAGATGCTGGAGGCCGCCGGAGTCAAGGACGTGGAGATGCACGACAACGATTACGCGCCGGGCAAGGGCATCCATGAGATGGGTACTGCGCGCATGGGCCGTGACCGCAGGAGCTCGGTGCTGAACCAGCACAACCAGGTCTGGGATGCCCCCAACGTCTACGTGACCGATGGCGCCTGCATGACGTCCAGCGCCTGCGTGAATCCTTCGCTGACCTACATGGCCCTGACCGCACGGGCGGCCGACCACGCGGTGCGCGAACTGAAAGCGGGGAACCTGTGATGGACCGCCGTGAACTGCTGAAGATGATCGTCGCCGCCACCGGCGCGGCGATGGTCGGCCTGCCTGCGCTGGTCCACGGACAGGCGCCCGCCGCGGGGCCGAACAGCGCCTTCTCCGCCGCCGATATCGCCACGCTGGATGAGATCGCCGAAACGATCCTGCCGCGCACCGCCACGCCGGGAGCGAAGGACGCCGGCGCAGGTGCGTTCATGGCGCGGTTCGTCAGCGACTGCTACACCGCCGAGCAGCAGGCAGCGTTCCGCGCCGGCCTGGCCGATATCGACAAACGCGCCGGTGGCGGATTCGTATCGCTCGTCGCGGGCGACCGCACCGAACTGCTGCGCGGCCTGGATGCTGAAGCCCGGAAACGCGTTGCCGAGGTAGGCGAAACCGGCACCGCCGAGGCGGGCGAGAAAATCCCGCATTACTTCACCATGATCAAGCAACTGACCATTTTCAGTTTCTTTACCTCGAAAGTCGGTGCGACCGAGGTGCTCAAATACGTCGCCGTGCCGGGCCGCTACGACGGCGAGGTGCCCTACGTTCCCGGTACGCCTGCCTGGGCGACCGGCTGATGGCCCGGCACGTTCCGCTCATGCCTCCCACGCTTGGAACCCCTATGATCAAACCGCTTCTGGTGACGGCCGGCCTGCTGGCCGCAATTCCTGTGTTCGCGCAGTCCGGCGGCGATCCCGCGCGCGATCCGACCAGGACCGAAGTGTGGAAGCCGGTGCCTGCCAGCGTGGCCACGCCCGCGGGCGGCGCGCCCTCCGATGCGACCGTGCTGTTCGATGGCAAGGATGTATCCGCATGGGAGTCGGAGCAGGGCGGCCGCGTGCCGTGGCGGCTTGCCGACGGCGCGCTGACCGTGGTGCCGGGCAGCAAGGGCATTCGCACCCGGCAGCGCTTCTGCGATATCCAGCTGCACGTCGAGTGGCGCACGCCCGCTGCAACCGCAGGTTTCGACGGCCAGAACCGCGGCAACAGTGGCATCTTCCTGCAGGACCTTTACGAACTGCAGGTGCTGGACAGTTACCACAACCCGACCTATGCCAATGGCCAGGCCGGCTCGATCTACAAGCAGGCGATGCCGCTGGTGAACGCCTCGCGTGCCCCGGGCCAATGGCAGGCCTACGACATAATCTGGAAAGCACCGCGTTTTTCGCCAGGCGGCGGGCTGGTCTCACCGGCGCGCATCACCGTGCTGCACAACGGCGTGCTGGTGCAGGATGACACCGTGCTGGCCGGCAGGACCGAATACATCGGTGCGCCTTCGTATGCGCCGCATGACTGCGCGCCGATCTCCCTGCAGGAACACGATTCCGCGGTCAGCTACCGCAACATCTGGGTGCGCGAACTATGACCGCGCGGCGCCCTTGCGGCGCCGCGATCCTACTTGGCCAGGAAACGGGTGATGTCGTCGATTTCCTGCGCTGACAGCTGGGAAAACGGCGGCATCAGGCCGCCGCCCTTGCTGATCTTCTCCTTGATCTGCGCCGGTTGCAGGCGCTTGCCCACGTCGGTCAGCGCGGGGAACGTGGGCGGGACGCCCGCGCGGTCGGCACCATGGCAGGCCGTGCAATGGACAGCATAGAGCTGCGCGCCGGCGGCAGGGTCGTCCTTGCACCACGCGGGGTTCGCGAGGGCCGCCGCCGATAGCACCACGGCAAGTATCAGGATCTTTTTCACGTGGGGGTCCTTGGCGTGCTAGCGCGCTGCGCCGGCGGGCTGGGTGGCGGTCAGGTGTTCGCGCAGATAGTCCGCGCCGGTCTTGATGACGGCGGCCGGATCGCGTGGATGGTCGTGCTCCACGATGTACCACTGCACGCCGGCCGCTTCGGCGGCGGGCAGGATCGCGGGCCAGTCCAGCACGCCCTGGCCCACGGCAGCGAAGCCGTCCTCGTCTTCGGCCTGGCCTTTCGGCGCGTTGTCCTTGGCGTGTACCGCGAACAGGCGGCCCTGGAATTTTCCCAGCATCAGCGCCGGGTCATGGCCGGCGCGCGCTACCCAGGCCAGGTCCAGTTCGGTCTGCAGGTCGGGCCCGGCCGCGGCCAACAGCAGCTCCAGACCGGTCCTGCCGTTGAAGTCGACCAGTTCGAAATCGTGGTTGTGGTAAGCCAGATGCATGCCCTTGGCGCGCACCTGCTTGGCGATCCGGCCCAGTTCCTGGCCCAACGCCGTCCAGCCCGCGGCATCGGTGGGCCGGTCCTTTTCGTCCAGGTAGGGCACCACCAGCGTGGTGTTGCCGATCAACCGGTTGAACGCGATCACGCCATCCAGGTCCTTGCGCAGGTCGGCCAGCGCCACGTGGGATGAAATCGCCTTGATCGCATAGCGGTCCAGCAGCTGCTTGAGCTGCGCGGCACTGACATCCTGCGTGCCGACCGTCTCCACCGCATGCACGCCCGCGGCCTGGACGATCTTCAACTGCTGGTCCAGCGTGCCGGCGTCGCGCAGCGTGTACATCTGCACCGCGATGGGCTGCTGCGGGGCGGCGGCCTGGCCTGCCAAAGCGGGCAGGGCAGCGCACAACAGCAGGGCGAGGGTGGCGGTGCGTGCAGCGATGTTCATCAACAGATCCTCCGGGGATTCAACCGATGGGGGTCCAGGCGCGCGTCCTGGCCGATGCAATGACGCGGTCGACGATCAATGCCGAGCGCACGCCGTCTTCGAAGGTGGGCAGGCCCTGTGGCTGCTCGCCTTCGATGGCGCGATAGGTGTCGGCGACAAAGGCATCGAAACAGCCGCCGTAGCCCTGCGCATGCCCGGCCGGCAGCACCGAAAGCCGGCGTTGTTCGGCACTGCCGGCGCCCGGCCCACGCACGAAGATTTCCTCGCGCTGGTCGGGCAGGCCGATCCACAGCCGCTCGGCGTCTTCCTGGTTGAACGCCACGCTGGCACGGGCGCCATCGATCTCGAACCAGAGGCGATTGCGGCGGCCCGCCGATACCTGGCTGACCGTCAACGAGGCGAGCGTACCGGCGCTGGTCCTGAACATCGCCGCGGCCACGTCCTCGCTGGTGACCGGCTGCCGCGCGCCGCCCGCCGCCGGGGTGCTGAAGCTCTGCCCGGTCGGGGCACCACGTTCGTCGATCACGGTGGCGAAGGCCGCGCTGACGTCGACGAAGCGCGCGCCGCCGACCCATTCCACCAGGTCGCACCAGTGCGATCCGATATCGGCGAACACACGCGATGCGCCGCCCAGTGCAGGGTCCACGCGCCAGTTGTTGCTGGCCGGGTCCAGCAGCCAGTCCTGCAGGTAGCTGCCGTGGATCAGGTGCAGTGGCCCCAGCTCTCCCTGCGCGATGCGCGCGCGGGCCTCGCGCACCACCGGGTGGTAGCGGTAGACGAAGGGCACCGTGGCCACCCGCCCGCGCGCAGCGGCCAATGCGGCCAGTGCCTGCGCGTCCTCCAACGTGGTCGCCAGCGGCTTTTCGCAGATGACGTGCTTGCCGGCTTCCAGCGCTGCCTGCGCCATGCCGCGGTGCAGGTGGTTGGGCGTGCACACGTGCACCACCTGGACCTGCGGATCGGCGAGGACCTCATCGAGATCGCGGTACGCGCGCGGGAGGTTCCACGACTGCGCCACCTCGCCTGCGCGCTGCGCCGAAGAGGCGGCCACGCCGCGGACTGTGGCCCCGGCCAGCAGCGCGGCGCGTCGGTGCACCGCGCCGATCATGCCGGTGCCGACAATGGCGATTCCAAGCGTGCTCATCCAGTGGGCTCCTCAGGGCGTGGAAGGCGCGGCCGCGATGACCGGCCGGTCGCGGAACAGCAGCAGGAAGGCGATCAGCACGACCAGCGCGACGCCTGCCGGGAACAGCCAGATCTTCTGCCAGTCCGGACCGGCGGCGGTGGTGTAGTGCTCCACCACCGCGCCGGACAGGAACGTGCCGATCAACATGCCCACGCCGTACGTGGCCAGGGTGATGAACCCCTGCGCGCTGCTGCGCGCGGCGGGGCCGGCATGCGCATCGGTGTAGATCTGGCCGGTGACGAAGAAGAAGTCGTAGCAGATGCCATGCAGCACGATGCCGATCACCAGCAGCGAGAAGCCGCCGCCTGCGTCGCCGAAGGCGAACATGACATAGCGCAGCACCCAGGCCGCCATGCCGACGGCCAGCATCGTCTTGACCCCCAGCCGCACGAACAGGAACGGCATGGCCAGCATCAGCAGCACTTCGGACACCTGGCCCAGCGACTGCAGGCCCGCCGCACCGCGCACGCCCAGGTCATTGAGGTACGGGTTGGTGAAGTTGTAGTAGAACGCCAGCGGAATGCAGATGGCGATGGAGGCCAGGAAAAACACCAGGTAAGAGCGTGATTTCAGCAGCCGCAGCGAATCCAGCCCCAGGATCTGTCCCATGCCGGCATCGCGCTGGCGGGCCAGCGGCGGCGTGTGCGGCAGGGTGAAGGCATACAGGCCCAGTGCCAGCGAGGCGATCGACGCCATCTGGAAGGTCAGCTCGAGCCGATGCGCTTGTTCCCAGCCCAACCAGCCGATCAGCACGCCCGCCACGATCCAGCCGACGCTGCCGGCGACACGCACCAGCGGGAACTGTTTTTCAGGCGATTGCATGTGCCGCATCGCCACGCTGTTGGCCAGCGCCAGGGTCGGCATGAACAGCAGCATGTAGCCCATGACGCAGGCGGAGAACGTGCCGAAGTCGGTCGCCGTGGAGGCCATCCACATCAGCACCGCGCCGGCCAGGTGCAGCACCGCGAGGATGCGCTGCGCGGCGAAGTAGCGGTCGGCGACCAGGCCGACCAGGAACGGTGCCACGATGGCGCCGATGGACTGGCTGAGGAAGGCCGTCGCCACCTGGCTGGCGCTGGCCTGCAGCGGGCCCTGCACCAGGTACGTGCCCAGGGTCACGAACCAGGCGCCCCAGATGAAGAACTGCAGGAACATCATCGCGCCCAAGCGCGACATGGCGTACGTCATGGCTACCCCTCCCAGGGCGGTGATGGCTCAGATCCCCAGCATGCGATGCAGTGACTGCGTGTCCGCGCCGCTGTCGGCGAAGTCGTCGAAGGCCCGTTCGGTCACGCGGATGATGTGGTCGGCGATGATGGCAGCGCCTTCGCGTGCGCCATCTTCCGGGTGCTTCAGGCAGCACTCCCACTCCAGCACCGCCCAGCCCGGGAAATCGTACTGGGCGAACTTCGAGAAGATCGCCTTGAAGTCGATCTGGCCGTCGCCGAGCGAACGGAAACGTCCCGGACGGTCGATCCAGTCTTGGTAGCCGCCATATACGCCACTGCGCGCGCTGGGCCGATACTCCGCGTCCTTGACGTGGAAGATGCCGATGCGATCGTGGTAACGGTCGATGAAGCCGAGGTAGTCGATCTGCTGCAGCAGCAGGTGGCTGGGGTCGTACAGGATTTTCGCGCGCCGGTGGTGGTCAACCACGTCCAGGAAGCGCTCGAAGGTCGCGCCGTCATGCAGGTCTTCGCCCGGGTGGATTTCAAAACACAGGTCCACCCCGCAGGCATCGAAGGCATCCAGGATGGGGCGCCAGCGTCGGCCAAGTTCGGCGAAGGCTTCGTCCACCAGCCCGGGTGGGCGCTGCGGCCAGGGATAGAAGTACGGCCAGGCCAGCGCGCCGGAGAACGTGGCATGCGCGGTCAGCCCGAGGCGCTGGCTGGCCTTGGCGGCCAGCAGCAGCTGCTCCACCGCCCAGGCCTGGCGGGCGGCCGGATCGCCACGTTTGTCCGGCGGTGCGAAGCCGTCGAACAGGCTGTCGTAGGCGGGATGCACGGCGACCAGCTGGCCCTGCAGGTGGGTCGACAGTTCGGTGATCTGCACACCGTGTGCGCCGAGCATGCCGGCGATGTCATCGCAGTACGCCTGGCTGCGCGCGGCCTCGGCCAGGTCGAACAGGTGCGGCGCGCCGGTCGGTACCTGTACGCCGGAATAGCCCAGCCCCGCAGCCCAGCCGGCCAGCGTGTCCAGCCGGTCAAAAGGAGCGGTGTCTCCGATGAACTGCGCCAGGAACAGCGCGGGACCCTTGAGTGTCTTCAAGCGGGGTTACTCTGGATGCAATCGATTGCATTACCCTAGCAGCACGTCCCACGAAACCTGTTGTGCACTGCACAGCGGCAACCAGAACCGACCATGGCCACCATCTACGACATCGCAAAACACGTCGGCGTCTCCGCCGGAACGGTGTCGCGCGCGCTTTCCCGCCCGGACAAAGTGCTGCCGGCCACGCGCAGCCGCATCGAGCAGGCCGCCGCCGCGCTGGGCTATGTCCCCAACACGGTGGCCCGGACGCTGAAGACCCAGCGCAGCGGCAAGATCCTGGTCACCGTGCCTGACATCGCCAATCCGTTCTTCGCGCAGATCCTGCAGGGTGCGGAGGCTGCGGCGCAGGCGGTCGGCTACGCCGTGCTGCTGGGCGATACCCAGCATCAACCCGAACGCGAAGAACGCTACGCGCAGATGCTCCGGCGCAACGAGGCCGATGGACTGATCGTGCTGGGCCATCGCCTGCCCCCGACCGCGCGCGCGATCGTCGAGCAGTCGGGTCCCACCGCGCCGGTGGTCAATGGCTGTGAGTTCGATCCCGCGCTGGGCATTCCCAGCGTCCACATCGACAACGTGGCCGCCGCGCGCGCGGTGATGGAGCATCTGTATGGCCTGGGTCACGAGCGGATCGCGGTGGTCGGCGGGCCGACTGACAACCCACTTCACCAGCAACGGCTGGAAGGCGCCCGGGCCGCCGGCAAGGCGCACGGCCGCCTGCGCAGCCTGCGCGTCGTGCCGGGGGATTTCTCCGTGGAATCCGGCCATGCGGCGGTGCTGGCGCAGTTGGCCCGCACGCCTGCGCCGACGGCGATCTTCTGCTTCAGCGACCAGATGGCGCTGGGCGCGCTGGCGGCCTGCCGGGATCGGGGTATCCGCGTACCGGATGACCTGTCCATCGTCGGCTTCGACGATCTCGCGTCGTCCCGTTACCTGACGCCGGCGTTGACGACCATCCGGCAACCGATGCGGGACATCGGCGCCTGCGCGGTCAACCTGCTGCTGGCCATCATCGAAGGTCGGGACGTCCCGCTTCAGCAGACGCTGGCGTTCAGCCTGATGCTGCGCGGATCGACGGCCGGGCCCCGCCAGGGATGACGGCGCGGCGACAGCCCGGCAGGCGCGATACCCGCCGGGTTTCGTTGCTGGCATCACGCCACGGGATGCTCAGGCATCGCATCGCACGCCGACTTCATCGAATGCGATCACCACGTCCTCTATCGGGTAATCCAGGTCCAACGCGGCTTTGATGACGCCGCAGGCGCCGCTTTCAAACGTGCTGCTCGGTGTCCAGTAGTTCCGGTTGGCGGTCGCCATCGCAATGAACGCCATCCGGGTATCCCAGCCCTCGCGATGGGACAGCAGGTAGAAGGCCCTGTTGTAGACGCCGGACGAGTAATGATTGTTCAGGCCGGGGTAGAAATCGCGCGCGTGCCCGATCGACCTGCCGTCGCGCGTGGGGTCCTCGAAGTAACGAAGGGCGCCGTCACGCTTGATGATCTCGGCACCCACCAGGAAGTTGTTGCTGCCTTTCAGGTAATACTCGGCGGCTTCGCCAGCCATGTCCGAGAAGGCCTCGTTCATGCCGCCGGAATGCAGGGTGTTGTAGATCAGTCCCGAGTTCTGCTCGGTGAAGCCATGGGATACCTCATGGCTGACCACGTCCAGTGCAACGAGCGGATAAAACATGGACAGCCCATCACCGAAGGACATGACGCGCCCGTTCCATGTCGCATTCTCATAATTGCGTGCGTAATGGACCTGAAGCTTCAGTTGGAAGCGCAGCGGCGCGGTGTCCAGCCAGTCGCGGTACATGTCGAACACGGTGGTGCCCGCCGAGTGCGCATCGTTGAGTGGGGAGTAGGCGCCGTTGATCTGCTTTACCGTGTTCTGCGGGCAGGTGAAGCGGTGCGGCGCAGTGACTCCGAACACCTTGTGGTTCATGTCGATGGTGCGGACGTTGTCGTTTTCCAGGCTGCAGGTTTCGCCATCAGCGGTGATGTCGAGGTAGGGCGCGGTGGCGCCGTATTCGATCTGTCCGATCTTCTCGTTGCCGCCCGGGCCGATGCCGTTCTTCGCCGTGGCCAGGCCCTCCCACTGTGCAAGGACCTTGCCGTCCATCGCATCGACGATGGTGAAAGGGCGGGTGGCTGGCTGGTCTTCGCCCTCGGCCAGGAAATCCACCACCCATGCCAGCCGTGCCACGGCGTGCGCATCGAGGTGGATCATCAGGCGCTGGTTCTGGTTCTGTATCTGCATGCCGCCGGCGCGCATCCCAGGGGCACTGGCCTTGGCGATGGCCGCAGCCCGCGCACCGTCGATGCGGGGTGTCACATCTGGAAGATCGGCCTGCAGCGAGGCAACCGCCGTGCCGAACAGGCTGCGCACCTGGCCCGTGGCAGCGGTGGCGACCACCACATGTTCACCGAACACCGGTACGCCCTGGTGCAACTGTTCGAAGCGTTGGTGCTGCACGCCGTTGCGGTCGGTGTGGCTGGACAGCAGCTGCAGGCTGGAACCGGCATCCAGCCCGAGCATCGACGGCAGACCCGGGGCGGCAGCGCTGCCGCGGGCCAACGCCGGGGGTGCGGTGAGGTCGAGTCGATGCAGGGGAATGCGCTCGGCCGCCGCCGCGGGTACGGCGAGCATCGCGGCGGAAAGCAGAGTGAGGGACAGCATGCTGCGGGATGGCAGGTGGATCATGGGTGGCGCTCCTCGCTGGATGGATGCCGGAGCGGTAGCCCTGCGGGAAGAGCGTGTTTCCGGGAGATACCGCCGACGAGGACACCGTGTTTCGGGACGAGCGGCGCCGCAACGGCGCCGGATGCGATGGTCTGTAAGGGAGCAGCACGGGCCAGCAGGGTGCCAGGGGGGAAATGGCTTGAAATCCTGGCGTGATCCTCGCCTTCCCTTACCCTCGTGCACTTGAGTGTCTGACCCTTGGCGCCGCATTGCCGGGAAACTTGCCGGGGCTGGAGGGGGGGAGTGGATGACAGCCAGGCACGCAGGACGACCTGCATGCTGCAGTGCAACTTTTCAATTGTAGTATTATTTGATTAATTGCCGTCCAGGCCGATGGCCGCGTCGCACCGCATTTGAACCTGTGGAATGGTGGTGTCTCTGGAGTTTCCTGGCGTGGAGCGTGGATTGCATGGTGATGCTGGCAAACGCCCAAGGGCTACGGGCAGAGATCGCGCAGCGCGGCGCCGCCCTGGCGGGCATGTGGGTGCCGGATCGTGATGGGCAGCTCGCAGACGTGGTGCTGGGCCATGCCTCGCAGCGCCAGCGGACATCGGGTCGGGCGTTTCTCGGTGCCAGCATCGGAAGGGTGGCCGGGCGCATCAGCACGGCCGGCTTCATGCTCGGCGGCCAGCATCACCGGCTTGATTCGGTCGATGGCCTCACCACCCACCATGGCGGGCCCGACGGATTCGATGCACGGGACTGGCAGTGGCTGGGCGTGCGCCGTGACCGGGCGCGGCTGCAGCTGGTCAGCCCGCATGGCGACCAGGGCTTCCCGGGCGCGCTGACGGTCACCGTGGACTATCGGCTGGATGACACCGACACCCTGCACGTGCACTACGCCGCCACCTGCGACCGCCCCACGGTGGTCAACCTGACCCACCATCCGTTCTGGAACCTGGCGGGCGAAGGAGCCGGCGCGGTGGACGCGCATCTTCTGGCGCTGCCTGCGTCGCGCACGGTGGCGCTCGATGCTGCGCTGCTCCCTACAGGGCAGGTGCGCGACGTTGCCGACAGCGCGTTCGACTTCCGCCGCGCGCGCGTGATCGGCGACGCGCTGTCAGTCAGGGGCGATGCGCAGCTGCAGGTCGCCGGGGGCCTGGATCACTACTGGATTCTTGATACCCCGGCAGGCGCCGGCATTCGCGCGGCGGCGCGCCTGCATGATCCGCATTCCGGCCGCGTGCTGGACGTGTCGAGCGACCAGGCGGGCGTGCAGGTGTATTCGGGGAACTTCCTCGATGGCAGCCTGCAGGGTGCATCGGGCAGGCCGTACCACGCGCGCGCGGCCATCTGCATTGAACCGCAGGCCTTTCCTGATGCAATGAACCAGCCCGGCTTCCCGGACATCACGTTGCAGCCCGGTGCGGTCTACCGCAACCGCATCTGTTATCGCTTCAGCAAGGACACCCCATGAATGCAGTGATCGAGCCCGCCCAGCGGCTGGCTGGCAAGGTAGCCATCGTCACCGGTGCGGCCAGCGGCATCGGCCGTGCCATCGCCGGACTGTTCCAGTCGCACGGTGCCATCGTGGCCGGCTACGACCAGACCGCGCCCGGCGCCGATGACGCGGTTTGTGCGCTGTTCCAGCAGGGCGATGTCAGCGATGCCGATGCCGTGGCGGCCTTCGTGGAACGCGTGGTGTCAGCCTACGGCCAGGTTGACGTGCTGGTCAGCAATGCCGGCATGGATGTGTTTTCCGCACCGCTGGAGCTGTCTTCGCAGACCTGGCAGCGCAACCTGGACGTCAACCTTGGCGGCCATTGGAACTTCGCCCGCGCGGTGTTGCCGTGCATGCTGCGGCAGGGCAGGGGATCGGTGGTCAACATCGCCTCGGTGCACGGCCATCGCATCATCCAGGGCGCCTTCCCGTACAACGTGGCCAAGCACGCGTTGATCGGCCTGACCAAGGCGCTCGGCTTGGAGTACGCCGACAAGGGCCTTCGCTTCAACTCCATCTCGCCCGGGCTGATCCTGGTGGACCGCATCGAACGCTGGTTCGAATCGCAGCCCGACCCCGCGCAGGCACGCCGGGAACAGGAAGCGCTGCTGCCGCCGAAACGCATCGGCGAAGCGTCGGAAGTCGCCCAGACCGCGCTGTTCCTGGCCAGTGACGAAGCCCGCTTCATCAATGCCGCCGACATCCTGATCGATGGCGGCCGCAGCCAACTTTACTACTGAGCCAACCATGACCCCTTCCCCGCTCCCGCTGATCGCGATCCTGCGCGGCATCACCCCGGACGAGGTCCGTGCGCACGTGCGCGTGCTGATCGATGCCGGCATCAGCCAGATTGAAATACCGACCAACTCGCCGGACTGGCTGGGCAGCGTGCAGCTGGCCCTGCAGGAGGCCGACGGGCACGCCGAGGTCGGCGCCGGCACCGTGCTGGACATCGCCGACGTGGACCGCCTGGCGGACACTGGCGCGCGGCTGATGGTGACGCCGAACACGAACCCGGTGGTGATCGGGCATGCGCGTTCGCGTGGACTGGATATCGCAGCCGGGTTTGCCACCGCCAGCGAGGCCTTCGCTGCGGTGGCCGCCGGTGCGCAGCGCCTGAAGCTGTTCCCGGCCTCGCAGTTCGGCCCGGGCTATGTGCGTGCGCTGAAGGCCGTGCTGCCGGCCGATGTGCCGCTGTATGCAGTGGGCGGCATCGGCCCCGGCAACCTGGCCGAGTACCTGCAGGCCGGTTGCGCCGGTGCCGGACTGGGCGGGGAGCTGTACCGCGCCGGCCAGGATGCAGCTGCCACGGCCCAGCATGCGGACGCCTTCGTTGCTGCCCTGCGGAGGACCAACGCATGAAGATCACCCGCCTGAGTACCTATCGCGTGGCGCCGCGCTGGATGTTCCTGAAGATCGAGACCGACGAAGGCGTGGTCGGCTGGGGCGAGCCGGTCATCGAAGGCCGTGCGCGCACCGTGGAAGCGGCCGTGCACGAACTGGGCGAGCAGCTGGTCGGCAAGGATCCGGCGCGCATCAACGACCACTGGCAGGTGATGTACCGCGGGGGCTTCTATCGCGGCGGCGCGGTGTTCATGAGCGCACTGGCCGGCATCGACCAGGCGCTGTGGGACATCAAGGGCAAGGCGCTGGGCGTGCCGGTGTACCAGCTGCTGGGTGGGCTGGTGCGCGACCGCATGAAGACTTATTGCTGGGTGGGCGGCGACCGCCCGGCCGACATCATCGAACAGATCCGTGCACGCGTGGCGCTGGGCTATGACACCTTCAAGCTCAACGCCTGCGAAGAGATGCCGCTGCTGGCGCCCAGCCGCACCATCGACGCGGCCGTGGCCAAGGTGGCCGAAATACGCGAAGCGTTCGGCCAGAGCATCGAATTCGGCTTGGATTTCCACGGACGCGTGGGCTGGCCGATGGCCAAGACCCTGATCCGCGAACTGGAACCTTACCGCCCGTTGTTCATCGAAGAACCGGTGCTGGCCGAACAGGCCGAGTATTACCCGCGCCTGGCCGAACAGACCGCCATTCCGCTGGCGGCCGGTGAGCGGATGTTCTCGCGCACCGAGTTCAAGAGCGTGTTCGCTGCAGGTGGCCTGTCGATCGTGCAACCGGATCTTTCGCATGCCGGCGGCATCACCGAATGCATGAAGATCGCTGCGATGGCCGAGGCCCACGACGTGGCGCTGGCACCGCATTGCCCGCTCGGCCCGGTGGCGCTGGCGGCCTGCCTGCACGTGGACTTCGCCAGCTGGAACGCGGTACTGCAGGAGCAGAGCATCGGCATCCATTACAACGCCGATGGCGAGCTGCTGGACTACGTCAGGAACAAGGACGCCTTCACCCTGCACAACGGTTCGATGCTGCCCTTCACCCAGCCGGGACTGGGCGTGGAGATCGACGAGGAGGTGGTGGTCGAACGCGCACGCCGTGCCGGTGATTGGCGCAATCCCTTGTGGCGGCACGAAGACGGGAGCGTGGCCGAATGGTGAGCATGCGCGGGGACGGTATCCTGCCGACGGCCGCATTGGCGTTTGACAGCCGTTGCACGCTGGGCGAAAGCATCACCTGGTGTGCGCGCGAGCGCGTGCTGTGGTGGACCGACATCAACGGGCGACGGATCTGGCGCGGCAACCCGGATACCGGCAGCGCGCAGTGGTGGAGCACGCCGGGACGGGTGGGATCGCTGGCGCTGTGCGAATCGGGTCGGTTGCTGCTGGGCATGGAAAAAGCGCTGTATTTCGCCGATCCCTCGCGCGACGAACCCGGCGCAGGGTTGAACTGCGAGCAGGTGTGCGAGGTGCCGATGGACGGCGCCGCGCTGCGCATCAATGACGGTCGCCTGGACCGGAACGGCAACTTCGTGTTCGGCTGCATCAACGAAGATCCAGCGCGTGCGCGCACCGCGCGGTTCCATCAGTACTCCATCGCACAGGGGCTGCGCGCGCTGGCGCTTGAACCGGTGGCCATCGCCAACGGCATCTGTTTCGATCCTGATGGCCAGGGCCTGTACTACTGCGATTCGCTGCAGGGAAGGATCATGCACGCCGGCTACGACGCCGCCACGGCGACGGTCAGCGATCCGCGCGTATTCGCGGTGATCGACGGCGGAGCCGAGCCGGATGGGGCCGTCGTGGATGCCGACGGGCGGGTGTGGGGCGCGCAGTGGGGAGCGGGCAGGGTGGTGCGCTACTCCGCCGCTGGCGAGGTCGATCGGATCCTGCCGGTGCCGGCCCTGCAACCTACCTGCGTGGCGTTTGCCGGCGATGGTCTCGGCACCTTGTATGTCACTTCCGCCCGCGATGGGCTGGATGTGGCGATGCTGCAGGACCAGCCGACCAGCGGCGGGGTCTTCCGGGTTTCGCTCGAGGGTGCGCGTGGCCTGCCCGACCTGCGGTTCACGGACGCATGATCGCCATCGACTGGGGCAGCTCCAGCCTGCGCGCGTTCCGCCTGGACCGTGACGGACACCGCGTGGACAGCCGGCGCTCCGACCAGGGGCTGTTGAACGCCGATGGCCGTTTTGCCGAGGTGCTGGAGACGCTGATCGAGGGCTGGGACGATGCGCTGGTGGTGATGACCGGCATGGTCGGCAGCCGCCAGGGCTGGATGGAAGTGCCGTACGTGCAGGCGCCGGCAGGGGTGCAGGAGATCGCAGCGGGCATGTGCAGGCTGCAATCGGCGGCCGTCCCGCGCGAACTCTGGCTGGTACCTGGACTGAGCTGCATGGACGTGCACGGGATACCGGATGTGATGCGCGGCGAGGAGACCCAGTTGTGTGCCCTGCTGCCGGTGCTGGGGCCGGGCCGTCACGCCGTGCTGTTGCCGGGTACGCATAGCAAGCATGCACGCGTGGTGGATGGACGCATCGAACGGTTCAGCACCTTCATGACCGGCGAGCTGTTCGCGGTGCTGCGCCAGCACAGCCTGCTGGGCCGGATGATGGTCGATGCGCCACTGGATGCGGCGGCCTTCGCCGAGGGCGTGGCGATGGCCGCGCGCGACCGCAGCCTGCTGCATCAGCTGTTCGGCGTGCGCACCCGCGGGCTGTTCGACCAGTTGCAGCCGGCGCAGCTGGCCAGCTACCTGTCCGGCCTGCTGATCGGCACTGAACTGCAGGACCTCGATGCGCACAGCGCACCGGTGCACGTGATCGCGGCAGAGGGCCTGGCCGACGCCTACCTGTCCGCGTTGGCGCTGGTGGGCCGGACGGCGACGCGGCATGCCGAAGATGCCGTGGCCCGCGGCCTGTATCTGCTCGCACGGGCACGTGAGCTGCCGATGTAAGCGCAGGCGCAAGGCAAGGGGTTACTTGTTTCATCTCCGAACGCCGGTGGCACGCCACCGCACTCGTCTCAAGGAAGCAGGACATGCAACTTTCGGTGCTCGATACCTCCATCGTACTGGTCTACCTGGCCAGCGTATTCGTGTTGGCGCAGTGGGTTTCGCGTGAGAAAGCCGGCCACGCCAAGGACGCCAAGGACTACTTCCTGGCCAGCAAGTCGCTGCCGTGGTGGGCGGTCGGCGCCTCGCTGATTGCCGCCAACATCTCCGCCGAACAGATCATCGGCATGTCCGGTTCGGGCTATGCAATCGGCCTGGCGATCGCCTCCTACGAGTGGATGGCCGCGCTGACCCTGTTGATCGTCGGCAAGTGGTTCCTGCCGGTGTTCCTGCGCAACGGCATCTACACCATGCCGCAGTTCCTGGAGCAGCGTTACGGCAGCCGCATCCGCACGCTGATGGCGGTGTTCTGGCTGGGCCTGTATGTGTTCGTCAACGTCACCTCCATCCTGTGGCTGGGTGCGATCGCGGTCAGCCAGGTCACCGGCATGGACCAGATGCTGGCGGTGGTGCTGATCGGCGTGTTCGCGCTGCTGTACCAGTTGTACGGCGGCCTGAAGGCGGTGGCGCTGACCGACATCGTGCAGGTGTCGCTGCTGGTGCTGGGCGGGCTGCTGGTGACCGGTCTGACGCTCAGCCAGCTGGGCGAGGGCGCCGGCATCGTGGCCGGCGTGCAGCGTCTGTGGGAGGCGCATCCGGGCCACTTCGAAATGATCCTCAGCAAGGACAACCCGTTCTACAAGGACCTGCCGGGCATCAGCGTGCTGGTGGGTGGGCTGTGGATCATGAACCTCAGTTACTGGGGCTTCAACCAGTACATCATCCAGCGCGCGCTGGCGGCCAAGGACATCGGCGAGGCGCAGAAGGGCGTGCTGTTCGCTGCCTTCCTGAAGCTGCTGATGCCGGTCATCGTGGTGGTGCCGGGCATCGCCGCGGTGATGCTGGCACCGGGCCTGGACGCGCCGGACCAGGCCTATCCGACCATGATGCGGCTGCTGCCCACCGGCATCCTCGGCCTGGTATTCGCCGCGCTGGTGGCGGCGATCGTGGCGTCGCTCGCTTCGAAGATCAATTCAGTGGCGACCATCTTCACCCTGGATTTCTACGCCCAGCGCAAAGGACCGCATGACGAGGCCACGCTGGTGCGCGTGGGCCGCATCGCCGCGGCGGTGACGGTGGTGCTGGGCATCCTGGCCGCCAAGCCGTTGCTGGGCAGCTTCGACCAGGCGTTCCAGTACATCCAGGAATACACCGGCTTCTTCACTCCCGGCATCGTGGTGATCTTCCTGCTGGGCCTGTTCTGGAAGCGCGCCAACGAAGCCGGTGCACTGGCCGCGGCGGTGGGTTCGTTCGTGCTGTCGGTGGTGCTGAAGCTGGCCTGGCCGTCCTTGCCGTTCATTGATCGGGTCGGACTGGTGTTCCTGCTGGCGCTGCTGCTGGCGGTGGGTGTGTCCCTGGCCACGCCCGCTGCGCCGGCCAAGGACGTGGTGCGCACCGATGACGTGGTGTATGCAACACGCCCGTCCTTCAACGTGGGGGCCATTGCGGTCGTCGCGATCCTGATCGCCCTGTACACCCTGTTCTGGTGAGGAGAGAAAGCATGACCCGCACGACCCTGCTTGCCGTCGCATTGGCGTTGGTTCCGTTGTCCGGCATGGCCGCCGAGTCCCGCCAGGATCTGCAGCCCAGCGCACGCTTCAGCGTGTACGGACATGGTGCCGCGGCGACGCCGCCGATGGGCTGGAACCCGTGGAATGCGTTCCGTACCGAAGTCACCCAGGACAAGATCCTGTCGGTGGCCGAAACCATCAAGCGCAACGGCATGCAGCAGGCCGGCTACCGTTACATCAACATCGACGATGGCTGGTGGCTGCAGCGTCGTGCCGACGGCGGCATCCAGATCCGCACGAGCATGTTCCCGATGGCGGCCAGCCGCAGCGGGCCACCCAGCCTGCGGCCGTGGACCGACCACCTGCATGCGATGGGCTTCAAGGCCGGGCTGTACACCGACGTGGGGCGCAACGCGTGCTCGCAGGCGCATGATGCGCACAGCCCCAACCTGCCGGTGGGCACGACCGCGCAGCGCGAGATCGGCCTGGAAGGCTTCGAGGCCAGTGACCTGGCCACGATGTTCGGGGAATGGGGGTTCGACTACATCAAGGTCGACGCCTGCGGGCTGGCCGATTTCGGGCAGGGCAGCAAGGCGCTGGCGAGCGCGACCTACCGCGAAGGGCGGCCGTTGATCGTGCGTGGCGACGCCCAGGGCACCGACGCGGACAAGGTCGAAGGTGCATACGCGCGGGTCGGCAGGCTGCTGGCACAGCTCAATCCGGACAACGACTTCGTGCTGTCGATCTGTCCATGGGGCGAAGCCGGCGTGGGCAACTGGGGCGGCCGCCACGGCAACCTGTGGCGCACCAGCGCGGACATCGAAATGACCTGGGAGAGCATGCTGCACAACTTCGACACCGCATCGCGCCGGGAACTGTATGCCGGTCCGGGGCGCTGGAATGATCCGGACATGCTGGCGGTGGGGCTGGGCGAGTTCGGTGCCGACCACATGACCGAAGCACGCACTCACTTTTCGATGTGGGCCATCCTGGCAGCGCCGCTGCTGGTGGGCTTCGATGTGAACCATGCCACCCCCGCACAGGTGGCGCTGCTGTCCAATCCGGAGGTGATCGCGCTGAACCAGGATCCGGCCGGCAACCAGGGGCGCATCGTGGCCAGCGACGGGCCCGTGCAGGTGCTGGTCAAGCCGTTGTCCACCCGCGGCGAACGCGGCGTGCTGCTGTTCAACCGGGGCGAGGCAACGGTGCAGGCACGGGTGAGCGCTGCGCAGATGCTGCTCAGCGATGCAGCGCCCCTGCATGCCCGCGACCTGTGGGAACAGCGCGACATCTCTGCCACCGAAGGCGGTCTGGGATTCACCCTGCCAGCCCACGGCGCGGTGCTGCTGAAGGTCAGCGGGACGCCGGATACGCGCGACGGCATTTCACTGGGCGAGATCACCGGCCGCATCCATGTGGCGGTGGATGGCCTGCCCGGTTACAGCGCCCGGCCGGCCGAGGTATCGGGCACGCCGCGGGTGGACCGCACGCCGCAGGGCGAGCCGCTGCGCATCGCCGGCACGTCCTACGCGCGGGGGATCGGCATCCACGCCAACTCCCGTCTTGAAGTGCTGGCAGCGCGCGATTTCAAGCGCTTCACCGCGCTTGCGGGCGTGGATGACAGTGCCGCCGCCGCTTCGTCCAAGGTGGTGTTCAAGGTCTACGGAGACGGCAAGCCGTTGTTCACCAGCGCGCCAGTCGGGCGCGGCCAGGCACCGGTGCGGATCGCGGTCGGGCTGGACGGTGTGCAGGTGCTGGAACTGGTGGCCGAGGCGGCCAGTACGGCAGCAGGCGGCCCCGCTCCGGTGGTGGCCTGGGCCGGCGCGGGCCTGCAATGACCGCAGGCCCGCCGGGGGCATGCGCAGGGCCGGTCTATACTGGCGGCATGCAACAACCACGCGCCCCCGACCAGGTCCGGACATGATGGCGACGTCCAGTCGTAGCCTGCATGGGCAGATCGTGCATGAGCTGGGCAAGCTGATCGTGGCTGGCCAGTACAAGCCCGGGGAAATACTGCCGCGCGAAGAACGGCTGGCGGTGCAGCTGCAGGTCAGCCGCACCGCGCTGCGCGAATCACTGCGTGTGCTGGGGTCCAAGGGGCTGATCGAAACCCGCCAGAAGATCGGCACGCGGGTGCGGGAGTCCGAACACTGGAACCTGCTGGATCCGGACGTACTGTCCTGGCACGGCGCGGCGTTGCCCACGCTTGCGTTCGTCGAGCAACTGGCGGAGATGCGCGAACTGATCGAGCCGCCGGCAGCCGCGTTGGCCGCGCAGCGGCGAACCGATGCCCAGTTGGCGCGTATCGGCCAGGCGTACGCCGCGATGGCGGCGTCCGAAGACATGGAGGCCTGGGCGGCAGCGGACCTGCGCTTCCACCATGCCGTGCTGGACGCGACCGGCAATGCACTGCTGCGCCCGCTGTTCAGCGTGATCGAAACCGCGTTGGGTAGTTACCTGTTGCTGTCCGCGCGCAAGGCCGATGCGGACTTCAAGTATTCGCTGCCACGACATGCGCGCGTGCATGAAGCCATCGCCGCGCAGCAGCCCGAACAGGCCCGGCAGGCGATGCTGGAGATGATTGCCGATTCCCGCAGCAACCTGCGCAGCGAGGCGCCCGCACCGCGATGAGCACGATACCGCCCGAGGTGACCCTGGACGCGATCCATACCGGACGCGCAGTACCGTACACGCGGCCTGGAAGCTGCAGCGCGATCGCCAAATCGCCAGTCAGCCAGGCCGTGCGCATCCATGCCGAAGGCATCGAAGGCGATGAGCAGGGCGATCGCCGCGTGCACGGGGGGCCGGAAAAAGCGATCCATCACTATCCCTTCGACCACTATCCCTTCTGGCGCGAAGGACATCCGCATCCGCTGCTGGCGGGGAGTGGGGCCTTCGGCGAAAACTTTTCCAGCACCGGCTGGACCGAAGATACGATCCACCTGGCCGACGTGATCCGGGTCGGCACGGCCATCCTGCAGGTATCACAGGGCCGCCAGCCCTGCTGGAAGCTCAACGACCGCTTCGGGCTGCCGGACGTGGCACGCAGCATGCAGTCCAGCGGTCGCACCGGCTGGTACTACCGCGTGCTGGAAGGCGGGCAGGTGGCTCCGGGCGATGCGATGACGGTGGTGGAGCGGGTGTGCCCGGACTGGCCGTTGCGCCGGCTGGGCCATGTGCTGTTCGACCGGACGCTGGAGCGCAGCGTGCTGGAGGAAGCCAGCCGATTGCCGCTGACCGAATCGTGGAAGAAGCTGCTGTCCAACCGACTGCAGCGCAACGAAGTGGAATCCTGGCAGTCTCGGTTGCAGGGACCGGATAACCCGTAGCGGCGAAGGCAGCGGCAGGAGGCGCTGCCAACGTCGCTCGCGACGGCCCGGAGGGTGACGGTCAGGACGACCGGCATCGCCATGCCGGCGGCCTGCATCAGGCATCGCGGTGGAGGGGCGGATCGAACAAGGCATTCAACGTGGCGCCCGGCGTTGCGCCCTGCAGTCCGGCGAAGCTTCCCTGTTCCTGCAGCAACTGCGTGGCCTGCATGAAACCGCCCCAGGCCGCGCGTGCCAATGCACCGCCCAGGCTGACCCGCCGCACGCCCATCGCCGCGATGTCCTGCAGGGTGAACGCGCTGGGTCCACCGACCAGCAGGTTCACCGGCTTGGGTGCCACGGCGGCCACCACCGCCTCGATGTGCGTACGCTGCACGATGCCCGGTGCATACAGGCAGTCCGCGCCCGCATCGGCATAGGCGCGCAGGCGCAGCAGGGTGTCGTCGATGTCGGGTTGGCCGACGAAGAAATTCTCGGCACGACCGATCAGCATCACGTCTGCACCCGAACGGTCGATCGCCGCGCGCGCGGCACGCAGCCGGTCCAATGCTTCATCCAGGGGCCGCAGCGGCTGGAACGCATCCGGCCCGGCATCTTCGATGGACAGCCCGGCCACGCCGGTGTCGATCGCGCGCAGGACGGCACGTTCGACATCGGCCGGCGTCGCGCCGAAGCCATCACCGAAATCCGCGTTCAGCGGCAGCGAAGTGGCATCGACCATGTCGCGCAGATGCGCCAGTACCTGCTCCAGGCCCTCACCGCCATCGGCCTTGCCCTGGCTCCAGGCATGGCCGGAACTGGTCGAGGCCAGGGCCTTGAAGCCTGCGCTCTGCAGGTAACGCGCGCTGCCGACATCCCAGGGGTTGGGAAGTGCGAAGCAGCCGTGCTGGTGCAGGGCGCGGAACTGTCGGCGGCGTTCGCCGATATCGGGCGTGGGCATGCGGGAAATCCCGGTGGGCGGTGGAGGGAGTGTCAGGCTTGCGAAGCAAGATAGTGCAGTGCCTCGCCTACCGGCGTGCTGCCCGCGGTCAGTTCGATGATCGCCCGCGCAATGGTGGGGCGCTCGACCAGGGCCACCAGGGTAGCGGCCACGTCGGCACGCGGCACCTCGCCGTAGGCGATGGCCGGACCGGCCGTTACAAGCCCGCTGCCTTCGGCATCGGACAAGGTGCCCGGCCGCAGGATCACCCACTCCAGCCCGGACCCGGCCAGGTACACATCGGCCTGCTTCTTGACCTCCATGTAGACCTCGAAGGTGTCCGATACCGAGGTGCCGCGTCCGGCTTCCGGGAACGCAGAGACCAGCAGGAAGCGCTGCACGCCGGCACGCCGCGCCGCATCCACCGCGACCTGCAGTCCGCGCCCATCGATGGCACGCGTGGTCTCCACGCCGCCCTTGCCGCCGGCGCCGGCCGAAAACACCACGACGTCACTCCCGGCCAGCAGTTCGGCCAGGCCCGCCGCATCCAACTGCTGCAGGTCCCCGGACACCGGCAGCGCGCCATCGGACCGCAGTGCATCGGCCTGTTCCGCCTTGCGATGCAGGGCCCGCACGCGGTGGCCGCGCTCCGCCAACTGCCGCACCAGGTGCCGCCCGACCTTGCCAGCCGCACCCACAACAAAGACCTGGCTCATACCGAGCACTCCAGACAGGAAATGAACCCCCACCATGCCCCACCCAACGTTGCCACCATGTAGCGGCCGCGCGCAGCTCTTCTTTTCTTTTTTCCCAACCGCGGCCGGCGCAGTGAACCTGTCATGGGCCGGGCGGGTGGGGTTGGCAGGACGCTGAGCCGCATGGATGCGGCGATGCAGCCTACACGGACGTACTTGCGGCGTGTCCTGCCAACCCCACCCGCCCGGACCACCCCAGCACCCACGTCAAACGCCGCCCGCGAGGGGCCCAGCCGTTCGCAGCGGAACACTGCTTTCCGCACTGGAACCCCGGATACGAAATCAGTCACGATGCACGGCTATCGTCCCCACTGCTCCCCCTGGAACCCCCATCGTGCTGAGTGTCATCGCTTCCGTTCTCGCGCTGTACATCGTGCTGCGCCTGGTCTGGCCGCTGCGCCTGCCACTGCCCGTGCGTCTTGTCCTGGCCGTGCTGGTCTTCGCCATGGCCCTGCATCACCGCATCGTGGCCCAGTTCACCGGCACCATGGCCTCGCCTGAAATCCCGAAAATGGCCATCGCCGTGCTCGCCACGGGCTTTACCTCCCTGCTGCTGGGGGCGCTGTTCCTGCTGCTGCTGGATGCCGCCCTGCTGCTTGCACGCCTGCTGCGCTCGGCCAGCGCAACCGCGGCGTTGCGCGCGCGCTGGCTGCGGCCCACGGCTGGAATCACTGCGCTGGCGCTGGGCATCTTCGGGGTCAGCCAGGGCATGGCCGTACCCAAGCCGCGCAGCATCGACGTGGAGATCGCCGGCCTGCCGCCCGCGTTCGATGGCTACCGCATGCTGCAGCTGACCGATATCCATGCCAGCCGCCTGCTGACCGGCGACTGGGTGCGCAAGGTCGTGGCCGAAAGCAACGCGCTGAAGCCGGACCTGGTGGTGATCACCGGTGACCTGATCGATGGCACGGTCACTGCCCGTGCGGATGATTTCCAGCCGCTGGGTGGCCTGCAGGCACCGGACGGGGTCATCGCCATCACCGGCAACCACGAGTATTACGCCCAATACACGCAATGGATGCAGGCCTTCCGCGGCCTGGGCATGCAGGTGCTGGAAAACACCCATACCGAAGTGCGCCGTGGTGATGCGGCGTTGACCATCGCCGGGGTCACCGACCCGGTGGCCGCGCGCTATGACCTGCCGCAGCCGGACCTGGCCGCCGCGCTGCAGGGGGCCGACCCGCAGGCGCCGGTGATCCTGCTCGACCATCGCCCGCGCGAAGCACAGGCCAATGCGGCGCGTGGGGTGAAGCTGCAGTTGTCCGGCCACACCCACGGCGGCCACATCGTCGGCATGGACCAGCTGGTGAAGCGGGCCAACGGCGGTTATGTATCCGGCCGCTACCAGGTGGGCGACATGACCCTGTACGTGAGCAACGGCGCGGGCCTGTGGCCGGGCTTTGCCGCGCGCATCGGCGTGCCTTCGGAGATCACCCTGATCACCCTGAAGGCGGCGCCGACAGCGCGGGAATGATCTCCGCGCCGATCTGTTCGATGACCTCTTCGGCGGGCCGCCCGCCACTGAGGTTGAACATCACGTGGTCCACGCCGAGAGCATGCATGCGCTGCAGGTAGTCCCGAACGGCAGCGCTGCCGCCACGCAGGCCCAGTTCCAGCGGGGTGGCCGGCGCTGCAGGATCTTCCAGCAGCTGCAGCTGCGCGGACTGTACGAAGGGCTTGGTTGCACTGCCGAGCTTCTGCCGCAGGGCGTGCTGCCACAGTCCGATCCGGCCTTCCTGCGTGGCTTCTTCGCGATGGTAGGTGGCCCAGCCATCGGCATGTTCGGCGATCCACTGCAGGGACTGCCGGGCCGATCCCACGACCAGCATCGGGATCCGTGCGGCAGGCGCGGGCAGTACCGGATAGCCGACCTGCTGCAGCATCAGCGCACGCTCCTGTGCATCCGGCGACAGCGCCGCGCGCAGCAACGGCCAGCGCTCGCGGAACACCTGCGCGCGCTGCTCAAGCACGGCACCGAAGGCGGCGAACTCTTCGGGCCGGTCGCCCGAACCCAGCCCCAGCACGAAGCGCCCATTCGAGACGCGGTCCAGGCTCAGGGCGGCCTTGGCGATGTGCAGCGGGTGGCGCAGTGGCAGCACCGCCGCGGCCAGTCCGATGGCGATGCGCGAGGTGGCGGCGGCGAGCAGGGTGAGCCAGACGAAGGGATCATCGACGGCGCTGGCCTGCGGCGCGGCCGTGTCCGCAGGTGAGCGCTGCGGCACCATCAACGGGACATCGCGCGCCCACAGCGCGGCGAAACCCTGTGCTTCGGCCAAGCGTGCCAGCGCGGCCGCCCGGGGGGTGTCGGGTTGGGCGCCGGCGTCGCTGCCGACGGGCGTCATGAGCCCGAGCGTGACGCCTCCAGGAATGAAAAGGGTGTCGTAAGCGGCTTTGTATCGGGGCACGGGCATGCGTCCTTCCGGCAAGCCCTGCAGCCTAGCCGCAATGCCGTGCAGCAGGCGCCACGCCCGTTGGAATACTGCAGCCCAGTGGCGTACACGGTCTGTTCTTCACCTGCGCTGCGCTAGGGTGGCCGCTTCTGGAGCGGAGGCGGGCGGATGCAGCATCGGGCAGGAAGCGCGGTTGGTACGATGCATCGCCGTTCAATGTGGGTCGCGGCGCTTTCCACCGTAGTGGAGTGGTACGACTTCACGCTCTACCTGTACTTCGCCACCGTGCTGTCACGGGTGTTTTTCGGCGGCGGCGAGACCGCCCTGCTGGCCACCCTCGCCGGGTTCGCGGTGTCCTATCTGATGCGTCCCTTGGGTGCGCTGTGTTTCGGCCATCTCGGCGACCGGCTGGGGCGGCGCTGGATGCTGCTGGCCTCGATGGCGTTGATGGCGGCGGCGATGCTGGCCACGGCCTTGTTGCCCACCTATGCGCAGATCGGTGCCAGTGCCGGTGTGCTGCTGCTGGCACTGCGCTGCGTGATGGCGTTTTCGGTCGGTGGCGAATACACCGGGGTAGTGGCCTACCTGCTGGAAAGCGCGCCGCCACGACGACGCGGGCTGGTGACCTCGCTGGCCTCGGCAGCCAGTGAAGTGGGTGCGCTGCTGGCGGTTGCGCTGTCCGCGCTGACCGTGGCGCTGCTGCCGGCCCCTGCGCTGGATACATGGGGCTGGCGCATCCCGTTCTTCGTCGGCGCCGCACTGGCGCTGCTCATCCTGCTGGCGCGTTCGGGCATGCACGAATCGCCCGAATTCGAACGCCAGCAGCGCGAGGGCAGCGTGCCCAGTGCGCCCATACGGCAGATCCTGCGCAGCCATCCCGGCGCGGTGGCACGCACCTTCGCGATCTCCGCACTCGGTTCGATCACCTATTACGTAGGCATCACCTATGTGCCGGCCTTCCTGCACGCCAATGGGCGCGGGGAGGGCGAAGCGTTGTGGCTGTCGACCATCGCCGCGGTGGCGGTGATCCTGGCCACGCCGCTGTTCGGGCTGCTGTCGGACCGGTTTGGTCGGCGCCCCCTGCTGCTGGGGCTGACCCTGCTGTCAGCGCTGCTGCCGCTGTCGATGTTCGGGTGGATGGCGCAGGCATCGACGATGGGCGTGATCGGTGCTGCGGTGGTGCTGGCCTGCGTGGCTGGCGGCATCAGTGCGGTGGCGGCTTCGGCCACGGCCGAACAGTTCCCCGGCGAAGGCCGGCTGAGTGGGCTGGCGCTGGGGGTGACCATGGCCACGGCGGTATTCGGTGGTGCCACGCCGTGGTTGGCCCAATGGTGGGTCGAGCGCAGCGGGTGGAATGCCGCGCCCGGGGCGATGATCGCCATCGTCGCGGTGCTGGTGCTGCCGGTGTTGTGGCGCCTGCCGGAAACCCGCCCGCTCCGGTAGCGCAGCGGCCGGCCGTGACGACCAACGGTCGTCACCCGCCACCAGATGACGGCCAGCGGCCGTCACTACCCTGGCGCTGCCGCCCGCTCCGGTAGCGCCGAGCCATGCTCGGCGAGCGAAGCGGCCGTGACAGCGTCCCTGCCGTTACAGCGACAGGGTCTTTTCGATGTCGGCCAGCACGGCGCTGGCATCCACGCCGATCGCGATCGACTGCATTGCCTGGCCGTCCCATACGCTGGGGCCGAAGGCCATGCCGGCCGGCTTGGGGATGGTCATCCCGCGTGCCACGCCATCGGTGGCCACGCGCACGCTGGCATGCTCGAACTCGAACAGTTCCGGACGGGTCAGCGCGATGCAGGCGCAGCAGTCGTGCACCACCATGCCCTTATGGCCGGCCTGCAGGTAGAAGTCCACGTAGTCCTGCGACAGCGCGCGCACCAGGTCCGCATCGGCGCCGCCAGCGTGGGCCAGTGCATCCAGGCCGTGGCGATCCATCTCCACCTGGGTGGTGACATCCAGGCCGATGGCGATCACCGGCCAGCTGGCGGTGAACACGATGTCGGCGGCTTCGGCGTCGCCCCAGATGTTGGCCTCGGCGGCCGGGGTGATGTTGCCATTGACATGGAACGCGCCGCCCATGATCACTACCCCACGTACCAGCGAGGCGATATCCGGTGCTTCGCGCAGGGCCAGTGCCAGGTTGGTCATGCGGCCCACCGCGACCAGGGTGACCTGGCCCGGCTGCGCACGGACCAGGTCGATGATCAGCTGGTGTGCGCTGCGCGGATCGGCGGCCACGTCCAGCTGTGCCGGCACCGGGTGGTTGCCCAGGCCGTTGTCACCGTGGATGTGCACCGGCCAGGCTTCGGGCTGTGCATCGGGCTGCAGCGGGCCGGCGGCGCCGCGCGCCACGGGTGCGTCCAGGCCCCAGGCCTGCTTCAGGAACAGCGCGTTGTGGGTGGTCGATTCGACGGCGGCATTGCCGAACACGGTGGTGACGGCCAGCAGGTTCACCTGCGGGTGCTTGTGCAGGTACAGCAGCGCCAGGGCGTCGTCGACGCCCGGGTCGGTATCGAAAATTACGTTGTGCATCATGTTGTTGTTCTTCTTCTGTCCGTGGTGGTGCGGGGCGCGCCCAGCGGGGCTGCCCGTAGCGTAGTGTCTCAAGTGTCCGGACATGATGACAGGCGCGCCCGGCGGGCGCAGCGCCAGGGCGCTGACGACCAGCGGTCGTCACTACCAAGGCAGGGTCGGCGGTCGGTAGCGCCGAGCCATACTCGGCGAGCGCAGCGGCGAAGCGCGTGACGACCAGCGGTCGTCACTACCGGGGCAGAGGATCGTGCCTTGCCCTCAGTACTTCCAGCGCAGGCTGAAGGCGACGAAGCGCGGTTCGCCGTAGTTGTTGTAGTCCAGGTTGGCCCAGTAGGTCTTGTCCAGCGCGTTGCGCACGCTCAGCGTGGCCGTCCAGCTGTCGCTGATGCGGTAGTTGGCGTTGAACTGCACCAGCGAATACGCCGGCTGGTTGACCGTCACCGTGCCACCGGGCGGGTAGGGCACGTTGAAGCCCTGCACCTTGCTCTGCCACTGCACGCCACCGCCCAGGGTCAGCCGCTCCCAGGCTCCGCGCAGGCGCACGCTGGTGTTCAGCTGCAGGAAGTCTTCGGGCAGGTTCGCGTACAGCAGGTCGGTGGCCGCGCGGGTCACCTTGACGTGGGTGAAGCCGGCATTGACCGTCCAGCCCGGCAGGATCTCGCCATTGAGGTCCATTTCCCAACCGCGCGCCTTGGTGCCGTTGATGCCGATATAGGCCGAACTGCCGTCGCTCAGCGAACCGTCCGGCACGCTGGCATCGCGCACGGCGTAGTTGTCCTGCTTCGCCTCGAACACCGCTGCATTGGCAGTGAAGCGGCCGTCCAGCCATTGCGACTTGATGCCTGCCTCGACATTGGACCCTTCCACCGGCGCCAGCAGGTTTTCGTTGCGGTCCTTGAAGTTCTGCGGGTTGAAGATCTCGGTGTAGCTGGCGTACCCGGAAACGTTCGGGGTGATGTCATACACCAAGCCCACGTACGGGGTGACCTCGTCATCCACCTTGTAGGCGCCGCTGGTGGCGGTATAGGTGTTGGCGGTGTTGTAGGCGCGGGTGCGGGTTTCCCACGAACTCAGGCGCGCGCCGGCGATCAGCGATAGCGGCTCGGCCAGGCGCAGGCGGGTGGAGGCATACACGCCGCGCTGGGTGGTGCGCGCATCGCGGTGGGCGCCGGTGCGGTTGACCACCAGTTCCGGCGCATTGCCATTCCAGGCGTGGATGTCCGGGATGTCGTAGCGCCAACTGCCGGTGGGCGTCATCGTCCAGGCGGTGGACTGTAGGTCGGAGAAGCTGCCGCCGAACACCACGTCGTGCTCGCGGCCGAACAGGCCGAAGGTGCCCGACAGGTAGACGTCCACGCCCTTGCGGGTGTCATCGGTCTCGCCGGCCGCACCCAGCAGGTAGATGCCTGCGCCGGTGGTCGCATCCGGATAGCCGCTGCCGTACACGCGCACGTTCTGCACGTTGCCGCGGGTGTAGGCGGTGTTGACCTTCAGCAGCCAGTTCTCGCCGAAGCGCTGTTCCAGGTTGGCGAACGCGGTGCTGGTCTGGCGCTGCCACTTGGCCCAGTCCGGGGCCAGGTTGGTGCTGCGCGGCAGGTGCGCGAAGCTGCCATCGCTGTTGAAGAACGGCACCGTGCCCCAGGTGGTGGCGGTGGGGTTGTTGTCCTGGGTCTGGAAGCCGACAGTGACGGTGGTGGAGTCGGTCAGGTCGCCTTCCAGTACCGCCATGCCGGACATCTTGTCCTCGCTGTAGCGGTCGTAGTAGTAGTCCTTGTCCTGCCAGGCAGCGACCACGCGGCTGCGGAAACGGCCATCGGCGGTCAGCGGTGCGTTGACGTCGGCCTGCATGCGGCGGAAGTCCCAGCTGCCGGCACTGACCGCGAAGAATGCATCGAAGTCCTTGCCCGGGCGCTTGCGCAGCAGGTTGACCGTGGCCGACGGCACGCCGGCACCGCTGAGCAGGCCGTTGGCACCGCGGATCACTTCGATGCGGTCATAGAAAGCGGTGTCGTATTCCTGGTTGGTCGAACCGCTGTAGGTCGGCAGGCCGTCCACCTGGAAATCGGTGATGGCAAAGCCGCGCGCGTAATACAGCGGGCGCTGCGTATCGTAGAAGGAGACGTTGACGCCGGTGACGTTGCGCATCACATCGTTGATGCTGAACAGCGATTCGTCCTGCAGGCGTTCCAGGCCGATCACGGTGCTGGACTGCGGCGTCTCCTGCAGGGTGATCGGCAGGCGCGTGGTGCTGGACGGGACGGCGCGGCTGCCGCGCACGTTGACCTTGTCGAGGGTCTTGGCGTCGGCGGCAGCGCTGGCATCGGCGAGGGTATCGGCCAGGGCGGGCGCGGTGGACAGCGCGGCCAGCAGGGCAACGGCCAACGGGGCGTGGCGGAACGAAGCAATGGCGGTCATGACGGATTCGCTGGAAGGGCCTGGAAGGCGGGCAGGGCAAGGCCGGCGGGGATGCCGCCAGCGGATGGATCAGGGTGCGCAAATGTAAATGATTATCGAAAACTTTACAATTCGCATCTGTTGGCCTTGGCGGGCAGATACAGAAACGGCCACCCGAAGGTGGCCGTTGGTCTGCTGCCGGAAGCTCGGGGCAGGCTTACAGTGCCTGCAGTTCCTCGTTCTTGTTGCGCTTTTCCTGCGGCGGCAGCGGCGCTTCGGCCGGGCGCGCCACGGTCGCCGGAATGGCGGCCGGCTGGGCCACGTCGGCCGGCACGTCCAGGAACGGCAGCTTCAGCGTCTGGCTGGTCAGCGTGCGGATCTCGTTGGTCAGCGCCGGGCTCTCGTTGAGCTTACGGCCGTAGGACGGCACGATCTCGCGCAGGCGCGCTTCCCAGCCGGCCTTCATCTCTTCCGGGAAGGCCTTGGCCATCAGGTCGAGCATGATCGGCGGGGAGGTCGAGGCACCCGGGGACGCACCCAGCAGGGCGGCCAGGGTGTGGTCCTTGTCGGTCACGATTTCGGTACCGAACTGCAGCAGCGGCCCCTTCTGCGGATCATTCTTGATGATCTGCACGCGCTGGCCGGCGGTGACCAGCGTCCAGTCTTCGCGCTTGGCGTTGGGGTAGTACTTGACCAGTTCCGCCTGGCGGTCGTCGTCGTTCAACTGGGCCTGGCTCATCAGGTACTTCACCAGGTCCAGGTTGTCCGCACCCACGTTCAACATCGGCGCCACGTTGTTGTGGGTCACCGACGAATACAGGTCGAACCACGAACCGTGCTTGAGGAACTTGGTGCTGTACAACGCGAACGGTCCGAACAGCACCACCGGCTTGCCATCCAGCTTGCGCGAATCCAGGTGCGGCACCGACATCGGCGGCGAACCGGTTTCGGCCATGCCGTAGGCCTTCACGCTGTGGCGCGAAGCGACGTCGGCGCCCTTGAAGGCGAGGAACTGACCGCCGACCGGGAAGCCGCCGTAGTTCTTCGATTCCGGGATGCCCGACAGCTGCAGCAGCTTCAGTGCGGCACCACCGGCACCGATGAAGACGAAGCGCGCGTGGGTGGTGCTCTCGTTGCCGGACGTGAGGTCCTTGACGGTCACGTTCCAGGTCTTGTCGTCGTTCTGGCGCAGCGCGCTCACTTCATGGCCCAGGTGCAGGCCGAAGTTCGGGCTGCGCTTGAGGCCATCGGTCAGCTGGCGGGTGATGACGCCGAAGTTCACGTCGGTGCCGAGCGGCATCCAGGTCGCGGCGACCTTCTGGGCCGGGTCGCGGCCTTCCATCAGCAGCGGTGCCCACGCCTTGATCTGCGCGGGATCTTCGGAGTACTGCATGCCGTAGAACAGCGGGTTCTTGACCAGCGCCTGCTGGCGCTTGTGCAGGAAGTTGATGTTCTCATCGCCCCACACGAAGCTCATGTGCGGGGTGGGGTTGATGAAGTCGCTCGGCTGGCTCAGGCGGCCTTCGCGCACCTGGTGCGACCAGAACTGGCGCGAGATCTCGAACTGCTCGGCGATGCCGACCGCGCGCTTGGTTTCGATGCTGCCATCGGGAAGCTCGGGGGTGTAGTTCAGTTCGGCGAACGCGGAGTGGCCGGTGCCGGCGTTGTTCCAGCCATCCGAGCTTTCTTCGGCCACGCCATCGCGCCGTTCGTAGATCTGGATGTTCCAGTCCGGCTGCAGTTCCTGCAGGTACGTCGCCAGGGTGACGCTCATGATGCCAGCGCCCACCAGGACCACATCAACGGGTTTTTCGTTGCTTGCCGCCGGCACCGAGCGCGTGGTGAGCGGCCAGTACAGGAACAGTACCGACGCCACCAACAGCAGCACGAGCAGGGCGACTAAAGCCTTGCCAAATTTCTTCATGGGAACGATTCGTTTGGGGAGGGAATCAGGATGCGTGCCGGACAGGTACGGCGCGTGAAAACGCGTCAGGATAGAGCCGCCCACGGCAACCAGTGTCTGATTTTACCCCTTTCCGGTACGGATTTGGTGCGACGCAGCATCCTGCGCGACGGCGCGCGCGACCGGCCCGACCCGGCAAAGCCTCAGCGCTTGCGGCGGATCAGTGCGGTCGAAGCGCCCAGCACGGCGCGGGTCAGCAGGGCCATGGTCTGTACATCGCCCTTCCAGTGCTGCCAGTACAGCGGCACGTCCTCCCAGGCGCGCTGGCGCACGTAGACCAGCCGCCCGGCATCCAGGTGGCGCTTGACCAGCGGCAACGGGTTCATGGTCCAGCCCAGCCCGCCCAGGTTGGCCTGCACGAAGGCGCGGGTGGACGGAATCCACCAGGTGGGGGCGGTGTTGGGGACCTCCACCCCGGCCATGCGGCGGGCAAAACGGGCCTGCATGTCATCCTTGCGATTGAACACCAGCACCGGGGCCTGGGCCAGCGCCTGCGCACTGACCCCCTTGCCGAAGTGGCGGTCGCGGAATTCCGGGGTGCAGGTGGCCGCGTAGCGGATGCTGCCCAGCGCGTGGATCTGGCAGCCCTGCACCGGTTCATCCAGCGTGGTCACCGCGCCCAGCACGGTACCCTGGCGCAGCAGTTCCACGGTGTGGTCCTGGTCTTCCACGCGCAGGTCCAGGGTGGTGCCGGTGACCTGGGCGAACTGCTGGGCGGCCTGCGGGAACCAGGTTTCCAGGCTGTCATGGTTGACCGCCACCGGGATGCTGGCCTGCGGCAGGTCTTCGTCGGCCAGTCCCATGCGGTGCAGCGCATCGTGTTCCAGCAGCGCGGTCTGCTCGGCCAGCTGCACCAGCACCTGGCCTTCGGCGGTGGCGGTGGCCGGTGCGCCGCGCTTGACCAGCAGCCGGCCGACCCGGTCTTCCAGCGCCTTGACCCGCTGCGACACGGCCGACGCGGTGACGTTGAGCGCCTGCGCGGCGCGGTCGAAGCTGCCTTCGCGGATGACCGCGGCGAGGGCGCGGAGCTGGGCATGGTCGACGCGCATGGCGATTAAGTTCTGCTAAAGAGGCTTAAGGAAGTTTAGCTTTTCTTGGGATTGGTGCAACGCGACAATACGCCCCGTACCCGGTGCTGTCCGCCTTAGCGAGGCACCGCCCCCCTGCACGACAAGGTTGTATCCCATGTTCTCGATCATTTCCGCCAGCACCGGCCTTGCGGCCTGGTTCAGTGGTGCCGCCACCGGCATCGGCCTGTTCGCCGTGGTCGGCGCGCAGAGCGCCTTCATCCTGCGCCAGGGCATCCTGCGCAAGCACATCGTGCCGGTCGTGGCGACCTGCGCGGCGATCGATGCGGTCTTCATCTTCGCCAGCGTGGCCGGCCTGCGTACCCTCATCCAGGCCGCGCCGTGGCTGACCAGCGCGGTGCTGTGGACCGGCGTGGCGTTCCTGGCCTGGTATGCCCTGAAGTCGGCACGGCGTGCGATCGCCGGCGGCGGCGGCATGGGCGAAGCCGAAAGCGATGACGGCAGCCGCCGCGCGGTGCTGATGGCCGCGGTCGGCTTTTCGCTGATCAACCCGCACTTCTGGCTGGACATGATGGTGATCGGCTCGATCGCCGAAAACTTCGGCAACGACCGCATGGCCTATGCGGCCGGCGTGGTCACCGCCAGTTGCATGTGGCTCACCGCGCAGGGCCTGGGCGCCCGCCTGCTGGCGCCGCTGTTCAACAAGCCCGGCACCTGGCGGGTGCTGGACGGCACCATCGCGGTGATCCTGAGCATCCTCGCCCTGACCCTGGCGGTCCGTGGCGTGCACTGATTCCACTCTCTCCAAGGTGTGGTGTGCAGGGCGGTGCCGGAAACGGTGCCGCCCTTTTTATTTGGTTCTTCTCCCATCTGAGGGGAGAAGGCGCACGGCCGACCAGCTAGATTTGTAGTTGTCGAGACAACAAACCGAGGCCGGCCGTGGCCAAGCTGGATTGTATGCCGTTGCTGGGAGGCTGGGCGGGGTATCGCCTGGATGGGTGGCGCCGCGAGGCACGTGGCGCAGCCACGTGGCTGGTGCTTTCGCTGGTGCCCGATTCACGCCGCCGCCGACGCTGCAGCGGATGCGACAAGTGGGTCGTGGCCGTCCACGACCAGACGCTCCGGCGGGTTCGTGACCTGCCTGTGTTCGATGCGCCGGTCGAGTTGGAGATCCAGCGACAGCGACTGGCCTGTCCTCGCTGCGGGCCAAAGCTGGAGCATCTGGATTGGTTGGAGCGGCATGCCCGGGTAACGCAACGGCTTGCGCAGAGCGTGGCACGCATGTGTGCCACGACCTCGATCCATGCCACCGCAAAGTGGCATGGCTTGGACTGGAAGACGGTCAAGGCACTTGATTTCAGGCATCTGGTGCAGACGCTGGGGCCGGTGGACCTATCGGACGTAAGAGTGATCGCGATGGACGAGTTTGCGATCCAGAAGGGCCATCGCTACGCCACCGTGGTGGTCGAGCCATCACGCAAGCGCGTGCTTTGGGTCGGTCGAGGACGCAGTCGCGCTGACGTGCGCCCCTTCTTCGAGTTACTCGGAAGGGACGGCTGCGAACGCATCCAAGCGGTCGCCATGGACATGAATTCGGCATTCGACCTGGAAGTGAAAGCCCAATGCCCCAACGCCGAGGTGGTCTACGACCTCTTCCATGTCGTGGCCAAGTACGGGCGCGAAGTCATTGATCGGGTGCGGGTTGACGAGGCCAATCGCCTACGCACCGACAAGCCCGCGCGACGGGTGGTGAAGACCTCGCGCTGGCTCCTGCTGCGCAATAGGCAAAACGTCCCAGCCGAGCAGCGCGTCCAACTCGAGGAGCTGCTGGCCGCCAACAAAGCCCTGCTGACCACGTATCTGCTCAAAGACGACCTGAAGCAGCTGTGGCGCTACCGAAGCCAGAGCTGGGCGGAGAAGGCCTGGCGGTCATGGAAGCATCGCGCCCTGCGAAGCGGGCTGGAGCCGCTGCGCATCTTTGTCCGCCGTCTGCAACCATATCTCCCGGGCATCCTGGCCCACTGCCGATGGCCGCTCGGGACGAACCTGGTGGAAGGCATCAATAACAAGATCAAGGTCATCAAGCGCGTCGCCTACGGATACCGAGACGACGCGTATTTCTTCCTGAAGATCCGGGCGGCCTTCCCCGGAGTTGGGTGAAGAACCTTTTATTTCAGGTTTTCCTGATTCCCAATCCGTTCACGTCCTGTTTACAATCGCCCTGTCGCGGACATGGTGTCCGCAAGGGGCGGGATAAGGATGCGCAAGACGATACTGGCGGCGATGATGGCCGCGATGGCCCTGCCGCTGATGGCAATGGCCGCCGACGTGGACCTGGATACGTTCCTCAAGCGCGACAGCTTCACCGATCTCAAGCTGTCGCCGAATGGCGAGTACTACGCAGCGACCATTCCGCTGGAGAAGTCGACCGCCGTCGCGATCCTGCGCGTGGCCGACGGCCAGATCGTGGGTCGCTTCGTGCCGCCGGAAAACAACCACGCGCGGCGTTTCGACTGGGTCAGCGATGACCGCGTGCTGATCGAACTGGGACAGAAATTCGGTTCGCTCGACGAGCCACAGCCGACCGGCGAGCTGTACTCGCTGCGCGCCAACACCACCAGCGGCGAGCTGCTGGTCGGCTACCGGGTGACCGGCGGCAACACCGGCACGCGCATTTCGGGCAAGAAGGCCGAAGCCGTCGCCGCGTTCCTGAGCGATGACCTGCCCGGCGATGACAAGCACGTGCTGATCGCGGTGTCCTCGTTCAACGGCGACCCGTATACGCGGCTGGAGCGGATGGACGTGACCAGTGGGCGCCGCATCCCGGTGACCCGCTCGCCGGTGCAGCGCGCCTCCTTCACCACCGATGCGGAAGGCAACGCGCGTTTCGCGCTGGGCGCCGGTTCGGACAACGTCAACAAGCTGTTCTACCGCGATCGCAACAACGAGAACTGGAAGCTGGTCAACGACGAGGCGGTGTCCAAGCGGATCGAGCGCGCGATCGGTTTTTCCGCCGACGGCACGCTGGCCTACCTCAACGTGGAACAGCCTTCGGGACCCAACAAGATCGTCAGCTGGAATCCGGCCAGCGGCGAGCGCAAGGACGTGCTGCGCGATCCGATGGTCGACCCGGCGCGGCTGATCCATCGCCCCGGCACGGCGGTGCCGGTGGGCGCGCTGTTCCTCGGCGATACGCCGCGCACCCGTTTCTTCGACGAGACCTCGGCCGACGCCAAGCTGTACCGCAGCCTGGAATCGGCATTCGGCGGGGACGCCGTTTTCATTACCTCCAGTACGCGCGACAGCAACAAGGTGCTGGTGGAGACGTTCTCCGGCCGCAATCCGGGTGATTTCTTCATCTATGACCAGAAAGCGAAGGCGGCCCAGCACGTGGTCAGCCGCAGCACCTGGATCGATCCGGCACGGACCGCCCCGGTGCGCGCGATCACCGTCAAGGCGCGTGACGGCCTGCCGCTGCATGGCTTCCTGACCACCCCGCACGGGCGTGAGGCGAAGAACCTGCCGATGGTGGTGCTGCCCCACGGTGGGCCGTTCGGCATCTTCGAAGATGGCACCTACGACACCCAGGCGCAGATGCTGGCCAGTGCCGGCTACGCCGTGCTGCAGATGAACTTCCGCGGCTCCGGCAACTACGGCCGTGCCTTCGAACAGGCTGGTGCCCAGCAGTGGGGCATGGCGATGCAGGACGACCTGACCGATGCCACCCGCTGGGCGATCAGCGAGGGCGTCGCCAACAGGACGAAAATCTGCGTGTACGGTGCCAGCTATGGCGCCTATGCGGCGCTGATGGGCGCGGCGAAGGAACCGGACCTGTACCGATGCGCCGCCGGCTACGTGGGTGTCTACGACCTGCCGATGATGCACAGCCGCGGCGACATCCAGCAGTGGATGTCCGGGGAAACCTACCTGCGCGAATGGATCGGCCCGGCCGACAAGGTGCGCGACGTCTCGCCGGTCAACCTGGCCGCGCAGATCAAGGTGCCGGTGTTCCTGGCGGCCGGTCGCGAAGACCAGCGCGCGCCGGTGCAGCACACCGAACGCATGGAAGCGGCACTGAAGAAGGCCGGCGTGCCGGTGGAAAGCCTGTACTACCCGCGCGAAGGGCATGGCTTCTACGTCGATGCCAACCGCCGCGAGTACTACGGCAAGCTGCTGGCGTTCCTGTCGCAGAACCTGGGGGGCGACAAGGCCGCCGCACCGAAGCCGGCGGCGCCGTGAAAAAGGGGACGGAGGTAATTAATCGAGATTAATTCCCTCCGTCCCCCTATTTCCTACTTCACCCCGTGCATCATGCGCCGCAGCAGCGGGGCGGTGGCGAAGGCGAGCACGGCGCAGCCCAGGCCGATCCACATCAACAGCCAGAACAGGTGGGCGTAGCTGGCCGAGGCGCTGACGATGTCCAGCGTTTCGCCTTCGGGTACTTCGATGGCGGCCAGCTTGCCGAACAACGCGGCCAGCGTTTCGGAAAACGCAGTGGCCAGGAACCAGGTGCCCATCATCAGGCTGACCACCCGCGGTACCGCGAGCTGGGTCACCGCCGACAGGCCCACCGGGGACAGGCACATTTCACCGCTGGCCAGCAGGAAATAGGCCAGCACCAGCCACCAGACACTGGCCATCTGCCCGGTCGCGCCGACCTGCTGCGCAGCCAGCGCGAGTGGCACGAAGGACAGCGCGCCCAGCACCAGGCCGATGGACGATTTCATCGCCTTGCCCGGTTCGGCACGGCGGTGATCCAGCCAGGCCCACAGCAACGCGAACAACGGCGCCAGCACCACCAGGAACAACCCGCCAAGGTAGGTGAGCGAGCCGGCGGTCTGCGGGATGACCAGGCAATCGCGGACCAGCAGCACCAGCATCACCAGCACGATGGCGATGAACATGCGGCGCGGCCACGGCGAACCCGGCGAACGGTCGGACAGCCGCGCGCTGACCACGAAGCCCAGTGGCGCCAGCAGCAGCGACACGATCGACCACGGCAGCGGCGTGCCGTCGCGGATCACCAGCGCAGGCACGATGTCCTTGGTCAACAGGCGATCGGTGAAGGTGACCCACGAGCCATAGCTCTGCTCGTACAGGGTGAAGAACACCAGCGCCATCAGGATCAGCGCCATCAGCGCGATCATCTGCTGGCGCTGCACCGGCGTGCAGCGGGTGCCGGTGAACCAGGCGAACCACAGCAGCACGCCACCGAGCACCACCAGCATCAGCATCAGCGCCAGGCTGATCTCACCGCCCAGGGCGAAGGCGCCGTTGCCGGCGGCCCACATCAGCCACGCCACCGGCAGCACCGCCAGCACCGCACCGGCGTAGATCAGCCACTCGCGCGGCAGCCCCAGCACGCGTTCACGCAGCGAAGCGGGATCGCGCGGTTCGGCGTGGCCGTGCAGGTACTTCTGCCCCCACAGGAACATGCCGAGGCCGACTAGCATGCCGATGCCGGCCGCGCCGAAGCCGTACTTCCAGCCGTACGCTTCACCCAGGAAACCGCACACCAGCGAAGCGAACAGGGCGCCCAGGTTGATGCCGGCGTAGAACAGCGAGAAGCCCGAATCGCGGCGCGGATCGTCTTCGGCGTACAGCTTGCCGACGATGGTGGAGATGTTCGGCTTCAGGAAGCCCACCCCCATGATGATCAGCGCCAGCGACAGGTAGGTGATGGTCAGTGCACCGGTATCGCGCACCACCTGGCCGTTTTCCAGATAGGCCGCGTGCCCTTCGAAGGCCATGCCCAGGTGGCCGAGCACCAGCAGCACGCCGCCGAACAGCACCGCCCGGCGCATGCCCAGCCAGCGGTCGGCCAGCATGCCGCCGAACACCGGGATGCAGTACACCAGCCCGCCGTAGGCGCCGAGCAGGTCCAGCCCGGCCTTGTCGCCGAACAGGTGGTACTTGGTGAGGTACAGCAGCAGCAGCGCCTTCATGCCGTAGAAGGAGAAGCGCTCCCACATCTCGGTGAAGAAGCAGACGTACACGCCCTTGGGATGGCCCAGGAAGTCGTCGTTGGCAGCGATGGCGGTCATCGGTCGGGGGCAGACAATGAGGCCCGGGATTATGCGGTCAGAACCCCTTCGATGCGCGGAACGTGCGTGCGGTCCTCACAGATAGCGCAGCCACGCCAGGTCCCTGCGGCGTGCCTTCAGCGCGGCGAAGGCCTTGGTCGGCAGGTACAGCAGCAGCGCCAGCGCGGTGCTGATCAGCAGCAGCGCGGCCACCGATTCCACCGCGAACAGTGCGCCGTTGGTCGGCCCCCACAGCGCCAGCGCGGCCAGGTACATCAGCTTCAGCACATACAGGTGCAGCAGGTAGAAGAACATCGGCGCGGCGCCGATCCGGGCCAACGGCTGCAGCGCGTCGGCCACCCCGGGCACTTCGTACAGGCGCAGCAGCAGCAGGCCCACGCCCAGGGTGGCCAGCAGGAACAGCAGCGAGGGCGGGTACTTGGTGACGTTGAAGATCCCCATCAGCATCTGCAGCGTGGTGGGCTGCAACTGCCACGGCGCATCGCCGTAGACATTCAGCGCCCGCAGCAGCATGAAGGCCGCCAGCGCGCCCCAGCCGGCCCACAGCAGCCAGCGTTGGCGCTGTGCCGGCGGGCGGGTGGCCGCGAACCACGGTCCCATCAGGTAGCCCAGCACGATCACCCCGATCCACGGCAGCAGCGGGTAGGACGTGCGCAGGCGCAGCGCATCGCCGAGCACGATCCAGTCGCGCTGATGCAGCACTTTCCACAGCGTGGCCAGCACGCCGTTGCCTTGCACGTGCACGCCATCGAGCAGGTTGTGCCCGGCCACCAGCAGCAGGGCCAGTGGCAGCAGCACGCTGCGCGGCAGCCAGACCAGTCCGGCCAGCGCGATCATGCTCAGGCCGATCACCCAGATCACCTGCAGGTAGATCGTGTCCGGCGGCCACTGGAAGGTCCACGCGAAGTTGACCAGGGTCAGTTCCAGCACCACCAGGAACAGCCCGCGCTTGAACAGGAAGCCGGCGATGGCGCGGCGCGGATCGGCCTGGCGCTGGCCGTACAGCCAGGCCGAAAGGCCGGTGAGCAGCACGAACACCGGTGCACACAGGTGGGCCAGCAGGCGGCAGGCGAACAGCGCAGGGGACACGCTGGTCACGTCCATCGGATCGCTGACCTGATGCTGCAGGAAGAAGGTTTCGCGGACGTGGTCGAGCAGCATCAGCAGCATCACGGTGCCGCGCAGCTGATCGATGGAGGCCAGCCGGGTGGAGACGGAAGGGGGCATGCGGTTGCGCTGGAAGCGGGTGGAAAGGATATAACATATCATTTGCAGGCAAGCCCCTGCCAGGCCGTGCGCTGTGGCGCGCTGGACTTGCAGGCACCCGGACGCTAGCGTTGCAGGGATTTTTTCGTATCAGGGGCTTCAATGAACAACGTCGCTGCGCCCAAGCAGCTCACGTTCCGCGCGGTGGTGCTTGCCATCGTGTTGGCCGTGGTGCTGTCGGCCGCCAACGCCTACCTGGGCCTGTTCGCAGGCCTGACCATCGCCACCGCGATTCCCGCCGCCGTCATCTCCATGGGCGTGCTGCGCCTGCTGGGCGGTGGCACCATCCTGGAAAACAACATCGTCCAGACCGGTGCCTCGGCCGGCTCGTCGATCGCCGCCGGTGTGATCTTCACCATCCCCGCGCTGGTGATCATGGGCTACTGGCCGGACTTCAAGTACTGGTGGGTGCTGGGTATCGCCGGCCTCGGTGGCCTGCTCGGCGTGCTGTTCTCGGTGCCGCTGCGGCGCTCGATGATCGTTGAAGATCCGCTTCCGTTCCCGGAAGGCAAGGCGGCGGCCGAAGTGCTCAAGGCCGGCGAGAACCCCGGCCCGGGCCTGAAGATCCTCGGCCTGTCCGCCGTGATCGGCGCGGTGGTCAAGGTCGCCGCAGCCAGCGGCATGCGCCTGATCCCCGATGCCTGGGCCACCTCGGCCTACGTGGGCAGCTCGAAGATCACCGCCTTCATCGGCACCAACCTGTCGCCGGCCCTGCTCGGCGTGGGCTACATCGTCGGCCTGAATGTCGGCATCGTGGTGGTGTCCGGCTCGATCCTCACCTGGCACATCGCCATCCCGGTCTACCAGGCGTTCTTCCTGCAGACCGACCCGGCGCTGGCCGCGTCCATCGCCACCGCCTCGTCCACCGATGCGGCGTTCGCCATCTGGGGCGCGAAGATGCGCTACCTGGGCGTGGGCGCGATGCTGATCGGCGGCATCTGGACCCTGTTCTCGCTGCGCAGATCGCTGCTGAGCGGGGTCAAGAGTGGCTTCGCCGCGGCGCGCAAGAGCACCGGTCCGGCGCTGGCCGAAACCGAGCGCGACCTGCCGATGAAGTGGATGCTGGTGGCGCTGGTCGCCTTCACCTTGCCGCTGCTGGCGCTGTACCAGGCCATCGTCGGCCAGTGGCACGTGTCGATCCCGATGACTCTCATCATGATCGTCGCCGGCTTCCTGTTCGTCTCGGTGTCGGCCTACCTGGCCGGCCTGATCGGTTCATCCAACAACCCGGTTTCGGGCATCACCATCTCCACCATCCTGTTTGCTTCGGCGGTGCTGGTGCTGCTGCTGGGCAAGGACGGCCTGACCCCGGTGGGCGCCTTCGGTGCGCCGCTGGGCGCGGTGGCGGCGATCATGATCGGTGCGGTGGTGTGCTGCGCGGCGGCGGTCGGCGGTGACAACCTGCAGGACCTGAAAGCCGGTTACATCGTCGGCGCCACGCCGTGGAAGCAGCAGCTGATGCTGGGCATCGGCGCGTTCTCCTGCGCGCTGATCATGGCCCCGGTGCTGAACCTGCTGGCGACCGCCTACGGCATCGGCGCGCCCACCCCGGAGCACCCGAACGCGCTGGCGGCCCCGCAGGCCAACCTGATGGCGTCGGTGGCGCGCGGCCTGTTCGGCGGCGAACTGCCGTGGAACTTCATCATGATGGGTGCCGTGGTCGGTGCCGCCATCATCGCCCTGGACGAGTGGCTGAAGAAGACCGGCAAGCGCTTCCGCGTGCCGGTGCTGGCTGCCGCCATCGGTATCTACCTGCCGCTGGAACTGATGGTGCCGATCTTCCTCGGTGGCCTGATTTCCTACCTGGTGGAGCGCTTCCACAAGGTGCGTGCCGATGATGAAGAAGGCCGCGACCGCGTGCACAAGCCGGGCGTGCTGTTCGCCGCCGGCCTGATCACCGGCGAAGCCCTGATGGGTATCGCCATCGCCGTGCCGATCGTGGTCAGTGGCCGCGCCGACGTGCTGGCGGTGCCGTTCGCGCTGCCGGCCGCGCAGTGGATCGGCCTGGCCGTGCTGTTCCTGGTCGGCTGGTTGATCTACCGCACCGGCAAGAAGGCCAACGCCGGCTGATCGGCGGGGTCGGGTAGCGCCGGGTCATGCCCGGCGTTGTCCGGGCCGCGGGCATGACCGATGGCCTTGGCACGCTGCCGTGCCGGGGCCTACCATCGACGTTTTGCCGTCCCGCGGAGAACCCGATGAAACTGCGTCATGCCTTGTTGCCTTTGAGCCTGCTCGCGGCGCTGCCGTCCGTGGCTGCTGCCCGCGGCCTTGATGTCCGCGACCTGATCGCATTGGACCGTGTTTCCTCGCCCGTGCTCACCGCCGATGGCGGCAGCGTGGTGTTCGCCAAGCGCAGCGTGGACAACGAACAGAAGGCCAGCAATGCGCTGTTCGTGCGCAACCTGCGCACCCGCGATGCCGCGCCGCCGAAGCAGCTGACCCCGAATGGCTGGAACGTCAACTCGGCCTCGTTGTCGGCCGATGGCCGCACCGTGTACTTCCTCAGCGCCAGGAACGGCAGCCAGCAGCTGTACGCGCAGGGGCTGGACGGCACCACGCCGCGCCAGCTGACCGATTTCCCGGTGGACGTGGACAGCTACCACGTGTCCCCGCAGGACGACCGCGTGCTGTTCAGTGCCGGCGTCTTCCAGGACTGTGGTTCGGACCTGGCCTGCACCGAAAAGAAGCTGGCCGCGATCAAGGGCACCAAGGCCAGCGGCAAGGTGTTCGATTCGATGTTCGTGCGCCACTGGGACACCTGGAACGATGGCCGCCGCAACACCCTGTTCGTAGCGCCGCTGCCGACCGGCAAGGCCGCCGGGGTGAAGGGCGCCTCTGCGCTCAGCGCGACCCTGGCTGGCGATGCGCCGTCCAAGCCATTCGGTGGCAATGATGATTTCGCGTGGTCGCCGGATGGCAGCAGCGTGGTCGCCAGCATCCGCGTGGCCGGCCGCGAAGAACCGTGGTCGACCAACTTCGACCTGTACCGCTTCGACGCCGCAGGCAAGCAGGCGCCGGTCAACCTGACCGCCGCCAACCCGGCCTGGGATGCCGGCCCGGTGTTCAGCGCCGACGGCAAGACCCTGTTCTACCGCGCGATGAAGCGCCCGGGCTTCGAAGCCGACCGCTTCGGCCTGATGGCGATGGACCTGGCCAGCGGCAGCACCCGCGAAATCGCCGCGGACTGGGATCGTTCGGCCGGTGGCATCGTGCTGTCCGCCGATGGCAGCACGATCTACACCACCGCCGATGAGCTGGGCGAGCACCCGCTGTTCGCCGTGGACGTGGCCAGTGGCAAGGTCGACAAGCTGATCGGCGATGGCAGCGTGACCGCCGTGGACGTGGCCGGCAACAGCGTGGCGATCACCCGCAACAGCCTGAAGAGCAACGACCAGGTGCTGGTCGGCCTGCTGCCGGCCGCCGGCCAGCCGATCGGTGAGCTGCGCGCGCTGACCCCCGCAGCCGGTGACGTGCTGAAGGACGTGTCCTTCGGTGACTTCGAACAGTTCGAGTTCAAGGGCTGGAACAACGACACCGTGCATGGCTACGTGGTCAAGCCGCACGACTTCCAGGAAGGCAAGCAGTACCCGGTGGCGTTCTTGATCCACGGCGGACCGCAGGGCAGCTTCGGCCACCGTGCATGGCTACGTGGTCAAGCCGCACGACTTCCAGGAAGGCAAGCAGTACCCGGTGGCGTTCTTGATCCACGGCGGACCGCAGGGCAGCTTCGGCAATGGCTGGAGCTACCGCTGGAATCCGCAGACCGATACCCATCAGGGCTTCGCGGTGATCAGGCCGGCGGCGAACAGCACGCCGGCTTGTGCACGCGGTCGCGGCCTTCTTCATCATCGGCACGCACCTTGTGTGAAGCGCTCCACCAGGTAGGAAATCAGGCCACCGAGGAAGATCGGCACCATCAGTTCCAGCGGCAGGTAAGATATACCGGCCAGGGCTACGCGGTGGTGATGATCGACTTCCACGGCTCCACCGGCTACGGCCAGGCCTTCACCGATGCGATCAGCCAGCACTGGGGCGACCGTATACCGGCCAGGGCTACGCGGTGGTGATGATCGACTTCCACGGCTCCACCGGCTACGGCCAGGCCTTCACCGATGCGATCAGCCAGCACTGGGGCGACCGTCCGCTGGAAGACCTGCAGAAGGGCTGGGACGCGGCGTTGAAGCAGTATGCGTTCCTGGATGGCGACAAGGCCTGCGCGCTGGGCGCCAGCTACGGCGGCTTCATGGTCAACTGGATCGCCGGCAACTGGAACAGCCCGTTCAAGTGCCTGGTCAACCACGATGGTGTGTTCGACCAGCGCATGATGGGCTATGCCACCGAAGAACTGTGGTTCACCGAATGGGAGCAGGGCGGTACCCCGTTCGCCAAGCCGGCCAACTACGAGAAGTTCAATCCGGTCAACCATGTCGCGGACTGGAAGAAGCCGATCCTGATCATCCACGGCCAGCTGGATTACCGCATCCCGGTCGAGCAGGGCCTGGCGGCATTCACTGCTGCGCAGCGCCAGGGCATCGACTCGAAGTTCCTGTACTTCCCGGATGAGAACCACTGGGTGCTGAAGCCCGCCAACAGCGTGTTGTGGCATGACACGGTGAACGCCTGGTTGAAGCAGCACATCGGCCAGTAAGCCGCGTTGAAGCGCCGCCCCCGGGGCGGCGCTTTTTGTTTCCGTAACGCCGAGCCATGCCCGGCGGCATTTTTCCCCGCTGCACTCGCCGGGCATGGCTCGGCGCTACCCCTGGATTCGCATGCCGTCGACTCCCTTGATCCAGAACGACATCGTCGTCTTCGGCCTGATCGCCGCCACCCTCGGTGCGGTGTTCTGGACCGCCTCGCGCCCGCACGGCCCGTGGAAGCGCGTCTATGCCTTCGTGCCGGCGCTGCTGCTGTGCTACCTGCTGCCCGGCATCTACAACACCGTGGGCCTGATCGACGGCCAGAACACCCGGCTGTACAACCCGATCGCGCGGGACGTGCTGCTGCCGGCGGCGCTGGTCCTGTTGACCTTGGCGGTGGACATCAAGGCGATCCTGCGGCTGGGGCCGAAGCTGGTGCTGATGTACCTGGGCGCATCGGCCAGCATCATGATCGGTGCGGTGGTGGCGTTCCTGCTGATGCGCGCGCTGCACCCGGAAACCGTGGCCGGCGATACCTGGGCCGGCATGGCGGCGCTGGCCGGCAGCTGGATCGGCGGCGGGGCCAACATGCTGGCGATGCGCGAAGTGTTCGACGTCGACGCGACCACCTTCGGCCAGTTCGCGGTGGTGGACGTGGGCGTGGGCTATGTGTGGATGGCGGTGCTGATTTTCCTGGCCGGGCGCTCGGCGAAGATCGATGCGCGCAGTGGCGCCGATACGTCCGCGATCGATGAACTGAAGGAGCGGATCACCCGCTTCCAGGCCGAGCACGAACGCATTCCCACCCTGACCGACCTGATGCTGATCGTGGCGGTGGCCTTCGGCGGTGTCGGCCTGGCCCACGCCATCGGCGCCCCGCTGGCGGCCTGGTTCAAGCTGCATGTCAGCTGGGCCTCGCAGTTCAGCCTGGACGCGCCGTTCGTGTGGGTGGTGGTGCTGTCGACCACGCTGGGCCTGGGGCTGAGCTTCACCCGCGCGCGCACGCTGGAAGGCGTCGGCGCCTCGCGGGTGGGATCGCTGCTGTTGTACTTCCTGATTGCCTGCATCGGCATGCAGATGGACCTGGTGGCGTTGCTGGATCGTCCGTGGCTGTTCGCGCTGGGATTGATCTGGATCGCGGTGCACATCGTGCTGCTGTGGCTGCTGGCCAAGCTGCTGCACGTGCCGTTCTTCTATTTCGCCATCGGTTCGCAGAGCAACATCGGCGGGCCGGCGTCGGCACCGGTGGTGGCGGCGGCGTTCCATCCCGCGCTGGCGCCGGTGGGCGTGCTGCTGGGCACGATGGGGTATGCGTCCGGCACGTACCTGGCGTACGTAGTGGGGATCACGCTGCGGGCGCTGGCGGGGCAGTAGATTTTTATTGCTGATGCGTGGCGCGGGGTGGGCGAGGACAAGCGGGACACGCGTGAATCCGTCCATGGAGCTCTTCGCCGCTCCTGCGGCTCAAGGTCCCGCCTGCCCTCGCCACCCCGCGCCCAGACAGTCCGCGCCGGGGAGGGGAAAAGAAAAAGGCAGAAGCAGGTAGCGCCGAGCCGTGCTCGGCGGAATCCATCCGCGATCGTCAACAAACAGCCGCCGAGCATGGCTATGCCGGTCATCCTGACCGGCCCCCTACGGGCCGTCGCAAGCGACGTTGGCAGCGGCTCCTGCCGCTACCTTCGGCGCTACCGCTTCTGCTCTTCTTCTTCCCCACCGGTCGCGCTGAGCTGGCAGGCGCGGGCGGGGCAGGTTGCACGGGACACTCAGCCGCATGGATGCGGCGATGTAGCCTACATGGACGTACTTGCGGCGTGTCCCGTGCAGCCTGCCTCGCCCGCGCCCTCGCAGCCCACTGATCCCCTCAAAACAGCTCAGCCGACCAACAAACCCCGTTCGACCAACCACGCCCGTGCGTCTTCCGCGTCGTGCTCGAACCACGCCCGCGTGGAGCCCAGGCGGTAGGTGTACCCCCAGGCATCCATGTCCGCCATCAGCTGCGCGCTGCCCACCCCCGGCAGCTGCCCGGCCAGCACGATCTGCAGGTAGCAGGTCGCGTCTTCTTCGGGCACCGAATCGGTGGCATCGGTATGCACCAGCGCACGCCGCTCCGGCGGCAGCACGATCAGGTGGCAGGCTTCGTGCAGCATCGAATGCACCGGCGTGTCATCGCGGACGTAGACATCGCTGGCGATGATCCCGGCTTCGGGCTCGCCCCAGTAGCTGCCGGGAATCGGCGCGCCGGGCGCCACGTGATGCAGCTGCAGGCCATGCGCGGACAGCAGGCGCACGGCATCGTCGAAGGCGATGTCGCCGACGCGGGTGACCGACGGTTCGGGAGCGGGTTCGTTCATGGCATCAAGCAGATGCCCCGCCCGCGGCTGGCGCGGGCAGGGCAGGGAGTCAGGGCTTTTCAGGCCCTTCCGGCAAGGCCACGGAGATATCCAGCACGTCGTGCTGTCCGTCCTTGACCAGGTCGACCTTGACCGCATCGACATCGATGTTGACGTACTTGCGGATCACTTCCAGCAGCTCGCGCTGCATCAGCGGCAGGTAATCGGGACCGCCGCGGTGGCTGCGTTCCTGCGCGATGATGATCTGCAGGCGGTTCTTCGCTGTCTCGGCGGTGGTCTTCTTGGCTTTCAGGAAATCGAACAGGCCCATGCTTACCCTCCGAACAGCTTGCTGAAGAAGCCCTTCTTCTCCACGGCGGTGAAGCGCATCGGGCGATCTTCGCCCATGATGCGCGCGACGGCATCGTCATAGGCCTGGCCGGCCGGTGATTCGCCGTCCAGGATGACCGGCTCGCCCTTGTTGGAGGCATTGAGCACGTCACCGGATTCGGGGATCACGCCGATGGCCTTCAGGCCCAGCACTTCTTCCACGTCGGTGATGCTCAGCATCTCGCCGGCTTCCACGCGCACCGGGGTGTAGCGGGTCAGCAGCAGGAAGGCCGGCACGTCATGGCCGTTCTCGGCCTTGTGGGTCTTGGAGTCCAGCAGGCCGATGATGCGGTCGGAGTCGCGCACCGAAGACACTTCCGGGTTTACCACCACCACGGCGCGGTCGGCGAAGTACATGGCCAGGAACGCGCCCTTTTCAATGCCGGCCGGCGAATCGCAGATGACATATTCAAAGCCATCGGCGGCCAGGTCCTTGAGCACCTTGCCCACGCCTTCCTGGGTCAGCGCATCCTTGTCGCGGGTCTGCGAGGCCGCCAGCACGTACAGGTTGTCAAAGCGCTTGTCCTTGATCAGGGCCTGCTTGAGGGTGGCTTCGCCGTGCACGACGTTGACGAAGTCGTACACCACGCGGCGCTCGCAGCCCATGATGAGGTCGAGGTTGCGCAGGCCGACGTCGAAGTCGATCACCGCCACCTTCTTGCCACGACGTGCCAGGCCGCAGGCAAGGCTTGCGCTGGTGGTGGTCTTGCCGACGCCGCCCTTGCCGGAGGTGACTACGATGATTTCAGCCAAAGGACTTCTCCTGCTCTTGTTCTGGTTGGGGCTGCGACAAAGTCAATCCAGCGCAGCGATCTTGATCTGGTCCTGTTCCAGCCAGACCTGCACGGCCTTGCCGCGCAGGTTGTCCGGTACATCGTCCAATACCTTGTAGTGGCCGGCAATGGCCACCAGTTCGGCATGGAAATCGCGGCAGAAAATACGCGCCGCGGTATTGCCCTGGGCACCGGCCAGCGCGCGTCCGCGCAGGGTGCCGTAAATGTGGATGCTGCCATCGGCGATCACTTCGGCGCCAGCGCCGACCGTGCCCATCACCGTGAGGTCGCAGTTTTCAGCGTACAGCTGCTGGCCCGAACGCACGTTGGCCAACTGCATGCGGCCCGGCTTGGGGGCTTCACCCGGCGCCGATGCGGCGGCCAGTGCGGCGGCAGCCGGCGCGGCGCGGCGCGGTTCACGCGCAGGGGCCGCAGCGGGCGCTGCACGGGGCGGGGCCGGCTCGGCATCGGCACGTTCGTACTGCGCGCGGAACTTGGCCAGCAGCGGCAGGCCCAACTGCTGGGACAGCAGTTCGATCTCGGATGTGCCGTAGGCCAGCGCCACCGGCAGCACGCCGGCGCCACGCAGCCCGTCCAGCAGCGCCTTGGCGCTGGCCACGTCCGGGGTGCGGCTCAGCCCGCCGAAATCAAGAATCACCGCAGCGCGTCCGAACAGCTTGGGCGCGCGGTTGACCCGCTCGTTCATTTCCTGCACCAGGCGCTCCACATCCATCGTGCGGATGCGCAGGTTCGCGATGCCCACCTGGCCGATCTTCAGTTCACCGGCCTGTTCGTAATCCATGTTCACTGCCACCTCAAGTTCCCGCCGGCTGCAGGGCGGGGGCTGGCCGTTGCCGGCCACGTGCCCACGCCACGTCCGGCAGCTTGCCACCGTAGGTATCGCTCACCCAGGCGTAGCTGCACAGTTCCTTGGCCAGCATGCTGGCGCGGACATCCACGTGCGGCATGGTGTTCTGGCCCAGTTCGCGGAAGCCGAAGCTGCCGTGGAAGAGCAGCGCCGCATCGGCGCCATGGTCCTGGAAAACTTCGCAGGTCATCTGCGGGTAGCGCAGTTCGGCGTAGCTCTGGGCATCGGCGTAGAACGCACGGCCCACGCCACCGCCACGGCGGCGGCTGGCCACCACGATGCGGTCGATATAGAAGAAGCTGCTGGCGAGCTGCTGCTTGAACCAGGCGAAGTTGCTGCTGTCGTGCTGGCTTTCACTGCCGAACCCGATCAGGAACCCGGCCAGGTTGCCGTCGCGCTCGGCGACGCGGAAATACTCGGCGGTTTCATAGAACAGGTGCAGCCGGTGCGCGTCCAACGGCAGGATCGCCAGACCGGCGTTGTTGTTCAAGGCCAGGACGGAATCGAGCTCATGCTCGCGCACGTCGCGGATGACAATCGACATTGTGACTCCGTGGGGTGGTGCGTGTTGCCCGTTGCCGGGCCCTTCCCACTGATTATTGCATGGGGGGGACGCTGCCGGGGGAAACCGGGGCATGACTTCCGTGGGAGTGACGCAGGGCAGGTTCAGCCTAAGATGCAGGGATGTTGGGAGCCCTCAGTCATACCCGTGTCCTCCGCCTGGCCGGCCTGTTTACCTGGGTCATGGTCGGTCTTCCCCTGGTTTACTCGCAGATCGAGAACCTGCGTCGCCCGGCCGGTGACAACGGCGGTGCGGTGCTGCTGTTTGCCGCCTATCTGGTATTCGGCGGCGCCTACTTCCGGCTGACCCGCGACCTGCGCAGCGGCGGCCATGCCAGCTGGCTCGATCGCGGCACGCTGGTGCTGCTGACCATTTCCGCGCTGGGCGTGAGCTTCCTCAGCGGTTCCGGGCTGGGCAGCATCCTGATGATGGTGGCGGCCGGGGTGATTCCGTGGATGCTGCCGGCCCGCTATGGGGTGCTGTGGCTGCTGGTCAGCCAGTTGGCGGTCGCCCCGGTCTATTACGTGCTGCTGCGGTTCCCGCTGTTCGAGGCGGTCATGCAGTCGCTGCTGTACGGCGGCTTCTCCATGTTCATCTTCGTGACCAGCCTGGTCGCGCGGCAGCAGACCGACGCCCGCGAGGAGCAGCGCCAGCTCAATACCGAACTGCGCGCCACCCGCGTGCTGCTGGCTGAAAGTGCGCGGGTCAACGAGCGCACGCGCATTTCCCGCGAACTGCACGACCTGCTGGGCCACCACCTGACCGCGCTCAGTCTTAACCTGGAAGTGGCCGGCCACATCACCGAGGGCCGGGCACAGGAACACGTGCACCAGGCGCATACGCTGGCCAAGCTGCTGCTCACCGACGTGCGCGAGGCGGTCAGCCAGCTGCGCGACAGCGGGGCCATCGACCTGGCCGCGGCGCTGCGCCCGCTGACCCAGCGGGTGCCCTCGCTGGACATCCACCTGGACGTGCCCAGTCCGCTGAACGTGGAAGACCCCGAGCGGGCCCACGTACTGCTGCGCTGCACCCAGGAAATCATCACCAACGCGGTGCGCCACGCCGGCGCGCGCAACCTGTGGATCACCGTCCGGCGCGAGGCCGGCGGGGTCAGCCTGGAGGCGCGTGACGATGGGGACGGCGCTGATGGCATCATGGTGGGCAACGGCCTGCGCGGAATGCGCGAGCGCCTGCAACAATGTGGTGGAGAACTGCAGATTGAAACCCACCGGGGACAAGGCTTCCGCCTGCGTGCCTCGGTTCCCGGTGTACCAGCGCTGGCGCTGAGCACCGCACCTGAAGGAGTTCGTTGATGATTCGCGTCTGCCTGGTCGACGACCAAACCCTGGTGCGGCAGGGGATCCGCTCACTGCTGGCGCTGGACGATGGCATCGAAGTCATCGCCGAGGCGTCCGATGGGCGCCAGGCCGTGGAGATCATTCCGCAGGTCAAGCCGGACGTGGTGCTGATGGACATGCGGATGCCCGCCATGTCCGGGCTGGAGGCCCTGCAGATGCTGTCCAAGCTGGAGCAGCTGCCACCGACCATCATCCTGACCACCTTCGACGACGACCAGCTGGTGCTGGCCGGGCTGAAGGCCGGCGCCAAGGGCTACCTGCTCAAGGACGTGACCCTGGACCAGCTGGTGGGGGCCATCCGCACCGTGTCCGAAGGCGGATCGCTGGTGCAGCCGGCGGTGACCCAGCGCCTGCTGTCCGGACTGGAGCACATGCGCAACGAGTTCGTCAGCCTGGACCGCCCGGATCCGCTGACCGACCGCGAAACCGAGATCCTGCGGCTGATGGCCAGTGGATTCTCCAACAAGGAAATCGCCAATTCGCTGGGCGTGGCCGAGGGCACGATCAAGAACCACGTGTCCAATATCCTGTCCAAGCTGGGCGTGCGCGACCGGACCCGTGCCGTGCTCAAGGCATTCGAGCTGCAATTGGTCTGAAAACCGTTGAATGACGGGGGTTTGCCGATAATATGAACCGGTAAGCCCGGTCGCCCCCCTACTGGTGGGTGGCCCATGTGCGCTACCCTTCGGCCCCTTGTCTGTACAAATCGGTTGTCGACACGGAAACCGGTGGTCCAAACCAGATCAACAAAGCCAACGAAGCTGCTAGGATTGGCGCTTCGCTTCAATTAACCCGGCCGTGGGATCGGCCCCGGAGACTTCTGAATGACCCGTATTATCGAGTTCCTGATCGCCTTGGGGATCGTGGCTGGCCTGTTCGTCATCATTGGCGTGGTCCTCCCGGGCGAGCGCCACATTTCGGAAAGCATCGAGACCAACCGCAAGATGACGATCGTGTACGACACGGTCAACAGCCTGCGTCGCTTCAAGGATTGGAACCCACTCCTGCTGCGTGATCCCGCTACCGACCTGAAGTTCTCCGGCCCGGCCGCTGGCGTCGGCGCCACCCTGGACTACACGTCCAAGGACCTGGGCAACGGCACCTGGAAGATCACCGAGAGCGAGCAGAACAAGCGCGTCGCCATCGCCATCGAAGACGCCACCAAGGGTCACGACAAGACGACCGCCTTCCTGCTGGAGCCGACCGGCAAGGATGGTCGCAACGTCAAGATCACCCAGGAATACAGCGTCAAGTACGGCTTCGACCTGTTCGGTCGCTACGCCGGCCTGTACGTCAGCCGCCACATCGGTGACGACCTGAAGCTGGGTCTGTCGCGCATGGCGAACATGCTGGCCACCGTGCCGAACGTGGACTACCGCACCGCCGAAGCACCGCTGAACGACCTGGCCATCGTCGATGTCCCGGCCGAAGACCTGCTGGTGGTCACCGCGGGCAACGTGGATCGTGGCGAAGCCACCATCACCAAGTCCATCGCTGACAACCAGGAATGGATCAAGCGCGTGATGGAGGCCAACAACCTCGAAGCCGTCGGTCCGTTCCGCATCATCACCACCGATTTCGGTGCCGAGAAGTACGCCTTCGACGTCGCCCAGCCGGTGAAGAAGAAGGGTACCGAAGGCGTGCCGGCTGAAGAGCTGGCGGTCAAGATCGATGGCGGCGCCCCGGTGAAGTACGTCCGTGTTGCTCCGCACCGTTCGGCCCATGCGACCTACACCGGTCACGTAGCTGGCCTGGACATTGCCCGCAATGCACTGCGCGCCTGGTCGGTGACCGGCGGCAACGAAGTGATCGACCGTCCGTACGAAACCTGGAATGGTGGCGTGCAGAAGTCCTTCACTCCGGAAGGCACGTATGACATCTACTGGGCCGTCAAGTAAGCCTGGACGCCTGATGTAACGTAGAAAACAAAGACGCGCCGCATATTGCGGCGCGTTTTTTTTGGGCGCGACTGCAAAGGGAGTGGAGCTATGTTTGCGATCGATCGACGTGCGCGCAGGCCTTCATTGCTGGCCTGCCTCGGTGCGCTGCTGGCGGCGGCCTCCATCGGCCTGTCTGCGTATGCCTCGCACGGGGTCAGCGAACCGCTGGCCCAGCAGCACCTCAACATGGCCGCGCTGTATGCCTTCGCACACGGCGCGGTGCTGGCGGCGTTGGGGCCTCGTGCCACGGCCACGTTCGGCCGGCTGGCGCTGTATGTGATCCTGCTCGGCACGCTGTTGTTCGCCGGCAGCCTGGCCGGCAACGCTTTATGGCAGTGGCCCACGCGGCTGGCGCCGATCGGTGGCAGCACGCTGATGCTGGGCTGGGTGCTGGTGGCCATCGATGCGCTGAGGCGCTGAGCGGCCCGCTTTCCGGTAGTGACGACCGCTGGTCGTCAAAGGGAGTGACGACCGCTGGTCGTCGGCGCTCTGCCGCTGCGCTCGCCGAGCATGGCTCGGCGCTACCGACCCCGCCTGCGGCGAGCCACGGTGCCAGCCCCTTCAGTGCCCGCTCCAGCGCCAATGCCAGGGCTCATGCACGATCCCATGCGGATTGCCGCGCGGATAACTCATCCCGAACCCATGCTCCGCCGCGTGGTCCTGCAGCCACGCGAACGCCGCCGTCTCTTCAAACGATGCCTCGGCCGGCGGATCCCCCGGCGTGCCGATATCCAGTGCCATCCCGCTGTGGTGTTCGCTGAACCCCGGCGCGACATTGACCTTCAGGATCTCCGCCACGCGCTGCCCGCGGGCCAGCTTGCGCTCGAAAATCCCCAGCTGGTAATCGTGGCTGCGGTAACCGGAAATCGCGTCCAGCGCGATGCCTTCGCGTGCCGCCTGAAGGAGCATCCGCCGCCAGGCCTGTGCAGCCCCGCGTCGCAGCCACAGCGGCCGGCCGAAGCGGTCGCGCCCGGCGGAATGCAGCAGCACCGGCTCGGATTCCAGTGCCAGCCCGGTGTGGGCGGCGTACGCATCCGCATCCAGCCCCAGCTGCTGCAGGCGTTCGTGCAGGCCGTGGGGTGAAAGCAGCCGCTGTTCCAGCGGCCCGCTGCCGCGCTGCGGATTCAGCCAGGACAGCGCGTCCAGGGCCTCGGCGGCACCGGGTTCCTGCGGCAGGTGCGGGATCAGCGAGTGCACGCCGTGGTCGAAGATGGCGGCCAGGTAACGGCCATCCCGCTTGCGCCGCAGCACCCAGCGGGCACGGGCCAGCAGGCGCGCATCGGCGTTGCCATGGGCGCGCAGCAGCGCGGCGGGCCAGGCTTCGATGGCATCGGTATTGAGCAGCAGGGGCGGGGATCTGGACATGCGCCCAGCTTAGCGCGGACGGCGCGCAGGCGCGGCGGCGCGGCGCAGGGCATCCAGCAGTGACTGGGGTTCGGCCATGCTCAGCAACAGCGTGGGGCCGTCGCGCACCGGAATCACCAGTACGCGGTGCACATCGGTCACCAGCGCAAAGCCCTTGCCGCCATCCTGCAGGCGGTAGTGGCCGGAGTGGAAGCCCGGCATGCTGTAGGCGTTGGTCTTGTGCCGCAGGCCGTGTCGCCGATCCTGTTTCAGGTCGACCACGGCCGCGTTCGGCAGGTCCATCTGCTCCACCGGGGTGTGCTTCCGGTAGAACGTTGAATGGACGCTCAGCACGTTGCCATCCAGCTGCACCCGGCGCCGGAAGAACAGCCCGCACAGCAGCACGGTCAGCAGCGCGGCGATGGCCAGGCTCCACGCCGCGCTGCCGTGCAGGGTGAAGTAGGGCGGGGCCAGGGTGATCGCGAACGGCATCGCGCCGGCTTCGGCGGGCTGGCGCAGGTGATACAGGCTCAGCCCGACGAACAGCAGCAGCGGCGAGATGATCCACAGCAGGCGCAGTGGCGAGCCATCACTCACCGCGAAGCGGCGCGGATCACTGCCGCCGCTCATCGCTGCGCCTCGATCCAGCGTGCGGCATCGTCGATCAGCTGCGGATCGACATGGCCGGGCTGGGTGTACTCCTTCAACGAGCCTGGGCCGCTGCCGGCGATGCCGAGATGGTTCAACGACGGGTAGCGTTTCCACTGCACATCGCTGCGCCCTTGCAGCGCCGCCTGCCAGAGCGTCCAGTCGGTGTCGGGCACCTGGAAATCGCGGCCGCCGTGCAGCATCAGCAGCGGCTTGCGCAGGGCCTTGGCGTCGGCGCGCGCGTCCACCGCTTCGATGCTCTTCCAGAACGCCTGCGGCACGCCCAGCGGCAGCGCGCTGGCGGCTGCCGGCGTGGCGCTGCGCGCCGCGGCGATCTGCGTATCGAGTGTGTCCAGGAAGGCTTGTTCCGCCTCGCTGATGCTGCCATCCAGGTTCAACAGGTAACGGTTCTGCTCGGGCAGCAGGTCCAGCAGGGTGCGCGCGGGTGCGGCCCACAGGATCGCCCCGCGTGCCTGCGGCCAGCGCGTGGCGATGCGGGGAGCGAGCATGCCGCCCTGGCTGTGGCCGAGCACGAACACACGCTGGCCATCGATGCGCGGGTCCGCAGCCAGTGCAGTCAGCGCAGCGATCGCATCATCGGTGGTTTCGTCGTCGACATCGAACGGCTGCTGGAAATCCTGCGGCCGCGCCTTGCTGCGCTTGTCATAACGCAGCACGGCAATGCCATGCGCGGCCAGGCCCCGCGCGACGTCCAGGAAGGGCCGGTTCGCGCCGATGGTTTCATCGCGATCCTGCGGGCCGGATCCGTGCACCAGCACCACGGCCGGGAACGGTCCCTTGCCGCTGGGCAGGGCCAGCGTGCCCGGCAGCGCACCGCGCGCCTGCGGTACGCTGAAATCCAGCTCGCGGTAGATCGCATCGGCCGGTGGCGGAGCGGCCTTTTCGGCCGCTGCCGGGCGCAGCAGCAGGCCGGCGATCCGGTCCTGCGGATCCACCGCGACCTGTGCGTTGACCGCCGCACCGGCGAAGCGCAACGGCACTTCCACCAGATGCATGCCCTGCTGCTCGCTCACCGTCGGCTGCCCCCGCTGCTGCAGTTCGCCCAGCGAATTCCACAGCACCTGCAGGCGATCAGCCGGGGCGGCAGCGGCCATCGCCGGGGTCAGCATGGCGGCGGTGTCCTGCACGCGGCCGGCCTGCAGGTGGTCCAGCAACTGCGTGGCCACCTGCGCCGGTTCGGCGGCGCTGGCGATCCCGGCCAGCAGCGAAAGCGTGGTGGCGACCATCATGCGCGGCGCGCGTCTGCCAAGGTTCCTGCTCATTCCTTGCTCTCCTGCGAAGGGGTGGGTTTCGGCAGCCGTCCGGCCTTGCGCAATGCATCGCGCAGCATGTATTCGATCTGGGCGTTGAGGCTGCGCAGCTCGTCGTCGGCCCAGCGCTGCGTCGCCGCCAGGACATCGGCGTTGATGCGCAGTGGATAGGCTTTCTTCTCGCTCATGGATACTCCTGGCTCAACGATGGATGCCGGCCAATGGCCCGCAGGGCACCGTCAACACGGCTCAGTACAACGAACCGGCATTGACCACCGGCTGCGTGCCGCGATCGGAACACAGCACGGTCAGCAGGTTGCTCACCATGTGCGCCTTGCGCTCTTCGTCCAGCTGCACCACGCCGTTCTTCTGCAGTTCGGCCAGCGCCATTTCCACCATGCCGACCGCACCGGCCACGATGCGCGTGCGCGCGGCGATCACCGCGTTGGCCTGCTGGCGCTGCAGCATGGCCTGGGCGATTTCCGCGGCATAGGCCAGGTGGCTGATGCGCGCATCGATGATCTGCACGCCGGCATCGGCCAGGCGCTCGGCCAGTTCGTTCTTCAGGTGCAGCGAAATCTCGCTGGCGTGGCTGCGCAGGGCCAGCTGGCCTTCCTCGTGCTGGTCATACGGGTAGCTGGTGGCCATCGCCCGCAGCGCCGACTCGGACTGGATATGCACGAAGCTTTCGTAGTCGTCGACGTTGTAGACCGCCTCGGACGCATCCACCACCTGCCAGACGATCACCGCGGCGATCTCGATCGGGCTGCCGTCCAGCTCGTTGACCTTCAGCTTGCCGCTTTCGAAATTGCGCACGCGCTGGCTGACGCGGCGCTTGGCGAAGAACGGGTTGTTCCAGCGCAGGCCGTTGTCCTTGACCGTGCCGACGTACTTGCCGAACAGGCTCAGTACCGCCGCCTGGTTGGGCTGCACGGTGTACAGGCCGGCCAAGGACAGCAGGGCCAGGAGCATCACCAGAACGCTGCCCAACAGCAGCATCGGGGCAGGGCGCATTCCGTTCGCGCCCGCGGCGCCGAGCAGGAACACCAGGCCGGCAAGGCCGGCGATGAGCACAACGGCGGCCAGCACGGCCAAGCCGTTGAGGGAGCGGATCGGCTTCTCTTTCATGACGGGACTTCCTTGAGGGTCTGGATAGAAAGATATCAAATTGATATCAGTCTGCAAGTGCCGTCCGTCGGCAGGCAGGGGGCGACCGGCTAGAATGCCCACCCGCCTACACCTGCACGCTGGAACGCCGCCATGTCCGCATTCGGAACCCCGTTGTCCCCCTCCGCCACCCGCGTCCTGCTGCTGGGATCGGGCGAACTTGGCAAGGAAGTGGCCATCGAGCTGCAGCGCCTGGGCGTGGAAGTGATCGCTGCCGACCGTTACGCCGATGCCCCGGCGATGCAGGTCGCGCACCGCGCGCATGTGATCGACATGCTGGATGCGATGGCGCTGCGCGAGCTGATCGCGCTGGAAAAGCCGCACCTGGTGGTGCCGGAAATCGAGGCGATCCACACCGAGACGCTGGTCCAGCTGGAGCAGGAACAGGGCCTGCGCGTGGTGCCGACCGCGCGCGCGGCGCGACTGACCATGGACCGCGAAGGCATCCGCCGGCTGGCGGCGGAAACGCTGGGCCTGCCGACCTCGCCGTATCGGTTCGTGGACACCGAAGCGGAGTACACCGCCGCCGTGCAGGCGATCGGCCTGCCGTGCGTGGTCAAGCCGGTGATGTCCTCTTCGGGCAAGGGCCAGAGCACGCTGCGCAGCGAAGCAGACATCGCCCCGGCCTGGGCCTATGCGCAGACCGGCGGCCGCGCCGGTGCCGGCCGCTGCATCGTCGAGGGCTTCATCGATTTCGATTACGAAATCACCCTGCTGACCGTGCGGCATGCCGGCGGTACCTCGTTCTGCGCGCCGATCGGCCACCTGCAGAAGGACGGCGACTACCGCGAAAGCTGGCAGCCACAGGCCATGTCCACCGCCGCGCTGGCGCGCGCCGAGGAGATCTCCCGGGCGATCACCGATGACCTCGGCGGCTGGGGACTGTTCGGCGTGGAGCTGTTCGTGAAGGGCGACGAGGTGTGGTTCAGCGAAGTATCGCCGCGCCCGCATGACACCGGCCTGGTCACCCTGGTTTCGCAGGAGCTGAGCGAGTTCGCCCTGCACGCGCGCGCGATCCTCGGCCTGCCGATCCCGGTGATCCGCCAGGGCGGACCGAGCGCATCCTGCGCGCTGCTCGCCCATGGCGAAGGCGTGCCGTACTTCACCGATGTCGCCGCCGCGCTGCAGGTGCCGGACACCGCGGTGCGCCTGTTCGGCAAGCCGAGCGTGCACGGCCACCGCCGCGTCGGGGTGACCCTGGCGCGCGCCGACAGCACCGACGCGGCCCGCGCGATCGCCCGCGAGGCCGCCGCCGCCATCGGCGTCACCCTGAAGCCCTGACTTACTTCACGTCGGCCCAGACGAGGTGGTGGTCGCTGCCGTCGGCGATCTTCGCTTCGTCGGTGCCTTCGGCTGGCCAGAACACGCCGCCACCGACATAGGCGAAGCCCACCGAGGGCAGCACGTAGTCCAGCCGCATCGTGCCGGACTTCGGGCCGAAATCGCCGGTGGCGTGCTGTGGGGCGCCGCGACGCGCGATGCCCTTGGCGGCGTAGGCCAGGCTGGTCTGCTCGCCGCCGATGCTGGACGGCGTGGCATGGCGCAGCACGCGCGGATGCTCGATCAGTTCCAGGATGCCTTCGTGGCGGCCATCGCCGTCCACCGGGTCATTGTTGAGGTCGCCCAGGATCACGAAGCGCGCGTCCTGCGCCAGCCCGCCACAGCGCTGCTGGTCGTCGCACAGCCACGGCTTGTCACCGGCGGACAGGTATTCCTGCCACAGCTTCAGCTCGTCATGGTTGCGCGCGGCGTTGCGCTTCTCCGGGCCATCGAACACCGGCGGGGTAGGGTGGGAGACCAGCGCGTGCACGACGCCGGACGGCGTGCGCACCGGCACGTCCCAGTGCGATTTGGACGACAGCCGCAACTGCGACCACACCGCATCGGAATAGAAGCTCTTGCCGGTGCGCGGGTCGACCGGGCGGATCGCGCCGGGCAGGGTGTTCCACTTCAGCAGCTGGAAGCTGCGCACCTTGGCTTCGTCGATCGGATAGCGCGACAGCACCAGCATGCCGTACTGGCCCGGGTGCAGGCCGTAGCCCCACGCGTCGTTGCCACGGGCACGGCCTTCGCCGCCCACTTCGCCGTTGTTGTCCAGGTCCAGCCCGCTCTGCACGCCGGTGTTGACCGGGGCCAGATAGCGGTAAGCAAAGTTCAGCGGCTCACCGCCACCGGGCTGGGCCACGGCCAGGTAACGCTGCTGGAACAGATCGGCGGCGCGGTGCGCATCGTCGTAGTCGAATTCGTTGAGCAGCACCAGGTCCGGGCGCACCTGCTGCAGCACCGCGGCGATCTTGCGCGCGTGCGCACTGTCGCCTTCCAGTTCGGCGATCAGCCCGCCGGTCTGGTCGGAGTACAGCGAGGTGTTGTAGGTGGCCAGGCGCAACGGAGTGGAGGCATCAGGCATCGCGGCGGCACGCTCGGGGGTCTGGGCGCAGGCGCTGCACAGCAGGGCCACGGCGACGGTCAGGGCGGGGAGGCTGAAGGCAGGAATTTTCATGGGCGGTATTGTGCACCGGCGCCTGTGTCAGCGGCTTGTCAGCGTCCGGCCAGTTCGCCATCGAATTCGTTCCAGCGCCGGCCGTCGTAGGCTTCCAATGGGCGGAACCGGCGCTTGTAATCCATCTTCATGTGGTCGCGGATCCAGTACCCCAGGTACAGGTGGGGCAGCGATTCGCGTTGTGCCCAGGCCACCTGCTGCAGGATGGCGAAGGTGCCCAGCCCGCGCTGCGCGTGGTCCGGGTCGAAGAAGGTGTAGACCGCCGACAGGCCCTGATCGGTGACGTCGGTGACGGCCACGCCGATCAGTTCCCCCGGCCCGCCCTGCGGCGGTGGCAGGCGGATTTCCAGGAAGCGCGTACGCGACCAGCTGCCGATCAGGAACTGTTCGAATTCGTGTGGGCCGTGGGTATCCATGCCGCCGTTGGCATGCCGATGGGCCAGGTAACGGTGGTACAGCGCGAACAGTTCCTCGCGCGGGGCGGCAGCGGTGATGCGCACTTCCAGGTCGGCATTGCGCGCTACGCAGCGGCGCTGGCTGCGGTCCGGGGCGAAGCGCTGTACGGGAATGCGCACCGCCACGCAGGCATGGCACTGGGCGCAGTGCGGGCGATAGACCAGGTCGCCGCTGCGGCGGAAGCCCCAGCTGAGCGCCATCGGGTAGAGGCCGCCCAGGCGCCGGTCATGCGGGTCCAGCACCAGGTCGCGCGCGGTCCGCTCCGGCCAGTAGCCGCAGGGGTGCTCGCCGGTCTGGAACAGCCTCAGTTCGTCGTCTCGGTCGCCGTGTATCGCCATGCCCACAGCATACCGTCCGGCTGTCGCAGTGGCCGCGACTGTCTGCCAAATGAACGCGTCCAGGGCCGACGTCAACCGCGGCTGCGTCCAGGCGTTGTTGTCCTTCGAGGGTGATTGAAAAACACCCCGTCCCCTTCTACTGGAGTGACCCCATGACCCTGCGTACCCCCCTGCTGCTGGCCCTGCTGCTGAGCACCTCCGCCACCGGTATCGCCCTGGCCGCCGATGCGCCGCCGGCGCCGCAGCGCCCGGTCAAGCTGGACACCAACAACGACGGTTTCATCGATCGCAGCGAAGCTGCTGCTGCGCCGCGCCTGGCCGAACGTTTCGACCAGCTGGACACCAACAAGGACGGCAAGCTGTCGCGCGAAGAGCGGCCGCGCGGCAAGCACGGGCATCGCGGCCCGGGGCGTGGCCATGCCGAGCAGCTGGCCCGTCTGGATACCAACAAGGACGGCCGCATCAGCCGCCAGGAGGCGGCCGCTGATCCGCGCCTGGCCGGGCGCTTCGACCAGATGGACATCAACAAGGATGGCTTCCTGGACAAGGCGGATCGCGAGCTGCGGATGAAGCAGCATCGTGATGCCTGGTTCACCGCGGCTGACACCAACAAGGACGGCCAGCTGAGCAAGGCCGAGTTCGATGCGGCCAAGGGCCCGATGCGTGGCCCGCGCCACGAGGGCCATGGGCCGAAGGGTCCGGCGCGTCCAGCGGCACGCTGAGGCGTGGCTGACGGCCAGCGGCGTTTGGAAAATTGACGGCCAGCGGCCCATGGAAAATTGACGGCCAGCGGCCGTCACTACCAGGGTGAAGTGCGGTGACGGCCTGTGGTCGTCACCGCTTTGGCTTACAGCGCGCCGTTTCTCCACAGCAATGCGCCGACTACGATCAATGCGCCGATGCCTGCGCCGATCATGCCGTGCTTGCCGTACAGCGCTTCGTAGGTCCAGTTCTTCTGGCCCTGCAGTCCCCGCCGTTCGGCATCGCGGTCGATCAACGGCTGCATGATCCGCCGCAGCGGCACCAGGCATTGCCAGCAGACCAGCGACAGGCCCGCGACCAGCGCGGGCAGGTCCACCCATATCGGCAGGGCCAGCAGTGACAACACCAGTACCGTCACGCAGACCACCATCGCGGTGAAGGTGTTGAGGTGCACGAAGCGCCGGATCTGCGCGCGTTCCTGCGGTGATTCGGCGAACGACATCAGGTAGCGGCCGCCCAAGTAACTGAAGGCGGTGCCGCCGACCGCTGCGCCGATCATCGCGCCTACGCTGAGGTGATCGCTGAAAACTGGAAACTGCCCGGCCGCCGCGGTCAACGAACCGAGCGCGGTACCGGCCGATGCACTGGCACCGCCCAGGCCGAGCTTGCTGCCGCCCACGCCTACGCCGGTACCCAGCGCGACGATGGCTGCGCTGGCGGTGCCCGGCGCGGCCACCATCAGCATCGACACCACCGTGGTGGCGAACGCGGCGCCGGGCGCGCTGCTGCGCGCGAACTCACCGAAGCGCTGCAGCAGGCCCTCGCGCACCATGCCGCGGGCACGCGACAGGCGCTTGCGCACGGCGGCGTCGCTGAGCCCGAGCAGGCTGGCGACGTGTTGCGAACGCTGGCCTTCGCGGTAATACAGCAACAGTACTTCGCGGCTCTCTTCCGGCAACGAGGAAATGATGTCCTCGGCGGCGACTTCTTCTTCAATGCGCAGCAGGCGGTCGGCCGCGCCGGGGGCGGGATCGGCGGCCATGCTGATCGCCAGCTCCGCTGCTTCGCCCGACAGCGGTCGGCCGCGCTGGCTGCGCAGCCAGTCACGGGCCAGGTTGCGGGTGATCTGGCGCAGCCATGGCATGAAGCTGGACGGGTTGCGCAGCTGGCGAAGCTGCTGCCAGCCGCGCACGAACGCTTCCTGGGCGATGTCTTCGCTGGCGTGGCGGTCGCGGGTGATGGCCAGCGCGATGGCGGTCACCGTGTTCTGGCAGGCCAGCACGATGCGCCCGTAGGCATGCTGGCAGCCATCGGCCGCGGCAGGCAGCTCGCGGTGCAGGGTGTCATCGATGCTTGCGGCTACTGCGGTCATGGGCGGCGCTCCTGCGGGGATTGTGTCCCAAGACGGAGCACCGCGCAGGATGTGACCGCGGTCGCCACGGCGGAATGCGGGCGACGGTAGTGACGGCCGCTGGCCGTCAGCCCGGAATGCGATCGACGGTAGTGACGGCCGCTGGCCGTCAGCCCGGAAAGCGATCGAGGGTAGTGACGGCCGCTGGCCGTCAGCTGGTGGAGCATGACGGCCAGCGGCCGTCACTACCGGGCATGGGACCGCCGCCAGCGGCCGTCACGACCGCCTCAGGGTTGCGGCGTGGACGGCTGGATGCGCACCCGGACTTCTTCTTCCTCGGCCGGGGCGGCCGGCGCGGCGGGCTGCTGCTGCGGGGCAGGGGCGGGCGCCGGGGCGGCCGGCTGCTGTGCGCCGCGATGGCCCATGGCGATGAACAAGGCCACGCCGGCGATCACCACCAACAGGGCGATGCGGATGCGCCAGGCCCAGCCGCGTCCGCTCGACGGCGCTTCGGTTTCGCGGAAGGCGAACTCGGCGGTCGGGTGGTCACGGCGGGTGGTGTCGAGCAGGCGCGCGTCGCGCAGGATCTCGCGCGCGCGCGGCTGGTCGTCCGCACGCACCACCCATACCGTGGGGTGGCGGATGTTCTTGCTCTGGTCGAGATAGCTGAACTGGCCGCGGCGTTTGCTGTGGTACGTGCGCCCATCGGTCACGCGCACTTCGATGTCGTGGCTGCGCAGCAGTTCGGCCACGCCCTCCACGGTTTCCACGCGCTGGCTGCTGAAAATCTGTCTCATCGCGCGTTCCTCAGTCCTTTGCCGGCACGGCAGCGGCGGCAGCGCTGTCAGGCACCACGCGGATCAGGCCTTCCTGCGCGGTGCTCGCTACCAGGCGACCGTGGCGGTCGAAGAACTGCCCGCGCGCCAGCCCGCGTGAATCCTGTGCGCTCGGGCTGTCCAGCGAATACAGCAGCCAGTCGTCGGCGCGGAACGGGCGGTGGAACCAGATGGCGTGGTCCAGCGATGCCATCTGCACGTGCGGCTGGTAGTAGCTGATGCCGTGCGGGAAGGTCGCTGTGCCCAGCAGATGGAAATCCGAGGCGTAGGCCAACAGCGCCTGGTGCAGTTCCGGTGCATCGCCAACCGGTTCGGTCAGGCGGAACCAGACCTGGTGGTAGGGCGGGCGCTTGGGCGGGTTGAGCTCATCGCGCGGGTAGACGTGGCGGAATTCGAACGGGCCACCCCGCGACAGCCAGCGCTGCACCTTGATCGGCAACCGGTCCAGCACGTCCTGCGGCAGCGGACGGTTGGGTTCCAGGTCTTCCGGCTGCGGCACTTCGGGCATCTTGTGCTGGTGCTCGGCACCGCTTTCTTCCTGCTGGAAAGAGGCCGCGCAGAAGAAGATCACCTTGCCGTGCTGGATCGCGGTCACCCGGCGTACCGAGAAGCTGCCGCCATCGCGGGTGCGGTCCACGTCGTACACGATCGGGTGGTCGATATTGCCCGCACGCAGGAAATACGCGTGCAGCGAATGCACGTGTCGCCCGTTGTCCACCGTGGCCTGGGCAGCGGCCAGCGCCTGGCCGAGCACCTGCCCGCCGAACACGTACTTGGTGCCGATGTCGCGGCTCTGGCCACGGAACAGGTTGTCTTCCAGCCGCTCCAGAGTGAGCAGGTCGATCAACTCGGAGACGACGGGTTCGTGCGTGTCGTTCAAGGGGGACAGCCGGTGTCGGAACAGGCCGTGATTATAGCCGGGCGGCCGTGCAGCAGCCCCCGGCCGGCGCTGCCCGCGGTTGCCCGGTGCTCAGCCCTTGCCGAGCCGGGCCGCCAGTGCCTGCAGTGCCTGCTGCGCATCCGGCGCATACCAGGCTTCGACGAAGCGATCCAGGCGGATCAGGTCCGGGTGCAGGGCGTCATGCAGGTCCTGGCGGGCAATCGCGCGGGTCAACAGCATCGGCTGGCGCGGCATCTTCAGCAGCCGCTGCAGCCAGGCCACGGCGCGCGCCACGACCAGGTCGCCGTCGGCCAGCTCATCCACCAGACCGATTTGCAGGGCCTGCTCGGCCGGCACCATCGCGGCGGTGGTCAGCAGGATCCCGGCCCGGTGCACGCCCACCGCGCGGCGCAGCAGGCGCTGGATGCCTTCCGGTGCCACCAGGCCCACCTGTACTTCATTCAAGCCGATGGCGAACGGCTGCGCGGGGTCGGTGCTGCGCGCCATCACCCGGTAGTCGCAGCACAAGGCCAGCACGCAGCCACCGGCCGGGGCGTGCCCGGTCAGCGCGGCCACGACCGGGATGCGGCTTTCGGCCAGCGTGCGCACCGCGCCGAAGAAGGCGTTCCAGCTGTCCAGCAGCGCGTGCTGGTCGTCGCCATGCGACAGCAGGTGGGGCACGTCCATGCCGCCGGTGAATACCCGTTCGTTGCCCGACAGCACCAGTCCATGCACGTCTTCGGCCATGGCCTGTTCTACGGCGTGGATCAACTGCCGGCAGAGGTCGGTGTCCAGTGCATTGACCGGCGGCCGCGCCAGGCGCAGTTCGCGGATCGGTCCATGGTTGTACACCTCGATGAGCGTGGTCATGCTGCGATCTCTTGCCGGGAGGGAACGTGGTCCGATGATAACCAAACCATGCGTTGGCGTATTGTTCGCGTTGTGTGCATTCGCAGCATCGGGAGCGGCGGCCGCCGCGCCGGTGGCGTGCCTGCAGTTGAAAGACGGATGGGCGCGGTTGCCGCCTGGCGCGGCGATGGCGATGACGGCCGGTTACGGCACGATCCACAACCGCTGCGGCAGCGCGGTGACGATCATCGGCGCACGCAGTGCGGCCTTCGGCGAGGTGTCGCTGCATGAAACCACGATGCAGGGCGACGTCAGCCGCATGCAGCACCTGCACCATCTGGTGCTGCCGGCCGGTGCGATGGTCGAGCTCAAGCCGGGGGGCAAGCACCTGATGCTGATGCAGGCCAAGGCCGCGCTGAAGGACGGGCAGGCGCTGCCGCTGGTGCTGCAGCTGGAAGGTGGCGGCGAAGCGGCGGCGACGCTGCAGGTGCGCGCGGCCGGCCGCTGACCGGTAGCGCCGAAGGCAGCGGCAGGAGCCGCGGCCAACGTCGCCTGCGACGGCCCGGAGGGTGCCGGCCAGGACGGCCGGCATAGCCACGCCCGGCGAGCGCAGCGGCAGGCGGTGGGGCAGGCGCATGACGGCCAGCGGCCGTCACTACCTGATGTGGCTGACGGCCAGCGGCCGTCACTACCTCAGGTGGAGGCGTTGCGTACGGCGTCGGGCAGCGGGGCGCTCTTGCCGGTCTGGGTGTCCATCCATACCACCACCACGTTGCCGTCCGAATACAGGCGTGATTCGTCCTGCTGGTCGACGATGCGGTGGCCGATGGTCACGCTGCTGTTGCCCAGCCGCTCCACGAACAATTCCACCATGATGTCGTTGGGCCACACGATCGGCAGCCGGTAGTTGACGTTGGTGGCGGCCACCACCGGCGCGATGCGGTCGGTCATCGCCACGCCTTCCACGCCCAGCATCCAGCGCACGCGCGCCTCTTCCAGGTAGGAGATGTACTTGGCGTTGTTGACGTGGCCCATGCTGTCCATGTCGCGCCAGCGCACGCTGATCGGGATGCGGGCGAGGATCTTGTGCTCGGTGCTCATCAGGCGTCCTTCTTCTTGCGCGTAGCGGTGGTCTTGGTCGTCGCGGACTTGCTGGGGGTGCCGGTGCTCTTGGCCGCGGCGGCCTTCTTCTTCGGCTCCGGCTTCACCTTGCGCGGCGGGCGCGCATCGGGCTTGTTGGCCACCGCCGCCGGCTTGTCCGGGCGCGCGCTGACCGAGGGCAGCATCTTGGCCAGGAACTGGCCGGTATACGAGGTCGGGCAGGCCGCCACGTCTTCCGGGGTGCCGGTGACGAGGATGGTGCCACCGCGATGGCCGCCTTCCGGACCCAGGTCGACGATCCAGTCGGCGGTCTTGATGACGTCCAGGTTGTGCTCGATCACCACCACCGTGTTGCCTTCGTCGCGCAGCTTGTGCAGCACGCCCAGCAGCGCTTCGATGTCATGGAAATGCAGGCCGGTGGTCGGTTCGTCCAGGATGTACAGCGTGCGCCCGGTATCGCGGCGCGACAGTTCCTTGGACAGCTTCACGCGCTGCGCTTCACCGCCGGACAGCGTGGTCGCGCTCTGGCCCAGCTTGATGTAGCTCAGGCCCACGTCGACCAGCGTTTCCAGCTTGCGCGCGATGCTCGGCACCGGCTCGAACAGCTTCAGCGCATCTTCGACGGTCATCTGCAGCACGTCGTTGATGTTGTAGCCCTTGTACAGGATCTCCAGCGTTTCGCGGTTGTAACGCTTGCCGTGGCAGACATCGCAGGGCACGTACACGTCCGGCAGGAAGTGCATCTCCACCTTGATCAGGCCATCGCCCTGGCAGGCTTCGCAGCGGCCGCCGCGCACGTTGAAGCTGAAGCGGCCCGGCGAGTAGCCGCGCGCACGGGCTTCGGGCACCTGGGCGTACAGCTCGCGCAGGGGCGTGAACAGGCCGGTGTAGGTCGCCGGGTTCGAGCGCGGGGTGCGACCGATCGGCGACTGGTCGATGTCCACCACCTTGTCGAACAGGTCCAGCCCGTCGATTTCCTTGTACGGAGCGATATCGTGCGAGGCGCCGTTGATCTCGTTGGCGGCCAGCGAGAACAGCGTGTCGTTGATCAGCGTCGACTTGCCCGATCCGGACACACCGGTGATGCAGGTCATCAGGCCCGACGGAATGGCCAGGTCGACGTTCTTCAGGTTGTTGCCGCTGGCCCCGCGCAGGTGCAGGGTCATCTTCGGGTTCGGCTTGTGCCGGCGCGCCGGGATTTCGATCGCACGCTTGCCCGACAGGTACTGGCCGGTCAGCGAACGCGGTGCGTCCAGGATGTCCTGCAGGCTGCCCTGGCCGACGATCTCGCCGCCATGCACGCCCGCGCCCGGACCGATGTCCAGCACGTAGTCGGCCAGGCGGATCGCATCTTCGTCATGCTCGACCACGATCACCGTATTGCCGAGGTCGCGCAGGCGGGTGAGGGTGCCGAGCAGGCGTTCGTTGTCGCGCTGGTGCAGGCCGATGGACGGCTCGTCCAGCACGTACATCACGCCGACCAGGCCGGCACCGATCTGCGAGGCCAGGCGGATGCGCTGGGCTTCGCCGCCGGACAGCGTGTCGGCCTTGCGCTCCAGGCTGAGGTAATCCAGGCCGACGTCGACCAGGAAGCCCAGCCGCTCGCCGATCTCCTTGACGATCTTGCTGGCGATCTCGCCACGCCAGCCGGGCAGGCTCAGCGTGCTGAAGAACTTCAGTGCATCGTCGATCGGCATCACCACCAGGTCCGGCAGCGGACGGTCGGCCACGAACACGTTGCGCGCGGCACGGTTCAGGCGCGCGCCCTTGCACTCCGGGCAACTCTGTTCGCTGATGTACTTGCCCAGTTCTTCCTGCACCGCCGCCGATTCGGTTTCCTTGTAGCGGCGTTCCAGGTTGGGAATGATGCCTTCGAAGCGGTGCTTGCGCTGGGTGCGCCCACCGGCTTCGGTGAAGTAGGTGAAGCTGATGGTTTCATCGCCGCTGCCGTACAGCACCGCCTTCTGTACGTTGGCCGGCAGGGTGTTCCAGGCCGCGTCCACGTCGAACTTGTAGTGCTTGGCCAGCGAGGCGATCAGCTGGAAATAATAGGCATTGCGACGGTCCCAGCCGCGCACCGCGCCGGCCGACAGCGGCAGTTCGGGGTGCACGACCACGCGCGAGGGATCGAAGAATTCGGCCATGCCCAGGCCATCGCAGCCGGGGCAGGCGCCCATCGGTGCGTTGAACGAGAACAGGCGCGGTTCCAGCTCCGGCAGCGAGTAATCGCAGACCGGGCAGGAATACTTCGAAGAGAACAGCGCCGGGGCGGTTTCGGGGCTGTCCAGCGACTGCACCGAGACCATGCCGTCGCCCAGCTTCAGCGCGGTTTCGAAACTTTCGGCCAGGCGCTGCTTGATGTCCTCGCGCGGGCGGAAGCGGTCGATGACCGCCTCGATGGTGTGCTTCTGGCGCAGCGCCAGCGGCGGCACCTCGTCGATTTCATACAGCACCCCATCCACGCGCACGCGCACATAGCCCTGCGCGCGCATCTGGTCGAACACCTGGGCATGTTCGCCCTTGCGGTCGCGGATCACCGGGGCCAGCAGCATGTAGCGCTGTTCCGGGTCCAGGGTCAGCACGTGGTCGACCATCTGGCTGACCGTCTGCGCTTCCAGCGGATAGCCGTGGTCGGGGCAGCGCGGGGTGCCCACGCGTGCGTACAGCAGGCGCAGGTAGTCGTAGATCTCGGTGATGGTGCCGACGGTAGACCGCGGGTTGTGCGAGGTCGACTTCTGTTCGATCGAAATGGCCGGGGACAGGCCTTCGATATGGTCCAGGTCCGGTTTTTCCATCACGCTGAGGAACTGGCGGGCGTAGGCCGACAGCGATTCCACGTAACGGCGCTGGCCCTCGGCGTAGATCGTGTCGAACGCCAGCGAGGACTTGCCCGAGCCGGACAGGCCGGTGATCACGATCAGCTTGTCACGCGGCAGATCGAGATCGATGTTCTTGAGGTTGTGCGTCCGCGCGCCGCGGATGCGGATGAAATCCATCGCCATGGGGGATCCGGTGTTGGGGGCTTGGGCTGGGGCCCGGCCAGCAGGAAGGGCGTCGGGGACGGCAATCAAGCAGCCTACCGAGCAGACCAGATGGGGGCAATGGGCGACAATGCCAGCCGCCAGTCGCAGCACATGAGATTGGCGTACAGGGTGATGAAGGCCTTGTCGCGCCTGGGTTTGCGGGGTGTGGGGGAGGGTTGACCCGGGCCGGGCGTGCCGGTACAATTCCGCTCCTGTCTGCCCTCGATGGCGGCAGTTAATAGACCACAATAACTACAAAGGAAGTCTGGTCATGTACGCAGTACTGGTCACCGGCGGTAAGCAATACCGCGTCGCGCAGGGCGAAAAGCTCCGCGTGGAAAAGCTCGAAGTCGAAGTCGGCAGCGAGATCAAGTTCGACAACATCCTGCTGCTCGGCGACAGCGATGGCATCAAGATCGGCGACGCCCTGAGCGGCGCTGCGGTCACTGCCACCGTCCTGTCCCAGGGTCGTGCCGACAAGGTCCGGATCATCAAGTTCCGTCGCCGCAAGCACCACATGAAGCGCCAGGGTCACCGTCAGTACTACACCGAAATCGAGATCACCGGCATTGCCGGTGGCAGCAAGTAAGGAGATAGGTCATGGCACATAAAAAAGGCGTAGGCTCTTCGCGCAACGGTCGCGACTCCAACCCGAAGTACCTCGGCGTGAAGATCTTCGGTGGCCAGGCCATCGACGCCGGCAACATCATCGTGCGTCAGCGCGGCACCCAGTTCCACCCGGGTACCGGCGTTGGCCTCGGCCGTGACCACACCCTGTTCGCCCTCGTGGACGGCAAGGTGGAGTTCTCGGTGAAGGGTGCGAAGAAGCGTCGCACCGTCAGCGTGGTTTCGGCCGAAGCCTGATCCAGGCGCGGCTGGCGCCCATGCCAGTCATGGGTGCGCTGCAGAAGAGCCCCGCTTCGGCGGGGTTTTTCGTTGGATGCAGCAGGTAGTTTCGACGTACATCCGGTCCACCGCGCAGGTGGCCGAGCCCTGGCGACGCCGGGGCAGTAGAATCCCAAGGCGACGGCAGGCTGCCGCGCCCATCGCAGGCATCGAAAAATGAAACTGGTAGACGAAGCAGAAATTGAAGTGTTCGCCGGCAACGGCGGCAATGGCTGTATCGGCTTCCGTCGCGAGAAGTTCATCCCGCTCGGTGGCCCCGATGGTGGCGATGGCGGCGGCGGTGGCAGCGTGTGGATCCGCGCCGACGAAAACCTCAACACCCTGGTCGACTTCCGCCATGACCGCATCTTCAAGGCGCAGCGCGGCGAGAACGGCATGGGCCGCCAGGCCTATGGCAAGGGTGGCGAAGACCTGGTCATCACCGTGCCGGTCGGCACCACGGTGACCAACGTGGCCACCGATGAAGTGATCGGTGACATGACCCAGCACGGCGATCGCCTGCTGGTGGCCAAAGGCGGCCGCGGCGGCCTGGGCAACATGCATTTCAAGAGCTCGACCAACCGCTCGCCGCGCCAGGCGCTGCCGGGCGAGCCGGGCGAAGAGCGCTCGCTGAAGCTGGAGTTGAAGCTGCTGGCCGACGTCGGCCTGCTGGGCTTCCCGAATGCTGGCAAGAGCACGCTGATCCGCGCGGTCTCGGCGGCCACGCCGAAGGTCGCCGATTACCCGTTCACCACGCTGTACCCGAACCTGGGCGTGGTGAAGGTGGAAAACTACCGCAGCTTCGTGATCGCCGATATTCCCGGCCTGATCGAAGGTGCCGCCGACGGCGCTGGCCTGGGCGCGCAGTTCCTGCGCCACCTGCAGCGCACCCGCCTGCTGCTGCACCTGGTGGACATCTCGCCGATGGAAGGCGGGGTGGAAATCTCGCCGGTGGAGCAGGTGCGTGCGATCGAGCGCGAGCTGGAGCGGCATGATCCGGAGCTGCTGCAGAAGCCGCGCTGGCTGGTGCTGAACAAGGCCGACCTGATGTTCGAGGACGAAGCCAAGGCGGCGGCCGAGCAGATCATTGCGGATCTGGGCTGGAAGGAGCCGTGGTTCCTGGTCTCGGCGCTGGGTCGCGACGGGACGTTCCCGATCATGAGCAAGATCATGGCGTTCTTTGATCGCCAGAAGGAAGACGAGCTGCAGGCGCGTCACGCGGCTGGCGAGTAATCGGTTCTTCTCTTTGTGTGCGGAAAGCCCGGCTTCGGCCGGGTTTTTTGTGGGCTGGTGGTTGGCAGCGAACGGCGGAGCCCCTCGTGGTGGGTCGCGCGGAAAGCCGGATTTCTGGGTTGGGCCGGGCGGGAGGGGTTGGTGGGGGACGGCAAAAACTGCGTCCATGCGGGCCTCGTTTCGTGCCATCCATGGCACTCAACGCCCCCACCAACCCCTCCCGCCCGGCCCTGTCAGTCCGCGCGCGGCCCGCCACGTAATGGAAAAAGAAAAGCGGTAGCGCCGACCCATGGTCGGCGGCTCTTCATCGCGGTGCCGGACGGTTTCCGCCGACCATGGGTCGGCGCTACCGGTGGCTCCGCTGACCCGTCTGGGGGGAGGGAGCCCCTGAGTCAGGGGCGGCCGCGAAGCGGCGGGGTGTGGGTGCTGGTGAGACGGGGCCCGCGGTTTGCGCAGCAAAGCGTGGGAGCGGCAGCGCGAATGCGATGACGTGTCCCGACCCACCACGAGGGGCTTCGCCGTTCGCTGCCAACTCGCAGGCAACAAAAAACCCGGCCGGAGCCGGGTTTCAAGTAGCAGCCAACCCCCTGGGGCGATGGCGACTTCGCCTGATCAGGCGGCCTTGAGGGCCTTGATGCGGGCGGTCAGGCGGCTCTTGTGGCGAGCAGCCTTGTTCTTGTGGATCAGACCACGCGCGCTGAAACGATCGAGGATCGGCTGGGCAACGGTGAAAGCGGCTTCGGCGCCGGCTGCATCGTTGTTATCCAGAGCCTTGATCACTTTCTTGACAGCGGTGCGCAGCATCGAGCGCTGAGCCACGTTGCGCGCGTTGCGCACGACGGTCTGCTTGGCGCGCTTCTTGGCGGACTTGATATTGGCCACGGTGGTGGTTTCCTGAAAAATCGGTGTTATGGGAACAGCAAGCTAGCTAGTATGATGACTCGAGAAATGTACGTCAAGTCGATTGTCAAGAGGATGTTTGAGTGAGTTCACCCAGGATGCTGCGGGGCCTGCTGTCGTTCAGCAGCATGACAATGGTTTCGCGGGTGTTGGGGCTCGTACGGGACACCGTCATCACCACGACTTTTGGTACGAACGCCACGACGGACGCGTTCTGGGTCGCCTTCAGGGTACCTAATTTCCTGCGCCGGTTGTTCGCCGAGGGCTCGTTCGCCACCGCCTTCGTGCCGGTGTTCACCGAAGTGAAGGAGACCCGCAGCCACGAAGAGCTGCGGGACCTGATGGCGCGGGTGGCCGGGACGCTTGCCGGCGTGCTGATGGTGGTGACCGCGCTGGCGCTGATCTTCGCCCCGCAACTGGCCAACCTGTTCGCCAGTGGTGCCGATACCGACCCGGCCAAGCAGGGCCTGCTGGTCGACCTGTTCCGCCTGACCTTCCCGTTCCTGTTCTTCGTCTCGCTGACGGCACTGGCGGGCGGGGCGCTGAACAGCTTCCAGAAGTTCGCGATGCCGGCGCTGACCCCGGTCATCCTCAATCTGTGCATGATCGGCGGTGCGCTGTGGCTGGCCCCGCGCATGGACGTGCCGATCCTGGCGCTGGGCTGGTCGGTGCTGGTGGCCGGCATGCTGCAGCTGCTGTTCCAGCTGCCCTCGCTGAAGGGCATCAACCTGCTCACCCTGCCGCGCTGGGGCTGGAACCACCCCGGCGTGCGCAAGGTGATGACGCTGATGATCCCGACCCTGTTCGGCTCGTCGGTGGCGCAGATCAACCTGCTGCTGGACACCGTCATCGCCGCCAAGCTGACCGATGGCTCGCAGTCCTGGCTGTCGCTGGCCGACCGCTTCCTGGAGCTGCCGCTGGGCGTGTTCGGGGTGGCGCTGGGCACGGTGATCCTGCCGGCGCTGGCCCGCCACCATGTCGGCACCGACCGCGCCGGCTTCTCCAATGCACTGGACTGGGGCCTGCGGATGACCCTGCTGATCTCAATCCCGGCCATGCTGGGCCTGCTGCTGCTGGCCGAACCGCTGATCACCACGATCTTCCAGCACGGCCAGTTCAGCGCGTTCGATACCCGCATGACCGCGCTGGCGGTGTACGGCCTGAGCTTCGGCCTGCCGGCCTTCGCCCTGCTCAAAGTGGTGCTGCCGGCCTTCTACGCCCGCCAGGACACCCGCACCCCGGTACGCGCCGGCATCGCCGCGCTGGTGGCCAACATGGTGTTCAACTTCGCCCTGCTGGCGGTGCTGTACCACGTGATGGTGCCGGCGGAGCTGCGTGCGCAGGGCGTCATGCAGGCGCTCGGCCAGCAGCCGGGCCTGCACTTGGCGCTGGGCATCGCCAGTGCGCTGTCCAGCTACCTGAACCTCGGGCTGCTCTGGTACTGGCTGGGCAAGACCGACGTGTATGAACGCCGCCCCGGCTGGACGCGCTTCCTGGTCCGCCTGGTGGTGTCCTGCGTGGCGATGGTGGGCGTGCTGCTGGCCCTGCTGTACTGGCTGCCGGCGTTCTCGCCGATGGGCCTGTGGCAGCGGATCGGCGCGCTGTCGCTGCTGGTCGGGGCAGGCGGGGCGACCTACCTGCTGGTGCAGGTGGCGCTGGGCCTGCGTCCGCGCGACCTGCGTGGGCATTGATCCACGGCCACCACGGCTATACTTCATGGTTACCACAGTTGATCCAGCGGCCCATGCCGGCCGCGAGCGGAGTTGATGAGCAGGTTGTTTCGAAGCGTTGAGGGCGGGGCGTTGGTCCCGCACGGAAGCGTGGTCTGCATTGGTGCCTTCGACGGCCTGCACCTGGGCCACCGGGCGCTGGTGCGCCACGCCGTCGCCCGTGCCCGCGCGCTGGGCGTGCCGGCGGTGGCCGTGGCCTTCGAGCCGTTGCCGCGCGAGTTCTTCGCCCAGGGCACGCCGCCGCCGCGGCTGACCCTGGCGCGCGGCAAGGTGGAGATGCTGCGCGAACTCGGCGTGGATGCCATCGGCCTGCTGCGGTTCGATGCGCGCATGGCCGCCATGCAGGCCGAGGACTTCGTGCAGCGCCTGCTGGTGCAGCGGCTGGGCGCGCGTGAAGTGTGGATCGGCCCGGAGTTCCAGTTCGGCAACCGTCGCCGCGGCAATCTGGCGTTGCTGCAGCAGATGGGCGCCCAGCTCGGCTTCCAGGCCAACGAGATCGCCGCGGTGGACCTGCACGGCGAGCGCATCTCCAGCACCCGCATCCGCCAGCTGCTGCTGGCCGGTGACTTCGACCGCGCCGCCGACCTGCTCGGGCGTCCCTACGCCATCAGTGGACGGGTGGTGCGTGGACGCCAGCTGGGCCGCACGCTGGGCTTCCCCACTGCGAACCTGCGCTTCCCGAAGACGCCGGCGCTGTCGGGCATCTATGCCACCCTGGTGCACGGCGTGTTCGAACAGCCGTGGCCGTCGGTGTCCAGCTTCGGCACCCGTCCCACCGTGGACGGCGTGGAGCCGCTGCTGGAAGCGCACCTTTTCGATTTCCAGGGCGACCTGTACGGTCGACACATCGACGTCGAGTTCGTGGCCAAGCTGCGCGACGAAGAAAAGTTCCATGATCTGGCGGCCCTGACCGACCAGATGCACCGCGATGCCGAACAGGCGCGCGCCATCCTTTCCGAACATAGATTGCGAGCCACTGCGTGAGCCAGGACTACAAAGCCACCCTCCATCTGCCGGCCACCGAATTCCCGATGCGCGGCGACCTGCCCAAGCGCGAGCCGGGCATCCTGGCGCGCTGGGAAGAGCAGGGGCTCTACGCGCAGCTGCGCGAGAACGCCGCCGGCCGCCCGCTGTTCGTGCTGCACGACGGCCCGCCCTACGCCAACGGCCGCATCCACCTGGGCCACGCGGTCAACAAGATCCTCAAGGACATCATCGTCAAGTCGCGCTACCTGGCCGGCTTCGATGCGCCCTACGTGCCGGGCTGGGACTGCCACGGCCTGCCGATCGAGATCGCGGTCGAGAAGAAGTGGGGCAAGGTCGGGGTGAAGCTGGATGCGGTCGAATTCCGGCAGAAGTGCCGTGAGTTCGCCGAGGAGCAGATCGAGATCCAGCGTGCCGACTTCAAGCGCCTGGGCGTGACCGGCGACTGGGACAACCCGTACAAGACGCTGAGCTTCGAATTCGAAGCCAACGAGATCCGCGCGCTGTCAAAGATCGTGGCCAATGGCCACGTGGTGCGCGGTGCCAAGCCGGTGCACTGGTGCTTCGACTGCGGTTCGGCGCTGGCCGAAGCGGAAATCGAGTACCAGGACAAGGTCTCGCCGACGGTGGACGTGGCCTATACGGCGCGTGATTCGAAGGCGCTGGCCGCTGCGTTCGGCGCGGACCTGCCCGCAGGCGTGGAAGTAGCGGTGCCGATCTGGACCACCACCCCGTGGACCCTGCCGGCGTCGCTGGCGGTATCGCTGGGTGCGGCCATCGAGTACTCGCTGGTGGAAGGCCCGGCGCACAACGGCGGCCGTCGCTGGCTGGTGCTGGCCACCGCGCTGGCCGGTCGTTCGCTGGCGCGCTACGGCGTGCAGGACGTGGTCAGCCACGGCCAGGCCAACGGCGCGGCACTGGAAAACCTGCTGCTGGCCCATCCGTTCTATGCCGGCCGCGACATCCCGCTGCTCAACGGCGCCCACGTGTCCGACGAAGACGGTACCGGTGCGGTGCATACCGCGCCCGGCCACGGCCAGGAGGACTATGCGGTCAGCCAGCAGTACGGCCTGCTGGAGCGTTACCACGCCGGTGAGATCAACCCGATCGACGGTGCGGGCGTGTACCTGCCATCGACCCCACCGGCCGGCGATGTCGTGCTGGCCGGCGTGCACCTGTGGAAGGCGCAGCCGCTGATCGTGGAGGTGCTGCGCGCGTCCGGTGCGCTGCTCGCCTTCGCCGAGATCACCCACAGCTACCCGCATTGCTGGCGCCACAAGAAGCCGGTGGTGTTCCGTGCCACCCCGCAGTGGTTCATCTCGATGGAGAAGGCCAACCTGCGCGAAGACGCGCTGACCGCCATCGACAACGTGGGCTGGTTCCCGGCCTGGGGCAAGGCGCGCATCCAGAGCATGGTCGATGGCCGGCCGGACTGGTGCATCAGCCGCCAGCGCACCTGGGGCGTGCCGATCGCCCTGTTCACCCACCGCATCACCGGTGAAATGCACCCGCGCAGCGTGGAGCTGATGCAGGCCGTGGCCGATCGCGTGCAGGTGGACGGCATCGACGTCTGGTACTCGCTGGACGCCGCCGAACTGCTGGGCGAGGAAGCGGCCGACTACGAAAAGGTCACCGACATCCTGGATGTCTGGTTCGATTCCGGCGTCACCCACGAAGGCGTGCTGCTGGCGCGTGGCTTCGGCAAGCCGGCCGATCTTTACCTGGAAGGCTCCGACCAGCACCGCGGCTGGTTCCAGTCCTCGCTGCTGACCGGCGTGGCGATCGACCGCCATGCGCCGTACAAGCAGTGCCTCACCCACGGTTTCACCGTGGACGAGCACGGCCGCAAGATGTCCAAGTCGCTGGGCAACGGCATCGAGCCGCAGGACATCATGAAGACCCTCGGCGCGGACATCCTGCGCCTGTGGATCGCCTCGGCCGACTACAGCAATGAAATGTCGCTGTCGCAGGAAATCCTCAAGCGCAACGCCGATGCCTACCGCCGGCTGCGCAACACCGCCCGTTTCCTGCTGGCCAACCTGGACGGTTTCGATCCGGCCGTGCACCTGCGCCCGCTCAACGACATGGTCGCGCTGGACCGCTGGATCGTGCATCGCGCCTTCGAGCTGCAGGAGAAGATCAAGGCGGCGTACGAAAGCTACGACATGGCCGAGATCGTGCAGCTGCTGCTGAACTTCTGCAGCGTGGACCTGGGCTCGCTGTACCTGGATGTGACCAAGGACCGCCTGTACACCATGGGCGAGGACTCGCGTGGCCGGCGTTCGGCGCAGAGCGCGATGTACCACATCGCCGAAGCGTTCACCCGCTGGATCGCCCCGATCCTGACCTTCACCTCCGACGAGCTGTGGGGCTACCTGCCGGGCGAGCGCAGCGCGCATGTGCTGTTCGACACCTGGTATGACGGCCTGGCGCCGTTGCCGGCCGATGCCGAGCTGTCCGCCGCCGATTTCGACCAGCTGCTGGCCCTGCGCGAGCAGGTGTCCAAGGTGCTGGAACCGATGCGCGCCAACGGTGCCATCGGTGCCGCGCTGGAAGCGGAAATCACCGTCGCCGCCAGTGAAGAGCAGGCCGCGCGCTGGCAGCCGCTGGCCGAAGAGCTGCGCTTCCTGCTGATCAGCGGTGACGTGCAGGTGCGCCCGGCGACCACCGACGAGGTGTTCGTCAGCGCCCAGCCGACCAGCAAGACCAAGTGCGTGCGCTGCTGGCACTTCCGTGCCGACGTGGGCAGCGCGGCCGAGCATCCGGAGATCTGCGGCCGCTGTGCCGACAACATCGACGGTGCCGGCGAAGATCGGCGGTGGTTCTGATGACCGCCGTCCGTCCGCGTCCGAACGCGCTGATCTGGCTGGTCCTGTCGGTGGTGGTCATCATCCTGGACCAGTGGAGCAAGGCCTGGGTGCTGTCCAGCCTGCCCGAATACGAGCCGGTGCCGGTCATCGAAGGCTTCTGGAACTGGTTCCGTACCTACAACACCGGGGCGGCGTTCAGCTTCCTCAGTGATGCCGGTGGCTGGCAGAAGTACTTCTTCACCGTGCTGGCGATCGGCATCAGTGGCCTGATGGCGTGGTGGCTGTACGGCACCGCCCGCAGCAACTGGCGCAGCGCGCTGCCGTTCGCGCTGGTGATCGGCGGGGCCATCGGCAACGTGATCGACCGCCAGGTGCACGGCCATGTGGTGGATTTCATCCAGTGGTACGTGGGTGACCATTACTGGCCCTCGTTCAACATCGCCGATGCGGCGATCGTGGTGGGCGCCGTCGGTATCGCGGTGTTCGGCCTGTTCGAGGGCAAGTCGTCCAAAAAAGCGGATAATACGACCCCGTAACCCCCCAAGCCGGCCGACGCCGGGAGACGTTGATAGATGGATGTCCTGCTCGCCAATCCGCGTGGTTTCTGTGCTGGTGTCGATCGTGCGATCGAGATCGTGAAGCGCGCGATCGAAACGCTCGGCGCACCCATCTACGTGCGCCATGAAGTGGTGCACAACCGTTTCGTGGTCGACGACCTGAAGCAGCGTGGCGCCATCTTCGTCGAGGAACTGGACGAAGTGCCGGACAACAACACGGTCATCTTCAGTGCGCACGGCGTGTCCCAGGCGGTGCGCCAGGAAGCCGATCGCCGTGGCCTGAAGGTGTTCGACGCCACCTGTCCGCTGGTGACCAAGGTGCATTTCGAAGTGGCGCGCCATTGCCGCGCCGGCCGCGACGTGGTGCTGATCGGCCATGCCGGCCACCCCGAAGTGGAAGGCACCATGGGCCAGTGGAACCAGGAAGCCGGCACCGGGAAAATCTACCTGGTGGAAGACGTGGAGCAGGTGGCTTCGCTGGTGCTCGAGCAGCCGGAAAACTTCGCCTACACCACCCAGACCACGCTGTCGGTGGATGACACGCGCGGCATCATCGATGCGCTGCGTGCCAAGTTCCCGGCCATGCAGGGACCGAAGAACGACGATATCTGCTACGCCACGCAGAACCGCCAGGACGCGGTGCGCGACCTGGCCAAGCGCTGCGACCTGGTGCTGGTGGTGGGCTCGCCGAACAGCTCCAATTCCAACCGGCTGAGCGAACTGGCACGCCGTGAGGGCGTGGAGTCCTACCTGATCGACGGCGCGCACGAGATCGATCCCGCATGGGTGATCGGCAAGCAGCACATCGGCGTCACCGCCGGTGCATCGGCGCCGCAGGTGCTGGTGGATGGCGTGCTGGCCCGCCTGCGCGAACTCGGTGCCGACGGCATCGGTGAACTGGACGGCGAACCGGAATCGATGGTGTTCGCGCTGCCGAAGGAACTGCGCCTGCGTCTGGTTGATTGACCGACCGCGCTTTGAACGCACCGCGCTGCGCGCTCGCCGAGCATGGCTCGGCGCTACCGGGTCCGTGCGCGGCAAGGGGCGTGACCGACGGGGCGTGACCGGCGGGGTATGGATCGACCCGGCGCGCCCGACCGGGCGTGACCGATCGGGGCGTGACCGGCGGGGTATGGATCGACCCGGCGCGACCGACCGGGGCGTGACCGACCGGGGCGTGATCGACCGGGGCGCGACCGACCGGGGCGTGATCGACCCGATGTGGTAGCGCCGACCCATGGTCGGCGAGCGAAGCGGCCGCTTTTGCTCCTGCGTTCGACGTTCCGCCGAACATGGCTCGGTACAGCCGGCGTCTCGACTTTGCCCAATCCAGCCACCCGCTCATCCGTGACCTTTGGCCATGGGGCAGGGTGCTGCCGCGGCCTAGGATCAAAGCTCCCCCCTGCTGGAACTGCCGATGAAAACCCGTGCCCTGGCGCTGTCCGTCCTGCTCTCGTTGACGACTACGCCGGCACTCGCGCAGGCGCCGCTGCCGGCCGGCAGTGCATGGCCCGGCACGCTGCGCATCAACGTCGACGCACGCGACCTGGACCGCCGCATCTTCAAGGTCACCGCCACCGTGCCGGCCAAGCCGGGCCCGCTGACCCTGCTGTACCCGCAGTGGCTGCCGGGCAACCATTCGCCCAGCGGCCCGATCGACAAACTGGCTGGGCTGCAGGTTACCGCCAATGGCAAGCCGCTGAAGTGGGAGCGCGACCAGTTCAACGTGTACGCCTTCAAGGTGGACGTGCCGCAGGGCGCCACCGAAGTGGTGGCGCGCTTCAATTACCTTTCTTCGCAGGGCGGCAGCCAGGGCCGCGTGGTGATGACCCCGGAAATGCTCAACCTGCAGTGGAATGCCAGTTCGCTGTACCCCAGCGGGGTGGATGCCGGTGGGCTGCAGGCGCAGGCCAGCGTGACCCTGCCGGCCGGCTGGTCCTATGCGACCGCGCTGGAAACCGAGCGCCGCGATGGCGACACCGTGGTGTTCAAGCCGATCAGCTATGAGCACCTGGTGGACTCGCCATTGTTCGCTGGCCAGCACTTCCAGCGCTTTGACCTGGATCCCGGCGCGAAGCAGCCAGTGCACCTGAATGTGTTCGCCGACGATGCAAAATCGCTGAAGGCCAGCAGCGATCAACTGAAGGCGCACCGCGCGCTGGTACAGCAGATGGACAAGCTGTACGGCGCACGCCACTTCGACCATTACGACTTCCTGCTGGCCCTGACCGACAAGCTGGGCGGCATCGGCCTGGAGCACCACCGTTCCAGCGAAAACAGTGGTGATGTGGGCTATTTCACCGAATGGGACAAGACCTGGCTCGGCCGCGACCTGCTGCCGCACGAGTTCAACCATTCGTGGAACGGCAAGTACCGCCGCGGCGCCGACCTGGCGACCGCCAACTTCAACGTGCCGATGGGCGACAGCCTGCTGTGGGTGTATGAAGGGCAGACCCAGTTCTGGGGCCAGGTGCTGGCCGCGCGCTCCGGGTTGTGGAGCGAGCAGCAGGCGCGCGACATGCTCGCCAACGTGGCGGCGACGTTCGATCGCGGGCGTCCCGGGCTGGCCTGGCGGCCATTGCAGGACACCACCAACGACCCGACCATCGCCCAGCGCCGTGGCTTGGCGTATCGCAACTACCAGATGAGCGAAGACTACTATTCCGGCGGGCAGATGCTGTGGCTGGAAGTAGAGGGCAAGCTACGCGCGCTGAGCGGTGGCAAGCGCGGACTGGATGACTTCGCCAAGGCCTTCTTCGGCATGGACAACGGCGCGTGGGACGTCAATCCGTACACCTTTGATGATGTGGTGGCCACGTTGAACAGCGTCGCCCCGGCGGACTGGGCAGGCTTCCTGCGCGAGCGCCTGGACGGGCATGGGTCGCTGATCGGTGGGCTGGAAATGGCGGGCTGGAAGCTGGTTTACCGCGATACCCCGAACGACGCGTTCAAGGCGCAGGAAACCCGCGCCAAGGCCGCGCTGCTGACCTATTCCATCGGCGCCACGGTGACCGATGCCGGGGTGGTGGGTGACGTGGTGTGGGACAGCCCGGCTTTCAACGCCGGTCTTGCACCGGGCATGACCGTGATCGCCGTGGACGGGCGCGAGTACAAGAGCGAGCGGCTGAAGGAAGTCGTGGCCGGCTCCAGGGACAGCAAGGCGCCGATTACCCTGCTGGTGAAGAATTTCGACCGGGTGATGCCGATCAGCATCGACTACCACGGCGGCGCGCTGTACCCCGCGCTGGAACGGATCGCCGGCACGCGCGATGGCTTGTCCGCGCTGTGGAAGGCACGCTGACCTCACCCCTGAAGGTCAGCGAGCACCGGTAGCGCCGAGCCATGCTCGGCGAGCAGCATCCTGATCCATCTGCACAGGTCAGCGTACTTCGGTAGCGCCGAGCCCTGCTCGGCAGGCAGCATCCTGATCCATCTGCACAGGTCAGCGTACTTCGGTAGCGCCGAGCCATGCTCGGCGGGCAGCATCCTGATCCATCTGCACAGGTCAGCGTGCTTCGGTAGCGCCGAGCCATGCTCGGCGGGCAGCATCCTGATCCATCTGCACACGCTGCGGACTCTCAGGATCGTAAAGAATCTGCAGCGTGTCGCGCGGAATCGTCGCCAGATCAATCAACGGCACGTAGCGCCGGATCACCGCGCGCTGCGGCTGGCCGGCCACATCGTTGAACCGCAGCTGGAACTCCACCTGCGGCTGCTCATTGAAGAACGCCCCGGTCTGCCGCACCTCGTCGATGATGGCGACGGTGCGCACGCCCCGATACTTCAGCGCATTACCCGCTGCATCCGCCTGCAGCCGGCGCATCAACAGTCGTATGCCAACGACGAACACCCACAGCACCAGTGGACAGATCAGCAGTGGATGGCCCAGGCTGAGAAACGTCCAGCCGATTCCGTCGTTCTGCAGCTGCCACGCCATGCCGTACGCACTGGCGACCACTGCCACCAGGAACACGCCGATCAATGCGCGCCAGCACAGCGTGCTGCGGTTGATCTCCGGCGTGCCGCCTTCCAGGGACATGTTGGGATAGGGGCCGGGCGAGCGGCTCAAGCGGGCGGGCAGCGTGCGGCCAACTTCGTAGCGCCGCTGCAGCGGCTTGCTGTCCACCAGCACGAGTTCATCGGTGATGGGCGTGCCTGACAGATTGTCGAAGGCCAGGCGCAGCCGCAGCTGCGGGAAGCCGTCGACGCTGCCCGGCAGGCTGATCACCTGTTCGATGCGTGCGCTGCGCGGCTCACCGCGGGTCAGGATGTCGTGCATCCTCCGCACCGAGCGCAGCCCGGCGAGTACGAGGGTGTCCATGTAGGCGTAGAGCAGGCCCAGCCACAGGCCCACGGAGACGGCCAGCAGGGTGTGTGCCCACCCGGGCGGAGTGCGGCCATCCAGCGGCACAGGGTAGCTGGCCTGCGCGTATATCATCACGGGCACGCCGACGGCGAACAGCAACGCGAAGAACAGCAGGAATGCGCCCCAGAACCAGAGTGGATTTTTCACGGCCATGTGAGGGGAGTACAGGGGAGGGCAGGGTACTACAGGGGTGTCAGGGGCTTGTCGGGATGGGCGCGCCGCAAAGGTCCGTTTGAGGGCACTATCAAGGACGACACAGCAGGAGCACGGAGCTCGATGAAAAGGACAGCGGTAATTGCAGGATGCATCTTGGTTGTCGTGGCGGTGGGCGCGGCGATCGGGTTCTGGCGCGGCGATGCGCAGCCCGGGACGGTGCCGGCTGTTGAAGCGGACCGCGCCGACGGTGCCGCAGGCAGCGCGACGCCCGTCGCACGGCTCACGCCCCGGCAGTCTTCAGGCCGCCCCGGATCTCCCGCCTACGATCCAGCCATGCTGCAGCAGGTGGGTGCGAAGGCTTACAGCATCCATCGCACCAAGGCGTGGCGAGCGGCCGGGGACGCGAAGCAACAGGTGCTTGCGCTGAAGCCCCGCTCGGACGCGGGTGACGGTCTCGCCACGTATGAAATCGAGCTCGCGGTGCGTGACTGCAGGAATCTGATCTCCGGGGAACCCGAAGCGAGCTGGCAGGCCATGCGGCGCGCAGGCATGCGGACCGACCCGGACTTCCTGAGCAAGCTGGAGGTGCGCCTGGGCGAGTGTGTCGCCTTGAGCCAGGACCCCACGCTCTACGAGGCACCGTGGCTGGCACGCGCGGCCGAGCAGGGATCGGTGGAGGCGCAGCTGCTCTACGCCATCGACGTGCGGACGGCTGTGGGCGCGTCGTCGGCATCGGAACTGGCTGCGCGCGAGGGGGACGTCCTTGCATGGCGTGAGACCTCCCTGCGCTACCTGCATGCGCTGGCGGATGGTGGCAACGTGGAGGCGCTGTCAGGCCTGCAGAGCGTTCATGAAAATGGTTACCGGACGGCCAAGGACCCGGTCGCCGCCTACGCCTATGGGCAGGTGCTGCAACGGCTGAGCCCCTCGTTCTGGTCGGATGCGCTGCTGGCCCAGTCCCGCCAGGTCCTGTCCCCGAGCCAGCAACGGCGGGCCGCCGAGCAGGCGGAGGCGATCTACCGGCGCTGCTGCGTGCTGCCGGGGGGCGGTGATTGACCGGCTGTTCCCCAGCCCCTAGAATTGCCTGCTCAGCCGGAATAGCTCAGTTGGTAGAGCGGCGCATTCGTAATGCGTAGGTCGTAGGTTCGATTCCTATTTCCGGCACCAGTTGTGCGAAAAGCCCCGGCCTTGGTCGGGGCTTTTTGTTTGTGCCCCGGTAGCGCCGACCCATGGTCGGCGGCAGTCAGTTGCCCATCTCTCCAACGTAAGTCGGCTTCCCGGACACTCACCGGCATCCTCCCTTCCGGAACGCGTGCGACGTGTGCTACGAAGGCAAAGCCTTGCTTCAAGGTTCTTTCAAGGATGGGAAAGACGAATGCGTTCGGGAGACGCGTTGCCAGTGCGTTTGCACAACTTGCGGCGGTTGCAACCAATAGGCTCATGAGCGGTTCGGTACCGCTCTGGAGCTGCGCCCTTCTAGCCGGACTGTCCTGGCTTGCGCCGGCTTCGGCACAGACAACGGTCCGCTACCTGCATACCGATGCACTGGGATCGGTCGTAGCCAGGACGGATGCCAATGGCAACGTTATAGAGCGGATGACTTACGAGCCTTACGGCGATGTTGTCGGGGAGGATTCGACTGACGGTCCTGGCTATACCGGACATGTGAGTGATGCCACTACCGGTCTGAGTTACATGCAGCAACGGTACATGGATCCGCAGTTGGGGATGTTCTTATCCGTGGACCCGGTGACGGCGTACCAGAAGCCTGTTGATCAATTCAATCGGTACCGGTATGCGAATGGAAATCCGTACAAGTTCACAGATACGGATGGGCGAAACGCCACACTCCTTGTGCCTATAGTCGTGGTACCGACGGTTGTTGCTACAGGATACCACGCGACGACTACCCCGCAGCAGCGGGAGCGAGCGGGAGATGCTCTGGTACAGGGAATCAAGGGACTGTTCCATAAGAGCGAGGCCGATAGTTCCGATGGAGTTGGCTCGGCAGATGCTGACCCTAACGGGCCGTTTACCAGTGATATCAAGCCAAGACGTGCAGAGGGAGTTGACGGAGCATCATCTCAGCATGAGTTGGAGCGCGATTCGAGTGGGCGATTGGTATCAAAAATCGCAGACGGTGACGTCAAAGGATGGTGAGGTTGTGCATGGGCATACAGATCAAGTCGGGCAAAATGGTAGCGTCCGGCGATTCTCGGACGACCTCACAGGTCGTGCCACGGTGGGCGAGGGGAAGCAGGAGCCAAGCGCTAAAGACAGGCCAGTCAACCTGCCTCCGGAACCTGCCAAAGGCGGGCGCTTTTAGTGGACGGTGAAAGCTGCGCTCTTCTGGCCGGAATCGTGGGAACAGGACTTCTGGGTTCTGCTCACGATCTGGATCCTGGCTTGCTGGGTCGCTACTTGTCGGGTGAAATTAGTGTGCCTTTGACTATCGATTCCGACGTCGCTTCGTACCTTTCACAAAACGACTCCGAGGCTCTTGCACGAGCATCAACCTGGATTGCAAATAATCATGTCCTTTCCGGGCAAATGCCAAAGCATCACCTGAGCTTGGTTGGATGGCTGTTTGAGAATGGCCATGTTGATCGGGCCGATCTGTTGAATCTGCTGGCGCTGCTTTCAATCGGATCGCTAGATGAGGACGGCTTGGAGATCGCTTTGCTTTCCAAGGAAGCTTTGGACGAAGGGCGGCTGGAGGAAGGCCTGGACCTGGTAGAGCCGATGCTGCTGGCCTACGGACCGTTGCTATGAGCGATGCGTAGGTTGTAGGTTCGGCACCCACTATGTCGATGGAAACACATAGATCCGCGATGGCGGCGGGGACAGGTATGCCGAAGGCAGACGTCACGGCCAAGGTGCGTTGTCACTGTGCGATTGCGGTTCCCCGTCAATCAAATCGAGCGTAATGAACGAACCACGCGCCTAAGCGCGCCTGTATGCAGACAGCTCGGACCTTGGGAACGCGGCTCACACACTTTAAAGCTGGCAATCGTCCCAGGTGCCAGAACCCCCGGGCCACACCCAACGGTCGGGTAGAACCAGCTCGCTTCTCTCCAGGCAGAACGGCAGCACCCACAGCTGCAGCCCTTCACTGGAGGGGAAGTCGAACACAGGCAGCGGCTGATCGAACTGATCGGTACGCGGGTAGATCAGCACCACGGCCCCTTGGCCGGCCAGATAGCTGCGGCCGTAGGCATGGAGCTGATAGAAGTCGCCCTGGCTGAGGTCGTACCTGCGCGGCCCGCCCTCCTGCGTTGAATCCAGCAGCTTCCACTTGGTATCCATCACCAGCACGTCGGTCCCCTGGCGGCTGACCACCAGATCCGGGCGCAGCTGGAACCAGCGGGCGCCTTCATGACGTACCAGGTGGTGGCGCTTCGCCTGCGCATGCAGGCGGAAGGGGCGGGGAAGCTGCTTCTGCAGATGGTGGGCCACATAAGCCTCAAACAGCTTTTCCATGGGGAACAGCAGCGAGGGTGCCTGCTGGTCGCCAATGGCCGAGGTGGGCGTGAAGTCCCTCAGCACCATGCCCGCCCAATCCAGCGCGTCACGGTAGCTGCGCATGTTGCGATCCAGGTGCACGCGCTGGAAGTCCTTCGCCGGGTCCTGGCTGACAGGCACATCGGTAAAGGCAAACGCCAGCTCGCGCGCCAACCGCTGGTGGTCCGCATCGCGCGAAACACCCAGCACCTTTCGAAGCGCCGCATGGATCAGGCGATTCTCGGGCCGGTCCGCGCTGAACTCGTCGTGCGCGGTGTGGAAGCGATCAGCGCGTGTCAGATTGCGTCGCAGCTGCTGCGCAACCAGCAGCTTGCCACGCAGCGTGGGCAGATCATCCTCGCGAGGCTGGTACGTGCTCCTCAGCCCGCCCCGCGTGACCGCTACGACCGCCCGCAGGAACTCACCGATGAACACTTCCAGCATCGGCATGCGGTCGGCGGCAAGCTGCGCGCTGCTGAACCGCAGGCGCGAGATATGCGGCTGGCAACGCAGCATCTTCAACAGAAGGGCGCGTGCCTCTCCGGTGCTGGCCGCCCGTGCTCTGCCAACCTTGGGCAGGATCTCGATGAGGGTGCCGCCAGGCGCGGCAACGACGCCCACGTAACTGGTGACCTGCACGCCGCGGCGGCTGCGGCGCACCCAGGGCATCTGCTTGCCATCCACCAGCGCGATGGACTGCGCTTCCAGCCACGCGTACAGCTCGGGCGACACCACGCGGACGTTGCTGGGCGCAGGGCCCAGCAACGGTGCGGGCACGAGCACATCGTACTCGTGCAGCGTAAGGGAAGCCGCCATCTTCACTCGCGGCCCAAAAGCGAGGCGTAGACGTGTATATAGGCTTCCGGATCCAGCAGTGCGCGGGCATTGCGGGTGTAGCGGGGGCGAATGCCGTGCGATTCGCCGACGGACCCTTCTCCGAACAATCGCGCCAGTGAGTCGTCCTCTCCGTTGGACTCCTGCACGAACTGCAGATTGTGGGGCTTCTGATTGTCGCCCAGGACGAGGCGGATCTTCTGCCAGTCATCGAAGAAGTACTCTTCCAGCAGCGGCAGGATCTGCTTGTCGAAGATCTTGGCCAATGCATGAATGCGCGCGAGGTCGTCGTCGCAGTCACGCAGCCCGGTGAAGTAAGAGTGGCCGATCAGATGGTCGCGATCATACAGCGCTTCAATGCGCTGGTTGATGGCGGACAGCAACTTTGGAATATGGATGGTGGTCTCGCGGATATTGATCCGCAGGCCCGCCAATGGGGCGACACCCTCATCGGAGGTGTTGGGCAGCACTTCCTCGAACTCGAACCGGCGGCGCAGGGCCGTGTCCAGCAGCGCAAGCGATCGGTCGGCGGTATTCATGGTGCCGATGATGCTGACGTTGGCGGGCACCGAGAACGACTCTTGGGAGTAGGGCAGTACGACCGCATGGCAGCCCTTCTTGTCGGTGCGCTTGTCCAGCTCGATGAGCGTGATGAGCTCGCCGAAGATCTTGCTGATATTGCCCCGGTTGATCTCATCAATGACAATGGCGAACGTCTCGTCCGGGAAGCGACGCGCCCTCTCGCACAGCTGCTTGAAAACACCTGGGCGGATCTCGTAACGGACATTGCCTTGTGCGTTGCCTGCATCGATGACGGGGCGCAGGCCTTCCACGAACTCTTCGTAGCCGTAGGACTGGTGGAAGGTAACGAAGCTGAAGCGCTCGGCCCGGCCTTCGGCGAAGGAGGCATCCTCTTCGTCAGCGGTGAAGTACTCCTTGAGCACATCGCCAAGGCCATGGGTCTTTCCGGTGCCGGGCGGGCCGAAATAGATGCGGTTGAAGGCCAGCTCGGTGGCTACCGCTTTGCGGGGCTTGGCGTGCGGATCCGCGCCGTGGCTGGCAGCCGTTTCGGGGGCGCCCTCGTCCGTATCGAGGTCGTCGCCGACCTGGGCGGGCCACAAGCCGCCCCGTCCGTCGTCCGTGCGAACGAGGTCCTCGAGAATCTCCTCGTCTGCATTCAGTGCCGCTTCGATGCGGTCGACCATCTCTTCGGTGATGGGCTCTTTTACGAACCGCGCAATGCTTTCCAGCTCCGGGCGCCATGTTACCTGGCAGGTGCGCGTGCCTCGTACCGCGCCAACCATGGCCACGGCGCGGCCGCTGCCAGGATTCTTGCGGCCAAAGCGCAGGTGCAGGCGGGTGCCGGCAAACCACCAGTCCATGTCGGCCTCGTGGACCAGGCGGGCAAGGCGGCAGAACTGCGTGGTTTCCTGCGCCGACCAGCCGCTGCGCAGCTTCCGGAAGGCCTCGCTGATGTCAAAGTGCTTCAGTACCGCGTCTGCTTCCACATGGCCGGAAAGCCCGATGCGCTGGGCCACCTCGTCATAACTCATCTCGAAGCGCTCGATCGCCTGGATGCTCCATGCGGTCAGCTCGTCCAGGGTCATGGCAAGGCCTTCCTCGATGGGCAGGACGGCCACGAAGGGGGGCGCGGTGGCCGCGTCACGCAGGGCGCGATAGGCGTCGCGGACGGGCTGCCCGTCGTGCAGCATCACCGTATCGATCTTGACCACAAACCCCTCGTGGCCGTTCAGGCCGACCGTGTAGGCCAGCGAAGAAGGGGAGTCGGGCTCGGGATAGATCTTCGCCCAGTTGTAGTTGGCGAAAGTGTTGCCCTGGGTGGTCGGGCGGCGGCGGATGCTGAGCCGGCCGGTTGGGAATCTGGCCTGTTGGAGATGTTTGGCCCACTCGAGCGTCACGTTGTACGCGTCGCGCAGCGTCTGGTAGCCGCGCTGCAGCCGGGGGTTGGCAGGATCATGCCGGGTACCGCCCAGTGTCTGCAGAAGATTGAAGTGCTCGTGGGTATAGAACTGGGACATTGAGGCTTCCGTCTCGTGTGTATGCGGGCAGAATCATTCCGACCCGATGTGGTTGTGGCACCCAGTGCTGGGCGGCCGCGGCTGCAGAAACTTTAGCGTTTTGCGCCTACGTTTCTGGGACAGTGATTTGCAGCATGGCCCGGCAGATTTCTGATTCGTTGTAGATTCCTGAGCAGTGTCTCGTTGCTAGACTTCTGGCCATTGGCGGTGCAGATATCGAGTCGGGAATTTGACGCGACACCAGATGTCGCATCGCTTGGGAGGATGGTTTCCATCTTCCATACCGAGGCAGTTCGGCATGACCTTCATTCGACGCTCCGTGTTCCAGGCCGTCGCCATTCTGGCGTTGGCGGGATGGCTGGCGCTGTTCCGTCGGCTGCCCTGAGGGCTGCAGAAGAAGGCGGTGTCGGCCGGGTGCGTGGGTGGCCTGTTTACACCGGGCGGTCTGTGCCTATACTCCGCTTCGGTTGCGACAAACTGTGACGCAGTTCGCACGGTATGACCCATGCATGGATGCAGGAGAAGACGACGAGGATGTTGTGCCCATCACGCCATTACCCGCGCCCGTCGGCAACGCCCGCCCGTGCCTGCATTGGCGCAAGCCCCTCGATAACCCCACCGCCCTGCCAGCTGCAAGCCACGCTTGCCAGGGCTGCTTCGGCAATGCGCGCGCGGCAGGGATGACCTTTCAGACACACGCCCCACAGGGCCTTTGACACCACCCGGCTGAGTACAGCCAGCGAACCATTAACAGGGGAAAACATGAGCAGCCAGAGTGACCGCAACGTGCCAGCAGCGCGGGTGAACCATGCGCGCCAGTGATGTGGGGGCAGTGGGGGTAGCCGATCTTGATGCCGGTTCGCCGGAGCAGATCTACACCTATGTGACCAACGGCGTTCGGGATGTGATCCACGCGTTGGAGACGCAGGCTGCCGATGCGGACGATGAACCGGTGCAGAGCGAGATCCTTGCAGCGCTCAGCCTGATGCAGGCGCGTGTGGCCGGCAAGCAGGAGGAGCTCCGCGCCACCGCTGACTGGAAGGACTTCACCGTCGCGTTGTATGGCGAAACCAATGCGGGCAAGTCCACCATCATCGAATCGCTGCGGATCCATCTGGGCGAAGCGGAGAAGCGAGCGCAGCGCGGCCGCTACGACGCGCTGATGGCATCGCACGGGCTGGACGAGGACTCGATCGAGGCCTCGCGCCATTCGATCACCCGCGCCAGCGAATCGGCGGCCGCTGCAGTGCAGCGTGGCACGGAACTGGAAGCACAGGCGCAGAGCGAGCTGCAGGCGCTTGAGCGCGAGGTGGACGAGCAGAAGCAGGCCGTGGCTCTTGCTACCGCCAGCCGCACGTGGTGGCAGCGTCTGCTGGGCAGGTTCAAGCGCGACCCCCAGGCTGCCGCGACGGCCGCCCTGCAGGCGCGCGTGGATGATCTGCGCGCGCGCCAGACGCAGGAGCGCCAGCAGCTTGAAAAGGAGAAGGCGGCCGCCGACGCCGCACTGGCCAGTGCCGAGAATGAGCTGGGCCGTCGCCTGCGTTCGTTACCGTTGCTGGTGGAACACGCTGACGGCGCGATCATCGGCGATGGCCGCCCTGACTTCACCCGCGAAACGCAGCGTTATGTGTTCGACAACGGCGGTGCGCCGATCGTACTGCTGGACGTGCCGGGTATCGAAGGCGGCGAAGCCGGCGTAAAGGCGCACATCGACCGTGCCGTTCAGACCGCACACGCCGTGTTCTATGTCACTGGCAAGGCGGCACGCCCGCAGCACGGCGACAAGGAAGACGGCACGCTGGAGAAGATCAAGCGCCACCTGGGGCCGCAGACCGAGGTCTGGGCGGTGTTCAACAAGCGCGTGACCGCCGCGATGCCGCTGCGAAAGCCGGCGGGACTGTTTGCGACCGATGCCGATGGCATCGCCGATCTGGACAAGGGCCTGCGCGAAGCGCTGGCGGGCAACTACAAGGGCGTGCTGCCGGTCAGCGCTTATCCGGCCTTCCTGGCGCTTGCAGACCGCCTGCCGCCGCCGGAGGCACTGGCCGACGCTGCGCAGGACCGCCGCGCGGCGCAGAAGAAGTTCCTGGCCGAGTTCGAGGCTGACGAGCTGCTGGACAAGACCGGCTTTGCGGCAATGGCAAGCCACCTTGCCAGCATGGCGGTAGATGCGCCGCGCAAGATCCGCCAGGCCAACGTGTTCAAGGCGAACCAGTCGCTGCGCACCGTGGTGGAAGAGCTGGATCTCCACGCCACCAGGCTGGAAGCACATGCGCGCAAGGTGGTCACCGAGACCAAGGCCGCACAGGGGCAGGTAGACATGGCCGCGACGCGCCTGCGCTCGAGCCTTCGCAGCGACGCCTCTGATGCGCTGCGGACGTTTGAGACGAGCGTGCGCCAGGAGGTTTACGGGCAGATCAACGATGGCCTTTCCAACGATGCGCTGAAGGAACGCCTGCAGGCGAGCATGACCCGCAATGCAACGGCTTTGCAGGAGCAGCTGGGTAACGCGTCGCGCAAGTCGATGGCAACATTCCAGGACTCGATTGCCAAGACCACCGAGCGCTTCCAGAAGCACCTGAAGGACCTGGGCGAGCTTGCCAGCGGGAAGATGCGCGATGCACCGGCAGCGAGCTTCTCGCTCGATCTGAAAATCGCCAGCGGCGTCAGTGTCATCGGTCTGGTGTCCACCGCCATCGGTACCGCAGCCCTTCTCATTGCCGGGCCGGCAGGCTGGGTGGTCATCACCTTCAGCGCGGTGGGCCTGGCGATCAGCCTCGCCAAGGCGTTGTGGGGCATGGTGGACGAAGACTTCAAGAAGGCACAGCAGCGCAAGGCGGTGGACGAGAACCTCGAGAAGGCCCGTGCCTCGCTGAAGGACGACCTGGAGAACAGCGAGCGCGCGGTGATGGAAGCGCTCGAAACCGCCTGCACCGAGGCCAAGGCGCGCCTGGGGCTTCCGCAGAAGGACATCAAGGCGAAGGCCGCCGTGCTGCGGCTTTCCACCACACGACTGGACGCGCTGAGCGCCCGCATCGACACCACACTGGCCTGAGGGGGCACCACCATGGATAACACGCTTGAACGATTCAAGGCGCAGCAGGAACGCGCTGCAGGGATGTTGCGGGAGCTGCTTGAGTTCCTGAAGGCCGGCGCCGATTTTGGCGTGACGATGGACGATGCATTCGAGCATAAGCTCGAATCCGCCATCGGCGCGGTGACCGGCGAACGGCTGAAGGTGGCACTGGTGGGCGGGTTCTCGGAAGGCAAGACGTCCATCGCCGCTGCGTGGATGAACCGGCTGGACCCCCAGGGGATGAAGATCTCTCAGGCAGAGTCGACCGACCACGTGCTGGAGTACCCGGTGGGCGACGATCTGCTGCTGGTGGACACCCCGGGGCTGTTCGGCGAGCGCGAGATCGACGGTGAGACCTACAAGGAACTCACCCGGAAGTACGTCAGCGAAGCCAATCTCGTGCTGTACGTGATGGATCCGACCAACCCGATCAAGGAGAGCCACAAGACGGAGCTGGCCTGGCTGTTCCGCGACCTGGCGCTGCTGTCGCGGACGGTGTTCGTGCTCAGCCGCTTCGACGCGGTGGCCGACCTCGAGGACGAGGGTGAGTACCAGCGCCTGCTGGAGGTGAAGCGGAGCGCGGTGCGCCAGCGACTGGTGGAGCTGATCGGGCTCTCGCCGGCAGAGGCTGAAGCACTGAGCATCGTCGCCGTCTCCGCCAACCCGTATGACCAGGGCATCGACTACTGGCTGGCGAACCAGGACGAGCACCGCAAGCTCTCGCGCATCCCCTCGTTGCAGCAGGCAACTGTGGACCGCATCCAGTCCAGTGGTGGCACCGAGCGGCTGGTGGCCGACACGCGTACCGCCATCATTGCGGACGTGCTGAACAAGCACCTCCCGATCGCCGTCGAGCGCGGGGTCCTGATCAATGCGGAAGTGGAGCGCATGAGTGACACTGTCCAGGACCTGTCCGGGCAGGTGAATCTCGCCACGCAGCAGGCGGGGGATGCGGAGGGCCAGATCCGCCGTTTCCTCGGGCAGTACTTTGCCGATCTGATCCTGCAGGCGCGTGGCGCGGACATGCAGACCTGGCCGACCTTCTTCGAGCGTGAAGTCGGTGCGGAAGGCATCATCATCCGCATGCGCCTGCAGGAGGAATACGCCAAGTCGCTGCGCACCGCCAAGCTCAATCTGGAGGCCGTGCAGGGCAGCTTCGTGGACGAGATCAATCACTTCAACACGGTGGTCTCGTCCATGGGCCAGCAGGGCGTCAAGTACCTGCTGGATGCCAAGCTGGTGAACAACAAGTCCATCCTGATGATGCGCGACGGTGTGGTGTCGGCGGGCAAGATGGTCGGCTTCGATCTGAGCAAGAATCTGAAGTTCGCACCGTGGGGCGCACACAAGCTGGCCGGCGGCGTGAATGGCGCGCTCGCAGGCCTGGGCATCGCGATGGAAATGTGGGATTCCTACCAGAAGATCGAAAAGGAAAAGAAGTTCAAGGCGGGCGTGGAAGAGTTCGTGGCGACGCTGGAGGACCAACGCAAGTCGTTGAACGACGAGCTTGACGGTGTTGGCAGCGAAAGCCAGTTCATCCGCACCTACTTCCCGGATCTGCGCGAGCTGCAGGACATGCTGGCCTCGTTGAAGGCCGCGCTGCAGGATATGTCGACGCAGAAGGTGCGCTTCGATGGCTGGTACCAGCAGGCGGACGTGTTGAAGGGCGAGTACAAGCGGCTGCGTGCGGGATGAGCACGGCCACCCATGACGCGCTGGCGCGCCAGTGGGAGATGCTGCGGATGATCCGGCCCGCACCGTGGAAGATCACGGTGCGGGAGCTGAGGGAGCGGTTGGCGGTGGAGGGATTCACCACCACCCGCCGCACCATCGAGCGTGACCTGAAGGAGCTCTCCGAACGCTTTCCGCTGGCAGCGGACGAATCAAGCCGCCCTTATGGATGGAGCTGGGCGCGGGGTGCGAACTTCGAGTTCGGTGCGCGCCTGACGAACTCGCAGGCGGTCACCCTGCTGTCGGCACGCATGCACCTGCGCAACTTGTTGCCCAGGTTGGCCATGGCCGATCTCTGGCCGTTGTTCGACATGGCAGAGCGCGCGCTGGCCTCGAGCGGTTGGCACGACTGGCACCGCCGCACCGCGATCATGCCCTCGGGCATGCCGTTGATTGAGCCGCTGGTTGAGCCGGCCGTGCTGGAAGCTGTGCACTCCGCGCTTGGCTTGGGGCGATGCCTGGAAGGCGCGTACCAGTCGCGGGCGGCAGGCGAGGCCAAGCGGATGAAAATCCATCCTTTAGGCCTGGTCATGCGCGGTGCGGCTCAGTATCTGATATGTACCCTTCGCGACTACGGTGATATCCGCAAGCTTGCCTTGCATCGCCTCAGCGACCTGTCCGTAAGCACGGAAGACTGCCAGCGGCCACCGGGATTCGATCTGCAGGACTATGTGGCGCACGAAGGACCGAAGTACCGGCCCGCCGGCCCGCTGAAGCTCAAGGTGCGTTTTGCCGCGGAGGCCGCTGCACATCTGCGGGATACGCCGTTGTCGACTGATCAGCAGATTGTCGGTGACGAAGGCGCAGCCGATGTTGAGCTCACAGCGACGGTTGAGGATGACCAGACTCTTCGCTGGTGGCTTCTGGGCTTCGGAAGCCGGGTTGAAGTGCTGGAGCCGGCAGCGCTGCGTGCAGAGATTGCGGACCAGGTGAACGTAGCCGCCAAGCGATATGGCTGATGCGCATGGGTTCCCACTCAGGTCCTATCTCAATCTATAGGCGCCAGCTGGTTCAGAGTTATCGTACGTCGCGCATCAGTGCGCGATTCGCTTCGTTGTTCCAAGCGTTCCGCGGTGATCCAGCTGGTTGCGTAGAATATGCAAGGGGTCCAGCACAGTGGGAAGCACGAGCTCCGTTTGCCGTTCAATCACTGCCTGCAGCGCCAAGCGCTGGTTCGTGGCAAAGCGCTTCGTCCAGCGCTGCTGCTGTCTTGTTCGCGCAGCGCCTTCCAAAAGCGTGCGTACACGAAACGGCTTCCAATGAGTGGGCAATGGGCCCGGGAGGCTGCTTGATCACGAGGTCCTGCAGTCTTCCTTGCCCATCATGTGCCAGCAATGCCTTGATGAACCTGCGTAGCCGTTCGCTCTCAACGCCTTCCATGCCAAACTCCTGAGCATCGGCTGCAGTTAGAACAATCCGGAGGGACACTGAACGGGCAGTCGTATCTTTGTCTTCCTGTCCAGAGTGATTGAGTAAACTGACGGCGCACTGCAGGCTCAGGCGTGTGGAATCTGGCTTTCAATGGCGGACGTGGCCACGCGCTTCCCTCAGAGCACGCAAATCCATGTTGACCCTGTTGTCGCTGCGATCCTGCAAGGTGACCGTGGCAGCGTAACTACTACTACTCCGAACGTCGTGCCTTGCGCCATGCTTTAGGCAGTCCTGCCAGAGCGTTTCTAACGCCTTTGCATCGCCGCACTCCAGCGCGGTCGAGCGGCACTCAGGGCAACTGCGGAACCAGGTAAGTCCCTCAATTCGTACACCACCCGAGGGCGGCGCTACGCGCCTCCAGCCGCAGTCCTTGCAGTGATAGATCAATCTCTGGGTCCGGCCCCACATGGTCAGCCGAGCCTCAGCCATCTGCGCCAACGTTCTGCTGTTCCACCAGCCAACGTCCCAGTCCATACAGGGCGAAGCCGTAAACCACAGTTGCACCAATGATCTTAAACATGGAATTCCTTTCGTGGGTTGGTAGCTGGGCATCCATGCCCCGTGTCGATCCGTCGGCATTAATTATGCGGAGGCTTGCGACAGGGTGCGTCGCGTCGTAGCGGCTCATCGCTGCGCACGGCTTGGCCGTGCTGGCACACCCCGTCTGCTGACCTGGATTGTTGGATGGAGACGGCGGCAAACCGGGCAGCCCTTCTATCATCTTCAGCGGATGCGAGTTAGAGCGTGTGCGACCCATTACCCTTTCGGAAATTTCGCCTGAAAATGAGCTTGAAGCTTACGACCAGGACGGAGGCTTGATCTGCAAGAAAGGACCAAGCTGACTGAAATTCTGTTGCGCCGCTGTTGACCCCAGTCAACCTCCTTCGGAACCTGCTGAAGGCGAGCGTTTTTGTTGGGTGGTGAAAGCTACGCTCTCCTGGCCGGAATCGTAGGAGCAGAGCTTCTGGGTTCTGCTGGCGATCCTGGATTCTGGCTTGCCGGCTCGCTGCTTGTCGGGTGAAATTAATGTGCCCCCGGCTATCGATTCCGGCGTTGCTTCTCGGCCTCAACAACCAGCAGCCAGCGGCAGCCTGCTCTTCAGCAAAAAGATGTCTCGGCAAAACCAGCCAACCGCTCCGCGCGAATATGGGAATTGCCAACGGTTATTTAAACGTGGCGACGCGACGTGAAACAGTGGGCCTCCGTTCACGATTCCCACGGAGTCCCCCCGCCCATGTCCACCGCCCGTTCTGCGTCGCCGTTCAAGGTTTTCGGCGCGACAACCTTGTCTGCCATGCTGCTGCTGGCCGCGCCGCTGGTTTCCTCAGCGGCGGACAGCGGCTCACCACTGCGCACCTACCTGGCCGCCAAGCGTGAGGCCATCCAGGCGCAGTCGGCGCAGCCGGCCACGCCCACCGCGATCCACGCCAAGGTCACGGCCGAAAGCCGTTCCGGCGTACGCCGCCTGCGCATCGGGCCCACCGGCGAGTTCCAGTACATCAGCGATAGTGGCCGCAACTACGCCGGTTACAACCTAGGCGCCGGTTCGTGGGACTCGCTGGTCGGCACCTTGGCCAGCTCCGTTGCCGATGAGTACATCGTGCAGGCGGCCGAGCATAATATTCCACTGGATGCGCTGGACGTGGTGTTCACCAGCATTCCCGAACGCAAGAGCGAGAGCCTGGCGTATCCGAACAATCTCTCCTATGTGGCCTACATCGATTCGCCTGCCAGCGAGGCGCAGCTGCAGGCGCTGAAGCGCGCGGTGCACGAAAAATCCTCGGCCATCGACCTGGTAACGCGGCCTCAGCAGGTCAGCCATGCCGAGGTGGAGTACATCCCTAGCGATGCGGTCCGCGATCCGAAGCTGCCGCCCGGCCTGCGCGATTTCATCACCGAGGAGAAGCGTCCTGCTGTGCTGGCCCGGCAGGTCAAGCCGGGCTCGGGCAAGGGCAAGCCCGCCGAGCCGGAAACCCTCGTCGCGCGCGCCCATGTCGAGCCTCGCACCGGCTTGCGCCGGGTTTTCTTGGGCAAAGACGGTTATCACCGGCAACTGCACGACAGCGCACCCGGGCTGCTCGGCTACGGGCTGGCCCCCACGGTGGAAGAGCACCTGCTCGGCGTGACCGGTACCTGCCTGACCCACATCTTCGAGGTTCAGGCAGCTGCGCGGAACGTGCTGTTGGATTCGCTGGAGCTCACCGTTGATGGTCAGCTGAGCCCGCGTTTCGGTAGCAACGTCCGCTCGCCGGCACGCTACAGCGACATCCGTTACAAGGTGCGGATTGAGTCGCCGGCATCGGAGCAGGAGATCGACGCGCTGCGCCAGTCGGTCGAGGCCACGTGCCCGCTCTACAACCTGGTCAAGGACGAGCAGAAGCTCGAAGGCAGCATCGTCCGCGGCGCCTACGCCGAAGCGACGAACCAAGCGCGATAACGCACGCCGCTACGCATCCGGCAGTGCCCATCAGCCATCCTCTGGGGATATTCAATGAGTCGCACCCTCCGTTCGCAGTCGACCGCGAAAAGCCCGCGTCATGCCCTGCACGGCCCTCGTCCTCGTCGCGGTCGGCTGGCCTTCGCTCTGTGCACCCTGCTTGCACCGGCAGCGTATGCGGCCGAGGAAAGCAGCGGCGATGCCACGCAGTCGCCGGGTTCGAATGCCCGCCTGCTGGACAAGGTATCGGTGCTGGGTTCGCAGATCGCAGGAGGGGGCGCGCAGGCCGCGCTGCCGGTGGTCGCGGTGGATCGGGAACAGATCGATGCCACGGGGGCGACCAACGGCAACGAGCTGTTCCGCAGCCTGCCGCAGTTCGGCGATGTCGCCGTCACCGAGAAAGGCACCACCAACGCAGGGCGAAACTCCAACGTCGCACGCGGTGACGTGGGTTCCATCAACCTGCGCAACCTGGGCGCCAAGTACACCCTGCTGCTGGTCAACGGCCGGCGCACGGTGCAGCACCCGATCAGCAACAGCGGTGACGATACGACCTACAACGCCAATGCCATTCCCACCTTCGGCCTGGAGCGGGTCAACCTGCTGCTGGATGGCGCGGCGTCCATCTACGGGTCCGATGCCGTGGCGGGCGTGGTCGACCTGGTGACGCCGAGCAACCTGCCCAATGGCGGTGGCATCAAGCTGAACTACGGCAAGGTGGCCGATGGCCATCGCGAAGACATCTCGCTGGACGGCTACTTCGGCAGTGATTTCGCGCAGGGCCGCGGCAACATCGCGGTGCTGTATGGCGTTTCCAAGCGCACGGCGCAGCGCAATTCGGATGCCTGGTTCACCGCCACCGATGGTCGCCGTCCTCTCGGCGATGGCACCAGCGTACCGGATCCGAACGGCACCTCAGGCTTCAGTACGCGCACGCCCTGGGGTCATTTTGATACCTACGCCGGCAGCCGGCGCACAGGCAGCTGGCACGTCGATCCGGCCAGCGGTGCGCTGGTGTCCGGCGCGGTACCGACGCGCTATCACTATGATTCCGCGGCGGAGCCGGGCATCACCTCGGCACCTGCCATCAACAAGGGAAATGTCTTCGCCAGTGGACGCTTCGATGCCACCGACAACCTGCAGGTGTTCGGTGAGCTGGGCTATTACCGGGCCACGTCCGAATCCTGGGTGAGCAGCGAGTCGGGCTTCGGCGGTGACGGCTTCCTGCTGCATATCCGACCGGACGCTTATTGGGTACCGGATGCCTTGCGCGGCGCCGATGCCATCCGGCTGTTGAACTACCAGTTCGCCGATTCGGGTATCCGCCGGGTCAAGGTGGATAACGATCAGTCGCGCGTGCTGCTCGGCGTGCGCGGCTGGACCGACGGCGGCTGGAACTGGGAAACCGCGCTGCTGTATTCGCGCGCACGCAGTACCGACACGCAGCAGGGCGGGCTGACCGATGCCTTCATCGCCGCGGTGAACCGTACCGACGCCAGCGCCTACAACCCCTTCAGTGGCGGCGATCCGGCCAGCATCCGGCTGGGCGACGCCACGCCCTATGACACCTCGGCGTTCATTGGCGAGGCGACCCGCGAAGGCACCACGGAGCTGGCACTGTGGGATTTCAAGATCAACCGGTCCGATCTGTTTACCTGGTACGCCGGTGACATCGGGCTGGCAGCGGGCGTTGAGTACCGGTATGAGAGCCGTGAGGATGACCGCGACGAGAACATCGATGGCAGCCGCCCCTACACGGACTGGTATACCGGCACGGTCGCGGCCAGCAACTTCTTCACCCACAGCCCCCGGCCCGATGTCCGCGGAAGCCGCAAGGTGAAGTCGGCGCTGATCGAACTCGCGGTGCCGCTGATTTCGCCTGCGCAGGGCATACCGCTGGTGCAGTCACTGGACCTGCAGCTTGCCGGCCGCTGGGAGGACTACAGCGATGCCGGCAAGGTGGCCAAGCCGAAGCTGGCCGCGGCGTGGAAGGTCAATGACAACCTGTTGCTGCGCGGCTCGGTCAGCGGCGGTTTCCGCGCACCGGGACTGGAACTGGTGAACTCCCCGCCGACCTACGGGTTTGGCTTCAACAACGATGCCATCCGCTGCCACGCGCTGATCAGCAAGGGCGCGCAGCCCGACTACAGCGCCTGCTTGAATGCCTACAGCAGTGGCTCGGCGGTCAAGCCGTCGGTGAGCGCGGTGACCTCCTACGGCGACGACGTGAAGCCGGAAACCACCCGGCAGTCGTCATGGGGCGCGGTGTTCGAGCCACAGTTCCTGCCGGACTCGCTGGGCTCGATCAGCCTGAGCGTGGATGCCTGGCGGGTGCAGGTGGAGAACCCCATCAATACCCTGGGTGAGGAGCTGTTGTACGACGCCTATCTGCGCGTTGTGGAAGGCAGCAGCAACCCCAACGTGGTGCGTGCGGCGGTGACGGCAGAGGATGCCGCGCTGTTTGCAGGCTCCGGCCTGGCGCCTGCGGGCGTGGTGACGCACATCTACAACCGCTACCAGAATCGCCGGCCACTCACCGCATCGGGCGTGGACTACAACTTCAGCTGGCGACTGCGCGAAACGGCCTGGGGCAACTTCGCGTTACTGCTGAGTGTCAGCCAGCTCAAGGAATACACCCAGCAGAAGCCTGCCGAGGTGCAGCAGGTGGCTGCCGCGATTGCCAGTGGCCAGTTGAACATCATCGCGCCGGACCTGGGCGCGGCCAACGAGGTCGGCATCAATGGGGCCAAGCCGGAATGGCGGGCCAGCGCGACGCTGATCTGGAACCTGCAGGACTGGACGGTGCGCCTGCGCGACGACTATATCGACAGCGTGACGGCCGGTGCCTATTCCGATCGCACGCCGTTCGTGGTGGGTTCGACCCAGCGCTGGGCGTTGTCGGTTAAAAAGGAGTTCAACACAGGACGCCTGAGGGGAACGGCAGTCGAAGTGGGGGCCAGGAACCTGTTCAACGAAGAGCCGCCGCTGAATGCCACCGGCAGCTACCTGAGCGCGCTGCACGAAACCTACGGACGCTACGTCCACCTCGGTATTTCCAAAAACTGGTGACCTGCATGAAGACGTACACGCTTGCCTCCGTCCTGGTTGTCACCCTGCTTGCGGGAGCGTGCAGCCGGCAGGAGCAACCTGCGCCGGAGAGCCCCAAAGCGGCGACTGCAGCGCAGGATTTCAAGCGCCAACACGCTGAGTGGGTGCACGAACGTGCCGCGGACCTGGCCAAGCCCGATGGCTGGACCAGCCTGATCGGGCTGCATTGGATCAACGCCGGACCGCAGAGCGTGGGCGGTGCTGAAGGCAATACCATCCGCCTGTCGATTGCACCGGACCGGTTGGCCCAGCTGGAGCAGCGCGCCGACGGTCTGTACCTCAGGCCGGTCGATGGGGCGCAGATCAGCGCCGATGGCACGCCGGTACAGGGGGAGGTGCGGCTGGAACCAGAAGGGAAGGGCGGTGGCACCAAGCTGTCCTATGACGAGGGCAAAGGGCAGATCACCGCGATCAAGCGCGGGCAGCGGCTGGCACTACGGGTGCGCCATGCCGATGCGCCGGCGCGCCTGCATTTCGGTGGCCTGGACTTCTTCCCGGCCGAAGAAAGCTGGCGTGTGCAGGCACGCTTCGTGCCGCACCCGGCCGGCAGGACGCTGCCGATCGTGAACGTGCTCGGCGAGGTCGCCGATACGCCGAACCCAGGTTACGTGGTGTTCGAAAAAGAAGGGCGCGAGTGGCGATTGGAGGCCCTCGGCGACCCGACGAAAAGCTTGAACCTGATGTTCCAGGACCAGACCACAAGCCGCCAGACCTACGGGGTCGGTCGCTACCTGCGCACCGATGCGGTCGCGGCAGACGGCACGGTCACGCTGGATTTCAATCGCGCCTACAACCCGCCGTGCGCCTACACGGACTTCGCCACCTGCCCGCTGCCACCGCCGGAAAACCGCTTGGCCCAGCAGGATGACGACCGGCAGCTCGTGCGGCTGTCGGTGGTGGCAGGGGAGAAGAAATACGCATTGGCGCAGCACTGATGCGGTAGCGCCGACCCAGGGTCGGCGCCATGAGCGATCAACTGCTCATCCGCACCCGATTGCGCCCGTCGGCCTTCGCCTCATACAGCGCCTCATCGGCACGCGCCACCAGCTGTTCCAGCAGCGTCGCATCGCAGCCCGGCAGTGCCTCGCCCATGGCGCCGCCCACGCTGACGGTCACATCGATGCGCAGGCCGCCCACGTTCACCGGTGCGCCGGAAATCGCGTTGCGCAGGCGTTCGGCGGTGGCGGGCACTTCGTCGGCGGTCGGTGCGGCCAGCAGCGCGATGAACTCCTCCCCGCCAAAGCGCGCGAACAGGTCACGATCACGCAGGGCCTCGCGGCAGCGGCGGGCGACCACTTTCAATACTTCATCGCCGATCGGGTGGCCGTGGGTGTCGTTGATCTTCTTGAAATGGTCGACGTCCAGCATCAGCACCGCGACCGAGCGACCGTTTGCCTCGCGGGCGGCGATGATCTGCGCGGAGCGCTCTTCGAAATGTCGTCGGTTGGGTACGCCGGTCAACGGGTCCGACGAGGCCAGGCGCCGCAGTTCGGCGGCCATCAGCAGATCCGCGGTGATGTCGGTGAACAGCCAGATGCGGCCCTGCTCGCCATCGCCGCGCACCGGATGCGTATCCACCTCGAAGGTGCGCTCCCCCATCACCCAGTGCAGCGTCGTCGCAAAGTTGAGATTTCCCACCTGGGCGGCGTAGGCCTGCTCCAGTTCGGCATGGTTGTCGCAGCGCTGCCGCAACGCCCGCATCGGGGCGACAAGGTCGGCGGCGCGGTGCTTGCCGGGCTTCTGTCCCAGCAGTTCGGCCGCGCGCTGGTTGATCACCGTGCCCAGTCCATCGCCGTCGATCAGCACGATGCCCGCCGGAACGCTTTCCACCAGGTCGATGAACTGGTTGCGGACCACGATGTCATGCACCGCGCCGCGTCGCGCCGACAGCAACTGGGCGACGCTGGGTGCCAGCAACGAGAGCGTCTGCGGTGGCTGCTCGGCGCCGACATCGTGCTTCCACAGCAGCAGCATGCCGCTTGATGGCGCATCGTCGGAAGGGGCAGGGATGAACAACAACCGTGCGGCCGGGCCACCCAATGCCTGGACGATCGCCGTCGGCAGCCGGAAAGCGTTCGCCTCGACCGGCTGCCCCGTCCACGCGTGGGCCAGCACGCCGCTGCGTGCCAGGTTGAAGCCGGAAAAAGAGGCATTGGGGAAGCCGGTCGACCATGTCACGCGGCCGTCCGGGTCCGCCTCAAGCACCATCACCAGATCGGCACCGGAGGCGCCATGGGCGAACTGGCTCAGGCTGACCAGGGCATTGCTGTCGGGCGTATTCAACGTGCCGTCCCGCCCAGGCGCTGGTCCAGGATGCGGATCACTTCACCGGAGGCGGTCATGTGGGGCAGATGGCCGGAGGCATCGATGATGTCGAGCGTCGCCCCGTCGATCGCTGCTGCCAGCCAGTGACCCACGGCGACCGGCACAGCGACATCGACCGAGGTCTGGATGACATGTACCGGCCGGGAGACCTGCGCAGCCAGTGCGCGGACGTCGGAATTGAAAATGGTCCGCGATGTATTGAGAGCGATATCCGGGCGCATCTGGAACAGGGTATTGGAGAAATCGGCGATGACCTCGCTGTCCTCCACGCCGACCACCATCGGAGCGAAGCCCGCCACCCACGCCTGGTAGTTTGCGCTCATGCTGTCGAACAGGTTTTCCAGATCTTCGGGCTTGAATCCGCCGGTGTAGCCGTCATCGTCTAGGTAACGCGGCGATGCCCCGATCATCACCATGCGCTCGAACAGCTCTGGCCGCGCGATGGATGCCAGCGCTCCGATCATCGCGCTCATGGAATGACCGATATAGGTGCAGCGTTCGACCTCGAGTTCGTCGAGGATATCCAGCAGGTCGTCGGCATAACCAAACAGCGACGCGTGCCGGTCGAAGTCATAGGTTTCCGCGCCGCGCGGACCGCAGCCGGCAAGATCGAACGAGATGACCTCGAACCGTTGTTCGAACCACGGACGCAACGCAGACCAGGCGGTCTGGTCGGTGCCGAAGCCGTGGGCAAGCACGGCGATGGGCTTGCCTGCGCCGCTGCGACGGCCATTGAATCTTTCAAAACTATCCACGAACGGTGTACCCATGGCGTTTCGCAACTCGCGATAGTAGGCCAGATGGTCGCAAGGGTCTATTACACCTCGGTATCGTTCCTGGCGGCTTCGCGCTTGCATCCCGCTCGGGTGCTCTGAATGAACGGCCGCTTCATGCCTGCGGCATCACGCACCCTGTAGCTCCACGCATGAGGTGTCTTCAGCCTGGGATTCAGCCCGGGTCCGCTGCATCGGCAGGCGACGCCCCCACCTCTGCGCTCAACTGCAGTCCCAACGCCCGGCTCACGCACAGCACCGTATCGAAGTTCAACGTTCGCGTGCCATCCAGTTGCCGGCGCAGGGTGTCGCTGTTCATCCCGCAGGCGCGGGCGACGCGGCTCATGCCGTGCAGTTCGCACATCAGCAGCAGGGCGCGCGCGATGCCGGCTTCGTCGCAGTCGCGCAGGCGCAGCCGCGAATCCAGATGCTCGGCCATCTGCCAGGCCAGATCGCTGGTGCGGGCGGGCACAGGGCCGGTGCCGGCCTTGCCGGCCGCGTTCATCGCTCGCTCCATTGGGCCTGCGTCGTCGCGCTGAGCAGTGCCTGGCCGGTCAGGATCAGTCCGCCGACGTGCTGTTCGCTGATGCCGCCTTCCGCGGTGGCGCCCAGTCGTGAAAGGTGCGCCGCGTGCAGCAGGTCGAACAGGACGGCCAGGCCGTGCAGGGTGCGCATCGGCACGGCCACGCTCGCCCCGCATGCCGAGCCTGCCGGGCAGTCGGGACTGGCGCACGGCACATCGACGGTGGTATCGGAAACCATGTGCAGCTGCACCACGTTTGCGCTTCGGTCCCGCGTGGCGTCGTACTCCTCCAGCCTTTGCTCGAGTCGTTCGATGAAATTAAGGCGGGAGGTCGTGCATTTTCTCGCCCAGCAGGGCGTAGAGGCGTCTGGCACTGAGCGGATGCTTCGGATCCATCGGTCGTCCTTCGCAAGGCGTGAGGCCACCTGCGCGGGGCGCAAGGTGGCAGGCGATGCGGGTTGCCATACCGGTGAACACTGACAAAAAAGCCGGCGGATCAGGGATCCCCCACATCGCCCGCCATGGAATCCACGGGCAATGCAGCGCATTCTCCGCCGTGCCCAAGGGGCAAAACAGAGCAAAGTTGTCAATGTTTCAAACAGGATGGCAATCCCGACTGATGCTCTTCGTCATCAGCACGGCCATACCACCAGCCGGCGCCGGATCCGTACATGGGCGGATCTTCAAAAGCAGGCGGCGTGCGTCGTCCGCTGCGCCGCTCTCAGCGTGCGCGTGCCGGGGAAAGTGCAGCACATCCCCGCCGGCCCACCCCGAACACCAGCTGCCGCAGGTAGCCGCCCATCGCGCCCGCCGCGATGCCCAGCAGTGCGCGCCGTGCCACGCCAATGGCTGGCCCGGCCTGGCCGCGCAGCCACGGCAGGGTGGCCAGCATCTGCGTTCCCAGCAGCATCGCCAGCACGTCCAGGCCCAGCGCATCCACCACCGGCAGCAGCGGCAGCAGCTCCGGGCTACAGGCCACCAGCAGCGCGAACGCCGTGGTCAGCAGGAACAGCGTGCGCTTGCCCGCAGGGGAGGCCGTCCAGCGGAAGATGCGTGACAGGGGCGACATGGCGTGGGCCGGTTGCACGGTGGCCCGTAGTGTAGCGCCGGGGTTGCGCCGGGGTCAGCGTCCTTTCCCACAGGAAAAGAACGCTGACCCCTTTGGTCCCCTTGCGCCTGCTACAGTCCGCAAAACGTCACGGGGAAGGAAGTCCTGTATGAAAGTCGCCGTTTTCAGCGCACGCCCCTACGACAGCCGTTCGTTGGACGAGGCCAATCAGCAGGCAGGGGCGGCCCACGGGGTCGAGTTCCTGTATTACGAGGCCACCCTGGACGTCCACACCGCTGCCCTGGCGCAGGGATGCGATGCGGTCTGTGTTTTCGTCAACGACCGTCTGGACGCCCCGGTACTGCAGGCGCTGCACGGCATGGGGGTGCGTGCGGTGCTGCTCCGCTGCGCAGGTTTCAACAATGTCGACCTCGCCGCTGCCGAGCGGTTGGGCTTCTTCGTCGCGCGGGTCCCGGCGTATTCGCCCGAGGCCGTCGCCGAACACACGCTGGCGTTGATCATGACGCTCAACCGCCAGACCCATCGGGCATTCAACCGGGTGCGCGAAGGAAACTTCATGCTCGAAGGCCTGCTCGGTCGCACCCTGCATGGAAAGACCGCGGGCATCGTCGGCACCGGCAAGATCGGCCTGGCGACCGCGCGCATCCTGCACGGCATGGGCTGCACCGTGCTCGGGCACGATCCGTATCCTGCGCCGGATTTCGCCGGGCTGGGTGAGTTCGTGCCGCTGCAGGACCTGTTGGCGCGTTCGGATATCGTGTCGCTGCACTGCCCGCTGACCCCGCAGACCCGGCACCTGATCAACGATGATTCGCTGGCCCTGATGAAGCCCGGCGCGATGCTGGTCAATACCTCGCGTGGCGGACTGGTGGATACCGATGCGGTGATCCGCGCGCTGAAGTCGCGGCAGTTGGGCCACCTGGCCATCGATGTCTACGAACAGGAAAGTGCGCTGTTCTTCCAGGACCGCTCCGGGCAGATCATCGACGACGACGTATTCCAGCGCCTGATGACATTCCCCAATGTGCTGGTTACCGGCCACCAAGGGTTTTTCACCGCCGAGGCGCTGCAGGAAATCGCGGAGACCACGCTGGGGAATCTCGGTCATTTTGCTGCCGGTACCGAATGTCCCAACAAGGTCACCAAGGCCTGACAAGGGTTCCCCTACGCGTACCCGCCGGGCATGCCCGGCGCCACCGAAGGAAGGCTGGCCATGTGGCAACAGAATTACGATCCGCTGGGTAACCCCAACCTGTCGGCGCTGCTGGCCGCCTTGCCGGTGCTGGTATTCCTGCTGGCATTGACCGTGCTGCGGCTGAAAGGATTGACCGCCGCGCTGCTGGCGGTGGTGGTGTCCGTGCTGGTTTCCGCGCTGGTGTTCGGCATGCCGGCCGGCACCATCGCGGGCGCAGGACTGCTGGGCATCGCCAACGGTGTGTTTCCGATCAGTTTCATCGTGCTGATGGCGGTATGGCTGTACAAACTCGCCATCCGCAGCGGCAAGTTCGACGTGATCCGCGGCAGCATCGCGACCATTTCCGAAGACCAGCGCATCCAGGTGCTGCTGATCGCGTTCTGTTTTGGTGGATTCCTGGAGGGCGCGGCCGGCTTTGGCGTGCCGATCGCCATCTGCGCCGCGTTGCTGGTGGAGCTGGGTTTCCGCCCGCTGAAGGCGGCCATGCTGTGCCTGCTGGCCAATGGCGCGGCCGGTGCGTACGGGGCCATCGGCATTCCGGTATTGGTGGGCGCGCAGCAGGGCGGGGTCAGCCTGGAGGCGATGTCGCTGATGCTGATGGCGCTGGTGCAGGTGATCGCGCTGTTGTCGCCGGCCATCCTGGTGCTGATGCTGGATGGGTGGCGCGGTGTGCGTGAGACCTGGCCGGTGCTGCTGGTGGTGGGCGGGGTGTTCAGCGGCGTGCAGACGGCGGTGCTGTACCTGCTGGGGCCGGAACTGGTGGACATCATCGGACCGCTGGCGGCGATGGCCGCGCTGGCCGGCTTCATGCAGGTCTGGCGGCCCCGGCGCATTTACCGCGAAGCGGATACACCCCCCGGGCCGGCGCAGCGCTACAGCCTGAAGCAAGTGCTGTTGGCGTGGTCGCCGTTCTACATCCTCACCGGGGCCATCCTGCTGTGGAGCCTGCCGGCCTTCAAGGCGCTGTTCGCCGCCGGCGGGGCGCTGGCCAGCACCGTGCTGCACCTGCCTATCGGCCTGCTTGATGGGCGCGTGCAGGAACTGCCGCCGCTGGTGGCCAACGTGCATACGCTGCCGGCGGTGTGGAATGTCGGATGGTTGAATGCTTCAGGTACCGCCATCCTGGTGGCCGCTGTGCTGACCGTGGTGTTGTCGCCCCGGCTCAACCTGCGCATGGCAGGCGAGGAGCTGGCGCAGACCGGCCGGGAGATGTGGAAGCCGTTGGCCACGGTGCCGCTGGTGATGGCGGTGGCCTACATCACCAATTATTCCGGGGCCTCATCCACCATCGGGCTGGCGCTGGCGCAGACCGGCGGCGTGTTCCCGCTGCTGGCGCCGGTGATCGGCTGGATGGGGGTGTTCATCACCGGATCGGTGGTCAACAGCAATACCCTGTTCGCCCATCTGCAGGCGGTCACCGCCGCCCAGATCGGGGTGCCCGAAGCGCTGCTGGTGGCCGCCAACACGGCTGGCGGGGTGATGGCCAAGCTGGTATCACCGCAGTCGATCGCGATCGCTGCCGCGGCGGTCAAGCTGGTGGGGCAGGAGTCGGCGATCATGCGCACCACGCTGGGCATCAGCCTGGGCCTGCTGGCGTATGTATGCCTGTGCACGTGGGGGCTGTCGGTGCTGCTGGGGTAGGGCGGGCGGGGTGAGTCCGGCTGCGGGCGAAAGGTGAAGGGCTGCAGCGGCCCCATGCGCCTGAAAGCGCATGCATTTCGCAACTTTTCTCATGTACGGCGTTGGCGTCAGGCCACACGATGAACGTGCTGGAAGCAGCTCCTCCGGCCGGTGGCGGCCCCTTCTCTCTAGGGTGTCGCCACCGTTTCAGCCTGTCATTGGGCAACGGCGGAAGTGCGGCGTCCTCGTCCTCACAGGGGGGCGTCTGCATGGGGTCATGCCCATCCGCCGTATTTTTCCCGCGGGTTGCCCTTGCGGGGGCGGGGGGGTAGGGTGGGGACTGTGACGACCAACGGTCGTCACCCACCGGGGCAGGTCGTCACCCACAGGGGTGAGGTCGTCACCCACCGGGTGCGCTTTTCGGGCCCCATGCGCCCTGCGACGGGCGGCTGCGACAACGTGTCGCAGGCCGAAAACGTCGAAAACTGCGTCAGATCAATGTCAATGGCTTTCTTAAATGGGCGGTGACGGCCTAAACTTGAAAGGCTGACTCTTCCCCCGTTCTCCGAACCCGTCGATCCTTGGCAGGTCGGGCCGGCTTTTGCCGGACTGGGCAGGGCGGGGTGGCATTCCCTCGCAATTGGATCGACCGATGATTCCGTTGAAAACCCTTGGACGCATGCTGCGTCCGGGCCTGCTGTTCGCACTGGCGGTGTTTCTCACCGGCTGCAACACGGCCATCCTGAATCCGAAGGGCCAGATCGGCCAGGATGAGAAGACCCTGCTGATCACGGCTGTCGTGTTGATGCTGCTGGTCGTCGTCCCGGTCATCATCATGACCCTGACGTTCGCCTGGAAGTACCGCGCTTCCAACACCAAGGCTCGCTACGAGCCGAACTGGTCGCATTCCACCGCGATCGAAGTGGTGGTCTGGTCGATCCCCTGCATGATCGTGCTGGTGCTGGCCGTGCTGACCTGGCGGTCTTCCCACGCGCTGGACCCGTATCGCCCGATTGAATCGGACGTCAAGCCGGTCGTGATCGAGGCCATCTCGCTCGACTGGAAGTGGCTGTTCGTCTATCCGGAAGAAAAGATCGCCGTGGTCAACGAGATCAAGTTCCCGGTGAACACCCCGCTGAACTTCAAGATCACCTCCGATACCGTGATGAATGCGTTCTTCATCCCGCATCTGGGCAGCATGATCTACTCGATGGCCGCGATGGAGACCAAACTCCACCTGATCGCCAACGAGACCGGTGAATTCCCGGGCATGTCCTCGCACTACAGCGGTGCCGGCTTCGCCAAGATGCATTTCACCGCCCATTCGGTTACCGAACCGGAATACCGCGCATGGGTCGACCAGGTGCGTGCCGAGCAGGGCAGCCGCCTGGACAAGACCGTGTTCAACGCCCTGGGCGCTGACCGCAACTCTGATTGGCACCCGGTGACCTACTACGGTCAGGTCGAAGACGGCCTGTTCGACTGGGTCATCGCCAAGCACATGGGTGACAACCAGCACTACGGCATGAAGCACAAGCACCCCGGTGCCGCTGCGGCTGACGCGGGCACGATGGAAAGCCATGAAGGCCACGGCCCGATGGATGACCACGAGTCCAAGGCTTCCGGCGTGAACCTGGATGCCGATGAAACCCCCAACGACGAGCACGCGGGCCACTCCGGCCACGAGGGCTCGGGAGAATGAACATGCTGGGTAAACTCTCTATTGAGTCGATCCCCCACGATCCGATCGTCCTGACGACGTTGATCGGCGCGGTTCTTGGTGGCCTGGGCGTTGTTGCCCTGATCACCAAGTTCAAGCTGTGGGGTTATCTGTGGAAGGAGTGGTTCACCTCGGTGGACCACAAGAAGATCGGCGTGATGTATCTCATCGTCGCCTTCGTCATGCTGCTGCGCGGTTTCTCCGACGCCATCATGATGCGTACCCAGCAGGCCATCGCCGTCGGCGGGTCCGAGGGTTACCTGCCGCCGCACCACTACGACCAGATCTTCACCGCCCACGGCGTGATCATGATCTTCTTCGTGGCGATGCCGCTGATCACCGGCCTGATGAACCTGGCCGTGCCGCTGCAGATCGGTGCGCGCGACGTCGCGTTCCCGTTCGTGAACTCGCTCAGCTTCTGGCTGTTCGTGTCCGGTGCGGTGCTGATCATGCTGTCGCTGTGGATCGGCGAGTTCGCCGCCACCGGCTGGCTGGCATTCCCGCCCTTGTCCGGCATCGAGTACAGTCCAAGCGTCGGCATGGACTACTACATCTGGGGACTACAGGTCGCAGGCCTGGGTACCACGTTGAGCGGCATCAACTTCTTCATTACCATCCTGAAGATGCGTACGCCCAGCATGAAGCTGATGCAGATGCCGATCTTCACCTGGACCGCGCTGATCACCAACATCCTGATCGTTGCCGCCTTCCCGGTGCTGACCATCACCCTGGTGCTGCTGACCCTGGACCGTTACCTGGGCACGCATTTCTTCACCAATGATGGTGGCGGCAACGCCATGCTGTACATCAACCTGATCTGGATCTGGGGCCACCCGGAAGTCTATATCCTGGTGCTGCCGGCCTTCGGCGTGTTCTCCGAAGTGATCGCCACGTTCTCGCGCAAGGCGCTGTTCGGCTACAAGGGCATGGTGTACGCCACGGCCGCCATCGGCGTGCTGTCCTTCATCGTGTGGCTGCACCACTTCTTCACCATGGGTTCGGGTGCCAACGTCAATGCCTTCTTCGGCATAACGACGATGATCATCTCCATCCCCACCGGCGTGAAGATCTTCAACTGGCTGTTCACCATGTTCCGCGGTCGCGTGCACTTCACCTCCCCGGTGCTGTGGACCATCGGCTTCATGATCACCTTCGTCATCGGCGGTATGACCGGCGTGATGCTGGCGATTCCGGCCATCGACTTCGTGCTGCACAACAGCCTGTTCCTGATCGCCCACTTCCACAACGTCATCATCGGCGGCGTGGTGTTCGGCATGTTCGCCGGCATCACCTACTGGTGGCCGAAGATGTTCGGCTTCAAGCTCAACGAGTTCTGGGGCAAGTGTGCGTTCTGGTGCTGGTTCATCGGCTTCTACGTGACCTTCATGCCGATGTACGTGCTGGGCTTCATGGGCATGACCCGTCGCCTGCAGAGCACCGTCAACCCGGCCTACGAGCCGCTGCTGCTGATCGCTGCAGGTGGTGCCTTCATCGTCGGCGCCGGCATCCTGTGCCAGGTCATCCAGATCTTCGTGTCGGTCCGCGACCGCAAGAAGAACATGGACCTGACCGGCGATCCGTGGGATGCCCGTACGCTGGAGTGGGAAACCTCTTCGCCGCCGGCCTTCTACAACTTCGGTACGCTGCCGCAGGTCACCGAGCTGGACGATTTCTGGGCACGCAAGCAGCGTGGTGAAGCCTGGCCGAAGCCGGCCAAGTACTCCGACATCCACATGCCGCGCAACACCGGCACGGGCGTGGTGATCGGTGCCTTCAGCATGGTGTTCGGCTTTGCGATGATCTGGCACATCTGGTGGCTGGCCATCATCGGCCTGGTCGGCATGATCGGCACGTTCATCTACCGCACCTTCGACAAGGACGTGGACTACTGGGTCCCGGCCGCCGAAGTGGAGCGCATCGAAAACGAACACCGCAAGCACCTGGTTGCCCAGGGCCTGGTCAAGTCGGAGCTGAAGGCATGAGCACCCATACCCCAACCGTGAACCACGGGCACGCCGCGCACGCGGCGGCCCATGGCCATGACGAGCACGAACACCACGACACCGGCGGCAACACCGTCTTCGGTTTCTGGGTGTACCTGATGAGCGATTGCCTCATCTTCGCTTCGCTGTTCGCCACCTACGTGGTGCTGGTCGGTGGTACCGACGGCGGCCCCGGCCCGGGCGACCTGTTCGAGCTGCCGTTCGTTGCGTGGGAAACCGCGCTGCTGCTGACCTCCTCGCTGACCTTCGGCCTGGGCATGATCGCCATGCACAAGAACAAGGTCGGCCAGCTGTACCTGTGGCTGGGCATCACCTGGCTGCTGGGCTTCGGCTTCATGTGCATGGAAGTCTGGGAGTTCAACCACCTGATCCACCAGGGTTACGGTCCGGACCGCAGTGCCTTCCTGTCGGCGTTCTTCGCTCTGGTCGGTACCCACGGCCTGCATGTGAGCGCTGGCCTGCTGTGGCTGCTGGTGATGTTCATCCAGGTCAAGCAGAACGGCCTGACCGCGACCAACAAGACCCGCCTGGCGTGCCTGAGCCTGTTCTGGCACTTCCTGGACCTGATCTGGATCGGCGTGTTCTCCGTCGTCTACCTCAATGGAGCGCTGTAATGGCACATGACAACGCACACGACCATGGCCACGGCGCCGGCGGCGAAAGCCACGGCAGCGTCAAGTCGTACCTGATCGGCTTCGTGCTGGCGGTGATCCTGACCGTCATCCCGTTCTGGGTGGTGATGTCGGGTGATTTCTCCCGCACCGTCAGCGGCGTGGCGATCGCGGTGACCGCGGTACTGCAGATGCTGGTACACCTGGTGTTCTTCCTGCACCTGGACCGCTCGTCGGAAAGCCGCTGGAACGTCAACGCGGCGGTGTTCACCGTCGTGGTGATCGGCATCATCGTCGCCGGCACCCTGTGGGTCATGCACAACATGAACGTGCACATGATGCACTGACGTCTCCGCGACGTTGCCGCAAACGAAAAGGCCACCCCCCGGGGTGGCCTTTTTGCTGGGTAGTGACGGCCGCTGGCCGTCATGGCTTTCTCGCATTGCCCCGGTAGTGACGGCCGCTGGCCGTCATGGATTTGGCGCGCTGACGGCCAGCGGCCGTCACTACCGTGCTGGGTCTTGACGGCCAGCGGCCGTCACTGCCCTCAGGCGACCTTGCGCAGGAACTCGTCCGCGGCCATCGGGCGACCCAGGTGGTAGCCCTGCAGCTGGTCGCAGCCCAGGCTGCTGAGGTAGTCGCGCTGGCCGGCGGTTTCCACGCCTTCGGCGACCACGTTGAACTGCAGCGAACGGCCCAGTGCCACGATCGAGGACACGATCGCCGCATCTTCGGCGTTGTCTTCCAGGTCGCGCACGAAGGCGCGGTCGATCTTCAGTTCGGTGGCCGGCATGCGCTTGAGGTACAGCAGGCTGGAGTATCCGGTGCCGAAATCATCGATGGAAATCCGCACGCCCAGCGCGGTCAGCGCGTTGAGGATCTGCAGGCTGGTTTCCACGTTCTTCATCGCCGTGGTTTCGGTGATTTCCAGGGTCAGCCGGCTGGCATCCAGCCCATGCCGTTCCAGCGTCTCCTTCACCGTTTCCACCAGTCCGGGCGCGGCGAACTGCAATGGCGACAGGTTCACCGCCATCGTCCAGTGCGGGTTGCCGGCGTCGTGCCACGCACGCAGCTGCGCGCAGGCCTGGTCCAGTACCCAGTCGCCGATCGGCAGGATCAAGCCGCTACGTTCGGCGATCGGGATGAAGATGTCCGGCGCCAGCATGCCCAGCTCCGGGTGCTGCCAGCGCAGCAGGGCTTCAGCGCCCACCGCCGGGGTGCCGGCGGCCACGAACTTGGGCTGGTAGTGCAACAGCAGTTCGCCGCGTTCGGTCGCCTTGCGCAGGTCCTGCAGCAGCCGCAGCTGGCGGTTGGCGCTGACCTGCATGGACGGGGTAAAGAAGGTGTAGCCGTTCCGCCCTCCCTGCTTGGTGTGATACATCGCCGCATCGGCGTTGGCCATCAGTTCGCGCTCGTCGGCGGCGTCTTCCGGATAGAGCGCGATGCCCAGGCTGGCGGTGACCTGGAGTTCGGCCGCCTCGATCAGGAAGGGCTCGGCCACGGCGGCGATGATCCGCTCTGCCACCACGACCGCATCGTCGGGTTCGTCGATGGCCAGCACGATCACGAACTCGTCGCCCCCCAGGCGCGCCAGGGTGTCCTGCGGCCGCAGCAGCGAGCCGATGCGCTGGCTCACCTTGACCAGCAGGCGGTCGCCGAGCTGGTGGCCGTAGGCATCGTTGACGGTCTTGAAGCCGTCCAGGTCGCAGAACATCACCGCCACCGCGTGGTTGCGCCGGCGTGCTTTTTCGATCGACTGTTCGATGCGGTCCTGCAGCAGCGAACGGTTCGGCAGCTGGGTCAGCGGATCGTGCAGCGCGGCCTGCAGCAGCTTGTCATTGGCGCGTTCCAGCGACTCGGCCAGCAGGCCGGTACGTTCGCGCATCTGGCGGTCGAACAGCGAAGCCACCAGCGCGATGCCGATGGTGCCCAGGGTGGTGACGATGACCAGAACCGCCAGCCACTGCGCATCGATGCCGCCGTCGATCACCGCCCCGCACAGGCTGTCGGCCGGGAAGCGGGCAGCGGCCATGCCGGTGTAGTGCATGCCGACGATGGCCAGGCCCATCACCAGCGAGGCGGCGCCGCGCAGGCGGCGGGTATTGCGGCCTTCGACACGCAGGCGGAAGGCGATCCACAGCGCCGCGCCGGCGGCACCGATGGCGATCAGCAGGGAGGCGGTGAACCACAGCGGGTCGTAATCGATGCCCGGCTGCATGCGCATCGCGGCCATCCCCAGGTAATGCATCGCGGCGATGCCAAGGCCCATCAACACCGCGCCGGCGACCAGGCGACGGGTCGGCAGCTGCGGGCGCGAGACCAGCCACAGCGCATACGCCGACGCGCCCACCGACACCGCCAGCGAGTACAGGGTGATGGCAAGGTCGAAGCCGACCGGGATCGGCAGCTTGAAGGCCAGCATGCCGATGAAGTGCATCGACCAGATGCCCAGGCCCATCGCAGCGGCGCCGCCGGCCAGCCACCAGCGCGCGACGCGCCCTTGCGCGGTGGCCAGTCGGCCTGCCATGTCCAGCGCGGTGTAGGAGGCCAGCACGGCCACCAGCAGCGAGAAAAAGACGAGGCTCTGGCTGTAGCTGCCAGTCATGGGAAATCCTTGGAAAATGAGAGGGCGCGCAGGGCGGCGCACATGGTATCGGCCGTTCGGTCCCGAACCTGAGCGGAACATCACGCTGCCGGCAGGGGTCAGAGTCAGGGGTCAGAGTCAGGGGTCAGAGTCAGGGGTCAGAGTCAGGGGTCAGAGTCAGGGGTCAGAGTCAGGGGTCAGAGTCCCGACTCTGACCCCTGACTCTGACCCCTGACTCTGACCCCGTCCCGCGGCCGCCAGGGCCGGTCGCAGCGGTTGCGACGGGGCTCGGCTATGCTCGCCATCCAACGCGCAACCGGAATGATCATGGCCAAGAGCCGCACCGCCTACGTCTGCAGCGAATGTGGCGCCGACTACAGCAAATGGCAGGGCCAGTGCACCGAGTGCAAGGCCTGGGACACGCTGTCGGAAATCGTCGTGGAAAGCGCGGCCGCCGCCGGCGCCCCGGCCTCCCGGCGCAGTGGCTGGGCCGGCAAGATCGATCCGCCCAAGGTCACCGCATTGAAGGACGTGGCGCAGACCGACCACATCCGCGTCACCACCCGCATCGGCGAGTTCGACCGGGTGCTGGGCGGTGGCCTGGTGGAGGGCGCGGTGGTGCTGGTCGGCGGTGACCCGGGCATCGGCAAGTCGACCCTGCTGCTGCAGGCGGTGGCCCTGATGGCGGCCGAACTGCCGGTGCTGTACGTCACCGGCGAGGAATCGCTGGCCCAGGTGGCCGGTCGCGCGCACCGCCTGGAACTGCCGCTGGAAGGCGTCAACGCGCTGGCCGAAACCTGCGTGGAGACCATCCTGCAGCATGCCGGCAAGGCCAAGCCGCGGCTGATCGTGGCCGACTCCATCCAGACCCTGTGGACCGAATCGCTGACCGCCGCGCCGGGTTCGGTCAGCCAGGTGCGCGAAAGCGCCGCGCGGCTGGTGCGCTTTGCCAAGGAAACCGGCACCGCGGTGTTCCTGGTCGGCCACGTGACCAAGGAAGGCGGCATCGCCGGCCCGCGCGTGCTGGAGCACATGGTCGATGCGGTGCTGTACTTCGAAGGCGAGAGCGGCAGCCGCTTCCGCCTGCTGCGCGCGTTCAAGAACCGCTTCGGTGCGGTCAACGAACTGGGCGTGTTCGCGATGGGCGACAAGGGCCTGAAAGAGGTCTCCAACCCTTCGGCGATCTTCCTGTCCGGCGGCAGCACGCGCCAGCCGGGATCCTGCGTGATGGTCACCCGCGAGGGCACGCGGCCGTTGCTGGTGGAGGTGCAGGCGCTGGTGGACGCCTCGCCGCTGTCCAACCCGCGCCGCGTGGCGGTGGGCCTGGAACAGAACCGGCTGGCGATGCTGCTGGCGGTGCTGCATCGCCATGGCGGGGTGCTGGTCGGCGACCAGGACGTGTTCGTCAACGTGGTCGGCGGCATCCGCGTGCAGGAAACCGCGGCCGATCTGCCGGTGTTGCTGGCGGTGCTGTCATCGCTGCAGGACCGCGCGCTGGCGGAGAAGACGATCGCCTTCGGCGAAGTGGGGCTGTCCGGCGAAATCCGCCCGGTCCCCAACGGCGAGGACCGCCTGCGCGAAGCGGCCACCCATGGCTTCAAGCGCGCGATCGTGCCCAAGGCCAACGCGCCCAAGGGCGGCACGGTCAAAGGCATGGAAGTGATCGCGGTCGAGCGCCTGTCCGAGGCGCTGGAAGCGGCTGCGCAGTAGCGGTAGCGCCGAGCCACGCCCGGCGGCTTTCTCGAACGTGGCGGGCGTGTCCGCCGGGCTCCGCCGAGCACGGCTCGGCGCTCCCGGTTCCGGATCAGGATCAGTATGCGTGCGCATACGGCCCGCCGTTTTTACCGGGTCGTATGCCCGAAGACCAGTTCGATCACGAACTGGCTGCCGAAGAACGCCAGCAGCAACAACAGCATCGCGCTCAGGGTCCAGTGCACGGCCTTCAGCCCGCGCCAGCCGTAACGACGGCGGCCGATCAGCAGCACGCCGAACACGACCCACGACAGCACGCTGAGCACGGTCTTGTGCACCAGTTTCTGCGCCAGCAGGTCATCGACGAACAGCACGCCGGTCACCAGCGTCAGGGTCAACAGGAAGAAGCCGACGGTGATCACCCGGAACAGCAGCGATTCCAGGTCCGCCAGCGGCGGCAGGGCACGCAGCCAGGGACGGAATTCGCGGCGGCGCAGGGCGCGTTCCTGCAGCCACTGCATGATCGCCAGCAGCGCGGCGATGCTCAGCGTGGCGTAGGACAGCAGCGCCAGCCAGGCGTGGGTGGCCAGCCGCCAGCCCAGCTCCTTGCTCGGTTCATGCCCATAGCCGTGGTAGGCGGCCAGCAGCACCACCGCCAGCGGGAACACCACCACGCCGAGTGCGGCCATGCGGCCACGCGCGCCGACCAGCGAGGTCAGCCCGGCCATGCCCAGGCCCACCAGCGACAGCGCGGCGAAGAAGTGCATGTCCGGCCCGCCGGCGTTCTGCAGCGCCACCTGTACGTGGTAGCCGGCGTGCAGCAGCATCGCCGGCACCGCCGCGGCCAGCCAGCCGCGGCCCGGGCGGGGCGCATCGCTGCCGACCGCGCGCACCAGCAGGGCGGTGGCGGTCAGGTAGAGCAGGGCTGCGATGAGAACGATTGTCATCGTAGAAGTTTCGCACACCCCCAACGCAGTGGCGACGGCCCATCGCGCGCGCCCGGGTCGCCGGGGCGACCGGCTATACTGTCTGCCTCATTGTCCCCCGTTCCAGACAGGTTGCATCGCATGTTCGAGTCCCTGACCCAGCGCCTTTCCGGCACCATCGAGCGCCTGCGCGGCCGCGGCCGCCTTACCGAGGAAAACATCCGCGACGCCACCCGCGAGGTGCGCATCGCGCTGCTGGAAGCCGACGTCGCCCTGCCGGTGGTGCAGGCGCTGATCGAACGCATCAAGGAGCGTGCGGTCGGCCAGGAAGTGCTGAAGTCGCTGACCCCGGGCCAGGCCCTGATCAAGGTCGTCCGCGATGAGCTGACCAACGTGATGGGCGCCGAAGCCAGCGACCTGAACCTCAACGTGCCGGCCCCGGCGATCATCCTGATGGCCGGCCTGCAGGGTGCGGGCAAGACCACCACGGTGGGCAAGCTTGCCAAGCACCTGAAGGAAAAGCGCAAGAAGAAGGTGATGGTGGTGTCGGCCGACGTCTACCGTCCGGCCGCGATCGAGCAGCTGAAGACGCTGGCCGAACAGGTCGGCGTGCTGTTCTTCGCCTCCAGCGCCGACCAGAAGCCGGAAGCCATCGTGCGCGCGGCGATCGATGACGCCCGCAAGTCCTTCGTGGACGTGCTGATCGTCGATACCGCCGGCCGCCTGGCGATCGACGAAGCGATGATGGCCGAGATCAAGGCCCTGCACGCGGCGGTCAACCCGGCCGAAACCCTGTTCGTGGTAGATGCGATGACCGGCCAGGACGCGGCCAACACCGCCAAGGCCTTCGGCGATGCCCTGCCGCTGACCGGCGTGGTGCTGACCAAGACCGACGGTGACGCCCGTGGTGGTGCCGCGCTGAGCGTGCGTTACATCACCGGCAAGCCGATCAAGTTCGTCGGTGTCAGCGAAAAGCCGGACGGCCTGGATGTGTTCCATCCGGACCGTATCGCCAGCCGCATCCTGGACATGGGCGACGTGCTGTCGCTGGTGGAGCAGGTCGAGCAGCAGGTCGACAAGGACAAGGCGCAGAAGCTGGCCGAGAAGGTCGCCAAGGGCAAGAAGTTCGATCTGAACGACATGCGCGACCAGCTGGAACAGATGCAGAACATGGGCGGCATCGGTGGCCTGATGGACAAGCTGCCGGGCCTGGGGCAGATCCCCGAGCACCTCAAGGCGCAGGTCAGCCAGGGCAAGGAAGTGCCGCGCATGATCGCCATCATCAGCTCGATGACCAAGAAGGAACGGCGCAATCCGGGCCTGCTCAATGGGTCGCGCCGTGCCCGCATCGCGCGCGGTTCGGGCACCCAGCCGGCCGACGTCAACAAGCTGATGAAGCAGTACATGCAGATGGAAAAGATGATGAGCAAGATGGCCGGCGGCGGCATGAAGGGCATGATGCGCAGCATGAAGGGCATGATGGGTGCCATGGGCGGCCGCGGCCTGCCGTTCCGCTGATGCCGGATGGCCCCGCACGAACTCCTGAAAAGAGGCTCGATGCATGCGTGATGATGGAATTGCCGGCCGCGTAGAACGCTTCTGCCAACGCTTCAACCTGCAGCTGCCGGTCCTGCTGGCGCCGATGGCCGGCGCCTGTCCAGTGCCGCTGTCGGCGGCGCTGGCAACCGCCGGCAGCATGGGGGCGATGGGCGCGGTGCTTTCCCCGGCGGCCGATATCGGTCGCTGGATGGATGACTTCCGCAGCCTCAGCAGCGGCCCGGCGCAGGTGAACCTGTGGATTCCCGACGCCCCTGCGCTGCGCGATGTGCACGCCGAAGCGGCGACCCGCGCGCTGCTGGCGCAGTGGGGGCCGGAGGTGCCGGCCAGTGCCGGCGATGCCGGTCCGGCCGACTTCGATGATCAGTTCAACGCCGTACTGGCCGCTCATCCGGCCGTGCTGTCCACCATCATGGGCGTGCTCGGCGAGGGTCAGGTGCAGCAGTTGAAGCAGGCCGGCATTGCCTGGATCGCGTGTGCGACCACCCTGGCTGAAGCGCGCGAGGCGCAGGCGGCCGGTGCCGATGCCGTGGTGGCGCAGGGCTTCGAAGCCGGTGGACACCGCGGCGCGTTTGATCCGGCGCAGGCCGAGCGCCAGCTGGTGGGCCTGTTCTCGTTATTGCCGCGCCTGGTCGACCATCTGGATATTCCGGTGATCGCCGCGGGCGGTATCGCCGACGGCCGCGGCATCGCCGCCGCGCTGACCCTGGGTGCCAGCGCGGTGCAGATCGGCACCGCGTTCCTGCGGACCCCGGAGGCGGCGATCGCGCCGGCATGGGCAGACGCGCTGGCGGCCAGTGAACCGGAAGACACCTGGCCCACGCGTGCCTTCAGTGGCCGGCTGGGACGCGGGCTGGCCACCGATTACGTCCGTGCTGCGGCCGCCGCCGATGCGCCGCCGCCGCGGCCGTACCCGGTGCAGCGCGGGCTGACCGCTGCGATGCGTTCGCAGGCTGCGCGCGAGAACCGATTGGCTTCGATGCAGGCCTGGGCCGGGCAGTCGGCGTGGATGGCGCCTGCCGAACCGGCCGCTGCCGTGCTGCAGCACTGGTGGCAGGACGCGCAGGCGCGCCTGTGAGCGCGACGGGCAGCAGCGCGCTGTTCTGCAATGGCCAGCCGGCCGATGCGGCGGCGTTGGGCGCGGCCCTGGTCAACTACGGCCACTTCACTTCGCTACAGGTGCGCGGCCTTGCGGTGCAGGGCCTGGACCTGCACCTGCAGCGCTTGGCCCTTGCAACCCAGGCGCTGTTCGGCAGCGTGCTGGATGAGGGCCAGGTGCAGCGCTGGATGGCGCAGGCGCTGCAGCAGGCCGGCGTGGCCGATGCATCGCTGCGGGTGACGGTGTTTTCCCGCGCTTTTGATTTCCGCGCCCCGCTCGCCACTGTGGCTGCGGACGTGCTGGTGGCGGTGTCCGCGCCCGTGCGGCTGAGCGCTGCGCGCGCTGTCTGCAGCGTGCGGTATCAGCGCGACCTTCCGGCGATCAAACACGTGGGTACCTTCGGCCTGTTCCAGCAGCGGCGCGAGGCGATGGCCGCCGGCTTCGACGACGCGCTGTTCCTGACCGCGGAAGGTCTGGTCAGTGAAGGCAGCACCTGGAATATCGCGCTGCACGATGGGCAGCAGCTGGTATGGCCGCAGGCCCCGTCGCTGCGGGGTACCGCCGAGACGCTGCTGCGGCAGCATTGGGAGCAGCCGCAGGTGGTGAGGGCGGTCGACTCAGTGGAGCTGGACGCAATGCAGGCGGCATTTGCCTGCAATGCCAGCGGTATCTGGGCGCTGGCGGCCATTGATGGCCGCGCGCTGGCAGGATCCGAAGCGCTGGCGGGGCAGGGCAGGGCGGTGATGGCCGGGGTGCCGTGGCAGCCGCTGCGGGCGTGAAGGGCCGGAAAGGCAGGCTGGGGTTGGCTTGGGCCGAACCTGCCGCTATAATCGTCGGCTTACCGCGCCATCCTGGCGACTGGGTTACATAGGAAAACACACCATGGTCAAGATTCGACTGACCCGCGGCGGCGCCAAGAAGCGTCCGTTCTACCACATCATCGTGACCGACGTCCGTAGCGCCCGCGACGGCCGCAACATCGAGCGCGTCGGTTTCTACAACCCGGTTGCACAGGGTGCCGAGAAGCGCATCGAGCTGGACCTGGCCCGCGTTGACCATTGGGTCAAGAACGGCGCCCAGCCGACCGACAAGGTCCGCAACCTGATCAAGGAAGCGACCAAGTCCCAGGCCGCTGCGGCCTGATCTTGAAGGGCCGCGCCCGTCGCGGCCCATCTGGCATACGCAGATGAAAGATATCGAGCGCCGGATCCTGCTGGGCAGGGTTGCCGGCGCTTTTGGTGTGCGCGGCGAACTCAAGCTCGAGTCCTGGACCGAGCCGCGTTCTGCCATCTTCAATTACCAGCCGTGGATCGTGGTCAGCCCCTCGGGGCAGGAATCCACGGTTTCCGGCGTCCGCGGCCGCGATACCGGCAAGCACCTGATCGCCCGGTTCCCGGAAGTGGATGACCGCGACGTGGTCGAGGCCATGCGCGGTACCGAGGTCTACGTGGCACGCAGTTCGCTGCCGCCGCCGAAGCCGGACGAGTACTACTGGGTCGACCTGGAAGGCCTGGACGTCAAGACCGTCGACGGGGTATCGCTGGGCCAGGTGTCGCACCTGTTCTCCACCGGTTCCAACGACGTGCTGGTCACCCGCGGCGACCGTGAGCGGATGATCCCGTTCGTGCAGCCGGAGTTCGTCAAGTCCGTGGACTTCGATGCCAACCTGGTCATCGTCGACTGGGATCCGGACTTCTGATGCGGTTCGACGTCATCACCCTGTTCCCGGAATTCCTTGCCCAGTCCGCCGGACTGGGCGTGGTCGGCCGGGCGCAGGAAAAAGCGTTGTTCAGCCTGCACGGCTGGAACCCGCGTGATTACGCCGAAGGCAACTACCGTCGCGTGGACGATCGTCCGTTCGGCGGCGGGCCGGGCATGGTGATGCTGATCGAACCGCTGCAGGCCTGCCTGTCCGCGGTTCGCGCGGCGGACCCGACCCCGGCGCCGGTGATCTACCTGAGTCCGCAGGGACGCCCGTTGACCCAGGCCAAGGTGCGCGAACTGGCGGCACTGCCGCGCATGATCCTGCTCTGCGGCCGTTACGAAGGCATCGACGAGCGCTTCCTGGCCGGCGCGGTCGACGAGGAAATTTCCCTCGGCGATTACGTGCTGTCCGGCGGAGAGCTGGGTGCGGCGGTGATCATCGACGCCGTCGCCAGGCTGCAGGAGGGCGCGTTGAACGACGCCGAATCCGCCGCCCAGGACAGCTTCGAAGGGGAACTGGGGCTGCTCGATTGCCCGCATTTCAGCCAGCCGGCCCAGCATCCGCTGGGCGACGTGCCGGATGTGCTGCGTTCGGGCAACCATGCCGCCATCGCCAACTGGCGCAGGCAGCAGTCACTGCTGCGGACCTGGCAGCGACGGCCGGAACTGCTGGACGAGTCCACCCTGAACAAGGCCGACCGGAAGCTGCTGGCGCAGGCCCGGGACGGACTGGAAAGCGACAAGACCCCCTAGCAAGGGCGTCCCGTATTGGGATATCATTGCGAATTACCATCGCCCGTACTGGTCGATGTGCTCCATACATAATAAACGTGCGGCACAGTCCAGTGACCGCATGAGCCCTACGCTGTCGAATGACACGCCCACCCGAACATATGAATCGGTGTAACCCATGAGCAAGCTGAACAAAACTATTCTCGCGGACTTCGAAGCCGCCCAGATCACCCGCGAACTGCCGAAGTTCAGCCAGGGCGACACCATCGTCGTGAACGTGAAGGTGAAGGAAGGCAACCGTGAGCGCGTCCAGGCCTACGAAGGCGTTGTGATCGCGACCAAGAACGGCGGCCTGAACTCCTCGTTCACCGTGCGCAAGATCTCGCACGGCTACGGCGTCGAGCGCGTTTTCCAGACCCACAGCGCCATCATCGACTCGGTCGAAGTGAAGCGTCGTGGTAAGGTCCGCGCCGGCAAGCTGTACTACCTGCGTGGCCTGGAAGGCAAGGCTGCCCGCATCAAGGAAGATCTGGCTGCTGCTGCACAGGCGAAGATCGCCCGTCTGGCTGCCAAGGCTGCCCAGTAATACCTGCCGACAACTCCGGTTGTCGCCGCAACGGCCGCCTTCGGGCGGCCGTTTGCGTTTGCGCCCGCGCAGCGGCTATGTTCCGGGGATGAATACGTACTCCCCCGATTTCCGAACGCTATCCGCCGCAGGTGCGCCACGCGCTGCGGCAGCTGGACGCCGCTGGCGTGAAACGCTCGATGTCCGCGCCGCCGCTGTACCGCCTGTTCTGGCGGCTGGGTTGGGGCGTTGCCCCCCCGATCCTGACCGGCTTCGCCACCAACGTGCTGACCACCGGTGCGTGGTTCGGCATCGGCTGGGGTACGGTGATGTGGCTGATGCTGTGGCGCAGTACCGGCATGACCGGGCTGGGCATGGTCACCACGGCCGTGCTGGCCGGATTGGCGTTCGGCGTGTTGATGGCAGTCATGCTGCGCTACCAGCGGCAGCGCCTCGGCCTGCCGCTGTGGAAAGACATCGCGCCCTGACGCAAGCCGTACAACCTTCGGTAGCGCCGACCCATGGTCGGCGAGCGCAGCGGTACGCGGACGCCCGCGAGCAGCCTCAGCGCGGCGGTGCCGCCGGCGATACCGCTGCCGGCGCGGCGATTTCCAGCGCGGCATCCGGATCGGCCACCGGCGAAGGCGGACTGGCCGGGACTTCGGCCGGCGTGCCATGCGCGGGACTGTCCAGCATCCTGGCCTTGCGCCATCCGCCCCAGCGGTAATAGGCCAGCGACAGCAGCATCGACACCAGTGAGCTGGCCGGGAAACTCCACCAGATCGCATCCACGCCCAGGTACGGCTGAAGCAGTTCGGCAAAGGGCACCCGCACGCCCCACAGCGACCCGGCCAGGATCAACAGCGGCGCCAACACCGCGCCGGTGGAGCGCACCACGCCGGAGATCACGAAGCTGACGCCGAAGAACAGGAACGACCACACCGCGATGTGGTTGAGATGCCGTGCCGCCTGCAGCGCCTGGCTGCCATCGGGCAGGAACAGCGCCAGCGTGTAGCGGTCAAGCAGGATCAACGGCGCGATCAGCACGCCGGTCAGCAGGAAATTGAACAGCACGCCCTGGCGGGCGGTGGCCCGCACGCGGCCCCACAGTTGCGCGCCGACATTCTGCGCAGCCATCGACGAACACGCCGCACCGATCGCCATCGCCGGCATCTGCACGTAGGTCCACAACTGCAACGATGCACCATAGGCGGCGGCGGTATCGGTGCCGTACTGGTTGACCATGGTCATCAGCATGATCATCGACAGCGAGATCAGCACCATCTGCAGGCCCATCGGCACACCCTTCATCACCAGCGCCTTCAGGATCGGCAGATCGACCTTGAACAGTGCCATGTCCTTGCGCCCCAGCCACAGCACGTGGCGCTTGTGGCGCATGTACAGCAGCAGCGCGATCAACGACAGCGTCTGCGCGATCAGCGTGGCCCACGCGGCACCGGCAATGCCCAGTTCCGGCAGCGGGCCCAAGCCGAAGATCAGCAGCGGGTTGAACACGATATCCAGTGCGACGGACACCAGCAGGAAGCGGAACGGGGTACGCGAATCGCCCGCGCCGCGCATTGCCGCGCTCAGGAAAGCGAACGCGTACAGCGTGGGCATCGCCAGGAAGATGACCTTCAGGTAGGCCTCGGCCAGCGGCAGCGACGCGGCCGGCGTGCCCATCGCCGCCAGCAGCGGGTGGGCGAGGAACCAGCCGGCCACCGCGATCACCACCGACAGGCCGATGAAGAAGGTCGCGCTGGTGCCCATCACCCGCCGGGCCTGGCCGCTGTCCTTGGCGCCCATCGCCTGGCCGATCAGGATGGTCGAGGCCATCCCGATGCCGAACACCGAGCCGATCAGGAAGAACATGATGTTGTTGGCGTTGGCCGTCGCGGTCAGCGCCGCTTCGCCGAGGAAACGCCCGACCCAGACCGCGTTGACCGAGCCGTTCAGCGACTGCGCGATGTTGCCCGCCAGGATCGGCAGCGAGAACAGCAGCAGGTTGCGCCCGATCGGGCCGGAAGTGAGGTCGAGCGGCGCTTTTGCCATGGAGTGGTGATCGATTCCCGGGAGGCGCACACTAGCATCAAGCCGGTTTGCAGGATGTGGCAATGCATCAACCACAACAGGCGATGCGGATGATCGTGGCGGCCTTGATCGTAGCGGCGCTGGCCGCATGTTCGTCAGGTGACCGGCTCGGCGATACCCAGGTGCGGCCGACCGACCGCCCCGAGTGCCTGGTCGGCAGCCAGCGCCAGGACCTGGCGGCCGGCATACCGGCATTGATCGGGGGCAGCGGCTGCCGCACCGACCCCGACAATCCGCGTCCCCTGAACAAGCGAACGGAGTAGTCCCTACCGATGTCCGAGCTTTCCCCGTTGGCGCCCAGCGTCCGTCTGGACATCTGGTTGTGGGCGGCCCGCTTCTTCAAGACCCGCAGCCTGGCCAAACAGGCGATCGAGACCGGCAAGGTATCCGTGGCCGGGCAGCGCCCGAAATCCTCTCGCGCAGTACGTGTGGGAGAGCAGCTGCTGGTCGATCGCGGTGAAGAACATTTCGAGATTCAGGTGCTGGGCCTGAGCGACCAGCGCGGCCCGGCGCCGGTGGCGCAGCAGCTGTATGCCGAGAGCGAGGCCTCCAAGGCGCGCCGCGCCGAACAGCGTGCGCTGCGCATTGCCGCGCGTGATGGCTACCAGGCACCGGAGCACAAGCCGGACAAGCGCGCGCGACGGTTGATCCGCGCCCTGGGTGATCTCGACGCGCTATGACGCAGTGACCGGACTGAACCGGCTCGCGCTCCGGTAGCCTTCCACCTTGATGGGCGCTGTGCCATGAGCCGACCAAAGGTCGGCCCCTACCGTATCGTGGGTCCGGCTCGCGCTCTGGTAGCCGTCCACCTTGGTGGGCGCTTTGCCGCCTACGCTCAGCCACCGTTCGGCTTGCGCCCCGCACCTTGGATCGTCCTCCTCATGGAAGCCCGCCATGTTCCTGCGCCGCAGCCTGCTGTGCCTGGCCCTGTCCGCCGCCGTCCCGGTGTTCGCCGCCGACATCACCTTCTGGGATACCCCGCAGCGCGGTGGCAACAGCTTCAACGAAACGCCGCCCGACCGTGCCTACTTCCAGGGCCTGCGTGGCACCGGCGCCACCTGGGTACGACTGACCCCGGACAAGTGGCGCAGTGCCGGCGGCCGCGATTTCCTGATGGGCGATGCCGACCACTATCAAGGACTGGTCGATGCCGACGTGGCCACGCTGCGTCGCGCGCTGGATGACGCCAATGCCGTGGGATTGAAGGTGGTGCTGGTGCCGCTGTCACTGCCGCTGCTGCGCTGGAAACAGAAGAACGGTGACCTGGTCGACCAGCGCCTATGGCAGTCCTTCGACAACCACGCACCTGCGCAGCGCTTCTGGCGTGATCTTGCCGCCGCGCTGAAAGGGCATCCGGCGCTGGCCGGCTACAACCTGATCAACGAGCCGGCGCCGGAATACGGCACCACGCTGGCCGAACACGCCTCCCGCGAGGACATGCTGAAGTGGTATGCGGGCGAGCAGGGCGGACCGCGCGATCTGCGCCAGCTGTACAAGGAACTGGTGGCCAGTGTGCGCGCGGTCGATGCAGACATGCCGCTGATGCTCGACGCTGGCTGGTACGCAGCGGCCGATGCCTTCGATTACTGGCCGGCGCCCCTGCAGGACACGAAGCTGCTGTACAGCGTGCACATGTACGAGCCGTACGCGGCCACCAGTGCGCCGAACCAGAAGCGCAGCAAACCGTACCGCTATCCCGCCGAAGTGCCGTTTGGCGACCGCAGCGAGCGCTGGGACGCCGCGCGCGTGCGCAGCTACCTGCAGCAGCCGATGGACTGGGCGAAGACACATGGCATTGGTGCCAACCGGATGGTGATCGGTGAGTTCGGCTGCATGCGCCGCTGGCCGGACTGCGGCCGCTACCTGCGCGACGTGCTGGACGTGGCCGAGCAGCAGAAGGTGCACTGGGCGTTCTACGCATTCCGCGAAGACGGTTGGGATGGCATGGACTACGAACTGGGCGTCAAGCCGCTGCCGGGATCGTACTGGCAGGCTATTGAAAAGGGCGAAGCAGCGCAGCCGCCGCGTTCGATGCAGGCGCCGCTGTTCGCGCCGATCCTGGAGCGGTTGAAGGAAGGGGCGCCTCGGTAGTCGCCCACCTTGGTGGGCGTTGTGTCCTGTGCCAACCAAGGTTGGCATCTACCAAGTCATGACCCCGCAGTAGCGCTTTGGTAGTCGCCCACCTTGGTGGGCGCTTTGCCAAGTGCCAACCAAGGTTGGCACCTACCATATCCGGTCAACCGTGCAGGTCGTAGCGGTCCAGTTCCATCACCCGCGTCCAGGCGGCGACGAAATCCTGCACGAACTTCTTCTGGCCATCGGCACTGGCGTAGACCTCGGCCACCGCCCGCAGCACCGAGTTGGAGCCGAACACCAGGTCGGCGCGGCTGGCGCTCCAGCGCGTGCCACCGCCATTGCGGCTGCTGCCTTCGTAGCCATCGCCGGCGGCCTTCCACTGCGTGCCCATGTCCAGCAGGTTGACGAAGAAGTCGTTGCTCAGCGTGCCGACGCGATCGGTCAGTACACCGTCCTTCCCACCGTCCACGTTGGCGCCCAGCACGCGCAGGCCGCCGACCAGTGCGGTCAGTTCCGGTGCGGTCAGGGTCAGCTGCTGGGCCTTGTCGATCAGCAGCGCTTCGGCGGGGACGCTGTAGCGGCCCTTGAGGTAATTGCGGAAGCCATCGGCCGCCGGCTCCATCACCGCGAAGGACGCCACGTCGGTCTGTTCCTGGCTGGCATCGGTGCGGCCGGGAGTGAACGGCACGCTGATGTCATGGCCAGCGGCCTTCGCCGCCTGCTCGACACCCACGCCACCGGCCAGCACGATCAGGTCAGCCAGTGACACCTGGGCACCACCGGCGCCGTTGAAGTCGGCCTGCACGTTTTCCAGCGCGGCCAGCACCTTGGCCAGCTGCTGCGGCTGGTTGACCGCCCAGTCCTTCTGCGGGGCCAGGCGCACGCGCGCCCCGTTGGCGCCACCGCGCTTGTCACCGCCACGGAAGGTCGACGCCGACGCCCACGCAGTGGACACCAGTTCGGCCACGCTCAGCCCGCTGGCGGCGATCTTCTGCTTCAGCGCGGCCACGTCCTTCGCGTCCACCAGTGGATGCGTGGCGGCCGGCACCGGGTCCTGCCAGATGAAGGTTTCGGCCGGGATTTCCGGGCCCAGGTAGCGGGCACGCGGGCCCATGTCGCGATGGGTCAGCTTGAACCAGGCGCGCGCGAAAGCATCGGCGAAGGCCTGCGGGTCGGCCAGGAAGCGACGCGAGATCTTTTCGTAGGCCGGATCAACGCGCAGCGACAGATCGGTGGTGAGCATGGTCGGGCGGTGCTTCTTCGACGGATCGTGCGCGTCGGGAATTACCGCCTCTGCATCCTTGGCCACCCACTGGTGTGCGCCGGCCGGGCTCTTGGTCAGTTCCCACTCGAACTTGAACAGGTTTTCGAAGAAGTCGTGGCTCCACTGCGCCGGGGTGCGGGTCCAGGTGACTTCCAGGCCGCTGGTGATGGTGTCACCGCCCTTGCCGCTGCCGAAGCGGTTGCTCCAGCCCAGCCCTTGGCGTTCCAGCCCATCGGCTTCCGGCTCCGGTCCAACGTTGTCGGCCGGGCCTGCACCGTGGGTCTTGCCGAAGCTGTGGCCACCGGCGATCAGCGCGACGGTTTCCTCGTCGTCCATCGCCATGCGGCCGAAGGTATCGCGGATGTCGAAGGCGGCCAGCAACGGATCCGGGTTGCCGTCCGGGCCTTCGGGGTTTACGTAGATCAGTCCCATTTGGACGGCGGCCAGCGGGTTTTCCAGCTTGCGCGAATGCACGTCGCCGTCGGCGTCGTCATCGGATACCAGCACGCCGCCGGCCTTCTCCACGCCTTCCGAACCGTGCTTGTAGCGTTCGTCGCCGCCGAGCCAAGTGGTCTCGCGGCCCCAGTACACGTCCTGGTCCGGTTCCCAGGTATCCGGGCGACCGCCGGCAAAGCCGAGCGTCTTGAAGCCCATCGATTCCAGCGCGACATTGCCGGTGAGGATCAGCAGGTCCGACCAGGAAATGGCCTGGCCGTACTTCTGCTTGATCGGCCACAGCAGGCGCCGCGCCTTGTCCAGGCTCACGTTGTCCGGCCAGCTGTTGAGCGGGGCAAAGCGCTGTTGCCCACGTCCGCCGCCGCCGCGGCCATCGCCGATGCGGTAGGTGCCGGCGCTGTGCCAGGCCATGCGTACGAACAGGCCACCGTAGTGCCCGAAGTCGGCCGGCCACCAGTCCTGCGAATCGGTCATCAACGCCTTGAGGTCGTTCTTCAGTGCCTGGTAGTCCAGGCCCTTGAACGCGGCGGCATAGTCGAACTGCGGATCCAGCGGATTGGAACGCGACGAATGCTGGTTGAGCAGGTCCACGCGCAGCTGCTTGGGCCACCAGTCGTGGTTTGTGGTGCCTTCACCGGTGACGGCGTGGTTGAACGGGCACTTCGTTTCGCTTTTCATGGGTCTCTACCTGTGTACTGGCGAATGTTTAATAGGGAACGTGAATCGAGGTTCCCCTCCACGGTAAGCACCGTGCACAGGAACGTACATTCGATTCGCTCAACCGGATCAATAGTAGAAATCTATGGTCCCGAACGATTGGACAGCCGTGCCCAATCAGGGGCGCTTGCCGAGCAGTCCGCCGCCGATTTTCAGGACATCACCGAGGCCAAACTGCCCATCGCCGTCCTGATCGAGCAGCGCGCCGAGGCCCCCGCCGCCCATGCCGGAGGCCTGCGCTTCCTGGCCAAGCGCCTGGCTGAGCTGGCCGGCGTTGCCCTGCTGGGCGAATTTCTGGGCCAGAAACGACATCACGATTGGCGCCAGCAGGGCCAGCAGCTGGCCGGACCGGCCACTGTCCAGGCCGGTCTTCTGGCCGAGCAGCTGCGCAGCCTGCGGACTCTGCCGGCCGAACACATGGCCGAGAATGCCGGCGCCATTGGTGGCCTGGCCCCCCGCACCGCCCATCACCGCGCCGAGCAGACCGCCGAGGTCGAAGCCGCCTGCCGCGCCGCCGGCCGCCGCCGGGCTGCCTCCCAGGTGATCACGCTGCAGCGCGTTGAGCAGCGACTGCGCACCCTGCGGGTTGCTGGCGTTGTTGCCCATGGCGCCCAGCAGCAGCGGCAGCGCGGACTGGATCGCCTGGCTGGCCTGGGTGCTGTCCACGCCGAGGGTCTGGGACACCTGCTGCAGGGCGGGGCCCTGCTGCAGCTGCTGGAGGAGGGAGCTGGTGAGCGACTGCGTGTTCATGGCGGAACTCCTGCGGCTCGGGGTGGGTACGGCTCAGGCCGGAAACCCCCCGATCATAACGCCGCCTGCACGAAAACGAGGCGAAGGCTTCACGCGGGGTCCGCTGATGGACCCTCGCCAGATGCCGTGCCAATTTCGAGCAGCAGCCGCTCGAAGTCTGGCAACAGGATGCGATTGCCGTGCCCGCTCAGATGCTCGCGGTCAAAGAACAGGGGGGTCGTCCCGTCCATCGCATCGCAATGGTCTTCGTTGCAAAGCAGCGGCAGCGGGTCCCATACCTGCAGCATGCGATAGCGCTCGAGCAGGTCATGAAGCAGTGCCATCTGCGGAGCGCGCATCGCCTCCATGGCAGCGCGCGGGACGGTGAGCCCGGCCTTGCACGCCGGGTTCATGCGGTTGAACACGTCTGAACATCGGAATGGATCGGACTTGAACACCGGCATCGGCGCACTGATGATCACGTGCACCTGCAGCGCCTGCAGTCGCGCAAGGGTGGCCTCGGCATCGCGCGCGGCACCTGCGGCGTCCGCGGATGTGCGTTGCATGGCCAGTTCCTGAAACACCTGCGCCTCGCCTCGGCTCCAGTCCAGGCCGCGAAGCTCCTGCATGCGCAGCGAGGACAGCAGCACGATATCGCCTGGACGTGCCTCCCGTTCAATCCGCGCCAGTGCCTTGTCCCGTGCCGGCACGCACGCGCGGGAATCGGCGCGCATCAGGTTGGTGAAGCTGCATCCAGGCTCATCAACGACGATCAGCTCCATGCCGAACCGACGCGCTGCGATGGACGTCATGGGCCGGAAGCTCTTGGACAATGAATCACCCGTCACGATCAGCTTGCGCCCGCGCAACGATGGCGCATTGATCGGCTCCACCGGCATCCATGCAGGATGCAGGTAGGTGCGCCATACGTAGCTGTCCCGGGTCCTGCTCAGTGAAAGCTGCTCGTTGAAGTGTGGCACGGTCCACGCGATGCCGAGGCTGGCGACGACCGCGGCCAAGGCAGCGCCCAGAATGATCGGCGAGCGCGCGCGCCTTGCAACTGCCGCATTGCGTATCGGACTTTCTACCCAGTGATAGGAGGCGCTGGCGAGCGCGAACAGCATCACAGGGTAAGCCCACAAGGCGAGCCCCTGCAGGCCGTAGGTCCAGCGCAGCAGCACCAGCAGGGGCCAGTGCCACAGGTATAACGAATACGACAGACGCCCTACGTAAACGAGCGGCCTGCTGCCCAGCACGTGCACCAGGGGATTCTTCTTCTGCTCTCCGTTGGCGGCGGTACTCGCTGCAAGCAGCATGACGGTGCCGATGACCGTGGCGATCGCGCCGGGGAACGGGAATTGCAGGTCCGATTCGAAGGCGAAGCCCACCACCACCAGCACCAGGCCAGGTAATGCCCAGGCTTGCCAGTGACGCGACGGCGTTCGCAAGGCGATGCATTGGTAAAGCAGGGCACCGGCAGCCAGTTCCCAGAAACGCGCCGGGAGCAGATAGAACGCCTGGTCGGGAGCGGCGGTCGACTGCCACGCAGCGAATGCCATCGAACCCACTGCCAACGCGGGAAGCAGCCAGCGCACCCAGACCCGCGACTTCGCCGCGCGCAACCAGATCAGGAACAGTAGAGGAAACAGCAGGTAGAACTGCTCTTCCACCCCCAGGCTCCAGGTGTGCAGATAGGGGTTGAGACTGGCCCCCCACGAAAAGTAATCCTTGACCTGCCATGCCAGTACGAGGTTGCTGATGCCCAGGATCGCCGCAAATCCGGTGTGATCGTATTGTTCGCTGCTCCCGCCGCCACGGGGAATGAACAGAGTGGACAACAGGAAGGTGGCCAGCAGCACCAGCAGCAGGGCCGGTAACAGGCGCAGCACCCGCCGGCGGTAGAAATCCAGCAGGTAACGACCCATGTGGTCATACGGGCGTGATGCCAGCGACTGGCTTATGACGAAGCCGGACACCACGAAGAACAGGTCCACGCCACTGAAGCCGCCGGGCAGCAGCGATGCGTCGACGTGGAAGATGACCACCGCCAGCACGGCGATTGCCCGCAGGCCGTCGATGGCGTTGTCATGACGAGGGCTTGGATCGGACATGGACGATTCCGCAGGCGGGAAAGCCACAGGATCGAAAGCGCGGCGGCGTCGGGCAAGCGTCAGGTGCGACAGGCGCGGGTGCCGTTGGGCAGACGTTGCAACGTTACGGTGTGTGCTCGGGGCCTGGCTTGTATGTTGAACCAGAGCCTGGCGTAACGGCGGGCCAGGCGCACGGGTGCGCTGCGACATGGTCGAAATCTGGAAGCGTCAGTGCAGGGCCGTGGGAATCATGTCTGTTGGCCGGTGATGCGGACTCTTGTTCAGCCGGACGAGATGCGAACGACGGAAAAGGAAACGGCATGAGCGCTCGTGTTGCAAAGACAGCAGGTGAGGTGATCCTGGATCCGTTGAAGGGGTAGGAACGCGTCGAGCTGCGCAGCGACTGGCCATGGCCGCTGCTGGTGCTGGCGTCGGCTACGGTGACGGCGTGGACGACTTACTACGCGAACGTGGACCTGGCCTGGCTGCAGGACCATCTGCTTGCCGGCCATAGCGAGCTGCAGGGTCGCGAGCTTGAATTCATGCGAAACCTGCTCGGGCGCACCCTGTTGACGATGATGTCGGTCGCCAGCTCGCTGCTGGTGGGCGGCGCCTTCCTCCTGCTCGCCGCAGCCTGGCTGAAGGTGGTCGCACGTACCCGCCGTCCCGATCCCTACGTGAAGTGGGTGGGGCGTGCTGCATGGCTGACGGTGCCGGAGACGGTGATGCTGCTGATGATGGCGCTGCGTTGTGCGATAGCTGACACCAGCAACCTTCCTCCCGAACTGTCCAACCCACTGTCCATCGCCCAACTGACCGGACTCGGCGTGGGCAGCCGATGGCTGTCGCTGGCCGGTTCGGTAGGCGTGCAATCCCTCTGGACGATAGCCCTGTGTGCAGCAGGCCTGCGCCACTGGCTCGGCATGGGCTGGGTCCGCGCGCTGTTGATCGCGCTGGCACCGGCGCTGTTGCTGTACGGCGCATGGGCCGTGGGCATTGTCTTGGGAGCAATGCAATGAACCGTCGTCTGCTGATCGGTGGCGTCGTGGCCATGGTGCTGGCGGGCAGCATGGTCGCCGCCCTGTGGGGCGGGCGCAAGCCGGTGGAGGTGCAGTACGAAATCGCGGAAAACCGGACCTTGCGCGCGTCGGTGCTCGGTTCCGGTACCTTCGATTTCCGGGATACGGCTGCGCTTTCGCCCGAAGTCATCGGTCTTGTGCGCCAGGTGCTGGTGAAGGAAGGAGACCACGTCCAGAGCGGTCAGCTGGTGATGGTGCTGGACCAGGAAACCCAGAAGGCCGAGGTGCAGCAGCGGGAATCGATGGTGCGGCAGCAGGCGCTGGACATTGAGCAGCAGGCAGAACTGCTGGACATCCGGCAGACCCAGGAGCGCCGCAGTACCGAACTGGTGGCCAAGCGTCTTGTCGACCAGGCCAGCCATGACCAGGTGCGTCACGAGGTGGCACTGGCGCGGCTGCGGCTGAAGGCCAGCCGAGAGCAGCTGACACAGTCCATGGCGGCCTTGGTGCAGGTCCGCGAGAGCCTGGCCAAGACACTGATCCGCGCACCCATCTCAGGCGTGGTCACGTCCATCGCCCTGAAGGTCGGCGAAACCGCGGTACCGAGTTCGACGGGCATCGCGGGCTCCAGCCTGATGACCATCGCTGACATCGGCACGATGGCCGCGACGATCAAGGTCGATGAGATGGATGTGTCGCGTATCAAGCAAGGACAGCAGGCCCAGGTATTCGCGGGATCGGACAGCAGCAGGATGCTGAGCGGCAGGGTCCAGGAGATTGCACTGGCACCCACGCGCGCCGGGGGGGACGGCGGCAGCGCACACCAGCGCAGCTACGCGGTGCAGATTGCCCTGGATGGGCACGCCCATGCCGACCTTCGCACCGGGATGAGCTGCCGTGCCGAGGTCTTTGTGGACGTTGGCCGTACGCCTGTCGCGGTGCCGGTGCAGGCGCTGTTGAGCGAACAGGCCGATGTCGCCCGCCATCAAGGTGCGGCAGGCAAGACGACGCGGCAGCGGCAGTACCTTCTGGTGGAGTCGGGAGGCACTGTTACCAGGCGGCACGTGGAGTCCGGTGTGTCCGACGACCGCCATGTGGAGATTGTCTCGGGACTCGCGCGCGGCGATCGGGTCATCGACAATGCGGCATCTGCGCGACAACCGGCGCGTACGCGCGGTGCCGGCCATGCTGGACCTGCCCTGACATGCAGCCGATCCTCGAGCTGCAACAGGTCCACAAGCACTACGCCATGGCGGGCGAACAGGTGCCGGTATTGCGCGGCATCGATCTGACCATAGATCGCAACGAGTACGTCGCCATCAGCGGGCCTTCGGGATCCGGGAAGACCACCTTGATGAACATCCTGGGCTGCCTGGACCGGCCCAGTGCAGGAAGTTATCTGCTCGCCGGTCAGCCGGTCACCTGCCTGGACGAGCGCGAGATGGCGGGAGTGCGCAATCGTGCCATCGGCTTTGTTTTCCAGAGCTTCAACCTGATGTCGCGCGCCACCGCGCTGCAGAATGCCATGCATCCACTGCTGTACCGGAAGATGGGACGTGCAGAGCGCCAGCAGCGGGGCATGGACGCCCTGTGCAAGGTGGGACTGGCCGATCGCGCAGGCCATCTCCCCAGCCAGTTGTCCGGGGGACAGCGGCAGCGTGTGGCGATTGCACGCGCGCTGTGCGGCTCGCCCTCGATCCTGCTTGCCGACGAGCCTACCGGCAACCTGGATTCGGCAACAACGCGGGACATCATGGCGCTGTTCGACGCGCTCTGGGCGGACGGCAGCACCATCGTAATGATCACCCATGAGACGGACATCGCGGACCATTGCCACCGCGTCATCCGGATCGAAGATGGCAAGGTGAGTGCAGATCGGAGGCGTCAGCGCAATGGCTGATCTGCTGCTGATCGTCGAGTCGGCATGGGCAAGCATCCGTGCGCACGCCCTGCGCAGTCTGTTGACCGTGCTGGGCATCGTCATCGGCGTTGCCTCGGTCATCGCGGTGGTCTCGATCTTCCAGGGCATGGCCGCCTCGATCACGGATCAGTTCGCCGGACTGGGCGCGAACAACCTGACTGTCAGGTCCGAGACCTCCTTCGACGACCAGTTGCAGGGACGCCGTAGCCGGATTTCGCTGGAGGACTACCAGCGCCTGGTCGACGGCTTGCCCGGAGTGGGGGAGGTGTCTCCAAGCTTCAACGTGATGGGCGACCATGGCGGCACGGTTCACGCGGGGCGGGCCGACACCTTCACCCGGGTGATTGCCAGCTCGCCGGCCTACCAGCATTCGCGGCAGGTCTATCCCCGGCTTGGGCGGTTCATCACCGCTGCCGACAACGATTCCCGTCGTCGGGTCTGCGTGATCGGGGAAAAGCTGCGCAGCAACCTGGAACTGCCCGCTGATCCTGTCGGGCAGTACATCCGGATCGGCAGCGAATGGTGCAAGGTGGTCGGGTTGATGGAGGAGCGCGGCGAGGTGTTCGGCTTCAGCCAGGATGACTTCGTGCTGATGCCCTTCGCCACGGGTCTCGCCCTGGTGCAGGACGCATCACGGGTGGACCTCAGTATCGACATCCAGGTCGCCGAGACCGCGGAAATGGAGGCGGTGAAGGACAGGATCGACGCACTGCTGCGTCAGTCGCGTCTGCGGGGAGGTAGCCAGGGCGGTGACTTTCGCGTCGAAACCGCCGAGCAGCTTGGAGATTCGCTGAAGAGCATCATCCACCTGGTCAGCATGGTGTTCGCGGGGATCGTGGGTGTATCGCTGCTGGTCGGGGGTATCGGTATCATGAACATCATGCTGGTGTCGGTCACCGAGCGGACCCGCGAGATCGGGATCTGCAAGGCCCTTGGCGCCACCCGCCAGGCCATCCTGCTGCAGTTCCTCAGCGAGGCGGCGCTGCTCTCCGCCATCGGCGGTGTCATTGGTGTCGTGCTTGGTTACGCCGGCGGCGTGCTCGCTTCTCTGGTCATCCCCGGGCTGCCACCGGCCACGGTCCCGTGGTGGACGGTTGTGCTGTCGGTCCTGTTCTCCGCCGCCGTCGGCGTGGTGTTCGGAACGATTCCTGCCGCCAAAGCCGCCGGCTTGGATCCCATAGACGCGCTTCGCTACGAGTGAGGGCAGTTCAAAGCCCGCCCCGGTAGGGCCGACCCATGGTCGGCGAGCCGGGAGGGCCTTGCAGCATCAGACCAGCGCTTTCAACCGGTACAGCGCTTCCAGTGCCTGTCGCGGCGTCAGCTCATCCGGATCCACCGCCGCCAATGCATCCAGCGCGGCGGTGTTGTGGGCAGCGAACAATCCAAACTGCTGCGGTGCATCCAGCGCCTGCGGTGCCACCGCCGCCGACTGGGTTTCACCGCCGCGCTGTTCCAGCTCGGCCAGGCGGCGCCTCGCCTGTGCCACCGTCGCGCGCGGCAGCCCAGCCAGCGCCGCCACCTGCAGGCCGAAGCTGCGGTTGGCCGGCCCGTCCTTGACGGCATGCATGAACACCAGGCGCTCGCCACCGTTCTGATCGGTGTGTTCCACCGCGTCCAGGTGCACGTTGGCGATGCCGCTGCGGCCCCCTTCGTGCTGTTCATCAGCCAGGGCGGTCAGCTCGAAATAGTGCGTGGCGAACAAGGTGTAGCAGCGGTTCTGCCACGCCAGGTGGCGTGCCACCGCGTCGGCCAGGGCCAGTCCATCGTAGGTCGACGTACCGCGGCCGATCTCATCCATCAGCACCAGTGAGTGTTCGGTCGCATGGTGCAGGATGTAGCTGGTCTCGGCCATTTCCACCATGAAGGTCGACTGCCCGCGCGCGAGGTCGTCGCCGGCGCCGATGCGGGTCAGGATGCGGTCGATCGGACCGATCACTGCACGGCTGGCGGGCACGAAGCTGCCGATATGGGCCAGCAGCACGATCAGCGCGTTCTGCCGCATGTAGGTGGACTTGCCGCCCATGTTCGGGCCGGTGATGACCAGCATGCGGCGGTCCGGGTGCAGGTCCAGGTCGTTCGGTTCGAACGGCTGGTCACGCACCGCTTCCACCACCGGGTGGCGGCCGCGTTCGATCTTCAGGCACGGCCCGCTGTCGAGCTCCGGTCGCGACCAGTCCAGCGCCTGCGCACGTTCGGCGAACCCGGCCAGTACGTCCAGCTCGCTCAGCGCGCCGGCGCACTGCTTCAGCGGCTCCAGGCAGTCGCCCAGCGTGTCCAGCAGCTGCTCGTAGAGCTGCTTTTCGCGCGACAGCGAGCGATCGCGCGCGGACAGTACCTTGTCTTCAAAGCTTTTCAGTTCTTCGGTGATGTAGCGCTCGGCGTTGGTCAGCGTCTGGCGGCGGGTGTAGTGCACCGGCGCGCGGTCGGACTGGCCCTTGCTGATTTCGATGTAATACCCATGGACGCGGTTGTAGCCGACCTTCAGCGTGGCGATGCCGCTGCTTTCGCGTTCGCGCTGTTCCAGGTCGATCAGGAACTGGTCGGCATGCGTGGACAGCCGGCGCAGTTCGTCCAGTTCTTCGTCGAAGCCGTCGGCCAGTACGCCGCCGTCGCTGAGCTTGAGCGGCGGCATGTCGGCGATGGCGCTGGCCAGCAGGCGCGCGCAGTCATCGTGCTCGCCAAGCAGCTGGTGCAGCGCCTGCAGGCGCGGCGAATCCAATGGGCCGAGCACCTCGCGCACCGCCGGCAGCAGGCCCAGGCCATCGCGCAGGGTGGAGAAATCACGCGGACGCGCCGAGCGCAGTGCCACGCGGGTCAGGATGCGCTCCAGGTCGCCCAGGCGCCGGAACTGTTCGCGGATGTCCGCATCTGCGCCGCGGTCGATCAGCGTTTCCACCGCATGGTGGCGCTGTACCAGCACCTCGCGCAGGCGCAGCGGACGGTGCAGCCAGCGCCGCAGCAGGCGGCCGCCCATCGGGGTGACGGTGCTGTCCAGCACGCCGAGCAGGGTGTTGCGGGTATCGCCATCGACGCGGGTATCCAGCTCCAGGTGGCGGCGCGTGGCGGCATTCATCGCGATCGCTTCGCCGGCGTTTTCCATCGCGATCGACGTCAGGTGCGGCAGGCGCTGCTTCTGGGTTTCCTCGACGTAGCCCAGCAGCGCACCGGCGGCACCGGTGGCACGCGGCCTGTCATCGATGCCGAAGCCGCTCAGGTCATGCAGCTTGAAGAACGCCAGCAGCTGTCGGCGGCCGCTGTCGGCGTCGAACAGCCACGGCGCACGCAGGCGCACGCCCTTGCGCTGGCGCAGGAATGCGGGCCAGTTCTCTTCGTCGGGCACCAGCAGTTCGGCCGGTTCCAGTCGTGCCAGTTCGGCTTCCAGCGCGTCATCGGTGTCCACTTCATTGACCAGGAAGCGCCCGCCGGCCAGGTCCGCCCACGCCAGCCCGTAGCCGGACTTGCTGCGTGACAGCGCCATCAGCAGGGTATCGCGGCGCTCGTCCAGCAGGGCTTCGTCGGTGACGGTGCCGGGGGTGACGATGCGCACGACCTTGCGTTCAACCAGCCCCTTGGCCAGGGCCGGATCGCCGATCTGTTCGCAGATCGCCACCGATTCGCCCAGCGCCACCAGCCGGGCCAGGTAGCCTTCGTAGGCATGCACCGGCACGCCGGCCATCGGGATCGGCGCGCCGCCGGAGCTGCCGCGCTGGGTCAGGGTGATGTCCAGCAGCCGTGCCGCCTTGCGTGCGTCGTCGTAGAACAGCTCGTAGAAATCGCCCATGCGGAAGAACAGCAGCAGGTCCGGGAACTCGGACTTGGCGGCGAAGAACTGCTTCATCAGGGGGGTGTGTTCGGGCTGCTTCTGGGTCACGCGGGGTCCATCTTGAGGCGGGTGCGGGCACGGGGTGGCCGCGGATGGACCATTGTAGGGGAGGCAGCCAGAGTCGGGGACCGGGGTGCTTGCCATCAGGCAGCGCCGGGCAGGCGGCTGTCAGCCCTCCGCCACCGGCCCCGCCAGCATGGCCGCCCGACGCGCGCGGTAGACCTCCGGCGTCTGCGGCTTGATGAACAACGCCGTCAGCTCCGGATACTCGCGTTTCACCGCCTGCTCGATGCGGGTGATGCACTGCTCGATCTGCGGGGTGCTGCGGTCGTCCTCGAACTCCGCGCTCAGCATGGCCACCACCTGGTTGGGGCCCATCTGCATGGTGCTCAGGCCGTTGGCACGGCGTACGTCCGGATCGGCATTGGCCACCTCCAGGATGCGTTGCGCCACATGCGCATCCGCGGGCTCGCCGACCAGCAGGCCCTTGGTTTCGCGGGCCAGCAGGAACGCGGTCGCGGCCAGCACGGCGGCGATGCACAGCGAGGCCACGCCATCCAGCACGGGCATGTCCAGCAGCTGCGCGGCGATCAGGCCGATCATCGCAAAGCCCAGCCCGAGCAATGCGGCGCTGTCTTCCAGCAATACGGTGAAAGTGGTCGGATCCTTGCTGCGCCGGAATGCTTCGAAGTAGCCCATGCTGCCCTTGGTGGCGCGGAATTCGCGCAGCGCGATCCACCACGAGGCACCTTCGAACAGCATCGAGACGCCGAGCACGATGTAACTCACCAAATGGTTGGTGGCCGGCTCCGGGTGCAGGATGTGCTGCACGCCCTGGTAGCCGGACACGATGGCACCGGCGGCGAACACCAGCAGGGCGACGATGAAGCTCCAGAAGTACAGCTCGCGCCCATGCCCGAACGGATGCGCTGCGTCGGGCTTGCGCTCTGCGCGGTTGAGGCCGTAGAGCAACAGCAGTTCGTTGATGGTGTCGACCAGCGAATGCACGCCTTCGCTTGCCATCGCCGAACTGCCGGACAGGCCGGCGGCGATGAACTTGGCGATGGCGATGGCGAGGTTGCCGGCGAGTGCGGCGTAGACGACGAGACGGGAGCCGGACGGCTTGGCCATGGCAGGGCAGACGGGTGGGGGACCCCATCATCGGCAAGCGGCCGTGCCGGCTGCGTGCAGGACGCGCGGCGGGTAATCCTGCGGCAATGTGGTGGCGGGGGGCGGCATGCTAGATTCGGGCCATCCCCATGCAAGGACGGCATCGTGATCAACAGCTTACCAATCGCACCGCTGGCGTTGGCCTGCCTGCTGCCCACTGTTGCCCAGGCCGGACCTGCCACCGCCGCGCCGCCCGGGCGCAGCCCGCCGGCTGCGCATTGCCTGGATGCCCGCGACGTGCGTCAGGTCGAGCAGGCCGGTCCGGAGGCGATCGCCGTTCGCGGAGGCAATGGCGTGGCCTACCGGATTGATTTCAGCGGCGCCGGTTGCCCCGGCATCAACGAGGCCAGCCAGGTGCGTCTGGAAGCCCCCGCCGGTTGGGCCTGCGGCCGTCCGAGCGAGAGCCTGGTGGTGGATGGCCGCAGCTGTGGGATCAGTGCGGTGAGCGTGATCGACGACCGCGATTTTGCCGAAACAGCGCGCGCTAGCAGCCGCCAGTTCGCGTCCACGCTGCCGGGGGTGGAGGTCACCGGCAAGGCGGCCGGCAGAGGCGGCGAAAGCAGCCCGCGGCACACCTTCCAGGGCTCGGCGGACTTCTGTTTCGCTACCCGCCACGTACGCAGCTGGAACGAGGACCCGCAGGGCGTGGTTGTGGAAACCAACCCGCGCCGCAACGGTGGCAATCGCTACTATCGGGTAGAACTGGGGGGCAGCTGCAGCATCCTGGCCGGCGCGCAGTCGGTCGATTTCCAGTCCGGCTTCCAGAATGGATTGATCTGCGGCAACCCGGGCGATCGCATCGTCATGGTCGGCGCGATGGCCGGGGACCTGCGCTCGGACACGCCGCGATTCGCGCGCCCGGGCTGCGAGGTGCTGGCGGTGTATCCGAAGGACTGACCGGACGCCACGTTGCTGCGGCAGGCGGGAGCGGCATGGCATCATCGCCGCCTTGTCCTGCGGTGTGATTGTCGATGCGAACCTACCTGCTATGCCTTGCCTTGTTGCTTGCGCCGCTGCTGCCGGCGCAGGCCAGGGCGCCCCAGCCGCAGAACGGTGACCTGTTGTTCGTCACCGCCGCCACTACCGGCCTGAGTGGTGCGATCAACGATGCGACCGGCAAGCCCGGTGCGGTGAGCTATGACCACGTCGCGCTGATCGCACGCGAATCCGGCAGCGCGGTCGTGCTGCACGCCGATGACAAGGGATCGCGCGAGCAGACCCTGGACAGCTTCCTCGATGAGGCCCGGGCCAAGCACCGCCACGTGGTGCTGTACCGGCTCAAGCGCGAACAACGCGCGGCCATTCCGGCGGCCATCGCCAAGGCGCGCACGCTGCTCGGCAAGCCCTACAACTTCACCTACGTGCAGGATGAGGACAGTTACTACTGCTCGGATTTCATCGAGAGCGCGTTCCGTACGCAGCAGGTGTTCGCCACCCAGCCGATGAACTTCAAGAACCTGCAGACCGGGGAAATATCGCCGTACTGGGTGGAGTTCTACCGCAGCCGCGGCATGGACGTGCCGCAGGGGGCGCCGGGTACCAACCCCAACGACATGGCGTCCGCGCCAGTGCTTGAACGTATAGGAGAACTGGAATGATGCGCCTGTTGTGGTCCGGTGTGTTTGCGATGCTGGTGGTGGGCTGCGCCAGCGCGGGCGAGCGGGCAGCTGCCCAACGCGGTAATGGCGCGCCGTACGAGATCATCGGCAGCCAGGTATGGGAGGTGCCGGATCCGGTCTCCGGGCGTGATTACCAGGTATTCGTGCAGCTGCCGGCGTCGTATGAAAAGGAGCAGGCGCGCCGCTATCCGGTGCTGTATGTCACCGATGCAGACTATGCCTTCCCGGTACTGCGCCAGGTAGGGCGCCGGCTGGGCAGTTCGGTGCAGGAGTTCATCCTGGTCGGCGTGTCCTACGCGGTGGGCGAGGAAGGCATGCCCAGCCGCCGCCGCGACTACACGCCCACCGCCAACGGTGCGGAGGGTGCACCGGAGGATGCCGAGCATGGCGGCGGGGCGGCGCACGCCGCTTACCTGCGCGACCAAGTGCTGCCGTACGTGGCCCAGCGCTTCCGCACCGATGAAACGCAGCGCCTGTTCCTGGGGCATTCCTACGGTGCACTGCTGGGTACGCAGATCCTGCTGAGCGAGCCGTCGCTGTTCTCCGGCTATGTGCTGGGCAGCCCGTCCTACTGGTTCGACCAGCACGTGATGGAGCGCATGGAAAAGGCGTCGGCGGCGACCCTGAAGGACATGCCGGCCAAGGTGTATTTCTACATCGGCGAGTACGAGGCGAAGCGGGTCGGCGATCCGCGCTACCTTCAGGACGATGACATGGTGGAAGACGCGCGGCGCATGGAACGCACGCTGCGCGGCCGGCACTATCCCTCGCTGGTGATGCGGCTGGACGTGTTGAACGACGAGGACCACCTGAGCATCGCCCCGCGTGGCTTCACGCTGGGGCTGCGCTATCTGTTGCCGGGAAAGTCCGCGCCGTAGTGGCGAGCGTGGTCGCCACCTGAAGCATCCGCCGAGCACGGCTCGGCGCTACCACGGTCATGCCGGCTGCAGGCGGATGTCAGGGTGGCTGGCGAAGATCTCCAGCACGATGTCGAAGTAGGTCTGCCCGTGGCCCTGCTGCAGCGCGAGCAGCTGTGCCTGCAGGGGGGCGGTGTTGAACGTTCCCGGCTGGTCCAGCTTGTGCTGCAGCCAGGCGGTCGTGGCGGCCACGCCAAGCGCGGCGCGGCTGGTTTCCATGTCCTGCCAGACCACGGTGACGGCCTGCTGGCCCTGCAATGCGCCATAGCCGCCGTACAGCAGGTCATCCAGCGCATCCAGGCTGTTGCCAAGCGCCCAGTCCTCGTCTGCCATGAATACGCGGTTGAGTTCGGCGTAGAGCGAAGGGATATCGACGATGGCGCTGCCCTGCAAGGTCAACTCGACGCTCATCCGGTGCACCGCGAGGGTGCGCGTTGACACTGTTGCTGCCCGTTCTGCATTAGATTGCCCGCTTTCCTGGTCCTGGCGTCTGCAGTTTTGTCGACTTCCACCTACCCGGGCAAGGCCCAACGCGGTTTCCCGTTCACCGACGGGGCTGCTGCCGATTGCATCCGCAGCGTTGACTGGCAGGCTACACCGTTGGGGCATCCGGACGGCTGGCCATCGGCATTGCGCAGTGCCACCAGCCTGATGCTGGCCAGCCCGGAAAGCATGTACCTGGCGTGGGGCGATGAGCTGGTGTTCCTGTTCAACGATGCCTACAGCCCGATCCTGGGCCCGCGTCGGGAGCAGGCAATGGGGGCGCTACTGCGCACGCTGTGGGCAGACGCCTGGGACGCGGTGAAGGGGCCGGTCGAACAGGCCCTGGCCGGTGAAGGATCGCGCTTCGAGGACATGCCGGTGCGGATGAACCGTTACGGCGCGCAGGAGGACACCTGGTGGACGTTCTCGTTCTCGCCGATCCACCTGGATGACGGCAGCGTGGGCGGCGTGTTCTGCGTGACCCGCGAAGTCACCGAGGTGGTCGTGGCGCAGCAGCGGCTGGCGCGCGAGAACGAGCGCCTGATCGCGCTGTTCGAGAAATCACCGATGTTCATGGCCTTCCTGAGTGGCCCGGAGCATCGGGTGGAGCTGGCCAACCCGCGCTATGCCGAAATGGTCGGGCATCGGCCGGTGATAGGCGAGCGGTTGGCCGATGCGATCCCGGAAGTCATCGACCAGGGCTACCTGCCGCTGCTGGACCAGGTGTACCGCAGCGGCGAAACCTATATTGGCACGGAAGTAACCTACGATCCGGTGAGCACCGACGGCAGCGTGGTCGAGCCGCGCAAGCTGGATATCGTCTTCCAGCCGGTCAAGGACGCGGCCGGGCAGTCGGTCGGCGTGTTCGTGCAGGGCCTGGATGTCACCTCGCAGGTGGCGTTGCAGCGCAGCCTCCGGCGCAGCGAAGCGCGGCACCGGCAGATCATGGACAGCGCGATGGACTACGCCATCTTCGCCATGGACCTTGAAGGCCGCATCACCCTGTGGAACGAAGGGGCGCGGCACACGCTGGGCTGGACCGAAGCGGAGATGCTGGGGCAGACCCCGGAGCGTTTCTATATCGAAAAGGACCGCGTGGCAGGCCGGTTCCAGCACGGCATGCGGGTGGCGCTGGCCGAAGGCGGGCTGTCGGGTGAGCGCCCGTTCCTGCGCAAGTCCGGCGAAACCTTCTGGGCGCAGGGCGCGCTGACACTGCTGCGCGACGAGGAGGGTACCGCGATCGGCTTCGTCATCGTGCTGCGCGACCGCACCCTGGAGCGTGCGGCCATCGATGCGCTGGCCGCCAGCGAGCGTCGGCTGGGCGCGCTGGTCGGGGCCTCGTCGCAGGTGCTGTATTCGTTGTCTGCGGACTGGGCCGAGCGCCGGCAGATCCTGCGCCAGGGCGACACCGCGCAACTGCTCGCGCCGGACTGGAACTGGCGCGAAGCGTTCGTGCATCCCGATGACCGCGCCGCGCTGGACGCGGCCATCGCCGAGGCCGACGCGCACAGGAAGCCGTTCGAGATCCAGCACCGCACGCCGCCGCGCAACGGCAGCCACCGCTGGGTGCTGATGCGGGTGGTGCCGATGTTCGATGCCGAAGGCCGCGTCAGCGAGTGGTTCGGCACGGCAACGGACGTCACCGAAAAACGGGAGGCCGAAGAGCGGCTGCAGCAGCTGACGGTCACCCTGGAAGAGCGCGTGCGCGAACGCAGCGCCGAACTGTTGATGACCGAAGAGAAGCTGCGGCAGAGCCAGAAAATGGAGGCGGTGGGCCAGCTTACCGGCGGCATCGCGCACGACTTCAACAACCTGCTGACGTCGGTGTCGATGGGGCTGGAACTGCTGGAGATGCGGGTTGCGCAGGGGCGTATCGACGACCTGGGTCGCTACGTGGAGATGGCGCGTTCCGGTGCCGACCGCGCCGCGGCTTTGACCCAGCGCCTGCTCGCGTTCTCGCGCCGGCAGACCCTGGCCCCTACCGGGGTGGTCGTGGAGCAGATGGTGCTGGGGATGATGGAGATCATCTCGCGCTCGCTGGGGCCGTCGATCACCATCGGCACCCACTTCGCCGATGGCAGTGCCGCCGTGCAGGTCGATGGGCCGCAGCTGGAGAACGCGCTGTTGAACCTGTGCATCAACGCGCGCGATGCGATGCCGGGCGGGGGGGCGCTGGATATCAGCAGCGACGTGGTCGAGCTGGCGGGCAGCGAGGCGGTGGCACTGGAGCTGCCGCCCGGGCCGTATGTGCGGCTGTCGGTGCGCGACACCGGCACTGGCATGGAAGCCGACGTGGTAGCGAAGGTGTTCGAGCCGTTCTTCACCACCAAGCCGATCGGCCAGGGAACCGGTCTGGGCCTGTCGATGATCTACGGATTCACCCGTCAGTCCGGCGGCCAGGTGCAGGTGGAGTCCCGGCCGGGCGAGGGCACCACGATGCACCTGTATCTGCCGCGGCTGGTCGAAGGCATGCAGGCAGCGGACGCTGCGCCGGCGGTGGCGCTGGACAGCGACGTCCCGCGCGGCCCGATGCGCACGGTGCTGCTGGTCGAAGACGAAACCGCGGTGCGCGTGCTGGTCAGCGAGGTGCTGGTGTCGGCGGGGTACCGGGTGATCGAAGCCTCCGAAGGGCCTCCCGCGCTGGATGTGCTCCGGTCCGTTGAAGTAATCGACCTGCTGGTGACCGATGTGGGGCTGACCGGCCCGTTGAATGGCAGGCAGGTGGCCGACGCCGGGCGACAGTGCCGGCCCGGCTTGCCGGTCCTGTTCATCACCGGCTACGCCGCTACCGCGGCCGTGGGCGCCGGGCACCTGGAACCGGGCATGGAAGTGCTGGCCAAGCCGTTCGCCGCCGCCGAGCTGGTGCGACGCGCGAACGCGTTGCTGGACCCCCATCAGCACGCCGCGCGGCCGTCTGGTCAGCACACCGCTGGCTGAACGGGACAGGCGACCTGCACGGTATCTCCACGCGAATTCACCCGGGTTTGCCATCGTCGCGGGAAGACTGGCGACATACACCCGGAACGCCAAGGAGTCCCCGATGAAGATGTCCATCCCCCTGCTCTGTGCTGGCGCCTTGTTGGCCGCCTCCTCGGGCGTGTCCGCACAGTCCTACGGCCCGCGCGACGAAGGCCGCCGCTTCGACGATGGCAGCCGCGTGGTGTGCCGCAACGTGGAAGTGCAGCGCAACAGCAAGGACTCCAACCGCATCGCGGGTACTGCCACCGGCGCGGTGGTCGGTGGCCTGCTCGGCAACCAGGTCGGCGGCGGCAACGGCAAGAAGCTGGCCACCGTGGCCGGTGCGGTAGCCGGTGGTGCGGCAGGCCGCAACATCCAGGGTCGCCACCAGCAGAAGACCGGTGATCGCGTGGTCGAACGCCGCTGCGAGCGCGAGTACAGGTAACCGTAGACCCTGCCGGCTCGCCCGGCAGTCGGCGCATCAGGAAGGCGGCTTCGGCCGCCTTCCTGCGTTTGTGGCATATTCCGGCGACTGCCAAGGATGACCCGCCGTGAATGAATCGCAAGCGCCTGCCACGCCGCTGCCGCAAGCCATGGTCGATGGCAGCGAGCGCCTCTCCCGCGTCCGTGACCGTACCGACGAACTGGAGCTTTTCATCTCTGGCCTGCTGGCCTTCACCCTGCTCGCCGTGCCCGGGCGCATCTTCGATGCGTGGGCGACCAACACCGTGCATACCGAAGGCATCCATGCGCACGCGCTGTGGTTTGGCTTCAGCATCGCCGTCGGCCTGTGCTACGTGGTGGCCATTGCATTGATCGCTCATCTGGCGATCCGCGGCTACTGGGTCGGCCTGATCGGATTGAAGACCCACTTTCCGCAGGGCATCCGCTGGGATCGCATTCCGCTGCTGGGCGGGGTGTCCCGCGACCACTACCAGCGCATGGTGTCCACCCTGGAGCAGTCCATCGCCGGTGCCGATCGGCTGGCGTCGGTGCTGTTTTCGACCACGCTGCTGTTTGCCTTGACGATGGTCTGGACCGGGCTGCTGACCGCCGTCCTTCTGGCGATCGCCGGCGTGGTCGGCGCACTGCTGGGGGCTCCGGACCAGGTCGCCCTCACCGTACTGGGCGTGGCCTACGTTCTGTTCACGGTGACCAGCGTGCTGCCGCTGGTGCTGGAACGCGCGGTGCTGCGCCGGCGCGCGCGCGGGCTTCCAAGCGAACGGCTGGAGCGCGCGGTGCGCGTGGTGCTGCGCGGCATGGGCTTCGTGCTGCCGTTGCGCCTGCTGCTTCCGGTGCAGCTGACCCTGCAGAGCAATCTCTACGCGCGCAATTTCTACGTGGTCTACTTCGGCGCGGTGATGCTGGCGATGGTGATCGGCGGGGTGCAGACCTTCAACTCGACCCGCTTCGCCCTGTTCAACCGCTACGCCGTCGTCACCGACGAGGCCGTGGACCATGGCATGGCCAGCGCGCACTACGAATCCCTGCGCTCCGAACATGATCGGCTGCTGCGCTACCCGATGATCCCCGCCGACCAGATCAGCGAGTCACAGCTGCGGCTGTTCATCCCGCACCAGCCACAGCGCGACAATTCGGTGGCACGCCGCCTGTGTACCGATACCTTGCCCACGGGCGCCAACGTGGCCGAAGGCGAGCAGGCCGCGCGCACCGCCGTGGCCTGCCTGGCGCGGCTGTGGACGATTACCCTCGACGGCGCGCCGGTCGCGCTGGATGCCTTCGTTCCGATGGAGCGACGCGACCTGGAAATGCGCGGGCTGGTCGGCTATCTGCCGCTGCAGGGACTCACGCCCGGACGCCACGACCTGCGCCTGGTGTGGAATGCGCAGAGCACGGCCAAGGGACGGGAGCGACGTCGCGAGTTCCGGATTCCGTTCTGGTACGCGCCGGACTGACGGCGCGGCGATCCCGGATCGTCCGCTGCGCCACCTCCGGCGTCGTGGCTGGCCTCAGCGGCCCAGCACCGCGGCGAACTCATCCAGCTGCTGGTCGCTTGTCGACCACGCCGTGACGAAGCGCACCGGCACCTCATCAGCCCCCAGCGGCATCGACGCAGGCAGGCTGTCCGGGTACCAGTCATAACACTGCACGCCGGCAGCGAGCAGGCGCTCCAGCAGCGCCTTGGGCATCACCACGAACACTTCGTTGGCCTGCACCGGCCAGGCCAGGCGGATGTCCGCGTGTGCCTGCAGGGCGGCGCCCAGCACCTGCGCGGCGTGGTTGGCCTGGCCGGCGAGTTCCAGCCAGTGGTCGTCCTGCAGCCATGCGTTGAACTGGGCGCCGAACAAGCGTCCCTTGGACACCAGCTGGCCCGCGCGCTTGCGCCGGTAGTCGAACCCTTCGGCGAGCGCCGGCTTGAAGAAGACCACCGCCTCGGCGGCCAGCGCGCCGTCCTTGGAGGCGCCGAAGGACAGCACGTCGATGCCGGCGTGCACGGTCATTTCGGCAGGCGTGCAGCCCAGCGCCGCCACCGCGTTGGCGAAGCGCGCGCCGTCCATGTGCACGTGCAGGCCATGCGCATGGGCCACCTCGGAAAGCGCCTTCAGTTCGGCGGGCGTGTAGACCAAGCCGTTTTCGGTGGCCTGTGCCAGCGACAATGCCGACGGCTTGACACTGTGCGGCCGCGCATCGGGCAGCCGCTTGAGCGTAGCGCGCAGCGCCGCTGGGGTGATCTTGCCGCTGTCGGTGGCGATCGGCAGCAGGCGCGCACCCCCGGTGAAGAATTCCGGTGCAGTGGATTCATCGCTGATCAGGTGCGCCTGTGCGTGGCACAGGATGGCATTCCACGGCTGCGCCAGTGCGGACAGCGCCAGGCAGTTGGCGGCGGTACCGGTGGCCACGAAGAAGGCCTTGACGTCGTGGTCGAACACGCGCGCGATGGACTGTTCGGCCTGTTGTGTCCATGTGTCGTTGCCGTACGGCGCGGCGGTTCCCGAGGACGCCGCCACCAGCGCGTCGAGGATGCGTGGCGAGACGCCGGACTGGTTGTCGCTGCCGAAATTCATGTGCTGCCCTGCGATGGATGACATCGTCCAAGCGTACATCCTGCGGCCGCGTGCCGGCGCTTTTGTGCACGCAATGCGCTGGATCTGAAAGCAGCGGCCAGGTGCGCCGAACAATTCGATCACCCGTGCGGAACGGAAAATTAAGTTTTCGATTGCTCTAATGCGCACGACCGATCTGTCGTGATCGGCACACAATTCGCAACCTCTGCCAGCGCCGCCGCGTTGCGCGTGTTCCCCCTGGATTGACCTGTGCGCCGCTCGGCTGCGGGCTGGGCAGGTGCATGCCTTCGTCTGGCGGCGCGTCTCCAAAGGACCACCCCCTGCATGCTCCAGCCTGCCACGTCGATCCGCCCGCGCCGCCGCGTTGCTGCCTCCCTCCTGCTGCGCCGCGCGCTGCTTCCTTCGATGATCGCCGGCATGGTGGGCGTGGCCCAGGCACAGGATCCTTCACCGGCGCCAGCGCCGGCTGCGCCAGCGGCCACCCAGGAACTGGATTCCGTGCAGGTGCGTGGCGTGCGCGGCAGCGCGACCGGCGCGGTGGATGCCAAACAGGCGAAGGCGGAAATCAGTGATTCGGTGGTCGCCGAAGACATCGGAAAGCTGCCTGACAACAGCGTGGCCGCCGCACTGCAGCGGGTCACCGGCGTGCAGGTGGCGCGCGGCGGCGCGGAAGTCGGCACGGTGCTGGTGCGCGGGCTGCCGGACGTGGTGACCACCTTCGATGGCCGCAATGTGTTCACTGCCAGCGGACGCGGCATTGCCCTGCAGGATATCCCCGCCGACCTGCTGCAGAGCGTGGACGTGTACAAGACCGGCAGCGCGAAGTTCCTGGAAGGCGGCATCGGCGGCAGCATCGACGTGCACCTGCGCAAGCCCTTCGACCTGGACAAGGACACCACGCTGGCCGGCAGCATCAGCGCCGTGCAGGGCGACCAGGCCGGCGAAGCCAAGCCCAATGGAAGCCTGACCGCCGCGCACAACTGGGACAGCGGGCACGGGCGGATGGGCGTGCTGGGCAGCATCTCGTTGCAGCAGCGCCCGTACCAGGAAAGCAACAGCTTCCATGGCACCTACGATCGTGTCGCCAATCCGGCTGATCCCTCGCAGGAGATCTTCGTGCCGTACAACGCCGGCGGGCTGGTGGCCAACAACACGCACAAGCGCCGCTCGGCCAACTTCACCTTCCAATGGGCACCCACGGACAACAGCGAGGTGTACCTCGATACGTTCTACGTCAATTACGAGGGCCGCAACAACGTCAACTACTGGATGCCGTTCCCCGGCCTGGTGAACCCGGACAACGTGGACGCTGTCAGCCTGCGCCCCGGCAGCAACGTGATGGACGGTTTCGTGGCGCGCGACCTGTACACGCTGTCCAGCACGCAGGCCCACAAGCAGACCTCCGATACCTTCCAGGCCGCGTTGGGCGGCAAGTGGCACAACGACACCGTCAGCCTGTCCACCGAACTGGCTTACACGTGGAGCACCAACAAGCACCGCGCCATGACCCTGGACATGGGCATGGACGCGCCGTTGATGCACATGCGCGATGCCGGTGGCGTGCCCGATACCTGGGTCACCCAGGCCGATGGTTCGGCCTACGATGTGACCAACCCGGCCAACTGGTACCTCAGCCAGTACTACGACAGCTGGGACGAGCAGAAGGGCGAGGAGTGGGCGTGGCGCGGCGACAGCACGTTCCAGTTCGACGCCGGTCCGTTCAGTTCACTCGATGCCGGCCTGCGGCTGAGCCGTCGCACCGCGTCCAACCATGGCGGCGGTCCGGGAGCGATGGACAACATCAGCGGCCGCCGCGTGCTTGCCAGCGATGTCCCCGGGCTGGCCGCGGTATCACCGGGTGGGATGCTCGATGGTGCGCGCGCGTTCTCCACCGACCGCTGGGCCGTCGCCAACGCGGCCTACCTGCTGCAGCAGACCGCGCAGCTGCGCCAGGTCATGGGCCAGTCACCGGATGCACCGCCGGAGCTGGCCTCGCTGTTCTTCGACAACCGCGAAGACAACTACGCCGCCTACCTGCAGCTCAACTGGGGTACCACGCTGGGCAGCATCCCGGTGGATGGCCGCATCGGCGTGCGCGCCACGCGGCTGGAGTCCGAGCTCAGTGGCACGCGCAGCGTCGATGGGGTGGACGTGCCCAGCCAGATCGAGACATCGCAGACGAGGTTCCTGCCCAATGCCAGCGCCAACGTCTCGTTGCGCGAAGACCTGATCCTGCGGCTGTCCGGCAGCCAGACCATCGCGCGACCGAACTTCGCCGACCTCAATCCACAGCTGAGCCTGTATGAGTCCACGGACAGCCTGCCGGCGCGTGGAAACGGCGGTAATCCGGACCTTCAGGCGGTGGAATCGAAGAATCTCGATGCGTCGCTGGAGTGGTATTTCCAGCCCGGCTCGCTGCTGTCGGCCGCGGTGTTCCATCGCAGGCTGGACGGCTACGTGCAGAGCTACGCCGATGACGAAGTGATCGCTGGCACCAGGTATTCGATCACCCGCCCGCGCAATACCGGCGAAGGTACCCTGAAGGGATTCGAGGTGGGCTACAGCCAGTTCTACGACTTCCTGCCGGGCTGGTTGTCCGGCTTCGGGACCCAGCTCAACTACACCCGCATCAGTGCGGAAGCCGAATCGCCGACGGGTCAACTGCAGCCGCTGACCAACGTATCCAAGCATGCGTTCAACGCGGTGCTGATGTACCAGCACGAGCGCTTCTCCGCGCGGCTGGCGTGGAACCGGCGCACCGATTACGCGACCAGCTTCAACAGTTCCGGCGACCAGCCCAGCGAGATCCGCCAGGGCGACGAGGACTGGCTGGACGTGGCGCTGAACTACGACATCAACGAGCACATCACCGTATTCGCCGAAGCGACCAACCTGCTCGGCGGTTCGACCCGCAACTACTTCGGCAGTCCTGCCTTCCCGCGCGACTTCGCCTCACCCGAGCGCACCTACACGGTGGGGGCACGCTTCCGCCTGTAACCGCCGCCGGAATCGTTGCCGAGTACGTGTGATGCGCCTCTCATCCGGGCCGTCGACGGCGCGGCGCGTTTCGCGTTGACCGGTGACAGCGGGCGGTTCGCCAGCCATGGCGGCTGGCGGCATTCGCGGATCCGCCGCGAAGAGGGCTGAACGGGCAGGCCGCGGCGGATGGGATGACTCAGTCGTCCCGTCCGGTCACACCCGCTGCCAGCGCTGCACGGGTGCCATCCAGCAGGCCACGGCTCAGCCGGCCTTCTTCGATGAACAGCAGTTCGCCGTTCTCACCGTTCTTGATGCTGCTGTCCACCGCGATGACGCGGTCGCCATGGAAGCTGCTGACGTGCGGCATAGAGGTGTGGCCGACCACGATGCGTTTCAGCCCGAGGCGATCGAGCACCGCCTGCACGCCATCGGTATCCAGCCGGCCGTCGAAGTAGCCGCGGTACCAGATCGGGCTGGTCTTGCCGTCATACAGGGGCGCGGTGGCCGGGTCGGCTTTCACCTGGTCGCGCGGGGTGCCCAGCGATGCGCGGTAGGCCGCGTTGGTGGCCGCCGGGTCCAGTGCCAGCGCGAGCGCGTCCGGTGAGATGCCGCCGTGCAGGAACAGGGTGTCGCCGATGCGCAGCAGCACCGGACGGGTGCGCAGCCATTGCCCGATCACCGAGTCCGGACCGTACAGCTGCGGGTAGCTGCGGCCGAGCAGCTGCGCACTGCGCAGGTACTTCGGATTGACGTAACGCAGGTCGTCGTACAGCACCATTGTTTCGTGGTTGCCCAGTACGAAGTGCACCGCGCCGCCGGCGGCGCTGGCCTGTTGCTGCAGGCCGTACAGCAGCCAGAACGCTTCGGTCACCTTCGGCCCGCGATCGAACACATCGCCTGCCACGACCAGCGTATCGGTACCCCGTGCCCAGCGGTCCTGCGCATCGATGATGCCGTTGGCGCGCAGCAACCGTACCAGCAGGTCGTACTGGCCGTGGATGTCGGACAGCACGATGACGCGCGGCGCGGCGGGCAGCACGTCCATCGGCGGGACTGTCGCGGCGGCGATGTCCATGGGATGCGGATAGCCACAGACCGGCGCGATGCGGCGGGCCGTCTGCTCGTGGCTGACCACCTTGTCATCGCAGATCCAGCGCGCCTGCAACGTCTCGCCGTCACGCACCACGTAGGGGCCGTCGGCATCGACGTGGGCGGCCGGAGCGGGCACATCGCGTGCACCGGATGCGCTGCTGGCCAGCAGGCCGACCAGCAGCAGGAAGGGCAGGGAGCGGTGGATCATTGCGGGACATCCGGGAGGGGAAGGGGCAGGGCCGCGAAGGCCCCGACCTGATCCTACCCGCTGTGCGGGCGCAGGGCGCGCTTTGGCACGCCGATGCCTCGCCGTATCAGGCCGTATCGGCGAAGAAGCGGCCGTAGCCTTGTCTGGCCAACGCGCGTCGGTAGGCCAGTGAGCTCCGGTCAGCCGGGAGATGCGCTTCGTACTTTACATCCAGAGGCAGGTTGCGTGGCCGCTGCGCTTCCGCAAGTTGCCGGTCTTCCTCGAAGACGCGCAGGTTGAATGCGTGTATCTGTTCGGACGGCTGGTCGATATTGAAGGTTTGAACGATGGGAGCGAACATCTCCGTGCGCAGGGCTGATGCCGGGCATGCGAAGTTGCCCACGACCAGTCTTGCCGCGTTCGGGAAGTGAATGGTCAACGTGGCGGCGAAGGGAAGGTGGACCTCGAAGTGCCGACGCCAAAGAAAACCGGGTGGGGCGCTCAGGCCCGACCCGCGTGGATAGTTCGCCACCGGGCTCAGGTAGTCCGCTGAGAAGCCGCTTTCGTTGGACACGACTTCGTAGGGGGGGACGTTGCGCTGGCCAGGATCGGCGAAGGTTCCGTGGTGCACCCAGGCGAAGTGGGCGACATCCAGGAAGCCTTCCATCTGGCGGCCCGCAAAGCAGTTGATCGAGAAAGGAGGACAAACCGTGTGCTTGATATCTGCTGCATCCCAAAGCGGAACACACGGAATATCCGGTTCAGCGCCTGGAGCAGGCCACAGGCACGTCCATACCAGGCCATAGCGTTCGAGCGCGGGAAAGGTGCGGAGATGAAGTCGTGGCGACACGGGGTGCCGTGGTTGGCTGGGTATTTCCAGGCAGCGCCCGGCCATGCCGAAGAGCAGTCCGTGGTACCGGCATCGGATCCCGCCACCGTCAGCGTGTCCCATGCTCAAGGGAACGCCACGATGTGGGCAGGCATCGCGGGCGACGACCACTTCGTCGCCGATCCGGTACAGCACCAGTGGCTGGTCGAGCAGCAACGCGGCGCAGGGTGCGCTGCCCAGGTCGCAGGCCCGCATTACCGGGAACCAGTGCCGTGCCAGCAGCTGCCAGTCGGCCGGGTCGAACGTGCAGCCCGATGGGGGAACCGGCATCTCACAGCCGGCAGTGTCATGCGCAGTGGAAGGCGAGGGCATCGGATCTACCTGTCAGGATCGCTCGACAGAAGTCTGCGACCGCCCTCGCTCCGCCTGCCATGCAGGAAACTGTAATCAGCACCTAACGGATCGAGCTACGCCCTCCGTCAGAACTTCGCGCGGACGTTGAACAACACCCGCCGCGGCTCGCCCCAGTAACCTGAGTTGAAGAAACCGACGTTGCGGTAATAGACCTTGTCCAGCAGGTTGGTGACGGTCACCCCGACGCTGACGTTGTCGTTGATGCGATAGCGGCCCATCAGGTCGAACAGCACATAGCCCCCCTGGCGGACCTGGCCCTCGGCGGTGATCGGCGTGCCATTGGCGTTGAAACGGCCGGTGGGAATCGGCTGGGCCTGGGAAATATCGCTCTGCACGGTGAAGCCACCGCCAACGGTCCAGTCGCCCAGGCGGTACGTGGTGTTGAAGCGCGCCAGGTGCATCGGGCTGGTGGAGGCGAAGCGGCTTCCATCCGGATTGCTGCTGTAGGCGTAGGTGTAGCCGCCGGTCATGTTCCAGCGCTCGCTGAGGGATCCGGAGACTTCGAACTCGCCGCCCTGGGTCCTGATGCCCGCGCGCGCAATGTACGGCGTGCTGCCATCGGGCAACCTGATATCACCGGCCGCCGGATCGATCTCCGATACGTTGTCCTGCTCCACGTAGAAGCCATTGAGCGCGGCGTACAAACGGCCGCCGAAGAACTCGCCCTTCAGGCCGTACTCGTAGTTGCCGCCGGTGGTGGGATCCAGCAACCGGTTGTCGATGTCGCGCCGCGCGGTGGCCTGGAACACATCCGAATAGCTGGCGAAGGCGCTGATGCTCGAGCTGAGGTCGTGGATGACGCCCACGTACGGGGTGGCGACGTGCGCGGTGGTGCGTGCGGTCTGGCCGGTGAACACCCCATCCACGTTGTAGCCGTCGGTCGTGGTTTCATAGTCGGAGTAGCGCACGCCGGCGATGACCTTCAACGGGTCGATCGGGTTCAGGCGCACGGCGGCGTAGTAGCCGGTTTCGGTGGTGTTGGTGATGCTGGAGGGGATGCCGGCATTGAAGGTGGTCGGCTTGCCGATGTTGCCGTCCCACGTGAAGATGCTGGGGAAGGCGGTGGTGCTGTACGGACGCGAGGTGATGCCGGCGCGGATGGTATCCAGGTCGCGATCGTAGTGGTTCACGCCGAGTACCAGCTCATGCTGGCGGCCGAACAGCTGGAACGGGCCCGAGGCGTAAAGGTCGAAGGCGTCTTCGCGGGTTTCCGACACCGAATAGGTATCCGACACCGCCAGGCCCAGGCCGGTGATGCGATCGGCAAAGCCGGTGCCGCGCGCGGCATTGTAGCTGTTCGACCCGGCCAGCAGCAGCGAATCGGTATCGGTGGCACGGTGGTTGTAGGCGATGCGGCCGCTCCAGCCCGCCCCCATCTGCTGTTCCAGCGTGGCGAAGTAGTTGGTGCTTTCCCGGTTCCACTCGTTCCAGCGCGCCGCAGCGCTGTAGGAGCGCGGCAGCTTCGCGCGGGTGCCATCGCGGAAGAACAGCGGTGATGCGCTCCACGCGCCACCGTCTGATCCGGTCTTCAGGTAGTCGATGCCGGCGCGCAGGCGGGTGCTGTCGGTCAAGTCGGCCTCGACCACGCCATACAGGCTGGGAGAGGTGTCCTTCTGGAAGCGCACCCAGCTTTCCTTGTCGGTGTAGGCGCCAACCAGTCGCCCGCGCACGCGGCCGCCCTTCGTCAGCGGGCCGGATACATCCAGCTCGGCGCGCTTGTAGTCCCACGAACCGGCACTCAGGCTGGTGCTGGCCTGGAAGGTCTCGGTCGGACGCTTGCGCACCATGTTGACCGTGGCCGACGGATTGCCCGAACCGGTGACCAGCCCGCTGGCGCCGCGCACGATCTCGATCCGTTCGTATACCGAGGTATCGCTGAGGATGGAGTTGCCGCCGGCACCGGTGGTGTAGTTGGTGGGAATGCCATCGAACATGAAGTTGTTGATGGTGAAGCCGCGTGCGTTGAACAGCGTGCGGTTGCTGTCGTAGGACTGCACGGTGACGCCGGGGGTCTGCTGCAGCACCTCGGCGATGGTGATCAGGTTGAAGTCTTCGATGCGCTGGCGGGTGAACACGGTGAGAGACTGTGGCGTCTCACGCAGGGTCAGCGCCAGCTTGGTGGCGGTATTGGTGCCATACACCTGATAGCCCTCGGTGCGCTGGGTGACCAGCACCCGGTCCAGGTCGGTGGCATCGGTGGCGCCGTTGGTGGTCGTAGTGGCGTTTGCCTGTGCGCAGGCCAGTGGCGCAGCCAGCAGCCAGGCCACGGCCATCGACACGGCAAGGGCGTTCCGGCGCGGGGCGCCGGAGGACAGCATTTTCATCAGCGGGATCTCGGTATCAGGAACGGGAAGACGGGCGTGCCGGCAGGGCCGGGCTGCGGAAACTGAGCCAGAGCACCACCGCCCCGGCGGCGGCGGCGAGCACGCCGCACCAGCCGACCACGCCCCACGCCACGCCCCAGGCGCCGATGCTGGCCGTCAGGCTGGCGACGAGGCCAGCACAGCCCAGCAGGCGTAGAGGGCGCCGACGCGCTACGGCAGGCGCATGCCCGGTGACATCGCGGTGGTGGCGTTCCATCGCCAGCGCCAGGCAGGCGAAGGCAGCAATGGCCAGCAGCAGGGCGAGCACGATCACGGGTTGGCTCCGGCGGTCGATGGAGTGCGCTGCGTGCGCGGCCTGCGCGCGACGGGGACGAAGCGATGGACCTTGCGTGCGCTCCACAGCAGGCCGCCGCCGATCAGCAGCAGACCGATGTCGATGCCCACCTTGGCGCCGTCACCGTCGGCCGCTGCGCTGAACATGCCGCCGTTCCAGGCAATGAGGTTGTAGAGCGGAAGCCCCAGCGCGAGCACGCCGGCAAGCGCCAGCTGTTCCACCCAGCCGCGGCGTGGCAGGCGCAGCATCGCGTGCAGCAGGCAGGCCGCCCAGGCACAGAAGAACACCCGGACTTCGGCATCGCTGCGGTTGCCGATGTCCGGTGGCAGCAACCGGTTGCCCCACAGGAAGGAAAGCATCGCCACCGGCAGGCCGGCCACGAAGCCGATGTTGAGGCGTTCGACGATACGGAAACCGAGGTGCGGACGTGCCGGATCGGGCAGTTGCGCGCGCCGCTTGACCGTCCACAGCACCAGGCCGGTGGCGACCATCAGCGTGCCGGCGATGCCGGACAGGAAGAACAGCCAGCGCATCGCCACCGGCGCGAACCGCCCCGCATGCAGGCCGATCATGCCGTCGCGGGTGACAACCGCGGCCGAGCGCGCCCCGGCCTGGTCGACCAGGCGGCCACTCGCGTCGAAGGTGAGCGGCTGGTCGGCATCGGCGATGCGATCACCCGATTGGCGGCGCACCGTGATGCGCATCGCCGCATCCGCAGGGTTGTCCACCTGTACCGCACCGGCGCGGCCATCGCGCCACTGCAGTTCCGCGCGGCGCAGCACCTGCTTCAGCTCCGGCGGGGCGGCAATGACGTGGCTGGGCTGCACCTTCTGCGCACGCGGGAACAACTCGGCGAAGAAGGCATCGCGACCGCCGCTGAAATTGGCGTCCACCGCCCACGGCATGTACAGCGTCATCAAGGTGATCAGGCCGGTATAGGTGATCATGAGGTGGAAGGGCAGGGACAGCACGGCCAACGCATTGTGGCCGTCCAGCCAGCTGCGTTGGCCTTTGCCGCGGCGCAGGCTGAAGAAGTCGGTGAAGATCTTCTTGTGGGTGATCACGCCGCTGACGATCGCCACCAGCATGAACATCGTGCAGAAGCAGACGAACCAGCGTGCCCACAGCACGGGGACGTAATGCAGGTCGAAATGCAGCCGATAGAAGAAATCGCCACCACGGGTTTCGCGGACCTGGACCGGATTGCCGTCGGCATCCAGCGTGGCCTGGTAAGGGGTGCGCTGGCCACGCCGGCGCTCGGGCGTGTCCTGCGGCTGCCAGCTGACGGTGGTGGCGCTGCTGCGGTGGCCGGGTAGTTCGATGGACCAGCGCTGGGCATCCGGCGCGGTGCGCGCCAGGAAGCGCTGCGCCTGCTCCAGCGCAACCGGCGCGGTGGCGGGCAGCCCGGCTTCGGGTTGCATCCAGCGCGTCAGTTCAACGCGCCAATAGGCGGCGGTGCCGGCGATGAAGATCAGGAACAGCACCCAGCCGACCAGCAGGCCGGACCAGGTGTGCAGCACCGATTGCGATTGGCGGAGTCCGCCCAGGCTCATGCCGCGCCTCCGCGCATCAGCCAGGCGATGGTCAGCCCGAGCGCTCCGGCGATCAGCAGCCCGAATGCGGCGCGTGCGCTGCTGCGCGCGGCGAACGACCAGATCGCCGCCACGCTGTAGACCCCGAAGGAGAGCATCGTGGCGACCAGCGCGGTGTCAGCGGCCGCGCCGGGCAGCAAGCGTGCCAGCGCCGCCGCCCATGCCGCAGCGACCGCATAGCCGGCGAGCAGGGCCAGCCCGCCACGCAGCCACAGCACGCCGTGGCCGCCGCCCCGCGCTGCACGCTTGGCCGCCACCGTGACCGGCGGAGAGGAAGAAGAAGGCGTCGGCATCCGAAAGATGAATGAGAACCGTATGCAATTGCGATCAAATGCTATTTGACCGCACCGACGCTGTCGACCCCTCGATCGGGGGATGCGGATCAGCCCGGATCGAGCTTGACCACCCTGCTGTCGGCGGCCTGCACGACGCGACCGCGCTGCGTACGTGGCTGCATGTACGCCAGTTCGCGTCCGTTGCCGCGTTCCACCAGGCGTGAGTGCGCCTCGCCGGGTGCGAAGCGCTGTGCTTCGCCCCATTGCCGCAGCGCAACCACGACCGGGAACAGCGCTGTGCCCGCCTCGGTAAGCACGTAGTGCTGATAGGCGGTCCCATCGGTGGCCGGCTGCAGTGCCAGCACGCCGCCATCGACCAGGCGGCGCAGACGGTCGCTGAGGATATTGCGGGCGACGCCCAGGCTGCGCTGGAAATCGCTGAAGCGATGCACGCCATCGAAGGCGTCGCGGACGATCAGCAGGACCCAGCGGTCGCCCAGCAGCTCGGTGGCGCGGGCCACGGGGCACGGGGAAGAGAAGGGCATGGTCGGCTCCGCGATGGATTCTGGTTGCATTTTAAAACCAAAGTCCCTAGGGTGCGAGCGGTTGCAATTTGAAACTGATCCATGAAGAAGCTGGCATCCTCCCCTGTCGTCGAGCCCCCGCTGTTCCTGCTTGCCACCGCGGCCGGCGCCAGCGTTGCGAATGTCTACTACGCACAGCCGCTGCTGGAGCGCCTGGCCGATGCCTTCCAGATGGATGCCGCGATGGCCGGGCTGGTGGTGGCGGCCACCCAGGTGGGCAGCGTCCTTGCGCTGTTGATTCTGCTGCCGCTTGCCGACCGGCATGAACGCCGGAGCCTGCTGCTGCTGCAGTTCGGCCTGCTGGCGCTGTCGCTGGCCTGGCTGGCTGCCGCGCCCGGCAGCGTCTCCCTGCTGCTTGGCATGCTGCTGGTGGGACTGTTCGGGACGGCCTGCACCCAGGCGTTGGTCACCTGCACGGCGACGCTGGCTGCGCCGGCAGTACGCGGTCGCCATGTCGGCACCGTGCAGGGCGGCGTATTCGTCGGCCTGCTACTGGCCCGCGTGGTGTCCGGGACGGTCGCTGCCGGGCTGGGGTGGCGCGCGGTCTACGCCGGTTCGGCGGTGCTGGTTGCCGCGCTGGGGTTGCTGCTGTGGCGACGCTTGCCGACGATGCCCGTGGCGCAGGCGCGGACCCATCAGCGCGGCATCATGGGGTCGATGTGGCGGTTGCTGTGCACGGACCCGACGCTGCGCGAACGCGGGGTGCTGGCGCTGCTGCTGTTCGCTGGCCTCAACCTGTTCTGGAGTGCGGCGTCGCTTGCGCTGTCGGCCCCGCCGCTGTCGTGGTCCACCACGGGTATCGGGGCGCTGGGCCTGGCCGGGCTGGCGGGCGCGGTGCTGGCGGGACGGGTGGGCCGCTGGATGGACCACGGTCATGGGCGCGCGGTAAGCGCCGCGGCCCTGTTGCTGATGCTGGTGGCATGGCTGCCGCTGCTGCAGTTGCCCGTTTCCCTGGGCTGGTTGCTGCTGGGTATCGTGCTGCTGGACCTCGGCGGACAGGCCTTGCATGTGAGCAACCAGGCCCTGGTGCTGCGCGCAGCGGAGCCCGTGCACGGACAACTGATCGCGCTGTACATGCTGTTCTACGCCGTGGGCAGTGGCATGGGCGCGGCGGCTGGCCCCGCGTTGCAGGTCCGCGCGGGGTGGACAGTTGTCTGCATCGCAGGCGCGGGCGTTGCGCTGCTGGCCTGCCTCTGGTGGGGTGCGGCGCGCCGGCGCAGGGCCGTGGCGCTTCGCTGCAGCTGAGCGCGGCGAAGGCGATGTTATAACCGGTGTGATGGTATCCCCCGCACGCGCGGCGTAGCCTGCGGGCACCGCACAGGAGACCCCGATGGGCCACGACCACAACCATCTTCCCGCTGAAATCCGCCACGAAAAGCCGCTGTGGTGGGCGCTGGGGCTGACCGCCGCGTTCCTGCTGGTGGAAATCGTCGGCGCCTTCGTCACCAACAGCCTGGCGCTGCTGTCCGATGCCGCGCACATGGCCACCGACACCCTGGCGCTGATGATCGCGCTGGTCGCGGTGCGGCTGAGCCGGCGTCCGCCGGATGCGCGCCGCACCTACGGCTACGCACGGCTGGAAGCACTCGGCGCGATGTTCAACGGCGGCATGCTGTTCGTGGTGGCTGGCTACATCCTGTGGGAGGCCGTCGCCCGGTTCCGCCAGCCGCAGGAGATCGCGTCCACCGGCATGCTGGTGATCGCCGCGGTGGGCCTGGCGGTGAACCTGGTATCGATGCGCCTGCTGAAGGCCGGCAGCGGCGAAAGCCTGAACGTGAAAGGTGCCTACCTGGAGGTCTGGGCGGACATGCTGGGGTCGGTGGCGGTGATCATCGGTGCGCTGCTGATCCGCTGGACCGGCTGGAAGGTGATCGATCCGATCCTGGCCGTGCTGATCGGCCTGTGGGTGCTGCCGCGCACCTGGCTGCTGATGCGCGAGGCGATCAACGTGCTGCTGGAGGGCGTGCCGAAAGGCATCGTGCTGGCCGACGTGCGCAGCAGCCTGTGCAGCCACGCGGCGGTGGTGGACGTGCATGACCTGCACGTGTGGGCGCTGGCCTCCAGTACGCCGGCGCTGAGCGCCCACGTGGTGCTGCGCGACGGGGCCGACGCGGACCAGGTGCGGCGTGCGCTGGCCGATGCCCTGCATGAGCGCCACGACATCGACCATGTGACCCTGCAACTGGAGGCAGAGCATTGTGGCGATGCCTGTGCGCTGGGGCCGGCGCCGGCGGCACATGACCACGGGCCCGCGCACGACCACGAACGGGACCGGCACGGCCACCACGGCCACGTCCACCACTGAGCCGGCATCCGGCGTTCCTTCGCCGCTACAATGACCGCCTGCCTTCCCGACGTTGGAGACCCTGCAGTGACTCGTAAACTCGTACTGTTGCGCCACGGCCAGAGCCAGTGGAACCTGGATAACCGCTTCACCGGTTGGGTCGACGTGGAGCTCACCGACAAGGGGCGCCAGGAAGCGGCTGCCGCCGGTCGCCTGATGCGCGAAGAAGGCCTGCAGTTCGATGTGGCGCACACCTCGGTGCTCAAGCGCGCCATCCACACCCTGCAGGGTGCGCTGGCCGAAATGGACCAGGACTGGCTGCCGGTCAGCAAGAGCTGGCGCTTGAACGAACGCCATTACGGCGGCCTGCAGGGCCTGGACAAGGCGGAAACCGCGGCCAAGCACGGCGAGGACCAAGTCAAGATCTGGCGCCGTTCCTACGACATCCCGCCGCCGGCGATGGACATCGAGGATCCGGGCCACCCGATCCACGACCGTCGCTATGCCACGCTGGACCGCAACGCGCTGCCGGGTACCGAATCACTGGCTACCACGCTGGACCGCGTGCTTCCGTACTGGTTCGATTCGATCGCCCCGCAGTTGAAGGATGGCAAGACCGTGCTGGTCACCGCGCATGGCAATTCGCTGCGCGCGCTGTACAAGTACCTCAACAACGTCTCGCGCGAGCAGATTCTCGAACTGAACATCCCGACCGGCATCCCGTTGCTGTTCGAGCTCAACGATGACCTGACCGTGCAGTCGTTCCGCTACCTGGGCGACCCGGAAGCGGCGCGCAAGGCCGCTGAAGCGGTGGCCAACCAGGGCAAGGCGAAGTAACGCCGAAGCGGCTGCCGACCCAGGTCGGTACTACGGGGCGCTGGTCACCACGATGGCCAGCGCTTCATCGGACGGCGCATCGTCGTAACCGGGGTGCCAGGCGAAGCGGTGTGCTTTGTCCGGCAGGAACATCACCACGGCATGCAGGGGCTGTTCGCCGTAATGACGCACCGCCGTGCCCAAGTAATCGTCATGGCAGTCCGCACGCACCGGTCGGAAGATCACCTTGTAGCCGCCATCGAGCACATCGGCATCCTCCACGCCGGTATGGATCTGGTGGCCGCCGGCCAGCAGCTGCGCGCATTCGCTGAGCAGCGCTTGGGCCTTGGACCGCTGCAGGCCGAACACCATCACTTCCGGCGCGTTGTAGGTCGCCTGGAAGCCGATCGAGTAGGAGAAGCCAGCCTCGCCATCCGGTCCGGGCAGCACGTGCAGGCAATGCCAGCCGTGGTCGCGGATATCGTCGATCACGCGGCGGTCCTGGGGTCTATCCGCTGTTGTCATATGAACACGCTGGCCAGTTGATCGGGAGGGACACCCGCAGTGTCACACGTGTGGGGATCGCGCGCGCGGCGTGACCTTTGGCGGTCCCCTGCGCCCTGCGTCCGGGCTACCCTCGGGGATTACCTGTCGGAGAGTCCCATGAAGTTGCGCACCCTGGCCCCGTTGGGCCTGACCGTTGCCATCGCCGCCTCGCTGGCGGCCTGCGGCAAGACTGAAACCGCGCCGGCGGCCAGCGCCGATGCCGCCAAGCCGGCCTTCGACCAGTCGCTGATCAAGACGCCGCTGATTTCGCTCAACAGCGCCGACCTGGATACCGCCATCTCGGCCTGTACCGACCTCAATGCGTTCGTCAACCAGAAGTGGCTGAGCGCCAACCCGGTGCCGGGCGACCAGACCACCTGGGGCAGCTTCGAGATCCTGCGCGAGCGTTCGCTGGAAGTGCAGCACGCACTGGTCCAGCAGGCCGCTGCCAGCGAGGCCAAGGCCGGCAGCGTGGAAGCCAAGATCGGTGACATCTGGAAGACCGGCAGCGACGAAGCGAAGATCGATGCCGCCGGGCTGGCCCCGCTGCAGCCGCAGCTGGACAAGATCGCCGCGCTGGCCGACACCGCCGCCATCACCCAGTACCTGCGCGACAGCCAGGCGCAGGGCCAGGGCGTGCTGTTCTCGCTGTTCGCCAACGCCGACTACAAGGACTCGGCCAACGTCATCGCCTACGTCGGCCAGGGTGGCCTGGGCCTGCCGGAAAAGGGCTACTATTTCGATGCATCGCAGGCCAAGATCCGCGATGCCTACGTCGCTTACATTGCCCAGGTGCTGACCCTGTCCGGCGTCGACGCTGCGCAGGCGGCCGACCAGGCCAAGGCCGTGCTGGCCTTCGAAACCCGCCTGGCCAACGCCTCGCTTTCGCGGATTGAAATGCGTGATCCATCCAAGCGCTACAACCCGGTCAGCGCGGCAGATGCGGACAAGCTGACGCCGAACTTCAGCTGGACCGCGCTGTTCGACACGCTGAAGGTGCCGGCCGCGCAGAAGTTCTCGCTGGCCCAGCCGCAGTTCTTCACCGAAGTGGACAAGATGCTGGCCGATGTCCCGGCCGCCACCTGGCAGGCCTACCTGCGCTTCCACACCATCGACGATGCCGCGCCGTACCTGAGCAGCAACGTGGAAAAGGCCAACTTCGATTTCTATGGCAAGACCCTGCGCGGCCAGCAGGAGATGCAGCCGCGCTGGAAGCGTGTGCTGGATTCGGTCAACAACGGCATGGGTGAAGCGCTCGGCCAGCTGTACGTGGACGCGGTGTTCCCGGCTGAAAGCAAGGAGCAGATGCAGCACCTGGTGGAGAACCTGTCCGAAGCGCTCAAGGCCCGCCTGGAGAAGCTGGAGTGGATGGGCGAAGACACCCGCAAGAAGGCGCTGGAGAAGTGGGCCAGCTTCACCCCGAAGATCGGCTACCCGGACAAGTGGCGTGACTGGTCGGGCCTGCAGACCAATGGCGACAGCTTCCTGGGCAACATGCAGGCCGCGCGCGCGTACAACTACCGCTACATGCTGGACAAGATCGGCAAGCCGGTGGACAAGACCGAGTGGGGCATGACCCCGCAGACCGTCAATGCGTACTACAACGCGACCAAGAACGAGATCGTGTTCCCGGCGGCGATCCTGCAGGCGCCGTTCTTCGACGCCAAGGCCGATCCGGCGCTGAACTACGGCGGCATCGGTGCGGTGATCGGCCACGAGATGATGCACGGCTACGACGACTCGGGCAGCCAGTTCGCCGCCAACGGCAACTTCGACAACTGGTGGACCGACGCGGACCGCAGTGCCTTCACCCAGCGCACCGACCAGCTGGTGGCGCAGTTCGATGGCTACGAGGCAGTGCCGGGCGTCAACGTGAAGGGCAAGCTGACCCTGGGCGAGAACATCGGCGACCTGGGTGGGCTGACCGTGGCCTACGACGCGCTGCAGATGGCGCTGAAGGAAGACCCGTCAAAGAACGTGCCGGTGGATGGCTACACGCAGGACCAGCGCTTCTTCATGAACTGGGCCACCGTGTGGCGTCGCAACTTCACCGATGGTGAGCTGCGCGTGCGCCTGAACACCGACCCGCATGCCCCGGCGAACTTCCGTGCCAACGGTGCGCCGTCGAACATGCCGTCCTTCGCGGCCGCGTTCGAGTGCAAGGCCGGCCAGCCGATGGTGCGTGCCGACGACAAGCGCGTCGTGATCTGGTAATCGCCTGCGGCTGGTGAGTACTGAAAAACCCGGCGCCAGCCGGGTTTTTTTTTGCCCCGGTAGCGCCGACCCATGGTCGGCGAGCGCAGCGGTGCATGCGGCCAGGGAGCCCGCCGAGCATGGCTCGGCGCTACCGAGAGCGGGAGGCCTGTGGTAGCGCCGACCCATGGTCGGCGAGGGCAGCGGTGCATGCGGCCAGGGAGCCCGCCGAGCATGGCTCGGCGCTACCGAGAGCGGGATGCCCGTGGTAGCGCCGACCCATGGTCGGCGAGCGCAGCGGTGCGTGCGGCCAGGGAGCCCGCCGAGCATGGCTCGGCGCTACCGAGAGCGGGATGCCCGTGGTAGCGCCGACCCATGGTCGGCGAGCGCAGCGGTGCGTGCGGCCAGGGAGTCCGCCGAGCATGGCTCGGCGCTACCGAGAGCGGGATGCCCGTGGTAGCGCCGACCCATGGTCGGCGAGCGCAGCCGTGCGTGCGGCCAGGGAGCCCGCCGAGCATGGCTCGGCGCTACCGAGAGCAGGAGGCCCGTGGTAGCGCCGACCCAGGGTCGGCGAGCGCAGCGGTCAGCCCGGCGCCAGCGTCGTCAGCAACGCACGCGCCGCATTGAAACGGTCCTCAGGCAGCGGCAGCGGGTGCTTGATGCGCAGCTTGTCCGGGCCGTCCATGCTGTACAGGTTCGACTGCTTCTGGATCAGCTGGATCACCGACATCGGATCGATGTTCGGCTTGGCCTCGAACACGATGCGGCCACCGGCCTCGCCGAGGTCGACCTTGCGGATGCCCAGCTCGTTGGCCTGCAGCTTCAGTTCGGCGATCGCGAACAGATGCTTGGCCGCGTCCGGCAGCAGGCCGAAGCGGTCGATCATCTCCACCTGCAGCTCGCGCAGGGACGCACTGTCGCGCGCGCTGGAAATGCGCTTGTACAGCGTCAGGCGGGTGTGCACGTCGGGCAGGTAGTCGTCGGGGATCAGCGAGGGCACGTGCAGTTCCACTTCGGCCCCGCGGGCTTCCTCGCCGGCATCCAGGTCGGGCAGCTTGCCCAGCCGGATGCTGCGCACGGCACGCTCCAGCAGTTCGGTGTACAGGCTGAAGCCCACTTCGGCCATCTGCCCGCTCTGGTCTTCGCCCAGCAGTTCGCCGGCGCCGCGGATTTCCAGGTCGTGGGTGGCCAGGGTGAAGCCCGCGCCCAGTTCATCCATCGAGGCGATGGCTTCCAGGCGCTTCTCCGCATCCGGGGTGATCGAGCGGCGGTCCGGTACCACCAGATAGGCGTAGGCACGATGGTGCGAACGTCCCACGCGTCCACGCAGCTGGTGCAGCTGGGCCAGGCCGAAACGGTCGGCGCGGTTGATGATGATGGTGTTGGCGTTGGGGATGTCGATGCCCGATTCGATGATCGTGGTCGACAGCAGCACGTTGAAGCGCTGCTTCTGGAACTCCAGCATCACCCGTTCCAGCTCGCGCTCGGGCATCTGTCCGTGGGCGATGCCGATGCGGGCTTCGGGGACCAGCTCGGACAGCTCGCGCTGCATGCGGCCGATGCTTTCCACGTCGTTGTGCAGGAAGTAGAGCTGGCCGCCGCGCGCCAGTTCGCGCTGGAAGGCTTCGCGCAGCAGCGCATCGTCCCACTGGCTGATGAAGGTCTGCACCGCCAGCCGGTTCGGCGGCGGGGTGGCGATGATCGACAGGTCGCGCAGCCCGGCCATGGCCATGTTGAGCGTGCGCGGAATCGGCGTTGCGGTCAGGGTCAGCAGGTGCACGTTGGCACGCATCGCCTTCAGCGCTTCCTTCTGGCGCACGCCGAAACGCTGTTCCTCATCGACCACGACCAGGCCGAGGTCCTTGAACTTCACGTCCGGCTGCAGCAGCCGGTGGGTGCCGATGATGACGTCGATGGTGCCATCGGCGACCTTCTCCAGCTCGGCCTTGATCTCCTTGGTGGACTTGAAGCGCGAGAGCACTTCCACCTTCATCGGGTAATCGGCGAAGCGGTCGCGGAAGTTGCGGTAATGCTGTTCGGCCAGCAGCGTGGTCGGCACCAGCACGGCGACCTGCTTGCCGGCACTGGCCGCGGCGAACGCGGCGCGGACGGCCACTTCGGTCTTGCCGAAGCCGACGTCACCACAGACCACGCGGTCCATCGGCTGGCTGCTGGCAAGGTCGCGCAGGGTCGCATCGATCGCCGCCAACTGGTCCTGGGTTTCCTCGAACGGGAAACCGGCGGCGAACGGTTCGTACATCGCCCGGTCCACGTCCAGCGCCAGCCCGGCGCGGGCGCGACGGCGCGCCTGGATTTCCAGCAGTTCGGCGGCCACGTCGCGGACTTTCTCGGCGGCCTTGCGCTTGGCCTTGGTCCACTGCTCGCCACCCAGCGAATGCAGCGGAGCGGTTTCCGCCGATGCGCCGGAGTAGCGGCTGATCAGGTGCAACTGGGCCACCGGCACGTACAGCCGGTCACCCTTGGCGTATTCGATTTCAAGGAACTCGCCGGGCATGCCGCCGACATCCATTGCGATCAGGCCGCGGTAACGGCCTACGCCATGGTCTTCATGGACGATCGGCGCGCCTTCGGTCAGTTCGCCGAGGTCGCGGATGATCGCCTCGGGCTCGCGACCGGCACGGCGCGAGCGCCGCTGGTGCGCTGCGCGTTCGGGGAACAACTGGCGTTCGGTCAGCACCGCGATGCGCGGATCATCCAGCGCGAAGCCGTCTTCCAGCGGCGCCACGGTGATCGCGAAGCGCTCGCTGCCGGCCAGGAACGTCGGCAGGTCGGCCACCACCGGCGGGCGCAGTGAGGCGGCCTGCAGGACTTCCAGCAGCGCCTCACGGCGACCGGCGGTATCGGCGGCGATCAGCACGCGGCCGGGATACTGCTCGATGAACGTGGCCAGCGCCTGGCCTGCGGCGGCATCGCGCGCAGCGACCGGCAGCGGCGGCAACGCGGTGTCTCCCAGCGCGTGGGCCTGTTCGATGCGCGCATGCCCGGGCGGCCAGACTTCCACGCGGGGCAGGTCGTTGAGGCGCTCGCGCAGCAGTTCCGGCGACAGGTACAGCTGGCCCGGCGGCAGCAGCGGCCGTTCGACGTCGTGTCGGCGCTGTTCGTAGCGCTGGCCGGTCTGCGCCCAGAACGCCGCAGCGGCTTCGCCGACGCCGGCGGCGATCACCGGCAGCACGTCGGCGGAAAAGTAATCGAACAGCGTGGCGGTGTGGTCGAAGAACAAGGGCAGGTAGTACTCGATGCCCGCCGGTGCCAGCCGCGATTTCAGGTCCTGGTACAGCGAACTGCGGCGCGTGTCGACATCGAAGCGTTCGCGCAGCGCGTCCATCACCCGCGAGATGCTGGCATCGTCCATCGGGACTTCGCGACCGGGCAGCATGTGCACGGCCTGTACCTTCTCCAGTGAACGCTGGGTTTCCGGATCGAAGGCGCGGATGGTATCGATGTCCTGGTCCAGCAGTTCCACGCGCAGTGGTTCGCTGGCACCCATCGGGTACACATCCAGTAGGCCGCCGCGCACGGCGAAATCACCCGGGTCCATCACCTGTGGCACGTTGCGGTAGCCGGCGCTTTCCAGTCGCCGCTTTTCCGCATCCAGGTCCAGGCGCTGGCCGACTTCCAGATCGAAACTGCCACCGATCACATACTGTTTCGGCGCCAGTTGCTGCATCAGCGTCTGCACCGGCACCACCACCAGCCCACGCTTCAGGCCGGGCAGGTGATGCAGGGCGGAAAGGCGTTGGGAAATGATGTCCGGGTGCGGACTGAAGCGATCGTAGGGCAGGGTTTCCCAGTCCGGGAACGCCACCACCGGCAGCGATGGATCATCGCCTAGCAGGGTGCGCAGATCGGATTCGATCTGGTTGGCACCGTGGTTGTCCGGCGCGACGACCAGCACCGGGCCGTCGTGTGCCTGCGCCGCACGGGCGAGGTACCAGGCCAGCGCGGTGGGCGAGCTGGGAGCGCGCCACCAGGCGCGGAGCTGGCCGGGACGGGGCAGCGGCGGAAGGGGATAAGGAGAGCGCGACATTGGCCGACGATTCTACCAGAGCCGCCTGTGCAGGCCCGGACAACAATCCGTCAAGCGAGGCGGGCGCGGCACCACGCCGGGTAGCGCCGAGCCATGCTCGGTGAGCGCAGCGGCCAGGCAAGCATCGCCGGGCAGCGCCCGGCCCATCCGCTCAGTTATCCAGTTCCAGCACCATGCGCACCAGCCCGGGCGTACCCTGCGGATGCGGCACCGGCTTGAAGCCCAGCGAGTCTGCCAGCTGCTTCATCGGTTCGTTTTCTTCGGCAATGTCGCCGTACAGGCGATCCAGGTACTTGCCGCGTGCCCACTTCACCAGCTTGCGCATCAGCTGCCGGCCAAGGCCCTGGCCGATCAGGAAGCGGCTGATCAGGATCGCGTACTCCGCTTCGCGGGTGCCCTGGATGATCGAGGCACGCGCGACGGCACCGACCACCGCTTCGCCGGCCGGCAGCGACTCGGCGGCGACCAGGGTGATCTCGGTCTTGGGATTGGGATGGGTCAGCCGCTGGGTTGTTTCCGGAGACAGTTCAGTCACCGCCTGCAGGAAGCGGTCGCGGATCTCTTCCGGGCCGAACAGGCTGAAGGCCGCCTGCAACGGCGGGCCGTCTTCGGGCCGGATGGGACGGATCAGCAGTTCATGGCCACTGGGGGCCTTGAAGATCTCGTGCCAGGGCGGCATGCGGTTGCGAGTGGCCATACCGGGTAGTTCCTTGGTGGTCCAGCGATTGTGGCATCCCCATGGGTGCATTCCGTGAACGGAAGGTTCACGGGACGCAGCGGCCACGGGGGCCTTATTCGGCGGTCTTCAACCAGTCCAGGCGAGTGCTGGCGCCGGGCTCGCCCAGGTGCTGCTTGAGCGCGGGCAGGGCCGGGCCGATCACCCGGTCGAACTGGAACGGGGCGTTGAGGATCAGCATCCCGCTGCCATTGAGGCGCAGGGGCGACTCATCCGGACGCACCAGCAGCTCGATGGTCATCGCCGACTTGTAGGGCAGGGCGGTGGCCTTGCGCAGGAAATGCAGGATGGTGCGGCGCTGCTTGACCGGGAACCAGACCGCGCAGGTGGCCTGCGGCCAGCGCTCGAAGGTTTCCTTCAGGGCAGCAAGGATGCGGATGTACTCGGCGTCCTGGCCCTCGTAAGGCGGATCGATCAACACCAGGCCGCGGCCGATCTTGGCACCGTTTGCCTTCGGTGGGACCAGCGCCCGTATTTTTTCGTAGCCGTCGCCTTCATACACGCCGACCCGGGCATCACCGGCGAACAGCTTCTTCAGCGCGGCGGCTTCTTCGGGCTGCAGCTCACAGGCGGCCAGGCGGTCCTGCGGGCGCATCGCCTGGGCGGTCAGCAGCGGCGAGCCGGGGTAGGTGATCATCGCCCCGACCGGGTTGTCGGCCTGCACGGCCTTGAGGTAGCGCTCCACTACTTCGGGCAGCTTGGGCTGGGACATCAGCTTCATGACCCCGTCCTCGGCTTCCAGGGTCTTGCGGCTCTCTTCGCTGGCCAGCAGGTAGCGGCCGCGGCCGGCATGGGTGTCCAGCACGAAGAACGGGCTGTCCTTGCGCTTGAAGCTGTCGATCAGGGCCAGCTGCACGATGTGCTTGAGGACATCGGCATGGTTGCCGGCATGGAAGGCGTGGCGGTAGTTCATGGGGCGCAGTGTACGGGTCGGCAGGCGCAGCGGCTATCGCAGCGGCTATGCTGCCGCCCATGACAGAACCCGTTGCCCGCGTGCTGGTGGTCGAAGACGAGGCCGCCATCGCTGAAACCGTGCTGTATGCGCTGCGCAGCGAAGGCTTCGCGGCCACCCATTGCCTGCTCGGCGGGCAGGCCCTGCAGCAGCTGCAGGACGGCGCGTTCGATCTGGTGATGCTCGATGTGGGCCTGCCCGACCTGGGCGGCTTCGAGGTCTGCCGTCGCCTGCGCGCGCTGCCGGGCGCCGTGGGGCAGCTGCCGGTGATCTTCCTGACCGCGCGCAACGACGAGGTCGACCGGGTGATGGGGCTGGAACTGGGCGCCGATGATTACGTCACCAAGCCGTTCTCGCCGCGCGAACTGGTGGCACGCGTGCGGGCCCGGCTGCGCCGCAGCGGCGTGGCCGGGGCCACGTCCGATGGCCGCTGGCAGCAGCAGGGTAGATTCCATATCGATCGGCAGGGCCACCGCATCCGCTATGGCGAACAGCTGCTCGACCTGACGCGCTACGAATATGCGCTGCTGGCTGCCCTGCTGCAGCGCCCCGGCGCCATCCTCAGCCGTGCCCAGTTGATGGATCGCGGCTGGGACGCCAGCGCCGACAGCGCCGACCGCACCGTGGACACCCATATCAAGACGCTGCGCGCCAAGCTGCGCGGTGCCGGTGCCACCGATGACCCGATCCGCACCCATCGCGGTGTCGGCTATGCGCTGGAGGCCTGAGCATGCGGCTGGGGCTGAAACTGTTCCTGGGCTTCTTCCTGATCGTCGGGCTGGCCGCCTTCTTCGTGATGCGTGTGTTCGTGGAGGAAGTGAAGCCGGGGGTACGCCAGGCGATGGAATCCACCTTGGTGGATGCAGCGAACGTGCTGGCCGAACTGGCCGCGCCGGAGCTCAAGGCCGGCACGCTGGCCCGCGGTGGCTTCACCGCCAGCCTGGCCCGTGCGCAACGCCGCGACCCGAAGGCGATGGTCTGGCGCTTCCCCAAGCGCGCGCTGGACTACCGGGTGACCATCACCGATGCCAAGGGCATCGTGCTGTACGACTCGCTGGGCCGTGACGTCGGCCGCGACAACTCGCGCTGGAACGATGTCCATCGCACCCTGCGCGGCGAGTACGGCGCGCGCTCCAGCCCGGAAGTGCCCGGCGATGCCACCCACACGGTGATGCACGTGGCGGCGCCGGTGTACGACCCGGCCGATGGCCGCACCCTGATCGGCGTGCTGTCGCTGTCCCAGCCCAACCGCAGCATCGATCCTTTCATCACTGCCAGCCAGCGCCAGATCATGCTGCGCGGTGCGTGGCTGATCGGCCTGTCGGCGCTGATCGGCATCCTGATGACGGCGTGGCTGATGACCGGTGTGCGGCGGCTCAACCGCTATGCGCAGGCGGTCAGTGCCGGTGAGCCGGTGGCCCCGCCGAAGCCGCGGCGCGATGAGATCGGCGACCTTGGCCGCGCGCTGGAAACCATGCGCCGCAAGCTGGAAGGCAAGGCCTACGTGGAGCAGTACGTGCAGTCGCTGACCCATGAAATGAAGAGCCCGCTGGCGGCGATCCGCGGCGCGGCCGAGCTGTTGCAGGAGCCGATGCCGGCCGAAGACCGCGAGCGCTTCGCGCGCAGCATCGTCGACCAGCAGCAGCGGCTGACCCAGACCATCGACAAGCTGCTGGCGCTGGCCGAAGTGGAGCAGCACGGCTGGCTGCAGTCGCGTGACACGTTGTCGGTGGCCACATTGTTCGCCGCGGTGGAGCAGGACGTCCAGCTGCGCGCGCAGGCCGCAGGCGTACAGCTGCAGGTGCAGCCCGCCGGCACGATGACGCTGCAGGGCGATGGCTACCTGCTGCGCCAGGCGCTGGGCAACCTGCTGGACAACGCAATCGATTTTTCGCCGGCCGGCAGCCGCATCCAGCTGGTCGCCAGCGCGGAGGGCGCCGGCATCGCGCTGCAGGTGATCGACCAGGGCACCGGCATTCCGGAGTTCGCGCGCGGGCGCGTGTTCGAACGCTTCTATTCGCTGGCACGCCCGGCCACCGGCGCACGAAGCTCCGGCCTGGGCCTGCCGTTCGTTGGTGAGGTGGCACGCCTGCATGGTGGGCACGCCCGCGTGGAAGCGGGTGCGTCCGGCGGTACCCGCGCGGTGCTGTGGCTGCCGCGCTAGCGGCCACTTCACATTCGCTTCAAACTCGCCTCAAACCCCGCACATCCGGGGTGTCCATCCTGCAGGCCTCTCCAACGAGGATGGACCATGAAATCCCTGCACCTGTTCCTGCGCTTCGCCATTGTCGGCGGGCTGATCCTGCTGTTGCTGGTTCCGCTGATGCTGATCCGCGGCGTCATCACCGACCGCAGCGAGTACCGCGAAGAAGCATTCCGTCGGGTGGCCGAAAGCCGTGCCGGCACCCAGCAGCTGGTCGGCCCGGTGCGGGTGGTGCCGTGGATCGAGCGCACCACCGTGGCGGTTGTCGACAAAGCCGGCAAGACCAGCACCGAAGTGCAGACCACGCAGGGCCACTGGCTGCAGATGCCGCAGCAGCTGAGCGTGGACGGACGGCTGCTGCCGGACCAGCGCTCGGTCGGCCTGTTCAAGGTGCCGGTCTACAGCTGGCAGGGCAACATCACCGCGGCGTTCGCCGCCGATGACTATCCGGTAAAGGAAGGGCGCAGCTACGGCACGCCGTACCTGGCGATCGGCCTGAGTGATGTACGCGGGCTGGTGGGGACGCCGGACCTGCGCGTCAATGGGGCACCGTTGCGGCTGCAGCCGGGCGTCGGCGTGGCCGATGAACTGGGCCGCGGACTGCATGCCGACCTCGGCGGATTCGCCGATGCCCGTGGCGGCGTGCTGGCCGCCAGCCGGATCCAGCTGGACCTGCAGGTGGATGGCAGCCGCTCGCTGGCGGTGGTGCCGGTCGGTGATGACAACCAGATCGCCCTGCGGTCGCGCTGGCCGCATCCTTCCTTCGCCGGCGCCTTCCTGCCCAACGAGCGCCGGGTGGATGCGCAGGGCTTCGAGGCACGCTGGGCGGTGTCCTCGCTGGCCTCCGATGCCCAGCGCCAGCTGCGCGCCGGGGATCCGTCCACGCAGGCGGTGCAGGTCTCGCTGGTGGATCCGGTGGACGTGTATACCCAGGCCGATCGTGCGTCCAAGTACGGCGTGCTGTTCGTGCTGCTCACCTTCGTCGGCTTCCTGTTGTTCGAACTGATCCGCCAGCTGCGCATCCATCCGCTGCAGTACCTGATGGTCGGCCTGGCGCTGGCGATCTTCTTCCTGCTGCTGATCAGCCTGTCCGAGCACATCGCCTTCTGGCAGGCCTACCTGGTATCGGCGCTGGCCTGCATCGGCCTGCAGGCGGTGTACCTGGCCAATGTGCTGGGCCACTGGAAGCGCGGCGCGGGCTTCGCGCTGATGCTGACGGTGCTGTACGGGGCGCTGTACGGCCTGCTGGTGTCGGAGAACAACGCACTGCTGATGGGCTCGCTGCTGCTGTTCGGGATCCTCGCGCTGGTGATGTGGGTGACCCGCCGGGTGGACTGGTACGCGCTGGGCATGGGTACGCCGCCCGCGCTGCCCACCGACGGCCAGCCGCGCACCCTGGGCTGACCTGCTCCGGCATGCTCCGGCATACGTTCCAAGGCGCCACATTCCCGATCGGAATGTGGCGCCGTTGCGTTGTGTGACCTTAGGCATCTGTCGTGCGCGGCCCTTCGCCCTACACTCGGGGATTGATCTGTGACGGCGCGAGCCGGAGGCTGGACGATGGGGAAGTGGGGTGTGCTGGCAATCGCGCTGGCGTTGAGCAATCCGGTATGGGCGCAGCGCGCCGAGCCGGTCGACCTGGACATGGTCAGCAAGATCCGCCAGGAAGCGTTCCATCGCTCGCAGGTGATGGATACCTTCAGCCATCTCACCGAAAGCATCGGCCCCCGGCTGACCAATTCGCCGGCGATGGCCCAGGCCAACGCGTGGACGCGCGGCAAGTTCAACGAATGGGGCCTGGTCAACGTGCACGATGAAGCGTTCGAGGACTTCGGGCGCGGCTGGGAGTTCACTTCGGCATCGGTGCTGATGCTGGGCAGCGGTACCCAGGGCGATCGCATGCAGCCGCTGCACGCGCTGCCCAAGGCCTGGACCCCCGGCACCAATGGCCCGGTGGAGGGCGAGCTGGTGCAGGTGGACATCAAGAAGCTGGCCGACCTGGAAAAGTACAAGGGCAAGCTGCGTGGCAAGATCCTGTTGCTGGGCGAAGCGCGGGAGTACAAGCGTGGCACCGAGCCGGATTCGCATCGCCACGATGCCACCTCGCTGGAGGGCCTGCAGGCGTTCACGGTGCCGAAGAACGCGGCGGCCGACAAGGAAAAGCGGGTCAAGGAGTACACCGAGCGGCAGGAGCTGGCCAAGGCGGTCAATGCCTTCTTCGTGGAAGAGGGCGCATTGGCGGCGATCAGCATCAGCGGCTGGGACAACGGAATCATCCGGGTGGCCGGCGGCGGTTCGCGAAGGGCCGGCGAATCAGCCGGCATCCCGGAGCTGGCGATGATCTCCGAACACTTCAATCCGCTGGTTCGCGCACTGGCGGCCAAGCAGCCGGTGAAGCTGCGCGTGGACGTGGCCGCGCGCTTCACCGATGTCGGCAACCAGCCCGGCTACAACACGCTGGCCGAGATCCGCGGCAGCGGCAAGGCCGATGAAGTGGTGATGCTCGGCGCGCACATGGATTCCTGGCATACCGGCACCGGCGCAGCCGACAATGCCGCCGGCGTGGCGGTGATGATGGAAGCCATGCGCATCCTCAAGGCGGTGGGTGCCAAGCCCAAGCGCACCATCCGGGTCGCGCTGTGGAGCGGTGAGGAACAGGGGCTGATCGGCTCGCAGGCCTACGTGGCCAAGCACTTCGCACAGTTCCCCGAACCCACCGATGCGGCGCAGAAGGCGCTGCCGGCGTCGCTGCGCGAGCCCACCGGCGCCCCGGTCAAGCGCCGCGATTACGAAAAGTTCTCGGTGTACTTCAACATGGACAACGGCTCGGGTCGTTTCCGCGGCATCTATGCCCAGGAGAACCTGGCGGCAATGCCGGTGTTCGAGGCCTGGCTGAAGCCGTTCAACGACGTCGGCGCGACCACCGTGGCCACCCGCAACACCGGCTCCACCGACCACATCAGCTTCGACCGCGTTGGCCTGCCGGGCTTCCAGTTCATCCAGGACAAGCTGGACTACTTCAGCAACGTCCACCACAGCCACCTGGACACTTGGGACCACGCCGAACCGGAGGACCTGAAGCAGGCCGCCGCGATCGTGGCCTCGTTCGTCTACAACGCCGCCACCCGCGACGCCCTGTTCCCGCGCAAGGCGCTGGACGGCGACGGCGGGAAGTAAGCCGTAGACGGCGCCGCACGGGCGTGAAGGGGCGGGGGGCGCGACGTCATCTCCTCCGCCCCCTTTTGCTAAAATCGGCGGATATTCGTTCCCCGAGCGTCCCATGACCTGCCGCACCCGCTTTGCCCCCAGTCCTACCGGCTACCTGCACATCGGCGGCGCCCGCACGGCGCTGTACTGCTGGCTGGAGGCCCGTCACCGTGGCGGCGAGTTCGTGCTGCGCATCGAAGACACCGACCGCGAGCGCAGCACGCAGGGCGCCATCGACGCGATCCTGGAGGCGATGGAGTGGTTGGGACTGGACTACGACGAAGGTCCGATCTACCAGACCCAGCGCGTGGCCCGCTACCTGGAAGTGGCCGAACAGCTGGTCGCCGACGGCAAGGCCTACTACGCCTACGAGACCCGCGAAGAGCTGGACGCGATGCGCGAGGCGGCCATGGCAAAGCAGGAAAAGCCGCGTTACAACGGTGCCGCGCGCGAGCAGAACCTGCCTTACCGCGATGACCCGAACCGGGTGATCCGCTTCAAGAACCCGCTGGACGGTACGGTGGTGTTCGATGACCTGATCAAGGGTCCCATCGAGATCGCCAACAGCGAGCTCGACGACATGGTGATCTTCCGCCCGGACGGCTACCCGACCTACAACTTCGCCGTGGTGGTGGACGACTGGGACATGGGCATCACCGAGGTGATCCGCGGCGATGACCACATCAACAACACCCCGCGCCAGATCAACCTGTACCTGGGCATCGGCGCACCGGTGCCGAAGTTCGGCCACATGCCGATGATCCTGGACGAGCAGGGCGCCAAGCTGTCCAAGCGCACCGGCGCGGCCGACGTGATGCAGTACAAGGACGCCGGCTACCTGCCGGAGGCGCTGCTGAGCTACCTGGCCCGGCTGGGCTGGTCGCACGGCGACCAGGAGATCTTCAGCCGCCAGGAACTGATCGACCTGTTCGACGTGACCAACTGCAATTCCAAGGCGGCGCGCCTGGACATGGCCAAGCTGGGCTGGGTCAACCAGCATTTCCTGAAGACCGAAGCCGCTGCGTCCATCGCGCCGGCGCTGGTGTACCAGCTGGAGAAGCTGGGCCTGGACCTGAACGCTGGCCCGTCGGCGGAAGATGTCGTGGTCGCCCTGCGCGAGCGCGTGCAGACGCTGAAGGAAATGGCCGAGAAGGCGGTGGTCTGGTACCAGCCGCTGGAAACCTACGACGACGCGGCCGTGGCCAAGCACCTGAAGGCCGGCGCCGAACTGCCGCTGGGCAAGGCGCGCGAGCTGCTGGCGGCATTGCCGGCGTGGACCGCTGAAAGCGTGGGGGTGGCGCTGCATGATGCCGCCGCGGCGCTGGAGATCGGCATGGGCAAGGTCGCCCAGCCGCTGCGCGTGGCCATCACCGGTACCCAGGTGAGCCCGGACATTTCGCAGACGGTGTACCTTGCCGGTCGCGATGAGGCCTTGAAACGCATCGATGTTGCCATTACCAAGGTAGTGGCAGCGGCCTGAAATCCGCCCGAACTGGAGAACCCGCATGTCCGCCAAGCACGCCTGCACGGCCCCGCACCACCACGTCCACGACGCGTCGGACTTCGTGGGGGTGGTCGAGCGCGTGTGCCGCGAGCGCGGACTGCGGCTCACGCCCATCCGCGCCAACGTGCTGCGGCTGATCGCCGAGGCCGGCAAGCCGGTCAAGGCGTATGAGCTGCTGGAATGGGTGCGCAGCGGCAAGGGCGTGGGCGCCGACGCCCCGCCGACGGTGTACCGCGCGCTGGACTTCCTGATGGCCAACGGGTTCGTGCACAAACTGGAATCGGTGAATGCCTTCGTGGCCTGCCACCATCCCAGCAGCGCGGCGCATTCGGTGCCGTTCCTGATCTGCAACAGCTGCCACAGCGCGGTGGAGCTGGAAGACCGCGAGATCGTCAGCCAGCTGGAAAAGCGCGCCAAGGAACTGGGGTTCCAGCCGCAGGCGCAGACGCTGGAAGTACACGGACTCTGCGCCCGCTGCGCGGGCTGAGTGGTTTGGTGTTGCCGGGTCTGCGGCCCGGCGGCCTGCTTTTTTTGAGTCAACGGCAACGGCAACAGCTGCGGGGCTGCGTGTTGGCGGGGCGGGGTGGCTGTGCAGGACACGCCGTGAATCCGTCCATGGAGGCTCGCTTTTCGCATCCCTGCGAAAAGACGGTCCTGCACAGCCACCCCGCCCCCCCTTCGACAGGTCCGTGGCGGCCCGGGTGCCTTGGTAGCGCCGACCCATGGTCGGCGGATGCGGGGTGGGAAGGGTGGAAGAAAAACGGGGTCAGGGTCCTTTCGCTGCGCGAAAGGACCCTGACCCCTGCCCTTAATTTTTATTTTCATCACGCGGGCGGCGGCCACCGTAACCTGTCAGGGGGCCGGGCGGTGGGGCTGGGCGGGGGCGTTGAGCGCCATGGATGGCGCGAAACGAGGCCCGCAGGAGCAGCTTCTGCCGTCCCCCGCACAGCCCCACCGCCCGGCCCCAAGCACGTAGCCAGCAACAAAGCCACCCGTGAGGGGGTCTCACCCGTTCGACCCACTCACCGCTCGCGCGGCGCGGAGGCAGGCTCAACCGACGTATCCACTTTGGCTACCACCGACATCCCCGGCCGCAGCCGCGCCGCCAGCGGTTGATCGGCATCGATCGCAATCCGTACCGGCAACCGCTGCACCACCTTGGTGAAGTTGCCGCTGGCATTGTCCGGCCGCAGCACGCTGAACTCCGAACCGGTGGCCGGGGCGATCTCCTCTACGTGGCCGCGCAGTACCTCGCCTTGGAATGCATCCACCGCGAAAGTGGCCGGCTGGCCGATGCGCATCTGCCAGGTCTGGCCTTCCTTGAAGTTGGCCACCACCCAGAGCGCATCGGGCACCAGGAACAGCAGCTGCGAACCGGCCGTCACATACTGGCCGACGCGCGCGCTGGCTTCGCTGACCTGGCCGTCGCGCGGGGCGTGCACCACCGTGTTGGCCAGGTCGATGCGCGCCAGTTCCAGCGCCGCCTGCGCACTTTCCACCTGGGCTTCGAGCCCTTTGCGCGCCACCCGGGTGGAGACCAGGGTTTCCTCGGCAATCTGGATCTGCGCCTGCGACTGCTGCACGCCGGCCTGCGCGGAGGCCTGGCTGGTGCGGAATTTGTCGCGGTCGTTCAACGCCACCAGCCGCTGTTCGGCCAGCTGTTCGTAGCGCGCCAGCTCGGCACGCGAACGCTGCAGTTCGGACTGCCCGGCCGACAGCGTGGCCCTGGCCGAGGCGATCTGCGCGCGGTTCTGCGCCTGCGACTGGTCCGAATTGGCGAGCGCGGCCTTCGCGCTGTCCAGCGCGGCCTCGGCCTGCGCCACGCGCTGGTGGTAGATGCGATCGTCGATGCGCAGCAGCACATCGCCCTGTTTGACGTGCTGGAAATCCTTGACCCGCACGTCGGTGACATAGCCATTGACCTGCGGCGCCAGCACGGTGATCTGCCCACGCACATAGGCGTTGTCGGTGCTGGCGATGGCGCTGGTGAACGGCCACAGCTGCCAGCCGCGCAGGATCAGCGCGATGCCCACCAGGGCCACCACCACCATGATCACCACCGCCCGGTTGCTGGGCTTGAGGTACTTCGGCGCGCTCGTGGGCGTCACCGGGGCGGCCGCCGGCGGAGGCGGCGCAGGAGCGGGTGCGGCATCGGTGGGAGGCGCCGGATTGACGTTGTCGGGGGCGTCGTCATCACGGGGAGGTTGCTGGGACATGGGGTCTACTCAACGCGGTGCGGCAGCTGCATCGGGCGCCGCGGGGGAGGAAGGGGAGGGACGGCGCTTGCGCCATTGCTTCATCGCGGCGATCCACACCTGCAGCGACAGCAGCCAGCCCAGGAAGCCCAGCGCCAGCCAGCCGCTGAGCGTGAATACATCGTTGAAGCCGCGCACGTTGGCTTCGCGGCGCGCGATCTGCGCCAGCTGCGCGGTGCCCTGCGCGCTGCGCTGTACCGGGTCGGTGATCTGTGCGGCATAGAGCTGCTGCTGCAGGCGCAGCCGCTGCGCCACCACCGGATCGGCCGGGTCCAGCTGGCTGACCAGTGCACTGGAATACAGCTGCTCGCGATGCAGCTGCACCGTGCCCAGTACGGCCGAACCGGCCAGCCCGCCCAGCGTCTGGGTGATCGACAGGGTGACCAGGAAGGTGATCATGTGGTCCACACCCTGCTTCAGCACGGCGGTGATGCCGAGCATGATCAGCGGCCCCATGAACATGCCCGAGCCGACCGAGGCCAGGAACTGGCTGACGTAGAAATCGTGCGGCCGGTCCAGGCTGGTGCGATGCTGGTCGAGCAGGGCGGCGCTGCCCAGCAGCAGGATCGCCATCAGCACCTGCGGGATCAGCCGCTTCGGCCCGAAGGTCAGCGAGCTGGCGGCGATGCCGGTGACCACCCCGGCCAGGATCACCGCGAACAGCGGCCGCATCTGGTCCGGGCCCATGCCGAGCGTGCGCATCAGCCCAACCACGCCGTATGACTGTTCGGTGGTGAGGAAGCGCAGCAGGAAGGCACCGACGATGAAGTGCAGCACCGGCAGGCTGGCCAGCCAGCGCACCTGCAGCAGCGGATTGCGCCGGTAGTGTTCAATCACGAAGGCCGCGGTGGCCAGGGTGATCGAGGCGACCAGTGCCCACCCCAGCCACGGGGTGTCGGTCCACCAGCGCACGTAGCCCTGCGCCAGCACCACCACCAGCAGGCCAACGGCCGGTGCCAGCAGCGCGAAGGTGAGGAAATCCAGCGGTTCGAACGCCTTGATCTGCACGCCCGGTGGCAGCTTCAGCAGCACCACGGCCGCGAACGCGCACAGCGCCAGTCCGGCCTCGAAGAAGTACAGCAGATGCCATTGGCCGGTACCCACCAGGCTCGGCGAAACCACCCAGGCCAGCGGCACCGCCAGCTGGGACAGGCCCACGCCGATCACCAGCAGGTTGCCGGTGTAGCGGCGCGGCAACGACTGCAGCATGTACAGCGTGCCCAACGTGGAGCAGGCTGCGCCGGCAAAACCGCTGGCCGCACGCAGCAGCACGGTGGTTTCGAAACTGCCGACGGCCAGGTGCAGCAGGGCCAGTGCGGCGTACAACCCCAGACCGATTTCGGCGAACAGGCGGATGCCGTACTGCTGGCGGAACTTGAAGGCGAGCAGGTTGGCGGTGACGTTGACCATCACGTAGGACGCCACCAGCCAGGTGCCCTGCACCGGGGTCAGCCCGAGCTGTCCCTGCAGGAAGGGCAGGTTGGCGGTGACCAGCGCGGTGCCGAGGCCGCCGGTGATGGCGACCAGCACCGACACCAGCGCATAGGCCGCGCGCCGGTGCGGCGGATGCCAGGGCATCGACGCCGAGCCGGGGAGGGTGGGCTTTTCGTGTTCCTCCCAGTCCGGGATGGGCTTGAGGTACTGCGACATCAGGCCTCCGTGGCGCCGGTTCCCTGCAGGCCTGCGCGCAGCAGCTGCAACGCGCGGCCCGCCAGTGCGCTGCGCTCTTCGCGGTTCTTGCCGCGCAGGGCCGCCCCCAGCATGCCCGAGATCAGTGAAATATCCGTGGAGGTCAGGTCCGGCCGGCACAGCCCCGCGGCGATGGCGCGCTGGATGGGGGCTTCCATCAGGGTGCGCACGCGTTCGCGCGCGCCACGTACGGTGGGGTCGTCCGGATGCACCGCGCGCCAGTAGTCGGCCAGCGCAGGCGAATCGATGATGCGGCGGGCCATGCCGTCCAGCAGCACGAACAGTGCGTCGTCACGCGTGCCCAGTTCGGCTACCTGGCGCGCGATACGGTCGACGGTCCGCTGCAGCAGGGCTTCGATGAGCGCGCTGCGGTCGGGGAAGTTGCGGTAAAGCGTCGCCCGTCCCACCTGTGCGCGCTCCACCACCAGATCCAGCGGGGCGGTCACGCCATGGTTGCCGAACACGTGGTCGGCCGCGTCGAGGATCAGGGCGCGGCGGGCGGCCGCGTCGGCACGTAGAGAGGTCATGCGCCATTTTCGGACACAAATGTCCGTTCGGCCAGTGTCGAGTGCGCCACGCAGCCGCAGTGTCAGTCCGCAGTCAAATTGGTGATGAAGTGGTGAAGGGCCGGCGTGCGGCGGTCGTGGTGGCAGGCGCGCCTGGCGCCTGTCCATGTCGCGGAACGTGATGACCAACGGTCGTCACCCACCATGGGTAGGTCACCCACCATGGGTGGGGCCACCCACTACGGCTGGCCGTGGGCCGGCCAGCCGGTAAGCCGTCAGAAGTACGCGCGGATGCCGAACGCCACGCCACGGCCCGGCAGCGGGGCGTAGTCGCGCAGCAGCGAGGTGTGCGGACGTACTTCGCGGTTGGTCAGGTTGCTGCCGTCCACGAATACTTCGTAACTGTTGCTGTCACTGCGGTCCCAGCGATACGCCACGTGCGCATCCACCAGCGTGTAGCCCCTGGTCGGTTCTTCGTTCTGCGCGGTGTCCTTCTGGCTGCTGTAACGCACTGCACCGACCGATGCGCGCCAGCCGTCCTTGGCCCAGCGCAGGTCGGCGCCCACGCGTGCCGGCGAAATGCGCGGCAGGTAGCCACCGTTGGCCAGGTCCACGGTGTAGTTGTGGTTGTGGTCGCCATGCGGCACGGCGATGTCCACGCTGCGGCTGCCACTGCCATCCAGCTCGGCCTTGACGTAGTCACCGAACACGCGCAGGTCCCAGTCACCGGCATTGCCTTCGAACAGATGCACCAGCGCCTCGGCTTCGGCGCCCTTGAAGGTGGCGTCCTGCTGCGCCCACAAGCGCACCGGCAGGTCTTCCACCACGCCGGTGTCAGCCAGGTAGATGAAGTCCTTGAACTTGGTCTGGTACACCGACGCGGAGAAATCCAGGCGCTCGCTGTGCGTGTGGATGCCCAGTTCGATGCGCTGGCCGCGCTCGGTCTTCAACTGCGCATCGCCCAGTTCGATCGAACGCGTGGCGATGTGTGCACCGGCCGCGTACAGCTCTTCATTGGTCGGTGCACGCTCGGAGCTGTCCACGCCAAAGCGCAGGTCCACTGCATCATTCAGCGTCCAGATGCCGGCGGCAGACAGATTGGTGGCATCAAACTTGCGGCGCTGGTAATCACCGGTCGGATCCAGCTTGACCTGGTCATGGCGCGCGCCCAGTTCCAGCTTGAACGGGCCGAACTGCTTTTCCTGCAGCACGAACAGGCCGAGGTTTTCGGTCGTGGTATCCGGCACGAAGGCCTCTTCGCCCTTGGCGCCGAAATCGCTGTTGCCGAACTGCAGGCCGAAGGCACCGTTCCAGCCAGCGATCTCGTTCTGCACCGCTTCCAACCGGCCTTCGATGCCCTGGTTGGTGAAGCGGGTTGCCGGGGTGCCGGCTTCCAGTTCGGTGTGCTCGTAGTCGGTGTAGCCGGCGCGCAGGGTGACGTTCTTCAGGAACGAGGTAGGGTTGTAGATGCCGCCTTTGAAGTCGAAGCGGTTCTGCACCATGTCGATGCGCACGTCGTGCTCGTCGCCGCCTTCCTCCTCGCCGCCGTGGTCATGGTCGTGGTCATGGTCATGGTCATCGCCGTCGGCATGCACGTGCGCGCCGTTGGGAATGCCGTAGTTGGTGCGGTAGGTGCCGGCCGACAGGCCGAAGAAGCCACCATCGCCGAGCCAGGTAGCACCGACACCACCGGCGCGGGTGCGGATGGAGCTGTTGTCCAGGGTCCCGCGACGCGGTTCATCGGCATCGCCGCCAGCGTGCGCATGGTCGTGCTCTTCGAGCGCATCGACCACCGCGTAGCCGGGGATGCGGTAATCATCGCCGTTGCGCACCAGGCCATCCACGTGCAGCACCCAGTTGCCGTTGACGCCGTCCAGCCGGAACATGCCGCTGCGTTCGTCGTTGACACTGTTGCCGCGCACCTCGGCGCGACCGCTCAGCGGGCGCGCCGGCAGTTCGCTGGCGATGCGCCCATCGACCACGTTGACCGCGCCGCCGATCGCACCGCTGCCGAACAGCAGGGTGGCCGGTCCCTTCAGCACTTCGATCTGGTCGGCCAAAAACGGTTCGATGCTGGTGGCATGGTCGGCACTGACGGTGGACGCATCCATGTTGCCCACGCCGTTGGACAGCACGGCCACGCGCGGGCCTTCCTGTCCGCGGATGATCGGGCGGCCCACGCCGGGGCCGAAGTACGAGCTCTGCACGCCCGGCAGCTTGGCCACCGTGTCGCCCAAGGTGCCCGCCTTGGCTTCATCCAGGCGTTCCCCGGCGAGTACCTCGACCGGCCGCGCCAGCGATTCGGCATCGCCCTGCAGCGGCGAGGCGGTGACCTTCACTTCGGACAGTTCGGTCAGGTGTCGGTCGGCCGGGGCGTCGGCGGCCATCGCCATCGCAGGCAGCAGGGCAGCCGCCAGGGCCAGGGTGAGGGTGTGCGGACGGGGCCGGGTACGCAGAGCAGTCATGGGGCTTCCAATGAATTGTTATAACGTATCAACAAGGGGGCGCACGAATCCCATGGCGGACAGCGGGAGAGAGTCGCTGGGCGAAACAGGCCGTGCGGGTACAGGAGGGATGTTATATTATTCCATAACGCTTCGCCGACCCTGCTGGAAGTCATGCCCCTTATCCCACGCGTGCGACATCTGATTGACCGCTTCGGTGCCACCGGTTCACTGCTGTGCGCGGTGCACTGCGCGGTCATCCCCGTGGCCTTGGCCGCTGCGCCCTCGCTGGGCCTGTCGGTGTGGCTGGGCGATGGCGTGGAGCAGGCGCTGGTGGTGTTCGTCACCCTGCTGGGGTTGTTCAGCCTGGTCTGGGGTTATCGGCGTCACGGTGCGCTGCGCGCGCTGGCCTTCCTGATTCCCGGTCTGGTCGCATTGTGGACGGGCGTGCTGTACGACCCGCTGCACCACGATCCGGTGCCGCATGCGGTGGTGATGACCCTCGGTGGGCTGCTGGTGGGCGTGGCCCACCTGGTCAACCTGCGCCTCAACCACGGCCACGTACACGACGCCAGCTGCGCGCATTGAGGTCGTCGTGGTAGGCTTTCCGATCGTGCGCGGGGGCGTCCAGCAAGACGGCCCCGCCAAACCCGTGTCAGCACGGGGTAATCAGAATCAACATAGCCAGGAGTTCAAGAGATGGGTAAGGGTGACCGCAAGACCGCCAAGGGCAAGCGCTACAACGCCAGCTACGGCAACGCCCGTTCGCACACCGTGAGCAAGGCCGCCGTCGGCGCCGCCGCTCCGGTCGCCAAGAAGACCGTGGCCAAGGCCCCGGCAAAGAAGGCCGTTGCCAAGAAGGCCGTCGCCAAGGCCAGCTGATCCGCTGACCGGCAGAACACGAAAAAACGCGGCGCCCAGCGCCGCGTTTTTTTTGTGCCTTGATGTTTCCCTGTCTCTACTTCCCGGGCCGCCGGATGCCAAGAGGCTGTCCGGAGGCACGGGGAGCTGCGGCGCAGGACCGTTGGAGCCCCGGACGGGCGGAAACGAGCCCCCATGGATGGGTTTACGGCGTGTCCTGCGCCGTAGCTCCCCGTGCCGGGCGCATCAAGGCAGACGCGGTCAAACCACCGCTTCGCGCAGGATCGGATTGTCCCAGCCCGGCCGCGGCGAGAACCGATCACCATGCCGCTGCTGCAGCGCCTTCAGCCGCTCCACCAGCGCATCGGCCCCGGTCGCCCGGATGTACTGCACCGGACCCCCGCGGAACGGCGCGAACCCGGTGCCGAAGATCACCCCCGCATCCAGCAGGTCCGCGTCGGCCACCACGCCCTCATGCAGGCAGGCCACCGCCTCGTTGAGCAGCGGCAGGATCAGCCGGTCTTCCAGGTCGCCCGGCGCCTGGTAACCCTTGGGCACCTCCGGCTTCTTCGCGCGGCCGTTTTCCCAGGCATAGATGCCCTGGCCATCCTTCTTGCCGCGCTTGCCCGGTTCGACGGTCTGCAGCGCCGCCGGAATCTGCAGGCCCAGGAACGGGGCCAGTTCCTCGCCCACGCCGGCGGCCACGTCCAGCCCGACCGTATCGAGCAGTTCGATCGGCCCCATCGGCATCCCGAACTTCACCGCGGCCTTGTCGATCACCGGACCCGGGATGCCTTCGGCATAGGCGGTTGCCGCTTCGAGCATGTACGGGAACAGCACGCGGTTGACCAGGAAGCCGGGGGTGCCGGCGACCGGCACCGGGAACTTGCCCAGCGCCTTGCAGAACGCAGCCAGGCGGCGCTCGGTCTCCGGTGCCATGCCGTCGTGGTGGATGATTTCCACCAGCGGCATCTGCGCGACCGGATTGAAATAATGCAGGCCGGCGAACTGCGCCGGACGCTGGATGTGGTCACGCAGTTCGATCAGCGGGATCGAGGAGGTGTTGGTGGTCAGCAGCGCATCGGCCTTCATCTTCGGCTCCAGCGTCTGGTACAGGTCACGCTTGGCCTGCGGATTCTCGATGATCGCCTCGATCACCAGATCGGCCTGCGCAGCGCCCGCGCCGGCCAGGTCGGCCTGCAGGCGCGCCACCACCGCCGGCCGCTTGCTCTCGTCACGGACTTTCTTTTCGAACAGGGTCTGCGCGCGCTGCATGGCCGGGTCGATGAAGCGCTGCTCGCGGTCCTGCAGGGTCACGTTGAAGCCCTTGTAGGCCGACCAGGCGGCGATGTCACCGCCCATCACGCCCGCACCGACCACGTGCACGTGGTGGATTCCGTGGTCGCCGCTGCCGAGCGCCTTCAGGCGTTCGGTCAGGAAGAAGATGCGGATCAGGTTGCGTGCGGTCGGCGTGCTGGCCAGTTTCACCACCGCGCGGCGCTCAGCGTCCAGCCGCGCCTGCACCGGCTTGCCGCCGCTGCGTTCCCAGGTGCTGATCAGTGCGTACGGGGCAGGGTAGTGCTCCTTGCGGGCCTTGCGCGCGACCTGCTTGGCCATCTGCGGGGCCAGCAGCTTGCGCGCCGGCCAGGTATTGGTCGCCCAGGCGGTCGCACGCTGCTTGAACGGACGCACGGTGCCCTTCAGCGCCAGCGCCACGGCCGTGTCCAGCAGCAGGGCCGGGGCCACCACCTTGTCCACCAGGCCGATGTTGCGCGCCGCCGACGCCGACAGGGTGCGCCCGGTCAGCATCATGTCCATCGCCGCCGGGGCGCCGACCAGCTGCGGCAGGCGTGCACTGCCGCCCCAGCCCGGGAAGATGCCCAGCTGGGTTTCCGGCAGGCCGATGCGGGTGCTGCTGTCGTTGGAGGCGACACGGTAGCGGCAGGCCAGGGCCAGTTCGGTACCGCCGCCCAGGCAGTGGCCGTGGATCGCGGCCACGGTCGGGCAGGGCAGCTCGGCCAGCTTCTGGTAGGTCACCTGGCCGCGGCGGATGGCGTCATTGACGGTGCCGCGGCGGTCGAACTCCTGGAACTCCTTCAGGTCCGCGCCGGCGATGAAGCCCGCCTTCTTGGCCGACTGGATCACCACGCCCTTGGGCGGATCGATGGCGATGCGCTCGATCAGGTCGCCCAGTTCCAGCAGGACATCCTGGGACATCGCATTGACGTTGGCGTCCTGGCGGTCGAGATTGAGCACCACGACTCCGTCGTCGCGGATCTCCGGGTGCCAGTGCGCGAGGCGAAGCCCATCGAAGCCTGAGAGCATGGACGTTCCATCCGGTTGTGTATGGAGAAGGCGGCTATGATCCAGAGGTTGTTTCCCTTCCGTCAAATCCCAATAGCTGGGGTAGCGTTGACGGAGGTTCATAGCATGGACCGCTACGTTAACGGAACGTTGGTTAAAAGCTGGTGCGGTGCCCGGTCAGATGGCGCTGAACTTTTCCCGGGATTGGCAGTCTCATTGCCTGACGTCGGTTGGGCTGACAGGAGTTCGGTCCCCAATGACCGAGGTTGAAACACCACAGGAGCTGGACCTGGAACTGGTCCGGCGCGTGCAGCGCGGCGAAAGCGCGGCATTCGATGTCCTGGTGCGCAAGCACCAGCATCGGGTCGTGTCGCTCGTCGGACGCTACATCGCCGACTGGAGTGAGTGCCAGGACGTTGCCCAGGACACGTTCATCCGCGCCTACCGCGCGATCAACAGTTTCCGCGGCGACGCCCAATTTTCGACCTGGTTGCACAGGATTGCCGTGAATACCGCCAAGAACCACCTTGCTGCAAGCAATCGTCGCCCGCCGACCGATGACATCGAAATCGGCGATGCCGAACAGTTCGATTCGGGAACGCGCCTGCGCGATACCGATACGCCGGAACGCCAGCTGATGCGCCAGGAGCTGGAAACCACGGTGATGAAGGCCGTTGCCTCGCTGCCGGAGGAGCTGCGCCTGGCCATTTCCCTGCGCGAGGTGGAAGGCCTGAGTTACGAGGACATCGCGCAGAAGATGGGGTGCCCGATCGGCACCGTGCGCTCGCGGATCTTCCGCGCCCGCGAGGCGATCGACACTGAACTCCGGCCGCTGCTGGACACCGGCAGCGCCACCCGTGAGAAGAGCCGCTTATGAGCAAGTACGACCAACCCGAAGACAAGATCGACGTGCATAACCGCCAGCAGTTGTCTGCGCTGGTCGATGGCGAACTGTCCTCCGACGAGGCCCGTTTCCTGCTGCGCCGCCTGCAGCACGATCCCGAGCTGCAGGCCTGCCAGGAGCGCTGGGCGTTGCTGGGCGAGGTGATGCGCGGCAAGGCCGTGGCGCCGGCGCCGCTGGATTTCGCCGCGCGCGTGTCGGCGGCGGTCGCGCAGGAACCGGTGCCCCGGGCCGAGCCGCGGCGCGAGCTGCGCAGCGGCTGGCGGCGCTGGAGCGGCGGTGCCGCGTTGGCCGCGTCGGTCGCCGCGGTGGCCTTCTTCATGGGTCGCCAATCGCTGGATGAAGGCGCGCCGCCGGCAGACCTGCCGGTGCAGGTGATCGCCAGCCAGGCCGAGCTTGCACTGCCGGCGTCCGCACCGGTGCAGGAACCGGCGGCGGCGCAGGCCGGCGCTGCGCTGGTGGCCAGTGTCCCGGCCGCTGCGGTGGCCGCCGCGGCGCGTCGCCAGGATGCCAGCGTCCGCCGCGCCAGTGCCACGCGCAGCCAGCAGGTGGCGCGCGCCGCGCAGCGTAATGACGAGCCGCAGCGTGCGCTCGCGGCCGGCCAGCCGGTGCTGTCGCCCGCGCTGTCCACCGGCGCCCAGCACGAGCTGTCGTTCGGCAACGTGGGGGCGCTGCAGGCCCGGCCGTGGCCGCGCTCCAGCGTGGGCCCGGCGGCTGGTGCCGCCCTCAATGCCAGTTTCCCCGGCAATACGCCAGGCACGTTCTATCCATTTGAGCCGCGGCTGCAGGACGCGCCGCCGGTCCAGGGCCCGCGCGACTGACCGCGCATGGCCTGCGCGCGCCGTACCGTCGGCGCGCCCCCTTTCCCCGTTGTGCTGTCCGATGACCTGTCCGGAGGTTGTAGTCCGATGATCCCGCTTACCCGTTCGTTCCGTACCCAGGCCCTGGGCCTGCTGGCGATGACCCTGCCACTGGCCGCCTGCGCCCAGTCACCGTCGCCGGCACCGCAGGCCGCCACGGCGCAGTCCGCTGCCGCCGCGCCGCGCGCGCCTGCGCAGCCGTTGGTGACGGGCCTGCCGGATTTCACCAACCTGGTGGACCAGGTGGGGCCGGGCGTGGTCAACATCGAAACCACCATCGTGCGCGGCGGCAGCCGCCAGGCACGCGGCGGTGGCATGGGGCCGAGCCAGGACGAAATCCCGGAAATCTTCCGCCGCTTCTTCGGCCCCGAATTCGGCATGCCCGGTCCGGGCGGCCCCGGCGGCGACCCGGATGGCGGCCCCAGCATCAAGGGCCGCGGCATGGGCTCGGGCTTCATCATTTCCGCCGATGGCTACGTGCTGACCAACCACCACGTGGTGGCGGATGCGTCCGAAGTGAAGGTGAAACTCGGTGACAACCGCGAGTTCATCGCCAAGGTGGTCGGCAGTGACCAGCAGTACGACGTGGCCCTGCTGAAGATCGAAGGCAGCGGGCTGCCGACCGTGCGCGTCGGCGATTCGCGCACGCTGAAGCCGGGTCAGTGGGTGGTGGCGATCGGCTCGCCGTTCGGCCTGGACCACTCGGTGACCGCCGGCGTGGTCAGTGCCGTGGGCCGCAGCACCGGCGGCGCCGACCAGCGCTATGTTCCGTTCATCCAGACCGACGTGGCGATCAACCAGGGCAACTCCGGTGGCCCGCTGTTGAACACCCGCGGCGAAGTGGTCGGCATCAATTCGCAGATCTTCTCCGCCTCCGGCGGCTACATGGGCATCAGCTTCGCGATCCCGATCGACCTGGCGATGGGTGCGGTCGAGCAGATCAAGAAGACCGGCCGGGTCAGCCGTGGCCAGCTCGGCGCGGTGGTGCAGCAGATCGATTCGCTGAACGCCCAGGCACTGGGCCTGAAGGACAGCCGTGGCGCACTGGTCAATGAGATTGTTGCCGGTAGTGCGGCGGCCAAGGCCGGGGTGCAGGTTGGCGATGTGATCCGCTCGGTGAACGGCAGCCCGGTGAACTCCTTCAGCGACCTGCCGCCGTTGATCGGCGCCCTGCCGCCCGGCAGCAAGGTCAGCATCGGCCTGGTCCGGGATGGCCGCGAGCGTGAGCTCAGTGCCACCCTGACCGAGCTGGCCGAAGATGCCCAGGCGGCGGCAAACCGCCCGGCGGCGGCCAATGAGGACGCGGCGCCGCAGACCGGCGCCAACGCATTGCTGGGCCTGGAAGTGGCCGACCTGACCGCCGCGCAGCGCAAGCAGCTGGGGTTGGACGCAGGCGAGGGCGTGCGGGTGACCCGGGTCAACGGCCAGGCGGCCCGCGACGCACGGCTGTCGCCGGGGATGGTGATCCTGCAGGCCGGGCGTACCGCCGTCGGCAGCGTGGACGCCCTGAACCGTGCGCTGGCCGGTTACAAGAAGGGTGACGTGGTGATGTTGCTGGTGCGCAGTGGCGGCAACAGTGCCTTCGTAGCGGTGAAGACCGGCAGCTGACCGGGACCGGAGGGTGACGGCCAGCGGCCGTCACTACCGGGGTAGCGGCGAAGGTCGCGGCAGGCAGGGGCGTGACGACCAACGCAGGCTGTGTAACAAGTCCGACCTTGTCGGCCGATGGCGAAATTGTCGCCATTTTTCGCCCTGCTACGCGAGATCTGCATAGTTGCATGTCTGCCGGAGGTCCAGATCTCGCGTAGCTCGACCGGGCCCGGACTTGTTACACAGCCTGCAACGGTTGTCACCCACCCGGGCCAGGAGCAGACGGCCAGTGGCCGTCACTACCCGGGCCAGGAGCTGACGGCCAGCGGCCGTCACTACCGGAAGCGGTGCTCACCCACCGGCGGCCGTCGTCCCGTGCGATAATCCGACGTTACCCTGACGACGCCCGGCGCCGCCGCCACCTCTATGTCCTCTGATTCGATGCGGAACATCCGCAACTTCTCCATCATCGCCCACGTCGACCACGGCAAGTCCACGCTGGCTGACCGCATCATCCAGCTGTGTGGCGGCCTGCAGGCCCGCGAGATGGAAGCGCAGGTGCTCGATTCGAACCCGATCGAGCGCGAGCGTGGCATCACCATCAAAGCGCAGTCGGTTTCGCTGCCCTACGTGGCGGACGACGGCCAGACCTACCACCTGAACTTCATCGACACCCCCGGGCACGTGGACTTCTCCTATGAAGTCAGCCGCTCGCTGGCCGCCTGCGAAGGCGCGCTGCTGGTGGTCGATGCGGCCCAGGGCGTGGAAGCGCAGTCGGTGGCCAACTGCTACACCGCCGTGGAGCAGGGCCTGGAAGTGGTGCCGGTGATCAACAAGATCGACCTGCCCACCGCCGACATCGAGCGCGCCAAGGCCGAGATCGAGGCCGTGATCGGCATCGATGCCGAAGATGCCGTGCCGGTCAGCGCCAAGACCGGCCTGAACGTGCGCGACGTGCTGGAAGCGATCGTCAAGCGCATCCCGCCGCCGGTGCCGCGCGATACCGACAAGCTGCAGGCGCTGATCATCGATTCCTGGTTCGACAACTACCTCGGCGTGGTGTCGCTGGTGCGGGTCATGCAGGGCGAGATCAAGGCCGGCGACAAGCTGCAGGTGATGTCCACCGGCCGCAACCACCAGGTCGACAACGTCGGCGTGTTCACCCCCAAGCGCAAGGTGCTGCCGGCCCTGCGTGCGGGCGAGGTGGGCTGGGTGACGGCCAGCATCAAGGACGTGCACGGCGCGCCGGTCGGCGACACGCTGACCATGGCCGGCGATCCGGCGCCCACGCCGCTGCCGGGCTTCCAGGAAATGCAGCCGCGCGTGTTCGCCGGCCTGTTCCCGGTCGATGCCGAAGACTACCCGGATCTGCGCGAAGCGCTGGACAAGCTGCGCCTGAACGATGCCGCGCTGCGCTTCGAGCCGGAAAGCTCCGAAGCGATGGGCTTTGGTTTCCGCTGCGGCTTCCTTGGCATGCTGCACATGGAAATCGTGCAGGAACGCCTGGAGCGCGAGTACAACCTGGACCTGATCAGCACCGCGCCGACGGTGGTCTATGAAGTGCTCAAGACCGACGGCAGCATCGTCAACATGGACAACCCGGCCAAGCTGCCGCCGGTGAACCAGGTGCAGGAAGTCCGCGAGCCGATCATCCGCGCCAACATCCTCACCCCCGAGGAATACATCGGCAACATCATCAAGCTGTGCGAGGAAAAGCGCGGCAGCCAGCTCGGCATCAACTACCTGGGCAGCCAGGTGCAGATCAGCTATGAGCTGCCGATGGCCGAAGTGGTGCTGGACTTCTTCGACAAGTTGAAGTCGGTCAGCCGCGGCTATGCGTCGCTGGATTACGCCTTCGTCCGTTTCGACGCCGGTCCCTTCGTCCGCGTGGACGTGCTGATCAATGGCGACAAGGTCGATGCGCTGTCGCTTATCGTCCATCGTTCGCACTCCGATCGTCGCGGCCGCGAGCTTTGCGAGAAGATGAAGGAACTGATTCCCCGGCAGATGTTCGACGTGGCCATCCAGGCCGCGATCGGCTCGCAGGTGATTGCCCGCACCACCGTCAAGGCCATGCGCAAGAACGTTCTTGCCAAGTGCTACGGCGGCGACGTGTCGCGCAAGAAGAAGCTGCTGGAGAAGCAGAAGGAAGGCAAGAAGCGCATGAAGCAGGTGGGCCGCGTGGAAATTCCGCAGGAAGCCTTCCTCGCCGTGCTGCAGATGGACAACAAGTAACGGTACAGTCGGCCCCTTACCGGGCCGGTTGGCCCCGAGACGCTGCAAAGGACATTGAATGAAAGCGTTTGAGTTCCTCCTGGTTGCCTTGACCCTGGCCTCCGGCCTGATCCTGCTTGCCGACAAGCTGTACTTCGCCCGCCGCCGCGCCCGTCGCGCCGGCCTGCTGGACACCGAACCGGCGCTGGTGGACTACTCGCGCGCGTTCTTCCCGGTGCTGGCGATCGTGCTGGTGGTGCGCAGCTTCATCGCCGAACCGTACAAGATCCCGTCCAGTTCGATGATGCCGAACCTGCTGATCGGCGATTTCATCCTGGTCAACAAGTTCGCCTACGGCCTGCGCCTGCCGCTGACCAACACCAAGTTCGTGCCGATCAGTGAACCGGAACGTGGCGACGTGGTGGTGTTCCATTTCCCGGGCCACGACGACCAGGACCCGAACAAGGGCGAGAATTTCATCAAGCGCGTGATCGGCGTGCCGGGTGACCAGATCACCTTCGAAGGCAACGGCCTGATCCTCAACGGCCAGCCGGTGGAGTACGAAGACAAGGGCATCTACGCCGGCCATCGTGGCCATGGCGAAGGGTCCAGCCTGCTGGTCGAAAAGCTGCCGGGCCGCACCCACACCGTGCTGGAGACGGCGTATCCTGCCGGCCAGGGGGAATGGACCGTTCCGGCAGGCCGCTACCTGGTGATGGGCGACAACCGTGACAACAGCGATGACGGCCGTTTCTGGGGCCTGCTGCCGGAGCAGAACCTGCGCGGCAAGGCGTTCCTGATCTGGCTCAACTGCTCCGGCTGGTTCTGCAAGGACGGCTTCGAACCGTCGCGGATCGGCTCGGGCGTCAATTGATTCATCCACGCGTATCTGGGGAGAAACGCAATGAACAGCATGAAGGCGCAACGTGGCATCACCCTGACCTCCTTCCTGGTGGTCCTGATCGTGGTCGGCTTTTTCCTTTACGTGGGCATGAAGCTGTTCCCCATGTACCAGGAAAACTATGCGGTCCGTTCGGCAATGAAGAGCCTGGCCAATGAGCCCGGCATCGGCAGCATGCAGCCGGCCAACATCCAGAAACTGCTGTTCAAGCGCCTGTACATCAACTACTCCGAGAACGTGAAGCCCGCCAACGTGAAGTTCGACCGCAAGGACAATGGCTGGACCATGCGCGTGAACTACGAAGTGCGGCGTCCGTTGATCGGCAACATCGACGTGGTCGGCAAGTTCGACTCAACCCAGGACCTCAGCCGTAGCGGTGTCGAATAAAACTTTCCAACGTGGTGACCTGATCGGCCACCCCTTCGCCAATGCGGACCTGCTCACGCAGGCCCTGCGGCACCGGTCTGCCGGCGTACCGAACAACGAGCGCCTGGAGTTCCTCGGCGACAGCATCGTCAACATGCTGGTGGCCCAGGCGCTGTATGCGCGCTGGCCGAAGGCCGACGAGGGCGCGCTGACCCGCGGCCGCGCCGAACTGGTGCGCGAAGGCGCGCTGGCCGAGCGCGCCCGCGAACTCAAACTGGGCGAGCGCCTGGTGCTGGGCGCCGGCGAAATGAAGACCGGCGGCCACCGGCGCGATTCGATCCTCGCCGATGCCTTCGAGGCGGTGGTGGCGGCGATCTACCTGGATGCGGGCTTCGACGCCTGCCGCGCGGTGGTGCTGCCCTGGTTCGAAGCGGCCATGGACGCCCTGCCGGCGACCGGACGGCCGGAGAAAGACCCCAAGACCCGGCTGCAGGAATGGCTGCAGGGCCGACAGAAGGCGCTGCCGGCGTACGAACTGGTGTCAGAATCCGGTGACGACCACGCCAAGACCTTCCGGGTACGCTGCAACCTGACAGAACCGGCCGTGTGTACCGAGGGCGAAGGCTCCTCGCGGCGGCTGGCCGAACAACAGGCGGCTGCGGCCGCGCTTGACCTACTGGTGGATTCAAAGTGACCGAACAGACCCCCCATCGTTGCGGCAGCGTTGCTGTCATCGGCCGCCCCAACGTGGGCAAATCGACCCTGACCAATGCATTGGTAGGGGCCAAGGTCAGCATTGTCTCCAACCGGCCGCAGACCACGCGCCACCGGCTGCTGGGCATTGCCACCTATCCGGAAGGCCAGCTGGTGCTGGTGGACACGCCCGGCCTGCATAAAGTGCAGAAGCGGGCGATGAACCGGGTGATGAACCGTGCTGCGCGCGGATCGCTGGAGGGCGTCGACGCTGGCCTGCTGGTCATCGAAGCCGGCCGCTGGGACGAGGAAGACAGCCTGGCCTTCAACGTGCTGCGCGATTCCGGCATCCCGGTGGTGCTGGTGGTCAACAAGGTCGACCGCATGAAGGAAAAGGCCGCGTTGCTGCCGTTCCTGCAGCAGATCACCGAAGGCCGCGAGTTCGCTTCGGTGCATCCGATTTCCGCGCAGAAGCGCAACGGCCTGGAAGCACTGGTGCGTGACGTGCTGGCGCTGATGCCGGAAGCCCCGCCGATGTTCGGCGAAGACGAAATCACCGACCGCAGCCAGCGTTTCCTGGCCGGCGAACTGGTGCGCGAGCAGCTGATGCGCCAGCTCGGCGAAGAGCTGCCGTACGCCACCACGGTAGAGATCGAGCGCTTCACCGAAGACGGCAACCTGCTGCGCATCGGTGCGGTGATCTGGGTCGAACGCGAAGGGCAGAAGGCCATCGTGATCGGCAAGGGCGGCACCCGCCTGAAGGACATCGGGGCCAAGTCGCGCATGCAGATGGAGCGCTTGTTCGGTGCCAAGGTGTTCCTGGAGACCTGGGTGCGCGTGCGCGAGGGCTGGTCCGACGACGAGGCCGCGCTGAAGGCCTTCGGTTACGAATAAGCAGCGCCTGCGGGGCTGGCCCTGATGCAGATCGCGTCCGAACCGGGCTTTGTCCTGCACGCGCGGGCCTACCGCGAGACCAGCCTGCTGGTGGAGGTGCTGAGCGCCTCGCACGGGCGGCTGGGCCTGCTTGCCCGCGGCGTTTCCAGTGCGAAGGGGCAGGTGCTGCGCGCGGCCCTGCAGCCGCTGCAGTGGATCCGTTTCGACGCGGTCCAGCGCGGTGACCTGGCACAGCTGCGCGGCGCCGAGGCGCTGGATGCCGCCCCCCGCCTTGCCGGCAATGACATGCTGGCCGGCTTCTACCTGAATGAGCTGGTGATGCGGCTGGCCCCCCGGCACGACCCGCTGCCGGACCTGTACCGGGCCTACGGCGAGGTACGCGCCCGCCTGAGCCTGGAGCTTTCATTGGCGTGGAGCCTGCGCCGCTTCGAACGCGACCTGCTGGAGGCGCTGGGGGTCGGTTTCGACCTGACTCGCGCCAGCGATGGCAGCGCCGTGGACCCGGCCGCGCGCTACCTGCTGGATCCACAGGAAGGCCCGCGCCGGCTGCTCAGCGAGCGCGATGGGGAAGGGCGGCGCGGTACCGCCACCGGCGCTGCGCTGCTGGCGCTGGGACGCGATGAAGAACCCGGCGCCGAGGACCTGGCCAGCCTGCGCCTGCCGATGCGGGTCGTGCTGGCCTACCACCTGGGCTCGCGCGGGCTGAAATCCTGGGAACTGCTGGACGACCTGGCACGCCGCCGCTGAGGGGTCAGAGTCAGGGGTCAGAGTCAGGGGTCAGAGTCAGGGGTCAGAGTCAGGGGTCAGAGTCAGGGGTCAGAGTCAGGGGTCAGAGTCACGACTCTGACCCCTGACTCTGACCCCTTTTTCCAACCCCTTTTTCCAGGTCAGTGCAGCAGCGCGGCGACGGCGTCGCGGAAGCCGGCCTGCGCCATGTGCGAGGCCGGCATCTGGTGCAGGGTGCGCACCGCGCGGCTGAGGCGGGCAGCACCGACGAAACCACAACTGGCCTGCAGCCGGTGCAGCTGGTTGCGCAGCGCCGGCTCGTCATGGCGGTCCACCGCCTGGTCGACCGCGTCACGCACGCTCGGCAGCTCGGCCAGGAACAGCTCGCGCAGCGCTACCAGGTGGTTGCGTTGCCCGTTGAGCGCGGCCAGCGCGGTGATCTCGTCCCAGTCCTGGGCCTCGTTCAGCATGATGGGCTGGATCGGCGCGCTGTCCACCCGGTAACGGGCGCCTTGGCCCAAGGCGCGACGCACGCCCTTGAGCAGGGCATCGCGGCCCAGCGGCTTGACCAGGATGTCGCCGAATCCGGCATCCCGCAGGCGCCCATGCGCGGACGCGTCGCGATCGGCGGTATGCGCCAGCGCCGGGGTGTCCGGGTGCTGCCGGCGCAACTGCTGCAGCAATTCGCTGCCATGGCCATCGGGCAGGTTCGCATCGATCAGCCACAGGTCGTAGTGGCGGACCTGGGCACGGGCGAGCGCGGCGTTGAGCGAGTCGGCGGTATCCACGTCCGCTGGCAACGTTTCCAGCGCGGCCTTGAGGAAACCACACGTGATGATGTCGTCCTCGACCAGCAGGAAACGGGGTCGCGCGGGGCGCGGCGTATTCGTCTGCATAAGGCTGCCTCCATGTCAGCTACGCTGCATATTAAACACCGCGCGCCGCCTTGCAAGGGTGGAGAAGCGATTTTCGCCCTGTTCTGAGACAATACGCGCCCTTTTTCACACGCAGCCCCTCGCCACGTGGCCCGTCAACGTTCCCGCATCGACCGCACCCTCTTCAGAACCGACATCCTCGACCTGAGCCACGACGGCCGCGGCGTCGCACGCCGTGATGGCGAAGGTGGCAAGGTCACCTTCATCACCGGCGCGCTGCCGGGTGAAGTGGTGATGGCCGAACAGACCGCGCGCAGCAAGCATTTCGACCAGGCGCGCACCGTCGAAGTGGTGGAAGCCTCGCCGCTGCGCGTGCAGCCGAAGTGTCCGCATTTCGGCGTCTGTGCCGGCTGCGTGCTGCAGCATTTGGAAGAAAGCGAGCAGATCGTGGCCAAGCAGCGGGTGCTGATGGACAACCTGCAGCGCATCGGCCACGTGCAGCCGCAGCAGGTGCTGCCGCCGCTGGTCGGCGACAGCTGGGGTTACCGCCGCAAGGGGCGCTTCTCGGTGCGTCGGGTCGAGAAGAAGGACAAGACCCTGGTCGGCTTCCGTGAGCTGGATCCGCGCTTCGTGGCAGACCTGTCGCTGTGCCTGACGGTGATTCCGGAGATCGGCACCAAGGTGTCGGTGCTGTCGGCCTTCGTCGAATCGCTGGATGGCCGACGCGACATCCCGCAGATCGAGTTCATCGCCGGTGACGAGGCGATCGCTCTGACCATCCGCCACATGCAGCCGCTCAGCGAGGCCGATCGCGCGGCTTGGATCGCGTTCGGGCAGGAACACGGATTCGCCATTTTCCTGCAGCCCGACGGGGTCGACTCGGTCCACCCGCTGTGGCCGCAGGAGGTTCCTTTGTCCTTCCGGCTGGCGCCGTGGGACGTGGAGCTGGCGTTCCGCCCGCTGGACTTCATCCAGGTCAATGCCAACCTCAACGTGAAGATGATCGAGCACGCACTGGCGCTGTTGGATGCCGGCCCGCAGGAGCGCGTGCTGGACCTGTTCTGCGGGCTGGGCAACTTCACCCTGCCGCTGGCCCGCGGCGTGCGCGAAGTGGTCGGCGTGGAGGGCGATGCCGGGCTGGTGGCGCGTGCGAAGGAGAACGCCCAGCGCAACGGGCTGGCCAACGCCAGCTTCCATGCCGCCGACCTGACCCAGGACCAGCGCCAGGCCTCGTGGATGCTGGAGGGCTTCGACAAGCTGCTGCTGGACCCGCCGCGCTCGGGCGCCATCGAGGTGCTGCAACAGCTGCCGCTGGAGCAGTTCAAGCGCATCGTCTACGTCAGCTGCCATCCGGGTTCGCTGGCGCGCGATGCCGGCTACCTGGTCAACGAGCGTGGCTTCACCCTGGTCAGTGCCGGGGCGATGGACATGTTCCCGCATACCGCACACGTGGAAAGCATCGCGGTATTCGAAAAAGCCTGATCGGGGCGGGTGACCGTCGGTCGCGGTGGATGAACGCTGGTCGCGGTGGGTGACGACCGTCGGTTGTCACGCGCTTCCCGCATAATCACCCCATGGGCATTGAAATCGAACGGAAATTCCTCGTCACCGGTGACGGTTGGCGGGCGGCGGCGCATGCGGTCATCCCGATGGCGCAGGGCTATATCAACGACATGGGCGCGCTGGACCGCGGGGACCAGAACGCCTCGGTGCGGGTGCGCATCGAAGGCGACGGTGCCGCACTGAACCTCAAATCACGCACGCTGGGGCGCAGCCGGCAGGAGTTCGAATATCCGATTCCGGTAGCGGACGCGCGTGAGCTGCTGGCGTTGTGCGTGGGCGGCCTGATCGACAAGCGCCGGCACCTGGTGCAGCACGAAGGCCTGCTGTGGGAGGTCGACGAGTTCCTCGGCGACAACGCCGGGCTGGTGGTCGCCGAAGTGGAGCTGGAAGACCCGGACCAGGCGATCAGCCTGCCGGCCTGGACCGGCCGCGAAGTCACCGACCAGGCGCGCTACTACAACGTCGCGCTGGCCTCCCACCCGTACGCCCGCTGGTCTCCCGGCGAAAAGGGCGACGGCGGGGAGTGAGTCGCTGCCGACGCGTCCCGGCATGCCAGAAACGAGCTGGTCGCCTGCGTCCCCTTTATCGCCGGGCGGTCGTCCCCATGTCGGGGGGATGAAGATCGACATCTATTCCGACGTGGTGTGTCCGTGGTGCTGGATCGGCAAGCACCGCTTCGCGCAGGGTCTTGCGCTGCTGGGTGATGCGGTGCCCGCGCTGCAGGTGGAGTGGCAGCCGTTCCAGCTGGATCCGGACGCCGATGCCACGCCGGTGCCGCTGCGTGAGGCCTATGCGCGCAAGTTCGGGGGTGCCGAGCGCACCGAGCAGTTGCTGGGCCAGATGCAGGCCACCGCACGCGCCGAGGGGCTGCCGATGGATTTCAGTCGTGGCCAGGTCCGCGTGACCACGCTGCAGGCGCACCGCCTGCTATGGCTCGCTGGCCAGCACGGGGTCCAGGATGGGGTGGGCGAAGCGCTGTTCCGTGCGCATTTCGAACTGGGGCGCAATCTCGCCGATCCGCAGGTGCTGGCCCGGGCCGGGATCGAGGGCGGACTTGCCGCTGACGACATCCAGGCGATGCTGGGCTCGGGCCTGGGGCTGGCCGAGGTGCAGCAAGGCCTGCAGCACGGCCACGCCATCGGCATCACCTCGGTGCCGACCTTCGTCATCGACGGCCGTTGGGCAATCCAGGGTGCGCAGTCGCCGGCAGCGATCGCCCAGGCGCTGCGCCAGATCGCCGCCGAACGCAGTGAAGCCGGCGCTTCCGACGCGCTGGACGCTGAAGACGGATGTGGCCCGGACGGGTGCAGGGTCTGACGCTGGGCCACGCTTCTGCGACAATGCGGCGCTGCGCCATCGTGGCGCCCGTCGTGGAGACCTGAACATGCTGCTGATCGGCGTTGCCGGTACCGAACTGACCGCCCAGGAGCGTGACTGGCTGCAGCACGATGCCGTGGCCGGCGTGGTGCTGTTCAAGCGCAATTTCGCATCCCGCCAGCAGATCGCCGGACTGTCCGCCGCCATCCGCGAGGCAGCACCGCGTCCGCAGCTGATCTGCGTGGACCAGGAAGGCGGACGCGTGCAGCGCTTCCGCGAGGGCTTCACCGATCTGCCGCCGCTGCAGCAGATCGGCCTGGGCCATGCGCAGGATCCGCAGGCCGCGCTGGCCGCCGCCGAGCAGCACGCCTGGCTGATGGCCAGCGAGGTGCGCGCCAGCGGCGTGGACCTGAGCTTTGCGCCGGTGGTGGACCTGGGCCATGGCAACCGCGCCATCGGCGATCGCGCATTCAGTGAAGATCCCCAGGTGGTGGCCGCGTTTACCGCCGCCTACGTGCGCGGCATGCACAGCGCCGGCATGGCCGCCACGCTCAAGCATTTCCCCGGCCATGGCAGCGTGCTGGAAGACACCCACGTCGATACCGCGATCGACCCGCGTGGGCTGGATGAACTGCAGCAGCGCGACCTGGTGCCTTTCGTGGCCGGGATCGCCGCCGGCGCCGATGCGGTGATGATGGCCCACGTCATCTACCCGCAGGTCGCCCCGGAACCGGCCGGCTACTCGCGGCGCTGGGTGCAGGACATCCTGCGTGGCCAACTCGGGTTCCGCGGCGTGGTGTTTTCCGATGACATCGGCATGGCTGCCTCGTTCAGCGCCGGTGGCGTGAAGGCCCGCGTCGATGCGCACCTGGATGCCGGCTGCGACGTGGTATTGGTCTGCCATCCCGAGCTGGTGGACGATGCGCTGCAGGCCATGCAGCATCGCACCTCGAACACTGCCGCGCTGCTTGGCCTGATCGGCCGCGGCGCACTTGGCTGGGACGGCCTGCTGGCCGATGCCCGGCATGGCGACACCCGAACCCGTTTTCTCGAATCCTCTGGAAGAACCGTCTGATGCCCAACCTCACCATTTCCCAGGCCCTGGAACAGGCTGACCTGCTGGTCGACCGCCCCACCATCGACCAGGCCATCGGCCGCATCGCCGACGCCATCGCCAGCGATTACAAGGGCGAAGTGCCGCTGTTCCTGTCGATCATGCATGGCGCGCTGCCGTTCGCCGGCCAACTGGCACTGGAACTGGGCGCACGCGGCCAGGACGTGCAGTTCGATTACCTGCACGCCACGCGTTACCGCGGTGAAACCACCGGCGGCGACCTGGTGTGGAAGCACAAGCCGGCCACCGCATTGTTCGGCCGCCGCGTGCTGCTGGTGGACGACATCCTGGACGAGGGCTACACCCTGCAGGGCGTGCGCACCTGGTGCCTGGAGCAGGGCGCCACTGATGTGCGCATCGCTGCGCTGACGGTGAAGAAGCACGACCGCGCGCTGGCCGACGTGCACGCCGATTACGCCGGCGTGGAACTGCCGGACCGCTATGTGTTCGGCTTCGGGATGGACGTCAACGAGACCCTGCGCTGCGTGCCGGCGATCTACGCAATGAAGGAAGGCTGATGCAGCCCATCGCCCTGGCGGTCATCGGTGGAACCGGCGTCTACAACCTCGCCACGCTGGATGACGTGCAGACCCACGAGATCGAAACCCGCTTTGGTACGCCCTCCGGTCCGATCCGGGTCGGCAGCCTGCTGGGCCACCGGGTGGCTTTCCTGGCCCGCCATGGCGAGGGCCATTCACTGCCCCCGCACAAGATCAACTACCGCGCCAACCTTGCTGCACTGCAGCAGATCGGCGCGTCGCGCGTGCTGGCGCTGAATACGGTTGGCGGCATCGGCGACGATTTCGGTCCGCGCGTGCTGGCCTGCCCGGACCAGATCATCGACTACACCTGGGGCCGGATCTCCACCCTGTGTGAGGAAGCGGGCAGTGACGTCCTGCACGTGGACTTCGGGCATCCCTACACGCCCATGCTGCGAAGCAAAATTCTTGCGGCCGCAAAGGTGACGGGCGTCACAGTGCGGGACGGTGGTTGTTATGCTGCAACGCAAGGTCCGCGGCTGGAAACCATTGCAGAAATCGCGCGTCTGCGCCGTGATGGCTGTGACCTGGTAGGCATGACCGGCATGCCCGAAGCGGCCCTGGCGCGTGAGCTCGGGCTTGACTACGCCTGCCTTGCGATCGTGGCCAACTGGGCCGCCGGCTGTGGCGATGGGGAAGAAATCACGATGGCCGAAGTACTCTCCAACGTGCAGGCCGCGTCCAACGGATTGCCCGAACTGATCGGGGAATTGGCACGGGGGTGATTGTCATCCTCGGGCAAGGTTTGCATACTCGCCCCGTGCGCAGGGTTTTTGCGCACACCACCCATTCATTGCAAAGGTCTCGCATCAACATGGCAACAGGTACCGTGAAGTGGTTCAACGACGCCAAGGGATTTGGCTTTATTACTCCGGACGACGGCGGCGCTGATCTGTTCGCGCACTTCTCCGCCATCCAGGGCAATGGCTTCAAGTCCCTGCAGGAAGGCCAGAAAGTCACCTTCGAAAAGACCCAGGGCCCGAAGGGCGACCAGGCATCGAACATCCAGGCCGCCTGATCCATTCAGTCGCGTGTTGGAAGAACCCCGCTTCGGCGGGGTTTTTTTTTGCCTGCCGCGCCGATCAGGCACAATCGCAGGATGGATCCCCGCATGCGCATCGCCGTCATCGGCTACGGGACCGCTGGCCAGGCATTGGCCATTCTGTTGTCCCGCGACGAACACCACGTCGACATCTTCGAGCGCGCGCCCCGCCCTGGGCCGGTCGGCGCCGGCTTCCTGCTGCAGCCCAGCGGGCTGCAGGTGCTGTGGCAGATGGGCCTGCTGGATGCGGTGCGCGCACATGCCGCACCGGTGCACCGGTTGCACGGCGATACCCCCTGCGGGCGGGCGGTGATGGACATGGGCTACGACGGCCTGGATGCGCGCCTGCACGGCCTGGGCATGCAGCGTGGCGCGCTGTTCCAGCTGCTGGACCAGGCGCGTGATGGCCTCGGACAGCTGCATGCAGGCGTCACCATTGCATCGGTCGACCACGAACGCGGGCTGCTGCACGACGGCGAAGGGCGCCAGCACGGGCCGTATGACCTGGTGATCGCTGCCGACGGCTCGGCATCGGCCCTGCGTGCGCAGGTCGGGGGGACGTCGCTGGACCGGGTGTACCCGTGGGGCGCCCTGTGGTGCCTGCTGCCGGCCGAAGACTGGCCGCATGTGAGCGAACTGCGCCAGCGCTACGTGGCGGCGCGCAAGATGATCGGGCTGCTGCCGGTCGGCACGCGCCCCGGGGATGCCACGCCGCGGCTGAGCTTCTTCTGGAGCCTGCCGCGCGAGGACTTCGCGCGCTGGGAGGCCGATGGCCTGCAACCGTGGCTGGATGAGCTGCACGCGCTGTGGCCGGAGGCTGGCCCGCGCTTTGCCCACCTGCAGCAGGCGGGGCAGTTGGCGCGCGCTTCTTACCGCGATGCGGTGATGCGGCGCTGGCACAACGGTCGGCTGGTGCTGGCCGGCGATGCAGCGCACTCCATGAGCCCGCAGCTGGGGCAGGGCGTGAACATGGCGCTGCTGGATGCGCTGGCCCTGCGTGACGCGCTGCGCGTGCATGGCAAGGGCGAGGCCGCCCTTCAGGCCTACCAGGCACAGCGACGCGCGCACGTGGCCGTGTACCACTACTGGAGCCGCTGGCTGACCCCATTGTTCCAGTCCGACCGTGATGCCTGGTCGAAGGCCCGTGACGTGCTGCTGGGGCCGATGGGGCGCTTGCCGGGGGGGCGGGGCCACATGCTGCGCGTGCTCAGTGGCACCCAGCGCGGCTGGCTGGGGAAACTGCCGCTGGATCCGGCGTTCATCGACGCGCTGGGCACGCCACGGGCCACGGCGGAGGGGGGGGCGTTGAGCGCTGCGTGAACGCTGCGGTGGGCGGAGTTGACGGTCGGCTCACCTCGTTCATGGCACAACAGGGGGGAACGCACGCACCGCGTGGCCCCCGCACTGTTCCGTGATCCTGCATCGCGCCCCGGCGGGCGGCCTGTCGCTGCTGCCCCCTCTGGCTCGGGCGAGCCGCATGCAAGGAGTCCCCCATGTTGTTCTCGGCTGAAGCGCTGGAATCGGAAATCTGCAAACTGCGCGGGTTGCTGCAGATGCTGCACGAAGACCAGCCTGACGTGCTGGAAGATGTCTTCGAATTCCATGTTGGCAGCCTGATCAGTCATTCCTCTCCGGAGCAGCACGGTTATATCCGTACGTGTGCGCAGGAAATGCTGGCCACGATCCGGGCGCTGCCCCGGCGGGTAGAGAGCCGCGGGCCGGATTTCCGCCTGATGCCGGAGATGCTGGCGGTCGCGTGAGTTCTTCGCGCTGCGCGCGGGCTTGAAGCCAGAGCCAGGGCCATGGCAACAGCTGCAGGGCTGATTGTTGGTGGGGCGGGGCGGCTGTGCAGGACACGCCGCAAGTACGTCCGTGTAGGCTCGCTTTTCGCATCCATGCGAAAAGACGGTCCTGCACAGCCACCCCGCCCCCCCTTGACACGTCCATGGTGGCCATTGGTTGCTTTGGTAGCGCCGACCCATGGTCGGCGGATTCTGGCAGGGGTGGGAAGAATGGGAGGAAGATGGGGTCAGAGTCCTTTCGCTGCGCAAAAGGAGTCTGACCCCTGCCTTTGCTCTTTCACCGGAATCTGTCAGGGGGCCGGGCAGATGCTTGGTAGCGCCGACCCATGGTCGGCGGATTCGGACAGGGGTGGGAAGAGTGGGAGGAAAATGGGGTCAGAGTCCTTTCGCTGCGCAAAAGGAGTCTGACCCCTGCCTTTGCTCTTTCACCGGAATCTGTCAGGGGGCCGGGCGGTGGGGCTGGGCGGGGGCGTTGAGCGCCATGGATGGCGCGAAACGAGGCCCGCATGGATGCGGTTTTTGCCGTCCCCCGACCAGCCCCACCGCCCGGCCCCAAGCACGTAGCCAGCGAAACGCAGCCACCCGCGAGGGGGGCCCACCCGTTCGACCCACCTACCGCGCAGGCAGCAGCACCGCCGCAGTGTCCACGCACGCGACCATCCGCTCGCCGGCAGCCAACACCGGCACCACCCCCGCGGTGAACTGCGAAAACGCCGGCAGCACCGTCACCCGCTCGCGCAGCCAGAAGGACGGCAACCGGCGCGGCAGCCCCGGCAGCGCGGCCAGCGGATGCAGGTGACCGCCAATCACGTGTGCCTGCGCATCCGGCTCCGGTTCGTGGCGCAGCAGGAAGGGACCCAGTGCGGCCTGCTCCTCGTGCACCTGGACCTGCAGCGCGGCGGCGGACAGCGCGCGGTCGTGGTTGCCACGCACCACGTGGACCGCAAGCCCGGGACGCTGCTCGCGCCAAGCCAGCCAGTGGCTGTACCACGGTGCCCGGTGCAACGGCCCGTGCAGCACATCGCCGAGGATCCACAGCTGCTCGCAGTCGGTACGCTCGACCAGCTGCTGCAGCCGCTTCAGGTCGGCGGCGGTGCCACCCACCGGCAGCGCGATGCCGGCGCGGCGGAAGATGTCCGCCTTGCCCAGGTGCAGGTCGGCGATCAACACCGCGCGCAGCCGCGGTATCCGCAGCGCACGCTCGCCCAGCAGGATCACTTCCTCGCCGGCCAGGTGCAGGACAACATCATCGGGCATTGCGCTTTTCCAGTTGTTGCGCGGCACGCAGCACGCGCGTGCGCCAGTCTTCGTTGCTGAGCTGGCCGCGCAGGCGTTCGGCCCACAGCGGGAAGCCCAGCGGCGTCAGCGAGCGCGGTGCCTGCAGCGACAGTGCACGGCCCTGCATCCGCTGCAGGGCGTCGCGCAGGCCGTCCACGTCCAGGCTGTCGTGCAGCACTTCGCGCTCGGCCAGCTGCAGCAGCATGTGCTCCGGATCGTGTTCGCGCAGCACGTCGTACAGCAGGCCGGCTGAAGCCTGCAGCTGGCGCAGCGAACGCGGCATGCCGCCCGGCAGGCTGGGCACCAGCAGGCCGGACACCCGCGCGATGCCGCGGAACTGGCGGCGTGCCAGTTCGCCCAGGTTGACTGCCGCGCGCAGGTCATCAAGCAGTGCGCCAGGGTCCAGCAGCGCGCTCCACTGTGCCGCATCCAGGGCGATGGGCAGGGCCGGGGCCAGCACCAGCCCGTGGTCGTTCACCGCGTAGCCGATGCTGTTGCGCTGCAGCCGCGTACAGCGCAGGGCCAGCAGCGCGGCAAGGGCTTCATGCACGTGGCGGCCGGCGAACGGGTACACGAACAGGAACTGGCCTTCGCGGCGGCGTACGTCTTCCACCAGCAGGTGATCCGGCGAAGGCCGCGCCGACAGGGTTGCCTGCAGGTCCATCAGTGGTGCCAGCCAGCGCGATTCGGGGCTGTCGTCGGCGCCGCGCAGCACCGCTTCCAGTTCCCGCCCCAGTGAAGTGGACAGCGCCAGCTGGCCGCCCTGCCAGCGCGGCACCACGCCTTCTCCACCGCGCGCCACGCGCACGTAGGCGGTCATGTCCTTCAGCTGTACCAGTTCGAGCAGCCGCCCGGCGAACTGGAAGCGATCACCACGACGCAGGCGCCCGGCAAACTGTTCTTCCACCGCGCCCAGGCTGCCGCCGCGCAGGAACTGCACGCGCACGCTGCCGTCGCTGCTGATGGTGCCGATGGACAGGCGATGGCGCAGCGCCTGGCGTCGGTCGTGCACGCGGTAGATGCCGTCCTCGTCCTGCACCGCCTTGTGGAAATCCGGGTACTGCGCCAACGCCCGCCCGCCCTGCACGATGAACTGCAGCACGTCCTGCCACTGCGCATCGCCGAGCTGTGTGAAGGCATGCGTGCGGCGGACCTGCGCGAGCAGCGCTTCGGCATCGAAGCCGCCGGCCAGCGCGCGGCTGATGCAGTGCTGGGCCAGCACGTCCAGCGACAGCCTAAGCGGCCGTCGTGCCTCGACCACGCCCGCGTCGAGGGCGCGGCGCGCGGCCGCGTATTCGGCCAGTTCCAGCGCATGGCTGGGGACGCACAGGATCTCGCCGCTGGCGCCGGGGCGATGTCGCGCGCGTCCGGCGCGCTGGCGCAGCCGGGCCACGCCCTTCGGGCTGCCCAACTGCAGCACCTGTTCCACTTCCGGGAAATCCACGCCCAGGTCCAGGCTCGAGGTGGCGACCACGCAGCGCAGGCTGCCGGCGCGCAGTCCATCTTCCACCTGCTGGCGCAGCGCCGGATCCAGCGATCCATGGTGCAGCGCCAGCGTGGCGCTGTCTTCGGGCCACACCGCGGACAATGCCTGGTGCCAGAGCTCGGCCTGCGCGCGGGTGTTGGTGAACAGCAGGCTGCTGCGCGCGCCCATCAGCGCCTGCAGCACGCGCGGCAGCTGCCCCAGCCCCAGGTGGCCGGCCCACGGGAAGCGCTCGCCGGGCTCGGGCAGCAGGCTGCGTACGCGCACCGGTCGCGGCCTGGCCCCTTCCACGGTGACCGCGTCGTCGCGGCCGGGCAACAGCACCTCACGTGCCTGTTGCAGGTTGCCCAGCGTGGCCGACAGGCCCCACAGCTGCATCGCCGGCGCGGTGTCGCGCAGCAGGGCCAGGTTGAGCTGCAGCAGTACGCCGCGCTTGCTGCCCAGCAGCTCATGCCATTCGTCCACCACCACGCAGCGCAGCTGGCGCATGCGCGCCAGCGTATCGGGGTAGCTCAACAGCAGCGCCAGCGATTCCGGGGTGGTCACCAGCACGTCCAGCCGACCTTCGCGGGCGAGGCGTTTGTCGCGGCTGCTGGCGTCGCCGCTGCGCAGGCCAACCTGCCAGTCCAGTCCAACGGCCTTCAGCGGCGCCTGCAGCGCACGTGCGGTGTCGGTGGCCAGTGCGCGCAGGGGGGTCACCCACAGCACCTGCAACGGCCGTACCGCGCTGCGACGGGCCGGCGCGGGTAGGGGATCGACCAGCGCCTGCAGCAACGGGCCGCCGAACATCGCCAGGGTCTTGCCGCTGCCGGTGGGCGTATGCAGCAGGCCGGACTGGCCGGCCAGGTAGTGCCGCCACATCGTGCGCTGGAACGGCAACGGCCGCCAGCCGCGTTCGGCGAAGAAACCCTGCAGGCGCTTGAGCGCCTCCGCTGCGGTCATCGGGCCAGTGCCTGCAGCTGTTGCAGATGGTCGGCTTCGGCAGCGGGCTTGTCCTGGCGCCAGCGCAGGATGCGCGGGAAGCGCACGGCGATGCCGGACTTGTGCCGCTTGCTGACATTGACCGCTTCGAAGCCCAGCTCGAACACCTGTTCGGCACGCACGCTGCGCACCGGGCCGAAGCGTTCGCGCGTGTTGGCGCGGATCCAGCGATCCAGCGCGAGGATTTCCTTGTCGTCCAGGCCGGAGTAGGCCTTGGCGACCGGCACCAGTTCTTCGCCGTTCCAGACCCCGAAGGTGTAATCGGTGTACAGCGTGCTGCGCCGGCCGTGGCCGGCCTGCGCGTACAGCAGCACCGCATCGATGGTCAGCGGATCCACCTTCCACTTCCACCAGTCACCGCGGCGGCGCCCGGCCTGGTAGACCGAATCGGCACGCTTGACCATCAAGCCTTCCACGCCGCGCACGCGTGCTTCTTCGCGCAGGGTGGCCGCCTGCTGCCAGTCGTCGGCATGGACGTGGGGAGACAATTGCAGGCGGGGATCATCCAGCGCACCGAGCAGCGCAGCCAGGCGCTGCCGACGCTGCTGCAACGGGACGTTGCGCAGGTCTTCGCCCCCTTCTTCCAGCAGGTCGTAGGCGAGCACGCGCACCGGCGTGCTGCGCAGGGTAGCCGGACCCGGCTTGCGCCGCTGGATGCGCGTCTGCAGCGCGGTGAAGGCACGCGGCAGATCCTGCCCTACGTCCCAGGCCAGCAGCTCACCGTCGATCACACAGCCATCGGGGAGGGCAGTGGCGGCCTGTTCGATTTCCGGAAAACGCCCGTCCAGCCGCTCTTCGCCACGCGACCACAGCGCGACCTCGCCCTGCCGGCGCAGCAGCTGCAGGCGGATGCCATCCCACTTCCATTCCAGCAGCCAGTCGCTGATCGGACCCAGCGTCTCCACCGCCGCTTCCAGAGGCGAGGCGAGGAAGAACGGATAGGGCTGCTGGCGGTCCAGCGGCAGCTCCTCGTGGGTCAACAGCGTGGCAAGCAGGGTGGGCGAGGGGACCCAGTCACCCAGCATGCGCTGGGCGATGCGCGCGATGTCCAGCCCGGACAGTTCGGCCAGTGCCTGCTGCACCAGCCGCTGCGAGACACCGACGCGCAGCGCGCCGGTGAGCAGTTTGTTGAACACCAGCCGTTGCGCTGCCGGCAACGTCCGCCAGCCGGTTTCCACGGCGGCCCGGCGGATCGCTTCGTCCAGGTTGGCCACGGCCAGCAGATGGGTTTCGATCCACTCCACCAACGGGCGGTCCGGGGCTGGCTGGCGCGGCTCATCCACCAACAGGGTCAGCGTTTCGGCCAGGTCGCCGACCTGCTCGTAGCTGTCTTCCACCAGCCACGCCGGCAGTCCGGATTCGTCGGCCAACCAGGCGCGCAGTTCGCCGCTGGCGGCGATCTTGCGGCGCGCGCCACCGACCTTGCCACCGCTCAGCAGGTACAACGCCCATGCGGCGTCGTGCGCGGGCGCATGGCGGAAGTAGTCGACCAGCGCGGCGCGTTTGTCGCCGGTGGCGGTGCTGCGGTCCAGGCGCTGGTACAGGTCGGCGAAGGCCTTCATTCTTCGCTCCCGTAGTCGGTACGGAAGGCTTCGGCGGCGGTGCCGTTTTCGCGCAGGTAGCGGATCAATGCATCGGTGTTGCCATGCGTGGCGATGATCCGGGTGGCGCCGGTCTGCGCGATGGTCTGCAGCAGCGCCGGCCAGTCGGCGTGGTCGGACACCACGAAGCCGCGATCAACGTTGCGACGGCGGCGGTTGCCGCGCAGGTGCATCCAGCCGGAGGCAAACCCCAGCTGGTGGCGGCCGAAGCGGCGCACCCACGGCGTGCCCGCGGCCGATGGCGGGGCCAGCACCAGGCGGCCGGCTGAGTCGGGCTGGCGGCCCTGTTCGGCCACCGCCTGGGTGGCCAGCATCGGGATGCCGGCCTGGCGATACACCTGCACGCCGTTGTCGATCGCCCCGTGCAGCCAGGCCGGCTGATCGTCCAGCGGCAACAGTTCGGCCAGCACCCGCTGCGCCTTGCCCAATGCATAGCACAGCAGGATCGCCGCTTCGCCGCGCTCGCCGCATTCACGGCGCCAGGCGACGATGTCCGCGGCCACGTCCGGGGTGTCGGGCCAGCGGTAGATCGGCGAAGCGAACGTGGCTTCGGTGATGAACGTATCGCATGGCACCACTTCGAAGGGATCGCAGGTGGGGTCGGGCTGGCGCTTGTAGTCACCGGACGCGACCCAGACCTGCTCGCCGTCGTCGATGCGCACCTGCGCAGAGCCCAGCACGTGGCCGGCCGAGTGCAGCGAGACCTCGACCGCGCCCATCCGGAACGGCACGCCCCAGCCGTGGGTGTGGATGCGTACATCGCCCAGCCGCCAGCGCAGGATCGGCTCGCTGGACGGGCTGCAATGGTATTCCTGCATGCCGCCGCGGGCGTGGTCGCCGTGGCCATGGGTGATCACCGCGCGCGCCACCGGGCGCCATGGATCGATGTGGAAATCGCCAGCGGGGCAGTACAGTCCTTCCGGACGCAGAACCACCAGATCGTCGCGTCTGCTCATGTCGGCACTGTGCCGGGGCCGTCGTGCAGGAGGTGAGAATCCGCCTGAACAGCAGCCGTTCCCGCGCTGGGGCAGAATCGAGGGTCATGCAGCCAGGGAGGCGTTCCACCATGCGCAACGAAGCAGCACCGTTCCAGACCCACCTCGTGCACAACCAGCCGCCCGCGTTCGCCGGCCGCCACCTGTGGGCCGACGATGCGGCGCTGGTGGAAGCGGTGGACCGGGGCGGGGCGTCCTCCTTCGCCGGTCGCCTGGCAGCGTACGGCCGCCTCGCCGGCGATGCGTTGTATCGGCTCGGCTTCGATGCCAACCGTGATCGACCGCGCCTGCGTACCCACGATGCGCAGGGCCATCGCATCGACATCGTCGAGTTCCATCCGGCGTACCACCAGCTGCTGCACACGGCGAAGGAACACGGCGTGGCCGGGCTGTCCTGGCACGAGCCGCAGCCAGGCGCGCACGTGGCGCGCGCCGCGCTGAGTTACCTGCACCACCAGGCCGAAGCCGGGACTAGCTGCCCGCTGACCATGACCCACGCCGCGGTGGCGGTGCTGGCCGACCACCCGGTGCTGTCGGAGTGGGCCCGCAAGGCGGCCGCACCGGTGTACGACCCGCGCGATGTGCCGATCGCCGACAAGGTCGGCATCACCCTGGGCATGGGCATGACCGAAAAACAGGGCGGCTCCGATGTCCGCGCCAATGCCACCGTCGCCGAGCCCGGCGCGGACGGAAGCTACCGGCTGGTGGGGCACAAGTGGTTCTTCTCCGCGCCGATGTCCGACGGCTTCCTGGTGCTGGCGCAGGCGCCGGCAGGCCTGACCTGCCTGCTGATGCCGCGGCGGCTGGCCGATGGCAACCGGAACGCCTTCCAGTTGATGCGGCTGAAGGACAAGCTCGGCGACTGGTCCAATGCCTCCAGCGAGGTGGAATTCACCGGCGCGCAGGCCTGGCGGGTGGGCGATGAAGGGCGCGGCGTGGCCACCATCATCCACATGGTGATGATGACCCGGCTGGACTGCATGCTCGGCGCTGCCGCGGAAATGCGCATGGCGCTGGCGCAGGCGCTGCACCATGCGCGGCACCGGCGTACCTTCGGCCAACGCCTGTGCGACCACCCGCTGATGGCCAACGTGCTGGCCGACCTGGCGCTGGAATCCGAAGCGGCGACCGCGCTGGCCCTGCACGTGGCCGCGGCGGTGGACCGCGCTGCACGCGACCCGCGCCAGGCGCTGCTGGCACGGGTCGGCACCGCGCTGGGGAAATACTGGGTGTGCAAGCGCGCGGCGGCGTTCGTCAATGAAGCACAGGAATGCCTGGGCGGAGCGGGCTATGTGGAAGAGTCGATGCTGCCGCGGCTGTACCGCCAGGCGCCGCTCAATTCGATATGGGAAGGCAGCGGCAACATCCAGTGCCTGGACGTGCTGCGCGCGCTGCAGCGCGAGCCGGCGGCGTTGCAGGCGCTGCATGAGGAACTGCTGGCCGGCAGCGGGTTGGATGCCACCTTCGACGAGGCGATGTCACGCTGGTGGAGCGCCGCGCCGCCGGAGCCGGCACTGGCGCGGGTGTACTGCGAGCGGCTGGCGCTGCTGCTGCAGGGGTCGATCCTGCTGCGTGCAGGCAGTCCGTTTGCGGTCACGTTCGTGCGCAGCCGGCTGGGCGGTGAACACGGCCTGGCCTTCGGCACCTTGCCGCTGGGGATCGACAGCGCGGCGATGCTGGCACGCGCGCTGCCCTGAGCAAGGACCACAAAAAAGGCGCCGGCATCGGCCGGCGCCTGCATCGTGGAAGGAGGTGCGTGGTTCAGTGCTTGCCGTGGTCGGCGTTGTCCTTGGCATCGTCGGCGACATCGCGTGCCTTGTCGGCCACGTTCTGTGCCGCGGTCGCGGTGGCTTCGCTGGCATTGGCGGCCGCATCCTTGGCGGCAACCTTCGCTTCCGCAGCGGCGGCGGCGGTGGAATCGGCCGCGCGGTCCAGTGCCTGCTGGGTATCGGCAGCGGCTTCACGCGAGGCTGCGGCGGCATCGTCGGTGGCATCGCGGGTGGCGGCGGCCGCGCGGTCGACGGCATCACGGGCGGCCACGCCGGCGCTGTCGGCGGCCTGGGCGGCGTCCTGGCGTGCCTGTTCGGCTTCCGGGCCCTTGCAGGCGGCCAGGCCGAGCACCAGCGCGGAGGCCAGCAGGGACGTGGTCAGGGTGCGGATCTTCATGGCGCGCTCCAGGATCAGGGTTTCAGGGAGCGCCAGCCTATTCATCGACCGGTCTAAGGCGGGTGAAGTTTTTTTTGCGCGTGCGCGCGCTTTGAAGCAACGGCAACGGCAACGTCAAAAGCGGCAGGGCTGTTGGGTTGGCGGGGCGGGGTGGGTTCGTGGGAATCGCCGCAAGTACGTCCCTGTAGGCTCGCCATCCGCATCCATGCGGATGAGCGTTCCCACGAACCCACCCCGCCCCACCTTCGACAGGTCCATAGCGGCCTTGGTAGCGCCGACCCATGGTCGGCGGCTCTTTGCTGACAGCCCCGGACGGATTCCGCCGACCATGGGTCGGCGCTACCTTTTTTTATTTTCATCGCGCGGGTGGCGGCCACCGGAACCTGTCAGGGGCCGGGCGCTGGGGCTGGGTGGGGGCGTTGAGCGCCATGGATGGCGCGAAACGAGGCCCGCAGGAGCGGCTTTTGCCGTCCCCCACCCAGCCCCACCGCCCGGCCCCCCAGCTTCAGCCTGAAAGCCACCCGCGAGGGGGTATCACCCGTTCGACCCACCCCAACGACAGGCAAAGAAAAAGCCGCTGGCGAACCAGCGGCTTCTTCAGAACAGCGTGAAGAAAGAAGTTATTACTTCTTGGCTTCTTCAGCAGCGTCCTTGGCCTGCTCGGCGGTGCCTTCGGCAGCCTTGGCAGTGTCAGCAGCTGCGTCGGCAGCAGCGTCGGTGGCGGCGCCAGCGGCGGCACCAGCAGCGTCGGCCGAAGCGTCAGCAGCGGTGGCGGCGGTGTCGGCAGCCTGCTGGGCAGCGTCGGCGGTGGCCGAACCAGCGGCAGCAGCCTGGTCAGCAGCAGCCTGAGCTTCGGTGGCAGCTTCGTTGGCCGAAGCGGCGGCGTCCTGGGCAGCTTCCTGCTTCGAGCAGGCAGCCAGGGCCAGGGCCAGGGACATAGCAACCAGCAGCTTGTTGATGCTCATTTGGTGAATCCTCGTCGTCGTTAGATAGGCAACGCGCAGTTGCGCGCCGTCAACATGATGACAAGCCACGAATGGCTGTCAAGCGATCCCGCATTCAGTTTTGCGAAACAGGAGTTAAATCCAATCAAATCAATTCGATGGCGATGGCCGTTGCTTCGCCGCCGCCAATGCACAGCGTAGCGATCCCGCGCTTGCCACCGCGGCTGCGCAATGCGTGCACCAGGGTGACCACCAGACGTGCCCCGGATGCGCCGATCGGATGGCCCAGTGCGCAGGCCCCGCCGTTGACGTTCAATTTGTCATGCGCGATGCCCAGTTCACGCATCGGCGCCATGGCCACCACCGCGAACGCCTCGTTGACCTCGAACAGGTCGACGTCGGCCAGCGTCCAGCCTGCCTTGTCCAGCAGCTTGTGGATCGCGCCGATCGGGGCGGTGGTGAACCACTCCGGCTCCTGCGAGTGGGTGGCGTGGGCAACGATGCGGGCCAGCGGCTGCAGGCCACGCGCCTGGGCGTCTTCTTCGGACAGCAGCACCACTGCGGCGGCGCCGTCGGAGATGCTGGAGGAACTGGCGGCGGTCACGCTGCCGTCCTTCTTGAACGCCGGGCGCAGGGTCGGGATCTTGGCGATGTCGGCGCGGGTGGGCTGTTCGTCGATGGAGATCTCGACCTCGCCCTTGCGGCTGGCGACCTTCACCGCGACGATTTCATCGGCAAATGCACCGCTGGCCTGCGCGGCCTGGGCACGCTTGACCGACTCGATCGCGTAGGCGTCCTGCTCTTCGCGGCTGAACTGGTACTTGTCCACGGCGCATTCGGCGAACTCGCCCATGGCCTTGCCGTCGTAGGCATTCACCAGCCCATCGTGGGCCATGTGGTCCACCGCCTGGAAGTTGCCGAAGCGGTTGCCGGTGCGCGAGTTGGGCAGCAGGTGCGGTGCGTTGGACATGGACTCCATGCCCCCGGCGACGACGATGCTGGCCGAGCCGGCCTTGATCAGGTCATGCCCCAGCATGATCGCCTTCATGCCCGAACCGCACACCTTGTTCAGCGTGGTGGCGCCGGTGGACAGCGGCAGTCCGCCGGCGATGGCGGCCTGGCGGGCGGGCGCCTGGCCCAGGTTGGCCGGCAGCACGCAGCCCATGATGACTTCGGTGACGTCGCTGGCCGGCACGCCGGAGGCTTCAAGCGCGGCGGCGATCGCGGTCGCGCCCAGGGTCGGGGTGGGGACGCCGTTGAACTGGCCGAGGAAGGAGCCGATGGCAGTACGCTTGGCCGCGGCGATGACGATGTTGGACATGGCAATCTCGTTGTTGCGTGAGCAAATTCGGAAAAGGAGACGCGACCCGTTGGAAGGCGGCGCGAATCCCGGCAGACTGCGTGGGGGACGCCAGTATAAGGCGGTGCCCCTTACCGCAGGTTGGCTGGCCCGACGCCAGCATAAGGCGACCGCGGCACTCGCTACCTACGACGGGGATACAGGGATGAAACGGGTTCAACTGAATACGGCTGCAGGGATGAGGAACGCGCTGGCCATGGCGCTGGCGGCGGCAGTGAGCGCCTGCGGTGGCGGTGGCGGCGGCGGCAATGTCCGCGTCGAACCGCCCACGCCGCCGCCGGTGACGCCACCACCGGTCACGCCGCCGCCGGTTACCCCCCCGCCGGTAACGCCGCCGCAGCCGAGCAGGCAGGGCCACCTGACCGCGATCAATGCGCTGGGCACCGGCCTGACCGGGCAGGGCGTGCGTATCGGCGTCGTGGATTCGGGGGTCAACCGCAGCCATCCGGCACTCGCCGGCCGCGTGGTCGCCAACTACACCTACGTTGATTCACGGGTGAACGACCTGGGGCGCGACGACGTGGTCGGGCATGGCACCACGGTGTCGATGCTGGCCGCCGGCGGCGACTATGCCGGTTCGCAGGTCGGCGTGGCGCCCGGCGCGGAGATCGTCTCGGCGCGGATCATCGCCGACAAGCGGCCCGTGGATGACGGCAGCGGCAATGGCAACCAGGTCAGTGGGGCCATCGGCCTGGCGCCGGTGCACCGCGACCTGATCAATGCCGGCGTCAAGATCATGAACAACTCCTGGGGTGGCCTGTATTGGACCAACGCGGCCACCACCGCGCAGATCGCCGACGAGTACCGCCCGTTCATCACCAGCAACGGCGGACTGGTGGTATTCGCCACCGGCAATGATGGCAAGCCAACCCCGTCCAACATGGCCGCGCTGCCGAGCCGTCCCGGCGTCGGCGGCAGCACGCCAGCGGCCGACCTGGTGCGCGGCTGGCTGGCGGTGACCGCCGTGGACACGGTCACCCCGACCCAGCTTGCCAGCTATGCGAATGCCTGCGGCGAAGCCGCCAGCTACTGCCTGGCCGCGCCCGGCACCGCGGTCTATCCGGATCCCCAGGCGACCACGGCGACGGCAAGCTACTACTACGGCTGGGGCACGTCCTATGCTGCGCCGCTGGTCTCCGGCGCGGCGGCGCTGGTCTGGCAACGCTATCGGTATTTCAGCAACGACCTGGTCCGGCAGACCCTGCTGGGCACGGCAACCGACCTCGGCGCTGCCGGCGTGGACCCGGTGTTCGGCAACGGGCTGCTCAATGTCGGCAAGGCCGTCAATGGTCCGGGCCGCCTGGACTGGGGCGATGTCAGCGTCAACGTCAACCGGCTCGGGCTGGATTCGGTCTGGAGCAACGACCTCAGCGGCACCGGCGGCCTGGTCAAGCAGGGCGTGGGTTCGCTGGGGCTGTCAGGACGCAGCACCTACAGCGGTGCCACGCGCATCGAACAGGGCACGCTGGCGCTGCGCGGTGGCGCCTCGATCACCTCCAACGTGAGCATTGCCGCGCAGGCCGGCAGCCCCAGCGGCGCCGCGCTGCAGTTCATGAACGGCACCACGCGGGTGGTCGGCAACGTCGACAACGGCGCCAGCGTGGTGCTGACCAGCGCCAATGCCGATGCCACCATCGAAGGCAATTACCTCCAGCGCGACGGCGCCCAGCTGATGGTCGCGCTGGGCGTCAACGCCTTGCAGGTCACCGGCACGGCGACCCTGCAGGGCGGTGGCGTGCTGGTCAACGGCGCGATTGCAGGCTATGTGCCGGCCGATGGCACGCGGCAATCGCTGATCCGCGCACAGGGCGGGTTGTCCGGCCAGTTCAACACCGCTGCGGTGGGCCAGAACGGCGTGTCGCTGCTGGAAACTTCGTACGGCTATGACAGCACCACGGCCTGGCTGGAACTGACCCGGGTCAGCGTGGTCGCTGCGGCCAGCGCGGCGTCGCTGGATGCGCGCGCACTGGCCTCGGCCGGGCGCGTGGAGCGCGCCTTCGAACTGCTCGATGGCAGCCCGGACCTGCAGGGCAGCGCGTTCGCCGATGCTGCCGGCGATCTGCAGCGTACGCCCGGCGGCATCAGTGGCCTGTCGGCCAGCCTGGACAGCCTGTCCGGCAAGGCCCATGCCCTGGCCACCCAGGCCACCTTCGACAGCGTGGACATGAGCCGGCGCGCCGTGGCGGCTCGTTTCGGCCAGGTGCAGGCGCGGCCGGCGCTGCGCGGTGGGTGGCAGAGTGCGCTGGGCGACGCCGGGCAGGGCAACTTCGCCGGCAACGCAACGCAGACCCAGGGCTGGATGGCGGGCCAGGAGAGTGCGCTGGGCGGCAACGGATTGCTCGGCGTTGCCTTCGGTGAGGTACGCAGCAGCGCCAGCGGCCGCGACACCGGCGGGCTGGGGCGGGATCGCCAGGCGCAGGCGCAGCTGTATGCCGGCTGGAGCGAAGGGCGTGGCTACCTGCTGGCGCAGCTGGGTGCCGGCCAGTTCCAGCGTCAGGTGGATCGTCAGCTGCTGCTGGGTGCGCAGGCCGTCGGGACCGGGGCGCGCTACGGCGGCCGGTTCGCCAGCATGAGCGTGGAATCGGGGCTGCGGTTTGGCGGCGCGCGTGCCGCGCTGACGCCGTACCTGGCGGCCAGCCAGGTGCAGGTGCGGTCGGATGGATTCGCCGAACAGGGCGGGCTGGGCTTCGGCCTGCGCATGCAGGACAACCTGGCGCGGCGCAGCCTGGCCATGCTGGGCCTGCGCGCCGAACGCCAGTGGCAGCGCTGGACGCTGCGCGGCTACTCCGAATGGCAGCAGGAGCTGTCCAGTGAAGGGTTCGATGCGCAGGCCGGCTTCACTGGCGTGGAGGCATGGGCACCGCTGGTTTTCGGCGCGCTGCCGCGTGCCTCCGGCCTGGTCGGCGTGGCGCTGGAAGCAGGGGTGGGGCGTAGCGGCCGGTTGTCGTTCGGCTACGACCAGCGCTTCGGCGGCGGGCTGGATGTTTCGCAGGCGGCGCTGAACTACAGCACCGGCTTCTGATTCACGGAGGCGCGGAGCCAGGCTCTGCGGCTTCCCGGTGAGGCGCGGCGTGGCTGATGAAAGGCGCCGCGCTTCGCGCTCGCCGAGCGTGGCTCGGCGCTACCGTGTTTCGCAGGCGGTGGCTGATGAAAGGCGCCGCGCTTCGCGCTCGCCGAGCGTGGCTCGGCGCTACCGTGTTTCGCAGGCAGTGGCTGATGAAAGGCGCTGGGCTTCGCGCTCGCCGAGCGTGGCCCGGCGCTACCGGGCTTGCCGTGCAGGGTTGGCGCGGGCGGCGCTCAGCCAGCGCGCAGGTCGCCCAAGCGCGGGGTGGCGCGTCCCATCGGCAGCTTCAGCTTGCCGATCGACTGGATGCGCGCTTCGGCAATGCGGTCGGCCGCGCGCTGCGGGGCGATGTTCTCGCGCTGCGACAACGCGAAGATGCGGCCCAGGTTGTGGTAGATGCTGCGGATCAGGCGCATCGCGCGTTCGCGGTTGTAGCCGTCGATTTCCAGCGAGACATTCATCACCCCGCCCGCATTCACCGCGTAATCCGGCGCGTACAGGATGCCGCGCGCGTGCAGTTCATCGCCCACTTCCGGGTTGGCCAGCTGGTTGTTGGCGGTGCCGCAGATGATCCGCGCCTTCAGCCGTGGCAGCACGTCCAGGCTGATCGCACCTTCCAGCGCACACGGAGCGAACACATCGGCATTGACCTCGTGGATCTCGTCCGGCTTGACCGCCTCGGCGCCGTACTCGGACACCGCGCGATCAACCAGCGATGCATCCAGGTCGGTCACGTACAGCTTGGCCCCGCGGTCGCGCAGCAGCTTCACCAGTTCCATGCCGATGTGGCCCAGGCCCTGCACGGCGATGCTGGTCTTGCCCACTTCTTCATGGCCCAGCTTGGCCTGCAGCGAAGCCATCAGGGCCTGCAGTGCCCCGTAGGCGGTGAACGGGGCGGGATCGCCGGAGCCCCCGTGGACCTGGTGCACGCCGGTGACGAACTGGCTTTCCAGGTAGATGTTTTCCATGTCGTTGACATCGGTGCCGACGTCCTCGGCGGTGATGTAACGACCGCCGAGCGCATCGACCTGGCGGCCGAACGCACGCAGCAGCACTTCGGTCTTGTCGGTGCGCGGGTCACCGATGATCACCGCCTTGCCACCGCCGACGTTGAGCCCGGCCAGCGCGTTCTTGTAGGTCATCGTGCGGCTGAGCCGCAGCACGTCGGCCAGTGCCTCGTCGGTGCTCGCGTAGGGACGCATGCGGACCCCGCCCAGGGCCGGGCCCAGGGTGGTGCTGTGCAGGGCGATGATGGCGCGCAACCCGGCATCGGGGTTGTTGCAGAAAACGACCTGCTCGTGACCGGTAGTGGCGAGGGTTTCGAATAGCATGGCGACTCCGTTGGCGTGAACAGCAGCGAACCACTTCGAACAGGCCAGCAACGATAAGGGTGCAGAAACAAAAAAAGCGACTTCGTCAGTTCAGGGGACGGGCCGCGCGGCGCCATTCTAGTCCATTCCCCGGGGTGGTGTTGTGCACGTCCGGGCCCATGGCCGGGAGGGTGGAGGGGTTAAAGAAGCGACCGTAGCGGCCGATGCTGGATGCACGGCGGTGTCCGCCTGAAGCTAAGGACCGGTGCGGTGGCAGTACAGCAATCCTACGCCCGCTTTGCCGGGCCATGCGGGGCGGGCCGATGAGTGCGACGGGCAGCAGTGGCTGGGCCGGCTGGTGGGGGCGGCTGTTCGGCCGTGCCGGGGCGCGGCACCCCACGCAGCAGCGCACGCAGCGCCACGATGGCTTCGTCGCCGAAGCCGTTGCGCTTGCCCCGACGGCTGCCGGTGGCGATACCGATGCCGATGCCGATGCCGAGGCGCGGCTGCACTCCGGGCTGTATGCGCTGGCCCTGCACCCGGCCCTGGATGGCGGCGCGGCCTGCCACGGGGCCCTGCTCGAGGCGACCCGGCAGGCGTTGCTGTCACGAGACTGGAGCGCGCGCCAGCTGCCACGGCGCCCGCAGCTGCTGCCGCAGCTGATCCAGACCGTCAACGATCCGGAATCCTCCGCGCGGGCGACCGCCGCGATCATCGGCCAGGACCCGGTGCTGACCGGCAACCTGCTGCGTATCGCCAACAGCCCCGCGTTCCGCATGCAGGAGCGGCCGGTGGACAGCCTGCAGCGGGCCATCACCCTGGTCGGCACCGAAGGCATTCGGCAGATCATCAGCGCGGTGCTGGTGCAGCCGGTGATGCACCTGCAGTGCAGTGAGTTTCCGCAGTTCAGCACCATCATCTGGGAGCACGCGCTGCTGTCCTCGCGCGCGGCGGCCGACCACGCGCGCACGGTCAGCCAGCAGGATCCGTTCGCGGCGCAGTGGCTGGGGCTCACGCAGGGCCTGGGCGCCGCGCTGGTGATGAAACAGCTGCTGCAGGAAGCGCAGACGCTGCAGGTGCCGCTGGACTACCCTACCGCCGAGGCGCTGCTGCGCCAGTGGACGTTGCCGGTCGCCCAGCGCGTGGCCGCGGCCTGGGAGCTGCCCGCGCCGGTGCACGAGGCGCTGCAGGCCAGCAATACCAACAGCGGTTTGCCGCGCACGCTGCGCTTCGCCCGCGCCGCGGCAGCCGCCAGCCTGCTGGCGCGGCATGGCCACATCGGCAAGAGCCAGGGGCTGGCCTGGCTGGAGCAGCTGCCCGGCACCCCGCCGCATGCCCTGCTGTGGATCTGGCGGCGCCTGCACGGGCGGCCGGTTGAAACCCTGGCCGACGAACACGACGGCGACGCGTGAGCAGCGTCAGAGCTGTGATTCCAGCGGCAACCAGCTGATCACCCGTGCACTGGTGCGCAGGCGCAGGCTGCTGTCCGGTTCGGTGTCGACCCAATGCGGCGGTGGCTCGCGTTCCAGCCAGCGCACGCGGTCCCGTGGGTCCAATGCCAGCCACCAGCTCTGTTGCGGACTGGACAGCCGCAGGTACTCGGCGGTCAGCTGGGCGGCCAGCACCGGGTCGTCGAAGATCACGCCCATTTCCGTGTTGAGGTAGGCCGAGCGCGGGTCCAGGTTGAAGGAGCCGACGAAGCCGTGCCGGTCATCCAGCACGAAGGCCTTGGTATGCAGGCTGGCGCCGCTGCTGCCGAACAGCCCGGAGCTGGTCGCCTTGCCATGTGCCTTCAGTTCGTACAGCTGCACGCCGGCCTGCAGCAGCGGCGCGCGGTAGGTCATGTAGCCGCCATGCACGGCGACCACGTCGTTGGCGGCCAGTGAGTTGGTGACCACCCCGACCTGCACGCCGCGTTCGCTCAGCCGGGTAAGGCCATCCAGGCCCTCGTTGCCGGGCACGAAGTACGGCGATATCAGCAGTGCCTTGTGCTGCGACGCCGTCAGCATCTGCACCAGGTCGCTGACCAGCCAGTTCTGCGGGTCATCGCGGCGATGCTTCATCGGCGGATCGGAGACGATGCGCACGTTCGCGCTCCAGTGCAGCGGTGTCGCACTGGCCATGGCGCGCTGGCGCGACTTCGCCACTTCCTGCAGGTAGGGCCTGGCCGAGTCCAGCCGCGCTTCGTTGTCCGATTCGCGCATCAACAGGCGCAGCTCCTGCCGCGTATGGAAGGCCAGCGCGGCGATCGGCACGGCCGCTTCGCTGTTCCAGTAATCGTCGAACACGGTGTTGGCCTGGCCGACCGCTTCACCGGCCACCAGCAGGTCCAGGTCGCGGAAGTTCACGTCCGGGCGCGCGCTGAAGTATTCCTCGCCGATGTTGCGGCCGCCGACGATGGCGACCCGGCCATCGGCGATCCAGCTCTTGTTGTGCATGCGGTGGTTGACCGAGAAGAACCGCTGCACCATCTCCACCATCCGCCACGGCCCGTTGCGGTTGCGGAACGGGTTGTACAGGCGGATCTCGATGTTGGAATGGGTATCGAGCGCCATCATCAGCGCGTCCTTGTCCTGCGCGTTCATGTCATCGAGCAGGATCCGTACGCGCACGCCCCGCTCGGCGGCGTCGTGCAGGGCACGCGCCATCAGGTGGCCGATCAGGTCGTCCTTCCACATGTAGTACTGCAGGTCCAGGCTGCGTTCGGCGCGTTCGGTGATGACCGCGCGCGCGGCGAAGGCATCGAGTCCGTCGGACAGGAAGGCCACGCCCGATGCCCCGGGATGCGCCGCCTGCAGCGCGCTGACCTCGCGGTCGATGCGGGTCTGGGTGGGCTGCACCGGCAGCACGTGCGATGTTTCGCCACGCGCCTGTGGGGTCAGGTGATCAGCCAGCAACAGGCCGGACAGCACCAGCAACACCAGCAGCGCAAGCACGATGGCCAGGCCGCGCAGCAGCCGGCGCCACAGGGGAGGGGGTTTACTCATGCACCGATCCTAACCGCCAGGCCGGTGCACGCGCAGTGCACTGTTCAGAAACGCTCGTCGCTGCCCAGGTAACGCCAGCTGCCCGGGGCCAGCTTGCCCAGCGAGACACGGCCGATGCGCAGGCGGCGGATGCCGACCACCTGCATCGAGGCACCGGCGCAGGCTTCGCGCAACATGCGCGGATGCAGGCCCTTGCCGGCAAAGCGCAGGCGCTGTTCGCTCTGCCAGCTGATCTTGCAACCGGGAATCGTGCGCCCGTTTTCCTTCAGGCCGGTCTGCAGCCGGGCCACGTCCCACATCGCACGCTCGCCCTGGATATCCACCAGGAACTCCTGTTCGGTGCGCGCAAGCTGCTGCTGCAGGTGGGCGATGATCAGCGGGTCCTGGCTGACCACCACCAGGCCACTGTCCGAAGCGGGCAGCGCGGCGGCCAGCTGCAGGCCGTGGAAATGGCGCTGCAGCGGACGGATGCTGCCCAGGTCCAGCGGGCTCTGCGATTCCGGGGTGACCATCGCGCTCAGCGTATGCGCGGCGGCATCCACCGGCTTGGCCAGCAGCATGGTCACGCGCTCGGTTTTCTCATCGCGCGCGGACGGATCCAGTTCCACGGTTTCGGTGCTGACCTGCGCCTGCGGCTGTTCCACCACCTGGCCGTCCACGCGCACCCAGCCGCCTTCGATGTAGCGGCGGGCTTCGCCACGGGGGCAGCCGAGCAGTTCGGCCAGGCGTTTGTCGAGACGGGTGGGGAGCATGGGGCAGGGAACCTCAAGGGGGCGCGCAGTGTACCTGCCACGGCGTCGGCCTGCTTCAGCCGCCGCGGTGGGCCAGTTCGGTCAGGAACAGCCGGGTGTCGAATTCCAGCTGCAGGTAGTCCGGTTCCATATGCTGGCACAGCTGGTAGAAGGCCTTGTTGTGGTCGGCTTCCTTCAGGTGCGCCAGTTCATGCACGACGATCATCCGCAGGAAGGCGGCCGGGGCCTGGCGGAACACGCTGGCCACGCGGATTTCGCGGCTGGCCTTCAGGCGTCCGCCGTGCACGCGCGACACCGCGGTGTGCAGGCCCAGTGCGTGTTTCACCACTTCCAGTTTGTTGTCGTAGCAGACCTTGTTCAGCGGCACCGACTTGCGCAGGTAGCGGTCCTTCAGGTCCTGGGTGTAGTCATACAGCTGGCGGTCGCTGCGGACCTCGTGCGCCTCTGGATAGCGCCGCTGCAGCAGGGCGCCGAGGCGATCCTCAGCCAGCAGCTGGCGGACCTGCTCCTGCAGGGGTTCGGGGTAGCCGGTCAGGTATTTCAGGGAGGGCATGGTGCCGCCGGGGCTCCGGTATCATGGACGTCCCTAAGATAGACCAGTTGCAGGCAGGACCATGGCAAAGCCGAACGCGCTGCAGGAACAATTGCTCAAGGCCGGGTTGGCCAAGAAGGCGCAGGCGAGTGCCGCGGCCCGCGAGCAGGTCAAGGCCCGCCAGGGCAAGGCGCCGGATGCATCGGCGGACATCCAGCGCGAGGCCGAGCGCGTGCGGCTGGAAAAGGTCGAGCGTGACCGCGCGATCGCCGCCGAACGCAATGCGCAGCTGCGTGCCATCGAGGGCCGGGCGCAGGCGCGGCAGATCGTGCAGGCGCATGCGGTGCCGCACGCGGGCGAGAGCGAGTATCGCTTCACCCACGGCGAGGTGATCCGCACGCTGCTGATCGATGCCAAGCTGCGCAAGGCGCTGTCGGCCGGTGCGCTGGTGATCGTGGCGGCGGGCGACAGTTATGCGCTGTTGCCGCGCGCGGCGGCGGAAAAGGTACGCGAGCGGGCACCGGAGTTGATTGCGGTTGACCACGGCCAGGCGGGCGAGAGCACATTCGCGTCCACCGGCAATCCCGAAGACGATGCGTATTACGCGCAGTTCCAGATTCCGGATGACCTGGTCTGGTAAAGGGTTTTTTCTGCGCGTGCGCGCGGCTTTGAAGCAACGGCAACGGCAACGTCAAAAGCAACGTCAAAAGCTGCAGGGCTGATGGTTGGGTGGGGCGGGGTGGGTTGGCGGGAATCGCCGTGAATCCGTCCATGGAGGCTCGCCATCCGCATCCATGCGGATGAGCGTTCCCGCCAACCCACCCCGCCCCACCTTCGACAGGTCCATGGTGGCTCTGGAACCTTCTGTAGCGCCGACCCATGGTCGGCGGGGGGATGGGGTCGGAAGATGGGGTCAGAGTCCTTTCGCGCAGCGAAAGGACTCTGACACCTGGCTTTGACCTCTGGCGTTGAGGGAATGGGGCCTGATGGATTCCGCCGACCGTGGGTCGGCGCTAACGCTTTTTTTTTTCATTACGCGGGCGGCGGCCCCCGGAACCTGTCAGGGGGCCGGGCGGTGGGGCTGGGCGGGGGCGTTGAGCGCCATGGATGGCGCGAAACGAGGCCCGCATGGGTGAGGGCGCTTTGCTTGCGAAGCACCGCTTCGCAAGCGCCCGGACGCACAGCCGCCCAGCGGCTGGGCCGGACCCCGAAGGGGCAGCTTCTGCCGTCCCCCGCCCAGCCCCACCGCCCGGCCCACTTCCAGCTGCGGCTTTCAGCTCACCCGCGAGGGGGGTCTCACCCGTTCGACCACCCCAACGGGTGCTTCACCCGCGCCGGATTAGGCTGGATATCCGTATCCCCGTGGAGGAAGTTCCCATGGCCACCGGATGGGCACAGGACGGCGCCGTGCAGGACCAGATCGACGCCACCGTCGACGATGCCATCGCCCGCGCCCGCAGCCAGCTCAAGCAGGGCCCCGGGCTGGAACACTGCGAAGAATGCGACGCCCCGATTCCACTGGCGCGGCGCAAGGCGGTACCCGGCGTGCGCCTGTGCGTGGCCTGCCAGCAGGCCCACGACGAAGACGAAAGCGCCCAGTCCGGCTACAACCGCCGCGGCAGCAAAGACAGCCAGCTGCGCTGATCGCTGCGGCGCCCATCCCAAGCTCGCGGACGCACCCCGCCGCCCCGGCGTCGCCAGATTCGGGGAGAAAGCGCGGCAGAAACTTGGGGTCAGAAACATGGGGTCAGAGTCCTTTCGCTACGCGAAAGGACTCTGACCCCTGCCTTTATTTCTTTCATTACGCGGGTGGCGGCCACCGGAACCCGTGAGGGGGCCGGGCGGTGGGGCTGGGCGGGGGCGTTGAGCGCCATGGATGGCGCGAAACGAGGCCCGCATGGACGCAGCTTCTGCCGTCCCCCGCCCAGCCCCATCGCCCGGCCCACTTCCAGCTGCGGCTTTCAGCCACCCGCGAGGGGGTCTCACCCGTTCGCCAACCCTCAACCGTCGCCCTGTATCCCACCCGGCGCCGTCGACGGATCCCGCCACCGCCGCACGGTGCGCTGGAAAAACAGATTGTTCGGCAACTGCAGCACCGTCCCTTCGTGTCCCTCACCGGTTTCCTGCAGCGTGGTATAGATCAGGTTCACATCGATCACCCGACCCTTCAGCCCCGGCTTCTCGCCGTTCTCCAGCACTTCGATGTAATCGTGCAGGCGGAACGGCCGCGTGGTGAAGATCAGCAGCGTGCAGAAGATGTTCGACAGCACGCTCCAGGCCGCGAAGAACGCCACCGCGCCCACCGCCGCAAAGCCGGTGAACGCCGTCCACAGCACCGCGCCCGACGTGCCGAGGATGTGCAGGATCACCAGCAGCGAAGCGAAGTAGATGACGAAGGTGGTGATCCGGCGCGCGCCCATCACCATTTCAGGGGGAAGCGTGTAGTGCGCGGCGAAGCGGCGGATCAGCCGGCGCACGACCAGCTTCACCAGCCAGGCGGCCAGCAGGGTGGCCAGCACCAGCAGGGCGGTCTCGGCTTGTTCCAGCCAGGCATGGGCCCACGGCGGCAGGTACTTTTCCATCAAACAGACATCCGGTAACGCAGGGGGAGGTCGATGTTACCTGCGCCCGGTGCGGGGATCGACCATCGTCATCGCATCAGGCAGCCCCATGCAGGCCGCCACCACGCCCTGCTGCAGCAGGCAGGCGCGGTTGCCGTGCAGGCGCACCTGCAGCTGCAGGGGATTGCCCTGCAGCAGGCCGCAAACGAGGATGGCGAGCAGGCCGCTGGCGGCGGGGGTGGACATGGGGCTTCTCCGTGGCCGGGTGGCCGCTGGGTACCTGGCTTGGATGCACGCGGTTGCCGAAAGGTTTAAAGGCAATCGACGGTCAACCGCTTTAAACCTTTTCTGCAGGCGCCGCATCCAAGGGTCATGCTCGACACGCTCACGCCAGCACTGGACACCCCCCTGCCTGCCCATGACGAGCCGGAGGTGGTGCGTGCTGCGGCCGCGGGCGACGTCGCGGCCTACGAGCAGCTGTACCGGCGGCATGCCCCGCGCCTGTTCGCGGTGGTGTGGCGGTTGTGCGGCGGCCAGCAGGCCCGTGCCGAAGATGCGCTGCAGGAAGCGTTCCTGCAGGCATGGAAAGCGCTGCCGGCGTTCCGGATGGACAGCAGCGTTGCCACCTGGCTGCATCGACTTGCGGTCAACGCCGCATTGATGGAGCTGCGCGCGCGCGGCAACCAGGCCCACGACAGCCTGGACGATGCGGACCTGGATCTGCCGGAAATGCAGGTGCATGACTGCTGCGCCGGGACCGAACGCGACCTGGAGCGGGTGCTGGCTACGCTGCCGCCGCGCGCCCGCGCGGTGCTGGTGCTGCACGACATCGAAGGCTGGAAACACAGTGAGATCGCCGAACAGCTGCAGATGGCGGTCGGCAGTTCGAAGGCACAGTTGCATCGAGCACGCGGCCTGTTGCGCGCGCGCCTGGGAGACATGACATGAACCACGAAACCCCCCGCAGGACCGACGACACCGACGATGCGCTGCAGCAGCGCCTGCGCGCGCTGCCAACGCAACTGGCGCCGCCAAGTGATGGCTGGGCGCGGTTGCAGGCTGCGCTGCCGCCGCGGCCACCGATCGTGGCCACGCCGCCGCGCACGCTGGCCCACGGCCGCTCCGCGCGCCGCCGCCTGCGCTGGGCATTGCCGGCCGGCGCGGCATTGGCCGCGAGCATTGCCTTGTACTGGGTGGTGCCGCTGACGATGCAGCTGCCATCGAAGGCGCCGGCTGCGCCCAGCGTGCTGCAGCAGCAGGCCAGCGCGATGAGCGCCGACTACCAGCAGGCCATCGCGGCGCTGCCGCGGGTCGATGCGCCGGAGTGGCGCCCGGCGCTGCGCGAGCTGGACGATAGTGCCGACCAGATCCACGCCGCGCTGGCGCAGAGCCCGCGTTCGCGCCACCTGCTTGAACAGCTGCAGCGTACGTACGCGCTGCGGCTTGAACTGACCCGGCAGGCGGCGACGTCCGCTACCGGCCTGCCCAGCTGATCCGATCCACCAGGAGAACCATGACCATGAACGTTTATTTCCCGCGCCGCGCGCTGCCTTTCGCCGCCCTGGCGTTGCTGTCCCTGCCGGCGTGGGCGGACACCCGCGTCGATGAGCGCCACGCCATCGCCAGTGGTGGACGGGTCGAATTGAGCAATGTCGCCGGCAAGGTGGTGGTACGCGGCTGGGACCGCAACGAGGTGCAGCTCACCGGCACGCTCCCCGACGGACTGACCCTGAAGCAGGAAAAAAGCGCGAACCGGGTGCGCTGGGAAGTGCAGTACCCACGGCGCAACAACAGTGGCGGCGCCACCCTGGAACTGCGCGTGCCGCGTGCGGTGGAGCTGCAGCTGGGTACGGTGAGCGCCGACCTGGACATCAGCGCGATCGACGTCAAGCGCCTGCAGGCGAACACGGTCAGCGGGGATCTGCGCGCTGCCGGTCGCAGCGGCGAGAGCACGCTCAACACCGTCAGCGGTGATGTCGATGCGCAGTTGCAGACCACGCGGATCGACGCGCGCACGGTGAGTGGCAGCATCCGGGCCGGTGGTGGGCTGTCCGGTGAAATCGGCGCTACCTCGGTGTCCGGCCGGGTTGGCGTGGAGGCCGGCCGCACGCAGCGCATGGTGGTGGAAACCGTATCGGGGACGGTGGAGCTGTCCGCGGCGGCATTGGCGCCGGGCGGGCGGATCAGCGTGGAATCGGTCAGTGCGCCGATCTCCCTGCACCTGCCGCGCAACGTGTCCGCGCAGCTGTCGGTCAACAGTTTCAGCGGTTCCATCCAGAGTGACGCGGGCAAGGTGGAACGGCCGCGCTACGGTCCTGGCAGCTCGCTGGATACCCGGTTGGGCAATGGCGATGGGGACATCAGCCTGGAATCGCATTCCGGTGGCGTGCGGGTCCGGCTGGATCGCTGACCCGTTGGCAGGGGCCAGGCTTGGCCGGCCGCGGCGGTGATGCCGCCGCGGTCGCCGACGCGGTCAGCTGGCTTTCTTCAGCGACCAGGTGTTGCCGAGGACTTCGATCTTGCCGCCGGCCTTGCGGAACGCGGCCAGGTCGGCGGCGATGCTGTTGCTGCTGGGCGTGGACGATGAACCGGCCTTGCGCTCGTTGCGGATGGTGTTGCTGGCCTTCGCGGGGGTCTTTGCCTTGCGGGGCATGGGTGCTCCTGTCAGGTGGAAGGGTGGGGAGGGTTCCAGGCAAGGGCCTGGTGCTGATAGTCCTGCCGTTCACGCTGGCAGTCATCGCCGCCCATCTCGAACTGGCGGCAGATGGCGGGACGCTGCGTGTAGATGGAACAACGCAGGTGGTACGGGTCGATGGCTGCGCACCAGCCTTCTTCGTTCTGCGCCATGCGGCGGCCGCCGTGGCCGTCGCTTTCAACGAACCAGATGGGGACGTCATCGCCCGGCATCAACCACACCGGCATCCGGCAGCACACCGCATCACAGCGACGGCAGTCGATGGAGGCCGGGGGCTGCTCAGTTTGTAAGGCCTCGTGGGCCTTCGTAATGCCCAAAGATGGTCTCGATCGCGGCTCGGAGCGGGTACGTGGTCATGGCAGAGCCAAGGAAAGCATGGCCACAGGGCCCGCAGGCGGGCGGCTGCGCACTGGGACGCGCTGCGCGCGCCACGAAGGCAGCGCGCAAGCTGAAAGCGCAGGTGAATGTCAAGCCGGTCGAGTTTAACGCGGATCGTGCGGAGATATGTTAATGCGAGCCCGCTGCCGCCAGCGCGAGGCCTTGCACGACCCCGAAGGAGGCATCGCCATGGACCTGGCGGGCGGTCGGGAAGGCATCGGCGGCGGCCTGGCGCAGGTAGCCCGCGCGGGACATGCCGCCGGTCATGAACACCGCATCCGGGGCCTGGCCGATGTCCTGGCGGACCTGGTCGAGCAGCTCGCGCAGCTGGCCAAGGTAGCCGTGCGCGGCCTGGCCCAGGCCTTCTGCGGAGGTTTCCGCCTGCAGGCCTTTTTCGATGAACGGCAGCGGGCTGGCATGCTCGATGGTGCCGCTGAGACTGATCTTGGCACGCTCCACTTCGCGGTACAGGCGGGCGGTGTTGCCGGTGTCCTGCAGCGCCTGCAGGCGGCTGCCATACGGGTCTTCGACGTGATCGTAGCTGTGCTGGCGGAAGTCACGCTGGCGGGTCATGTCCTGCACCATCGCCGCTTCCACGTAGTGGTGGGTCGGCACCCGGGTGATGCCGCGGCCGAACAGCGGCATGTAGGCGGCCAGGCTGAGCGCCAGGTCGATATCGGTACCGCCGCGGGCGATGCCCCAGGCGCGGTGGATGCGCGGCGGCTCGCCCCCGCCCACGCGCGCATGGGCGATGTCGGTGGTGCCGCCGCCGATGTCCACGATGATCGCCTCGTGCGGCTGCGCGCTGGTGGCGTGGTAGTGCATCGCCGCCGCAGCGGGCTCTTCCATGAAGGCCACTTCGTCGAAACCGGCGGCCAGCGCGGCTTCGCGCAGGATCGCCAGTGCCTGCTCGTTGCCGGCATCGCCGATCGAGCTGCGGAACTGCACCGGGCGGCCAAGCAGGGCTTCGCGCACCGGTGCGCCCAGCTGGGCGCTGGCGGTCAGCCGGATGTGTTCCAGGATGTGGGTGGCGATGCCGGTGATGGTCTGGCGAGCGCGCGGATGCAGGTTGTAGCCCAGCATCGATTTCGGGCTCTGCACCAGGTTGCCTTCGTTCTCCTCGAAGTAGGCTTCCAGCGCGTCATCGCCATACACCGCGTTCTGCAGCAGCTGGCTGGAACTGCGCGGCTCGGCCATGCGCTTTTCCATCCATTGCCGGCGCAGCGACAGCAGCGCTTCGCGGCGCAGCGCTTCCAGCGGACGCGCCTGGCCGTTGGCGCGTGCCTGGGCGGCGGCGGCGTCGATCAGTGCCTGCAGCTCATGTTCCTGCCCCGGTTCCAGCTTGAATTCACCGGGGTCCTGCATGATGCCCGGGAAGTACACCGACGTACGGAACTGGTCGGCATCGCCGAAACGGATCGGCTGTACCTGGCCATCGCGGACGATGGCTGCGGCGGAGTTGCTGGTGCCGAAGTCGATGCCCAGGCGCATGGTGGGGTTCCGCTGTTTCGAGGGCCGCGCACTGTAGCGCGCCGGCCGGCCCAGCGGTAGGGCCGGTCCGCAGGGGCGGGCGGTTACAATGGCCGCTGTTGAACTACAGCCAGGTTGTCCCCGATGTCCACCGCCCCCGCCTGCCCGCAATGCACGCTTGAAAACACCTATGCCGATGGCGCCCTGATGATCTGCGCCGACTGCGGCTTCGAGTGGACGGCCGAGGAAGGTGACGGTTCCGGCGTGGTGGTGCGGGACAGCAACGGCAACGTGCTGGCCGCCGGTGACACGGTCACGGTGATCAAGGACCTGAAGGTCAAGGGCTCGTCGATCCCGCTCAAGCAGGGCACAGTGATCCGCAACATCCGCCTGGTGGAAGATGATGCCGAGCACATCGAAGGCAACTCGGACAAGATCAAGGGCCTGGTGCTGAAGACCTGCTTCCTCAAGAAGGCCTGATGGCTCAGCGGCCCAGCCGCGCGCTGGCCTGCTGACGGCGCCAGCGCTGCAGGCTGTCCAGCTTGTCCTGGTAACGCGATTGCAGGGCCGCACCGCCCAGCGCCTGGGCGCGTGCCAGTTCACCATCGGCGCGTTCGAGCTGGCCGGCCATCAGGTAGGCACGGGCGAGCGCGAAGTGGAACTGGTGGGCACTGTCGTACAGGCGCAGCGCACGCCGGTAATAGGTGATGGCCCCGTTGGCATCACCGGCACGCTCGGCTTGGGTGCCCAGCACATACTGGAAGAACGGATCGCTCTGCCGCACGCTGCGCAGGCGGGCCTGCAGGCGTGCCGCCGCCGTGGGCTCACCGAGCCGCAGCAGCAGGTTGCTCGCATTGGCCAGGCTGGCGGGATTGCGTGGTGCGATGCGCAGGGCCTCAGCGTAATGCTGCCGCGCAAGCGCAAGGTTGCCCTGGCGTGTTTCCAGTACCCCGAGGTTGTTCAGCGCAGACGGGAAGTCCGCGGCCTGCTGCAGGGCCGCGGCATACCAGGCACGCGCGCCTGCCACGTCGCCGGCCTCCATCCGTTCGGCACCGCGGTTGTTGTAGAAGTGGGCAAGCGCCCGCGCATCAGTGATCGGCCGCGGGCCGTCGCGGTCGTACAGCACGTTGCGGTCCAGGTCGACGGTGCCGCGGCGGCCGTTGAATTCGATGCCCGCGTTGACGTGGCCGACGTTGTAGAGCACACCGGCATCCTGGTACCAGGACACCACCTGGGCCACTTCCTGGACCTGCGCCTGGATGCCGATATGGCGCGCCAGGGTGACGAACAGCAGGGTGAAGGACAGGCAGTTGGCGCGACGATGCTGCCACGTCTCCCCGATGGTGTAGGTCGCCGCGGCGTCGTACTGCAGGTCCATGCCATCGCGGTCGAAGATCATCTCCGCCAGTCGATGCAACTGCGGTCCGCGGCCGCCGCCGGGATCGATGACGCGCGCCTGCAGCAGCGCGGACAATGCCGGCGGGATGGCCAGTACCTCCTCAGGGGAGGGGGGCGGGGCATCCATCGGTGGCACGCCCTGCGACGCAGCGTCAGGCGCCTGCAGCGATGCCTGGGCCATCACCGGCGCGGCGGCCAGTGCAAGCGTGGCCAATGCCACCAACACGGACAGCAACGGGCGGGTCATCGCCATTCTCCGCGGGCGCGGCATGCGCCACGGCCACGAGCATAGCGCCGCGCCTGCCTGCCGCTGCACCGCTGGTCGGATGCCGGCCGGTCATCCACAGCGGGTGTGGACCATGCGCGGAGAAAGCTGTGCATAAGTGGCAGCGGCCCTTTCGTCGCAGGCGCCGTGAACAGGTGGTGAAAGAATGACCAGTGCTTGCGTCGCGGCGGCTCGCTGGCCCATCCTGAGCGCATGGAATTCCAGCCGATCATCCTGCCTGCCGGGCAGTGGGACGCCGTGCAGGACAGCTACGCGACACCGCCGCGTGCGTACCACCACTTCGGCCATGTGCGCGCCTTGCTGCAGCACGCGCAGTGGGTTGCCGCGCAGGCGCCGTGGCAGCAGCCGCGCGAGGTCTATCTGGCGGTGCTGTACCACGATGCGATCTACGAAAGCGGGCGCAAGGACAACGAAGCGCGCTCTGCCGACCTGGCCGGCGAAGCCATCGCGCACTGGCTGCCTGATGCGGGCATCGACGTGGCGCGGGTGCGCGAACTGATCCTGCTGACCGCACGCCACGGCAGCCTGCAGCCCGGCGACGTCGACCGCGAGGCGGCGCTGTTCCTGGACTGCGACATGGCCATCCTCGGCGCGCCGGAAGCGGTGTTCGATGCCTATGACCGCGGCGTGGCCGAAGAGTACGCCGGCAGCGTGCCGGCGTTCCTGTACCGTGCCGGCCGTCGCCGCTTCCTGCGCAACCTGGCGCGGCAGCCACGCATCTACCTCAGCGATCTGTTCCACCAGCATTTCGACGCACCGGCACGGGCCAACCTGCTGCGGGTGGCCGGGCCCTGACCGCGGCCGCTACACTGGCGGCCTGTCCTGTTGGCCTGATTGCGTGACTGATCCCGATCCCCGTCCGATACCGCCGGAAGCGCCCGGTCCCAACGAATGCTGTGGCAGTGGTTGCCCGCTGTGCGTGCTCGACCTGTACAGCGAAGAGCTGCAGCGCTATCGGCAGGCGCTGGCGGCGTGGTTGCTGCGGCATCCGGAGGCAGGCGGGCGATGAACCGCGCACGCGGCCTGCGCAGGGCCAGTGGCGTTGCGATGGTGGCGTTGCTGCTGTTCCTGGCGACCGCCCTGTGGACCCAGTTCGCACGCGCTGACCTTGACTGGGTCACCGCTACCCTGAGCCTGTACCTGCACGGGCCCTGGGGGCTGGCGCTGCGCACGGCATACTGCCTGCTGGCGGTGGCCATCGTGGTACTCGGGCTTTCGATGTACCGGCACCTGCGCGGTCCGCGCCGCAGTGGCGCCGCAGCACTGCTGTTCGTGTGTGCCGGACTGGGCCTGGCCGGCGTCGCGGTCGGCGACAGCTGGCTGCCCGAGCGGGCCCCGCTTGCGTGGCCGCTGGTGCACGGCCTTTCGGCGATGACCGCCTTCCTGTGCGCCAGCGTGGCGATGCTGCTGCAGTCCTGATACCTGCGTCGCGAACCCGGCTGGATGCGAGCGGCGACGGTGCTGTGGTGGTGGGCGTGGCTGGCCTTCGTGCTGTTGTGGCTGCACGTGTTGTGGCGGGATCCGCCGCGCGGGGCAGGGCAGAAACTGGTGATCGTGGTGATCGTCGGTTGGCTGCTGTGGCTGGCGTGGTCCGGCTGGCGCCACGCGCGCAACGCGCGCTGATCGCACGCCCGTCCCGGCACATCACCTTGGCAGCTGCCGGGCGTATCGTGGGCGCACATCAAAGGCGAGGGGAGTGCTGCATGCGGTCAGGTGGGAAATACGCGCGGGCGCTGTTGGCGTGGTGTGTGCTGGCGCCCTGCGTGGCCGCCGCACAGCCGGTGCAACCGGCCAGCCATGGCAGGTTCCAGCAGGTACCGGTGCAGCAGCCGCAAGGCCCGGTGCAGCGCGTGGTGCTGTGGTTCCATGCACCTGGCAAGGCCGCAGCGGCGCAGCGCGAACGCGAGGCCCTGCGCGCGTCCGGCGCACTGGTGGTGCCGGTCGATATGGGACAACTGCAGGACGCCCTGAAGCGCGAAGGCAGTGCTGCCTGCGCGTTCGGTGCAGGCGACGTGGAGAATTTCTCGCGCTGGCTGCAAGCGTGGCTGCACCTGCCGGGCTATCGCCTGCCCTTGCTGGCCGGAGACGGCGACGGCGCCCGGTTCGCCTATGTGCTGGCCGCGCAGGCGGGCGAGGGCGTGTTCGCCGGCGTGTTGACCACCGGCTTCCAGCCGGGCGCGGTCAGCCAACGCATGGCCTGTGGCGCCGGCATCGTCGATGGCGTGCTGGAACCGGCCGCCCTCACCGTGCCGTGGCTGGCGGCCGACAGCGGTGCGCATGCGCGTGCCTTCCAGCAGACAATCGCTTCAGCACGCAGCTTCCGCCGTACCGCTGGCGGCGATGCGCTGCCTGGCCTGCTGGCTGCGGCGCGGGTGCTCGGCGAAGCCCCCGGCGTCAACGTGGCACCCGCCCCGAAGGACCTCGGTGGCTTGCCCGTGGTCGAGGTGCCGTCAAGCGTCGCCGGAGACACCGTTGCGATCTTCGTGTCCGGCGATGGCGGCTGGGCGGGGCTGGACAAGGACGTTGCCGCGGCGTTGGCCGCGCAGGGCGTGTCGGTGGTCGGAGTGGACTCGCTGCGGTATTTCTGGAGCGCGCGTACGCCGGCCGGCTTTGCCGCCGACCTGACCCGCATCGCCGACTATTACCGCCAGCGCTGGCAGCGTCCGAAGCTGCTGCTGATCGGCTTTTCCCAAGGTGCCGACGTACTGCCAGCCAGCATCAACCAGTTGGCACCGGCGCTGCGATCGCAGGTGGAACTGATCGCGCTGCTGTCGGTGGGGCGCACCGCCGATTTCGAATTCCATGTCAGCAACTGGTTGGGCAGCAACGATGACGGCCTGCCGATCGCGCCGGAGATCGCGCGCCTGCCCACCGACAGGACCCTGTGTGTTTACGGGCAGAAGGACGCCGACGCCCTGTGCCCGGAGCTGCCGCCGGGCGTGCGCGTGCTGCAGTTGCCGGGTGACCACCATTTCAACGGTGACCACGACCGCCTTGCGCGGGAGATCCTCAACGCCGCTGCCCGCTAGTGGCGCGGCTCGAGTGAGATCAGGCGGGTGGCATCGAGCAACGCGGCCGGCAGGTGCACGCCACCGGGCGCGGCGAGGTAGCGCGGCCGCCACTGCGGGACGAATTTGGATTTGAAGCGGCGCAGGCCGCTGAAGCCATAGAAGCGCTCGCCATGGCGTGCCACCAGCGAGGCCACGCGTGACCAGCGACTGGCCAGGCGATGGCTGGCCAGCCCGGACAACGGCGCCATGCCCAGCGAAAACCGGGTATCGCCGCGCTCGCGCCCCCACAGGAACAGTTCGATGAACAGGAAGTCCATCGTGCCCTTCGGCGCATCGGGCAGGTGTCGCATCAGGTCGACCGACAGCTCATGGCCCGCCGGTGCATGCCACAGGTTGGCGAAGGCCACGATGCGGCCTTCCACTTCCACCAGCGCCACCGGGAAACGTGCCAGGTAGGCTGGATCGAAGCTGCCCAGCGAGAAGCCTTTCTCCTCGCCGGCCTTGTCGTCCAGCCAGGCGCTGGAAACCGCTGACAGTTCCGGGATCAGTGCCGGTACCTCGTCGGCTGCCGCCACGGCGGAAGCGCAGTCCGCTGCGTTTGCCGCGGTTCCAGGCTTGCCGCAGGTCGGCGCGGTCGCGCCCTTCCAGGGCGAACTCCTGCAGCGGCACCATCGCCTCTTCGCCGAGTTTGACCAGGCCCAGTCCCAGGTCCAGATAGGTCTGCCAGTAGGCTTCGCCCACCTGGTAGAACACCGGCCGCAGGCCAAGGCGGTCCGCTTCTTCGCGGAAGCGCCAGATCAGGGTGCGGGCGACGTCCGGCGGCCCGACCGGGTCGCCCATCGCGATCAGCGAACCACCATGCCGCTGCATCATCACAAAGCCCAGCCCGGCCTCGTCGCGCAGCACCGCCTTGTCGGCAGTGAGTACCAGGCAGGCCTGGGTATCGCGCGCGGCCGCCAACACCGGCGCCAGGGCCTGCAGGGTGGCTTCGTCGGCCACCGGCAGCGGTCCGCGGGTGCTGTGCAGCAGCCGGCCGATACCGAAGACCGCCACCGCCATCGCCACCACCAGCAGCGCGCGCAACGCACGCGGTGCGTTGCCGGACAGCGCGAACTGCCACCACAGCTCGTTCTGGTATTCCACATGGCTGTAGACGAAGAACAGCAGCCACACCACCGCCACCAGTACCAGCCCGAGGTTGCGCAGCCATGGCCACGACCACGCTTGGTCCAGCAGCGCGCCTTCGCGGTAGAACTCGCGCCGTGCCGTCCACAGCGCCACGGCCACCAGCAGCGCGGCGACCGCGATCAGTACCTGCCCGCCGCGCAGCCAGATCGGCAGCGGTGCGGCCAGGCAGATCACCAGCGCCAGCACCCACGCGGCGTGGCTGCGGCGCGACAGTCCCTGGCCGATCAGCAGCAGCACCACGCCGGCCAGGCTGCCGAGCAGGTGCGAGGTTTCCAGCAACGGCAGCGAGGCGGTGTGCAGGTGCCGATGCGGTGCCGGCAGCGTGCCGTCCACGATCAGCGCGGCGCCGACACTGAACACCGCCAGCGCGACGATGTGCGGCAGCCACGGGCGCAATGCTTTCCAACCGGCGCGGGTGGCATTGGCACTGGCACGCAGCGGACGACGCAGTGCGGGGGCGGTGGCCAACAGCGTGGCCAGCAGCAACGGCAGCACGTAGTAGGTGACGCGGTAGACCAGCGCGGCGGCCAGCACCGCCCCGGGCGCGACCTGCGGCAGCAGCTTGAGCAGGCTCCATTCGAACACGCCCAATCCGGCGGGCACGGTAGAGACCAGCCCGGCCAGCACCGCCACCAGGTACATGCCGACGAAACCGGGCAGGCCGGTAGGCGTGGAATCGGGCAGCAGCACGTACAGCGCGGCGGCGGCCAGCACCAGTTCGACCACGCTGAGCGCGGTCACCGCCAGCATGGTGCGGCGGTCGGGAAACCACAACGCATGGCCGAAGAAGGAGAACGTGCGCCCTTGGCGGCCTACCGCGGCGATGGCTGCCGCATAGCCCAGCAACAGCGCTGCACCACCGGCCTGCAGCACCCCGGTACGCAGCGGCAGGGCCAGTGCGGCGGCGGCCGGTTCCAGGCACAGCGCGGCGCCCAGCAGCACCCAGGCACCGAACACGAAGCCGAGCGTGCTCATCAGCACCACCTGGCCGATCTGCGCCAGGTCCAGCCCGGCGCTGCGATAGCCGCGCAGTCGTACTGCGCCGCCGGTCAGTGCGGCAAAGCCCACCGTCTGCCCCAGCGCATGCGCCAGGAAGGCGGTGATGCCGATCCGCGCCGGATGCACGCGCACGCCACTGCGGCGCAGGCCGATGGCATCAAAGCCCACCAGGCAGGCATAGCTGGCCAGGGCCAGCAACACGGCCAGCAGCAACTGTCCGGTGCCCAGGTCGCGGAATGCCTGGCGCACCGCACGGTAGCCATGTTCGTCGAAGGCGCCGGCCAGTCCGTGCAGCGCCAGTGCCAGCACCAGCAGTGGAAACACCAGGGTCAGCAGCCGCTTGATGCGTTGGCGGGCAGGGGAGGCGGGAAGGGCGGATTCGGTCATGGAAGGAAAGTGAACCCGCACGGGCGATGGGCGCGACAACGGCGCGAAGCTGCGCATCGTGCGCCCGTGCTGGAGGTTTGGCTAGAGGTGTGCGGTTGTGCTGTTGCAGTGCCGTTGGCCGTCACCACAAGCCGGCCGCGGTGGGCCAGAATGGGGTCTGTCCACAGAAAGAGGAGCACGCCCGTGTTGGAGCGTTTCGATGTTGGTCCGCGCATGTCCGAGATGACCGTCCACAACAAGGTTGCCTACCTGTCGGGACAGATCCCGGAGGACACCAGCCAGGACATCACCGGGCAGACCCGACAGGTGCTGGAGGAGATCGACAAGCTGCTGGTGCAGGTGGCCAGCGATAAACAGCACGTGCTGCGGGCGGAGATCTTCCTGGCCGACATGGCCGATTTCGACGGCATGAACGCGGCGTGGGACGAATGGGTGGTGCCGGGCATGACGCCGGCGCGTGCGACGGTGGAAGCCAAGCTGGCGCATGCAGAGTGGAAGGTCGAGATCGTGGTGACCGCCGCGGTGCCGTGATGCTGCAGGGGTGATGATGCCGGGCCTGCGGCCCGGCGGCCTGCTTGTTCAAGCAGGAGCAACGTCAACGTCAACGTCAACGTCAACGTCAAAAGCTGCAGGGCTGTTGGGTTGGCGGGGCGGGGTGGGGTTGCGGGGCACGCGCAAGTACATCCATGTAGCTCTTCGCGGCTCCTGCCGCTCAAGGCCCCGCAACCCCACCCCGCCCCACCTTCGACAGGTCCATGGCGGCTTTTGGTAGCGCCGACGCATGGTCGGCGGATTTGGCGTGGGAAGAAAGATGGGGTCAGAGTCCTTTCGCTACGTGAAAGGACTCTGACCCCTGCCTTTGCTCTTTTCTTCTCTTGCGCGGGTGGCGGCCACCGGAACCTGTCAGGGGCCGGGCGGTGGGGCTGGGCGGGGGCGTTGAGCGCCATGGATGGCGCGAAACGAGGCCCGCAGGAGCGGCTTTTGCCGTCCCCCACCCAGCCCCACCGCCCGGCCCACTTCCAGCTGCGGCTTTCACCCCACCCGCGAGGGAGTCTCACCCGTTGGACCTTCGACAGGTCCATGGCGGCCATGGACGAGCAGCGGTTGGAGGGGGGAGGAGAGACAGGGTCAGAGTCCTTTCGCTACGCGAAACGACTCTGACCCCTGCCTTTGCTCTTTTCTTCTCTTGCGCGGGTGGCGGCCACCGGAACCTGTCAGGGGCCGGGCGGTGGGGCTGGGCGGGGGCGTTGAGCGCCATGGATGGCGCGAAACGAGGCCCGCAGGAGCGGCTTTTGCCGTCCCCCACCCAGCCCCACCGCCCGGCCCACTTCCAGCTGCGGCTTTCACCCCACCCGCGAGGGGGTCTCACCCGCTCGACCTTCGACAGGTCCATGGCGGCCATGTACGAGGCAGCGGTTGGAAGGATGGAATAAAGATGGGGTCAGAGTCATTTCGCTACGCGAAAGGACTCTGACCCCTGCCTTTGCTTTTTTATTTTTATTACGCGGGTGGCGGCCACCGGAACCTGTCAGGGGCCGGGCGGTGGGGCTGGGCGGGGGCGTTGAGCGCCACGGATGGCGCGAAACGAGGCCCGCAGGAGCGGCTTTTGCCGTCCCCCACCCAGCCCCACCGCCCGGCCCACTTCCAGCTGCGGCTTTCACCCCACCCGCGAGGGAGTCTCACCCGTTGGACCTTCGACAGGTCCATGGCGGCCATGGACGAGCAGCGGTTGGAGGGGGGAGGAGAGACAGGGTCAGAGTCCTTTCGCTACGCGAAAGGACTCTGACCCCTACCTTTGCTTTTTTATTTTTATTACGCGGGTGGCGGCCATCGGAACCTGTCAGGGGCCGGGCGGTGGGGCTGGGCGGGGGCGTTGAGCGCCACGGATGGCGCGAAACGAGGCCCGCAGGAGCGGCTTTTGCCGTCCCCCACCCAGCCCCACCGCCCGGCGCACCAGCTTCAGCCTGAAAGCCACCCGCGAGGGGGGCTCACCCGCTCGACGTCCGACCCACCAGATCGATGCAGTCCACCGGACACGGCGGAATACACAACTCACACCCGGTGCAGAGATCGGCAATCACCGTGTGCATGTATTTGGCCCCGCCGACGATCGCATCCACCGGGCAGGCCTGGATGCACTTGGTGCAGCCGATGCAGTCGGCCTCGATGATCAGTGCCACCTGCGGCGGCTTGTGCTCGCCGCGGCGGCGGTCATACGGCAGCGCCGGCACGCCCAGCACCTGCGCCAACGCCCGTGCACCGGCATCACCGCCCGGTGGGCAGCGCTCCACGCCGGCTTCGCGGCGGGCCATCGCCGCAGCGTAGGGGCGGCAGCCGTCGAAGCCGCACTGGCCGCATTGCGTCTGCGGCAACAGGCGGTCCAGCCGCTCCACCAACGGGGGAGGCATCAGGCTCATGCGGGGCGGTGGCGGTGCAGGGGATTCATCGTTCCACGGGTTTTCCGCGGTACCAGCGGTCGTGGGCAAGGGCGAGCATCGGCTTGTCCTCGCGGCTGTCACCGTAGGCATGGATGCGCGTGTAACGGGACAGATCGAAGCGCTGCCGGATGCGCGCCACCTTGCCGGGGCCGCAGTCACCGCCGGCGTAGTGTCCGGTCATGCGGCCCTCGCGTGCCTCCAGCTGGTTGCAGATCAACTGCAGCCCGTGCTGCTCGCACCAAGGGCGCAGGTACAGATCGATCGACGCCGACACCACGGCCACCGTGTGGCCCTGCGTCTGGTGCCAGCGGATCTGTTCGAGCATTTCCGGGCGCACCATCGCCGGCAACGCATCGCGTGCGTAGCCGGATGCCAGCAGGGCGATGTCATCGGCATGGCGGCCGTTGAACACCAGCGCGGTGACCCGCGCGCGGATCCGCGCCGCCGTGATCAGCCGCAGCCGGTAGGCGGCCAGCCAGGGCCCCACCAGCCACCACGCACGCGCGCGTTGTTCCGGTGTGGCAACGCGCCGCAGGAAGCGGCTGTAGCTGTCGGCATTGGTGATGGTGTGGTCGAAATCGAACAGCGCCAGCTCCATCGCACCCTCCGTGCTGGCCAGCCGCCGGTCAGCGGACCGGCATGCCCGGCAGCGCGGCACTGTCGGCGTCCAGCAGCGCCAGCGCGCCGCCGTCGAAGCCGGCCGACAGGATCATCCCTTCGCTCAGGCCGAAGCGCATCTTGCGCGGGGCCAGGTTGGCGATGAACACCACGCTGCGCCCGACCAGCTTTTCCGGCTCGCCGTAGCTGGCGCGGATGCCGGAGAAGATCTGCCGGGTGCCCAGCTCGCCGGCGTCCAGTTCGAAGCGCAGCAGCTTGTCCGAACCCTCCACGAATCCGCAGGACAGGACCTTGCCGATACGCAGGTCCAGCTTGGCGAAGTCGTCGATGCCGATGTACGCCGGCGCGGCGTCGCCCTGCGGCGCGCTCGCGGCAGCTGCCGGCCTGGCTTCGGCCTTTGCGGCAGGGGCCGCAGCGGCAACGGGGGCAGCGGCGGTCGGCTGCAGGGTGTCCTTGGAGGCGTCGGTCATGGCGTCGATTTTCTTCGGGTCGATTCGGGTGAACAGCGGAACATAGTCGTTGATGCGATGCGCCAGCAGCGGCTGCGCCAGTGCGGTCCAGTCGCTGACCGGTGCGGCCAGGAAGGCCTCTGCCTGCGCCGAGGTCGCCGGCAGCACCGGCTTGAGCGCGGTGACCAGCACGCGGAACAGGTTCAGGCCCTGGCTGCACACCGACTGCAACTGCGCATCGGCGCCTTCCTGCTTGGCGATCACCCACGGCTTGACGTCGTCGATGTAGCGGTTGGCTTCGTCGGCCAGCGCCATCGTCTGGCGGATGGCGGCGGCCGGATCGTTGCGCTCGTAGGCCTCGCGGATCGGCGCCAGCGCTTCGACGAAGCGCTGGTACTGCGCCGGATCGGGCAGCGCCGCGGCCAGCTGGCCGTCGAAGCGCTTGCTGATGAAGCCGGCGCAGCGGCTGGCCAGGTTGACGAACTTGCCGACCAGGTCGGCGTTGACGCGGGCAATGAAGTCGCCCAGGTTCAGGTCAAGATCGTCCACCCCGCCGGAGGACTTGGCGGCGTAGTAATAGCGCAGCGCCTCCGGTTCCAGCCCGGCATCGAGGAACGTCCGCGCCATCACGAAGGTGCCGCGCGATTTGCTCATCTTCGCCCCGTCCACGGTCAGGTAGCCGTTGACGTGCAGGCGGGTCGGCGCGCGGTGGCCGGTGGCATGCAGCACCGCCGGCCAGAACAGGCCGTGGAAATTGACGATGTCCTTGCCGATGAAGTGGTGCAGTTCGGTGGACGTGCCGGCGCGCAGGTGCGATTCGAAATCCACGCCGGTCTTCGCGCACAGCGTCTGGAAGCTGGACAGGTAGCCGATCGGGGCATCCAGCCAGACATACAGGAACTTGCCCGGATGGCCGGGGATCTCGAAGCCGAAGTACGGCGCATCGCGCGAGATGTCCCACGCGCGCAGGCCACCGTCGGCGTTCATCCACTCCATCAGCTTGGCCTTGACGCCGGGCAGGGCGACATCGCCACCCAGCCACTCGCGCAGGAAGCCTTCGAACTTGCCCACCTCGAAGAAGAAGTGCTCGGAATCGCGCACTTCCGGGGTCGCCCCGGAGATCACCGATTTCGGATCCTTCAGGTCGGTCGGGTTGTAGGTTGCGCCGCAGACTTCGCAGTTGTCGCCGTACTGGTCGGCGCTGCCACAGTTCGGGCAGATGCCCTTGATGTAACGGTCCGGCAGGAACATGCCCTTGGCCGGGTCGTAGAACTGCGCCACCGAGCGGCGGCTGACGTGGCCTTCCGATTCCAGCTTCAGGTAGAACGATTCGGTCAGCGCCTTGTTGGCGGCCGAGTTGGTCGAATCGTAGTGGTCGAAGTCGACCCCGAAGGCGGCGAAGTCGCGCTCGTGGCTGGCCTGGATGCCGGCGATGAACACTTCCGGGGTCAGTCCGGCCTTTTCGGCGGCCAGCATGATCGGCGTGCCATGGGTGTCGTCGGCACAGACGAACCAGGTGGTGCCGCCGCTCATTCGCCGCGCGCGCACCCAGATATCAGCCTGGATGTAGCCCACCAGGTGACCCAGGTGCAGCGGGCCGTTGGCGTAGGGCAGGGCGGTGGTGACGAGCGCGGTACGGGTCATGGTCACAGCGTGCAGCGAGGGGAATCCCTGATTATCGCACAAGGGGGTCGGATGCCCTTCCCAAAAAGGGCGATCCGACCTCCGTGACCGCCTGCGCTTACTCGCGCTGCCAGGTCTGGGCGCGGCAGATGAAGGCCACGCAGCCGGACACGTCCAGTCGGGTGCCGCCGGGCTGCAGCTTCATCTTGGACTTGTAGGTCTTGCCGTTGGCCGGGTCCAGGATGGTGCCGCCGGACCAGCTGGCGGTGCCGTCGGACTTCAGGTTCCACAGGATGGTCATGCCACGCACCGGCTTGTCCTTGTTGGTGCCGCTGCAGTCGCCGCACACCGGGTTCGGACCCTTGTCCGAGTGCAGGATGTCGACCACCTTGCCGCTCAGCGTGCCGTTGCCGGCCTGGGTGATCTCCACGATCGACTTCACCTTGCCGGTTTTGTCATCGATGGTCTTCCAGCGGCCCACCGCCGAATCGGCGGCGTTTGCCGAAAGCGCGGCCACGCACAGCGGCAGTGCCAGCAGCAGGGTCTTGAAGGTGTTGCGCATGGTCCCCTCCCAGGGCGTTGGTTCGATGCCGGCGCAGGTGCCGGCCTGTGCCGACTGTATACCCATCCGGGGCGGTATGGTGCAAGGCCCCGGTAGTGACGGCCGCTGGCCGTCAATCCGCAGAGGCTGACGGCCAGCGGCCGTCACTACAGGGTCTCCGCAAGAGGCTGACGGCCAGCGGCCGTCATTACCGGGTCTCCGCAAGAGGCGGACGGCCAGCGGCCGTCACTACCGGGTTTCGTACAGTTCCAGCGGCAGGTCGTCGGGGTCGGCGAAGAAGGTGAAGCGGCGCCCCGTGTACTCGTCCACGCGGATCGCTTCGCAGGCCACGCCATGCTGCGCCAGGTGGGCAATGAAGGGCTCCAGCGCGTCTACCCGGAAGGCCAGGTGGCGCAGCCCCTGCGCCTCCGGCCGGCTGGGGCGCGGCGGCGGGTGGGGGAAGGAGAACAGCTCCAGCTGGCCGCCATCGGGCAGCGCCAGGTCCAGTTTCCAGGAGTCGCGGGCGGCCCGATGATGCTCGGCGATGACCGCCAGGCCGAGCACGTCGACGTAGAACGCCCGCGAGCGCGCATAGTCGGCGCAGATCAGGGCGACATGGTGGATGCCTTGCAGGCCAAGGGACATGGGCGTGCGCCGGGTCGGGGCAGGCCATGATCGCAGATCACGCCGCCGAGCGCGGTCGATTTTCGGCGCCGCCTGGACGAAATGCGAAAGCGCCTGGGCCATGCCTCGTGCAGCCTTGGGCTTCCTCCGCATGCAGAGAGTGCCGATCGTGACCACAACCATCAGCGAATCTCCTGTCAGCTACAGGTCGTCCATTTCCATACGGCTTCAATCAAAGGCCCCCGAGCCGAGTGCGCTGCCGGCCATGCGAACGGTCAGCAATCCCGCGCGCGATGCGCATCCATCGAGCCTATGCCGCCCTGCGATGACTGCGCCGCACCGCTCAGGTCCGGCCTCGCCGGCGGCTGGGTTGTCGGCCAACGCAGCCGCCGATGCCAGCGAGTGGAAGAACTTCGTGGGTCATCTGCAACAACGGGGCACGGTACCCGGCGCGGAACGCGCGGATCCTGACCAAGGCGTCATGACCACGTCGAACGTCAGCGTGAAGCAGATGCTCGCGTATCTTCGCAACCCACCGCCGGCAACGCCTTCCGGTGTCGGTCAGGTGCTGCGCCGCGTGACCGCGACGGTGGCTGCGCGCGCTGGCGGCGGTCCGGTTTCACCCGCGGCCGGGTTGTCGACCACTACCGCAGCCGATGGCAGTGACTGGAAGGGTGTCGTCGGTCGTCTGCAGCAGCAGGGCACGGTACCCGGCGCGGGACGCGCGGATCCTGACCAGGGCGTGGTGACGCCGTCCAACATCAGCGTGAAGCAGATGCTGGCTCATCTTCGCAACCAAGCACCGACAACGTCTTCCGGTAAGGCGCAGGGGGGGCACCCGCCCGTGCCTGCAGCGGCCCCGGCTGTGCGCGTTGCAGCCGTCCTGCAGCCGGCAAACGTGCCATCGGTATCGCTGCGGCAGAAAGACCAACCGGTAGCCGCCGATGATCCGTGGAAAGTGGCTGCGCTGCTGGACCAGATGGAGCACCAGCGGCGTGGCGCCGAAGCACAGGCCGGGGTGATCGACGCGCAGTTGCTGGAAGTGGATCGCGCGATGGAGGGGCAACCCGGCGCGCCGGCGGAAGCGCCGCGTGCGCACGGCGCCGCGCTTCCGATGAACCACGAGGAGCACGACGAGGATCCGTTCCACCCGTCCGAGCTGTTCGGCACCACGCCGCGCAGGACGCAGGCCAGGCTGCGCCGGGAAGCCCTCCAGCGGGGCAACGCCGCGCTCAACGACCCGCAGCCGAACGATGTCGTGCAGGGGCGCTTGCGGACGGTGGGCTTCGACCCTCTCGTACAAAGCCGGATGCTGGAGGTCGACGCTGAATCCGCAGAGACGATCTCGGTAAGCGACCAGTACGTCCAGACCAAAGAGCACGATGGAAAATGGAGTACGCGCAGCGCGCAGCAGCCGTCGTCGCTGAACGCCGTCGATCCGCAGCCAGTCGAGCGCTCGAGGTCTGCTGTGGTGGCCGCGCCGCATGCACGCACGGGTGACGACGACAGCGGGTTCGTCGTGCACTCTGCGTTCCACGAAGACCGGGATCACCAAGCGACCCATGCCGAGATCGGTAGCGTTGTCTGGGCGGACCTGGGCCGGGATGACGAGCGGGCTGAGCCGCCCGTAGGCCAAGCGGTGCTTCAGCTGCAGCGGCTGCAACAGATGCAGCGCGAGCTGGATGCCGCCCTGCGCCGCAACCAGGAATTGAACGAGGACATCGGCGTCTACTTCTGATCCCTGGCCCGTGCCGGATCCCGTGCCCTGCGGCAACGGGATCCGGCCGCATCAACGGCCGGGCTGCGCCTGCCAGCGGGTCATCCGCTGTTCCAGGATGTCCAGTGGCATCGAGCCGTCCTTCAACAGTTCGGCATGGAAGGCGCGCAGGTCGAAGGCAGCGCCCTGCGCCTGCCGCGCACGGTCGCGCAGTTCGACGATCTTCGCCTCGCCCAGCACGTTGGACAGCGCCTGGCCGGGCTGGGCCATCATCCGTTCCACTTCGGCGTTGGCATCGTCGACCGGCATGCCGGTGTTCTGCTGCAGGTAGTCCACCGCGCGCTTCTTGTTCCAGCCCTGCGCATGGATTCCGGTATCGGCCACCACGCGCACGGCGCGGGTCAGTGCTGCCTGCAGGTAGCCGATATGGTCGTACGGATCGGCATACAGGCCCAGCGGCTCGCCCAGTGATTCGGCGTACAGGCCCCAGCCTTCGACAAAGGCCAGGTCACCGCCTAGGCGACGGAAGCGCGGCAGCTTCTCGATCTCCTGCTGCAGTCCCAACTGCACGTGATGCCCGGGCACCGCTTCATGCAGGTACAGCATGGGCACGCTCCAGCGCTTGCGCGCCGGCAGGTTGCTGGTGTTTACCGACAGCACCGCCGGGCGGCTGCCGTTGATGCCGGGCTGATAGGACGCTGCTGCCGAAGCGGCGGCGCGGTCGGCTTCGACCGGCTGTATCTCCAGTGCAGCCTTGGGCAGGGTCTGCAGCACGCTGGGCAGTCGTGCCGCCACCTGCTGCTGCACCTGCTGGTAGCGGCCCAGCAGCGCAGTGGCATCGGTGTACTGGAACTGCTTGTCGGTACGCATGCGCTGCAGCAGCTTGGCTTCGCCGCCGCGCAGTTTGTTGTCCTTCATCACCGCGGCGATCTGCGCATGCAGGGCCTGGACGCGTTGCTCGCCCCAGGCATGCAGCTGGGCAGGGTCCTGCGCGGTGGCGGTCGCCTGGCGCAGCGTGCCGGCATACCACGCCGCGCCGTTCGGCAGGGCGCCCAGCCCGGCAGTATCGCGCGTGGCCGGCAGGTATTCGGTGGCGATGAAACCGCGCAGCGCGCGGTAGGCCGGCATGATCCGGAATTCGATCATGCGCTTGTATTCAGCGCTGATGCGCGTCTTTTCTTCGGCCGGGATGGTATCGGGCATGGTCCGGATCGGCGTCCAAAAAATGCTTTCTTCAGCCGTTGGCTTGATCACCGCATCCAGCTGAGGCAGCACTTTTTCCATCAGGTCGCGCGGCTGCACCACGCCGGCCGCCATGCCTTGGCGCATGTTCGCGGTGGCCTGTTCGAACAGGGCCGGGATGCCCAGCGAACGCCGGGACCAGTCGTCGTAGTCCTTCACCGTGTTGAACGGCTGCGCCCCGGCACCGGCGCCGAGGATGGCCATGATGCTGCCCAGGTTGTAGTACTGGCTGATCGGCAGCATCCACGCCGGGTGCTGTTCGGCGGCCAGTGATGCCTTGGCGTCGCGGACGAAGATCTCGTAGCTCAGCAGATCCTGGCCCTGCAGGCCGCTGCTGCCGATCTTTTCCACCTTGCCCAGCCACTGCGTGGTGAAGTCATGCGACTGCTGGCGCCAGGCCGCGGACAGGATGTTCGGCAGTTCACCGTTGTAGCGCGCGTCGCCCTGGAAGGTGGCCTGCAGCGGATTGAGCCGCATCGAAGCGTCCCAGTACTCGTCGTACAGGCGCTCCAGCTGGGTCGCCTTGCTGGCCGGTGCGGCGGCTGCCTGCCGGCCTGCAGCGGCGGCCGGGCGGGCACGCGGCTTGGCCTTGGGCTTGGTCGCCTGGCGGGTCTGCGCGGCCGCAGGGCGGGTGGCTTTCTTCTTCGCGGCTTCGGCCGGCGGCGCGGCGCTGAACAACATCAGCGAGGCAAGTGCGACCGCCAGGGCGCGGGCAAGCTGGGGCATCGGACATTTCCGTGGAACACAGACCGTGGAGCTTGCACGATCCGGACGCATACGGCCAGCATCCACAGCGCAGTCAGCAAAGGCGGCGTTGTCGCTCAGTCAGCTGCGGCGTCGGCCCGCAGCTGTGCCGCCCGCGCTGCGCCAAGATAGCGCGTGATCGCATGCCGCATCAGGTACAGCAAGGGGATCAGCGCGATGGCGAAGCCCATCTTGTAGGCGTAGTTCAGGCTGCTCACGGCCAGGAACAGCGACGTCGGCCACTGCTGCGGCCCCAGCACGAAGGCGATCCAGATCACCACGAAGCTGTCGATCAGCTGGGACACCGCGGTCGATCCGGTGGCCCGCAGCCACACATGGCGTTCGCCGGTGGCGCGGCGGATGCGATGGAACACCGCGACATCGATCAGCTGGCCGACGATGAACGCGACCAGCGAACCGGCGATGGTCCACATGCCCTGGCCGAACACCACGGCAAACGCGGCCTGGTAGTCCGGCACGCCCTGCGCGCTCATCGAGCCGACCCACCAGCTGGCCGGGGCCAGCGAGATCGCCGCGTAGGCGAACAGGAAGCCGTAGCAGATCAGGGCCGCCGCCAGCCACGAAATGAAACGCACGCCGCGCTTGCCGAAGAACTCGTTGATGGTATCGGTCATGACGAACACCACCGGCCACAGCAGCGTGCCGGCGGTGAAGCTGAGCGAGCCGGTCTGGCCGAACAGGCTCCAGTTCAGCGGTGCGATGCCGAGGGTGTCTTCCAGGGCGAAGATCTTCACCCCGATCAGCTCGGCCAGCACCGCGTTGGCGCAGAAGAACGCGGCCAGCCCGATGAACAGCAGGACCGCACGGTCCTGCAGCGGCCGCGCGCTCATCAGCCGCGTTCGCCAGCGCGGGTGAACGGCACGGTTTCCGGTGCGACCGCACCGCCTGAGATGATGAAGCTCATCGCCTGGTCCACGGTCCAGTCGGTGGGCGTGAGCAGTTCCACCGGCACGATTTCCAGGTAGCCGGAAGTCGGGTTGGGCGTGGTCGGCACGTACACCGCCGCCAGTTCGCGGCCGGTACCCTGTTCGCGGATGACCCGCGTCACCAGGCCCACCGCCTTCATGTCCCGGTGCGGGAAGTCGATCAGCACCACGCGCTGGGTGGTGCCCGGCTCGGTCTGCAGCATGTCCAGCAGCTTCTTGGCGCTGTCATAGATGATGCTGGCCAGCGGTATCCGCTTGATCACCGCCCCGACCCAGCGCAGCAGCCGCTGGCCGACCACGCGCCGGCTCAGCACGCCCACCGCCAGGATCACCAGCAGGGTGGCCAGCAGCGCCACCACGTTCTGGATCCACTCGGCGTGGACCCAGCCCAGATAGTGCGGGAACCAGGTGGCGATGCGTTCGGACATCGGCACCACCAGCGGGCTGGAGATGCCGGACAGCAGCACGAAGACGAACTTCACCACGACCCAGGTCAGCCAGATCGGCAGCAGGGTCAGCAGGCCGGTCAGGAACAGCCGCTGCAGGGAAGGGCGGGGGGTGAGGGTGGGGGCTTGGAGTGACATCGGCGCATTGTAGCGGTCGCGTGGGGCCGGTCAGGCTCTCCGGGTCACAGGACGCGGCGTATACGTCGCGTCCTGTGACCCGATGACGGCCCGCTGGGGGTGACGCTGCGCCAGGATCCAGTGGCTGCACGGCCGGCTGGAAGGTGAGGCGGACCCGTTCCCGGCATCAACCAGTGGCGAGCACTACCGTCCACTCCGCTTCCAACGGCGCATCGTCCCCCACGTTGCGCGGCGTCAGGGTAACGGTCTCGCGATCTTCGGGAGACAGTGCCTGGTAGAGCAGGTCGCTGTCGTTGAGCGGCTCTCCACTGAAGTAGATCTGCGTCACCAGGCGATCATGCTGGCCACGGATGTCGAAGTGGATGTGCGGCGTGCGCAGGCTGGTGCCGACGGGATACGGTCCGGGGACGATGGTCAGGAAGCGGAACCGCCCCTCCTCGTCGGTCTCCTGCCGACCAAATCCCTGGAACGCAGGGTCCAGCGGCGCATCGACGTTGGGGTCGGTGGCATGCGCGTAGCGGCCGTGGGTATTGGCCTGCCACATCTCGATCCAGGCACCTGCCACCGGCAGGCCCAAGGTATCGACGACGCGTCCTCGCAGGTCGATCCGGGTCCCCTGGGCAACCCCCGGCTGTCCGTCGACGCGGGTCAGGTCGGCGTCCTCGTCCAGCGGTCTCTGGATGGGGTAGTACGGTCCCATGATGTCTTCCACGGTGATCCGGCCTTGCTGCTGCGCGGCGGCGCTGGAGGTGAACAGGGCCGTGGCCGCCCACCCAGCGGCCTGCAGTGCCTGGCGTCTGCTGATCGTTGCTGACATGACAGTTCTCCGATGAGTTCAGGACGCGCCAGTCGCGCGCCGGAACCATCATCGGCATGCAGGGAGAGTGCGCCGTGTGGTGCATCTCAGTATCAGGCGAAGCAATCGATCCTGCACGATTCGCGTCAACCGGCCATGGCGCCGCCGCGCGCCTGCGGCTTGAGCCGGATGTAGACCTGCTTGCGTACACGGGCCACGACCTCACCCGAGGCGTCCAGCACGTCGTTGCTGTACCAGCGCAGTTGCTTGCTGCCATCAGCAGCGGACGCGCGGATTTCCGCGAGCATTGCGTCATCGATCCGGAACGCCGCGCGTACCGTGCCGCGGCCGGGTTTCAGGAATTCGATTTCGCCGGCGCGATCCCACACGTAGTAGTCGCGGCCCAGGTTGTGCATCAGCCCCAGCATCCAGAACGGGTCGGTCATCGCGAACAGGCTGCCGCCGAAATGGGTACCGACATAGTTGCGGTTCCACGGGCGCATGCGCAGTTCAACGTCGATGTCACGGTAATCCGGCGAGATCCCGGTTACGTGGATGCCGGCGAACAGGAAGGGCGGCCACAGGTTGATGCCGTGGCGGAACAGGCTGGCTTTCATGGTGGACCGGCGCCGGGGATGGGGACGCCAGTGTAACCATGCGGATGCGTATGGAGAAGGCGTGCCGGCAGGGTCGATCTCTCACGGCGACCCCTTCGGGATCGTCAGGGAAAAAGTACCGTTCTGCTGCGCAATGGCTTCGCCGGTGTCGGTGATCGCGTTCTGCACGAACAGGCCGCTGCCCTCCGCGTTGCCTGTGATGAAAGTCAGCTGATGGTAGGCGGTGCGATTGCCCCAGTCCGGCGACGGCAGTGAGACGTAATGGATCGTGCTGCTCTGGTCCCCGACGTTGCCCTGGGCGACGAAAACGCCGTAATGATCCTCGCCCTCCGAGGTGATCCGATAAACGCCGTTGGCGTAGTGCATCAGGGTCGCGTTCGGGAAAGGCTTGGCGTCGTAGAGTTTCCGATAGTGGAGGTGATAGGTCGCCACCGGTGCGGCAGGTTGGACGGTGATCGGGGCCGGTGCGCCGGCAACGGCGACGTTCGGCAGAAAGGAGGTCGCAGCGAGCGAGGTGAGGACGAACAAGGCGGGGATGGAAGCCATGGCGGCGCGCTCGAGGGATGGGCCATTCACACTGTTGGCTGCGATGACACAGGGCAAGTGGCAGATCCGTCACGTTCGAGCGGATCTCGCCCAGCCCGATGAGCGGCTGACGCGGCGGTACGTGCGGCGCCTGAGGAGTGGACGGCTCAGCCCGCTTCCAGGACGTAGCCGTCGCCGCCGTTCGCTTTGGCCTGGCGCAGTGCCGCCTCGGCTCCGGAGAGGAATGCATCAGCCGGCACTTCCGGCCCTGGCACCCGGCAGTACACCCCGATGCTGACGGTGGTGCGGGCGTTTCCGGCGGCGTCCACCCACGGCAGCCGACGCACATCCGCGATCAGGTCTTCGACCACCTGGCGCGCGCCGCCGGGCGGCGTATCGGGCAGGAGCATTGCAAACCCGACGTGGCCAAGGCGGGCGGCGGTATCGCGCGGTCGTCGGGCATGTGCGGCAATCAGCCGGGCGACTGCCATCGGCAGGGGGTCGCCTGACTGCGGACCCGGTCGGTCTTGGTGACCGCTGCCGTGATCCAGCTCCACCCGCACCAGCGACAACGGGCGGCAGTCGCGGTCCGCGACGCAGGTCTCCTGCTGCAGCGCAAGCTCGAAGCGCGGCCGGTTGGCCAGCCCGGTGACGGTGTCCACGTCGGCCCCGCGTCGCCCGCTGGCGATCCGCCACACGGCCCAGAGAGCGGTGGCGAGCAGCGCTGTCCCCAGCGTGGCGCAGGGCGCCCACCACAGGTTGGCCCCGCGCAGCAGGGACCAGGAGAGCAACAGCGGGAGGGGCAGTCCCACACCGATGGCCAGCATCGTGGACGCCCGCCCACCGCACAGCCCGGAAACGCACAGCATCACCAGCAGCGCGCCCAACGCGTGCTGTCCTATCGGCGCCATCACCCGCAGCGTGTGCGACTGCAGCAGCATCGAGGCCACGTTGGCGTGGTATTCGGTGCTGCTCATGGGGGCGTCGCGGCGGGTCGGTGTCAGCAGTAGCGGGGCGAGACCTGGCGCGGTGGGACCCACCACCGCGCGTCGGCCGTGCAACCGCGCAGACGCGACCCGGCCTTCCAGTACGTCCACATAGGAGACCTGCGGCACGCTGCCCGGCGGGCCCGCGTAGCGGAGGCGGAGGTAGCCGTCGCGCACCCATTGTCCAGGCGCTGGGTGATCTTCGGCGGTGGGCAGTCCCTGGACCCGCGCGGACGGGTCGGCCAGTGCCAGCCCCAGCGCCGGCCAGTGCGCTGATCCGGTTCCGGCATGCAGGAACATGCCGCGCGCCACGCCGTCGGCATCCAGGTGTATTTCCGCGTGGCCCAGTGCGGCCGCACTGGCCGTCACCAGCGCGATGGGGAGCCGTTCTTCGGCCAGCCGATCGGCGCGGGCCGGCACCGCCAGCACCGGCACTACCACCTGGCCATTGCGCGCGATGGCGGCCGCCAGTTGCGCATCGGCACCCGGGTGGCGGTCCGGTCCGGAAAACGGCAGGTCCAGCAGCACCCGGCCGCTGCCGGCGTCGGTGAGTCGGTCAAGCAGGCGCGCATGCACGCTGCGGGACCAGGGCCATGGGCCGATCTGCCGCAGGCTGGCCTCGTCGATGGCAATGATCAGCAGGCTGGGGTCGGGCGGGTAGGTCCAGCGGCTCGTGTAACGGTCGAAAACCGCGTCGTCCAGCGGCCCCAGCCAGCGGGCATGGCTGGCGGCAGCGGCGACCAGTCCGGCCAGGACGGCCAGCAGCAGGCGGTAACGCCACGGCAGCGGCCGCCGCATCAACGCCGCCACCGACCGCGGTGGGGTGCACCTTCACACATCACGCGATCCTCCCGCAGGAAAGATCGGCGGAGCGATCCCCTCGGCCCGTTGGCCGGGTGTCATTCCCCCGAATGAACCGTGGCGTCCGACGACGCCACCGGCTCAGTATCGCGTGCCCTCCGAGGGCCTGTTCTGAACGGATTTACATTCAGAAAAGCAGCGACGCCATCTTCCGGCGGTATTGGCTCACCAGTGCGGGGTCACCGATCACGTTGAAGGCATCGATCAGCACCTTGCGGGGAAGTCCGTCATTGAAGCTGCGATCCACGCGCAGCATTTCCAGGAACTGTTGCAGTGCCGCCTCGTCTTCGCCGGCCAGCAGCAACTGCACTCCGCGCAGGTGGCGGGCCGCCAGGTCGCCTGCATCGGCCGCGATGCGCGCGTCCAGTGCCTCCGGTGCCGGTGCATCCTTCAGCGCCGATGCAAATGCCAGCCGCGCGCGGGCACGCACGGCGCGGTCATCGGTGGCCAGGTTGGCCGGCAGGCCGTCGATCAAGGCGCCGGCTTCGTCCACCCCACCGATCTGCAGCAGTGCCACCGCCAGGTCCAGGCGCAGCTCGTCCTTGGCCGGTTCGGCGGCGATCTGCGCACGCAGCACGTCGACCTGCGCCTGTGCATCCAGCGGCTCGGGTTCGGCCTCGGCCACCGGTTCGGCCGGGGCGATGCCGTGCTGGGCCAGGAACTCTCGCAACTGGCCTTCGGTCACCGCGCCGGGGAAGCCGTCCACCAGCTGGCCACCCTTGACCAGGAACACCGTCGGTACCGAGCGGATCTGGAAGGCCGCCGCTATCTGCTGCTCCTTGTCCACGTCCACCTTGGCCAGCTGGAAGGCGCCGTTGTACTCGCCGGCCAGCTTTTCCAGCAGCGGTCCCAGGGTCTTGCAGGGCTCGCACCACGTCGCCCAGAAATCGACCAGTACGGGGGTCTGCAGGGATTTCTGCAGCACCTCGGCTTCGAAGGTTTCGGTGACAGCGTCGAATACGTTCGGCAGTTCGCTCATGGAACCTCTGGATCTACGGCGGGAGACCGATTCTATGGTGGCGGACGCTTGTGGCTTCAACCCGCTGCCGGTGTGATGTTCCACAATAGGGCCTGCCAACGATCGAGTGCGTCACCATGCCGACCCTGCTTCCACGCCCTGTCGAGAACCTGCTCGGTCCCGCCGCGGCGGCGGTGTTCGTGCTGTCCGTGGCCGGTTTCGGCGTGGCACTGGACGGCTTCGAGCAGGGGCGCCACCCCGTGGCGTTGCTGGGGGCCGGCGGCATTGCCCACGCACTCGGCTTCAACCTGCTGGGCTGGGTGCTGCCGGGCCTGCTGGCCACGGCGATGGCGCTGTGCCTGCTGGCGCGCCTGCCCGCCGGCAGCAGCTGGCTGCTGCGGGTGGCCGGCCAGTTGCTGGTGCTGGCAGGGTTGGCCTTCGCCGGCATGGGGCTGTTCCCGCTGGATGTGCAGGACCTGGACGGCCCGGCCAGCCAGGCGCATGCCAGCGCATGGATGGTGTGGGCGCTGGCGTTCATCGCGGGCACGCTGATGCTGGGCATCGGCAGCTGGCGCAGATCGCCGCCGTTGGCGCGGCTGGCGCTGGGCTGCGGGCTGGTCGCGGCGGTCACCGCGTTTGCCCTGCACGGGCTGCTGCCGGCACCGCTGGCGCAGCGGCTGACCTTTGCGGCGTGGGCATTGTGGCTGGCAGCGGGCCTGCCGTGGGTGGCCCCAGCCGAGCCCCGCCGCTGAGCCCCTGCCGCCGGGCCCAGGCCCGCCAGTCGGATGGATTGGAGGCTTTTGCCGCACTGCGGTACCCTGTGCCGCTTTGCCGCCGCACTTGTGTGTTCCATGACCAGCGTCGAACCCAACGCCTACGACCCGCAGCAGGTTGAATCCGCCGCCCAGCAGTACTGGGACGGTACCCGTGCCTTCGAAGTCAACGAGACCTCGGACAAGCCGAAGTACTTCTGCCTGTCGATGCTTCCGTACCCGTCGGGCGCGCTGCACATGGGCCATGTGCGCAACTACACCATCGGTGACGTGATCAGCCGCTACAAGCGGATGACCGGGCACAACGTGCTGCAGCCGATGGGCTGGGACGCTTTCGGCCTGCCGGCTGAAAACGCCGCGATCAAGAACAAGACCGCGCCGGCCAAGTGGACCTACAAGAACATCGACCACATGCGCAGCCAGCTGAAGTCGCTGGGCTATGCCATCGACTGGTCGCGCGAGTTCGCCACCTGCAATCCGGACTATTACGTCCACGAGCAGCGCATGTTCACCCGCTTGATGCGCAAGGGCCTGGCCTATCGGCGCAACGCGGTGGTCAACTGGGACCCGATCGACCAGACCGTGCTGGCCAACGAGCAGGTCATCGATGGCCGCGGCTGGCGCTCCGGTGCGCTGGTGGAAAAGCGCGAGATCCCGCAGTGGTTCCTGCGCATCACCGATTACGCGCAGGAACTGCTGGACGGACTGGACGAGCTGGACGGCTGGCCGGAATCGGTCAAGACCATGCAGCGCAACTGGATCGGCCGCTCGGAAGGGCTGGAGATCCAGTTCGCCGTACGCGATGCCGAAGGCAATACGCTGGATCCGCTGCGCGTGTTCACCACCCGCCCGGATACGGTGATGGGCGTGACCTTCGTTTCCATCGCCGGTGAACATCCGCTGGCGCTGCATGCGGCCAGCACCAATCCGCAACTGGCCGAGCTGCTGGGCGGCCTGAAGCAGGGCGGCGTGTCCGAAGCGGAACTGGAAACCCAGGAAAAGCGCGGCATGGATACCGGCCTGAAGGCGATCCATCCGGTGACCGGCGAACAGGTGCCGGTATGGGTGGCCAACTTCGTGCTGATGGGCTACGGCACCGGTGCGGTCATGGCCGTGCCGGGCCACGACCAGCGCGACAACGAATTCGCCAACAAATACGGCCTGCCGATCCGCCAGGTCATCGCGCTGAAGGCGCTGCGCAAGGACGAAACCGCGTACGACGCCAGCCGTTGGCAGGACTGGTACAGCGACAAGACCCGTGAAAGCGAGCTGGTCAATTCGGGCGAGTTCGACGGCCTGGATTTCCAGGGCGCCTTTGAAGCGCTGGCCGAACGTTTCGAGCGCAAGGCCCAGGGCCAGCGCCGGGTCAATTACCGCCTGCGCGACTGGGGCGTCAGCCGCCAGCGTTACTGGGGCTGCCCGATCCCGGTGATCTACTGCGACAAGTGTGGCGCGGTGCCGGTGCCGGAAGAACAACTGCCGGTGGTGCTGCCGGAGAACGTGGCCTTCTCGGGCACCGGTTCGCCGATCAAGACCGATCCGGAATGGCGCAAGACCACCTGCCCGGACTGCGGCGGCGCGGCCGAGCGCGAGACCGACACTTTCGATACCTTCATGGAATCGAGCTGGTACTACGCCCGCTACACCTCCCCGGGTGCACGCGATGCGGTGGACAAGCGCGGCAACTACTGGCTGCCCGTGGACCAGTACATCGGTGGTATCGAACACGCGATCCTGCACCTGATGTATTTCCGCTTCTATCACAAGCTGCTGCGTGACGCGCGGATGGTGGACAGCAACGAACCGGCCCGCAACCTGTTGTGCCAGGGCATGGTGATCGCCGAAACGTACTACCGCGCCAATCCGGACGGGTCCAAGGACTGGATCAACCCGGCCGACGTGGACGTACAGCGCGACGAGCGTGGCCGCATCACCGGCGCCACCCTGGTGGCCGACGGCCAGCCGGTCGTGGTCGGCGGTACGGAGAAGATGTCCAAGTCGAAGAACAACGGCGTGGACCCGCAGACCATGGTCGGCAAGTACGGCGCCGATACCGTGCGCCTGTTCTCGATGTTCGCCGCACCGCCGGAACAGTCGCTGGAGTGGAACGAAGCCGGCGTGGACGGCATGGCGCGCTTCCTGCGCCGGTTGTGGGCGCAGGTGCACAAGCACGCCGCCGACGGCACCGCCCCGGCACTGGATGCCTCCTCGCTGGATGCCGGCCAGAAGGCGCTGCGCCGCAAGACCCACGAAACCATCGGCAAGGTCGGCGACGACTACGGCCGCCGCCACAGCTTCAATACCGCCATTGCCGCGGTGATGGAGCTGATGAACGCGCTGGCCAAGTTCGATGACGCCAGTGCGCAGGGCCGCGCGGTGCGCCACGAAGCCCTGCAGGCGATCGTGCTGATGCTCAACCCGATCACCCCGCATGCCAGCCACGCGCTGTGGCAGGTGCTGGGCCACGGCCAGACCCTGCTGGAAGACCAGGTCTTCCCGCAGGCCGATCCAAACGCGCTGGTGCGCGATGCACTCACCTTGGCGGTGCAGGTCAACGGCAAGCTGCGTGGCACGATCGAGGTCGCCGCCGATGCGGCGCGCGAGCAGATCGAAGCCTTGGCGGTGGCCGAACCGAACGCGGCCAAGTTCATGGAGGGCCTGGCGGTGCGCAAGATCATCATCGTGCCCGGCAAGATCGTGAACATCGTGGTCGGCTGATCCCGGCCGGCCGGCCGGCCGGCCGACCGGTCGGTCGGTCGCGCCAGCGGCGCTGGGTCAGCCAGCGCCGGGTGGGTGGCGACCGTGGGTCGCCACCGCCTTCCCGAGACCCCGATGATCAACCGTCATTCACGCCTCATCGGGCAGGCTGTATTGCCGCAGCCGCCCGGCTACTACAGACTGTGTCCATGACCCGAATCCTGCTTGCCCTTCTCGTCGCCCTCGGCCTGGCCGGTTGCGGCTTCCACATGCGCAACAAGCTGATGCTGCCGGCCGATACAGCAGCAGTGAAAGTGGTCTCCACCGCGCCTTACAGCGAGCTGGCCAAGCTGCTGCGGCGCAGCCTGCTGGCGTCCGGGGCGACCCTGGCCGACGACGACTCGACCGCGCCGGCCGCGCAGTTGCAGGTGCTGTCCGAGCGCTGGGGTGACCTGCCGATCGCCATCGACGCACAGGGCCGTGCGCAGGAATACAGCCTGCGTTACGCGGTTATCTTCATCTTCCGCCGCGAAGACGGCAGCGAGCTGGTCCCGCAGCAGGTGATCGAGCTGTCGCGCGATTACGTGTCCCCGCCGACCGACGCCACCGGTACCACCACCGAGCGCGAGATCCTCGCCGATGAGCTGCGCCGCGACATGTCGGCCTCGATCATCCGCCGCATCGACAGCGTGGTGCGCAATGAACTGCGCGAAGGCCGCAGCATTTCCGCCCCGGTCGAAGCGGTCGATGGCCAGGTGATTCCGGCGGGTCCGGCGCCGGCCGGCGTGCCAGCCATCCAGACCACCCTCCCGACCGCCAGGCCCGTCCCCGAACCGGCCAGCCCGCCGGTCCAGGACTGAGCCGGCACCCGGATGGAACTGCGCCCGGAGCAGTTGGCCAGCACCAGTGGCGGCCAGCCGCTGGCCCCTGTCTATCTGATCGCCGGGCCTGAAACCCTGCGCGTGCTGGAAGCGGCCGATGCGGTGCGGACGAAAGCGCGCGCCGAGGGCATCAGCGAACGCGAAGTATTCGATGCCGATGGGCGCGATTTCGACTGGGGACGCCTGCAGGCAGGGTTCAACGCACCCAGCCTGTTCAGTGCGCGCCGCCTGATCGAAGTGCGACTGCCGAACGGCAAGCCGGGCAAGGAAGGCGCCGAGGTCATCAGTGACTTCTGCGCCTCGCCGCCGCCGGATGTCGTGCTGCTGATCACCGCCAACGAATGGAGCAAGTCGCACCAGGGCAAGTGGGCCGATGCGGTTGGCCGTGCCGGGGTGACGTCGGTGGCATGGGCGATCAAACCGCACGAGCTGCCTGAATGGATCGAGCGCCGCCTGCGCGGCAAGGGCCTGCGTGCCGATCCACACGCGGTGCAGCGGCTGGCCGAGCGGGTGGAAGGCAACCTGCTGGCGGCCGCCCAGGAAATCGACAAACTGGCCCTGCTGGTTGAATCCGGCCAGGTGCTGGACGTGGAAAAAATGGACGCGCTGGTGGCCGATGCGGCCCGCTATGACGTGTTCCGGCTGGTCGAGTCGACCTTCTCCGGCCAGTCCACCGCGGTGTTGCGGATGGTCGCCGGGCTGCGCGCCGAAGGCGAAGCGGTGGCGGCGCTGATGCCGATCGTCATCCGCGAACTGCTGGCCGGCGCCGCGCTGGCCCAGGTGCAGGCGCGGGGCGGCAATCTGGCTGCGGAAATGAAATCACGCGGCATCTGGGAGTCCCGCCAGGCGCCGTACAAGCGCGCGCTGCAGCGGCACCCCGAAGCCAAACGCTGGGAGCGCTTCGTTGCCGAAGCCGGGCTGGTGGATCGCATTGCCAAGGGGCGCGCCGATGGCGACCCGTGGCTGGCGCTGGAGCGCCTGCTGGTGGCGGTGTCCGAAGCACGCGCGGTACGCCTGCTGGCGCGTGCCTGAGCGCTGGCCATGGGCCTTCGCGTCTATTACGGCGGTACGTTCGATCCGGTGCACAGCGGGCACCTTGCCATTGCCCGCGCGGCACGTGATGTGCTTGCCGCGCCGGTACACCTGATGCCGGCCGCCGACCCCCCGCATCGTCCCGCGCCCGGTGCCAGTGCCGAACAGCGTTGCCAGATGCTGCGGTTGGCGCTGGCCGATGAGACCGGATTGCAGCTGGACCGCCTCGAACTGGAGCGCGCGGCCCGCCAGTCCGGGCGGCCGTCCTATACCGTGGATACCCTGACCGAACTGCGCCAGGCGTTCGGCGCGGATACGCCGCTGGCGTGGCTGGTGGGGGCAGACAGCCTGCTGTCGCTGGCCGCCTGGCATCGCTGGCAGGCCCTGTTCGGGCTGGCCCATTTCATCGTCGCCGAGCGCCCGGGCAGCAGCTTGCCCGAGGTGGTGGAGGGCACGCTGGGCGAGGCCTTGCAGGGACGCTGGACCGACCGGCCGCAGGATCTGCACAAGGTACCGGCAGGACGCGTGTTGCGGCTGCGCCAGCCGCTGCGCAGCGAGTCGGCCAGCGAGGTCCGCGCCCGCATCGCCGCCGGAGGGCGGTGGCACTCCCTGGTACCCCCGGCGGTGGCTGAGTACATCGCCGAACATCGACTTTACGGGGTGTGATCCCGCGATCGGGCGGCTGTCATCCGCCCGTTGTGATGCACGTCACCCACGCGGGAACCTCGCCGCTTGAGTTGGCGCGGGTATGCTCATACAGGGCGCGCAGGACGGCCTGTTTGTGATCGGGCTCCTTCACTGCCAAGGGCAGGTGGAAGCTTCCGTGCGTATCGCACCGCCAGGTGAGGCAGCCAGGGCAGGGATCCCCTCCAGGCGCCGCCGGCGCCTGGGCCGGCGCCGCAGCGTTGCCAAGCGCGATTCCCGAAGCGACGACGAAGGTGGCAAGCAGGCTCATGGTGATGCTCCGGTCATGGAAAGCGCGCGCGCAACGAGCGCGCCACCATCATCGGCTCGGCCATCGGCGGGCCGTCATCAGGGATCGGGGGAGCTCCAGGTAGGGCCAGCGCCTGTCCGCATGGGGGCTGAACCCGGTGAATGCCTCCGGCGCCGGTCCCACGTATAATCCCCCCTACGTTTATCGAGTCGACCCGCTTTGAGCAACCAGCCCCAACCCCAGACCATCAAGGTCGAACTGCCCAACCCGCCGCCCTCCGTGGAGCAGCTGCTGGCCTGTGTGACCGACGCCACCGAAGAGCTGAAGGCCAAGGACGTGGTCACCATCGACGTACGCGGCAAGTCCAGCGTCGCCGATTACTTCGTGATCGCCTCGGGCACTTCGTCGCGTCACGTGAAGTCCATCGCCGAGGAAGTGGTCCGCTTCGCCAAGAAGCTGGACATGATGCCGCTGGGCGTTGAAGGCGAGCGCGAAGCCGAATGGGTGCTGGTCGACCTGGGCGATGTCGTGGTCCACGTCATGCTGCCGCGCGTGCGCGAACTGTACGCGCTGGAGCGCCTGTGGACGGTCGGTGACCAGCGTCGCCAGCACGAAGAAGAAGAAGGCCAGGACGACGAGGTCTGATCGACCTGCTGCCTGTGCTGTACCCCCGACGGCGCCGATGGCGCCGTTGGACGTTATGAGGATGCCTGATGAAAGCGCGACTGATCGCCACCGGTGAACGCGCCCCCAGCTGGGTGGCGCAGGGCTTTGCCGAATACCAGAAGCGGTTGTCGCACTGGTTGCCGTTCGAACTGGTGGAGATCGAACCGGGCCTGCGTGGCAAGGGCCGCGATGCGCGCCGCGCGACCGATGACGAAGGCAAGCGGGTGATTGCCGCGCTGCCGAAGAATGCCTACGTGGTGGCGCTGGACGTTCCCGGGCGACAGCTGAGCTCGGAACAGTTGGCGCAGCGGCTGGAGCACTGGCGCGGGCAGGGCAGGGACCTGGCGTTCCTGATCGGCGGCCCGGAAGGACATTCGTCGGAAGTGTCTGCGCTGGCTGATGAAAAATGGTCGATCGGCCCATTGACCCTGCCGCACATGCTGGTGCGGCTGGTCGTTGCCGAACAGCTGTATCGCGCCGCGGCGATGTTGGCCAACCACCCCTACCATCGCGCGTGAAGAGTCGTTATACTGGTCGTCTGCCCGAATAGCTCAGCCGGTTAGAGCACTTGACTGTTAATCAGGGGGTCGTTGGTTCGAGTCCAACTTCGGGCGCCACTTTGAAAACCCGCATCGCGAGATGCGGGTTTTTTTTATGTGGCATGCTGCCCTCCATCTGATGGCTGGAGCGTCACGATGGGCGAGATCATGACAGCGGTGGTCGTGTTTGCCTGCCTGAGTGCGGCATCGATCGGCATGATGTTCGTGTATCCGCGCCTGTCGGCGCGGCACCGGGATGACGAGACGAATACCGTGCTGCGGCTGGTCGCCAACATCTTCGTGGTGATGACCTCGCTGGTGTTCGGCCTGCTGATCAATTCCTCCAAGAACACCTTCGAAACCATCGATTCGAACGTGCACGCGTTCTCGACCAGCCTGATCATGTTCGACCGCTCGCTGCGCACCTACGGCGTGGAGACCGACGAGACGCGCCGACGGCTGGTCGAGTACATCGAGGTGGCGATCGCCCATCCCGCACGCGGCAACGATGCGTTGGCCCACCAGCGCAGCCCGGCAGCCAACGCGCTGGACCAGGTCGGCGGAGCGCTGGACCGCATCGCGCCGGCCGATCGTTTCCACGAAGGCCTGCTCGCCGATGCGCGGCAGCAGTACCAGACCGTGGTGCGCCAGCGCTGGAGCATTGTCGAGCAGTCCGAAGCCAGCGTGCCGCGCTTGATCATCTGGATGCTGATGGCATGGTTGACGCTGATCTACGGCAGCTTCGGTTATCGCGCGCCGCACAATCCGATGGTGGTCGGCATGTTCCTGGTGTCCGCCGCGTTGATCGCCACGTCGGTGTATTTCGTCCTGGACATGAGCATCCCCTTCCATGGACCGATCCAGGTGTCCGACGCACCGCTGCGCCGCGCGCTGGCTGAAATCCAGCCCTGACCCTTAGTGCCCCGGCAGCGCCGAGCCGTGCTCGGCGGAGCGCGTCACCGTCCACGAAAAAAAAGCCCGGGCACGAGGCCCGGGCTTGGTCACATCACACAGTGAAGCCGATCAGTTGAACGTGTACTTCGCGCCGACGGTGAAGTAACGACCGATGGCACCGCTGAAGTGCAGTGGGTTGTAGTTGATACCGCCGTAGGTGGCCGGATCCAGCGGTGCGGTGCGGTCGAAGACATTTGCCACCGAGCCGAAGATCTCCAGTCCATCCATCGCCTTCCAGTTGGCCGACAGATCGAAGGTGGTGAACGAAGCGACCTCGCAGTTGCCCGGGGCCGGGCTGCCATCGGCGCGGAAGTTCAGGCAGTCGTCTTCCTTGGTGCCGCCCGTTTCGGCCAGGTTGTCCATCGAACTGATGTAGTTGACGATGCCGCTGACCGACCAGTCGTGGTAATTCCAGGTGGCGCCGAAGTTGATGCGGTCCTTCGGCGTGCCGATGCAGTTGGTGACATCGCAGTTGCCGTGGGTGCCGGCGTATTCGTGGGTGGTGTCACCCTCGGTACGCTCGAACTTGCTGGTGTGGCTCCACTGCAGGTCCAGCCGCAGGTCGCCGGCGGTGCCCAGCGGGATGTCCTGGCGGATATCGGTATCGATACCTTCAACCTTCGAAGCACTGGCATTCACGTAGTTCGTGTTGATGGCCAGGATCGAGCCGGTGCCCGGCACCCCATTGAGCAGGTCGGTATCGCGCAGCACGTTGCCTGAGGCGATGGCATCGGCCGTCGAACCCTGCGCGATTTCATTGCTGCGCTTGACCCGCCATGCGTCCACCGTGATCGACGTAGTGCGGGTCGGCTGCAGCACGATGCCGAGTGAGTAGCTCTTGGACTCTTCCGCTTCCAGCAGCGGATTGGGGCGAGTGATGATCGCCACCGGCTGCTGCCCGCAATCATCCTGGGTGCCGCCCGGGGCGGGGGTGCCGCCAGGGCAGCGGACCGGATCGAGCGCATTGGAGAAGGCGGCCAGGCCACCGTCGCCGTTCTCGGCCGGGTTGGGCGCACGGAAGCCTTCGGCATACGTACCACGCACGGCGATCCAGTCGATCGGGGTCCACTTGAAGCCGACCTTCGGAGTAACCGAATCATCGCCGCTTTCGTACTTGTCATAGCGGGCGGCGGCGGTCAGTTCCAACGATTCCAGCACCGGTGCGGCCAGTTCGGCATACGCGGCGTAGACGTTCTGGGTGCCGTCATAGGACGAGAAGCCCAGGCCGATGATGTCGCCGGTGTCGGTGTAGGTCTGCGGCGACAGGCTGTTGGTGGTACGACGCCATTCGGTGCCCAGCGCCAGGCCCAGCGGGCCACCGGCCAGGTCCATCAGCGAGCGGTTCACCTTGAAGTCGAACATGTCCAGGCTGCTCTTGGCGGTGGCCTGGATGGTCGGGGAAATATAGTCGTACAGGCTCTGCGGATTGCCTTCCGAACCGGCACCGATGTTCCATACGCCGGCTGGGCAGGCCAGGTTTCCCAGCACGCACTGCACTGCGCTGTAACGCAGGAAGCCATCGCGCTTGTTGACCAGGTTGGTGGACGAATGCAGGTAGCCGGTGTCGTAGCTCCACTCGCCCCAGGTGCCCTTGACCCCGGCCAGGAAGCGGATGAACTCGTTGTCGTTGTTGGTCACGCGCGGGCCGACATCGAAGGCGTTGTAACGCACGCGCACCGGTTCGCCGTACGGATTGTCAGGATGCCCGACCGCCAGCACGGTGGCGCCGGGGCCGCTGTTGGCGTTGACCGGGCCACCGGGATAACCCCATGCACCGGACACGTTGGACGGGGTGTTGTTGAAGGTGGTTTCCTTCTTGGAGTAGCCCATTTCAACGTACGCCTCAGCGCTGTCGTTGAAGGCGAAGGTCGCACGTCCGAACACGTTGACGTACTTCTCTTCCGGGCTCAGGTCACGGTAGTCGGCCATGTCCCACAGGCAGCCACCGCCCGGATCCTGCGGGGCGACACTGGAAAGCCCCGAACAGCCCGGCAGCGATTCCAGCAGGCCGGTGGTCGGGTTGAAGATGCTGCCGGTCGGCGAGTTGCCGCCGCCACTGCCGTTGCCGGTGATCGAACCGCCGAGGAACTGGCTGCCGCCGGCGCTGTAGCCCCAGCGACGCAGGTCGCCGGTGCCGATCCAGTCGCGGTTGCGGCGGTCGCTGACCCGGATGCCATCGGACTTGCCCACGTCGATGCTGGCGAAGGCATTCCAGCCGTCTTCGGACAGGTTGCCGGTACCGGCGGTCAGCGTCGCCTTGCGCGCATCGCCGTCACTGTCACCGGACAGGCCGTAGGAACCGCGCAGGATCACGCCTTCGAAGTCGCTGCGCAGGATGATGTTGACCACACCGGCGATGGCGTCCGAACCATAGGTGGCCGACGCGCCGTCCTTCAGGACTTCCACGCGCTCCACGGCATCGAGCGGGATGGTGCTGAGGTCGGTGAAGACCTTCTGTCCGTCATCGGCCAAGCCGTAGGTGGCCATGCGTCGCCCGTTCAGCAGCACCAGGGTGGAGCCGGCGCCCAGGCCGCGCAGCGAAATGCCCGCGCCGCCGCCGGCGAAGCCGTTGCCGAAGGTCTTGGGGATGGAGCCGGAGCCGTCCGAGGTCAGGGTCTGCAGGTATTCGGCGACCGTGGTCTTGCCGGTACGGTCGATCTCCTGGCGGGTGACCACCTGGACCGGCGACGGGGTTTCGGTATTGGTGCGCGGGATGTTGGAACCGGTGACGGTGATCCGGTCCAGGTTGGTGGCCGGGTCCTGCGCGAAGGCAGTGGTGGATCCGGCGGCCGCCAGCAGCAGCGCGCTGCCGGCAAGGATGTGGGTGATGGACGTGGCAAGCGACGTGCGGCGGCTTGCACGTGGAAGGGTCGGGTATTTCACAGCTCTCTCCTGACTGGGAATACGTAGTGGCGTGTCCTGCCGCAGGCCCCCTTGCCCCGCGATGTCGCCAATCTAGGTTTCTTTCAGGTGACGCAAGAGTGAAATTTTGCTTAATCGGGACCGCTTTGTGACGTGCGTCAGCAAGCGGGACCGGGGGCGACCGCCGTCACCCCCGGTCGCGCCTTACTCTGGCAAGGAGAACTCGATCGGCACCAGGCCCACCGATGATGTGGCCACGCCGTCCTGCATGGACGGTTCGAATCGCCACTGGCGCAGTACCTGCTGGCGCGCAGCAAGGTCCAGCGCACGCGAACCGCTGCTGCGTTCGATGGAAACCGCCGTGGGGCGGCCCTCGGCACTGACTTCCACCCGCAGCAGGACGGTGCCCTGTTCACGGCCGCGCAGGGCGGCGATGGGGTACGCCGGCGGCGGGGCCGAACGGTAACGCAGTTGTGCGCCGGGGCCGCTGCTGGTGGGCGTACCGGTCAGCAGAGGAACGTTGGGCACCGGGGCGGGCTGGGGTTCTACGGCGGGCACGGCGTAGGCCGGGATCTGTTCGGTGACGGTGGTGGGCGTGGACAGGGGCGTCGGCTGGGGTTTCACAACGGTCTGCGGCGGCGCGACCTTCTGCACGACTTCCGGTGGCACCGGGGTGGGCGGCAGCGGCTTGTCCGGGGTGATCCAGCGGACCTGCGGGGCTTCACGTGGCAGCGGGGCGGCCACGTAGGCGGCGGGGATGACCAGCAGCATGAAGGCCAGCACGTGCAGCGCGATGGCGGTGCTCCATGCAGCGATGCGGGCGGGGTCGAAGCGGAGCGGGACTGCCGGGTACGTACGAACCATGGTTCACCTCCATGCAAGCCAGCAGGGGGACGTCATCGGGGCCGGTGGGTGCCGGTGGATCAGCAATAGCGCGGCAAGCGCGGCCTGCCCAGCCGGGCAGGCGCGTTCGTTTGGTTACGAGTCAGGTAAAGCGGAGGGCGACTGGAAAACAGTGACGACCAACGGTCGTCACCCACCAAGGGCGGTCGTCACCCAACTGCCATGGCCTCAGCGGCCGAGTTCGAACACCACGTCCAGGTTCACCGACACGGTGGTCTCACCGGCGGCCACCGGGGTGCTGGCCATGTCGGCGGCCATCGGCGCGGCGGCTGCGCGCATCATCACCGGGCGGAAGCCGCCGCCGCTGCTTTCGGAAATACTGACGATGCGGCGGACCTGCAGGCCGAGCGACCTGGCGTAGGTCTGTGCACGTGCCTGGGCCTTCTTCAGCGCGGCCAGGCGGGCTTCGTCATACACCGGTTCCGGCTGGTCGATCTCAAAGCTGGGGCCGTTGATCTGGTTGGCACCCTGCGCGGCCAGCGCGTCCAGCACCTTGCCCAGCTTGGCGATGTCACGCACCTTCAGGCTGACGGTGTTGCTGGCCTGGTAGCCGGTGATCTTCGGCGCCTCGTTTTCCGCGTAGCGGTACTGCGGGCTCAGGTTCACCCCGCTGGTCTGTACGTCGCGCTCGGCGATGCCGGCGGCCTTGATCGCGGCCAGCACCGTGTCCATCTTTTGCGCGTTCTCGCGCATGGCGGTGTTGCCATCCACGGCCTGGGTGACCACGCCAGCGGACAGCGTGGCGATATCCGGCACGCGGCTGGCTTCGGCGTTGGCCGATACGTTGAGCAGGGTGCCTTCCACCGGGGCGATGGCGGGGGCCGGTACGGCGGCTTGAGCGGTCACGGAAGCTCCCAGGGCGAGGGACAGGGCGAGCAGCAGGGGCGAAAGGACGGGGCGACGCATGGAGATCTCCTTGAAGGCCATCGAGGTTGCTGGCGAAGGGATGAACGCGTTGTGAGCCGGAACGGGGTTGCCGGAAACCGCGTGGCGTTGCCTGCGATTCAGGCGCTGCGCGCAGGGTATGCTGTGTCGATGCTCTATCTTGCCTCCCGCTCCCCCCGCCGCAGTGAATTGCTTGCCCGCCTTGGCCGTCCGTTCCAGACCCTGGACCTGGACGTCGCCGAAGTGCGCGCTGCCGGCGAAAGTCCGCGTGATTACGTGCAGCGGGTGGCCGGCGACAAGGCCCGCGCCGGCCTGGCCGAGGTGCTGGCCAGCGACCCGGATGCCGTGGTGGTCGGGTCGGATACCGAAGTGGTGCTGGGCGAGCGCGTGTTCGGCAAGCCCATCGACGCCGCCGATGCCGCCGCCATGCTGGCCGCGCTGTCCGGGCGCACCCACCAGGTGATGACCGCGGTGGTGCTGGCCGCTGCCGGCGGCCTGTCGGTGGACGTGGTGGTGTCCGAGGTCACCTTCGCGGCGCTGGACGATGCCCGTATCACCGCTTACGTGGCCACCGGCGAGCCGTTCGGCAAGGCCGGTGCATATGCCATCCAGGGAGAAGCAGAGCGCTTCATCACCCACCTGGCCGGAAGCTATTCCGGCGTGATGGGATTGCCGCTGTACCAGACCGACCGGCTGCTGGCCGGCGCCGGCTTGCCTTCCCACCCTGTTGCCGCCACGGAGGCTGCCGTACATGTCTGAAGAAATACTGGTCAACGTAACCCCCCGCGAAACCCGGGTAGCGGTGATCGAGAACGGCATGTTGCAGGAGCTGCACATCGAACGTGGCTGGCGCCGCGGCGTGGTCGGCAACATCTACAAGGGAAAGGTGCAGCGGGTAATGCCCGGCATGCAGGCCGCCTTCGTTGAAGTGGGGCTGGAGCGCGCCGCGTTCCTGCACGCCAACGACGTGGTGCGGCCGGCCCCGGTGGCCAGTCCGGACACCGACGGCACCACCTTGCCGCCGCCGTCCAGCGTGCCCATCGTGGAGCTGCTGCGTGACGGCCAGGACATCGTGGTGCAGGTGGTCAAGGACCCCATCGGCACCAAGGGAGCACGCCTGACCACGCAGATCAGCATCCCCTCGCGTTACATGGTGCTGCTGCCGCAGTCCAAGGTGGTCGGCGTTTCGGCGCGCATCGAAGACGAAGGCGAGCGCGCACGGCTGAAGGCGCTGGTGACCGAGCTGTCGGCCCAGCACGGCGGCTACGGCTACATCGTGCGCACCAACGCCGAAGGCCAGCCGGCCGAAGCGATCGCCGAGGACGTGGCTTACCTGTCGCGGGTCTGGAACGTGGTGGAGCGGCGTGGCCGCGAAGCCGCCTCGTGCAGCGTGATCTATGAAGACCTGAGCCTGCCGCTGCGTTCGGTGCGCGACCTGATCCGCAAGGACGTGGACAAGGTGAAGGTCGATTCCAAGGAAACCTTCGTGCAGCTGCAGGCCTTCGTGGCCAAGTACATGCCGGTGCTGGCCGAGAAGCTGGAACTGTACGCCGGCGACCGCCCGATCTTCGACATGTTCGGGGTGGAGGACGAGATCGGCCGCGCGCTGGACAAGCAGGTGCCGCTGAAATCCGGTGGCTACCTGGTGATCGACCAGACCGAAGCGATGACCACCATCGACGTCAACACCGGTTCGTTCGTCGGCCAGCGCAACCTGGAAGAAACGGTCTACCGGACCAACCTGGAAGCGGCGCAGGCCGTGGCCAGGCAGCTGCGGCTGCGCAACCTCGGCGGCATCATCATCATCGACTTCATCGACATGGTGGACGCCGAGCACCGCCGCCAGGTGCTGCGAACGCTGGAAAAAGCGCTGGCCCGCGACCATGCCAAGACCACGGTGTACGACTTCTCGCCGCTGGGCCTGGTGGAGATGACGCGCAAGCGCACGGTGGAAAGCCTGGAGCGCCAGTTGTCGGAAACCTGCCCGCAATGCAGCGGCCGCGGCAGCATCAAGACCACCGAAACGGTCACCTACGAAATCTTCCGCGAGATCACCCGGGCGGTGCGCCAGTTCGAGGCGGCGCGCCTGCTGGTGATCGCCTCGTCGAAGGTGGTGGCCCGCATCACCGACGAGGAATCCACCGCCGTTGCCGAGCTGGAGGAATTCCTCGGCAAGAGCATCCGCTTCCAGGCGGACGACCAGTACCTGCAGGAACAATTCGATGTGGTCCTGCTCTGATCTTTACCGGCCGGTTGCCGGCCAGGGCCGATGAGCGCGCCGCCGCGCCTGCGACTGCGAAGGATCCGCCGTCTTGCCCTGTACGCCTGCGCGATCACCCTGGTGGCGGTGGCGTTGCTGGTCGGCACCTTCAGCCAGCTGCTGCCGCTGGCTGAGCGCCATCCGGAACAGATTGCCGCCTGGCTGAGCGCACGTGCCGGCCAGCCGGTGCGCTTTGATGACCTGAAGGCGCAGTGGACTCGGCGTGGCCCGCTGCTGCAGCTCGATGGCCTGCGCATCGGCGCCGGCGAGGGACTGCGCGTGGGCCAGGCCGAAGTGCAGGTGGCGATGTATGCCGGCCTGCTGCCGGGGCGTTCGTTGACCGAACTGCGCCTGCGTGGGCTGGCGCTGACCCTGCAGCGTGCCGACGACGGGCGCTGGAGCGTGCGCGGGCTGCCGAGCCGGCCGGGCGGTGATCCGCTGGATGCGCTGCGGCGGCTCGGTGAGCTGCAGGTCGAACGTGGCCGGCTGACCGTCGATGCGCCTTCGATCGGGCTGCAGGCGACCCTGCCGCGGCTGGACGTGCGGCTGCGGGTCAACGGCGATCGCCTGCGCGTCGGCGTGCGGGCATGGGCCGACGAAGAGGCGCTGCCGCTGTCGGCGGTGCTGGACGTGGACCGCCGCCACGGCAACGGCGAGGCCTGGCTGGGCGGCGATCCAGTGGACCTGCAGGCGTGGTCGTCGCTGCTGTCCGGAGCCGGCGTGCAGGTGCTGCAGGGCCGCGGTGAACTCAATGCCTGGGTGGCCCTGCGTGACTTCCGCCCGGTGATGGTCACCACCGATTCCGACCTGGCCGCGCTGCACCTGTCCGGCGCACCCACCGCCCATGTGGCGCGGCCGACGCTGGAAGTGGAGCGCCTGCAGATGCGCGCGCGCTGGCGTTACAGCGAAGGCGGCTGGCGTGCACAGGCGCCGCTGCTGCGGGTGCGTGCCGATGGCCGCGAACAGGTGCTGGACGGCCTGCTGGTCGGTGCCGGGCAGCACATGGCGTTGGTCGCCGACAACGTGGATGGCAATGTGCTGCTGCGCGGACTGGCACTGACCGATCGGGTCGATGCCGGTCTGCGTGACTGGCTGTACCGCGCCCACCCGCAGGTGCGCGTGCGTTCGCTGCAGGCGCGCGGCGAACGCAACGGTGCGCTGTGGGTGCAGGGTGAGCTGGAAACGCTGGCGTTTTCCAGCGTGGATGGCGGGCCGGGACTGGCCGGCGTGGGCGGCCGCTTCCAGGGCGATGCCGAAGGATTCTCGCTGCAGTTGCAGCCGCAGAAGCAACTGCAGTTCGACTGGCCGAAGGGCTTCGGCGTGCGCCATGACGTGCGCCTGGTCGGTGAAGTGGTGGGCTGGCATGACGAGGCCGGTGGCTGGCGGATCGGCACCCCGGCGCTGCGCGTGCAGGGCACGGACTATGCGGCCGACGTGCGCGGCGGGTTGTGGTTCCAGGGCGACGGCACGCGGCCGTGGATGCAGCTGGCGGCGAAGATCGACGATGTGCCGATGACCGCAGCCAAGCGCTTCTGGATCCGTTCGAAGATGAGCGCCAACGCGCGCGACTGGCTGGACACCGCGCTGCAGTCCGGCCGCGTGCGCAACGGCATCGGGCTGGTCACCGGCGACCTGGACGACTGGCCGTTCGACCGCAACAACGGCCGCTTCGAGGCCACCGGGCATATCGAGGACGGCACCATCCGTTTCCAGAAGACCTGGCCGGACATGACCCAGGTGGACGCGGACATCGCCTTCATCGGTCCGGGCTTCTCGCTCAAGGGCCGCGGCGACCTGGCCGGCGTCAACGTGAATGCGATGGAAGCGGGCATCGAGGATTTCGGTGAGACCCCGCTGTACGTGCGTGCGCAGAGCCGCAGCGAAGCCAGCCGGCTGCTGGCGATGCTGCGGCGCAGTCCGCTGCACGGGCAGTATGGCGACACCCTGGATGCGCTCAGCGCCAGCGGCCCGGCGAACGTGGATTTCGACCTGCTGCAGCCGCTGCATCCGGGCCAGCCCGGGCACCTGCAGGGCAGCGTGGCGCTGGATGGCGTGAAGCTGTCCGACAAGCGCTATGCGCTGGATTTCGAGGACGTGCGCGGCAGCGCGAAGTACGCCGGTGGCGGCTTCGGGGCCGACAACCTCAGCGTGCGCCACCTCGGCGCGCCGGGCACGTTGAGCCTGCGCGCTGGCGGCTTCGTGCGCGATCCGCAGCTGGCCTTCGAATCGGAACTGGACGCCAACCTGGACGCCGGCACGCTGCTGGACCGCGCCCCGGACATGGCCTGGCTGAAGCCCTATATCGAAGGCCGTTCGGACTGGAAGATCGGCGTGGACATGCCCAAGGCGGTGGCTGCGGCGCCGTCAGCGGGCGGTACGGCGGCTGCCACTCCGCCGGCGCGGCTGCACCTGCAGTCCAACCTGGTGGGCACCACGCTGAGCCTGCCGGCGCCGCTGGACAAGCCGGCCGCCGAGGCGCTGGATACCCGCGTGGCGGCGCAGCTGCCGATGGGCGATGGGCGCATCGACGTGGCCTTCGGCGAGCGCCTGGCGCTGGCCGCGCGCACCCAGCAGGGCCAGACCGGCGTGCAGGTCACGCTGGGCAGTGCGCGGGTGGACCGCGATCCGCCGCCCAGCGGGCTGGCGGTCAACGGCCGCAGCGGCTCGCTGGATGCACTGGAATGGATATCGCTGGCGCGTGGTTCGGCCGGCGATGGCAAGGGCGACGGCACGCCCAGCGACCCGATGCCGCTGCGCTCGGTGGATGTGCAGGTGGCCCAGCTGCTGCTGATCGGCGGGGTGTTCGAACAGACCCGCCTGCAGCTGCGGCCGACCGCCCCGTACCTTGACGTGCGCCTGGACGGCCCTTCGCTGGCCGGCCAGCTGCAGGTGCCCAACGCCAGTGGCGGCACCATCAGCGGCACCCTGCAGCGCGTGCACTGGAAATCGCTGCCGGGCCCGGTGCAGCCGCGTCCGCGCGATGGTGCGCCGATCGTGATGCCCGATGGCCAGGTGATGGCCGCGCGCGTGCAGGCCAGCGCAAACGACACCGATCCTGCCGCCATTCCGCCGCTGTCGCTGGACATCGCCGACCTGCAGTTCGGCAAGATCAGTCTTGGCCAGGCGGTGGTGCGCACCCAGCCGGTCGCCAACGGGCTGCGCGTGCAGCAGCTCGATTTCCGTTCGCCGAAACAGGCCATCGACGTGCGTGGCAGCTGGCTGGGCAAGGGGCCTGCGGCGCGCACGGACCTCACCGCGCAGGTGCGCAGCGAAGACCTTGGCGACCTGCTGCGCGACCTGGATTACGGTGGCCAGCTGCGTGGCGGGCAGGGCAGCATCGACCTGCAGGCCGCCTGGGCCGGCGGGCCGTCGGACTTCCAGCTGGGCAACCTGCAGGGCAGCTTGAAAGTCGATGCGCGCAACGGCCAGCTGCTGGAACTGGAGCCGGGCGCCGGCCGCGTGCTCGGCCTGCTGAGCATCACCCAGCTGCCGCGCAGGCTGATGCTGGACTTCCGTGATTTCTTCTCCAAGGGCTTTGCGTTCAACCAGATCGGCGGCACGCTGGCCTTCGCCGACGGCTCGGCCACCACCGACAAGGTGATGATCGAAGGTCCGGCCGCCAACATCCGCATCCGTGGCCGTACCGACCTGCGCGCGCAGCAGTTCGACCAGACCATCGACGTCAACCCGCGCTCGGGCAACCTGCTGACGGTCGTCGGCGCAGTGGCCGGCGGCCCGGTGGGCGCGGCACTGGGCGCGGCCACCAATGCGGTGCTGTCCAAGCCGCTGGGCGAAATCGGGGCCAAGACCTACCGCGTCACCGGCCCCTGGAAAGACCCGAAAGTGGAGGTGGTGGAGCGCGATGCGTCCGTGCCGCCGCCGCCCAAGCCGACCGCGCGCTGAGCGCGTCGGCTCTCCCCCCCTGCGTGACGCGGCTTGCCATGGCCGCGTTTCGCCCCCAGATTGAACACCATGACCGATAACGCCCTGACCCTCGCCACCGACCGCCTGCTGCAGCCCGCCGGGCTGGACGCCGGCACCCTGGAAAACACCTTCGGCCACCTGCTCGGCCCGGGCATCGACTTCGGTGACCTGTACTTCCAGCACGCCCGCCGCGAAAGCTGGAGCGTGGAAGACGGCATCGTCAAGGACGGTGCGCATTCCATCGAACAAGGCGTCGGCGTGCGCGCGATTTCCGGTGAGAAGACCGGCTTCGCCTACTCCGATGACATCCACCGCGATGCGCTGTCCAACGCCGCACAGTCGGCCCGTGCGATTTCGCGCGAGGGTGGGGCGCAGACCGGCAAGTCCCTGCTGCGCGGTGATGCGCGCGCGCTGTACCCGGCACTGGATCCGGTGGACAGCATGGGCAACGAAGCCAAGGTGGAAGTGCTCAAGCGGCTGGACGCCTACCTGCGCGCCGCCGACCCGCGCGTGAAGCAGGTGATGGTGAGCCTGTCCGGCGGCGTGGACACGATCCTGATCGCCCGCAGCGACGGCGTGCTGGGCGCGGACATCCGCCCGCTGGTGCGCTTGAACGTGCAGGTGATCGTGGAGCAGAACGGCCGTCGCGAATCCGGTTATTCCGGTGGCGGCGGTCGCTATGACTACACCGAACTGTTCAGCAGCGGGCGGCCGGAAGCGTTCGCCCGCGAAGCACTGCGGCAGGCCCTGGTGAACCTGGACGCGGTACCCGCACCGGCCGGCGTGATGCCGGTGGTGCTCGGCCCGGGCTGGCCGGGCGTGCTGCTGCACGAAGCGGTCGGCCATGGCCTGGAAGGCGACTTCAATCGCAAGGGCACCAGCGTGTATGCCGGTCGCCTGGGCGAACGGGTGGCTTCGCCGGGCGTGACCATCGTCGATGACGGCACGCTGGAAGGCCTGCGCGGTTCGCTCAACATCGATGACGAAGGCCAGCGCACCCAGTGCACCACGCTGATCGAAGACGGCATCCTGGTCGGCTACATGCAGGATTCACTCAACGCCCGCCTGATGGGCATGGCGCCGACCGGCAACGGCCGCCGCGAATCGTTCGCGCACCTGACCATGCCGCGCATGACCAACACCTACATGCGTGCCGGTGAACATGATCCGCAGGAAATGATCCGCTCGGTGAAGAAGGGCCTGTACGCAGTGAACTTCGGCGGCGGCCAGGTCGATATCACCAGCGGCAAGTACGTGTTTTCGGCCACCGAGGCCTACCTGATCGAAGACGGCCGCATCACCGCGCCGGTGAAGGGCGCCACGATCATCGGCAACGGACCGGAAACCATGCAGAAAGTGCGCATGATCGGCAACGACCTGGCACTGGACCAGGGCGTCGGCATCTGTGGCAAGGATGGCCAGAGCGTGCCGGTCGGCGTAGGCCAGCCGTCGCTGCTGATCGATGGACTCACCGTAGGTGGCACCCAGGCGTGATGCCAGCGGTGCTCCTGCCCGGTGGCGCCGCGCGCTGCCCGGCGGCGTCCCTGACCGGTAGCGCCGAGCCATGCTTGGCGGCTTTCCCGGCAGCGCGGGCCTCAGTCCTGGCTGTCGTCCGCGTCGTCTTCAACCGCGTCGGCGTCTTCGCCGCTGTCGGCCACGATCAGCCCCAGCGCGGCCGGCAGCATCAGCGCACGCAGCACCTGGAAGATTTCCCGGTAGGCGCGCGGCGGCTTGTTCTTGGCCTTTTCGGCCTGGGCATTGCGCACCAGCGTGCGCAGTTCCTGGCGGTCGGCCTGCGGGTATTCCACCAGCAGCTTGGACAGCGCGGCGTCGCCATCGCTCATCAGCTTTTCGCGCCAGTCTTCGACCCGGTGCATCATCGCCACTTCGCGGCGGCCGGTATCGCTGTTGGCGTCCAGCGCCTCGCGGATGGCATCCAGCGCGGATTCTTCCTCGCGGCGCATGTGCTTGGCCAGGAACGCCAGCTGCCGCTTGTGCGCGATGTGGGCGGTGATCCGCTTGCATTCGGCGATGTGCGGCAGCAGGTCTTCCGGCACCGGCAGGCGCGCCAGCTGCGCAGGCGTCAGCGAAACCAGCTTTTCGCCCAGCGCAAGCACGTCCAGCGCTTCATTGCGCTTCTGCTTGCGGCTTTTATCGTGGAATTCACCGGTTTCTTCGTCGCGTCCGCGCATCGTCTTTCCTACTTTCGTAAATACGTCGCCCGGCGCAGTGCCGGGCCCAACCTGTACAGGATAAAGCATTGAACGTCATCGCCCCTGAAGCGGCCGTTGCCGCAGGTCCCGAGGCCCGGCTGGAACAGCTGGCCGACATCTCCCAGCAGCTGCTGGACCACGCCCGGCGGCTGGGCGCCAGCCAGGCCGAAGTGTCCTGCAGCGAGGACCGCGGGCTGGATGTGAACGTGCGCCTGGGCGAGGTGGAAACGGTCGAATCCACCGCCGACCGGGGGATCGCGGTCACCGTGTATTTCGGCAAGCGCAAGGGCAGTGCCAGCACCGCCGACCTGCAGCCGTCCAGCCTGGTGGCCACGGTGGAGCAGGCCTGCGCCATCGCCCGGCATACCGAAGACGATGCCGCCGCCGGCCTGGCCGACGCCGATCTGATGGCGCGTGAGTTCCCGGAGCTGGACAGCTGGCACCCGTGGGCGCTGCAGGCCGACCAGGCGATCGACCTGGCGCTGGCCTGCGAAGCGGCCGGCCGCGACAGCGATGCGCGCATCAGCAATACCGATGGCGCCTCGGCATCGACCGGACAGAGCCTGTCGGTGTATGCCAACTCGCACGGCTTCTTCGGCCGCGAGCGCGGCACCCATCATTCGATCAGCGTGGCGCTGATTGCCGGGCAGGGCGACGGCATGCAGCGCGATGGCTGGTATACCAGCGCGCTGGCCCGCGAGGACCTGGAAGACCCGGCCGCGGTAGGCCGCAAGGCCGCCGAGCGCACCATCGCCCGGCTGCAGCCGCGTTCGATGGCCACCAGCAGCATGCCGGTGCTGTTCGCCCCGGAAGTGGCGCGCAGCCTGGTCGGCCACCTGCTGTCGGCGATTTCCGGCGGTGCGCTGTACCGTCAGTCCAGCTTCCTGCTGGACAGCCTGGGCACCTCCCTGTTCCCGGCCTGGATGCAGATCGACGAACTGCCGCACCTGCGCCGTGGCCGCCGTTCGGCCGCCTTCGATGGTGACGGCGTGGCGACCCGTACCTCGGCGATCGTGCGCGATGGCGTGCTGCAGCGCTACATCCTGGGCAGCTACTCGGCGCGCAAGCTGGGCCTGCAGACCACCGGCAACGCCGGTGGCGTGCACAACCTGCAGGTAGCCGCCAGCGCACCGGGGCTGGACCTGCATGCCATCGCCCGGCAGATGGGCACGGGCCTGCTGGTGACCGAGCTGATGGGGCAGGGCGTCAACGGCGTGACGGGTGATTACTCGCGCGGCGCCGGCGGCTTCCGCGTGGAGAACGGCGAGATCCTGTACCCGGTGGACGGCATCACCATCGCCGGCAACCTGCGCGACATGTTCCAGTCCATCGAGGCGATCGGCAGCGACGTGGATCCCCGCTCGCACGTCGCCATCGGTTCGTTGTTGATCGGGAAAATGACGGTCGCCGGTAACGACTGACGACGTTATTGGCGTACTCTTGCCGGGCTGCGACGGCCCACGGGGAGTGGGTCGCGCCGACCCTACAACCTAAAAGGAGTTTACCGTGAGCGAATTCGACAACGTCACCGCGCCGCCGCCGCCGCCGTCCAGCGTGGAGCCGGCCCCGGCCGACCAGCGCACCATGGCACTGGCCGCGCACCTGCTCGGCATCTTCACCTGGTTCATCGGCGCGCTGGTGATCTGGCTGGTCAACAAGGACGACGCCAGCAAGGCCTTCGTCACCGACCAGGCCAAGGAAGCGCTGAACTTCCAGATCACCATCGCCATCGCCATGGCGATCTGCGTGGTGCTGATGATCGTCTTCATCGGCGCCCTGCTGATGCCGGTGGTCGGCGTGTTGAACGTGGTGTTCTGCATCATCGCCGCAGTGAAGTCCAACAACGGCGAAGCCTACCGCTACCCGTTCACCCTGCGCCTGATCAAGTAAGCACGGGGGGTGACGACCCGCCACCCCGCTGGGTGACGATTCCTCGCCCCGGTGGGTGACGACCGTTGGTCGTCACGCTCTGAACAAAATGCCCGGCCATGCCGGGCATTTTTTTGGTTCTTCTCCCATCTGAGGGGAGAAGGCGCACGGCCGACCAGCTAGATTTGTAGTTGTCGAGACAACAAACCGAGGTCGGCCGTGGCCAAGCTGGATTGTATGCCGTTGCTGGGAGGCTGGGCGGGGTATCGCCTGGATGGGTGGCGCCGCGAGGCACGTGGCGCAGCCACGTGGCTGGTGCTTTCGCTGGTGCCCGATTCACGCCGCCGCCGACGCTGCAGCGGATGCGACAAGTGGGTCGTGGCCATCCACGACCAGACGCTCCGGCGGGTTCGTGACCTGCCTGTGTTCGATGCGCCGGTCGAGTTGGAGATCCAGCGACAGCGACTGGCCTGTCCTCGCTGCGGGCCAAAGCTGGAGCATCTGGATTGGTTGGAGCGGCATGCCCGGGTAACGCAACGGCTTGCGCAGAGCGTGGCACGCATGTGTGCCACGACCTCGATCCATGCCACCGCAAAGTGGCATGGCTTGGACTGGAAGACGGTCAAGGCACTTGATTTCAGGCATCTGGTGCAGACGCTGGGGCCGGTGGACCTATCGGACGTAAGAGTGATCGCGATGGACGAGTTTGCGATCCAGAAGGGCCATCGCTACGCCACCGTGGTGGTCGAGCCATCACGCAAGCGCGTGCTTTGGGTCGGTCGAGGACGCAGTCGCGCTGACGTGCGCCCCTTCTTCGAGTTACTCGGAAGGGACGGCTGCGAACGCATCCAAGCGGTCGCCATGGACATGAATTCGGCATTCGACCTGGAAGTGAAAGCCCAATGCCCCAACGCCGAGGTGGTCTACGACCTCTTCCATGTCGTGGCCAAGTACGGGCGCGAAGTCATTGATCGGGTGCGGGTTGACGAGGCCAATCGCCTACGCACCGACAAGCCCGCGCGACGGGTGGTGAAGACCTCGCGCTGGCTCCTGCTGCGCAATAGGCAAAACGTCCCAGCCGAGCAGCGCGTCCAACTCGAGGAGCTGCTGGCCGCCAACAAAGCCCTGCTGACCACGTATCTGCTCAAAGACGACCTGAAGCAGCTGTGGCGCTACCGAAGCCAGAGCTGGGCGGAGAAGGCCTGGCGGTCATGGAAGCATCGCGCCCTGCGAAGCGGGCTGGAGCCGCTGCGCATCTTTGTCCGCCGTCTGCAACCATATCTCCCGGGCATCCTGGCCCACTGCCGATGGCCGCTCGGGACGAACCTGGTGGAAGGCATCAATAACAAGATCAAGGTCATCAAGCGCGTCGCCTACGGATACCGAGACGACGCATATTTCTTCCTGAAGATCCGGGCGGCCTTCCCCGGAGTTGGGTGAAGAACCATTTTTTTGCGCGCGTGCAGATACACGCCGCGCTTCGCGCTGGCCGAGCTTGGCTCGGCGCTACCGGATCGGCGTGGCCTTGGTAGCGCCGATCCATGGTCAGCGGCTTTCCGCTCCGGCAACGCGCAGTATCAGCCTGCGCTCGGCGGCACCGGTGTGTTGAGCAGCTGCTGCTCCCACAGGTAGGCAATGCCGCTGCCGGTAGCGTGCTGCTTCAGCACTTCGGTCAGCTCGGCTGCGTGCTCGGTGCGCGCCCAGTCGCGCTGCCATTCGGCGGCCAATGCCATCCAGGTCATCATGTTGGCACCGGCCGCGATCATGCGCTGGATCGCCACCTGGTGGGCTTCGACCGAGACCGCGCCGGAGGCATCGGTGATCACGGTGACATCCCAGCCTTCGCCCAGCGCCTGGATCACCGGCATCGCAACGCAGATCTCGGTCCACAGGCCGGCGATGATCAGCTGCTTGCGGCCGGTGGCCTTTACTGCGTCGACCACCTTCGGGTCTTCCCAGGTATTGATGAAGGTACGGTCGATGACCTCCTGTCCGGGGAACACGTCGGTGATGTGCGGGAAGATCAGCCCGCCGCGGTCAGCGATCACGCTGGTGAGGATGGTCGGCACCTTGAAGGCCTTGGCCGCCTTCGCCAGCGCCGTTGCGTTGTTCACCACCGCATGCGGGTCGTGGCTGTTGAGGTTTGCCAGCTGGTAGGGTTGGTGGTCGATAAGGACCAGCACGGAATCTTCAGGGCGGAGCAGCGAGGAAAGGCCGTTGCGGAAGGTCATGGAGTCATCCTTGTTATCGAGGGGGGGAAACGAACCCGAACCTTGTCATCCCCCCGCCCGGGGCGGTAGAACCCTTTCCTGCCAAGCTGTGTCGCGCAAAGGGGAACGCAGGACCAGCCCGGCATGTGTCAGGCTAGGGAGTGCATCCGGGAGGTCACGGTGGATATCGAAGCGCTGCGCACGTTCGTGGAAGTGGCCAACGCAGGCGGCGTTTCCCCCGCCGCGCGCCGGCTGAATGTGTCCAAGTCGATCGTCAGCCGGCGGCTGGCCCGGCTGGAGGCGGAACTGGGCATACAACTGCTGGCGCGCACCACGCGTGGCGCGGCGCTGACCGAAGCCGGTGCGACGTTCCGCGATCACGCGGCCAGGGCCTGTGCGGAGATCGATGCGGCGCGCGACGCGATCCTGCCCAGCGGGGATCTGCGCGGACGCCTGCGTGTCGCCGCGCCGCTGACCTTCGGTCCTACCCACTTCGCTTCGGTGTTCGCCGAGATGGCACGGCGCCATCCGCAATTGCACGTGCATGCGTCCTACAGCGACCGCTTTGCCGATCTGGTGGCGGAGGGATTCGACTGTGCGATCCGCGTGGGATACCTGCCCGATTCCAACCTGATCGCGCGCTGCGTTGGACCGCTGTACGGAAAGCTTGTCGCCAGTCCGGATTATGTGGCGGCCCACGGCGCGCCGGAAACGCCGGATGAGTTGCTGGCCCACGAGGCCTTGATGCAGGGCACCGAGGCCTGGCAGTTCAGCGATGGCGATGCCGTGGTGACCGTGCATCCGCGTGGGCGTTTCAAGGCCGACAATGGCACCGCGCTGATCGCCGCGGCGGTGGCGGGGCTGGGCATCGCCTGGCTGCCCGATGGGCTTACCCAGCCCTACCTGGAAGCCGGCACGCTGGTGCCGGTCATGCCGCGTTATCCGCCTCCGGCAGCCGGCATCTATGTAATCCGTCCGCCGGGCCCGCACCCCTCGCTGAAGGTGCGGGCACTGACCGAATTGTTGATTGCCTGCTTCGACGAAACGCCGCAACACGCAGCGTTCCGTCGCTAGCTGCTGCGCCAACCCTGCGTCAGCACATAGTCCATCACGCCGATGACCAGCAGCGACAGCCCCATCAGCGGGAACACGATGCCGCCGATGCACAGCAGCGCGAACACGATCGCGACCGTGCGCCTGGCGTGCGGCAGGGGAGGGATGCCAACGCCACCCGCTGGCCGGCGCTTCCACCACATCACCGCACCGCTCGCGCAGAGCAGGACGATCGCCGCACAGGCAACCAGCAGCAACAGGCGGTTCACGCCGCCGTATTGCTGGCCCAGATGCACGTTGATGCCCCATTCCAGCCCGCGGCCGAGCACGCCGTAGTCGGTGTAACCCATGTCCAGCAGGATGCGGCCACTGTACTGGTCCATGTGCACTACGCGTTGCCGGTTCACCTGCTCCGGATAGACCGAGGCCGAGTACACCCCCATGGGGCCACGCGGCAGTGCCACGCTGTAACCGGGGGCCATGCCGAGCGCGTTGAAACGCTGCAACGCTGCATCGATGCCGATGGCCCCGGGCTGCGGCGAAAGATCCCCGGGTCCCACGCCGGCGTGGCTTTCATGGCCTTCGTGTGCCTGTTGCTGCGGAGGCGCCGCGTGGCGGGCAGGTGCCTGGGCGTGCGCGAGCTGCGAGGCCGGCAGCCGAGCCTGCTCCATCGACCAGCTCGGGGCAGTGGCATCGGCCAGGCGCTGATCGGACATCGGCACATCAACGCGTACGCCCGCCGGATAACCGGAATTGTGTCCGTTTGCCCAGGCATTGACCTGCTTGCCCCAGACAAGCGACCACGGCATGCCGGTCAGGGCCAGGAACAGCAGCACCGCGCCCACCCAGACCCCGGTCACCGCATGCAGGTCACGCCAGAACAGGCGCTGTGCCGGTCGCCCCCGCACGCGGGTGACGCCGCCGCTCTGCCCGCGCGGCCACCACAGGAAAACCCCGGTGATCACCAGCAGGATCGCCCAGCCCGCGGCGATTTCGATCAACGCGCTGGCCCAGCGTCCGACCAGGTCCAGGCTGTGCAGCCGGCGCACCACGCCGGAGAAGGTGCCCTTGTCGGGCAGCGATCCCAGCACCCGCGCGGTGCCGGGATCGACGTAGTACACATCGCGCGCTCCATCGGGCTGCTGCACGCCGATTTCCACGCTGCCATCGGCGCGCTCGGGCAGGGTGTAACGGAACGTTGGTCCTGCTGCAACGGCCTCGACCGCGGCGATCTGGGCACTCGCCGATGCAGGCGTGCCGCGCGTGGGTTCAACTACTTTCAGATCGTGGTGGATCCAGCGGTCGATCGGCTTCTGGTACAGGTACGCCGCGCCGGTCAGCGCCAGCCATGCGATGAACGGCAGCACGAACAGGCCTGCATAGAAGTGCCATCGCCACACCGCGCGATGGAAGCGCCAGCGATCGCTCGGGCTCTGGGTAGGCGTTGTCTGCATGTCAGATATCCCGTGTCCAGCTCAGGTAGAACGCGCGTCCATCGCCGGGCGAGTAACCGGAGGAACCACTGTCATACCAGGCGTAGACATGGAAGCGGTCGGTTGCGTTCTTCAGCTGCAGGGCCACGCGGTTACGCTCATCCACGTGGTAGGTCGCGCTCAGGTTCATCAGTACGTAGCCGCCATGACGGCCCAGCGTGTTGCTCCGTTCCACGTAGTAATCGCCCTGGCCGTTGCCCCATGCGCTGAAGCTCCAGTCCGCACGCGGCGCGTAGTCCACGCCGGCACTGGCCAGCCAGTTCGGCACGTTCTCGATCTGCCGGCCACGGGTCTGCGGCGCGCTCGGGTCGGCCACGGTGATCACCGCTTTCTGCCGCGAATAGGATCCCCACGCCCGCCACTGTTCGCTGGCCTGCCAGCTCAGCTGGGCATCCCAGCCCCGCCGCAGTGTCTGGCCGACGTTGCCGACTTCATTGGCACCGATCGCCCCGTTGACGCCCAGGATGGTGGCGACTTCATCCGATGCATGCTGCTCCCAGTACGCCACGCGGGCCTGCAGCCCCGGCAGCGGCGTCCATTTGAGCCCACTCTCCCAGCCTTCATTGCGCGAGGGCAGCACGTTGTTGGCCTGGATACGGTAGGCACCGTTGCCACTGCCGATCTGGAAGGTGCGGCCCCAGTTGGCATAGGCCACGGTGCGGTCGCCGAGGTCATAGGACACACTCAGCTTCGGTTGTTTGATCAGCCCGTAGCGGTAAGCGGGCGCATGGCTGCCATCGGCGCGGTTGTGGAATCCTCCGTCGATGTGGTCCACCCGGTAGGCGGGTACGATCTTGAGCGCTTCAGTCGGCTTGACCACGGCCTGCACGTACGCGCCCTGGGTATCCAGGGCGAAGCGCCAGTCACGCAGCGTGGTCTGGCGTTCGCGCGCCACGGTGCGGTAACGGGCGGCGAGGTTGTCCTGCCACTGCGCGTCCACGCCGGCGTCCAGCACCAGATCGGCCAGCGATGTCGCAGGGCGCCAGGTCGTGTTGATGATCACGCCGCGGTGCGTCTCATCGTTGAAGCGCTCCTGTTGTGCACCGCCGGCGGTGAAGGTCACCCAGCGCTGGTTGCGGTAGTCGTTCTGATAAGCCTTGGCATTCCAGCTCCAGCCGTTGCCCAGTTGGCCATCGGCATGCAGCGCGGTCTGGACGGTCTGGCGCTCGCTGCGGTCATCGCGCGCGTAATCCGGTGATTGCGTTGGATTGGCCTGCACTTCGGCGTAACTCAGGTAACCGGCTTCCAGCGCGGTGTTGTTGTAATAGCGGGCGGTCAGCCCCGCACGCCACTGGCTCTCTTCGTTGGTGTAGAACCACTTGCCGGAGAAGCTGCGCTGGGTGGATCGGGCATGGTCGCGCTCGCCATCGGAGCCGCGCCAGCCAACGAAATAGTTCTGCGCCCACGCGCCCTTTTCGACTCCTTTGGCGATCTGGATATCGCGGGTACCGAAGCTGCCGACGGTGACGCTGGCCTGCCCGTCGTTGCCGCCCTGGCGGGTCAGCACGTTCACATCGCCGGCGATGGCATGCAGGCCATAGCGGGCATCGTTGGTGCCGCGGACGATTTCCAGTGCACTGATGTCCAGCGGGAACACGGCGTCCAGATAGGGCATGCCGCCGGCGTTGTCGTTGCTGGGAATGCCGTCGATCAGCAACTTGACTGCGTTGATGCGGCCTTCGCCATTGAAGCCGCGGAAGGAGAAGCGGCCGGCATCGGTGCCCATCTTGAACTGCGTCACCTGCACGCCGGGGGCATTCATCAGCAGCTCCCAGCTGTGGTCGACTTTCTGCTGCTGCAGCAGGTCACCACCGATGACGTCCACCGAGGTGAACATCAGGCGCGCCGGCAGCTCCCTCTGCGGCATTGCGCGAGCCTGTACGGTGCCCAGTGTCAGTGCGGTTCCTTCCTGCGCGACCGCCGGCGAAGCTACGGTGGCCGTGCACGCCAGTGCCGCCACGATCACCGTGGGCAGCGGGCGCGTTGGTTGAAGTTTTTTCATTGTCCACAACATCGAAATGCCACGACCGGAGACGGTCGGGACAGGCAGAAGATCCGGTGCGTCAGCCCGGGGGAAGGGAGGTCGGGGATCCAGTCACGCGTCGAAATGCGGCGTGCAGCCGCAGGAGGGCGAACTGAATCAGCAGGCGATGGCGGGTGGACCGCGCGCGCCCAGCGTGCCCAGCGCAGGAGCAGACCGGGTCGGGTGACGTGCCGTGATCGTGCGGAATGCTGCGGGCCAGACCGTTAGCAACAACAGCAGCGCCACCAGCAGGCTGACCATGCGGGCGGCAATCAGGCAGTAGTCGCACTCCACGCCCATCTCATGCTTGGCGTGCGGATCCGGCGGCGCAGTGTCGATGGAGGCCGCGTGCACTGGCGGCTGCGCTGCCGTCATGTCGTGATGCGTGGCGTGCTGCGTGCCATGATGCATATCGTGTGCACTGCCCGCGTGCGGGGTGGCGGCGGATTCTGCGGGCGCCAGCACGGCGTTCGGCGCAGGATGCTCCGCCAGCGCCCGGCTGATCAGCGGTGCCACCATCACCAGGGCCATGGCCAGGCATGCCCAAGCGTGGAGCCAGCGGTGGAAGAGGGGCGAGCGCACGCCCTGATTCTAAGGGAAGCCAGCCGGGGCGGCGCGTGAGACGGTCGGTTTGGCGTCCACTGCGACGCTTTGTCACAGGTGGGGCCGGGTACGGTTGTGCGGCCGCTGGCAATCTGCCTGCCGTCGAATAAAGTGCAGGCATGGGGCCCGGGCGAAGGCCTGCCAATTCGAGGAAGAACGCGTGAATGCAGTGATCTACCACAACCCCCGATGCGGAACCTCGCGCAATACCCTTGCGCTGATCCGGCACGCCGGCCTTGAGCCTGAGGTGATCGACTATCTGGCTGATCCACCTGACCGGAGCCGGCTGGTTGAATTGATCACCGCTGCTGGCCTTGGCGTGCGCGATGCCATCAGGCAGAAGGGCACGCCTTACCTGGAGCTCGGGCTGGACGCCGCCAACCTCGGTGATGACGCCTTGCTGGATGCGATGCTGGCGCACCCGATCCTGATCAACCGCCCCTTCGTGCAGACCAGAATGGGAACGCGGCTGTGCCGTCCATCGGAGGTGGTGCTGGAGATCCTGCCGCCGATCGCTACGCCCTTCACCAAGGAAGATGGCGAAGTGGTCGGCTGATCATTCCAATCCGCCGCTGGTTTCCACCATGAAACACGCGCCTGGTGCGCCATCGGCAGGTTCAAGCCGGATCGTCCATCCATGCGACAGGCAGATTTCCAGGCAGATGGACAGGCCCAGTCCTGCACCGCGACCGTCGCGGGCCGTACCGCGCCAGAAGCGTTCGAACAGGTGTGGACGGTCCGCCTCCGCTACGCCACCTCCCTGGTCGCATACGCTGAAGCCATCGGCTTGAAGTGCGATGGTGATGGTGCTGCCCGGCGGCGAATGATGCAGCGCGTTTTCCAGCAGGTTCTTGACCAGCACGAACACCGCCGATGCATCGGCTTCCACGGCAGGCGAGGGCATGCGGGGCGGCAGCACCACCACGTGCACCGCGTGCTGTGCCGACAGCCGTGCCAGGTAGTCCACCGCGTCGGTGACCACCGCGCCCAGCTGGATGGGGGCGAAGGTGTAGTTGTGGCCCTCGCTGACTTCGGCCAGGTGCAGCAGCTGGTGCACCTGGCGCGCCATCTGTTCGGTGTCACGCAACAGCAGCGGTGTGTTGGGGGCACCGCTGAGCTCGATCTCCGCCTGCAGCAGCGCAAGTGGGGTCTTCAGCTCGTGCGCGGCGGCGGCGAGGAAGTCCTGCTGCACGCGGAAGCCCTGTTGCAGGCGTTCCAGTGCGGCGTTGAACGCCTCGATCAACGGCACCACCTCGGCGGGCAGCCCGTCGCTGCGCAGGCGTGCACCCAGGTTGCGCGGACCCACCCGCGCCGCCACGCGTGAGGCCTGCCGCAGCGGTCGCAGCATGCGGTTGACGGTGAGCGTGATCACCAGCGCGAAGGTCAGCAGGGCGAGGATGACCACCGCCGCGCCGGCACGCAGGTACAGCTTGTCTGCGTGGTTCTTCAGGGTGATCACCAGCCGGTCGCTGCGTGCGATGTGTGCCATGTAGGCCGTTCCAGCATGGTCGATCGGGGCGTGGATCACCTGCAGCGCGATGTCGCCACCGGGGTTGGCGACGGTCAGGCGGGTGGCGCCGGCCGCAACGCGCTTCACTGCGTCCAGCGCCGGACCGGCGCGGCTGCTGGCGAGCGTGCGGCCCTGTGCGTTGGTAATCCAGTACGCCGCATCGCGGGGCATGGCGTCGTACACGTTGCCGGCCTGTGGCGGCAGCACAACGTGCAGCCTGCCAGCGGCATCCAGCCGAAGGGCTGCCCGCAGCTCATCCACTTCTTCCAGCAATTCCTCGCGCACCGCGTCTTCCGGCGTACTCATCCGTACCCAGGCCGTGACCACGACCGCGGCGGCCGCCGCGGCCAGCAGTGCCAGCAGCGTGGCCAGCATCAAGCGTGCGCTGAGGCTACGCGGCCGCATCGGCTGCCCGCAGGGCAAAGCCCAGGTTGCGCACGTTCACCACACCCAGGCCCGATTCGATGGCCGCCAGCTTGCGGCGCAGCCGGTGCAGCGCCACGTCCAGCGCATTCGGGGTCACCGCCTCACCGACCCCCCACGCGGCCGCTTCCAACGTGCTGCGGCGGACCACCTGGCCGCCGGCGTGCACCAGCGAGAGGATGATCTGCAATTCGGCCGGCGCCAGGCTGATCTGCTCGTCGCCACAGCGCATGCAGCCTTCCGCCGCCTTGACGTGCAGTCCCTGGTGGACCACATCCAGCGTGCGCAGTTCCGATGGCCGGCGCATCAAGGCGCGCACGCGCGCGGCCAGTTCTTCGATGGCGAACGGCTTGGGCAGGTAGTCATCGGCTCCCGCATCCAGTCCATCGACACGATCGTGCAGGCCGTCGCGGGCCGTCAGCATGAGGCAGGGAATGCGGTTGCCGGCCGTACGCATGCGCCGCACCAGGTCCAGGCCATCCCCATCGGGAAGGCCGCGATCGATCACCGCCGCGGCGTAACCATGCCGCGCAATCGCATGCCACGCGGTTTCCACGCCGGGGTAGGTATCCACCGCAATGCCCGCCGCGCCCAGGCCACGCTCGACCAGGCTGGCCAGGCGGGGATGATCTTCGACCAGCGCGATCCGGTTGGGCAGGGCGGCAGGCGGGGGCGGTGGCATGGCAGGCGGGTACCGGGAAGCGGAACGTCAGAAGCTGCGGGTGATGCCGATGCGGAGGCCGGCCGAGCCGTCCGTATCGGGCTCGCTCAGCGGGCTGTCGGTGATTTCGTCTGGCAGGAACCGGTAGTCCACGCCGCCCATCACGCGCCATTTTTCGCCCAGCGGACGCGAGAAGCCGACACTGATCTGCGGTACCAGCGCCGAACCCGGCTGGTAGCGTGCCACGCCGCGTGCGACCTCCTCTTCCAGCGTGCCATGGTAATAGTTGACCACGTCGCTGGACATCCAGCGGACGCCGACCCCCGGGACGAGGGTGGTACGTCCCCAGGTGACAGCGTACGCGTAGTCGGCGGCGATCTCGTAGCCGCCGCTGGTATCGGTGACATCGGCCAGAGCGCTCAGCTTGAACTCGCCGGCACGGCTGCTCCAACTGGCTGCCAGGCCGGCATCGAGGCCGTCGTCGCGGTCCTCCAGCAGGTCCCGATCGACTCCATTGCCTGCCAGCTCGCGTCGTCCGAGGTCCTTGATGTCAACACCATCGAAGCGGCCGGCCAACACGGCATCCAAAGTGAAGGACTCGCCCTTGAACAGGTGCACGCCGCCGCTCACGCCGCGCCAGAAGATCCGCTCGCCTTCGAAGGTGACCAGCGGCAGCGGGCGCACGCGGGTGCCTTCGCCTGCGTAAGGGCTCTGCCTGGCCGCGGCGGCCACGCCAATCGACCAGCGGTCGTCCTCGGCCTTGGCCAGCAGGTCGCCGGTGCTGGAGGCGTTCTGCGCGAGGGCCAGGCCCGGCAGCAGGAAGGGAACGGACACTACGTACTTGAGCATCGGAGGGACTTCGCTGGGGGGAGAGTGCGGCGAGTCTTGCTGGCGCTGACTTACAGGCGACTTACCGGGGCTGGCTGGGTGGCCGATGGTTCAGGCGGGGTCCCGGAGAGCATGACGGCCAGCGGCCGTCACTACCCGGTAGCAGCGTCCGCGAGCGGTGATGGCGCCCGGGAACGGAATACGCGAACGGTATCGGTGCACGGGATCGGTAGCGCCGAAGGCAGCGGCAGGAGCCGCTGCCAACGTCGCTTGCGACGGCCCGCAGGGGGCCGGTCAGGACGACCGGCATAGCCGTGCTCGGTGAGCGCAGCGGCGAGAGCGTGACGACCAACGGTCGTCACCCACCGAACCAGGTCGTCACATGAGGGGCCTTGCAAAGCCCAACCTAACGCTGTTAGATTCGCTCCCTAACAACGTTAGGTAGAGCCCCCTTGCGCCAACCGATTGCCCGCGAACAGATCGTCGGGGCGGCCTTCCGGATCCTCGACGAGGCCGGCCTGGAAGGCGTGACGCTGCGCAAAGTGGCCTGCTCGCTGGGTATCCGTGCGCCGTCGCTGTACTGGCATTTCAAGAGTAAGCAGGCGTTGATCGACGCCATGGCCGACGCGATGATCGCCGACGTGGCGCAGGTCATCCCGGAGGGGCAGCCCTGGCGCCAGACCCTGCTGCAGATCGCACGCGAGTTCCGCGTTGCGTTCAAGGCGCGGCGCGATGGCGCGCGGGTCTATGCCGGTACCTTTCTGGCCACCGAGAACGTGCTGCGGGCAGGCGAGGCCAGCATCGTCGCGCTGGTAGGTGCCGGGGCATCGGCCAGCTTCGCCGCCACCACGGCGATGGACCTTGTGTACTACACGATGGGTTACGTCATCGAAGAACAATCCTGGCCAGGCGATGGCAGCATGGAAGCGCTGGGCGAGGCCTTCATGGCGCTGGCCGAGCAACGTTTCCCGCATTGCTGGGAAGCGCGCGAGGTCTGGCGTGAAGTCGATTTCGATACCCGTTTTGAACAGGGCCTGGGACTGATGCTGGACGGCATCGAACTGCGGCTTGGCCGCACCCCCTGACTCGCCACTTCCTTCTGACCCTGATGCCTCCACACGGAAAGCCACCCATGCGTGCACCCTTTTTGATCCTGCTGGTTTCCCTGCTCGCCGGCTGCGGTGGCAAGGACGAAGCGGCCGATGAAACCGCTGCCGACAGCGCGGCGCTGCCGGTCTCGCTGGCGCCCGCGAAGCAGCAGGCGATGGCGCGCACGGTGCTGGTCTCCGGCCCGGTCACGGCCTATGAGGAAATGCAGCTGGGGGTGGAAATGAGCGGCCAGCGGGTCACCGCGCTGCCGGTGGACGTAGGCCAGTGGGTCAAGAAGGACCAAGTGCTGCTGCAGCTGGACCATCGCACGCTGGACAGCGAACTGGCCCAGGCCGATGCCTCGCTGCGGCAGGCGCAGGCGTCGCAGGAACTGGCGCGGATGAACTACGAGCGCAGCGCCAAGCTGGCCGCCCAGCAGTTGATCAGTGCCAGCAGCCTGGATGAGCTGCGCGCCAACCGCATCAATGCCGAAGCGCAGACCGCCAGCGCCCGTGCCGCGCGCGATGCAGCCAAGCTGCGGCGTGACTTCGCCGACCTGCGCGCGCCGGCCGACGGCTTGATCTCCAAGCGGCTGGTTCAGCCTGGCCAGGTGGTATCGGCCGGCACCGAGCTGCTGCGCCTGATCCGCGACGGCCGTTTGGAATGGCGCGCCGAACTGCCGGAAAACCAGCTGGCCGACGTCGCCGTGGGCAACACCATCGAACTGCGCTACGCAGGCCAGGTGGTCACCGGCAGCATCCGCGCGGTCACCCCCGGCGTGGATGCGCAGACCCGTACCGGCACGCTGTATGCCGACCTGCCCACACCCGGTCCGCTCAAGCCCGGCGTCTACGTGGAAGGCCGCATCGTCACCGGTGACGGGCAGGCGCTGACCATCCCCACGGCGGCGATCGTCCAGCGCGACGGCCACAACTACGTGTTCACCGTCACCGACAAGCAGCAGGCCAGTCGCCACCGCGTCAGCACCGGCCAGGCCGTGCAGGGCCGCACCGCCATCCTGGAAGGCCTGAAGGCCGGCGACCAGGTGGTGGTGGACGGCGCGGGCTTCCTGGGTGAGGGCGACCGCGTGCGCGTGGTCACCGCGCCCAAGGCCGATCCGGCGAAGGCGGCTGCGCAATGAATTTTTCCGCCTGGGCGATCAAGCGCCCGCTGCCCGCGCTGCTGATCTTCTTCGTGCTGTGCGTGGCCGGGCTCTGGGGCTTCTACCAGTTGCCGGTTGCGCGCTTCCCCGACATCGCCTTCCCGATGACCACCGTCACGGTGACCCAGCCCGGCGCCTCGCCGAGCCAGCTGGAAGCAGAGGTCACGCGCAAGGTCGAAGACTCGGTCGCCACCGTCAACAACGTCAAGCGGGTGATGTCCTCGGTGAGCGAGGGCGTCAGCACCACCACCATCGAGTTCCAGCTGGAAGCCGACCTCGCCACGGCGTTGGACGACACGCGTGATGCGGTCACCCGCATCCGTACCGACCTGCCGCAGGACATCCAGGAGCCGGTGATCTCCAAGGTCGACATCGGCGGCTCGCTGATGACCTATGCGCTGGTCGCCCCGCACATGAGCAGCGACGAAGCCAGCTGGTTTGTCGACCGCGATATCGCGCGCGCGATGTACGGCGTGCCGGGCGTGGCCCAGGTCACCCGGGTGGGCGGCGTGGAGCGCCAGGTGCGCGTGGACCTGGACCCGAACGCACTGATCGCCATGGGCATCACCGCCGGTGATGTATCCCAGCAGCTGGCGCGCATCCAGGTGGAGCGCGCGGGCGGCAAGGCCGAAATCGAAGGCGCACAGCAGACCATCCGCACGCTGGGCACGGTAGGCGATGCGCAGGCGCTGCGTGACTACTCCATCGCGCTGCCCGATGGCCGCGCGGTGCGCCTGTCCACGCTGGCCACGGTGACCGACGCGGCCGCCGACCCCACCGAAGCGGGCGCTGCTGGATGGCAAGCAGGTCGTGGCGTTCTCGATGTCGCGCACGCGCGGCTCCAGCGAGGTCAAGGTGGAAGCCGGCGTGCATGCCGCGCTGGACAAGATCAAGGCCGAACATCCGGGCATCGATTTCCGGTTGGTCACCACCGCCATCGACGAGACCCACCGCTCCTACGATTCGTCGATGACGATGCTGTGGGAAGGTGCGCTGCTGGCCCTGCTGGTGGTGTGGCTGTTCCTGCGCGACTGGCGGGCGACCTGGGTGGCGGCGCTGGCGTTGCCACTGTCGATCATCCCGACCTTCGCGGTGATGTACTTCTTCGGCTTCACGCTGAACATCATCACCTTGCTGGCGCTGTCGGTGGTGGTCGGCATCCTGGTCGACGATGCCATCGTGGAAATCGAGAACATCGTGCGCCACCTGCGCATGGGCAAGCCGCCGCTGGAAGCTGCGCGCGAAGCGGCGGGTGAGATCGGCAATGCGGTCATCGCCACCTCACTGACGCTGGCGGCGGTGTTCGTGCCGGTGGCCTTCATGCCCGGCATCGCGGGCAAGTTCTTCCGCGAGTTCGGCTGGACCGCCGCCACCGCGGTGCTGTTCTCGCTGCTGGTGGCGCGCCTGCTCACGCCGATGATGGCCGCCTACCTGCTCAAGCCACACGGCGAAGAGAAGCCGGATTCGCGCCTGATGGTCTGGTACCTGGGCTGGGTGGATGCCGCGCTGCGCCACCGTGGCCGCACGCTGTGGCTGGCCACCGGCCTGTTCGTCGCCTCGCTGGGGCTGGTGCCGTTCATCCCGGCGACCTTCATTCCCCAGTCCGACCTGGGCCGCAGCAACCTCAACCTGGAACTGCCGCCGGGTACGCGTCTGCAGGACACCGTGGCGGTGGCCGAGCGCGCGCGCGCGCTGCTCACGGACATGCCGGAACTGAAACAGGTCTACACCGCGGTGGGCAGCGTGCTGGACCTGGGTGACCCCGGTTCCACCGGCGTGGGCGAGCCACGCAAAGCGACGCTGGTGCTGGACTGGGGATCGGCCGATGACCGCGACCGCGACCAGCGTGCACTGGAGCGCGAGGCCCGGCACAAGCTGGCCAACCTGCCCGGCGTGCGCGTGAGCTACGTGAGTTCCGAACCGGGCAACCTGCTGCAGCTGGTGCTGTCCGGCGATGATCCGCAGCGCCTGCAGGAAGCCTCCACCGCGCTGGAACGCGACCTGCGCGGCATCGAGGGGCTGGGCAGCGTCACTTCCACCGCCTCGCTGCTGCGACCGGAAGTGCAGATCGTTCCGGATTCGGCGCGTGCCGCCGATCTGGGCGTGGCAACGGCGGACATCGCCGAAGCCGCGCGCATCGCCACCGCCGGTGATTACGAACAACGCCTGGCCAAGCTCAACCTGCCGGACCGGCAGGTACCGATCCGCGTCGGTTTCGCCGAAGCGACGCTGGCCAATCCGGCGCTGATCGGCCAGCTGCGCGTGCCCGGACGCGACGGCCCGGTGCCGCTCGCCGCGGTGGCCGATATCCAGCAGGGCAGTGGCCCGTCGCAGATTTCGCGTTACCAACGCCAGCGCAATGTCACCCTCACCGCTGAACTCAACGGGCGTCCGCTGGGCGAGGTGATGACCGAGGTGCAGGCGCTGCCCGGGGTGAAGCAGTTGCCGCCGGGCGTGAGTTTCCTCAACACCGGCGATGCCGAAGTATTCGTGGAACTGTTCATCGGCTTCATGCTGGCGATGGCGGCGGGGTTGATCTGCATCTACATGGTGCTGTTGCTGCTGTTCAACCATGCGCTGATGCCGGTCACCATCCTGGCGGCGGTGCCGCTGTGCGCCGGTGGTGCGTTCGGTGCGCTGCTGATCACCCAGAACATGCTGTCGCTGCCGGCGTTGATCGGGCTGTTGATGCTGATCGGCATCGCCACCAAGAACTCGATCCTGCTGGTGGACTACGCGGTGATCGCCGAGGACGAGCACGGCATGAGCCAGCACGATGCACTGGTGGATGCCTGCCGCAAGCGTGCACAGCCGATCATCATGACCACCCTGGCGATGGGCGCGGGCATGATGCCCATCGCGCTGGGCTTCGCCGGTGACTCCAGCTTCCGCGCGCCCATGGCGATCGCGGTGATTGGTGGGTTGATCACCTCCACGCTGCTCAGCCTGATCGTGATCCCTGCCGCGTTCACGGTGGTGGATGATCTGGGCGAGTGGATGTCACGCAAGTTCAGGCGGAAGTCTTCGCACCCCACCCCATAGCCCGGTAACGCCGAGCCGCGCTCGGCGGACTCCGTGAGCATCCGGCCCGCTGCGCTCGCCGACCATGGGTCGGCGCTACCGATATGTGTGCGGACAGGGAGACCGTCACCGCGCCGCGGTGCTCTGCATCACTACCGCGTCCACCACGTCCTGCGGCTTGAACGCGCAGTGTCCTTCGCCCGTGGCCGGCAACACGCGCGGTGCCGGCCGCGCGCCCGCCTTTGCCGCCAGCGCGAGGTACACCGGCTCGAAGCGCGGCGTAACCGAGGGGTCCTCATGGTTGTACTGCAGCAGCAGCGGTCTGCGCAGGGCGCCGGTCAGGCGTAGCGCCTGCTCCAACCGTGCCTGCGCAGCAGGATCGGCAGCCACGCGGCGCACGCCCGCATTGAATGCCTTGTCATCCCCGAAGCCGCTGTACACCGTGTCCTGGTTGCCCACCGGCAACCCACCGCTGCGCGTGACCAGCTGCTGGAACACCAGCGTGTGCAGGCTGAGCGTGCCGGCCAGCTCATCGACCTGCACCTCAAGCCGCTTGGCCAGCGGTGCGGCGGCTTCCGGCTTGGCTTCAACGGCAGCAGCGATGCGTTCATACACCGTACCCTGCGGCAGCCCTGCAACGGCGGATGAAGTCAGCCCACCGGCGGGCAACCCCTTGGCATCCGGGAAGAAGTACGCAAAGGCCAGCAGCGAGGTCAGCATCTCCCCGGCCAGCACATCACCGGGCAGGTTGGCGCCGCATAGCGACACGCCACCGTCGTAATACTGCGGCAGCCGTTCCAGCGTGGCGATCGCCACCGCACCGCCCATCGAGAACCCCAGGATCCATGTCCGCTTCGTGGCGGGATTTTTCGCGATGAAGTGCTGGCGCAGGCGCTCGGTATCGTCGATGGCATCGCTGACCGCCCAGCCCTGGCTGGCGTAGCCACTCTGCGCTACGGCGTAGCCCGCCTTTACCAGCGCCTCGCTGGATTCGTTCGCCGGCCACGGGACTGGGCGAGGCGTGCCGAGCGCTTCGAATCCATGCGCCAGCAGTACCAGTTCGCCGTTCCAGGTGGCCGGGTAGTCGATCCGCCAGGGCGCTCCCTGCAGCTCACCGGTTTCGGTACGTGGTGCCGCCGGGGCGGGCGATCTGCTCCATGCAGGTGGGCAGAGCAGGGCGGTGCAGAGGCTCACGCAGGCGAGCAGGGATGAGACCTTGCGCATCGGTTCCGTCCTTTCAGGTGGCCGGGGGCGTAACGCGGAGGATAGCGCTGGCGCTGCGGCGGGTCGCGTAAAATTGGTGCGGCGGGGCGGGAAAGCCGCCTCGGGCCTTACCCACCCCGATGCAACTGATGCGAGGGTTTCATGATCGACCACCTTGACCACCTGGTGCTGACCACGACCGACGAAGCGGCAGCGACGCACTTCTACGTGGATGTGCTGGGCATGCAGTTGGAGCGCTTCGGCGAAGGGCGAAAGGCATTCCGCTTCGGCAATCAGAAGATCAACCTGCACGTCAAAGGCAGGGAGTTCGAGCCCAAGGCGCACACGCCGGTTGCGGGGGCGTTGGATCTGTGCTTCATCGCTTCGTTGCCGTTGGATGAGGTCATCGCCAGACTGGAATCACTGGGCGTGCCCCTTGTCGAGGGCCCGGTTGCCCGGACCGGCGCGACCGGCCCGATCCGTTCTGTCTACCTGCGTGATCCGGATCTGAACTTGATCGAGATTTCCGAATACGTGTAGCAGCCCGCTGCGCTCGCCGACCATGGGTCGGCGCTACCGATGTGCATCGGGATCGCAGAGTCCGGTAGCGCCGAGCCGTGCTCGGCGGACTCCGTGAGCCTGCAGCCCGCTGCGCTCGCCGACCATGGGTCGGCGCTACCGATGTGCATCGGGATCGCAGAGCCCGGTAGCGCCGAGCCGTGCTCGGCGGACTCCGTGAGCCTGCAGCCCGCTGCGCTCGCCGACCATGGGTCGGCGCTACCGATGTGCATCGCTGCTCAGCCAGATCGGGCGGAGGGCGTGAGCCGCAGCAGCTTGGCGTCTGTGCCATCGGTGAGCACGTACACCGACCCATCCGGTGCAACCTTTACATCCCGTATCCGTTCGTTCAATTCGGCCAGCAGCAGTTGTTGACCGACGATCCGCCGTCCGTCGCGGATAACGCGCCGCACCGCGCGTTCCTTCAGCGCAGGCACCAGCAGATCGCCACGCCACTGCGGGAACAACGCTCCGTTATATATCGCCAAGCCCGCTGGCGCGATCGAAGGCGTCCATTGGAGAAGTGCATCCTGATACCCCGGCAAGCTGCGGAACGGCGACACGCGCGCGAACGGATAATCGATGCCGCCAGTGACGATGGGCCAACCGTAATTGCCGCCCGGCACGATGAGGTTGATCTCATCTCCCCCGCGCGGACCGTGCTCGGTCAGCAACAGATCGCCGTTTGCCGGGTCCACGGCGATGCCCTGTGGATTGCGATGGCCCACGCTGTAGATCTCCGGTGCCATCCCGGCCCGCCCGACGAAGGGGTTATCCGCAGCCGGCCGACCTTCGCGATCAATCCGGATCACGGTGCCCAGAGCGTTGGCGGGATTCTGTGCCTCCTCGCGGCGGCGGCCCCCATCTCCCAGCGACAGCACCAGGCTGTCATCCGGGAGAAAGGCGATGCGCCCGCCGTTGTTGCCCGCGCTTGCCTTCGGCGTGGAGTTGAACAGCACGCGGACGTCCTCGATCCGATCGCCCGCGAGCCGGGCCCGCAACAGCCGCACTCCATTTGCGGACGCCTCGCCATAGCCCATGGTCAGATACATCCAGCCGTTCTGGGCGAACCGTGGATCCAGTGCGATATCCATCAGACCGGTGGTGCCGCCCTGCTGGAAGATCGGCCGCAGCCCGTCGAGCGAGATCTCCGAGGAGGCTCCATCCGGGCCGATCGCCAACAGGCGACCGCCCATCTCGGTCAGCAGCACGCGACCATCAGGCAGGAACGCGGCCGACCACGGGCGGTTGAGGGCGGTTGCAACGGTCTGGATCGCGTAGCTCGCAGGATCCACGGCGGCGGGTTTGTCGCCCGCGCGCGGCGCCATCAGAAGGAACAGCGCCAAGGGGAAGATCAACAGCGTCGCCACCATCGTGGCATCGCGCCACGTTCGTCTGTGCGCGGCTGCCCGCAGTTCCCCGCGCTCTGGTGCGCCGAGGCTGGCATACACAAGGCCGCCGACACCACCCGCCAAGGACATCAGGAGATGCCCCAGCCATTCCCGGGTGCCCGGTATCGCGGGCATGGGAATCACCGAGCGCATCAGCCAGAATGCCATCCAGAGCCCGCACACCGATGCTGCAGTGAAGACCCACCTGCGCCAGCCTGAGGGCGCGACGCGCAGGATCCGATGGCAAATCAGCACCGTGGGCAGCAATGCGGCCACCGCGATCCCGGCCATGACCGGGCCGAACATCGCGACGTCTTCCAGCGTGATCCAGGCCCGCACAGCAGGCGTCACCGGAATGCCAAAACCGCGCAGTTCCTGCAGGACGAGCTGGGTCTGGATGAGGCTGGCAATAACGCCGGTCACACCGGCAGCCGCGAGCAGGGCGGCGATGTATCGCAGGGCGGATCTCAAGCGGTGGCTCCTCGTTTCGACCCGGCAGGCTGTGGCGTCCGGCCCACAGTATCGCGTGGGCGGGCAGCACGTTGTTGACGGCTCGTCATCGTCATAAGATCTGCCGGTCGCCGTTGCAGATGCATCCGTGAGCAGCAATCACCCTCCCAGGGAAATGTGAGGAAGGCATGGAAAGGATTTCCGTTGCGCGTCGTTCCGCGGCAGGTGCCGGGCGCCGATTGACCGCCACGCTGCGGCTCGCCGCAGGTCTTGCTGCCATCTGCGTGCTGCCACAGAAGGCCGTTGCCGAAGCGGCGCCCGCAGGCGTCGCGGAGGCCTTGCAACGGATCGCGGTGATAGCGGAGTCGCCCGTCCAGAAGCGGGCCGCCCATGAGTTATGGGGGCGCCAGCTGGATGCTCCCACCATCCTCCGCGATCGGTCATCGGGGATGAGTTGGCGCAGCGATCCCGCGACGGGTGCGCCCTTGGCGGTGATGCTTCGGAAGGATCAGCCGCCGGCCAACACCTGCATCGATGTTGAAGGAGCGCCGCACGTGACGCTGCTCCTGCCACTGCCGACGGACAGCAGCGCACTGGCTGCGCTGTACTGGCATGAGCAATGGCACTGCATCCAAACGGGCCTCGGCCTGCCCGCTTCCGAAGGCAATACGGCTCACCTGGATAGCGAAGCAGGCCGTACCTGGCTGAGGCTGGAAATGCGTGCGCTGGCGCGCGCACTCGCGACCGGGGACGACGCGCAGGCGCGGAAGCACTTCGCCGCAGCGTTGAGGTTTCGAGCGCTTCGGGGCGGCACTGGGGCACCTGGCACGGATGCCTTGGCCGAAGAGGCCAAACTGGAACGCAACGAGGGGCTGGCCGAGTACACCGGCCGCAGCGTCGCGGCCGCGGGAGCTCAGGGCGATGGCGTGGCTGCGGTCGTAGACGCGTTGGCCAAGGCAGAGAGCTCGGAAAGCTTTGTCCGCTCTGCGGCGTATGCGACCGGTCCGGCCTATGGAATGCTGCTCGACCGCTGGTCACCGGGCTGGCGCAGCGCACTGTCCGCAGGGACGAGTCTGCCCGTACTGCTGGCGGATCGCATCAGGAGCAGCCCGGCGAATATCGACGTCGCGCGTGTCGGCCAGCGCTATGGCATGGATCAGGTGCGCGCCGAGGAAAGAGCGCGCGCCGAAGAACGGGAGCGGCGCAGCGCAGCGCTTCGCGTGCGTCTGCTGGGAGAAGATGCCGTCCGCTTTCCGTTGAAGCAACCAGCGCTGTCCTTCGATCCGCGCAGCCTGTTCCCGCTGGACAGCGTGGGTACCGTATACACCCCGGTCACGGTGCGCGACGACTGGGGCGAGCTGACGGCCGACTCAGGCGGACTGCTGTTGCCGGACTGGTCACAGATCAGCGTGGGAGGCGGTGCGATAAAGGGCTGCAACAATTCGTGGAGAGGTCCCGGTTGGACGCTGGAACTCGAACCGGGCTGGCGTTTCAGCAGGCATCCGAGCGGGTGGCAGCTGACAAAGGAAGATCCGCTTCCGTGCTCGAAATGATGGCGTACCGTGCTCGCTGGGGCACGGATCGGACAGGGACAATCACGTTCAGATCGCACTACGTGATCTCGGCTGCGTGAAGGGCTGGTTTCTTCCCCCTGGAAGCGTACAGCTGAGTGACGCGAATCGGACCAACGCAGAGGCAAGGCTCGCAGCGGTACGTGCAGCCAATCCGAAACAGCGTCGACGCGCGTGACCTCTTTAACGACACAACGCCAGGTCAGCGCGGCTCCACCCGCAACCGGATCCCCAGCGCACCCACTACGCCCATGACCGTGTCGAAGTGCAGTGGCCGCGTGCCGTTCAGCTGCCGACGCATGGTTTCAGTGTTGAGCCCGCACGCTGCCGCGACGCGATCGATGCCGTGCAGTTCGGAGAGCAGTAACAGGGCCCTTGCAATGCCGGGCTCGTCGCCGTCGAACATCTGCAGTCGCGCATCCAGATAGTCTGCCATCTCCGCTGCGCGTGGATTCCTGCCGCGGCTGTCAGCGCGGCCATCCCCGGTACTGCTCATGCGTCGGCCCATGTTGCGGCGACGTAGCCCTTCAACATCTCCTGCCCGGAGATGATCAGGCCTTCCACCATCTGTTCGGAGACCATGCCGACACTGATGTGGTCCTGTCGGAACAGATGCGCGGTGTGCAGGATATCGAGGGTATACGCCAGCGCCTGCAGCGTGGTGACGGGGATCGCGACACGCTCGACATGGGGCAGGCTGGCAGCACCGTCGTGGTTTGATGCTGTTCGTTGATCGTTGACTGCGTTGACCGGCCTCAGTCGCACCACGCGGGAAGGCTGCGCACGCTGCTGCTCCATCTCTTGCAGCTTTCGTTCCAGCTGTTCCACGAAGTAGGGCGGGATGTCGTGGATCCTGTCGCCCATCAGGGCATGCAGGCGCTTGGCGCTGAGCGGATGCTTGGTATCCATTGGTAGACCTCACAAGGCTTGAGGCCACCTGCGCCGAAGCGCGAGGTGGCAGGCGATGCGGGTTGGCATACCGGTGCAATGATTCAAAAGTATCCGGCGGATCAGGGATCCCCACACACCGCCCACCGTGATCGGGCAAGCGATGCAGTGCATTCTCCGCCGTGCCCAAAGGGCAAAACAGAGCCAAATAAATCATTGCGTACAGGATGCCAATCCCGGCTGTCGCTCTTCGGCTTCAGCACGGTCATCGTCCGACGCGGGTGGCAGGATCGTCCATGAGAAAAACTGTGAAGTTCGCTTCCACGTGCTGCTTGGTTTCTGGACCCGCTGCGACAGAATGGCGTTCGCCGACACTGACGCCTTGCCGCGTGTTCCGGGGGCTCTCATCCTCTACGATTTATCTCATGACAACAGCGTATGGAAGCGTCGTCCTCTGCGGCGGCCACGTGCGCGGCTAGGTGGATGCGGGATGAAAGGGAGAGTGGGGTTGACTACTAAACTGAGCTGGGGCGGCCGCATCGGCGTCGCCCTCATGGGGTTCACCCCCGCGTTGGAGAATCCGGTGAGGCAGTTCAATCGCTACCGCTACGGCAACGGCAATCCATACAGGTTTAAAGACCCTGATGGCCGTGTTGCCATCGTAAGTCGGGCAAAGGATGGAACTGCAAATGTTCAGATTCCGGCGAAGTTCACTGGGTCTGGGGCGACGCCGCAGAACATCGCTGCTTTTAAGGACCACGTAGCCGCTATGTCTGGCACCTACGAAGTCAACGGTAGCCAGACTCAAGTCAAGTTCGAAGTCACCGACATCGGAAAAGGGACGCCTCGAAAGGCGCGGAACGAGATTGTGCTTGTGAACGGGCAGACCTCGCATCCCGAAGGTCGCAGCTTCGCTGAACTCGGTGGAAAGAGGTCAGAGATTGACGTAACAAAACGGTTCCAGAGGAATGGTGTCGTGCCGCATGAAGTGGCGCACCTTGCCGGCGTGGATGACCTCTACGACAAGTCAACAGGACGCCCACGACCGAGCGAAGGCGATAAGATAATGAATAGGGTTCCTGGCGTGATAGAAGACAGAACGGTAGAGGGGATGTTGAATGCGAGGACAAATGTTCATAAATAGGTGGAAAACGAAGCCAATGCAGGCTGCTCGTTTCGGGAGGGTCACAAGGCGGCATGCGTGGACGTTTTTTACGGCGCTCCTGATTGGGGCGCCCGCGGCTGCACAGGATGCGAGGTTGTGGCGTTACCCTTGTGATTATTCGTTCAGGTCAGCTTGCATCCGGCTTCCAGACTTCATGATTGTTTCCTACGAGGTTCCGGCGGACTTTGGGCTTCATACTGTCACGTCGAAAGCCGGGATGTCGATGATTATCTATGAAGGCGATGCTCACTCTTTGGATGGCTCGATCACCAATCCATCCATATCGTTCAGTGACAGGGGGCGCACGGTGTCTGGTTACCTGTCATCGCCAAGTGCGGGCAAAAAGGTCTTGGATGTTGTCGTTTTGAGGGGCAATTCTCGCAATGGAGCGATTCATATTCATGCTGATGTCGCTGATGAGCGCAAGCGTGTGGATGCGGCGAATGTATTGTCGGGATTTCGCGTATGTGAATTTCGGAATTCACGTCGTTTAAATACTGGCGTTTGTCCTCGGGAAAGTTCTATTGGTGAACGGTTGGCTGAGTGGCTTAAAGGGCATGATGGTGGAGGCTGACGGGCGCTGGGGTGGTGAAATCGTCTTGTTCAACGCGCGGGTGTGATCAATTCACGCCTGCTTACTCGTAGGCTTCGATTTTGATGCGCGTTCGATCGGGAGTGCTTAGACTCAATTTCCAAGTGCAACACCCACTAACCAGTAGGGTGTCAGCATGTCCAGGCATTACAACCATTTGAGCGCCGAAGAGCGCGCCGTTGTCCAGATCGAGATCCAGGATGGCAAGAGCATGCGATCCATCGCCAGGCGCTTGGGGCGCAGCCCTTCGACCCTGAGCCGGGAGGTGGCGCGCCAGATCGCTGGGGCGTACAGCGCCAGCGAGGCTGGCAAAGACTATTGTGCCCGCCGATTACGCTCTGTTCGGCACCGGCGGCTGACCGAGGGCAGCGAGTTGTCTCAGTTCGTTCGTGATCACTTGGTGCTGTATCGCTGGTCGCCCCAGCAGATTGCTGCCAAGCTTCGTGACATGCACCCGGACGATTCCAGCCAGCGCGTCAGCCACGAGACTATCTACGCCAGCATCTATGCCCATCCGCGCGGAGGGCTGAAGAAAGAGCTGGTGGAAGCGCTTCGGCAGAGCAAGCCGACGCGAGGTCTACGCCGCACGACGGCAGCCAAGCGGACATGGGTTCCTGAGCAGCTGCGTATCGTGCATCGCCCGGAAGAAGTGCAGAAGCGACTGGTTCCGGGCCACTGGGAAGGCGACTTGATCAAGGGTGCTTTCAACCGCTCCTGCGTAGGGACGCTGGTCGAACGTAAGACACGCTTTGTGATCCTCTGCAAGATGGATGGCTGCACAGCTGAAGCGGCACTGGAGGGTTTCAGTCGGCAACTGAAAAAGCTGCCTGAATCCATGCGCACCAGTTTGACCTACGACCAAGGCACGGAGCTGACGTGTTATCCAGAGCTGATGGATCGCCTGGATATCGACGTGTGGTTTGCTGACCCACACGCGCCGTGGCAGCGCGGCAGCAACGAGAACACCAATGGATTGCTTCGGCAGTTCCTGCCCAAGGGCATTGATCTGTCGAGCGCGAGCCAGGAGTACCTCAATCACGTTGCGATGCTCATGAACACACGCCCGCGTCAGACGCTTGGCTGGAAAACGCCCGCCGAAGTGATGGACAAAGAGATCGCCGAATTCAGATCACGTGTTGCGCTTGCTTCTTGAGACCGCCGTGTGCTGTGACGTCGACTTACGAAAAGATGGAGCTGGATACGGAAACGGCCGATGGCGCGCTGCGTCATATGCTTGCAGGGGCGTACCTTGACAGCCTTAGTGTTACCAGCATTTCCATCTCCCTTCGATTCATCAATCCTGTTTTGATTCCGGGCGAGAGCCTGTACGTTGACGCCGATTTTGGATGTTCTGCGACAATTCTCGAGAAAGGACTGGCGCCTGCCACGCCGAGATCAGTCGATTTCTTTGTCAGGCGGAGTGAGTTTCTTGCGCGTGTATTCTTCTGCATTGGCAAGACGGTTGAATCGACTCAACTCCAAGCGGATGGGCGGCTATCCATAGTTATTGACGCCGCGCTGATCGAGTTGTGTTTGTCCGTGGAAGACGACGGGCAGGACGATTCGGTGTGGGACGTCTCCGTGCAAAAGGCGGATGCTGGGCATCTCCCTGTGCCGCAGGCAATAGCGTGCGTGCCAGATGGTTCCGGTGCCAGGTTTCTGTGCGATTCGGCGTCAAGGAGTAGTGTTTATTGCGCGAAAGCGCAGATTGAGCATGTCGAGGATGTCATTCGGCAGTGGATGAGCCGCAAGGAATGATGGTTTTTTACTGCAGGTCCATGAAGGACTCCAAAACTCACCCCGCCGTAGGCCACACCAGCGTCCGATGGATCTGCGCCCCCGCCCACGCGCCATCCGCCACGGCCAATGAAACCGAGTGCGGCATGCGCGCAACGTCACCGCAGGCGAACACACCTTCAACGTTGGTCTCCTTGGCCTCACTGGTCTGCAGCTGGGTACCCATCGGAGTCTCCATCAGCGCACAGCCCAGGGTCTGCGCGATCGGCGTGGACGGCGCATTGAGCGGGGCGGTGAACAGGCCCGCGAAGGACAGCTGTCGCCCATCCGCCAGCACCACATCGGCATGTCCTTCGATACGGGCGATGGGCGTTGCTTCGATGCGTACCCCACGCGCAACAAGTTCGTCGCGCGCCGCCGCATCCAGTTCAATGGCCTCGTTGAGCAGGAACGTGACGTTGCCCCATTCGGGCAGCAACTGCGCCTGGTGGATCGACATCGGCACCGCGGCAATCACCCCGATCTCGCCCTGATCCAGCTCGTAGCCATGGCAATAGGGGCAGTGGAACACGCTCTTTCCCCAGCGCTCGCCGATGCCATCGATGGAGGGCAGTTCGTCCGATACTCCGGTGGCCAGCAGCAGGCGACGGGCGCTGAACGTGCCGGATGCTGCGGTGGCCACGCTGAAGGCATCGCGCGTCCCCGATGCATCCAGGGCTACGTCTTCCACCCAGGTCAGGGTGGGGTAGGCCTGCAGTTGCTGGCGTGCGGTGCGTGCGATCTCGGCCGGGTCGGCGCCGTCCTGGCTGAGGAAGCCGTGCGAATCGGCGGCTGCCTGGTTGCGTCGCTTGCCCGCGTCGATGATCAGCACGCGCCGCCTTGCACGTACCAGCTGCAGGGCCGCGGCCATGCCGGCGTAGCTGCCGCCGATTATGATGACGTCATGAATGCTCATGGATGCTTGCTCCGCAGATGGTGGGCGTGACGGCGTTTGAAGTCGGCGGCGAGATCGGCCAGTGACACGGCGGCAAAGCGCTCCAGCAGCAGCGCTTCTGCCTGTTCGAAGGCATCGTCAAGGGCGGCGTTGACGGCCTGCTCGACCAGGCACTCGGGGTTTTCGTGGCGGTTGCCGATGGCGAACAGCGCCGGTTCGCCCAGCGCCTCATGCAGTTGGCGCAGGCTGACCTTGCTCAGGTCCGCCTTGATGCGCCAGCCGCCGGCATGGCCGCGCACGGCGGCGACCAATCCGGCTTCGCGCAGCAGGCCCATGGTCCGGCGTACCACCACCGGATGGGTGCCCAGGCAGATCGCCAGGGCGTCGGATGTCATCGGTCCGGGGTGCTCGGCCATGTGCAGCAGGGCATGCAGGACGGCGGAAAGTCGGCTGTCGCGTTTCATGTAACTAATGATGTTACCTTTGGCGCCCCAGGTCAAATCGATGAGGCAGGCGCGCATGTTTTCCGATCCCCACGCCATTGCAGGCTACGCAGAAGGTGCAGTGCAGAAGGTGCCGGGCCTGCTGGACATGCAGCGCATGGCGCGGCTGCTGCTGGAAGAACGCGTGCCGGCAGACGGCCACGTGCTGGTGCTCGGCGCGGGCGGTGGGATGGAGTTGCGGGCCTTCGCCGAGGCACAGGCCGGCTGGCATTTCCGCGGCATCGATACGTCTGCACCGATGCTGGACATGGCACGCCAGAGGCTGGGGCCATTGGCATCACGCGTGGCTTTGACCGAAGGCTACATCGACGACGCGCCAGAGGAACTGTTCGACGGCGCAGCCTGCCTGCTGACCCTGCATTTCCTGCCGCCGGAACAGCGGCTGCACACGCTGAAGGAAGTGCGGCGGCGGCTGAAACCGGGCGCTCCGCTGGTGGTGGCACATCACAGCTACGCGCAGGATGACGCGCAGAAGCGTCGCTGGCTGCAGCGCTTTGCCGCGTTCTCGGCCTCGTCGGGGATCGCGCTGGACGTGGCGCACACCGTGGACAGCATGGCCCGGCTGCTGCCCGCGCTGTCACCGGAGCAGGACGTGGCGCTGCTGCACGAGGCTGGCTTCGGCACGGTGGACCTGTTCTACGCCGCCTTCAGTTTCAGGGGGTGGGTAGCCTACGCCGGGTAGGCCACGCGTGCGGCCGATCAGGCACGTTCGCTGGTGATGGTGGCGCCTTCGCGCATCACCAGCGTGACCGGAGTGCGCTCCACCACGTCCAGCAGGCGCGCCCACTGGGCGTCGCTCACGCTGGCCGATGCGCTCAGCCTGCGATGCACCAGCAGCTTGCCTGCCGCGTCGCGCGTGGAGGACAGCTCCGCATTGAACTCACCCAGCTCCCAGCCCTTCTTTTCGGCATACATGCGCAGGGTGATGGCGGTGCACGCGGCCAACGCGGCCAGGTACAGGTCGAACGGAGCCATGCCCTGGTCCTGGCCGCCCAGTGACGCGGGCTCATCGGCCAGCAGGGTGTGCTGGCCGCTGCTGATGCGATGGGCGAAGTTGCTGCCGGTGGATGTGACGTGGACGTGGGCCATGCGGGTGCTCTCTGTGCGGAACGGCGAGCCTGCGATGGTAAGGCGGGGCGGTGGGCCGTACATCACCCGGTGGGGGACTAGGCGAAGTGTAATGTTATTCTGTAACATTATGCGACTCACGACGTTGTTTCCTTCCGCATCAGGCGTTTCCACCCCATGAAGATCCAAGCTCTGGTCGCTGCCACGGCGGCCATCCTGTTCGCGCCGGAGTCGCGCGCGCAGTCCTCCAGCTCCGCACTGACCCTGGGCAAGGTGGATGTGCACCAGCACACCGACGGCCAGCTCACCGCGCACCAGGTGCTGACCTCGGTGGACGTGCTGGGTGCGGACCAGATCGAGGACAAGAACGTGTCGCACAGCTGGGAGCTGCTGGGGCAGATGCCCGGCATCCAGCTGACCGAAACCCGGCAGGGTGCGGAATCGGGCAAGGTGAGCTTCCGCGCCTTCAACGGCGAGGGCTACCTCAATGCGATCAAGACCCTGATCGACGGCGTGCCCAGCAACGTCAACAGCGGCAACCAGCGCTTCATCGACATGTTGTTTCCGCTGGAAATCAGCTTCATCGAGGTGGTACGGGGCACGAACGATCCGCGTTACGGCCTGCACAACATCGGTGGCAACGTGAACTTCGGTACGCGGCAAGGGGGCAATTACACCGATGCCCGGCTGGGCTATGGCAGTTACAACACGCGCGATGCGCAGCTGGCGGTCGGCCGCGAGCGCGATGGATTCGCGCAGAATTACTTCGTCGGCACCCAGGCATCCGATGGCTACCGGGACCACGACACATCCGAAAAGCACACGCTGGGTGGCAAGTGGTTCCTTGGAAATCTCGAAGAGGGCATGCGCATCGGGCTGACCGCGCGTGCCTATCACCACATCGCCGATGAACCCGGCTTCATGACCGCCGACGAGCTGCGAAGCGGGCGGCGTGGTGCGCAGCGCCGCAACCTCAATGACCGCGATGTGCGCGACATGCAGCAGGTGGGCGTGCACATGGACCTGAAGTTGGCAGACACCCTGTTCCTGGGCAGCAAGCTTTACTACAACCGCTACGAAGACGATCGTCGGGTGACCTTCAGCGACCTGCCTGCCGGCAACGCGCCGCGCCAGCGCCGGTTGTGGGACGAGAAGCAGACGGGCATGCTGACCACGCTTACCTGGCATGCCAAGGACAGCCTGACCCTGGAAGGGGGCATCAACTACGAACACCAGGACAACGGCTACCAGCGCCTGCGCTTCAGCTACAGCGAGCCGACCGATTTCAGCAGCGTGCCGGCGCGCATCCAGAACGATGACCGGCATACCTTCGACAACTGGGGTGCCTATGTACAGGCGATCTACCAGCCGATCGCGCCGCTGAAGATCGTGCCGGCCTACCGCGTGGATCGCTTCGATGGCGATACCCGGCTGCCCGGCGGCGTCAGCGGCCCGTTGCAGCGCTACGGCACCATCGAACAGCCGAAGCTGAGCGTGGTGTACGCGCTGGCACAGGACGCCAACGTGTATGCGAACTGGGGGCGCACCTTCCAGGTACTGACCGGCTCCACCGCGCCTGCGTACCTGACGCCAGGGCAGGCGGCGATGCGTCCATCGACCAATACCGGCATGGAGCTGGGCCTGAAGTTCAGTCCCTTCGTGGGCAGCCAGGCACGCGTCGCGGTGTGGCAGCAGGACGCGGCCAACGAGGTGTCGAACATGCCGGCCACGGGCACCACGGTGACGCTGGGCAAGACGCGCCGTCGCGGCGTGGATGCGCAGATCAGCACGCAGTGGGGCGACAACTGGACGCTGTGGGCGTCGCATGCCTACCAGGAAGCAAAGATCACCCGCGATGATCGTGATGCGGCCATTTCGCTGCAGGGCCGCGAAGTGGCCGCCACCCCGCGTCATATCAGCAACATCGGCGTGGATTACCAGGCCAGCGATGCATTGCAGTTGGGGCTGCAGGCTCGTGCGCAGGGTGACTACTACCTGGAAGAACGCAACGTGGCGGGCAAGTTCGGTGGCTTTGCGGTGCTGGACCTGAGCGCGCGCTACCAGATCAATCCGGCGTGGAGCGTGGACCTGCAGGTGAAGAATGCCACCGGCCGGGAATACGCGTATGCGTGGTATGACAGCTTCTTCTGGGAGCAGGCGCAGCCGATGTTTTCGCCTGCTGCGGGGCGTTCGGTGTATGTGGGGTTGACCGTGAAGTTGTGAGGGTCAGGAGCGTGACGACCAACGGTCGTCACTACCGAAGCGTGACGGCCAGCGGCCGTCACTACCGGGTCAGTGGTCGCGTTCTATGGCCAGGCGGCCGAGGGCGCGCAGGGCGTTGGCTTCTTCGCCGTAGCCGGCCAGGGCGTCGTCCATCACCGCGCTCAGTTCGGCCAGCTTGGCCTTGGCGCCGTCCAGGCCGAGCAGGGCGGGGAAGGTGGATTTGTCCTGCGCGACGTCCTTGCCGGCGGTCTTGCCGAGCTGCTCGGAACTGGCTTCCACGTCCAGGATGTCATCGCGTACCTGGAACGCCAGGCCCAGTGCATCGGCGAAGCGGTCCAGGCGCGCAAGGTCCGCGGTCGGGGCGTGGCCGCACAAGGCGCCCATGCGCACCGCAGCGCGGATCAGCGCACCGGTCTTCAGGGCGTGCATGCGGGTCAACGCGTCCAGTGACTGCAACTGGCCAGTGGCATCGATGTCCAGCGCCTGTCCGCCGCACATGCCGGCCGCGCCGGAGGCGTGTGCCAGCGACTGCAGGCAGGCAACACGCAGCTCCGCTGGTAGCGCCGCTTCGGCCAGCAGGCTGAACGCACGGGTCTGCAGGGCATCACCGGCGAGGATGGCGGTGGCTTCGTCGAAGGCAACGTGGGTGGTCGGCTTGCCACGGCGCAGGGCGTCGTCGTCCATCGCGGGCAAGTCGTCGTGGACCAGCGAATAGGCATGGATCAATTCCACCGCCATCGCCGGCGCATCCAACTGGTGCGGGTCGGCGCCGAATACTTCACCGGCCGCATGGACCAGCAGCGGACGCATGCGCTTGCCTCCGCCCAGCACCGAATGGCGCATGGCCTGGTGCAGCCGGCGCGGGGCGTCGGCTGCGGAAGGCAGGGCGGCGTCGAGCTGGCTTTCGATGCGATCACGCAGGCGCGCGAAGGTCGCTTCAACCGTCATGGGACGGCGGGTCGAAAGGCTCGGCGTTTTCCGGCTGGGCCGGATCGGTGAGCAGGCGCACGCGCAGCTCGGCCTGTTCCAGCGCCTGCTGGCACTGGCGGTACAGGCCGACGCCGCGTTCGTAGGCGCTGAGCGAAGCTTCCAGGCTGAGCTCTCCGGTTTCCATCTGCTCTACGAGCTGCTCCAGTGACTCGAGCGACTGCTCGAACTGGGCTACCGGGGAGGCGTTTTCGGGGGTTTTCTTAGCCATGCGACAAGTGTGGACGGCCCGCGCGCAGGGGTCAATTCACCAACCGCCCGGGCGCCAGTGCAGCTGGGCATCGTGATGCTGCAGCCAGGCCTGCAGCGGCGCGGACAGCACCACGTCGGCAGCGGCCTGCAGCTGGCCATCGGCGAACAGCAGCGGCAGCTGGCGGCGTCGCCACGGCGCCAGGTGTTCACGCTGCAGGCAGTCCTTCAGCGCGTGCTGGTGATTGCGGCCGGGCAGCTGGATGCGCTCGCCGCCGTGCCGGCCCGTGACCTGCATCGGCACGTCGAAGGCTGCCGCACCCTGCAACCGCAGTTGGCCGCCGTCGGGCAGGGCCAGCGGTGCGCGGCCATCCCACGTTGCCTGCCAGCCGGCCGGCAGCTGCGGCAGCACGGCCGGCAGCAGGTACCAGTGGCCGCGCCATTGGCGGATGCTGTGCTGTTGCCAGCGCACCTGCGCATCACGATCCGGCGCGGCAGGCAGCAGCTCGTGCTCCAGCTGGGACACTACCCGGGCGGGCAGCGCGGGCACACCGTGGGCCAGCACCCAGCGCCGCAGCACGCGGGCACGGCGCTGGGGCGAAACCTGCCGCAGCAGCTCCACCGACAGCACGCGCGATGCCACCTGCAGGTGCTGCAGGAGCTTCTCGTCTTCTTCGTCCAGCATCCGCCCCGTATCGCCACACTGGGCGGCACTGGCGGCCAATGCCGGGCCGGCATGCGGCCAGCGCTGGCGCAGCAGCGGCAGCACGTGCAGGCGCAGGAAATTACGGTCCGGGCCGTCGTCGGCGTTGCTGGGATCTTCGATCCACTGCAGTGCCTGCTGCCGTGCATAGACGAGCAGCGCGCTGCGCGGCACCTGCAGCAGCGGCCGCCACAGCCGATGCGCGCCAAGTGCCGAATCGGCCGCCATCGCCGCCAACCCATCCACGCCGGAACCGCGCAGGGCACGCAGCAGGAAGGTTTCGGCCTGGTCATCCTGGTGCTGGGCCAGTGCCAGGGTCTCGTCATCGCGCAGTTCGGCGGCGAACGCGGCACGTCGGGCCTGCCGCGCGGCGGCCTCCATCCCCAAGCCGGCATCCAGATCCACCGCGACGCGGTGGATGCACAGCGGCACACCCAGTGCATCGCACTGCTGCTGGCAGTGCAGCGCCCAGTCATCGGCCGCGGCCTGCAGCCCGTGGTGCACGTGCACGGCACGCACGCCAACGCCTTCCGCCGCGGCCGAACGCTGCAGCCAGTGCAGCAGCACGGTCGAATCCAGCCCGCCGCTGTAGCCGACCAGCAGGGGGGTATCGACACGGGCGAGGGCAGGGAACAGGGGCATGGGCAGCACGAAAAAAGGCGGCGACCAGTATGGTCGCCGCCTTCGTATTGCTCCAGTCCCGCCGCGCGCTTATTCGGCCGGCGCGTTGCGCTCGAACTCGACCGGCGCCGGCAGTTCCACCGGCACGCCGTTGCCATCGCAGGTGCCGGCCTGGCACAGGCGCTCGCGCAGGCGCGGGGTGGCCTGCACGATCATGTGGTAGATCGCGTTCTGTTCCAGCGTGCCGCGGATCGCCTTGCTGCCGGGGCCGCGCGCCCAGATGCCCACGTCTTCGCCACCGTGCGATTCACTCTTGCCCGGTACCAGCGCTTCCTGCATGTAATCCGGGTGTTCGGTATCCACGGCGGTCAGGTCCGGACGGCCGGTGGCCGGGTCGAAGCTGGACGGGTTGTGCGGGTAGCGCTTGGCACCGGCCGGTTGCTGGTTGGTGGCGCCGGTGAAGCCGGGACCGTTGGCGTAGGTCAGCGTGGTGTACGGCTGGCCGCCACCGTCGCGGGCCAGGTCCAGCGCGCCCAGGCCGTCTTCGCCGCCCTTGTCCTTCACCTTGCCCAGGATCGGGTTGCCGCGGGCCGGGTAGCCGACGAAGTTGAGGGTGTGGGAGTGGTCGGCGGTGACGATGATCAGGGTGTCATCGTCCTTGGTCATTTCGGTGGCCACGCGCACTGCATCGGACATCGCCACGGTATCGGTCAGCGCCCGGTAGGCGTTGCCGCTGTGGTTGGCGTGGTCGATGCGCGCCCCTTCGATCATCAGCACGTAGCCCTGCTTTTCCCTGGACAGGTTGGCGATGGCGGTGCGGGTCAGTTCGGCCAGGCTCGGCTCACCGCCGGCATCGTTCGCACGTTCGTATTCGTACTGCATGTGGTCCGGTTCGAACAGGCCGAAGATGGCCGGCGCGTTGGCCGCTGCCTTCAGCTGGGCGGCGTTCCACACGTAGGCGCCCTGCGGGTTGGCCTGCTGCCATTCGGTGACCAGGCTGCGCCCATCCAGGCGCTGGCCGACCTTGTCGTCGTACTCGGGATCGCGCTCTTCCACCGTGGTGAACTCACCGCGACCCCCGCCCAGGATCACCTGCGGGCCGCGGCCGAAGCGCGAGGTGGTCAGCAGCTGCTGGGCGATGTCCTTGCAGCCGGCGGCCTTGGCCTCTTCGGTCAGGTCGGTATCGTTTTCCCAGTTGCGTTCCGGCGAATGCGCATACGTCGCTGCCGGGGTGGCGTGGGTCAGCCGCGCGGTGGTGACGATGCCGGTCGCCATGCCGGCGCTGTCGGCCAGCTGCAGCCAGCTCAGCAGGCCCTTCTGCAGGCTGTCGGCGCAGTCCGGACGCTTGCCGGCGCTGACCCCGATGGCGCCCATGTGAGTCTTCACGCCGGTGGTGATCGCGGTCATGGTGCCGGCCGAATCGGGGGTCTGCGAGTCGACGTTGTAGGTCTTGCTGAATGCCGTGGCCGGGAAGCGCTCCCAGGACAGCAGGTTCTCTTCGCCGGATGCGCCCTTGCGCTGGCCTTCGAAGATGCGCGCGGCGGCCACGGTGGTCAGGCTCATGCCATCGCCGAGGAACAGAATGACGTTCTTGGCTTTGCCGTTCATGGCGCCATTGCCGGCCGCCTGGGCTGCGCCACTGCGGTACCACCACTGCGGGGTCTCGCCATCCGGGTGGGCCACGGTGGGCACCGTGATCGACAGGCCGGCCGGGCTGGATGCCTGCGGGTTGCTGGAACAGGCGCCCAGCAACAGGGTTGCGGCAGTGGCGGCGAGCAGGGAGGTGGTACGGATCATGGACAGCGCGTCCTCACGAAACGAAACAGGTGTTCATTATGACCGGGTGGACAAGGCATGCCGATGACACGCTGATTTGTCCGCAGGCTGGTCGTACGCCGGGCCCGCTTGGGCTAAGGTGCGAACATCGTTCTCTCCCCCTGGAATTTCCATGAAGCTGGTCTCTGCCTGGCTGCGCATCCCGTTCTGGCAACGCGTGGTCGCAGGCTTCGTCCTTGGCGCCCTGGCCGGCTGGCTGATGGGCCCGGCCGCTGAAACCTGGTTCGGCCCGCTGGGCGACCTGTACGTGACCCTGATCAAGATGATCGCGGTGCCGCTGGTGTTCTTCGCGGTCATCAATGCGATCTCGTCGCTGCACGGGCAGAAATCGGTGGCCGCGCTCAGCGGGCGCACCTTCCTGTGGTTCGTCATCACCGCCGCGCTGGCGGTCGGCATCGGCCTGCTGGTGGGCACGGTGATGCAGCCCGGTACCGGCGGCCTGCAGCTGGCGATGGCCCACAACTACGTGCCGCGCGAAGTGCCCAGCGTGGTGCAGGTGCTGCTGGACGTGGTGCCGTCCAACGTGTTCTACGCGCTGAGCGGCATCGGCACGCGGGTCAACGCGGCCGGCGAAACCGTGCTGGCCGCTGGGCGCGGTTCGATCCTGCCGGTGATCTTCTTCGCCGGGCTGGTGGGCTTTGCCATCGTCAAGCTGGGCGAGAAGGTCGGCCAGGCCCGCCAGCTGGTCGGGCAGATGAGCGAGATCATGATCCAGGTGACCCGCTTCGTGTTGGAAGTCACGCCCATCGGGACCTTCGGCCTGATCGCCGGGCTGGTCGGCAGCTACGGCTTCGAAAAGCTGCTGCCGCTGGGCAACTTCGTGCTGGCGCTGTACATCGCCTGCGCGCTGCATATCGTGGTGGTTTACAGCGCGCTGCTGCTTTCGCACGGCCTGAATCCACTGAAGTTCTTCCGCGGTGCCGCGCCGGGCATGCAGGTGGCCTTCGTCAGCTCGTCCAGCTTCGCGGCGATGCCGGTGGCGTTGCGTTCGATCACCCACAACCTGGGCGTCAACAAGGACTACGGTTCGTTCGCGGTGCCGCTGGGTGCCAGCATCAAGATGGACGGGTGCGGGGCGATCTACCCGGCGCTGTGCGCGGTGTTCATATCGCAGTACAGCGGGGTGCCCATGTCACCGGAGCAGTACCTGATCGTGCTGATCGCTTCGGTACTGGGCAGCTTCGGTACGGCCGGTGTACCGGGCACGGCGGTGGTGATGGCCACCGTGGTGCTGAGTGCCGCCGGGTTGCCGCTGGAGACCATCGGGTACCTGTATGCGATCGATCGCATCCTGGACATGATGCGTACGATGACCAACGTCACCGGCCAGATGCTGGTGCCGGTGCTGGTGGCCAAGGAAACCGGGCTGCTGGACCAGAGCGTGTACGACAACCCGTCCACCAACGTGGGTATCGACGATCCGGATCCCGCCCCGCGGGCGTGAGGTGGTGCGCAGGGTAGGGACGGCCGCTGGCCGTCAATCGCCCGCGATCAGGTTGACGGCCAGCGGCCGTCACTACCGCAGCAGGAGCGGGCGATCAGGTTGACGGCCAGCGGCCGTCACTACCGACGTGGGCGGTAGCTGAAGCGGGGGCGTACGCGGTTGTCTCATGACCTGTAACAGGTCTGTTACACCCCGGCGGCGGGCAGGTGCAGCGGGCCTCTGTGCGGATTCAGGCGCGCTCTGCCTTCAACCCATGTGTAACGGTCGGCATCCAGCCCGTCCCTTGTTTCCAGCCGGAATCCCTTTGTTTCAGGGCTTCGCGCAGTTGGCACGAAAGCTGCGTTCTCCCTCCCCATACGTAACGGGAGAGCGGCATGGACAGCAGCACGAAGCGCGGAATGTTCCTGGTGGCCAGCGTGGTCGCGCTGGCCGCATGCCCCGCGCTGGTACATGCCTCCGGTGCCCGCCAGGGCGTCACCCAGAAGCCGGGCGAGATGGTGCTGCTGCGCGATGTGCACACCCGCACCGCCTACCGGCTGGCCCCGCCGGGCGTGGCCTTGATCGCCGACCCGTCGCCGCAGCGCGAAGTGGGCGCCGCCCTGGGCACGTCGACCGGCATGGCCGAGCTCAGCGATGATGACTTCGCCGGGCTGGGTGCGGGCCAGGCCGCCGCGCCGGCCCACGCCGGTACCACCACCGTGGAGCGGGTCACCAGCAATGCGCTCGGTGGCGCGGTAGGCCGCCTGGGAAGTTCCAACGGCGGGATCATTTCCGGGAACCAGATCAGCGGGGCGATGAGCGGCCCGCTCGGTGCGGTCGGCAACACCACGCGCGGCATCGGCGATACGGTGCGCGGCGCCCTGGCGCAGTTCCCGATGGGCGCCCCGGCAGGTGGCAAATGAAGACGCGTGCGCTGCTGCTCCTCGCCGCTGCCGCTGGCCTGATGCTGCCGGCGCTGGCCTGGGCCGACGACTACGCCGGCATGCTTGGGTACCTCAACCAGTCACGCATCGACGGCCGCGCGCTGACCGGCGCCAGTGGTGCCATCGCGGTCAACCAGGTGGCGGGTGACCTCAACGCCCAGGCCAACCTGGTGGGCATGGCGCAGGGCAACCAGGCGCGGGTGGATATCGATGCGCGCAGCACGTCCTCGCGCAACAGCGCGCTGCTGGACGGACCGCTGCACGCCAGTGCACACATCGATGGCCAGGCCCTGCAGGGCGCCAATGGCATCGCAACCATCAACCAGACCAGCGGCATCGCCAACACCAGCATGAACGTGGTGCGCGCGACGCTGGCCCGGGAAGGAATACGCGAGTCCGACGATGAGGCCCTGGCCGAATCGAGCGTGACCGCGTCAGCAGGGGGGCAGGGCAGGGCCGGCAACGGTCTGGCCGCGGGCACCCGCAGCGTCGGCGTGGCAGCGTCGGCGATGCAGGGGTTCGACGGTGTCCTGCAACTCAATCAAATCGCGGGCGCAGGAAATGACACGGCCAACATCCTCGGTATGTCCGTGCACGGCAACCCGTGAGTGGTACCCACCCGTTACACCACTGATGAGAGAGAAGGCACCATGAAAGCGATCGTGAAAGGGACAGTACTCGCCATGGCCATCGCAGGCGTGGTCGCCACCGCACACGCGGCGGATGACCAGAACGCAAGCGCCACCATCAACCACAACCACAACGTCAATGAAAACTGGACGTTGAACGACAACCGCAATGTCACCCGCAACAACGTGACCAGCAATACCAACACCGATACGGACACGGTCAACGACACCCGTAACCTGGTGCGCAACACCACCCGCAACACCAACACGACCAACAACAGCAGCACCACCAACAACACCGCCAACACCACCTCGAACGTGCGTTACTCCAGCACCACGACCAACACCAGCCGTTCCAACGTTGATTTCTCCGACGTCGACCACACCCGCGATGTAGCGGTCAACGAGACCAGCAACATCTCGGCGGACGAGAGCAAGGAAAAGAACAACCACGGCGTGGACGTGAACCTGGAAAAGGACCTGCGCCTGAGCTCGGACATCAATTTCTCGGGTGATCCGGAAATCACCGGCGACATCGATCTCGACTCCGCCGCCATCGCCGTCATCGACAATCGCCAGTCGATCAGTGACAACGAAGCCTCCAACGAGTTGCTGGACAACACCGCGTCGATTTCCGATGACGTGGCGTCCGGTGCCTCGGGCAACCTGGGCTTCAACGTCGCCGCCGGTGACAACAACGCACAGGACAACGCCGCTTCGCTGTCTGCGGCCGATGCCTCCTTCAGCTTCGGCATGGCCGATGCGGAAGTGTTCGTCCACCAGGCGGTGGGCGGCAACACCACCCTCAACGAAGGCGTCACCAACGCCGCCGGCCTGGGTGGCAATGCGTTCTCCGGCGCCGCCGGCAACATCGGCGTGAACGTGGCCTCGGGCAACAACAACGCGCAGAAGAACGCGCTGGCCGCATCGGTCGCCACCGCGGCGATCGCGCAATCGAGCATCTCGTCCAACCAGGTGTCCAGCGGCAATTCGGTGTCCAACGCCGGTTACGTGCAGCGCTTCAGTGACACCACCGAGGTCACCCTGCGCGGCCGCGTGGCGGGTGCAACGCTGGCCTTCGGTGCAGGCACCTATGAAGGGACCGGCAACGCCTACCAGCAGGACAACTACTACCTCGATAGCTGGGATGGCGCGCTGCCGCACACCAGCGGTGACAGCACCGGCCACATCGACCTGGACAACGAGATCCAGAACGCCACCGACAACCCGTACCGTGACGGCGTGGGCGGCATCGCCTTCGACACGGACGAGGAAGGCACCAGCCAGTTCGTCGAACTGGGCGTGGCCGACCTCTATGCCAGCCTGAGCGGCACCGTGCGGACCTCGCGCTGGGTGGCGGTCAATGCGACCAACACCGCTGGCCTGTCCGGCAGTGCGTTCTCCAACGCGTCGGGCAACATCGGTGTGAACGTGGCCTCCGGCACCGGCAACCTGCAGGCCAACAGCCTGGCCCTGGCCGTGGCCCAGCCGTCGACCGGTGGCGGCACCCCGGGCGGCGGCGGCGGCGAGTAACACGTGGCGTGACCGCTTTCGCAGGCTTGCTGCGTTGAGCGCAACAAACCCGGTCATCCGCCAATGACCGGGCTCCCCGGGAGCCCCTGTCCCATCTCCCCCTTTTGGGGCAGGGGCTCCTACCTCGGAAGGAGCCGTTGCAATGCGAGTTTCCTGGTCCACCTTCATGTTGCCCTGGCTGATGCTGCTGGCGATTGCTGCGCCGGTACGTGCCGGCGACGTGGCCTTCAGCGGCGTGCTGCCCAATGGCGGCCTGCTGCAGCAACGGGTGGAGAGCATGCAGGAACGGCGCTTCCGCCACCTGGTCCGCCAGCACACCGACTACAGCTGCGGCGCCGCCGCGCTGGCCACCATCCTCAAGTACGCCTATCACCTGGATGCCGACGAGGCCACGGTGATCGAAGGGATGATGAACGTGTCCGACCAGACCCTGGTACGCGACCGTGGGTTTTCCCTGTTGGACATCAAGCGTTACGTCGAATCGATGGGCATGCGTGGGCGCGGTTACCGCGTCGACGAAGCCCGCCTGCGCAACCTGCGCGTTCCTGGCCTGGTGCTGATGGACGTACGCGGGTTCCGCCATTTCGTGGTCATGAAGCAGGTGCGTGGCGATTTCGTCGAAGTGGCCGATCCGATCCTCGGCAACCGCAGCGTGCCGCTGGCCGAGTTCCTGGAGGCCTGGCCTTCGCGCGCGGTCTTCATCGTGATCGGCAGTGATTTCGATCGCAACACCGTGCTGCTGCAACCCAGCGAACGGCCCAGTGCACGCGCGCTGTATGCGCGCCAGGGCCCCATCACCGATGCCGAACTGGTCGACTTCGGCTTCAGCCACGCCGACCTGTTCTGAAGGAGTTCCACCATGAACATGCGCCTCATCGTCATTGCCAGCGCCCTCGCCGCGCTGTTGCCCACCGTCCTGCACGCGCAGGAAAAGCGCAGCGGCAAGGGACTGACCGAAATCCCCGATCCCGAACTCAACCTGATGCGTGGGCGCTACACGGTAGGCGGCAACAACGTCGCCTGGTTCGGCGTGACCATGGCATCGCAGTGGCAGGCGTCCAGCGGCGCGGCGATGGAAGGCGCGCTGCAGCTGGGCATGGACTTCCGCAACGGCGGTACGCCGAAGGTGAGTTTCACTCCGACCGTGAGCGTCACCGCGGCCGACGCGCCGTTGCCGCAGACGGCGACCGACACCGCCAGCGCGCCCCTTGCCAGCGTGGACAGCAGTGGCCTGGCCAACGTATCCGGGCTGGTGCAGAGCGTGCAGGTCGCCGGTGATGGCAACAGTGCGCGCAACGTGAGCTCGCTGACCATCCGCGATGGCGAGGTGCCGGTCGTCGCCGACAGCGGCGTGCGCAGCGCAAGTGCACAGCAGGGGGGCGCCAGTGCCACCGCGTCCTTCGACAACAACCAGGCCCGCCTGGAACTGCAGCTGGAAGGCGTCGGCGCGGTGCAGCAGTGGATCCGCAGCGGCAGCGTCGGGCAGACCATCGCGCTGGGCGGCAATGCACAGCAGGTCAGCAACCGCCTGCAGATCGAACTGGTCAGGCAGAGCATGGCGAGCAATACCCCGTTGACCCAGAACATCGCCCAGGCGATGGCGCTGACACGCGGGATCGGGCCGGGCCAGTAACAGCGGCGCGGCAAGGGGGATGGCACTCAACGGAAGAAGGACATGCACAGCAATCACCGCATCACCCCGCTGGCGCTGGCGGCGCTGGCCTGGATCGTGTTCGCCGACAACGCGCACGCCCAGCCGGCCACGGCGGCCGGCAACGAGCAGGCCGATGTGCAGGCATTGATGGCCCAGCTGGAAACGTTGAAGGCCAACTACGCGCAGGAAGTCCGTCGCCTGCGCGAACTGGACATGCAGGTGCAGGCCATGCAGGCGCGGCTTTCCGGCAAGGCCGGCGGCGTGGCGCAGCAGGGGCCCCCGTTGCCACCGGAACCGGCACGCGCACCAGCGACGGCGACCGCCGGGGGCGAAGGCGGCTACGCCAGCAGCGCGGCGGAAGCGCAGCAGGCCAAGCAGGCCGCGAGGCGCAGCGTGGACGATGTGAAGCAGCAACAGCAGGCGCTGTTCTCGCGGCGTTTCACCATCGAAAACAGCCTCACCTACGCGCGCTACGACCGCAAGCAGCTCACCCTCAACGGCTTCCTCGCCCTGGATGCGATCTTCCTCGGCAACATCGGCATCGAAAACGTCGAATCCGATTCGCTGACCTACAACCTGGCCGCGCGCTGGGGTGTCAGTCCCAACCTGACCGTCAACATGGACGTGCCGTGGGTCGCACGCCGGACGGTGTACCAGAAGGGGGGCGCGGGTGGATCCGCCGCGGCGGTGGCGGAGGAGGAAACCAGCGGCAACGGCATCGGCGATATCGGCCTGAGTGCCAACTACCGGCTGTTCGGCGAACGCGGCTGGAAACCGGAAACGGTGCTGACCGCAGGCGTCACTGCGCCCACCGGGCGTGAGCCCTACGGCGTGGACTGGACCGTGCTGGAGCGCGACGACGATGACTACATCCGTTTCGCCGTACCCAAGGAGCAGCCCACCGGCAACGGGGTGTGGCAGGCCAACGTGGGCCTGTCGATCGTCAAGACCGCCGATCCGGCGATCCTGTTCGCCAACGCCGGCTACATCCATTCCTTCGAAGCGAGCTTCGACGACCTCGACGGCAATCCGGATACGGTCAACCCCGGTGACGTGAAGCTCGGCGGCTCCTACTACTTCGGTGCCGGCGTGGCGTTCGCGTTCAACGAGCGCACCAGCCTGAGCATTTCCTTCAGCGACAAGCTGAGCGCGCGGGCGTCCACCCGTTACCGCAACGGGCAGTGGATGAAGGTGATCGGCAGTGATGCCAACGCGGCGACGTTCAACCTGGGCGTCACCTACGCACTGAACCAGAAGACCACGCTGGTGAGCCTGCTCGGCATCGGCCTGACCCCCGATGCGCCGGACTTCACCCTGGCATTCAAGGTGCCGTACATGCTGTAGTCTGGAGCTTGCTCCACACCGCGCGAAATGCCGCCGAGCATGGCTCGGCGCTACCGGGTCACAGCGCCCACGGCATCAACGCAGCGCCGGCAGTTCAACCTGGTGCTTGCGGCACAGCCGGTACACGGTGACCCGGGATACCTGCATGTGGCGTGCGCAGGCGGACACGTTGAACTCGTGTTCGCGCAGTGCCTGCAGCAGCAGCTCGCGTTCCACCTGCTCGCGCGCATCCTGCAGCAGGGCGCGGGCGGCGGCGGGCAGGGTGGCGACCAGGTCCAGGTCGGCCGGCTCGATCAGCTCGCCGTCGGCGACGATCGCCGCGCGCTGCACGCGGTTGAGCAGCTCGCGCACGTTGCCCGGCCAATCGAAGCGCTGCATCGCCTGGCGCGCACAACTGCTGAAGCCACGCGCGCGGCCCGGATGGCGCGCACGGAACTGGCGCAGGAAATGTTCGGCCAGTACCAGCACGTCGCCGCTGCGTTCGCGCAGGGCCGGCATGGCCAGCCGCAGCACGTTGAGGCGATAGAACAGATCACGGCGGAAGCGCCCCTGCGCGACCGCCTGTTCCAGGTCCACGTGGGTCGCGGCCAGCACCCGCACGTCCACCCGCAGTGGCTGGCTGCTGCCGACGCGTTCGATGGTGCCTTCCTGCAGCACGCGCAGCAGGCTGGTCTGCGCATCCAGCGGCAGGTCGCCGACCTCGTCCAGGAACACGGTGCCGCCGTTGGCACTTTCGAACAGCCCCAGCCGCCGTTGCGCGGCACCGGTGAAGGCGCCGCGCTCATGGCCGAACAGCTCCGACTGGACCAGGTTGGCCGGGATGGCGCCGCAGTTGACCGCCATGAAGGGATGCGCCGCACGCGCGGACATCGCATGCAGCGCATGCGCGGCCAGTTCCTTGCCGGTGCCCGTTTCGCCGGTGACCAGCACCGGCAGGTCCACCGGAGCGAACTTGAACAGGGCCGCGCGGGTGGCCAACAGGGCCGGACTGTCACCGATCAGCCGCTGCGCCGGACTGTCCGCCAAGCGGGTGGGATCCGGCTGGTCGCGCTGCAGGTGGTCCACCAGCCCGGCCAGGTCCTGTGGCATCACATAACGATGCGGGCAGGCATCCAGCAACGGCTGCCAGCTGGGCGGGGGGGAGGCGATGCCGCCGGGCAGCGCGGCCAGCAGCGGCAGGTGGTCGTGCTGCTGGATCCAGGCCTGCACCGAAACCAGCGCAGCGGCGGGAATCTGGCGCAGGTCGATCATGCCGACCAACTGGTCGCGGGCACGCAGGCCGACGGCCTGGGCGTTGAGCGGATCCACGCTGCGCACCTGCCAGCCGGCCGCCGCCAATGCCGCCCGCTCGGCGGCCAGTGGGTGGCCAAACCAGATCACACACCGGGACTGAATCTCCGAGACCGCCGCCATGCCTCACCTGTCCTTGTAGAGGGGCGGCAGACGACTCAGGAACACGTGCGTGCCGCCCCCACGCCGCCATCCCGGCCGGACATGGCTGCCCGACCGCCGCCGGATCCATTCCGGGGATACCAATGCAAACGCGGTTGGCAGCCGATAGCGGCCATTGGATCGGGGATCCGCCCATGAAAAAAGCCGCTGCAGGGCAGCGGCTTTCAACATGCGGCGCGGTAGGGCGAGGCTTACAGCTCGACCCGGCGCGCCTGCATGAACTTGTTGCCCCAGTAGCCGGTCAGCAGGGTGTCCACGCGGACGTCCTTGCCAGTGCTCGGCGCATGCAGGAAGCGGCCTTCGCCGACATAGATGCCGACATGGTCCACGCGGCCCTTGCGGCCGAAGAACACCAGATCGCCTTCGGTCAGCGCGGTACGGTCGGCGATCAGCTGGTTGTTGCGGTCGCTGGCCATGTCGCGGGAAACGCGCGGCAGCTCGACGCCCAGGGCGGTGCGGAACACGTAGCCGACCAGACCGCTGCAGTCGAAGCCGCTGTCCGGGGTGTTGCCGCCCCAGCGGTACGGCGTACCCAGCAGGGTCATCGCGCGGCGCAGGACGGACTGGATCTTGCCGTTTTCTTCGGCGCCGCCGACCACGATCGAACCCGATGCACTGGTGTCGTAGTTGGCGAGCAGGCGGCTGAGGTCGCCGGCGACCATCGCCGAGCGGTCCATCAGGGGAATGCTGTCATTGGCTGCAAGGTGCGGCAGCAGGGCGGCCAGGGTGGCGCTGGCGGCGGCATCGGCGCGGCTGCGCGTGGGAGCCGCTTCGGTCTTGGCTTTTACAACGGCTACGGCAGCTTCGGCAGTAGCCGGGGTGGCCGTTGCATTCTGTGCCCAGGCCGGCGCGCTGGTGAGCACGAGGGCAAGGGAGAGCAGGGTGGCGCGCTTGATGCGCTGGGTCAGGCGGGGTGAATTCACGGCGCGCTGGCCTTCACACATCAGTTCGTCGGTCGTCACTCGGCGGTCACAGGGTTGGAAGCGATGGGCAATCATGCCCTGCCAACGCGTGGAACAAGTACAAATTTCGTTAAAGTTTCGTTTGTTTCAGTGTGATATGCATCACGTTTTGGAGCATTCGCCCTGTTCAGGTTAGTGCAGGACGCGTTTCGCTCCTGTGTAGTGGTCCTTCCAGTAATGCCCGCCCAGGGAATCCAACCTGACGGTTCCACCAGAACTTGGCGCATGCACGAAGCGGCCTTCCCCTACATAAATTCCGACGTGGCTGACGTTGCCACGGCTGCCGAAGAACACCAGATCGCCGGTCGCCAAGCGCTGTGGGTCGATCTTCGGGCCCTGCACGGCGGCCAGTTCGCGCGAGGTCCGCGGCAGCTTCAGGTCGACCATCTCACGGTACACATAGGTGACCAGGCCGCTGCAGTCGAAGCCGGATTCCGGCGTGTTGCCTCCGTAGAGGTAGGGCGTACCGACCAGGCCGATGGCGCGCATCAATACCGCATTGGCGACCTGCGGGTTGGCCGGCGGGGTGCTGGGCCAGACCTTGGCAGGCGGCGGTGGCGGGGCAGGGCGGCTGGTCTTTCCTCCGCCGCAGGCGGCCAGGGCGGCGGTCGCCATCAGCAGCATCAGGGCGGCGGCGCGACGGCGCAGTCCGGTCGAAACTGGCGTCATGTGCGTGATCTCCGGATAATGCGCGACCTCAGATAGGCCGTCATGATGGCGGCGTACCCGTCGGGCGGCAACCCGCCCCCACCGCCTGCCCTTGGCAGTTACCAGACAGAGTTGCGCATGAAGATCGAAAAAGACCGCGTCGTCCGTTTCCACTACACCGTGTCCGAAGTCGGCCAGGAGCCGATCGAGTCCTCCAAGGACCGGGAGCCGCTGGCGATCCTGGTGGGCCACGGCAACATCATCCCGGGCCTGGAAAAGGCCATGGAAGACAAGGAAGCCGGCGCCACCTTCGGCGTGGACGTTGCTTCGGCCGATGCTTACGGCGAGCGCCGCGAAGGCCTGACCCAGCGCGTGCCGAAGAAGCATTTCGGCAAGGAAAAGCTGGTGCCGGGTGCACAGGTCGTGCTGCAGACCAACTTCGGTCCGCGCGCGGTGACGGTGCAGAAGGTCGGCATGAGCGTGGTCGACGTTGACCTGAACCACCCGATGGCAGGCAAGGACCTGCACTTCGACGTGGAGATCATCGACGTGCGCGAAGCGAGCGAAGAAGAGATCCAGCACGGCCACGTGCACGGCGATGGCGGCCACCAGCACTGAGTGCCGAGCACGTTTGAAGTCGTTCGAACGGCCCGCGCGAGCGGGTCGTTTTTTTTTGCGACAACGTCAACGTCAACGTCAGAAGCTGCAGGGCTGCTTGGTGGCGGGGCGGGGTGGCTGTGCAGGACACGCCGTGAATCCGTCCATGGAGGCTCGCTTTTCGCATCCATGCGAAAAGACGGTCCTGCACAGCCACCCCGCCCCCCCTTCGACAGGTCCAGGGTGGCCTTGGACACGGCGGGGGTTGGAAGGGTGGGTGAGAGATGGGGTCAGAGTCCTTTCGCTACGCGAAAGGACTCTGACCCCTGCCTTTGCTCTTTTTATTTTCATTGCGCGGGTGGCGGCCACCGGAACCTGTCAGGGGGCCGGGCGGTGGGGCTGGGCGGGGGCGTTGAGCGCCATGGATGGCGCGAAACGAGGCCCGCATGGATGCAGCTTCTGCCGTCCCCCGACCAGCCCCACCGCCCGGCCCCCCACCAGATAAAGAAACAGAAGCCACCCGCGAGGGGGTCACACCCGTTCGACCCACCCCCACCGCATAATGTCGCCCCGCACCCCCGGATCCCCCGTGACCAGCGCACCTTCCGCCCTGCAACCGCTGAACACCGCCGACCGCATCACCGTGATGGACATCCTGCGTGGCGCCGCCCTGTTCGGCATCCTGCTGATGAACATCGAAGCGTTCACCGGCCCGCTGGACCTGTCGTTCACCGGCGTGGATCCGCACTGGCACGGCATTGATTACCTCGCCGACGCGCTGGTGTATGTGTTGGTGCAGGGCAAGTTCTTCCTGTTGTTCTCGTTGCTGTTCGGCGCCGGCTTCGCGGTGATGGCCCAGCGTGCACAGGGCGCCGGGCGGGACTTCACCCCGATCTACCTGCGCCGCAGCGTCGCGCTGCTGCTGATCGGCGCCTGCCACGCGCTGCTGGTGTGGTCCGGCGATATCCTGCTGGTGTATGCGCTGCTGTCCTTCCTGTTGCTGGGCACGCGGCGCTGGCCCGTGTCGATGCTGCCGGCGATGGGCGCGCTGGTGTATGCCTTCGCGGTGGGGCTCAGCCTGCTGTTCGCGCTGCTGGTGTGGGCGGCGGCGAGCGGTGGCAGCCCGCTGGACAGCGCGGGCAGCATGCGTGCGGCGCAGGAGGTCATCGAAGCGCAGCGGCTGGCGTATGGCCAGGGAAGCTGGGCACAGGCCAACGTGCAGCGGTTGGCCGACCTGCGGCACATGGTTGGCGGGATCCTGATCACCGGGCCGGAAATCTTCGGCATGTTCCTGATCGGCGCGTGGTTCGGGCGCAGCGGTGCGTTGGCCGACCCTGCGCGCTTTGCGTCCTTGTATGCGCGGCTGCGCTGGATCGCGATGCCGGTGGGCGTGGTGCTGATGCTGGCCAGTGCCGCGTGGCATCCCTATCTGGCGCCCGGCGAGTTCACCGTGCGGACCGGTCTGTCGTATGCGATGGCGGCGGTTGCCAGCCTGTTGATGGCCCTGGGCTACCTCGGCTGGATCGTGCAGGCGCGGCACGCGCTGGGCTGGCTGGCCGCCCCCGGGCGCATGGCGCTGACCCACTACCTGCTGCAATCGCTGCTGTGTACGTGGCTGTTCTTCGGCTATGGCCTTGGCTTTTTCGAACAGCTGCCGCGTGCGTGGCAGCTGGTGTTCGCCGTGGCCCTGTTCTCGCTGCAGGTGGGCATCAGCCACCTGTGGCTGGCACGCTTCCGGTATGGCCCGATGGAGTGGCTGTGGCGGGCGATGACCTACCTGCGCTGGCCGCCGCTGCGGCGCACGCAGCAGACGCCCTGATCCGGCATCGTCACGTCTGGCGCGCGGCTGCTCATGGCATGCTTTGCGCTGGTACCACCTGTTGACGCAACGACGCGAGCGAACCCGATGACAAGCACTGCGCATGACTACGACCTGATCGTCCTCGGCGGCGGATCCGGCGGCCTGGCCGCTGCCTTCCGCGCGGCACAGCACGGCAGGAAGGTGGCGATGCTGGAGCCCGGCGAGCTGGGCGGCACCTGTGTCAACGTCGGCTGCGTGCCGAAGAAAGCCATGTGGCTGGCCGCCGACCTGGCCGGACGGATCGGGCTGGCACGCGCGATGGGGTTCGATGTGCCGCTGCGTCCGGCGCTGTCCTGGAAGGAACTGGTGGTGCACCGCCAGGGCTATATCGAGAACATCCACGTCAGCTACCGCAAGCGCCTGGACGAGACCGGCGTGGTGCGCGTGCCGCGCCGCGGGCGACTGGTGGATGCGCACACGGTGGAGTGCAGCGACGGAGTGCGCATCAGCGGTGAACACATCCTGCTGGCCACCGGTGCGCATTCGCAGCGCCCGGACATTCCCGGTGCGGAACTGGGCCTGGTCTCGGATGATTTCTTCAACCTGTGCGACGCACCGGCGCAGGTGGCCATCGTCGGCGGCGGCTATATCGCGGTGGAGCTGGCCGGGCTGCTGCAGGCGCTGGGCAGCCGGGTCACCCTGCTGGTGCGGGGTGGCCGGCTGCTGGACCGCTTCGATGGTGAACTGGCCGCGCAGCTGGCCGACAACCTGTGCCACCAGGGCGTGCGCATCCACTTCAACTACCGCCTGCGCGAGCTGCAGCGTGACGATGATGGCCAGCGCGTGCGCGTGCTGGGCCATGATGGTCCGCTGGACAGCGTGTTCGATACGGTGTTCTTCGCGATCGGCCGGCGCGGCAACTCGTCGGATATCGGCCTGGAGCAGGTCGGGGTTGCCGTGGGCGAGCGCGGCGAAGTGATTGTCGATGAGTGGCAGGACACCTCCGTGCCCAGCATCCACGCGGTGGGTGACATCGGCGGCAAGGTGGGCCTGACGCCGGTGGCGATCGCCGCTGCGCGGCATCTGATGGACCGGCTGTTCGGCGGCAAGCCGGACGCCAGGATGGACTACGCGAACGTGCCGAGTGTGGTGTTCTCGCATCCGCCGCTGGGCATGGTGGGACTGGGTGAAGAGGAGGCGCGCGCCCAGCATGGCGATGTGCGCACTTACCACAGTAATTTCAGGCCGATGCTGCAGGCGCTGGCCGACGGGACCCAGCGCAGCATGTTCAAGCTGGTCTGCGTGGGCGCCGATGAACGGGTGGTCGGCGTGCACCTGCTGGGCGAGGCGGCCGACGAGATCCTGCAGGGATTCGCGGTGGCGGTGAAGATGGGCGCGACCAAGGCGCAGTTCGACGACACCGTGGCGATCCATCCCACCTCGTCGGAAGAAATCGTGCTGATGCGGGGCTGAGCACGCGGTGCCGGCCAAGGTCGGCACCACGAAATGCACGGCACGCACCCATGCGATAATGGGGCGCTGCATGAGCGCTCCTTCGTCCCTCGCCACCTCGTCCACCCGCATCGCGCTGGGGGGCATCGGGCTGGCCGCGATCGGCGCGGTGGCAGCGTCCGGCAAGGCGATCATCGTCAAGTTGGGCCTTCGCCATGGCGTGGATCCGACCACGTTGCTGGCGCTGCGCATGGCGATGGCGTTTCCGTTGTTCCTGCTGCTGGCCTGGTGGTCGTCACGCCGCGCCGCATCGCTGGACTGGGCTGACCGTGCACGCATCCTGTGGCTGGGTTTCACCGGCTATTACCTGTCCAGCTGGCTGGATTTCCAAGGCTTGCAGTACATCAGCGTGACGCTGGAACGGCTGATCCTGTACCTCAACCCGACCCTGGTGCTGCTGATCAACGTACTGCTGGCGCGACAACGCCCGGGCCGCTGGCAACTGGCCGCGCTGGCGCTCAGCTATGCAGGCGTGCTGGTGGCATTCGGTCACGACCTGCAGCGCGAAGGCGGGCAGATCGTGCTCGGCAGCCTGCTGGTGCTGGGCAGCGCGATCAGCTATGCGCTGTATCTGTTCGGCAGCGGCCAGGTAGTGGCGCGGATCGGCGCGGTGCGGCTGACCGCACAGGCCAGCTGCGTGGCCTGCGTGCTGGTGCTGCTGCATTTCGGGCTGACCCATCCATGGCCGCTGCTGTGGCAGGCGCCGGCACCGGTGCAGTGGCTGTCGCTGGTCAACGCGACGGTTTGTACGGTGCTGCCGGTGATGGCCATCATGCTGGCGGTCAAGCGCATCGGCTCGTCGCTGGCCGCGCAGGTCGGTATGCTCGGACCGGTTTCCACGATCGTGATGAGTCTATGGCTGCTCGACGAACCGATGGGCCCGGCGCAGATCGCCGGCACCGTGCTGGTGCTGTGCGGGGTGCTGCTGGTGACCCGCCTGCGGCGCTGACCCCGGAGCAGGCGCGCGAGCGCATCCTGGCGGTGATCCGTGCCATTCCGGCCGGGCAGGTGATGGGCTACGGGCAGGTCGCCGCGCGTGCGGGATTACCGGGCAGGGCGCGGCTGACCGCGCGCGTGCTGGGCATGAACGATGATCCGCAGCTGCCGTGGCACCGGGTGCTGCGCGCGGATGGCCGCATCGCCATGCCGGAGGGATCGCGCGGCTGGCGCGAGCAGAGCCAGCGCCTTCGCGCCGAAGGCGTGGTGGTGGAACGGGGACGCGTGCGGATGCCGGCGCTGGATCCGGCCAAGGCGCTGGATGCGGAGATCTGGGGGCCGCGCTGAGCACGCCGGCGGGCTGAACGCGTGGGCGGCGAGGGCAACGCCATCCATGGGCGCTGCCGTTATGATGGAGACCGTTCCAGAGGATGCCCCCATGCTTCCGCGACTGCCCACCGTTACCAAGGCGTTGCTGATCGCCAACGCGATCCTGTTCCTGCTGCAGCAGCCGTTCCTGCTGGGCGATGCGACCTTCGCACCGTTCATGCTGCAACCGCTGCAGGGCAGCTTCGATGCCTTTTCGCCCGGCGGCAATTTCCAGCCGTGGCAGCTGCTGACCTATGGTTTCCTGCATGGCAGCTTCGGCCATCTGTTCTTCAACATGCTCGCCGTCTTCATGTTCGGTGCGCCGCTGGAGCAGACCTGGGGCGAGAAGCGCTTCCTGATCTACTACCTGGTCTGCGTGGCCGGCGCCGGCCTGTGCCAGTTGCTGGTGGGCAGCCTGATGGAGAATCCGGCCACGGTGCTGGGTGCCTCCGGCGGCGTATTTGGTCTGTTGCTGGCCTACGGCATGCTGTTCCCGAACCAGCGGGTGATGCTGCTGTTCCCGCCGATCCCGATGAAGGCACGCACCTTCGTGATCCTGTTCGGTGTGGGTGAACTGGTATTGGGCGCCACCGGCTGGCAGCCGGGCGTGGCCCACTTCGCGCACCTGGGCGGCATGTTGTTCGGCTGGCTGCTGATCCGCTACTGGCGCGGCCAGCCGCCGTTCAAGCCGCGCCCACCGGGCCCGCCGAAGCGGCCGAACCACCTGCGCTCGATCAAGTAAGACGCGCGGGTAGTGACGGCCGCTGGCCGTCACGTGCGGGATGATGGGGTTGACGGCCAGCGGCCGTCACTACCGGGATGATCGGGTTGACGGCCAGCGGCCGTCACTACCGGGGCTGGCCGATGGCGGCCTCGATGGTGGCGATGTCGATCTTGTGCATGGTCATCATGGCGTCGAAGGCACGCTTGGCCAGCGCCTTGTCCGTACTGGTCACCGCTTCGAGCAGGATGCGCGGGGTGATCTGCCAGGACACGCCCCAGCGGTCCTTGCACCAGCCGCATGCGCTTTCCTGGCCGCCGTTGCCGACGATGGCATTCCACAGCCGGTCGGTCTCGGCCTGGTCTTCGGTGGAAACCTGCAGCGAGAACGCTTCGGTCTGCCGGAAGGCGGGGCCCCCATTGAGGCCGACGCAGGGCAGCCCGCAGACGCTGAACTCCACGGTCAGCACATCGCCCTGGCTGCCCGATGGAAAGTCGCCGGGCGCATGGTGGACGGCGATCACCTCGCTGTCCGGGAAGGTCTCCGCGTAGAAGCTGGCCGCGTCCAGCGCGCCGTTGTCGTACCAGATGCAGACCGTGTTCTTGTGGACCATGGTGGTGCTCCCGAAGGGACGAGCGTGCACCGATAGCACGGCCGATGTTAATCGCGGATCGTGCTCGACCGGGGCGCCGGCACGCTACCCTGTCGGCAACGCGGACACGGACGGAACGCAGGTGAAGATTCTCATCCTCGGGGGCTACGGTGTGTTCGGCGGGCGGCTGGCGCAGCTGCTGGCCGACCTTCCCGCAATGGAACTGCTGATCGGGGGGCGCAACCTGGCCGCGGCAACGGCCTTCTGCCATGCGTTCGTCGGCCAGGCACGGGTGCGGCCGCTGCAGCTGGATCGGCGCGCGCTGGCGCCCACCCTGCAGCAGGAGCACCCTGACCTGGTGGTGGATGCCTCCGGACCGTTCCAGGCCTACGGTGGGCAGTGCTACGCGGCCATCGAAGCCTGCATCGCGGCGGGCACTGATTACCTGGACTTCGCCGATGCAGCGGACTTCGTTGCCGGCGTCGGCCGCTACGATGCGCAGGCCAGGGCGGCCGGGGTGTTCGTGTTGTCCGGGGTCAGCAGTTTCCCGGTGCTGACCGCCGCCGTGCTGCGGCAGATGGCCCAGTGCATGGACATCGTCAGCGTGGAAGCCGGCATTGCGCCGTCGCCCTACGCCGGCATCGGCCTGAACGTCATGCGCGCGGTGGTGGGCTATGCGGGTGCACCGGTGAAGCTGCGTCGCGATGGTCACGATGCACACGGCATCGGCCTGGCCGAGAGCCGCCGTTTCACCGTGGCGGTGCCGGGCAGGGTGCCGCTGCGCAACCTGCGTTATTCGCTGGTGGAGGTGCCGGACCTGCAGGTGCTGCCGCCCGAACACCCCGCCATGACCGATATCTGGATCGGCGCCGGACCGGTGCCCGACGTGCTGCACCGGATGCTCAACCTGCTGGCCAAGGCACGTCACCAGCTGCGCCTGCCTTCGCTGCAACCGCTGTCTCCGCTGTTCTACCGGGTGTTGAACCGGATGAAGTTCGGCGAGCACCGTGGCGGCATGATCGTGCGCGCCACCGGACGGCGCGATGGGGTGGCGGTCCTGCAGAGCTGGCACCTGCTGGCCGAGGGCGATGATGGTCCCTATATTCCGTCGATGGCCATCGAGGCGATCATCCGCAAGCTGCTGCAGGGGCAGCGCCCTGCGCCGGGTGCGCGGGCGGCCACGCATGCGCTGGAGCTGGCGGACTATGAACAGCTGTTTGAAGGGCGCAGCATCCACACCGGCTTCCGCCGGGAGCTGCCCGGTGCCAGCCTTTACCAGCGCGTGCTGGGCAGCGCGTATGCCACACTGCCGGCGAGCGTGCAGGCACTGCACGCGCCTTCGGCAGCCAAGCGCTGGCATGGCACGGCGCGCGTGGAGCGCGGCAGCGGGGTATTGTCGCGGTTGTTGGCAGCGGTGTTCGGGTTTCCCGCGGCGGGCGAGCAGGTGCCGGTCGTCGTGGCGTTCACCGATGAGGCCGGCGGCGAGCGCTGGACGCGGCGCTTCGCGGGCAGAACGTTTTCTTCGCTGCAGACCACGGGCGTGGGCCGCAACGAGGCGCTGCTGGTCGAGCGCTTCGGGGTGATCGACGTCGCGCTGGCGCTGGTGGTGGACGGCGGTCGGCTGCAGTTGCTGCCGCGGCGCTGGTCGGTGTGGGGCGTGCCGTTGCCGCGATGGCTGCTGCCCGGCGGCAACAGTTTCGAAACCGAGGTGGACGGCCGCTTCGCCTTCGACGTGGAAATCGCCGCGCCGGTGGTGGGGCGGATCGTGGCCTACCGCGGGATGCTGGACGCGCAGGACGGCCAGGACGAGGGTCGTGAATGACATCGCGCCGGTTTCTTGTTCGTGCGCTGTTCGTGCGGAACCCGCGCTGATCACGGCAGTGCACGGCGATATCAGCCCTGAAACACGGTCATGTCGCGTTCTTTGTAGGCTTACCGTTCAGCTGCTTGTTCAACTTGAGGCGCAGATCTGCGGTGACCCGCGGCCTGCTTCCCTTTGGACAAGGAGTTTGCATGAGCAGCATGAAGCGGGCCGCATCATTGAAGCGCACCAGCATCGTCGTGGCCCTGATGTCGATCATCGGCGCGGCCTCCGCACAGAGCACCACCGGCTCCCTCTACGGCAGCGCACCGGGCGCTGCGGGCGCCTCGATCATCGTGGAGAGCGACAGCGGCCTGAAGCGCACCGTGGAGGTGAATGCCAACGGCCGTTACACACTCGGCTCACTGCCGGTCGGCAAGTACACGGTAACCCTGCAGCGCGATGGCAAAGTGGTGCAGCAGCGCGACAACGTGCAGCTGAAGGTCGGCGCCGGCACCGATGTTTCCTTCGCTGAAACGGCGGCCACCACGCTGGAAACCGTGACCGTGACGGCAGCCCAGCTGCCGAAGATCGATGTCACCAACACCGTCTCGCGCTCGGTGATCACCTCCGAACAGCTGGATGTGCTGCCGCTGGGCCGTAGTGCCGAAGCGATCGCGCTGCTGGCGCCGGGCGTGGTCGCCGGCAGTGGGGCGTTCCTCAACGGTTCGCGTTCGTCGCTGTCCTTCGGCGGCGCCAGCGTCACCGAAAACGCGTACTACCTCAACGGATTCAACGCCACCAATCCACTGAACAACATCGGTGGCCTGAGCCTGCCCTACGGTTCGATCGACCAGCAGGAAACCTTCACCGGCGGCTACGGTGCCAGTTACGGACGCTCCACCGGCGGGGTGATCAACCAGCTCGGCAAGCGCGGTACCAACCAGTGGCGCTTCGGGGTGCAGACCACCTGGCAACCGGCAGCGCTGGCCGAATCGCCGCGCGACATCCTCTACCCGGACCGTGCCCTGCCGGCGGGGTACCAACTGGAGGATCCGACCCTTCCCGGTTCGCTGTACCGTTCGCGGCGGGGCGATGGCGCTGACCGCACCACCTACAGCGGCTACGTCAGCGGCCCGCTGATCGAGGACCGGCTGTTCGTGCACGTGGCTGGCGAGGTCGACAAGTCCAGCGGCGTCCTGACCCACAGCATCGAATCGGCACAGCAGGTGAAGCGCCATTACACCATCGATGCGCCGAAGTTCTACGGCAAGATCGACTGGAACATCAACGACAGCAACACGCTGGAGTACACCCGCATCCAGAACACGGATCGCTACGATGCCTACCACCGCAGCTACGACTACGCGACCCGCAGCGAGGGAGAACGCACCGGCACGTTCGCCAACACCACCAAGCTGAAAGACAACTACGACATCTTCAAGTTCACCAGCTACCTCAGCGATGACCTGACGCTGAGTGCGCTGTGGGGGCGCAGCAGGCAGCGCAATCTGGACGCGAACCCGCTGGATTCGTCCAACCCGTTCATCAGCGGCGCCAACAACCAGGATCCCGCGATCACCGGCGGCAGGCCGATCCGCAACGACCAGGTTGCGATCAATGACAAGGCATCCAATGCGGGCAGCAGTACACGCGGCCTGCGCGTGGACCTGCAGTACCGCATCGGGGACCACGAGCTCACCGCCGGCATCGACAACATGACGTTCAACGCCAGCAACGAAGGCCAGGCCATGACCGGGCCGGGCCATGCCTGGATCTATTCGCGCATCGCCCCGGGCTCTTCGCCTGCGCCGGGCTTCGGCATCACCCCGCCCGGCGGTGACGGCTACTTCGTGCAGAAGTACATCTTCTCCAGCACCACCAGCATGTCACTGCAGCAGAAAGCGTATTACCTGGAAGACCGCTGGCAGGTGACGCCGGACTGGCTGCTGACGCTGGGCCTGCGCAACGACAAGTTCACCAACTACAACAGCGCCGGTGCCGCTTATGTGGAAAGTGGTGACCAGTGGGCCCCGCGGCTGGGCGCGGCGTGGGATGTGTTCGGCGATTCCTCGCTGAAGGTGTTCGCCAACCTGGGGCGCTACTACCTGGCGCTGCCCAACAGCGTGGCCATCCGCGGTGCATCGGCGTCGACCTATACCCGGGAGTATTTCACCTACAGCGGCATCGATGCCAACGGCAACCCGACCGGCCTGACCGCGCTGGGACCGGGCCCGGTATCGTCCAACAATGAATATGGGCAGACCCCGGACCCGCGCAGCGTGGCGCCGTCGGACCTGAAGTCGCAGTTCCAGGACGAGCTGATCCTGGGCTTCGAAAAGACCCTCGGCGATTCCTGGAACAGCGGTGCCAAGGCGACCTACCGTCGTCTGCAGACCGCGATCGACGACACCTGCGATGCCGGCCGCATCAGCGACAAGCTGGACGCGATGGGCGTGGATTCCAGCGCACTGGATCTGCCCGGCTGCGTGATCTTCAATCCGGGCAAGACCAATACCTTCCTGGTGAAGAAGCGCGACGGGTCGGGCTACGTCCCGGTGAGCATGAGCGGTGCCGATTGGGGACTGGGCGGGCAGAAGGCCAAGCGTGACTACGTGGCGGTTGACCTGTTCGTCGAGCACCCGATGCGCAACAACTGGTACGGCCGCGTGGACTACACCTGGTCGCGCAACTTCGGCAACACCGAAGGCCAGGTGAAGTCGGACCTGGGCCAGAAGGATGTGTCCAAGACCCAGGACTGGGATTCGTCGTACCTGATGGAGTACGCCGGAGGCTACCTGGCCAACGACCGTCGACACCAGCTGAAGGGCTACGGCGCGTACCAGTTCACCGACGAATGGACGGCATCGGCCACGCTGCGGGTGATGTCCGGTGCGCCGAAAACCTGCCTGGGTTACTACGGAGCCGATGAAAGTGACCCGATCAGATACGGATCGTCATACCACTACTGCAATGGCAGCCCGTCGCGTCCTGGCGATGCCGGTCGTCAGCCGTGGACGGCCCGCCTCGACCTCGGCGTGATGTATCGCCCAGCGTTTGCGCAGAAGCAGCTCGCGTTCGGGCTGGATGTGTTCAACGTGCTCAACCAGCGCCGCCCGCTGCAGTCCGAAGCCAAGTACCAAGAGGGCCCCTACACCGTGTCCAACATCTACGGCATCGGCACCTACTTCACCGCACCGCGCTCGGTCCGGCTGACCGCCTCGTACGACTTCTGACACGCTGACGCTGCATCGGCCACGAAAAAAGGGCGCCCCTGCGGGCGCCCTTTCTGCTGCTGCAAGAGCAGGCAACTCAACGCCAGACGCGGATCTGTTCGGCGTCGGTACGCTGCATCGGCTGGCCCGGCTTGCAGGTGAAGCTGGCGCCGAAGGCCGGCAGGTTGGCCAGCGGGCCATTGGTACGCCACTTGCCCGGCGCTTCGATATCCATGCTGGCACGTGCGGCCGCCTCGTTGGGCGACAGCTGCTGCGGCCACAGGGCGGCCCAGGCGGTGAAAAAGCCCTGCTGGTCGGCCGGCTTGGCGTTGGCTTCGACGGCGCGGTAGGCCTCCCAGGCAAGTTCCAGCCCGGCCAGGTCGGCCAGATTGTTGTCCGCAGTGAGCGTGCCGTTGACCTTGGCACCCTTCACGCCCGGGAAATCGTAGGCGCTGTACTGCGTGGCCATGCGCGTGCCGAGCAGGGTCCAGGCGGTCTTGTCGGCCGGGGTCCACCAGCTGCGCAGTTCGCCACGTGCGTCGATCAGCGCGCCCTTGGCGTCGATCGCACGGGTCAGCTCATGGCCGACCAGTGCGCCGTAGCTGCCGAACTTGTTGGCCGCGCTGGACTGGGCGTTGAAGATCGGGTCCTGCAGGGCGGCGGCGGTGACGATCAGGCGGTTCTGCGCCAGGTCATACGCCAGCGACGGCTGCTGCGGCAGCACGTCCCAGCGACGGTCTGCGTTGCCGCGGCCGATGCGCTTCATTTCCTCGCGGTGGCGCCAGGTGGAAGCGATCAGCATGTTGCCGCCGAAGCTGCCGCGGCCCATCGGCTGCACGCTGTAATCCAGGTCGCGCAGCGGGGTGCCGATCTCGATCTTCAACGCGCCCAGCTTGGCTTCCGCTTCGGCCTTGGCTTCGGCGCTCAGCCAGGTGCTGCGCTTGACCGCTTCGATCTGCGTTTCGCGCAGCTTGTCGATGATCCAGGCCGCCTGGCGGCGATCTTCGGCGCTCAGGTGCTTGGCGGCGTACTCGCGGCCGAGCATCGGACCGGCGGCGACGTTGATCGCATCCAGGACCTGCTCCCAGCGCGGGGCGGGCAGGGTCTGTGCACGCAGCACGCGGCCACGGAATTCGAACTCGGCGTCACGGTAGGCCTTGGACAGGTACGGTGCCATCGCATCGCCCACGCGCCAGCGCAGGTAGGCCTTCCACTGGTCCGGCTTGATCCGGGTGACCATGCCGTCCAGCGCCTGGAACAGCGCGGCGTCGGACAGCGACACCAGGTCGTCGTTGACGCCCTGCACCTTCAGGAACGCGTCCAGCTGCAGGTTCTTGTAGCGGCCGTTGAGGTCGCGGGTGGAGATCGGCGCGTAGTTGCGGAACGGGTTGTTGAGGTCGGCCAGCGACTGCGCATTGCGCGCCAGCTCGGTTTCCAGCGCGATCACCGAGGCGACCTCGGTATCCAGCTTGGCCGCAGGGGTGCCGGTCAGCGCCAGGATCTGCTTGACGTAGGCGCGGTAGCGGCCCATCACCGCGACGGTGTCGGCGTCGGTGCGGGTGTAGAAGGCCGGGTCCGGCAGGCCCATGCCGCCCTGCATGAAGTAGCCGATGTGGCGGTCCAGCGCCTTCAGGTCAACGTCCGGGCTGAAGTTGAACGCCACCGGGATACCGACCTGGTGCAGGGCGGCGATCGAAGCGGGGACATCCTTGGCGCGCTTGATCGCATTGATGCGGGTCAGCAGCGGGGCGATCGGGTTGGAGCCATCGGCTTCCACCGCCGCTTCATCCAGGCCGCTGGCCCAGAAGTCGCCGAGCAGCTTCTGCACGTTGCCCTGCGGGCTGGCCATGGCGCCGTCCAGCAGTTCGCGCTGCTGCAGGCGGCTGCGCTCGACCAGTTGCCCCAGCGCGGTGGTGGCGCCGGTCTGCGGAACCGGGTTGGCCTTCAGCCAGGCGGCATTGGCCGCGTCGTGGAAATCGGTGCACTGCGCGCTGACGGCCGGCGCACGTGCGGCCTTCTTCTTGGCGGCGAGCGCATCGTGGACGGGAACCAGCATGGCCAGGCTGACGCCCAGGGAGATGGCAAGCGGACGAAGAGTGGGCATGTAGAGCAAATCCATGATGGATTAAGGGCGGGCGAACTATAGCAAGCCGGGCATGTGCACGGCATGCATGCCAGCGCCGGTCACCCCGCGGCCGGCATCACCAACGAAGAGGCCCGGGTTTCCCCGGGCCTCGCTTTCAACGCGGCTTCAGCCGTGGCTTACCAGATCACGACCTTGGCATCGCCAGCGCGCGACATCGGCGAGCCGGCCTTGCACTGGAACGCGGCGGCGAAGGTCGGCAGGTTCGACGGCGCGCCCATCGCGCGGAACTGCGCCGGTGCGTGCGGATCGGTGGCCAGGCGGACCTTGGCGTTCTCCGGGGTGTACTTGGTGCGCCACACGGTGGCCCAGTTGAAGAAGAAGCGCTGGTCGCGGGTGAAGCCATCGACCTTCGGATCTTCCTTGCCGGCCGATGCCTTCTGCAGCGCATCGTAGGCGGTTGCGAGGCCGCCCAGGTCGGCGATGTTCTCGCCCAGGGTCAGGCTGCCATCGACGGCCTGGCCATCCACCTTGTACTCGTTGAACTGCTTGACCAGCTTGCCGGTCAGGCCGGAGAAGTTCTTGCTGTCCGCTTCGGTCCACCAGTTCTCGAAGTTGCCGGTCGGTCCGAAACGGCTGCCCTGGTCGTCGTAACCATGGGTCATCTCGTGGCCGATCACCGCACCGATGCCGCCGTAGTTCAGCGCGTCGTCGGCGTTGGGATCGAAGAACGGCGGCTGCAGGATGGCGGCCGGGAACACGATCTCGTTCTGCAGCGGGTTGTAGTAGGCGTTGACGGTCTGCGGGGTCATGCCCCACTCGGTCTTGTCCACCGGCTGGCCGACCTTGGCCAGGTTGAACTTGTAGTTGAAGGCGTTGGCGGCGCGGACGTTGCCGAGGAAGCTGTCACGGCCGGTTTCCAGGCCGGACCAGTCACGCCACTTGTCCGGGTAGCCGATCTTCGGGGTGAAGGTTTCCCACTTGGCGATCGCCTTGGCCTTGGTCTCATCGCTCATCCAGGTCAGGCCCTGGATGCGCTCCTTGAGCGAATCGGCCAGGTTCTTCACCAGCGTTTCCATCTTCGCCTTGGCTTCCGGCGAGAAGGCGACCTTGACGTACAGCTGGCCGAACGCTTCGCCGGCACCATTTTCGATGGTGCCCAGCACGCGCTTCCAACGCGGCTTCTGTTCCTTCTGGCCGTTGAGGGTCTTGCCGTAGAAGGCATAGTTCTCATTGGCGAAGGCATCGCTCAGGTACGGCGATGCGCTGTCCACGGTGTGGAAGCGCAGGTAGGCGCGCCACACGGCCGGATCGGTATCACCCAGCGCCTTGCTGACTTCCTCATGGAAGGCCGGGATGGCCAGCGAGAACTTCTCCGGCGCGGCCACGCCCTGGCTCTTGAAGAACTCGGTCCAGCTGAAGTTCGGGGTCAGGGTATCGGCTTCGGCCAGGGTGACCGGGTGGTAGTACAGCGAGACGTCGCGCGACAGTTCGACGCTGGACTTGGAGGCCTTGGCCAGGCGGGTTTCGAACTTGATGACCTCGGCTGCCTGGGTGGCGGCGTCGGCGGCCGGCACGCCGGCCAGCTCCAGCACCTTGGCCACGTGGGCCTGGTAGGCCTGCAGCTTGTCGGCCTTGGCCGCGTCGGTATAGAAGGTCTTGTCCGGCAGGCCCAGGCCGCCCTGGCTGGCGTAGGCCATGTTCACCGCGGAGTTCTTGAAGTCCGCTTCGGCGCCGAAGCCGAACAGCACGTTCTCACCCTTGGCGGCGGTGTTACGCAGGTAGGCGGCGATGGCGGCCTTGTCGGACAACGCGTCGATGGCGGCCAGGTCGGCCTTCAACGGCTCGATGCCCTGCGCGTTGATCTTGGCTTCGTCCATGCCGGTGGCCCACAGGTCACCGACCACCTTTTCGATGTGGTTCGGGTTCTTTACCTGCGCGACCTGCTCGGCCAGCTGGTGCTGGGCGGCGACCGAACGCTCGTCGAGGATGGTGAACGCGCCCCAGCTGGTGCGGTCGGCCGGGATTTCATTGGCGGCCAGCCACTTGCTGTTGACGTAGTCGCCGAAGGCGGTGCACGCGTCCAGCGTGGTGTCCAGGTCGCTGGGCTGGAAAGCGTTGTACGCCGGCAGCTTGGCCTGGTCCAGGGTGTAGGTGTGGGCTTCGGTGGCGGCGGCCGGGGTGGAGGCGGCGCCTTCCTTGGCCGGGGTTTCGCTCTTGCCGCAGCCGACCAGCGCGGCCGAAACGGCCAGGGTCAGCAGGACGATCTTGGGAGTACGGGTCACTTTTGTATGGCCTCCAGGCCGCGTGATGTCTGGGAAGGTTCCCAGAGGGCTGTAGGCCGGACGATACGCCTCCGGCCAAGCCTGCAAGGGTGTCGAAGGTCATGTCGGGGCGCAAGAGGCTTCGCCGGACAGGCTCGGCAAACGCAGGGCGGCGCCCGCATCAAGACGGCACGCCACACAGGGCAGGAGCGGCACGTGACCCACCGGCTTGTATCATGGCAGCCGACCGTCTTTAAGATTCCGGAGCACCGCAGTGAACAACCCGCAACGCCGCCCCCACGCCAGCCAGGTCCAGAAAGGACTGAGCCCGCATGCGCGCATCCGCAACGTCGTCGCGGTGGGCTCGGGCAAGGGCGGGGTCGGCAAGAGCACCACCTCGGTGAACCTGGCGGTGGCGCTGCAGCAGCTGGGCGTGCGCGTGGGCCTGCTGGATGCGGACATCTACGGCCCGTCGGTGCCGGCGATGATGGGCCTTTCCGGCCGTCCGGAAAGCCCGGACAACAAGAGCATCGAGCCGCCGCGCGCGTTCGGCGTGGACACCATGTCGATCGGCTACCTGATCGATGACGAGACGCCGATGATCTGGCGCGGGCCGATGGCCACCTCGGCGATGACCCAGTTCTTCAACGACACCCTGTGGGACGACCTGGACGTACTGCTGATCGACCTGCCGCCGGGCACCGGTGACATCCAGCTGACCCTGACCCAGAAGATTCCGCTGGCCGGCGCGGTGATCGTCACCACGCCGCAGGACATCGCCACCCTGGATGCACGCAAGGCGCTGAAGATGTTCGAGAAGGTGGAAGTGCCGGTGCTGGGCATCGTGGAAAACATGGCCGTGCACACCTGCAGCAACTGCGGCCACGTGGAGCATCTGTTCGGCCACGGTGGCGGGGAAAAGATGGCGGCGCAGTACGGTGTGCCGCTGCTGGGATCGCTGCCGCTGCAGATCGACATCCGCGAGCAGGGCGACGCCGGTACCCCGATCACCGCCGCACAGCCCGAGTCCACCGCAGCACAGGCGTACCGGCAGGCCGCCAGCCGGCTGCTGGAGGAACTGGCCAAGCGTCCGCGCGCGTCCATCCCGATCCTGTCCTCGCTGCTCTGAGCGGGTCGGGCCTGTAGAATCAGCTCCCGGGCGCGCGCCCGTCCCTCCCAGCCAGGACTTAGCATGAGCATCAAGAGTGACCGTTGGATCCGCCGCATGTCCGAACAGCACGGCATGATCGAGCCGTTCGAAGCCGGGCAGGTAAAGCAGGCCAACGGCGAGCGCATCGTCAGCTATGGCACGTCCAGCTATGGCTACGACGTGCGTTGCTCGCGCGAATTCAAGGTCTTCACCAACATCAATTCCACCATCGTGGACCCCAAGCACTTCGACCCGAAGAGCTTCGTCGACGTGGTGGGCGATGAGTGCATCATCCCGCCCAACAGCTTCGCGCTGGCGCGTACGGTGGAGTTCTTCCGCATCCCGCGCGATACGCTGGTGGTGTGCCTGGGCAAGAGCACCTACGCGCGCTGCGGCATCATCGTCAACGTGACCCCGCTGGAGCCGGAGTGGGAAGGCCACGTGACCCTGGAATTCAGCAACACCACGCCGCTGCCGGCGCGCATCTACGCCAACGAAGGCGTTGCCCAGATGTTGTTCTTCCAGGCCGACCAGGACGACATCTGCGAAACGTCCTACAAGGACCGTGGCGGCAAGTACCAGGGCCAGACCGGCGTCACCCTGCCGCGTACCTGATCATTCGTGGCGTGCCGGCCCGGCAGGACCGGCACCGCCAGGGCCGTGGCTTACTTGCCGCGGCCGAACAGCATGCCGATGCCTACCGCCACCAGGCCGACCGGCCACCAGGTGGTGAGCAGGCGGGTGAAGTTCATGTTGGTCCAGCCGAGGTTGGTGGCGAGCATGAACAGCCCGACCAGGATCAGCAGGATGGCAGCGACTAGATTGAAACGCATCGGAGTCTGCGAACGCTCAAGGGTGGGGCGGATATCCTAGCTTGTCCTTCCAGTGTGCGACACGCCGTTGCAGTTCGTCGGCGTCATGCCGATGCGCCTGGCCACTGCCCCAGACCGGTCCGGGCCAGGCCGGGTCGCCTTCATGGCGGCCGATCACGTGAAAATGCAGCTGGCGCACGATGTTGCCCAGTGCGCCGATGTTGATCTTCTCCACCCCGTCTTCGGACTTCAGTGCCTTGGAGGTGCGGTTGAGTTCGGTGCGCAGCTTGTCCTGCTGCTCGCCGTCCAGTTCGATCCACTCGGTGACACCGCCCAGCCGCGGCACGATCACCAGCCACGGGAAACGTTCGTCGTTCATCAGCCTGATCTGGGACAGGGGGCCTTCGGCCACCAGCACGCTGTCATTGGCCAGGCGCGTATCCAGTTCAAAATCGCTCATCCAAGATGCTCCGTGAAGAAGTCCAGGGTGCGTTGCAGCGCCAGGGCGGCGCTGTCTGGATCATACGCATGTCCGACGTCGCGGTTGAAGCCATGGTCGGCCGGGTAGACGAAGGTCTCCATCTTCGGCAGCTTCTCGCGGTGGGCGGCGATGGCTTCCGGCGGGATGCTCTTGTCCAGCGCGCCGAAGTGGAACATCACCGGCGCCTTCGGTGTTTCATCCAGGAACTGCACGTTGCGCGCCCCGTAGTAGCTGACCGACGGCAGGCCCAGACGCAGCGCGGCGAGCAGGGCGATGCTGCCACCCCAGCAGTAGCCCACGGTGCCGACCTTGCCATGGCCGGCCAGCCGGGTAGCCGCGGCGCGGACCAGCACCAGCGACTTTTCCACGCCGATGGCGTTGACCGCATCCAGGCCTGCCTTGACCCCTTCGTTGTCGTAGGGGAGTTCGAGCGGCTTGCCCGCGTCGGCATCGTCGAGCAGGTCGAAGAAGGAGGGCGCCAGTACCGCATAGCCTTCGGCGGCGAAACGCTCGGCCACCGAGCGCATGTGTTCGTTGACTCCGAAGATTTCCTGGATGACCACCAGGCCGCCGCGCGGGGTGCCCTCCGGCAGCGCCTCCCAGGCCCGGGCCTTGCCGTGGTGGGTATCCAGGGTGATCCAGTTTCCCATGGTGTGACGCCTCTTCAGTGTGATTTCGACAGAATTATCCTCCTCTGGGACGTCAGCGCGGGGTCAGCTCAGCGGCATCCCAGGTGTTGTGGGTGCTTGCCCTGCGCCCTGAGGTCGGCAAGAAAGGCCTCGAATTTGGCCATCGCCGCCTGCAGGTTCGCCTCGACGTATTCCACGCGGCGGACCACGGGCTGGCCGTTCTCGTAAAGCCGATAGGAGCAGGTGTAATGGTTGTCAGCGGCGCGGGCGCCGGGCAGGCCGGCGGCCAGCAGCACGGCGGCCAGGCAGGTGGCGGCAAAGGGTTTCATCGGGGGCTCCTGTTGAATGGATGCCGGCACCGTGCCGGCCCGGCACGCGGGCGGTGTCTGTCGCGCGCCCGTCCATCCTGTGACTGTCTGGGCTGTCTGACCATGCGAAATGCTGTGGAATCCACGTAGGTGACTAGCGTGTCCTTGCCGTGGCCCACCTGTGGGCCGGGCAGGGTTCAGGGGCGCCCGGCGGGCCCGGTATACTTGTCCGATCCAGGCCCCCAGGCCACGCCCGGCCCAGGCCCCCAGAGTCCCGATCCATGTCCCAGCTGAACCCCAAAGTCGGCTTCGTCAGCCTTGGCTGTCCGAAGGCCCTCGTCGATTCCGAGCGCATCCTCACCCAGTTGCGGGTAGAGGGATACGACATCGTCCCGACCTACGACGCCGCCGACGTGGTGGTGGTCAACACCTGTGGCTTCATCGATTCGGCGGTGACCGAATCGCTGGATGCGATCGGCGAGGCGATGAACGCCAACGGCAAGGTGATCGTCACCGGCTGCCTGGGCAAGCGCCCGGAGCAGATCCGCGAGGCGTACCCGGACGTGCTGGCGGTGTCCGGGCCGCAGGACTACCAGAGCGTGATGGAAGCGGTGCATGCGGCGATTCCGCCGCGCCACGACCCGTTCGTGGACCTGGTACCGGACTACGGCGTCAAGCTGACCCCGCGCCATTACGCCTACCTGAAGATTTCCGAAGGCTGCAACCACAAGTGCAGCTTCTGCATCATTCCCTCGATGCGCGGCAAGCTGGTTTCGCGGCCGGTGGATGAGGTGCTGCGCGAAGCCGAACGGCTGGTGCGTGGCGGCGTGCGCGAACTGCTGGTGGTGTCCCAGGACACCTCTGCCTACGGCGTGGACGTGAAATACGCCGAGCGCATGTGGCGCGACAAGGCCTACCAGACGCGGATGAAGTCGCTGTGCGAAGGCCTGTCCGAGCTGGATGCCTGGGTGCGCATGCACTACGTCTACCCGTACCCGCACGTGGACGAGATGGTGCCGCTGATGGCGGAAAACCGCATCCTGCCTTACCTGGACATCCCGTTCCAGCACGCCAGCCCGCGCATCCTGCGGCTGATGAAGCGCCCCGGCGCGGTGGAAAAGACCCTGGAGCGGGTGCAGAACTGGCGCCGCATCGCGCCGGACATCACCGTGCGCTCGACCTTCATCGTCGGCTTCCCGGGCGAGACCGAAGCCGAGTTCGAGGAACTGTTGTCGTTCCTGGACGAGGCGCAGCTGGACCGCGTCGGCGCGTTCGCGTATTCGCCGGTCGAAGGCGCCACCGCCAACGACCTGCCCAACCCGGTACCGGAAGAAGTGAAGCAGGAACGCCTGGCGCGCTTCATGGAAAAGCAGGCGCAGATTTCCGCCTCGCGGCTGGAAGCCAAGATCGGCACGGTGCAGCAGTGCCTGGTCGATGCCATCGAAGGCGATATCGCCGTGGCGCGCTCGAAGGCCGACGCACCGGAGATCGACGGGCTGGTGCATATCCAGAATGCCGATGCGGTGACCCTGCGGGTCGGCGATTTCGTCGACGTGGAGATCACCGAAAGCGACGAGCACGATCTGTACGGCGATGCCTTGCCACCGGCTGCCGTGCCCGCCGTGCGCAAGCCACTCGACCTGAAAATGCTGTGACTCAGCCGGAAGCGCCGGGTCCCGGGTGGGCGACGATCGCTGGTCGTCACGCTTCGGATTCCTGCGCGACCCGCCGCCGCTTCGTCGCGCCACCGCGCGAGGCGGTGGCTGCGGCCTGCTTCGCGCACCCAGATGTTTGGCGCACTGGCGCCGTTTTCCAGGCTGCTGGAGGCTGCGCAGTGGCCTTCCATCGAAGCGCTCAACGCGGTGTTGCCGTTATCGGAAAAGCAGCTGGTCGAGCAGGACGCGGCGTTGCTCGCTGATGGCCGGCATTACGAGCAGCGCATCGCCGAAACCGGCCAGATCGCTACCCGTGCCTGCAACTGGCACGACCTGTTCAACGCGTTGGTGTGGGCGCGCTACCCCAGCATCAAGCGGGCGCTCAATAGCCGCCAGTGCCAGCACATCCAGCAGGTGGGCCCGCAGGCCCGCAACCGTGCGCAGGCCGCGCTGACCCAGTTCGACGAATCGGGGGTGATCGTGCGGGTGCGTGACCCGCATCTGCTCGCGGCGTGGGATGCGCACGACTGGCAGGCGCTGTTCGTGCAGGGGGCAGGGCGGTGGGTGAGCGGGGAGATCGGCGTGGCCGCAGTGATCGGTCATGCGCTGATGGAGCAGGCGCTGCTGCCGGAGCGGCTGCTGGTGGGCAAGTGCCTGGTGGTGCAGGGCGAGGAGGACGATGCCTGCATCGCAGCCGTCGCGCGCGCGCTGGACGCGGGCACGGTGCTGCAGGATCCGCTGGAGCTTCGCCCATTGCCACTGGCCGGCATCCCAGGCTGGCACCTGCGGCAGGACGCCGGGCTGTATGCCCAGGCCGATTATTTCCGTCCGTTGCGGGCGGGACGCGAATATCCGCCGCCGCTGCCGGTTGGCGTGCTCGCTCCGCACTGATGCAGGGCGTGCGTTCCGGTAGCGCCGACCCATGGTCGGCGGCTTTTCGTTCGGGGATATCGGTGTCCGAGCCGGGCCGCGCGATGCGCTCGCCGAGCGTGGCTCGGCGCTACCAGAACGTCCGCGCGCTTCGGTAGCGCCGACCCATGGTCGGCGGCTTCTGGGGCAGTCGCGCGATGCGCTCGCCGAGCGTGGCTTGGCGCTACCAGAACGTCCGCGCGCTTCGGTAGCGCCGACCCATGGTCGGCGGCTTTTCGTTCGGGGATATCGGTGTCCGAGCCAGGCCGCGCGATGCGCTCGCCGAGCGTGGCTCGGCGCTACCGACGTTACCGTTCCTGCGTTCCGGCGCCGTACTGCACCGACAGGATCGCAAAGCCCTGGCGGCCGCCGGGCAGTTCGACTTCGAACTCATCGTCCACGCGCTTCTTCAGCAGCGCCCGCGCCAGCGGTGAGTCGATGCTGATCCAGCCGGTGGCGGCATCGGTTTCGTCCGGGCCGACGATGCGATAACGGCTGATCTCCGCGCTGTCCACGTTCTCCAGCTCCACCCACGCACCGAAGAACACCGCCTGCGCGTCGCTCGGTTCGCCATCGACCACGCGCAGCGCCTCCAGCCGCTTGCTGAGGTAGCGCACGCGGCGGTCGATCTCACCCAGCTGCTTCTTGCGGTAGGTGTACTCGGCATTCTCCGAGCGGTCACCTTCGGCCGCCGCAGCCGCCAGTGCCTTCACCACCTCCGGTCGCGGCGCACCCGCCACAGGTCCTCCAGCTCGGCCTTCAAGCGTGCATGGCCGCCGGAGGTGATCAGCGCGGTGCTCTTTTCTGCGGGGGGACGCCAACGCGACATCTACTGCTCTCTACGCAACTGCAATGGGACAGCTTACGGGCCTTCAGCGCTTTCCGCCGAAGATGCCGCCCAGGATCCCGCGCACGATTTGGTTGCCCAGCTTGGTGCCCACCGTGCGCGTGGTCTGCTTGGCCATGGTTTCGATCATCCCCTGGCGGCGCTTGGTGCCGAAGATCGCATCCTTGATCGTCTGGCCGAAACCGCCGTCCTGCGCGTCGTCCTGCTCGCGCGTGCGCGCCTTGGGGGTAGCGGCCTGTTCGACGGTCTTCTGCGCGCGCTGGGCCAGCAGTTCAGCCGCCGATTCGCGGTTGATCGCCGTGTCGTAGCGGCTGCCGACCGGACTGCCGGCGCGCACCTGGGCACGTTCGGCTTCGGTCACCGGCCCCATGCGGCAGCGCGGCGGGGCAATCAGCGTCTGCTGCACCGGCATCGGGATGCCCTTGTCCTGCAGGGTGGATACCAGCGCTTCGCCGGTGCCCAGCGAGGACAGCACGCGTGCCACGTCCAGCTTCGGGTTGGGCACGAAGGTCTCCGCAGCGGTCTTCACTGCCTTCTGGTCGCGTGGGGTGAAGGCGCGCAGCGCATGCTGCACGCGGTTGCCCAGCTGGCCGAGGATGTTGGACGGCACGTCGTCGGGGAACTGCGAGCAGAAGTACACGCCCACGCCCTTGGAGCGGATCAGCCGCACCACCTGTTCGATGCGCTGCACCAGGGCAGGGGGCGCATCGTTGAACAGCAGGTGGGCCTCGTCGAAGATGAAGACCAGCTTGGGTTTTTCCAGGTCGCCCACTTCCGGCAGGGTCTCGAACAGTTCCGACAGCAGCCACAGCAGGAAGGTGGAATACAGCTTCGGCTTCAGCACCAGCTGGTCGGCGGCCAGGATGCCGATCACCCCGCGGCCATCGTGGTTGACCCGCATGATGTCGGCCAGTTCCAGCGCCGGTTCGCCGAAGAACGCCTCGCCGCCGTCCTGTGACAGCCGCAGCAGGGCGCGCTGGATCGCCGCCACCGACTGCGCACTGACCAGCCCGTATTCGGTTGAAATGTCCTTGCGCTCTTCGGCCACCAGGCCGAGCAGGGCACGCAGGTCGTCCAGGTCCAGCAGCAGCAGGCCGCGGTCGTCGGCCAGCTTGAACACGATGTCCATCACCCCGGCCTGGGTGTCGCTGAGCTCCAGGATGCGGGTCAGCAGGGTCGGGCCCATCTCGCTGACGGTGGTGCGCACCGGATGGCCGAGCTTGCCGTACAGGTCCCAGAACACGGCCGGACTGGCGGCCGGCGCGTAGTCGGCCACGCCGATCTGCGCGGCGCGCTGCAGCAGCGCATCGCCACCGGCGCCGGCCACGGCCAGGCCGGACACATCGCCCTTCACGTCGGCCAGGAACACCGGCACGCCGACCCGCGAGAAGCCCTCGGCCAGCGTCATCAGGGTCACGGTCTTGCCGGTACCGGTGGCGCCGGCGACCAGGCCGTGGCGATTGCCGAGCTTCGGCAACAGGGTGACCGCTACGTCGTCGGTGATGCCTTTGCCGAGCAGAATCGGGTCCATGGTCCATCCCTCGTGATGAATGCGCGCAATGTTAACCGGCAGCGCGGTGCGGGCCCGCCCCGGGTTGCCCGGATCGTGGCGGCACCGCTACTCTGCCTGCCTGATTCGCACACAGTGCCAAAAATGCCCGTTCCTGTCCTGCTTGCTCGTGGATTGCCCGTCCTGGCCCTCGCCAGCCTGCTGCTGGCCGTCCCCGATGCCCATGCGCAACGTGTTTCCGCCCGTGATCGTGCCAAGGCCGAGGCGCTGCAGCAGCGCATGGGCGTGGCCGAAAAGCGCTACACCGACGCGCTGCTGCGCGTGGCCAATGCCGATCCGAAGGCCGCGGGCGAGGCTGATGCAGCGCTGGAAGACATGGAGGACGTGCTGAGCGAGTGCGTGGGCCAGAAGGGCTGCCAGATGAGCACCCTGCTGGCGACCTACAAGCGCCTGCTGAAGCGTGATGCCGATGCCGAAGGCGATGACAGCGTGGCCGATGAGGCCGGCGACACCCTGCAGGCCGACCCGGACCACATCGGGCCGCTGGCGGCCGACGTGCCCGAGGCGGCGCGCGCGGCGGCGCTGCTCAACGACAAGCGGCATGCCTTCGACAGCATGGTCGAGTACAACCCGGCCATCCAGGCCGGCATCCGGCGCTGGCTGACCGACATGCGCCCGGCGCTGCTGACCAGCTACGAGAACTACCAGAACGTGCGCGCGGTGATGTGGCCGGAATGGGAAAAGCGCGGCCTGCCCGAAGCGCTGTTGTTCGGCATCATGGCCAAGGAATCCAACGGTCGCGTACACGCCTCCTCGCGCGCCGGCGCGGCCGGCCTGATGCAGTTCATGCCGGCCACCGGCCGGCGTTTCGGGCTGGGCCCGGATGGCACCGGCTTCGACACCCGCTTCGATGCGCGCAGCGCGGCCGAAGCCAGTGCGACCTACCTCAACGAGCGCATGCGCCAGCTCAACAACAACATCGAGCTGTCGTTGGCCGGCTACAACGGCGGCGAAGGCCGCGCGCTGCGCGTGTTCCGCCAGGGCGGCGGGCAGAGCTTCTGGGTAGACAGTGTGTACAGCGAATTCCCGGCCGAGACCAAGGACTACGTGCCGATGGTGATCGCCGCGGCGTGGATCTTCCTGCACCCGCAGCAGTACGGGGTGGAGTTCCCGAAGGTCAACGCACAGCCGGCGACGGTGCGCCTGGCCAAGTCCACCACGATCTATGAGCTGACCATCTGCCTGGGCAGCCAGGGCACGCGGGATGGCTACATGCGCACCCTGCGCAACCTCAACCCGCGTTACGAAGCCGACGGCTGGATCCCGGCCGGTACGCTGATCAACGCCACCACCCGGATCGCCGGCCTGTACACGCGCAACTGCGTGAGCGGCCCGCGGGCTGACCTGGCACGCACGCTGATCACCGCTGATCTGAACGCGGCGATCGTGCGCCCCAGCGCGGCCAGCTTCACCGGCAGCGTGGCGGTGGGCGGGGTGGTGCCGGTCGCCGCGGCGGAAGCCAGCGTGGTGGGCACCGCGCCGACCGCGCCCGTCGTGGCGCCGCGTCCGGCCGCGCCGCGCGCGCAGCCGGTGCGCTCGCACAAGGTAGGAAAGGGTGAGACGCTGGGCCGGATCGCCGCGAAGTTCAGCTGCGACGTGCCCACGCTGGCCCGCGCCAACGGACTGAAGGCCCCGGCCTACAGCCTGCGCCAGGGCCAGACGCTGAAGCTGCAGGGCTGCGGCAACTGAGGATCCAGGTAGTGACGGCCGCTGGCCGTCACGCTGCCGGATCTATTGCAGGTCGCGCAGGTTCAGGCGGCGCAGCGTGGGGTTCTTCCACGCCGTGATGCCCGCCACGCTGAGCACCGCGAATCCGCCCAGCACGACCGCCGGCACCAGTCCCAGCCACTTCGCCATCGTGCCGGCGTAGAACGCGCCCAGCTCGTTGGACGAACTGATGAAGATGCCATTGATCGACGACACGCGGCCGCGCATCTCTTCCGGCGTGGCCAACTGCAGGATGGTCGAGCGCACCACCACCGAAACGCCATCGAACGCGCCGTAGAACAGCAGGATCAGCGCCGACAGCCAGAAGTGGTGCGACAGCCCGAAGCCGATCACGCACAGCCCGAAGCCGGCCACCGCGAACAACAGCACGCGGCCGGCATGCTTCTGCAGCGGGTGGCGGGCCAGCCACAGGCCGACCGCGATGGAGCCCAAGGCAGGCGCCGCACGCAGGATGCCCAGCCCTTCCGGCCCGTAATGCAGGATCTCCTGCAGGAAGGCAGGCAGCATCGCCACCACGCCGCCCAGCAGCACCGAGAACATGTCCAGCGCCATCGCCCCGACCATGATCCGGTTGCCGATCACGAAGCGCGCGCCTTCGGCGATGCTGCGGAAGATCGGCGCGGCCGGACCGGTGTGCACCGGCTCGCTGACTTTCAGCGTCGCCAGGCAGGCCATCGCCATCAACGCAAAGCCGGTCGCAACGCCGTACGCCACGCCCTTGCCACCCCATCCGACCAGCACGCCGCCCAGCGCGGGGCCGACCACCATGCCGGCCTGGAAGAACACACTGCCCAGGCCTGCGCCGCGCGCGAACTGGTGGCGCTCCAGCACCCGGGCGAACAGGGCGTTGTAGATCGGTGACAGGAAGGCACGGACCATGCCGGTCAGCGCGATGGCGGCATAGATCGGCCACACGCCGTGGAACGGCAGCCAGCCCAGCGCCACCGCGCACAGCACCAGCGCGGTCGCCACCAGGCCGGCGCAGGCGGCCATGCCCAGCCGGCGTCGCGGCAGGTGGTCGACCAGGTAGCCGGCAAACGGGGCGACGCAGAAGAACGGCAACACTTCGGCCAGGCCGACCAGGCCCAGCGAAAACGGGTTGCGGGTCACTTCATAGATGTGCCAGCCCACGGTGACCGCAACCACCTGGTAGGACAGCATCGCGAAGATGCGGTAGGCCAGCAGCTTGCTGAAGCCCGGGCGCGCCAGCAGCGTGCGTGCGGTCTCTTCGGTGGGGGCCGGGAGACTCACGGGCGCGTGGACTGCAACTGGGCCTGCGCGGTTTCGCGGATGAAGGCCAGCATCGCGGCCACGCCGTTGCTGCGGGTGGGCGACAGGTGCCGTGCCAGGCCGATGTCCTGGATGTAGCTGGGTTCGGTATCGATGATTTCCTGCGCCGAGCGCCCGGAGTACACGCGCAGGGCCAGGAAGATCAGCCCGGACACGATGGCCGAGTCACTGATCGCGTGGAAGTGCAGGGCATCGGCGTTGCCCTCCGGCACGATCCACACCATCGACTGGCAACCCAGCAGGCGATGCTCTTCGCTCTTCCATTCTTCCGGGAAGACCGGCAGCTTGCGGCCCAGGTCGATCAGGTACTGGTAGCGCTCTGACCAGTCGCCGAAGAAGGAAAACTCCTCGGCAATGGTGGTCTGGGCCTCGGCGGCGTTGGCTTCAAGCGGGAACGGGGAGTCGGTCATTTCATTCTTCATGTGGCGGAGTGCGGCCGGCAGGGAGGGCCGGCACGAGGGCGATCAGGCGCGCTTGCGCACCCAGCGCACGCCCTGCGCGGTGTCTTCCAGCACGATCCCTTCGGCGGCCAACTGGTCGCGGATGGCGTCGGAGCGGGCGAAGTCCCGTGCCTGCTTGGCGGCGGCACGCTCATCGATCAGGGCCTGGATGCGCGCATCGTCGTCGCGGCTGCCGCCCGCGGTGCCGAACCAGGCGGCGGGATCCTGCTGCAGCAGGCCCAGCGCCAGCCCGGCGCCCAGCAGGTCCTGCTTCAGTTGCATGCGCTCGGCCGGATCGGTGGCCTTGCGCGCTTCGCCGGCGATGCGGGCCAGTTCGGCCAAGGCAAGCGGCGTGTTGAGGTCGTCGTCCAGCGCCGCTTCCACCACGGCCGGTATGCGGGCAGTGGCCTGCAGGTCGGCGAGGTCGCGCAGGGTGCCGTACAGGCGGTCCAGGGTGCGCTCGGCCTGCTCGATCACCGCATCGGACCAGTCCAGCGGCTGCCGGTAATGGGCGGAAAGCAGGGCCAGGCGCAGGGCTTCGGGCGGATGCTGGCGGACCAGGTCGTGCACGCGCTCGATGTTGCCCAGCGACTTGCTCATCTTGGCACCGCCGAAGTTCAGCATGCCGTTGTGCAGCCAGAAACGCGCGAACACCTTGCCGCCATGCGCGCACTCGCTCTGCGCGATTTCGTTCTCATGGTGCGGGAACTGCAGGTCCACGCCACCGGCATGGATGTCGATGGTCGGGCCCAGGTGGGCGGCGGCCATCGCCGAGCATTCAATGTGCCAGCCAGGTCGGCCACGGCCCCATGGCGAGTCCCAGCCGGGCAGGTCGTCGCTGGACGGCTTCCACAGCACGAAATCGCCGGCTGCGCGCTTGTACGGGGCCACTTCGACGCGGGCGCCGGCCAGCATTTCCTCCGGATCACGGCGGGAGAGCTTGCCGTAGCCGTCGAAGGTGTCCACCGCGAACAGCACGTGGCCTTCTGCGGCATAGGCGTGCCCGTTGTCGATCAGCTGGGCGATCATTTCCACGATCTGCGGCATGTGCGCGGTGACTTCCGGTTCGATGTCCGGTGGCACCACGCCCAGCGCGGCCATGTCCTCGCGGTAGGCGGCGGCGAACCGGTCGGTGATGGTGCTGATCGGAGCGCCCTGCTCACGCGCGGCGGTGTTGATCTTGTCGTCCACGTCGGTGATGTTGCGGGCATAGCGCAGGGCGCCGAAGCGACGGCGCAGCAGGTCGGCCAGCACCCCGAACACGACCGGACCGCGCGCATTGCCGATGTGCACGTAGTTGTAGACCGTGGGGCCGCACACATACAGGGTCGGACAGGCCGGATCGAGCGGGGCGAACGTTTCCAGCTGGCGTGTCAGGTTGTTGTGCAGGCGCAGGGTCATGGCGGGGGCGCTGGGGGACAAGCCGTCGATTCTAGCGCTGCAGGGGCTCCCGGGGTACCGCGCGGGGTCATCCGGGCACGCCATGGGCTGGCCCCCTGCGCGGCGGACGGGTAATGTTCAGCCCCTTGGCGTCCGTGCTGCCTACACTATCGATGTGCCCTCGAACCCGTTGCCGATGAGATACCTCTTCCTTCCCGCACTGGCTGCCTGCCTGCTGGCCGGCCCTGCCATGGCCCAATCGGAAGAGGCCGAGCCGCGCAACCGGGTGGTGATCGTGGAGAACATCAAGCTCGATTACGCCCAGGTGCTCAACGTCGAACCGGTGTTCCAGACCCTGCGCGCCACCCGCACCGAAGAGCATTGTGAACCGGTCACCACGCGCAACCTGCCGCCGGTCAATGTCACCGGCGAAGAGCCGGTGGAAGAAAAGGGGCGCTTCGGGCGCCTGTGGGATTCGGTGCGATCGATCTTCAAGCCCGGCGAAGAGGGTAGTGCGGACGTGGCCGCGGTGCCGGTCGGGGCCCAGCCCAGCAACGCGCCGATCCTGACCCGTGACTGCCGCATCGTGCCGGTCGGGCGCGAGTTCCGCCGGCCCATCGCCTACGACGTGGACTACGTCTACAAGGGCACCAAGTACCGCTCGCGGCTGCCGGAAGATCCTGGCAACCGGCTGAAGATCCGGGTCTCCATCACCCCCTGGGTCGGGGCCGAACAGGGTTCGCCGGCAAATCCCTGACGGCGGGTCTTGCACCGCACCATCGGCCATGCCACCATGGGCGGAAATGAACGCCACCGACTTCCAGCACGACTCCAGCGCCGCCCGCCAGGCCAGCAGCATGACCTCGCGTGCCCGCCGACCGGAATCCCACATTTCCGCTGGGTGACCGGAGCTTCGTGCTGTCTGTTCGGTAAAAAACCCAGCCCCCCGGCTGGGTTTTTTCGTTTCCGGGTTCTGAAAAGTTGCATCTGCACTCAACTCCACACCGCAAGGATCGATTGATGTCCCTCAAGCACTTCCTGAACACCCAGGACTGGAGCCGCAGCGAACTCGATGCGCTGTTGACCCAGGCCGCGCTGTTCAAGCGCAACAAGCTCGGCGACCAGCTGAAAGGCAAATCGATCGCGCTGGTGTTCTTCAACCCGTCCATGCGCACCCGCACCAGCTTCGAACTGGGTGCTTTCCAGCTCGGTGCCCACGCGGTGGTGCTGCAGCCGGGCAAGGACGCATGGCCGATCGAGTTCAACCTCGGCACCGTGATGGATGGCGATACCGAAGAGCACATCGCCGAAGTGGCCAAGGTGCTGGGCCGCTACTGCGACATGATCGCGGTGCGCGCCTTCCCGAAGTTCGTGGACTGGTCGGTCGACCGCGAAGACACCGTGCTGAAGAGCTTTGCCAAGTACTCGCCGGTGCCGGTCATCAACATGGAAACCATCACCCATCCGTGCCAGGAACTGGCCCACGCGATGGCACTGCAGGAGCACTTCGGCACCCAGGACCTGCGTGGCAAGAAGTACGTGCTGACCTGGACCTACCATCCCAAGCCGCTGAACACCGCGGTGGCCAACTCCGCGCTGACCATCGCCACCCGCATGGGCATGGACGTGACCCTGCTGTGCCCGACCCCGGATTACATCCTGGACGAGCGCTACATGGGCTGGGCCGAGCAGAACGTAGCCGAGAACGGCGGCTCGCTGCAGGTCAGCCATGACATCGAAAGCGCCTACACCGGTGCCGACGTGGTGTACGCCAAGAGCTGGGGCGCGCTGCCGTTCTTCGGCAACTGGGAACCGGAAAAGCCGATCCGCGACCAGTACAAGCACTTCATCGTCGACGAGCAGAAGATGGCGCTGACCAACAACGGGGTCTTCAGCCATTGCCTGCCGCTGCGCCGCAACGTCAAGGCCACCGATGCGGTGATGGATTCGCCGCAGTGCATCGCCATCAACGAGGCCGAAAACCGACTGCACGTGCAGAAGGCGATCATGGCCGCGCTGGCCGGCCGCTGATTTCTTTCCGATTCGAACCTTCCGCCGGGCTTGGCCCGGCGCTACCAGGACCTTACCCCCATGAGCAACAAAGACGTCGTCCTCGCCTTCTCCGGCGGCCTTGATACCAGCTTCTGCGTGCCCTACCTGCAGGAACGCGGCTACAACGTGCACACCGTGTTCGCCGACACCGGTGGCGTGGATGATGAAGAGCGCGATTTCATCGAAAAGCGCGCCGCCGAACTGGGCGTCACCAGCCATGTCACCGTCGACGGCGGTCCTGCGATCTGGGAAGGCTTCGTCAAGCCGTTCGTGTGGGCCGGCGAAGGCTACCAGGGCCAGTATCCGCTGCTGGTGTCGGACCGTTACCTGATCGTCGATGCCGCGCTCAAGCGCGCCGCCGAACTGGGCACCAACATCATCGCCCACGGCTGCACCGGCATGGGCAACGACCAGGTGCGCTTCGACCTGGCAGTGAAGGCGCTGGGCGACTACCAGATCATCGCCCCGATCCGCGAAATCCAGAAAGAGCACACCCAGACCCGTGCCTACGAGCAGAAGTACCTGGAAGAGCGCGGCTTCGGCGTGCGCGCCAAGCAGCAGGCCTACACCATCAACGAGAACCTGCTGGGGCTGACCATGTCCGGCGGTGAGATCGACCGTTGGGAAGCGCCGGGCGAAGGCGCCCGCGGCTGGTGCGCACCGCGCAGCGAATGGCCGGAGCAGGCCCTCACGGTCACCCTGAAGTTCGTCGACGGCGTTGCCGTGGAGCTGGACGGCAAGGCGCTGCCGGGCGAGAAGATCCTGGCCACGCTCAACAAGCTGTTCGCTCCGTATGGCGTGGGCCGTGGCGTGTACACCGGCGACACCGTGATCGGCCTGAAGGGCCGCATCGTGTTCGAAGCGCCGGGCCTGGTCTCGCTGCTGGCCGCGCACCGCGCGCTGGAAGACGCGGTGCTGACCAAGCAGCAGAACCGCTTCAAGCCGGACGTGTCGCGCAAGTGGGTGGAGCTGGTGTACGAAGGCTTCTACCACGACCCGCTGAAGACCGACATCGAAGCCTTCCTGAAGTCCTCCCAGGCCAAGGTCAATGGTGAAGTGGTGCTGGAAACCCGGGGTGGCCGCGTCGACGCGGTGGCCGTGCGTTCGCCGCACCTGCTCAATACCAAGGGCGCCACCTATGCGCAGTCGGCCGACTGGGGCGTGGAAGAGGCCGAAGGCTTCATCAAGCTGTTCGGGATGAGCTCCACGCTCTACGCGCAGGTCAATCGCGGCTAAGCCGCGATCGACCTGCCCGCGCATTCTTCCTCAACCCCGCGCCGTTGGCGCGCCCCCTTGAACACCAAGGGGGCTCTCCACCAGACGCATTACGGTAGCGCCGGGCCATGCCCGGCGGAATTCCACAGGATTGTTGATCCATGCTTGAACAGACGCTTCATCACCTGCAGGCGCTGGTGTCCTTCGACACCCGCAACCCGCCGCGTGCGATCACCACCGGTGGCATCTTCGATTACCTGCGCGACAACCTGCCCGGGTTCAATGTGGAGGTGGTCGACCACGGTGACGGCGCGGTCAGCCTGCATGCGGTGCGCGGTGCGCCGAAGTACCTGTTCAACGTGCACCTGGATACCGTGCCGGATTCGCCGCACTGGAGTGCGGATCCGCATGTGATGCGCCGCCTGGACGACCGCGTGGTCGGCCTGGGAGTGTGTGACATCAAGGGCGCGGCCGCTGCGCTGGTGGCTGCGGCCAATGCCAGTGAGGGCGACGCGGCGTTCCTGTTTTCCAGCGACGAGGAAGCCAACGATCCGCGCTGTATTGCCGCCTTCCTGGCCCGTGGCCTTCCCTACGAAGCGGTGCTGGTGGCCGAGCCGACCATGAGCGAGGCGGTGCTGGCCCACCGTGGCATCAGCTCGGTGCTGATGCAGTTCGCCGGCCGCGCCGGCCACGCGTCGGGCAAGCAGGATGCGGCCGCCAGCGCGCTGCACCAGGCAATGCGTTGGGGCAACCGCGCGCTGGACCATGTGGACTCGTTGTCCACGGCGCGCTTCGGCGGGCTGACCGGCCTGCGTTTCAACATCGGCCGCGTGGAAGGCGGGATCAAGGCCAACATGATCGCGCCGGCGGCCGAGCTGCGTTTTGGTTTCCGTCCACTGCCGTCGATGGACATCGATGCACTGCTGGCGACCTTTGCCGGCTTCGCCGAACCGGAAGCGGCGCTGTTCACCGAAACCTTCCGTGGCCCCAGCCTTCCGGCCGGTGACATCGCCGATGCCGAAAACCGGCGCCTGGCCGCGCGTGACGTGGCCGATGCGCTGGACCTGCCGATCGGCAACGCGGTGGATTTCTGGACCGAGGCCTCGCTGTTCTCGGCCGGTGGCTACACCACGCTGGTGTTCGGCCCGGGCGACATCGCCCAGGCCCATACCGCCGATGAGTTCGTGACCCTGGAACAACTGCAGCGCTATGCCGACGCCGTGCACCGGATCATCAGCGCCGGCGCGTGAACCCCCCAACGCCGTCGTGCTCCGGCACGGCGGAACTGCAACGCGGCCCCCGCCGCCTGTGACGAAACCGAAATGTCCCCAGCCCTCCAGCCTCATCGCCAGACCCGCCAGACCATCGTGCGCCTGCTTTCCAGCATGGCCAGCGCGAAGGAAATCAGCCAGTACCTCAAGCGTTTTTCGCAGCTCGACGCCAAGCGCTTCGCCGTGGTGAAGGTCGGCGGGGCGGTGCTGCGCGATGACCTGGAAGCGCTGACGTCCTCGCTGTCGTTCCTGCAGGAGGTAGGCCTGACCCCGATCGTGCTGCACGGCGCCGGCCCGCAGCTGGATACCGAGCTGGCCGCGGCCGGCATCGAAAAGCAGACCGTCAGTGGCCTGCGGGTGACCTCGCCGGAAGCGCTGGCGATCGTGCGCCAGGTGTTCCAGCAGTCCAACCTGCGGCTGGTGGAGGCCCTGCAGCAGAACGGCGCGCGCGCCACTTCGATCACCGGCGGCGTGTTCGAAGCCGAGTACATGGACCAGGCCACCTACGGGCTGGTCGGCGAAGTGAAGAAGGTCAACCTTGCACCGATCGAAGCCAGCCTTCGCGCCGGTTCGATTCCGGTCATCACCAGCCTGGGTGAGACCCGCAGCGGACAGATCCTCAACGTCAACGCCGACTTCGCCGCCAACGAGCTGGTGCAGGAGCTGCAGCCGTACAAGATCATCTTCCTGACCGGCACCGGCGGGCTGCTGGACGAGGAGGGCAAGGTGATCGACTCGATCAACCTGTCCACCGAGTACGAACACTTGATGACCCAGCCGTGGATCCACGGCGGCATGAAGGTGAAGATCGAGCAGATCAAATCGCTGCTGGACCGGCTGCCGCTGGAGTCGTCGGTGTCGATCACCCGGCCGGCCGACCTGGCCAAGGAACTGTTCACCCACAAGGGCTCCGGTACGCTGGTGCGCAAGGGCGAACGCGTGCTGCGCGCGACATCGTGGGACGAACTGGACCTGCCGCGCCTGCGCGGGCTGATCGAATCCAGTTTCGGCCGCGTGCTGGTGCCGGATTACTTCGACAAGACCCGCCTGCTGCGCGCGTATGTCAGCGAAAACTACCGCACCGCGGTGATCCTTACCGACGAAGCCGAAGGCGTGTACCTGGACAAGTTCGCCGTGCTCGACGACGCACAGGGCGAGGGCCTGGGCCGGGCGGTGTGGAACGTGATGCTGGACGAGACGCCGCAGCTGTTCTGGCGCTCGCGCAACGGCAATCCGATCAACCACTTCTACTATGCCGAATCCGATGGCTGCTACAAGCAGGGCACGTGGAAGACATTCTGGTTCGGTGCCGACGGCTTCGATCGCATCAAGGCCTACGTCGACCATTGCGCGCAGCGCGCGCCGAGCCTGCTCGGATGAACGCGCCCGCCGACTGGACCGCTGCGCCGACGCTGTCAGGCCGCCACGTCTCGCTGGAGCCGCTGCAGGCCCGGCACGTGCCGGGCCTGCAGCGCGCCGTGGAAGGCACCGGGCTGGACCAGCTGTGGTTCACCCAGGTGCCGTCGGTCGTCGGCATGGCGGCGTATGTGGACGCCGCGCTGCAGGCGCAGGCCGAAGGCAAGGTGCTGCCGATGGTGATCCGTGATGCAGGCGGAGAGATCGTCGGCACCACGCGCTGCTACGCGCTGGATGCCAGCGTGCCCAAGCTGAGCATCGGCTATACCTGGTACGCGCCGCGCGTACAGCGCAGCGGGGTCAATACCGAGGCCAAGCTGCTGTTGCTGCAGCATGCCTTCGAAACGCTCGGCTGCCTGGCCGTGGTGTTTGAAACCAGCTGGTTCAACCATGCCTCGCGCACGGCCATCGCGCGTCTCGGCGCCAAGCAGGACGGCGTGCTGCGCAACCACACCCGGCATCCCGACGGCACGCCGCGCGATACCGTTGTTTTCTCCATCATCGACACGGAATGGGCGGCGGTGAAACGCCACCTGCAGTTCCGCCTGGACAGCCACGCATGAACGTAAAAACCTTCACCCTGGGCATCGTCGGTGCCCGCGGCCACACCGGCGCGGAGCTGATCAAACTGGTGGCCGCGCATCCGAACCTGCAGCTGGCGTTCGTGTCCTCGCGCGAGCGCGCCGGGCAACGGCTGGCCGACCACCATCCGGAGATCACCGGCGAGGTGCAGTACGAAAACCTGGACGCCGACGCGGTCGCCGCCAAAGGCGTGGACGCGGTGATCCTGGCGCTTCCCAATGGCCTGGCCGCACCGTTCGTGGCCGCGCTGGAGGCGGCAAGGCCGGACACGGTGATCGTCGATCTGTCCGCTGATTACCGCTTCGAAGGCAGCTGGTACTACGGCCTGCCCGAGCTGACCCGCACCCAGTACAACGGTGAGAAGCACATCAGCAACCCGGGCTGCTATGCCACCGCGATGCAGCTGGCGATCCACCCGCTGCTGGACCTGCTGGCCGGCCCGCCGCAGTGCTTCGGGGTGTCCGGCTATTCCGGCGCCGGTACGACGCCTTCGGACAAGAACAATCCGGAACTGCTGGCCGACAACCTGATGCCGTACGCACTGACCAACCACGTACACGAACGCGAGGTGTCCGCGCACCTGCGCGTGCCGGTGGAGTTCATGCCGCACGTGGCGCCGCACTTCCGCGGCATCACCATGACGGTCAACCTCTGGCTCAACCAGATGCAGACCCGGGAACAGATCGCCGCGCGCTTCGCCGATGCCTACGCCGCTGAGCCGCTTGTCGAAGTCGTCGACGACGCGCCGTGGGTGAGCCGCATCGCCGGCCGCCACGGCGTGCAGGTCGGCGGCTTCACCGTTGCGCCCGGCGGCAAGCGGGTGGTGGTGGTGGCCACGCTGGACAACCTGTTGAAGGGCGCGGCCACCCAGGCCATGCAGAACCTCAACCTCGCGCTGGGTATCGACGAACTCACCTCGATCCCGCATTGATTGAATCAACGGGCGGCCCAGGCCGCCGATGGAGCACAGCATGGCAGACCTTCTGTGGCAGAAGCAGGGCGTCGCGGTCGACGCAAAGATCCAGACCTTCCTCGCCGGTGATGACGTGATCCTTGATCGCGAATTCTTCCTGCATGACATCGCCGCCAGTGCAGCGCACGCCGAGGGCCTGGCGCACATCGGCATCCTCAGCGCCGACGAGCTGGCCGGCCTGCAGCGTGAACTGGAGGTGCTGGCCGATGACTTCCGTGCCGGGCGTTTCGTGCTGGACGAACAGTACGAAGACGGCCATTCGGCCATCGAAGCGCGCCTGACCGACCGCCTCGGCGATGCCGGTCGCCGCATCCACACCGGCCGCAGCCGCAACGACCAGGTGCTGGTGGCGACCCGGCTGTGGCTGAAGGAAAAGCTGCAGCGCGTAGCGCAGCTCAGCGCGGAGATCGCCAAGGTGGCGCTGGATCGGGCCGACGCCGAGAAAGACCTTCCGATTCCGGGCTATACGCACATCCAGCGCGCCGTGGTGTCTTCGGCCGGCATGTGGTGGGCGGGCTGGGCAGAGGCGTTCATCGACAACGCCATCCGCGCCCGCGATACGCACGCGCTGGTGGATGCCAATCCGCTTGGCACCGCCGCCGGCTACGGCGTCAACCTGCCGCTGGACCGCGAACACACCACTGCCGCGCTCGGCTTCGCGCGCATGCAGGTATCGCCGATCTACGCGCAGCTGTCGCGCGGCAAGTTCGAAATGGCCGCGCTGGAAGCACTCGGCGGCGCGACGCTGGACCTTCGCCGCATCGCCTGGGACCTGTCCCTGTTCACCAGCGCGGAATTCGGTTTCGTGGCCTTGCCGGCGCAGTACACCACCGGCAGTTCAATCATGCCGAACAAACGCAATCCCGATGTCATCGAACTGATGCGCGCCACTCACGCCAGCGTCGCCGCCGCACGCACCGAAATCGAGCAGCTGCTGTCGCTGCCGTCCGGCTACCATCGTGACCTGCAGGGGTCCAAGGGCGCGATCTTCCACGGCTTCGGCCGCGGCCTGGCCGCGCTGGAACTGCTGCCGGCGCTGCTGGCCAACCTGGAATGGCGCAACGACAAGCTGCTGGCCGGAATCGATTCAGGTATGTACGCCACCGACGTGGCGGTCGAGGCGGCCGTCGCCGGCGTGCCGTTCCGTGAAGCCTACAAGGCCGCAGCGGCAGGCGCGGACACGGCGGGCCAGGGCCGTACGCCGGAAGGCAGCCTGGCCGCGCGGGTGTCGCCCGGCGCCGCCGCCGACCTGCGCCTGGACGTCCTGCGCGCGCGCTGGCAGGCACTGGCCTGATGGCCGCCGCCGTGTACCTGGTGATCGCGATGCGGCGGCCGGATTTCGATCCGGCGGCGGTGCAGCCGCACACCGCCTTCCTTGATGAACTGCGTGCTGCCGGCCAGCTGCAGCTGACCGGCGGTTTCAGTGACGGCAGCGGCGGGGCATACGTGCTGTGCAACGTGGACAGCCTGGAGCAGGCCCGCGCCATCGTCGCGCGCGATCCGCTGCTGACCCTGCAGTCTTCGGACCTGACCGTCCACGAATGGACCACCCGGTGAGCCCCTGTTGATGATCGACCCTGCCGCCATGACCGCATCGCCGTTTCCCGGACAAGCGTTGCCGGACTGGCGGCGCGCCGTGCTGAAGGTCGGCAGCAGCCTGCTCGCCGCCGATGGCGGCGGGCTGTCCCCACGCCATGCCCTGGGGCTTGCCCAGTTCGTATCGGCCAACGTGCTGGCCGGCCGCGATGTGGTGATCGTGTCTTCCGGCGCGGTCGCCGCCGGCCGCGCGATCCTGCCGCGGGTCGAGGCGGCCGGTGCGGCGATGGCCGCCCGCCAGGCCCTGGCTGCACTCGGCCAGGCCCAGCTGATCGGCCTGTGGCAGCGCTTCTTCGAACGGCCCGTGGCGCAGGTGCTGCTCACCCACGATGACCTGCGCAACCGCCGTCGTTATCTCAACGCACGCGCGACCCTTAACGAGCTGCTGCGGCTGGGCGCGCTGCCGGTGGTCAACGAGAACGACACCGTATCGGTGGACGAGCTCAAGCTTGGCGACAACGACAACCTGGCCGCCACCGTGGCGGCGCTTGTGGATGCGGATGTGCTGTTCATCGCCACCGACATCGACGGCCTGTACAGCGCCGATCCGCGCCGCGATGCCTCGGCGCAGCCAATCCCGCAGGTGCAGGAATTGACCGCCGACGTGCTGGCGATGGCGGGCGGCAGCGGCAGCAGCGCAGGCACCGGCGGCATGCGCACCAAGCTGGAAGCGGCATCGAAAGCGGCGCGGCTGGGCATCGAAACGATCCTGTTCAATGGCCGCAACGGCGATGTGGTGCGCGCGCTTGCGCAGGGGCGTCTGCATGGCACGCGCCTGCATGCGTCACAGAGCCGCGAGGCCGCACGCAAGTACTGGCTGCGGCACGCCCCCGTGGAACCCGGGGTGATCTGGATCGACGACGGCGCCGTGCAGGCGATGCGCGGCAAGGGCGCTTCGCTGTTGCCGGGGGGCATCACCGGGGCGGACGGTGAGTTCCGGCGGGGCGACATGGTCGAGATCCGCTGCCGGCCGGGCGCCGGCGGTGGCGAGGCGAGCGTCGCGCGCGGCGTCACCCAGTACGCAGCCAGCGACATACGCCGCATCGCCGGGCGCCATTCGCGGGATATCGAAGCGGCGCTCGGCTACAACTACGGGGGCAACGTCGTGCACCGCGACGACCTGGTGCTGGTCTAGCGTCACGCTGTGCGCGGCTGTTTCGCCTCTACTGCTTACGGTTTACATCGGGAACTCCGGGAGGCGCTTCTTCCAGCACCCGGATGGTACGTCGGGTGATCTCGCGCTGGGACCGGTCAGAGACGCGCGCGATGATGGTGTGCTCGCCGGGCGCGAGCGGCCCGAGTTCAGTGCTCCATTTGTTCTCCGTGTCTGGTCTGAGATGCTGTTTGCTGCCGTCTGCCAGCTCGATATTGAAGGGGGCCACTGCGGTGCCGCTGAAGACAGGAGCAGGGCCCGTCTCTTCCCCTTCCCGTGGTGAGGTGATGATCGGTGCCTGAAACTCGACCGTGTGCAGCTGGGCGATCGGATCCCCCGCCGTACGCAGGAATAGTCGGCCCGGCCGGAACGGTGGTGGAGGGGGGCTGATCAGGTGCTCGAATCGCCACACACCGTTTTCGTCAACGGTGCTCAGTTCTGTCCACGGACCGTCCCTGCCCACGCTGAACTCAATGATGTCGAAGTGCTCGCCCGTGCCCTCGGCGATGGCACCGAACCGAGTGACCAGGCCGGTTTCATCGACCAGAGGGCCAGCGATCAGACGAGAGACGCTCCAGGGCGGAAAATAGTCGACCTCGACACGACGTTCAACGACCTCCCCGGTTGACAGATTCTCAACCCGCAGCACGACCTCTCCGGAGCGCTCGGAGCGGACTTCACTGACTTCCCATGCGCCGCCCGGATTCGCTGTTGCTGCGGCTGGAGGACCCTCGCCCAGCGACACCTGTAGGTCCGAGTATGGAGTGGAGACGCCGGTAACGCGCGTTATCCGGGTAATCTTTCTGCCTTCTTCTGGAAACTGCAGTCGCAGGGGGATGTGCGGGGGGGCGCTGACGGTAACGCTTGTCGAAGCGGGAGCCGAGTTGCCCAGTCGCACATCGAGCGCGATTGCGCTGGCGGTATGTGTTCCCTCCGCTGCAACGACGGTGGCTGTCCAGCGGCCGTCGCGGTTCGCCTCGACGGTCGTGACCCGCCCGCTGACACTGAGCTGGGCTGATGCGTTTGGCCGCACTCTGCCGGTTGCCACCACTTTCATCACACCGTCGCGGGCGGTGAACTCGGCCGGTGGAGGTACCTCGGGCAGCGGCACGTCCACATACTCGCTGGCCCGCCTCGGGTTTTCCCGTTCGCGTGCTGCGAAGAATCGCATCGTGCGGTTGGAATTTTTTCCCACTGATGCCCACCACTGTCGCGTGCCGAAAGGCTGGGAGTGCATCTCCCCACTGCTTTTCGTAGCACTATGGCGATGCAGTTTTCCTTCACTGTCTTCGCTCCATAGCTGGTAGCCGGCGCTGGGATTGAGGAGCGTGGAGGCACTGATCCTGAAGTCGATCGCCGCGCCGGCCTGCGGTGCCAACGTGACATTGTCAATGGCGAGGCGGATGGTGGGATCGGGGGACGGATCGCGAGGATTGGATTCTTCGGCGTTGGTCGACATTGCTTGGTCGGCTCCATGGTCAGGGTCGGGTTGCGGGCCGGGCGCTGGATTCAAAGGCCCGGCCCAGCATTGCGCACATGCGCCCGGGCAGCTTGAAGTCAGTACAGGTGCGCCCTGTGGCGCCGCCGATGGACCCGCAACGACGGCGAACGCTCCGACGGAAGGAGTCAGACCAGACAGGCGGGTGCAGGGGTCACCCGGCCAAGGCCCAGTGCAGGCCTCGGCTATACTCCGGTTCCCACCTTGTGAACCCGGTCAGTGCCTGCTGCCATGAGCGATATCGAAGGACAAGCACGCGCCTGCCGCGCTGCGGCCACCGTGGTGGCCGGGCTCGACACGGTGCAGCGCACCACGCTGCTGCAGTCCATGGCCGCTGCGCTGGAATCGCATGCCGGGCAGATCCTGGCCGCCAATGCACGCGATCTCGCCGCCGCGCGTGACAAGGGCATCGGCAGCGCGATGCTGGACCGGCTGATGCTGGACCCGCCGCGTCTGTTCGCGATGGCGCAGGCGCTGCGCGAAGTGGCCGGGCTGCCGGATCCGGTAGGCCAGGTGACCCGTGACGACGTGCGTCCCAATGGCATCCGCGTGCAGAAAGTGCGCGTGCCGCTGGGGGTGATCGCGATGATCTACGAAGCGCGCCCGAACGTCACCGCCGAGGCCGCGGCGCTGTGCCTGAAGGCCGGCAACGGGGTGATCCTGCGCGGCGGCTCGGAGGCGATCCATTCCAACACCGCCATCGCCGCCGCACTGGGCAGCGCATTGGCTGTGCACGGCGTGCCGGAGGCGGCGGTGACGGTGCTGACCGACCTGCGCCGCGAGGCGATGCTGGAACTGCTGCAACTGCATGAGTTGATCGACCTGGCGATCCCGCGGGGTGGCGAAGGGTTGATCCGCTTCGTTGCCGAACATGCGCGCGTGCCGGTGATCAAGCACTACAAGGGCGTCTGCCATCTGTTCGTGGATGCCAGCGCCGATATCGATCAGGCCATCGACCTGCTGGTGGACGGCAAGTGCAGCCGGCCGTCGGCGTGCAACTCGCTGGAAACCCTGCTGGTGCACCGGGATGTCGCCGCGGAATTCCTGCCGCGCGCCGGCCAGGCGCTGGCCGCACGCGGTGTCGAGCTGCGCGCCGACGCCCTGTCCCTGCCGCTGCTGGCGGGCAGTACGGCGGCCACCGATGACGACTACGCGGCCGAGTTCCTGGACCTGGTGATCGCGGTGAAAGTGGTGGACGATCTGGAGGCGGCCATCACGCATATCCGCCGCTACACCTCCGACCACACGGAAGTGATCGCTACGCGGGACGCGGACCACGCCGAACGTTTCATCCACGCCCTGCAGTCGGCGGTGGTGATGGTCAATGCATCATCGCGCTTTTCCGATGGCGGCCAGTTGGGTCTGGGCAGTGAGATCGGCATTTCCACCACGCGCCTGCATGCCTACGGCCCGATGGGCCTGGAAGCGTTGACGGTGGAACGTTTCGTGGTGCGCGGCGAAGGCCAGGTGCGTACGGACAAGGCGTGACGACCAACGGTCGTCACCCACCGAGGCCAGGAGCAGACGGCCAGCGGCCGTCACTACCCTTGAGCAGGTAGCGCCGAGCCATGCTCGGCGAGCGCAGCGGCGAGGGCAGGAGCAGACGGCCAGCGGCCGTCACTACCGCAGGGCAGGTGGCGCCGAGCCATGCTCGGCGAGCGCAGCGGCGAGGGCAGGAGCAGACGGCCAGCGGCCGTCACTACCGCAGGGCAGGTGGCGGCAGGTCAGCCGACCGCGAGCGGGCGCACCATCAGCACCTGTTCGGTCATGCCGACCGGACGTGCATCATCGTCCATGTGCAGCGTGACCGCCTTCGCCCCGGACAGCTGGCGTGCCAGCGCATCGCTGGCGCCAAGGTCGCGTGCGATCTCCGGCAGTGCGACATCCACGCGCGGGGTGCGCCGTTCCTTGCCGGCAAACCGGTAGCGGTTGTACTCGGCCCACAGGATCAGCAGGGCCGCGCAGCCGATCAGCAGCACCGGCAGGGCGATGACGATGAACGGGTCGAGCTGCTGCTTGCGCTCATACAACTGCAGCCACGCCAGGCGTCCACCGACCAGCCACGAGATCAGCGTCAGCACCGGCGCCCACAGGTAGAAATAGAACGCCCAGAACGCGATGGTGACGAATCCCCATGCAGTGCGCTGCAGACGTGGCTGCTGGCGCGGCTTCTGGATGAGGCGCGAATCGAAACGACGCGACGGCTTGTTGGCGTTCATCGAATTCCCCGGTCCGGACTGACCCAGGTGGCGCGCTTCCTGCCCCGCTTCATCAGCGTTTTCGGCAGTGCCACCAGGGTGGTGAAGAGGCTGATCAACCAGTAGGCCATCGGGTACCAGATCACCCAGAAGTAATTGCGGCCGATGTTGATTTCGTAACGACGGTCGATGATCAGGCTGCTGGCGAACTGCAGCAGGCAGACCAGCGCCAGGATCACGCCGTGCCACTGCGGCAGCAGCGTCTGGATGTACAGCGACGGCGGCAGTTCGACGAACTTGCCCAGTGCCCACAACACGATGATCAGCAGCATCACGTAGGCCCACAGCACGCTGAAGATGTACTCCACCAGCACGCCCCACATGCGGCGCTTGCGCCAGTTGAACAGGCTCATGCCATGCCGCAGCAGCACCTCCACGCCGCCCTGTGCCCAGCGCAGGCGCTGCTTCCACAGTCCGCGCAGGGTTTCCGGCATCAGGATGAAGCACAGCGCATTGGGCTCGTAGCGGATGTCCCAGTGGTCCAGCTGCAGGCGCCAGCTGATGTCGATGTCTTCGGTGACCATGTCATCGGCCCAGTAGCCGATGCGATGCAGGGCGGTGCGGCGGAAGCCGGCGATCACCCCGGAAATGGTGAAGATGCGGCCGTAGACGCGCTGGGCCCGCTTGATCATGCCGATGATCGAGGAAAATTCGGCCACCTGCAGGCGGCCCAGCAGGGTGGAGCGGTTGCGGATGCGCGGGTTGCCGGTGACCGCGCCCACGCGCGGCCCGCTGGTCAGGTGCCAGACCATCCAGTGCATGGCGTGCTCTTCCAGCATCGCATCGCCGTCGATGCACACCAGGTACTCCGAGCGCGCGGCCAGTGCGCCCATGCGCAGCGCGTTGGCCTTGCCCAGGTTGCGGTCCAGGTGCACCACGCGCAGGCGCGGATGGATCGCTGCCAGCGCGTCCAGGCGCGCGCCGGTGTCATCGCGGCTGCCATCGTTGATGGCGATCACTTCGAAGTCCGGGTAGCGCTGCGCCAGCGCCGCGCCGATGGTGTCGTCCAGGTTGTCCGATTCGTTGTGGCAGGGAATCAGCAGCGAAGCGAACGGGTACTCGTCCATCGGCGGCGGATCATTGCGGTCACGCGACTTCCGCTCCCGCCGGAAGAAGTAGTACAGGCCTCCCGACATCCAGAAGAACGCCATCACCATCGGGTAGAAGAAGGCGAACTGGAACAGGTAGTAGACAGGCGCGTGGTCCATGTCACCGCTCCGGGTAGGGGAAGTTGCGCGCCGACATCGCCGCGCGCGCATCGGCCGTGGAAGGCTTGTCCGCGATGAAGTCATCCGGGTACCACGCCAGGTGGCGCACGCCCTGTGCCTGCAGGCGGCGTACCTGCGCACGCAGGCGCTCGCCGGGGATCGCGGTCTGGGTACGCCAGTCAACGGTCTGCAGTTCGAACAGGGTGTGCTTCAGCTCTGGATCGTGTTCGCGCACCGCGGCCACCAGCCGGTCCAGCCAGCGTTCCGGGTGGCGGCTGCCTTCCATCCACGGCATCGCCATCAGGGCGGTGTGGTCGTAGGCGGCGTTGAACAGGTCCAGGCGCTGGGCGAACCAGGCCGCGCTCTGCGGCTCCAGCACCGGCTGTGCATACAGGTTGCGCACGGTGCCCAGCTTCGGTCGCCAGCGCTGCGCACGGTCGCGCAGGGCCAGGGTGAAGTCGATCAGCGCCTGGGTCCGGTTGCCGTCATCGCCTTCCTGCGCCAGGCCGGTGAGTTCGGTATCGCGCACGTAGGCATCGTCGTGGAACAGCAGGCCTTCGAAGTAGGAATTGATCGCCAGGTCTTCGTAGATGTCCAGGATGATCTGGCGAGCGGCCGGCTTGGTGAAGTCCATCCGGTACATGCCGTCTTTTTCCGGACTGGCGATGCCCAGCGCCTGCTTCTGTGCCGGATCGGGCAGTTCATAGCCCAGCACCGGCAGCCACGCGTACACCTTCACGCCTGCGCGGGTCTTCAGCTGCCACGCCACGCGGTTGAACAGGTCTGCGCGCATCGGCAGGTGGCGATTGGGGAAATACAGCGCATCGGCGGTGTTGTTTCCGTCCGGATCGGCGAAGGCCTGCAGGTAGACGTGGGTCGGGCCGATCTTCTTGACCCGGTCGATCAGCGTGTCCAGGTTGCGCGCCAGCTGCGCCGGGTCCTTGTCATACACCGCGTCCATGTCGATCTGCAGGGCGCGGGTGCCGTCCAGGTTGGTGTTGCGGCGCAGTTCGAAGGCCAGCCCGGTGACGTTCGGATTGCCGGTCACCAGCAGGCGCGCCAACCCGTGCAGGTCACGCGTGACCGGCGTGCTGCGGCCTTCCAGGTCGAAGGACACCGGCATGCCGAGCTGCTCGGCGATGTCGTTGCTGAGCTGGTTGTAGGCCGCGTACGGCCAGACGATCGCCTGCGGACGCACACCGAGGTTCTTTTCAATCAGTCCGGCACTGCGCGACAGGTCATCGCGCAGGCGCTTTTCATACGCAGCCGCGCTCTCGTAGGTACCGGTGGCCGGATCGTAAGCGCGGGTGATGACTGCCGGCGTGGAGTTGCCCTGCGGGTTGGACTGCACGCCGTGGTGCTGGTTGTCGGTATGGCTGGCCAGTTCGATCAGGCCGCTGTCCTTCATCTCGCGCAGCTGGTCCCAGGTCAGGAAATCATCGCGGCCGAACGGGCGGTAGCCGTAATCGATGGTGCGATCCGGGGCCATGTCCACGTAGTCGGTGATCACCGCCACCAGCGCCGGGTAGTTGTAGGCACGCAGCAGCGGGTAGACCTTGCTGTAGACGCTGCGCAGGCCATCATCGAAGGTCAGCAGCACCGGCTTGGGCGGCAGCGTCGCTTCCCCGCGCGATGCCTTGACCAGCTGGCTCAGCGACACCGGGTGGTAGCCGTGCGCGGACAGCCAGTCCAGGTGGGCGGCGAAGTTCTGCGTGCTCACCGCATAGGCATCTGGATCGCCCTTGGCGGCCACGTCATCGCGGATGTCGTGGTAGCTCAGCACCAGCAGGCCGTTGCCGGCCGCATCCAGTTCCGGGCGGGTCTGGGCCTGCAGCGGCGCGCACAGCGCCAGCAGCACCAGCAGGATCATCATCATCGGCAGTCGCATGTTGCTCACTCGCATCTCATTCTCCCCAGCGCAGGCCGGCTTCCAGGCCGACATGCCGCTCGCGTTGGCCGTCATACACCGGACGCGACCAGCGCACCCCGTACTCGAAAATGCGCCCCGCACCGATCTGCCACTCGTGGCGATACTCCACCGAGGGCACCAGTGCGCTGCCGAAGTCTTCCTGCCAGTAGTCGCCGACCGACACGGTCAGGCGGTGGCGGAAATGCTTCTCGTAGTGCCGCCACAACTGCTGGTCGATGCGCAGGCCGATTTCCACCGAGCGGTCGCGCGAGGGATTGAAGTAGGGCACGTCATCACGACTGCCACGGCTGGCATACAGGCTGCCCAGCCCGTCCACCTGCAGGGTCGGGCGGCTGAGCAGGCGCTGCTCCACCGAGGTGCTGACGGTGTCGCGGCGGTTGCCGTCGTCATAGCGGTACTGGCTGGCGCCGATCCGCCACTGCGTACGCTCGTTGCGGGTATAGGTCGTAGCCAGCGCCACGCTGTCGGCGGTGATGCCCGATACGCGGGCCTGCATCGACGCATCGGCATCGTTGCGTGCGGCGCTGGCGCCGATGTGCCACTGGTCGTTGAACTGCCAGCCGAGTCCGGCGCGCAGACCGGTGTCGCCGACGTCGTCATTCGGGTGCAGCACCACCAGCTCGCCATCCAGCTGGTCGAAGCGGTAGTTCACCCCGGCCCCGAACCACCACGGGTTGATGCGCTGGTTCTGGAAGTCCACCGAACGGCGGTCGGCGAAGGCCAGCACCCGCCAGCGATCGGCCAGGATCGGCGAAGATGCCTGCACGCGGTAGCTGCCATCGTCGTTGCCCAGCGGCGAAGCGCCGCCACCGCCACTGCTGCGGCCGACTTCCGCATTGGCTTCCAGCTGCCAGCCGCGGTGCGCGCGCCAGGCGCGGTCCATGCGCTGCACCGAAGGCTGGTTCGGGTAGCGGGCCAGCAGGTCGTCGTGTATCGGGCGGGCACGGTCGTCGCGCTGCAGCGCGATGTGGGACTCGAACATGCCGATGCGCGGAGAGACATCGCGCGGATCCAGCGTGTAGGCCATCTGGTGGCGCTCCAGCGCACGCCGTGGCCATCCGCGCATCTGGTACACGCCGCCCAGCGCGGTCTGCAGGCCGCCGTTGCCCGGACCGATCGCCACCCGCTGTTCCAGCTCGGCCTGGGCCGTGGGCAGGTCGTTGCTGTAGGCGCGGATCATCGCCAGGTTGAGGTCGGCCTCATAGCGGGCCCAGTTGGCGTAGGGCGCACGCGCATTCGGACCCCAGCGCCAGATCGGCTCGTCCTTCTGCCAGGCCACCAGGTAGTCGATGGCGGTGTCCGCCTGTTCGATTTCCAGGTACGCATAGGCCAGTTCCGAGCGCGCCTGGAAGCGCGAGGGGTCGTTCTTCACCGCCTGCGACAGCACCGGGATCGCCTCGTCCGGATGCTGGGTGGCCATCAGCGAGTCGCCCACCGCCGGCAGCACGTAGTCGGGCAGCTCGATGCCATCGGCGCGCAGGGCGAGATACTCCTCGCGCAGCTGGGCGTGGCGGGACAGGCGGTTGAGCAGGATCAGGCGGTCCAGGCGGATGCGCCGGGGGGCCTGCGCCAGCGGGATGCCGTCGCGCCGCAGGTAGTTTTCCATCAGCGCCAGGGTGTCTTCGGCTTCATCCAGGCGGGTGTCTTCGCTTTCGCCATAGGCCATGCTCCAGCCCACCAGGCGAGCCAGGTAGTCCGCTTCGAAGCGTTCCTTCTGGCCCGCATCGAACAGGTCCGGGCGTGCCTGGTACAGCTGCCAGGCACGGCTGGCATTGCCGATATCACCCAACGTCAGCACCTGCAGCTTGTACAGCAGGTCGTCGCCGGGACTGGACTGCTGCGCGCGCTCGATCGCCGCCAGCGCATCCAGCCACTGGGCCTGGTCGCGATGGCGGCTGATTTCAGCCATCTGCTCGGCGCGGTTGGCGGGGGCAAGGGCGGCGTGCGCGCCTGTCGCCAGGACGAGGCAGGCCAGGCCGACGCAACGCGCCAGCGGACGATGGACAAACATGAAACCCCCAGGAGCTGGTTCGTGCGATAAAGAATTAGAAAGTGTGACGCACATCACGTGCCAAGCCCCTGCAACGACGCGTTGCGGAGCCGCGTGATGGAAATCGAGGGATGCGGAGGCGGGCCGGTCCAGCCTGATCGTGCCTGCTGCCAGTGACTTTGCCCGCATCCTTGCCCCTATACGCAATGCGGGGGCGACTGGATGCACGTCCGGCCACGGACGTTCATGCTGCGGCCGCCACCGCAGGAAGACGCCCTGCGACAGATGCAGGGTCGACAAGTGACGCGTTGCGTCAGTTGCGACGGATCATAACGCGATTGTCGTGGATGGCTTTTCACCCAGCGACGTGTTTCACCACAGGTCTTCGAGCTTGCGCGGCTTGCAGGCGAACCACGAGGCGCACAGCATCACCAGCGCGCAGCAGAACAGGAACCCGAACGGCAACGTCCAGCTGCCGCTGATGTCATGCAGCCAACCCACCAGGAAAGGACCCAGGCAGCTGAAGCTGTAGCCGACGCCCTGCATGAAGCCGGACAGCGCGGCCGATCCGGTCGGGGTGCGGGTGCGCAGGTTGATCAGGGTGAGCGCGAGCGGGAAGGTCGACGGACCCAGGCCCAGCAGGCAGGCCCACAGCAGCGGGGCCTTCATCGGCGCCAGCAGCAGCCCGGCGAAGGCCACCACGAAGGAGCCGAAGCCGATCAGCACCAGCGGGAACGGGTTGGCCATGCGTACCGCAAGCGACGGAATCACCAGCGAAGGCAGCAGGCCCAGCGCGGAGAACATCGCCACCATCACCCCGCCGAAGGCCGGCGATGCGCCGGCTTCGACCACGATGCGCGGCAGCCAGGTGAACATCGAATAGGTCATCAGCGAGGTCATGCCGAACATCAGCGTCATGCCCCAGCCCAGCGAGGTCGCGGAGACGCGGCCGTGTGGCTGGGCGCCCGGATCCGGGCCGTCGGTGATCACATCGTGGCGCGGGGTGCGGCGCACCAGCATCAGCCATGGCAGGGTCGCGGCCAGGGCCAGCAGCGCCCACATGCCCAGCGACACGCGCCAGCCGGCCGCGTTGGCAACCGGCACCGCCAGCAAGGCCGGCAGCATGGTGCCCAGCTGCAGCGCGCTGATGTACAGCGTGCTCATCGTGCCCACCTTGTTGGCGAAGTAACGCTTCACCAGCGGGGGCACCACCACGTTGCCGATCCCCATGCCGGCCAGCGCGATGACCGAACCGGCCAGCAGGCTGCCCATGCCGAGCGCACTGGAGCGCAGCAGCAGGCCGACCAGCGCCAGCGACATCGCCAGCAGCGTGGTGCGTTCCAGGCCGAGGCGGCGCGCCAGCAGGGGCGTGCACACACCGAACAGCGCGAACGAAGCGGTCGGCAGCATCCCGAGCACGCCGGTCATGGTGGTGCCGAAGCCGAAGGTCTGGCCCAGCACGTCCAGCAGTGGGGTGACCGAGGTCACCGCGGTGCGCAGGTTGACCGCGGCCAGCACGATGGCGGCGAAGACCAGGGCGCGCCCGTGCAGCAGCGAAGGCGCAGGCGATGAAGAGGAGGCGGTGGGGCTCATGGTGGATCCTTGCCGGTGGCGCGCGCGGCGGCCTCCGGATGCAACGGCGGCACCGGGCGAACGCCGGTGCGGCAGGGTGGGGGAGGTGGCCATTGTACGTCGCCAGCAAAAACGACAGGCACAAAAAAACCCGGGAGACCGTCGTCTTCCAGGTTTCTTCGTGACCAACAAAGTGGTCGGGGAGACAGGATTCGAACCTGCGACCTCTACGTCCCGAACGTAGCGCTCTACCAGACTGAGCTACACCCCGAAGGGTAGCCGCCTATCATATCGATTCCCGCACTGGGCGGCAAGGGGAATCTCAACTTCCTTCGGTCGTTCCGACCACCAGAGTGGTCGGGGAGACAGGATTCGAACCTGCGACCTCTACGTCCCGAACGTAGCGCTCTACCAGACTGAGCTACACCCCGAAGGAGCCGCCTAAGATACCGTGTGAAGGCCAAGGCGGCAACACTTTTGTTACATCATTTGCCGTCGCGGCCGTCGCGGCCGTCGATGCTGCCCGACTCGCGGGCTTCGAACCACATGCCGTTGAGGATGGCCACGACCGAGGCCAGGCCGGTGCCGAGGATCCAGGCGAAATACCACATGGTGTGCTCCTTCGAGAGGTGCCGGCGGTTGGCCGGCACGTGGGGGTCAATACGCGTTGGGGTTGTCTGACATGTCTTCGGCCGTGGTCTTGCCCTTCAACACGCGGTAGACCCAGGTGGTGTAGGCCAGCACGATCGGCAGGAAGATCACCGTGGCCACCAGCATGATGAACAGCGTGAGGTGGCTGGAGGAGGCATCCCATACGGTCAGGCTGGAACCGGGCTGGCTGGAGGAGGGCAGCAGGAACGGGAAGATCGCGAAACCGACGGTCAGGATGATGCCGGTGATCGACGCCCCCGAAGCCAGGAACGCCAGACCGCCACGCCGGGCACGCAGCAGCACCGCACTGGCCAGCGCACCGAGCAGGCCGACGATCGGGGCCAGCAGGGTGGCCGGCATGCTGCTGTAGTTGCGCAGCCAGCCGCCGGCCGCGGCGCCCTCGGCGGCGGTTTTCAGCAAGGGATTGGTCGGTCCATCGGTGACCACCTGCGAGGTGATTTCATAGCCCGGCAGGCCGAAGGCCACCCAGGCGCCGGCCAGGGCGAACAGCACGAAGCTGAGCAGCGCCGCCACGCTGCCATAGCGGGCCGAGCGTTCGGCCACCGGGCCGTCGGTCTTCAACACCAGCATGGCCGCCCCGTGTGATACCAGCATCGCCACGCTGACCCCTCCGGCGATCAGTGCGAACGGGGTGAGCAGGCCGAAGAACGAGCCGGTGTAGAAGATCCGCATGCTGTCATCGAAGTGGAACGGCACGCCCAGCAGCACGTTGCCCACCGCCACGCCGGCGATCAGGCCGGGCAGCAGGCCGCCGACGAACAGCACCCGGTCCCAGTTGTCGCGCCAGCGCTTGCCGGGCATCTTGCTGCGGTACTTGAAGCCCACCGGGCGCAGGATCAGGCCGAACAGCATGGCGAAGATGGCCAGGTAGAAGCCGGAGAAGCTGACCGCGTACAGCGGCGGCCAGGCGGCGAAGATCGCACCGCCGCCCAGTACCAGCCAGACCTGGTTGCCTTCCCACACCGGGCCGATGGTGTTGATCACCAGCCGGCGTTCGTCGTCGGTCTTCGCCACGAACGGCAGCAGCGTGCCGACACCGAGGTCGAAGCCATCCATCACCGCCCAGCCGATCAGCAGGATGCCCAGCAGCAGCCACCAGATGATGCGCAGGGTGGTGTAATCGAGTCCAAGGAATTCCATCGGGGTTCTCCTGCCTTACGCCTGGCCTGGGGCCGGGGCGGCATTGTGGGAAACGGACGCGCGTGGCGCCTGCAGGGACGGCAGGATCTCGTCGGGACCGGTGCGGATGGCCTTCAGCATCAGCTTGACTTCGATCACCAGCAGCACCGTGTACAACAGCGTGAACACCGCCAGGGTGGTCAGGATTTCATGCAGGGCCAGGCCGGAGGCAGCGTAGAACGTGGGCAGCACGCCATCCACGGCCCACGGCTGGCGACCGTATTCGGCAACGAACCAACCGCATTCGATCGCGATCCACGGCGCCGGCAGCGACCACAGGGCCAGGGTCAGGAACCAGCGCTTGTCCTGGAAGTTGTTGCGGCAGGAGTAATAGAACGCCAGTGCGAAGAAGGCGATCAGGTAGAAGCCCAGCCCGGCCATGATGCGGAAGGTCCAGAACAGCGGAGCGACCCGCGGTACGGTGTCCATCGCCGCCTTGCTGATTTCTTCCGGCGTGGCGTTGCCGATGTCGTCGCGGTAGCGCTTCAGCAGCAGGCCATGGCCGAGGTCCTGCCAGTGGCGATCGAACATCTCGCGCGCCTGCAGGTCGTTCTTGTCCGCCCGCACCCGCTGCAGCGCGCCGTAGGCGATCTGACCGCCGCGGATGCGGTGCTCGGCCCGTTCCACCAGTTCCAGGATGCCGGGAATCGGCTGGTCCACCGAGCGGGTGGCGATGAGCCCCATCAGGTAGGGGATCTTGATCGCGAAGTCGTTCTGCTGGGTCGCCTGGTTGGGGATGCCGAAGGCGGTGAAGTCCGCCGGTGCCCGCTCGGTCTCCCACATCGCTTCGATCGCAGCCAGCTTCATCTTCTGGTGTTCACTGGCGGCGTAACCGCTTTCGTCACCCAGCACCACCACCGACAGCGAGGACAGCAGGCCGAAGGCGGCCGCCACCGCGAAGGAGCGGCGCGCCATTTCGCGGTGCTTGTTGCGCAGCAGGTAGAACGCGCTGATGGACATCACGAAGATCGCACCGGTCACGTAGCCGGCGCTGACGGTGTGCACGAACTTGGCCTGGGCCACCGGGTTCAGCAGCACCGCGGCGAAGTCGACCACCTCCATGCGCATCGTTTCCGGGTTGAACACCGCGCCGGTGGGGTTCTGCATCCAGCCGTTGGCGATCAGGATCCATACCGCCGACAGGTTGGTGCCCAGCGCCATGAACCAGGTCACGGCCAGGTGCTTGACCGGGGTCAGCCGCTTCCACCCGAAGAAGAACAGCCCGATCAGGGTGGCTTCGAGGAAGAACGCCATCAGTCCTTCGATCGCCAGCGGCGCACCGAAGATGTCACCGACGTAATGGCTGTAGTAGGACCAGTTCATGCCGAACTGGAACTCCATCACCAGGCCGGTGGCCACGCCGATGGCGAAGTTGATGCCGAACAGCGTGCCCCAGAACAGGGTCATCTGGCGCCAGACCGGCTTGCGGGTCATGACGTACACGCTTTCCATGATGGCCACCAGGAAGGACAGGCCAAGGGTGAGCGGGACGAAGAGGAAGTGGTACATCGCGGTCAGGGCGAACTGCAGCCGCGACAGTTCTACGACTGTCGAATCAATCATGGCCTGGCTACCTCGTGGGATAGTGCCGTTGGGGTTGCGGGAAGGGTGGTCTACGTGGAGCGATGATGTGACCGACTACTTCGAACAGCCTTGATTCAGATCAATGTATGAATGGATCCCCGGCGCAATCGTATGCCAACCGCAGCGTCGGTGCGACCGGGCGCCGCAGGGGTGCAGGGAGCTGCGCCTACAATGCCCCCAGACCGTTCCAGCCGAGCCACCGTGAGCCAGGACATCGAAACCCAGTTGATCCAAGCCCAGCGCCACGAAGCGCTGCAGCGCAAGGCCCGCCAGCACTGGTTGGATACGCTGGGAGCAGCGGCAAGCGGACGCCGCCGGCTGGCCGCCACGGCGATCAGCGTTTCCGGGGTGCTGCTGGTGGCCCAGGCCGGGGCCATTGCCTGGCTGGTCCAGCATGTGCTGTTCGAACGCGCACCGCTGGCCGACGGCGCGTGGGTGCTGGCGGGGCTGGGCGTGGTGCTGCTGCTGCGTACCCTGCTGGGCAGCGCGACCCAGGCGTGCGCCGGCGATGTGGCCGATGCAGCACGGCTGGCGCTGCGCGAACGTGCCTATGCCAGCGTGCTGGGCAAGGGGCCACTGTGGCTGCGGCAACAGCGCAGCGGCGAGCTTGGCGAAGTGATGCTGGCCCATGCCGATGCCATCGAAAACTACTACAGCGGCTTCCAGCCGGTGCGCATCGAGGTGGTGGTGGTGCCGCTGATCATCGCCGTGGCAGTGGCCTGGGTGGACTGGGTGGTGGCGATCATCTTCATCGCCACCGCGCCGCTGGTGCCGTTCTTCATGATGCTGGTGGGCTGGGGCGCAGAAGCGGCCGGGCGCGCCCAGTTGGGTGAGCTGGCACGGATGAGCGGGCACTTCGCCGACCGTATCAAGGGACTGGGCCTGCTGCGCCTGTACGGCCGCGGCCAGGCCGAACTGGAGGGCGTGGCCGCGGCCGCCGATGGCGTGCGCCAGCGCACGATGAAAGTGCTGCGGATCGCGTTCCTTTCCTCCACCGTGCTGGAGTTCTTCGCATCGGTCAGCGTGGCGATGGTGGCGCTGTACCTGGGCCTGAGTTACCTCGGCATGATGTCCCTGCATGCGCAGGTGCCCACGCTGGGGGCGGGCCTGTTCTGCCTGCTGCTGGCACCGGAATTCTATGCGCCGCTTCGTCGCCTCGCCGCGCACTACCATGATCGTGCCAACGCGCTGGCCGCTGCCGCGGAGATCGAACGCCTGCTCGGCGAGCTGCCCGGGCCTGCGGTGGGACCTGCCCCGCGGCGGGCGCCGGTCAGCGTGCCTGCAGAGCCGGTGCAGGTGCACGCGCCCGTGCTGCAGGCGCGTGGGCTGGTGCTGCGCCCGCTGGGGGCAGGCCACGATGTGCTGCAGGACCTCGGTTTCCAGCTGGAACCGAACCAGCGACTGGCGGTTGTAGGGCCCAGCGGCAGCGGCAAGAGCACCCTGCTTGAAGCCTTGGCCGGCTGGCTGCCGCCACGCGAGGGCAGCATCATCGTGCGTCCGGGACTGGAAGTCGGTTATGCCGGCCAGCGCCCCTATCTGTTCCACGGCAGCATCGCCGACAACCTGCGGCTTGCCGATCCGACCGCCAGCCTGGCCACCCTGCGCCAGGCGGCCGGGGCCGCGCAGGTGCTGGCCTTCGCCGACCGCCTGCCCGACGGACTGGATACGGTGATCGGCGAGCGCGGCTTCGGCTTGTCCGGCGGTGAAGCGCGGCGCATCGGCCTGGCCCGGCTGTTGCTGCGCAATCCCGGCATCATGCTGCTGGACGAACCCACCGCGTTCCTGGATCCGCGTACCGAAGCGGCCCTGCTGCAGGCGCTGGCAATCCATGCGCGCGGTCGCAGTGTGATCATCGCCACCCACAGCCCCGCGGCCATCGCCTGGGCCGACAGCACGTTGCGGCTGCCCGACGGCCTGCTGCACCACGACCCGCGGCAGGTGCGCGCATGAGCGCCGCGCAACGCGATCCGCTCCGCGCGGTGTTCGCCCGCCACACGCCCCGCCTGCTGCTGACGGTCCTGTTGTTGTGGACCACGATGCTGGCCGGGACGGCGCTGCTCGGCCTGTCCGGCGGCTTCCTGACCGCGGCCGCGCTGGCCGGTGCTGCCGGCCTTGGCAGCGGGTTCAACTTCTTCTCGCCCTCGGCGGGCATCCGCGGCCTGACCATGGCGCGGATCGTGTCGCGCTACTTCGAAAAGCTGGTCGGCCACGATGTGACCCTGCGCATCGCGCGCGATGCACGGGTCTGGTTCTTCCGCCGCGCCTTGCCGCTGGCACCGGCGCGGCTGGGCAGCACGCGTACCGGCGAACTGCTGGCCCCGGTTGCTGGGCGACATCGCCGAGGTGGATGGCCTGTTCGTGCGCGCGCTGGGTCCGCTGTGCGCGCTGGCCGCGCTGAGCCTGGTGGCCATCGGATCGGCGTGGCTGATCCTGCCCCAGGCCGCGGCGCTGCTGGCGGCCATGGCCGTGCTGGTCGGCGTGGGCGTCCCGTGGCTGGGGGTGCGCGGACGCGCCGGCGAAGAAGGCGACCGCGCAGCACACCGCACGCAGCTGCGCACGCTGTCCCTGGAGGGCATCGAGGGGGCTGCCGACCTGGCGGCGCTGGATGCGCTGGACCATTGGCAGGGCAGGGTGGACGTGGCCGCGCGCCAGCTTCGCGCGCGTGATCGTCGGCGGCGCTGGCGCCTGCTGGCCGGCACGACGTTGCATGGCGTGGTGACCGGCGGCGGCCTGTTGGCCATGCTGGTGCTGGCGTTGTCAGCCCATGAAACCGGGCGCCTGGATGCACCGATGGCCTCCGGGCTGGTGTTCCTCAGCGTGGCCATGATCGAACTGTGGGCGGGGCTGGGGCTGGCCTGGCAGGCATTGCAGTCCGGCCAGGTGTCGGTGTCCCGGCTGCAGTCCATCGTCGACCAGTCGCCGATGGTCAGTGAGCCTGCATCGCCGCGACCGCTGCCGACGGTCCCGGCGGCAGTGTGCTGGGAAGGCGTTTCGTTCGCCTGGACGGAGGGCGGGCGCAGCGTACTGGATGGCGTGGACCTGACGTTGGAGCCGGGCCGGCGCATCGCCATCGGCGGCGACAGCGGCAGCGGCAAGACCACCCTGTCCAGCCTGCTGCTGCGCCTGTATGACCCGACCGGCGGACGCATCACCCATGGCGGGATCGACATCCGCCATTACGCGCAGGATGACTGGCACCGGCAGCTGGCGTGGCTGCCGCAGCACGCACCGGTGTTCGCCGGCAGCGTGTCCGACAACCTGCGTCTTGGTGATCCCGACGCCAGCGACGCCGTGTTGTGGGCGATGCTGGAGCGGGTGCGGCTGGGCGACTGGGCGCGCGCGGTCGGTGGCCTGCAGGGCTGGGTCGGCGAGAACGGCGCCACGCTGTCGGCGGGGCAGGCGCGGCGCCTGGCGCTGGCGCGCGCGTTGCTCCGCGGCGCACCTTTGCTGGTACTGGACGAACCTACCGAAGGGTTGGACGTGGATGCCGCCCACGCACTGCTGGCTGACCTGCCGGCGCTGCTCGAAGGTCGCAGCCTGCTGATCATCACCCATGATCCACTGCCCGAAGGCGTGGTGGACCAGGTGTACCGGCTGCAGGCCGGACGGCTGCACGTGGCGGAGCCTGGCTGAGCCCGCCAGCGTCAGGTGATTCCCGGAGCTGGCGCCGCAGCGTTGTCCGATGGAAGCAATCCGGGCGTTCAGCACACTGGAGATGCGCCACACCGTGGCGCGTGCGGGCTTCGACCCGCGCCACTGTCTCCAGGAGGAATCTCCATGCGCCTGACCTTGTCCCAGGCCCTGTTCGCCAGTGCTGCCTGCTCCCTGCTGCTGTCGCCCGCCATCGCCGGCGCGCAGGCCGGCAACGATGATGCGGCGTGGTCCATCGAAAAACCCCGGCAGACCCGGATCGGCCCTGGCTACTCGCAGGACCTCATCGAAGTGAAGTTCCGCAATGCCGACCGCACGGCACCCGGCACGGCCGGCTGGACCTCCCGGCGCAGCGGCGCATTGCCCCGGCTTGACGCGTTGACTGCAGCGGATGGACCGGTGCTGCGGGTCACCCCGCTGTTTTCCGCCGATGTCGTGCACGACACATCGCATCGCGTGGACCTGCCCGCACTGGGCCAGTGGTATCGCATGCAGCTGAAAGCGGGACAGGACGCGGCAGCCGTCATCGACCTGCTGAACGGCATGGATGCGGTGGAAATCGCCTACGCCGCACCGCTGCCCGCGCCACCGCCATCGGTCGCTCCGGCGCCTGCCACCGTGCAGTGGGCGTCACCGCTGTTCGTCGAGCGGCAGGGGTACGCGCTGGCTGCCCCGACCGGTATCGATGCCGTCCACGCACGCACGGTGCCGGGGGGCGATGGAAAGGGCATACGCGTGGTCGACATCGAATACAGCTGGAACTGGCAGCACGAGGACCTGACCAAACTGCGCGTGCCGGGAACCTGGATCAAGCAGGGGGCCAGCATCAGCGATCCGTTCAACGACAACAACCACGGCACATCGGTGCTGGGCGAGATGATCGCCGATGACAACGGCTTCGGGGTGCGCGGGCTGGTCAGTGGTGCCACGCCGCACTACGTCAACGTCACCAGTCCACAGACCGGCTACAACGCGGCCAATGCAGTGGCGCTGGCAGCGGCGAAGCTCGCCCCGGGCGATGTGATCCTGATCGAACAGCAGTTCCCCGGCCCGGCGCCGTGCAACGGCTACGTCGCACCCGAATGGATCCCATCGATCTACGACGCGGTGGTTTCCGCGGTCAGGCGTGGCATCCACGTGGTGGAGACCGCAGGCAACGGCAACGTCAACCTGGACGCTGGCTGCTTCGGTCCCGGTTTTCCGCGCGGGCGGCCTGACTCCGGCGCCATCCTGGCGGGCGCGGGCGGTGCGGCGGCCACGCAGTGGTGCAGGGACAGCGTGGTGCCCCGCTCACGACTGGGTTTCTCCACCCACGGACGCCGGGTAAACCTGCAGGGGTGGGGCGGCTGCGTGGCCACCACCGGAGGCCGCGACCTGTACAACGGGGGAGCCAACGCGAGCTACACGCAGCGCTTCAACGGTACCTCCAGCGCGGGACCGATCGTGGCTTCGGCGGTCGCCGCAGTGTCCGGCGCCGCGAAGGCGCGCGGGACCTCGCTCACCCCGTTGCAGATGCGCAGCCTGCTGGTGGAGACCGGCACGCCGCAGGTCGGCAACAATGGGCACATCGGCCCCTTGCCCAACCTGCGTGCGGCGCTGGACCGGCTTGCCGGCATGCCATGACCTGAAGCAGGGTGGCGGCGCTGGCAGGGCCGGCAGCTGCTGGAATCGTGGCGCACCCGTGCGGCGCTGCAGATGCCGCTGCCGGCGTAGTGTGACCACCCGGCAGGTCCTGGACCGGCGGACTCCGATGTCTGCCAGGGCCATCTGCCCAGCAGGCGTCGGGTGTTCGCCTGACGTCGCTTCATGGCGGAGGGCTGCACAGTCGAACTGTGTCCTTCCCTTGGAGCGCGCAATGAAACATGCAGCAACCTACGTCCGTCGGCTGAGCTGTGTCCTGGCCATGAGTTCAACGCTTTCCCTGGCTGCCAACGCAGCTGAGCCGCCTGTTGCAGGGGTCACCCGCGCGACGGACGTGCGGCTGGTCTCCCCTGCGTCGCGCGGTGCAGGCGATACCAAGCCCATCGTCGTGACGGCAAAACATGCCACCTACATCAAGGTCCACCTGAGCCAGTTCGATCTGCCGCGGGGTGTAACGCTGGAGATATCCAATCCGGACGGAACGGAAGTCCATCGCTACAGCAGCCAGGTCCGTGACGCCCATACGGTTGATGCCGCCCTGGATGAGGACGGTCGAACCCGGTTCGGTGCGATGTCCATCCACGGCGACACCGCCATCCTGCGCCTGACCGGCACGGCGGAAGAGCCGTGGGAAGGCCATCACGGCGTCCACGTTGCACACTATGACGAAGGGTTGCCGCTTGACCAGGTTGCCCGGTTGGCTGCGGCCAGCCCTCTGGAAGGCGCGGTTGCGGGGCCGCGCGCGATCTGCGGCGCCAATGACCTGCAGCCGGTAGCCTGCTTGGCAGGACATGACAACCAAGCCTACAACGCGGCCAGGCCGGTGGCACGGCTGCTGATCGGTGGACGTTTTCTGTGCACGGCCTGGCGGGTGGGCAGCGACAACCGCCTGTTCACCAACAATCACTGCTTCAACAGTGCCGCAGGGGTCGCCTCCACGGAGGTCTGGTTCAACCATGAGGCAGCGCAGTGTGGCAGCGGAGCCAGCGCGGCGGTCACCAAAGTAAGCGGCGCCACGCTGCTGAAAACCGACGCCGCACTCGACTACAGCCTGTTCACGGTCAACCAGTTCGCGAACATCACGCGCTTTGGTTACCTTGGCCTGGATGTCGGCACGCCCCGGCCAGGCCAGGAAATCTTCATCCCGCAACATCCTCAGGGTCGCCTGAAAGAGCTGGCGGTCACCAGCGACGCGCAGGGTGGGCAGCGTTGCACGCTCATCAGCACCGCCGCCAACGGCGGGCGGGACGCCAGCTACAGTTGTGATACCCAAGGCGGAAGCTCCGGTTCGCCGGTCATCGGGCGTGCCAGCAACCGCGTGGTCGCACTTCATCACCTCGGTTGGAGCAACTGCACCAATTCCGGGGCGAGGATCGACTTGATCTGGCCGCAGGTAAAGCAGTACTTCAACAACATCGTGCCCTGATCGATCTCAGGCAGCAGCGGAAAAGGCGCGCAGCAGTGCCAGGGTGCACGCTGCGTTTGCCGCTGCGCAGACCCAGAACACCTGCTGGAAACTCACCTTGCGGTTCTTGTGATGCAGCAGCGATTGGGCAAACAGGGCACCCGGCCAGCCCCCCAGCAGCGCCAGCACCTGCAGCCTGCGTTCGGATACCCGTGGCTGGGCGCGGATCGCCGCGCGCTTGTCCCGCCAGTAAGCGCCGAAGGTCCACAGGCTGACCAGCAGCAGCCAGCCGGCCAACCACTCCGGCAGCCAGCCGGCCACCGTGCAGCCCAGCAGCATGCCGGCCACCAGCAGCGCCAGCGCGGTCCGCGGGCTCAGCGCGGGTGCATCGGCCGCGGGCTTTGCGCGCTTGCGTGGCGTGGCGCGACGACTCACAGTTCGCCGAGAAAACCGCGTACCGCAGGACCGAAGCGCTCGAAATCAACCAGGAACGCATCGTGTCCCTGCGGCGAATCCAGGCCGATGAACTGCGCTTCGGCCCCGCCCGCGCGCAGGCCTTCGGCGATCTGCTGCTGCTGCTGTACCGGGAACAGGATGTCCGTATTGGCGCCGATGGCCAGGGCTTTTTCCACCTTGATGGTCGCCAGTCCGGCCATTACGTCGCCATTGCCTTGCTCGGCCAGGTCGAACCAGTCCATCGAGCGGCTGAGATACAGATAGCAGTTGGGGTCGAAGAAGCGCACGAAGCGTCTTGCGTGGCCTTCCAGGTAGCTTTCCACCTGGAATTCCAGGCCGAACGGATCGTCATCGGCCTGGTCCGAATCCAGCCGCACGCGACCGAAACGACCATCCCATTCCAAGGCCGAACGGTAGGTGATCACGCCGAGCTTGCGTGCCATGCGCATCCCCGATTCCGGGTAGTTGGCATCGTCGTACTGGCCGCCATTCCATTGCGGGTCCAGCCGGATCGCTTCGCGCTGCAGCGAGCGGATGGCAATCGAGAACGGCAGGGCCTGCGCACTGCCGGAAATGTTGATGTGGCTGCGCGCGATGCCCGGGTGCAGCAGCAGCAGGGCCAGCGCGGTCATGCCGCCCATCGAGTTGCCCACCAGGCAGGCCAGCTGCGTGATGCCCAGCGCACGCACCACCTCGACAGAGGCGCGTGCGCCGTCTTCCACCGATAGCTCGGGGAAGCTCAGGCGATACGGCTTGCCGGTGGCAGCGTCGATGCTCGCCGGCCCGGTGGAGCCCTTGCAGCTGCCCAGTGAGTTCACGCAGATCACGAACCAGCGATCGGTATCGATCGGCTTGCCCGGTCCGACCATGCCTTCCCACCAGCCCGTAGCCGGATTGGCGGCGTTGCTCGCGGCGTGCGCGTCGGGCGAGAGCCCGGTGACGATCAGGATCGCATTGCCGGCATCGGCATCCAGCGTGCCCCAGGTTTCATACGCCACCCGTCCAGCGCTCAGCGCGCCGCCGCGCTTGAACGGGAACGGGGAGGGGAGGGCGTGGAACAGCGTGCCGGGTGGGATGAATTCAGTCATGACCGCATTCTATCCCGTCGCCCTGTATTACCGAGGGATGCCGGTGGGATGCGGTGTTGCCGCATCTGCCCTGCAGTCGTAACGGCCGCTGGCAGCCGATCAGCGCAGCGTGGCCAGCGCCTGCCCCAGCTGCACGGCGTGTTCGGCATCCAGGTGCGGGGCGAAATCGGCCACGCCCGGCGGCAGCAGCACGATCACCGTGGAGCCATAGTTGAAACGCGCCATTTCGGCGAAGCGCTCCAGGGTGATGCCCTGGCCGCGGTAATCCTTGCAGGTGATGCGGTCACCGTAGTGCGGGATCTCCTCGCCACTCCAGACCGTCTCCACGCCGGACACCAGCAGCGCACCGACCATCACGCTGACCATCGGACCGAAGCTGGTGTCGAAATGGCAGACCAGCCGCTCATTGCGGGCGAACAGGCCGGGTACCTTGTTGACCGCCGCCGGGCCCACGCTGAACAACCGCCCGGGCACGTGCACGGTCTCGCGCAGGGTGCCGGTCCACGGCATGTGCACGCGGTGGTAGTCCTTCGGTGACAGGTACACCGTGGCGAACAGGCCGTCGTTGAACGGCACGGCATCTTCGGTACTGCCCAGCAGTTCGGCGGCGGTGAACGACTGTCCCTTGGCCTGGAAGATGCTGCCGCCTTCGATGCGGCCGAGCTGGCTGATGCGGCCGTCCGCCGGCATCACCAGGGTGCGCGGATCGGCATCGGCCACGCGCGCGCCGGGTTTCAATGCACGGGTGAAGAACTGGTTGAAGGTCTTGTAGCTGCGCGGATCCGGATTGGCCGCTTCGCCAAGGTCCACGCCGAACTTCGCGGTGACGGTGTCGATCAGCCACTGCGCTACGCGCGGGTTGTCCGAGTACGCCAGCGCACGCGCCATCGAAGACAGCAGTCGGTGGGGCAGGGCGTAGCTCAGGGTGGTCATCAAGCTCATGGGGCGGATTTCTCGGTCAGCTTCTGCAGGTCGCGGGCGATGGCCGGCGCATTGAACGGGGGACGGATGATGCCGGCCAGCCGGCCTTCGGCATCCAGCACGGCCAGCGTGGCCGAGTGTTCCATCGTGTAGTCCTCGGGGTTTTCGTCGAAGGTCCTGCCGGGCACCTTCTGGAACACCAGGCCGAGCGAGGTCGCGAATTTTTCCAGCGACGGCACGTCGCCGGTGGCGGCCAGGGTGTCTTTGTGGAAGGCGTGGACGTATTCGCCGAGCCGGGTGGCGCTGTCGCGCTCGGGGTCGACCGATACGAACAACACGCGTGGGCGCAGCGTTTCAGGCACCGCCTCCCATTGCTTCTGCGCCTGGGCCAGGTCCAGCAGGCTGGTGGGGCAGACATCCGGGCAGAACGTGAAGCCCAGGAACACCAGGGTCCAGTGGCCCTTCAGCTCGCCGGGAATGAGCCGGGTGCCGTCGGACTGGGCCAGGTTGAAGTCCGGCAGGGGGCGCGGCTGGGGATAGAAGGTGATCGCTTCGGTAGCGGGCTGGCCGCTGGGCGCCTTGGGCGCGAATACCTTCTGCGCGGCCAGCAGGCCCAGGCCCGCGGCCAGGGCGATCAGCAGGATGATGCCGACGTTGCGATTGAACATGAGGGCCTGCGCTGCCGAGGGATCGGCCCCCATCATAACGGCAGCGCGGTGGCGGTTTCCCCTGCAACGGATGCCGAGGCAGGCGCCAGACCCTATAATCGGGGGCCAATCTACCCGTCGTACCGCCATGACCGCCGAACCGGCCGCCGAACTCCACACGATCATCGACCTGATCCGCTACGGCACCAGCCGTTTCAACGCGGCGGGCCTGACCTTCGGGCACAGCTACGACAATGCGCTGGATGAAGCGACCCAGCTGGTGCTGCACAGCCTGCACCTGCCGCACGACCTCGGTCCGGCCTACGGGCAGGCGCGCCTGCTGCAGTCTGAAAAGCAGGACGTGCTGGCGCTGTTCCAGCGCCGCATCGACGAACGCGTGCCGGCCGCCTACCTGACCGGCGAAGCCTGGTTTGCCGGGCTGAGCTTCAAGAGCGACAGCCGCGCGCTGGTGCCGCGCTCGCCGATCGCCGAACTGATCGAAACCGGCTTCGAACCGTGGCTGGCTGGCCGCCACGTGGACCGCGCGCTGGACCTGTGCACCGGTTCGGGCTGCATCGCCATCGCCATGGGCCACTACTACCCGAACTGGGAAGTGGACGGCGTGGACCTGAGCGATGACGCGCTGTCGCTGGCGCATGAGAACAAGGACCGCCTGCAGGCGCACAACGTGACCCTGCTGAAGTCGGACCTGTTCACCGGCCTGGCCGGGCGCCATTACGACCTGATCGTCACCAACCCGCCGTACGTCACCAATGACGAAACCGACGCGCTGCCGCAGGAGTATTCGTACGAGCCTGAAATGGGCCTGCGCGCGGGCGACGATGGCCTGGACCTGGTGTTGAAGATCCTGCGCGATGCGCCGCTGCACCTCAGCGAAGACGGCCTGCTGATCTGTGAAGTGGGCGAGTCCGAACAGCACCTGGTCAAGCTGCTGCCGGAAGTGGACTTCGCCTGGGTGGAGTTCAAGGTCGGCCAGATGGGCATCTTCGCGGTGGAATGCCGTGAGCTGATCGCCCACAGTGCCCGCATCACCGAACTGGCGGCACAGCGGCCGTGAGTTCCAATTCGTTCGGCAGGCTGTTCACCGTCACCACCTTCGGCGAGTCGCACGGCCCGGCCATCGGCTGCGTGATCGACGGCTGCCCGCCGGGGCTGGCGCTGGAGGCAGCCGAATTCGCCCACGACCTGCAGCGGCGCGCCACCGGCAAGAGTCGGCATACGTCCGCGCGCCGCGAGGCCGATGAGGTCGAGATCCTGTCGGGCGTGTACGAGGGGCTGACCACCGGCACCCCGATCGCCCTGCTGATCCGCAACACCGACCAGCGCAGCAAGGACTACGCCAACATCGGCCAGCAGTTCCGCCCGGGACATGCCGACTACAGTTACTGGCACAAGTACGGCATCCGTGATCCGCGGGGCGGCGGCCGCTCGTCGGCACGCGAAACCACCATGCGCGTGGCGGCCGGCGTGGTCGCCAAGAAGTGGCTGGCCGAGCGCTTCGGGGTGACCGTGCGCGGTTACCTGTCGCAGCTGGGCGAGATCACGCCGCGTGCTTTCGACTGGTCGGCGGTGGAAGACAATCCGTTCTTCTGGCCCGATGCCGCGCAGGTGCCCGAGCTGGAGACCTACATGGATGCGCTGCGCAGATCCGGCGATTCCGTCGGCGCGCGCGTGGACGTGGTGGCCGACAACGTGCCGCCGGGCTGGGGCGAACCGATCTACGGCAAGCTGGATGGTGAACTGGCCTCGGCGCTGATGAGCATCAACGCGGTGAAGGGCGTGGAGATCGGCGACGGCTTCGCCAGTGCCGCGCAGAAGGGCACCGAGCATCGCGACCTGCTGACCCCGCAGGGGTTTGCCAGCAACCATGCCGGCGGCATCCTGGGCGGTATTTCAACCGGGCAGCCGGTGACGGCGTCGATCGTGCTCAAGCCCACGTCCAGCCTGCGCCTGCCCGGTGCTTCGCTGGACAGCGAAGGCAATGTGATCGAAGTGGTGACCACCGGCCGGCATGACCCCTGCGTGGGCATCCGCGCGGCGCCGATCGCCGAAGCGATGATGGCGCTGGTGCTGATGGACCAGGCGCTGCGCCACCGCGCGCAGTGTGGCGATGTCGGCAGCATCACCCCGCGCATCCCGGGCCACATCGATGGCTGATGCGCGCCCCGTCGTCTGGGTCAGCCAGCCGCTCATCGATGCGGTGATCGAGCCGCTGCGAGCGCAGGTCGAGCTGATCACCACTGACGCGGTGACCGCGTGGACGCAGGAGCAACTGGCGGAACGGCTGCGGGACGTCGACGGGGCCATCATCACCCTCAACGAACGCGTCGGTGCGGCCCAGCTGGCCGGTGCCGATCGCCTGCAGGTGATCGCCAATGTCGGGGTGGGCTACAACAACCTGGATGTCGATGCGCTGAGCGCGGCCGGCGTCCTGGCCAGCAACACCCCGGACGTATTGACCGAGACCACCGCGGACCTGGGCTTTGCCCTGTTGATGGCCGCTGCGCGCCGGATCACCGAATCCGAACGCTGGCTGCGCGACGGCCAGTGGGGCCAGTGGTCGTTCCAGACCATGCTGGGCGCGGACATCCACGGCAGCACGCTGGGCATCCTGGGCATGGGCCGCATCGGGCAGGGCATCGCCCGCCGCGGCGCGCACGGCTTCGGCATGCGCGTGCTGTACCACAACCGCTCGCGGCTTCCGGCTGCGACCGAAGCGGAGGTCGGTGCGCAGTATGCCGAGCTGGATGCCCTGCTGGCGCAGAGTGACCACCTGGTGCTGGTGCTGCCGTACACGGCAGCCTCGCACCACCTGATCAACGCGGCCGCGCTGGCGAAGATGAAGCCCACTGCGACGCTGGTGAACATCGCCCGCGGCGGTATCGTCGATGAGTTGGCGCTGGCCGATGCACTGGCCCACGGCCGGCTGGCGGCGGCCGGGCTGGATGTCTACGAAGGCGAGCCGCAGGTGCGTCCGGAACTGCTGGCGCTGCGCAACGTGGTGCTGACCCCGCATATCGGCAGCGCCTCGCTGGGCACCCGCAAGGCCATGGTGCAGCTGGCGGTGGACAACCTGCTGGCCGCGCTGGGCGTGGCCGGTGAAGCGACGCGCATGCCGAGCGCGATCAATGCCGACGCGGCCCTGGCCGCGCGCGCTGCTTCGGGCGATAAAAGCAAAAAACGATAGGGAGCCTCCGCGCCTGCACGAGGAGGTTCCCCGAACCCGGCCGCATTGCGTGAATCCCCCTACTTTTTTTGAGAATGCCCCATGAGTACCGAACAACGTTCCTTCCACGTCGCCGTCGTCGGCGCCACCGGTGCGGTCGGCGAAACCATGCTGTCCATCCTGGCCGAGCGTGACTTCCCGGTCGGCACGCTGACCCTGCTCGCCTCGTCGCGCTCGGCCGGCGGCGAAGTCGAATTCAACGGCCAGAAGCACATCATCAAGGACCTCGCCGACTTCGATCCGACCGGCGTGGACATCGCGTTGTTCTCCGCCGGTGGCAGCGTGTCCAAGGACTATGCGCCGAAGTTCGCTGCCGCCGGTGCGGTGGTGATCGACAACTCGTCGGCCTTCCGCTACGACGACGACGTGCCGCTGGTGGTGTCGGAGGTCAATCCGGACCAGGTCGCCAACCGTCCGCGCGGCATCATCGCCAACCCCAACTGCTCCACCATGCAGATGCTGGTGGCACTGGCGCCGCTGCATCGGCGTTACGGCATCGAGCGGATCAACGTGGCGACCTACCAGTCGGTGTCCGGCGGCGGGCGTTCGGCGCTGGAAGAGCTGGGCAAGCAGACCGGCCAGCTGCTCAGCTTCCAGGAAATCGATCCGCAGCGCTTCCCGGTGCAGATCGCCTTCAACCTGATCCCGCATATCGACGACTTCCTCGACAACGGCTTCACCAAGGAAGAAATGAAGCTGGTCTGGGAAACCCAGAAGATCCTCGGCGACAGCAGCATCCTGGTGAACCCCACGGCGGTGCGCGTGCCGGTGTTCTATGGCCACTCCGAAGCCGTGGCGATCGAAACACGCGACAAGGTCACTGCCGCGCAGGCGCGTGAACTGCTTTCGCAGTCGCCGGGCGTGGAAGTGGTGGATCGCCACGAAGCCGGCGGCTACCCGACCCCGGTCACCCACGCCTCGGGCACCGATGCGGTGTACGTCGGCCGTATCCGCGAAGACCTTTCGCACCCGCGCGGCCTGAACCTGTGGATCGTGTCGGACAACATCCGCAAGGGCGCTGCGCTCAATGCGGTGCAGTTGGCCGAGCTGGTCGCTGCCGAAGCACGCTGAGGAGGGAGGGGGGGGCGTGCCGGTCGCGACCCCCCACTTTGTGGCGGCCAGCCGTTATATTGGCCGCCATGAACAAAGGGGCCCGCGGCGTCATGCGACCGCTCAAGTATCTTTCCATCCTGCTGCTGGCGCTCGCCAGCAGCTCGGCGATGGCGTTGGGGCTGGGTGACATCCGCGTGCTGTCCCGGCCCGGGCAGCCGCTGGTCGCCGAAATTCCGGTGATTTCCGCCGATCCGTCCGAACTGCAGAACCTGCGGGTCGGGCTGGCTTCGCCGGTGACCTTCGAGCGGGTGGGCCTGCAGCGCCCGACCGGCCTGGTCAGTGAACTGCAGTTCGAACTCACCCGTACCGCACAGGGACGGGCGGTGGTGCGCGTCACCTCGGCTTCGCCGGTGGAAACCCCTGCGCTGGCGTTCCTGATCGAGGCCGACTGGGGCCAAGGCAGGCTGGTGCGCGAGTATTCGGCGCTGATGGATGCACCGACCAGCGCGGTTGCGCTGAGCGAGCCGGAGATCGAAGCGCCCGCCGGCGCACTGTCCAATGCGATCATCCGTGAGCCGCAGGCCGTGCCGGCGCAGACGCCCCCCGCAACGTTGCCTGCGGACGCTGCACCTGCAACGCGGACCGCCAGCGCGGCGCCCTCCCGCGCGACCGCGCCCCTTGCTGCGGGGACGGAAGGTGATATCGCCGTGCGACCGGGGCAGACCCTGTCGCAGATCGCCCAGACCCTCGCCGGCAGCCAACAGATCAGCCGCGAACGGGCGATGATCGCCCTGCTGCGGGCCAATCCAGAGGCCTTCATCCGCGGCAACATCAACCTGCTCAAGCAGGGGGCGGTACTGCGGGTGCCCGATGCTGCCTCGCTGGCCGCCGTCGATGGCAGCGAAGCGGCGGCGATGGTGAGGGAGCACGCCGCGCAGTGGCGGCAGTCGCGCACCCTTCCGCAGCCTGCAGCAGCCGATTCCAGCGTTGCAGCGGCCACGCCAGCCGCCGCCGCACCGGCGGCCCGCGGTTCCGGCGCGCGTCTTGAAATCGCTCCGGCGGTGGCGGCTGCGGCCGCCACGGCTGGCTCAACCACCGGCACCGGTGATGGCAACGAGGGTGACATGCTCGGCAACGAACAACTGCGTCAGGCAAGGGAAGACGTCGCCACGCGCGATGCCGAGATCGATGAACTCAAGCAACGCGTCGCGGATCTGGAAAAGCTGAAGGCGCAGCAGCAGGCGCTGGTCAGCCTGAAGGACACCGAGATCGCGGCCGCACAGGCGCGCCTGGCAGAGGCCCCGCAGCAGGCGTCCAGCGGTCCCTGGTTCTGGCTGGTGCTGCCGTTGCTGCTGCTGGTGGCCGTGGGCTGGTGGCTGTCGCCTCGCCGCAAGCCTTCGCCCCTGCCGCCGCTGCGCCGCGACGACCACGACGACAGCGCGCTGTCGGTTGCCGTCCCGGCCGGCGCCGGGCTGGACGTGCTGGCCGAGCGCGCGGCCTGGGAGCACGATCCCCGGGAGCAGGCCGAGGCAGACGTCGACGCCGACGCGGTGACCGACGTGCTGCCGGATGCGCGCACCGACACCGGGACCGGCATTGCCGGCGAAACGCCCGTGCATTTCGACCTGGAACCCCCGGCAAGCGTTTCGACGGCGGCGCCGCCTGCCGTGGAACCGTTCTTCGAACCCGAACCCGAACCGGTGGTTGATCCGGTGCCCGCCTACGCCCGCCATGCCGAGCAGCAAGACGCCTTCCGCGGCGTTTTCGAGCTTCCCGCCAGCGACGTACCGGTGGCATCGGAGCTGCCGGAAGAGGCAGCGGGGCAAGCGCCGGATGCGGCCGCTGCCACGTCCGCGCATGCCGGTGGCCATGACCGCCTTGAACTGGCCATCGCGTACCTGGACCTGGGCGATGCGCAGACCGCGCGCTCGCTGCTGGAAGAGGTGGCGCGCAGCGATGATCCGCATCTGCAGGCGCAGGCGCGCGAACTGTTGGCGCGCCTCGGCTGAGCCCTACGCTGAACGGAGTATCGAGCATGCAACGCGACCATCGCATCGACTACATCGAATTCGCTACGCAGGATCCGGCGCAGAGTCGCGCGTTCTTCCAGGCCGTGTTCGGATGGCAGTTCCAGGATTACGGTCCGGATTACACCGCCTTCGACGATGGGCGGCTGCAGGGCGGCTTCTATCGTGCCGCGCCGGTGGCAACCGACACCGCAGGCGCGCCCCTGGTGGTGTTGTATGCCGACCAGCTGCAGCCGGTGATCGATGCGATCCTCGCCGCGGGCGGCGAGCTGCTCAAGCCGGTGTTTTCTTTTCCGGGAGGCAGCCGGTTCCACTTCCGCGAGCCCGGTGGCAACGCGCTGGCGGTCTGGTCCGAGCGCGATCCGGCCGGCTGACGCCGGCACCGGCGGCCGGGTTGGCGTCTTTTCACAGATTCAGAGGTAGCAGCATGCGTTACGCCTTGGGCGTTGAGTACGACGGCAGCGATTACAAGGGCTGGCAGAACCTGGGCGAAGCCGGCCCGAGCGTGCAGGCCAGCCTGGAAAAGGCGCTGTCGTCGATTGCTGATTCGCCGGTGCGCGTGGTCTGCGCCGGCCGTACCGACGCAGGCGTTCACGGCCAGTGCCAGGTCGTGCATTTCGACACCGATGCCGTGCGCGATCCGCGCGGCTGGACCCTGGGCACCACCGCGCGACTGCCCCGGTCGATCGCGGTGCGCTGGTGCATGCCGGTCGCCGATGATTTTCATGCGCGCTTTTCCGCACGCGCGCGGCGCTACCGCTATCGCCTGTTGAACCGTTCGATACGCCCGGCGCTGCAGCGGCAGACGCTGAGCTGGGAACGGCGCCCGCTGGATGCCAGCTTGATGCACCAGGCCGGACAGGCACTGCTGGGCGAGAATGATTTCAGTGCCTTCCGCAGCATCCAGTGCGAAGCGCTGCACGCTCGGCGCGACATGCAGTCGGTCAGCGTGCTGCGCAACGAGGACGTGATCGAAGTGTCGGTGCGCGCCAATGCATTCCTTCATCACATGGTTCGCAATATCGTGGGTTCGCTGATCCTGGTCGGCAGCGGGGAGCGTCCGGTCGAGTGGATCGGCGAGCTGCTGGCCGGCCGGGACCGTACTGTCGCCGGGCCCACTGCACCTCCTCAGGGACTGGTGTTCCTGGGCCCGTTGTACCCCGACAACTGGCACCTGCCTGCCGAGGTCACTCTATGAGCCGCTCCTATTACCGTACCCGCATCAAGTTCTGTGGCATGACCCGGGCCGGCGATGTCCGCCTGGCCGGCGAGCTCGGCGTGGATGCGGTGGGCTTCATCTTCGCCCGCGAGAGCAAGCGCCGCGTGGCGCCGGCCGAAGCACGCGCGATGCGCCAGGCGATCGCGCCGATGGTCGATGTAGTGGCCCTGTTCCGTGACAACACGCGCGAGGAAGTGCGCGAAGTGCTGCGCACCGTGCGTCCGACGCTGCTGCAGTTCCATGGCGATGAAGACGAGGGTTTCTGCCGCGGCTTCAACATGCCTTACCTGAAGGCCATTGCGATGGGCGGCCGCGAAGAGGTCAATGCGCGCACCCTGCAACTGCGTTACCCCAGTGCGGCCGGCTTCCTGTTCGACAGCCACGCGCCGGGCGGCGGCGGCGGGACCGGCGTTGCCTTCGACTGGACGCGGATTCCCAGCGGCCTGCACCGACCGTTCCTGCTGGCAGGCGGGCTGACCCCGGAAAACATCTTCGATGCGGCCGTGGCGACCCTGCCGTGGGGCGTGGACGTGTCCAGCGGAATCGAGTCCGAGCCGGGCATCAAGGACGGTTACCTGATGCGCAAGTTCGTCGAAGAGGTCCGCCGCGCGGACTGCGCCACCCTCGACTGAGCAGATGCGCCCAGTGCCGGCTCATTGATCGGCAAGTTCTGCCTTCAGCCAGGCCACCAGCGCATCGACACGCGGATCCGCACGCGCTGCGTGCCGCGCCAGCACCCACGCCCCGGCGGTGGCGGTGAATCCCCAGGGTGCGATCAGTCGCCCGCCGGCGATGTCATCGGCGACCAGCGGTTCCGGCGCGATCGCGACCCCGAGCCCTGCCACGGCCGCTTCCAACAGGTAATACAGGTGTTCGAAACCCTGGCCCGGCCGTAGTGCGCGCGCGTCCAGCGCATGCGCAGCCGCCCAAGCCGGCCATGCCTGCGGCCGCGAGGTGGTATGCAGCAGTTCCTCCGGCAGCAAGGCGGACGCCGGCCGCCCCTGCAGGCGGGCTGCCGCCGGGTGCTGTGGCGAGAGCACCGCGCCGACCCGTTCCGGTGCCAGTTCGATCACCTCCCAGCCGCTCGGCCACGGCGGTTCCGCCAGCAGCAGTACGGCATCCAGCCGGGCCTGCGCGTCGCTGAAGCTGCCATCCAGCGCCGACCAGTGCACGCTGAGCGCGGGCAGGGCGGACTGCAGCCGCGGCAGGCGCGGGATCATCCAGCGTGCCAGCACGCTGCTGCTGCAGCCCAGCACCAGCGCATCGCGCAGGGCCGGGCGATGCAGCTGGTCCACCGCGGCGTGCAGGCGTTCAAAGGCGTCCTTGCAGGCGGCCTGCAGGGTCTGGCCGCTGGCGGTCAGGCGCAGGCCGCGCCCGTCGCGTTCGAACAGCGCCAGGCCGAGATCGGCCTCGAGCAGCTTGATCTGCCGGCTGATCGCGCCATGGGTGACATGCAGTGCCTGCGCCGCACGTCCCACGCCGCCGAGCCGGGCCGTTGCTTCGAAGGCGCGCAGGGCATTGAGGGGCGGCAGCGGGCGCGTTGTCATGTGAGAAATACTGACATGATGTGGCAGAAATATCGATATTCCCGTAATAACCCGTGCGCTAGAGTGGCGGTCCACCTGTTCGACCCGGTTGCCCTCATGTCGCTCCCCCCGATTCCAGACTTCCATGCCTATCCCGATGCCAAGGGGCACTTCGGGCGTTACGGCGGCAGCTTCGTCGCCGAGACCCTGGTCGGGCCGCTGCAGGAGCTCGCCGCGGCCTACGACCAGGCCCGCAAGGATCCGGCCTTCATCGCCGAATACGATCACGATCTGGCCCATTACGTGGGTCGTCCGAGCCCGATCTACCATGCGCGGCGGCTCAGCGACCACGTCGGCGGCGCGCAGATCCTGCTCAAGCGGGAAGACTTGAACCACACTGGCGCGCACAAGATCAACAACACCATCGGCCAGGCGCTGTTGGCCTCGCGGATGGGCAAGAAGCGCATCATTGCCGAAACCGGCGCCGGCCAGCATGGCGTGGCCAGCGCGACGGTGGCCGCACGGCTGGGCCTGGAATGCGTGGTGTACATGGGCGCCACCGACATCGAACGGCAGAAGATCAACGTCTACCGGATGAAACTGCTGGGCGCCACGGTGGTGCCGGTGACCTCCGGTTCGGCCACGCTGAAGGATGCCCTCAACGAAGCGATGCGCGACTGGGTCACCAACGTGCAGGACACCTTCTACATCATCGGCACCGTGGCCGGCCCGGATCCGTATCCGCGCATGGTGCGTGATTTCAATGCCATCGTCGGCCGTGAAGCACGCGAACAGATGTTGCTTGAGTATGGCCGCCTGCCCGATGCGATCACCGCCTGCGTGGGCGGTGGCAGCAATGCCATCGGCCTGTTCCATGCGTTCCTGAACGACCGTGAGGTGCAGATCTTCGGCGCCGAAGCGGCCGGTGATGGCATCGAGACCGGCCGCCATGCCGCCTCCATCGCGGCAGGCCGCCCGGGCGTGCTGCACGGCAACCGCACCTATGTGCTGTGCGACGACGACGGCCAGATCATCGAAACGCATTCGGTGTCTGCCGGCCTGGATTATCCGGGCGTCGGGCCGGAGCACGCGTTCCTGGCCGACAGTGGCCGCGCGACCTACCTGGGCATCACCGACGAGGAGGCCCTGCAGGCCTTCCACCTGCTGTCGCGCACCGAGGGCATCCTGGCCGCGCTGGAGTCCAGCCACGCGCTGGCGCAGGCGATCAAGCTGGCCCGTGAGCGCCCGCGCGACCAGCTGGTGCTGTGCAACCTGTCCGGCCGCGGTGACAAGGACGTGCACACCATCGCCGCGCGCGAAGGCCTGATCCTGTGATGTCTGCCGCCACTGTATTGATTGAAGGACGTGCCTGAAATGCCTGTATCCCGACTTGATGCCCGTTTCCAGCGACTGCGTGATGCGCAGCGCAAGGCGCTGATCCCCTTCATCACCGCCGGTGATCCGTCGCTGGAGGCGACCGTGCCGGTGATGCACGCGCTGGTCGAGGCCGGCGCCGACGTGCTGGAACTGGGCGTGCCGTTTTCCGATCCGATGGCCGATGGGCCGACCATCCAGCGCAGTTCTGAACGTGCGCTGGCGCGCGGGGCAGGGCTGCGTTACGTGCTGCAGGCGGTCGCGGAATTCCGCATCCGCGACAGCGATACGCCGGTGGTGCTGATGGGTTACCTGAATCCGGTGGAGATCCACGGCTATGCGCGGTTCGCCACCGAAGCGGTGGCGGCCGGCGTGGACGGGATCCTGCTGGTGGACCTGCCGCCGGAAGAAGCGCACGAGGCCAACGAGGCCTTCGATGCGGCAGGCCTGGCGCTGGTGCTGCTGGCCTCGCCCACCACCAGTGATGCGCGTGCCGATACGCTGCTGGGCCTGGCGCGCGGCTATCTGTACTACGTGAGTTTCGCCGGCGTGACCGGTGCGTCGGACCTGCTCGACCATGATGCGGCGGGTGCACGGCTGCAGGCGCTGCGGGCTCGCGCCAGCGTGCCGGTGGTGGCCGGGTTCGGGATCAAGGATGCGGACAGTGCGGCGGCGATGGCGCGCCAGGCGGATGGCGTGGTGGTGGGAAGTGCGCTGGTGTCGGTGCTGGCGCAGGCGACCACGGTGGAGGATGCCGTGCAGGCGGCGGGGGCGTTCCTGGCGCCGCTGCGGCAGGCGCTGGATGCCTGAGCGGCTTCGGGGCTGTTGGTCTGTTGGTCTGCAGGCTGGCGGTGCGGAGTGGGTTGGCGGGGGACGGCAAGAGCCGCTCCTGCGGGCCTCGTTTCGCGCCATCCATGGCGCTCAACGCCCCCGCCAACCCACCCCGCCCCACCTTCGACAGGTTCATGGTGACCTCGGTAGCGCCGAGCTTGCGACGGCCCGCAGGGTGCGGGTCAGGACGACCGGCACACCTGCCATGGCCGGCGGCTTCGCCGCAAACGTACGCTGGGGCACGGTTTTGTGGGGGTGCACGGGTGGGGAGGGGCTGAGCTAGACTGTCGGCCTTTGCGGCCTTCGGGCCGCCCTGAACGGAAGTAGCAACCCGCATGAGTTGGCTCAGCAAGTTGATGCCGTCGGGCATCCGCACCGACAACGTCCCCAACAAGAAGCGCAGCGTCCCCGAAGGCCTGTGGGAGAAGTGCAGCAGCTGCGGCAGCGCGCTCTACGGCCCGGAGCTGGAAAAGAACCTGGAAGTCTGCCCCAACTGCGGGCACCACATGGCGATCCGCGCGCGTGCGCGGCTGGCTTCGCTGTTCGACGCCGACAGCATGACCGAGATCGCCGCGCGGCTGGGTCCGAACGACCTGCTGAAGTTCAAGGACCAGAAGAAGTACGCCGAGCGCATCAAGATCGCGCAGAAGAACACCGGCGAGTACGACGCGCTGATCGCCATGCGCGGCCTGCTCAAGGGCCGTCCTCTGGTGGCGTCGTCGTTCGACTTCGCCTTCATGGGTGGCTCGATGGGCTCGGTGGTCGGCGAGCGCTTCGCGCTGGCCGCGGAAACCGCGCTGGAAATCGGTGCACCCTATGTCTGCTTCTCCGCCAGCGGCGGGGCGCGCATGCAGGAAGGCCTGTTCTCGCTGATGCAGATGGCCAAGACCTCCGCGGCGCTGGGCAAGCTGCGTGCCGCCGGGCTGCCGTACATTTCGGTGCTGACCCATCCCACCACCGGTGGCGTGTCGGCATCGTTCGCGATGCTCGGTGACATCAACATCGCTGAGCCGCAGGCGCTGATCGGCTTCGCCGGTCCCCGCGTGATCGAACAGACCGTGCGCGAGAAGCTGCCGGAAGGTTTCCAGCGCTCGGAGTTCCTGCTCGAACACGGCGCCATCGACCAGATCTGTGACCGTCGCGAACTGCGTGACCGCCTCTCCGACCTGTTGGCGATGATGCGCCGCGAACCTGCACCGGAGGTGCTCTGATGGGTGCACGCAGGTATTTCGGTACCGACGGCATCCGCGGGCGGGTCGGCCAGGGCGTGATCTCGGCTGATTTCGTGCTGCGGCTGGGCAATGCATTCGGCCGCGTGCTGGTTGCCCAGCAGGCCGCGGCAGGCCGCCGCCCGATCGTGGTGATCGGCAAGGACACGCGCATTTCCGGCTACATGTTCGAAGCCGCGCTGGAGGCCGGGCTGGTCGCCGCAGGGGTCGACGTGCAGCTGCTCGGCCCGATGCCCACGCCGGCGGTCGCGTTCCTGACCCGTACGCTCGGCGCGGACGCCGGCATCGTGATCAGCGCCTCGCACAACCCGCACTACGACAACGGCATCAAGTTCTTTTCCGCCCAGGGCGAGAAGCTGGACGATGCCACTGAACTGGCGCTGGAAGCAGGCATCGACGAGCCGTTCACCACTGCCGAATCGGAGAAGCTGGGCAAGGCGATGCGCGCGCGCGAGGCGATCGGTCGCTACATCGAGTTCTGCAAGGCCAGCGTGCCGCGCAACTTCGACCTGCGCGGCATGCGGCTGGTGCTGGATTGCGCGCATGGCGCCACGTACCACATCGCACCGCTGCTGTTCCGCGAGCTGGGGGCGGACGTGATCGCCATCGGCGCGGCGCCGGACGGCGTCAACATCAACGCCGGCGTCGGCTCGACCCACATCGACAACCTCGCCGCCAAGGTGCGCGAAACCGGTGCCGACCTGGGCATCGCCTTCGACGGTGACGGTGACCGGGTGCTGATGGCCGACGACCAGGGCAGCCCGGTGGACGGCGATGACCTGCTGTTCATCCTGGCCCGCGCCTGGCAGGCCAATGGCCGCCTGCGCGGCCCCGTGGTCGGAACGCTGATGACCAACTTCGGGCTGGAGCAGGCGCTGGAAAAGCTGCAGATTCCGTTCCTGCGCAGCAACGTAGGCGACCGCTACGTGCACCAGGCGCTGGTGGAAGGCGGCGGCGTGCTCGGCGGTGAAGCGTCCGGCCATCTGCTGTGCCTGGATCGCGCCACTACCGGCGATGCCATCGTCAGTGCGCTGCAGGTGCTGGTTGAACTGCGCCGCAGCGGGCAGAGCCTGCGCGAGGCTCTGCAGCCGCTGTCCCGGGTGCCGCAGAAGACGGTCAACGTGCGGCTCGGCAACGTGTCGGCCAAGGCCACCGTACAGGCCGCAAGCGTGCAGCAGGCGCTCGTGCAGGCCCAGCAGGCGGTGGCCGGCCGCGGCCGCGCGTTCCTGCGTCCGTCCGGCACCGAGCCGGTGGTGCGGGTGACCGTGGAGGCCGACGAGGCAACGCTGATGCAGGAAACGCTGGATCGCCTGTCCGATGCAGTGAAGGCCGCCGCAGCGGCCTGATCCTATTGCGCGGCGCCGCCGGTCGACGGTGGCGCCTGCGGGTGTGCGCAGGGTTTGCCTCAGTGCCGGCGGAAGCGGGTCAGCTCGTCCCAGGCTTCGCGCAGGCCGGCGGTGTCCGGCTGTTGCATGGGCAGCGGCAGGTAGTCAGGCCCCAGTGCGGTGCTGTTGCCGAACTTGTCGAATACATAGGTGTCCGGACCCTGGCGGATGCCGCGCTGCGACCAGCTTTCCACCAGCAGCGAACGCGGGGCCGGCGGTGCCGGAGCCAGCAGGTCCTGGCCGGTACTGAAGTCTTCCAGCGGGTTTTCGCAGCCCAGTCCATGCCGCATCAGCGTGGGCACCCAGTCTTCGTGCGAACTGGTGCGGGCCTGGCGCGAGGCGGCCATCGCCGGCCAGTGCAGCACGAACGGCACCCGCAGCTGGTGGTCGGAGAAGTTGCCGTTGTGGCCCCAGTAGTTGAGCCCGAGGTCGTTGAATTCCTCGGCGTGGTCGCCCGTGACCAGCACGATGGTGTTGTCCTCCACGCCGGCTTCGTGCAGTGACTGCAGCAACTGGCTGACCAGGCTGTCCGCGTAGTGGACGGCGGTGCGGTAGCGATTGCGCTCCGGGGTGGCATCGTGGTCCTGGTCCAGCGCCAGGAAGTCGATGTCCGCGGCCATCGGCGTGTCCAGCGCCGGGTAGCCTTCGGGCAGGTGGTACGGGGCGTGGGTGGCGTCGAGGAAGGCAAAGCCGAACCACGGCGTACCGGCAGGGGTCGAGCTGATCTCCGCGCGCAGCGTGTCGACCACGTGGCGATCCCGTTCGGCCACGCTCAGCGCGGCAGGCGCCGTCTGCAGCAGTTCGCGCACGTCGGCGAACGCGGTGCGGTCGAACTCCGGGCTGTACAGCGGCGCGCTGCCATGCAGGTACAGCGCGTAGCCCTGCTGCTTGAGCACGTCGAACAGGACCGATCCGCGCTGCTCGGCCAGCATCGGCTGCCAGTAGCCGCCGGGCAGCCCGTACAGCAGTCCGAACAGGCCGAAGCGGGTGGCGTTGCCGGTGCTGTAGTGGTGGTCGTACACCTGCGAACGCTGCGCCAGCGCCCAGGTGCCGGGCATCGTGCGCGGATCCAGTGCATCGGCACGCAGCGACTCCAGCACCACCACCAGCACGTTCGGTCGCTGGTGGCTCTGGCAGCGCAGCGGGGCGCTCGGGTAGGCCAGTTCACTGAGTTTCGGATCGGTCAGCGGGGCGGCGCGGTCGGCCACCGGCACGCCCATGGCACGCATCTGCCGCTTGGCGGTGATCGGCTGCGCCCACGGCAAGTAGGCCCATTGGCTGACCACCGCGCGCTCGCCGCGTGCATCGTAGTAGGCCGTGGCGATCTGGCCCGCAGCCATCAGCACGGCCGCTGTCGTCCATCCCGCCAGCACCCATGCGCGACGCGGACGCGGAGGCAGCAGCCGCCAGCAGCCCCAGGCCAGCAGCGCCTGCGCGGCGAACACCGCGGCGACCACGCCGGCGATCTGCAGCCAGTTGCTCCAGGACAGGCTGACCTGGTCCTGCAGGGCGCCGCCGAACACCATGTTCAGCACCATCGCATTGAGGTGGAAGCGATACAGCGCAAAGACCTTGGCATCCACCAGCAGCAGGCACAGCCAGGCACCCTGCATGACCACCGCAGTGATCGTGAGCGGACGCGTGCTGCGTGTCCACAGCCCGACCAGGAGCGCCGGCAGCATCGCCAGCGCGCCGAAGGCAAGGAAATGACCGGGTACGGCCAGTGTCAGATAGAGCTTGCCGATCGTTCCGCCGGGATTGGCCGTCCACGGGATATTGACCGCGCTGATGCCGATTGCCAGCACAGCGCCCACGGCGGTCATCACGCTCGCCCATGCAAGGCGTTGCCACCGCGAGGGTGTGCTCGGGGAAGAAGGGGGTGCAGGCATCGCAGGGTTCATCGTGCAGGGGAGGGCGACAGGCAGGCGCCTGTCATCGAGGGGGCGCATTGTATCGGCTTGTCGGCTTGAATCGTTCCGCCGATGGCCGCTGCCGCTGGGCGCTGCTCAGGGGCCGGCGGGCAGGCCCCTGCGACGGGCCTTGAAGCCGTTGAACAAGGGGGCCAGGGCCGGGTGGTAGCTGCAGGCGATGCGCCTGCGCAGCCAGGAGGCCGGGCGGTCGCGCACGGCGAAACGGTAGATGTGCCCGGGGTCGCCGCCGATCCGGTTGCGGCCGAACGGGTGTGTTGTATGCAGGTAACGGAATCCGTGCGCACGGGCGATCTCCACGTGGTCCGCGTCGAAGTCACCATAGGGCCAGCACAGCGTGTCCGAGACGCTGCCCAGTTCCTGCTGCAGCACCTGGCGCGCCGTTGCCAGATCGGCGTCCAGCCCGCCCCTGCGCTGGCCGCGGTCCAGGTCCGCGCGCTGCAGCCAGCGCGTGTGCGAGTGTGTATGGCAATGCACTTCGAAGGTGCCGGCGGCGATGGCTGCGCGTGCTTCGTCCCAGCGCATCATCACCCGGTCGGCCTGCCCCTGGCGGAATATCGCGTCTTCGCATCCACGGTGGTCCGGCGTGGCCGGCAGCACCGCGCCAGCGTGGCCGGCGTGCGCACGCGCCGGTCCCTGGCCCATCCAGCCGGTGACGGCGAAGACCACCGCGTGCATGCCATGTGCCTGCAGGATCGGGTGGGCATACACCCAGTTGTCCAGATACCCGTCGTCGAAGGTGATGACGATGGACTTGGGCGGGACCGGCTTGCCGGCCAGGAAGCCGGCGTACTGATCAAGCGTCAGCGACGTCCAGCCGGTGTCGGCCAGCCATGCGATCTGGCTTTCGAAGTTCGCCGGGGACACGGTGATCATCCCCGGGGAAGGGCTGACATGATGGTGCATCAACACCGGCACGCTGCGGGCCTTACGCATGTCCAAGTTCCTCCAGCCAGTGGTAGTAGCAGGCTTCCGTCGCGCGGCAGTGCCCGTCCGGGCTGAATCGTTCGTCGCTGTGCAGCCAGTCCCAGCCGGCACGGCCCATCTTCCTGCGCAGGCCGGGCTGCTCGACCAGGCGTTGCAGCGCCGTGGTCAATGCGGCCGCATCACCCGGTTCGACCAGCAGCGCGTTGTCACCTTCGCGCAGCATCTCCGGTACGCCGCCAACGCGCGTGGCGACGATGGGCACGCCGACGAAGGCGGCCTCCAGGAATACGGTGCCAGCCGCCTCCTTGTGCGTGGCAAGGGCGAACACGTCCAGTCCCGCCATCAGGCGCTGCGCATCGGCCCGGTGACCAAGCAGATGCACCTGTCGCTGCAGTCCCAGGCGCTGGCGGGCGGTGCGCAGTTCGGTCATGACCGGCTCGCCCTCTCCGATCACCGCAAGGTGAAGCGACGGGTGGGCGTGGCAGAGCGGGGCGATGGCGTGCAGCAGGTCCATGTGGCCCTTCGGGCGACGCAGCACCGCGACGCAGCCGACCACCACGTCGCAGGCATGGAATCCGAGCTCGGCGCGCACCTGGGCGCGGGTATCCTGCAGGCACTGCCACGGATCCGGACCGCGCACGCCATGCCACTGCGGTGGAATCGCGATGGGGGGTACCACGCCGATATGCCCATCGTGGATCCCGCGCTCCACCAGCTGCTGCTTCACGAAGCGGCTGACGGTCAGCACGCGGTGGGGCAGGCCGGTGTAGGTCAGCAGCGAATTGACCGGACTCATCAGGTGGCGTGAGCGGATCACCAGCGGAGCCCGCGCCAGGCGCGCACCGGCGGCGGCGATCAGCGCGTCGCGCCGGCTGGTCGTGTTCACGACATCGAAGCGATGCGCTCTTACCAGCGCGGCTACCCGGCCGATTCCCCGAAGCAGCCGGACCAGCCCGCCCATCCGCAGCCGGTGCACGGTAAATCCATTCGCCTGCGCCAATGCACCTAGGCGGGCGCCTGGCTGGCACAGCAGCGAGACAGCATGGCCGCGTGCCCGCATCGCGATCATGTGGCGGAAGATGTAGATCTCCTGGCCACCCAGGCCCATCGCCGCTTCGGTATGCAGGATGCTCAGGGGACGTTGCATGAGACGGGGCCGGTATGAATGATCGGAGTGGGTAAGCCAGCGTGACGCGGACGATGCGGGCGTTTGAGCGCCGTAGCGTCGGCCCGAGGTCAATAGGGTCTACTGCGACGTCCGTGGACGCCATCGGACTGGTCTGAGCGGTGTTCCGCGTGCGCCGGAATGCCTGATGCGACACGCTGGGGGCGCTCCAGATGCAGCCTGGAGGGCAACGAGCGCATGCCTGATCTGTCACAATGCAGGCACGGAACGCGGCCCGTCGGCAGCGCGTGCCGCTGCCCAGACCCATGACCAACCAGGTACCGCTGTGAGCCAGATCCCTACCCTCGACATCACCCGCTTCGACACCGACCGTGACGCATTCGTCGCCGAGCTGGGTGCCGCGTATCGTCAGTGGGGTTTCGCTGGCATCCGCAACCATGGCATTCCGCAGGCCGACATCGACGCGGCGTACGACGTCTTCAAGGCGTTCTTCGCGCTTCCCGAAGAGGTCAAGCGCCGCTACCACGTGGCGGGCAGCGGCGGTGCACGTGGCTATACCCAGTTCGGCGTGGAAACGGCGAAGGGCTCCAGCCATTTCGACCTGAAGGAGTTCTGGCACATCGGGCGCGAGATTCCCGATGATTCCAAGTACCGCGAGGTGATGGCGCCGAACCTGTGGCCGAGCGAAGTGCCGGAGTTCCGTGAGCGCGGTTACGCGCTGTACCAGGCGTTGGACCACCTGGGCTCGCGCGTGCTGTCGGCATTGGCGCTGCACATCGGCCTGCCGGAGGATTTCTTCGCCGACAAGACCAACAACGGCAATTCGATCCTGCGTCCGATCCATTACCCGCCGATCACCACCGACGACATTCCGAACGTGCGTGCGGGCGCGCATGGCGACATCAACTTCATCACGCTGCTGGTCGGTGCCAGTGCGGCGGGTCTGGAAGTGCAGTCGCATGATGGAAAGTGGGTGCCGTTCACTTCGGATGCGGATACCATCGTGGTCAACATCGGCGACATGCTGCAGCGCCTGACCAACCATGTGTATCCCTCGACCATCCACCGCGTGGTCAATCCGCCGGGTGAGCTGGCACGCCAGCCGCGCTACTCGGTGCCGTTCTTCCTGCATCCGAACCCCGGATTACCTGATCGACGTGCTGCCCTCGTGCATCACCCCGGAAAACCCGAGCCGGTACCCGGAGCCGATCACCGCCCATGGCTTCCTCGAAGAGCGCCTGCGCGAGATCAAGCTGAAGTAAAGGGTGTCCGGCCTGCGGCCGTGCTTTGAAGCAAGGGCAAGGGCAACGGCAACGGCAACGTCAAAAGCTGCATGGCTGTTGGGTTGGCGGGGCGGGGTGGGTTGGCGGGGGACGGCAAGAGCCGCTCCTGCGGGTCTCGATTCGCGCCATCCATGGCGCTCTACGCCCCCGCCAACCCACCCCGCCCCACCTTCGACAGGTCGGCGGTGGCCATGGAATCTTCGGTAGCGCCGACCCATGGTCGGCGGAAACCATCAGACCCTGTTCCCCCAACAGCCGCCGACCATGGGTCGGCGCTACCGCTTTTTTTCATTTTTTACGCGGCTGGCGGCCCTCGGAACCTGTCAGGGGGGGGGGGCGGGCGGGGAGGCTGTGCGGGGCCTTGAGCGGCAGGAGCCGCGAAGAGCTACATGGACGTACTTGCGCGTGCCCCGCACAGCCTCCCCGCCCGGCCCGCCCCCAGCAGCAGCTTGCACGCCGCCAGCCGCGAGGGGGTATCACCCGTTCGACGGCCCACAAACCAGATGTAACCGATTACGGCCCAACGGCGGATAATTTCATTCGTTATCATGTTCGGCTGATACGAAACGGAGCCATCGCCCATGCGCCGCAAGATCGTCGCCGGAAACTGGAAACTGCACGGAACCCGTGAGTTCGCCACCACCCTGGTCACCGACATCGCCAATGGCGCACCGGAGCAGGGGGTCGAGCTGGTGATCCTGCCGCCGCTGCCGTACCTCGGCGAGCTCGCCGATGATTTCGCCGATACCGCCGTTTCCTTCGGCGCCCAGGACGTAAGCAGCAACGAGAAAGGCGCCTACACCGGCGAAGTCTCGGCCAGCATGCTGCATGAAGTGGGGGCCCGTTATGGCCTGGTCGGGCATTCCGAACGCCGCCAGTACCACCACGAAAGCAGCGAGCTGGTCGCGCGCAAGTTCGCCGCCGCGCTGCACGCCGGCCTGGTGCCGGTGCTGTGCGTGGGCGAAACCCTGGAACAGCGCGAAGCCGGCCAGACCGAGGTGGTGATTGCCAGCCAGCTGGCCCCGGTGCTGGCTCTGGTGGGCGGGCAGGGCTTTGAAAACGCCGTGGTGGCCTACGAGCCGGTCTGGGCCATTGGCACCGGCCGCACCGCCAGCAAGGAGCAGGCGCAGCAGGTGCATGCCTTCATCCGTGGCGAAGTGGCCAAGGTGGATGCTAGAATCGCCGATTCCCTGACCATCCTTTACGGTGGCAGCGTGAAGCCCGACAATGCCGCCGAGCTGTTCGCACAGCCCGACGTCGATGGCGGGCTGGTAGGCGGCGCCTCGTTGGTGGCCGCCGATTTTCTGGCCATCGCCCAGGCGGCGGCCGCAACCTGATGAAGAAGTAGTCCGAGGACGGATTCCAGATGCTGATGTTGATCCTCAATGTCGTTTACGTGCTGGTCGCTGTGGCCATGATCGCGCTGATCCTGATGCAGCGTGGTTCGGGTGCCGCCGCGGGTTCGGGCTTTGGTGCCGGCGCCTCGGGCACCGTGTTCGGCGCGCGCGGCGCGTCCAACTTCATGTCCAAGTCCACCAAGTGGCTGGCCGTGGTGTTCTTCGGCATCAGCCTGTTCATGGCCTGGTACGCCGGCCACGGCAGCCGCCCGGCCGCGCAGCAGGACCTCGGCCTGATGGCCGCACCGGCCGCCAGCGTCCCGGTGGCTCCGGCGGGTGAGCGCCCGGCCAGCGTGCCGGCGGCAGACCCGGTGCCGGTCCAGCAGCCTGTCCAGCAGCCGGTTCCGGCCGCGACTGTGCCGGCTCAGGCGGAATCTTCAAATTCTGGTGAAGAAAAGCAGCCGGAAGGCTCCCAGAAAGACTGAAGACGGTTACAATACGCCGCGCACTGGATAGATAGTCCAGCGTGATCGTAAGCCCAGGTGGCGGAATTGGTAGACGCACTACCTTGAGGTGGTAGCGACTTAGGTCGTAGGGGTTCGAGTCCCCTCTTGGGCACCATTTAGTAAGTAAAGCGGGTACGTCCGGCGCGCTCTGCGCCGGGTAGCGTTGTCCCGTCCACTCCCCCATGCCAAAGCGCCTGCAGGCGCGGCGGCAGAGGCAAGAGAGAATCGCTGTGCTGGCCGAATATTTGCCGTCTCTGCTGTTTCTGATCGTCGCTACCGGTATCGGCATCACGCTGATGCTGATTGGACGATTCCTCGGCCCACGCCGTCCCGATCTGCAGAAGCTCTCGCCGTACGAATGCGGCTTCGAGGCTTTTGAAGACGCACGCATGAAGTTCGACGTGCGCTATTACCTGATCGCGATCCAGTTCATCGTCTTCGATCTGGAAATCATCTTCATCGTGCCCTGGACCCAGGTCTTCATGGAGCTCGGCGCGCGTTCGCTGGTCACCATGGGCCTGTTCGTGGGCATGCTGTTCCTCGGCTTCATTTACGTCTGGAAGAAGGGAGCGCTGGAATGGGAGTGATCCAAACTCTCGACGGCCTGATGAACAACCCGAGCCCGGAAGGGCGGGTTGACGACATCCTGCGACCGGCTGGCGATAATCCGCTGCTGGACAAGGGTTATGTCACCACCAGCGTCGATGCCCTGTTGAACTGGGCCCGTACCGGTTCGATGTGGCCGATGACCTTCGGCCTGGCCTGCTGTGCCGTTGAAATGATGCATGCCGGTGCCGCGCGCCTGGACCTGGACCGTTACGGCGTAGTGTTCCGCCCGTCGCCGCGCCAGTCCGACGTGATGATCGTGGCCGGTACGCTGGTCAACAAGATGGCCCCGGCGCTGCGCAAGGTCTACGACCAGATGCCGGACCCGAAGTGGGTCATTTCGATGGGCAGCTGCGCCAACGGTGGCGGCTACTACCATTATTCCTATTCGGTTGTCCGCGGTTGCGACCGCGTGGTGCCGGTGGACATCTATGTCCCGGGCTGCCCGCCGACCGCCGAAGCGCTGGTGTACGGGATCCTGCAGCTGCAGAAGAAGATCTGGCGTACGCAGACCATCGCCCGCTGACCCTTCCACACTACAAGAGCGCGCCAAGCCCCCATGGCAGAGCAAGCATCCTTCATCGACCGACTTTCCGCCCGCTTCACCAGCGGCAAGGTCATCGTGGTCGAACCCCGCGGCGAAGTGACGCTGGAAGTGCCTGCCTCCGATTGGCACGCCACCGCGCTCGCGTTGCGTGACGAATTCGGTTTCGAGCAATCCGTCGACCTGTGCGGCGTCGATTATCTCGGTTACGGCTCTGACGAATGGGACACCGCTGACGTGTCTTCGCAGGGCTTCAGCCGCGGTGTCGAAGGCAAGGGCGCCGGCCGCTTCGCCTGGGGCGAGTTCCCCAGCGAAGAAGATGCCGGTGGCGCCCAGCCGCAGCACATGCCGGCCCAGCGTTTCGCCGTGGTCGCGCAGCTGCGTTCGTACCAGCACAACCTGATGCTGCACCTGCGCTGCTTCGCCCCGAACGAAGGCCTGCCGGTCGTGCGTTCGCTGACCGACGTGTGGCCGGGGCTGAACTGGTTCGAGCGCGAAGCGTTCGATCTGTTCGGCGTGATCTTCGAAGGCCACCCGGACCTGCGCCGCATCCTGACCGACTACGGATTCGTCGGCCACCCGTTCCGCAAGGACTTCCCGCTGATCGGCAACGTCGAAGTGCGTTACGACGAAGAGAAGAAGCGCGTGGTCTATGAGCCGGTCACCTCGGTGGAGCCGCGCGTCGGCGTGCCGCGCGTGATCCGTGACGACGCCCGCCTGCAGACCGCAGCCGGTGAGCGTTCGCAGGAGGCAATGAAGTGAGTGCTGAAGTGATCAAGCCGGTCGAACAGGCGCATTCCGCCTTCGCCAGCAATGCCGCCGAAAGCCGGCAGGAAATCCGCAACTACACGATGAATTTCGGTCCGCAGCATCCGGCCGCGCACGGTGTGCTGCGCCTGATCCTGGAAATGGACGGCGAAACCATCATGCGTGCCGACCCGCATGTCGGCCTGCTGCACCGTGGTACCGAAAAGCTCGCCGAGTCCAAGCCGTTCAACCAGTCCATCGGTTACATGGACCGCCTGGATTACGTGTCGATGATGTGCAACGAGCACGCCTACGTGCGCGCCATCGAGACGCTGATGGGGATCGAAGCGCCGGAGCGTGCGCAGTACATCCGCACCATGTTCGACGAAATCACCCGCATCCTGAACCACCTGATGTGGCTGGGTTCCAACGCGCTCGACCTGGGCGCGATGGCGGTGATGCTGTACGCCTTCCGTGAACGCGAAGAGCTGATGGACTGCTACGAGGCAGTGTCCGGCGCTCGCATGCACGCGGCGTACTACCGTCCGGGCGGCGTCTACCGCGACCTGCCGGACCACATGCCGAAGTACAAGGAATCGCGCTGGCACAAGGGCAATGCCCTCAAGCAGCTGAATGCATCGCGCGAAGGCTCGCTGCTCGATTTCATCGAGAACTTCACCAACGAATTCCCCGGTCGCGTCGACGAGTACGAAACCCTGCTCACCGACAACCGCATCTGGAAGCAGCGTACCGTCGGCATCGGCGTGGTGACGCCGGAACTGGCCCACCAGTGGGGCATGACCGGCGTGATGCTGCGCGGCTCCGGCGTTGCCTGGGACCTGCGCAAGAAGCGTCCGTACGCCAAGTACGATGCGGTCGATTTCGACATTCCGCTGGGCAAGGAAGGCGACTGCTACGACCGCTACCTGTGCCGCGTGGCCGAAATGCGCGAGTCCAACCGCATCATCAAGCAGTGCGTGGCGTGGCTGAAGGCCAACCCGGGTCCGGTGATCGTCAACAACTTCAAGGTCGCACCGCCGAGCCGCGAGGCGATGAAGGACGACATGGAAGCGCTGATCCACCACTTCAAGCTGTTCAGTGAAGGCTATTGCGTGCCGGCCGGCGAAACCTACGCCGCCGTCGAAGCGCCGAAGGGTGAGTTTGGCTGCTACCTGATGTCCGACGGTGCAAACAAGCCGTTCCGCGTGCACCTGCGTGCGCCGGGCTTCGCCCACCTGTCCTCGATCGATTCGATCGTGCGCGGCCACATGCTGGCCGACGTGGTGGCGATGATTGGTACCTACGACCTGGTGTTCGGCGAGGTCGACCGGTGAATCCGGCCGACCTGACCCTCTTTCCTGCAGGCAGCCGGCGCAAGCCGGCGCCGCAGCATATGGAATTCCAAGACATGCATTTCGCTGAGGTCGGCCGATGAAGGCGACAGGTAATTTCGAGGCGGCGCGCGACGTCGATCCGATGGTGGTGCTGAGCGACAAGACCCGTGCTCACATCGATCACTGGCTGTCCAAGTTCCCGCCGGACCGCAAGCGCTCGGCCGTGCTGCAGGGCCTGCACGCCGCGCAGGAACAGAACGCAGGCTGGCTGACCGACGAGCTGATCGCCGGCGTGGCCAAGTACCTGGACCTGCCGCCGGTGTGGGCCTACGAGGTCGCCAGCTTCTACTCGATGTTCGAGCTGGAAAAGGTCGGCCGCCACAACGTGGCGTTCTGCACCAACATCAGCTGCTGGTTGAACGGTGCCGAAGACCTGGTCGCGCACGCCGAGAAGAAGCTCGGTTGCCGCACCGGCCAGTCCACCGCGGACGGTCGTATCTACCTCAAGCGCGAAGAAGAGTGCCTGGCCGGTTGCGCCGGTGCACCGATGATGGTCATCAACGGCCATTACCACGAGCGCCTGACCGTCGAGAAAGTCGACGAGCTGCTGGACGGGTTGGAGTAAGCCATGGCACATCATCACGCACCCAGTGGTCCGGTCGGTCCCGCACCGTTGCCGCACCAGGTGGTCTACACCACCCTGCATTACGACACTCCGTGGTCGTATGAAAGCTACCTCAAGACCGGTGGCTATGCCGCCCTGCGCAAGATCCTCGAAGAGAAGATCTCGCCGGAGCAGGTCATCGAGATGGTCAAGCAGTCCAACCTGCGCGGCCGTGGCGGCGCCGGTTTCCCGACCGGCCTGAAGTGGTCCTTCATGCCCAAGGGCACGATGCAGAAGTACATCCTGTGCAATTCGGATGAATCCGAGCCGGGTACCTGCAAGGACCGCGACATCCTGCGTTACAACCCGCATTCGGTGGTGGAAGGCATGGCGATCGCCTGCTACGCCACCGGCAGCACCGTGGGCTACAACTACCTGCGCGGCGAGTTCCACCACGAGCCGTTCGAGAACTTCGAACAGGCCCTGGCCGACGCGTACGCCAACGGCTGGCTGGGCAAGGACATCCTCGGCAGCGGCGTGGACATCGACATCTACGGTGCGCTGGGCGCCGGCGCCTACATCTGCGGCGAAGAAACCGCGCTGATGGAATCGCTGGAAGGCAAGAAGGGCCAGCCGCGCTACAAGCCGCCGTTCCCGGCGAACTTCGGTCTGTACGGCAAGCCCAGCACCATCAACAACACCGAGACCTATGCCTCGGTGCCGGCGATCATCCGCAATGGACCGGAATGGTTCCAGGGCCTGTCGCTGACCAAGAACGGCGGTCCGAAGATCTTCTCGGTGTCCGGCTGCGTGCAGCAGGGCGGCAACTTCGAAGTGCCGCTGGGCACCACCTTCGACGACCTGCTGGAAATGGCCGGTGGCCTGAAGCCGGGCCGCACGCTGAAGGGCGCCGTCCCGGGCGGCGTGTCGATGCCGGTGCTGAAGGCCGAAGAGCTGAAGGGCCTGCCGATGGACTACGACACCCTGCGTGCCCTCGGCACCGGGCTGGGGTCGGGCGCCATCGTGGTGCTGGACGACAGCGTGTGCTGCGTCAAGTTCGCCTGCCGCATCAGCCAGTTCTTCCACAAGGAATCCTGTGGCCAGTGCACCCCGTGCCGTGAAGGTACCGGCTGGATGCACCGGGTGCTGGAGCGCATCGTCGCCGGCAAGGCCACGATGGAAGACCTGCACCAGTTGAAGGCCGTGGCCGGCCAGATCGAAGGCCACACCATCTGTGCGTTCGGTGAAGCGGCGGCATGGCCCATCCAGGGGTTCCTGCGCCAGTTCTGGGACGAATTCGAGTACTACATCGTCAACGGTCATTCGATGGTTGACGGCAAGAAGGTGGAGGCTGCTGCCGCATGAGCGCGCAACCCGTAAGTCCCAACGTGCCACCGGACCACGTCACCGTCGAAATCGACGGCCAGTCGCTGGTCGTGCCGAAGGGCTCGATGATCATCCAGGCCGCCGACAAGGCCGGCATCCCGATCCCGCGCTTCTGCTACCACGAGAAGCTGCCGATCGCCGCCAACTGCCGCATGTGCCTGGTGGACGTGGAGAAGTCGCCGAAGCCGGCGCCTGCCTGCGCGACCCCGGTGATGGATGGCATGAAGGTCGCCACCCGCAGCGAAAAGGCACTCAAGTTCCAGCGTTCGGTGATGGAGTTCCTGCTCATCAACCATCCGCTGGACTGCCCGGTCTGCGACCAGGGCGGCGAGTGCGAACTGCAGGACGTGTCGCTCGGCTATGGCCGTTCGGTCAGCCGCTTCAACGAGCGCAAGCGCGTGGTGGTGGACGAGGACATGGGGCCGCTGGTGGCCACCGAAATGACCCGCTGCATCCAGTGCACCCGCTGTGTCCGCTTCACCGCCGACGTGGCCGGCACCTATGAACTGGGTGGCATGTACCGCGGCGAGAACCTGCAGATCGGTACCTACGACGGCAAGCCGTTGACCACCGAACTGTCCGGCAACGTGGTCGATGTCTGCCCGGTCGGCGCGCTGACCAACAAGGTGTTCCAGTTCCGCGCCCGTCCGTGGGAACTGACCGCGCGCGAATCGCTGGGTTACCACGATGCGATGGGCTCGAACCTGTTCCTGCACGTGCGTCGCGGCGAAGTGCTGCGCACCGTGCCGCGCGACAACGAGCTGGTCAACGAATGCTGGCTGTCCGATCGTGACCGCTACTCGCACCAGGGCCTGTACAGCGAAGACCGTGCGGTCAAGCCGCTGCGCAAGGTCAATGGCGAGTGGAAGGAAGTGAGTTGGGCCGAAGGCCTGGCCGCTGCCGCCGACATCCTCAAGGCCAACCAGGGCGACGCGCTGGGCGTGCTGGTGCACCCGTCGACCTCGAACGAGGAGGGCGCACTGCTGGCCCGCCTGGCGTCGGGCCTGGGTTCGACCCACATCGACCACCGCATCAACAACCGCGACTTCTCCGACGCGGCGACCGCCGAAGTGTTCGGGCTGCCGCTGGCCGAAATCGAAGGCGCCGACCAGATCGTGGTGCTGGGCAGCAACATCCGCCATGAACTTCCGCTGCTGCATGCCCGCCTGCGCAAGGCGCAGACCAGCAACGGCGCGAAGATCCACGTGGTCAACCCGGTCGACTTCGACTTCGCCTTCAGCATCGCCAGCAAGCAGATCGTCGCTTCGTCGACCTTCGCCGGCGCGCTGGAAAACGCAGACCTGCGTTCGGCGGTGCAGGGCGGTCGCAACACCGTGCTGATCGTCGGTGGCATCGCCGAAAACCACCCGCAGGCCGCCGCGATCCGCGCCGCTGCGCGTGACTTCGCCGCTGCAACCGGTGCCAAGCTGTGCCGTATCCCGCAGGGCGCCAATGCCATCGGCCTGACCCGCGCCGGCGTGCTGCCGGCCGGCAAGGACGTGGCCGGCATGCTGGCCCAGCCGCGCCAGGCCTACGTGGTCTACGGCCTGGAGCCGGGCCTGGATTTCGCCGACGCCCCCGCCGCCCGCAAGGCGCTGGCCGGTGCCCAGGTGGTGGCCTTCAGCCAGTTCGCCTGCGCTTCGACCCGCGATGTCGCCGATGTGATCCTGCCGATCGGCGCGCTGCCGGAAATCGACGCCACGCTGACCAATCTCGATGGTCGCTCGCAGTCGGCCCGTGCCGGCGGCAAGCTGCCGGGTGAGGCCCGCGAAGGCTGGCGCGTGCTGCGTGCCCTGGGTGGCGAAATGGCGCTGGCCGGTTTCGAGTTCACCGACCTGGCCGGCCTGCGCGCCAGTCTGGCGCCGGTGAGCGTGACCGTTGCTGCCTCGGCGGCTGCTGCCGTTGCCAGCGAAGGCCTGGAAGTGGCTTCGACCGCTGCGATCTACCGCACCGACGCGGTGGTCCGCCGTGCACCGGCGCTGCAGTCGCATCCGCTCAACACGGCCCCGCGCATCGTGCTCAATGCCGAAGACGCCGCCCGCCTGCAGCTGCAGGAAGGCCAGATGGCCAAGGTCGGCACCGATGCCGGCCGCGCCACGCTGCCGGTGGTGGTCGACGCCCGCGTCGCCGCGGGTTCGGTCTGGATTGAATCGGGCCACGGTGCAACCGCACCGCTGGGCGCCGCACGCGTAACGGTGGTGGCTGCATGAACGAATTGCTGTTGAACGCAGTGGACCCGCTGCACCAGTGGCTGCTTGGCCTTGGTGAAATCGGCGCCCTGCTGTGGATCATCCTGAAGATCCTGGTGATCACCATGCCGGTGATCATCTCGGTGGCCTTCTACGTGGTCTGGGAGCGCAAGCTGATCGGCTGGATGCACGTGCGCCACGGCCCGATGTACGTGGGCATGGGCATCTTCCAGGCCTTCGCCGACGTCTTCAAGCTGCTGTTCAAGGAAGTACTGCAGCCGGCCAACGCTCACAAGGTGCTGTTCCTGCTGGCGCCGTTGATCACCCTGGCACCGGCCTTCGCGGCCTGGTCGGTGGTGCCCTTCGACGCCCAGCTGGTGCTGTCCAATGCCAATGCCGGCCTGTTGTACCTGCTGGCGATGACCTCGCTGGGTGTGTACGGCATCATCCTGGCCGGCTGGGCATCCAACTCGAAGTACGCCTTCCTGGGTGCGATGCGCGCCTCGGCGCAGATGATCAGCTACGAAATCGCGATGGGCTTTGCCCTGGTCGGTGTGATGATCGCCTCGGGCAGCCTGAACCTGACCGGCATCGTGATGGCGCAGGCCGGTAATTCCGGCTTCTTCGACTGGTTCCTGCTGCCGCTGTTCCCGCTGTTCGTCGTGTACTGGGTGTCCGGCGTGGCCGAAACCAACCGCGCGCCGTTCGACGTGGTGGAAGGCGAATCGGAAATCGTCGCCGGCCACATGGTGGAATACTCGGGCGGTGCCTTCGCGCTGTTCTTCCTGGCCGAATACGCGAACATGATCCTGATCAGCTTCCTGATCTCGATCTTCTTCCTCGGTGGCTGGTTGAGCCCGATCCAGGGCTGGGTGAATCCGGGCGAGATCTCGCCGTTCATCGACTGGATCTGGAACGGTGGCTGGCCGTGGCTGTTCGTCAAGGTCTTCTTCTTCGCCAGCGCCTACATCTGGTTCCGTGCCAGCTTCCCGCGCTTCCGCTATGACCAGATCATGCGACTGGGCTGGAAGGTCTTCATCCCGCTCACCATCTTCTGGATCGCGGTTACCGCCGTGATGGTGTTCTTCGGCGTGATTCAAAAGGGTGTCTAACGTAATGAACAGGATTACCCATTACTTCAAGAGCCTGTTGCTGCTGGAGCTGTTGGCCGGTCTGTGGCTGACGCTGAAGTACAGCTTCAAGCCGAAGTACACCATGATGTACCCGATGGAAAAGTTCCCGCAGTCCCCGCGCTTCCGCGGCCTGCACGCCCTGCGCCGTTACCCCAACGGTGAAGAGCGCTGCATCGCCTGCAAGCTGTGCGAGGCGGTCTGCCCGGCACTGGCCATCACCATCGATTCGGCCAAGCGCGAGGACGGCACCCGCCGTACCACGCGTTACGACATCGATCTGTTCAAGTGCATCTTCTGTGGCTTCTGCGAAGAAAGCTGCCCGGTGGACTCGATCGTCGAGACCCACATCCTCGAGTACCACTTCGAGAATCGTGGCGAAAACATCGTTACCAAGCCGCAGCTGCTGGCCCTGGGTGATCGGCTTGAAACCGAAATCGCCGAGCGCCGTGCCGCCGACGCCGCTTACCGCTGAGGTCGAGACATGGATTGGGTAAATATCGCTTTCTGGGTTTTCGCCATCGCAGCCGGTGTTTCGGCCGCGGCGGTGATCAGTGCGCGCAGCCCGGTCAACGCCGTGCTCTGCCTGGTGCTGACCTTCTTCTCCGTGGCCTGCATCTGGATCCTGGTCGGCGCTGAGTTCCTCGGCGTGGCCCTGGTGCTGGTGTATGTCGGCGCGGTGATGGTGCTGTTCCTGTTCGTGGTGATGATGCTGGACATCGACACCGACAACCTGCGCGAAGGCTGGGTGCGTTACCTGCCGGTCGGACTGGTCGTCGCGGTGGTGATGCTGGTGCAGATCGTCACCCTGATCGGCGTGCGGGGCAGGGCGGTCAACCCGTTCCCGGCCGACAACGCCGCCGCGCTGGCTGCCGACACCTCCAACATCACCTGGCTGGCGCGCAGCCTGTTCACCGAGTACCTGCTGCCGTTCGAGTTCGCCGCGGTCATCCTGACCGTCGCGGTGGTCGCTGCAGTCATGCTGACCCTGCGTCACCGCACCGGCCTGAAGACGCAGAATCCGGGCGAGCAGACCATGGTCAAGTCGCGTGACCGCCTGACGGTGGTCAAGATGAACGCCGAACAGCCGTTCGTGCACAGCAACACCAAGGCCGCCGTCGATGTGCCGGCCGCCGGCGAGGAGACCAAGCCATGATCACGTTGGGCCACATCCTGGCGCTGGGCGCGGTGCTGTTCTGCATCAGCCTGGCCGGCATCTTCCTCAACCGGAAGAACGTCATCGTCCTGCTGATGTCCATCGAACTGATGCTGCTGTCGGTGAACATCAATTTCGTCGGGTTCTCGCGCGAACTGGGTGACACGGCCGGACAGCTGTTCGTGTTCTTCATCCTGACCGTCGCCGCTGCCGAGGCCGCCATCGGCCTGGCGATCCTGGTGACCCTGTTCCGTACACGTCGAACGATCAATGTCGGCGAAGTCGATTCGTTGAAGGGCTGATTAACAGATGGAAATCACACTCGCCAAGAGTCTGTTGATCGCAGTGGTGCTTGCACCGCTGTTCGGCAGCATCATCGCCGGCCTGTTCGGTCGTCAGGTCGGGCGCCTCGGCGCGCAGACCATCACCATCCTCGGCGTGGCAGTCAGCTGCGCCCTGTCGATGTACACCTTCTACCAGCTGCTGTGGGGCGGCGCGCAGCCGTTCAACGAAAACCTGTACACCTTCTTCGAAGTGGGCCAGTACTCGGCACACGTCGGCTTCATGGTCGACAAACTGACCGCAATGATGATGGTGGTGGTGACCTTCGTGTCGCTGCTGGTGCACGTCTACACCATCGGCTACATGGAAGAAGACCCGGGTTACCAGCGCTTCTTCAGCTACATCTCGCTGTTCACCTTCTCCATGCTCACGCTGGTGATGAGCAACAACTTCCTGCAGCTGTTCTTCGGCTGGGAAGCGGTGGGCCTGGTGTCCTACCTGCTGATCGGTTTCTGGTTCAAGCGCCCGACCGCGATCTTCGCCAACATGAAGGCCTTCCTGGTCAACCGTGTCGGTGACTTCGGCTTCCTGCTGGGCATCGGCGGCGTGTTGTGGGTGTTCGGCACCCTGGACTACGCCACCGTGTTCGCCAAGATCATGGATCCGGAACTGGCCAACGGCGCCATCCAGGTGTGGTCCGGTTCGATCGACCTGTTTGGCCTGCACATCGGCGTGCTGGAACAGCCGGTGGTCTGGGCCAGCGCCACGGTTATCTGCATCTGCCTGTTCATCGGTGCGATGGGCAAGTCCGCCCAGGTGCCGCTGCACGTCTGGCTGCCGGACTCGATGGAAGGCCCGACCCCGATCTCGGCGCTGATCCACGCCGCGACCATGGTCACCGCCGGCATCTTCATGGTGACCCGCATGTCGCCGCTGTTCGAGCTGTCGCCGACCGCGCTGAACTTCGTGCTGTTCATCGGTGCCACCACCGCGTTCTTCACCGGCCTGATCGGTATCGTGCAGAACGACATCAAGCGCGTCGTCGCGTACTCCACGCTGTCCCAGCTGGGCTACATGACCGTCGCGCTGGGCGTCTCGGCGTATTCGGCCGCGGTGTTCCACCTGATGACCCACGCCTTCTTCAAGGCGCTGCTGTTCCTCGGCGCGGGCTCGGTGATCATCGCCATGCACCACGAGCAGGACATGCGCAAGATGGGCGGCCTGCGCAAGTACATGCCGATCACCTTCATCACCATGTGGATCGGTACGCTGGCCCTGGTCGGCACCCCGTTCTTCTCCGGCTTCTACTCGAAGGACACCATCATCGAGGCGGCCGAGATCCACGCGCACATGTCCAGCAGCTGGGTCGCAACCTATGCTTACTGGGCCGTGCTCGGTGGCGTGCTGGTGACCAGCTTCTACAGCTTCCGCCTGCTGTTCATGACCTTCCACGGCAAGGAACGCTTCCGCGACGTGGCGCATGGCTACCACGGCCATGGCCACGATGCGCATGCGCATGACGACCATGCCCATGCCGCCGATGCGCACCACGCCGATGCGCATGCCGGCCACGACGACCACGGCCATGGCCATGGTCCGCATGAGCCGCATGAAACCCCGTGGGTGGTGACGCTGCCGCTGATCCTGCTGGCGATCCCGTCGATCATCATCGGTTTCTTCAGCATCGGTCCGATGCTGCATGGCACCGACTGGGCAGGTCATCACGCGCATGAAGGCGTCAAGGGCCAGGCCACCAACTTCTTCACCGGCATCGTGGACTTCTACGATCCGGCCAAGAACACCGTGGGCTTCCTGAGCGAGCACTTCCATGGTCCGGTGCAGTTCGCGCTGCACGGCATGACCCTGCCGCCGTTCTTCCTGACCGTGGCCGGCTTCCTGCTCGCGGTGATCTTCTACCTGTGGAAGCCGGACCTGTCGGGCCGCGCGCGCAGGACCTTTGCGCCGGTCGTTTCGGTGCTGGAAAACAAGTACGGCATGGACAAGCTGTGGATCGACGGCTTTGCCGGCGGCAGCGTCAAGCTGGGCAGGGTGGCACGCTGGCTCGACACCAACATCGTCGACGGCACCGTCAACCTGGTCGCACGTGGGGCGGACGTGGCAGCCAATGTGCTGCGTCGTACCCAATCCGGTTTCCTCTATCACTACGCCTTCGCGATGATCATCGGCCTGATTGCCCTTCTGGGCCTGCTGATGCATTACCTGCGTTGATGACCTGTACGGAATAAGAAAACGTGTCGAACTGGCCCCTACTTAGTGTCCTCATCTGGCTGCCGATCATCGGTGGCGCCCTGGTCCTTGCCATCCGTGATGCGCAGACCGCCCGCTGGGCGTCGCTGGGTGTCGCGCTGCTGACCTTCGCCCTGAGCATCCCGCTGCTCACCGGTTACGACCCGGGCATCGACGCGCTGCAGTTCGTCGAAACCCGCGCCTGGATCCCGGCCTACGACATCGGTTACAACCTGGGCGTGGACGGCATCGCCATCGCGCTGATCGCCCTGACCACGCTGGTCAGCGTGCTCGCGCTGATCGGCGCCTGGAGCGCCATCGACAAGCGCGTGAACCAGTACGTGGCGGCCTTCCTGATCCTGGAAGGCGTCACCGTCGGCATCTTCGCTGCCACCGACGCGATGCTGTTCTACGTGTTCTTCGAAGCGATGCTGATCCCGATGTTCCTGATCATCGGTGTGTGGGGCGGCCCGCGCCGCATCTACGCCGCGCTGAAGTTCTTCCTGTACACCTTCCTCGGCTCGGTGCTGATGCTGGTGGCCCTGGTCTACCTGTACCTGAAGGGCGGCAGCTTCCAGCTGGCCGACCTGTACGCGCTGCAACTGACCGCCACCGAGCAGACCTGGATCTTCTTCGCCTTCCTGATCGCCTTCGCGGTCAAGGTGCCGATGTTCCCGGTGCACACCTGGCTGCCGGACGCCCACGTGGAAGCCCCGACCGCCGGTTCGGTGATCCTGGCCGCCATCGCCCTGAAGATCGGTGGCTACGGCTTCCTGCGCTTCAACCTGCCGATCGTCCCGGACGCGTCGCAGGAATGGGCGTGGCTGGTGATCGCGCTGTCGCTGATCGCGGTGATCTACGTCGGCCTGGTCGCGCTGGTGCAGGACGACATGAAGAAGCTGATCGCCTATTCGTCGATCGCACACATGGGCTTCGTCACCCTGGGTACCTTCATTGCCCTGTGGCTGGTGCGTGAGGCCGGCAATGCCGACGCCGCCCGTCTGGGCCTGCAGGGTGCGATGGTGCAGATGATCTCGCACGGCTTCGTGTCCGGTGCGATGTTCTCCTGCGTGGGCGTGCTGTACGACCGCATGCACAGCCGCCGCATCGCCGATTACGGCGGCGTGGTCAACGTGATGCCGTGGTTCGCCACCTTCGCGATGCTGTTCTTCATGGCCAACGCCGGCCTGCCGGGTACCTCCGGTTTCGCAGGCGAGTTCATGGTCATCATGGCCGCCTTCCAGCGTAATCCGTGGATCGCACTGGGCGCTGCCACCACCCTGATCATCGGCGCCGCCTACACGCTGTGGCTGTACAAGCGCATCTTCTTCGGTGAAGTGGCCAACGCCCACGTCGCCGAACTGAAGGACATCAACGGCCGCGAGTGGCTGGTGCTGGGCGTGTTCGCCATTGGCGTACTGGCCCTGGGCATCTACCCCAAGCCGCTGACCGACCTGATGGAGCCGTCGATCGCCAAGCTGGCGATGCAGATTGCTTCCAGCAAATTGCTCTGATCGGCCTGCCGAGCGAACTGATTCCAGGATTTGATAATGACCACCTCGCCGTTGCTGCCACTGACCGCTGCTGACCTGCCCCCGCTCGCTCCCGAGCTGGTGCTGGTCGCGAGCGCCTTCGCCCTGATGATCCTCGATCTGTTCGTCAGCAAGCAGAACAAGCTGATCACCCATCTGTTCTCGCTCGCCGCACTGGCGGTGGTGCTGGTCATGCTGGCCACCGGCACGGGCGGGCAGGGGGAGGTCTTCCACGGCATGTTCGTGCGTGACACCGCTGCCGACGTGATGAAGGTGGTGATCGTGCTGTGCAGCGGGCTGAGCCTGGTGTACGGCTGGAGCTACCTGCGCGAACGCGACCTGTTCCAGGGCGAGATCCCGGTGCTGGTGCTGTTCGCCACCGCCGGCATGATGATCCTGGTGTCCGCCGGCAGCCTGCTGATGGTCTACCTGGGCCTGGAACTGCTGGCGCTGTGCTCCTACGCCCTGGTCGCCAGCAACCGTGACAACGGCCTGGCGTCGGAAGCGGCGATGAAGTACATCGTGCTGGGTTCGCTGGCCTCCGGCCTGCTGCTGTATGGCATGTCGCTGATCTACGGCGCGACCGGTTCGCTGCACCTGGACGTGATCAACGCGGCCATCCCGCAGTCGGAAGAGCGCATGCTGCTTCTGACGGGCGCGGTGTTCATGATTGCCGGCGTGGCCTTCAAACTCGGTGCTGCCCCGTTCCACATGTGGCTGCCGGACGTGTACCAGGGCGCACCGGCACCGGTTGCGCTGTTCATCAGCTCGGCCCCGAAGCTGGCCGCGTTCGGCATGGCCTACCGCCTGCTGGAAGTCGGCGTGGGTCCGCTGTCGGATGAGTGGAAGATCCTGATCGGTGGCCTGGCCGCGCTGTCGCTGGTGATCGGCAACCTGATGGCGATCGCCCAGCACAACCTGAAGCGCATGCTGGCCTTCTCCACGGTTTCGCACATCGGCTTCCTGCTGATGGGCATCGCCGGTGGTGGCCAGCAGGGCTATTCGGCTGCGCTGTTCTACGCGCTGAGCTACGCGATCATGTCGACCGCCGGCTTCGGCGCGATCATCGCGATGTCGCGCAATGGCTTCGAAGCCGAGAACATCAACGACTACAAGGGCCTGAATGCCCGTAATCCGTGGATGGCGGCGCTGATCCTGTGCATCATGGCGTCGATGGCGGGCATTCCGCCGTTCCTGGGCTTCTGGACCAAGCTGGCTGTGCTGGGCGCGGCGGTCAACGGCGGCATGCTGTGGCTGGCGATCCTGGGCGTGCTGTGCGCGGTGATCGGTGCGTTCTACTACCTGCGCGTGATCAAGGTCATGTACTTCGATGAGCCGGTGGGCGAGCCCCTGCCGCGTAACAACGACCGCGTGCTGGGTGTGGTGCTGGGCGTGAACGCGCTGGCGCTGCTGGCCCTGGGCCTGGCGTGGAACCCGATCATGGTGTGGTGCCAGCAGGCATTTGCACATATTTCCTGAAAAACGATACAAAGCTGCGCAATTAGTGTAATATTCGTTTCCTGAGTTGTGACTGCAGCGGTTCTGCCAGAACATCGTTGCAAGAGGCGTCCCTCGCGGGGCAGCAATTCAACCACTTCTGATGCGGGGTGGAGCAGTCTGGCAGCTCGTCGGGCTCATAACCCGAAGGTCGCAGGTTCAAATCCTGCCCCCGCTACCAAGACGAACAAGCGACTCCGGAAACGGGGTCGCTTTTTTCGTTATGGGGGTTGGGTGCGCTGGCCGCGCAGGCAGAATCGAAAGCAACGGCAACGGCAACGGCAACGGCAACGGCAACGGCAACGGCAACGGCAAAAGCTGCAGGGCTGCTGGTTGGGCGGGACGGGGTGGGTTGGCGGGAATCGCCGTGAATACGTCCGTGTAGGCTCGCCATCCGCATCCATGCGGATGAGCGGTCCCGCCAACCCACCCCGTCCCACCTTCGACAGATCCCTGGCGGCGTTGGTAGCGCCGACCCGTGGTCGGCGGATCCGGGAAGGGAAGGGTGGGGGAACCACGGGGTCAGAGTCCTTTCGCTACGCGAAAGGACTCTGACCCCTGCCGTCGAACCCACGCAGTGCCACCTCCGACAGGTTCATGGCGGCCTGGTAGCGCCGACCCATGGTCGGCGGATCTGGGAAGGGAAGGGTGGGGGAACCACGGGGTCAGAGTCCTTTCGCTACGCGAAAGGACTCTGACCCCTGCCTTTGATTTTTTATTTTCATTGCGCGGGTGGCGGACAACGGAATCTGCGAGGGGGGCGGGCGGGGAGGCTATGCGGGGCCTTGAGCCGCAGGAGCGGCGAAGAGCTACAGGGATGTACTTGCGCGTGCCCCGCATAGCCTCCCCGCCCGGCCCACCCCAAGCAGCCAGCTCAATGGCAGCCACCCGCGAGGGGGGTCTCACCCGTTCGCCCACCCGGCTCAGCACGAAAAGTCGAACAGGGCTTGCGCAGCGCAGCAGAATGCTGCATAATTCCGCTTCTGGTGCGGGGTGGAGCAGTCTGGCAGCTCGTCGGGCTCATAACCCGAAGGTCGCAGGTTCAAATCCTGCCCCCGCTACCAACTAGGCATCAGACGAGAGCGATTCCGGAAACGGAGTCGCTTTTCTCGTTTCAGGGCACGCGACGCCGCGCGCAGCTTGCACCAACGCGGTGCAAGGTCTATCATCAGCGGGCTGGCGGTATATCTGATGGTTGGCTCTGCATGGAGCGCACCCATCCCGCCACCGGCTTCGACCAGAAGCTGGGCTTCGCAGGGGGATCGCGTCAGCGCGCCCTGCGGCCGGAATCCAATGACCGGATTTCACCGGACAAAGGGCCCAGCGGGCCCTTTTGCATTTCCGGAACGGGCCCACCGCGGTCCGGATCTCTTCCACATTCAACAACAAGGCAGGCTGTGAGCGACAAGGCAACCGAAATCGCGAATCTGCTCGGCCCCACCGTCGATGCGCTGGGCCTGGAGCTGCTGGGCGTCGAATATCTGCCCGCACCCGGCGGTGCCACGCTGCGTCTGTACATCGACGTGCTGATCGCCGAGCAGGACGAGCGCACCATCAACGTCGAGGACTGCGAGCGCGTCAGTCGCGAAGTGTCCGCACAGATGGACGTCGAAGACCCGATCAGCGGCAATTACACGCTGGAAGTGTCTTCGCCGGGCGTTGATCGCCCGCTGTTCAACCTGGCCCAGTTCGGCCAGCACCTGGGGCAGAACGCCAAGGTGCAGTTGAAGCTGCCGCAGGACAATCGTCGCCGCCTGCAGGGCCGGATCGATTCGGTCGATGCGGAGCAGGGCACGATCAGCTTCACCGTCGACAAGACCACCCTGGTGGTGTCGGCTGACAACATCGACAAGGCACGCATCATGCCCGACTGGGTGGCGCTGGGGCTGGCCCCGAGCAAGCCGACCGGTCCGGCCAAGCGTCCGAAGCCGACCAAAAATCCATCCAACGAGCCTGCGGCCAAGAAGCCGCGCGCGGAGTGAGCCAATGAGCAAGGAACTTCTGCTGGTAGTCGACGCGGTCGCCAATGAAAAAGGCGTGCCGCGTGAAGTGATCTTCGACGCGATCGAGGCCGCCCTGGCTTCGGCGGCGAAGAAGCGCTACCCCGACGAGGAAGTGCTGGCGCGCGTGGTCATCGACCACAAGGACGGCACCTACCAGACCTTCCGCCGCTGGGAAGTGGTGGCCGACGACGTGGTCATGGAGTCCCCGGACCGCCAGATCCGCCTGATGGACGCCATCGACGAAGCCGAAGGCGTCGACGTGGGTGACTACGTCGAAGAACAGATCGAAAACCCGGACTTCGGCCGCATCGCCGCCCAGGCCGCCAAGCAGGTCATCGTGCAGCGTGTGCGCGAAGCCGAGCGCCAGCAGGTCGTCGATGCCTGGAAGGATCGCGTGGGCGAACTGATCACCGGTGTGGTCAAGCGCGCCGAGCGCGGCAACATCTTCGTCGACCTGGGCGGCAACGCCGAGGGCTTCATCCCGAAGGACAAGGGCATTCCGCGCGACGTGCTGCGTGCCGGTGACCGCGTGCGCGGCTACCTGGCCGAAGTGCGCTCCGAACCGCGTGGCCCGCAGCTGTTCATCAGCCGCGCCGCGCCGGAGTTCATGATCGAGCTGTTCAAGCTGGAAGTGCCGGAAGTCGGCCAGGGCTTGGTGGAAATCATGGCCTGCGCACGTGATCCGGGCGACCGCGCCAAGATCGCCGTGCTGGCCCACGACACCCGTACCGATCCGATCGGCGCGTGTATCGGCATGCGCGGTTCGCGCGTGCAGGCCGTGTCCAACGAGCTCAATGGCGAGCGCGTGGACATCGTGCTGTGGAACGAGAACCCGGCCAACTTCGTCATCAACGCGATGGCGCCGGCCGAAGTGCAGTCGATCATCGTCGATGAAGACAAGCACTCGATGGACCTGGCGGTCGCCGAAGACCGCCTGGCCCAGGCGATCGGCAAGGGCGGCCAGAACGTGCGCCTGGCCAGCCGACTGACCGGTTGGCAGCTGAACGTGATGACCCAGGACCAGGTCACTGCCAAGTCCGAAGCCGAGCAGACCTCGGCCCGCCAGCTGTTCATGGACAAGCTGGAAGTGGACGAGGAAATCGCCGGCATCCTGGTCAGCGAAGGCTTCGGTACCGTCGAAGAAATCGCTTATGTACCCGTCGGCGAACTGCTGGCGGTGGAAGGCTTCGACGAAGACATCGTCGAAGAACTGCGCGCACGTGCCCGTGACGCGCTGCTCAACGAGGCGCTGGCCGTTGAAGAAGGCCTGGAAGACGGCGTTCCTGCCGACGACCTGCTGGCCCTGGAAGGCATGGACGAGGTTACCGCCTACGCCCTGGCCAGCCATGGCGTGCGCACCGGTGAGGACCTGTCGGACCTGGCTGCCGACGAGGTGGTTGAATTCGGCATCGAGGGGTTGGACCAGGAGCGCGCCGCGGCGCTGATCCTGTCTGCCCGCGCCGAGGAGATCGCCCGACTGGAACGCGGCGAATGAGCCGGCAATGAACAGGGCCCTGAGCCGATCAGGGCGTAGAATCCGCGCTACCTCCACAAACGGGGGGGCGCCCTCAAGATCATAGGATCCGAATGTCGCAGCAAACCACCATCCGCAAGCTTGCCGAACTGGTCAATACACCGGTTGAAAAACTGCTGGAACAGCTGGCGGGTGCCGGCATGAAGTTCAGCGGTCCCGAACAGGTCGTGACCAGCACCGAGAAGGTGAAGCTCCTGGGCTTCCTTCGTCGTGCCCACGGCAAGCCCGAGCAGGCCGTCGAAGAAGCCACCGAGGCTTCCAAGAAGATCACCCTGAACCGCCGCAAGCACCAGGAAGTGACGGTGAACGCGGGTCGCAGCAAGACCACCGTGAACGTGGAAGTGCGCCAGAAGCGCACCTACGACAAGGCGGCCGCGCGCATGACCCCGGATGAGGAGCGCGCCGACATCCTGCGCAAGCTGGAGGAATCCCGCCAGCGCAATCTTGATGAACAGGCAGCGTTGGCGGAGAAGGACCGCCTGCGCGATGAAGCCATCGTGCGCAAGCGCGAGGAAGAAGTTGCCGCCAAGGAACGCGCCGAGGCCGAGAAGAAGGCCGCTGAAGAAGCCGCCATCGCCGCCAAGGCCGCCGAAGCCGCTGCTGCCAGCCGTCCGGCTGCCGCGCGTCCGGCTGCCGATGCCGCGCCGGCCGCAGCGCGTGCCGCGCGTCCGCCGGCCGGTGGCCCGTCCGCGCCGCCGCGTGGCGCCGCTCCGCCGCGTTCGGATGACCGCAACAACCGCAGTCCGGCCCGTACCGACCGTCCGGGTGGCGATCGTTTCGCCGGCCAGATGCACCTGTCCGCCGCCGACCGTGCGCGCCGTGGCAACAGCAACAACAACAACAACCGTGGCCGTCCGGGCAGCCGTCCGCAGCCGGGTCGTCGCGACAGCCGCGGCAGCCAGAACAGTGGTCCGCACGCCTTCGAGCGGCCGACGGCGCCGGTCGTGCGTGAAGTGGCGATCGGCGACAGCATCACCGTCGCCGACCTGGCCGCCAAGCTGGCCCTGAAGGGCGGCGAAGTGGTCAAGGCGCTGTTCAAGATGGGCGTCATGGCGACCATCACCATGAGCATCGACCACGACACCGCGGCACTGGTGACCGAAGAGCTCGGCCACGTCGTGGTCCGCGCTGGCAATGACGATGTCGAAGAGGCACTGCTGGCCGCTACCGGTGAAGAGCGCGGCGAAGCCGTCTCGCGTCCGCCGGTGGTCACCATCATGGGCCACGTCGACCACGGCAAGACCTCGCTGCTGGATTACATCCGCCGCACCAAGGTCGCCACCGGCGAAGCGGGTGGCATCACCCAGCACATCGGTGCGTACCACGTGGAAACGCCGAAGGGCGTGATCAGCTTCCTGGATACCCCGGGCCATGCTGCCTTCACCTCGATGCGTGCCCGCGGCGCCAAGCTGACCGATATCGTGGTGCTGGTGGTGGCTGCCGATGACGGCGTCATGCCGCAGACCAAGGAAGCGATCCAGCACGCGCGTTCGGCGAACGTGCCGCTGATCGTGGCGATCAACAAGATCGACAAGTCCGGTGCCGACCCGATGCGCGTGAAGAACGAACTGCTCACCGAGCAGGTCGTCTCCGAAGACTTCGGTGGTGACATCCAGATGGTCGAAATCTCGGCCAAGGCCGGTCTCGGCATCGACGACCTGCTGGAAGCCATTTCCGTGCAGGCCGAACTGCTGGAACTGAAGGCCGTGGCCGACGGCCGCGCCAGCGGCGTGGTCATCGAATCCTCGCTGGACAAGGGCCGTGGCCCGGTCGCGACGGTGCTGGTGCAGCAGGGTTCGCTGAAGAAGGGCGACTACCTGGTGTGCGGCATCCAGTACGGCCGCGTGCGTGCGCTGTTCGACGAAACCGGCAAGCAGCCGGACCAGGCCGGTCCGTCGATTCCGGTGCAGGTGCTGGGTCTGTCCGGCGTGCCGGAAGCAGGCGATGATTTCGTGGTGGTCGAAGACGAGCGTCTGGCCAAGGACGTGGCGCAGCAGCGCGAAACCAAGCGCCGTGAATCGCGCCTGGTGCAGTCTGCCGGCAGCCGCATGGAAGACATCATGGCCACGCTCGGCAAGGGCGAGGGCCAGCAGGTCCTCAACCTGGTCATCAAGGCCGACGTGCAGGGTTCGGTGCAGGCGCTCAGCCAGGCGCTGGTCGGTCTGTCCAACGACGACATCCGCATCAACGTGATCCACTCCGGCGTGGGCGGCATCACCGAATCGGACGCCAACTCGGCGGTCGCTTCGAAGGCCACCGTGATCGGCTTCAACGTGCGTGCGGATGCTTCGGCCCGTCGCATCATTGAATCCAACGGCGTGGACCTGCGTTACTTCTCGATCATTTATGACGTGATCGACCAGGTGAAGCAGGTGGCTTCCGGTCTGCTGGGCGTGGAGATCCGCGAAGAGATCATCGGTATCGCCGATGTCCGCGACGTCTTCCGCAGCTCGAAGTTCGGCGCTGTCGCCGGCTGCATGATCGTGGAAGGCATCGTCAAGCGGAACAAGCCGATCCGCGTGCTCCGCGACAGCGTCGTGGTGTTCGAGGGCGAGCTGGAATCGCTGCGTCGCTTCAAGGAAAACGTCGACGAAGTCCGCAATGGTACCGAGTGCGGTATCGGCGTGAAGGCGTACAACGACGTCAAGCCGGGTGACCAGATCGAGTGCTTCGAGCGTATCGAAGTGCCGCGCACCCTGTAAGGCTGCAAGGGACCGGGCCGAAAGGCCCGGTCCTGCTTCAATGCATCACCGTGTACCGTGTCACCCCCCAAATAAAAGAGCCCTGCCGCGTGCCCAAGACTTTCCATCGAACCGACCGTGTTTCCGCCCAGATCCGCCGCGAACTTGGCACCCTGGTGCACAACGCCGTGCGCGAACACGGGCTGCCCTCGGTCAGCGTGTCCGATGTGGAAATCACCCGCGACATGTCCCATGCCAAGATCTTCGTGACCGCGCTGATGGCCGAGCGCTCCGAAGAAGCGATGAAGGGCCTGAAGGAACTGGCCTGGCACCTGCGCATGGAGCTGGCGCGTGCGATGAAGCTGCGCCATGTGCCCGAGCTGCATTTCCATTACGACGATTCGGTCGATCGCGGTGAGCGCATCGACAACCTGCTGCGTGAACTGCCCGACACCGTCGCGGCGGAAAAGAAGCGCGAAAGCGACGAAGAATGATCCCCGCGCGGCGCTGAGCCTTGCTCGGTGACTGCGCAGCCGTTCCCGGATCATGACCGCCGAGCGTGGCTCGGCGCTACCGAAGTTGGCGTTCCCCGATGAAACCCCGCATTCAATTCCGTCGCCTGGACGGCATCCTGCTGCTCGACAAGCCCAGCGGCATGAGCTCCAACGCGGCCCTGCAGGTCGCCCGTCGCCTGTTCCGTGCTGAAAAGGGCGGCCACACCGGTAGCCTGGATCCGCTGGCCACCGGCCTGCTGCCGCTGTGTTTCGGCGAGGCCACCAAGATCGCCGGGCTGCTGCTCGGCTCGGCAAAGGCCTACGACGCGGACGTCGTGCTTGGCCAGACCACTGACACCGATGATGCCGAAGGCCAGGTGCTGCTGCAGCGCCCGGTACCGCAGATCAGTGCCGACACGCTGCAGGCCGCGCTTGCCGCGCTGACTGGCCATATCCGCCAGCGTGCCCCGATCTATTCGGCGCTCAAGCAGGGCGGTGAACCGCTGTATGTGAAGGCGCGTCGCGGCGATGCCATCGAAGCACCCGAGCGCGAGGTGGAAGTGCGCTCCATCGAGGTACTGGAGCAGCAGCCGGATCGCCTGCGGCTGCGCGTGACCTGTGGGTCCGGCACGTATATCCGCAGCATCGCCCGCGACCTCGGCGAGGCGCTGGGCTGCGGTGCGCACATCAGTGCATTGCGCCGCCTGTGGGTGGAGCCGTTCGCTGAACCGGCGATGGTCACCCTCGACCAGCTGCGCAGCCTGGCCGATTCCGGTGATGAAACCGGCATGGATGCCCTGTTGCTGCCGCTTTCGGCCGGTCTGGTGGACTATCCCCGGGTCGACCTGGATGAACAGCAGGCGGCACGCTTCTGCCTCGGCCAGCGCCAGCGCGATACCCGCTGGCCGCAAGGCCTGGTGGTGGTGCATGGCGCCGACGGCGCGGCCTGCGGGCTGGGGCAGGTTGATGAAAGCGGCCTGCTGGCGTCCCAGCGACGCTTCAATCTGTGACATTGCCCGGGGCCATTCAGTCCCGGACCTTGTTCCGGGAGGGCGCTCCCGTTACAATTTTGCGGCCCTTTCACGGGCAACCTGCGTCGTGCAGGATCATCATCAGCCTACGGCGAGCCAAGCGGTGCGTGAACACGTTCCTGCTGGCCCCGCATCAGAAGAGAAAAGAAAATGTCGATCGACACCCAGAAGGTTATTGAAGACAACAAGCGCAGCGCCGCCGACACCGGTTCCCCGGAAGTCCAGGTCGCCCTGCTGACCGCCCGCATCGAACTGCTGACCGGCCACTTCAAGACCCACAAGAAGGATCACCACAGCCGTCGTGGCCTGCTGCAGATGGTCAACCGTCGCCGCAGCCTGCTTGACTACCTGAAGAAGAAAGACGTGACCCGCTACAAGGGTCTGATCGAAAAGCTTGGCCTGCGTCGCTAAGCAACGAATCCTCCGCGGCGCAGCGATGCGCCGCGGTTTTGTTTTGTAGCACCGTAATACCCATCGCATTCAGACCGGAACGACCGGTCACCCGCAGGCGGCACGGGTCGCCGACGGTCCATTCGCAGACAGCATCCCAAGGACACCCTCCGTGGCAAAAATCACCAAAACCTTCCAGTACGGCAAACACACCGTCACGCTTGAGACCGGCGAAATCGCCCGCCAGGCCGGCGGTGCCGTCATCGTCAAGTTCGACGATACCGTGCTGCTGGTCTCCGCCGTTGCCGCAAAGAGCGCGCGTGAGGGCCAGGACTTCTTCCCCCTGACCTGTGACTACCAGGAGAAGTTCTACGCCGGTGGCCGTATCCCGGGTGGCTTCTTCAAGCGTGAAGGCCGTGCGACCGAGAAAGAGACGCTGATTTCGCGCCTGATCGATCGCCCGATCCGTCCGCTGTTCCCGGAAGACTACAAGAACGAAGTGCAGATCATCGCCACGGTGATGTCGCTGAACCCGGACATCGACGGCGACATCGCCGCGCTGATCGGTGCCTCGGCCGCGCTGTCGCTGGCCGGTACCCCGTTCAAGGGCCCGATCGCCGCTGCCAAGGTCGGTTACAAGAACGGTGAGTACATCCTCAACCCGACCGTGACCGAACTGAAGGATTCGGAGCTGGAACTGGTTGTCGCCGGTACCGCCAATGCCGTGCTGATGGTGGAATCCGAAGCCGCGCTGCTGTCCGAAGAAGTGATGCTGGGCGCCGTGACCTTCGGTCACCGCGAAATGCAGAAGGTCATCAACGCGATCAACGAGCTGACCGTGGAAGCCGGCACCAAGCCGTCGACCTGGGTCGCCCCGGCCAAGAACGACGTGCTGATCAGCGCCCTGCAGGAAGCCATCGGCCCGCGCCTGGGCGAAGCCTTCCAGGTGCGCGACAAGCTGCAGCGCCGTGACGCCATCTCGGCGATCAAGAAGGACGTGGTCGAGTCGCTGGCTGGCCGCGTGGCCGCTGAAGGCTGGAACCCGGCCGAGCTGTCGAAGGAATTCGGCGAGCTGGAATACAGCACCATGCGCAACTCGGTGCTGGACACCAAGGTCCGCATCGACGGCCGTGCGCTGGACACCGTCCGCCCGATCGCCGTGAAGACCGGCATCCTGCCGCGCGTCCACGGTTCCTCGCTGTTCACCCGCGGTGAAACGCAGGCCATCGTGACCATCACGCTGGGCACCGCCCGCGACGGTCAGGTGATCGACGCCGTGTCCGGTGAGTACAAGGACAACTTCCTGTTCCATTACAACTTCCCCCCCTATTCGGTGGGTGAGACCGGCCGCATGATGGGCCCGAAGCGTCGCGAAATCGGCCACGGCCGTCTCGCCAAGCGCGGCGTGCTCGCCGTGATGCCGTCGCTGGAATCCTTCCCGTACACCATCCGCGTGGTGTCGGAAATCACCGAATCCAACGGCTCCTCGTCGATGGCCTCGGTCTGCGGTTCCTCGCTGGCCCTGATGGACGCCGGCGTGCCGGTGAAGTCGCCGGTTGCCGGTATCGCCATGGGCCTGGTCAAGGAAGGCGAGCGCTTCGTCGTCCTGTCCGACATCCTGGGTGACGAAGATCACCTGGGCGACATGGACTTCAAGGTGGCCGGTACCGCTGAGGGCATCTCCGCCCTGCAGATGGACATCAAGATCGAAGGCATCACCGAAGAGATCATGAAGCAGGCACTGCAGCAGGCCAAGGCCGGCCGTCTGCACATCCTGGGCGAGATGGCCCACGGCCTGACCGCACCGCGCCAGGAGCTGTCGGACTACGCGCCGCGCCTGCTGACCATCAAGATCCACCCGGACAAGATCCGCGAAGTGATCGGCAAGGGTGGTTCCACCATCCAGGCCATCACCAAGGAAACCGGCACCCAGATCGACATCCAGGATGACGGCACCATCGTCATCGCTTCGGTCAATGCCATCGCTGCGCAGGCTGCCAAGGCCCGCATCGAACAGATCACCTCGGACGTCGAGCCGGGCCGCATCTACGAAGGCAAGGTCGCCAAGATCATGGACTTCGGCGCCTTCGTCACCATCCTGCCGGGCAAGGATGGCCTGGTGCACGTGTCGCAGATCTCCAGCGACCGCGTCGAGAAGGTCGGCGACGTGCTGAAGGAAGGCGATGTGGTCAAGGTCAAGGTGCTGGAAGTCGACAAGCAGGGCCGTATCCGCCTGTCGATGAAGGCCGTCGAAGAAGGCGAGGGCGTGTCTGCCGAGTAATCGGTCGCCACGCTACTGCTGGAATGAAAAAGCGGGCTTCGGCCCGCTTTTTCTTTGCCTGTCGTCTGGCGTGGAACGCAGCGCCTGTCCGGCTCGCGTATCTGGCAATGCAGGAAGTGCGTAGCGGCCTGGTTGGTGATTCGTCTGCGACGGATGGAATCGCAGCAGCCAGCAGATAGCTTGATCGTGTCCGTAGAGGGCCAGCAACGCCGATGCTGGTCAGCACGCGGTCTGGGGGCGATCCCCTGGCTCGCGTCATGAACCAACGTGCTTCACGGCTCACTACCTACCTCTCCAGACCGGAGCATCTCCATGACTCGACTTCCTGCTTTCAGGCTTCCCCTTCCCCATCCGGTGGGGCTGCAGGACCCTTCCCGACGCATGTGGCTGCAGTGCGCGGGCGCCGCCTCGACGGGTCTGCTGGTTCCCGCGACATGGGCCCAGTCTGAGCTGCTCGCCGTGCCTGCGGCGGGTCACCGGCAGGCATCAGGCCTTGCCGACCAAGCCGACCCGTGGGGCCCCATCCGTGAAGCGCTTCTGGCCGGGCTGAACCTGGTGCCCGTGGTGGGCGGATTCCTGTCCTATCTTGGTGCCCTGTTCATTCCAGGCGCAGGCCAGAGCGCGGAAGAGCGCTGGCGCGCCTATACGGATGGCAGCATCTCCAAAGCGCTGTTCACGCTGGTCCGGGCCGATCTGATTGGGCTGAGCAACGTGGCCGAGCTCTACGGCAATGCCGTCAAGTCGGGTGACCCGAACGCGATCCGGTCACAAAGCATCGCGGCCAATTCCCTTTTTGTGGCCACGTTGCCGCGCTTCACGCTCGACCGCGAGCGCGAGGCATTGCTGCCCCTTTACGCGACCGGCGCAAGCCTTCATCTTGCACTGCTGCGCGACATGGTGCTGAAAGCAGATGCGCTGGGTTTCAACGCTGCCTTCCGCGAGCAGCTGCTGAGCCAGCAGAAGAAAGCAATCGCGCAGTACACCGATTACGTGGATCGTGAGGCAGAGGCAGCCTATGCGAGAGTGCGCAGCGCAAATTCAAAAACGGGCAATGCGCCGCTTTCCCAATTGCTGGAGCGTCGCACCAGGCTGCAGCTCGGTGCGCTGGACCAACGCGACACCTGGCACGCCTTCGATGCGGAAAAACATCCCGAGCGCAGCCCGGTCACCCTTGATCGCGAACTCTACAGCCGCGTCATCGGGGTATGGGATGGCAGTGAGCTCGACCGCAACGCCATTCCCGGCTGGAAAGCCCCGACGTCGCCGCTGCGTTCGGTGGAGATCACGCTGCGGCGCGTGCAGAACATAGAGGTTGGTTTTCTCGATGGCGTCCGGATGGAGTACGCCGGCGGCGAGGAACTGGTGGCAGGCCAGCTCGCCGAGCGGTCCAGTCCGTTTCGCCTCGCCGACGGCGAGGCGGTGGTGCAGGTGTCCACGCACTGGCGATCCATACAGGGGCTTGTTTCCATGCAGTTGCGGACATCCCGGAACAGGCAGTACAAGGTCGTGGGACGGGAGAACAACTTCGATGTCATCGACACCTGCAGTCAGGCATCTCACCAGCTGTCGTCCATACGGCCGACCGGACGGGGCCGGGCAAGTGCGAAGTGGTCGGCCGGAGCGTGCATTCTGGGCTTCCACCTCGTCAATCGCACCTTCCGGCCCATCAGCGCCTCACTGCGTGCGCGGGTGGCACCGGTGATCGCGCCGCATCTTCTGGACTGGATCGACGAGCGTACTTGAGCACGGCGTGGTCATGAACCAGATGGGTTGCGTGCCAGGCAGCGGTGCGGGTCAGGGCGGGGCGTCGTCTTCGTCCATGCCGCGCCACCATGCGCGGCCCTGGGCCGGTAGCGGCAGGTCGTTCCCGCATGCGCTGACCGAATCCACGCGGCGGCCGACTCCCGCCGCCGCCCAGTCACCCAGCAGGCGCATCACCGCGGTGCGTCCCTGTGCGCCGATGCCGAGACTGCGCTCGGGGTGCCAGTCATCGTTGCCGGCCTCCTCCAGGTCGGCATCGTCGCGTTCGTGGGTGTGCGGCGCGCCGTAGCTGCAGCGCAGGCACAGGTGGCGGACCGACAGGGTCCAGTCTTCCACGTAACCGATACCGGGCAGGGTGGCCTGCTGCAGCTGCTCAAGCGCATCGGCGTCCGGGCACTGGATGAACACCGCGAAGGTGCGATGGTCGGAGCGTTCCAGAACCTGCAGCGCATTGAACACCGGTACGTCGGCCTCGCCCGACCAGCGCGTGCCGGTGGACGCGCCATCGTGCAGCACGATGTCGGCGAAGCGATGGCCGGATTCCGGCAGCGGGACATTCAACAAGCGGGCACGAACCGGATCGATGCGCTGGACGAAGACCGTTTCTCCATCGGCCCACGGGTTGAGGCGCACGCAGGCAATGCCGAAATCCGCATTGATCGGACCGTCGCCGGCGGGAAAATCGATGCCACAGCGGGCCCACTGACGCCGCGCCTGTTCCCAATCGCCGCACCCGGTCGCGGCGATGGCGGCATTCCATGCACTGGCAGGGTCAAAGTCGGATTCCAGGGCCTGCGCACGCAGGTTGTGCTGCAGCGATGCACTCCAGTCGCGCAAATATTTGTTGGCCAGCCCGCGCATGTAGTGCAGGGCGCCGTCATCGGGATGCTGCGCGGCCAGGCGGGCGAACGCAGCGTCGGCAGCGTGCAGTTCGCCTGCGTCGAACAGCGCATGGGCGTGTTCGCGCAACGTGCTGGCGGTACCGTCGCCCGGATCCGCTGAGGAACTCACCGCGGATCGGCCCAGACGCTGTTCGGTTCGCCATCGCGGGCGCGGCGCGCGGTGGCCCGCGCCACGACGGCCAGACCGACCGCCATCGCCAATGCCACCGCATCCACCCAGAACAGCGCCCAGTGACCGTGCCCGGCGCTGGTCCACCACCACCAGCCGCTCAGCGCGCCATGCGCCAGTGGCACCAGCGCAGTGACCACGGCGGCCGCCCAGAGCAGCTCGCGCGCGGCCTGCGCCGGGCGACGCAGCGCGGCCCATGCGGCGCACGCGCCCCAGGTCAGGAAGCACACCCAGCGGATGCCGGCATCCACCGCTTGCGGTGCCACGCGTTCCAGCACCTGTGCGGCCACGAACGCGGCCGAGATCGCCACCACCAGGCCGATGCAGACCCCGACCGTGGCACGTGCCATGTTGACCTGCGCGCGGCCCTGTTCGAGCTGCCGGCGCCTGCGCCGCGATTCAATCCACAACAGGTTGCCGGAGTAGAACAGGAAGGCGCCGCCGAGGCCCAGCAGGAAGTACAGCCAGGCCACCACGCCGTTGCCGAACTCACCGAAGTGCAGCGCATAGGCCGCGCTCAGGGTGGCGTGGTTGGCATCGCGGCGGCCCGGCAACTGGCTGGCCAGCAGGCGGCCGCTGGCGACATCGAAGGCGACTGCGCCGGCCGGCCCCAGCGTGCCTTCGGATTCGCCGGTGATCTCGATCGTGGCGTTGGCGTCGCCGGCATTGGCCAGTTTCAGGTAGGCCGGCTCGAAGCCCTGCACGCCCTGGTCGCGGGCCACCTGCAGCGAACGTGCATGCAGGTCGGCCAGCTTCACCGCGGTGCCCGGCGCGCCGCTGGCGGGGCGTACCGGCGCGGTGTCCATCGCCGACGGCACTGCCTGCAGCAGCTTGCCGTCGTAGATCAGCGGGTTGAGCAGGGCCATCTGCAGGAACACCAGGCACAGCAGCGCGCCGGTGACCGCGAACATCAGGTGGAAGGGCAGGCTGAGCACGCCGATGACGTTGTGCGCGTCCTGCCAGAACTGTTTCAGGTTGCGGCCCGGGCGCAGCGCGAACAGGTCGCCGGCCAGCTTCGGCAGGTGGATCACCAGCCCGCTGAGCAGCGCCACGCCGTACAGCAGGCTGACGATGCCCATCAGGTAGATGCCGGCCACCGGCAGGCCCAGCGTGTAATGCAGTTCATTGACCAGTTCGGCCAGGCCGGTCTGCGGCGGGGTGACGCTGCCGTCGTAGTGGTCCAGCCAGGCGTATTGCCAGATCCCCTTGGCGTCCTGCCAGTAGGCGATCGGCTGCGGATGGTCACCGCCGGGGAAGGTCATGCCCATGTGCGCGCGCGCGGCGGGATGCCGCTCCAGCACGCCGTCCAGCAGGCGCTGCGCGTCGGCCAGGGTCGCAGCGGGCTGGTCCACCGATGCCGGCGTCTGCCACAGCGGGATGTCGTGGTGGAACACCGTCAGCGCGCCGGCGTAGAAGGCCACGAACAGCGCGAAGCCGGCCACCAGGCCGACCCAGGTATGCAGCGTGGTGAAGGTGCGCAGGGTCTGCGAGCTGAACTTCATGCGGTGATTCTCATTGCACCGCGCCGGTCAGGCGCAGCAGCCATAACAGGAGGAAGCCGCCGGCGGCACAGGCGCTCATCACGATCCAGGCGCGCGTCCCGCTGCGGAAGCTGAAGGCCCATACCGCCGCCAGCATCCACAGCGGGATGAAGGCGATCAGGCTCGGCACCAGCGCGGTGGCCCACGGGCCGGGCGGCAACCACGCCGCCAGGCCGGTGACTGCCGCGGCCACGAACAGGCCGGCGATGAGTCCGGCAAACGCGCGCGGCCACATCAGCGCGGCTTCCTGGCAGGCAACGCGGCCGGACGGTGCCAGGCGGCCAGGCTGGGCAGCAGCATGGCGGTGGCCATCCACACGCACAGGGCGACCACCAGCCCGGCGCCGACGCCCAGGTTGGCCATCCACAGCCACAGCCCGGCCACGGCGGCCACGGTGCCGATTTCGCGGCCCAGGCGGCCGGCGCGGTGCAGGCGCGGCCAGCGGCAGTGCGGGGAGGCGGCATAGAACGCCAGCGAAGACAGCGCGGTGGCCAGCAGCGCCAGCGAGCAGAAGCCCAGCGAGGACAGTCCGATGGTGGGTACCTGCATCAGCGTGCAGCTCCGGCCGGGCATGACGTGGAACGACGAACGGAAAGCGGGGTCATCGGGGATCCGGAGGGCAGGGAGGCAACACAACGCACGCGTATGGTAATCATTGACTTTTACGCGATCCAGTATCCGCTATTCAGGCGGCTGCCTGCGCTGCGCTTGGGCTTTGTGCCGCGCTGGTTTAAGATCGACCACAGCCAACCCACTGGATCCAGGTGGCCCGCGCCAAGCGCCGGCCGAGCGTGTGACATGAGCACTACCATCGCCCCCTGCTGACCTGCACCCGAAGGCCCCCTCCAGGCGCCGTCGTGGCGCTTTTTTATTGCCCGGGCCAAGCCCGGATCCGCATTCCAGCCCGCTGCGCGGGCACAGCATGAAGCCATCCTGATGATCACGATCACCCTTCCCGACGGCAGCCGCCGCGAATTCGAACATCCCGTCAGCGTCATGGAGGTGGCCCAGTCGATCGGCGCCGGCCTGGCCAAGGCCACCATCGCCGGTTCGGTCGATGGCGTGCTGGTCGATGCCAGTGACGTGATCGCCAAGGACGCCACCCTGCGCATCATCACCGCCAAGGACGAGGAGGGCGTGGAGATCATCCGTCACTCCAGTGCGCACCTGGTCGGTCATGCCGTGAAGCAGCTGTACCCGGACGCCAAGATGGTGATCGGGCCGGTCATCGCCGAAGGTTTCTATTACGACATCCAGTCCGAGCGTCCGTTCACCCCGGATGACCTGGCGGCGATCGAAAAGCGCATGGGCGAGCTGATCGCGCAGGACTACGACGTGGTCAAGAAAGTCACCCCGCGCGCCGAAGTCGTGGAGATCTTCAAGGCCCGTGGCGAGGACTACAAGCTGCGCCTGATCGAGGACATGTCCGATGACATCCAGGCGATGGGCATGTACTACCACCAGGAATACGTGGACATGTGCCGTGGCCCGCACGTGCCGAACACGCGTTTCCTGAAGGCCTTCAAGCTGACCCGCATTTCCGGCGCCTATTGGCGCGGCGATGCGCAGAACGAGCAGCTGCAGCGCATCTACGGCACCGCCTGGGCCGACAAGAAGCAGCTGGACGCCTACATCAAGCGCATCGAAGAAGCGGAAATGCGCGACCACCGCCGCATCGGCAAGCAGCAGGACCTGTTCCACCTGCAGGAAGAGGCCCCGGGCCTGGTGTTCTGGCACCCGAAGGGCTGGGCGCTGTGGCAGGTGGTCGAGCAGTACATGCGCAAGGTGTACCGCAGCACCGGCTACGGCGAAGTGCGCTGCCCGCAGATCCTGGACGTGTCGCTGTGGCAGAAATCGGGCCACTGGGACAACTACCAGGACGCGATGTTCTTCACCGAGTCGGAGAAGCGTACCTACGCGCTCAAGCCGATGAATTGCCCGGGTCACGTGCAGGTGTTCAACCAGGGGCTGCACAGCTACCGCGACCTGCCGATCCGCTACGGCGAGTTCGGCGCCTGCCACCGCAACGAGCCCTCCGGCGCGCTGCACGGCATCCTCCGCGTGCGTGGCTTCACCCAGGACGATGGTCACGTGTTCTGTACCGAAGACCAGGTCGAGGCGGAAGTGACCGCCTTCCACCAGCAGGCGCTGGCGGTGTACCAGCACTTCGGCTTCGAAGAGATCCAGATCAAGATCGCGCTGCGCCCGGAATCGCGCCTGGGCGATGACGCGACCTGGGACAAGGCCGAAGGCGCGCTGCGCTCGGCGCTGTCCAGCTGCGGCGTGGAATGGCAGGAACTGCCGGGCGAGGGCGCCTTCTACGGCCCGAAGATCGAGTACCACCTGAAGGATGCCATCGGCCGTACCTGGCAGCTGGGCACCATGCAGGTCGATTTCATGATGCCCGGCCGCCTTGGCGCCGAGTACGTGGATGAAAACAGCCAGAAGAAGCACCCGGTGATGCTGCACCGGGCGATCGTCGGTTCGATGGAGCGATTCATCGGCATCCTGATCGAACACCACGCCGGCCAGTTCCCGGCCTGGCTGGCGCCGACCCAGGTGGTGGTGGCCAACATCACCGATGCGCAGGCTGAATACGTCTCTGCGGTGACCAAAAGCCTTGCGGATCAAGGCTTCCGCGTCAGCGCCGATTTGCGTAATGAGAAGATCGGTTATAAGATTCGCGAGCACACGCTTCAGCGCGTGCCGTACCTGCTGGTCATTGGTGACCGCGAAAAGGAAAACGGCGCCGTGGCGGTGCGTACGCGTTCCGGCGAGGACCTGGGCAGCATGAGTCTCCAGGCCTTCATTGAACGGCTGCAGGCCGAGGGCGCGTAATCAAAGGTCCGGTCCGTGCGCAATGGCGCGCGGGCCGGTTCGATACCCTTGGGAGATTGCAATATCAGTACCCCTGACAATAAACAGAATCGCAAGAATCAGGAAATCCGTGTGCCGCGCGTACGCGTGATCGGCAGCGACGGCGAAATGATCGGCGTGCTGACGCGCGACGAAGCCTTGGCGATGGCCGAGGAAGAAGGCCTGGACCTGGTTGAAATCCAGCCGCAGGCGGATCCGCCGGTGTGCAAGGTGATGGACTTCGGCAAGTTCAAGTTCGAAGCCCAGAAGAAAGCCAGCGAAGCCAAGAAGAAGAGCAAGCAGGTCGAGATCAAGGAAGTGAAGTTCCGTCCGGTCACGGACGAGGGCGACTACCAGATCAAGCTGCGCAAGATGCGCGGTTTCCTCGAAGAGGGCGACAAGATCAAGGTCAACATCCGCTTCCGTGGCCGTGAAATGAGCCACCAGGAACTGGGTCGCGAGATGGCCAACCGGATCGAGACCGATCTGGGCGAGGACATCGTGATCGAATCCCGTCCGCGCCTGGAAGGCCGCCAGATGGTGATGATGATTGCTCCGAAGAAGAAGACATAAGGCCGCACGGGCTGCCCTTCGCGGGCGCCTGGCAGCTGAATGCAACGGGAGGAGGGCGCCGATGGCGCCTTTCTGCTTTTCCGGCCACCGGCCAGCGTCATGGCGTGCCGGGGCGTTGCCCAAGCCCCATTTCCCCTGTATGATTGCCGGCTCGACCCATCAGGAGGGGTCGTACGCGGATCATGGCAGGACGGAAAGAGTGGCCCAGGCCACCGCCAGATCAGTCAGAAACCAGGGTCAAATCCCATCAAGGACATAGCAATGCCCAAGATCAAGACCAACCGGGCGGCGGCCAAGCGTTTCCGCAAGACCGCCTCGGGCAAGTACAAGTGCGGCCACGCCAACCGTAGCCACATCCTCACGAAGAAAGCGACCAAGCGTAAGCGTAACCTGCGTCAGACGAATCACGTCCGCGCAGAAGACGCCGGCCGTCTGGACCGCATGCTCCCTTACCTCTGAGGAATTAACACATGGCACGAGTAAAGCGTGGCGTACAGGCGCGTCGCCGCCACAAGAAAATCCTGACTCTGGCGAAGGGCTACTACAATGCCCGTCGCAAGGTCTTCCGCGTTGCCAAGCAGGCCGTCATCAAGGCCCAGCAGTACGCGTACATCGGTCGTAAGCAGAAGAAGCGTAATTTCCGCTCGCTGTGGATCACCCGTATCAATGCCGCGGCCCGCATCAATGGCCTGAGCTACAGCCGTTTCATGAACGGCCTGCTGAAGGCTGGCATCACCCTGGACCGCAAGGTGCTGGCAGACATCGCCGTGCACGACGCGGCCGGTTTTGCCGCGCTGGCTGAAAAGGCCAAGGGCGCTCTGGCGGCATAAGTCCTCCTCGGTCGTTGCCGTTGACGCAACGCCCGCAGGTAAGGCAATGCATGGGGAAGGGCGCAAGTCCTTCCCCATTCTTTTTTGTGCGGTGGCCAGCGCAGCGCGCGGCGGCCGGACAGCGGTGGCGACGGGGGTCGGCCCTTCGCGCATCGCGAGGGCATATCCGACCCGAGGTTCCGGCACCCCATGAGTGACATCCAATCCCTGACCGCCCAGGCACTGGCCGATGTGGCTGCCGCCCAGAGCCCCGATGCGCTGGAACAGCTGCGCGTGGCCCTGCTGGGCAAGAGTGGCAGCATCACCTCGCAGCTGAAGCAGCTTGGCGCCTTGCCGGCCGACGAGCGCAAGGCCGCCGGCGAAGCCATCAACCGCGCGCGCGACACGCTGACCACTGCGCTGGCCGAGCGCAAGTCCGTGCTCGAAGACGCCGCCCTGGATGCGCGCCTGTCCGCTGAAGCCATCGACATCACCCTGCCGGGTCGTCGTGGGGGCCGCGGTGGACTGCACCCGGTGACCCGCACGCTGGAGCGCATCACCGAAATCTTCGGTCGCCTGGGCTATGAGTTGTCCGAAGGCCCGGAAATCGAAGACGACTGGCACAACTTCGAAGCGCTCAACTTCCCGCCGCACCATCCGGCGCGCGCGATGCACGACACCTTCTACTTCGGCGATGGCCGCCTGCTGCGCACGCATACCTCCGGGGTGCAGGTGCGCTACATGGGCGAACACGCACCGCCGCTGCGCATGATCGCCGCCGGCAAGGTCTACCGCAGCGACAGCGACCAGACCCACTCGCCGATGTTCCACCAGGTCGAAGGCCTGCTGGTGGACGAGCACTCCACCTTCGCCGATCTCAAGGGCACCCTGTCCGAGTTCGTGCGCGCGTTCTTCGAGCGCGATTTCGAGATGCGTTTCCGTCCCAGCTACTTCCCCTTCGTTGAACCCGGCGCGGAAGTGGACATCGCCTGGCAGCAGCCCGATGGCAGCACCCGCTGGCTGGAAGTGCTGGGCTGCGGCATGGTGCATCCGAACGTGCTGCGCAGCGTCGGCATCGATCCGGAGCGCTACACCGGCTTCGCCTTCGGCCTGGGCGTGGAGCGGTTCGCGATGCTGCGCTATGGCGTCAACGACCTGCGCGCGTTCTTCGAGAACGACGTGCGCTTGCTGCGCCAGTTCGCGTAAACACTATCGGTAGTGACGACCGCTGGTCGTCAACGAGGACGGAACAACATGAAATTCTCCGAAAACTGGCTGCGCAGCCACGTCCCCACCACCGCCTCGCGCGATGAGCTCAGCGCCGTGCTGACTGCCATCGGCCTGGAAGTGGAAGAGGTCGACGCACTCGGCGGTGGCCTGGACCACGTGGTGGTCGCGCGCATCGTGGAAGCCGTGCGCCACCCCGAAGCCGACCGCCTGCAGATCTGCCAGGTCGATGCCGGCCGCGGCGAACTGCTGCAGATCGTCTGCGGCGCGCCGAACGCGCGTCCGGGCCTGGTCGCTCCGCTGGCGATGGTCGGTGCGCAGATCGGTGCGTTGAAGATCGGCGCGGCCAAGCTGCGCGGCGTGGATTCCAACGGCATGCTGTGTTCGGCCAAGGAGCTGGGTCTGGATTCCGATGCCTCCGGCCTGTTCGAACTGCCTGATGATGCCCCGGTGGGGCAGGGGCTGGTGGAGTACCTCGGCCTGCCCGACGCCAGCATCGAGATCAAGCTGACCCCCAACCGCGCCGACTGCTTCAGCGTGCGTGGCATTGCCTTCGATGTGGCGGCCGCCACCCGCAGCCAGGTGGTGCCGTTCGCCGCCGATGCGGTGCCGGCCACCGGCGCGCGTGAACTGGCGATCGAGCTCAATGCCGGCGCCGAAGCGCCGCGCTACCTGGGCCGTGTGATCGAAGGCGTCAACGCTGCCGCCAGGACCCCGCTGTGGATGGCCGAACGCCTGCGCCGCAGCGGCGTGCGTCCGGTGTCGCTGCTGGTGGACATCACCCAATACGTGATGCTGGACCTGGGCCAGCCGATGCACGCCTATGACCTTGGCACGCTGAGCGGACCGATCGGCGTGCGCCGTTCGCGCGCGGGCGAAAGCTTGAAGCTGCTCGATGGCCGCGATGCCGCGCTGGACGACAGCTTCCTGGTGGTCACCGATGCCGACCGTCCGGTCGGCCTGGCCGGCCTGATGGGCGGCTTCGACACCCGCGTCACCGATGCCACCACCGATGTGTTCCTGGAAGCGGCGCACTTCGCGCCGGCGGCGATCATGGGCCGCGGCCGCAAGCTGGGCCTGCACACCGATGCCGGCCATCGCTTCGAACGTGGCGTGGATCCGGCGCTGCCGCGCGCGGCCATCGAGCACGCGACCGCGCTGGTGCTGGAACTGGCCGGTGGCACCGCCGCACCGGTGACCGAAGCACTGCGCGCGGAAGACCTGCCGTCGCCGTCGCCGATCGCGCTGCGCCGTGCACGCATCACCCGCGTGCTGGGCATCACCATCGACGACGCCGAAGTGGAGCGCATCCTGCGCGCGCTGGGCATGGACGTGGTGGCAGCGGGCGAAGGCTGGCAGGTCACCGCGCCGAGCCGTCGTTTCGACATCGCCATCGAAGAAGACCTGATCGAAGAACTGGCCCGTATCCACGGCTACGAACAGATCCCGACCACGCTGCCCGGCGGTGCCGCGCGCGTGGCGATGCCCACCGAAACCCGCCTGGAAGAGCTCAGCGTGCGTCGCCAGCTGCTGGCGCGCGAGCTGCAGGAAACCATCAATTTCGCCTTCGTCGATGCGCAGCTGCTGCAGCAGTGGCAGCTGGTCGACAACCTGGTGCCGCTGGCCAATCCGCTGTCGGCCGAACTGGCGGTGATGCGTCCGGCGCTGCTGCCGGGCCTGGTCGCCACGCTGGGCCGCAACGTGGCCCGCCAGGCCGGTCGCGTGCGCCTGTTCGAGATCGGCCGTGCGTTCGCCGCGCAGGCCGGTGAGGGGGCGCCGGCGCCGCTGGAAACCCAGCGCGTGGCCGCCGTGGTGTGTGGTGATGCCGATGCCGAGCAGTGGGGCCTGGCCGCGCGCAAGGTGGACTTCCACGACCTGAAGGGCGACCTGGAAGCCCTGGCCGCCGCCAGCGGTGCCGAGCTGACCTTCAAGCCCTCGGCGCAGCCGTACGGGCACCCGGCGCGTTCGGCCGATGTGTACCGCGGCGAGGTGCGCCTGGGCTGGATCGGCCAGATCCACCCGCGCCTGGCCAAGGCGATGGACATCGACGTGGACGTGTACGCGCTGGAGCTCGACCTGGCGCCGTTGGCTGCCCGTGAACTGCCGCGTGCCAGCGAGCTGTCGCGGTTCCCGGCCGTGCGCCGCGACCTGGCCGTGCTGGCCCCCGATGCGGTTGCCTGGACCGATCTGGCGGCCACGGTCAGGCTGGCCGCCGGGCCGCTGCTGCGCGAACTGAACCTGTTCGACCGGTACGTCGGGCAGGGGGTCGAGCCGGGCTTCAAGAGTCTCGCTATGGGCTTGATTTTGCAGGACAAGTCGCGCACTCTGACGGACCGCGACGTGGACGCGGTGGTGACCGAGGTGGTCGCCGCCATCGAGCGTGAACACCACGCCCGGATCCGCGGTTGAGCGGGCAGCACCCAGGGGTAAGCAGGCGATGGCACTGACCAAGGCTGAAATGGCCGAAAAACTGTTCGACGAAGTCGGCTTGAACAAGCGTGAAGCCAAGGAATTCGTCGACGCGTTCTTCGATGTGCTGCGTGAAGCATTGCAACATGGACGTCAGGTAAAGCTGTCCGGCTTTGGCAACTTCGACCTGCGGCGCAAGAACCAGCGCCCGGGTCGCAACCCGAAGACCGGTGAGGAAATTCCGATTTCCGCCCGCACGGTAGTCACCTTCCGTCCGGGCCAGAAGCTCAAGGAAAGGGTGGAAGCGTATGCTGGATCCGGGCAGTAACAGAGAGCTTCCGCCGATACCGGCCAAGCGCTACTTCACCATCGGTGAGGTCAGTGAACTGTGCGACGTCAAGCCGCACGTGCTGCGCTACTGGGAGACCGAGTTTCCCAGCCTGGAGCCGGCCAAACGCCGCGGCAACCGTCGCTATTACCAGCGCCATGACGTGCTGATGATCCGGCAGATCCGCAGCTTGCTGTACGAACAGGGCTACACGATCGGCGGTGCGCGGTTGCGGCTGGATGGCGCCGATGCGCGTGGCGAAGCCGCGCTCAGCCAGCAGATCATCAAGCAGGTCCGCGTGGAACTGGAAGAAGTGCTGCAACTGCTTCGCCGCTGATTCTTTTTTCGCGTTGATCCGCTATACTTCACGGCCCGCTTCAACGGCGGGGCAACATCGCAGATATTCGGGGCGTAGCGCAGCCTGGTAGCGCATCTGCCTGGGGGGCAGAGGGTCGTCGGTTCGAATCCGGCCGTCCCGACCAATTTGTGATGAAAGAACAAGGGCTTGCACTTTCTAGTGCGGGCCTTTTTTCTTTTTACACCCTATTACCACCCTATTCCCACCCTTTAGTGCCTTCAAGCTTGGACCTCGCGCTCAGGCCAGCGGTGACAACAAGCGCGCTGTCAAAGGAGCGTATTTTTCGGTACGTGGGACATGAGAGCACTTGAACGACTACTCGCACTATCCGGACTTCCTCAGAACAAGTGATAGAATCGGGAGTGGAGCTGCCCTTCGGGGTGCAAAGGATGCGGGCGGGACTCTCCAGGTGATGCTGGGAACCCCTTGATAGCACCATGGATCTGCAGGAGAGGCTGCTGGTGAAACGGAGTCACTTGTTCGAGCTTTGCTCGCATCACCTTGCCGTTCTATGCACGAAAGTAGAGATGCAAGGCAAGCTCAATGTCTTGAATCTCCACGTGCACTGTGAAAACTTCTACGCGACTCTACTCAACCTCTTATTTGGGCATCAGCTCAAGAATTTGAACGCAAGCGTGCAAAATGCTGCCGGCGTCGATCTGGTCGACGACGTTGCGAAACTGTTGCTACAAGTGTCTGCCACGGCGTCTCGAGCGAAGGTGAACTCCGCGCTTGGGAAGGATCTGGCCATGTACGCAGGTCACGGATTTCGATTCATGTCCATCTCCAAGGATGCCTCTAAGCTTAGATCTGGCTCGTACACGAATCCGCATAAGCTCCTATTTGATCCAGCGCTTCACGTTTACGATGTCCCGCACCTCCTTAAAGTGATCCAAGGTCTTGGCCTTTCTGAGCAGAATGCAGTATATGAGCTTCTTCGAGAGGAACTTGGGGAATCTGGACACGCGCTGGTGGAAACCAACCTTGCGTCCGTGATCAACATCATTGCGAAGGAGGACCTCAGTGAAGGTGCGAGCAGTGAGCTTGTCGCTGCGTTCAACGTCGATGATAAGGTTGCGTTTAACGGCCTTGATGGTGCATCGGGTGTAATCGACGATTACATTATTTTCCATCCCAAGGTTGATAGGATCTATGCTGAGTTTGACAACGCGGGATGCAATAGAAGTCGCTCGGTACTTGATGCATTCCGTGCCACTTACCTCCAGCTCAGTAAACAGTACTCAGGTGATGAGCTTTTTTTCCAGATTACAGAGCATGTGATTGCGCAAGTGCAAAAGAGTGCCAATTACGTAGAGGTTCCGCTTGATGAGCTTCAGCTGTGTGTCAATGTTCTCGCGGTAGACGCCTTTGTCAGATGTAAGATCTTCAAGAAGCCTAGTGGAGCTACAAATGCTGCTTCCTGACAACGTGCGTCCAGAGAACACGCTGGTCTTCAACGGTGCAATGATCATTAAGGCCTTGAAGGAGCTGGGGTCCGCTGGCCTTCTAGAGCTCTACTTCGAGGCACGGCAATACGGTGGTATGACAATGCCTATCTTTGTGCTCTCGCTAGACTGGTTGTATTTAGCGAGCTGCGTAGAAATCAATGGCCAAGGGGATTTGGTTTTATGTTCCTAAGGTCCCTTAAGATACAGAACGACCACCGAGTCATTCGGGAGATAACCTTCCATGCGGGGCTCAATCTTATTGTCGACGAGACGCCGGAGGGCGAGCTTTCGAGCACGGGAAATAACGTCGGCAAGACCACTGTTCTCAAGTTGATCGACGTGTGTCTTGGGGCAGACCCAAAGCGTGTCTATACGGATCTCGAGAATCCTAAGGTAGAGTATGGTGAAATTAAGAGGTTCTTGTTCGATACGAACGTTGTTGTCACGCTGGCACTGTGCGAATCTCTCACAAATGCATCAGATCGAGACCTCGTAATTGAACGGAATTTTTTGCCACGAAAGAAGATGATTCGTAGGATAAATGGTCAGTCGATGACTGAGGAAGGTTTCGAGTCATATCTGACTGAGCATCTGTTCCCTGGGCATTTCGGCCAGAAGCCGACGTTCCCTCAGATTACGTCCCATAACGTCAGATACCGAGAGCCTGCAGTAAGTAATACGCTTCGTACGTTGCACGATTACACGCGTGATGATGAATATGAGGCGCTTTACCTATTTCTACTCGGCTGCAATTTCGTCCATGGCAACGAGAAGCAGGAGTTGCTTACGCGACTCAGAATTGAGCTAGCCTTTAAAGCTCGGCTGGAAAGTAAGCAGACTCGCTCAGCATACGAGATATCTCTTCGTCTTCTTCTTGATGACATCAGGGACCTTGAGGTAAAGAGATCCAGATTCACAGAAAGTTCTGATCTCGACGCCAAGATCGCGGCGCTGGGCACTGTAAAATACAGGAAGAACGTCGTTGCCGCAGAGGCCGCCCGCGTGCGCCTACGGCGAGAGCTTGTAAAGGACGCCGCGCAGCAAATGGACACGCGCAGGAGTGGCGTGGATGTTCCAGAGCTTGAGGCGCTTTATGCAGCTGTCTCGGAACAGCTCGGTCCGCTAGTTAAGTCGTTCGATAAGCTTGTTGTCTTTCACAATCGCATGATAGATGAGAAGATTCGCTACATTGCGAAGGACTTGCCCCGTCTTGAGCACGAGTTGGCTGACAAGGAGTCGGAGCTGCGTTCGCTGGCGGCCACCGAAGCCATGTACGTCAAAGAAATATCGCAGAGCGGTGTCGTTGGTGAGCTAGAGAATATCGTCGCTGCATTAAATGACCGGCACCGCCTAAGGGGCGAGTACGAGACGGTGATAGACCAAATTTCAGCGGTCGACTTTTCTATATACGACGTGAGAAATCGTCTGAACGAACTAGATGCCATGCTTTTTTCAGATGCTTCTTGGGCGAAAATTCAAGAGCAATTGGCGAAGTTTAATCGACATTTTTCGGCCGTTTCCGACGAGCTTTATGGCGAGAAGTATGCGCTAAAGGTAGATCGATCAAAGAACCGCAGTGGTCAGCAGATTTTCAAGTTCAGCTGTTTTAATACAAACTTTAGCTCTGGAAAAAAGCAGGGCGAGATTACATGCTTTGACATTGCTTACGCTCTTTTCGCCGACGAGGAGGGTATTCCTTGTTATCACTTCCTTCTGAACGATAAGAAGGAGCTGATGCATGACCATCAGCTCGAGCGAATTGGAAATCTAGTAGAACGCCAATCTGACCATGTCCAATTTGTGGCATCTATACTTCGCGACAAGCTCCCTGAGGCGCTTAACAAGGAAGAGTACATCGTCGTGAAACTATCTCAGGACGACAAGCTTCTTCGAGTTGAGACCCATGGTGCGGACCCAGATGAAGTGGTCAGCGGAGGCGAAGGCAATGGGCAGTATCCGTAACGAAGTGCGTCCGACTGACTTACGCGGAGCTAAGTCTAAGTCGAGCAGTTATCTAATTCGGCAGGTGTGATCGCATTGGTCGAGGAGGGCGCGGAATGGGCAGACGACCGAAGGTTTCGCGGTCTGCCCACGATGGGGCAGCGACACCATCGACTGTGGTGGTGGAAAAATACCGAGTCGACGTTAATGGCCGCCGTCTCGTCGATTGCGAATAATGGCGCGCCCCGCCCAAGTCAGACCGGACTTGTCTAGCGGGGTAGCGCTTCACGCGTAAGACTCAATGGTTCTTCTGCTGCTCCTGCCAAGCAAGAATCGCGGCCAACTCGTGCTGATCGCAGTACCTCGGCGTTGATCGCACGTCAAAAGCACCGTCTGCGATGGCAGCATCGAACGACAGTCGGACTGCTTCGTAGTTAGGGACATGCAAGCGCTTGATCAACTCCAGCACCTGATTGGGATCCGAAAAACGCTTATCTGCCAGCCAAGCAAGGAGCGTCACCAGACCGTCAGGGCCGACAAAACTCGAAAGAGGCAGGTCTGCCAACGAGTAGCCTTTGGTCGCGCGCCAATTTGCTTCATCGTGGCCGCAGGCATTTCTGTGGTCAGGCCGGGGTGACGCGTGGCGATCGTGTACCAATCGGAGTTCGTGGAGCCCACTCTCAAACTGGCCGGCACTGGGCCCGCTAAGCCATTCAACGTATCCAGATTCGACGCTGAGAATCGGTTGCCCACACTGGTCGCACGTCCACGGTGGATTGACTTCTATATTGCCTCCTTGCGTTGTTGTGAGTCTCACTTGTAGCGCGGTCTCGGGTGGCCGACAAGAGGCTAGCCAAGCCTGCCGCGGCGCGGCGTCACCGGCCGAGCGTGAGCGTCGGGGTGACCTCAGTCCACGGCGCATCGTGCCCATCCACGTAATGCTCTGTCATGGATTTTGAGGCGTGTCCCATTAGGGCCTGCACTTCCTCCGTCGTCCAGCCGGCTTCGCGGACCAATGCGCCGCCCAGGCTTCGGATCTCATGGAAGCTTGGTGGGCTGTCGCCGCCCACGCCTGCAGCATCGCGGGCATCCTGGAACGCCCGTGTCAGCTGCTCCGGCAGCACCTGGGTGTGGTGCACGCGCGCTGTGGCGCGCTTATCTGATGGCCGCGCCCGATCGGGGAGGCGGTGGACCACAAACGGGGAAACCACAGAATCGCGGGCCTGTGACAGCAGGGTGGCCAGTTGGTCGCCAACCTTGATCTTAAGCTTCACCAGTGAGGTGCCCTCAGTTTTCTGAGGCACGACCCAGAGAAAGCCGTCACGCACGTCGGCGAGCTTCAGGGAGACGATGTCCTCCCGGCGGAGCAGGGTTACGAGGGACAGGTCCATCGCCAGCCGCAACCAGGGTTCGGCCTTCGCCCAGATGGCGTCGTAGATTTCCTTCGTCAGGCGCGTGCGCTTCCGTTCGTGGGTGAACCGGCGCGTGGCATGAACCGGGTTGGCATCGATCCCCCCCTCCTGAACAGCGCAAGCCATGATCCAGTCCAAGACCAGACGGAACTGCTGCCGGGCACGATCAGGGGGCGTGACGCCGCGGATGAACTCGGCGCAATCCTTCACCGTGACGCCTTCGACCGCCCGCTGGCCAAGGCCGGCCTCGATGCGCCTGATGACGCTCTCGTAGACCTCGGCGGTTTTCGGCGCCCAGCCACGCGCTGGCACGTCATCCTGCCGGAACACGGCGATCGCATCTGCGACGGTTTCCTTCGAGCCGACGACGCGATCGACCAGATCGTTGGTGGGCATCAGCAACGCGTTGAGCTTCTTGGCCGCGGCGAACGCCTTTGCCTTGTCGGTGCCCATCCACGTCTCTTTCCGTGTCACCCGGTGGCGGTGCTTGTACCCGTCCCGGTTGGGGTACAGGTAGGGTGGCCAGCCTTGTTGGCTCTTGCTACGGGGTCGTGGTGCCATCTCAGCCTGCCCTCACTACGGCTTCCACTAGGGAATCCCCATCGGCGAGCCATGCGTGTTCGCCCACCTTCTTGCCCGGGATTTTGCCGGCGCTAAGCCAGCGCAACAAGGTGATCTCCGAGGGGCGGCTGCTCTCTTCGAATTACTTCTCCGGCCAGAGCTGTGTGGTCATCAGGAGCATTTGGGTTCCTCGTTCTGACGGAAGCTGATCGCGCACACCCATGGGCTGCCGTCCCAATCGCCGCCTGTGCTGTCCTACCGTTGGACGAAGGCGCCACGGGGCGATCGGCACTCGTACTTGCCACCGTTTTGGGTGAAACAGCCAAAGATTCCCACTCCCCCCTCGGCCATCGCATCGGCCTCGCTGACCAGGTCGTTCGGATGGATGTAGGTCATGGCAGAATCAGCTCTAACGAGGGGTGAGGTGCGTTATGGACGTGAACTGGGACGCTCTGTCGGCTATCGGAACCGTTGGGGCGGTGGTCGTTTCGCTCGGGCTCGCCCGTGGCCAAGGAAGGAAGGACCGGAAGGCGGAGCGCTCGCGCGGCCGGTGGATCGCACTCGAACTGCGCCAGATCCTGGCTGCATGGCGCGTCAGGGTTGTAAGAGCCAAATCCGCGAGCGGGCCAGACTTGTACTTTTTGCTTGATGACAATGAGTACCGTGATCCGACGGTGGTACCGAAGGAACTTCTGGCTCTCTACGATCAGCTGCATCACCTGGGCGACGATGCAGCGCCGATCGCCGACGCTGTTTGGATGGCGCGCCAACTGGCTCTTGTCCCGGTTCGCGACGCTCTTCGAGGCGACATCTTTCCTCAGGAGGAAGCCGACGAAATTGAGAATGAATTCCGAGAAAAGCTGGAAGGGCTGAGGAAGTATCTGCGCATGTCGGAGATCAACATGAGTTCCATCACCGGCCTCGCTGGACCCGACCGGGAGCGACACGTGTTCGGAGACCCGATCTAGACGATTCACGCCGCCACCCTCATCACAAACAGGTCGATGTCGTCCACGTTGTCCCGCACGAACTTGCGCGCGCGGCGCAGGATCACGGCAGCCTTTGCGGTCACGCGCGCCATGCCCGCCGGAGGCGCACGCCTCCCACTGTCCCAGCGGGTTGTGGTGAGGCAGTCTGATCGTCCGCCGGGTCTGCGTCTTCACGCCCGTCAGGATGGCGCGCACCATGGCGCCGCTGAACAGGATGGGTGGCTCACGCATTGTCCGTCACCTCATGGCCGGGGCAGCCGCCGCCGCTGTAGTCGAAACCCTCGCAGGCCGCGCCAATCGGGATAACCCTACGGCCGGCCTCAAGGTGATCCATCAGCACTTCTCGCGCCTCGTCAGCGCTGAGCTTCCGGCCGGCGCTGGATTCGGTGAACATGCCGGCCAGCTCCCTACGGCTCATGTTGGAGAGGGCGCCACGCACGTCCAGGTGAAAATGGCTGGTGAAGTTAGCCATGGGCCGACTCCGCGCGCAGTGCTTTCACGCAGCGCAACACGATGGCTCGCTCGAAGTTCTCTGTCTTCACTGCTCGATCCAGCTCCGACTGGAAGCGCGTTGCAGCTGCCCGAGCGTTTCTCTTCTTCCTCAGATCAGCTGGTCGGTTCGCGTAGATCTGGGAGCGAACTGCACCGCAGCCGGCGGTACTCGTTGGAGAGCTTTCGCCAGGAGCCACGATTCAAGTGTGTTCAGATCGGGCAATCGCTGATGCGATGCGGGCTGGCATGCGAGCAGGGCCGGTTGGAGAACCCGTGCTGCTGGATCAGTGCGAGGGCTTGAAGCGCAGCAGCTTCTTGCGATTCGGCAATGCTGCAGACATCTCCATATCCGCCTTGCACGTCTGCCGAGGTCACGCCGCCCTGCTTGATGGTGGAGCGGGCCGTGGGAATCGAACCCACCTGGTCACCTTGGAAGGGTGATGCCTGACCAATCGGCCAAGCCCGCAGATGGAAGAACCTGCCGGTGGCCGGGCCCTGATCGTCATCTTGTCGAAATTACGGGAATTCCCGTAGTTCGGAATGGTGGGGTTACGTGGAGTCGAACCACGCGAGGCTTAGTCGCCGGATTTACAGTCCGGCCCAGCGCCAATCTGGCAGCTCGCCCCTGTGCTAGCGCACGAAAAGAAAGAAGCCGCAGGTGATCGAGCCTCCCGAGCTCGAACCTACGGCTTCATATGGCGGGTTACTTCCTTCGCCCACCGTAGCAAGATTGAACTACTTCTGGTTCCCGAATCAACTGCGGGAATGTTGCTTAACGCAGTGCGCTAACGAGATACTCTGCGAGTTTAGTGCTACACGGGAAGAAAGCGGGTACCAAGTCGTCACTGATCGCCGCAACGTTTGCATTGGATCACTCGAGCGCACTCGCGTTGATTCGAAATACTCAGCGCTCGACCGACCTTGAATTCAGTCTAGTGTTGCTACACACCTAGTGAGCTTTAGGCTTCACGGATTTTCGAGAAGGGACCGAGCTTGCCACAGACTGACGCTTAGCTGGCGGCTTGCGCGCTAACTTTGGCTCCGCAGTGTTCTTGATTAGCCGCTTAGCCGCGTCAATCTGCTCTCGAACAATGTCGAGCTCCGCATCTTCGAACATAGGTAAATCGAGGAAGAGTCGCGCCTCGTTTATTTCCGAGAAAGCTCTGCTACTACCAAGGCACATGGGCCTCCGATTTGGAAATAGGCTTTCAACAAATTGCGAGTAGTTTTGGCTGCGTCGCAAGGAACTGCGGATAGCCTCAAGATCCACATTGTGGATGTTATTGATATGCTTTACATAACCGAAGCTTAAGAGTTCCGCGTCCCGCTTCGCTTCGATTAAGCGCGCGTTCTCTTGTTTGATCATCTCGAGAGCATCAGGCTTCTTCGCAGACACGCTCTCAACAATCTGTTCGAGGTATCTTTTCAAAGTTTCGGTTGTCTGCCCAAGTTCCTCAATCTTGGTGCTGAGGTCATGGATCTGCTGCGTCGTCGAGAGGCGGTGAATGAATTCTTGAAAGAGACCAGCCCACTGCTCGCGAAGCCAGTTTTCGATCTCAGCATAACGAGAAAACAGCTTTATCGGATTGTTCTGCTTACGCTGCCGAATCTCTTCGATCAGAACGAATACGTTTATCGAATCCACATGCGCATACTTGATGCCCTCACTATCCTTGTTCTTCAAGTACGTCTGATATTCAGCATCAACGGACGACTCAATCAATATGTAGATAGGGATGTTGCGTTCCACTGCATTAAGGTACTCGTACTTCGTTACTGACTCGTAACGATCAAAGAACTCTTTCTGCCTGCCCTCATCGTTACGGGATGCACTGACCTCAGATCCGTATCTACCGCCAATTATTAGCACATATATATCGCTATTTCTCGCCTCGCGAGAACAAGATTCATCAAGCGGTGAATCTGGCGCATAGGCGATATTGTCTTTCTCCGCAAGCACGGGCTCGTAGCCCATACTCTCGATAAAATTCTCCAGCGATGATCGGAGATGTTTCAAGTCATAATACGTTGAGCTTACGAATACGCGTGGTCTAGCCATAGGTCCCCCTGTTTGCCTGGCAACGGAATCCGGGTCCGACAGCTAGTCTTGTCAACAAGCCGTCGCACGACGAACTTCTTCCTTGATGCGACTAGATATTAGGGCGAGTGGACCCCTGTAACAAGCTTGCTCCTGAGAAGATCAAAGAGGTGGCGCCGAACGTCGCGCCCCAGGTTATGGCGGCGGCCGAGGTGCTCGCAAACGTTAAGAGCCTAACAAACGCGCAGCCTGGATGGAGCCAATCTCTTAGTCTGACTAGACAAGCTAATCGACGGACTATGCATCTAGGAAGAGTCGATTTCGGAATTCCCGGCGCCTGTCTTCAAGACCTTGCCGGACGGTGATCGTTGCGATTCTATAAACAAGTAGATAGTCACCCTTACGCATTTTTACTGCTCGAGCTGCCTCCGCTGAGGGACGCTTGCGCTCTGGCCACACCAGGTCATCGGCTGCGTCCTGCAGCACCAGCCGCAGTCGCCACCGATCTGCCGGGCATTCCAGCCGCAGTGACACGTGGCCGTCATAACGGCGCAGTGCGCGCATCACCCGCTGCAGTGCCAGCCGACCAAACCGGGCCAAGTCCACCCCGTCGGCGCGCAACGCCACCGCCAATGCCGCCGCCTTCGCCAGCGGATCGCGCATCATCCCCAATGCACCGGCAACGTCGGCCGAACTCAACGGGGGCATTGTCACCCTGCCCTCTACGGGCATGCGGTGGCTGCTCGATACGACCATGCGTGTCAGCAGTTCCAGCGGATCACGCGTGCTTTCGGGTCCGGGCCACTTAATGGGCTGGGCTCCAGCGCGCGGTGACACCTCAGGTAGCACTGCCGGGCTGCCTCATCGACGGCGGTGCCGTCGTTTGAGGTGATCAGCGGTCCCTTAGCCCCGCACATGGCGCACGCCACCTGGGCGGTCGATGCACCGCGCCTTGCCGCGTGCACTCGCGCACCAACTCGACGTTCGCCGCAGTTGGCACATTGGATGAGCTGGTTCATGCGGCGATCGCCTGCGTACCGAGGCCGCGGGGATGAGGCAGATAGCTACTCGCTATGATCCCGCTCGGTTCGAATCCGGCCGTCCCGACCACTGTGATGAAAGAGGAGGCTCGTGCAGCAATGCGCGGTCCTTTTTTGTGGTTCGAAAACGTGATGGATCATCGGTAGCGCCGAGATCCTATGTTCTGGGTCAAGCACTCCCGAAGCGGATGTCGCCAATTCCCATCAGGGCGGGATTAAAATCCCGCCCGCTTTTGAACACGCCCCAGCTTATCCGGTCCAGTTTGCGCGCAAGAATGTTGAAGGCAGCCGTGCTGCTGTGGCCGCGTGCCTGGAGCGCTTCATACAAAGGCCTGCCCCCCTTGGCCCGGGTCAGGCCCATGGCCGCCATGTACAGCGTCTGGCGCAGGCCCGCGTTACCGCGTTTGGACAGGTGACACCGTCCGACCCGGGCACCTGATTGATTGGGGCGAGGATCCAGCCCGGTGCAGGCAACCCATGCATCAGCACTGGCCAATTTCCAGCGCGTGATGTGATGGGTCAGGCAGGCCGCTACGGTTGGACCGACGCCTGGAATGGTGAGCATCTGGCGATACAGATCGCCATGTTCACCAGCGCTGGATGTCTGCTGGATAGCGCGGTCCTGGGCCTTGATCGCCTCATCGATGGCGCGAAAAATGCCGGAAAACCTGCCCGTCTTCGTGGACTTGGCATCCAGCGAAAGCTGGATTTGTGTCCTGGCCTTGATCAAGGCCTGGCGCTGCTGGAGCAGCACATGCAGCCGCTCCTGCTGGGGGCTGCGCGATACGTATTCATGAAGCTCGTCGCCTTCCTTGGCCACATAGCGGGCAATGACCTGGGCATCACCGGCATCGGTCTTGCCCCGCTGAGCAACGCCTGTAGCGTAATGCTTGATATCACGGGGATTGAGCACAAATACCGTGTGGCCGGCGTGCTGGGCGTGCTGAACCAGCACCTCGTGGTACCGGTTGGTTGCCTCCAGCCCGATCCGGCAACCGGCCGGCAGCTCAGCCAGCCACGCCTTGATGCTTGTAGCTGAATTGTCGATCCGGCGACTACCTTCCACGCCGTGCACCGCCACCATCAAGGTCTTTGAGTCGACATTGACTCCGACATCCAAATGATCTGACATTTCCGCAACTCCCAGCTATGGTTGAAGGGCTGGGGTGGTACCGCACCACGTTGGCTTGCCTACATCGGCGGTCAAGGCCGCTAGATCCTTTATCGACGTTAAGGTGCGGGATGGGGATCGCTCGGCGCGTCTGTCGGCTGCGATCCGCAGATGTCATGTTGACGGTCCCTCCACCCTGGCCCTACTTAACCAGCTAGGGCCCGGAAGGAACATACAAGCCATGCCCGGCGAGCGCAGCGGCCGGGCAGCAGGAGCATGACGGCCAGCGGCCGTCACTACCGCGGCGGGGCGGTCAGGCGTCGACCATCGCCGCCAGGGCCTCCGCCGCCAATGGTTCGGCGAACAGATACCCCTGCAGTTGGTCGCAGCCCAGTTCGGTCAGCACCTGCCGTTGCTCCATGCTTTCCACGCCTTCGGCGACGGTGGTGTAACCCAGCCCCTTGGCCAGTTCGATGATGGCTTTGGCTTTCAACCGCGCGCCCGGATCATCGGCCAGGTGGTCCACCAGTGACTTGTCCATCTTGATGGTGGAAATCGGCAGACGCGAAAGGTAGCCGAAGTTGCTGTAACCACTGCCGAAGTCATCGATCGCCACGCGCACGCCCACGCCGGCCAGGCGCGCCAGCTGCTCACCGGCGACGGTATTGGCACGCAGCCATTCGCCCTCGGTGATCTCGATTTCCAGCAGGGACGCCGGCAGGTCACGTGCGGCCAGCTTCTGCAGCAGGCGTTCGGCCATGCCTTCGGTGGACAGGTCCGAAGCGGCCAGGTTGATCGACAGGCACAGCGGTATGCCATCGCGCTGCCAGGCCGCCAACTGGTCCAGCGCCGCATCCACCACCCAGCCACTGACCGCCGGCATCAGCGCAGTGCGCTCGAACACCGGAATGAACTCGGCCGGCCCGACCGGACCCAGCCGCGGATGGTTCCAGCGGATCAATGCTTCGGCGGACACCACCTTGCCGGTCAGGGTGTCCACGCGGGGCTGGAACAGCAGGTAGAACTCTTCGCGGCGCAGGCCACGTTCGGCATCGGCCGCCAGCCGGTAGCCACGCCGCAGCAGTTCGTCGCGGCGCTCGGAATACCAGCAGAAATCCTTGCGCGTGCTGATCGCCGCCTGCACGCCGACCAGCAGCTTGCGCAGCACGTCGTTGCTGCTGTCGGTCGTGGGATCGAAGGCGCAGATGCCGGCATGGAACTGCGGCGACATCGGTACCGCTGCGGCCATCACCGGGCGGATGATGCGCTGCTTCAGCTCCAGCAGCAGGGCTTCGACGTCGTCCTGCGTCGGCAGGTCGATGAGAAAAGCAAAGCGGCTCACGCCAACATGGTAGACATCGGTGATGTCTTCCAGCGCGACGCGCAGGCGCACGCCAGAACGATGCAGCATCGCTTCCAGTGGCGGCATGCCCAGCGCCTGGCCGGCTTCGTCCAGCCGCGGCACATCCAGTACGTCCAGCATCACCGCGTACATGGTGCCTGCGCTGGCGCGCGCTACCAGGCCGTCATAATCGATATGGAACTGATGGCGGTTCGACAACCCGCTGACCGGGTCCTGGCGACCGGACAGGCGCCGCAGTTCCAGTTGGCTCATCGCCATCGCCGCCAACGTCTTCAGGTGCTGGCGATCGTCTTCGCTCAGATCGCGCGGCGTCGGCCCCATGACGCACACAGCGCCGATGGCGACACCGTTCTTCGCGATCAGCGGTGCCCCGGCGTAGAACCGCAGGTGCGGAGCGCCGCAGACCAGTTCATTGTGTGCGAACCGCGGGTCAGCGGCCAGGTCGGGTACAACCATGACGTCCGGCGATGCGATCGTGTAAGAGCAGATCGAAGAGCGGATATCGGTGCCGGTGATCTGCAGGCCAACCTGCGATATGAAGCGCTGCGTATCCACGCCGACGATCGATACGAAGGCGACGGGAGCGTCGAAGGCGAACGCCGCCAGCTGGGTGATGCGGTCCAGTGATGCGCCCGCTGCCGCATCCAGCACCTGCAACGCGCCGACAGCCGTCATTCTTTCCTGGGCTTTCAGTTCCTCTGACAGCTGCGTCATGGGCAGAGAGGCTCGGTGCTCACGCGGTGGTAACGAACGACAGAATGCGCCTTTACGCATCAACGTGGTGTCCACGCGTTGATCTGTCGCGTATTCAGCCGAATCGCATGCGCTGCGCGGACGGCATCGGCAGGAAACGCCATAGCCCGAAGGTGTAACGGCGCTTCACCTCGTCCTCAGGTAAGGTACTTGCCTCGGTAACCCTGCCAACCGCGCCATGGTGCGTCGTTGATGGGTGCCGGATCCAATGCCCCTCCCGGGGGCTCAACCTGAGGGCCGTTTCCCCCCATGAGTATTTCCCAATCCACTGCGGCATCGCCGGTTTCGGAGCGCGCTGCGCTGAAACGCTCGGTGTCCAACACGCTGAAAGGCTCGGCCGGCAACCTGGTCGAGTGGTACGACGTCTACGTGTACTCGGTGTTCGCCAAGTACTTCGAATCGCAGTTCTTCTCGGCCGACGACAAGAACTCAACGATGTACATCTGGGGCATCTTCGCCGCGACCTTCCTGATGCGCCCGATCGGTGCGTGGTACTTCGGCCGCTTCGCCGACCGCTACGGCCGTCGCCTGGCGCTCACCGTGTCGGTCAGCGTGATGGCCGCCTGCTCCTTCCTGATCGCCATCGCACCCACCGCGGCGTCCATCGGCATCTGGGCGGCGGTGATCCTGCTATTCGCACGCCTGCTGCAGGGCTTTGCCACCGGCGGCGAGTACGGCGCCAGTGCGACCTACATGTCCGAAGCGGCCGTCCCCGGCTGGCGCGGCTTCCTGTCCTCGTTCCACTACGTCACCCTGGTCGGTGGCCATGTGCTGGCGCAGGCCGTGCTGCTGGTGATGCTGCTGTCGTGGGATACCTCGCACGTGTCCGAGTGGGGCTGGCGCGTGGCGTTCGGCATCGGCGGCATTGGTGCGCTGGTGGTGTTCTGGCTGCGTCGCACGATGGATGAATCGCTGAGCGCGGAGTCCATTGAAGCGGCGAAGGACGGCAAGGCCAAGGCCAGCGGTTCGATGCGCGAACTGTTCGTCAACCAGTGGCGTCCGCTGCTGCTGTGCTTCCTGATCACCGCCGGCGGTACGGTGGCGTTCTACACCTACACCATCAACGGCCCGAAGATGATCCAGACCGCCTTCGCCGGCGACGACGTGATCACCGGTACCTGGATCAACCTGGGCGTGCTGACCTTCCTGATGCTGCTGCAGCCGCTGGGCGGACTGCTGTCCGACCGCATCGGCCGCAAGAGCCTGCTGGTGTTCTTCGGCGTGGGTGGCGTGCTGTACACGTGGTACCTGGTCACTGCCTTGCCGCAGCAGACTTCGGCGCTGTCGGCGTTCCTGATCCTGGCGACCGGTTTCGTGATCCTGACCGGCTATACGTCGATCAATGCGGTGGTCAAGGCGGAACTGTTCCCGGCCCACATCCGCGCCCTCGGTGTCGGCCTGGGCTACGCGCTGGCCAACTCGCTGTTCGGCGGCACCGCGCCGCTGCTGTACCAGGGCGCGCTGAAGGCCGGGCGCGTCGATGAGTTCGTCATCTACATCACGGCGGTCATCGCCGTGTCGCTGGTGGTCTACATCTTCTTCCTGAAGAACAAGGGACCGAATTGGCTGGACGGTACCCGCAAGTAACACGCACGTGATGCGTTGAACACGAGGCCCGCGCCGAAAGACGCGGGCCTTTTCATTGCGACGGTGGAGCGCACCATGCTGACGCGGCCTGCACGCGACGTGCACTGTGCCGATGCTGGCGTTGCCGCACTCTGGGCATGTAAGCCAACGCACTGGAGCAGCACCGATGAATACCCCTGGAAAACAGAAACCGTCCTGGCGCCAGAGCCATTACCTGATGATTGCGTTGGCCGTGGTGCTGGTGATCGTAGGGATCACGCTGTTCGCACCGTGGTAAATCACCGGGAACCATAAGCCTGTCTGACGCCCCGTCGGTGCCGACCTTGATCGGTACCGCGGGAGAACAGCCGACGGCAGACGCGCTGCGCGTCGGCTTCATTCTCAATCGAAGTAGGCGGAAATCCCGAGCCCGGCCTGCAGGTCCGGGCTGTCATTATCCAGCCCGGCATCCACCGATGCATCCAACTGGACCCGATCGGTCCACATCCAGGTCAGCCCGCCACCGGCCACCGATTCCCGTGGTGCTCCGCGCGCCTTGGTCACACCGGCCTCCAGGAAAGCGGACAGGCGCGGCGTGAGGGCCAGCGACACGCTGGGCGACCATACCGTGCTGCGCTCGCCGTCTCCGCGGCTGTGACTGGCATACAGCGCGCCGGTCCATTGCTCGCTGAAGTCGTGTTCATAGCTGCCCGCCAGCGCGTACTGGCGCCCGTCGCTGAACGCTGCATCGCCGCGCGCCACCGTGGCCGACGCCAGCAGTGCCCAACGGTCGGTATCGCGGCGGGTCGGCACTGCCCACTTCAGGGCGAGTTGAGTATCGCCGCCGCCGCGCGTGCGCGTGCTGTCCGTGCCGGGCAGGCGGCTGCGCTGGCGCTGCCAGGGCGAGCCGGACAACTGCACTTCCCAATGTTCAAACAGGCCGGTGCGCAGAGTGACATCGCCGGAGATCTGCTCGGTGCGAAGCCCATCGGCATCGCGGTCGCGCTCATGGGAGGGCAGGCCCAACTCCAGTGCCAACGCGCCGCGCGGCACGATTCCAGTGCCCAGGCCGATCCCCGGGCGGTCAAACGACGGCGGTTCGTCGGCCTGCTGGGCCTTCAGCGGACTGCTGGCGAAGAGAGCGGCACACACCACCGCGGCCAGGTATGTGCTTCGCATCGGAGCATCCAACAGGAGTTGGGCGGATCATGCGGCTGCGGTGGCCGGCCGGTCAATCGTCCAGCCGGGCGAAGCGCGGCTGGCTGCCGTCCACGCCTTGCACGTGCTCGACGAACATCGCGTAGGGGCGCACCCACAGGCCACCTTCGCCATACAGCGCCCGGTACAGCACCATCGGCTGCAGGGTCTCGCTGCTGCGGACCACGTCCACGACCTCGTAAAGGCCGCCCTTGAAGTGGCGGTAGCGGCCGGGTTGCAGGACGGGCAGGGCAGGCAGGTCGGACATGGAACACTCACGCAGGCAGGAAAGCCGGTGATTGTTCAATGCGCCGGGCGCGGCGTCCACCGCCATGTCAGAACAGCGTGGCGCGGATCAGCTCCTCGACGAGGATCACATAGCTGGCGCCGAAGTAGAACTTGAGCAGGGAAGGACGCTGGTACAGAAAGGTGCGCATGTGGAAGGGGCCCCCTAAGGTGTACGTAGTGTGAAATGGTTAACGCGCCGTGACAAGCGTCACGGAAGCGCGGTTGTGAACAGCGTCAGTCATGTGAGGGCGGGGCAATTCAGACCGGACCGATGGGGCCGCAGGGGTGTGCCACCTAGGCTGGATTCCACCGGCGCTGTCGCAATCGGCGCCTCCGTTCCTGCCCCGTTGGAGCCCTGCCATGGTCATCCTTGTCCAGAACATCAGTCGCCACTGGCGCCTCGTCCACCCCCACGACGGACTGTCGCGGGATTTCCCCTGCGGCCGGGAAGCCTTCGACGCCGCCGCAGCGCTCGCCCTGGAGCACCACGGCCGGACGGGCGCACGCGTAACGGTGCAGGTAGGTGCGTTCGGCGGAGCCGTGGACGCCCTGCAGTTGGGCTGAAAATTCAGAAAACCCTGATGCCACAGGCGCCGGATATGCCCTAGCCTCACTGACTGGCGGGGGCCATTGGTGTCATGGGTCAGGCGAAGCACAGCGGTGGCAAGGTAGCTGCCCGCAATCGTCGGCCTTCATGGCAACCCGTCCGATCATGGAGAGAGACCCTATGTTGATCCGCGTCCAGAACGAGCAGCGCCATTGGCGCGTGCTGCATCCGCAGAAGCCGGAATCCATTTCCTTCCACGAGGGCAGTGCGGCGTTCGATTTCGCCGATGCGCTGGCCCGTGAGCTGCACACCCGTACCGGCCAGACCTGCTCGGTGCGTGTGGAGGTCAGCGACACCTTCGTCGATACCGTCAGCTACGGCTGACGCCGGGGCATCGGAGCCGGAATCCAGTGAACCCATTCAGCTTTCGCTTGCCTACTTGAATGGGCGGCGACCGAGACCGCGCGCGCCATCTTTGCGGCGCGACGGACTTGCGCCATGCTCGGCTCACACCGCCACACCAGGACGCACCACGATGACCCAGGAACTGTCTGTTTCGCGCCGCCCTTCGATGCTGTGGGCCGTTTGTCTTCCGCTGCTGCTGGGCGCCGGCGCTGCCGGAACCGCGAGTGCGCAGTACCGTGACAACGATCGCTACTACGGCGACAACGGCGGCACGATCCGCTGTGAGTCGGTGAAGAACCGCAATCAGGAATGCCGCCTGGACGGGCGTCCGCGCCTGGTGCGCCAGCTCTCCGGCGCCGCCTGCGTGGAAGGCCGCAGCTGGGGTCAGTCGCGGGGCGGGGTGTGGGTCAGCAATGGCTGTCGTGCGGAGTTCGTCGGCGAACGTGGACGTCCGTCGCGTCCCGGGCATGGCGGCGGCAACTGGGGCGGTGGCCATGGCGGTAATGGCAATGGCTGGGGTTCGGCGGGGCAGGTGATCGACTGCGATTCCAACGACCGTCGCCAGCGTCGCTGCAATGTCACCATCCGCCAGGACGCGCGCCTGGTGAAGCAGAAGTCCGGCACGGCCTGCATAGAAGGCCAGAGCTGGGGCTGGGACCGCAACGGCGTGTGGGTCAGCAACGGCTGCCGTGGGCAGTTCATGGTGCGCTGATCGCGCGGCTGACGTGGTTGTAGGTAGCGCCGAGCCGTGCTCGGCGAGCGCAGCGGCAGCGCGTGACGACCAACGGTCGTCACCTACCTGGCAAGGCATGACGGCCAGCGGCCGTCACTACCGGGGCCAGCGGCCCTTACGGCTGGGTAGCGCCGAGCCGTGCTCGGCGAGCGCAGCGGCAACAACGTGACGACCAACGGTCGTCACCCACCTGGCAAGGCATGACGGCCAGCGGCCGTCACTACCGGGGCCAGCGGCCGTCGCGGCCGGGGTCAGCCGGCCGCGCTCAGCGGCGCGCTGCCGGCCTGCAGGGTCGGCCAGCGCTTCAGTACGGCTGCACGAATCCCCGCCGCATCGATGCCGGCTTCGCCCAGCAGGTCTTCGCGGCTGGCGTGGTGCTGGAAGCCATCGGGCAGGCCAAGGTGCAGGATCGACTTCAGCACGTCCTCGGCGCTCAGCAGTTCGGCCACGGCCGAACCGGCACCGCCGGCCACCACGTTGTCTTCGATGGTGACGAAGCCCTCGTGGCGTGCGGCCAACTGCAGGATCAGCTCGCGGTCCAGCGGCTTGATGAAGCGCATGTTGACCACGCTCAGGCCGAGTGCACGGCCCACTTCCTCGGCCGCCGGCACGGTGCTGCCGAAGGCCAACAGGGCCACGCGACTGCCTTCCACGCGGATCTCACCCTTGCCGACCGGCAGGGTGGACAGATCGGTGCCAGCGTCGACGCCGGTGCCACTGCCGCGCGGATAGCGCACCGCAGCCGGGCCGGCGTACTGCAGGCCGGTGCTGAGCATCTGGCGGCATTCGGCTTCGTTGGACGGAGCCATCAGCACCATGTTCGGCACGCAGCGCAGGAAGCTCAGGTCCAGGTTGCCGGCATGGGTGGCGCCGTCCGGGCCGACGACGCCGGCGCGGTCGATGGCGAACAGCACGTCCAGCTTCTGGATCGCCACGTCGTGCACCAGCTGGTCGTAGGCGCGCTGCAGGAAGGTCGAGTAGATCGCCACCACTGGCTTGGCGCCCTGGGTCGCCATGCCGGCGGCCAGGGTCACCGCGTGCTGTTCGGCGATGGCCACGTCGAAGTAGCGCTCCGGGTATTCGCGGCTGAAGCGTACCAGGCCGGAGCCTTCGCGCATCGCCGGGGTGATCCCGTGCAGGCGCGGTTCGGCGGCGGCGGCGTCGCACAGCCAGTCGCTGAAGACATCGGTGTAGGTCGGCTTCTTGGCGCCGCCCTTGGCCACCAGGCCCTTGACCGGGTCGAACGGCCCGACCGCGTGGTAGCCGATCTGGTCGCCTTCGGCCGGCTCGTAGCCCTTGCCCTTGGTGGTCAGCACGTGCAGCAGCTTCGGGCCCTTCAGCGTCCGCAGCGTCTTCAGCGTGGACAACAGCGCCGGCATGTCATGGCCGTCGATCGGGCCGGTGTAGTGGAAGCCCATCTCTTCGAACATGGTGGAGGGCACGAACATGCCCTTCCAGTGTTCTTCCCAGCGCTTGACGAAGCGCGCCGGGTTGTTGCGCTTGTCGCCGAGGATCTTCTTGCCACCTTCGCGCAGCGCGTTGAGCGTGCGGCTGCCGGTGGCGCGGCCGAGTACTTTGGTCAGCCCGCCGACGGCCTCGGAGATCGACATGTTGTTGTCGTTGAGGATCACCAGCAGGTTCGGCTCCGGCTCCATGCCACCGGCGTGCATCAGCGCTTCGAAGGCCATGCCGGCGGTCATCGCGCCATCACCGATCACCGCCACCACGCGGCGGTCATCGCCTTCGCGCTGGCGTGCGATCGCCATGCCCAGCGCGGCGGAAATGGAGGTGGACGAATGGCCGACGCCGAAGGTGTCGTACTCGCTCTCCTCGCGCTTGGGGAACGGGGCCACACCGTCCTTCTGCTTGACCGTGTGGATCTGGTCGCGACGGCCGGTGAGGATCTTGTGCGGGTAGGTCTGGTGTCCTACGTCCCAGACCAGCTGGTCGTGCGGCGTCTGGTACAGGTAGTGCAGCGCCACGGTGAGTTCGATGACGCCCAGGCCGGCAGCAAAGTGCCCCCCGCTGCGGCCGACCGATTCGATCAGGTAGGCGCGCAATTCGTCGGCGATGGCCCTCAGTTCGGATTCGTCGAACGTGCGCAGTTCTTCCGGTGTCTGGATGCGCGAGAGGCGGGGATAGCGGGCAGAGTCGATCATCATGTTCGTACTTGTGCTGACCGGCTATTTTCGCGCTCAAACCGGGGTGGAGCAAGCAGACCCCGACACGCGTGATCGCGCAGTGAGTTTGCAGCCGCGCGCAGTCAGGCCGAAAGCTTGGACTTCTTCGGCAGCTGCGCCTTCAGGAACGTCATCTGGTCGGCCAGGATGTTGCGGTTGGAAAGGATCAGGTGTTCGATCCAGCTCGGCCGGAAAGGCACGGCCAGCAAGGGCATGCCGGCCTGCTGCGGGGTCCGGTTGCTCTTTCGCGAGTTGCAGTGGAAGCAGGCGGTGACCACGTTTTCCCACACATCCAGCCCGCCCTTGGACAGCGGCATCACGTGGTCGCGGGTGAGAACGGGTCGCGAATGCTGTTGGCCGCAGTACAGGCAAAGATGCGCGTCGCGCGCGAACAGCGCCGCATTGGTGAGATTGGGGGTGGGATCGGGGGCGCGCGAACGGGCGTGGCCGCGGGTGGCGATGATCGGATGCAGGTCCAGCCCGCTGCGCAGCCCGCTGAGCCGGTTGGTGCCGCCGTGGATGTGCAGGCAGGGATCGCCGAGGGTCCAGGCCACCGCGTCACGTGCATACAGGCAGGACGCATCCTGCCAGTTGATCCAGTCAAGGACCCGGCCATGGGCATCAAGGGACAGCAGGCGGACGCTGCCGGGGCGGTGCAGGGGGCTGGGCTCGGGCGATGACCCGGCGTCCGGAGCGGGAAAGGCAGCTCCGGTAGTGATCAGACCTAAGCGTGTAGTGTCTGTCTCCATCGGGATAACAGCTTATACCCGAATGTTTGCATTTTGTGTATTCCCCCAACCCGGTAGTGACGGCCGCTGGCCGTCATGTTCCTTGCCGCTGCGCTCGCCGAGCACGGCTCGGCGCTACCGATCCCCGGTAGTGACGGCCGCTGGCCGTCACGCCGTTGCTTCGGCTCAGGCGCCGAAGCGCGCGTCGTCCATCGCCATCAACGAATCCGCGCCGGCCTGGATGGCGGCGGCGTGGCCCAGCGTGCGCGGCAATACGCGCGCGAAATAGAACCGCGCGGTCTCCCGCTTGGCCTGCTTGAACGCGGCCGTCTGGCCGCTGGCATCGGCCGCCGCCACGCTGCGGGCCCACCAGTACGCCAGCACCACATACCCGGAATAGAACAGGTAATCATGGCTGGCGGCGCCCAGTTCGTCCGGGTTGGCCGCCGCGCGCTTCAGCACGTCCAGCGTCAGGCCGCCCCATTCGGCCGCCTTGATCCGCAGCGGTGCGATGAACTCGGCCAGTGCCTCATCGCCTTCGTGCGCCTTGGCGAACGCCTCGATCTCGGCCAGGAACAGCTTCAGTCCGGCGCCCTGGCTGGACGCGGTCTTGCGGCCGATCAGGTCCAGCGCCTGGATGCCCGTGGTGCCTTCATACAGCGTAGTGATGCGCGCATCGCGGGCCAGCTGCTCCATGCCGTGTTCGCGGATATAGCCGTGGCCACCAAAGCACTGCAGCGCGTTGTAGGTGTTTTCGATACCCCACTCGGTCTGGCAGGCCTTGGAAATCGGGGTCAGGAAGCTCACCAGGGTGTCGGCACGCTCGCGTTCGGCCGCATCCTGCGCGCTGTGCGCCACGTCGATCAGGGTCGCCGCGTGCAGTGCCAGCAGGCGGCTGCCTTCCACCAGCGATTTGATCGTCAGCAGCATGCGGCGCACATCCGGATGTACCAGGATCGGGTCCGCCGGCTTGTCCGGGAACTTGGCCCCGCTCAGCGAACGCGACTGCAGGCGCTCGCGCGAATACTTCAGCGCGTTCTGGTACGCGCGCTCGGACAGGCCGATACCCTGCAGGCCCACCCCCAGGCGTGCGGTATTCATCATGGTAAACATCGCCTGCAGGCCCTTGTGCGGCTGGCCGACCAGATAGCCTTCGGCGCCATCGAAGTTCATCACGCAGGTGACCGACCCCTTGATCCCCATCTTGTGCTCGATGGAACCGCAGCGCAGTGCATTGCGCTCGCCGACGGTGCCCTCGCGGTCGACCTTGAACTTCGGGGTGACGAACAGCGAAATGCCCTTCGCCCCCGGGGGCGCATCGGGCAGCTTGGCCAGCACCAGGTGCACGATGTTGTCGGTCAGGTCGTGCTCGCCGGCGGTGATGAAGATCTTGGTGCCGGTGATGCGGTAGCTGCCGTCCGGGTTCGGCTCGGCCTTGGTCTTCAGCAGGCCAAGGTCGGTGCCGCAATGCGGTTCGGTCAGGCACATGGTGCCGGTCCAGCGGCCTTCGATCAGCGGCTTCAGGAAGGCCTCGTGCTGCCAGGCTTCGCCATGCTGCTTCAGCGCCTCGATCGCGCCATGCGACAGCAGCGGGAAGTTGCCCCAGGCCAGGTTGGCGCCGTTGATCATTTCGTTCAGCGGCACGCCCAGGGTGTGCGGCAGGCCCTGTCCACCCACCTCCGGCGAGGCGGTCAGGCCGGTCCAGCCGCCTTCGACGAACTGGTCGTAGGCGGCCTTGAAACCGGGCGGGGTAGTGACCTCGCCGCTGGCCTGGTCGAGCACGCACCCCACTTCATCGCCCACGCTGTTCAGCGGTGCCAGCACCGAGGCGCTGAAGCGGCCAGCTTCTTCCAGCACGGCATCGACCACATCGGCGGTGGCGTCGGTGAAGCCCAGGCGGGTGAACAGCGGTTCGACCTTGAGCACGTCATGCAGGGCGAAACGCAGGTCGGAAAGCGGGGCGGTATAGCTGCTCATCGTTGAAGCATCTCGATCAGGGGGCAGGGGCGTGGCGGGGCGATGACGGGGCGTCGCCTCAGCGCAGCACGCCCGGCAGGCCCGGGGCGTGGTTGAGGGTGCTGCGGTTGTTGATCTGGAACGTGCGTTGCTTCTTTTCTTCGGGCGTGGCCGCGACCGAACCTTCCAGCGTGTAGGCCAGCGTGTGGTTGCTGGCCAGCGCGTCGGCCACGATCAGGCGGGCTTGGGCGGCCGGCTGCAGCTGCAGTTCGATCACATCGGCAGATGCGCCGCCGATCGACACGCCGGGCTTGGCGGTCAGGGTGCCGGCCTCGGCATCGCCGACCGAAAGCTTCAGCGCGATGTCATCGAAGCGCATCGGCATGGAGCTGAAGTTCTGCAGGCGTAGGGCGACCTTCCAGCTGCCATCGGCGTTGACGGTCAGCTGCTGCAGGCTGCTGGCGGGTTCGGAAACGCGCTTGACCACCCCTTCGCCACAGGCGGCAAGGGCGAGGACGGTCAGGACGATCAGGGTGGAACGGAAGCGGCGGAGCATGGCGCAGGTCCTCGCGGAAGGGGTGCGTGGAGGGAAAGATACTACGGCGTATGGTGGCGTGCACAGGCATTCACCTGAACGCCAAGATTAACGCGCGCCGCAGCCAGGGGCAGCGGGCGGGCGCAGGGGCGTCAGGCGCGGTTGGGCCGCGTGCTGCGTTGGCCGCTGGATCAGCGCAGGGGCGCGAGGACCTTCAGTGGGGCGAGGTCGTAGCCCATCGCTTCGGCGCGGGCCTTGAGCGCTTCGAACTGCCCGTGCTCCATGCTTGGCGAGCGCGACAGGATCCACAGGTACTTGCGATCCGGTTCGCCGACCACGGCCCACTGGTAGTCCGGGTCCAGCGCGATCACCCAGTAATCGGCCCATACCAGCGGCACCCACGACAGCCAGTCCGGTGCGAAGCGGACCTCCAGCTGACCCGGTTCGCCTTTGACCGGGCGCGCGACGCCTTCGGCCTGGATGCGCGTGCCGTCTTCGACCCGGCAGCCGTTGAGCACCGAGATCCGGCCATCGCTGCGCAGCCCGTAGGTCGCGGTGATGTCGCCGACGCATTTCTTCTGGAAGGACACCGGAAGATGGGCGATTTCGTGCCACTGCCCTGCATAGCGGTCGATGTCCAGCGCGGCCACCGCGCGCACCGGTTCGGCGGCGTGGGCGAGGCTGGCCAGGGGCAGCAGCAGGGCAAGGGCACAGGCGCGGCGAAGGGCAGGCAGGGTTGGCATCGGCATGGCTCGTGTGGCGACGGACCGAGCTTAGCGGTTGCCGCGTCGAGGGTGACGTGAAGCACGTCGCGAAAGGGGGCCCGGCGCCTTGGCAGGTGGCAGATGTGGCATGCTCGCGCCGTCGCTACCGACAAAAGGAATGCCGCAATGAGCAAGGGTCTGGACAAGAAGAAAGAGCAGAAGAAAAAGCCTGCCAAGACCGCCAAGGAAAAGAAGGCGGACAAGAACGAGAAGAAGACCACCCGCGGGTTCGGTCCGGCTTGATCCAGGGCCGCTGCGTGTCGTCGCCCCGGGCGGGGACACGCGGGAAACCAATGCAGCGGCGCTGCCGCTGACTGCACTCTGCACTTACTTCGGCGCGCGCTCGCCCTTGCGCAGCGTCAGCACACGTACGCCGGTCGCGGTAACCGCCACGGTGTGTTCGAACTGTGCCGACAGCTTGCCGTCGCGGGTATGCACCGGCCATGCGTCCGGCTGGTGGCGGATCGCCGCCTTGCCCTGGTTGAGCATCGGTTCGATGGTGAACACCATGCCTTCCTGCAGCTCCACGCCGCTACCGCGATGCCCGTAGTGCAGGATCTGCGGCTCTTCGTGCATGTCACGGCCAATGCCGTGGCCGCAGTATTCCTTGACCACGGTATAGCCCTGTTCGCGCGCGAAACGTGCGATGGCATGGCCGATGTCGCCGGTATGCGCGCCGGGACGTACCGCGGCGATGCCTTTCCACATCGCCTGGTAGGTGGCCTGCACCAGCCGACGTGCAGGGTAGGGAACCTCGCCGACCAGGTAGGTGGTGCTGGAGTCGGCGATGAACCCGTTCTTCTCCAGCGTGATGTCCAGGTTGACGATCTGCCCTTCGCGCAGCACGTCGTCGGCCGAGGGCACGCCATGGCAGACCACGTCGTCGATGGAAGTATTGAGCACGTACGGGAAGTCGTACTGGCCCTTGCTGGCCGGGCGCGCCTGCAGGTCGTCGACGATCATCCGCTCGACCAGCTCATTGATGTCCATCGTGCTGCGGCCGCGCAGGTCCAGCGTGTCCAGGTGGTCGAACACCTGGGCCAGCAATGCGCCGGATTGCGCCATCAATTCGATTTCCTGCGCGGACTTGATCATGTGTGCCGCTCGGCCAGCCGCGGTGTCTGCACGCCGGCGCTGCGCAGCTGCTCGGCGACGATCTGCTGGTAGCTCAGTTCCGGGTGCAACTCGCAGAGCATGCCGATCCTGATCCAGAAGTTGGCCTGGGCGTTGATCGAGCGATGGCTGACGGTGCAGGCGCGGCGAAGCTGGTCATGCAGTTCGTCGTCGATGTTGACGATGCCCATGGACGGGACTCTCTGGGGAATATACGAATCGTATACGTTGCGTATAGGTGGCGCAACTGGCCCGGAACGCGGCCGATGGTTCGACTGATGTGCTCGCATCGCGACGCTTTTGCAGCTTCGCCCATGTACGCAGGCGGCCGTCGCTGCTGCTATGGAGCTGCTGGCGACGAAGAGCGCCAGCCGGGATTGGCATCCCGCAAGAAGATTTTATTTGGCTCTGTTTTGCCCCTTGGGCACGGCGGAGAATGCACTGCATCGCGCGCCGGTCATACGGCGGGCGATGTGGGGGATCCCTGATCCGCCGGCTTTTTTGAAATCTTCTCCGGTATGCCAACCCGCATCGCCCGCCACCTGCCGCCTTGGCGCAGGTGGCCTCAAGCCTTGTGAGGTATGCAATGGAATCGCACTATCCCCTCAGCGCGAAGCGCTTGTACGCCCTGATGGGCGAGCGGATGCAGCACTTCCCGCCGCACTTCATCGAACGCCTCGAACGGCGGCTGGAAGCGTTCGAAACCTCGCGCACCAACCAACACTGTGTGAGGCACCTGCGGCTTCTGCCGCGCACGTCGTCCGATTCGCCGCAGACGGGAGGCGGCTGCCATCCAGAGCTCAAAGGCACCGCGCAGGTCGCCGTGTCCATCCGTACCCTGCAGGCGCTGGCGTCGATCTTCGAAGTGCTGCATGCGGTGCACCTGAGCCGTCAGGAAATGCAGTCGGACGCAGGATTCGGCATGTTCATGATCGAAGAGCTGATCGTCTCCGGACGCGAACTGGTGCGCTCGTCGGCCGATGCGATGTGGAGGCAGGCATGACGCCCTACGAGTCCGCAAAGGCGCAATTGGAAAACCGGCGTGCAGCAGAAATGGCCGACTACTTGGACGATCGCCTGCACATGATCCACTACGATGAAACGACCTTCGCGCGTTCGCTGTTGCTGGTGTCCGAACTGCATGGCATCGGCCACGTGGCGCGCGAATGCGGGCTGAGCGACGATGCCCTGCGACGGCAGCTGAGCGGGTCGCGTCCGTTGTACTTGGACAACGTGCTGGGCGTGGTGCGCGCGCTGGGCATCCAGTTGCGGGTGGAGCCGATTCAACGCGGCTCCGCCTGACGACCTGGGCGGGGAGGGCGGGTCGCACTGCCCACCCGTGCAGACGCTGCGCAACAGGCAAAAAAAAAGGTTCTTCACCCAACTCCGGGGAAGGCCGCCCGGATCTTCAGGAAGAAATACGCGTCGTCTCGGTATCCGTAGGCGACGCGCTTGATGACCTTGATCTTGTTATTGATGCCTTCCACCAGGTTCGTCCCGAGCGGCCATCGGCAGTGGGCCAGGATGCCCGGGAGATATGGTTGCAGACGGCGGACAAAGATGCGCAGCGGCTCCAGCCCGCTTCGCAGGGCGCGATGCTTCCATGACCGCCAAGCCTTCTCCGCCCAGCTCTGGCTTCGGTAGCGCCACAGCTGCTTCAGGTCGTCTTTGAGCAGATACGTGGTCAGCAGGGCTTTGTTGGCGGCCAGCAGCTCCTCGAGTTGGACGCGCTGCTCGGCTGGGACGTTTTGCCGATTGCGCAGCAGGAGCCAGCGCGAGGTCTTCACCACCCGTCGCGCGGGCTTGTCGGTGCGTAGGCGATTGGCCTCGTCAACCCGCACCCGATCAATGACTTCGCGCCCGTACTTGGCCACGACATGGAAGAGGTCGTAGACCACCTCGGCGTTGGGGCATTGGGCTTTCACTTCCAGGTCGAATGCCGAATTCATGTCCATGGCGACCGCTTGGATGCGTTCGCAGCCGTCCCTTCCGAGTAACTCGAAGAAGGGGCGCACGTCAGCGCGACTGCGTCCTCGACCGACCCAAAGCACGCGCTTGCGTGATGGCTCGACCACCACGGTGGCGTAGCGATGGCCCTTCTGGATCGCAAACTCGTCCATCGCGATCACTCTTACGTCCGATAGGTCCACCGGCCCCAGCGTCTGCACCAGATGCCTGAAATCAAGTGCCTTGACCGTCTTCCAGTCCAAGCCATGCCACTTTGCGGTGGCATGGATCGAGGTCGTGGCACACATGCGTGCCACGCTCTGCGCAAGCCGTTGCGTTACCCGGGCATGCCGCTCCAACCAATCCAGATGCTCCAGCTTTGGCCCGCAGCGAGGACAGGCCAGTCGCTGTCGCTGGATCTCCAACTCGACCGGCGCATCGAACACAGGCAGGTCACGAACCCGCCGGAGCGTCTGGTCGTGGACGGCCACGACCCACTTGTCGCATCCGCTGCAGCGTCGGCGGCGGCGTGAATCGGGCACCAGCGAAAGCACCAGCCACGTGGCTGCGCCACGTGCCTCGCGGCGCCACCCATCCAGGCGATACCCCGCCCAGCCTCCCAGCAACGGCATACAATCCAGCTTGGCCACGGCCGGCCTCGGTTTGTTGTCTCGACAACTACAAATCTAGCTGGTCGGCCGTGCGCCTTCTCCCCTCAGATGGGAGAAGAACCAAAAAAAAGGCCTGCATTTCTGCAGACCCTTCAAAAACAATGGTGGCCGAGGACGGAATCGAACCGCCGACACGGGGATTTTCAATCCGATTCCCCAGAAAAAAAACTCCAATAAATCAAGCACTTTAGTAGCCCTGCTAACGGAACGCCGTAGCGATAAGTGTTTGATTCATAGCGGAGCCTACCCACCCCGCCCGTGCAAATTCCGTGCAACTTCTTCGATGCGCTCAGCGTCTGCGGCGAGGTGTTCAGGTGACAGGTGAGCGTACCTCAGCACAGACTGGTAGGAGCGCCATCCGCCTAGCTCCATCAGGCTACGCAGGCTGGTCCCGGCCATGACGTGCCAGCTTGCCCAGGTGTGCCTCAGGTCGTGCCAGGTCAGGTCATCTATCCGCGCCCGGCGCTGCGCTGCGTACCAGCCGGTATTGCTGGCTCGCACGTAGGGCTGGCTGTCTTTCTCCGATCCACTGGGGAACACCCATGGATTTCCTTGGACCCGCTTCGCGCGCTGTGCCAGCAGGATGTCCATGGCATTGCGGTTGAGCGGGGCGCCGATGGCCTTCTTCGCTTTGGCCTGCAGGCCCTTGATCCAAGCCACGCGCCGATCAAGGTCGACCTGCGCCCACTGCAGCCGCAGCACGTTCTGCTCACGCCAACCCGTCGCCAAGGCGAAGAGGAAGGGCGGTCGCAGGTGTTCGGCCAGTTCGTCGTGCAGACGCTTGGCCTCAGCCTGGGTAAGCCGTGCGGCTTCCTCAGGATTGGCGTGCAGGTATCCGCCGCTCGGCAGCTGGATGCAGACGACGCCGGCGCGGGGGCGGGCCTCAGCGGTGATAGGGCCTTGGGAGGCGAGGGTGAGGGCGGCCATGCTCAGCGGCCCTTGTTGAAGCTGCTGACGAAGGTAGCGATGAAGCCGCAGCGAAGGCGCTGATGCAGCGCATTGCGACGGTCATCGCCCGGATGGGGCGCTCATGCGTCGGCATGGTCGGGTCTCCTGCGCCCGGCCCCAGAATGAGACGTCTTCGGCGCTAGGAAAGATTAGCGACGCTTATTTCCGATTAAATAGTGGCGCTTATATTTGTCTGCGTGATTAGTGAGCGCGTTCATCGTCTGGGCTGTTGCTCCGGTACGCTTGCAAAGAAAAACCCCGCCGGAGCGGGGTAGTTTCAGTAATTAGGTACGGCCTGTTCCGCGAAGTTAAGAATAGCCGGCCTGTCAGTCGCGTCGACCACCTCAACATCTAGGTCTCGCAGCTCATCGGTGATCTCGCGCGTCGCGTTCACGCGCTTGAGGCTTATCCCCGCACCGGTAGGGGGAGCTTCAATTGCAAAAAGCGTGTGCGCGGGAAGCAAATTGTGCTTTTTCAAGCGAGCAATTTTGTGAACCCAGAACCCACCATGCTCGAAGATCTTGTTTGGCTCGTCCTGGCCAAGAAAGAGGGGTTTGATCGCAACTTTCGGCGTGTCAGGACTGGTAGAAACGAACGGGAACTTCACACTGAAGCTGTCGTCGCCTACTGCGAGGTCATCAAAGTATGCCTTGAGGCGCGCGCCGCTAAGGATTCTGCCGACTCCCTTGGTCAGGATCTGCTCGTGGTATTCCTTCGTCGCAAAGTCGCGCTCAATGAACCGTTCATACAGCTCAGCCAGAGCTTCGTCCGGGCTTTCAGCCAAGATCACACGCGTGGCACTGAAGGTCATCAATGCCTCTCTTGGGCGAGTGATCGAGTCAAATGCGTAATATGCTTGCAATTGACCATCTTCCACTGCCTTAGCAACACGGAAAATTTCAGCCTTTACATACTTCATTGCCTCGCGATAGATCCTCGCCCCGAGACCTTGGAAGAAGTCGGTAACGCGCTGGGTGCGGTTCGTGGGTGCCAATTTGGCCCTCAGCAACCCAAGCTCCGGGCACGCGAGAACCACCCCGATGTTGGCGAACTCGCCTGTTTCGGCGTAAGGGATGAACCTCACGATCGCGTATTGGCAGGCGACCTTAGTCTTCATGCCAGCCTCCAGAAGTCTTGATGGGCGCAGCGGGCCAGCAGCGTCTTGCATGCCGGCTCGTCGAAATTTACGGGTATGGTCCGTTCATCATCATGAAAAATCCACTCGCTTGGTACGGTAGCCCAAGCAGTATCCCACGAATCTGCCAACACCTCGCTGAGCCTAGCCTGATAATTTGCCATCTCTACCAGGTCTTGGCAAAGCGGGTTCCATTCATCTCCAAAGATATGTGTCTGGAAGAACGTCGTCTCATCGAACTCAGCGTCGAATGCCAGATTGTGATCGATGACGACAAGATCTCCGGACTCAGCGTTGAATAGGAGATTTGGGTTCCCGCCAGTCTCTGTCAAGGTCCGATCTGCATTGTGGACCCACCAGTCAAACACCAGGATATCCCGGCGCATCGGCAACGGGACCCGCGACTTGGAGGCGTAGGTGATCCAACTTAGCCCTTCAACTGCCCTTGATGCGAACACTGGCCCGGTGCCCAGCTCCCGGCCTTCGGGATGCAGCCGCACCAACCCAGCGGGAGCCGTGGCGATGGCAACGCGGGGGAGGTTCAATCCCATCCTCGCGGCGAGGTGCCCGGCCATCCATTCGCAAATCAGGCTCTCGTGTGTCGCCGACCTTCCCTTGACATAGTAGAGATGTCCATCTTCAGCCCGGCACTTGAATGGCATTGTCCGGCCGTCGGTGCTCCTATCCGTGATCTCAACAATCGGCAGAAAATTGCCGGCGACCTGCGCGTTCATGTTCGGCCTCCCATGGCCTCAGTCAGCCCATCCGCCGATCCAGTGAACACGGCCGACTACGGTGATCGGATTCCGTTCTGAGTCCATACGTCGCGGCTTTTGCCACTGGTGGTCTCCATTCGGATTGTCGCTGGTGAAGTAGACGATGCCGTCCAAGATCATCGCCCGCTTCACGAAGTACTCGGCATTGCATGCACCATGCATCTGAACCAGGTACAGCACGCCATCCACCACCCGTGTGTCCGATGTGTCGAAGAGGATCGCATCACCGTCCTGGATGACGGGCTCCATGGAGTCGCCTTTGCCGTAGTAGATCGCCAACGGGTGGTTATATATCCCGCGCCGACGAAGGCTGGTCTTCTTGAACTTCAGGCTATGGGTCTCGGCATACTCTTCAGCCTCTACGCCTGCTGCGCCCAGCCCCACGGCCTGGGAATAGCCGATTACGTCTGCGTACTGATCATCATGCGGGGCAGGTGAAGAATACTGTTGCTCGGGAAGATCTGTCCTAACCTCCACATCCTCGATGCCGAGGGCTGAGGTGAAAGCCTTCAACGTCCTGTAATTCATAGGTATTTTTCCGTTGAGGTACTGGCTCACAGCGCCTTGGGTGATACCAAGTTCGTGAGCCATCTTCTCCTGGGTGATGCCCAGCCCACGCGCACGCCCGTCCCAAGCTGCTTTCAGTTTGATGGCTGCTGCCACGTCGAACTTCGTTGGCTTGGCTTTGCGAGGCGTGTTCATATGAGTAACGCTAATTAATGCGTTCATCGTTGACCAGTAGTGGCGCTATTGACTGATATATCAGGGGCGCTTATCAGATCATGAACAACGCCACCTACCGGAAAGAGAAGGGTCTGTCTCAGGCGGCGTCCGCTGCTCTCCTGACGGCAACGGGCACGCCCGCCACGCAGGGCCTCGTCTCCCAATGGGAGAGGGGAACTAACGCCATCAGGGCGGAGCGAGCAATCCAGATCGATCTCGCTACCGAAGGCGCTGTAAGCCGGTTCGAGCTCCTGCCGGCGGTGTTCGGCCGATGCCAGCCCAGGAGGTGCACCGTGCTGCCTAGCAACTGGCGGGTGTTGGTGCAGGCCTCAACGTCATTTGGCTGCATGGCTCGCTTCCACCAGGTGGAGGGCTGCCCTGTGGATCCCCTCGTTCTTGCACAAGATCACGACGATTGCGCCGTCTGCTGCGTCATCGACTGCTTCCCTGAAATCGTCTTTGAGGGTGAGGCCGGAACTGGGCATAGCGACGCTGAGGCTCCAGTTGTCATGCAGCTTCTCCTGAAGCTCAAGGAGTTGCGCCAAGCGTGCGGCTTCGGCCAGGGGATCTTTTCGTGCGTCCCCGCTGATGGGGGCAACGATCAGGAATATGCACCTGTCTTCTGCAACGGCCTTGTACAGGCCGTCGTTGATGCGCGCGATTTTCATGTCTCCCTTCCTTGTGGCCCGTTGCGGTTGATGGTTGGAGGCGTGGAAACCCCAGCTTATCAACCGGGGGAACTTGCCGATTACATGTTTGCTGCAAGGGAGCGGCGTTGATGGCTTGCGCCTGGACCGGACGCTCGCTGGTGGCAAGGATGGCGATCCAAGCTGAGGGTCAGGCCATTTCCGCACTGGTCGACGCCGGATGAGCAAGCGCGCGCTACGCCAAAAATTCGGCTTCAAGACGGACGCGCACCTGGCAAAGGTGCTGGGCCTGCCGCTGGAGCAGGTGGAGGGGTGGGGCGAGACGGACACCATCCCGGCGCTGCCGCAGGTGATGACGCTGCTGGGCCATGAGGAACAGCCGGCCCAGCAGCGCGGCTCGCAGGACCCGGACGCCGACCGTATCGTCACCCTGGAGGTGGCCTGAGATGCGCGCGCCCGCCTGCTTCATCAAAACCAAGGCGGCGCAGGACGCCACCTTGGCGCTTTCAATCACTGGCCTGCGTACTTCTTCTGCAGATCTTCCATGTGCCCTGACCACTCCTGAACCAGAGACGGCAGGCGCTGGAAGTAATCCGTCCCTTGCACGCGCGCTGCGTGCTGCTCCGCGTTCGAGCTCATCTTCGATGGAAGGCCGCGGGTAATGGTGCCTGACGCAACCAGTTCGTCCATGAGAGTGAGCGCAAATGTCTCGAGTCGAGCTATGCGCAGGTGCATGTCTTTGAAGGTTTCCGCTACCGCGTTGCTTTCGTCCGTCATGCCGCCCTCCTTGCGGGCTGTTCGTGTGATGCCTGCAGCGTAACGGAAGGGGGGCGGCGCCTGTCGTCCATGAGTTGCTGATGTCCATGACGCACAAGTTGCGCCGCAGTAGTGCCCGAATCCACGTTTCCGAGGCCATCCAATGAACGCCGCAGATGCCGCCCACAAGACCGTCCACGCCTATCCGAGTGGTAGCGAGTCGCTGTCTCCGCGCATCGGCATGTCCGCCGCGGTGCAGCGGAACAAGGTCAACCCGAACAACACCACGCACCACTTAACGCTGGCCGAAGGTAGCGAGGTGATGGGCGTGACCGGAGATGACAGCATCCTCCACGCCATGGCGTCGCAGCACGGCTACGCGCTGTCGCGCACGGAGGTGCCGGAGAGCGGCAGCCTGATCGGCTCGTTGCTGGCCGCCAGCGGCGCCAAGGGCGACCTCGCCGAGGTCATCGCCGACGCCATACAAGACTGCCGCATCACCCCCGAACGAGGCTGCGGCTATCGCGCACCACTCCACGACGCTGCAGGCCATAGTCGCCCAGTTTTCCCAGCACGCATCTGCCGCCGCAGTGAGGTACGTGCCATGAGCGCCCAGCTTGCCCGCAACACCGACTTCAGCGGCAGCCACGTCGCTGCAGATCGCATCGTCCGGCGCCGTGCAGGGCTACGGCTACCGGGTGAAACCGCTCGTGTTGTACGCGTCACGCGGCCAGACCGTGTGGCGCGATGACTGCCGGCAGATCCCGATCCCCGGCTATGCCGGGCCGATCCCGGACGGTGTGCCGGAGCAGCCTGCCCAGGCTGACAGGGGCGCGCGCTAATGTGATCGAAAGCGCCTCCGTCGACGAAGGAAGAGGCCGCCCGGATTGAGTTGGCCAAGGTGTCGGCCCGTGCATGGCGTGCCTAGCGCTGGTCGAGCAGCGGCTGCCGGCGCCGTGGCAGGTGGTCTACGGCTGCGACTACAACCACGCCAAGAGTAGGACCATCCGCCGCGGCCACGCGTTCGGCTTCGTCCTGTGTAAATGGCATCACATACGGGTGCCCATGGAAGGCAAGAACTTTGCCCGGATGCGAGATCTACGGCCCGAGCCTGATGGACGGCTCGCGAAACTTCCACGAGACCTACGGCTCGGGCGATGACCTGATCGACAATCAGGCCTATATCAATGAACTGAGGAGCCTCGCATGTCCGTATAGCGCAGGTAGTGCGAGAAGGATAGGGAAGGCGGCTTGCAAAAAACGTTCATATCGAACGCGTCTGAACATCGCGCAGCCTCACTGGCTGCGCCCTACGCGCGGTACGTTTCGCCCGTACCTCAGGATGATCCGCAACACTTCATCAGAGCAGTCACGAAGCGTGTCGGCGGAGGCCGTCATCCCTTCTTGATGCCTGGTCACTGCTTCACGGTCCCACTCTTCCACCATGCGCTCGATCTCGGCCTTGAACTGGTTGGTCATGTTCGGCTCCCGTTCATTTGCGCCGAGTGTTTCACCGACACCGGACCATACGATTTCGTATAACGGTCGCGCATCCGCGATGTGGAATGCCGATGCTTCGACCCGCGCAGTTCGCGGCCGGCAGTGGACTCTGACGACCTACAGGGCAGGGCTGAGGCAGTCAGCTGGCGTTGCCTGCGTATCGGCCCCTGCGACGCGTCGCCGGCACCATAGCTGCCATGACGAAGACAAATGCGGGTAAGGCGCGCTGGGCGCGTACCAAGGCTGCTGGCCTGTGGCAGCAAGCCGCCGAGTTGGACCGTGATCGCGCAGGAAGTTGGGAGGAAAGGGCACGCCGCCGCCGCGCCGCCGATCGCCTCCGCACCGAGGCCGCACGATTCGAAAACATTGCGCGTCGTCTCTGCCCTGCACTCGATGACGAAGCAGCATGAGCGACAGCGCCGAATGAAATCCGTGCAAAATCCGTGCAACTGAAAAAAAGAAAGGGCCTGCAAGTTCGCAGACCCTTTAGAAATGGTGGCCGAGGACGGAATCGAACCGCCGACACGGGGATTTTCAATCCCCTGCTCTACCAACTGAGCTACTCGGCCACTTGTTTCGTTGGCAGCGATGTCGCTGCCGAGGAGGCGCATATTACGGAGGTCGCGCGGTTTCGGCAAGCCTTTTGAACAAAAAACTTCACAATGGTGTCTCCGCACTGCCCATGCGCGTGCAAGTGCTTGATCCTCCGTTGCCGCCAGCGTGCACGGCAATGGGACGCTGGTTTTTCAGGGCCCCGTGCGGGCTGCGTTGCGCGTACCGTCGAAGGCTACTTCCTTTACCGAACGGATGCAGCGCATGTGCTACTCGTCCCTCACCACCGATCGCATTGTCCTCGCCTCGCGCCCGCAGGGGGCACCGACCGCCGCGAACTTCCGCCGCGAGCAGGCTGCGTTGCCCGAACTGCAGCCGGGCCAGGTGCTGCTGCGCAACCGCTACCTGTCACTGGACCCCTATATGCGTGGGCGCATGGAAGAAGGCCCGTCCTATGCTGCGCCGGTGGCCCTGGATGCGGTGATGGAAGGGCGCACGGTGAGTGAAGTGCTGGCCTCGCGCCATGATGGGCTGGAGCCGGGCGCGCTGGTGGTGGCATCGGGTGGTTGGCAGACCCACGCAGTGGTGGACGGCGCTGGCATCAGCCGCCGCCTGCAGGCGCACGGACTGCCGCTCAGCACGGCGCTGGGCGTGCATGGCATGCCGGGTTTCACCGCCTACGCGGGCCTGCAGGAGATTGGCCGCGTGCAGCCGGGCGAAACGCTGGTGGTGGCCGCAGCCAGTGGTCCGGTAGGCGCCACCGTGCTGCAGCTGGCCAAGCAGCAGGGTGCGCGCGTGGTTGGCATTGCCGGTGGCCCGGACAAGCGTGCGTACGTGGAAACGCTGGGTGCCGATGTGGCGCTGGACCATCGCGCCGACGGCTTCGCCGAGCAACTGCGTGCAGCGGCTCCCGGGGGCATCGACGTCTATTTCGAAAACGTCGGCGGCAAGGTCTTCGATGCCGTGCTGCCGCTGCTGAATGACTTCGCGCGCGTGCCGGTGTGCGGCACCATCGCCACCTACAACGCGCGGGGTGCGCTGCTGCCGGGGCCGGACCGCCTGCCGGGCTTCTTCAGCCAGGTGCTGCGCCAGCGGCTGACCGTGCGGGGCTTCATCCAGACCGATTTCGCCGCGCTGTTCCCCCGCTTCGAGATAGAGATGGCGCAATGGCTGCGCGACGGGCGCATCCAGTACCGCGAAGACATCGTGGACGGTCTGGAGGCAGCGCCGGAGGCGTTCTTCGGCCTGCTGCAGGGGCGCAACTTCGGCAAACTGGTGGTCAAGCTGGACTGAGCGGCGTTCCAGTGAGCGCCGCCACGGTGCCGCGCGCAGGTGACAGGGCCAACCGGGCTGAACGGGCGGCCGCGGGCTCGTGATCTGCGCATCACGGCGGCGCCGATAGCGTGGAGTACCACGACACACCACAACGAGCAGGCACGCAGCATGGGTACCGAAAAGAACAGCCAGCAAGACCGCGCCGGCGTAGAAGAAAGCCAGCAGGACCAGCGCCAGGATGATGTGGCCAAGCAGCGTCCCGGCCAGCAGGACGAGCAGATCCGTGATGCGCACTCGAAGAAGCCGGTGCGCAAGGATGGCAGCGGCGAGCCGGCCTGAACGAAAAAAGCCCCGGGAGCGATCCCGGGGCTTTCTGTTTCAATTCGTGGTGGAGCCAAGGAGGATCGAACTCCTGACCTCGTCGATGCGAACGACGCGCTCTCCCAGCTGAGCTATGGCCCCACAGTGGACCTGAGTCTATCCAACTGCCGGATGCTTGCCAAGCCCGCGCGTGCGGATCGAAAGTGTGACGTCACGCACCCGTGCAGCCAACGCTTGGAAGCCGATGGAACCTTACCGCCCGATCTCCTGCGACCTGCATGACCATCTGGAGATCGCCTGCCTGCGCCGGCTTCGCCTGCAGGTGGAGCTGACCGACGGCACCCAGGTGGAAGGCCGTGCGTTGACCACCGTGAGCACGCCGAGCAAGGAAGAGTTCCTGCGCCTTGAAAGCGCCGATGGGCTGCGTGACCTGCGGCTGGATCAGCTGCACGCGATCACCGCGCTAGATGAAGAAAGCGGCTTCGGGCGGGTCGTCCTCTCGGCTTGATGGTGGCGCGATGTAACCGTTTTCAGCACCTTCATGCGAAAAATCAATCGCTTGGAGGCTGAACGCTGCCGAAAATTTGATCGATCCAGCCTAAAGAGGACCACTTCGGTGCCGTTAAAAGTGTGACGCCCGACACGCGTCCCCCCTTCCTATCAAGTGCCTCTCGATGACGACTTCTGCCGCCACCGGTTCCACGCTGTCCATTTCTTCCCGTCTGGCGATCCTGCTTGCGGCCATCACCGCCGCTGCCTTCGTGCTGCTGGCCCTGCTGATCTACCGGCAGACCGCCGCCAGTTACCAGACACGCGTGCAGGCCGGGCTGGGCACCTCGGCCAGCCTGATGCGGGACTCGGTGGCGCTGTACGACCGCAGCCTGAGCCAGAGCACCGCCCACATGGCTGAACTGTTCCGCGCCTCGCTGCCGGCCGGCGATGCCGCCGTGGATGCCGCGCGCAGCGTGGAGGTGGCCGGCCAGGTTGCCCCGCAGCTGATGTTCGGTGGCAGCCCGCTGGCGCTGGACGATGCGGCGGTGGATCGCTTTGCCACCTCCACCGGCGGCGTGGCGACGGTGTTCGTGCGCGATGGCGATGACTTCGTGCGGGTGGCGACCTCGCTGCGCAATGCCGCCGGTGAGCGCGTGCTGGGCACCAAGCTCGATCGCGCCCACCTGGCGTATCCGAAGATCATCGCCGGCGAAGCCTTCAGTGGCCCGGCGCACCTGTTCGGCACGGACTACATGACGCACTACATGCCGCTGAAGGATGCGGCCGGTGCGGTGGTGGGCATCGCCTTCGTCGGTCAGGACCAGTCCGCCGGGCTGGCCGCGCTGAAGGCCAGCCTGCGTGATTCCACGCTGGGCAAGGATGGCTACTTCATGGCCATCGACACGCGGCCCGGCGAGGGCTTTGGCAAGGTGATCGCAGCGCCCGCCGGTGAAGGCGGCAAGATCAGCGAGCGCGTGGTGGCCGAAGACCTGCCGCTGCTGCAGGCGCTGCTGGAAGGCCGCCAGGCATCGGCCACGCTGCAGGTGCGCAGCGCCGATGGCAAGGACACGCGCGGCTATTTCGTTTCCGCGCAGGCGCATGCGCCGTGGCGCTGGATGGTGCTGGGCATGGAGCCGGTGTCGGTGCTGCAGGACGTGCTGCGCACGCTGCTGCTGCAGATCGCCGGCATTTCCGCGCTGGCGCTGCTGGCGGTGATCGGCGCGACCGTGCTGGCCATGCGCCGGTTGCTGGCTCGTCCCTTGCAGCAGGCCGAACAGGTGGCACTGGACGTGGCGGCGGGCCGGCTGGACCGCGAGATCCCGCAGCGTCGCCCGGATGAAGTGGGGCGCCTGCTGTCGTCCATGCGTCAGATGCAGTCGACCCTGCGCGATGTCACCGCCGCGCAGGACCGCATGGCCCAGCACCACGCCGAAGGCGCCATCAGCCACCGCATCGATGCCAGCGCGTTCCAGGGCGCGTTCCGCGGCATGGTGGAGGGCACCAATGCGCTGGTCGATGCACACGTGCGCACCACGCTGGAGATGGTCGAACTGGTGCAGGAATATGCTGCCGGTGACCTGTCGGCTTCGATGCCGGAACTGCCGGGCGAGAAGGCCCGGATCAGTGCGTCGGTCAACGGCGTGCGCGCCCGCCTGCAGGCCATCAATGGCGAGATCAAGCGCCTGGTCGCGGCCGCTGCGGCCGGTGACTTCAGTGCGCGTGGTGACGCCGAAGCGTTCGACAATGATTTCCGGGTCATGGTGGAAGGGCTGAACACCCTGATGACCACGGCCGACCACAACCTGGCGGCGCTGTCGGACCTGCTGCGCAACCTGGCGCGGGGCGACCTGCGCAGCCGTATCGAAGGTGATTTCCAGGGCGTGTTCGCCGAAATGCGCGACGACGCCAACCAGACCGTGTCCAGCCTGGGCACGATCATCGCTGGCATCCAGCGCTCGGCCGATGGCGTGTCGGCGGCGGCGGCGGAAATCGCCTCGGCCAGCGAAGACCTGTCGCGCCGGACCGAACAGCAGGCGGCCAACCTGGAAGAGTCGGCCGCATCGATGGAAGAAATGACCGCCGCGGTTCGCCAGAGCGCGGACCACGCGGTGCGTGCGGACAAGCTGGCGGTGCAGGCCACCGGCGTGGCATCGCAGGGCGGTGAGGCGGTGGCCGAGGTGGAGCGCACCATGCGCCTGATCGAGGCGTCTTCGCGGCGTATCGCCGACATCACCACGGTGATCGATGGCATTGCCTTCCAGACCAACATCCTGGCGCTGAACGCGGCGGTTGAAGCGGCCCGTGCGGGCGAAGAAGGGCGTGGTTTCGCGGTGGTGGCCAGTGAAGTGCGCACCCTGGCGCAGCGCTCGGCGCAGGCCGCGCGTGAGATCAAGGGCCTGATCGACGAATCGGTGGAGCAGGTCGGCACCGGCAGTGCGCTGGCGGCGCGCGCCGGCGAGACGATCCAGCAGGTGGTGACCGCGGTCGGAGAACTGGGCACGGCGATCGGCGGCATCGCGCTGGCATCGCGCGAGCAGGCCGCCGGCATCGAACTGGTCAACCAGAGCATCGTGCAGATGGACGGGGTCACCCAGCAGAACGCGGCGCTGGTGGAAGAGACGTCTGCCTCGGCGCAGTCGATGACCGCCCAGGCGGCGTCGCTGCGCGAAGCGGCGGCGCGCTTCGTGCTGGCGCGCGCGGCGGTGGTGGCAGCGTAAGGTCGGCGGCAAGGGGGAGCGGCTGCCACGGGATTGCAACGTGGCCGCCATACTGTGCGCCTGCGCGCTTTGATTTCCTGATCCGCCCGGCTCGCGCAGGCCGCACGGACGCTCCCGCGAGTCCCCGTACATGCATCTGAACCACCGAATCTTCCGTCGTCATCCGTTGGCGCTGGCATGCGCCGCGTTGTCCGTGGGCCTGGTCGCCCCGGCCTTCGCGCAGCAGGCTGCCACGCCGGCCAGCGCCACCGCGCTGGATGCCATCACCGTGACCGCCGAACGCCGCGAGCAGAACCTGCAGGACGTGCCGGTGTCGGTCGGCGTGCTGCAGGGCGAGCAGCTGCGCGACTACACCGCCGGCGGCGATGACACGCTGCTGGCACTGTCCGGCCGGGTGCCGGGCTTCTATGCCGAGACCACCACCGGGCGCATCTTCCCGCGCTTCTACATCCGTGGCCTGGGCAACATCGATTTCTATCTGGGTGCCTCGCAGCCGGTGTCCATCATCCAGGACGAGGTGGTGCTGGAACACGTGGTGCTGAAGTCCAACCCGGTCTACGACGTGGACCAGATCGAAGTGCTGCGTGGCCCGCAGGGTACGCTGTTCGGGCGCAACACCACCGCCGGCATCGTCAAGTTCGACAGCATCAAGCCGAGCCAGGAGGCCAGCGGCCGGGTCAATGCCAGCTACGGAACCCACAACAGCGTCGCCGTGGATGCCGGCCTGGGCGGCCCGATCAACGAGGTCGCCGCGTTCCGCGTGTCGGCGCTGTACCAGCACCGCGATGATTACGTGGACAACACCTATGCCGGTCCCAGTGCCGATGGCGCGATGGCGCCGCGCAAGGATGCCATGGGCGGCTTCGACGACCGCAACGTGCGCGCCCAGCTGCTGCTGACCCCCACCGACAACTTCTCCGTGCTGGCCTCCGCGCATGCGCGGGACTACGAAGGCACCTCCACGCTGTTCCTGCGTGGTGGCATGGTCAAGGGCTCCAACCAGCCGATCGCCGCGCGCGACCGCGTGGCCTACGACGAGGCCGCCAACAACCCGCAGGCCTACAAGACCTATGGTGGCTCGCTCAAGGCGACCTACGATTTCGGCGCGGTGGAACTGACCTCGATCACCGCCTACGAAACCACGTCCGGCTACAGCCGCGGTGACACCGACGGCGGCGCGGCGGCCAACTTCCCGGTCAACGGCGTGGCCAATGGTTTCGGCCAGTCGATGGGCCAGGTGCGCGACCTCGACCAGTGGACCCAGGAAGTCCGTCTGGCCAGCGTGGGCGATGATCGCCTGAGCTGGCAGGCAGGCCTGTTCTACTTCGACGGCCGTGATATCACCGACTTCTACCAGCGCGGCTGGTTCCTGCAGGGTGCTGCGCGCAATCCCAACAACTGGGTGCGCCTGCGCAATACCAATACCTCCGTTGCCGGCTTCGGCCAGCTGAGCTACAAGGCCACCGACCAGTTGACGCTGACCGCGGGCCTGCGCCAGACCCGCGATGAGAAGCGCACGCGCCTGCTGAAGACCGCCGACACCGCGGCCGGTGCGGTGACCTATCGCGGCCGCACGGATGTGGAAATGAGCGACACCACGCCGAGCTGGGACCTGAGCGCGATGTACCAGATCAACGACCAGGTGGGCGTGTACGCCAAGGTCGCGCGCGGCTTCCGCGGACCGACCATCCAGGGCCGCTCGGCGGTGTTCAACTCAGACTTCACCACCGCCGATTCGGAGACCATCCTGTCCTGGGAAGCCGGCGTCAAAAGCACGCTGTGGGACAACCGCCTGCGCCTGAACGCGACCGCCTTCACCTACCAGGTCAACGACATCCAGCTCAACGGCAATGATTCCGATGGCAATGGCGTGTTGTTCAACGCGGACAAGGCGCGTGCCTACGGCCTGGAAGCGGACATGGAACTGCGTCCGATTCCGAACCTGACCCTGAGTGCGGGCGTCAGCCTGTTGCACAGCGAGATCCAGGATGACCGGGTGTACGCCCAGGTGTGTGCGCTGAACGGCGTGGTGGTGTGTACCGTGAACGACCCGACCATCAAGGTCGGTGCCAATACCTTCGCGCAGATCAACGGCAACCCGCTGCCGAACGCGCCGAAGTACGGCATCAACCTGGCGGCCCGCTACGATTTCCCGGTCAGCGATGCAGCCACCGTGTTCGTGTCCACCGACTGGAACAAGCAGGGCTATACCAGCTTCGTGCTGTACGACACGGCCGAGTTCAATTCCAAGGGCGATTTCGAAGGCGGCCTGAAGTTGGGCTACTCCGGCGGCTACGGCGCCTACGAAGTGGCGCTGTTCGCGCGCAACATCACCAACGAGAAGAACCTCAAGGGCGTGATCGAGAACTACATGGCGGCGGTGTACAACGAGCCGCGCACCGTGGGTGTTTCGGTGAACGTGAACTGGTGACGCGGCACCGGCAGTGAGGTTGACGGCCAGCGGCCGTCACTACCAGGGGCTCGTTGCCCGGTAGTGACGGCCGCTGGCCGTCATCCAGCAGATGCATGGTTGCCCGGTAGTGACGGCCGCTGGCCGTCATCCAGCAGATGCTTGGCTGCCCGGTAGTGATGGCCGCTGGCCGTCATCCGGCAGAACAGTCAGGGCAGCAGCGGCTGCAGCTTCGGCTCCAGCACCTGCTGCCGCCAGCCGGCCAACGGAGCGGGCCAGGTGCGGTTTTCCAGGTAGCTTTCCAGGTGCTTGCGCGAGGCCAGCACGCCATCGGGCAGGCCCAGTGACTGGCTCACCTGCGCAACCGCTTCCTGCAGCTTCTTCAACGCCTTTTTGTTGGCATCGGTGGCCTGCAGCAGCTGCGGCGCATCGGCTTCATCGTCCAGCGGGGTGTTCAATGCCTGCCACACCGCACCTGCCAGCTTGCGCGGTGCTTTCGGGAACTGGTCGAACAGCTTGCCCAACGCCGCTTCGTCCACCGGCGGGACGCGGGCGAGGGTGGCCGCCAGTTCATTGTCCAGGATCCAGCTGCGCGGACGGTCGCTGCTGCGTGCCTGCTGGTCGCGCCAGCGCAGCAGGCGCAGCAGCCGGCGCTGTGCCGGTGCATCCAGGAACTGCGCCGAGCGCATGCCCAGGTGCGGCCAGCGGTCTTCGTCATGCTCCACGCTGGCCAGCAGGCGTTCGGCATCGTCGGCCAGCCACTGCTGGCGATCCAGCGCCCCGAGCTTCGCCACGATGGCATCGTGCAGCGCGAACAGGTGTTCGACGTCGTCGGCGGCATACTGCAGCTGCGAATCCGACAGCGGCCTGCGCATCCAGTCAGAGCGCGTTTCTCCCTTTTCCAGGGTCACGCCGGTGATTTCCTGCACCAGCTTCTGGTAGCCCATGCCACCGCCGATACCGGCCAGCGAGGCGCCGATCTGGGTGTCGAACAGCGGCCGCGGCAGCACGCCGCAGGTGTGCTTGAACGCCACCAGGTCTTCGCTGGCGCTGTGCATCACCTTGATGATGGAGGTATCGGTCAGCCACGGCGCCAGCGCTTCGGGCATGCCCGGGATCAGCGGATCGATCAGCAGGACCTCGTCGCCGACGGCCATCTGCACCAAGGCCAGTTGCGGCCAGAAGGTGCGCTCGCGGATGAACTCGGTGTCCAGGCCGATGCGGGAGGGACGCAGCTGTTGCCGCGCCTGCAGTTCTGCGGGGGTGTTGATCCAGGTTGCCACGGGGCGTTCGACTTCTCGCGTTTGCTCAGGAAGGGGAGAATAGCCTAACGTCGGCCGGCACCCCGGCCTGAAGGAGTTGGTTTTGCGTCTGCTGCGCCCCGTACCTGCTGTTGCCCGCCCTGTGCCTGCTGGGGGCGACCGGCTGCGGAGAGCCATCGCCGGGGGCCCGCGCACCGGCGGCCGCAGCGGCCGAACCGGCGCCGCGTGCGCAGAATGCCCGGGCCGGTGGCGAAGCCACGGTGACCATCGGCGGCGAGGATGAAGCCGAAACCATACAGCGCTGGACGCCGCCCCCGGTGACCCTTGACCCCGGCGAGCGCGCCGATGCGCGCCGACGCGCCGAACAGGCCCTGCGCGAGGGCCAGCTGTTCGAAACCAGCGAATCGGCGATTCCGCTGTGGCTGGCGCTGCTGGAGCAGGATCCGCAGGACCGTCGTGCCCGCGATGGCCTGCAGCGGGCGCAGCGCCAGCTGCTGGGGCAGGGCAGGGCGTTGCTGGCGCAACCGCAGCAACAGCGGGTGGCGCTGGCCGAAGCGGCGCAGATCGCGCTGGTGCTGCTGACCATCGCCCCGGACAACGCGCAGGCGCGTGCGCTGCAGGGCCAGGTCGAGGTTGCCCAGCGCGCGGTGGCATTCAACCGCGCGGGCGAAGACGACCTGCGCGCCGGGCGCATCGGCGAGGATGGCGACGGTGCACTGGTCAATTTCCGTGAAGCACTCGCCCTGGATGAAGACAATGCCCGGGCCCGACAGGGCTTGGCAGCGGCTGAAAGTGGACTGATCGGGCGGGCCGAGATCGCCGCACGGGCGGGCGATTTTGCCGCCGCCGGTACCTGGCTGGCCGAAGCCAGCAAAGTGCGCGATGCCGCCCCGACCATTGCCGATGCCTTCGAACGCATCGAGGCGATCCGTGCGGCGACGCTTGCCACCCTGCGTGCGCAGGGACTGCGTGACCTGGCGACACCGCAGGGCCTGAAACCGGCCGGTGAGAAGCTGGAGCAGGCCATGCGCATCGCCTTGCCGGGCAACGCCGACGTGGCGCTGCTGCGCGAGCGCATCGAGCTGGCCACGCATTACGGCAGTTTCCGCCCCGGGCAGGTGTTCAGTGATCCGCTGCGCGATGGCGGGCGCGGACCGCAGATGAAAGTGGTGCCGCACGGTGGCTTCCAGATGGGCGCCGGGCTGCACGAACCCGGTGCCAGCGATGCCGAGCGGCCTTCGCATTACGTGCGCTTCGAACGTGGCTTCGCGATGGCCATGACCGAGGTGACCGTGGCCGATTTCGCGCGCTTCGTGAAGGCCGCCAATGCGCGCCCGCGGGCCACCCGGCGCGGCCATTCGATCGTCTACGACGAGCGCAGCGGCAATTTCATCCGCCGCAGCGGGGTCGACTGGCAATCGGACTACGACGGCGCACGCGCGCTGGCCAACCAGCCGGTGATGCATGTCAGCGTGCGTGACGCCGAAGCCTATGCGAACTGGTTGTCCGAGCAGACCGGGCGCTCTTACCGGCTGCCCAGCGAGGCGGAATTCGAATATGCGATGCGGGCCGGGTCCTCCGGCCGTTATCCTTGGGGTAATGCCGGGGTGCCGCCGCCGGATTCAGGCAACTTCACCGGCAGCCTGGACGTTTCGCCCACCGGGCGGCGCTGGGCCAATGCCTTCATCGGCTATGGCGACGGCTACTGGGGCGCTGCGCCGGTCGGCATGTTCAAGCCCAATGCCTGGGGCCTGCATGACATGGGCGGCAACCTCAGCGAATGGGTCGCCGACTGCTGGCATGCCAGTTACCGGCGTGCGCCGTCCGACGGCGCGGCCTGGTTCAATCCGGGCTGCCGCGCGCGGGTGATCCGCGGCGGCAACTGGGCCAATGCCCCCGAGCAGACCCGCGCGGCCTGGCGGCAATCGCAGGATTCAGACACCACCAGCGGGCGGATCGGCTTCCGACTGGTGCGCGGCATCTGAGCTGCACCGCATCTGGGCTAGGATGAGCCGTTACCCGCCGGCCCCGGCGGGCCTGGCCAGGACGCACGTCGATGCGCAACGATCCTTTCTCCCGTTCTTCGCAGCAGGGCCGGCGCCGCGGCGGCCTGTTCGGCAATGTCCGCTGGCTGGTGCTGCTGGCCTTCGCCGGCTATGCCGCCTTCTACTGGTTTTCCAACCGGTCGGTGGATCCGTACACCGGCGAGTCGGTGTTGATCGACAGCACCCTGGACGTGGACCAGGAAAAGGCCCTGGGCCTGCAGGCCTACCAGGAGATCCTCGCGCAGGAACGCCCGCTGGACCCGAACGCGCCGGTGTCGCGCGACGTGCGTGAGATCGCCCAGCGGCTGATTGCCAAGGTGGACGTGGTGGAAACCGCGCTGGCCGAAGAGCATGGGCTGCAGCCGGGGCATTTTTCGCGCGGGTTCGATTGGGAAGTCAACGTGATCCAGTCCGACCAGGCCAATGCATTCTGCCTGCCGGGCGGCAAGATGGCGGTGTATACCGGACTGGTGCCGGTGGCGCAGACCCGCGATGCGATGGCCGTGGTGATGGGGCATGAGATCGCCCATGCGCTGCTGCGCCATGGTGCGCAGCGCATGGCGCAGCAGAAGCTGACGCAGATCGGCCAGATGGCCGGTGCGGCCAGTGGCATGGACCCGCAACAGCAGCAGATGGTGATGGCGGCGATGGGCTACGGCTACCTGCTGCCGTATGCACGCGGCCATGAAACGCAGGCCGATGAAGTGGGCCTGATGCTGGCGGCGGCGGCGTGTTTCGATCCGCGCGAAGCGGTACCGCTGTGGGAGCGGATGGGCCAGGCCAGCGGCGGGCAGTCGCAGCCGGAGTTCTCTTCGACCCATCCCAATCCGGGCACGCGCATCCAGAACCTGCAGGCGCTGATGCCGAAGGCGATGGAATACCGCGAGCGGTTCTGCGAGCAGGCGCGGCAGTAGGGCGGCAGACGGCCGGGGACCGTCATTGAGGACAAGACGGCCAGCGGCCGTCACTACCAAGCAGATGGCCCGGGGGCCGTCATTACCAGGCAGACGGCCAGCGGCCGTCACTACCGGGAAGATGGCCGGGGGCGGTCATTGAGGGCAAGACGGCCAGCGGCCGTCACTACCAGGCAGATGGCCGGCGGCCGTGATCAGCGGGTGCGGGTGACCTGCAGGTCGATGACCCCATCGCCGACCTTGGCCTGCAGGGCGTCGCCGGGCTGGACCTGGCCGACGCTGCGGACCAGCTGGCCATCGTCGGTGCGGGTCAGGATGCTGTAGCCACGCGATACCGTCGCCAGCGGGCTGACCGCTTCCATTGAACGGGCCAGGCCACGCAGGCGCAGCGCGTCGTTCTGCAGTTGGCGCTGCATTGCCGCCTCGGAGCGGCCGCGCAGGGCCAGCAGGCGGCGCTGCAGGCCTTCCAGCTGGCGTTGCGGATGGAAGCCTCGCAGCACCGCTGCTGCATGTCGCAGGCGCGCCGTGCGTTGCTGCGCCTGCTGCTGGCGGACCGCCTGCAGGCGCCGGCCGAGGTCGGCGTGACGCCGCTGCAGCAGCTGCAGCCGGGCCTGCGGACTGCAGGCGTTGAGCCGCAGCAGCAGGCGGTCGGCGCGCTGCATCGCCTGGCCCAGCGCATGCCGGTGCAGCTGCTGCAGGCGCGCGGCGTCACGGCGCAGGCGGCGTGCCAGGTCCTGCTGGTCGGGCACCAGCAGTTCGGCGGCCACCGACGGGGTCGGGGCGCGCAGGTCGGCAGCGAAATCAGTGAGGCTGAAGTCGGTTTCGTGACCCACCGCGGACACCACCGGCGTGCGGCTGCCGGCCACCGCGCGGGTCAGCGCTTCATCGTTGAACGCCCACAGGTCTTCCAGCGAGCCGCCACCGCGGGTCAGCAGGATCACGTCGTAGCGGCCGCTGGCATCGGCGGCCTGCAGCAGGCGGGTGAGCTGCGGCGCTGCCGAATCGCCCTGTACCAGCGACGGCAGCAGGTCGACGTCCAGCAGCGGGAAGCGGCGCGCCAGCACGCTCAATACGTCGCGCACCGCCGCGCCGGTCGGCGACGTGATCACTGCAAGGCGTTGCACGTGGGCGGGCAGCGGGCGCTTGCGCGCCGGGTCGAACAGGCCCTCGGCTTCCAGCCGTGCCTTCAGCTCTTCGAAGGCGCGGCGCAGTGCACCTTCGCCGGCTTCTTCCATGTGGTCGAGCACCATCTGGTACTCGCCCCGTGCGTCGTACAGCGTGACCCGGCCGCGCACCAGCACGCGCATGCCTTCGCGCGGCACGAAGCGCAGCGTGGACGCCTTCATCCGGAACATCGCCGCGCGCAGCTGCGCGCGCGCGTCCTTCAGGGTGAAGTACATATGGCCCGACGAGGGACGCGCCACGCTGCCCAGTTCGGCCTCTACCCAGATCGCCGGGAAACTGCCTTCCAGCAGGTCACGCGCCAGCGTGTTGAGCTGGCTGGGGGTAAGGACATCGATGCTGCGCTGCTGCATGGGCACTCAACGGGTCAATCCGGATCAGGCCACCATGGTCGCACGTCGGACGCAGGCGATCACCCCGCGCCGTGCTGCTCCAGCGCCCATTGCACGTGTTCGCGCACCAGCGCCGAATCGTGCGTGCTGCGGGTCGTCAGCGCCTCCACCACCTGCGCTGAGGTGGGCGCATTGCCCAGCGCCACGGCGATGTTGCGCAGCCAGCGCTCATGGCCACTGCGGCGGATCGGGCTGCCTTCGGTGCGCTGCAGGAACTCCGCTTCGTCCCAGCTGAACAGCTCATCCAGGCGCGCACGGTCCAGGTTGTTGCGCGCGCGGAAATCCGCTTCGTCGGTGCGCTTTGCGAACTTGTTCCAGGGGCACACCAGTTGGCAGTCATCGCAGCCGTAGATGCGGTTGCCGATCAGCGCACGCATCGGCTCGGGAATGGCGCCCTCATGTTCGATGGTGAGGTAGGAAATGCAGCGGCGCGCATCCAGCCGCTGCGGGGCGATGATCGCCTGGGTGGGGCAGACGTCGATGCAGCGGGTGCAGGTGCCGCAGTGCGCGCTGGCCGGCTGGTCGATCGGCAGCGGCAGGTCGATGTAGATCTCGCCGAGGAAAAACCACGAGCCGCCGTGGCGATCGATCAGGCAGGTGTGCTTGCCGATCCAGCCCAGGCCGGCATCGCGACCGAGCGCACGTTCCAGCACCGGCGCCGAATCGACGAACACCCGGAAGCCGAGCGGGGCCACTTCATCGCTGATCTGCGCGGCCAGCTTCTGCAGCCGGTTGCGCATCAGCTTGTGGTAATCGCGGCCCAGCGCGTAGCGCGCGACGTAGGCCCGGCCGGGATCGGCCAGCGTGGCCCAGGCTTCGGTGTCGTCCTTGTGGCTGTAGTCCATGCCCAGCGAGATCACCCGCACGGTGCCGGGCAGCAGCTCGGCCGGCCGCGCACGCAACGTGCCGTGCCGCGCCATCCAGTCCATCGTGCCGTACAGCCCCTGGCCCAGCCAGTCGGCCAGGTGCGCCTCGTCTTCGGCCAGGTCCACCCCGGCGATGCCGCAGCGCTGGAAGCCATGCGCACGCGCCAGTGCACGGATGCGCTGGACGGCGAGCGCCGGATCCAGGCCGGCGGGCAGGGTGGGGGAATCGGGATGCATGCGCACAAGTATAGAATCCCTGCATGCTGGACCCTTCCGCTCTGTTCGATTCCGCTGCCGCCCGTTCATTGGATGCGCGCGCTTCCGCGCTGGCCGCTGACGGCGGTTGGTCGCTGATGGCCGCCGCCGGCAAGGCGGCGTGGCACTGCCTGCTGCAGCACTGGCCCGATGCCCGGCACATCGCCGTGGTGGTGGGGCCGGGCAACAACGGCGGCGATGGCTACGTGCTGGCGCTGCACGCGCTGCAGGCCGGCCGCCAGGTCAGCGTGCTGACCCTGCCGGGCACGGCGCCGGCGACGGCCCTGTGCATGCAGGCGGCCGCCGGGTTCCAGCAGGCGGGCGGGCACAGCAGCGTATTCGATGGCAGCCTGCCGACGGCCGATGTGCTGGTCGATGCGCTGTTCGGACTCGGCCTGCGGCAGGCGCCGCGGCCCGCGGCCCAGGCGCTGATCGAAGCGATCAACGCGCAGGCCGCGCCGGTGCTGGCGCTGGATGTGCCCAGTGGCATCGATGCCGACCGCGGCAGTGCGCCGGGCGTGGCGGTGCGCGCCACGGTGACGCTGCAGTTCCTGGCTGCCCATCGTGGCCTGCATACCGGCGGCGGACTCGAACATGCCGGCCAGTGCGCCCTGGCGCCCTTGCCGGTCCCGGCGTCCGCATGGGACGGCATGCAGGCGTCGGCCGACCTTTGGCAGAGCGACCGCCTGCCGGCGTTGCTGCCGCCGCGTCGCCGCAACGCGCACAAAGGAACCTCCGGACACGTGCTGTGCGTGGGCGGCAACCATGGCAGCGGCGGTGCACTGTTGATGACCGCACACGCCGCGTTGCGAGCCGGTGCGGGCCTTGCCAGCTTGGCCACGCGTGCCGACCACATCGGTGCGGCGCTGGTTCGGCTACCCGAAGCGATGAGCCATGCGGTGGACTGCAAGGCGGACCTGCAGGCACTGCTGCAACGGGCCAGCGTGGTGGCGATCGGTCCCGGGCTGGGGCAGGACGAGTGGGCGCAGGCGCTATGGCACGATGCACGTGACAGCGGCAAGCCGCTGGTGGTGGACGCCGATGCGTTGAACCTGCTGGCGCGCGCTCCGCAGGCTCTGCCGCAGGCGATCCTCACCCCGCACCCCGGTGAGGCAGCACGCCTGCTGGACACCACCACGGCTGCCGTACAGGCCGACCGGTTCGCCGCCGCCACTGCACTGGCCGATCGCTTCCATGCGGTGGTGGTGTTGAAGGGCGCTGGCAGCCTGGTGGCAGCGCCGGGCAGGCGGACCGCAGTGATCGGCGCCGGCAATCCCGGCATGGCGGTCGGTGGCATGGGCGACCTGCTCACCGGCATCATTGCGGCCCTGCGTGCCCAGGGGCTGGCGCCGTTCGAGGCAGCAGCCGGCGGCGCCCTGCTGCACGGGCTGGCTGGCGACGTGGCTGCCGCCGACGGCCAGCGCGGCCTGCTTCCCACCGACCTGCTGGCGCCGCTGCGCCGGCTCTGCAATCCGGATCCTGTCCATGCTTGAACTGCATCTCCCCACCCCCGAACACACCGACCTGCTGGGCCAGGCGCTGGCGGCCACCCGCCCGGCGCAGGCGCTGCTGGAACTGCAGGGTGACCTGGGCGCGGGTAAATCCACCACCGCCCGCGCGCTGCTGCGCGCACTCGGCGTCACCGGTGCGATCCGCAGCCCCACCTACACGCTGGTGGAGCGCTATCCGCTGGCCGATGGCAGCGAGGCGTGGCACATGGACCTGTACCGGATCGGGGGCGCGGCGGAACTGGACTTCCTGGGCCTGGACGAGGGCACCGCTTCGCTGTGGCTCGTGGAGTGGCCGGAACGCGGGGCAGGGGCGCTGCCGGCGACCGATCTGCGCCTGGAACTGCAGATGTCGGGCACGGGTCGCCGCGCCAGTCTCATTCCCTTGAGCGATTCTGGTGAAGCCTGGGTGAAGCGACTGTGTGAGGGAGGCGAGTTAGGTTCGCTTTCTGTAGATCGACCATAACAAACCGATGAAAGTTACGGATTATTAAGGGAAAAGGTTTGCAATCTGTTCAGCGCAGTGATTGAATCCTGAGCCATGCCCTTAACCATCCGAACCCTTGCTCTGTGTACTGCCGCCGGACTCGCCCTGGCGGGTGCCGATGCGTGGGCGGGTGAGATCAACCAGGTGCGCCTGGATGCCGGGGCCACCGGTACCCGGGCCGAGATTTCACTGGCCGGTGCCGGCGGCTACAAGACCATCGCGTTGTCCGGTCCCAACCGGCTGGTGGTGGATTTCCCGGACTCCTCCGCGGTGCGCGGACTGAAGCTGCCGGCCGCGCAGGGCGTGGTCACTGCGGTGCGTACCGGACAGCCGGTCCCGGGCACGTTCCGGGTGGTGTTCGACCTGGCCGACAAGGTGGCGCCGTTCAAGCCGCAGATGCAGCAGCAGGGCGGACAGTCCAAGCTGGTCATCGAATGGCCCGGCGATGCGCCGGCCACGGCAACCAACACGCCGTCCCCGGCGACCGCGCCTACGCCAGCCACGCCGGTCGCCGCGCCGCCACCGGCTACGGCAGTAAATATCGCGCAGACCCGCAGCGACGCGGCGCGGGCCACCGCACTGCTCACCGCGCAGGTCCAGCAGCAGGCCACGGCTGTCGCCGTTGCGCCGGCCGCACCGGCCACACTGCCGAGCACCACCACGGCCACCGTCGCCGGAACCGGCGCCGGCACCGAAGCCGCCACGCCGTCACCGGCGGCCATCCTGGCCGGCCAGCCGACCCAGGCACCCGTGCGCACCACCATCGCCGGCACCCTGCCGACCCGGACCGGTGCTGCCGCCGTTGCGGCGCCTTCGGGCAACACGTCGCAGCCGCCCGAAGCGGCCCCTGTCGCGCCACGCCCCAGCCTGCCGAGCGACGTTGCGCGCGTGAGCATGAAGCCGGGCATGCGGTCGCTGGTGGTGGCCATCGATCCCGGCCATGGCGGCCAGGATCCGGGCGCCGTCGGTCCCAGCGGCAAGCGTGAGAAAGACATCACCCTGTCGGTGGCGCGCGAACTCGCACGCCAGGTCAACTCGACCCCCGGCCTGAAGGCCTACCTGACCCGCGACAGCGATGTGTTCATTCCCCTGCCGATGCGCGCGCAGAAAGCGCGTGCGGCGAAGGCGGACATCTTCATTTCGATCCACGCCGACGCCGCGGAAAACCGCGCTGCGCGGGGTTCGTCGGTGTATGTGCTGTCGACCAAGGGCGCGTCCTCGCAGCGCGCCCGCTGGCTGGCGGACAAGGAAAACGCGGCCGACCTGATCGGTGGCGTCAGCCTGCAGCGCACCGAAGGCACGCTGGCCAACGTGCTGCTGGACCTGGCCCAGAGCGGTTACATGAAGGCGTCCGAAGATGCCGCCAGCCATGTGCTGGGCGGGCTGAAGCGGATCGGCAACAACCACAAGCCGAACATCGAACGCGCCAACTTCGCCGTGCTGCGCACCTCGGACATGCCGGCGATGCTGGTGGAAACCGCCTTTATTTCCAATCCGGACGAAGAGCGCCGGCTGATGGATCCTGCCTACCAGCGCAAGATCGCGGCGGCCGTGCTGGATGGCGTCAATGTGTTCTTCACCCGCCAGCCGCCGCCGGGAACGCTGTACGCCGCGCGCGCGCAGGCAGAGATGGAAGCGGCCAGCACCGTGGCCGGCGGCAGCAAGTAATCCCGCCGGGACACGGTAGCGCCGAGCCACGCTCGGCGAGCGCAGCGGCAAAGCGGTGAAGCATTGACGGCCAGCGGCCGTCACTACCGCAGGCGAACGGCGAAGCGGTAGCGCCGAGCCACGCTCGGCGAGCGCAGCGGCAAAGCGGTGAAGCATTGACGGCCAGCGGCCGTCACTACCGCAGGCGAACGGCGGGAGCCAGCCATCCGCTATCATCGGCGGATGAAGTCAGCACTCGTTTCCCTCCCCAACCCTCCCGCCTCCATTGCCTGTCCGTGGGGTGGCGCATGAGCGCCACCATCCGTCCGCTGCCGGAGATCCTGATCAACCAGATCGCCGCCGGCGAAGTGGTCGAGCGGCCCGCATCGGTGGTCAAGGAGCTGGTCGAGAATGCCATCGATGCCGGCGCCACCCGCGTCGATATCGAACTGGAAGAAGGCGGTGTGCGGCTGATCCGGATCCGCGACAACGGCAGTGGCATCGCCGCCGAGCAGTTGCCGCTGGCGGTTTCCCGCCATGCCACCAGCAAGATCGCCAGCCTGGATGACCTGGAAGCGGTGGCCACGCTCGGCTTCCGCGGCGAAGCCCTGCCGTCCATCGCATCGGTGAGCCGCTTCACGCTCGCCTCCCGGCGCGCGCAGGACGAACACGGCTCGGCGCTGCAGATCGAAGGCGGCAAGCTCGGCGAGGTGCTGCCGCGTGCGCATGCGCCGGGAACCACCGTGGAAGTCCGCGAACTGTTCTACAACGTGCCGGCACGGCGCAAGTTCCTGCGCGCCGAACGTACCGAGCTGGGGCATATCGAAGAGTGGCTGCGCTCGCTGGCGTTGGCCCGTCCGGATGTGGAGCTGCGCGTTTCACACAACGGCAAGGCATCGCGCCGCTACAAGCCGGGGGATCTGTATTCCGATGCGCGGCTGGGTGAGACGCTGGGCGAGGATTTCGCGAACCAGGCCGTGCGCGTGGACCACAGCGGTGCCGGCCTGCGCCTGCACGGCTGGATCGCGCAGCCGCATTATTCGCGCGCCAGTACCGACCAGCAGTACCTGTATGTCAACGGTCGTTCGGTGCGCGATCGCAGCGTGGCGCACGCGGTCAAGATGGCCTACGGCGATGTGCTGTTCCATGGCAGGCAGCCGGCCTATGTGCTGTTCCTGGAACTGGATCCGACACGGGTGGATGTCAACGTGCATCCGGCCAAGCACGAGGTGCGCTTCCGTGATTCGCGGCTGGTGCATGACTTCGTCTACCGCACCCTGAAGGATGCACTGGCCGACACGCGTGCCGGCATGGCCGCGCATGACATTGGTGCTGGTGCCGGTGCGGGTACGGGTACGGAAGGGGGGGCGCCTGCGCAGGCCGCGACGCACTGGTCGGGCGGACAGCCCGGCGGCGGTAGCAGTGGTGGCGGGGGCGGCTACGGTAATTGGGGCGCGCAGCAATCGCCGCTGGGCCTGCAGGTGGCCGATGCGCCGGCGGCCTACGCCGCGCTGTACGCAGGGCCTGCGGGCAGCCAGCAGTCGTTGCCGCCGATGCCGTCCGAATACGGATTGCCGGTGACCAGCGCCGATGCCGGGGTGCCGCCGCTGGGCTACGCGGTGGCACAGCTGCATGGCATCTACATCCTGGCTGAAAATGCCGAAGGCCTGATCGTGGTGGACATGCATGCCGCGCATGAGCGCATCGGCTACGAACGGCTGAAGAATGCCCACGATGGCATCGGCCTGCATGCCCAGCCGCTGCTGGTACCGATCACTCTGGCGGTGGGCGAGCGCGACGCCGACACCGCCGAACGCGAAGCCGAGACGTTGATTGCACTGGGCTTCGACGTGACCCGCGCCGGCCCCGGCGCACTGCATGTGCGCAGCATCCCGGCACTGCTCGCCAACGCCGAGCCGGAAGGCCTGCTGCGCGATGTGCTGGGCGACCTGCGCGAACATGGCCAGTCGCGGCGCGTGGCAACCGCGCGCGATGAACTGTTGTCCACGATGGCCTGCCATGGCGCGGTGCGCGCCAACCGGCGATTGACGGTGCCGGAAATGAACGCGCTGCTGCGCGACATGGAGATCACTGAACGGTCCGGCCAGTGCAACCACGGGCGCCCGACCTGGGCACGTTTTTCGCTGGCGGAGATCGACCGCTGGTTCCTGCGCGGACGCTGAAGGGGAAGATCATGGGGAAGGGGTACTACGGCGCGGCCTTGATGCTGGCACTGGCACTGGGCGGGTGTGGCGGCAAGTCGCCGGAGGTGGCGCCGGCCGTGCAGGACGATCCGGCATTCGCCCAGCAACAGCAGCAATGGCGGATGCAGCGTTACCAGGAGCTGACCGCGCCGGATGGCTGGACCACGCTGGTCGGCCTGCATTGGCTGGAGCACAAGGCCCATTACATCGGACGCGGGCCGGGCAGTGGCATCCGCCTGGCCGTCGGGCCGGACAAGCTGGGCATGGTCAGCCGGCAGGGCGAGCGCTGGTCGTTCACTCCCGAACGCGGCGTGCCGCTGAGCGTTGACGGGACGGCGGTCACCGGGCGGATCGCGTTCAACAGCGACCACGACCCGCAGCCGACCCGCATCGCCTTCGACGAGGGGAAAGGGCAGCTGAGCCTGTTGCAGCGCGGCCAACGTTTCGCGTTGCGCATCAAGCATGCCGACGCCGCGTCGCGCAGCAGCTTCAGCGGGCTGGAGTACTGGCCCGGTGGGCCGCAGTGGCAGGTACGCGCGCGCTTCCTGCCGCACCCGGCGGGCAGGACCCTGCCCATCGTGGACATCACCGGCCTGACCACCGCCATGCCCAACGCCGGCCTGCTGGAGTTCCAGCAGGGCGGCACGACCTACCGGATCGAGGCCATCGCCGAGCCCGGTGCGCCGCTGTTCCTGATCTTCGCCGACCGCACCAGCGGCCACGGCAGTTATCCGGCGGGGCGCTACCTGGACACCGAGGCGCCCGGCGCCGATGGCTATGTGCTGGTGGATTTCAACCACGCCTACAATCCTCCCTGCGCGTTCACTCCGTTCGCGACCTGCCCGCTGGCACCGCCGGAAAACCGGCTGGACCTGCGTATCGAGGCCGGCGAACGCGCTTACCACCCGCCCAAGGAAAGTGCGCCATGAAGCGTTCCGTCACCCGCTGGATGATCGCCCCGCTGTTGCTGCTCGCCACCGCCTTCGGCACCGTCGCGGCGACGCCCGCTGCCACGCCGAAGCCGGCGGCCACGCGCTCGGCGCCGGTACCGCTGCTGTGGAAGGTGACCGGCGCCGGTGATGCCCGCGTCTACCTGCTGGGTTCCTTCCACCTGCTGCGGCCGGAGGATTACCCGCTGGCGGCAGAGGCGGAAAAGGCCTTCGATGCAGCGCAGCGCGTGGTGTTCGAACTGTCGGCCCAGGACATGGAATCGCCGGAACTGGCCGGCAAGATGGTGCAGGCGGCAATGCGCACCGATGGCAGCGAACTGCGCCGGGATCTCGGCGATGCAACGTGGGCCAGGCTGCAGCAGTACGCCACGAACAATCCCCTGCCGTTGGCGCAGATGCAGGGCCTCAAGCCGTGGTTCGTCGGACTGAGCATCAGCATCGCGCAGATGCAGAAAATGGGACTGGACCCCGCGCTGGGGCTGGACAAGCACTTCATGGACCGGGCGGCCAAGGCGGGCAAACCGATCCTCGGCCTGGAAACCATCGATACGCAGATCGGCGTGCTGGCCGGCATGAGCATCGCCGAACAGCGCCAGATGGTGGAAGAAGCACTGGAACAGTCCGACAAGGGCGATGCGGAAATCCGCGCGCTGCACGATGCGTGGCGGCGCGGTGACGATGTGCTGATGTGGAACCGCATGGCGGTGGACATGAAGCGCCAGTACCCGCAGCTTTACCAGCGCATCAACAGCGACCGCAACGACGCCTGGCTGCCGAAGCTGGAGCCGCACCTGCAGGCCGGGCAGGGCGGCACGCTGGTGGTGGTCGGCGCGCTGCACCTGCTGGGCAGCGATGGCGTGGTGGAGAAGCTCAAGGCCAAGGGCTACAAGGTGGAGCGGGTGCGCGCCAAGCGCTGACGCCCGACTGCGGTTGCCACAACGAAAAACGGCGCGTCCGCAGGGGCGCGCCGTTCTGCTTCAGGCCAGCGGCCGCGCCAAACTCAGCGCGAGCGACCCTTGCCGCCGGTGCTGCCGGCGGTTTCGGTCGGCTTGTGCGCAGCGCCGGGACCGGTGCCCGCACGTGGCGCGGCACCGCCCGGCGTGCTGCCCGGTCGCGGGCCGGTACCGGTGGACGTGCCGCCCGGGCGCGGCCCGAAGCCATTGCCCATGCTGCGCTGGAACTCCTGCCAGAGCTCCATGTTGCGTTCGGTCAGCTGGTTCATCATCGCCCACGGCGTCTGCCCGAGCAGGTTGCCCATCTGCTGGCGGAACTGCTGCTGCTGGTCGAGGAAGACCTGCATGCTGCGCTCCAGGTAGTTGCCCATGAAGCCCTGCAGGGAATCGCCATAGAAGCGGATCAGCTGGCTGAGCAGCTGGGTGGAGAGCATCGGCTCGCCGTCCTGTTCCTGGTCGGCGATGATCTGCAGCAGGACCGATCGGGTCAGGTCATCGCCACTCTTGGCGTCGCGGACCTCGAAGTCTTCGCCGTCCAGGATCAGCTGGCGCACATCCTCTATCGTGATGTAGCTGGAGATCTCGGTGTCGTACAGACGGCGGTTGGGATACTTCTTGATGATGCGGGTAGCAGCCATGAAGCAAGCACTCGTCACAGTAGACGCGCAGCATGGCGCAGCGCAGCACCCGTTGCAACGCCCAGACGCCCTTGTGGCGGGGGCTGCGGGGGTGATCATGTTGCGCAGCAAGGCTTTTCATGTTGCGCAGCATTTTCGCTGCGGTTCAGCCTTTCGGGCCCCGCGCGTGCGGCGGACGCCACACTGCGCGGGCGGGGCGGGTGCCGCTCACCAGCCCATGTGATGGCCGCCGTTGATGTCCAGGTTGCTGCCGGTGATCCAGGCCGCTTCCTCGTTGACCAGGAAGGACACCCCGTAAGCGATTTCTTCCGGCTTGCCGAGCCGTCCGGTGGGGATGTCGGAGATGATCTTGGCGCGCACCTCCTCCGGCACCGCCATGACCATGTCGGTGGCCACGTAGCCGGGGGAAATGGTGTTGACGGTGATCCCGAAGCCGGCGTTTTCGCGCGCCAGGGAGATGGTGAAGCCGTGCATGCCGGCCTTGGCCGCCGCGTAGTTGGCCTGCCCGTACTGGCCCTTCAGGCCATTGATCGAGCTGATCTGGATCACCCGCCCCCAGCCGCGGCGGCGCATGCCTTCGATCACCGGCCGGGTCACGTTGAAGACCGAATTGAGGTTGGTGTTGATCACCTCATGCCATTGCTCGGCACGCATCCGGTGGAAGGTGGTGTCGCGGGTGATGCCGGCGTTGTTGACCAGGATTTCCACCGGGCCCAGTTCGGCTTCCACCGCACGCACCATCGCCTCGGCACTCTCCGGGGTGGACACGTCGCCGGGGAAGATCGCGATCGCCAGGCCGCGCGCTGCCATGGCCTGCTGCCAGGCCAGCGCCTTGGCATGGTCACGGTAGTTGGTGGCGACCCGATGGCCCTGGTCGGCCAGGCGTTGGCAGATGGCGGTACCGATGCCGCCGGTGCCGCCGGTGACCAGTGCGACGCGTGGAGTCATGCTGCGCTTCCGTAAATCAGGGGGGAAGGGGGATTCTGCAACATCATGGGCCGCTGTGCGCCTGCCGCGATGAAATGTCATGCAGGGGCACCCGGGTGCGATCAAATGCAGCCGCGGCGCGTTGCAGCAGGTCGGCCTGGGTGGACGCGCCGTCCAGTGCAGCGGCCGGCTGGCCGAGCAGCCGCCAGAGCTGCCGCAGCACGGCCATTGGATCGCCCCCGTCGACCGTCGGTGCGGCTTCAGACTTGGACAGTTTGCGGCCGTCGTCAGCCAGCAGCAGCGGCAGGTGCGCATAGCGGGGGGGGGGCAGCCCGAGCGCGCGCTGCAGCAGGATCTGGCGCGCGGTTGAATCGAGCAGGTCCGCGCCGCGCACCACGTCGGTGATGCCCTGCGCCGCGTCATCCACCACCACGGCAAGCTGGTAGGCCCAGCAGCCATCGGCACGGCGCAGGACGAAATCGCCGACATCGGCGTGCACGTCCTGCCGCTGTGGGCCACGCAGCGCATCGTCGAACGTCACCACGCTGCCGGGCGCCACGCGCAGGCGGATGGCAGGGTCCGGACGCGCCTGGCGTGCCACGCACTGGTGGTGGATACCGCCGCTGGCGGCCAGTTCACTGCGGCTGCAATGGCAGGCGAAGGCCCGGCCGCTGGCAAGCAGGGCGTCCAGTGCGCGCTGGTAGACGTCACTGCGCTGGCTCTGCCACAGCACCGGACCGTCCGGTTCCAGGCCCAGGAAGTGCAGCAGGTCGAGCTGGGACTGGGCCGCGCCGGGCACGGTACGGGGCGGATCCACGTCTTCCACGCGCAGCAGCCAGCGCCCGCCCTGGTGATGGGCGAACAGCCAACTGGCGAAGGCAGCGAGCAGCGAACCGGCGTGCAGCGGGCCGGTGGGTGAGGGCGCGAACCGGCCGCAATGAATGGGGGAAATCATGCTGGCTGAATCGTCGGTCAGGTTGGCGCTTGAATTCAAGCTGAAGTCACCGCAGATTTAGCACCGTTACCCTCTCCAGAGCCAACTTTCCCCATGTTCAGTCGCATAGCCCTGTTCCTCCTTACCAACCTTGCGGTGCTGGTCCTCGCCGGTATCGTGATGTCGGTGCTGGGGGTCAATCCCGGCCAGATGAGCGGCCTGCTGGTGATGGCGGCGATCTTCGGTTTCGGCGGCTCTTTCATTTCGCTGCTGCTGTCCAAGTGGATGGCCAAGCGCTCCACCGGTGCGGTGGTGATCACCGAGCCGCGCAACGACACCGAGCGCTGGTTGTTGAAGACGGTCGAGCGCCAGGCGCGCGAAGCCGGCATCGGCATGCCGGAGGTCGCGGTGTATGACGGTCCGGAGATCAATGCCTTCGCCACCGGTGCCAACCGCAACAAGGCGTTGGTCGCGGTTTCCACCGGCCTGTTGCACCACATGAGCGAAGATGAAGCCGAGGCGGTGCTAGGCCATGAAATCGCCCACGTCGCCAACGGTGACATGATCACCATGGCGCTGCTGCAGGGCGTGCTCAACACCTTCGTCATCGTGCTGGCCCGGGTGGTCGGTGGGGTGATCGATAGTGCGATGTCCGGCAACCGCGAAGGTGGCGGCCGCGGTATCGGCTATTTCGTGATCGTGTTCGTGCTGGAAATGGTGTTCGGCATCTTCGCCACCATGATCGCGATGTGGTTCTCGCGTCATCGTGAGTTCCGCGCGGATACCGGTGGTGCCCAGCTGGCCGGTCGGCAGAAGATGATCGCCGCGCTGGAGCGGTTGAAGGTCAACCACGGGCAGAGCACGCTGCCGAGCCAGGTGGCTGCCTTCGGTATCGCCGGCGGCATGGGGCAGGGCCTGCGCAAGTTGATGATGAGCCATCCGCCGCTGGATGAGCGGATTGCCGCGCTGCGTTCTTCTACCGTGGTCTGAAGCGGGTTGGTCGAACGGGTGGGACCCCCTCGCGGATGGCGGCTTTTTTGAAGCCGCAGCTCGGGTGGGCCGGGCGGTGGGGCTGGTCGGGGGACGGCAACGACTGCGTCCATGCGTGCCTCGTTTCGCGCCATCCATGGCGCTCAACGCCCCCGCCCAGCCCCACCGCCCGACCCCCTGACAGGTTCCGGGGGCCGCCCGCCGCGTAAGAAAAAAGAAAAGCGGTAGCGCCGACCCATGGTCGGCGAGCGCAGCGGGCCGTTGGCGCGAACATTCCGCCGACCATGGGTCGGCGCTACCGAAGGCTCCATGGCCACCCCGCCCCGCCAGCACGCGGCCCCCAGCTTTTGACTTTGCCATTGCCGTTGCCGTTGCCGCACAAAGCAGAACGGCGCCCAAAGGCGCCGTCCGACCCACCTGATTCAAGCGAAATCAGAACTTCGCGTCGAACTCGGCGGCGTAGCCGGTGTTGACCAGCACCTTCTGCAGCGACTCGGCCACCTTCAGGTTGCCCGCCACCACCTGGTGGTTTTCCGGGCCGCGGTTGTCCATCCGCCCCAACGTGGCGCCCTTGTAATCGCAGACCTTGCCGCCCGCTTCGCGGACCAGCAGGATGCCCGCGGCGATGTCCCAGGACTTCACCCCGGCCTCGAAGTAGGCATCGGCGCGGCCACAGGCCACGTAGGCCAGGTCCAGCGCAGCCGAACCAGTGCGACGCACGTCTTCGGCCTGCACCAGCAGCGTGTCGACCGCCTTCAGCTGCGCGCTGGCGCGGGCGCGCTCACGCGGGGCGAAGCCGGTGTGGATCATCGTGCCTTCCAGGTCCTTGCGGTCGGACACGCGGATGCGGCGGTCGTTGAACACCGCGCCGGCACCGCGGCTGGCAGTGAACAGTTCATTGCGCAGCGGATCGAAGATCACCGCATCGGTCGGCTCGCCGTTTTCCACCAGCGCGATGGACACGCAGTAGTGCGGGAAGCCGCGCAGGTAGTTGCTGGTGCCGTCCAGCGGATCGATGACCCACATGTACCGGTTGGCCCCCTGGGTGCCACCTTCCTCGCCGATCACCCCGTATTCCGGGTAGGCGCGCTTGAGTTCCTTGACGATGACCTTTTCCGCGTCCGCATCGACCTCGCTGGCATAGTCCATGCGGCCCTTCTGCACCACGTTGAGCGCCTCGAGCTTGTTGATGTTGCGCAACAATACGTTGCCGGCGAGGCGGGCGGCCTTGACCATGACGGTGACGGCGGGTTTCTGCATGGCGGTAGCTCCCGGGAGGGCAGAGGGGGGATCGGCGGGGGAAAAGAGCAGGTCCGGCGCAGTGGCCGGCCGCACAGTTTACCATTGCAGGCCGTCCAGCTCGACTACCGCGTTCATGTCCGATCCATCCATTGCTCCCCGTATCCGTTTCGTCCTGGTCGGGACCCAGCATCCCGGCAACATGGGCGCCGCCGCGCGTGCCATGAAAACCATGGGCCTGGCCCGGCTGGTGCTGGTCGCCCCGGAAAAGCCGCTGGACGAAGATGCCTTCCGGCGTTCGGCCGGCGCCGAAGACGTGCTGGGCGATGCCCCGGTAGTGGCGACCCTGGCCGACGCCGTGGCCGACTGCACCCTCGTGCTGGGCTGCACCGCGCGTGCGCGCCGGGTGCAGCTGGAAGAGCTGCTGCCCACCGTGGCCGCCGCCCGGGTCGCCGCCAAGGCGGGCGAAGGCGCCGAAGTGGCCATCGTGTTCGGTCGTGAGCGCACCGGCCTGACCAACGAAGAGCTGCAGCTGTGCCATGCCGCGGTGCACATTCCGTCCGATCCCGCGTTCAGTTCGTTGAACCTGGCCGCGGCGGTGCAGGTGCTGGCCTACGAGGTGCGCATGCGCCTGCTCGGCGATGCCGCTACGCCGGTGGTCGAGCCGGGCCTGCGTGAACAGCCGGCCAGCCATGAGCAGATGGAAAGCTTCTTCGGCCAGCTCGGCGAGACCCTGGACGAGATCGAGTTCCACAAGGGCAGGGCGCCGGAATCGGCGATGCGCAAACTGCGCCGGTTGTTCCTGCGCAGCGAGCCCAGCGAGCAGGAAGTCCGCCTGCTGCGCGGCATCCTGGCCGACGCCCAGCGCATGGCCCGTCTGGCACACGGCGACAAAAAATAGCCTGACGCAGTTCTCACTTTTTCGGGTAGTCTTTCCCTTACATCAAGGGGGAACATCGTGAACGCTTGGCTGGGACGCATGCAGTGGGGACTGCTGGGCCTGGCGTGCCTGCTGCTGGCAGGCGCGTGCATGGCCGCGTCGCCGGTGCCCGGCAGTGGGCGGCCGGACCAGCGTCACGTGCTGGTGCTGGGCCGCATCAGCGACGATCCGAAGTCACACTATGCGCAGCTGCAGCCCCTGCTGGATTACGTGGTGGCGCACATGCACGACCTGGGCATCACCGAAGGCCGCGTGCTGATGGCGCGCGATGCGCAGCAGATGGCCAGTTACCTGCGCCGCGGACGCGTTGACTGGGTCACCGAAACGGCCAGCACCGCGGTGGCGCTGGGCCAGCGCGCGGATGCACGCCCGCTGCTGCTGACCGAACGCAGCGGAGTGCGCGAATACCACAGCGTGTTCTTCGTGCGCCGCGAAAGCCAACTGCACCAGTTGGCGGACCTGCGCGGGCATACCCTGGCGCTGCAGAATTCGGCCTCCACCAGTGCCTACCTGGTGCCGGCCATGACCCTGCTGGAAAACGGCCTGGTGCCGCAGATCCTGCAGGAGCCCGATGACACGCCCACCGCCGATGCGGTGGGTTACGTGTTCGCGCGTACCGAGCTGAACATCGCCACGTTCGTGCAGAAGGGCATGGTCGACGCCGGTGCGGTGAGCAGCGTGGATTGGGACGATGAGCGGCGGGTGCCGCCGGCGTTCAAGCATGACCTGCGGGTGATCCATCGCACTGCGCCGTATCCGCGCGCGGTGGAGGTGGTGCGCGCGGACCTGGATCCGCAGGTGCGCGATCGCCTGCAGCAGGTGCTGCTGCAGGCCGCGCAGGACCCGCAGGCGAAAGATGCATTGGCACGGTTTTTTGGTACATCCGGCTTCCATCGCGTTGATGCGCGGATGCTTCGGCGGCTGGATGATTTGAAACGAGGACTGGTACGCGTGCGGATGGAAGTGGAATGAAGCGCCTGGGCTTGGGATCGGGAATGCAGGCGCGCTTCGTGCTGGCGATGGGCGGGGCGATGCTGGTGGTGGTGGCCATCCTGGCGGTGCTGTTGGGACGGCAGGCGGCCTCCCAGCGGGAGGTGACCCGCCTCAGCGGCACGGTCATCCACGAACTGTTCGACCGCAGCATGCGCAGCCGCGGCGAGACGATGGCCCGTGAACTGGCCGATGCGTTGTCCAACCCGCTGTACTACAACGACCTGGAGCAGGTCGGTGCGCTGGTGCGCAACGTGTCGCGGCAACGCGCGGTGGGCTACGTGCTGGTGTTCGATGCCAAGGGCCGCCTGCTGCATGACGGGTCGGTGGCCGTGCCGGACTATGGGCGTGCGATGTCCGATCCACTCGCGGCCAAGGCGGTGGCCGCCAAGGCCGCGCTGGTGCAGGAATCGCCCAAGGTGCTGGAAAACAGCATGCCGATCATGGTCGGCAACCAGCGCCTGGGTGGCGTGCGCGTAGGCATTTCGTTGAAGGAAGTGCAGGTGCTGGAGGCGCAGGCCAGCCAGACCCTGGCGCAGCGGCTGGAACAGGTCGGCACCCGCCACCTTGGCTGGCTGCTGCTGATGCTGGCGCTGCTGGTGGCGATCGGGGTGGCGGTGGTGCTGTACGTACAGCGCACCCTGGTCACGCCGATCCGTGGGCTGGCGATGGCGGCGCGGCAGATCGAGGCCGGCGACTACCAGGTGCCGCTGCGCGAGAACCATCGCGACGATGAAGTCGGCGAGCTGGTGCGCGCCTTCGCCCGGATGCGCGATGCCATTGCCCGGCATGACCGCGAAGTGCGGCACATGGCCTACACCGATGCCCTGACCGGGCTCACCAACCGGCTGGCGTTCCGCGAGACGCTGGACCATCGCCTGATGGCGGCGCGCGCGTCGGGCCACCAGTTGGCGTTGCTGTTTGCCGACATGGATGACTTCAAGCGGGTCAACGACACGCTGGGCCACGAAGCAGGCGATGAAGCGCTGCTGCAGTTCGTCCAGCGGATCAGCGAGGCCGTTTCTGCGGCGGGCGGCGACGAGGCGCTGCTGGCGCGCTTCGGCGGCGACGAATTCGTGATCCTGCTGGCCGAAGGCGATGTCGCCGCGCAGGCGCGCGAGCTGGCCGACCTGCTGGTGCGCGAGCTGGGCAAGCCACTGCGCGTACAGGGCCGCGAGCTGTTCCTGGGGGCGTCCATCGGCGTCACCTTGTTCCCCGATGATGCCGCCGATGCGACCACCCTGCTGAAGAACGGCGACATCGCCATGTACCAGGCCAAGATGGCGGGCAAGAACTGCCATCGCTACTACAGCCGCGCGATGGACCACGCCGTGGAACGCCGCGTGCACATGGAGCAGGAGCTGCGCGGTGCCTGGGAACGCGGTGAACTGCGGCTGGCCTACCAGCCGATCTTCCGCACCCGCGACCGGCGCATGGTCGGGGTGGAAGTGCTGCTGCGCTGGCAGCACCCGACGCTGGGCACGATCCCGCCATCGGTGTTCATCGAAGTGGCCGAGCAGAGCGGACTGATCGAAGTGATCGGCCCGAAGGTGCTGCGCGCGGCGTGCATGGAAGCGGCGCAGTGGCCGCGCAGCGGGGATGGCGAGGGGATGTTCGTGTCGGTCAACGTGTCACCGCGGCAGCTGCGCGGCGGCGAACTGCCGGACCTGGTCGCGCAGTGCCTGCACGAATCCGGACTGCCGGCTTCGCGCCTGCACCTGGAGCTGACCGAGACGGCCGTGATAGGCGATGAGATGCTGGCCGCCCAGTTGCTGGACAAGCTGCACCGCACCGGCGTGAAAGTATGGCTGGACGATTTCGGTACCGGTTTTTCAGGACTCAGCCACCTGCGCCAGGTGCCGGTGGACGGGGTGAAGATCGACAAGAGCTTCGTCGCCGACATGCAGCGCGACCCGGATGACCTGGCGCTGACCACCGCGATCATCGCCATGGCCCACGCGCTGGGAATCACCGTGGTGGCCGAAGGCATCGAGCAGGAAGTGCAGTTCGACCTGCTCAGCCAGCGCGGCTGCGACCTGGCCCAGGGGTACTGGCTGAGCCACCCGATCACCGCCACCGCAGTGGTGCAGATGATCGAATCCGGCGCCTGATTTCCGGCTATACGGGGCGCTTGCTGGGGTCGCCGGGAAGTTCGCGGACCAGCTTGGGGACCAGGTAGCCGGACAGGCGTGCGGTCAGAGCGGCGATCAGGGCCTTGGCCGTTGCATCGTCCACTTCGAAGTGGGCCACGCCCTCCACGCGATCCAGCTGGTAGAGGTAGTACGGCATCACCCCGGCGGCGAAGCTGCGTTCGCTCAGCGCGGCCAGCGCGTCTTCGCTGTCGTTGACCCCGCGCAGCAGCACGGCCTGGTTCAGCAGCTGCGCGCCGGCCGCGCGCAGGCGCGCCAGGGCGGCATCCACGCTGGCATCGAATTCGTTGGCGTGGTTGGCGTGGATCACGAAGGCCAGCGGCCACGGCAGGCTGCCCAGCCAGGCTACCAGTTCATCATCCACGCGCTCGGGCAGCACCACCGGCAGGCGGCTGTGGATGCGCAGCCGGCGCAGGTGCGGGATGGCGCGCAGCGCGTCGGTCAGCTCCACCAGCTTGTGCGTGGCCAGCGACAGGGGATCGCCGCCGGACAGGATGACCTCGTCGATGCCCGGGTCTTCGGCGATGGCCCGCACCGCCTCCTGCCAGCCGCCCTTGGCGGCGTTTTCGGTGCCGTAATCGAAGTGGCGGCGGAAGCAGTAGCGGCAGTTGATCGCGCAGCTGCCGGTGGTCACCAGCAGCGCCCGACCGCGGTACTTCTGGATGACCCCGGTGGCCTTCTTGGCCGCGCCATCGCCGACCGCATCCAGGCTGAAGCCGGGCACCTGGCGCATTTCGGCGTCGATCGGGAGCACCTGGCGCAGCAGTGGATCGTGCGGGTCGCCATGCCGCATGCGGGCCACGAACCCTTCCGGTACGCGCTGCGCGAACTGCTGCAGGGCCGCCTCGGAAACACCCAGCGCGGCAGGCTCCAGGCCGAGCCGCGCAAGCAGTTCGCCGGGATCGCGTATCGCCTGGCGCCAGAGCTGCTGCCAGCGGGCGGAAACGGGGCGGTGAGCGGCGGAGAGCTGCATGGACAGGGGGCCTGCGGTTATCATGGGGGCATAAATCAGTGCCCACCGGCCTCCGGTGGGCTTTCCATTCTATCCGGCTCGCCGCACATGCGGCGGTTTCGCCATTTGAGGAGCTTGAGCATGGCCACTGCGGGCATGAACGATGTCAAGAACGGGATGAAGATCCTGGTCAACAATGAACCGGCCGTCATCTCGGAAACCGAGTTCATCAAGCCGGGCAAGGGCCAGGCCTTCACCCGCGTGCGCTACCGCTTCATCAAGTCCGGCCGGACCGTGGAAATGACCATGAAGGCCACCGATGACGTGGAAGTGGCCGACGTCGTCGACACCAACATGGACTACATGTACAGCGACGGCGAGTACTGGCACTTCATGGACCCGGAATCCTTCGAGCAGGTGCAGGCCGACAAGGCCGGCATGGGCGGCGCGGAGAAGTGGCTGAAGGGTGAAGAATCCTGCATCGTGACTCTGTGGAACGGTTCGCCGATCTTCGTGCAGCCGCCGAACTTCGTTGAACTGAAGATCACCGAGACCGATCCGGGCGTGCGTGGTGACACCTCCGGCGGCGGCGGCAAGCCGGCCACGCTGGAAACCGGCGCGGTGGTCCGCGTTCCGCTGTTCGTGAACCAGGACGAGATCATCAAGGTCGACACCCGTTCGGGCGAATACTCCGCACGCGTAAAGTAATCCGGCACAGCCGGATTACGGTAGGGACGGCCGCTGGCCGGGTACGCGCCATCGCATTCGCGCTGGCGCTCCCATGATCTGCTTCGGCAGATCATGGGCCCCGCTTCACGAGTCTCCAGACCCCGCCGCTTCGCGGCAGCCCCTGACTCAGGGGCGTGTCCCCCAGCAGTATCTCGCCGCCCCCCAGCCAGTGAGCCCGCATGAGCGATAGCCCGCACCTCCCCGAAGCCTGTGACCTGCTGATCGAAGCCGGTTACGTGGTCCCGATCGAGCCGCATGCCGTGGTGCTGGAAGACCACGCAGTGGCGGTGCGCAACGGCGAGATCATCGCGATCCTGCCACGCAGCCAGGCGCGCGAACGCTTCACTGCCGCCCAGGTGGTCAGCCGCCCGGAGGCGGCGCTGATGCCGGGCCTGGTCAACGCCCATACCCATAATCCGATGACCCTGCTGCGCGGGGTGGCCGACGACCTTCCGTTGATGACCTGGCTGCAGCAGCACATCTGGCCGGTGGAGGCAGCGGTGATCGGGCCGGAATTCGTCGCCGACGGCACCACCCTGGCGATCGCCGAAATGCTGCGCGGCGGCACCACCTGCGCCAACGAAAACTACTTCTTCGGCGACGTGCAGGCCGCGGTCTACAAGAAGCACGGTTTCCGCGCGCTGGTCGGCGCGGTGATCATCGACTTCCCCACCGCCTGGGCCAAGAGCGATGACGAGTACTTCGCCAAGGCCGGCGAGCTGCACGACCAATGGCGCAACGATCCGCTGATCGGCACCTCGTTCGCGCCGCATGCGCCGTATACGGTCAACGATGCGAACTTCGAGCGCGTGCGCATGCTGTCCGACCAGCTGGACATGCAGGTGCACCTGCACACGCATGAGACCGCGCAGGAAGTCAGCGATTCGATCAAGCTGCACGGCCAGCGCCCGTTGGCGCGCCTGGATCGGCTGGGGCTGGTCAACGACCGCCTGATCGCCGTGCACATGACCCAGCTGACCGACGCGGAAATCCACCTGTGCGCCGAGCGCGGCGTCAGCGTGGTGCATTGCCCCGAATCGAACCTCAAGCTGGCGTCCGGCTTCTGCCCGGCCTGCGCGCTGCAGCGCGCGGGGGTGAACCTGGCCATCGGCACCGACGGCTGCGCCAGCAACAACGACCTGGACATGTTCAGCGAAAACCGCACCGCGGCGATCCTGGCCAAGGCCGTGGCCAACGATGCGACCGCGCTGGATGCGGCGAGCACGCTGCGCGCGTCCACGCTGGGCGGTGCGCGTGCGCTGGGCTTCGAACAGCGCATCGGCTCGATCGAAGTCGGCAAGCAGGCCGACCTGGTCTGCGTGGACCTGTCCGCGCTGGAAACCCAGCCCCTGCACAACGTGTTGTCGCAGCTGGTGTATGCCACCGGCCGCCAGCAGGTGAGCGATGTGTGGATCGCCGGCCAGCCCAAGCTGGTGCAGCGCGAACTGGTCGGCATGGACCTGCCGGGCATCATCGCCAACGCGCGCCAGTGGCGCGAGCGCATCCGCCACGTGCGCGCCTGATCCATCCCATCCGCGCGCCTTCCGGCGCCGCAAGGACACCCCATGAACGCCCCGAACGCTTCTTCCAATTTCGACCAGGCCGAGCTGGACAAGTTCGCCGCCCTGGCCAACCGCTGGTGGGACGCGGAAGGTCCGCAGAAGCCGCTGCATGCGCTCAACCCGGTGCGCACCAAGTATGTCGCCGACCGCGCACCACTGCGCGGCCTGCGCGTGCTGGACATCGGCTGCGGTGGCGGCCTGCTCAGCGAGGCGCTGGCCCAGGCCGGTGCCGAGGTGACCGCCATCGACCTGGCGCCGGAACTGGTCAAGGTGGCGCGCCTGCATGCGCTGGAAACCGGCGTGACCGTGGACTACCGGGTGCAGGCCGCCGAGGATCTGGCCGCCGAGCAGCCGGGCAGCTTTGACGTTGTGACCTGCATGGAAATGCTGGAACACGTGCCGGACCCCGGTGCGATCATCGAAGCCTGCAAGCGCCTGCTGAAACCCGGCGGCCAGCTGTTCCTGTCCACCATCAACCGCACCGCCGCCGCGTTCGCGGTGGCGATCGTGGGGGCTGAATACGTGGCCCGGCTGCTGCCCAAGGGCACCCACCACTACCAGGAATTCATCACCCCGGCCGAGCTGTCACGCTGGCTGCGCGACGCCGACCTGCAGCTGCAGGACGTCAGCGGCATGGCCTACGAGCCGTGGCGCAACCGCGCACGGCTGTCCAGCCGTACCGACATCAACTATCTCGCCCACGCGACCAAGCCGGCATGACCGCAGTGCGCTTCCCGCCCGCGGTGCTGTTCGACCTGGACGGTACCCTGCTGGACAGCGCGCCGGATTTCGTTGCGACCGCGGCCGACATGCTGGCCGCTCGCGGCCGGCCGCCGATCTCCCTTGAAGCGCTTCGCCCGGTGGTCTCCAAGGGCTCGCGGGCGATGCTGGCCGTGGCCTTCCCCGAGCTGCCCGGCGATGAGCGCGATGCGTTGATCCCGGAGTTCCTGCAGCGTTACCAGGCACTGATCGGCCAGCATGCAACGCTGTTCGATGGCGTGGCGGGCATGCTCGCCGCGCTGGACGCTGCCGGCGTGCGCTGGGGCATCGTCACCAACAAACCCGAATACCTGGCGCGGCTGATCCTGCCGCAGCACGGCTGGCAGGCGCGCTGTGCGGTGCTGGTCGGCGGCGATTCGCTGCCCGAGCGCAAGCCGCACCCGCTGCCGTTGCTGCATGCGGCGCAGGCGATCGGCATCGCGCCGTCGCACTGTGTGTACGTCGGCGATGACGAGCGCGACATCATCGCCGCGCGCGCTGCCGGAATGCCGTCGGTCGCCGCGTTGTGGGGCTATCGCCTGGCCGATGACGATCCGGCCAGCTGGAACGCCGATGTTGCGCTGGAAGATGCGCACTTGCTGCAGCAGGCCACACGCTGGCCGACCCTCCCGGCACCGCCGGTCAAGCATTGAAGGATACGTAGTGAACAGCAGTGCGTTGGACAGCTTCCTGGACAAGTGGCGTGCACGCTGGCCCGAGTGGTCGGTGGCCGAGCCGTTCGTCGCGCCGGAACATCGTGCGCGGGCGGTGGCGTGGTTTTCGTTGCTGCAGGAATTGGATGACATGCTCAACACCAGCGGCGACCCGCTGCCGGCCGATGCCAAGCTGGCCTGGTGGGGCGAAGAGCTGCGCAGCTGGGCGGGCCAGCGCTCGCGCCACCCGCTGGGCCGCGTGCTGGAGCCGATCCGCGCACCGTGGGCGGTACTGGCCGATGCGCTGCCGAGCCTGGTGGAGGCGCGTGCCGTGGCCGTGGATGCGGCCGCCGCGCAGCGTGCGTTGACCGCGTTCGCCGAAGCGGTGGCGGCAGTGGAGGTGGTGCTGTTCGAAGACCGCCCGCGCGCCGGTGCGGGCCAGGCCGTGCTGCAGCAGACGCTGGCGCAGCGGCTTTACGACGCGGGCGTGACCGGCGTGCCGCGCTCGCTGCTGGAACCCGACGCTGCCGCCGCTCCACGGCGCTGGGCCGGTGAGCTGCTGAGGGACTGGAAGCTGCGCGTTGCCGGCCCGCGGCCGCGGCGGATCTGGGCGGCGTTGGCGCGTGCGCGGCTGCAGTCGCAGGCCAGTGGCAAGCCGATTGAAGCAACGCCGGTGCGCACCTTGTTGCGTGTGTGGTGGGCCGCGCGCGGATGATGCCGCGCGGCTAGCGCCGACCCAAGGTCGGCGAGCGCAGCGGGCGGTGCTCTGAAAGATTCCGCCGAGCGCGGCTCGGTGCTACCAGAACGCGTCGGTAGCGCCGACCCAGGGTCGGCGAGCGCAGCGGGCCGTGGCCTGACCGATTCCGCCGAGCATGGCTCGGCGCTACCAGAACGAGACGGTAGCGCCGACCCATGGTCGGCGAGCGCAGCGGGCGGTGGTCTGAAAAATTCCGCCGAGCACGGCTCGGCGCTACCTGCGTTCCAGCACCAGCAGCGGGTCGATGCGGGTGTCGAACCAGTTCATGCCCCAATGCAGGTGCGGGCCGGTCGCCCGCCCGGTAGCCCCCACCGCGGCAATCACCTGGCCCTGTTCGACCCGGTCGCCGACCTTCACGTCGATGCGCGACAGGTGCAGGAAGTTCGAGCTCACCCCGAAGCCGTGGTCCAGCAGCAGCGTGCCGCCGGTCAGGTACAGGTCCGGTGCGGCGAAGGTCACCACGCCAGCCGCCGGTGCCTTGACCGGCGTGCCGGTGGGCACGGCGATGTCCATGCCGGAATGGCCCGATCCGGGCTGCCCGTTGTAGACACGCGCATTGCCGAAGCGGCCGCTGATGCGACCCTGCACGGGCCACACGAACGGCTGGGCGAAGTCGGCGCGGTTGTCATCGCGCGCCCGCGCCGCCGTCACCTGGGCCTGTTCGCGCTTGATCCGTTCGGCGATGGCCGGCGGCGGATTGACCGTCTTCGGCGGCACGCCGTTGACCCGTTCCACCGGCCAGTCACGCGGCGTCACCGCGATCGCGACGCGCTCGCTGCCGCCGTCGGGGCGCTGTACGTCAACCTGCAGCGGACCCTGCTCGTCGCGACCGATGCCGAACACCACGCTGCCGTAGCCACTCACCCGCAGGCTGCGACCGGCATAGCGCACGCTGCTGCCGGCCGGCACCTTGCCGATCACCATCGCGCCCTGCGAGGCGCTGGCGGGAAACACCACGCGGCTGTCGGTGGCCTGTGCTTCGACCGGGGCCGCCGCGGACAGCAGCACGGGCAGGGCGCCGGCCAGCACCGAGCCCAGCAACAGCGCCCGCATCAGCGGTTGAACGCCAGGCGCTGGCCGTTGGCCGCCCCCACGATCTGCGTGCCGTCCCAGGCCAGCTGGCCATTGATCCAGGTCGAGGCGATGCGCGACTGGAAGGTGGTGCCTTCGAAGGGCGACCAGCCGCACTTGGACAGCACGTCTTCGCGCTTGACGGTGAACGGCTTGTCCTCCACCAGCACCAGGTCGGCGAAATAGCCTTCGCGCAGGAAGCCGCGTTCGGCCACGTCGAACAACTGGGCCGGCGCGTGCGCGAACTTCTGCACCACCCGGGCGATGTCCAGCTTGCCTTCGTGCACCAGTTCCAGTGCGGCGGTCAGCGCGTACTGCACCAGCGGCAGGCCGGACGGCGCCTGCGCGTAGGGCTTCTGCTTTTCTTCCCACGTGTGCGGGGCATGATCGGTGGCCAACACGTCGATGATGTCTTCCACCAGCGCAGCGGTCAGCGCCTCGCGGTCAGCCACGTCCTTGATCGCCGGATTGCACTTGATGAGGTTGCCCAGGCGCGCGTAATCGGTGCGGTCGAAGCGCAGGAAATGGATGCAGGTTTCGGCGGTGATCTGCTTGCGGCTGCCGTCGGCGCGGATCAGCGGGCCGCGCTCGAACAGGGCCAGTTCGTCGGCGGTGGAAATGTGCAGTACGTGCAGGCGGGTGCCGTGCTTGCGGGCCAGCGATACCGCCAGTTCGGACGACTTCAGGCAGGCCTGGCGCGAGCGGATGTCCGGATGCTGCTCGGCGCTCAGGGTGTCGCCGTACTGCGCCTGGTATTCCTTCATCAGCGCGTCGATCATCGGCGTGTCTTCGCAGTGGGTGATGATCGGGGTCGGCGCGTCGCGGAAGATCGCGTCCAGCGTTTCCGGGTTGTCCACCAGCATGTTGCCGGTGGAGGCCCCCATGAACACCTTGATGCCCGGCGCGGTCTTCGGATCCAGGCGCTGGATGTGCTCCAGGTTGTCGTTGCTGGCGCCCATGTAGAAGCCGTAATTGGCGCGCGCGCGGCCGGCGGCGGAATCGTACTTGGCCTGCAGGGCGTCGGCGTTCAGCGTCGGCGGGTTGGTGTTGGGCATGTCCATGAAGGTGGTCAGGCCACCGGCCACCGCGGCGGCCGATTCGGTGGCGATGTCGCCCTTCTGGGTCAGGCCCGGCTCGCGGAAGTGCACCTGGTCATCGATCATGCCGGGCAGCAGCCAGCGGCCGGCGGCATCGACCACCTGCTCGCCATCGCGCGCGGCCAGCCCGCTTTCAATGCGTGCGATGCGGCCATTCTCGATGCGCAGGTCGGCATCGAAGACGCGGCCTTCGTTGACCAGGCGGGCGTTGGTAATCAGCGTGGAAGGCATGTCAGTGGTTTCCTTTGCAGCGGCAGGCGGGATCTTCGGTGCGTTCAGGCACCGGATCGAATCCGCCGGGATGGAAGGGGTGGCAGCGGCCGATACGGCGCACGGCAAGCCAGCTGCCACGCAGCGGACCGTGGCCGGCGATGGCCTGCATGGCATATTCGGAACAACTGGGGACAAAGCGGCAGCGCGGCCCGAGCAGCGGGCTGATGAAGCGCTTGTAGAAGCGCAGCAGGGCGATGAGCAAGTGGGAGATCACCCGTTCATAGTAAAACGAGTGTCCGCGCTTGGGGTGAATCGCGGCGGCATGGGAGGCTGGCCCGCGCCGCCCGGTGGATGGCGTCTGCCCATTCAGTGCAGGCCCGTTGGGGCACATGGTTGGCAGCGGCGCATATTTGTCGCAGGATGGGGCGTTGGCTGCCGCACGCGTCCTGCGCCGCAGCCATGTCGGCGGCTGTGTCCGTCGACCAGGTTCCGTGCCGCGCAGCAGGTCATGCGGGTTCCGGGCATGCCACAGCCCCGTGTTGCAAGGGCCGTGTGTGCGTCCTGTCACGCGGTTGCTGCAGTCGGCCGGGTAGGCTATAAAGGCCCGCTTTCCCGGGCCCCGGGGAATCCAAGGAAGAGCGTTTCGTGGCTGCTAAAAAATCTGCAAAAAAGGCCGTCAAGGCCGCCAAGAAGTCCGCCAGCCCTGTTGCGAAGAAGACGGCGGCCAAGTCCGTAGCCAGCAAGCCGGCCAAGCCGGTGGCCAAGGCGACGGGAAAGACAGCGGCCAGGACGGCCACGGCGAAGAAGGCGCCGGCAGCGAAAGCGCCCGCGAAGAAGGCGCCGGTAAAGAAGGTCGTGGCCAAGAAGGCTGCGGCCACCAAGGCACCGGCGAAGAAGGTGGTGGCCAGGAAGACGGCAGTGACCAAGGTAGCGGCGAAGAAAGCGCCGGCCAAGGTCGCCAGCAAGCCGGCCAAGGCCGCTGCCAAGCCTGCCAAGGCGGCCACCAAGCCGGCCAGCAAAGCGGCAGTAAAGAAGCCCGTGGCCACGCCGGCCCCCGCAAAGAAGGTTTCCACGGTCGCCAAGGCGGCCAAGGCCGCCAAGCCGGTTTCCGGCAAGGCGACCGCAAGCAAGCCGTCGGCCAGTCCGGCGGTGAACAAGACCGCCACGGCAAAGCCCGCGGTCGGCAAGGCTGCCGGCAAGCCGGCGGCAGTGCCTGCAGTGAAGTCCGTACCGAAGCCGGCGCCGCCGGTTCCGGCCACGTCTGTCCCGGCCAGCGACGCCGGCACCAAGGCACCTGAAAAGGTGGCCAAGGCGCCAGCCAAGCAGGCCCCGCAAATCAAGAATCCCGTGCCCGTTTCGAAATCGTCCGCGAAAACCCCTGTGAAATCCGATGCCGCCCCGAAGACTGTTACCCGCCCGGTGGGCAAGGTTGCCGTGGCAGTGACCGCACGCTCGACCGCTCCGGCGCCGCGCAGCAAGTACAAGGTGGTCGAGTACAAGACCGACGAAGCCACCGGCCGTCCGATCCTGCCCACCGGCTACAAGCCGGGCGCGGAAGAGGAATACATGAGCCCCCTGCAGCAGGAATACTTCCGCAAGCGCCTGCAGGACTGGCGCGCCGACCTGGTGGAAGAATCCAAGCAGACCATCGAGAACCTGCGTGAGGAAGTGCGTGACATCGGCGATGAAGCCGAGCGCGCGACCCGCGAAACCGAGAACTCGCTGGAACTGCGCACCCGCGACCGTTACCGCAAGCTGATCGGCAAGATCGACAGCACGCTCAAGCGCCTGGAAGCAGGTGACTACGGCTACTGCGTGGACACCGGTGAAGAGATCGGCCTGGATCGCCTGGAGGCGCGCCTGACCGCCGAGCGCACCATCGATGCGCAGGAGCGCTGGGAACACCTGCAGAAGCAGCAGGGCGACTAAGCCCCGCGCGGATGCCGATGCATGACGAAAAGCCCGGTTCGCACCGGGCTTTTTCGTTTGCGCATCCGCCGATCGGGGCCAGGGCGGTAGCGCCGACCCATGGTCGGCGAGCGCAGCGGGCTGGCCGCGGCAGGATTCCGCCGAGCACGGCTCGGCGCTACCAGGGCCGCACGGTAGCGCCGACCCATGGTCGGCGAGCGCAGCGGTCGGTGGTCGTCAGGATTCCGCCGAGCACGGCTCGGCGCTACCAGGGCAGTACGGTAGCGCCGACCCATGGTCGGCGAGCGCAGCGGTCGGTAGGCTGACCGCGTTACCGCAACTGCAGGTCCAACTCGCCGCGCTGCGGCAGCTGCACCATCACCGGCTCGCTCTGCAGGTCACCATCGGCGTGCGCGGCGGTTCCATCGCGCGACAGCCGTGCCAGCACCTCCACGCGTGCATGCGCGGACAGCGGCTGGGTCGGCATCGGGCTGTCGGCGTCGCTGAGGCTGACGCTGGCAGGCAGCGCCTGCAGCGGATAGCGGCGCACCGCCACCGGCATCGGCGGGCCTCCCGGTGCACGCGCCAGTACGAACAGGGCCGCGCCCTGCGGCCACTGCGCGGGATCGAAACCGGGCGGCAGCGCGATGCGCACGCGCACCCGCGTCGCCGCCTTTTCCTGCACCGCGCCCGCTGACGCAGCGGGCGCCTGGGCACCGGCCGCAGCGCGTGCGATGACCAGCTGTTGTTCCAGCGCCGCCGCCGCCCCGGGCTGCAGGCGCGGCAGCAGCGCGGACCACACGGCCACCGCCTCGCCATCGCGGCCGCGTTGGCGCAGCGCGATGCCCAGCAGCCAGGCCGCGCGTTCGGCATCGGGCTGCACCTGCAGCGCATGCTGCAGCCACTCCAGCGCCACGTCATCGAAGCGCTTTCCCGGATCGGCCTGGGCACGCGCCTGGGCGGCTTCCACCAGCACCCCGGCGTCGTCCGGCGCCAGCGCTGCAGCGCGGCTGTACGCGGCGGCAGCGGCATCGAGCTGGCCGAGCTCAGCGCGCGAGCGGCCCAGCAGCACCCAGCCATCGGCACGTTGCGGTTCCTGCTCCAGTGCCTGTTCCAGCGCCTGCACGCCATCGCGCAGTTCCGCCAGCGAGGGCGCGGCTGGTGCCTGCGCGGCGCGCGGATCGCCGACCAGCAGGTACAGGCTGGCGCTTGCCACGCCGATGCTCAGGCAGGCAGCCATGAAACCCAGCCGCCCACGCGCGCGCAACGGCCACAGCACGGCCAGTGCCAGCAGCAAGCCGGCAACGCCGGCCAGCGCGGCCAACGCGGCCGTCACCAGCCGTCACCGCGGTTTTCGTCGACCACCACGGCGCCGCCCCGGCGCCGCACCAGCCGCCACACCACCAGCCCGCCGCCCAGCAGGAACAGCAGCGGCCCGCCCCACAGCAGCCAGGTGCCGGGCTGCAGCGTGGGCTGGTACAGCACGAACTCGCCGTAGCGCTGCACCAGGAAGCGCTTCACCTCGGCATCGTCATGGCCCTGCTGGATCAACTGCAGCACTTCGCGGCGCAGGTCCTGGGCGATCTGCGCATTGGAATCGGCCAATGACTGGTTCTGGCACTGCACGCAGCGCAGCTGCGCGGCGAGTGCGTGGAAGCGTGCTTCTTCGGCGGCATCGGTGAACTGCAGCGGCCGCGCGTCGTGGACCGGCTGCTGTGCGCGGGCGACGCTGCAGAACAGCGAGGCCAGCAGCAGCACGGCCATCAGCAGGCCGCCTGCGAAGCGGCGCGCGCCCTGCGGGTCAGGGCGTGGCGTGCAGTGCATTGCCGGCATCGGCCTGGGCTTTTTCGATCTGTTCCAGTGCCGGGATCAACTTCTGGTCGACCACCGCCTGGGTCATCGCGCCGCTGTACTTCCAGCGCACCACGCCGCTGCCATCCACCAGGAAGGTTTCCGGTGCGGCGGTGATGCCCCAGTCGATCGCGGTGCGGCCTTCGATGTCACTCAACACCACCATGAAGGGATTGCCCAGCTGTTCCAGCCAGCGCAGGGCATCGGCCGGTTCATCCTTCCAGTTGTAGCCGATGACCCGCACGCGCTTGGTTTCGGCGAAGCGGGTAAGCACCGGGTGTTCTTCGCGGCAGGCGGCGCACCAGCTGCCCCAGACATTGATCAGGTACGGTGCACCGCGCAGTTCTTCGCTGCGCACGTGGATGTCCGGATCATGCAGCACCGGCAGTTCGAAGGCCGGCGCCGGCTTGCCGATCAGCGGCGAGGGCAGGACATCGCGCTGCGGATCGCCGCTCTTCATCACCCCATACACCATCAGCCCGAGCAGGCCGAAGAAGAACAGCACGCCGATCACGATGGCCACCGGGGGCAGCGGACGGGAAGGGCGGGGGGCGGGGGATTCGGACATGGAAAACAGGACTCCTACGGACGGCGGAAACGACGATCAACGGCAGCGACCAGGCCACCGAGCGCCATCAACAGCGCCCCGAGCCAGATCCAGCGCACGAATGGCTTGATATGCACGCGTACGGCCCATGCATTGTTGCCCAGCGGCTCGCCCATTGCCACGTAGACATCGCCGGAAAGCCGCGCGTCGATGCCGGCTTCGGTCATCACCTGGCCACCGCTGGCATACAGGCGTTTTTCCGGGTGCAGCAGCGCGCGTTCGCGGCCATCGCGGAACACCCGCAGGTGTCCGCGGTCGGCGCTGAAGTTCGGGCCTTCGCGGTGGTCGACGCCTTCGAAGCGGATTTCATGGCGGCCCACCACCACGGTCTGCCCGGGTGACAGGGCCACCTCGCGTTGCACGTTCAGCGCTTCAACCAGGAGCGCGCCGGCCAGGAACACCGCCATGCCCGCATGGCCCAGCAGCATGCCGGTCATTTCCGCGGTGAAGCGTCCATTGCCACGCAGGCGCTGCCAGATGAAGCGTGCCGTGCCCAGTCCCACCCAGGCGGCCGCGCCGACACCCAGGCCGACCTTCCAGCCGTTCTGCGGTGCGCGCCACCAGGCCAGCGCGGCCAGCAGCATGGCCAGCGCCAGCCAGGGCAGCAGCAGCGCCAGCGCGCGCGAGGGCTGGTCACGTTGCCAGTTCACCAGTGGGCCGAACGGCAGCAGCAACACCAGCGGGGCCATCAGCAGCAGGAACAGGCTGCCGAAGTAGGGCGGCCCGACGGAGATCTTGCCGAGCCCCATCGCATCGGCCAGCAAGGGATACAGGGTGCCCAGCAGCACCATCGCGCAGGCGCTGGCCAGCAGCAGGTTGTTGGCCAGCAGCAGGGTCTCGCGCGAGGTGGCGGTGAAGCCGCGGCGCGGATCGCTGCTGTCCACGCCAAGGCGGCCGGCGCGCAGCGCGAACAGCAGCAGCGCCCCGCCCACCAGGATTGCCAGGAACAGCAGGATGAACATGCCGCGCGAGGGATCGGCGGCGAACGAATGCACGCTGGTCAGCACGCCCGAGCGCACCAGGAAGGTGCCGAGCAGGGACAGCGCGAAGGCGGCGATCGCCAGCAGCAACGTCCAGCTGGCGAAGGTGCCGCGCTTTTCGGTCACCGCCTGCGAATGGATCAGCGCGGCGCCGGCCAGCCACGGCATGAAGCTGGCATTTTCCACTGGATCCCAGAACCACCAGCCACCCCAGCCCAGTTCGTAGTAGGCCCACCAGCTGCCCAGCGCGATGCCCAGGGTGAGGAACGCCCAGGCCACGTTGGTCCACGGCCGTGTCCAGCGCACCCAGCGCGTGTCGACCCGGCCATCCAGCAGCGCGGCAACGGCGAACGCGAACGGCACCGAGAACCCCACGTAGCCCAGGTACAGCATCGGCGGGTGGATGATCAGTCCGGGGTCCTGCAACAGCGGATTGAGGTCACGGCCTTCCAGCGGCGCCGGGATCAGGCGCGCGAACGGATTGGAGGTGAAGATCAGGAACGCGAGGAAGCCGATGCTGACCAGGCCCATCACCGCCAGCACGCGCGCCTGCACGGTGGCGGGCAACCGCCGCGAGCCCAGCGCCACCGCGCCGGTCCATGCGGCCAACACCAGCGCCCACAGCAGCAGTGAGCCTTCGTGCGCGCCCCACACCGCCGACCAGCGATACACCATCGGCAGCAGCGTGTTGGAATTTTCCGCGACGTAGCGCACCGAGAAATCCTGCTGCACGAACGCAGCGGTGAGCACCGCGAAGGCGGCCGCCACCAGCAGCAACTGCGCCAGCGCCGCCGGCCGCGCGACCTGCATCCAGCTGGCGATGCCGCGCTGGGCGCCGATCAGCGGCAGGCTGGCCTGCAGCAGCGCCGCCAATAACGCCAGCAGCAGCAGGATCTGTCCCAGTTCGGGCAGCACTCAGCGCACCTCGGGCGCAGGCACGGGCACATCGTGCTTGACGTGTGCCTTGCCCATCTTGTCGGCCAGTTCCTTCGGCATGTAGGTTTCATCGTGCTTGGCCAGCACTTCTTCGGCGATGAAACGGTCGCCCTGCAGGCGCCCGGTCACCACCACGGCCTGGCCCTCGCGGAACAGGTCCGGCAGGATCTGGTCGCTGCGCACGGTCATGTCCGCATCACCATCGGTGACGGTGAACAGCGCCACCAGCGAGCCGGGCTCGCGTTTCAGTGAGCCCTTGGCGACCATGCCGCCCAGGCGGAAGCGTTCGGCGCTGCCGGCATCACCGCGCAGCACTTCGGCCGGGGTGTACAGGTAGGCGACGTTGCGCTGCAGGGCCATCGCCACCAGCGCAGTGGCCAGCCCGGACGCGGCCACCAGCAGCAGCACCCAAAGCAGGCGACGGCGACGCTGCGGATTCATCGCTCGAGCTCCAGCGGCAGCCCGTTGCCGGCGCTGGCCGAGCGGCGTGCCTGCTGGCGCAGCTGGCGCTGGCGGGCGTCCTGCTGCGCGCGGCGCAGGCGCAGGTGCGAGCCGATGGCATCGATCGCCAGCACCCCGGCGAACACCGCGTAGGCGGCGACCACGTAGCCCAGGTACGTCATGGTTCCCCCTGCAGCTGGCGCTGCACCCAGTCCTTGCCGGCTTCGCGCTGCAGGTTGTCCGCACGCGCCTTGGCCAGCAGCGAGCCGACGAACCACAGCTTGGTGCCGATCACCATCAGCCACAGCGGCAGCTGCATGCTGGCATCCAGCGTGGTCGGCCCGAACAGGCGGATGGTCTGGCCCTGGTGCAGGCTGCCCCACCAGTCCACCGAATACCGGATGACCGGCAGCAGCGCGACCCCGACGATGGCCAGCAGGCCCGCCGCGCGCGCGGCGTTGCGCCGGTCTTCGATGGCCATGTACAGCCCGATAACCCCGAAATAGAGGAACAGCAGGATAAGTTCGGTGGTCAGGCGCGGGTCCCAGTCCCACCAGGTGCCCCACATCGGCCGGCCCCAGATGCTGCCGGTGAGCAGGGTGATCAGGGTGAAGCCTGCACCGATCGGCGCGCACGCCATCGCCAGGACTTCGCAGACCTTGATCTTCCACACCAGTGCGATTGCCGCATACAGCGCCATCAGCGCGAACACGAACAGGCTCATCCATGCGCTGGGCACGTGCACGAACAGGATGCGGAAGCTGTCGCCCTGCTGGTAATCGGCCGGCACCACGAACAACGCCTGCCACAGCCCGAAGGCAAGCACCGGCAGCGCAGCGAGGTGGAAGACGCGGGACCAGCGACGGGCGAAACGGTCGAAGGTGGGCGGCGAGCCGAGTTGGTGGAACCAGCGGACGATCGGTTGCATGCGGTAGCGGCTATCCCGGGTTGTCGGTGTGGCTCAGCTCAAGGAAATGCGGATGGCGGCAGCGGTAGCCAGTGGCGCCAGCACCAGCGCCACCACCAGCCCGGCGGCGAGCATCAGCAGCGCGCCATACGGATCCTGGTTGCGTGCGGCCGCAGCGACGCTGCCTGCGCCGAACACCAGAACCGGCACGTACAGCGGCAACGACAGCAACGCCACGAGGATACCAGAGCGCCGGATGCCGACCGTCAGTGCCGCCACCATGCCGCCGATCAGGCTCAACAGCGGCGTGCCCAGCAGCAACGATGCCAGCAACATCGGTAGTTGGTCATGTGGCAGATGCAGCATTTCCGCCAGCAACGGGCTGAGTACGATCAGCGGCAGGGCCGTCGTCAGCCAGTGCATCAGCACGCGCACCAGCACCAGCCAGGCCAGCGGCACCGGCGCCAGCAGCCACTGTTCCAGCGACCCATCTTCGGCATCGGAACGGAACAGCGAATCCAGCGCCAGCTGTCCGGCCAGCAGCACTGCCAGCCACAGCACCGCGACGGCGTTGCCGGCCAGCTGGCGTGGATCGCGGCCGGACGCCAGCGCGAACAGCACCACCACCAGCAAGGCGAACAGCACCGGCTGCAGCGCATCGCCGCGGCGGCGCCAGACCAGCCGCAGGTCGCGCACGGCCAGCGCACGCGCGGTCTGCCACAGGCCGGGTTCGGTGCCGGGGGCGATCATGCGGCCACCTGCGGCAGCGCCAACTGCAGCTGGCGCGTGCGCACCGGCGGGGCGGCGTAGGCGCCGTGGGTGGTGACCAGCGCCGCGCCACCGCCGCGCAGGTGCGCGGAGATCATCCGGTTGACCAGGTTGATGCCCTCCAGGTCGAGGTTGGCATAGGGTTCGTCCAGCAGCCACAGCGGTGCAGGCGACAGCCACATCCGCGCCAGCGCCAGCCGGCGCTTCTGCCCGGCCGACAGATGCCGTACCAGGGTGTCTTCGTGCCCGGCCAGCCCGACCACCGCCAATGCGTTGCCGGGCATCTGGCGCGCACGACGGCCATGCAGGCCGCACAGGAAATGCAGATTCTGCAGCGTATCCAGGTCCGGTTTCATCGCTGGCAGGTGGCCCAGGTAGGCCACGAAGCGCGCGCGTTCGGCGGTGCTGGCGGCGCGGCCATCGATCTCCACGCGCCCGGCCGAAGGCCGCAGCAGGCCTGCCAGCACGCGCAGCAGGGTGGTCTTGCCGGCACCGTTGTCGCCCTGCACCAGCAGCGCTTCGCCGGTGTCCACGTGGAAATCGAGCGGGCCGAACACGCGTTCGTCATCTCGTGAGAAGCAAAGGCCATGTGCGGCCAGCAGCGCAGGGGTATCCAAGGGGCGATTCTCTGCGCCGAACACGGGCCCTGATTGTAAAGGGTAGAGAGGGCCGCTGGCCGGTAGTGACGGCCGCTGGCCGTCAAGGCGCTACACTCACATGCCTGTCTTCCAACCCCGCACAGGCCGATGCAACCGCAGACCAAGCTGCCCAAGGTGGGCACCACCATCTTCACCGTGATGTCCCAGCTGGCCGCCGAACACGGCGCCGTCAACCTTGGCCAGGGCTTTCCCGATTTCAGCGCGCCGCAGCGCCTGATCGATGCCACCACCGCCGCGATGGCCGAAGGCCTGAACCAGTACCCGCCGATGACCGGGGTGGCGCCTCTGCGCCAGGCGATCGCGCAGAAGTCGCTGGACCTGTACGGCGCGCAGGTGGATCCGGATACCGAAATCACCGTCACCAGTGGCGCCACCGAAGCGATCTTCAATGCCATCCACGCCGTGGTGCGTGCCGGCGAGGAAGTGATCGTGCTGGACCCGGCGTATGACTGCTACGAGCCGGCCATCGACCTGGCCGGCGCGCGCGCGGTGCACGTGCCGCTGGACCCGCAGACCTTCGCGGTGGACTGGGACCGCGTACGCGCGGCGATCACCCCGCGCACGCGCCTGTTGATGGTCAACACCCCGCACAATCCGTCCGGGGCGATGCTGGCCGAGGCCGACCTGCAGGCGCTGGCCGACCTGCTGCGTGGCACCGACATCTACTTGATCTCCGATGAGGTGTACGAGCACATCATCTACGACGGCCGCCGCCACGAATCGGCGCTGCGCCACCCGGAACTGCGCGCACGCGCGTTCGTGATTTCCAGCTTCGGCAAGACCTACCACTGCACCGGCTGGAAGATCGGCTATGCGATCGCACCGCCCGCGCTCAGCGCGGAATTCCGCAAGGTCCACCAGTACAACACCTTCACCAGTTTCGGCCCGGCGCAGTACGGTTTCGCCGCGATGATCCGCGACGAGCCGCAGCATCACCTGGAACTGGGGGCGTTCTACCAGGCCAAGCGCGACCGTTTCCGCGAGCAGCTGGCGCAGACCCGGCTGCTGCCGCTGGCGGTGCCGGGCGGCTACTTCCAGCTGGTCGATTATTCGGCGATCAGCGACCTGCCCGACCATGAGTTCGTGAAGTGGCTGACCATTGAAAAGGGCGTGGCGGCGATCCCGCTGTCGCCGTTCTATGAGACGCCGCCGGTTGACCAGCGCATCGTGCGGCTGTGCTTTGCCAAGAACGAAGCCACGCTGGATGCGGCCATCGAACGGTTGAAGCGGCTGTGAGCGGTGCACCGCAGGACCTGCGCATCAGCCTGGTGCAGGGCGATACGCGCTGGCACGATCCGGCCGGCAACCGCGCGCATTACGCCGCGCTGCTGGCGCCGTTGGCAGGCACGACCGACCTGGTGGTGCTGCCGGAAACCTTCACCAGTGGCTTTTCCAACGCGGCGATCAGCCAGGCCGAAGACATGCATGGCCCGACCGTGGCCTGGATCGTCGAGCAGGCGGTTCAACTGGGCGCCGCGGTCACCGGCAGCGTGCAGCTGCGCGAAGGCGATGCGGTCTACAACCGGCTGTTGTTCGCTACCCCGGACGGCGACCTGCAGCAGTACGACAAGCGACACCTGTTCCGCTACGGTGGCGAGCACGAACGTTATGCCGCCGGACATGAACGCCTGAGCGTGGAATGGAAGGGCTGGCGGATCAATCCGCAGGTCTGCTACGACCTGCGTTTCCCGGTGTTCTGCCGCAACCGTTTCGATGTGGAGCGGGCAGGGCAGCTGGATTTCGACCTGCAGATCTTCGTCGCCAACTGGCCTTCGGCGCGGGCCTATGCGTGGAAGACGCTGCTGCGCGCACGCGCGATCGAAAACCTGTGTTTCGTGGCGGCGGTGAACCGGGTGGGCGTGGACGGCAACGACCTGCATTACGCCGGCGACAGCGCGGTCATCGATTACCTCGGACAGCCCCAGGTGGAAGTGCGCGAAGTCGAGCAGGTGGTGACCACCACGCTGTCGGCGCAGGCGCTGGCTGCCCATCGTGCGCGCTTCCCGGCGATGCTGGACGCGGACCGCTTCGAGCTGGATCCGCCGCCGCGCGCCGGCTGAACCGCGCCCGGGATGGGGGCCGCCGGCCCTGTCCTGACGGGGCGGCGCGCTGCTAGATTCGGCGCATCATGAAATCCGGAGTTTCCCGACGATGAAGAACGCTGTTTCCCTGGTGGCTGTGCTGTTCGCTTCGGCTTTCGTTGCGCCCGCCGCACAGGCTGCCGGTAACATCGAGTGCAGCCTGCGCTATGACCTGTCCGGCTGGTCGGTGTTCTACAAGACCGCCTCCGGCACCGGGACGATCACCTGCGACAACGGCATGCGCATGCCGGTCACGCTGAAGGTCAAGGGCGGTGGGCTGACCGTGGGCAAGTCGAAGATCGTCGATGGCACGGGCCGTTTCAGCGGCGCTTACTCCCCCGATGACCTGTTCGGCACGTATGCGGCGGTCAGCGCGCATGCCGGCGCGGTCCGCTCCAGCGGTGCGGTGGCGATGACCAAGGGCGATATCTCGCTGGCGCTGGCCGGTACCGGCAAGGGCTGGGACCTGGGGATCGACGGCACGGCGTTCACGATCGAACGGCGCTGAGGGCGGGGTAGTGACGGCCGCTGGCCGTCATCGCGACTTGTTCGACGGCCAGCGGCCGTCACTACCGGGAAACTTGGCACGACGGCCAGCGGCCGTCACTACCGGTCACGCTGACGGGGCAACAAAAAACCCGGCCGAAGCCGGGTTTTTTGATGCATCACGCGAGGGGATCAGCTGCCGCGCGGGCCACCGCGACCGCGGTTGCCACCCGGACCGCCCGGGCCACGGTTGCCACCGGGGCCACCCGGGCCACGGTTGCCGCCCGGGCCGCCGGGGCCGCGGTTGCCACCGGGACCCCCCGGTCCGCGGTTGCCACCCGGGCCACCGGCCGAACGATTGCCACCCGGGCCGCGATTGCCGCTGGCCGGACGGGGGGTGCTGCCGTACGGGCTGAAGCCCGGGTTGGCATGGTCGGACGGGAACGACGGTGCGTTGCCCGGATGACCGTACGGATGCTTGTTGCCCTGGCCGCCCTGGCCCTGGCCACCGCGATTGCCACCGGCACCCGGCGACTTCGGCTTGGCGTAACCGCCACGACCGCCTTCACCCTGGCCCTGGCCGTAACCACCGCCCTGGCCCGGACCGCGTGCACCGGGGCCGCGCGCACCCGGACCACCCGGACCACGGGCACCGGGGCCGCCGGGACCACGGGCACCCGGGCCGCGCGCTGCGCCGGGACCGGCGTTGCGGTGGCCGCTCGGGCCGGTGCTGACGCCGTCCGGCACGTACCAGCTGCGGAATGCCGCCGGATTGCCTTCCGGCAGGCCACGGTCATTCTTCTGCGGGCGCGCCTTGAACGGACGCTGCGACTGCTTGGCCGCGGCTTCACCGCTGACCGTCAGGCCGCCCTTGAAGCCGCCGCCGCCCTTGCCACCGCGACCACGACCGCGCTCTTCGCGGACGTTGTCGAAGCGACGCAGCTCGCGACCTTCATCGGCGGTGTTGTGGCCGTTGACGTAGGCCGTGCCCCGGCCGCCTTCGCGGCCCATGCGCACGGTGGTCTTGGCCGCGCGACGCTGGCCGATCACCGGCTGCAGGGTCAGCGCGGACGGTGCGCCTTCTTCCAGGTTCAACTTGGCGCGCAGCGCTTCGACCTGGGCGGTCGGCAGTTCCACCGAATGGCCACGGGTCAGTTCGCGCGGCAGGCTCACGGTGCCGTAGCGGGTACGCTTCAGGCGGCTGACCTGGCAGCCCTGCGATTCCCACAGGCGGCGGACTTCGCGGTTGCGACCTTCCTTGACCACCACGCGGAACCAGTCGTGCGAATCGGTGCCGCCGATGCGCTCGACTTCATCGAACTTGGCCGGGCCGTCTTCCAGCGCGACGCCACGCTGCAGGCGCAGGATGGTGTTGTCGTCGACCTTTTCCTGGCCTTCCGGGGCGCGCACGCGCACCACGTACTCGCGCTCGACTTCGAAGGACGGGTGCATCATCGCGTTGGCGAGTTCACCGTCGGTGGTGGCCAGCAGCAGGCCGGTGGTGTTGATGTCCAGGCGGCCGATGGCGATCCAGCGGGCGCCCTTCAGCGCCGGCAGCGACTCGAACACGGTCGGGCGGCCTTCGGGATCTTCGCGGGTGGTCACTTCGCCTTCCGGCTTGTTGTAGACCAGCACGCGCGAGGGCTCGGCCAGGGCGGTGGCGACGAAGCCACGGCCATCCAGCTCGATGCGGTCGCCGCTGCGGACCGACATGCCGGTCTGCGCGACTTCACCGTTGACCTTGACCAGGCCCTCGGCGATGCGCTGTTCCAGCGCACGGCGCGAACCGAGGCCGGCCTGTGCCAGTACCTTGTGCAGGCGTTCTTCCAGCTTGAACTGTTCGGAGGTGGCTTCGCGCTTCAGCGACAGCTTGTTCAACGACAGCTTGCGGGGGGTATCACTCATTAACTTTGGCTCCGGCCGACGTTTCATCGTCGGCCTCTGGTTCGGAATCGGCTAGGTCAACAGCCACGGTCGTCTTCGCGACGGCGTTGTCTTCGCTCTCGTTCACTGGCGCCGCGCGCGTGCCCGGCGCGGTGTCGGGGTGCCCGTTGTCGCTGGGCGAAGGTGCTTGCTCATCAGGGTCTGCCGCGACGGGCGCGGCAGGGGGTAGGGGTCCGGCATCAGCGCCTGCGGCGGCCGGGATGCCTTCTTCGTCGGTGCCGCCGGGGGCGGGGGCATCGTCATCATTGGCGGCTGCGACCGGGCTGGCGGCCGCGGCCGGCAGCGGTGCATCGGGCTGGCCATCCGGGCCCAGCGGCAGCTGCGGTTCCAGTTCGGCCAGGTCTTTCAGCTCGGACAGCGGCGGGAGTTCATCCAGGCGCTTGAGGCCGAAATAATCCAGGAAACCTTTGGTGGTACCGAACAGCGCCGGCCTGCCAGGCACATCGCGGTGGCCGATCACCCGGATCCACTCACGTTCTTCCAGGGCCTGGATGATGTTGCTGCTCACCGCAACGCCACGTACCTGTTCGATCTCGCCACGGGTGATCGGCTGCCGGTAGGCGATCAGCGCCAGCGTTTCCAGCGTGGCGCGGGTGTAGCGCGTCTTGCGCTCGGTCCACAGCCGGCTGATATGCCCATGGACCTCGGCGGTGACCTGGTAACGGAAGCCGGAGGCCACCTCCACCAGTTCCACGCCTCGCTCGCCGCAGGCCTCGCGCAGGGTTTCCAGTGCGCGTTCCACGCTGCCTGCCGGCGCCGGCTCGTCTTCCGGGAACAGCTCCTTGAGCTGCACCAGGGTCAGCGGCTGCGGCGATGCCAGCAGCGCGCCTTCGACGATTCGGTTGATCAGCGGTTGATCCATCGGCAATTCGCGCTCACTCGTTCGGGTTGGCTGCGTCGTTGTCATCGAATTCGCTGCTGAAAGACAGCGGCTCATTGGTGTTTCCCGCCGCCAGCGACTTGACGTAGATCGCCGCCAGCGGGGCTTCCTGCACGATATCCAGCAGCTGCTCCTTGGCCAGTTCCAGCATGGCCAGGAAGGTGACCAGCACGCCGAGCTTCCCTTCTTCGGCGGTGAACAGCGATTCGAAACGGTAGAACACGCCTTCTTCCATGCGGCCCAGCAGGTCGCCCATGCGCTGGCGGACACTCAGGGCTTCGCGCTTGATCGCGTGCCCGGTGAACAGCTCGGCGCGCTTGAGCACGTCGTGCAGGGCCACCAGCATTTCCTTCAGTTCCACCGGCGGCGGCAGGCGGATCGCCGCGCGGTCGGGGACGAAGGCATGCACCACGGTGGTGTCGCGGTCCTGCCGGGGCAGGGCGTCGATATCCTCGGCGGCCTGCTTGAAACGTTCGTACTCCTGCAGCCGGCGGACCAGTTCGGCGCGCGGATCGGCTTCCTCACCGTCCTCGCTGACCGGCCGCGGCAGCAGCATCCGCGACTTCACTTCGGCCAGGATCGCGGCCATCACCAGGTATTCGGCGGCGAGCTCGAAACGCAGCTCGCGCATCACCGTGATGTATTCCACGTACTGCCGGGTGATCTCGGCGACGGGGATGTCCAGCACATCCAGGTTCTGGCGGCGGATCAGGTACAGCAGCAGGTCCAGCGGCCCTTCGAATGCATCCAGGATGACTTCCAGTGCATCCGGCGGGATGTACAGGTCCTGCGGTATCTGCAGGACCGGTTGCCCATGCACCACGGCCAGCGGCATTTCCTGCTGCTGTGGGGTGGGCGGCCGGATTGACGGGGTCGCGTCTAGCGCGGTTTCAGAGGTCATCAAAGGACATCAGGATTGCAACGGACCGGTCGCGGTGCCGGCCATTGCCTCCAGGCAACTGCCTGACAGGCCATGGCGGAAACCAGGACACGCCGGAATCGGCGCGATTCCACACATCAATAAAGCAGGACGCACCGCACTGGCGGCAGCGACGAAACTACGGGGAGGTCGTCTACGCGGTCTGGTCGGGGGCAGCGGTTCGATCATCGGTGGCCTGTGGGGCCATGGGACCGACGGGACGCTGCGTCCAGTCACGTGCAATGCAAACAGGTTACGGCTTTGCAATCGCGGTGTCCAGTCAGGCGCGGCGCGTGGTCAGGCAGCCGCTAGAATCAGCGCCAGTTCCCGCAGGACAACAGGAGACAATCGATGTGGTACGTAATTGAAGGCTACGACGGCCAGGACGTGCTTCCGGCCCGGATCGCCGCCCGCCCGACCCACCTGGCGCGGCTGCAGGCCCTGCAGGAGCAGGGCCGGTTGCTGCTGGCCGGTCCGTGCCCGGCGATCGACAGCGAGGACCCGGGTCCGGCCGGCTTCAGCGGCAGCGTGGTGATCGCCGCGTTCGATTCGCTGGCCGCTGCCCGCGAATGGGCCGACGCCGACCCCTACGTGGCAGCCGGCGTCTACGTGCGCACCGAGGTCCGCCCGTTCCGCAAGGTCCTGCCGTGAGCAACGCCGGACGCATGGAGCGAATCCGTGATGCGTTGCAGCAATCACTGGCTCCCGCGCACCTGCATGTTGAAGACGACAGTCATCGTCATGCCGGCCATGCCGGCGCGCGTGACGGGCGCGGTCATTTCAACATCCACGTGGTCAGCGAGCAATTTGCCGGAATGGGGCAGATTGCACGACATCGCGCCGTGTACGCTGCACTTGGCGACATGATGCAGACCGATGTCCACGCGCTTTCCATACGTGCGCAGACTCCGGCCGAGGCTGGCTGATCCGGTGTCCCTTGCTGTCCTGTGACGTCCCCGGGGCGTCCCGCGGTGGACAGCGGGCGGACGCCCCACGACCTATAGGACTAACGAAGTGTTTACATCGGACATTGGAAACGCTTACATTCCGCGCCAAGCCGTAGGGCTGGAGTCGTGGAGGGCGACTTTGTGAACAAGGCAGCGATCACCATCAAGGATGTTGCGCGGGAAGCCAAGGTCTCCGTGGCCACGGTTTCGCGCGCGCTCAATGGACACGAAAATGTCGCCGAGCCGGTTCGCCAACTGGTGCTGGAGGTGGCTGCGCGCCTGCGCTACACCCCGCACGCCGCCGCCCGCAGCCTGAGCAGCCGTCGCACCAATACCGTCGGGGTGGTGCTGCCCGACCTGTATGGCGAGTTCTTCTCCGAACTGATGCGCGGCATCGACCAGATCGCCCGTATCCGCCGCCAGCACCTGCTGGTGTCCAGTTACCACGGCGACCAGGAACAGCAGGGTGCGGCCCTGCGTGCCATGCGCGGCCGGGTCGATGGCCTGCTGGTGCTGTCCCCGTATGCGGAAAGCCCGGGTTTCCTGACCGACAACCTGCCGCAGTCGCTGCCCACGGTGCTGATCAATACCTACCTGCCCGACCAGGACCATCCTGTGTTGAGCATCGATGACCACGCCGGCGCCGTGGCGATGACCCGCCACCTGCTCGACGTCGGCCACCGCCGCATTGCCTTCATTTCAGGCCCGGACTCCAACTACGATGCGCGCGAACGCCTGCGGGGCTTCCGCGATGCGCTGGCTGCCTTTGGCAGTGATGCGCAGGGCATCGAGCTGCCCGGCGATTTCGACGAAGCTTCCGGCCACCGTGCCGGTCAGGAGTTGCTGGCAGCCGGAACGCTGCCCGATGCGGTATTCGCGGCCAACGACATGATGGCGCTGGGCTGCCTGTATGCGTTCGCGCAGGCAGGCCTGAAGGTGCCCGATGACGTGGCGCTGGCCGGTTTCGATGACATTCCGCTGGCCCGTTTCGTTCACCCGTCGTTGACGACGATGCAGGTGAGTATCGCCGAGCTTGGTGACATGGCGATGACGCGCCTGATGCAGTTGATGGATTCAAAAAGCACGGAAAGCGCGGGTGACAAGCAGACGCTTGTGCCGAAGCTGATCGTGCGTGATTCAAGCAAGAGTGTTTCCCGCAGGACCCAAACCCACACGCCATCCGGCCGTTGAAGCCAGAGGCGATTCCATTTTTTGTTTGACATGAAAGGGGCGGCCATCACGGTCGCCACCACCCCCGGAGATTTTCATGACGCAGTTCAATCACCATCGTCGGATGCCGGCTCGCCGTCTGCTGACGTGCGCCCTGGTCAGCTGCCTGGCCATCGCTGCAGCACCGGACGTGATGGCCCAGTCGGCCAACGCGAGCCTGCGCGGCACCGTTGCTTCGGCCCAGGCCGGCAGCGAAGTGGTCGCCACCAACGTGGCCACCGGCACCACCCGTCGCGGCACCGTCCGCGCTGACGGCAGCTACTCGCTGATGGGCCTGGATCCGGGCACCTACGACGTGGTGGCCAATGGCCAGACGCAGAAGGTCACCGTGACCGTGGCCTCGGCCGCCACGCTGAACTTCAGCGGCGCGGCAGCGGCGGCTCCGGCCGGCGATGCCACCACCCTGGATGCGGTGACCGTGGTCGCCCCGACCCTGCTGCAGGAAGTGCGCACCTCCGAAGTCGGCAAGACCGTCAGCCTGCAGCAGATCCAGACCACCCCGCAGGTCTCGCGCAACTTCCTGGAGTTCGCCGACGCCGTGCCGGGCCTGATCTTCACCCGCGATGCGAAGGGCAACACCTCCCTGCGTGGCGGTGCCACCAATGCCGATGGCACCAACGTCTACATCGACGGCGTGGGCCAGAAGAGCTACGTCAAGGGCGGCGGCGTGGCCGGCCAGTCCGGCAGCGCCGGCAACCCGTTCCCGCAGCTGGCGATCGGTGAATACAAGGTCATCAGCGGCAACTACAAGGCCGAGTACGGCCAGGTGTCCAGCGCGGCCGTGACCGCGGCGACCAAGTCCGGTACCAACGAGTTCAAGGGTGAAACCTTCTACCGTTACACCAACGAAGACATGCGCGCCAAGACCCCGGCAGAGCGCCAGCCGGGCCAGACCAAGGAAGCGTCGGCCGAGAAGGAATACGGCTTCGCGCTCGGTGGCCCGATCGTCCAGGACAAGGCGCACTTCTTCGTGACCTACGAAGCCAAGCGCTTCGACCTGCCGGTCACCATCGCCCCGGAAGGCTCGGTCACCAACCGCATCGGCCTGCTGCCGGCAGACGCCGCCGCCGGCCTCGGCCCGGCCAGCCAGCCGTTCCAGCAGGACCTGATCTTCGCCAAGATCGACTTCGAGCCGACCGACAACGATCGCATCGAACTGAGCTTCCAGGATCGCGACGAGACCCAGCAGCAGTTCAGTGGCCAGACCGCGCCGGAAGCCGGCCGTGAAGTGGTCAACACCGACCGTCGTTACGCGCTGCGCTGGAACCACAGCGGCGAGCGTTACTACAACGAACTGATGCTCACCCATGAAGATTCGTTCAACAACCCGACCCCGCTGACCCTGGGCAACGGCTACACCTACACCGCGCCGGACGGCACCGAAGACCGTACCCTGGTCAAGATCGGTGGCGCCTCCGCGCTGGATTCGCAGGTGAAGGGCCAGAAGGGCTGGGCGATCGAAGACAACCTGACCCTGGATGGCATCGAGTGGAACGGCGACCACACCATCAAGATGGGCGCCAAGTACAAGGAAATCGACCTGTACGCATCGGATGCGGCACAGATCAACCCGGCCTTCACCTACACGCTGGGCGATCCGGACTTCCCGTCCGACATCCCGTACAAGGCGCAGTTCGTCAAGCCGGTGACCGGCGTGTCGGGCGTGTCCGGCGAAGTGCGTTCGAAGTCCAAGCAGATCGGCCTGTTCATCCAGGACGACTGGCAGGTCAACGACCACCTGCAGCTGAACCTCGGCCTGCGCTGGGACTACGAAAGGACCCCGGCCTACCTGGACTTCGTGACCCCGCAGGCGGTGGTCGACGCGATCTACTCGCAGGATCCGCGTGCTGCCGCCGGCCAGACCTACGCCGATTCGCTGGCGCTGGGCGGCCTGGACATCAGCGATTACATCAGCACCGGCAAGAACCGCAAGGCGTTCAAGGATGCCTGGCAGCCGCGCATCGGCTTCTCGTATGACATCAACGCCGACGAGCAGCACGTGTTCCACGGCGGTGCCGGTCGTTCCTACGATCGCGACCTGTTCGACAACCTGCAGCTGGAAACCACCAAGCTGGCGCTGCCGCAGCCGACCATCTACTTCCGCAACCCCAACACCGGCACCTGCCTCAATGGCCAGGCCGCCTGCTATGACTGGAACCCGAACCTGCTCAACGGCATCGGCAACCTGCAGGCGCTGGTCGGTTCGACCAGCAACGCCGGCCTGGAAGTGGACCTGCTGAACAACAACCTGAAGGTGCCGTACTCGGATCAGTTCAGCTTCGGCATGAGCAACCAGGTCGGTGAGTGGCTGACCGATGCCACCATTTCCCGCACCCTGAGCTACGACGGCTTCGCTTTCACCCTGGGCAACCGTTACCCGACCGGCCAGTTCTTCGATGACCCGCGTCTGTGCGGTGGCAGCGATCCGGGCCTGAGCCAGGCCTGGAGCTGCAACGTGCCGGGCTTCGGCAGCCTGATCATCGGCCAGCAGGGCATCAAGACCCGCGCGACCCAGGTCCTGCTGTCGGCGCAGAAGCCGTTCACCCAGGAAAGCGGCTGGGGCTCCTCGATCGCCTACACCTGGACGACCGCACGCCACAACCGCGACATCAACGAGAAGTACGCCTTCGACCGCGGCCTGATCGAGGACTACCCGACCATCCGCTCCAACGGCGCGCCGCGCCACCGTCTGGTGGTCACCGGTTCGTACGCGGGCTTCTGGGGCATCACCTTCGGCGGCAAGGTCACCCTGGCCACCCCGACCGCGGTGAACGACTGGTACCCGGTCGCCCAGTCGACCGGCTTCGACCTGCCGACCCCGGGCGCCGCGGTGCCCAACGGCAACGGCAAGTTCCTGCTCGGTGGCAAGATCTTCGGCTACCGTTCGGTCGACCTGCAGGCGACGAAGACGTTCAAGATGGCGCACGAGACCGAGCTGTACGCTCGTATCGACATCATCAACGTGTTCAATTTCGACAACTTCTCCAACTACAACTACACCAAGACCAACGGCAAGCTGCTGGCCAGCTACAACGAAACCGGCGACATCGTCGGTACGCCGCGCCAGGTGAAGGCGGAAGTCGGCTTCCGGTTCTGATCCGGAACGCCTGATGCATGACGCGGTACCGCCTGCGGGCGGTACCGTGGGAAGGCAATGGCGGGTCTTCGGGCCCGTCCATTGTCCAGCCCACTGCCCTGGAGGGGGCAGTGGGCTGGGCAATGAGCGTTGGCGTCCAACCACTGAGGTGGTTTTTTTTCGGGACGCGTTTGTAAACGATTTCAGGTCATTGGACGTTATGCTCTCCATTCTTGAACAGCACAAAAGGAAGGGGCCGATGCGGGTAAGCCACCTGTTGACCATTGCCGCGATCACCTTGGCCGCCGCCGGCTGCAAGCCGCAGGCCGCGCCCGAGCCGGCCAAGCCGGCCCCGCAGGTGATCCTGGTCGAAGCCGACCTGCCACCGCGCCCGATGAAGCCGGAGCTGCCGCCGCTGTTCGATGACATCGAACGCCGCACCTTCCAGTTCTTCTGGGACACCAGCAATGAGATCAACGGGCTGACCCCGGACCGCTATCCCTCGCGGCCTTTCGCCAGCATCGCCTCGGTCGGCTTCGCGCTGACTGCCTATCCGATCGGCATCGAAAACGGATGGGTCAGCCGCAACCAGGCGGTGGACCGTACCCTGACCACGCTGCGCTTCCTGCGCGATGTGCCGATGGGCCCGCAGCGCACCGGCAAGGGCGGTTACAAAGGCTTCTACTACCACTTCCTGGACATGCAGGACGGCCACCGCTACGACAGCTGGGTGGAACTGTCTTCGGTGGATACCGCGCTGCTGATGATGGGCGTGCTGTTCGCGCAGTCGTACTACGACGGCGGGGATTCGCGCGAGAAGGAAATCCGTGACATCGCCGAGACCCTGTACAAGCGCGTGGACTGGCCGTGGCTGCAGGAGCGTTCGCCGCTGATCTCGATGGGCTGGTTCCCGGAAAGCGGCACCATCGAACACGACTGGATGGGCTACAACGAGGCGATGATCGTCTACATCCTGGCGCTGGGTTCGCCGACCCATCCGGTCAGCCCGGATGCCTGGACGGTGTGGACGCGCACCTACGACAACGACTGGGGCGTCTACCAGGGCCAGGAATACCTGTCCTTCGGTCCGCTGTTCGGCCATCAGTACAGCCATGTCTGGATCGACTTCCGCGATATCCAGGACGCCTACATGCGCGAACGCGGCAGCACCTATTTCCTCAACAGCCGTTCGGCCGCGCTGGCCCAGCGCGAGTATGCGATCAGCAACCCGATGAACTGGAAGGAATACGGCCAGAACGTCTGGGGCCTGACCGCCAGCGACGGCCCGCAGAACACCACCCAGGAATACCGTGGCGAGCAGCGCCAGTTCCGCCATTACTCTTCGCGCGGCGCCGGCCTGCGCGAGAATTTCGACGACGGCACCATCGCCCCCACCGCGGCCATTTCCTCCATCGTGTTCGCGCCGGAAGAAGTGATCCCGGCCACCCAGGAAATGCACAAGCGCTTCGGTGATTACATCTACTCCAGCTACGGCTTCCTGGATTCATTCAACCCGAGCTTCAACTACGACATCCCGATCAAGACCGGGCGCATGGTGCCCGACCGCGGCTGGGTGGCGAGCGACTACATCGGCATCGACCAGGGCCCGATCCTGACCATGATCGCCAACTACCGCAACGATTTCGTGTGGGAGGTGATGAAGAAGAACCCGCACATCCGCAAGGGGCTGGAGCGCGCTGGTTTCAGCGGCGGCTGGCTGACCCCGGAAGGCGAACAGCAGCCGCTGCAGCTGGAAAAAGACGAGAAGGCCGCCGACGCACGCGCGGTCGGCATTGCAGAATCACGCGCCGCCGCGGCACAGGAACAGAAGAATGCATCGCGCAACAACAACCCGGGCAAGTAAGCCGGAGCTGGCAACGAAGAACACGTCCCCGGGCCGTCGCCTGCGCTGGGTCGCCGCGCTGGTGGCGGGCCTGGTGCTGGCGGGCTGCGCGCGCAAGGAAGAGGGCACCACGGTGCGCTTCTGGGCGATGGGGCGCGAGGCCGAAGTGGTGGCCGAGCTGATCCACGAGTTCGAAGCGGAGAACCCCGGCATCCGGGTGGACGTGCAGAACATCCCGTGGACGGCCGCGCACGAAAAACTGCTGACCGCCTTCGCCGCCGATGGGTTGCCCGATGTCTGCCAGCTCGGCAACACCTGGATCCCGGAGTTCGCCGAACTCAACACGCTGGAGCCGCTGCAGCCGTACATCGATCGTTCCAGCGTGGTCGAGCCGGCCGATTATTTCCCCGGCATCTGGGACACCAACGTGATCCATGGCGAGGTGGTCGGGGTGCCGTGGTACGTCGACACCCGCCTGCTGTATTACCGCAAGGATCTGCTCGCGCAGGCCGGCCACGATGCGCCACCGCGCACCTGGGCCGAGTTCGAACAGCAGATGGCCGACATCAAGAAGATGCAGGGCCCGAACCGTTACGCGGTGCTGATGCCGATCAACGAATTCGAGCAGCAGCTGTCCTTCGCCCTGCAGCAGCCCGATCCGCTGCTGCGCGATGACGATACCCGCGGCAACTTCCGCAGCCCCGGCTTCCGTCGCACGCTGGGTTTCTACGCCAACATGTTTGAAAAGGGCTGGGCACCGAAGATGTCCGAAACCCAGATCTCCAACGTCTGGGACGAGTTCTTCCGTGGCTTCAATGTGTTCTACATCTCCGGCCCCTGGAACATCCGCGAGTTCAAGAAGCTGGAACCGAAGGAACTGGCTGGCAAGTGGGGCACCGCAGCACTGCCCGGGCCGGACGGCCCCGGTGCCGGCATCGCCGGGGGCACCAGCCTGGTGATCTTCCGCAAGGCGCAGCAGAAGGAAGCGTCGTGGAAGCTGATCGAGTTCCTGTCGCGGCCGGCGATCCAGGAACGCTTCCATTCCATCATCGGCGACCTGCCACCGCGTCGCAGCACCTGGCAGGCCCCGTCGCTGGCCGGTGATCCGCTGGCCGCGGCGTTCCGTGACCAGCTCGAGCGCGTCAAGCCGACGCCGAAGGTGCTGGAATGGGAGCGCATCGTGCAGGAAATGCGCATCGTCACTGAAAAAGTGGTTCGCGGCGGGCAGGCGCAGGATGCTGCGGTGACTGAACTCGATGACCGCGTGGACAAAGTCCTGGCCAAGCGGCGCTGGATGCATGAGCAGGTGATCGAGCAACAGCGCGATGCCGCGCCCGTGGCCACCGGAGGCCAGCCATGAACCGTTCCTCGCTTGCCGGCTGGATCTTCGCTGCACCGGCGGTGATCGTGCTGGGTGTGTTCTTCGGCCTGCCGGTGGCTTCGGCGCTGGCGCTGAGCGTGACCGACTTCGACCTGTACTCGCTGGCCGACGGCGCGAACCTGCGTTTCGTCGGGCTGGGCAACTACATCGACCTGCTGCAGACGCCGATGTTCTGGAAATCGCTGTGGAACACCACGTACTTCGTGGTGATCGGCGTGCCGCTGTCCATCGCGGTGTCGCTCGGCGCGGCGATCCTGCTCAACGCCCCGGCGGCCCGCTTCAAGGCCCTGTTCCGCACCGCGCTGTTCGCCCCGGTGGTGACCACGCTGGTGGCGGTGGCAGTGATCTGGCGCTACCTGTTCCACACCAGCTACGGGCTGGTGAACTACGGGCTGGGGCACATCGGCATCAGCCCGATCGACTGGCTCGGCGATCCGGACTGGGCCATGCCGACGATCATGCTGTTCGCGGTGTGGAAGAACTTCGGCTACAACATGGTGATCTTCCTGGCCGGCCTGCAGGCGATCCCGCATGACCTGTACGAGGCCGCGCGCATCGACGGCGCGTCGCGCTGGAAGCAGTTCCTGCACATCACCCTGCCGATGCTCGGCCCGGTGCTGCTGGTGGTCGGGGTGATCACCGTGTCCGGCTACTTCCAGCTGTTCGCCGAACCCTACGTGATGACCCGCGGCGACCCACTGCAGAGCACCGTCAGCGTGCTGTACTTCATGTTCGAAGAAGGCTTCAAGTGGTGGAACCTCGGCCGTGCATCGGCGGTGGCGTTCCTGTTGTTCCTGATCATCCTGGCGGTGACCTCGGTGATGCTGCGCTTCGGGCGCAAAAGGCAGATGGTATGAGTCGCGAAATCGGCCAGTCACGCTGGCACGGATGGTGGATCAACGGCGGGTTGCTGGTGCTGGCGCTGGTCAGCCTGGCACCGCTGCTGTGGATGGTGTCGGTGTCGGTGATGCCGGCCGGCGAGGCGACGCAGTTTCCGCCGCCGCTGGTGGGCTCGCAGGTCACCTTCAGCAACTACCACGAGCTGTTCGCACGCACCGGCATGGGCGTCAACTTCGCCAACAGCCTGCTGGTGTCGGTGGCGATCACACTGGGGTCGCTGCTGCTCAACACGATGGCTGGCTACGCCTTCGCCAAGCTGCGCTTCGTCGGCCGTGACCGCCTGTTCCAGGTGCTGATGGCCGCCCTGGTGATCCCGGCGCAGGTGGCGATGCTGCCGCTGTTCCTGTTGATGAAGCAGCTGGGCCTGGTCAACAGCTTCGGCGGGGTGATCGTGCCGGCGCTGGCGACCGTGTTCGGCATCTTCCTGGTGCGCCAGTACGCGCGCTCCATCCCGGACGAACTGCTGGAAGCGGCGCGCATGGACGGGGCAGGGGAGCTGCGGATCTTCTTCCAGATCGTGCTGCCGATGCTCAAGCCGGTGCTGGTCACGCTGTCCATCTTCACGTTCATGGGCGCGTGGAACGACTTCATGTGGCCGCTGATCGTGCTGACCGACCAGGAGCACTACACCCTGCCGGTGGCGCTGGCCACGCTGTCACGCGAACACATCATGGATGTTGAGATGATGATGGCCGGCGCGGTGGTCACGGTGATCCCGGTGCTCGCGCTGTTCCTGCTGCTGCAGCGGTACTACATCCAGGGTCTCATGTTGGGGAGTGTCAAAGGGTGAATCGTCGAATCGTCGCCGGCCTGGCGCTGTTGTGGTCCTGCGTGGCAGTTGCTGCCCCGCCTCCTGCCGCTCCCGCACCGAAGGTCATCGACGATTTCGACGACATGGGCCAATGGACGCTGGTGCTGTCCGACCAGGTCAGCGGCTCGCTGCGCAACGTCGCCGGTGCCGGCGGCGGCCGCGCGATGTGCCTGGACTACGACTTCCACGAGGTCTCCGGTCATGTCGGCGTGCGCCGCGCGCTGAACATCGACTACCCGGCCAACTACCGCTTCGGCTTCCAGCTGCGCGGGGATTCGCCGGCCAACGATCTGCAGTTCAAGCTGATCGACGCCAGCGGTGACAACGTGTGGTGGGTCAACCGCCCGGGCTACGCGTTCCCCAAGGCCTGGACCCCGGTGGAGTTCCGCAAGCGCCACATCGACAAGGCCTGGGGCCCGTCGCCGGAGAAGGAACTCAAGCGCAGCGCGTCGATGGAGTTCACCATCTACAGCAAGGTCGGCGGCCGCGGCACGGTGTGCTTCGACAAGCTGACCCTGCAGGGCCTGCCCGCGCAGGATGATTCGGCGCTGCACCCGGAGGTGCTGGCCGATACCGCCCCGGCCCTGCAGGACCGCATGATCGATGGCAAGGCCGATACGTTCTGGGTCAGTGGCGGGGTCAAGCAGCAGACCATCAGCCTGGACCTGGGCAAGCCGCGCGAAGTGGGCGGGGCGGTCATCGACTGGCTGCCCGGCCTGGAGGCCACGCGTTACACCGTGCGCGCTTCGCAGGACGGGCGCGACTGGCGCACGATCCGCGAAGTGACCGCCGGCACTGGTGGCCGAGACTGGCTGGCGTTGCCGGAAACCGATGCGCGCTACCTGCGCTTCGACCTGCAGGGCGGCCCGAACTGGCGCTATGGCATCCGCGATATCGCGCTGAAGCCGCTGGCCTTCGCCGCCACCCCGAATGCGTTCCTGTCATCGGTGGCCGCCGACCTGCCGCGTGGTTCGCTGCCGCGCGCGTACGTGGGCGAGCAGCCGAGCTGGACCCTGCTGGGACTGGATGGCGGCCGCGAACAGGCGCTGATCAGCGAAGACGGCGCGCTGGAAATGGCGCGTGGCAGCTTCAGCGTGGAGCCGTTCCTGAAGCTGGACGGCAAACTGGTCAGCTGGGCCGATGTCAGCCCGATCCAGTCGCTGCAGGACAGCTACCTGCCGATCGCCAGCGTGGACTGGCAGCATGACAAGGCGTCGCTGTCGGTCACCGGTTTCGTGCAGGGCACGCCGGACACCTCGCAGCTGGTGGCCCGTTATTCGCTGAAGAACCCGGACAAGGTGGCCCACGAATACACCCTGGCGTTGGCGATCCGCCCCTGGCAGGTCAATCCGCCGACCCAGTTCCTCAACACCGTCGGCGGCTTCAGCCGGATCGACAGCCTGGATGTGGAAGAAGGGCTGGTGAAGGTCAACGGCGAGCCGCGGCTGTATCCGGTGCAGACGCCGGATGCGCGCTTCGCCACCCCGTTCGACGGCAAGCTGGAGGTGATGCACCTGGCCGCTGGCACGCTGCCGACCACCACCTCGGTGAAGGACCCGACCGGCATGGCGTCCGGCGCGTTGCTGTACACGTTCAAGCTGGAGCCGGGACAGAGCCGCGAAGTGGCGCTGGTGCTGCCCCAGGTCGGCAGCTTCAATCCGCGCGGCTTTGACGCCGACAAAGCCCAGGCACAGGTGGCCGCGATGTGGCGGCAGAAGCTGGATGGCCTGCAGCTGCAGTTGCCGCGCGAGGGCCAGCCGCTGGCCGACACGCTGCGCACGGCGCTGGCGCACATGCTGATTTCCCGCGTGGGCCCGCGCCTGCAGCCCGGTACGCGGTCCTACGGGCGCAGCTGGATCCGCGACGGCGCGATGATTTCCGAAGGCCTGCTGCGCATGGGCCGCAGCGACGCGGTGCGCGATTACGTGCAGTGGTATGCCCCGTTCCAGTTCGACAACGGCAAGGTGCCGTGCTGCGTGGACGACCGCGGCAGTGACCCGGTACCGGAAAACGACAGTCACGGCGAGCTGATCTACAACATCGCCGAATACTGGCGTTACACCGGAGACGATGCCTTCCTGGAAGCGATGTGGCCGCACGTGGCGGGCGCGTTCCATTACATGGAACGCCTGCGCGCCAGCGAGCGCACCGAAGAGAACCGCGCGCGCAATCCGGCGTTCTACGGGATGATGCCGGCCTCGATCAGCCACGAAGGCTATTCGGCCAAGCCGATGCATTCGTACTGGGACAACTTCTGGGCGCTGCGCGGCTACAAGGACGCCGGGATCATCGCCGAGCGCCTGCAGAAGATGGAAGTGCTGGCGATCACCGGCGCGCGCGATGAATTCCGCGCCGACCTGCAGGCATCGCTGTATGCGGCGATGGACCAGCATCGCATCGACTTCCTGCCGGGGTCGGCGGAGCTGGGCGACTTCGATGCGACCTCCACCACCATCGCACTGGCGCCCGGCGGTGAGCAGGGTCGCCTGCCGCAGCCGCAGCTGGACAACACCTTCCAGCGCTACTGGACCGAGTTCGTGGCACGCCGCGACGGCAAGCGCGAGTGGAAGGATTACACCCCGTACGAATGGCGCAACGTCGCCGCCTTCGTGCGCCTGGGCTGGCGTGACCGGGCCTGGCAGGCGACCGAATTCTTCTTCAAGGACCGCTCGCCGCAGGCCTGGAACCAGTGGGCCGAAGTGGTGTCGCGCACGCCGCGCAAGCCGTTCTTCGTCGGCGACCTGCCGCATGCCTGGGTGGCTTCGGACTTCGTGCGTTCGGCGCTGGACATGTTTGCCTACAACCGTGACGTGGACCAGTCGCTGGTGCTGGCGGCGGGCGTACCGGTGCGCTGGTTCGAGGGGCAGGGCATCGCGGTGAAGGGACTGCGCACGCCACAGGGCCAGCTCGACTACCGGCTGCAACGCAGCGACAGGCAACTGGTGCTGGACGTCGGTGCCGGCGTGCTGCCGCCAGCCGGTGGCCTGGTGCTGCCGTGGCCGTATGCGGGCGAGCCCGGCGCGACCACGATCAATGGCGAGCCGGTCGAATGGATCGGCGGCGAACTGCACGTGCACCAGGTGCCGGCGAAGATCGAGATCGAGGTCCCGGCCGCCGTGCGCCGGGCCGAACGCAAGGGGTGACCAGCATGCGGGTGAGGGGCGGGGAGGGCACGCAGGGTGTCATGCGGACGTTGCTCGGTGCAGCCGTGTGCGTGTCACTGCTGCTGCCGGGTGTGGCGCTGTCGGCGGATGCTCCGCCGCGTGCCGCGGTCGCCGGGTTGAACAGCGCGCCGGTCAGCGCGACGCGCGAGGCAGGCATGAGCATGGTGACCTTCAACCTGCACCATGACCGCGAGGACTGGCCCGGGCGACGCAAGACCATCCTGGCCGAACTGCAGCGCCTGCAGCCGGATGCGATCGCGCTGCAGGAGGTGATCCAGAAGCGCAACGTGCGCAACCAGGCCGAATGGCTGGCCACTCGACTGGGCTATTCGTACCTGTTCGTATCCACCGACCCGCCCGGGGCGGCCAAGCGCTACGGCAATGCGCTGCTGACGCGCCGGCCGGTCCTGGCGCGCGGCCAGCACCTGCTGCAGCCACTGGCTGACTACCGCACCGTGGGCCACCTGCGTATCGAGGTCGATGGCAGGCCGGTCAATGTCTACGCCACGCACCTCAACGAACGTTCCGATGAGAAGGGCATCCAGACCCGCCGCACCCAGGTGGAAGACCTGCTGCGCTTCATCAGCAGCACCTCGGCGGGTGCACCGGTGGTGATCGCCGGTGACTTCAATGCGATGGTCGATGCGGGTGACCTGAGCGAGCTGCGCAGTCATTACGGCGACAGCTACGGCAGCGTGCACATCAACAATGACCTGGCGCAGGTCAGCACGCTCAACCGTCACTATTTCGAGGCGCCATCGCGCATCGACCACATCTTCTTCCAGCAGGACCAACTGCTGGCGCGGGAGGCGAAGATCCTGTTCGACCAGCCCGATGAAGGCGGACGCTGGGCGTCGGACCATTACGGCGTGTGGACGCGCCTGCAGTTCGCACCGGACACCGCGTCCGCGCCCAGGTAGCGCCGGCCGCAGGCCGGGTAGTGACGGCTGCGGCAGGTAGTGACGGCCGTTGGCCGTCAGCTCCTGCTCTGGTGGGTGACGACCGTTGGGCCTGGTGGGTGACGACCGTTGGTCGTCACGCGCTCGCCGCTGCGCTCGCCGAGCACGGCTCGGCGCTACCGGCCACGCGCTGCTGCCGGGTAGTGACGGCCGCTGGCCGTCAGCTCCTGCGCGGGTGGGTGACGACCGTTGGTCGTCACGCTGTTGCCTTTGCCGCTGCGCTCGCCGAGCACGGCTCGGCGCTACCGACACATAAAAAAACAGCGGCCCGAAGGCCGCTGTTTTCGTTTGCACCCCGGCAGGGGGTCAGCCCTGCGGCAGGTTGCCCGGCTTGGCCTTGTCGTCCTCGGCTTCCGATTCGGCGTCCGCTGCCGGCTGGGCCACGACCGCAGCCTGGGCGGCGGCATCGGTGCCACCGGCCAGGATGGCCGGCTCGGCGGCTTCGACCGCTTCGACCACGGCCGGTGCGGCAACCGCAGCCGGCAGCGAAGCGGCAACCGGCGCCACGACCGGCGCCACGACCGGCTCAACCGCCGCGGGTGCGGTGACGGCCGGAGCCCGCGGCGCAGCGGCATCGATGGCATCCAGCATGCTGGTCTGCACCGGTGCCGGCTGTGCTGCAATGGCGGCAGGCTTCGGCGCTTCGGCTTCGGCCTGGACGGCCTCCACCTTGGGCGCTGCCTGCGGCACCGGCTGCCAGGTCGGCGCCTGCTCGGCGGCGACCGGGGCTGCCGCAGCGGGTGCTGCAGCGACAGGCGCTTCAACCTTCCGCGCGTCGGCCTGCACCGGCGTGACGGCATCGTGCTGCGGACGGTCGATCTCGGCGGTCACTGCCGGCGGGGCCGCTGCCTCGACCTTCGGGGCCTCGACCTTCGCAGCTTCCACCTTCGGAGCTCCCACCTTCGCAGCTTCCACCTTCGCAGCTTCCACCTTCGGGGCCTCGGCCTGAGCGGTTTCCACCTTCGGGGCCTCGACATTCGCGGCTTCAACCTTCGGCGCTTCCACGGCCTTCGGGGCTTCGACCACCGCGGCGGGCGAGGCGGTCAGCGCGCTGGCGGCAGTCGGCACGATGGCGGCGGTCGCCAGCACGGCAGCTGCACGCTTTTCGCGATCGGCCGGAGCCGGCGCGTCGCCTTCGTCATCGAAGTCGAACTCAGGCTGCGGACGCGTCGAGGCGGGCTCGCGCTTTTCCGTACCGGCCGCATCGGCCAGGCCGGAGACCGCAGCCACGTCCTGCTCGTCTGCGTCATTGTCGTCTTCGTCCGAATCGTCATGACCCAGCGAATCAGTGGCGGTGCCTTCCGCATTGCCACGACGACGACGACGACCGCCACGACGACCACGACGACGGCGCGAACCGCCCTCGCCATTGCCGTCCTCAGAGGCCGGCGCGCTGATGCCATCGGCACCTGCGTCGGTGCCCACCGCAGTCACTGCTTCCGCTTCGGCATCGGTCACGGCAGCGTGGATCGGTGCTGCTGCTTCCGTTGCCTGCGGCGCCGCCGGCGTGGCAGCGACCGTGTCGGCCACTTCGCCGCGCAGCTGCTGGTTGGCCAGGCGCGATGCAGCGGCCGCGTCGGCGGCTGCGTCCACGCCCATCGGCACGGTTGCCGCTGCAGCGGCGGCGGCGATGTCATTGCCGTCGCGCTGCGGCTTGTCGCTTTCCTGCGGACGCGGCTGGCGCGGCTGCTTCACCTTCGGCTGCTGCTGGGCCTGTGCCGGCGCCTGGGCCTGCTCGGTACGCTCGCCACGCTCATTGCGCTGCTTGCCACCCTGCTGGCCCTGTTCCTGACGCTGCTTCGGCTGCTGCTGGCCATTGCCGTTGCCGGCCTGCGCGTTGGCGGCGGCCACGACCTGCGCGTTGCCGCCCTGGCCGTTGCCCTGGCGGCGCTCACCACGCTCACCACGTTCGCCTCGTTCCTTGCGGCCCTGGCCCTGTGCCTGCGGGGCGCCGTTGCCGGCGCTGCGGCTGTCGTCGCGGCGGTCCTTGCGGTCCTTGCCGTTGCGATCCTTGCCATTGCGGTCCTTGCGGCCATGTTCAGCGCCGTTCGAACGTGCGGCCGGTGCCGGAGCCGGTGCGGCAGCCGGTTCGCCACCGAAGATGCGCTTGAACCAGCCGACCACGCCGCCGGTAGCGGCCGGTGCAGCGACCGGAGCGGCCACGGCAACCGGCGCCGGCTGCGGCGCGGCTTCTTCGCGGATCGGGGCCGGCGAATTGTGCTGGACCTGGGTCACGGCCGGCGGCGGAATGTTCAGCTGGCCCTTGGTCAGGGCATGCACCGGCAGCTTGCGCGGGGTGCCACGCTGGTAGCTCGGCTTGCCGCTTTCCTCACCCAGCTCGTTCTCGCGCAGGCGGGTCACGGTGTAGTGCGGGGTGTGCAGCTGTTCGTCGGCCACGATCACGATCGGGGCTTCGTGGCGCGCTTCGATTTCACGCAGGGCGCTGCGCTTTTCGTTGAGCAGGTAGTTGGCGATCTCGACCGGGGCCTGGACCAGCACCTGCCCGGTGTTCTCCTTCATCGCATGCTCTTCGGCGACGCGGATGATCGACAGCGACAGCGATTCCACGCTGCGCATGCGGCCGTGGCCGTCGCAGTGCGGGCAGACCAGCTGGCTGGATTCGCCCAGACTCGGACGCAGGCGCTGGCGGCTCATTTCCAGCAGGCCGAAGCGCGAGATGCGGCCGACCTGTACGCGGGCACGGTCGTACTTCAGCGCCTGGGCAAGGCGGTTTTCGACCTCGCGCTGGTGCTTGTTGGAGGACATGTCGATGAAATCGATCACCACCAGGCCGCCGAGGTCGCGCAGGCGCAGCTGGCGGGCCGCTTCTTCGGCCGCTTCCAGGTTGGTCTGGAACGCGGTGTCCTCGATGTCGCTGCCCTTGGTGGCGCGCGAGGAGTTCACGTCGATGGCGGTCAGTGCTTCGGTCTGGTCGACCACGATCGAACCGCCCGACGGCAGGCGCACGTTGCGCTCATAGGCGCCTTCGATCTGCGACTCGATCTGGAAGCGGTTGAACAGCGGGATGTCGTCGGTGTAGTGCTTGAGCTTGCGCAGGGTCTGCGGCATCACCTGCTGCATGAACTCGCGGGCGTGCTGGTACATCTCTTCGGTGTCGACCAGGATCTCGCCGATGTCCGCGCGCAGGTAGTCGCGCAGGGCGCGCACGATCAGCCGCGATTCCTGGTAGATCAGGAACGGGGCGGGCTTGCTCAGCGCCGCTTCGGCGATGGCGCGCCACACGTTCAGCAGGTAATCCAGGTCCCACTGCAGCTCTTCGGCATCGCGGCCGACGCCGGCGGTGCGGATGATCACGCCCATTTCGTCGGGAATGTTCAGCTTGTCCAGCGCGTCCTTCAGCGCGGCGCGGTCTTCGCCTTCGATCCGGCGCGAGACGCCACCGGCGCTCGGCGAGTTCGGCATCAGTACCATGTAGCGGCCGGCCAGCGAGATGAACGTGGTCAGGGCAGCGCCCTTGTTGCCGCGTTCATCCTTGTCGATCTGCACCACGATTTCCTGGCCTTCGCGCAGGAGCTCCTTGATGCCGGCCTTGTTGTGGTCGACACCGGCCTGGAAATAATCGCGGGAAATTTCCTTCAGCGGCAGGAAGCCATGGCGGCCACCGCCGTATTCGACGAAGGCGGCTTCCAGCGAGGGCTCGATGCGGAAGATCCGGCCCTTGTAGATATTGGACTTCTTCTGTTCCTTGGCCGGCTGCTCGATGTCGATGTCATACAACGACTGGCCATCCACGATGGCGACACGCAGTTCTTCGGCCTGCGTGGCGTTGATCAGCATTCGCTTCATTGTTGCGTTCCTCGCAAGCGGCTACCGCGCGGAACGCCATGGAGTTTCGCCTCTGGATACGGCTGGCCGCCCATTCGCGCAGGCGCGGGGAGGGTGGCCCGGGTTTCCAGCGCTACGACACCACGGCAGGCCGCGGGAGCGCTCTTGTTATCTGGTTTTTGGGTGTTGCGGGACCGGCGGCAGCTGTCAGCCTAAACTGGAGCGCCACACGGGACATGTTCAGCGCGACTGCGTGTCAGGCAATCGGCGATGGCCGGGAGCGCCGGTGAGCCGCTAACATGGCCGCCCCGGGGGCGGTGGTCGCGCACTGTGCCGGATTCGTTGGAAGACAGGCTTCTGGCCCGGAGTAACTTCCAACGAAATCAATCCCTTATCTCGCCGCCCGAGTGTAACAGAATAAACAGGCTGATGACTGCTCAAGACCCCGCAAAGCCCAACTCCGACAAGCCTTCCGTGCGCATGATCACCGTTCCCGATGACCGGGCGGGACAGCGGCTGGACAATTTCCTGCTCGGACAACTGAAAGGGGCGCCGCGCAGCCTGGTCTACAAGCTGGTCCGCAGCGGCCAGGTCCGGGTCAATGGCGGCCGCGCCAAGGCCGAACGCAAGCTGGAGGGCGGGGAGGTGATCCGCATCCCTCCGGTCCATCTCAGCGAGGAGGGAGACAAGGCCGGCCCGCCGGAGTCGTTCATGCGCCGGCTGGAGCAGGCCATCGTCTATGAAGACGAGCGTCTGCTGGCCCTGAACAAGCCCTCCGGGGTGGCCAGCCATGGCGGCAGCGGGATCAGTTTCGGTGCCATCGAAACGCTGCGGGCGCTGCGTCCGGGCAAGACGCTGGAGCTGGTACACCGGTTGGACCGTGACACCTCCGGGCTGCTGATCGTGGCCAAGAAGCGTTCAGCGCTCAGCGAGCTGCAGGCGCTGCTGCGCGAGGACCATGGTGCCGGCATCCGCAAGAAATACCTGACGCTGCTGGTCGGGCGCATGCCTGACGGCACCATGACGGTGGATGCGCCGCTGCACGTGGGCCTGCGCCAGGGCGGGGAGCGGCACGTGCAGGTGAATGCGATCGGCAAGCCGTCGATCAGCCATTTCAAGGTGCTGGAGCGCCGCGGCGGCCATTCCTACTGCGAGGTGCGGATCGAAACCGGGCGCACCCACCAGATCCGCGTACACGCCCAGCACCTGGGTCATCCGGTGGCCGGTGACGACAAGTACGGCGATCCGGTCGTCAACAAGCGGTTTCGTGAGCAGATCGGGCTGAAGCGGCTGTTCCTGCACGCGGCCTCGCTGGAGTTCGCGCTGGACGCGGGCAAGACCCCTTACGTGTTGAACGCACCGCTGGCCGAGGAACTGGTCGAGGCGCTGGACCGGTTGAAGTAGGTCGGCGAACGGCGGAGCCCCTCGCGGCGTGTGGTTTTCGAGCTGCCTGCTGGGCTGGGCCGGGCCGGGCCGGGCGCCGGGGCTGTGCGGGGGACGGCAAAAGCCGCTCCTGCGGGCCTCGTTTCGCGCCATCCCTGGCGCTCTACGCCCCCGCCCAGCCCCGGCGCCCGGCCCCCTGACAGATTCCGGTTGCCATCCGCCGCGTAATGAAAGATTGAAGGCAGGGTCAGAGTCCTTTCGCGCAGCGAAAGAACTCTGACCCCGTTTTTGGGTCGGCGAACGGCGGAGCCCCTCGCGGCGGGTGGTTTTCAAGCTGCATCCTGGGCTGGGCCGGGCGCCGGGGCTGTGCGGGGGACGGCAAAAGCCGCTCCTGCGGGCCTCGTTTCGCGCCATCCATGGCGCTCAACGCCCCCGCCCAGCCCCGGCGCCCGGCCCCCTGACAGATTCCGGTTGCCATCCGCCGCGTAAGGAAAGATTGAAGGCAGGGGTCAGAGTCCTTTCGCGCAGCGAAAGGACTCTGACCCCGTTTTGGGGTCGGCGAACGGCGGAGCCCCTCGCGGCGGATGGTTTTCAAGCTGCATCCCGGGTTGGGCCGGACGGGTGGGGTATGCGGGGCACGCGCAAGTACGTCCATGTAGCTCTTCGCGGCTCCTGCCGCTCAAGGCCCCGCATACCCCACCCGCCCGGCCCCTGACAGATTCCGGTTGCCATCCGCTGCGTAATGAGAGATTGAAGGCAGGGGTCTGAGTCCTTTCGCGCAGCGAAAGGACTCAGACCCCGTTTTTCTTTTCACGCGGCTGGCGGCCACGGAACCTGTCCAAGGGCCGGGCGGGGTGGGTTGGCGGGACGCTGAGCCGCATGGATGCGGCGATGCAGCCTCCATGGATGGATTCACCGCGTGTCCCGCAGACCCACCCCGCCCGGACCTACCCCAGAAAGCAGCTTCAGCAGACCGCCCCCCGCGAGGGGGTTTCACCCGTTCGCCAACCCACTCACCACTTGAACAGCACCAGGCTCAAGGCCAGGGTCATCATGCCAGCCACCAGGCCGTAGACCGTTTCGTGACCCTTGGCGTAGCGCTTGGCCGCCGGCAGCAGCTCGTCCAGCGCCAGGAACACCATCACGCCGGCGATCAGCCCGAACACCCAGCCGAAGGTGGCGTGGTTCAGCGACCCGGACAGCAGGAAATAGCCGATCGCCGCACCGATCGGCTCGGCCAGGCCAGACAGCAGGCTGGCCGCGAAGGCGTAGAACTTGTTCTGCGTGGCGAAGTACACCGGCACCGCGATGGCGATGCCTTCGGGGATGTTGTGGATGGCGATGGCGAAGGCCAGCGGCATGCCCACCGAGGGACTCTCCAGCGTGGCGAAGAACGTCGCCAGGCCTTCCGGGAAGTTGTGTGCGGTGATCGCCACGGCGGTCAGCAGGCCGACCCGCTTGATGTAGGCCTTGTTGTCGGCGCGGAAGCTTGGATCCTTGGCGTCCAGGCTTTCGTGCGGGTTGGGGATCAGGTGGTCGATGCCCATGATCACCAGGATGCCCAGCAGGAAGGCGAGGGTGCCATAGGTGAAGCCTAGGCGCGGATCGTAGGCTTGGGTGAACGAGTCGATCGACTTGTTGAGGATCTCCGACAGCGACACATAGACCATCGCACCGCCAGCGAAGGCCAGGCCGAAGGCCAGCAGGCGCGGGTTGGGGCGCTTGGCGAAGAACACCATCAGGCTGCCCAGCGCGGTCGCCAGGCCAGCGGCCAGGGTGACCGCCATGGCGATCCAGACGTTTTCAGTAGAAATCTGCAGCATCTGCCAGCGCGATCCTTCAGGTAGCGATCGCCCCGCTCAGGCGGGGCGTTGGGGAGGGAAGGCGGGCGCAGGCTGGCCTTGGTGGGTAAAGCAGGAATCAGCCGCCGCGGCGCAGGCGTTCTTCCACCGCGAAGCACTCATCCGGGCGCGGCTGTGGCGGGTTGAAGCTCACCGGCACCTGGATCGTGGCGGGAATCTTCTGGCCATTGCGGCTGGCGGCATTGAACTGCCAGCCCTGCACGGCCGTGCGCGCCTGTTCGTCCAGTTGTGGGTTGCCGCTGCTGGTCAGCTGGGTCACGTCGGTGGACTTGCCTTCCACCCCGACCACCACCTTCAGCGTGGTGGTGCCGCCCACGCCGCTGCAGGCCAGTTCGATCGGGTACTGCGGCGGCGGGGTCTTCACCGCGGCGACTTCGGTGGGCGGGGTGGCCGCTGCGGCCGGGGTCGCGGGCTGGCCGGAACCACCGCAGGCGGTCAACAGCGTGGCGACCAGGGGCAGGGTCAACAAGCGCAGGGTCATGGCAGTCACTCCGTCAGGGCCGATGCTTTGGCAGCGCAGATGAAATCGTTCTCGCTCAGCCCGCCCACGTCGTGGGTGGAAAAGCGCACCACGGCGCGGTCGTAATGCACCCCCAGGTCCGGGTGGTGGTCCTCGCCATGGGCGATGAAGGCCAGCGCATTGACGAAGGCGAGGGTGTGGTAATAGTCCTTGAAGCGGAAGGTGCGCTGCAGCGCCTGGCCGTTTTCGACCAGCTCCCAGCCGGGTACCTGCGGCAGCAGCTCGGCCAGCCGGGCCTGCCCCAGGCGGTGCTCGTTGCCCCGGCGGGGGATGCAATGGGCCTGTACCAGCGGGACCAGATCGTTCATGGAATGCTCTACCTCTGAAATCGTTGACTGAACATTGCGCGGTCCAGTGTATAAACCGAATGATCGCGTAACAGGTACTTCGTTAGAATAGCGCCATGATCCAGATCTCCGACACCGCCCAGACCCATTTCCGCAAGTTGATCGAACGCGAAGGCGTGCCCGGCATGGGCGTGCGCGTGTCCGCGGTCGACGCCGGCACCCCCCGCGCCGACGCCCGCCTTGAGTTCGCCGAACCGGCCGACCTGCTCGGCGACGAGTGGGCGGTGGACTGCGATGGCTTCACCTTGTACGTGGCTTCGGACAGCGTCGGTTGGCTGGACGGCGCCGAGATCGACATCGTCACCGGCAATGCCGGAGGCCAGCAGCTGACCATCAAGGCACCGCGCATCAAGGGTGAAGCACCCGGAGACGCGGCCTCGCTGGTGGAGCGCGTGCATTGGGTTGTCGAAAACGAAGTCAATCCGCAGCTTGCCTCGCATGGCGGCAAGGTCGCGGTGCAGGAAGTGTCTGCCGACGGCGTGGTGCTGCTGCGCTTCGGCGGCGGCTGCCAGGGCTGCGGCATGGCCGATGTCACGTTGAAGCAGGGAATCGAGAAAACGCTGATGGGCCGGGTTCCGGGCATCACGGCCGTGCGCGATGCCACCGACCACGATAGTGGGCAGGCGCCGTACATGCCGCGCGGCAACGTCGCCTGACGCCCGCTGCGTGCCGTCATCCCGGGCTGCACAGTGGATCGAGGCCCTGCTGGCACGCCAGCAGGAGCCGCCCATTCTCGAAAAGAAGACCGGCCTGCCCTATGGGTGGGCCATCTGGCTGCGCGCGCGTCCGCCGCTGCCGCGGCCCCAGCATGCGCGTGAGGTAGTCGCCGTGCTGCTGCCGCGGCCGTTGCCGGCCGCCGGTGGGCGCCTGCCTGGACTGACGATGTGGCAGGCGGTGCGCCGCCTGGGGTGGCAGCAGTGGGACCCGGCGCCGCGCGACCAGCGCTGGATGCGCTGGACCTCCGCCGTCGCCAGCCTGCTGCTGCACGTGCTGTTCGCCGTCCTGCTGCTGTGGGTGGCGTTGGTGCGTTCTTCGCAGCCGGATACCCAGGGCGGAGAAGGCGAGCGGGTGCAGGTCGAGTTCATCGGCCAGGGCGCGCAGGAAGGTGGCGGCGACCAGCCGGGCAGCGATGCGGCGGCGGCTGAGGTCGGCGCAGCGGCAGCCGCGGCGCCGGCCGAACCTGCCGCCGCCCCATCCGAAGCACAGGACAGCGCGCCGACAGCATCGACCGCCGCGGCGCAGCCTGCACCGGTTGAAGCCGCTGCGGCGCCGCCGAGCGCATCCGAACCGCCGCCTGCCGAACCGGCGCCACCGGCAACGGCGCCGCCACTGCCGACACCGCCGATACAGGCCACCGAGGTCGCCGAGGCGACCACCGATTTCGTGGTGCCGCCGGTCAGTGTGCCGCGCACCGAAGTCACCGATGTCCCACGCCAGGCGGCGCCGTCGGTCCGCGAACGCGAGGTGCAGATCGTGCAGGTCCCGGCCGTGGTCACGCCGCGTCCGGTAACGCCCGTGCGTACTCGCACGCCACAGGAAACCACGGTGCAGGTGCGTGAGCGCGAGGTCGCCCTGGCCGTGGAGGCACCGACCCCGCTGCGGATACCGCAGGCCGAGGTAGCGGTGCAGGTAACGCCGCGGGATCCAACCGCCGTGCGTGAGCGCGAAGTGGCCACCGTGACCGCCCCTGCCGTCAGCGTGCCGACCCTGCCGGGGCGCGAACCGGTGCTGCGCACGCGTCCCAGCAGTGAACCGACAGTGCGCGAACGTGCCGTCGCCCCTGCCAGCGCGGCCGCCAGTGCACCCGCACGCGCGCCGACCACCGCCGCTGCGCAGGCGTCTTCTTCGTCATCTTCGACTGCGCCTGCCACCGCACCTGCGGCCACCGCGACCGCGTCGCGCGCGCCCGGCCAGGCCGGTGCGCAGGCGCGGCCGACGCCCGGCAACTGGGCCACGCCGGCGCGTGGCGATGACTGGGGTGCGTCCAACCGGGATCGTCCCGGCAGCAGTGCGGGAGCGCAGGCCAACCGCGATGCCGGGCAGGGCACCGGTGTCTTCAACGCCGACGGCAGCGTGCGCGTTCCTGGCCAGGATGGCGCCGGCACGGCCGATCGCGGCGCCCCCGGCGGCGACAACGATGGGTGGACCCGCGACCGCATAGCGCAGTCCGGCACCTGGCTCAAACGGCCGCCGTATGACTACACCCCGACCTCGTTCGACAAGTACTGGGTGCCCAATGAATCACTGTTGGCCGAATGGGTCCGGCGTGGCGTGCAGTCGGTGGAAATCCCGCTGCCCGGTACCAGCACGAAGATCTCCTGCGTGATCTCGGTGCTGCAGTTCGGTGGCGGCTGCGGCCTCAACGATCCTAACATGCAGGACCAGCCGGCCATCGCGCGTCCGCCGCCGGATATCCCGTTCAAGAAAGAGCTGCAGGAAGACAACGGCAGCATCCGCTGACGCCTGCCGCGCGGCGCGCGCCGTGCGGCAACTCAGCTCTCGCTGGACAGGAACGCCCACATCGGCACGTCCTGCGCGGCCCAGTACTGGCTGGCCTCGTCGAGGATGTCCAGCAGGGTGTCGAAGCTGCCGATGTCCTGCGCACGCAGCGCATCGATGCGATCCAGGAACAGCGCATGCCCGCCATCGGCACGCAGCCACGACAGGTCGCGCAGGTTGTCCGACAGCGCGTCCCAGTTGCCGCCGGAACCGGTCGGGAAATCCAGCTGCGCGGCGAGCCGGGCCAGCAGGGTGCGCTTGTCCGCGACCCCTTCCAGGTCGACCCGGCGCACCTGCAGGCCGGCATCGCGCATCGCCGCGGCGAGTGCGGCTTCGTCGCCTTCGCCGATCGCATACACGCCGGCATTGTTGAGGTCGTGCAGGCCGAGGCCAAAGGCATCGTGGGTCATGGCGCGGTCCCTTCTGCAGGTACGTTGAAGCTGCGGAAGCTTTCGTAATGATCGCTGGTGTAATACCAGGCATCGGGTGGCTGACCGCCGGTGATGATGCGGCGTGCACCCCGATTGCCGGCGCCCGGCGTTTCCACGGTGTACTCGCGGTAATAGCCGCGCTCGCGTTGCGGCAGCCGCTGTTCGCGGTTGCCGAACACGCTGCCGTCCTGGCGGTGCGGGAACGGTCCGCCACGCTGGATCAGGGTGATCGTGTGGCGTGCTTCGGCGGGCAGGAAACCGGGCAGTTCGCCGTCACCGGCGATGGCAGCCGGCCGCGCCACGCTTGCCGGCGCGCCGGACAGGCTGGGCGCGAACTGTGGCTTGGCCGGGCGCTGCAGGAAATGATTGCCCAGCAGCCCGAGCAGCAGCAGGGCGATGGCGGTGATCAACAGCCGGGGATTGCGCATGGCGAAGGGCAGGCGTGGGGACGGCGCCCACTGTAGCGCCGCGGGCCTGCATCGTGCATGAGGGCCGCTGCTGTCGCACGACGGTCACCTGCAGGACGAAGTTTCCTTTACATCCCTCTTGGTAATCTTCACGCCAGTCCCCATCATTTACTGCGCACCACCTGGCGCCTGCCAGGTCCCCAAGCTACGAGGAGATGCACCATGGCCTACACCTTGCCCAAGCTGTCCTACGCCTATGAAGCCCTGGAGCCGCATATCGACGCGGCCACCATGGAGATCCACCACACCAAGCACCACCAGACCTACATCAACAACGTCAACGCAGCGCTGGAAGGCACCGAATATGCCGACCTGCCGGTGGAAGAGCTGGTCAAGAAGCTGAAGTCGCTGCCGGAAAACCTGCAGGGCCCGGTGCGCAACAACGGTGGCGGCCATGCCAACCATTCGCTGTTCTGGACGGTGATGGCGCCCAATGCCGGCGGCAACCCGGTGGGTGACGTGGCCAAGAAGATCGACAGCGATCTCGGCGGTTTCGACAAGTTCAAGGATGCCTTCACCAAGGCTGCGCTGACCCGCTTCGGCAGCGGCTGGGCCTGGCTGAGCGTTACCCCGGACAACAAGGTCGTGGTGGAAAGCACCGGCAACCAGGACAGCCCGCTGATGGAAGGCAACACGCCGATCCTCGGCCTGGACGTCTGGGAGCATGCCTACTACCTGAAGTATCAGAACCGTCGCCCGGAATACATCGGCGCGTTCTTCAACGTGATCGACTGGAATGAAGTCGAGCGTCGTTACCAGGAAGCGGTTGCCTGATCGCAACAGCGCCACGGTAAACAGCAGAAAGGCCGCGCCCTCAAGCGCGGCCTTTTTCTGTTGCACGACCGCCGGCGTCGGCTCAGCCGGCCGGCGCCTGCAGACGCAGCACCGCCATGACGCCCAGTGGCAGCACCGGCATATCGCCTTCGACCGGCAGTTCGATGCGCTGCTGGCGCTTGCCGCTGAAGGATTTGACCTGGAACAGCACATCCAGCCCGTGGCTGTCGATGTTGCCGTTGCCCGCGCCCGGCTTCTCGACCTTGGCCGACGGATTGCGCCGTGCTGGCTGGAAACCGGGCATGCCACGCACAACGTCGCTGCTGCTGGCGGCAAAGTCACCCGCCACCAGGCTGGGGTGGCCATCGGACGTAGCGGCGATCCAGGTCATCAGGTCATTGGCCTGGTGCTGGCGACTGGCCGCGGTATCCGGCTCGGGGCGCAACCGCGCCACGTAGATGTTGACCTGGCCCTCGCCGACCGCAACGCGCATCATGCCCGCCGCACTGTAGCGGCCGGGCGGGTGCAGCAGGGTGACGCCGTCTTCTTCCACGCGCAGCCGGCTGAGCATCGCGCTGCCGTGGCGCTGGGCCTGGCTGGGCGGATCGGCGGTGATGAAATCGCAGCTGTAGCGCAGGCGGCTGGCCAGCCAGCACGCTGGATTGCGCCTGCCCTCCTGCAACACCTGCTGGACGGTGATCACGTCCGGTTGCAGCGTAGCCAGCAGCTGGGCGATGGCTTCGCGACGATGTTCCCAGGCCGGATCCTCCTGCGCGGGGAGCTGCAGGCTGGCCACGCTCAGTTCGGCCAGCGGCGTTGCCGCCGCCGGCTGTGCACGGACCACCAGAGGAGCCAGCAACAGGCCAACGCACAGCAACAAGGGGAAAGGGGGGGCGCGCATAACGATAAGTTTACGCTTGCGCCGTGCAGGCGTCGTGACCCCGTTGCGTCCCTGCAATGCTTTCCGGGCGCTGTCATGCAGCCGTGCAGCGTGCGCTGGGGGCCTGCCTTCCGGTAACCTTGGCGCTTTCGTGTCCGCAGGAAAGCCTTACAGGATGAGCCATAACGCAGTCGCCCCCGCCGGCAAGGGATCCATGCCGCGCCAGATCCCGTACATCATCGGCAATGAGGCCTGCGAGCGCTTCAGTTTCTACGGCATGCGCAACATCCTGGTGCAGTTCCTGATCACCTCGCTGCTGCTGCAGGAGATCACCGCCGAAGGCCGTGCCGGTGAAGCCAAGGACATCATGCACAGCTTCATGATCGGCGTGTATTTCTTCCCGCTGCTCGGTGGCTGGCTGGCCGACAGATTCTTCGGCAAGTATCACACCATCCTGTGGTTCAGCCTGATCTACTGCGTCGGCCACCTGTGCCTTGCTTTGTTCGAAGGCAGCCGCGGCGGCTTCTTCTTCGGCCTTGGCCTGATCGCGCTGGGTGCCGGTGGGATCAAGCCGCTGGTCGCTTCGTTCATGGGCGACCAGTTCGACCAGGGCAACAAGCACCTGGCCAAGCTGGTCTTCGACGCCTTCTACTGGATCATCAACTTCGGCTCGCTGTTCGCCTCGCTGCTGATCCCGCTGGTGCTGAAGAACTGGGGACCGCAGTGGGCCTTCGGCATCCCGGGCATCCTGATGTTCATCGCGACCTTCGTGTTCTGGCTGGGACGAAAGCGCTACGTGCTGACCCCGCTGCCGCCGAAGGACCCGCATTCGTTCGCCAACGTGGTGCGTACGGCGCTGACCGCGCGCGTGGAAGGGCGCGGCCGTCCTGGCCTGGTGCTGGCCGTGGCCGGCGTGGTGCTGGCGATCGCTTCGTTCGGGCTGGTCGGCACGCTGGGTATCGTGATCTGCCTGTGCCTGGCGCTGGTGTCGATCCTGGCCGGTATCGGCGGAGGTACCTGGATGCAGCTGGAGCGCGCCCGTGCAGTGCACCCGGACGAAGCCGTCGAAGGCGTGCGCTCGGTGCTGCGCGTGCTGGTCATCTTCGCGCTGACCACGCCGTTCTTCTCGCTGTTCGACCAGAAAGCCTCCACCTGGGTGCTGCAGGGCCAGCAGATGCAGATGCCGAGCTGGTTCACCGCCTCGCAGATGCAGGCCCTGAACCCGCTGCTGGTGATGATCCTGATCCCGTTCAACAACCTGGTGCTGTACCCGGCGCTGCGCCGGTTCGGCTTCGAACCCACCGCGCTGCGCCGCATGACCGCCGGCATCGCCTTCAGCGGCCTGGCGTGGATCGTGGTCGGTGGCATCCAGGTGGTGATGGATGGCGGCAACGCGATGTCGATCTTCTGGCAGATGCTGCCGTACGCGCTGCTGACCTTCGGTGAGGTACTGGTCTCGGCGACCGGTCTGGAGTTCGCCTACAGCCAGGCGCCGCAGGCGATGAAGGGCGTGGTGATGAGCTTCTGGAACCTGACCACCACCATCGGCAACCTGTGGGTGCTGCTGTCCAACGCCGCGGTGCGCAACGATACGGTGACCCACCAGATCGCCAGTACTGGATTGAGCGAAGCGGCATTCCTGATGTTCTTCTTCGCCGGCTTCGCGTTCGTCGCCGCACTGGCCTTCGGCTGGTATGCGCGCCGTTACCGCATGGTCGACAACTACCGCGCCGCCTGAGCCTGACATGACGCCTGTAAACCTCCTGCTGATCGCCATCACCGCCATCGTTTCCTACCTGGCGTTCAACAACCGCAAGCTGGCCGACCGGCTGATCCTGTGGCCACCGGCGGTGGATCGCCACCGCCAGTACGACCGGCTGGTGACCTACGGCTTCATCCACGCCGACTGGCCGCACCTGATCTTCAACATGATCACGCTGTTCTTCTTCGGCGGGCAGATCGAAACGGTGATGGTGCAGCTGTCCGGAGCAGCTACCTGACCTATCCGGCGTTCTATCTCGGTGCGCTGGTGGTGTCCATCCTGCCCAGCTACATCAAGAACCAGAAGAACCCCAACTACCTCAGCCTGGGCGCATCGGGCGCGGTGTCGGCGGTGCTGTTCGCCTTCATCCTGCTCAGCCCGTGGACGATCATCCTGGTGTTCTTCATCCCGGCGCCGGCCATCCTGTACGCGGTGTTCTACGTGGGCTACAGCATCTGGATGGACAAGAAGGGCGGGGACCGCATCAACCACAGCGCCCACCTGGCCGGCGCGGCGTTCGGCGTGCTGTTCCTGCTGGCGATGAACCCGGGCATCTTCAACCATTTCCTGCGCGAGCTGTCCAACCCGCGCTTCGGCCTGGGCGGCTGAGGGCGCGGGCCGCGACCGGCGGTGGCTAGCGCGCCCGCGGGGTGCCGCTGTCCACGCCGTAGGTATCCAGCAGGCGGGTGAAGACTTCTTCGCCGATCTGCTGGAACTGCGTCTGGTCCGTATGGCCCTCCACGGCAAGCTGCAGCAGGCCTTCCAGCAGCGCGTCATCGCTGGCGGTGGCACCGGTGGGCGGAGCAGGGGGGTGTCGCATCGGAACCTCCTGGGAACGGGATGGGCGGACCCGGCGGGGCCTTCCAGTGCGCCCCGTCGACAGCAGTATCGGCCGCTGCCGGTCCTCCTTTAGCGCCCCATGCCTCCGGGGCAGGGAGCGCTTGCCCCTGTTCAGGCTTCACACGATCATGGCGGCAGGCTGCGCACCATCGGTGGTGCTGCCCCAGGAGATCGGTCCCATGGCTTCGGTCACGCCCCCCGGATTGGCTTACGAGGTCACCCATGACCTGGCTGCGCACCGCTTCACTGCACGGGTGCAAGGTCATCTGGCGCTGCTGGAGTACCAGCTCAAGCGCCGCCGCATGGTGATCACCCACACCGAGGTGCCCGACGCCATCGGCGGGCGCGGCATCGCCGGGGAACTGACCCGCGTGGCGCTGCGCTGGGCCCGCGACAACAAATACAAAGTGGTGCCCGCGTGCGCTTACGCGGAGGCGTTCTTTGAGCGCCACGAAGAATTTCATGACCTGTTGGCCTGATCGGCCCACAGGGTTCGTTCCAGCAAGGAAACCGATACATGTCGCTGCAAGTCCAGGGGAAATCGATGAAGTCGTTGCGCCGTAAACTGCCCGCCGCCGCCGTGCTGGGCGTGGCCATCGCGGCCGTGCTGCTGGCCGGTTGTGGACGCCGGGACGGCGATGATGCGGGTAACCAGCCCGCCGTTGCCGACACCGCCGGCCCGCTGCCGGCACCGGTGGCCGAGGCGCCGGCCGATGCGGCGGTGGCGCTGGCCGACGTGATCGAGACCACTCCGCAGGCGGTGGTCGGTATCAGTTACGCGGCCGGGCTGGACCAGTACCAGGGGCTGGCCAAGGCGCTGCAGGACTACGCTGCCATCGCGCGCGGCGAACTGCAGCAGGCCATTGATGGGCTGGGCAACGACAAGCCGACGATGCCGTACGAGTTGTCGCTGGCTTTCGAGAAGCAGCTGGAGACGCCGGAGCTGGTGGTGGTGCGCGCCGAAGGCAGCCGCTACACCGGCGGCGCCCATGGCGAGCCGCTGGTCGCACGTTTCGTCTGGCTGCCCGGACCGCAGCAGATGCTGACCGCCGATCACCTGGTGCCCGACGCCAAGGGCTGGAAAACGATCAGCGACTACGTGGCCGACCAGCTGCGCGAGCGCGTGGCGACCCGCCTGAGCAGCGAGGACATGGAGCCGGGCGAGCTGCAGGAATCGCTGCGCAGCGCCTCGCGGATGATCAACGAAGGCACCGGCGCCAGGCCGGACAACTTCCGCCAGTTCGAGCCGATGACCGACGCCGCCGGCAAGGTCACCGGGCTGCGTTTCGTGTTCCCGCCCTACCAGGTCGGCCCTTACTCCGAAGGCACCCAGACCGCCGACGTACCGGCGTCGGTGCTGGTGCCGCACGTGGCGCCGGAGTATGCCGGGCTGTTCGCCCACGGCTGATCGCGGAGGCGCTCGATGGACGCGGCGCTGCAGGTCCGGCTCACCGCGTTGCTGCACGAAGCCGGCGTCACCGTTGGCGGTGTCCGGCCGCAGGATATCCAGGTCCACGACCCGCGCTTCCATGCGCGGGTCCTGGCAGGTGGGTCGCTGGCGCTGGGCGAGAGTTACATGGACGGCTGGTGGGACGCCAACCAGCTGGATGTGTTCCTGCTGCACCTGCTGCAGGCGCACCTGGACGAGCGCGTGCACGGCTGGCGGGAACTGGCCGATGCGGTCCGCGCGCGTCTGGTCAACGCGCAGTCCGGCCAGCGCAGTTTCGAGGTCGGGCGCCGTCACTACGACCTCGGCAACGACCTGTACGCGGCGATGCTGGGGCGGCGGCTGGTGTACAGCTGCGGCTACTGGCGGCAGGCCGCGGACCTGGACGCCGCGCAGGAGGCCAAGCTGGACCTGGTGTGCCGCAAGCTTGCGCTGCGGCCCGGCCAGCGCGTGCTGGACATCGGCTGCGGCTGGGGCGAGGCGCTGAAGTTGGCGTGCGAGCGCTACGGGGTCAGCGGCGTCGGGGTCACCATCTCCGAAGAGCAGGCCGCCTATGCACGCGAGCGCTGCGCGGGCCTGCCGGTGGAGATCCGGCTGCAGGATTACCGCGCGCTGGATGAGCGCTTCGACGCGGTGTTCTCCATCGGCATGTTCGAGCACGTGGGCGAGCGCAATTACCGGCACTTCTTCGACGTGGCGCGGCGTTGCCTGGCAGCGGACGGGCTGTTGCTGCTGCATACCATCGGGCGCAATGTCAGCGGCCACCGTACCGATCCGTGGATCGCCCGCTACATTTTCCCCAACTCGATGCTGCCCTCGGCGGTGCAGGTCACGCGCGCGTTCGAGGGCCGCTTCGTGCTCGAAGACTGGCATGGCTTCGGCACCGACTACGACCTGACCCTGCAGGCCTGGCGGCGCAACGTGGAAGCGGCCTGGCCGCAGCTGGATCCGCAGCGATACGACGAACGCTTCAAGCGCATGTGGCGCTTCTACCTGGCCGGTTCGATGGCCGCGTTCCGCTGCCGGCATGCCCAGTTGTGGCAACTGGTGCTGTCCCCGGAAGGGGTGCCCGGCGGGTACGTGGCACCGCGCTGAGGCGCGCCATGAAAAAAGGCCGCCCGGTTTCCCGGGCGACCTTCCAGGCCACGCTGTTACCGATGCTGCTTAGTTGCCTGCACCGGTCAGGCCACGCTTCTCCAGCAGCGGCTCGATCTGCGGCTCGTGGCCGGCGAAATCGCGGAACAGCTGCATCGCATCGACGCTGCCGCCACGCGACAACAGGGTTTTGCGGAAGTGGTCGCCGTTCTTGCGGCTCAGGCCGCCGTTCTCGTTGAACCACTTCTGGGTGTTGGCGTCGAGCACTTCCGACCAGATGTAGGCGTAGTAACCGGCCGAGTAGCCGCCCATGATGTGGCTGAAGTACGGGGTCTTGTAACGCGGGGGCACCGGCGCGTAGAAGATGCCGTCCTTGGCCAGTGCATCGGCTTCGAACTTCATCACGTCGGCGGCGGCCGGAACCTGGCCGGCGCTGATCTGGTGCCAGCGCTGGTCGAGCATCGCCGCGCCCAGGTATTCGGTGGTGGCAAAGCCCTGGTTGAACTTGGCGGCGGCGACCACCTTGTCCAGCAGCGCCTGCGGCATTGCCGAACCGTTCTGGTAGTGCTTGGCGTAGTTCTTCAGGATGACCGGGTTGTCGGCCCACATTTCATTGACCTGCGAGGGGAACTCGACGAAGTCGCGCGGCACCGAGGTGCCGGAGAAATACGGGTACTTCACGTTGGAGAACATGCCATGCAGCGCGTGGCCGAACTCGTGGAAGGTGGTGGTCACTTCATCCCAGGTCAGCAGGGTCGGCTTGCCGGCCGGCGGCTTGGGGATGTTGAGGTGGTTGGCCACCACCGGCTTGAAGCCGGACAGTTCGGACTGCGAAACGTAGGAGTTCATCCACGCACCGCCGCGCTTGGACGCGCGTGCATACGGGTCGAAGATGAAGATCGCCAGCTGGCTGCCGTCGGCATCGAACACGTCGTACACGGTGACGTCGTCGTGGTAGACCGGCAGGTCGGTGCGCTGCTTGAAGGTCAGGCCGAATTCGAGTTCGGCGGCATGGAACACGCCGTCTTCCAGCACCGTCTTCATTTCGAAGTACGGCTTGAGCTGGGACTCGTCGAAGTTGTACTTGGCCTGGCGCACCTTCTCGCTGTAGAACGCCCAGTCCCACGCTTCCAGCTTGAAGGTCGGCTTGCCGGCGGCCTTCTGTTCCTGGTCGATCATCGCCTGCAGGTCGGCGGCTTCGCGCTTGGCGTTGGCCACCGCGGCCGGAGCCAGCTGGCCGAGCATCGCGTTGACCGCTTCGGGGGTCTTGGCGGTCTGGTTGGTCAGGTTGTAGGCGGCGAAGTTGGGGAAGCCCATCAGCTTGGCCTTGTCGGCGCGCAGCTGCATGATGCGCGCCACCAGCGCGGTGTTGTCGAACTCACCGCCGCGGCTGCCACGGGTGGTGGACGCTTCATGGATCTTCTGGCGCAGCGCACGGTTGGCCAGGTTGGTCAGCGGCGGCTGGCCGGTGGTGTTGAGCAGGGTGATCACGTACTTGCCGTCCAGGCCACGCGCCTTGGCCGCTTCGGCGGCGGCGGAGATCTGCTCTTGCGACAGGCCGTCCAGCTCCTTGACGTCGTCCACGGTGAGCGCGGAGGCGTTCACCTCGGACTGCACGTTCTGGCTGAACTTGGTGCCCAGGTTGGCCAGCTCGGCGTTCATTTCCTTGAGCTTGGTCTTGTCCGCCTCGGACAGCTTGGCGCCGGCGCGGACGTAGTTCTCGTAGTACTTCTCGACCAGGCGCACGCCTTCGGCGTCCAGGCCCAGCTTGGCGCGGTCGTCATACAGGGCCTGGATGCGGGCGAACAGCTTGCCGTTCAGTGCGATCGCATCGCCATGGGCGGCAAAGCGCGCCGAATAGTCGGCCTGCAGCTTCTTGCGGGTGTCATTGGTATCGGCACCGACCAGCGCGAAGAACACGGTGGTGGCGCGGTCCAGCGTCTCGCCGCTCTTCTCCAGCGCGATCAGGGTGTTTTCGAAGGTCGGCTTGGCCTTGTTGTTGGCGATGGCCTCCACTTCCTTCAGCTGCTGCGCCATGCCGGCGTCGAAGGCCGGGGCGAAATCGCTGTCGGTGATCTTGTCGAACTGCGGGTAGTGCAGCGGCAGCGGGCTGTCGGCGAAGAACGGGTTGGCCTGCTGCGCGGCGGTGCTGGCAGCCGGGGTGGCGGCGCCGGCGGAATAGGCGGGCAGGGCAAGGCCGAGGGTCATGGCCACGGCAAGGGCAAGGCGGGTGGTCAAGGCAAGGTACTCCACTAAGACAAGTCCCCGAGGGTAACCCGGCCCCGGACGGGTGGGCTTGTGTCGAAAGGCATGGGCGTTCAGGCTGCTGGCTTGTTCCCTGCAGCGGCCGGCCGATGACCAGCGCCTTTGACTTCGAATACACCACGCTGGAAGGCGAGCGCGTTGCGCTGTCGCGCTACCGTGGCAAGCAGCTGCTGCTGGTCAACGTGGCCAGCCGCTGCGGTTTCACCCCGCAGTACACCGGCCTGGAGCGGCTCTGGCAGGACCATCGTGAACGCGGGTTGGTGGTGATCGGCTTTCCGTGCAACCAGTTCGGCGCGCAGGAGCCCGGCGATGCCGCGCAGATCCGCACGTTCTGTTCGCTGGATTACCCGGTGACCTTCCCGCTGTCTGCCCGGATCGAGGTCAACGGGCCCCGGGCCGACCCGTTGTGGCAGTGGTTGTCCACGCAGAAACGCGGCCTGCTGGGCAGCGCGCGCATCAAGTGGAACTTCACCAAGTTCCTGCTCGACCGCCAGGGCCAGGTGCAGTCCCGCTTCGCCCCCACCACCACCCCCGACCAGCTCCGCCGCCGCCTCGATTGAGGGGGCGGAAACGCTTATTTTTCGACGAAGGCGCGTTCGAAGACGTAATGGCCGGGACTGCCGATGCGCGGGGACACCTGGAAGCCCTTGGCGTCCAGCACCGTGCGCAGGTCGGCCAGCATCTGCGGGCTGCCGCAGATCATCGCGCGGTCGTTGGCCGGGTCCAGCTCCGGCAGGCCCAGGGTGCGCTGCATCTGCCCGCTTTCCAGCAGCGAGGTCAGGCGGCCCTGGTTGGCGAACGGTTCGCGGGTGACGGCCGGGTAATACAGCAGCTTGTCGCCGATCATCTCGCCCAGGAATTCGTGCTCGCGCAGTTCGCGTTCGAAGTAGTCGCGGTAGGCCAGGTCCTTTTCGTAACGCACGCCATGGGTGAGGATCACCTTGTCGAAGCGCTCGTAGGTTTCCGGGTCCTTGATCACCGACAGCCACGGCGCCATGCCGGTGCCGGTGCCCAGCAGGTACAGGTTCTTGCCCGGGTGCAGGTCGCTGATCAGCAGGGTGCCGGTCGGCTTCTTGCCCACCAGTACCTTGTCGCCCGGCTTGATGTGCTGCAGGCGCGAGGTCAGCGGGCCGTCCTGCACCTTGATGCTGAAGAACTCCAGGTTCTCTTCCCAGTTCGCGCTGGCGATGGAATACGCGCGCAGCAACGGCCGCGCCTCGGTTTCCAGGCCGATCATCACGAACTGGCCGTTCTCGAAGCGGAACCCGCTGTCACGGGTCAGGGTGAAACTGAAGTAGGCATCGGTCCAGTGGCGGACCTCAAGCACCGTCTCGGCGCCGAAAGCAGCAGACATGGGGGTAGCGTATCCAGGAAATCGTCCGGGACATTCTACCTCAAATGAGACAGGTTCTCATTGAGCGGAATGAGAGGCGTTCGTGACCGCCGTTCAGCGATAACCGGCCGCCTGCAGCTCGAACAGCTCGGCATAGCGGCCGCCTTCGGCCATCAATTGGGCATGGCTGCCGCTGGCCTCGATCCGGCCATCGGCCAGCACCAGGATGCGGTCGGCCATGCGCACCGAAGAAAACCGGTGCGAGATCAGCACCGCGGTGCGTTGTTCGGACAGCTCGCGGAAGCGCTGGAACACCTCGTACTCGGCGCGTGCGTCGAGCGCGGCGGTCGGCTCGTCCAGGATCATCACCTGGGCCTGGCGCATGTACGCGCGCGCGATGGCGATCTTCTGCCACTGGCCGCCGGACAGGTCCACGCCCTGCTTGAAGCGGCGCCCGATCACCTGCTCGTAGCCGCCGGGCAGGGCCTGGATCACCTCTTCGGCCATGCCGCGGCGTGCGGCGTCGCGGATGCGCTGCGTGTCGTCCAGCGCATCGACCTGGCCGACGCCGATGTTCTCCCCGGCGGTGAGGTTGTAACGCACGAAGTCCTGGAAGATCACCCCGATGTTGGCGCGCAGGTCGTCCAGGTCGTAGTCGCGCAGGTCACGCCCATCGAGCAGGATGCGGCCCTCGTCCGGGTCGTACAGCCGCGCCAGCAGCTTGACCAGGGTGGTCTTGCCGGCGCCGTTTTCGCCGACCAGCGCCAGCACCTCGCCGGCATGCAGCTGGAAGTCGAGATGGCGCACGGCCCAGGTGTCCGCATCCGGATAGCGAAAGCCGACGTTGTCGAACACGAAGCCCTGGCGGATCGGCCGCGGCACCGGTATGGCATCGGGGCGGGTGTGGATTTCCGGGGTGATCTGGAAGAACGAGAACAGGTCGTCCAGGTACAGCGCCTGGCTGGCCACCTGCGAAAAACCGATCAGCAGGCCTTCAAGCAACTGCCGCAGGCGCAGGAAACTGCCGGCCAGGAAGGTCAGGTCACCGATGCTGAAATCACCGCGCACGGTGCGCCACGCGATATACGCATAAGCGGTGTAGTAACCCAGCGTGCCCAGCGCGGCCAGCAACGTACCCCAGAACGCGCGCTTGCGCGCCAGCGCTCGGTTGGCGTGAAAGAAGCGGTCGGCCAGCAGTCTGTAGCGGTCGATCAGGAACCGGTGGAGGTTGAATATCTTGACCTCCTTGGCGGTTTCCACGCTGGCCCCGACCTGGCGCAGGTAATCCAGCTGGCGACGCTCGGGGGTCCATTGGAAGTTGAGACTGTAGCCGGCGGCGTTGAAGTGCGATTCGCCGATGAAGGCCGGCACCAGCGCCAGCGCCAGCAGCACGATCAACCACGGCGCGTAGACCAGCAGGCCCACGGCAAGGCTGGCCACGGTGATCGCATCCTGGACCTGGCCGAACAGCTGGCTCATCAGGTTCATCCGGCCCATGGTCTGGCGCCGCGCACGGTCCAGCTTGTCCTGCAGTTCGGGATCCTCGAAATCCTCCAGGTCCAAGGAGGCGGCGTGCTCCATCAGGCGCACGCTGGTGACATTGGTGAACAGTTCCGACAGCAGCGAATCGGCGTAGCTGACAATGCGCCCCAACAGGTCCGAGGCAATGGCCAGCCCGAATTCCAGCGCCAGCAGGGTCAGCAACGGGGTGAGCAGGCCGCTGGACAGCGCTTCACCGAACGGCGGAAAACCGGCGTCGTGCTGGCTGAGCAGCACGGCCGAATCGATGATCAGCTTGCCGACATACAGCATCGCCACCGGCAACAGGGCGCGGATGATGCGCAGCCCCAGGCTGGCGCTGGCCAGCCACGGGCTGGTCTGCCATACCTGGCGCAGGAACGGTGGCAGGTTGCGCATCGCCGAGAAGCGCTGGCGCAGGCTGGGGCGGGCGGATGGGGAAGTTTCGGGCATGTGCCCAGTGTGCGCCGCAACGGCGTGACAAGGCAGTGGTGCCGGGGCATCGGCATGACGGCCAGTGGCCGTCGCGACCGGTCCGTGTTGCAGGTTCAGGGCAGCGGCGGCAGCAGCCCGGCCCCGAGCCGGTTCCAGGCATTGATCACCGCCACTGCCATGCTCAGGTCACTGATGCCTTTATCATCAAAGTGCGGCGCCAGCGCAGCGTAGGCGGCATCGGACGGCGCACCGTCCGGCAACCGCGTCAACGCCTCTGCCCAGCCCAGCGCGGCGCGCTCGCGGGCGTCGAAAAACCGGCTCTCGCGCCAAGCCGCCACGGTATCCAGCTTGCGTGGTTCGATGCCGGACTTGCGCAGCGCGGTCGAATGCATGTCCAGGCAGTAGGCGCAGCCGTTGATCTGCGAAACGCGCAGATAGACCAGCTCCTGCAGTTCGTGGTCCAGCGAGCTTGCATGGACGGTCGTGCTTACCGCAAGCAGCCCCTTGAAGGCGTCAGCGGCGAGTCGGGTGTAGGCAACACGGGGGGCAGCGGTATTCATGGTCAGGCTCCGATGGCGGCCCGGATGGGCAGCCTTGCACTACAAGGACGCGCCAGCGTCGGGGCCTGTTACAGCCGCCCCGAGCTTCTCTGGATTGAGCACGCTGTACAGCGCAACGATGCGCTCCTGCTCGACCACGATCGTGGTGACCGATTGCAGCCGCGCGCCATCGAAACGCAGGATCGCCGGCTCCCCGTTGACCGTGCCGAGGCGTGCCGGCAGCGTGCCGCCGCGTCGGGCGATCGCCCAGTACAGCCGCCCTATCCGTTCTGCGCCGAGCAGTGGACGGATGCCGGCGGTGACCACCCCTCCGCCATCGGAAATGTGGCGCGCGTTGGCGTGCAGCAAGGCCTGGATCGCCTCGCTGTCGCCGCGTTGGGAGGCGTCCATGAAGCGGGCGAGCAGCTGCCGGTGCTGTACCGCATCAGCGCTGAACCGAGGGCGGCCCGCCTGCAGGCGCTTGCGGGCCCGGTGCACCATCTGCCGGCAGTTGGCTTCACTGTGGCCCAGCAGCGAAGCCACCTGCGGATAGTCGTGGTCAAAGACTTCCTTCAACAGGAAGGCGGCACGTTCGTCCGGCGCAAGCTGTTCAAGCAGTGCGAGAAACGCCAGTGACACGTCCTCGGCCAGTGCATGCACCTGCGCCGGGTCCGCCGGGGCGGGAAGGTCCAGCCCGATATGCAGCGGTTCGGGCAACCACGGGCCGACGTAATCAGTGCGTTGGCGTTTGACCGCACGCAGGCGGTCCAGCCCCAGGCGCGTGGTGGCGGTCACCAGCCATGCCAGCGGATCAGCGATGTCGGCATGGACAGCGCCGGCCCAGCGCAGCCAGGCCTCCTGCACGATGTCTTCGGCATCGGCGCGGCTGCCCAGCAGGCGGTAGGCCAGCGCCAGCAGGCGAGGGCGGTGGTCATGGAAATGCGATTCTGCGCTCATGGGTCCAGGACGCCCCGCTGCGGGCTGCTGTGACAGGCGCCACCAGTGGAACACGCTTTCGTCCGCGGCGTCCCGGCCCCGATACTGCAGCGACCAGCGCGCGGGGTAAAATGGCTGGATCAACCCCCGCCAGCCCCGAGCAAGCGAGCAAGCCGTGACATCGATCAAGCAGGAAGACCTCATCCAGTCCATCGCCGACGCGCTGCAGTACATCTCGTACTACCACCCGGTGGACTATATCAAGAGCCTTGCCGCAGCCTACGAGCGCGAGGAATCACCGGCGGCCAAGGAGGCGATGGCGCAGATCCTGATCAATTCGCGGATGTGCGCCGAAGGCCACCGGCCGATCTGCCAGGACACCGGCATCGTCACCGTGTTCCTGGAAATCGGCATGAACGTGCGCTGGGACGATGCCACCATGGGCGTGGAGGACATGGCCAACGAAGGCGTGCGCCGCGCCTACAACCATCCGGACAACAAGCTGCGCGCTTCGGTGCTGGCCGATCCGGCCGGCAAGCGCATCAATACCAGGGACAACACCCCTGGCGTGGTCAACGTCAAGGTGGTGCCGGGTGACCACGTCGAGGTGATCGTCGCGGCCAAGGGCGGCGGTTCGGAAGCCAAGAGCAAGTTCGCCATGCTCAATCCTTCCGATTCCATCGTCGACTGGGTGCTGAAGACCGTGCCGACCATGGGCGCCGGCTGGTGCCCGCCGGGCATGCTCGGCATCGGCATTGGTGGCACCGCTGAAAAAGCGATGCTGCTGGCCAAGGAATCGCTGATGGAGCCGATCGACATCAACGAATTGAAGGCCCGGGGTGCGTCCAACCGCGCCGAAGAACTGCGCCTGGAACTGTTCGACAAGGTCAACGCGCTGGGCATCGGCGCGCAGGGCCTGGGCGGCCTGACCACCGTGCTGGACATCAAGGTCAAGGACTTCCCCACCCATGCGGCGAACCTGCCGGTGGCGATGATCCCGAACTGCGCGGCAACCCGCCACGCGCACTTCACCCTGGATGGCAGCGGCCCGGTGATGCTGGATCCGCCGTCGCTGGAAGACTGGCCGCAGATCACCTATGACGCGTCCAAGGGCACCCGGGTGGACCTGGATACGATCACTCCGGCCGATGTGGCCAGCTGGAAGCCGGGCCAGACCCTGCTGCTCAACGGCAAGCTGCTGACCGGCCGCGATGCCGCGCACAAGCGCATCGTGGAAATGCTGGACAAGGGCGAGCCGCTGCCGGTCGACCTCAAGGGCCGCTTCATCTACTACGTGGGCCCGGTCGACCCGGTGCGCGGGGAAGTGGTGGGGCCGGCCGGTCCGACCACCGCCACCCGCATGGACAAGTTCACCCGCCAGGTGCTGGAACAGACCGGCCTGCTGGGCATGGTCGGCAAGGCCGAACGCGGACCGGCGGCGATCGAAGCGATCCGTGACAACAAGTCGGCCTACCTGATGGCCGTCGGTGGTTCGGCCTACCTGGTGTCCAAGGCGATCAAGGCGGCCAGGGTGGTCGGCTTCGCCGATCTGGGCATGGAGGCCATCTACGAGTTCACCGTGCAGGACATGCCGGTGACGGTGGCGGTGGATTCCACCGGCGAGTCGGTTCACCAGACCGGCCCGCGCGAATGGCAGGCCCGGATCGGCAAGATTCCGGTGGTGGTGGCCTGATACGGCCCACGGGCTGGGTGACGACCGTGGGGTCGTCACCGCCGCGCGTTACAGAATGTCAAGCACCCGCTCGGGTGGCCGGCACAGGCGCGTGCCTTTGTCGGTGATCACGATCGGCCGGTTGATGAGGCGCGGATGGGCGACCATCGCGTCTACCAGCCGCGCCTCATCGGCGCCGGCCAGCCCCAGTTCGGCAAACACCGACTCGTTGCTGCGCACCAGCTCCGCAGCGCGCAGGCCGGCATCGGCCAGCACCTTGCGCAGCGCCTGCGCGTCGGGCGGATCGGCCAGGTAATCCACGATGACCGGATCCAGTCCGGCATCGCGGATCAGCTTGAGCGTATTGCGTGACTTGCTGCAGGCGGTGTTGTGCCAGAGCGTCACGGACATCAGAACCACTCCAGCAACGACACGCCCACGCCGATGTAGGTGGCCTTGTGGTTGTAGTCGATCATGCTCTCGCCGTAGCCATCGAACACCTGGACGTGGCCGCGCAGCAGGTTGCTGATCGGGAACCCATAGTCGATCTGCAATGCGCCGTGCGAGCGGTCACCACCGCGCAGCGAATGCCGCCCCATCAGCGCGACTTCATGGCCGTTGCGGTTCCACACCAGGGTCGCATCGCCGCGGCCCATGTAATCCTGGATGTCCGGGTTGTTGTCATCGCTGCGCGACTCCGGCAGGCGGTACCACGGGCGCAGGGTCAATGCCCAGTTCTCGCGGTCCAGGCCGACACTGACGATCACCCGGTTCCAGCTGCGCGAGAACGGATCGGCCCGGCCATTGGACTGGTGGTTGATGCCGATGGCACTCATGCGGCCGCGCCAGCCACCGATGGAGTAGCCATTGCGGAACACGGCCATGACCTCCGGTTCGTAGTTGGTTTCGCGGAACGGGCGCGAGTTGTCGGCGTTGTAGGCCTGCCAGCGCGAGCTCTGGGTATAGCCGGCCCAGATGTCACCGTTGTCGCCGAACAGGTTCTCCACGATCTTGGTCTTGAAGCTGAGCTGGAACTTCAGCTCGTTGCTGTCCAGCAACTGCGGGGTGGTCACCGTGTTGGCCGGGTTCGGCGACTGCGGAGCGAGATTCTTGTCGCTGGTCCAAAACGCCGGCAGCAAGTACACCGGCTTGTAGGCGCGCAGCTGGAACGGCCCCAGCTTGGAGTCTTCGGCCAGCTCCCAGCGGCTGTCCAGCAGCGAGCCGCGGCCGGCATTGGCCAGCGCCGCATCGTGCGGGGCCGGGCGGAACAGGTCGCCCACGCGCGAGCGCAGTTTCTCCTCGCCTGCGCTGACCCGGACTTCGCGGCGTTCTTCCTTGCGCGCCACCGCAGCGGCTTCGGCCGCGGCGTCGGCCTGCGCGGTGGTGGCCTGGGTGGGACCGAACAGCTGGTCATAGCAGGCAAGCCGCGCCGCGTCGGTGGTGATGGCGGCGCAGGCGCTGGGCGAGGTTGCAGGCGAAGCAGTGAATTCCTGCGCGGCCAGCGGAGCGCTGGACAGGGCCAGCACCAACGGGGCCAGGCGGGGAATCGGGGAGGTGAGGGTCATTGCTGCGGGCCCTTGCACGAGGCTGAATAGGAGAGAGAGTGAGGAGCAGTGTGGCCTGCGTCGGCGTTGGCCGCCAGTGGTCGAAGCGGTTATGCCAGTGCCCCCTGTGAAGCGGCGTGAAACCGCAGTGAGTTCAGAGCAGCCAGGCAAACGCGAACAGCCCCAGCATTGCCACCAGCAGCGCGACCTTCAGCGCCATCCCCAGCAGGACGCCGAGCCACGTAGCCAGTCCCACCCTGGTGGAACGGCCGAGTTCGCGGCTGTGCCAATACTCGCCGACCAGCGCACCCAGCAGCGGGCCGAGGAACAGCCCGACCGGCATGAAAAACAGCCCGGCGATGCTGCCGATGAAGGTGCCCCACAAGGCCTTGCGGCTGGCCCCCACGCGCTGCGCCCCGACCACCGTCGCCAGCACGTCCACCACGAAGGACAGCACGGTCAAGACGGCCAGTACCGTCAACACGGGCCAGCCAACATGGACGAAGCCGTCAGCCCACGCGGCCAGCAGCAGGCCGAGGAAGACCAATGGAATGCCGGGAAGCGCTGGCAGCACGATGCCGGCGATGCCCAGCGCGATGCAGAGAGCCGCTACCAGATACAAGATGAATGAGAGGTCCATGCTTTACCGTATGGAGGTCTAAAAGGGGTTGACACATTGATCAATCTACCCGTTGCATTTTCATTTATGCCGGGTTAACGTGACCCCGCTGAGCTTGGCAAGGTCACCGTGGATCGTGGCCTGATGATGGTAGATCCCAGCGATCCGCTACATCGTTGCACCTCGCTTCCTCCTTGCTCGTCAGCCGCCTGTCAGGGCGTAACCAATTACAAGACAGTAAGGGAGTAGCAAAGATGGCTGAGAAGGGCACCGTCAAGTGGTTCAACGATGCGAAAGGCTTTGGTTTCATCAGCCGTGAGAGTGGCGAGGATGTGTTCGTGCATTTCCGCGCCATCGAATCGCAGGGCTTCAAGTCGCTGAAGGAAGGCCAGGCCGTCGAGTTCGAGGTCGTCACCGGCCAGAAGGGCCTGCAGGCCGACAAGGTCAAGCCGCTCTGATTGAAAGCGCCGCATTTGTTTCAGCAGAAGGGCCCGCGCGAGCGGGCCCTTCTGGTTCATGTCGCTGCAACGGCTGGCAGCAGCAACGCTGCCAGGATCAGCGCAGCACCACGCGGCCGTTCACGACACGCACGTAGGTGTTTTCGCGGATCCCGCCCAGGTCACGCTGGTTGACCACGATGGTGCGGCCATCATCCATGCGCACGGCGATATCGTAGGTATCGCTGGTGACGTTCTTCTGGATCTGGTTGCCGGCCAGTGCGCCGCCAACCGCGCCTGCAGCCGCGGCGATGTTCTTGTTGCCACGGCTGCCGCCGGTGTGGTCGGAGATTTCATGGCCGGCCACGGCGCCGACGATGCCGCCGAGCACCGCACCGGTCGCCGACGGTGCCGCACGGCCGGAGGCCACGGTATTGATGCGGGTGACGATGCCGCAGTCTGCGCAGCGGTTGGTGTTGTAGTTGCCACCACTGTTGCCGTAGCCGCTGTTGGTGCTGCCGTAACCGCCGCCGCCGTAACCGGGCGAGGTGGCACAACCGGCCAGGGCAAGGGTGGCGACAACACTCGCGGCAATGAGCTGGATTTTCATGGGTGGTTCTCCTGGCCAGAAAGGATGGTAGGCGTCTGGTGCGCTTGGGAGGGATCCTCCTTCTTTGAACGTGAACGGCGCGCCAACCATTCCCCCATTTCATGGCTGGCGGATGAACCACGCCCAGCGCACGCGCGGCACGGGCCCTGCACGGGAACGGCCCGACACCCGTTAAAATGGCGCGATGAATGATCAGATCAAAGAACGCTTCGCCGGCGTTGAACGGCTGTACGGGCGCGGATCGCTGGAGACCCTGCAGGCGCGGCGGGTCGCCGTGGTCGGCATGGGCGGGGTCGGCTCGTGGGTGGTGGAGGCGCTGGCCCGTTCGGCCGTAGGCCACCTGACCCTGATCGATGCCGATGATATCTGCGTGTCCAACACCAACCGCCAGCTGCCGGCGATGGAAGGCAACTACGGGCGCACCAAGTCGGTGGCGATGGCCGAGCGCTGCCGCGCCATCAATCCGGCCATCGACGTGGATGCGGTCGAAGCGTTCCTGACCCCGGCCAACATGGTCGAGCTGCTCGATCGTGGTTTCGACCTGGTCATCGATGCCTGTGACAGTTTCCGGGTCAAGGTGGAAACCATCGCCTGGTGCCGCCGGCGCAAGCTGCCGCTGCTCACCGTCGGCGCCGCCGGAGGCCGCACCGATCCCACCCTGGTGCGCGTACGTGATGTATCACGCACCGAACACGATGCGATGCTGGCGCTCATCCGCAAGAAGCTGCGCAGCGAGTTCAACTTCCCGAAGAATGCCAAGCGTTACTTCGGCGTGCCGGCGATCTATTCCCTGGAAAACGTGCGCTATCCGCAGGCCGACGGCAGTGTCTGCGGGATACGCCCGGAACTGGGCCCGGACGCGGCGCTGAAGCTCGACTGCGGTGCCGGACTCGGCGCGGCGACCCACATCACCGGCGCGTTTGCATTTGCCGCGGTGGCCAAGGCGCTGGAGATGCTGCTCGCGCCGAAGAAGCAGGTCGCCGACGCGGCCGGATGACGCCGGCGGTTCCCGCCGGCCGCGATGCAGGTCAGGCGGCCGCGGCGGGCAGCCCGAACAACCGCTGCGCGTTGGCCGTGGTCGCCTCGGCAAGCACCTGCAGGCTGATGCCCCGGCGTCCGGCGATGTGGGTGGCGATGTCGCGCAGCCGTGCCGGTTCGTTGCGCTGGCCGCGGATTGCTTGATCCGGCTGGTCGGGGGCATCGGTTTCCAGCAGCAGCTGCTCCAGCGGCATGGACTGCACCAGGCGATGCAGGCGCTGCGCGCGGTCGTAGGTGACCGGCCCGCCGAGTCCCAGCAGGAAACCGGCCTTGTGCAGTTGTGCAGCCTGTTCGGGGCTGCCTGAAAAACTGTGGACCACCCCGCGCAGACCGCCCACCTGGCGCACCGCGGCGATCACCGCATCCACCGCGCGCCGCGCATGCACGATCACCGGCAGGTCGAATTCCCGCGCGAGCTCCAGTTGGGCCACGAAGTAATACTGCTGCAGGTCGCGGTCGAGGTCTTCGATGAAGAAGTCCAGGCCGCATTCGCCGATCGCGCAGGGGCGCTCGCGTTCGATCCACTGGCGCAGTTCGTCCACGTGTCCCCGCGCATGCTCGGCCAGGAACACCGGATGCAGGCCGTATGCGGGATGCAGCCCGGGGGCCTGCAGGCAGACCTCGCGCAGCTTCGGCCAACTTGCCGCGGTCACCGCCGGCACTACCTGCGCCCGCACGCCGGCAGCGCGGGCGCGCTCGATCACCTGCGCACGGTCCGGATCGAACTCAGCTGCATCCAGGTGGCAATGACTGTCCACCAGCACGGTCAGCGCAGCTCCAGCGGCGGCGCCTTGGGCGGCGACCGGGTTTTCCAGCTGGCCAGCAGCAGGGTGCCCATGCCGAGCAGCAGTTCGTCCACGAACGGAATCGGGTCGGGCACCACCAGCGTGATAGCGAACAGGCCGGCGGTGAGCTTGAACAGGGTGGGGAAGCGCAGTCGGCGCGCCCAGTTGAGCAGCGGCAGCAGCATGGGGTTGGCCATCGTCGAGTTCCGTGGGGTACCAATGCAAACGCTATCATGGGCGTAGGTCTGCAGTTTCCTGAATGGGAGGCCGGACATAAAGGTTCTGTCGATATTCCGTTCAGCCAGCGCGTGCTGCAATCCACATCGTGAACGTTGCGGGTGGTCCGCAAGGAGCAGGTCATGAAATCAACTACTACTACTGTCCTGGTCGCCGCAGGCGCGCTGCTGGTCGGTGGCATCGCGACCGCCGCCTTCATGAAAAGCGGTGACACCTCTCCTGGTTACGTGACCGCCGCCGATGGAACCGTGCTGCCCGATGGCAGCGTGGCCGAGGACGGCGTGCGCACCGATGCGCTGGATGTGGAGGCACGGCGCGGGCTGGAATATGCCGACGTGCTGAAGGTCGCGCCGATCACCCAGAAAGAAAAGGCCTACGCCACGGTCATCGGTACCGAGGCGGTGCGCCAGACCTCCAGCACCCAGACCCCGCATGAGGTGTGCGAGGACGTGGTGGTGCAGGAACGCCTTCCCGAGCGCGACGGCAACGTCGGCGGCACGGTCGCCGGTGCGGTCATCGGTGGCCTGCTGGGCAACCAGGTCGGCGGCGGCAATGGTCGCAAGGTCGCCACCGCCGCAGGCGCAGTGGCTGGCGGCATGATCGGCAACAACGTGGACAAGCGCCATGTCGGCGGCCGCGTGGTCAACCGTACCGAGCGCCAGTGCCACACCGAAACCACCACCTCCGAGTCCAGCCAGGTGACCGGTTACAACGTCACCTACCGCAACGAGGATGGCACCACCGGCACGATGCGCATGGACAGCAAGCCGGGCAACCGGATCGCCATGGGCAACACCGATGTGGTCAAGGGGTACGACGTGACCTACCGCTACGACGGTGCCGAGAAGACCATCCGCATGAACGACAAGCCGGCCAGTGATCGCCTGCCGGTGGTGGATGGACAGCTGGTCACCCAGACCGCTGCGGCTGACGTCGGTAGCACCCGTCAGTAACACCGGATGGGCGTGATCGCGGTTCAAAGACAGGTCGGCGCAAGCCGGCCTGTTTTCGTTTTCCCCTGCAGGAAGCCAGCATGAGCATCTTCGATCTCCGTCTTGAAACCGAGCGCCTGATCCTGCGGCCGCCGCAGGCCGTCGACCTGCAGCCCTATCTCGACTTCAGCGCGGATGAGGCGGTGATGTCCCATCTCGGCGGTGTACAGCCGCCCTCGGTGGCCTGGCGCAGCTTCTGCGCGCTGGCCGGTGCCTGGCAGTTGTTCGGCGTTTCGATGTTCAGCGTCATCGAGAAATCCAGCGGGCAGTGGGTGGGCCGGCTGGGGCCGTGGCAGCCGCTGGACTGGCCCGGTACCGAAGTGGGCTGGAGCATCCGGCGCCAGAGCTGGGGCCTGGGCTATGCGCCGGAAGCGGCCACGGCGGCGATGGACTGGGTGTTCGCCAGCCTGGGATGGGAGGAGGTGATCCACTCCATCGCTGCGGACAACGTCAATTCCAAGGCCGTCGCCGGCAAACTCGGCAGCACGCTGCTGCGCATCGACGAACTGCCGCCACCGCACGCGGGCAAGCCGGTGGAAGTGTGGGGCCAGAGCCGCGCCCAGTGGCTGGCACGGCGCGCGCGCTGACCCGCTTGGCAAGCGCGCGCGTGCTTGCCAGACTGCCCCAGCGTCGCCCTGATCGGCGCGGCAACCGGAGCATGATGATGAGCGATGAGCGGATCGGGCTGACCGTCCACGGGATGTCGGTATCCGGCAACTGCCACAAGGTGCGCCTGCTGCTGGAGCAGCTGGGCACGCGCTATCGCTGGGTGGAGGTGGACAGTGCGCACGGGCAGACCCACGCGCCGGAATTCCTGGCCCTGAACCCGAACGCGAAGGTGCCCGTCGTGGTGCGCGATGACGGCCGCGTGCTGCCCGAATCCAATGCGATCCTGTTCTGGCTGGCCGAAGGCACGCCGTTCCTCTCCAGCGACGGCTGGGAGCGCGCGCAGACCCTGCGCTGGATGTTCTTCGAACAGTACAGCCACGAGCCCTATGTCGCGGTGGCGCGCTTCATCTGTGGCTGGACCGCGGCCGATTCACCGCGTCGCGCCGAACTGCCACGGCTGCGTGAGCGCAGTGCTGCCGCATTGGCGGTGATGGAGCAGCACTTGGGCCACGCGCGCTGGTTCAGTGGCGCGGCGTATGGCATCGCCGATATCGCGCTGTTCGCCTACACCGATGTAGCAGGGGACGGCGGGGTTTCCCTGCAGCCGTATCCGGCGGTGGTCGCGTGGCTGCAGCGGGTGCGTTCCCAGCCCGGCTTCGTTGCGATGCCCGAGGTCACTGCCAAGGTCCGCGCGCGCTTCGACCAGGCGTCCTGACCGGCCGGGTGCGCTGCGGCTCTTCACTGGCGACGAAGGCGGGCCGGTCTAGTCTGGCCTGCCCCCCGAACAGAAGGTGATCCCGTGGCCGAATACACCATTGCCGTGCTCGTTGGCAGCCTGCGCAAGGAGTCGATCAACCGCCGCCTGGCACGCGCGCTGGAGAAGCTGGCGGCGGGCAGGGCGCGCTTTGACTTCGTGGAGATCGGTGACCTGCCGCTCTACAACCAGGATTTCGATGCGGATTACCCCGCGCAGGGCAAGCGGCTGAAGCAGCAGATCCGCGGCGCCGACGCGGTGTTGTTCGTGACGCCGGAATACAACCGCTCGGTGCCGGGCGTGTTGAAGAACGCCATCGACATCGGCTCGCGGCCGTATGGCCACAGCGCGTTCGCGGGCAAGCCGGCAGCGGTGATCGGTGCCTCCATCGGGGTGATCGGCACGGCGCTGGCGCAACAGCACCTGCGCAACATCCTGGCCTACCTGGACATGCCGGTGCTGGGCCAGCCGGAGGCCTTCCTGCACTTCAAGGAAGGACTGATCGACGAAGCAGGCACCATCAGCAATGCCGGCACGCAGGAGTTCCTGCAGGGCTTCGTCGACCGCTTCCTGACCCTGGTGGCGGTGCACGGCAAGGGCGCCTGAACCGCCGGCGACATCGGGCGGGGTGAACGACGCCTGCGATCTGCGATAATGGAGGCCTGCAGGTGCCGCAACGGCACCTGTCGCAGGTAGTGCGACGCCTCCGCGCCACGCTGGCCGGGCATTGGCGGATATCCCCCGTTTCTCCACGGCTTATCCACAGGCTTGTCCATGGCGGCAGGGTTGCCCGCATGCCTACACTGATCTCGCCACTTCTGTAGGAAATTCCGCCGCATGGCTGCTCGTTCCGGCTTCAAGTCCGACCGCAGGGAGCGCTCCGATCGCTTCGACCGCGATGAATCGCGCATTGATTCCCTGCGCGTGCCCCCGCATTCGGTCGAAGCCGAACAGGCGGTGCTCGGCGGCCTGATGCTGGCCCCGGATGCATTCGACCGCGTCAACGACCAGTTGAATGAAGTCGACTTCTACCGCCGCGACCACCAGATGATCTACCGCGCGATCCGCGAGCTGTCCGAGCGCGATCGTCCGTTCGATGCGGTGACGCTGGGCGAATGGTTCGAATCGCAGGGCAAGATGGAACTGGTCGGTGACGGCGCCTACCTGATCGAACTCGCCAGCACCACGCCGTCGGCGGCGAACATCGTGGCCTACGCGGAAATCGTGCGTGACAAGGCGGTGCTGCGCCAGCTGATCCAGGTCGGCACGGATATCGTCAACGACGGCTTCCAGCCCGAAGGTCGCGAGAGCAGCGAACTGCTCGCCAGCGCGGAAAAGTCGGTGTTCGCCATCGCCGAACAGGGCGCGCGCGGACGCACCGATTTCGTGGCCATGCCCGGCGCCCTGAAGGATGCCTTCGAAGAGCTGCGCAACCGCTTCGAGAACGGCGGCAACATCACCGGCCTGCCGACCGGCTACAACGATTTCGATGCGATGACCGCCGGCCTGCAGCCGACCGACCTGATCATCCTCGCGGCGCGTCCGGCGATGGGCAAGACCACGCTGGCGCTGAACATCGCCGAGTACGCGGCGATCAAATCGAAGAAGGGCGTGGCGATTTTTTCGATGGAAATGTCGGCCTCGCAGCTGGCGATGCGCCTGATCTCCTCCAATGGGCGCATCAACGCACAGCGCCTGCGTACCGGCCAGCTCGAAGACGAGGACTGGAGCCGGGTCACCGGCGCGATCCGCATGCTGAAGGAAACCAAGATCTTCATCGACGATACGCCGGGCGTGTCGCCGGAGATCCTGCGTTCCAAGTGCCGCCGCCTGAAGCGCGAGCACGACCTGGGCCTGATCGTGATCGACTACCTGCAGCTGATGAGCGTGCCGGGCAACAGCGAAAACCGCGCGACGGAAATCTCCGAGATCTCGCGTGGCCTGAAGGGCCTGGCCAAGGAACTCAACGTGCCGGTGATCGCGCTGTCCCAGCTCAACCGCTCGCTGGAAACGCGTACCGACAAGCGCCCGGTGATGGCCGATCTTCGCGAATCCGGCGCTATCGAGCAGGATGCGGACATGATCGTCTTCATCTACCGTGACGATTATTACAACAAGGAAAACTCGCCGGACAAGGGCCTGGCCGAGATCATCATCGGCAAGCACCGTGGTGGTCCCACCGGCTCGTGCAAGCTGAAGTTCTTCGGCGAATACACCCGCTTCGACAACCTGTCGCACGACTCGGTGGGTTCGTTCGAGTAACGGCGGTTGCAACAGGTAGTGACGGCCGCTGGCCGTCATGGCGAAGGCCGCTGGCCGCCATGAGTGCGCTGTTCGTCGCCGCATCCCGGGTTTCGTCGCATTCCCGTTGCGCGGCAGCCGGCCGCCGGCAACGATGGCCCCAAGGCGGCACGGTGCCGCCAGGGAGACCTGTCATGAAGACCCTGTTCGCGCTGGGCGTGTGGTGCCTGCTGTTCGTGCTGTGCTGGCCGCTGGCGATCCTCGCCCTGCTGGCGTGGCCGTTGGTGTGGCTGCTGAGCCTGCCGTTCCGGCTGGTCGGGGTGACCTTCTCGGCGTTGTTCGCCTTCCTCGGCGCGGTGCTGATGCTGCCGGCCAGGCTGCTGGGAGCAGGGCGGGCGCAGGCCGCCTGAGCACGGCGCAACAAAAAACCCCGCCTTGGCGGGGTTTCTTGATGTGAAGCGTGACGGCCAGCGGCCGTCACTACCACGGGCGGATCAGTTCGCCTTGTGGATGGCACGCTTGCTGACCGCCATGGCCGCATCGTGCACCACTTCGGACAGCGACGGATGCGCATGGCAGATACGGGCCAGGTCATCGGCCGAACCGCTGAACTCCATGGTCAGCACGCCTTCGTGCACCAGTTCGGACACGTTCGCGCCCACCAGGTGCATGCCCAGGATGCGATCGGTTTCAGCGTGTGCCAGCACCTTGACGAAGCCGGTCGGCTCGATCATCGCGACCGCACGGCCGTTGGCGGCGAACGGGAAGCTGCCGGCCTTGTACGGAATGCCCTCGGCCTTCAGCTGCTGCTCGGTCTTGCCGACCCAGGCCAGCTCCGGCTCGGTGTAGATGACCCACGGGATGGTGTCGAAGTTGACGTGGCCCGGCAGGCCGGCGATCAGCTCGGCAACCGCGATGCCTTCCTCGAAGCCCTTGTGCGCCAGCATCGGGCCGCGCACGCAGTCACCGACCGCCCACACGCCGTTGACGCCGGTGTGGCAATGCGCGTCCACTTCGATCTGGCCACGCTCGTTGATCTTGACGCCGGTGCCTTCTGCCAGCAGGCCCTTGGTCGCCGCGCGACGGCCGACGGCCACCAGCAGCTTGTCCACGACCAGCGACTTCTCGCCTTCGGCATCGGTGTAGGTCAGCGCGACTTCGGCCTTCTTGCCCTTGCCGGACACTTCCGCCTTGGACACCTTGGCGCCCAGCTTGATGTCCAGGCCCTGCTTCTTGAACTCCTTCAGCGCGACCTTGCCCACTTCGGCATCGGCAGCGGCCAGGAAGTCCGGCAGGGCTTCCAGGATGGTGACTTCGGCGCCGAGGCGCTTCCACACGCTGCCCAGTTCCAGGCCGATGACGCCGGCACCGATCACGGCCAGGCGCTTGGGAACTTCGGTGAAGTCCAGGCCGCCGACGTTGTCGACGATGGTCTCACCGTCGAACTTTGCGAACGGCAGTTCGATCGAATCCGACCCGGCGGCGATGATCACGTTGGTGCCCTTCAGCTCGACGATCGAACCATCGTGCTGGGTGACCTTGACCACGTTGTCCTTCTGCAGCTCGCCGAAGCCGTAATACGCAGCCACCTTGTTGGCCTTGAACAGCATGGCGATGCCGCCGGTGAACTGCTTGACGATCTTGTCCTTGCGGCCAACCATCGCTTCGACGTCGATCTTGGCGTCCTTGAAGCTGATGCCATGGTCGCCAAAGATATGGCCCATGTTCCAGTACTGGCGCGAGGAATCCAGCAGCGCCTTGGACGGGATGCAGCCCACGCGCAGGCAGGTGCCGCCGAGGGCGGGCTTGCCATCCTTGCCCAGCGCCGCGTCGATGCAGGCCGTCTTCAGGCCCAGCTGCGCGGCACGGATGGCGGCGTGGTAACCGGCCGGGCCGGCACCGATGACGACGACGTCGAATTGTTCAGCCATTTGAGAGTCCTTGATGCAGTCCTCGACCCGTGCAAGCGGGCCGGTGGCGCAGTGCGCCGGGAGGCGGGCAGGGCCGTTGGCCGTGCCCCGGATCGACAGACCCCTCCCGCGGGCGGGAGGGGTCGGCGGGTCTTACAGGCCGAACAGCATGCGGCCCGGGTTTTCCAGCTGGTTCTTGATGTCCACCAGGAACTGCACCGAATCCTTGCCGTCGATGATGCGGTGGTCGTAGGACAGCGCCAGGTACATCATCGGTGCGATCACGACCTGGCCGTTCTCGGCGATCGGACGTTCCTTGATCGCGTGCATGCCCAGGATGGCGCTCTGCGGCGGGTTGATGATCGGGGTGGACAGCAGCGAACCGAAGGTGCCGCCGTTGGTCACGGTGAAGGTGCCGCCCTGCAGGTCTTCCAGGCTCAGCTTGCCGTCGCGCGCCTTCTTGGCGTAGTCGGCGATGCCCTTTTCGATGTCGGCGAACGACTGGCGTTCGACGTTGCGCAGCACCGGGGTGACCAGGCCCTTGTCGGTGGACACCGCGATGGAGATGTCCGAGTAGCCGTGATAGATCACGTCGCTGCCGTCGATCGAGGCATTGACCAGCGGGAAGCGCTGCAGCGCGTTGGCGGCGGCCTTCACGAAGAAGCTCATGAAGCCGAGCTTGATGCCGTGGGCCTTCTGGAACTCTTCCTGCAGCTCCTTGCGCGCCGCCGACACCTTGGCGAGGTTGACCTCGTTGAAGGTGGTCAGCATCGCGGTGCTGTTCTTGGATTCCATCAGGCGGTCGGCGATGCGCTTGCGCATGCGGGTCATCGGAACGCGTTCTTCCGGACGCGCACCACCGGCCTTGCCGGCGCCGCCGTTGCGGGCGTAGTTGACGATGTCTTCCTTGGTCACCGCGCCGCGACGGCCGGTGCCGTCCACGTCGGCCGGGTTCACGCCTTCGGTGATCGCCGAGAAACGGGCGCCCGGGGGCAGCGAATCGGCTGCCGACTTCGACGCCGGTGCCGGGGCGGCAGCCGCCTTGGCCGGTGCGGCCTCGGCCTTCTTCTCTTCAGCGGCCGGGGCCGGCGCAGCGGCTTCGGCCACCGCGCCTTCCTCGATGATCGCCAGCACCTGGGCGCTGGTGACGGTGTCGCCTTCCTGGAACTTGATTTCCTTCAGCACGCCGTCGACGGTCGACGGGACTTCCAGAACGACCTTGTCGGTCTCCAGGTCAACCAGATTCTCGTCACGCTTGACGGCGTCGCCGACCTTCTTGTGCCAGGTGGCGATGGTGCCGTCGGAGACGGATTCGGGCAAAACCGGGACTTTGACTTCGGTGGCCATGCGGGAGCTTCCTGGGTTCGTATTTCTGGAATAGGGGAGGGTTATTCGGCGACCGAGTCGTCGAACGGGTTGACCAGGGCATCGGCGACCAGCTTCTGCTGCTCGATGACATGGTCAGCCATGTGGCCGGCGGCCGGCGATGCCGAGCGCGCGCGACCCGCGTAATGAAGGCTCTGGCCATCGGCCACGCAGAACTGCAGGTGGTGGCGGATCTGGTACCAAGCACCCTGGTTCTGCGGCTCTTCCTGCGTCCACACCACGTCGGTGGCCTTGCCGTACTGCTTCAGTTCGGCAGCCAGCAGCGCGCGCGGGAACGGGTAGAGCTGCTCCACGCGGATGATCGCCACGTCGTCCTGGCCACGCTTGGTCTGGTCTTCCAGCAGGTCGTAGTAGACCTTGCCCGAGCACAGCACCACGCGCTTGACCTTCTTCGGGTCGGCCTTGGCATCGCCGATCAGGTGCTGGAACTCGCCATTGGCCAGTTCTTCCAGCGTCGACACGGCCAGCTTGTGGCGCAGCAGCGACTTCGGCGACATCACCACCAGCGGCTTGCGGGTGGTCAGGTGCTGCTGGCGACGCAGCATGTGGAATGCCTGCGCCGGGGTGGACGGGACCACCACCAGCATGTTTTCCAGCGCGCACAGCTGCAGGAAGCGCTCAAGGCGCGCCGAGCTGTGTTCCGGACCTTGGCCCTCGTAGCCGTGCGGCAGCAGCAGGGTCAGCCCGGTCAGGCGGCCCCACTTGGCTTCACCGGCGGCGATGAACTGGTCGATGACCACCTGGGCGCCGTTGGCGAAGTCGCCGAACTGGCCTTCCCAGATGCACAGGGTGCCCGGGTCGGTGGTGGAGAAGCCGTACTCGAAGGCCATCACCGCTTCTTCGCTGAGCAGCGAATCGATGATGGTGGCCTTCTCCGGCGAATCCACCAGCTGGCGCAGCGGCAGGTAGTACTGGTCGGTGTTCTGGTCGTGCAGGATCGCGTGGCGGTGGGTGAAGGTACCGCGGCCGACGTCCTGGCCGACCAGGCGCAGGCGGTGGCCTTCGTCCAGCAGGGTGGCGTAGGCGAGGTTCTCGGCAAAGCCCCAGTCGCCCGGGATCTCGCCGGCGGCCATCTTGCGACGGTCTTCGTACACCTTGGCCACGCGCGAGTGCACCTGCACGGTGTCCGGGATGGTGGTGATCTGCCTGGCCAGCGCGGTCAGCTTGTCCATGTTCACGGCGGTGCTGACCGTGTCCGACAGCTTGCCGTCCAGCAGCTTCGGCCAATCCACGAACAGCGGGCTGGTCGGCGGGGTCTTTTCCACGGTGGCCAGGTCGGTGGTGTACTCGCCACTGTCCAGCTTCACGCGATAGCCGTCGACCAGCGCCTTGCCGGCACCGGCTTCGATCACGCCGGCCTGTTCAAGCTGCTCGGCGTACATTTCGCGGGTGGTCTTGTGCTTGCGGATCACCTGGTACATCAGCGGCTGGGTGATCGCCGGTTCGTCGGCCTCGTTGTGGCCCCAACGGCGGTAGCACATCAGGTCGATGACCACATCCTTGGCGAACTTCTGGCGGAACTCGAAGGCCAGCTTGGCGGCGAACACCACGGCCTCCGGGTCATCGCCGTTCACGTGGAACACCGGGGCGGCGATCATCTTGGCCACGTCGGTGCAGTACAGCGTGGAGCGCGAATCTTCCGGGTTGGACGTGGTGAAGCCCACCTGGTTGTTGACCACGATGTGTACCGTGCCGCCGACGGCGAAACCGCGCGCCTGCGACATCTGGAACAGCTCCATCACCACGCCCTGGCCGGCGAAGGCCGCGTCGCCGTGGATCAGGATCGGCATCACCTGCTTGCGCGCGGTGTCGCTGCGGCGCTCCTGGCGCGAACGCACCGAACCGGCAACCACCGGATCTGCGATTTCCAGGTGCGAGGGGTTGAAGGCCAGCGCCAGGTGCACCGGGCCGCCGTCGGTGCTGACGTCGGCCGAGAAGCCCATGTGGTACTTCACATCGCCTGCGGAGGCGTGGTTGTCGTGCTCGAACTTGCCTTCGAACTCGTCGAACAGCTTGCGCGGGTTCTTGCCCAGCGTATTGACCAGCACGTTCAGGCGGCCGCGGTGGGCCATGCCGATCACCACGTCCTTGACGCCGTCCTTGCCGGCGTCACGGATGATGGTGTCCATCATCGGGATCAGCGCATCGCCGCCTTCCAGCGAGAAGCGCTTCTGGCCCACGTACTTGGTGTGCAGGTAGCGTTCCAGGCCTTCGGCCGCGGTCAGGCGTTCCAGCGTGCGGCGCTTGGTATCTGCATCGAGCGCGTAATCGCCACCGGCGAGTTCGAGCTTCTTGTAGATCCACTGGCGCTGCTCGACTTCGGAGATGTGCATGAACTCCGCGCCGATCGAACCGGTGTAGGTCGCCTTCAGGCGCGCCAGCAGGTCGCGCAGTTTCATGCGCGGCTGGCCACCCACGCCGCCGGTGCTGAACTCGGCGTTCAGGTCAACATCGGAAAGGCTGTGGAAGGGCAGGCCCAGGTCTCGGCGGATTGGTCGGCTCGGCCAGGCCGAGCGGATCCAGGCGCGCACCGAGGTGGCCCCGCGAACGGTAGGCGGTGATCAGGCGGCCGACGTTGCGCTCGCGCTCGTCGCCGGCCCCTTCGCCGGTACCACTCTTCAGCGCGCCTTTGGCGGCGTCGGCGATGTGCGCGATGACGCCCGAGTGCGGAATGTCACCCGCTTCACGGCCCTGGAAGCCGTCGAAGTAGGCCTTCCATTTGGGATCGACACTGTCCGGGGAGACGAGGTACTGCTCGTACAGATCCTCGACATAGGAGGCGTTGCCGCCGGCGAGCTGCGATGACTGCGCAAACTGCTTCAGTAGATTGTCCACGATGGAGAGTGATTATTCGCTTGTGGGGTAGGGCTCTGGAAGTACCCGGTCGACTGGATGAATAGCCATGCACGGGCGCGTTCAAACACCCAAATTGTACCCCCATCTGCCGGGGAAGGGGCGCTGCACGGGCATGATTGGCGGCTGCGGTGCCGCTGCCAGACAGGTTGCCCGTCGCCGTCGGGCTCAGATGCCGAGGGCGCGCAGTTCGCTGCAATCCCGCGAACGGTCCCAGACGCGCTGCAATTGCTGCTCCAGCGGCTGCGAGCGTGAAGGCAGTGCAATGCCGGCCTCGCCTTCAAGGCGATGGCCCATCAGACGAAAGTAGTAGTCGCCGGCATCGTTGGCGATGCAGGCCGAGGCCAGCGCCCGGTCAACCGGATCGCTCACCTCGCGGATCTGCACCACGCTGGGCAGGCGCTGCAGCAGGGCCAGCAGCGGCGCACCGGCGGCCTGGATCGCGGCGGCATCGTGCACGATGACACGCAGCTGCTTGTCGTGGGCACGGGTGGCGAAGCGCCGCAGCGCCGCCTGCACGGGAGCGGCATCCAACAGGCCGGGATCCAGCTGGCGGCTGTGGACCCACAACCGTCGGCGCGCGCGGTGGATGACCGCGGTGGTCACCGCCACGGCCGCCTGCACCCCGTCGATGGCGGCGGCGGCGCCGAGCGTGCGCTGCATCTGCAGGTGCGCGATGCCGGCCTCTTCGAAGTGACCGCCTTCGGGAATGAAACCCTGCCGTGCATAGAACGCACAGGCCGGCAGCTGGGCATGCAGGTGCACCTGTGGCAGCCCGGCCATCGCAGCCGCACGCACCAGCTCCTCCAGCATGGCCTCGCCGACGCCCTGGCTGCGCCATGCCGCCAGCACCGCCATGCGCCCGATGCGGCCATCGGGCAGCAGTCGTCCGGTACCGATCGGCGCGCCGTCGGCATCGCGTGCCAGCACGTGGGTGCAGACCGGGTCCAGCGCATCGCGCTCGAGGTCGGCGGGTACCCCCTGCTCGACCACGAACACCTGCTGGCGAACCCCGTGGATCGCGGCGTGATGCGCCGCGTGGTCGGCGCGCTGGACACGGAAGGCGGGCATGTTCAGTGGCGGCGCTGGCCGGCGCCGTCCTCCGGTTCGTCCTCTTCGTCATCCTCGTCGAAGCTGACCACCACCTCCACGCCGTCCTCGTGCACGTTCACTTCGCGCACGTCATCGGAAAAGTCATCCACCTCGACGGTGCCCACGGTGTCGGTCGCCACCACGATCGGCGTGGCGTCGGCGGGCTCGTCATCCAGCTCGTCGTCGGCCGCGTGCGGGTCGGTCAGCTGGTAGAAGCCCAGCACCATCAGTTCCTGCAGGGCCTGCCGGCCCTTGGCGGTCAGGCCGTTCCACGCGGAGCGGTCCAGCCGCTCGGCGGCCGCGATGCGCTGCGCATCCTTGACCGACACCGCCAGGTCCAGCCCGCTGCAGTACAGGCTGGCGCCGCGCTTGGCACGCCGCCAGGCCAGACGGGCCCAGGGATGGCGCTCCAGCAGCAGGCCGTTGGCCAGCGCGTGATCGACCTCGTCCAGCGACGGCGCCGGTCCGCTCGGCATCACTTCGCCGGCGGCGCGGTAGGTGGTGATGAAGCGCCCGAACCAGTCGCCCAGCATGTCCGGGTCGTTCATGCGGATGGCATTGAGTGCGGCCACCACGCGGTTCATCGCCGCCACGTCGATCTCGTTCGGATCCTCCGGCAGCTTCAGGTCGGGGTCCTGGTAGCGGATGCCCTCATCGGCATCCACCACCAGGGTGTCCAGGTAATCACTGATCAATTCGGCCGATGCCGGTGCGCGCATGCCGAAGGAGAAGGTCAGGCAGGGGTCTTCGGCCACGCCGTTGTGCGGCACGTTCGGCGGCAGGTACAGCATGTCACCCGGCGCCAGCACCCAGTCGTGGCTGGGCTTGAATTTCGTGAGCTGCTTGAGTTCGATGTCCGGACGGAAGTCCAGTGGCGGGCGCTTGCCCCTGGTCGATTCGCTGGCATCGATCTGCCAACGGCGATGGCCCTGGCCCTGCAGCAGGAACACGTCGTACTGGTCCACGTGCGCACCGACCGAGCCGCCGGTGGCGGCGAAGCTGATCATCACATCGTCCATCCGCCAGCGCGGCAGGAAATCGAAGTGCGCGATCAGTGCGCGGACGTCCGGGTCCCATTTGTCCACGTCCTGCACCAGCAGGGTCCAGTCCTTTTCCGGCAGGGCGGGGAACACCGACTCCTGGAACGGGCCGGTGCGCACCCGCCAGCCGTCGGTGCTGCGGTCATGTTCGATCAGCCGCGCCAGCACGCCGTTTTCGCAGGCCAGGCCGGCCAGGTCTTCGGGCTGCACGGGGCTCTGGAAGCCGGTGAAGGCGTTGCGGATCAGCAGCGGGCGCTTCTGCCAGTAGTCGCGCAGGAAGGTCGCCGGGGCCATGCCCAGCGGCTTGGCGGGGGTGGCGTGGACTTCGATGGCGAAGGTCCTGGCGGTGGAAGCGGATGGGCGTGCGGCCATGGGGGAGGTCCTTGCAGCGGAAACAGGGCGCGGCCTGTGCGGCCGCTGATGGCCTATTGTCCGCGTTCGGATGGGGTGGTGTCGAACGGGTGGGACCCCCTCGCGGTGGGCTGCTGCGAAAAGCGGAGTGCGTGATCGGGGTCGGGCGGTGGGGCTGGTCGGGGGACGGCAAAAACCGCATCCATGCGGGCCTCGTTTCGCGCCATCCATGGCGCTCAACGCCCCCGCCCAGCCCCACCGCCCGACCCCCTGACAGGTTCCGGGGGCCGCCCGCCGCGTAAGAAAAAAGAAAAGCGGTAGCGCCGACCCATGGTCGGCGAGCGCAGCGGGCCGTTGGCGCGAACATTCCGCCGACCATGGGTCGGCGCTACCGAAGGCTCCATGGCCACCATGGACCTGTCGAAGGTGGGGCGGGGTGGGTTGGCGGGGGCGTTGAGCGCCATGGATGGCGCGAAACGAGGCCCGCAGGAGCGGCCCTTGCCGTCCCCCGCCAGCCCACCGCGCCCCGCCCAATCAACGTCCTGCAGCTGTTGACGTTGACGTTGCTTGAAAAAGCAGGCGCCGGGCGCAGCCCGGCAAACCCGCTTACACCGCGCGGGCGAGCTCGGCTGCCAGGCCGACGTAGCCACCCGGGGTCAGCTCACGCAGGTGCTGCTTGGCATCGGCCGGCAGCTCCAGCGACTCGACGAACGCGCGCATCGACTCGGCCGTGATGCCCTGGCCGCGCGTCAGCGCCTTCAGCTGCTCGTACGGGTTGGGCAGGCCATGGCGGCGCATCACCGTCTGCACGGCCTCGGCCAGCACTTCCCAGGCCGCATCCAGGTCGGCATCCAGGCGCTGCGGGTTCACTTCCAGCTTGCCGATGCCCTTGGCCAGCGAATCCAGTGCCACCTGGGTGTGCCCGAACGCCGTGCCCAGTGCGCGCAGCACCGTCGAATCGGTCAGGTCACGCTGCCAGCGGCTGATCGGCAGCTTGGCGCTGAAGTGCTCGAACAGTGCATTGGCGATGCCGAAGTTGCCCTCGGCGTTCTCGAAATCGATCGGGTTGACCTTGTGCGGCATGGTCGAGGAACCGACTTCGCCTTCCTTCAGCCGCTGCTTGAAGTAGCCCAGCGAGATGTAACCCACAGATGTCGCGCGAGAGGTCGATCAGGATGGTGTTGGCGCGGCGCGCCGCATCACCGATCTCGGCGATGTTGTCATGCGGTTCGATCTGCGTGGTGTACGGGTTGAACACCAGCCCCAGGCCTTCGACGAAGCGCTGGGCGAAGGTGGGCCAGTCCACGTCCGGGTAGCTGGATACGTGTGCGTTGTAGTTGCCGACCGCGCCGTTGATCTTGCCGGTCAGCTCCACCGCCGCCAGCTGGCGGCGCTGGCGCTCCAGGCGGGCGACCACGTTGGCCAGTTCCTTGCCCAGGGTAGTCGGCGAGGCGGTCTGGCCGTGCGTGCGCGACAGCATCGGCTGGGCCGCCTGTGCGTGGGCCAGCGAGCGCAGCGAGGCGGCGATGCCATCCAGCGTGGGCAGCAGCACCTCGCGGCGGGCCTGCTCCAGCATCAGCCCGTAGCTGAGGTTGTTGATGTCTTCGCTGGTGCAGGCGAAATGCACGAACTCCAGCGCCGGAGCCAGTTCGGCATCGTCCTTCAGCTGTTCCTTGATGAAGTACTCCACCGCCTTGACGTCATGGTTGGTGGTGCGCTCGATGTCCTTGACCCGCGCGGCCTGGGCCGGGCTGAAGTCCTTGGCCAGCGCACGCAGGCGCGCCGTGGCGGCAGCAGAGAAGGCCGGCAGCTCGATCACGCCTGGCTCGGCGCCCAGTGCCAGCAGCCACTCCACTTCCACCGTGATGCGGGCCTTGATCAGTCCGTACTCGGAAAAAATCGGGCGCAGCGCATCGACCTTGCCGGCGTAACGGCCATCGAGCGGGGACAGGGCGAGCAGGGCGGATTCGGACATGTCGGCGGGCAGCTGTGAGACGGCGGGGGCCATATTGTAGGGGCGCGCCTGCTCGACTGTCGAAAACAACGGCTGGCGCGCGTGCGGTTGCCGTGGCGTGACGGCCAGCGTCCTTCACGACCCTGTATCCTGAAAGCAGACGCCAGCCTGGGGAACCTGCCCGATGCCAGCCGCAGATTCCCTTTCCCCCTGAAAGCATGCGGAGTTGATCGGATGAGCAAGCGTTCCAGCACGAATTCCACCCCCGGTTTCCGGACCGAACATGACAGCATGGGCGAACTGCAGGTACCTGCCGATGCCCTGTGGGGCGCGCAGACCCAGCGCGCGGTGGACAATTTCCCGGTGTCCGGCCAGCGCATGCCGCGTGGATTCATCCGTGCCCTGGGCCTGGTCAAGGGTGCGGCGGCAGGGGTCAATGCAGAGCTCGGCCACCTGCCCAGGAACATCGCCAGGGCGGTGCAGGGCGCGGCCGCCGAAGTGGCCGCCGGTGACTGGGATGCGCACTTCCCGATCGACGTCTACCAGACCGGTTCGGGCACGTCTTCGAACATGAACGCCAACGAGGTCATCGCCACGCTGGCCAACCGCGGCGGCAAGGCCGGGCGCACGCCGGTGCATCCCAACGACCACGTCAACCAGGGCCAGAGCTCCAATGATGTGATCCCGACCGCCCTGCGGGTGTCGGCGGCGCTGGCCGCGCAGGAAGACCTGCTGCCGGCGCTGGCGCACCTGCGCAAGGTCATCGACCGCAAGGGCCGCAGCCTGCGCAAGGTGGTCAAGACCGGGCGCACGCACCTGATGGACGCGATGCCGCTGACGTTCGAGCAGGAATTTTCGGCCTGGTCGGCGCAGCTGTCGTCGGCGCAGCAGCGCTTCGACGACAGCCTCAAGCGCCTGCGTCGCCTGCCGCTGGGCGGTACGGCGATCGGTACCGGCATCAACGCCGATCCGCGCTTCGGCGAACGCGTTGCCAAGGCGCTGAAGGCCGGTACCGGGGTCAAGTTCGAAAGCGCCGCCAACAAGTTCGAAGGGTTGGCCGCGCAGGACGATGCAGTGGAGATCTCCGGCCAGCTCAATGCGCTTGCCGTGGCGCTGATCAAGATCGCCAACGACCTGCGCTGGATGAACGCCGGTCCGCTGGCCGGGCTGGGCGAGATCGAGCTGCCGGCGCTGCAGCCGGGCAGCTCGATCATGCCGGGCAAGGTCAATCCGGTGATCCCGGAGGCGACCGTGATGGCCTGCGCGCAGGTGATCGGCCACCACACCGCGATCACGGTGGCCGGGCAGACCGGCAACTTCCAGTTGAACGTCACCCTGCCGCTGATCGCGGTGAACCTGCTGGACAGCATCACCCTGCTGGCCAACGTGTCGCGGCTGCTGGCCGATAGTGCGATCGACGGGCTGAAGGTGCGCGAGGACCGGGTGCGCGAAGCGCTGGACCGCAATCCGATCCTGGTCACGGCGCTGAACCCGATCATCGGCTATGAGAAGGCCGCGGCGATCGCCAAGCGTGCCTACAAGGAACAGCGCCCGGTGCTGGAGATCGCGCTGGAGGACAGCGGGCTGGCAGAGGCAGAGCTGCGTCGCCTGCTGGATCCGAAGGCGCTCACCGCCGGTGGCATCCATGCAGGCGGTGGCGGGGGAGGCTGATCCCTCGCCTCGCAGGAACCGCGTGACGACCAACGGTCGCCGCCCCACGGCAAAGGAATGACGGCCAGCGGCCGTCACTACCGGGCAATGGCCGGGTAGCGCCGACCCATGGTCGGCGAGCGCAGCGGCAGGGCCGTGACGGCCAGCGGCCGTCACTACCCGCGATCCTCAGCGACGATCAGCCTGCAGGTTGCCGAAGGTTTCGGTGTAATCCTTGAACTCCGGAATCACCTGCACCAAGTCTTCCGGGATCGGGTTGCTGCCGGCCGGCGGCACGATCTTCACCGGCTTCCTGTCCGGGTCGGCCGGGGCGTCGACCAGGGTGTTCTGGCGCAGCACCTGCAGGTGGCCGAACATCTGCTGCAGCATCTGCTGCTGGTCGGCCCGCAGCGGAATCTCGATCTCGTCGACCTTCATGTGGCCGTTGGCCAGGATGATGATGTTGGGCGCGGGTGCGCGACGCACGGTGACCATGCTGTCGCTGACGGTGATCTTCGGCTTGCTGCGTTCGACGCGGTGGTTGCGGTACTCCTGGTCACAGCCGGCAAGCACGAGGCAGGACAGGGCGGCCAGCAGCAGGAACAGCTTCTTCATGGCGGTCCAGGGGGAGGGGGAGAGCCGCTCATTGTAATCCCCGTTGCGCCGGCCGGCCGCCGCCGGGTCGCTGGCGGCGGCCGGGTGCGCTCATTCGTCGCAGCCGTCGATGTCGCTCTGGCTCATCGTGGCATACGGCGCAAACGCAGGCAGCGAGGCGGCCAGCGCCTGCTGGGTCGCCATCATCGCAGGCAGCTTGTCGCACAGGCCCTTGGCCTGGACCTTCAGCTTGTCCGCTTCGGCATTGATGCGCTGTTCGATGCCTTCGGTCTGGCCTGAGAACACGCCCTTCAGCGCTTCGCCGGCGGCCTTGACGCCCAGGTTCGCACCGGCCACGCCGATATCCATGCCGGCCGATGCAATCCCTTCGACCTGGTGCCGGTACTCGAGCAACTGGGTACGTTGGGCGGGCGTGGTCACCACGTCCTTGCCTTCGATCAGCAGACCGCCCTGCGGGGTGATCTCCGCGACGGGCAGGCCATCGACGTTCAGCTTGAAGTTGCCGGTGGCCAATTCCTTGCGGGCCTTGTCGGTGGCTTCCTGCACCGAGCGGCCGATGCTGCTGCCGGTGTCGTCCAGGGCCTTGGCCGTGTCGTTGTCGTGACCGGTACAGGCGGCCAGCGGCAGGGCCAGCAGCAGGGTGGGCAGCAGGATACGCATCTTCATGGTCGAGTCTTCCGTGTGTGTCTGTCGGTTACTTGCCGCGGGGCAGGGTGACGGTGCCGCGCACGCCGCTGTGGCGGACATCGCCGCTGCCGCTGCGCTGCACGGTCAGGTTGCCGCCCACGCCATCGGCCTTGATCCCGCCCGAGCCGTGGCTGCCGACCAGCAGGTTGCCGCCGACGTCGCGCAGTTCGACATCGCCGGAGCCGACCACGCCGATCTCCACGTTGCCGCGCACCTGGCGGGCGTCGGCGTCACCGGAACCGATCGTGCGGATCGCCAGGTTGCCGCCGACGTCGCGCACGTCGAGGTCGCCCGAGCCGATGCTGCCGACGCTGACGTCGCGGCGGATGTTGGACACCTTCGCATCGCCGGAGCCCAACGACAGCAGGTTCAGGCTGTCGGCACCGTCGATCAGCAGGTCGCCGGAGCCGACCGCGGCATGCACGCTGCCCTGGGTCCGCAGCACATCGGCATCGCCGGAGCCCACGTCCACGCTCAGCGACCGTGCGCCTTCGACATGCGCGTCACCGGAGCCGACCTTCAGCTGCACCATCACATCGGCCGGCACGCTGCCGCGGATGTCCAGCCAGGCGTAGTTGTCGCCGATCACGATGCCCTGCTTGCCCTCGCGGCGCAGGCTGACCACCAGCTTGTCGCCGCTGCGCTGCTGGGTCAGGGTCAGGTCGCGCAGCCAGTCGGCACTGGACGCGCAGGCCCGCCCGGACAGCTGCGCCGGGCCGCTGCCGGCGACCACGTGCAGGTCGTGCTGGTTGACCTCCAGCACGACGGTCTTTGCGCCGGCCAGGTCGAGCTTCAGGTCACGGTTTTCGGTGAACTTGCAGGGCGCGTCGTTGGCCAGGGCGGACAGCGGCAGCAGCGTCAGGGTGGCGCAGGCAAGCAGGGTACGCATGGCGGGTGGCTCCTTGTGCTTAGATTTCGCCGGCGCGGCGGCGCAGGCGGATGGCGAGGAAGATGAAGACGATGCCGACCGCGGCGCCGATCCAGAGGTCCGGCATGGCCAGTGCACCGAGCTGGTTGGACGGCGACAGCAACTGGACGATGGATTCGGAGTTCCGGGCAACACCGGAGCGGTAGGCCAGTTCGACGCCGGGTACGGTGCCCAGCAGCAGTCGGCCGACGATGTGCTGCCAGAACCAGCCGCTGGTCATGTCCAGCAGGCCCATCACCTTGGTGGTGCTGACCACGATGCCGGCAAACAGCGGCAGCATCACCGCCCACAGGAACGGCTTGCTCTTGGCCCAGGACGAGCACAGCAGCAGCCAGCCGACCGTCGGCAGCGACCACAGGGCGAACACCGGAATCCAGCTCAGGTGGCCAGCGGCCAGCAGCAGCGGGCTGGACGGGCCCCAGATCAGCGACATCGGGTCGCCGCCATGGGTCAGGGCGACGATCGAAATGACGCCCAGGAAGCACAGCATGGTCAGCACCGAGGCGGCCACGGCGATCAGCGGAGCGATCACGATCGCGCTGATCACCTTGGACAGCACGGTCTGGGTGTCCGACAGCGGCAACGACTTCCAGAACAGGATGCTGCGGTCACGGCGGTCGTCATACAGCGCGCCCAGGCAGTAGAAGAACACAACGAAGGCCAGTACCACGAACGGCCACGCCGAACTGAGCGCCAGGGTGGCATCCAGGCCGTTGCCGAGGTCCACCAGGTCCTTGGGATCCAGCTGGCGGGTCAGCAGGTCAAGGTCCAGGCCGTTGACCTGGATGTTGCTGTTGTTGATGTGCAGGTCGCCCTGCGAGGCCGCGCGGCGCAGCACGAACAGGCCGATGATGATGCCGATGGTGCTCATCACCAGCGAGGCGACGCCGGCGATGATCGGGGCATACAGGAAGCCCCCGCGGTTTTCCCAGTATTCGCGCTTGAGCAGCCAGCGCAGGGTGCCGGCCTTGCTGATCGGATGGTTCACGGCGTTCATGCGTAGGTTCCCTTCATGATGGCGACGAACAGGTCGGCCAGGCCGGGGTTGCGGGTTTCACCGAGGGTCGCCAGCTGGCTGCGCGGCACGTTGTCGAACAGCAGCACGGATTTGCCGAAGGGCAGGCTGCGTTCGTCGATCGGCTTGAGCGCGCGGGCGGTATCGAGCTGGTCGGCGTTGACCAGCACTTCGGTGTAGCGCTCGCCGACCTCGTCCATCTCGGCGCTGAGCACGACCTTGCCGTCACGGATGAACATGACGTCGGTCAGGATGTGTTCGATCTCCTCCACCTGGTGGGTGGTGACGATGATCGTCTTCTGCTCGTCGAAGTAGTCTTCCAGCAGGCGCTGGTAGAACTCCTTGCGGTACAGGATGTCCAGGCCCAGGGTCGGCTCGTCCAGCACCAGCACGCGGGCATCGATGGCCATCACCAGCGCCAGGTGCAGCTGCACGATCATGCCCTTGGACAGTTCGCGCACGCGCTGTTTTGGCTGCAGCTTGGTGGTGGAGAGGAAACGCTCGCAGCGGGCCCGGTCGAAGCGCGGATGCACTCCGGCAACGAAATCGATCGCTTCGCGGACCTTCAGCCAGCGCGGCAGCACGGCCACGTCGGCGATGAAGCAGATGTCATTCATCAGCTCATCGCGGTGGCTGCGCGGATCCTTGCCGAGCACGCTCAGCTCGCCTTCCACCGAGGTCAGTCCCAGCAGCGCCTTGAGCGCGGTGGTCTTGCCGGCGCCGTTGGGCCCGATCAACCCGACGATGCGGCCGGCGGGAATGCTGAAGCTGGTGTTGTCCAGCGCGAGGGTGCGCTTGTAGGCCTTGCGCAGGCCCCGCGCGGTGATCACATCCTGGTGTGCTGCGGCGTTCATGAGAGTTTCCCCTGGGTCAACAGTTCGTTCACGTCCAGGCCCAGGCGCTGGATGCGCTCGAGCACGGCCGGCCATTCTTCGTTGAGGAAGCGATCGCGCTCGCTGCTGCGCAGCTGCGTTGCCGCTTCTTCGGTCATGAACATGCCCAGGCCGCGGCGCTTTTCGACCAGACCTTCGTCGGCCAGCTCCTGGTAGGCACGGGACACGGTGATGGGGTTGAGCTGGTAATCGGCCGCCACCTGGCGGACCGAGGGCAGGGCGTCGCCCGGCTTGATGATTCCGTCAAGCATCATGGCGATCACGCGCTCCTTCAGCTGACGGTAGATGGGAGCGCCATCGCTCCACTGGATATCGCTCATGGTCAGCTCCGGGAATTCAGCGACTGTGCGAAAGAAAAATACGGCATGGACAACGAACTGTTCAGCCGCCGCGGGGGGGAGGGTGCCGGCGGTGCATTCCCAGCGTCCGGCACGCCTGCGTCCTGCAGGCTGTCGAGGGCGGAGGCGGCGTGGGTATCGTCGGCGCCGCCATGCGCCACACCGAACCACAGGGACAGGAGCAGCAGGCCCGCCGCGCTGGCGGCCATGCGGGTCATGCGATGTTGGACTGACGTATTCATCGGCTCCCCTGTCTCAGGTGACTGGTGTTGTAGTCAACTATAACACCACCGATTCAGAGTGCAAGCGCTTTATGTGACCAACTGATGGCAGGGGTCGGCCGGGCTGCGCCCGGCGGCTGCTTTTTCAAGCCGAAGCAACGTCAACGTCAACGTCAGAAGCTGCAGGGCTGCTTGATGGCGGGGCGGGGTGGCTGTGCAGGACACGCCGTGAATCCGTCCATGGAGGCTCGCTTTTCGCATCCATGCGAAAAGACGGTCCTGCACAGCCACCCCGCCCCACCTTCGACGGGTCCATGGGGGCCATGGACAAGGCAGGAGTGGAAAGGGGGGAACATGGGGTCAGAGTCCTTTCGCGTAGCGAAAGGACTCTGACCCCCGCCGTTATTCTTTTTTCAACGCGGGTGGCGGCCACCGGAACCTGTCAGGGGTGCCGGGCGGTGGGGCTGGGCGGGGGCGTAGAGCGCCATGGATGGCGCGAAACGAGGCCCGCAGGAGCGGCTTTTGCCGTCCCCCGCACAGCCCCACCGCCCGGCGCCAACCCGGGGTGTTGCACTCCGGCCACCCGCGAGGGGGTTCCACCCGTTCGACCCACCCCGGCCGAAGGTAGGCGCAGCGCGCTGCGCGATCTCCGACAAAAGCCGCACCAAGGCCCGGTGGTATAGTTCGCGGCGAAATACGGACCCCGCGTCCGGCCCTTCACTCCTGCCAGGAACATCTCCCATGCTGCGTTCTGTTTCCCTGCCGCGCCGCGGCGTGCCGGTCCTGCCCCGCGTGCTGGGTTCGCTGCTGGTGGCCGCAAGCCTGGCCCTGCCGATGATGGCCTCGGCCGCCGGCCTGCTCGACGTGGCCTACCGGCCGCTGGCGGGCAAGGAGGCGGTCAATCTGGGCCAGCGCTACCACGGGCGCGTGCTGCTGGTGGTCAACACCGCCAGCAAGTGCGGCTTCACCCCGCAGTACGAAGGCCTCGAGGCGCTGCAGAAGTCGTATTCCGCGCGCGGCCTGAGCGTGTTGGGCTTCCCCTCCAATGACTTCAAGGGGCAGGAGCCGGGCGATGAGAAGGACATCCAGGAGTTCTGCACCCTGACCTACGGGGTCAAGTTCCCGATGTTCGAAAAGGTCCACGTCGTGGGCGACCAGGCGACCCCGCTGTACAAGGGCCTGACCGCCGCCACCGGCGTGGCCCCGGGCTGGAACTTCCACAAGTACCTGATCGGACGCGACGGCGCGGTCATCGCCCAGTTCCCGAGCCGGGTGAAGCCGGATGACAAGGAACTGGTCGCGGCGATCGAACGTGCGTTGGCGGCCCCTGCGGCCCATTGAACGACGCACGTGCGCCTCGACATATCGGACGCGCATGCGACAATGCGTGTTTTCGCGCCGACGTCGGCGTTTTTTCACTTCCAGGAATGCAACACATGAAGATGGGAATGCGTGGCGCTGCGGCGTCGGTTCTGATTCTGGCGATGGGCACCACCGGCGTGGCGCTGTCGCAGCAACCTGCTGCCGCCCCGGCAGCAGCCAAGGAGACCAGTAATTTGAATTCCAAGCAGAAGCTCGGCTATGCCATCGGCGGCGACGTCGCCCGTTCGCTCGAGGCGATCAAGTCGCACATCGACCTGGCCGCCATGCGCGAAGCCGTGCAGGCCACCTTCGATGGCAAGCAGCCGCTGATCACCCAGGCCGATGCGCAGAAGACCGACACCGCCCTGCGTACCTCCATGGCGATCGCCAATGGCCAGCAGGTTCCGGGCCAGGCGCCGGGTTCGGCGCCGCCGAAGGTCGACAACCGCCAGGTAGGCCTGATGCTGGGCAGCTACATGGTGGGCCCGTCGCTGGCCGAGCTGAAGGGTGACATCGAGCTGGACGCCCTGTTCGACGCGGTCAAGACCGCCTTCGATGGTGGCCAGCCGAAGCTGAGCCAGGAAGAGGGCGCGGCGATCCTGCAGTCCTTCATGGCCACCAAGCAGGCTGAAATGCAGGCCAAGGCCGCGCAGCTGGGCCAGACCAACCGTCAGGAAGGCAATGCGTTCCTGGCCAAGAACAAGACCGTGCCGGGCGTGGTCACCACCGCGTCGGGCCTGCAGTACCAGGTCATCCGCCCGGGCAGTGGCGAGCGTCCGCTGCCGAGCAGCAAGGTCAAGGTGAACTACGAAGGCAAGCTGCTGGACGGCACCGTCTTCGACAGCAGCTACCAGCGCGGCCAGCCGGTTGAGTTCGGCCTGGACCAGGTGATCAAGGGCTGGACCGAAGGCGTGTCGCTGATGCCGGTGGGCTCGAAGTACCGCTTCTGGATTCCGGGCGAACTGGCCTATGGCGAGAACGGCACCCAGGGTGGCCCGATCGGCCCGAACGCCACGCTGACCTTCGACGTCGAACTCATTTCCGTGCAGCCGTAAGGCACGCACGCGCCCTGCCATACCCGCCGGGATACCGGCGGGACTGGCGATCCATGTCATTGGCCGGGGACGATCAACGCATGTCTGAAATTTCATCGAGCGAACGCGAGCAGGCGCTGGAAGCGCGCCTGGTCGAGCTGGAAATGCGTGTCTCCTTCCAGGAGCAGGCGTTGGCCGAGCTGAGCGAAGCGCTGGCCGATGCACGCATCGAGGGCTCACGCAACGAGGGCCTGATGCGGGTATTGCTGGAGGACCTGGGCAAGGTCCGCAACGCGCTGTATTCCTCTGATCCGGTGGATGAGCCGCCACCGCCGCACTACTGATCTGTCCTTATGAGCGATACCCTCCGCGACCAGCTGATGGGCCTGGGCTTCAAGCCCGCGCCGAAGCCTGAACGCAGTAACGACCGAAAGCCGGACCGCAAGCCGGAGGCGCGCCGTGATGGGCGACCGGGTGGCGGCAAGCCGGGGCAGGCCGGTGCCCGCCCCCACCAGGGCAAGCCGGGCGATAACCGTCCTGCGTCGTCCCGCCCGGGCAATCCCGGTAACCCCGGCAACCGTCCGGGGATGCGCCCGCAGGGTGCACGCAAGCCACGCTCGCAGGAAGAGATGGACCTGGCCAAGGCCTATGCCATCCGTGCGCAGCGCGAAAAGGAAGAGCGCATCGAGGCCGAGCGCCAGAAGCAGGAAGACGCACGCGTGCGCCGCGAGGCGAAGGCGAAGCTGGAACTGCTGCTGAAGGATGCTTCGTTGAACGTGGAAGAGGCCGACATCGCGCGGCACTTCCCGTACGGCGGCAAGATCAAGCGGATCTACGTCACCGCCGACCAGCTGAAGGCACTCAATGCCGGCGAGCTGGGCGTGGTGCAGGTGGCCGGCCGCTACATGCTGGTGACCGCGGAGATGCTGGCCCAGGCCGAGGCGATCTTCGCCCAGGCCGTGGCGCTGAAGGTGGACCCGAACGCACCGGCCGAGGAGGATCCGTACGCCGATCCGCAGTACCAGGTGCCCGACGACCTGGTCTGGTAAGCGGCGCTAGCGTTCTGTCCGTTTTGCGCGCCGAGCATGGCTCGGCGCTACCGTGGCATTGGGTGCCGTTGGCTTATTCGGTGATCGGGCCGCCGACTTCCTGGCCTGCCTGCCACACCGCGTGGATGCTTCGGCTGTTCTGGACGTCGGCCAGCGGGTCGGCATCCAGTACCAGCAGGTCGGCGCGCTTGCCGGCGGCGATCCGCCCGCGATCGGCCAGCCCCATCAGGTCGGCCGCATCGGCGGTGGCGACCTGCAGCGCACGCGCCGGGGTCAAGCCGGCCTCTGTCAGCAGCTTCAGTTCGCGGTGCTCGGCAAAGCCGATCACCCGCTGCGGCATCGCGCCGGCATCGGTGCCGAAGCCCAGCTTCACGCCGCCGGCATGCAGGCGGCGCAGGTTTTCAAGGTTCATCGCAACGGCTTTGCGCGCGCCGGGGATGTTGGCACCCGCCAGCTGTTCGCTCTGCCACTCGGGCTGCTGCCAACGCTCGCGTACTGCCACCGGCAACGCGGCGCGCAGGAACGGGGTCTGCAGCGCCTGCGGATTTTCCGCATACCAGTAATTGGCTTCGTCGATGTTCAGCGTGGCGATATAGCCGGTGCCCTGTTCGCGCATCTTCCGCACCAGCATCGGGTCGACCGCACGGTCGCGGATGCCATGGGCGATGATGTCCACCTTCGCATCGACCAGCGCCTTGGCCTGGTCCAGGTCATGGATGTGGGCAGCCACCTTCAGCCCGCGCGCGTGCGCTTCGCTGATCGCGGCGCGGAAGATCTCCGGCGGCATCATCGGTACCTTGCCGCCCAGGTTGTCCACCCACAGTTTGATCAGGTCCACGCCATCGGCCTGCTGGCTGGCTACCGCAGCGCGTGCTTCCTCGGCGTTGCGCGGACGGGCCACGGCGTCGCGTTGCAGCCCCATCGCCGCTGCGGGCGGTGCGCCGTCCACCGCACCGATGCCGCCGCCGGCACCGTACAGCTGCGCGCCCAGCCGCGGGTCTGCATTGACCTCTTTGCGGATGGTGAAGAAGTCATGGCCGTTCATGCCCAGCGCGGTGACCGTGGTGACGCCATAGCGCTGGAACTGGCGCAGGTCGCGCACCACGTTGTCGCGGGTGTAGAAGCGGTCACCGTGCTGCAGGCCCTCGGTGTTGCCGACGTGCGCGTGGTCGCTGACCAGCCCGGGAAGCAGGGTCTTGCCGCGGTAATCGATGCGGCGTGCAGCGCTGGCATCGGCGGGCAGCGGGCTGCCGACATGCACGATGCGCGTGCCGTTGATCAGTACCGGGGTGATGCCGAGATCGCGGGTTCCATCGAACACGCGGGCGTTTTCCAGCAGCACCGGCGCGGCGGCGGCGGGCAGGGCAGTGGCGGTGAGCAGCAGGGCCCACAGGCGGTTGGGTCGCATCGGCGGTTCCAGGTTGGGGTTACCCCGAGCCTAACCCGCGTGCCGCGATATCGGTAGCGCCGACCCACGGTCGGCGAGCGCAGCGGCCGCTTGCGGAGGGCATCCGCCGAGCACGGCTCGGCGCTACCATTCGCCACGATATCGGTAGCGCCGACCCAGGGTCGGCGAGCGCAGCGGTCCGGCTGTTACTCCGGATCGTAATCCAGGTTGGAGGCCAGCCAGCGCTCTGCCTGCACGCGGTCCACGCCCTTGCGCTTGGCGTAGTCGGTGACCTGCTCGCGGCTGACCCGCCCGACCACGAAATACTGGCTCTGCGGATGGCTGAAGTAGTAGCCCGACACCGCCGCGGTGGGCAGCATGGCGAAGCTTTCGGTCAACTGCATGCCGGCGTTGCCCTGCGCGTCCAGCAACCGGAACAAGGTGTCCTTCTCGCTGTGCTCCGGGCAGGCCGGGTAGCCGGGAGCAGGCCGGATGCCGCTGTATTTCTCGGCGATCAGCGCATCGTTGTCGAGGGTCTCGTCGTTGGCATGGCCCCAGAACTCCTTGCGCACGCGCTGGTGCAGGCGCTCGGCCAGGGCTTCGGCGAAGCGGTCGGCAAGTGCCTTGAGCAGGATCGCGTTGTAGTCATCATGGGCGGCTTCGAAACGCGCGACGTGCGCATCGATGCCGATACCGGCGGTCACCGCGAACGCGCCGATCCAGTCCTGGCGGCCACTGTCGGCGGGGGCGATGAAGTCGGCCAGGCAGAAGTCTGGACGCTCGGCCGGTTTGTCGACCTGCTGGCGCAGGAAGTGCAGCGTGGCCTCACCGTCAGGGTGCTGTACGTGCACGTCATCGCCCACGCTGTTGGCGGGCCACAGGCCGAACACCGCGCGTGCCTGCAGCCACCGCTCTTTGACGATGCGGTCGAGCATCTGCCGGGCATCGCGATACAGCTCGCTGGCCTGGCTGCCGACGATCTCGTCGGTAAGGATCGCCGGGTACTTGCCGGCAAGCTCCCAGGCCTGGAAGAACGGCGTCCAGTCGATGTAGTCCACCAGCTCGGCCAATGGATAGTCATCGAACACATGCAGCCCGGGCTGGTTCGGCGCCGGTGGCACGTAGTCTGCCCAGCCGCCGTCGAAACGCTGGCCGCGTGCATGGGCCAGGCTGACCAGCCGCTTGGCATCGCCGCGGTTGCGGTGGCGCAGGCGGATGTCGGCGTAATCGGCTTCGTTGGCCGCCACGAACGCGGCGCGCAGGTCATGCGAGATCAGGGACTGGGCCACACCTACGGCGCGCGATGCGTCTTTCACCCACACCGTGGGCGCCTTGTAATGCGGGTCGATCTTCAACGCGGTATGCGCGCGCGAGGTGGTGGCGCCGCCGATCATCAGCGGCAGCTCGAAGCCCTGGCGCTGCATCTCGCGGGCCACGTGGCTCATCTCTTCCAGCGATGGGGTGATCAGGCCGGACAGCCCGATGATGTCGGCGTTCTCGGCGCGTGCGGCGTCCAGGATCTTCTGCGCCGGGACCATGACGCCCAGGTCGATCACCTCGAAGTTGTTGCAGGCCAGCACCACGCCGACGATGTTCTTGCCGATGTCGTGCACATCGCCCTTGACCGTAGCCATGATGATCTTGCCGTTGCTGCGCGCCGTGTCGCCGCTGCGCAGTTTTTCCGCTTCGATGTAGGGCAGCAGGTAGGCCACCGCCTTCTTCATCACCCGCGCCGACTTGACCACCTGTGGCAGGAACATCTTGCCGGCACCGAACAGGTCGCCGACCACGTTCATGCCGTTCATCAGCGGACCTTCGATGACATCCAGCGGGCGCGTGGAGGCTTGCCGCGCTTCTTCGGTGTCCTGTTCGACCCAGGCATCCAGGCCGTGCACCAGCGCGTGGGCCAGGCGGTCGGTGACCGGCTTTTCACGCCATGCCAGGTCTTCGACCCGCGCCGCGCCCTTGCTGCCTTTGTAGCGTTCGGCGATCTCCAGCAGGCGCTCGGTGCCATCGGCCCGGCGGTTGAGGATCACGTCCTCCACGCGTTCGCGCAGCTCCGCGTCCAGGTCGTCGTAGATCGGCATCGCGCCGGCATTTACGATGCCCATGTCCATGCCCGCGGCGATGGCGTGGTAGAGGAACACCGAGTGGATCGCCTGGCGCACCGTCTCGTTGCCGCGGAAGGAGAAGGACACGTTGGACACGCCGCCGGACACATGGCAATGCGGCAGCGTGCGCTTGATGATGCGGGTGGCCTCGATGAAGTCCACCGCGTAGTTGTCGTGCTCTTCGATGCCGGTGGCCACGGCGAAGATGTTCGGATCGAAGATGATGTCCTGCGGCGGGAAGCCGATCTCGTCCACCAGGATGCGGTACGCCCGCGTGCAGATCTCGACCTTGCGTGCGCAGGTGTCGGCCTGGCCGGCTTCGTCGAAGGCCATCACCACCGCGGCGGCGCCGTAGCGCAGCACCTTGCGCGCATGCTCGCGGAACAGGTCTTCGCCTTCCTTCAGCGAGATCGAATTGACCACGCTCTTGCCCTGCAGGCATTTCAGCCCGGCTTCGATCACGCTCCACTTGGAGGAATCGACCATCACCGGGATGCGCGCGATATCCGGCTCGGACATGATCAGGTTGAGGTAGCGCGTCATCGCCGCTTCCGAATCGATCAGGCCTTCGTCCATGTTGACGTCGAGGATCTGCGCGCCGCTGGCCACCTGCTGGCGCGCCACGTCGACCGCTTCCTCGTAGCGTTCTTCCTTGACCAGTTTGCGGAACTGCGCGCTGCCGGTGACGTTGGTGCGCTCGCCGATGTTGATGAACAGCAGGTCTGGGGTGATGACCAGCGGTTCCAGTCCGGACAGGCGGGTGTGCGGGGCGGTGCTCATGCCGCCTGCTCCCGGGCATCGGGCAGCGCACGCGGCGGCAGTCCGGCGACGGCCTCTGCGATGGCGCGGATATGCGCCGGGGTGCTGCCGCAGCAGCCGCCGACCAGGTTCAGCAGGCCGTCGGTGGCGAAGCCGTGCAGGGTGGCGGCCATTTCCTCGGGGGTTTCGTCGTACTCGCCGAACGCATTGGGCAGGCCGGCGTTGGGATGGGCGCTGACATAACAGCCCGCCACCCGGGACAGCGTCTCCACGTGCGGGCGCATCGCATCGGCGCCGAGCGCGCAGTTGAGCCCGATCGACAGCGGTCGGGCGTGCGCCAGCGAGGCATGGAAGGCTTCGGCGGTCTGCCCGGACAGGGTGCGTCCGGAGGCATCGGTGATGGTGCCGGAGATCATTACCGGCAGGCGCGCGCCGCGCGCATCGAAGGCTTCTTCCACCGCGAACAGGGCCGCCTTGGCGTTGAGGGTGTCGAAGATGGTTTCCACCATCAGCGTATCGGCGCCTCCATCGATCAGGCCATCGATCGCCTCGCGGTAGGTGCCGCGCAGTTCGTCGAAGCTGGTGTTGCGGAAGCCGGGATCGTTGACGTCCGGGCTGATCGAGGCGGTACGGCTGGTCGGCCCGAGCACCCCGATGACGAAGCGCGGCTTGTCCGGCGTGGTCGCTTCCATCGCATCGCAGCAGGCACGCGCGACGGCGGCGCCGGCCTTGTTCAGTTCGTACACCAGGTGCTCGAGGTGGTAGTCGGCCTGGCTGACCGAGGTGGCGTTGAAGGTATTGGTCTCCACCAGGTCCGCGCCGGCCTGCAGGTATTCGGTATGGATGCCGGCGATGATCTCCGGCCGGGTCAGCAGCAGCAGGTCATTGTTGCCTTTCAGGTCCTGCTCCTGCACCGGACCGTGGTCGCAGCCGGCGCCATGCACGTGGCCGGCGGCCCGGGTATCCACGCCGCCGATGAAGCGCTCGCCGCGGTAATCGTCTTCCTGCAACCCATGGCGCTGAATCATCGTGCCCATCGCACCGTCGATGATCAGGATGCGTTCGCGCAGGGCGCTCAGCAGGGCAGTGGCACGTTCGGGATGCAACCAGGGCAGGGCGGGCACGGCGACCTCAGGGTTTGTTGGCGATCAGCGAAATGACTTCGAAATGTGGCGGGCGCTTTTCGCGCGTCACCGTTTCCAGGCTCGACACCTGCAGCCCCGCCTTGTCGACGAACTTGCGCAGCTCCTTGTCACTGAAGCCGAGGTTGACGTGGCCGTAGGCATCCACCGCGGCCTTGTGCTCATGGCGGGCCAGGCTGCACAGCAGCAGGCGGCCGCCCGGGCGCAGCACGCGCGCCGCTTCGGTGACTGCCTGGGCCGGCTTGGCGGCGTAGGTGAGTGCATGCATCAGCACGACCAGGTCGAAGCTGCGATCCTTGAAGGGGAGGGCATGCATGTCGCCTTCGCGCACTTCCACATTGGGCAGGCGGCGCAGGCGTTCGCTGGCGGCGGCAACCACGCGCGCGCTGGTGTCGATGCAGACATAGCGGCTGGCATGCGGGGCCACCAGTTCGGCGAGCACGCCATCGCCGGAGGCGATATCCAGCACGTCGCCGGTTTCCAGCAGGGGCAGGGCGGTGCGCGCCAAGGCTTCCCAGGTGCGGCCCGGGGAGTAATGGCGTTCCATGTCACCGGCCACGCTGTCGGCCCAGTTCTGGTCGGCGGCACGGCTGGCCAGCACCGAGGCCACGCGTTCGGCATCCTGGCGCAGCAGCGGGTCGTCGCTGCCGGTGCTCAAGGCATGCCACAATGCGCGCTGTGCCGGGTCCAGCTGGGCGTCGTCGAAGCGGTAATACGCGGACACGCCCGCGCGGCGGTCGCGCACCAGCCCGGCTTCTTTCAGGCGGGCCAGATGCGTCGATACCCGCGGCTGGGCCAGCCGGGTGATCGCCGACAGCTCGGCCACGGTCAGTTCTTCCTGCTCCAGCAGCGCCAACAGGCGCACCCGGGTGGCGTCGGCGAACACTTTCAGCCGGGTCGACCAATCCTCGAGATCCATAAATATCCACCTATCGCGATAGAGAGATATTCTGGCCTCCGCAGCGTGAACGGTCAAGCAACCGCATGACGGCACGGTAGCGCCGACCCATGGTCGGCGAGCGCAGCGGTACGTGGGCGAAGGCGCAGGCAGTCGGCCGGGCAAGGCTCGGCGCTACCAGCGCGGCTTTCCCACAGGTCAACGGCGGTTCTGCCGATCCTTGTCCCGGCCCGATCGCCAGACTCTGGCTGCATGTCCAGTCGCCATCACCAGCGCGGCCGCTTCTCCCGCCCGGGCGGCATCTATGTCCTGACCACCGTGACCCGCGGACGCCTCCCGGTATTCGAGACTGCCGACCGTGCCCGTATCGTGATTGACTGCCTTCGCGACATCGAACGCGCCCGCATCAGCCATTCCTTCGCCTGGGTCGTCATGCCTGATCACGTGCACTGGCTGCTCCAACTGCGCCAAGGCACGCTGGGCGCCTGCATGCAACGGTTCAAATCACGGAGCAGCCGGCTGATCGGTCAAGCGGCGGGATCCGCCTTACGGCTATGGCAGCCCAGCTACTTCGAGCACGCGCTGAGGTCAGACGAATCGCTGCTCAAGCAGGCGCGCTACATCGCAGCCAACCCCGTAAGAGCGGGGCTTGTCGATCAATTGGGTGTCTATCCCTTTGCCTGGTGCCGCTGGCCTTCGGACCCCTGACGCACACGATACGGTAGCGCCGACCCATGGTCGGCGAGCGCAGCGGCGCGTGGGCACAGGCAGTCCGCCGAGCACGGCTCGGCGCTACCACGGGCGGCCGAACGGTAGCGCCGACCCATGGTCGGCGAGCGCAGCGGCGCGTGGGCACAGGCAATCCGCCGAGCACGGCTCGGCGCTACCCGGGCGGCCGAACGGTAGCGCCGACCCATGGTCGGCGAGCGCAGCGGCGCGTGGGCACAGGCAGTCCGCCGAGCACGGCTCGGCGCTACCACGGGCGGCCGAACGGTAGCGCCGACCCATGGTCGGCGAGCGCAGCGGTATGTGGGCACAGGCAATCCGCCGAGCACGGCTCGGCGCTACCCGGGCGGCCGAACGGTAGCGCCGACCCATGGTCGGCGAGCGCAGCGGTACGTGGGCGCCGGCAATCCGCCGAGCACGGCTCGGCGCTACCGGGCGGCCGAACGGTAGCGCCGACCCATGGTCGGCGAGCGCAGCGGTGTGTGGTCGCAGGCAATCCGCCGGGCACGGCTCGGCGCTACCGGGCGGCCGAACGGTAGCGCCGACCCATGGTCGGCGAGCGCAGCGGTACGTGGGCGCCGGCAATCCGCCGAGCACGGCTCGGCGCTACCCGGGCGGCCGGTCGGTAGCGCCGACCCATGGTCGGCGAGCGCAGCGGTGTGTGGTCGCAGGCAATCCGCCGGGCACGGGTTCAGTGCCCCAGTCAGCCGGGACCCGCTGCCCCCCAGTACAATTGGGGATTCATTACCCGGGAGGGGTCGTTGTGGAATTCAGCTTTACCGAAGAGCAGTTGATGCTGCAGGACGTTGCGCGCCGCATCGCGCAGGAAAAGATCGCGCCCAGCGCCGAGCACCATGACCGCACCGGCGAGTTCCCGCTGGCCAACATCCAGCTGCTCGGCGAGAACGGGCTGATGGGCATCGAAGTGCCGGCCGAGTACGGCGGCGCGGGCATGGACCCGATCGCCTACGTGCTGGCGATGGTGGAAGTCGCCGCCGGTGACGCCGCCCATTCCACCATCATGTCGGTCAACAATTCGCTGTTCTGCAACGGCATCCTGACCCACGGCAACGAGGCCCAGAAGCAGAAGTACGTGCGCGCCATCGCCGAAGGGACCGCCATCGGCGCCTTCGCGCTGACCGAGCCGCAGTCGGGCTCGGATGCCACGGCCATGCGCTGCCGCGCGGTGAAGCAGGCAGATGGCAGCTACGTGATCAATGGCAAGAAGAGCTGGATCACGTCCGGCCCGGTGGCCAAGTACATCGTGCTGTTCGCGATGACCGATGCGGACAAGGGCGCGCGCGGCATCAGCGCGTTCCTGATCGACACCGACAACGCCGGTTTTGGTCGCGGCAAGACCGAGCCCAAGCTCGGCATCCGCGCATCGGCGACCTGCGAGATCGAGTTCAACGATTACGTGGCGCAGGCTGAAGACCTGCTGGGCCAGGAAGGGGAAGGCTTCAAGATCGCGATGGGCGTGCTCGACGCCGGCCGCATCGGCATCGCCTCGCAGGCCATCGGCATTGCCCGCGCGGCGTATGAGGCCACGCTTGAGTACGTGAAGGAGCGCAAGGCGTTCGGCGCGGCCATCGGCACCTTCCAGATGACCCAGGCCAAGATAGCCGACATGAAGTGCAAGCTGGATGCCGCCCTGCTGCTGACCCTGCGCGCGGCGTGGGTGAAGGGCGAGGGCAAGCGCTTCAGCAATGAGGCGGCGATCGCCAAGCTCACCGCGTCCGAAGCGGCGATGTGGATCACCCACCAGGCCGTGCAGATCCATGGCGGCATGGGGTATTCGAAGGAAATGCCGTTGGAGCGCTACTTCCGTGACGCCAAGATCACCGAGATCTACGAAGGCACCTCGGAGATCCAGCGCCTGGTGATCGCCCGCAACGAAACCGGGCTGCGCTGACGCTTCGGCGTAAACGTGTGGGCGGGTGCGCGACCCGCTCCGCCCGCACGATCGCCTAGAATGCCCGTCCTCTCAAAACAGGTACGGGCATGGTCATCTACCGTGGTGCTGGTTTTTTCACCCTGCTGACACCGATCATCACAGTGCTGTTGTTGCTCTGGCTGTACCCCGATCCGTCCGTCGCCAAGGGCAACATCACGCTGCCGCAGTTCCTGCTGGGCTGTGGCATCGGTGCGGCCATCAACACGGTGCTGGGTTTCGTGCTCAATCGCCGACCACGTCCGGAGGGCGAACTGGCGCGGCATCACTTCTTCTTCCTGCCGATGCAGTGGCCCTCGTTGGCCATCGTGGTGGTGTGTGCGGCGGTTGCCGCGGCGCGCTGAAAGCAGGGCAAAAATGAAAAAAAGGCCCCGGATCGCTCCGGGGCCTTTTTTATCGGGAGCGTGACGGCCAGCGGCCGTCACTACCTCGCTCAGCGGTCGGGGCGGTGGGCGCCACCGGCTTCGTGCTGGCGCTCCACGAACTCCTTGGAGGGTTCGTCCAGCTTGTCGCCCAGCATGCGGCGGACCACGATGAAGAACACCGGGATCATCAGCAGGCCGAGGAAGGTGGCGAACACCATGCCGCCGATCACGCCGGTACCGATGGCGTGGCGGGAATTGGCGCCGGCACCGGTGGAGATGGCCATCGGGATGACGCCCATGATGAAGGCGAAGGAGGTCATCAGGATCGGGCGGAAGCGCAGGCGCGCCGCTTCGATGGTGGCATCGCGCAGGGTCTTGCCGGCCGCACGCTGTTCCACCGCGAACTCCACGATCAGGATCGCGTTCTTCGCCGCAAGGCCAATCACCGTGATCAGGCCGATCTTGAAGAACAGATCGTTGGGCAGGCCGCGGGCCATCGAGAACACCAGCGCACCCAGCACGCCCAGCGGCACCACCAGCAGCACGGCGACCGGGATCGACCAGCTTTCATACAGCGCGGCAAGGCACAGGAACACCACCACGATGGACAGCACCAGCAGCAGCGTGGCTGCGTTGCCCGCCAGGATTTCCTGGTAGGACATGCCGGACCAGTCGTAGCCGAAGCCAGCCGGCAGTTCGTCGCGCACGATGTCTTCCATCGCGGTCATCGCTTCGCCGGAGCTGCGTCCCGGTGCCTGCGAGCCGACGATGTTCACCGCCGAATAGCCGTTGTAGCGGCTCAGCGACGGCGGCGCCGACACCCATTCCGAGCGCACCACGGTGCTCAGCGGGATCATCGTGTTGGTGCCGTCGGCATTGGTATCCAGCGTGGACGGGCTGTAGAAGCTCTTCAGCGATGCTTCGCCGGTGCGGTACGGCGCATCGGCCTGCATGGTCACGCGCTTGATGCGGCCTTCGCTGAAGAAGTCGTTGACGTACACCGGGGCCAGCATCAGCTGGATGGTGCTGTACACGTCCGACACCGACATGCCCATCGCCTGCGCCTGCACGCGGTCCACGTGCAGGGCCAGCTGCGGGGCATTTTCCAGTCCGTTGGGGCGCACGCCGGTCAGCAGGTCACTCTTCTGCGCCGCTGCACCCAGCAGGGTGTTGCGGGCGTTGGTGAGCTGTTCGAAGCCGGCACCGGTACGGTCCTGCAGCCACATGTCGAAGCCGCCGAACTGGCCAAGGCCCTGCACGGTTGGCAGGTTGACCACGAAGATCTGCGCTTCCTTGATGCCATAGAACGCGCCGTTCATGTTGCCGATCAGCTCGGGTACGGTCACCTCACGGTCGGCCCAGGGCTTGAGCCGGATGAAGCCCATGCCCACATTTTCGCCGGAACCCACGAAGCTGAAACCTGCGATCTGCAGCAGGCCTTCGAAGCCCTCCTGCTTTTCCAGGATGCCACGCATCTGCGCGAACACTTCGTTGGTCTGGGTCTTGGTCGAACCCGGCGGCAGCTGCACGATGGCCAGTGCGTAGCCCTGGTCTTCTTCGGGCAGGAAGCTGCCCGGCATGCGCGTGAACAGGAACGCGCACAGCGCACCGAGCACCACGAACAGGATCATCCAGCGCGGGGCATGCTTCACCGCCGAGGTGATGTGGCCCACGTAGGTGCCGCTGATCTTGTCGTAGTACTTGTTGAAGGTGCGGTAGACGATGTTCGGCTTGTCGTTGTGCGTCGGCTTGAGGAAGGTCGCGCACAGTGCCGGGGTGAAGCCCAGCGCCAGGAACGCCGAGAATGCCATCGAAATGGCGATGGTCAGCGCGAACTGCTTGTAGATCTCGCCGGCCGCACCGCCCTGCAGCGCGGACGGGATGAACACCGCCGCCAGCACCACGGTAATGGCCACCACCGCGCCGGTGATCTGGGTCATTGCCTTCTGGGTGGCCTGTTTCGGCGCCATCCCTTCGTCGGTCATGATGCGCTCGACGTTCTCGATCACCACGATCGCGTCATCGACCACGATGCCGATCGCCAGCACCAGCGCGAACAGGGTCAGCTGGTTGATCGTGAAGCCGATCATCCACATGCCCAGGAACGTACCCAGCAGCGCGACCGGGATCACCAACGTCGGGATCAGGGTGGCACGGAAGTTCTGCAGGAAGATCAGCATCACCAGGAAGACCAGGATGATGGCTTCGATCAGCGTCTTGATGACCTCTTCGATGGAGATCTTGACGAAGGTGGTGCTGTCATAGGGAGAGAACCAGCTGACACCGGCCGGGAAGCTCGGCTGCAGCTCGTCCATCTTCGCGCGCACGGCTTCGGCCACGTTCAGCGCATTGGCGCCGGGCAGCAGCTGGATCGCGAAGGCACCGGTCGGCTTGCCGTTGTACTGGGTATCAAAGCCGTAGTTGCCGGCGCCGAAGCCGATGCGGGCGATGTCCTTCAGCAGCACGCGCGAACCATCCGGGTTGGCGCGCAGGATGATGTTCTCGAACTCTTCCGGAGTGCTGAAGCGGCCTTCGGCCGATACCGTGGCGGTGAAGTGCTGGCCGACCGGGGCCGGGTCCGAACCCAGCGAACCGGCGGCGAACTGCACGTTCTGCTCGCGCACCGCCGCCAGCACCTGGCTGGCGGAGAGGCCGTAGCCCTGCATGCGCTCGGGGTTGAGCCAGATGTTCATGGCGTACTCGCCACCGAACTGCTGGGTGCTGCCGACGCCGGGAATACGCGAGACCTGGTCCAGCACGCGCGAGGCGACGATGTCGTTCAACGCATCGCGGCTGATGCTGCCCGAATCCGAGCGCAGCGCCACCACCATCAGGAAGCCGGCGTTGGCCTTGGCCACCACCACGCCCTGCTGGGTGACTTCACTGGGCAGGCGCGGGGTCGCCAGCGAGACCTTGTTCTGTACCTGCACCTGGGCGATGTCCGCATCGGTGCCGGTTTCGAAGGTCAGGGTGACCGTGGCGCGGCCGTTGGACGAGGACGAGGAGCTGAAATACAGCAGGTGATCGATACCGGTCAGCTGCTGCTCGATCACCTGGGTGACCGACTTTTCCGTGGTGTCCGCGCTTGCGCCCGGGTAGGTGGCCGACACGGTGACCTGTGGCGGGGCGATGCTGGGGTAGGACTCCACACCCAGGTTGAGGATCGCGATCACGCCGCTGAGCGAGATCAGGATCGCTACCACCCAGGCAAAGACCGGGTGTTCGATGAAAAATTTAGGCATGACGGAGTTTTCCCGTTACTGCTTGGTCGAATCGGAGGCCGGCGCTGCCTGGTCGGCAGCGGCCGGGGCCTGCGCGGCGGCGTCGGGCGCGGCGGCATCGGCTGCGGCATCGCCCTGGGCGGCCGGCTTCTGGCCGGCGGCGGGGGCGCCCTGGCCAGCAGCGGCCTGCTCCGGGCTCCACGGCTTGGCCGTGGCCGGTGCGCCTTCCTTGACCTTCTGCACGCCGGCAACCACCACCTTGTCACCCGGCTCCAGGCCGGCGGTGACCAGCCAGTTGCTACCCTGCGCGCCTTCGGTCTTGACGTTGCGGCGCAGCGCCTTGCCGTCAGCACCGACCACCATCAGGTAGCCGCCGGTGGCATCACGCAGCAGCGCCTGCTGCGGCACCAGGTAGGCGTTGTTGCGCTCGCCCAGGGTCGCCTGGAAGCTGACGAAGGCGCCCGGCAGCAGGATCCGGTCCGGGTTCGGCAGCACCGCGCGCAGCGATACCGCACCGGTGGCCGGGTCGACCGTGGTGGAGGAGAAGTCCAGCGTGCCGTTCTGGTTGTAGTTGGTGCCATCGGACAGCTTGACCTGCACGGTGGCCTTGCCATCGCCGCTCAGCGCCAGCGCGCCCTTGGCCTGCGCCGCACGCAGCTGCGACAGCTCGTCCACGCTCAGCGAGAAGTTGACGTACAGCGGATCCAGCTGGTCCACGGTGGTCAGCAGGGTGACGTCACCCTGGCCCACCAGCGCGCCTTCGGTGACCTGCTGCTTGCCGGCCACGCCGCTGATCGGCGCGGTGACTTCGGCGTAACCCAGGCTGATGCGCGAGCTGCTCACGGCGGCTTCGGACTGCTTGACCGCTGCCAGCGCGGTGCGCTCGGCCGATTCGGCATTGTCCAGGTCGGCCTTGGAAACATACTTCTGCGGGGCCAGTGAGCGGGCGCGATCCGCTGCCACCTTGGCATTGGCATAGGTGGCGCGGGCCGAGGCGAGCTGGGCTTCGGAGGCATTGAGGTCGGCGCGCAGCGGCGCCGGGTCGATCAGGAACAGGGTCTGGCCCTGCTTGACCTCACTGCCTTCCTGGTAGACGCGCTTGAGCAGCACGCCCGGCACGCGGGCGCGGACATCGGCGCTGCGGAACGGCGACAGCCGGCCGACCAGCTCGCGCTGCAGCGGCAGCGTCTGCGGCTTGGCATCGATCACGCCCACTTCCGGCGGCGGCGGTGCCTGCTGTTCTTCTTTCTTGCAGCCAGCCAGGGCAATGGCAACAGCGCACGTCAGTGCGAGGGTGCGAAGTGGGGCGATCATCAGGAGAAACTCCGGAGTTGGTTTGAATGCGGTTGGGGCGAAGCGGCCGGCGCGAACGCGCGCAGGAAGCTGTCGACGGAAAATCCAGCCCAGCGCCGACGCGTCCCGGCGTCGTCGCGATGGGGCATGTGGAAGCGTTGCCGATCGAAATCCTGGCCACCGATCATGCTGATTAGCAGTTCAGCCATGAAGTGCGGGTCGTCATGCCGGAGCTGCCCCCGGGCGATGGCGGATTCGATCCATTCAGCAAGATGAAGGGTCAGTGCGCCGGTGCCGTCGCGCCACAGGCTGCGGGCCTCATCGGGAAACTGCGCCGCATCGGCGGAAATCATCCGGCAGGCCTGGGCGACGTGTGGCTGGTTGAAGTGCTCCAGGTAGTCGGTGGCGAACTGCATCAGGCTGCCGCGCAGATCATCTTCGCGCAGGCCGCGCAGCCCGGCGGTGGCCCGGCAGACATGCCGCTGCACCACCCGGCGCATCAGTTCCTGCTTGCTGCCGTAGCGCGAATACAGGGTCTGCTTGGAACAACCGGCGTGCTGGGCCACGGCTTCCATGCTCATCTGCATGCCATGCCGGGCGAGCAGCTCGCGCACCGCGTCGAACACACGAAGATCGCGCGCGTCCATGTCGGCAGCGGGGAGGGGAGCAGGGTTCACGGAGTGGACTATACCGTCCAGTTCAGAATTGTGGAAACGTTTTGCGACCTGCTGCGGCCCTTTCTGTCACAGGCTTTGCCGATCCTGTCGGCATGCCATGTCAACCGCGACACCCGTACGCGCGCGGACGGTGCGCGCGGCGCTGGCGCCCATGTAAACGGCACCCAACCCGTATCTGCATATTCCGTCCTGCAGCAAGGCCTTTTCCTGCAACAGGGCTACAATTTCATTTTCCCAACTGGGCAACACGACTCGCTCTGCCATGAAATCGCAAAAGTCTGCAGTCAAAACCGTGAAAACCAAGCCCGCCACGGCGGAAACCCAGCTTGTCCCGGCAACTGGTTTCTCGCTGGAACCGGTGTACACGGCCTTGCGCAAGCGATACCCCGCGGCCGGGCAGGCCGAGGCAGTAGCGTTCGCCGCCGACTTCTACAAGCGCATGGAAGCGGACGAGTTCCCGCACCACAGCGTGGAAGAATGGGCCGCCCTGGCCGCTGACACGCTGGAGTTCGCGCGCAGCCGCAAGACCGGCAAGGCCAACGTGCGCGTGTTCAACCCCACTGCCAAGGCCAACGGCTGGGAATCGCCGCATACCGTGCTGCAGATCGTCAACGACGACATGCCGTTCCTGGTGGACACGGTGACCATGGCGCTGGCCGAGCAGGGCATCGGCGTGCACGTGCTGGGCCACCCGGTGATCCGCTTCAGCCGTGACAAGGCCGGCAAGCTGTCCAAGGTCGGCGAGGGCGAGATCGAATCGGTAATGCTGCTGGAGATCGACCGCCAGAGCCCGGAGGCGATGGCCGACGTCGAGCAGGGCATCGTCAAGGCGCTGGAAGAAGTGCGTTCGATCGTGCGCGACTGGCAACCGATGCGTGACAAGGCGCTGGCCGTGGCCGACGACCTGGGCAGCCGCCAGTTGCCGGTCGATGACGCCTCGCGCCGGGAGGCGCAGGAGTTCCTGCGCTGGGCCGCCGACAACCACTTCACCTTCTTCGGTTACCGCGAATACCGCGTGCAGAAGGACGGCAAGGAAGACGTGCTGGCCCCGCTGAACGATACCGGCCTGGGCCTGATGAAGGGCCGCGACACCTCCGCCGCGCGCCCGGTCAAGACCCTCGCCGCGCAGGGCCTGAACACCACCACGGGCCTGAAGGATGCGCTGATCCTGACCAAGACCAACGCGCGTTCGCGCGTGCACCGCGCCGGGTACATGGATTACATCGGCGTGCTGGAATTCGATGCGAAGGGTCGGATCATCGGCGAGCAGCGCTTCCTCGGCCTGTTCACCTCCAGCGCCTACAACCGCCGCCCGTGGGAAATCCCGCTGGTGCGCCAGCGCTACGAACACGTGATGCAGCGTTCGGGCCTGTCGCTGTCCAGCCACAGCGGCAAGGCACTGCGCCACATCCTGGAAACCCTGCCGCGCGAAGAACTGTTCCAGTCCAGCGAGGACGAACTGTTCCGCACTGCGATGGGTGTGCTGGGCCTGCAGGAGCGCGTCCGCAGCCGGCTGTTCCTGCGCCGCGACAAGTATTCCCGCTTCATTTCCGCGCTGGCCTTCCTGCCGCGCGAACGCTTCAACACCGATGTGCGCCTGCGCATCGAAGCGATGCTGCGCGACGCCCTGCACGGCGAGCACGTGGACAGCTCGGTGGTGCTGGGCGAATCGCCGCTGGCCCAGGTGCACCTGATCGTGCGTCCGAAGGCCGGCCCGGTGGTCGACGTGGACACCAGCGCGCTGGAACAGAACCTGGCCCACCTGCTGCGCAACTGGCAGGACGACCTGCGTGAAACCCTGGTGTCGCGCCATGGCGAGACCGAAGGCCTGCGCATCGCCTCGCGTATCGGCAAGGCATTGCCGGCCGGCTACATCGAAGACAACAGCACCGCCGTGGCGGCCAGCGACGTCAGCCAGCTCGACGCGCTGACCGGGCCGGACGACCTGCGCCTGAGCCTGCAGACGGTGCCGCGCGAGAACGGCGATGGCCTGCGCCTGAAGCTGTATCGCCAGCTGGATGACATCCCGCTGTCCGATGCGCTGCCGATGATGGAAAACATGGGCCTGCGCGTGATCTCCGAGCGTCCGTATCGCCTGTCGGTGGACGATGCCCCGGTGTACGTGCAGGACTTCGAGGTCGAATCGGTGGCCGGTGCCATCGACGCGGCCAGTGTCGATGAAGCCTTCGGCGAGACCTTTGCCCGCGTGTGGCACGGCGATGCCGAGAACGATGGCTTCAACCGCCTGGTGCTGGCTGCAGGCCTGCACTGGCGCCAGGTCGCGATGCTGCGAGGTTATTGCAAGTACCTGCTGCAGACCGGCGTGCCGTTCTCGCAGGCCTACGTGGAAGGCACCTTCACCCGCTATCCGCTGCTGGCGCGCCTGCTGGTGGAACTGTTCGAAGCACGCTTCGACCCGGCGACCGGCAACGAGAGCAAGGACGACATCGCGCACGGCCAGGCCACGCTGAAGGCGCACCTGGACGTGCTGGCCGCCGGTGACGAGGCCACCCTGAAGGTGCTCAAGACCGTGGTCGATGCGCGCAAGGGGGACCGCGATGGCCAGATGCAGGCCGCGCGTGATGCGCTGTTGAAGCTGATGGACCGCGTCTCCAGCCTGGACGAGGACCGCATCCTGCGCAGCTTCATGGGCGTGATCGACGCCACCCTGCGCACCAGCTATTACCAGACCGATGCCAACGGCCGGCCGGGCCACGTGATCAGCTTCAAGTTCGATGCGGCGCTGGTGCCGGACCTGCCCAAGCCGCGTCCGTATCGCGAGATCTTCGTCTACGGTCCGCGCGTTGAAGGCGTGCACCTGCGCTTCGGCGCGGTGGCGCGTGGTGGCCTGCGCTGGTCGGACCGTCGCGAAGACTTCCGTACCGAGGTGCTGGGCCTGGTGAAGGCACAGATGGTCAAGAACACGGTGATCGTCCCGGTCGGCGCGAAGGGTGGCTTCTTCGCCAAGACCCCGCCGGCCAGCGGTGACCGCGATGCGGTTTTCGCCAATGGCGTGGCCTGCTACAAGCTGTTCATCCAGGGCCTGCTGGACATCACCGACAACATCGTCAACAACAAGATCGTGCCGCCCATCGACGTGGTCCGCCATGACATGGACGACCCGTACCTGGTGGTGGCCGCCGACAAGGGCACCGCGACCTTCTCCGACATCGCCAACGGCCTGGCCGTGGCGCACGGCTTCTGGATGGGCGATGCATTCGCCTCCGGCGGTTCGGTGGGCTACGACCACAAGGGCATGGGCATCACCGCACGCGGTGCGTGGGAGTCGGTCAAGCGCCACTTCCGTGCGCTGGGCCATGACAGCCAGAGCCAGGACTTCACTGCCGCAGGCGTGGGCGACATGTCCGGCGACGTGTTCGGCAACGGCATGCTGTTGTCGCGCCACATCCGCCTGGTGGCCGCCTTCGACCACCGCCACATCTTCCTGGACCCGAACCCGGATGCAGCCAGCTCGTTTGTCGAACGCGAGCGCATGTTCACCGTGCCGCGTTCCAGCTGGGCCGACTACGATGCCAAGCTGATCAGCAAGGGCGGTGGCATCTTCCCGCGTTCACTGAAGTCCATCGAGATCACTCCGCAGGTGCGTGAGGCGCTCGGGCTGGAAGATTCGGTCAAGGCGCTGTCGCCGAACGACCTGATGAGCGCGATCCTGAAGGCGCCGGTGGACCTGCTGTGGAACGGCGGCATCGGTACCTACGTCAAGGCCACCAGCGAGCAGCACAGCGATGTCGGCGACCGCGCCAACAACGCGCTGCGCGTCAACGGCACCGAGCTGCGCTGCAAGGTGGTGGGCGAGGGCGGCAACCTGGGCATGACCCAGCTGGGGCGCATCGAAGCGGCCCAGGCCGGCGTGCTGCTCAACACCGACTTCATCGACAACTCCGCCGGCGTGGACACCTCCGACCACGAGGTGAACATCAAGATCCTGCTCAACGACGTGGTGCGCGCCAAGAAGCTCACCGTCGAGCAGCGCAACAAGCTGCTGGCCTCGATGACCGACGAAGTGGCCGCGCTGGTACTCAACGACAACTACCGCCAGAACCAGGCGCTGAGCCTGATGGAGCGGATGGCGGTCAAGCGCCTCGGCTCCAAGCAGCACTTCATCCGTACCTTGGAGCAGCAGGGCCTGTTGGACCGGCAGATCGAGTTCCTGCCGTCCGACGCCGAGCTGTCCCAGCGCAAGGCGCGCGGCCAGGGCCTGACCCGTCCGGAGCTGTCGGTGCTGCTGTCCTACTCCAAGCTGGTGGCCTTCCAGCAGCTGCTGGAATCGGACATCCCGGAAGACCCGTACCTGTCCAAGGAGCTGCAGCGCTACTTCCCGCAGCCGCTGCAGAAGAAGTACGCCGATGCCATGGAACGCCATCGCCTGAAGCGCGAGATCATCGCCACGGCAGTGACCAACCAGACCATCAACCGGATGGGTGCCACCTTCCTGATGCGCATGCAGGAAGACACCGGCCGTTCCATCGCCGAGGTCGCCAAGGCGTACACCATCAGCCGCGAAACGCTGGATGCGCGCGCGCTGTGGGCGCAGATCGACGCACTGGACGGGCAGGTGCCCGAATCGGTGCAGGTCGATGCGCTGGAAGTGATCTGGAAACTGCAGCGTGCGTTCGTGCGCTGGCTGCTGTTCCGCCCCGGCCCGATGCCGGGCATCACCGAGGCGGTCAACCGCTACCAGGGCCCGTTCAACGACATCCGCGTGGCCTCCGGCGTGCTGCCCGATTCGCAGCGCCCGACCTACGAAGCGCTGGTGCAGCAGTGGGTGGAAAAGGGCCTGCCGGCCGGCCTGGCGCAGCAGCTGTCCGAGCTGCACTTCCTGGCCCCGGCGTTCGACATCATCGAACTGGCACGCACCCGCAAGCTCAAGCCGGTGGACGTGTCCAAGATCCACTTCCGCCTGGGCGAGGCGCTCAGCCTGCCGTGGTTGTTCGAGCAGGTCGACGCGCTGGAGGTCAACGGCCGTTGGCATGCGGTGGCACGTGGCGTGCTGCGTGACGAACTGGCAGCCCACCACCGCAACCTGGCGGGCCAGGTGCTGGCCACCAAGGGCGGCACGGCTGAAGCCAAGGTCGCCGCATGGGTGGGTCGTGACGACAACAGCCTGCGCTTCACGCTGGCGATGCTGGGCGAACTGGCCGAGCAGAAGACCCTGGACTACCCGACCGTCTCGGTCGCGGTCCAGCGCCTGGGCCAGCTGGCCTCGCACGGGTAAGCTTCAGCGCAATCGCGCTTACGCCCCACGCTCTGCCTTGCAGAGCGTGGGCCCCGTCTCACCAGCTTCCACACCCCCGCGCCTTTGGCGCGCCCCCCTGACTCAGGGGGGCTCCGGGCCTGATGCATTCAGGCCGACAACGTGGCGCGGTTTCCGCGCCACGTCCGGTTATGCTCTACCGGTACCCGCGCACCACCGGACACCCTGCATGAGCGATTCCCCCCGCATTGCCTTCCTGGCCAGCAACACCGAACCGGCACGGCTTGCCCTTGCCGCGATGGTCGCGCGCCACGGCGAGCATGCGCCCGATGCGGCGGACGTGCTGTGTCCGCTGGGCGGCGATGGCTTCATGCTGCAGACCCTGCACCGCTACGGCCATCTCGGCCGGCCGGTGTTCGGCATGAAACTGGGCACGGTGGGCTTCCTGATGAACCAGTACCGTGACGCGGACGACGTGGCCGCGCGCATCGCACTGGCCGAACCGGCCCACCTGCGGCCGCTGCAGATGACCGCGCTGACCGAATCGGGCACCTCGACCGGGTCGCTGGCCTACAACGATGTCTCGCTGCTGCGCCAGACCCGGCAGGCCGCGCACATCGGCGTGGACCTAAATGGCCAGGAGCGGGTGGCTGAACTGATCGGTGATGGCGTGCTGGTGGCCACCCCGGCGGGCAGCACCGCCTACAACTATTCCGCGCATGGCCCGGTGCTGCCGTTGGGCTCGGCCACCATCGCGCTGACCCCATTGGCCCCATATCGGCCCCGCCGCTGGCGCGGGGCGATCCTCAAGGCCGACACCGAGGTGCGCTTCCGCGTGCTCGATCCGTACAAGCGCCCGGTCAGTGTCACCGCCGATTCGCACGAGACCCGCGACGTGGTGGAAGTGACCATCCGCGAATGCCGCGACCGCCAGGTGACCCTGCTGTTCGACCCGGAGCACAACCTTGAAGATCGGATCCTGTCCGAACAGTTCGTGTTCTGAGCGACAATAGGCCGCCGGCAACCGCCGGTTGCTGCAAGGAACCCCCGATGGGCGACAACACTCCCCGATTGCTGACCGTCGCGGTGACCTCGCGCGCCCTGTTCGACCTGGAAGAGAGCCACGCGCTGTTCGAGAGCGATGGCGTGGATGCCTACGCCAAGTACCAGCGTGAGCACGAAGACGATGTGCTGGGCCCTGGCGTGGCGTTCCCCGTGGTGCGCAAGCTGCTGGCGCTGAACCAGGGCGCCGGCCCGGAGAACCCGCGCGTGGAGGTGATCCTGCTGTCGCGCAATTCCGCCGATACCGGTCTGCGCATCTTCAATTCCATCCAGCACTACGGGCTGGGCATCATCCGCGCCACGTTCACCGCCGGCGAGCCGACCTGGCCCTACGTGAAGCCGTTCGGCACGGACCTGTTCCTGTCGGCCAATCCCGAATCGGTGCGCAGCGCGCTGCGCCACGGCATCGCCGCGGCGACCATCCTGCCCAAGCCGCCGGGCGAGACCGCCGCAGCGGCTGCCGACCAGGTCGACACCCGCCGCCCGGCCGGCCAGCTGCGGATCGCCTTCGATGGCGATGCGGTGATCTTCGGCGATGAAAGCGAGCGCATTTCGCGCGAGCAGGGGGTCGAGGCCTTTGGCCGCCACGAGCGCGAGCGCGCGCGCGAAGCCTTGAGCGGGGGACCGTTCCGCGGCTTCCTGTCGGCCCTGCATACGTTGCAGGAAGTGTTTCCCTCGGGCGAGGACGCACCGATCCGCACCGCGCTGGTCACCGCGCGTTCGGCGCCGGCGCATGAGCGGGTGATCCGCACCCTGCGCGAGTGGGGCGTGCGACTGGACGAAGCGTTGTTCCTCGGTGGCCGCCACAAGGGACCATTCCTGCAGGCCTTCGGCGCGGACATCTTCTTCGATGATTCGCAGCACAACATCGACAGCGCCCGCGAACACGTCGCGGCCGGGCACGTGCCGCACGGCGTCGCGAACGAAACCTGAGGCCGGTCGGCAGCCGGTAGCCGGTAGCGCCGAGCCATGCTCGGCGAGCGCGCAGCGCGGCCTGCCTCAGCCGCCGACCATGGGTCGGCGCTACCGGTCTACTGCGGCACCGCGTTGCGCAGGTCGACGACCTGCCAGCGCAGTCCCTGCGGTTCCAGCACCACCTGCAACGGCGGCTGCCCCGGGCCACGATCAACGTCGACCACGAAACGATCCAGACGCTCGAAACGCCCCTTCGCCTGCTTCAACGGTTGCGCCGGTTGGGTCGGTGCCAACGCGCCATCGCCCTGCAGTTCGTTGCGGCCGCGCTTGTACAGCGCGTGACCCTGCAGCAGTGCGCCGATCCCCAGCGGGGTGATCATCGTATCCACCGCCGCGCCGCCCAGCTGGTCACCCAGGCCGTACAGCAGCGCACCGAACGGACTGCCGGCCACGTCCGGCCCGGCCTGGCGCACCATGTAGTCGCTGACCTGTGCGCGCAGGCTGAGGCGCACGCGCGGGAAGTCGACGTAGCGGTCCAGCCGGCTGGTGTCGCGCTGCTCGATGGCCTGGGCCAGCCCATGCACGGTGAGATAGGGGCCGCTGAACCACCAGCCGGCAAGAGCAAGCAGCAGGACCAGCAGGACAGCAACGAACTTCTTCATGGCAGCAGCGTGTTGATGGACCGGCCCACAGCGTGCCGCATCGCGCGCCACGGTGGGTTAAGTCTCAGTGACTGGGTGATCCACTGCCATCACCGAACGCGCTCACCAGGCGTTCGCGGTCGGCCGTGTCCAGCCGCTCCGGCACGGTCTGCAGCACCTGTTCGAGGCGGTCAACGCGGGTCGTGCCAAGGATGCCCGCGGCCACGCCCGGATGCTGCAGCACATAGGCGAAGGCGCTCTGCGCCGGATGCTGCGAGGTGATCCCCGCGATGGCTGCACGCATCGCGCTGGCGCTGCGCATCAGGCGGCGGCTGCTCGGCTTCAGCCAGGCACGGGCCAGATACCAGGCATCTGCCAGCCGTGGCAGCCGCGGCCGTGCCGGCAACAGGTGGCCCTGGGCGAGGACAGTGCCGGCCAGCACACCGATGCCGGCGGCGTGCAGCGCACTGATAGGAGCCGCCCGGTCCTGCTGCAGTGCGTTGTAGTCGAGCAGCACGACATCGAACGCCAGCGGGTGGGCCAGCATCCAGTCCAAGGTGCTGGCCGAATGCGTGTTGATGCCGATACTGCGCACCAGTCCGCGCTGGCGCAGCTGCTGCAGCGCATGCAGCAGCTCATCGGTGATTTCAGGGCCCCCGATGCCGTGCAACTGGTACACGTCCAGGTAGTCCAGCCCCAGGTTGCGCAGCGACGCCTCGCAGCTGGCGGTGATCGCGGCGGGTGAAAAATCCCGTTGCTCGGCGCCGCTGATGCCTGCCTGTCCGGTCAACGTGCCGCCTTTGCTGGAGATGACCAGCGAGTCACGCGGGAAACGCGGCAGCAGCGGCTTGAGGATGCGTCCGAGCCGGGGTTCGGCGTTGAAAGCAGAATAGTTGTGGCCGGTGTCGAGCAGGTTGACCCCGCGCTCCAGTGCGTGTGCCACCACCCGTGCCGCGTCGGCTTCGGGGAAGCGGCGATGACCCCAGAAGCCGGAGCAGCCCAGGCCGATCGGCGACACCTCCAGGCCACTGCGCCCCAGCGTGCGGCGCTGTCGTGGCAGCGGTGTGGTCATCGCGGTCAGAACTCCAGGTCCAGCGCCGCGCACAGGTAATCCACGAACGGCCCCAGCGCGACCAGGTCCTTGCCCAGCGTGGACAACAGGCGTGGGCCGGTCATCGTGGCATCGTCCAGCTGCCGCCACATCACCCAGTTGCGGTGCTTGAGGTCATCGATGAACTCGAAGTCAGCGGGGAAGCCGCGCGGCGGGCGGACCAGTTTTTCGGTCTGCTCCAGCTCGAACCGGCGGCGCAGCGCCGGCGCATGCGCGGCCTGTTTCCAGCTGCCGGGATTGTCGAGGATGAAATGGCGGATGCGGCGCTGGGTGTCCGGCTCGGGATGCCACAGACCGGCGCCGACGAAGCTCGCGCCGGGCTGCAGGTGCACGTAGAACGAAGGGGCGGCGACTTCGCGGCGACGCTCATGGAACAACCGTGCGCCCTGCCAGTTCTTGTACGGCGACTTGTCGTTGGAAAAACGCGCATCGCGGTAGATGCGGAACAGTGAGCCGCCGACCGTGCGCGTATCGGCACGGAACTTCGGGCTGACCTCGGCCAGGGCAGGCTGCAGGTCGCCAAGCAGGCGCAGGAACGGCTGCCTGACATGATCTTCGTACTGCTGCTTGTGCTCGGCAAACCACGCCTTGTCATTGTGCAGCGCCAGCGCTTTCAGGAACTTGAAGCTGGCATCGGAAAAATAAGCGGTCACAGGCTGTCCTCCAGCTGCTTGCCCCAGTCGCGCAGCGCCTGCAGCAACGCCGGGCGGCGCCGGTCGTCGGACGGCTCGGCGGCAAGGGTGTCGATCTGTTCGTTGTACTCGGCCAGGTTCACTTCACCAAGCTTTTCGTCGCCGCGCAGGCGACGCTGGCGGTAGGCCTGCCAGCGCTCGCGCGCGGCGGCATCCAGGCTGCCGGGGTGGTTGCGCGCGCGGTAGCGCAGCAGCAGCTCGGGCAGGCGGGGATCGTTGAACTCCCCTTCCAGTGCGCCCAGCGCCTCGGGTGGGGTCGTGCGCACGCGCGCCAGCAGCGGCTTGTCGCCGGCACCGAGGAAGCCATCGTAGATCGAGGCATCCACGTCGGAGGGGCCGCCTTCGCGCGGCCGGGCGTACACCTGCCGTGCCTTTTCGGCCAGCTGCGCCGCATGCGGGCGCAACTGTTCCACCTTGGCCTGCACGGCGGCAACGTCCAGGCCAAGACGCTGGTGGTCATCCGGGCGCAGGTGGTTCCACGCCACCAGCGCAGGCACCTTGTTTGCGTGTACTTCCTTCAGCGGGATGCGCTGCACGCCCTCGGGCAGTTCGCTGGCACGCAGGTACAGGCGCTCGGCGATGGTTTCCGCCGGCAGCTGCAGCAGCGCATCGACGTCACCGTCCAGGTCGAACACGATGTAGCGGTTGGCGATGTGCGGATGCACGGTCAACGGCAGCACCGGCGCAGCGCACAGGCGGCTGGCCGGATAGCGCATCGAGATGTGCAGCAGCGGCTGCAGCGCGGTGACATCCAGCAGGCTGGTGACGAAGCGCTTGTCGCGCAGGCGCAGGGCGTACTCCCACAGGCGCGGCTGTGCGCTGCGGAACAACCGGGCCATGCCGATGGTCGCGCGCACGTCCGAAAGCGCCTCGTGCGCATCGCCATCGCGCACGCCGTTGGCGTCGGCCAGGTGCTCAAGCTTGAACGAGGTGGCGCCATCTTCGCGCTTGGGCCAGGTGATGCCCTCCGGACGCAGCGCATGCATCAGCCGCAGCATGTCCAGCAGGTCCCAGCGCGAATTGCCGTTGCGCCATTCGCGCTCATACGGATCGAAGAAGTTGCGGAACAGCCCGTGGCGGATGAACTCGTCATCGAAGCGCAGCGTGTTGTAGCCCAGTGCGCAGGTGCCGGGGCGGCTCATCAGGTCGTTGATCCGCGCCAGCGCCTCGGCCTCGCTGATCCCTTCAGCCAGTGCGTGCTGCGGGGTGATGCCGGTGACCATCGTAGCGTAGGGCGAAGGCAGCAGGTCGTCGGCCGGGCGCACGTAGAAGCTGACCGGCGTGTCGATCTCGTTGAGCTGCGCGTCGGTGCGGATGGCGGCGAACTGGGCGATGCGGGTGCGGCGCGGATCCTGGCCGAAGGTTTCCAGGTCGTAGAACAGGAAGCTGTCGGCCATCAGTGCGCGCCCTCCAGGATGGGCAGCTTGGCGTGGACTTCGGCTTGCAGCGCGTTCCAGTCGAGCTGCTGCAGGGAATCGAGGCCCTGGGTGGCGTTGCGCAGGATGCGGCGTTGTATCCGCGTGCGCTCCAGCGCAACGGCGTAGGGCGTGTGCAGGAAAGTAACCATGGTGTAGTGTGGCACGAAGCGCGTGGGCCACCGCTGCTGCAGGGCCAGCTCCAGTTCACGCTGCAGCAGGAACGCCGGATCGGCCACCTGGTCGCGCATTTCCGTGTAGTTCTCCAGCGCCATCTGCTGGATCGCCCAGGCATTGGGCGAGCGCTCGATTTCGAACGCCGAATAGGCCCCGCGCAGGTCGCTGGCTGCATCCAGGTGGCGGGCCAGCGCAACGCAGTCCTCGAAGGCGCAGTTCATGCCCTGGCCATGGAAGGGCACCATCGCGTGCGCCGCATCGCCGATCAGCACGGCCTTGCCATCGGTATGCCAACGCTCCAGGTACAGCGTGCCGAGCAGCCCCGGCGGATGCGCATCCCAGTCGGCGCGCAGGTCCGGGATCAGCGGCAGGGCATCGGGGAATTCGCGGGCGAAAAGCGCCTCTGCCTGCTCCCCGGTAGTGATCGTATTGAAACCCGGATCGCCCTTGTTGGGCAGGAACAGGGTAACGGTGAAGGTGCCTTCGTGATTGGGCAGCGCGATGCACATGAAGCGGCCCCGCGGCCAGATGTGCAGGGCGTTGGGATCGATGCTGAAGGCACCGCCGGCGCCGGGTGGAATCTCCAGCTCCTTGTACGAATGGTCGAGGAACTCGATGCGCTCGCCGAGCGGCTGGCGGCGGTTCATCGCCGCGCGCAGGGCCGATCCGGCGCCGTCCGCGCCGACCAGGCTGGCGAAGCGGATGTCATGCGGGGTGTCGTCGCGGTCATCGATGAAGCGCGCGTGCTGCGCATCGAAGTCCACGGTGTGCAGGCGCCGGTGGAAGTGCACGACGGCGCCGGCCTGTTCGGCCAGTTGCAGCAGGGTTACGTTGAGCTCGCGGCGATGGATCGACCAGATCACTTCGCTGTCGTCGCGGCCGTAGCGCTGCAGCGCAGGGGCGGTGCCATCGCGCAGGTGGACCATGCGCCCGCGCATCATGACCGCACGTTCCATCACCGCCGCTTCCACGTGCGCGCCAGCCTGGCGCAGTGCGTTGCGGCCGCGTTCGGCCAGTGCCAGGTTGATCGAGCGACCGCTTTCATAGCCGCTGACGCGCGGGTCGCCACGACGTTCGTACACGGTGATGTTCCAGCCCTGCCGCGACAGCAGGATGGCCAGCAGCGAGCCGGCCAGTCCCGCGCCGACGATGGTCAGCGAACGCTGGGCGTGCGCAGTCGAAGAGGCGTCCGGCACGGTGTCAGCGCCCGGCCCAGGCATCGACTTCATCGACGAAGCGATGCAGGTCCTGGTAGCGGTTGTACAGCGGGGTCGGCGAGATCCGGATCACGTCCGGTTCGCGCCAGTCGCCCAGCACCCCCACTGCGCGCAGGTGTTCGAACAGGGCCCGGCCACGCTCACGACCGCCGATCACCCGCAGCGACAGCTGGCAGCCGCGGCGCTCGCTGTCGGACGGGGTGATGCGTTCCAGCACATGCGGCAGGCGCGCCTGCACCAGGGCATCGAGCAGCCCGGTCAAGGCCAGTGATTTCCCACGCAACGCATCCATGCCCGCGCGCTGGAACAGATCCAGCGATGCACGCAGCGGTGCCAGGCCGAGGATCGGCGGATTGCTCAGCTGCCAGCCTTCGGCACCCACGGACGGCACGAACTGCGGCGCCATCTGGAAGCGGGTGGCTTCTTCATGGCCCCACCAGCCGGCGAACCGGGGCAGGGTGGTGTCGCGATGGTGGCGTTCATGCACGAACGCGCCGGCGACGGCACCCGGGCCACTGTTGAGGTACTTGTAGTGGCACCACACCGCGAAGTCCGGCGCCACCTCGTGCAGTTGCAACGGCAGGTTGCCGACCGAATGAGCCAGGTCGAAGCCGATGTTCGCGCCCTGTGCGCGTGCCAGCGTGGTGATCGCCTGCAGGTCGAAGGCCTGGCCGGTGCGGTACTGCACGCCTGGCCACAGCACCAGCGCAAGGCGCGCGCCGTGGCTTCCTATCGCCTGCTCGATGGCCTGCAGCGAAATCGTGCCGTCGGGCTCGTCCGGCTGCACTTCGACCAGGCAATCGGCGGGATCGAACCCGTGGAAGCGGATCTGCGCCTCCACCGCGTGGCGATCGGTGGGGAAGGCGCCGGCTTCCATCAGGATCACCGGGCGCTGCGCGGTGGGCCGGTAGAAGCTCACCATCATCAGGTGCAGGTTGACGCTGAGCGTGTTCATCGCCACCACTTCGCTGGGCAATGCACCGACTACCTGCGCCAGCTGCCCGCTCACCAGGCGGTGGTAGCCCAGCCACTGCGTCGGGCCGGTGAAGTGGCCTTCCACCGCCAGCGTGGCCCATTGACCCATGACTTCCTGCACCGCGGCCTGCGCACCACGCGGCTGCAGGCCGAGCGAGTTGCCGACGAAGTAGGTCTGCTCGCCGCCGTCGTGGCGGGGGATCAGGAATTCATCACGGAAACCGCGCAGTGGATCGGCGGCATCCAGGGCCAGGGCATGGGAACGGCTGAGGAGCTCGGACATGATTGCAGCGACACGATTTGACGTGTCCGAAGTGTACCGCGCGCAGCGTCATCCGGTTCCGGTAGCGCCGAGTCCGGCCCGGCGTTCTTCTGTCCGGGCAGGCGCCCGATTCAGGCGCCCGGCAGCGGATCCACGTGCCCGCACGCGCTGCAGGTGCGCAGCTGCAGGTCGCCCTGGTAGCGGGCGAACACCTTCGGCAGGTCGGTTTCGATGTTCTGCAGGGTGAACCACTCTTCATGCAGCTTGTGGTTGCAGCGCTCGCAGTGCCACACCACGCCGTCGCGTTCGTGCGGCAGCCGCTTGCGTTCCACCACCAGCCCGATGCCGCCCGCGGGGCGGCGCGGTGAGTGCGGCACGTTGCCCGGCAGCAGGAAGATCTCGCCGGCGCGGATCGGGATGTCCCGGACCTGGCCGTCTTCCTGCACCTTCAGCACCATCTCGCCTTCCAGCTGGTAGAACCACTCCGGGCCTTCGTCGATGTGGAAATCGGTGCGCGAATTCGGGCCGCCGACCACCATCACGATGAAGTCGCCGTCCTCGATCATCTTGTTGCCGACCGGCGGCTTCAACAGGTGCCGGTGTTCTTCGACCCAGCCCATCAGGTTGATCGGTGAAGCAAGCATGCGGATGCTCCGGTTGACGGTCAGTCGCGCTTGCCTTTGCGCGGGACGAAGGACAGCGCTTTTTCATAACCCGGCTGCAGGGCTTCCGGGCTGTCGACGTCGATACCCATCTCGCGCACGCGGCCATCGCGCAGGCTGTATACCCAGCCGTGGACGGTCAGCTTCTGGCCACGCGCCCACGCATCACGCACGATGGTCGACTGGCAGGCGTTGGCCACCTGCTCGATGACGTTCAGTTCGCACAGCCGCGCGTGGCGCAGCTCCGGGTCGTCGATCGCATCGAGGATGGCGGCGTGCTTCTGGGCCACGTCGCCGACATGCCGCAGCCAGTTGTCGGCCAGGCCGACGCGTACGTTGTTGAGGCTGGCGTGCACGCCGCCGCAGCCGTAATGGCCCACGATCAGGATGTGCTTCACCTTCAGCTGGTCCACCGCGTACTGGATGACGCTCAGGCAGTTCAGGTCGGTGTGGGCGACCACGTTGGCCACGTTGCGATGCACGAAGACTTCGCCCGGTGCCATGCCGATGATCTGGTTGGCGGGTACGCGTGAATCGGAACAGCCGATCCACAGGTATTCCGGATGCTGCTGGGTCGACAGCCTGTGGAAGAACTCAGGATCTTCCTGCTGGATCCGGTCGGCCCAGTCGCGGTTGTTCTGCAGCAGTTTGAAGACGTCTTTCATGCAAGGTCCCTGACGGTGTGTGGGGGCAAGGCGCGGCGTCGGGCCGCGTCGTCGCGGGAAGGGAGGGGGGGCAGTCGCGCGCCGTACCGGGCGCGTCCAGGAAGCGGCGCATCCAGTGCGCCAGCTCGTGTGATGCAGGCGAGGGCAGCTGTTCCAGTTCGGCGATCACCGCCTGCTGGTTGGCCACCGGGTGGTTCTGGCTGAGCTTCATCTTCAGCTGCACGGTGTCCACCACGAAGCGGAAGCCGAATGGCCTCCTTGTCCGGATACCACGAGGCCGACACATACCCGTGCGGACCGTCGACCAGCACCTTGGCCAGACCGTCGCGGCGCGATTGCGGATTGGCCCTGGCCCAGTGCCCGCGCAGCTCGATCGCCTGTCCCTGGCGGCGGTACAGCACCGGCAGCCGGGTCAGTTCGGGCAGGCCATCGTCACCGGTGGTGAGCAGGGTGATGAACGCATCGCGGGCAAACAGCGCGTCCAGCCACTGCAGGTCGGTTTCGGCGAAGGCGCGCGGGGTGAACATGCGCTCAGACCGTGCGGCCCAGCGACTGCACCATCAAGCCACGCAGGCCTTCATCGGTGCTGGCCCTGGGCGGCTGCACTTCATGCAGCGAAAACCCACGCACCAGCGCGTCTTCTTCGTCCAGCCCGTCGTATTCCACGAACTCGGCATCGAACAGCTGCGCGCGCGCGGTGTCTTCACCGTCGTAGCTCAACGTGTTGCCGTCACTGTCCAGCACTTCGGCGGTGCCGGCCGGGCGGATGCGCAGGCGCGCCCAGATCAGCGTGTTGCCCAGGCTGGCCAGCCACCAGCTGTCCTGCGGAAGGGAGTCGTCATTCATTTGATGATTACCAGATCGACGCCAGCCAGAGCAGGGCGGCCATGCCCAGTCCGGCCAGCAGGGTCAGCAGCGATACCCAGGCCGGTGTCGCCAGCCCGGAAAGCGAACGGTCCGGCTGCGCGCGGTAGTCACGCCGCAACAGCCAGGCCAGTGCTTCGGGCTTGAGGAAGGCACCGCTGCCGAAGCGCTGCGACAGCGCCGGATGGCGGTCGCGCAGGTGCACCAGGGTCAGCGGCCAGAAGATCACGAAGGCACTGAACCCGGCGATCGCCACGCCAAAGAAACACAGCGCGAAGAACAGGGTCATGGTTGCGGTACCTCCGTGGGTGCAGGGGGATCAGAAGTCGGCGTTGCCCGGCGCGCGCGGGTAGGCGATCGCATCGCGGATGTTGGACAGCCCGCAGACGTACACCACCAGGCGCTCGAAGCCGAGGCCGAAGCCGGCGTGCGGCACCGAACCGTAGCGGCGGAAGTCGCGGTACCAGCCGTAATGCTCGCGGTCCAGGCCGAACTGCGCCATGCGTGCATCCAGCACGTCCAGGCGCTCTTCGCGCTGGCTGCCGCCGATGATCTCGCCGATGCCCGGCGCCAGCACGTCCATCGCGGCAACGGTCTTGCCGTCGTCGTTCAGGCGCATGTAGAACGCCTTGATGTGCTCGGGGTAGTTGGTCACCACCACCGGGCGGCCGATGTGTTCTTCGGTCAGCCAGCGCTCGTGCTCGGTCTGCAGGTCCAGGCCCCATTCCACCGGGAAATCGAACTTCCGGCCGGAGTTCTGCAGCAGCTTCACCGCTTCGGTGTAGTCGATCTGCTCGAACGGCGCATTGATGAAGTTCTCCAGCTTGCTGATCGCGTTCTTGTCCACGCGTTCGGCCAGGAAGGCCAGATCGTCGCCGCGTTCGTCCAGCACCGCGCGGAACAGGTACTTCAGGAATTCTTCGGCCAGCCGCGCGTCTTCAGCCAGGTCGGCGAAGGCGATTTCCGGCTCGATCATCCAGAACTCGGCCAGGTGGCGGGTGGTGTTGCTGTTTTCGGCACGGAAGGTCGGGCCGAAGGTGTAGACCTTGCTCAGCGCCAGGCAGTAGGCCTCCACGTTCAGCTGGCCGGACACGGTCAGGAAGGTCTCCTTGCCGAAGAAATCGCGGCTGAAGTCGACCTCGCCACGCTCGGTGCGTGGCAGGTTGACCATGTCCAGGGTGGAGACACGGAACATCTGGCCGGCGCCTTCGGCGTCGGAGGTGGTGATGATCGGCGTGCTGATCCAGTTGAACCCGTTCTGGTGGAAGAACCGGTGCACGGCCTGGGACAGGCAGTTGCGGATGCGGGTGACCGCGCCGAACAGGTTGGTGCGCGGGCGCAGGTGCGCCACTTCGCGCAGGAACTCCGGCGACATCGGCTTTGGCTGGATGGGGTAGGTCAGCGGGTCTTCGACCCAGCCGACCACTTCCACGTCGATGGCCTGGATTTCGAAGGACTGGCCCTTGCCCTGCGACTTCACCAGGGTGCCCTTGGCGATCAGCGAACAGCCGCTGGTCAGGCGCTTGACCTCATCGAAGTTGGCCAGCGATTCAGCTGCCACCACCTGGATCGGGGCGAAGCAGGAGCCGTCGGTGACGTTGATGAAGGCAAGATTCGCCGAGCCACGCACCGTGCGCACCCAGCCGCGTACCGTGACTTCGCCGCCTTCCGGGATCTTCCCGGCAAGCGCATGTTCAACGCTGACCACCGTCATGACTTGAATCCTCTGCTGATCGACTCGATCTGTGAATTCGAAGTTTACCGGTTGCAGCGTTCCGCTTGCGAGGCATTTCTACTGCCCCGGTGGCCTTTATACTCGTCTCGTACCTTCGTGGAGCTCCATCATGGCCGTCAGCCTGACCCCAGTAGCCTTTGAGCGCGTCCAGCGCTTCGTCGCCCAGACCCCCGGGGCCTTGGGGCTGCGCTTCGGCGTGACCCGCACCGGTTGCTCGGGCTGGGGCCACGTGACCGATCTGGCGCGTGACGAGCGCGAGGGCGACAGTGTGTTCGACCAGCAGGGGGTGCGCATCTACGTGGACGCGCAGAGCCTGCCGCTGGTGGATGGCACGGTGATCGACTTCGGCAAGCACGGCCTGAGCGAGACCTTCACCTTCAGGAACCCGAATGCAGCGGCCGAATGCGGCTGCGGTGAGAGCTTCACCACGGACGAGTCCCACCGCTGAGGCCTCGGTTTCCGGCCTGCGGTCGGCTCGCCATGGCGCAACAGCAATGGCAACGGCACAAGCAAAGGCAACAGCCTGCTGGGCTGGGTGTTGGCGGGGCGGGATGGCTGTGCAGGACACGCCGCAAGTACGTCCATGTAGGGTCGCTTTTCGCATCCATGCGAAAAGACGGTCCTGCCCAGCCATCCCGCCCCGCCTTCGACAGGTCCATGGCGGCCGTGGAACCTTCGGCGCTACCGCTTTTCTTTATTCTTTATCACGCGGCGGGCCGCCACCGGAACCCGTCAGGGGCCGGGCCGGGAGGCTGTGCGGGGCCTTGAGCGGCAGGAGCCGCGAAGAGCCACATGGACGTACTTGTGCGTGCCCCGCACAGCCTCCCGGCTCGGCCAACCCTCAGATGCAGTCCGAAAGCAGCCCGCCGCGAGGGGGTTTCACCCGTTCGACGCACCCACTGCCAGCGACCCGGAACCGCGCCGGCGCTCGATCACCACCGAAACGCCCCACATCAGCAGGCCGACCGCTGCCGTGGCGGCCCCCACGTAGCCGGTGGACGCGTAACCGAACCCGCCGCCGATGGCCATGCCACCCAGCCACGGGCCCAGCGCGTTGGCGGTATTGAAGGCCGCATGGTTCGACGCGGCGGCCAGCGTCTGGGCCTCGCCGGCAGCGTCCATCAGGCGGGTCTGCAGGGCCACGGCCAGCGCCCCCATGGTGCCCACGGCGATGATCGCCGGCACCATCGCCCAGGGCGAGTGCGCAGCCAGCGGGAACAGCAGCAGGACCACCACCGACCACGCCAGCAGCACGCCGGCGGCGCGGAACTGCAGGCGATCCACCAGCCAGCCGCCCAGCATGTTGCCGATGATCGCGCCCACGCCGAACAGGCCGACCGCCGCAGGCATCCAGCGTTCGTTGATGCCGGTGACGTTGACCAGCGTGGGTGCCAGGTAGGTGAACACGCAGAACATGCCGGCAAAACCGATCGAACCGATCGCCAGCGCCAGCCAGACCTGCGTGGTGTTGAACGCGCGGAGCTCCCGCATCGGGCTGGTGCGGACCTCATTCGGGTCCGGCGCCAGGTGCCGCGACACCATCACCACCGTCGCCAGCGCCAACAGGCTGACCAGCGCGAAGGCGGTGCGCCAGGTGAACTGCTGGCCCAGCCAGGTAGTGAGCGGGTTGCCGACCAGGATCGCGATCGACAGGCCCAGCAGCACCTTGGACACCGCTGCGCCGCGCTGTGCGGGCGGGCTGATCGATGCCGCCACCAGCATCGCCACGCCGAAGTAGGCGCCGTGCGGCAGGCCGGCGACGAAGCGCGCCAGCAGCATGGTGTGGTAGTTCGGGGCCAGCGCGCTGGCCAGGTTGCCGATGGCGTAGAAACCCATCAGGCCCAGCAGCAGGCTGCGGCGGCTGATGCCGGCGCCGGCGAAGGCCAGCACCGGCGCGCCCACCACCACGCCGATGGCATAGGCGCTGATCAGATGGCCGACCTGTGCCTCGGTGATCGACAGCCCGCGGCTGATGTCCAACATCAGGCCCATGCTGGCGAACTCGCTGGTGCCGATGGCGAATCCGCCCAGCGACAGGGCCAGCAGGATGAAAGTGCGCTGGCGGGGCGACAGCACGGCGGCCAGCGCGGACGTGGCGACCGGGGGAGGGGACGGGTTCACAGGAAAATCCGGGACATGTAATCGATTGCAGATTGTACTGCTGCAGCGCAGCACAGTCGCCCGTTCTGCGTCCTGCCGGCTGAACGCTGTATTTCTTCCCGCCCAAGTGTTCCCCCGGCACGCATGACGCCCGCCGAGCAGGGCTTGGCGCTACCGGACCGGGATCTGTCAGGGGTCGGGCGGTGGGGCTGGGCGGGGGCGTTGAGCGCCATGGATGGCGCGAAACGAGGCCCGCAGGATGCGGCTCCTGCCGTCCCCCCGCCCGGCCTCGCATCGGCTCAACTTGCCTCGGTCAGGGCCAGCAGGCATAATTGGCGGCTTCCTGCGCCCAGCGTAGGAACCCTTGCCCCACCGCCGTCATCACCGCGGGGGGCTGTCCGGCCGAAACGGCCACATCCGAAAGGTATATAAACATGAGTCGTCATTACGAAATCGTGTTCCTGGTCCACCCGGATCAGAGCGAGCAGGTCCCGGCCATGATCGAGCGCTACAAGTCGCTCGTCGAGAACGGCAACGGCACCATCCACCGTCTGGAAGACTGGGGCCGTCGTCAGCTGGCTTACCCGATCCAGAATCTGGTGAAGGCCCACTACGTCATGCTCAACATCGAAGTTGACCAGGCCGTGCTGAGCGAGCTGGTGGAAAGCTTCCGCTTCAACGACGCCGTGCTGCGCAACCTGGTCGTCAAGCGCGATGGCCCGGATACCGAGCAGTCGCTGATCATGAAGAGCAAGGACGAGAAGGGTGACAAGCCCGAGCGTGGCGAGCGTCGTCGTCGTGACGACGAAGAAGGTGAAACCACCCCCGCCGCTGACAACGATGCCGGCGACGACGCCGCTTCGGCCGCTTAAGGAGCACTGACATGTCCAAGTTCTTCCGTCGCCGCAAGTTCTGCAAGTTCACCGCCGAAGGCGTGAAAGAGATCGACTACAAGGATCTCAACACCCTGCGCCAGTACCTGACCGAGAACGGCAAGATCGTGCCGAGCCGCGTCACCGGCACCAAGTCGAAGTACCAGCGCCAGCTGGCAACGGCCGTCAAGCGCGCCCGTTTCCTGGCCCTGATCCCGTACACCGACAACCACGACATCTGATGCTGGCGGGCGGCTTCGCGCCGCCCTCCCGCACTGATATTCGGACAGCCATCCGCTGCGGGGCCCGGCCTCGCTAACGAATACATTCTGGAGTAACACCATGCAGCTGATCCTTCTGCAGAAAGTCACCAACCTCGGCAACCTCGGCGACCTGGTCGACGTGAAGCCGGGCTACGGCCGCAACTTCCTCGTGCCGCAGGGCAAGGCCGTGCCGGCCACCGAGAGCAACAAGGCTGAGTTCGAAGCCAAGCGCGCCGAATACGAAGCCAAGGCCGAGTCGATCCACTCCGACGCCGAAGCCCGCAAGGCCAAGCTGGAAGGCAAGTCCGTGACCATCGCGGCCAATGCTTCCACCGAAGGCAAGCTGTACGGTTCGGTTGGCGCGCGCGAAATCGCCGAAGCCTTCACCGCTGCTGGCCTGCCGGTCAACAAGAGCGAAGTCATCCTGGGCGAAGGCGCCTTCCGCAACATTGGCGAGTACGACGTCCTGGTGCACCTGCACGCCGACGTTGAGACCACCGTCAAGGTCGTGGTTGAAGCCGAAAAGGCCTGATCCCGCGCCGCAAGGCATGGAATCGCCAGAACGGGCGCCCGCAGGGGCGCCCGTTTTGTTTTGGGGCGGGCCGGTCCCTGCGTAGAACACGGCCACATCGGTATACTCGGTGCATTACGCCCGGCCGACGACCCTGATCCCAGCCGGATCAAGGGGTTGGCGGGTAAATGCAGGCCTCATAACGGCCCCGGCCCGGAAACCCTATGCGTCTTTCCACGATCAAGCTGTCCGGCTTCAAGTCCTTCGTCGATCCCACCACGCTGCACCTGCCGACCAACATGACCGGCGTGGTCGGACCGAACGGCTGTGGAAAGTCCAACATCATCGATGCCGTGCGCTGGGTGATGGGCGAAAGTTCGGCCAGCCGCCTGCGCGGTGACTCGCTGACCGATGTGATCTTCTCCGGTTCTGCCGCGCGCAAGCCGGTATCGCAGGCCACCGTCGAGCTGATCTTCGACAACAGCGACCACACCATTTCCGGTGAGTACGCCTCGTTTCAACGAGATATCGGTCAAGCGTACCGTCAGCCGCGATGGCAGCAGCAACTATTACCTCAATGGCACCAAGTGCCGTCGCCGCGACATCACCGACCTGTTCCTGGGTACCGGGCTGGGCCCGCGCAGCTACTCGATCATCGAACAGGGGATGATCAGCCAGATCATCGAAGCGCGTCCGGAAGACCTTCGTGTCTACCTGGAAGAGGCCGCCGGCATCTCCAAGTACAAGGAAAGGCGCAAGGAAACCGAGACCCGCATCCGCCACACCCGCGAGAACCTGGACCGGCTCGGTGACCTGCGCGATGAGATCGGCAAGCAGCTGGAACACCTCAAGCGACAGGCGCGCCAGGCCGAGCAGTACCAGACCCTGCAGGAAGAGCGCCGGGTCAAGGATGCCGAATGGAAAGCGCTGGAGTTCCGTGGCCTGGATGGCCGGCTGGGCAAACTGCGCGAGGGCCTGTCACAGGAAGAGACCCGCCTGCAGCAGCTGATCGCCGAACAGCGCGACGCTGAATCCCGCATCGAAACCGCGCGCGTGCGTCGCGAGGAATCGGCCGAGGCGCTCAATGCCGCGCAGGCCGAGGTCTACCAGGTGGGCAGCATGCTGGCCCGGCTGGAACAGCAGATACAGCACCAGCGCGAACTGTCGCAGCGCCTGCACAAGGCGCGCGATGAAACCCAGCAGGCGCTGGCCGAGCTGGGCCAGCACATCAGCGGCGACGAAGCCAGGTTGATGGTGCTGCGCGAAGCGGTGGACGCGGCCACCCCGCAGCTGGAACAACTGCAGGAAGAAAACGAGATCAAGCAGGACAGCCTGCGCGAAGCCGAGGCCCGGCTGGGTGACTGGCAGGCGCGCTGGGAGCAGCACAGCAGCCAGAGTTCGGAGGCGTCGCGTTCCGGCGATGTCGAACGGACCCGCGTGGACTACCTGGACCGGCAGGTGCTGGAGGCCGAGCGTCGTCGTGAAACGCTGCAGTCCGAGCGCGCCGGCCTGGACGTGGATGCGCTGGAAGCGGCCTTCGAGCAGCTGCACATCCAGCACGACACGCAGAAGACCGCACTGGATGAGCTGGGCGAACAGGTGGAACTGCGCAAGCAGGAGGTCACCGCCGTGCAGGAGCGCCAGCGCGCCGCGCAGAACGAACTGGCCGAGCTGCGCAAACAGGCCAACGGCGTGCGCGGCCGGTTGTCGTCGCTGGAAACCCTGCAGCAGGCCGCACTCGGCCAGGAGCAGGGTGCGGCAGTGGCCTGGCTGAAGGCGCGCGGGCTGGATTCGGCAAGCCGGGTGGGCGAGCGGCTGAAGGTTGAAGCGGGCTGGGAAAACGCCGTTGAAAGTGCGCTGGGTCAGTTGATCGAAGGCGTGCTGGTGCAGGCGCCGGAACAGCTGGTGGATGCGCTGGGTGAACTGGGTGATGGCCGCATCGCGCTGGTGGCCGACGAGGAAGCGCCGTTGCAGGTGGCCTCGACATCGCTTGCCGCCAAGGTGCAGGGGCCGGTGGCGATCCGCCGTCTGCTGGCCCGCCTGCACGCGGCCGAAGACCTGGAGCAGGCGCGTGCGCTGCAGGCGTCGCTGGGTGAAGGCGATTCGGTGATCACCCGCGAGGGTGAGCGCCTGGGCGCCGGCTGGGTGCGGGTATCGCGCTCGGGTGCGGCCAGGCAGGGCGCGCTGCTGCGCGAGCGGGAGATCAACACGCTGCGCGAACAGATCGAACAGCTGCAGCAGCGCGAGGCCGAACTGGAGCAGTTGCTGGGTGGCTTACGTGACCAGCTGCTTGCCGCCGAACAGCAGCGCGAAGATGTGCAACGTGCCGTGTACCAGGCACACCGCGGCGTGTCCGAGCTGGCTGGCCAGCTGCAGGGACAGCAGGGCAAGCTGGAATCGGCGCGCAGCCGCATCGACCGCATCGAAGGCGAGCTGGTGCAGCTGATGGAAACCCTGGAGCTCAACCGCGAGCAGGTGCGCGAGGCGCGCGGCCGGCTGGAGGATGCGGTCAGCAGCATGGGCGACCTGGAGTCGACCCGGCAGGCGCTGGAGAACGAGCGCCGGCAGCTGACCGAGGCCCGCGATCGCGCCCGCGATGCGGCCCGCAGCGTGCGCGAAGCCGCCCATTCGCTGGCGCTGACGCTGGAATCGCAGCGTGCCCAGGTGGCCTCGCTGAGCCAGGCGCTGGAACGCATGAGCAACCAGCGCGGCCAGCTGGATTCGCGCCTCGGCGAGCTGCACGCGCAGCTGGACGAGGGCGATACCCCGGTGGAATCGCTGCAGGCCGAACACCAGCATGCGCTGGAAGAGCGGGTCCGCGCCGATGGCATGCTCTCGCAGGCGCGTTCGCTGCTGGATGGCATCGACGTGGAACTGCGCGAACTGGAGCAGACCCGGCACAAGCGTGACGAACAGGCGCTGGCGCAGCGCGAGCGCATTTCGCAGCGCCGGCTGGACCAGCAGGCGCTGGTGCTGAACGCCGAGCAGCTGCAGGCGGCGGTGGAAAAGGCCGGTTTCGTGCTGCAGGAGGTCATCCAGACCCTGCCCGAAGACGCCCGCCTGGGCGACTGGGAGCAGACCGTGCAGCAGATCGATACCCGCATGCGCCGGCTGGAACCGGTCAACCTGGCCGCCATCCAGGAATACGGCGAGGCATCGCAGCGTTCGGAGTACCTGGATGCGCAGAACCTGGACCTGAATACCGCGCTGGAGACGCTGGAAGATGCGATCCGCAAGATCGACCGCGAAACCCGCGGCCGCTTCAAGGACACCTTCGATCGGGTCAACGCCGGCGTGCAGGCGCTGTATCCGCGGCTGTTCGGCGGTGGCCATGCCTACCTGGAGCTGACCGGCGAGGATCTGCTGGATACCGGCGTGACCATCATGGCGCGGCCGCCGGGCAAGCGCGTTTCCAGCATTTCCCTGCTGTCCGGCGGTGAGAAGGCGATGACCGCGGTGGCGCTGGTGTTCGCGATCTTCCAGCTCAACCCGGCCCCGTTCTGCCTGCTCGACGAGGTGGACGCGCCGCTGGACGAAGCCAATGTCGGCCGCCTGGCCAACATGGTCAAGGAGATGAGCGAGAAGGTGCAGTTCCTGTTCGTCAGCCACAACAAGGCGACGATGGAGGCGGCGCACCAGCTGTCCGGCGTCACCATGCGCGAACCCGGCGTGAGTCGCTTGGTCAGCGTCGACCTGGAAGAGGCGGCGCGGCTGGCCGGGGCGGCCTGATACACCGCGTGCACGGGGGATTGGTGCATTATTCGCGCCACCCCCGGTGCAAGACGACCTGCATCGTGCCATTCTTGTCTGAACGTATTTAGCCGGAGACCCAACCGAATGTCCGACACCGCACTGCTGCGCATCGGCATCCTTACCGCCGGCCTGCTGCTGATCGCTGCGATCCTGTTGTTCGGCCGGCCCAGGAAGAAGAGCCAGGGACGCCGCGTCGAAGGCGATGCCGGCGCTGACGGCGCCCAGCGTCGCGAGCCCGTACTCGGCGGTGGCGTCGATGCGCCCGGCGAGGAACCGCGCAACCCCGCCGTTGACGGCGAGCCCGCTGAACCCGGGTTGGCAGAGGCGGAAGCGAACGCCAACAGTGACCTCGGCAAGCGCGCCAGCCAGGATTTCGACAAGATCGTTTCACTGTTCGTGGCCGCCCGTGCCGGCGAGCAGCTGCGTGGCGAAGACATCGTGGTGGCGGCGGAAAAGACCGGGCTGGTGTTCGGCCACATGAACGTCTTCCACCGGCTTGTCGAAGGCTACCCCGAACGTGGCCCGATCTTTTCGATGGCCAGCATCATGAAGCCGGGCAGCTTCGACATGGGCACCATCCGCGAGATGGAAACCCCGGCAATCGCCTTCTTCCTGACCCTGCCGGCGCCGCTGACCGCGCTCGACGCCTGGGAAAAGATGCTGCCGACCGTGCAGCGCATGGCCGAACTGCTGGATGCGGTGGTGCTGGATGACAGCCGCAACGCGCTCGGGCGCCAGCGCATCGCGCATATCCGCGACGACCTGCGCGCCTATGATCGCCAGCACCAGGCGCCACCGCTGACCAAGACGCCACGCTGGTAGACCACGCGGCGCCGCCGGATGACGGCGGCGCCGATACCGCAGCTTGGCCGGCGTTTATTGCCCGGCCACGATGGCGAAGGCGTCGCGGAAGCGTTCCATCTCCGCTTCGCTACCCACGGTGATCCGCACCCGCTGTGGCCAGATCGGCCAGCTACGGCCGATCACCACGCCCTGTGCTTTCATCGCGGCAACCCACTCGGCGCCATTGCGGCCGACGTCGACCATGAAGCAGTTGGCTTCGGACGGGATGCAGGCAAAGCCACGTTTTCCCAGCCAGGCGATCGTCGCCTGCCGTACCTGCGCATTCTGCAGTCGGCGCTGCGGCACCAGCAGGGGGTCGCGCAGGCTGGCCAGTCCGGCTGCCAGCGCGGGCACCGGCAACGGGTTGTCGCCCAGCGTCGCCAGTTCCGCCAGCCGCGCCGGTGCGGCGATCGCCACGCCCAGTCGCAGCCCGGCCATGCCATACAGCTTGAAAAACGTACGCAGTACGATCAGGTCATCGCGCTTGCCGGCTTCGCCGGCCAATGAAGCCTGTTCGCTGTACTGCAGATAGGCCTCGTCCAGCAGCACGCGGGTGGCCGCCGGCTTGTTGGCCAGCAGCCAGTCCAGGTCCGCGCGCGGGGTGATCGAGCCGGTGGGGTTGTTCGGATTGCAGATGTAGATCAGGCCGGTTGGCTGCTGCCTGGCGGCGTCGACCATCGCCCGCACGTCATGCGCGCCATCCGCGCGCAGGGCGATGCGCTGCACGAGCGCGCCACGCGCGGCGGCCATCTCGCCCAGGGTTTCAAAGGTCGGATCGGCGGTCACCAGCGCGGCCTCCGGGCCGGTCCACAGCAGCGCCGCCCGGTTGAGCGGTTCACTGGAGCCGGGGAACAGGCGCACCTGCTTCGGATCCAGCTGCTCGCCGTGAGGGAAGGCATCGCGCAGTTCGCCGGCGAGGGCGAACTGATAGCGGCCGCTGGCGGCCACGCTGTCGCGGGCTGCCTGCTGCGCCGCGGGTGACGGTCCATACGGGCATTCGTTGAAATTGAGCAGGATCGGCGCGGGATCGCTTCGGGCCGGCGATGCGGCGAGCGGCCGGGGCGTGCCGGCGACGGCGGCAAGCGGGTTGCCGGCCAGCGCCAGGCCGGTGCCGGCCAGCTGCAGGAAGCGCCGTCGGGAAGTGGGCAGGGGCACGCAGGTCATCCGGCAGGGGAGGTCATCGCACGCTAGCGCCGGGCGCTGCGTGCTGCAAGCGGATCCCGGCGCGGCCAGCACGCGCCGTGGACGGTAGAATCGCGGCCTGTACAGGAATTACCGGATCGGCATGAACGTTACTCCCGCCCAGCGCATCGACGCCCTCCGCCGGCAGCTTGCCAGCGCCAACGCGGCCTACAACGAGCGCGATGAACTGCTGATCCCCGATGCCGACTACGACGCGCTGATGCGCGAGCTGGAGGCGCTGGAGCAGGCCCATCCGGAGCTGTCGACCGTCGACTCGCCCACCACGAAGGTCGGTGCGCGTCCGTCGTCGCGGTTCACCGAAGTCACCCATGCGGTGCCGATGTTGTCGCTGGGAAACGCGTTCAGTGACGAGGAAGTGGCCGACTTCGTGCGTCGCATCAGCGAGCGGCTGCGACGGCCGGACGTGGCATTCTCCGCCGAGCCGAAGCTGGATGGCCTGGCGATCAGCCTGCGCTACGAAGGCGGCCGATTCGTGCAGGGCGCCACGCGTGGCGATGGCAGCAAGGGCGAAGATGTGACCGCCAACCTGCGGCAGATCGGGGATATCCCGCACCAGTTGCAGGGCGCCGGCTGGCCGGGTGTGCTGGAAGTGCGCGGTGAGGTCTACATGGCACGCGCCGACTTCGAAGCGTTCAACGAACGCGCGCGGCAGCAGGGCGGCAAGGTGCTGGCCAATCCGCGCAACGCGGCCGCCGGGTCGCTGCGCCAGCTGGACCCGAAGATCAGCGCGCAGCGCCGGCTCAGCTTCTTCGCCTATGGCACCGGCCAGGTGGAGGGCGGCGAGCTGCCCGATACCCATTCCCGCACGCTGCAGCAGCTGCGCGGCTGGGGCTTCCCGGTAAGCGAGCTGTGCGCGGTGGTCACCGGTACGCAGGGCCTGCTCGCCTATTACCGTGACATCGGCGAGCGCCGTGACGGGCTGGCGTTCGATATCGATGGCGTGGTCTACAAGCTGGATGACCGCGAAGGGCAGCAGGCGATGGGCTTCGTCGCACGGGCACCGCGCTGGGCGATCGCGCACAAGTTCCCCGCGCAGGAACAGAGCACCACGGTGGAGGCCATCGAGATCCAGATCGGGCGCACCGGGGCGGCCACGCCGGTGGCGCGCCTGGCGCCGGTGGCGGTGGCCGGGGTGATCGTCTCCAATGCCACGCTGCACAATGCCGACCAGATCGCGCGGCTGGACGTGCGCGTGGGCGACAGCGTGATCGTGCGGCGCGCTGGCGATGTGATCCCGGAAGTGGTCAGCGTGATCGTCGACCGCCGTCCTGCCGGCACCACGCCCTGGAAGATGCCGACCCACTGTCCGGTATGCGGCGCGGAGATCGTGCAGGAAGAGGGGGCGATCGCGTGGCGCTGTTCGGGCGAGCTGAGCTGCCCGGCACAGCGCAAGGAGGCGATCAGCCATTTCGCTTCGCGCCGTGCGATGGACATCGACGGGCTGGGCGGGAAGTACATCGAGACCTTGGTGGATGCGGGCATCGTGCGCGGCGTGGCCGATCTGTATCGGCTGAGCCGTGACACCCTGCTGCAGTTGAAGCTGGTGCTGGATGCCGAGGACCCTTCGGCGCTGGCCGCCAGTTTCAGTCCGCACCTGCCGCCTGATGGAAGCGGTGCGGTGCTCGCTGCCGTGCTGAAGCTGGATGCAGGCGATGCGGGATGGCGTGCGCAGGCACTGGCCCAGCCGATCACCTTCAGCTGGAACACGAAGAAGATCGCCACGCGTTGGGCCGACAACCTGGTGGCCGCCATCGAGGCCAGCCGCGACGCGACGCTGGAGCGCCTGCTGTTCGCGCTCGGCATCGAGCATGTCGGCGAAAGCACGGCCAAGGCGCTGGCGCAGTGGTTCGGCGAACTGGAACTGGTCCGCCGCCTGCCGTGGCCGCTGTTCAAGCGGGTGCCGGACATCGGCGGTGAAGTGGCGCGATCGCTGGGCCATTTCTTCGAACAGCTGGGCAACCAGCAGGCCATCGATGACCTGCTGCAGGTCGGACAGGTGCGCATCACCGATGAGCATCCGCCCAGCGCCAAGCTGCGCGAAGGACTGGATCTTGCGCAGCTGCTGGTGGAAGCGGAGATCCCCGGCATCACCCGCCTGCGTGCGGAAAAGCTTGCCGCCGCGTTGAGCAGTGCGCCGTCGATACTGGACGCCGAGCATGGCCAGTTCGTCAATGCCGGCCTGCCTGACGACACCGCGCGCGGCCTGGCGGCGTGGCTGGATACCGAAGGCCATGGCGAGCTGCTGCTGCAGGCGGAGGCGAAGATGAAGGAGATCCTGCGGCGTGCGCCGCAGCAGGTCGATCAGGCTGGCGGGCCGTTGGACGGCCAGACCGCCGTGCTGACCGGCACGCTGTCCGCGCTGACCCGCGATGCGGCCAAGGAGCGTCTGGAAGCGCTGGGCGCGAAGGTTGCCGGCAGCGTGTCGAAGAAGACCAGTTTCGTGGTCGCCGGCACCGAAGCCGGTTCCAAACTGGACAAGGCCCAGTCGCTGGGCGTACCGGTGTGGGACGAAGACCAGCTGCTGGCCTTCCTCGCCGCCCACGAATGAAACGTATCAAAGCCGGGCGCCTGCCCGGCCGTACCCTTGAAGGAGAGTTGCATGCAGACCGCCCCGCTGGATTTCCGCATGGCCACCCGCGCCGATGAAGCGCTGTTGATCGCCCTGATGCGTGAGTTCTACATCGAAGACCAGATCGCGTTCGACGAGGCGCGCGTGCGCCGCGGCGTCGATGCGCTGCTGGTCGATCCGCGCAATGGCGAGGTGCTGATGCTGCTGGATGAAAACGGCGCGGTCGGCGGTTACGTGGTGATCGCGATGGGCTTCAGCCTGGAGCAGGGCGGGCATTTCGCGCTGCTGGACGAACTGTATCTGGCGCCGGGCGTGCGCGGGCGTGGCCGCGGCCGGCAGGCGCTGGCGATCGTCGAACAGCGTGCACGCGCACGCGGCGTTGAGCGCCTGCGGCTTGAAGTGAACCGGCACAACGAACTGGCGCGCCGGCTGTACACCGCCACCGGCTACATCGACGACACCCGCGACCTGATGACCCTGCCGCTGGACCATCCGCGCGACGGCCTGCTGTGAGCGTGCTGCTGCAGGCATTGCGCCAGCGCGCCGCGCTCAACGCGATGGTGCGGCGCTTCTTCGCCCAGCGCGAGGTGCTGGAAGTGGAGACCCCGATCCTGTCGGCGGCAGGCAATACCGAGCCGAACATCGACAGTTTCCATACCGATTTCAGCGGCCATCGTGATGCCGGTGCGCGCCGTCGCTGGCTGCGAACCTCACCGGAATTCCCGCTCAAGCGATTGCTGGCTGCCGGCGTGGGCGACTGTTACGAACTTGGCCGGGTGTTCCGCAATGGCGAAGCCGGCGGGCGCCACAACCCGGAGTTCACCATGCTGGAGTGGTACCGGGTGGGCTGGGACCACCACCGGCTGATCGACGAAACGGCCGCCTTGGTGCAGCAGGCCCTGGCGCTGGTGGGACGGGTGGCGACCCTGCAGGTGATCGACTACCGCACGCTGTACCTGCAGCGTGTCGGCGTGGATCCGTTCGAGGCGAGCATCGCCGAACTGCGGCTGCCACTGGCCGGCATCCAGATCGATGCGGCGGGCCTGGGCCGGGACGACTGGCTGGACCTGCTGATGACCCACTGCATCCAGCCGCACTTCGATGACACGGTGATGACCGTGGTGCATGACTGGCCGGCCTCGCAGGCGGCGCTGGCGCGGATCCGCGACGATACACCGCCGCGCGCGGAGCGTTTCGAGCTGTACCTGGGGCCGGTCGAGCTGGCCAATGGCTACCACGAGCTGGGCGATGCGCAGGAGCAGCGCGCGCGCTTTGAAGCCGACCACCGGCGCCGGCAGGCACGCGGTGACGTGCTGCCGCCGCTGGACGAGGCGCTGCTGGCGGCGCTGCCGGCGATGCCGGCCTGTGCCGGCGTCGCGGTGGGCGTGGACCGGCTGCTGATGGCCATGGGGCGTACGGCGCGGATCGCCGATGTGCTCGCCTTTGATTTCAGTCGTGCCTGAAGGTCGTAACCGACGCTTGCGGGCCGTTGGCGATGATGCTCTTATCACGCCGGTTGCCGCATGGTGGCAAGCGAATCACGATGACAGGGCGGACGAGTCGTTGAACAAGTTGTTGGCAAGCACGGGGGCCTCGCTGGGCGCACTGCTGCTCTGGACCGCGCTGCTGCCATCGGCTGCTGCGCAGGGGCAGGGCGGCTATGCCGGCGAGGTAGTGCGTTGCCAGTCGCGCGATCTCGGATGGGTGCACTGCAGCATGGACGTCGAAGGCGGCGTGGAGCTGGTGCGCCAGCTGTCTGAAAACGCCTGCGTGCGGGGCAGCGAGTGGGGTACCGACCGTTCCGGGGTGTGGGTCACCCTGGGCTGCCGTGGCGAATTCCGCGCACGCGGTGGCGCTGCCGCTGCAGCACCGGGTGCCCCGGCCAAGGTGGTCCGGCGCGTGGTGCGTTGCGAGTCCAACGGCCGCCCGCAGAGCTGTCCGGTACGCCTGGAAGGTGCGCCGGTGCGCTTGCTGCGGCAGAACTCGCGCATGCCCTGTCGCGAAGGCCACAGCTGGGGTTACCGCCGCAACGAGATCTGGACCACCCGCGGCTGCGAAGGTGATTTCGAGATCGGCGCCGTGGACGGCAGTGGCTTCGTCGATGCGCCGCGCCGGCTCACCTGTGAATCCAAGGACCGACGCCGACGCTTCTGCGGGGCCTCCATCACCACCGGCGTCAACCTGCTCAAGCAGCTGTCCGGGCGTGCCTGCGAAGCGGGGCGCAGCTGGGGCTGGGACAAGCGTGGGATCTGGGTGGACGACGGTTGCCGCGCCGAGTTCTCGGTGCACTGAGCGCGCATTACAATGGGCGCATGAACACGCCCACCGAAATCGACTACGCCCGCTACGACCACATCCGCCCGATCCTGTGGACCGGCGATGCCCTGCAACTGCTGGACCAGCGCAAGCTGCCCTTCGTGGTGGAGCACGTGGCCTGCACCACCAGTGACGAGGTGGCCAGCGCCATCCACGCGCTGACCGTGCGCGGCGCACCGGCCATCGGCATCGCCGCCGCCTGGGGCGTGGTGCTGGCCGCCCGCGACGTGCAGGCCGAAGACGGTCCGCACGCGCTGCAGAAGCTGGAACCGGCGCTGCAGCGCCTGAATGCCTCGCGGCCGACGGCGGTGAACCTGGCCTGGGCGCTGGCGCGCATGCGCCGGGTGCTGGCAGCGGCGGGCGCGGACTGGCACGCGGTGCTGGAACGTGAAGCCGAAGCCATCGCCACCGAAGACCTGGCGGCCAATCGCCACATGGGCGCCCTGGGTGCCGGCCTGATCGACGCTGGCAGCGGCGTGCTGACTCACTGCAACACCGGGTCGCTGGCCACCGCTGGCTTCGGCACCGCACTGGGTGTCATCCGCGCCGGGATGGCCCAGCAGCGCATCGCCAAGGTGTTCGCCGGGGAGACCCGGCCGTGGCTGCAGGGCGCGCGCCTGACCGTGTGGGAGCTGCAGCAGGACGGCATCGATGCCACGCTGATCGCCGATTCGGCCGCCTCGCATCTGATGAAGACCGGTGCGGTGCAGTGGGTGATCGTCGGCGCCGACCGGATCTGCGCCAACGGGGACACCGCCAACAAGATCGGCACCTACCAGCTGGCCATCGCCGCACGCCACCATGGGGTGAAGTTCATGGTGGTGGCGCCGTCCTCGACCGTGGACATGGACACCGCCGATGGCAGCGAGATCGAGATCGAACAGCGTGATCCCGGCGAGTTGTACGGGGTCGGCGGCAGCCGCACCGTGGCCGACGGCATCGCCGCCTGGAACCCGGTGTTCGACGTCACCCCCGGCGAGCTGATCGACGCCATCGTGACCGAGCGCGGGGTGATCCTGGCGCCGACCGTGGCCAACATGCGGGCCGCCTTCGGCTGATCCTGCAGCGGGCGGCGAAGCGGATCTGCCAGCCAGCCGGGGCAATCGGCCAACAGGCCGGTAACGGGCCCCTAAGTTGCTGATTTCTTCCGGTAAAAACCCGCTGAACAGGGGAGAAAATTCCCCTGTTGTGGTAGACTCGGTCAGTTAATCGAGATTCCGCCGCTGCCGCCCTGAAAGGGGAGTGGCGCGACGGACTGGACCGCTACCAGACAACGGAACCCGAATGGCAGAATCCGCCAAGGAAATCATCCAGGTCAACCTGGAAGACGAGATGCGCAAGAGTTACCTCGATTACGCGATGAGCGTGATCGTGGGACGCGCGTTGCCTGATGCGCGCGACGGCCTCAAGCCTGTGCATCGCCGTGTGCTGTTCGCGATGAGCGAGCTCAATGCACATGCCAACAAGCCTTATTTCAAGTCGGCGCGTATCGTCGGCGACGTCATCGGCAAGTACCACCCGCATGGCGATCAGTCGGTGTATGACACCCTGGTCCGTCTGGCGCAGCCCTTCGCGCTGCGCTACATGCTGGTCGATGGCCAGGGTAACTTCGGTTCCGTCGATGGCGACTCCGCTGCGGCCATGCGTTACACCGAAGCGCGCATGTCGCGCCTCGCGCATGAGTTGATGGCCGACATCGACAAGGAAACCGTCGATTTCCAGCTGAACTATGACGAGAAGGAAAGCGAGCCGACGGTCATGCCGACCCGGTTCCCGAACCTGCTGGTCAACGGTTCGGCCGGTATCGCGGTGGGCATGGCGACCAACATCCCGCCCGCACAACCTGACCGAATCGATCAACGCCTGCATCGCGCTGATCGACAATCCGCAGATCGATGTCGATGGCCTGATGGAGTACATCCCGGGCCCTGATTTCCCCACTGCGGGCATCATCAACGGCACCGCCGGCATCATCGCCGGTTACCGTACCGGCCGTGGCCGCGTGCGCATCCGTGCCAAGGCGGACGTTGAAGTGGCCGACAACGGCCGCGAGTCGATCATCGTCACCGAAATTCCGTACCAGGTGAACAAGGCGCGCCTGATCGAGAAGATCGCCGAGCTGGTCAAGGAAAAGAAGCTCGAGGGCATCAGCGAACTGCGCGATGAGTCCGACAAGGACGGCATGCGCATCTACATCGAAATCAAGCGCGGCGAGTCGGCGGAAGTTGTGCTCAACAACCTCTACCAGCAGACCCAGATGGAGTCGGTGTTCGGCATCAACATGGTGGCGCTGGTCGATGGCCGCCCGCAGTTGTTGAACCTCAAGCAGATGCTGGAGGCCTTCGTCCGCCACCGTCGCGAAGTGGTCACCCGCCGCACCGTGTTCGAGCTGCGCAAGGCGCGCGCCCGTGCCCACGTGCTGGAAGGCCTGACCGTCGCGCTGGCCAACATCGATGAGATGATCGAGCTGATCAAGAGCTCGGCCAACCCGAACGAAGCCCGCGAGCGCATGCTGACGCGCGTGTGGGATCCGGGCCTGGTCGGTTCGCTGCTCGGTGCCGCCGGCGCCGAAGCGTCGCGTCCGGAAGACCTGCCCAAGGGCGTGGGCCTGGTCGAAGGCGGCTACCAGCTGACCGAAGTGCAGGCCACGCAGATCCTGGAAATGCGCCTGCACCGCCTCACCGGGCTGGAGCAGGACAGGCTGACCGACGAATACAGGCAGCTGCTGGAAGTCATCGCCGGGCTGATCCATATCCTGGAAAACCCGGACCGCCTGCTCGAAGTGATCCGCGAGGAGCTGATCAACGTCCGTGAGGAATTCGGCGACGCACGTCGCACCGAAATCCGCCACAGCGAAGAAGACCTGGACATCCTCGACCTGATTGCCCCGGAAGACGTGGTGGTCACCCTTTCGCATTCCGGCTATGCCAAGCGCCAGCCGGTCAGCGCGTACCGCGCGCAGCGTCGTGGCGGTCGTGGCCGCAGTGCGGCATCGACCAAGGAAGAGGATTTCATCGAGCAGCTGTGGCTGGTCAACACGCATGACACGCTGCTGACCTTCACCAGTGCCGGCAAGGTGTTCTGGCTGCCGGTGCACCAGTTGCCCGAAGCCGGTTCCAATGCGCGCGGGCGCCCGATCATCAACTGGATTCCGCTGGAACCGGGCGAGCGGGTGCAGGCGGTGCTGCCGGTGCGCGAGTATGCAGAAGGGCAGTTCGTGTTCTTCGCCACCCGCAACGGCACGGTCAAGAAGACCCCGCTGGGTGAGTTCGCCTTCCGCCTGGCGCGAGGCAAGATCGCCATCAACCTGGACGATGGCGATGCCCTGGTGGGCGTCGGCCTGACCGACGGTGCGCAGGACATCCTGCTGTTCGCCTCCAACGGCAAGACCGTGCGCTTCGGCGAAGACAAGGTCCGTTCGATGGGCCGTACCGCCACGGGCGTGCGCGGCATCAAGATGGCCAAGGGCGAAGAAGTGGTCAGCCTGATCGTCGCCGAAAGCGCCGGCGGGATCGAGGACGAGAACGAGGATGATGCGAGCGTTGACGACACCAGCGTGGAGAACGGCGATGCCGTGGCCGACGTCGGTGACGAGGCGGGCATGAAGTTCATCCTGACCGCGACCGAGAACGGCTACGGCAAGCGCACCCCGCTGCCGGAGTATCCGCGCAAGGGACGTGGCACGCAGGGCGTGATCGGCATCCAGACCACCGAGCGCAACGGCAAACTGGTCGCTGCGGTGCTGATGGGGCCGGCCGACGAAGTGCTGCTGATCTCCGACGGTGGCACCCTGGTGCGCACCCGTGGATCGGAAATCAGCCGGGTCGGCCGCAACACCCAGGGCGTCACCCTGATCCGCCTGTCCAAGGAAGAGAAGCTGCAGGCGGTGGAGCGGATGGATGCCTTCATCGAAGCCGATGAGGAGCAGGACGTGGTGGTCGACGCCGCGGCGATCGAGCCGGCCGCTGCTGCCCCTGCCGCAACGGACGACACGCCGTCGCAGGACTGATCGCGCTCTGTATGATCAACGGAAGACGCCGGCCCCGTGCCGGCGTTTTTCGTTAGGCGGGCGCAAAGATCGCATGACGTTCACGTCAACGATGGGATAAGGCGGCTGGGGGGCACGCGCGTCAGCCTGGGAGCCGTCGATGTCCGCATCTTCCGATTCCGAAGTCGCACCAGCGCCAGCGCCTGCGCGGCATCCGCTGGTCAGCGTGCTGGCCCTGCTGCTGATCGTGCTCGGCGCGGTGCTGGCAGCAGGCGGCGGCTGGCTGCTGCAGCTCGGCGGTTCCTGGTATTACGTGCTTGCCGGTGTGGGCCTGCTGGCCAGTGGTGCACTGCTGTGGCGCAACCGCCGCAGCGGCGCGCAGCTGTTCGCGCTGGTGTTCATCGGCACCGTGGCGTGGACCTGGTGGGAGTCCGGCGGCAGCTACTGGCGCTGGGTGCCGCGGCTGGGGCTGGTGACCGCGCTGGCGGTACTGGTCGCGTTGCTTTCATCGACCCTGCAGCGCCCCGTGCCAAAGCGCATTGCACGCAGTACCGCGGCGGCACTGGCACTGCTTTTCGTTGCGGCTTTCAGCCTCGCCTTCGTTCCGCACGGGGTGACCCGCGCGCGGCCGGGTTTCCCGCAGCCGCTGGTCGCCGCCGGCCTGGTACCGACCGAAGAGGCGCCGCGGCAGGCCGCCGATCGCCCCGCCGACGGTGACTGGCCGGCATGGGGGCGCAGCAATGCAGGCACGCGCTTCAGTCCGTCGCGGGGAATCACCGCAGACAATGTCGCAACGCTGCAGCCGGCCTGGGTGTTCCGCACCGGCGACCTGCCGCGGCGGCGCTGGGGCGCGCAGACCACGCCGTTGAAGATCGGTGACAGCGTTTACCTGTGTAGTGCGCGGAACCAGTTGATCGCCCTGGATGCAGCGACCGGCACTGCACGCTGGCGCTTCGATCCGAAGGTCAGGGAGGCCGCCATCACGCACACCGCGGCCTGTCGCGGTGTGGCTTATTACGAGACCCCGGACGAGCCGTCGCTGGATCCGCTGCTGGCCGATGTAGCGGCCGACCTTGCCTTGCCCTCGGCACTGCCGGGCCTGCCGCTGCCGGCGCGGACAGCGCGCGCTGCGTGTGCGGCACGCATCATCGAAGGCACCCTGGATGGACGGTTGATCGCGGTGGATGCAACGAGCGGCGCGGCGTGCCGTGGCTTCGGCAACAACGGCCAGGTCGACATCACGGTCGGCATGGGGGCGGTCGCGGCCGGCGACGTGTCGATCGGCGCGCCCCCGGCGATCGTGCGCGGCGTCATCGTGACCGGGCACCAGGTGCGGAGCGCGCAACGGCAGGAGGCAGCGTCCGGGGTGATCCAGGGCTTCGATGTCATCACCGGCAAGCTGCGCTGGGCCTGGGACATGCAGCAGCCGGATCGCGCGGGTGCGCCGCCATTGGGACAGGCGTACACGCGTGGCACGCCGACCCTGCTGACCACCCCGACCGCGGACGATGCGCTGGGACTGGTCTACGTGCCGCTGGGCGGCGCGGCCCCGGGCCAGGGGAGCGGGCTGCACGCCGCCGCCCGGCAACGTCACGCCAACGCATTGGTGGCCATCGACGTGACCACCGGCAAGCCGGCCTGGAGTTTTCAAACCGTGCGCAACGACGGGGCAGACGACGACCTCCGTGCGCAGCCCACGCTGGTGGATTACCCCACGCCGGCTGGCAAGGTCCCGGCGATCCTGCTGCCCACGCGGCAGGGCGATCTGTATGTGCTGGACCGCCGCAGCGGCGCGCCGCTGGTTGCTGCGGAAGCGGGCGGCGCCCTGCGCGCGAGGTTGCATTCGCTGCGTCGGGCGGCACTCACCGAGCGCGACATGTGGGGCATCACGCCCATCGACCAGCTGGCGTGCCGGATCCAGTTCCGCCTGGCCCAGCAGGATGGCGCGTCCACGCCGCCGGGCAGTGGCCATGCGTCCATCCAGTATCCAGGCCACAACGGCGGTTGGGACTGGGGTGGGGTGGCGTTCGACCCCCGGCGCGGGGTGATCGTGGCCAACTACAACGACATGCCCGATTACGCTGCCGGTGGCGAGGGGCTGTTGGCCTCGCTGCATCCGATCAACCCGGCCGACGGCTGGCGCCTGCCACTGACCCGCCTTCCCTGCAGGCAACCCCCGTACGGCGGTATCCGCGCAATCGATCTGCGCACCGGCGCGACCCTGTGGGATCGTCCGTTTGGGCGCGCGCGCGGCCTCGCGCCCTTCGGGTTGCGGGCCGACCTGCCGGTTGAAATCGGTGTGCCCAACCAAGGCGGGGCCGTCATCACCGCCAGCGGACTGGTGTTCATTGCTGCCACCACCGACGACCTGCTGCGCGCGATCGATCTGGAAACCGGCAGGGAGCTGTGGCGCGCGGAACTGCCGGCCGGCGGACAGGCCACTCCGATGGTCTATGCGCACCAGGGTCGGCACTACCTGGTGGTCATGGCCGGCGGCGACCATCGCCTGCAGACCCCGAAGGGCGATTACCTGCTGGCGTACGCATTGCCCGACAAGAGCGAGCGATAGTGTCGAGCTTGCTCGACGCGGACAGCGCCGGGCCCGGGCAGGACGGCCGTGCATGCGCAGCGCGCTGCGCGACGCGGTAATCTTGCGATCCGCTGTTGAAGGAATTCCTGTGCGTACCGTGCACGCTCTGCGCTATGTCACTCCGCTCCGCGAAGGAGGGTCGTTGCCGGCCATCGTCGAAACCGACGATGACGGCATGGTCGTGCTCAAGTTCCGGGGCGCGGGGCAGGGGCCGAAGGCCTTGATCGCCGAGCTGATCGCCGGGGAAATGGCGCGCACGCTGCAGCTGCCGCTGCCGGATATCGTGTTCGTCGAACTGGATGCCGAGTTCGCGCGTACCGAGCCTGATCCGGAAATCCAGGAACTCATCCGCGCCAGCGAAGGCCTCAACCTGGGCAGTGATTACCTGCCCGGCGCGATCAACTACGACCCGGCCGCGATGCCGGTGGATGCGGAGCTGGCCTCGCGCATCGTCTGGTTCGATGCGCTGACCAGCAACGTGGACCGTACCGCGCGCAACCCGAACCTGATGGTCTGGCACCGCAGGCTGTACCTGATCGACCACGGTGCGGCGATGTACTTCCATCACGACTGGGCTACCGCCGGGCAGGCCTGCGAGAAGCCGTTCGTGCTGATACGCGACCACGTGCTGCTGCCGTTCGCCAGCCGGATCGCCGAGGTCGATGCCGAACAGGCAGCGCGCCTGCCGGATCACGAAATCGAACGCATCGTCGGCCTGGTGCCGGACGCCTGGCTGGTCGGCGAGCCTGCGTTTGAAACGCCGGCCGCCTACCGTCAGGCCTATGTCGACTACTTCATCCATCGCCTGCGCGTGCGCGCGGCCTTCGTCCAGGAGGCCGTCCGTGCCCACGCTGCATACGTATGACTACGCGGTGATCCGGGTCGTTCCCCGGGTCGAGCGCGAAGAGTTCATCAACGTCGGGGTCATCGTTTCCTGCCCGGGCGCCAGGCACCTGGAAGCGGCGATCGAAATCGATCCAGCGCGCCTGCACGCGTTTGCCCCCAGCCTGGACCTGGACGCATTGCGGCCATGGCTGGATGCCATCGTGGCGATCTGCCGCGGGGACGCCGGCGCCGGCCCCATCGCACAGTTGCCGGCGCGTGCGCGCTTCCATTTCCTCACCGCCAAGCGCAGTTCGGTGGTGCAGATGTCGAGCACGCATGTCGGTCGCACGGCAGACCCGGCGGGCGTGGTGGAGCATCTGCTGACGAAGATGGTCCGCGTACCGCAGGGGTGAGCCTACGCGGCCCGCTACCGTGATCCCGATGCGCAGGGATGAACCTGGTAGCGCCGAGCCACGCTCGGCGGAATCCCTCCGCGCACGGCCCGCTGCGCTCGCCGACCATGGGTCGGCGCTACCGTGACCCCCGATGCGCAGGGATGAATCGGGTAGCGCCGGGCCACGCTCGGCGGAATCCCACCGCGCACGGCCCGCCGCGCTCGCCGACCCTGGGTCGGCGCTACCGTGACCCCGATGCGCAGGGATGAATCGGGTAGCGCCGAGCCACGCTCGGCGGAATCCGTCCGCGCACGGCCCGCTACGCTCGCCGACCCTGGGTCGGCGCTACCATGACCCCGATGCGCAGGGATGAATCGGGTAGCGCCGAGCCACGCTCGGCGGAATCCCTCCGCGCACGGCCCGCTGCGCTCGCCGACCCTGGGTCGGCGCTACCGTGACCCCGATGCGCAGGGATGAACCTGGTAGCGCCGAGCCACGCTCGGCGGAATCCCTCCGCGCACGGCCCGCTGCGCTCGCCGACCCTGGGTCGGCGCTACCGTGACCCCGATGCGCAGGGATGAACCTGGTAGCGCCGAGCCACGCTCGGCGGAATCCCTCCGCGCACGGCCCGCTGCGCTCGCCGACCCTGGGGCGGCGCTACCGCCGGTTCGGTAGCAGCGCTGCCACGATGCCCAGCAGCGGCAGGAAGGAAACCAGCTGGTAGACCTGCACGATGCTGCTATGGTCGGCCAACACCCCCAGTACCGCCGCACCCAGTCCGCCCATGCCGAAGGCGAAGCCGAAGAACAGTCCGGACACCGTGCCGATGCGGTGCGGCATCAGTTCCTGCGCGTACACCAGGATGGCCGAGAACGCCGAGGACAGCACGAAGCCGATGATCACCGCGAGCACCCCGGTCCACGCCAGGTCCACGTAGGGCAGGGCCAGCGCAAACGGCGCCACGCCCAGGATCGACGCCCAGATCACCGGCTTGCGGCCGATGCGGTCGCCGACCGGGCCGCCGATCAACGTGCCCGCCGCGGAGGCGAGCAGGAAAGCAAACAGGTGCATCTGCGCGCTCTGCACGGACACGCCGAATTTCTGGATCAGGAAGAAGGTGTAGTAGCTGCTCAGCCCGGCAATGTAGAAGTACTTGCTGAAGATCAGGATAAGCAGCACCGCGATGATCCAACCCACTTTCCCGGGCAGTGCCACGCTGTCCGCCGAGGCTGTTGCCGCGCGCACCGGCGCAGGTGACGCCCTCGAGACCGTCACGTCGGCCAGGTGTGCCCGGTACCAGCGGCTGACATAGGTCAGCAGGGCGATGCCGATCAGCGCCGCGCCGGCAAACCAGGCCACGCTGGTGCGGCCGTTGGGTACGATCACCGCTGCAGCCAGCAGCGGGCCGATCGCGGTACCGGTGTTGCCGCCGACCTGGAACACCGACTGCGAGAGGCCATGCCGCCCCCCCGAGGCCAGCCGCGCGATGCGCGAGGATTCGGGATGGAAGATCGCCGAACCGATGCCCACCAGCATTGCCGCCACCAGTACCAGGCTGAAAGTGGGGGCATAGGCGAGCAGCAACAGGCCGCACAGCGTGGAGCCCATGCCGAAGGGCAGCGAGTAAGGGGCGGGGCGGCGATCGGTGCGCAGGCCGATCAGCGGCTGGAACAGCGAAGCGGTGAGCTGGTAGGTCAGCGTGATCAGGCCGATCTGGGTGAAGCTGAGCTGGAACTGGCCCTTCAGGATCGGATACAGCGCCAGGATCAGCGACTGCATCATGTCATTGACCAGGTGTGAGCCGGTGATTGCGGCGAGCACGCCGCCGACCAGCGGACGGCGCGCTGCGCCTGCAGTGGGAGACAGGTCAGGAGTGGTGCTGGACATGGGGATTCGCACAGCGGTGGCCGAAGAGAGGCGCATGGTAAAGTCGCCCGCAGAGTCCATCCCGCGCGATATGGTCACGCATCATCGAGAAAAGGACATGCCTGGCCCCGCAGGCCAGGGTCGACCGCTGCCGGCAAGCCCCGCCACGACGGTGTACTGCCGCGCGCGCGACTACCCGACCGATACCGTCATTCCATTGCATCACCATCCCGACCGGCACCAGCTGGTCTACGCCGAAAGCGGCGTGCTGGTGGTGCACGCCGGCAGCGGGCGCTGGGTGGTGCCGAGCACGCGCGCCATCTGGATGCCGGCCGGCATGGGCCACCGCGTGGACTGCCTGGGCACAGTGCGCATGCGCAGCCTGTACATCGCGCCGCAGTCGATGCCAACCGCGCCCGCCGAGGCGTCCACCGTGTCCATAACGCCGTTGCTGGCCGCGCTGATCCATGCAGCGGTCGAAGTGCCACAGCCTTACGATCCCCGATCGCGCGATGGCCGGCTGATGCACCTCATCCTGGATGAACTGCAGGCACTGCCGGTGTTGCCGCTGCACCTGCCTGACCCGAGCGATCCGCGACTGCGACGGATCGCGCGGCAATGGCAGCGGCGTCCACACGATGGCTCGACCCTGCACGACTGGGCCACCCGGCCTGCAGGTGGACGTCAAGACCCTCCAGCGCCTGTGCGCGCGCGAACTCGGCATGACGTTCGGCCAGTGGCGGCAGCAGACCCGCCTGCTGCATGCACTGGAACAACTAGCACAGGGGCGCAAGGTCATCGACGTGGCGCTGGCACTCGGTTATGACAGCCCCAGCGCGTTTTCCAGCATGTTCAAGAAGCGCTTCGGGCTCAGCCCGAGCCAGTTCTTCCGCTGATCATGGCGCGTGCGCGCGCACGTGCTCGATCAGTGCGCGCAGTTTGGCCGGCTGGTTGTGCCGGTTGGGGAAGTACAGGAAAAAGCCCGGGAAGGGCGGCAGGAAGGCGTCCAGCATCGTGACCAGTTCGCCCCGTTCCAGGTAGGGGGCGAAGGTTTCCTGCATGCCGAAGGTGATGCCGCCGCCGGCCAACGCGGAGCGCACCATCAGCAGCATGTCATTGGTGGTCAGCTGCGGTGCCACGGTCACGTCGAACCCGCGTCCGTCTTCAACGAATTCCCAGCGATACGGTGCCACCTCCGGCGAGGGGCGCCAGCCGATGCAGCGGTGCGCTGCAAGCTCACGCGGATGGGCCGGAATGCCGTGCTCGGCCAGGTAGGCCGGCGTGGCCACCACCACTTCGCGCTGCGGTCCGGTCAGCGGAATCGCCACCATGTCCTGTTCTATCACCTGTCCCAGCCGCACGCCGGCATCGAAGCCGGCCGCCACGATGTCCGACTCGTCATCGGTGACGGTGACATCCAGGGTGATGCCCGGGTACTGATGCAGGAAGGCGGCGATCAACGGGCCGGACAAGAAGCGCTCGGCGATGGAGGTCACCGCGACCCGCAGCAGGCCGTGCGGCTGGCCGTCGCTGGCGGTGTCTTCGATGGCCGCGCTGACCACGCGCAGCGGGCCGGCAATCTGGCGGTGCAGCTGTTCGCCGGCTTCGGTCAAGCGCACGCTGCGGGTGGAGCGCTGCACCAGCGCGATGCCCAGGCTGTCTTCCAGGCGTCGGATGCCCTGGCTTACCGCAGAGCGGGTCACCCCCAGGCGATCAGCCGCCACGCGGAAGTTGTGGCCTTCGGCCACGGCCAGGAACAGACGCAGCAGGTTGAGGTCGGTGTCCATTGGTCAGGGATGGTAACCATTCTGTCCAGCGGGCGGGTAATACCGCGGACAGCGGCACCTTCGTAGGCTGGCAGCTCCTTCGAACAGACCGCTTCCAGGAGCCTGCCATGACCCTCATCCAGGACAAGATCATCGTCATCACCGGTGCCAGCAGTGGCATCGGCGCAGCCACCGCACGCCTGCTCGCGCGTAGTGGCGCCACCGTGGTGCTGGGCGCACGCCGCGTCGACCGCCTGCAGCAGCTGGTTGCCGACATCCAGGCCGACGGCGGCGCTGCCGTCGCGCACGCGCTGGATGTCAGCGCGCGCGACCAGGTCCAGGACCTCATCGACCGCACCGTGGCCGCGTACGGACGGGTCGATGTGATCATCAACAATGCGGGCGTGATGCCGCTGTCGCCGCTGGCCGCGTTGAAAGTAGACGAGTGGGACCGGATGATCGACGTCAATATCCGCGGCGTGCTGCACGGTATCGCCGCGGTGCTGCCGCAGATGCAGGCGCAGGGCCACGGTCAGGTGATCAACCTCGCCTCGATCGGCGCGCATGCAGTGTCACCTACCGCGGCGGTCTACTGCGCCACCAAGTACGCGGTATGGGCGATCTCCGAGGGCCTGCGCCAAGAGAGTCCATCGATCCGCGTGACCACCATCAGCCCGGGCGTCACGACCTCCGAACTGGCCGAGAGCATTTCCGATACGCAGGGGCGCGAAGCGATGCGCAGCTTCCGCGCCACCGCCATTCCAGCGGAGGCGGTGGCGCGTGCGATTGCGTTCGCCATCGCGCAGCCGGCCGAGGTGGACACCAGCGAGATCGTCATCCGGCCGACGGCCAGCCCGCACTGAACGAAGCGCCGCTCAGGCCGGTACCGGGGCGTCCGCCGCGATCAGCTTGAGCTGCTTCAGTTCGGCCCAGAAGTCGGCCGGTATCGCGATGGCCATCGACTCCACGTTGGCGCGTACCTGCTCTGGTGTACGCGCGCCGGGGATGATCGACGACACCACGTCCGGGGCATCGGCGAACTGCAGTGCGGCGGTGCGGATATCGATGCCGTGGCGCTGGCAGACTTCGGCGATCTTCGCCCGTTTGGCCGGCGCCCATTCCGGGATCGGACTGCCATACAGATAGCGCTCGCGGCCGGTGAGGTAACCGGCCAGCAGCGGCGAGCCAACCATCACCGACACGCCTTTTTCCGCCAGTTTGGGGAAGGTGTCGTGCAGGGTGGTTTCGTGATCCAGCAGCGAGTACTGGCAGGCCAGCAGCATGATGTCCGGATCGGCTTCGGCCACTGCACGCAGCGCCGGCTGCGGCCGGTTCACGCCAAATCCCCAGCCCTTGATCAGGCCTTCTTCACGCATCCTGGTCAGTTCGGGCATGGCGCCACGCAGGGCTTCGGCAAAGCGCTGCTCCCATGGCATGCCGAGATCTTTTTCGTTTTCCGGGGACAGGTCGTGGATGTAGACGATGTCCAGCTGCGAGACACCCAGCCGGTTCAGGCTGTCTTCGACCGAGCGCCGCGCCCCGTCGGCGGAATAGTCGTAGCGATAGCGGAACGGCGCGGGGTCGTGCCAATTGGTTTTCTGCAGCGGACCGGCGGTACCGGTCAGCAGGCGGCCCACCTTGGTGCTCAGCGTGTAGGCATCGGCCGGATGGATATGCAGTTCATGGCCCATCCGACGCTCGCTGAGGCCCAGCCCGTACCAGGGTGAGGTGTCGAACAGCCGCACGCCTGCCGCCCACGCTGCGGCCATGGTGGCATCGGCCGCTTCGCGGGTGGTCGGTGCCAGGCTGCCGCCGAGCGGTGCGCCGCCCAGTCCCAGCCGGGTCGGCGGACGGTAGCGGCTGCCCTTGGGCGGTGCCTCGGTAGCCGGTTTTTTGCCGGTGCGCGGCGTGCCGCGGGTCGGCAGCACGCTGCCCGGTGCGGGCGATTGGGCAAACAGCGGGGAAGCGGCCATCATCGCGGCGCTGGCCGCGGCGAGGGAGAGAAACTGACGACGTGAGTTCACTGGTGTCTCCTGTGGGGGAAGGCGTTCAGGGCGCTCGCAAGCCGTTCGACCATAACGTGGGGTCGTGTCAACGCAGTGGGAATGGGATCGCACAGCGCTGGGTAGTGACGGCCGCTGGCCGTCAGCTCCTGCCGTTGGCGGGTGACGCCCGACCGTTGGTAGGTGACGCCCAACCGTTGGTGGGTGACGACCGTTGGTCGTCACGCTGTTGCCTTCCGCTGCGCTCGCCGGGCATGGCCCGGCGCTACCAGTGTCCGTCTGCGGCGTCAGCGCGCCAGCAGGCGCGCGTACAACGCGGCGCCGTAATGCGGCGCATGCAGGGGCGCGCGCAGCACGAAGTCCGGGCTCGCCGCGTGCAGCGCGGCGGCGAACGGACGCATCAACGCGTCGCCTGCGCTGAAGGCCCCGCCGGACCATGACAGCGGCACCGGCTCGCCGGGCTGGAAGCCCAGCGTGACCCGCAAGGCCTCGCCGATGGCCGCCAGTTCCTGCCCCGCACGCTCGAAGATCGACGCCGCCACCGTATCGCCTGCCAGCGCGGCCTGCGATACCAGCGGCGACAGCTGGGCCAGTTCGCCGCGCGAGCCATGGCCTTCGCCATACACATGCGCGCAGATGTCCAGATCGTGCTCGCCCAGCGTGAAGTGTTCGCGCAGGATCGCGTGCAGCGGACCGCGCGGCAGCCGTCCATCGCTCATCCGCGAGAACGCGTTCAAGCCCTGCACGGCAATCCAGTACGCCGACCCTTCATCGGAAAACGCCTCGCCCCAGCCACCCGCACGCGCCGACGCATCACCGCGTCGGCCGTAGCCCATCGAACCGGTACCGGCGATGATGTTGATGCCATCGGCGCAGGCCAGCGAACCGGCCCAGCCGCACACCATGTCGTTGTCGCAGGCATAGCGCGCGTGCCCGAGTACCTGCCCGGGAATCGCCTGCAGCAGGGCGGTGGCGCGGCTGTCTTCGCCGTACGCAGGCAGGCCGAAGAAGGCCTGGCGGATGTCGCTCGCGCTCGCCTGCACCTGCGCCAGCACCGTGTCGATGCCTGCACGCAGAATCTCGCGCACCCCGTCCAGTCCGACCTGGGGATGGTAGGTGGTGCCCAGCTGCGCTTCGGCAAGCAGTCCGGCCTGGGCATCGATCAGCGCGAACCGGGTCTTGGTGCCACCGCCGTCCACGCCCAGGTAGAGCGCGGCGGTCATGCGTCCAGCGCGTACAGCTGCACGCCCTGTACCACGCGGTTGACGATGCCGGCCGGGTTCGGATTGTCCGGGGTCACCCCGCGCTCCAGTGAATGCAGCAATGCGTAGATCTGTGCGGCGGCCACGTACGGCCACAACAGGTCCACGTCTTCGGCGCGTTCCAGTCCGGGCACGGCCAGGGTGTCATCCAGCGCGCCGGCGCGTGGCTGGGCGCTGATTTCGATCACCCGCGCCGCACAGCCATCGCGGCGCAGTTCGTCGATCAGGTCGTGGTCGTAGCGGCGGGTATACGGATCGTTGGAGACGAACACGATCACCAGCGTGTCGTCGGTGACGAAGGTCTTCGGCCCGTGGCGGAAGCCCAGCGGCGAATCGAAGCAGGTCACCACCGCGCCATTGGTCAGCTCGCCCAGCTTCAGCGACGCTTCGCGCGCCAGTCCCTGCAGCAGCCCGCTGCCGAGGTACACCACCCGGTCGTTCCGCGCCGTGGCCAGGGTGCGCAGCAGGGGCAGAGCACCGTCGATCACCGCTTCGGTCGCACGCGCGATCGGCACGATGCGGGCGTCCAGTGCCGCTGCAGGCGACAGTGCGGCGAGCGTTGCGTACATCATGCAGCTGAAGCTGGAGGTCATCGCAAAGCTGGTGTCGTGGGTCTGCTCGGGCAGCAGCAGGGTCATCGCCTGCGCGACCGGGATCCGTGCCAGCGCACCGGCCGGGTTGCAGGTCACCACCAGGTGGCGGATGTCGCCCACCAGCGCTTCGGCCAGTTCGACCGCGGCCAGGCTTTCCGGGCTGTTGCCGGAGCGTCCGAAGGACACCAGCAGCAGCGGCTGGCCCGGATCCAGGTAAAGCTGCGGCGCACACACGATGTCGGTGGTGGGGACCGCGTCCACACGGGCGGCGAGCTGGCGGTCCAACAGCGGTGCCAGGCATTGGCCGATATAGGCCGACGTGCCGGCGCCGGTCAGGATCACCCGTGCACCGGGATCATCCACCAGCGGCGCGACGAACGCGCGCAGCTGCTCGGCCAGCGACGCCACCAGCGCATGGGTCGCCTGCAGCATGGCCGGCTGCTGGGCGATCTCGCGCGCCGTCCACAGCGCGCCCTTCGCCTCCAGCAGGGGTTCGGGGAATCCGAGGACGTCAGGAGAGGTCATGGTCTTGGCATGCATGGTGATAGTCATCGAGGACAGCGCTGATGTGGGCCATGGCCAGGGACTGCGGGTCGAACGTGGCAGTCCCATTGCGCACTGCGTGCAGGGCATGGGGTAGGTATTGGCTGACGAGCGGCAGCGGCGGTGGATCGGCGCGCAGGTTGTCGAACAACCGGGCGCGCGCGGCTTCGATGGCAGGGTCCGGCCAGTAGTAGCGGATGCGGTCGCTCAGGCTGTACTGCAGGTCGGTGCTCAGCGCCCGCCCGGTGCCGTGGTAATAGCGTTGCCAATAGCCCGGCGACTCCTGCATGCGGTGCAGGGTCACCTCGCGCAGGCGCGCGCGGCGGTCGTTGTCGATCCACTCCGCTTCGATCGCATCCAGGGCCCACAACGCTTCGCGCAGGGCGAAGGTCAGGCCAGGGCCGACCTTGAGGATGGCGAAGTGGTCGCGCACCAGCGCCGCCAGCGCGTCGCGCGTCTGGTAGTCGGTCGAATGCGCTTCGAACACCAACTGCGGCACGCCGGTGACCGCTTGGCTGAGCGGCTGCGCCTTGTCACTGTCATAGTCGATGACATCGTGGTGGTCGAACTCCACGCCCGGCTGCACCACCGAGGCCAGCACGCGCTGCCAGGCAGCGTCCAGGCCGGCTTCGGCGAAGGCCACGCGGTGCGCCTCGATGGTGGTCAGCGCCGCTGCCGGGGTGGTCAGGGCGAGGCCTTCGATGGCTTCGGTCGCACCGCCCGGAACCGGCACCTCGGTGCCGATCACATACACCGGTGCCTCCCCGCCTGCGCTGGCCCATGCGGCTTCGGCGGCGCGGCACAGGCGCACGGCGCGGCGGACGATCTCCGCTTCGGGCAACGGTTCCGGATCGCCCTTGCAGGCCATTGAACAGTCGAGGTGGATCTTGCGGAAGCCGGCTGCCACGTACGCGCCGACCATCACCTCGGCCTTGTCCATCGCCGCGGCGGCATCCAGTGACGTCCACGGATTCGGGCCCAGGTGGTCGCCGCCAAGCAGGATCCGCCCGGTATCGAAACCCACCCGCGCGGCGATGCCGTGCACGAAGCGCACGAAGTCGGCCGGGCGCATCCCGGTGTAACCACCGTCCTGGTTGACCTGGTTGCAGGTCGCTTCGAACAGCAGCAGTGCCTGCCCGCTGCGCTGCGCGTGGCGCAGGCTGGCTTCGATGACGAGGGGATGGGCCGAGCAGATCGAGGTCACGCCGATGGCGTGGCCCTGCCGATGCCGCGCGACCAGGTCGAGCAGTGCGTGCATGGGGAGTCCTTCAGGAAAGGGGGCGGTGCGTGGGTTCGCGCTCGGGTTCGAGCACCAGCAGCAGCGAGGCGACCAGCGCCAGCACCAGGCCGACGGTCTTCAGCGGACCGGGCACCACGCTGGCGAACAGCAGCGAAAGTACGGCAGTGACCAGCGGCGCGCCGGCATTGCTCAGCGGTGCCACCACCATCGCCTTGCCGTGGCGGAACGCATACACCAGGGTCAGTGCGCCGACCGCGTTGAGGATCTGGATGCCGGCGGTCATCCACGGGCCATCCAGTCCCCAGTTGATCGGCTGGCTGAAGTCGGTCATCGCCAGCGCGACCGGCGCCAGCAGCAAGGCCCCGACGGTCATGTAGGCGAAGATGCTTTCGGCCCGCACGCTGTCGTTGGCCAGCTTCATGAAGTAGGCCTGCAGGCCCCAGGCCAGCATGATCAGCAGCGACTGCAGGAACCAGCCCAGGCCGGCGTCACCGCTGCCGAAGGAGAAGTCCAGCAGCGGCAGCGCGACCAGTGCCAGTACGATGCCCAGCGTGCCCTGCCAGCCGGTGCGTTCGCGCAGCAGCAGGAAGGACAGGGCGATGGTGACCACCGGCGACAGTGAGATCACCGGGAACACGAAGTAGGCCGGGCCGATGGTCAGGGTGTGGAACAGCAGCATCTGTCCGCCCGCGCCGAGCAGGCCGATGATCAGCCCATAGCCGATCGCACGTGGCGAACGCTCCAGCTGCCAGCCGCCGCGCCACAGGATGTACAGCGCCGGCGGCAGCATGGTCAGCGCCCACACGCAGTACACCAGCGTGTCCGGAAAGCCATGCGCGGCCGACAGTGGTGACAGCGCGCCCCAAAGGCCCCACAACGCGACGGTAGCCAGCGCATAGCCGAGCCATGGGCGCCGCCGCGGTGCCACCGGCACGGACACCGCGTCGGCGCTCATGCCGCGCTCCCGGCGCGGGTGGCCTGCAGGAACAGGAAGCGTTCGAAGCGGGCGGGCAGGCTGGTGACTGCGCCGCCATTCACCACGCCCAGATCGGTTTCGTTGAACAGGTCGCGGACCTGCCAGCGGCCAGCGGGCAGGCCGCGCAGCTCCACCTTGCCGTCCCAGCGCGGGGCATAGAAGGTGTAGTACTGCGCGCCGTCCTTGCGGATGGCATGGGCTTCGGGCTTGTCGAAGCCGATGTCATAGAGGGTTCCGAGATACTCGCCCTTGGGCAGCATGTGCGTGTTGTACAGGCCTACCCAGCGGCGCCACAGGGCTTCGCGTTCGTCGGTCAGCACGAAGCCGCCAGGAGGCAGCGGTACCGAAGGACGATCGGTATCCTTGGGCCAGGTGAACTTGCTGGAAATCACCGCGCCGATGCCCACGCTCGAGGCGAAGTCATCGCGGTTGTCGGACAGCTCCACGTGGTCGCCGGCGTAGCTGCTGCGCTCGCCGATCAGCGCCTTGATCGACTTGCCCTTGCTGCGTACCTGCCACGATGACAGCGGGTCCGAGGACGGGAACTGGTCGGTGGCCGGCAGGTTGTGGAAGGCGAAGGCGGTGCCGCACGGGCACAGCTCCACCACCGCCTCGGGATTGGCGTCATGGGCGGCGCGGTAGATCGCATTCCAGAACGTGGCCAGGCCGGTGACCGAGTCGTCCGGGCTGGCGTGCTTGTGCGCCGGGTTGTGGCAGGGCGCCACCGCATTGAGGTGTTGGCCATCAAGTTTGATGCCCTCAAATCCCCAGTCGCCGATCGCCTTCCTGACCAGGTCGACGTAGAAATCGATGGTCGGCTGGTAGGCCGGACACTGGGTCAGCGCGTTCCACCAGGTCACGGTCTGGAAGGCGCCTTCCTTGTCCAGCAGCAGCATGTCCACGTGGTCGTGCAGCACGTCGCTGCCGGGGTCGGCTGCGAGCGGTGCCAGCCACAGGCGGGGGCGCATGCCGTGCCGGCGGACTTCGGCGGTGAACGCGCGCATGTCCGCATCGCCGCGCGGGAATTTGCGCAGGTCGATCTTCCAGTCGCCTTCGTTGGTCTGCCAGCCATCGTCCAGCACGGCCCATTCAAACCCCAGTTCCTTGGCCTTGGGCAGGGTGGCGTAGATCTGCTCGACGCGGAAATCACGTTCATAGCCCCACGCGCACCAGATGGGAGCGAACGCCGAATCCGGCGGGCGCGGGCCTTCGATGCCTTCGCCGCGCATGAACACCTGGTACTGCTGCAGCGGCGCGTAGAAATCGCCTTCATGCACGGCCAGCAGGGTGCGTTCGGTGACCAGTTCCTGTCCCGGCGCGAGAGTCTGCGCCGTGGCCGATTCAATGGCGATGGCCGCGCCTTCTGCAGTGCGCTTGACCGGCATGTCCAGCGGACGCGGCACTGGCTCGACATGGCCTACCGCCAGGCCGCCGTCACGACGCCAGATATTGGCGACCGGCGTGCCACCACCATAATCGGATGAATCCATCGCCAACGTGTTGCGCTGGTCGAAGTCCGGCGCCAGTGGCTGCACCCAGTCGCGGCGATCCGTGTGGGTGGCGCCGGAAAAGCTCCAGAAGCCACCGGGCGCGTCCTCCAGTTGGTACGCGCTGCTGCGCCAGCCGGTCACTTCGAGCGGCACATCGCCGAGGTTGCGGTAACGCACCTGCAGCAGGGCCAGTCCGGGCTGGGCGTCAAAGCTGCTGATGGCGACCTGTTTTTCCACGCCCGCCGCGCGTGAGCGACCGGTGAACACCACCTGCCGGCCGGCCCCATGGCGGGGGTCATCCAGCACATGCGCGGTCTGCTCGACCAGCGCAAAGTCGGTGACATCACCGCTGGCAAGCAGCAGGGCTTCGCTGGGCTGCCAACCGGTGAGCGGCTTGCCGTGGCGCCATACGCGCGTATGCATGCGCTTGTCGAAGGCGATGGAGAGCACGGCATCGCCTGCGCGGCCATCGGGTGCGGGTGCAGCAGTGGCCGCGCGCACCCAAGGTGCTGCACTCCAGGCCATGCTGCCTGCCACGCTTCCGGCAATCAGCTTCAGGGCGGTACGGCGTCCGATCGGTGGCATAAGCGTCAACCCGGTGGAGATGGCTAGCATTCTGCGCACGCGCTCTGGATTGATGCAAGCGTTTTGTTGCGATATGGTTCCATTTAAGTTTCGTTATACAACAGCGAGGGCGTCATGCGGTGGAACCTGCGTAGCTGGGCCGGAAGTGCTGTGATGGGAGTGGTCATCCTGACAGCCTGCACGCCGGAAAAGACGCCTCTGGAACAGCCGGATGCGACAACGGCGGCAGCGCCGGCTGAGCCCTCCTATGCCATGGCGGACTTCGCCAAGGTGCGTAAATTCGACGCGCATGTGCATGCCAACGACCGCGACACCGCGCTGCTGCAGCAGGCGCGCGCGGACAACTTTGGGCTGCTCTCGATCAACGTGGATTACCCCGATTTCCCCAGCCTGCAGGACCAGCACGCGATCGCGCTGGCCCAGGCGCAGCAGGATCCCGGGCACTTCTACTGGGCCACCACGTTCTCGATGAAGGGCTATGGCAGCGAAGGCTGGCCCGGCCAGGTCACCGCGGCGCTGGATCGTGACGTGGCAGACGGCGCGCGTGCGGTGAAGGTGTGGAAGAACATTGGGATGGTGGAAAAGGATGCGCAGGGCAGGGCGATCATGCTGGATGATCCGGGCCTGTCCGCGGTGGCCGAACACGTGCGCGCGCTGGGGGTGCCGCTGATCGCGCACCAGGGCGAGCCGTACAACTGCTGGCTGCCGCTGGACAAGATGACCACCAACAACGATCGCGAGTACTTCGCAAAGCATCCGCAGTACCACATGTACCTGCACCCCGAGCAGCCCTCGCATGCCCAGCTGATGGCGGTGCGCGACCGTTTCGTCGCCGCCCATCCGCAGCTGCGCGTGGTGGGTGCGCACATGGCCAGCCTGGAGTACGACGTGGACGTGCTGGCTGCGTTCCTGGATCGTTTTCCGCAGGCCACGGTGGACCTGGCTGCGCGCATGAGCCAGGTGCAGTACCAGTCCAATGCCGATCGCAGGAAGGTGCGTGATTTCTTCATCCGCTACCAGGACCGGCTGCTGTACGGGACCGACCTGACCCAGTCGCCCGGCGCGGATCCGGCGCAGTTCAAGGCGGAAACGCACGCGGTATGGCAGTCGGACTGGCGCTATCTGGCGACCGGGGAGAGCCAGCGGATCGAGGTGCTGGAGGCTGACGTGGCAGGCTTGTCGCTGCCGCGCGAGGTGATCGACAAGGTCTATTACGGCAACGCGGCGCGCGAGTTCAAGCTGTAGGCCGTGGTGCGGAAATTCCGCTAGCCCCGGGAAGCGTGACGACCAACGGTTGTCACCCCCCAGGAGCGCAGGCAGACGGCCAGCGGCCGGCACTACCGGAACGAGGCGGGGTAGCGCCGAGCCGTGCTCGGCGAGCGCAGCGGCGGGCAGAAGCGTGACGACCAACGGTCGTCACCCACCTGGAGCGCAGGCAGACGGCCAGCGGCCGTCACTACCGGAACGTGGCGGGGTAGCGCCGAGCCGTGCTCGGCGAGCGCAGCGGCGGGCAGAAGCGTGACGACCAACGGTCGTCACCCACCAGGAGCGCAGGCAGACGGCCAGCGGCCGTCACTACCGGAACGAGGCGGGGTAGCGCCGAGCCGTGCTCGGCGAGCGCAGCGGCAGGCAGAAGCGTGACGACCAACGCAGGCTGTGTAACAAGTCCGACCTTGTCGGCCGATGGCGAAATTGTCGCCATTTTTCGCCCTGCTACGCGAGATCTGCATAGTTGCATGTCTGCCGGAGGTCCAGATCTCGCGTAGCTCGACCGGGCCCGGACTTGTTACACAGCCTGCAACGGTCGTCACCCACCAGGAGCGCAAGCAGACGGCCAGCGGCCGTCACTACCGGAACGGAGCGGGTAGCGCCGAGCCGTGCTCGGCGAGCGCAGCGGCAGGCGGAAGCGTGACGACCAACGGTCGTCACCCACCCGGAGCGCAGGCAGACGGCCAGCGGCCGTCACTACCGGAACCGGGCATCCACCAGGAGCGCAGGCAGACGGCCAGCGGCCGTCACTACCCGGGGGCGTCAGGCCAGCTGCAGGTCCACGCCCAGGGCACGGCAGGCGTCGGCCACTTCAGCGGGCGCGCCGGTGTCGGTGATCAGCGCGTCCAGGCCGGACACCGGGATGATCCGGTGCAGGCAGACCTTGCCGAACTTGGAGCTGTCGGTGATCGCCACCACCGCACGCGCGGCTTCCACCATCTTTCGGTTGAGCATCGCTTCGGGTTCGTAGTGCGTGGTGATGCCGCGCTCCAGATCGAAGCCATCCACGCCCAGGAACAGCAGGTCCACGTGCAGCGCATCCAGCGCCTCCACCGTCAGCCCGCCGTAGAAAGCCATGTTCTTGCGGCGCAGCTCGCCGCCCAGCATCACCAGGTTGATCCGGGTCTTCGGGCTGAGCACGGTCAGCACGCCGAAATCGTTGGTAACCACCGTCAGGTCGATGTCCGGAAGGGCCTCGGCCAGCTGCATCGAGGTGGTGCCCGAGTCGATGGCGATCGTGTCGCCCGGCTGCACCATCGCCGCCGCCCGCACGCCGATGCGGCGCTTTTCATCCAGGTAGGCAGTGCGCTTGGCTTCGTAATGGGGTTCTGCCGCTGGGGCCGGACCTACCGCACCACTGTCGATGCCGCCGCCGTAGGCGCGCGCCATGACCCCGCGCTCGGAGAGATAGCGCAGGTCCTTGCGCACGGTCTGCAGGCTCACCCCGAACTGCTGGGCGAGCGAAGACACCTGCACGCTGCCGTGCTGGCGGACCAGTTCACTGATCTGTTGACGGCGGTGGCTGGTGTCCCGGGTGGCGACCATGCGCAAAGCTCCTTTCAAACGTTCCAGAGTATGGCGGTTTTCGTTACATTTCGCTATTGATGCAAAACGAAACCTCATATACGCTCGGTTTCGTTGCTTCACCAGCCAGGCCCCCACAGCCCGCCGTCCTATGCTTCATGCCTCAGGAGAGAGAGCCCGTGAACGCCGTCCGTCCGCACCGCCACTGTCTTTACCATGGAATCGCCCTTGCCCTGCTGCTGCCCGCCACCGCGTGGTCGCAGCAGGCCACCGCAACCGCCCCCGCCAGCACCGCGGTCGGGCAGGCTGCCGCTGCGGCCGACGACGACCCGATCGACCTGCAGACCGTCCAGGTCAGCGGCGTGCGCGCGGCACTGGCGCGCTCCACCGAGCTCAAGCGCGATGCGTCCACCGTGCAGGACTCGATCAGCGCGCTGGAGCTGGGCCGGTTCCCGGATGACAACGTGGCCGATTCACTCAGTCACATCACCGGCGTGTCGATCACCCGCACCGCCGGCGGCGAAGGCCAGAAAGTCAGCGTGCGCGGGCTGGGCCCGGAGTACACCCTGACCACGTTCAACAACCGCATCCTCGCCACCGATGGCGCCGGTCGCGATTTCGCCTACGACGTGCTGCCTTCCGATGTGATCAGCGGTGCCGACGTGGTCAAGGGGGCCCAGGCCGCGTTGACCGAAGGCGCGATCGGCGGCCTGATCAACCTGCGTTCGGCCAGCCCGTTCGACAACAAGGGCCAGCACGCCATCGTGCGTGCCGAGGGCGACCACAACCAGATGTCCGAGTTGAACGGCCGCAAGTTCTCCGCGACCTACAGCAACACCTTCGCCGATGACACCATGGGCCTGCTGATCGGCGCGGTGTACGCCGAGCGCAAGGACCGTACCGATATCGCCGGCAACGATGGCGGCTGGACCCGCAACCCGGACCCGAACGACGCCAGTTGGGGCGGCAATGCCTGGGGCGGCAACATCGATCCCAACGGCAACGGCGAACTGGACCCTGAAGAATACGGGCTGATCGCTCCGGGCCAGTTCCGGGTCGGTACGGTGCAGGAAGACAAGAAGCGCAAGGCGTTTTCCGGCAAGTTCGAATGGCGGCCCAACGATGACGTGCGGATCGTGGTGGACGGCCTGAAGACCCGGTTGGATTCGCCGCAGGTGTCCTACCAGCAGTCGTTCTATCCGCTGTTCGCGCCGGGCCGCTGGTCGGACATCAACGTGCAGAACGGCATCGTCACCGGCTTCACCATGGACAACCCGGATCCGGAGCAGCGGATGAACCCGGAGCTGCTCAACCAGACCGAACACCGCGTGGTGGACACCGACCTGTTCGGCATCAACGGCAGCTGGAAGGTCAATGACAGCCTGACCATGACCGGCGATGTGTACCGCTCCACCTCCGAGCGCAAGTCCGGCGGCCAGGACACCTACGTGGTGCTGCGCATGAACCAGCCCAACGTGACCCGCATCGACCTGGCCCGCGACGCGGTGCCGAACGTGACCACCACCTTCGACGACGGTCGCGATCTGTCTGCCGGCCTGGCCAATGGCCAGTTCAACGACAGCGACTTCAACACGCACTACATGGAACTGCGCGGCGACAACATCAAGGATGAAATCACCGGCGGCACCGTCGCAGGCAAGCTGTACGTGGGCGAGTGGGGCATCGACAGCCTGAACTTCGGCATGACCCGCACCGAACGCAGCAAGCGCCGCGACCTGGTCAACAACACCCTCAACGGCGGTGCGGACTACTACTCGGTGGACAACGCGATCAACGTCGCCGACCTCGGCGGTGGCGTGCTCGATCGCACCCTGTCGCTGCCGAACTTCATGAACAAGGTCGGCTCCCGTTTCCCGCGCAGCTTCCTGGGCTTTGACGTGCCGAATTACCTGCGCAGCCTGGAGGCCTACAACGGCAACCCGCGCCCGGATGGCACGGTCTACGATTTCGCCAACGCCGCCCCGCAGTGGAATCCGCTGGAAAGCTACCGGGTGGAGGAGAAGACCAACGCGTTCTACGTGCAGGCCGACCTGTCCGGCGATCGCTGGAGCGCGGACGTGGGCGTGCGCGTGGTCAGTACCCAGACGCGCGCCGAAGCTTGGGATGCCAAGATCATCAGCATCACCGAGAACGGCGCCTTCAACTACACCGCACGCTATGCCGATCCGACCCCGGTGCAGCAGGACGGCAGCTACCGCTACATCCTGCCCTCGGGCAACTTCACCTGGCGCTTCACCGATGAGCTGCTGCTGCGGCTGGGCGCGGCCAAGACCATGGCGCGCCCGCCGGTGGACAAGCTGGCCCCGACCAACACCACCGCCAGCGTGTCCTGGGGCGAGTTCACCCAGATCTACGGTGGCAACGTCGACCTCAAGCCGTATACCGCCAAGCAGGGCGACGTATCGCTGGAGTGGTACTTCGCCGACCAGTCGATCGCCAACATGGCGGTGTTCTACAAGCGCATCTCCAACCAGATCACCACCAGCTGGGAGCCGGGACAGGACATCGGCGTGCCGGGTTACCTGTTCAACGTGATGCGCCCGATCAACGGCGACTACGCCAAGGTGCACGGCCTGGAAGCCGGCCTGCAGCACTTCTGGGAGAACGGGCTGGGCTTCCGCGCCCAGTACACCCGCAACTGGTCCAAGAGCTTCGTGGAGGGCGAAGAACGTCCGCTGGAAGGCATCGCCCCGTCGGTCTATTCGCTGGGCCTGATGTATGAAAAGGGCCCGTGGTCGATCAGCACCACCGCCGACTACAGCGATGGTTTCGTGACCGCCACCAACGTGCTCGGTGCCGGCTACAACGAACAGGCCGATGAGATCACCTGGCTCACCGCCAGCATCTCCTACGAGATCAACGACATGTTCAGCGTCAGCCTGCAGGGCCAGAACCTGCTGGACGAAGCGCAGACCTACAGCATCAACGGCAACCCGCTGCTGTCGCAGGGCTATTACCGCTACGGCCGTTCGTTCACGCTCGGCTTCAGCGCACGCTTCTGATGCATCACACGTGCCGGCCTGCTGGCCGGCACGTGTGCGGCCCGGCGCTGGCCAGATGGTCATCATCGGCCATTACACTATCCCGTCTTTGCCACGGGGCCCCCGATCATGAAACTGCATGCCGCAGGGCTGTTGTGCCTGCTTCTCACCAGCGCCCCCGCATGGGCCGACGCGGTCACCGTCAGCGGACGGGTCTACCAGGAACGTGACGGCAAGCCCGGTCGCGGGCCCACCGATCCCGGCATGGGCGGGGTGCAGGTGTCCAACGGCCGCAGCATCGTGCGCACCAGTGCCGACGGCAGCTATCGCCTGCCGGTCCAGTCCGGGGATACGGTGTTCATCGTCAAGCCCGACGGCTACCGCATTCCGGCCGGCGCCGATGGATTGCCCGCATTCTGGCGCCACTACGCACCGCAGGGTTCCCCGTCGTTGAAGTACCGCGGGATCGCGCCGACCACCACGTCGGCCACGGCCTACGATTTCGCGCTGGCGCCGGAAAAGCACGACAACCGTCGCGGCTTCCAGATGCTGGTGTTCACTGATCCGCAGACGGCCACGCGGGGCGACATCGGTTACTACGAGCAGTCCATCGTCAGCCCCCTGGTGGGAAAGACCAGGGCGCGCCTGGGCACCACGCTGGGCGACATCGTCAATGACGATCTGTCGCTGTATCCGGACATCAACAGGGTGACCACCCAGCTCGGCATTCCGTGGTTCCACGTGCCGGGCAACCACGACCTGGATTTCGATGCCGGCAGCGACGCGCACGCGTTGGACAGCTGGCGTGCGGTGTACGGACCGGACACCTACGCGGTGGAAGAGGGCGGGGCCAGCTTCCTGTTCATGGATGACGTTGTGTACGACCCGGCCGCGCGGCCGACGTATGTCGGCGGCCTGCGCGAGGACCAGTTCGCTTTCCTGGCGCAGTACCTGAAGGGCCTGCCGCATGACCGCCTGCTGGTGCTCGGGATGCATATCCCGCTGTTCGATGCCGCACCGGGCCGCGAAACCTTCCGCCATGCCGACCGCCAGCGCCTGTTCGAGATGCTCAAGCCCTTCAGCAACGTGCTGGTGCTGAGCGGCCACAGCCATACCCAGCAACACTACTACCATGGCGCGGCCGAAGGCTGGCAGGGCGACAAGCCGCTGCACGAGTACAACGTCGGCGCCAACTGCGGTGCGTTCTGGTCCGGGGTCAAGGATCGCCATGGCGTGCCGGACAGCACCATGAGTGATGGCACGCCCAAGGGCTATGCGCTGCTGGACGTGGCCGGCAACGGGACCTACCGCCTGCAGTACCGCGTGGCCGGTGCAGCGGACAGCGAGCAGATCGGACTGCATGCACCGAAGGTGCTGCGCCAGGGCGCCTATCCGGCGTGGGGCGTGTTCGCCAACGTGTACATGGGCGAGGATGCCACGCGCGTGGAGTTCCGCATCGACGGCGGCGCGTGGCGACCGATGAAGCAGGTACGCCAAGGCGATCCGCGGCTGCTGGCGGAAAACGTGGCCGACGACCTGGCCCCGGCGCTGCGGGGGTATGACCGTTCGCCGGAAGCCACTCCGTCGCCGCACCTGTGGCGCGGCGCGCTGGCCACCGACCTGGCCGTGGGCGAGCACAAGGTGGACGTGCGCGCGACCCAGCCGGATGGTTCGGTCCATACCGCCAGCACGCGCTACGCGTTGCAGGCGGCCCAGCCCTGAGGCATTCCGCCGCGCATGGCGCGGCGCTACCGGGGCGCCGGCCGGTAGCGCCGGCCCATGCCCGGCGAGCGCAGCGGACAGCGGAAAAAAAAACGGCAGCCACCCATCAAGGCGCGGCTGCCGCGGAGAGAACCGACCCCGCCGCGAGGCGGGGTTTTTCAGATCAGAACTTGTAGTTCAGGCCGAAGTACAACTGGCGGCCGCTGTAGATGTTGGAGATCAGGCGGGCCTTGGTGTCGCCACCCAGGTGCGTGCGCTGTTCGGACTTGGTGGCATTGAGCACCGAAGCGGTCAGGGTCAGCGCCTCGGTCAGGTTGTAGGCCGCATTGAGGTCCAGCTGGTCGTAGGGCTCGGTGAACACGGTCATGCCGTTGTTGAGCCCGCCGACCACTTCGCCACGACGGTTGTAGGAAGCGCGCGCGAGGAACTTGTCGTTCTCGTAGAACAGGGTCACGTTGGCCTGGTTCTTCGCACTGCCGACCAGCGGCGAGGCACCGATGTTTTCCCCATCCAGCACGATCGAGGCCAGGTTGGTGTCGTTGTAGGTGTAGTTGGCCTGCACGCCGAAGCCCATGTCGAAGGTGTACTGGCCATACAGCTCCACACCCTGCGACACGCCATCGCGGCCGTTGGCTTCGGTGGAATAGTTCTGCACCGTGACCATCTCACCGCCCACGTCCATCTGCTGGTCGGTCACCACCGGCACGGTGAAGTTGTCCACGTCCTTGCGGAACAGGGCCACGCCGGCCACGGCGCCCGGCTTGAAGTAGTACTCCAGGCCCAGGTCGTACTGCAGGGCCTCGAACGGTTCCAGCTGCTTGTTGCTGCCCGAACCGTACCAGCCCGGGGTGGTGGTGCCACCGGCGACGCGACGGTCGTTGCTGTATTCCTCGCTGATGTACTCCAGGCCGCCCGGGTAGGCGATGCTGGTGTAACCCGGGCGTGCGATAACCTTGGACGCCGCACCGCGCAGCACCAGGTTTTCAGTGATGTCCCAGGCGATGTTGAAGCTGGGCAGGACGTCGGTGTAGGTCTTGCTCAGGCTGGACTGTTCATAGGTCTTCTCGCGTACGTCGCGGCGCACGAAACCGGACTCGCAGACCGTGCCGGCTGGCGGCGTGCCGGTCGGGCAGGCCAGCGGATTGCCATCGGCACCGTCGACGAAGTAATCCATGAAGCGTTCGACCGAATCACTCGACGAAGCCATCTGCCTGGTCTGCACCAGGCGCACGCCCAGGTTGCCGCGGACGCGTTCGGTGCGGAAGTTGGCCTGGAAGTAGGTCGAGTAGATCTTCTCGTTGACGTCGTAGACGAAGTCCGGCTCGATCCGCTTCTGCATGCCGCCGTAGCGTTCGTTGAGGTAGGCCAGGTAAGCCGGGTAGTTGATGCCCGGCATCACGTTGGCATTGAAGCCGCCGGCGATGTCATCGATCGGGTTGGACAGGAAGAAGCCCGGTTGTGCGACGCTCTTTTCCGGGTCGGCACAGTTGCCGGCCTGGTAACGGGCCTCGTAGTCGTTCGGATCAGCGCCCTGGCAGGCCCAGTAGGTGTTGCCGGTGTTGCGATGCACCTTGCCGTCGCGGTACTTCACGCCGAACTGGAACGAATCGATGAAGCCGCTTTCGAACAGGCGGGTGAAGTCGGCCTGGAAGTAGTTCTGTTCGATGCTGGTTTCGCGCCACGACGAATCGGTCGAGCCGGTGTCGATCTCGGCGATGCCGGCCATCAACTGGTCCTGCAGGTCCGGCGAGAACGTGGCCGACGGGGTGCCGGTCAGGTCATACGCGCTGTAGCTGTTGCCGGACTGCCACACGCCATCGACCTGGCGGCGCGGCTTGGCCGACATGCGGAAGTTGATCGACGGGCCGCCTTCGGACCAGGTGCGGCCACCCTTGAAGGTCACCTTGGACAGCGGGCTGATTTCCCAGTCCACGGTCAGGTCGCCGGTCTGCGACAGCGCCTTTTCGCGGCTGTAGGCACCACTCAGTTGCGGGGTGGGGATGGTGCAGTCATCCGGACCCCAGCCACCCGGCGCCATGCCGGCGGCGGCGGCCTGTGCTTCGCTGCAGTAGTACGCCTTGCCCGGCAGCTTCTCAAACTGCGCGCCGGTGACGATGCTGCCGCTGGAATCGAAGTCCATGCCATTGAGCAGGCGTCCGCCGGCCCAGTTGCCGTCGCCGTTGTAGCGGGCGATGTTCCACTCCGGGATCTTGGCCTGGTTCAGCGTGTAATCGCCGGACAGCTCGAAGCGGAAGTAGTTGGCGGTGACGGTCAGGTTGTCGACCGGCTTGAACTGGAAGGTGAACTGGCCGCCGGTGCGCTCGCGCTCTTCCTCGCGCACGCCGAAGTTGACCGACGTCGGCATGAAGAACTCGCTGTAGTTGCCACCGGTCTGGTTGTTGAAGCCGGACTCGCCCCACCAGTAGTGGATGCCATCCTGCGGCAGCGTATTGCCGTAGGCATCCTTGGCCTGGGTGCCGGCGCCGTACCACTGGTAGTCATCGACAGTGACTTCCATGCTGCGGTTGGTGCGCTTCTGCTTGGTCGCTCCGATCAGCACGCCGAAGCGCTCGTCCTTGCTGTGCCAGGCGTACATCGCCGACAGGTTCGGGTCCACGCTGTCGCTGGTATCGGAGGTGACGCCTTCGATGTTGACGAAACCGGAATTGGCTTCCATCTCCAGCGGACGGCGGGTATGCAGGATCACCGTGCCGCCGATGCCGCCTTCGTCGATGCGCGCTTCGGGCGACTTGAACAGCTCCGCGCTCTCCAGCATGTTCGACGGCAGCAGGGTGTAGTTGAACGAACGCGAGGCCTCGTTGTTGGTTTCCGAGGTGGCGATGTAGTTGCCGTTCAACTGGGTCAGGGTCAGGTCGGCATCCAGGCCGCGCACGCTGACATTCTTGCCTTCGCCGCCATCACGGGTGATGACCACGCCGGGCACGCGCTGCAGGGCATCGGCGACGTTCTTGTCGGGGAACTTGCCGACGTCTTCTGCGGTGATGACTTCGACCACGGCATTGGCGTCACGCTTCTGCTGCAGGCTCTTTTCGATGGCGTAGCGGTAGCCGGTGACATTGACGCTGTCCAGCGTGGTGGCGCTGGGCGAGGCGGTGGGGGTGGCCGGTGCTGCGTCCTGGGCAAACGCCGGCGCCGCAGTGGCCGCCAAGGCGAATGCGATGGCGGCCGACAGGGCGTGGGAACCGTGCTTGTGTGACATGTAATTCATTCTCTCCCTCTCCTGGATCGAACCGTTGGCTGATACGAAATACTTGAATCGATCTTATGTTTTGACGCGAGACCGCAAGCGTGGGGCAGGAGAGACAGGGCACCTGATGGCGTTGCTGTCGGATTCCGAACCCGGCAATCGTGACCGTTTGAAGTTGGATCGATCTAAACGATTGGCGCGCATTTTTTAACACGGCCTGACTCAACTGGCATGCTGCTGCGCAATATGAAAACGTTTGCAGTCCGGCACGGCCCGGTCGGCCGGGCTTCCATGCTGCGCTGCAGGATGCGCGGCAGCGAACGTTCATGTTTACTTCAATCGATCTAAATCGACCGGACAGGCATCGTGTCGGCATCCCGCGACGTGGGAATGCCGGCTCGGATCCTGACCTGCCAACGCCCGCCAAGGAGCCCTTGAACGTGACCTTCCGACGTTGTTTCCGCCTGCATGCCTTCACGCCCATCGCCTCGCTGGCGTGCGTGATCGCGCTGTCCGCCGCGCCCGTCCTGCAGGCCGCGCCGGCTGCGCTGGAGCGCGAAGTAAACACCTTCATCGGCAGCAAGGATGATGGCAACACCTTCCCGGGCGCCTCGGCCCCGTTCGGCCTGATCCAGGTCAGCCCGATCGGCAGCCATTACGCCGGCTGGCGCTACGACGATGAAAAAATCCGTGGCTTCGGCCATTCGTTCCTGTCCGGCGCCGGATGCTGGGAACAGGGCGGACAGGTTTCGGTGCTGCCGGTCACCGGCACCATCGGCGCAGGCGGCGATTTCGATACGTCCAATCCCAAGGCCTTCGATCACAAAGCCTATGCGTCCACCTACGAGCATGCCGGTGAAGTCGGCCAGGCCGGCTATTACCGCGTCCGCCTGACCAGCTACGGCGGCATCGACGCCGAAGCCACCGCGCGTACCCGCGCCGCAGCCGAACGCTATACCTTCGCGGCCGGGCAGAAAGAAGGCCACGTACTGGTGAATGTCGGCCAGGCCAACGAGCGCCATTCGGTGATCGGCAGTGTCATCGACGTGGTCGGCGACCGGGTGGTGGAAGGCAAGCTGGTCACCAAGAGCTTCTGTGGCGGCCACCAGTACACGACGTGGTTCCGGATCGAGTTCGACCGCCCGTTCAAGGCCCACGGGGTCTGGGGCGAAGAACGGGGGCTGGCAGGCGCGCGCCACAGCATGGAAGGCGAGGCCAAGCCGAACGGGGCCTGGCTCAGCTTTGACATGGCGCAGGGGCGTGCGGTCACCGCGGTCAGTGCGATCTCGCACGTGGACGCCGAAGGCGCCCGTACCAACCTGCGCAGCGATGGCATGCAGGGCGGCAAGCTGCTCGGCTTCGACCGGATGCGCCGGTTGGCGCAGGACGCCTGGCGCGAAGAACTGTCGACGGTGAAGCTGGATGGTGGCAGCAAGGACGACCGCACGGTGCTGTACACCGCGCTGTACCACGCGCTGCTGCAACCCATGACCGGCAGCGATGCCGACGGACGCTACCGCGGCTACGATGATGCGATCCATCGCGCCGACGGCTGGACCTACTACGAGTATTTCTCGCTGTGGGATACCTATCGCGCGCAGAACCAGTGGCTGGCACTGACGCGGCCGCAGGTGGCGCGTGATATCGGCCGGACGTTGCTGGCCATCGATGCCCAGGGCGGCTGGCTGCCACGCTGGGGCTATGCGAACTTCGAAACCAACATCATGACCGGCGATCCGGTGACGCCCTTCATGGCCGACCTGTGGCGCTTCGGCGCACTGCAGGGGCGCGAGCAGGAAGCGTGGTCGGCACTGCGCCGCAATGCCTTCGACGTGCCGCCGCTGAACTCCCGCGCGGCCGGCCGTTCGGGCAATCCGTCCTATCTGGACAAGGGCTACGTGGTGTATGACCGCGCGTTCCCGTCGAAGGGCATGGATGTCGATCCGCACCATGGCGGTTCGGCGACGCTGGAATACGCGCTGGCCGACTGCGCGCTGGCCCGGATGGCCGATGGCCTGGGCCATGCCGCCGATGCGGCGACCCTGCGTCAGCGTGGGCGCAACTGGCGCAACGTGTGGGACGTGTCGGTCCGCGATGACGAGACCGGCTTCACCGGCTTCCCGCGTCCGCGCACCGAAGGCGAGCAGTGGTATACGCCGTCCGATGGACACTACAGCCCGCGCTCGCACCATGGGTTCCATGAAGGCACCGCCTGGCAGTACCAGTGGTTGGCGCAGCAGGACGTGCCGGGCCTGGTGGAGGCGATGCATGGTCGCGAGCAGGCCGGCAAGCGCCTGGATGCCTTCTTCGCGATGGATGCGCTGCTGGCCGATCCCCTGAATGCCGCGCGCAAGGAATGGGTGGTGGGCCCGTACAGCTACTACAACCAGTACCGCTACAACCCCAACAACGAACCGGACCTGCATGCGCCGTGGATGTACACGCTGATCGGCCAGCCGTGGAAGACCGCCACCGTGGTGCGTGCCGCGCAGCAGTTGTTCACCAACGCACCGAACGGGGTCACCGGCAACGACGACCTGGGCACGATGTCGGCGTGGTACCTGTTCAGTGCGCTGGGCCTGTATCCGGCGGTGCCGGGCAGCGGCGAGTTCCTGCTGCACGCCCCGCGCTTCGCCAAGGTGGATGTTGCACTCGGCAATGGCCGCCAGCTGACCCTGCGTGCCCCCGGCGCGGACGGGCGCAGCCTGCAGTACGTGCAGGGCGTGGAAGTGGATGGCAAGGCGCAGTCGGCGGTATGGCTGGACTGGGAAACCCTGCAGGCCGGCGCCGACATCCACTGGACGCTGGGCACGCAGGCGCCGCAGCAGGGCTGGGGCACGGCCACCAGCGACCTGCCGGTGTCGTACTGCGCCGCCCCGGGCAGCATGCTGGAATGAAGCGTTGCGCGCCCTTCGCTGCGCTCGCCCGTGGCAGGGTGCGCCGCGCCCGCTATGATTCAGGTACCTATCCGATCCCAGGGTCGATTCCAGGATGAATGACTCCAGCAGCACAAGGCCCCCGCGCAAAGGCGGCGAGCGTGCCGTCACGGTGACCGACATCGCCCAAGCCATCGGCGTGTCACGGGCGACCGTGTCGCTGGTGCTGCGTGGCAGCCCGCTGGTGAACGTGGATACGCGTGCCAAGGTGGAAGCCGAGCTGCGCCGGCAGCGCTACGTCTACAACCGGGCGGCGGCCAACCTGCGGCGTCGGACTTCGTCCAGCGTGGCCCTGGTGATCAACGATCTGTCCAACCCGTTCTTCGCGGAATTCGCCGCCGGCGTGGACGAGGCGCTGGGCGAGCAGGGCTACGTGACCCTGCTCGGCAGCACCGGTGAATCGCCGCAGCGGCAGCAGGCGGTGCTGGGCACGCTGATGGAACACACCCCGGCCGGCCTGATCCTGTCACCGGCCGAGGGCAGCGATACGGCGCAGGTGCGCCAGGCGCTGGGCCCCACCGCGAACGTGCTGCTGTTCAACCGCGCGCTGGTTGGCGCGGACTGGGATTTCCTTGCACTGGACAACCAGCAGGGCGCCTATCTGGCCACCCGGCACCTGATCGAGCGGGGCCACCGCGAGATCGCTTTCTTTGGTGGCCATGCCGATTCCAGTTCGTGCGAACAGCGCCGTGCCGGCTACCAGCAGGCGCTGGCCGACGCCGGCCTGCCGGTGACCCCGCAATGGCTGATCGAATCGGCGCCGAACCGGCTTGAAGCGGCGCGGCGGGTCGACGAGCTGTTCGTCGATGGCCTGCGGCCGAGTGCTGCGGTCTGCTACAACGACACCGTGGCGCTGGGCCTGATGCTGGGCCTGACCTCGCGCGGCATCCGCCCGGGCGGCGATTTCGCCGTGACCGGGTTCGATGACATCCCCGAAGCCTCGGTGGCGGTGCCGCCGCTGACCACCCTGACCGTCGATCCGCGCGCGCGTGGCCGACAAGCCGCCGAGCTGCTGCTGCAGCGCGTACAGTCCCCCGATGCGCCCCCCAAGCGCACCGTCGCCCCCGTGCAGCTGCGCATCCGCGAAAGCAGCGCGGCACGCCCGCTCTGAACCCTTCCACATTCAACCTACGCGCACCGAGGCGCGAACCCGCATGCCGATTTCATCAACGCCCCGTTTGAACACCACGCCCGGGCAAGGCGCACCACCGGTCAACACCCGCATGGCGCTGGGCGTGGCCACCACCATCTTCTTCATGTGGGGCTTCCTGACCTGCCTCAATGACATCCTCATTCCCCACCTGAAGGCGGTGTTCGAACTGAATTACGCGCGCGCCATGCTCGTGCAGTTCACCTTCTTCGGCGCGTACTTCCTGATGTCCCTGCCTGCCGGTCGGCTGGTGGCCCACTTGGGTTACAAGAAAGGCATCGTGGCCGGCCTGTTGATCGCCGGCGTGGGCGCGCTGGGCTTCTGGCCCGCCGCCGAGCTGCGTGAGTACAGCGCTTTCCTGGGTGCGCTGTTCGTGCTGGCCACCGGCATCACCGTGCTGCAGGTCGCCGCCAACCCGTACGTGGCGCTGCTGGGTCCGGTGGAAACCAGTTCCAGCCGGTTGACCCTCGCCCAGGCACTGAACTCGCTGGGTACGGCGATCGCGCCGATCTTCGGCGGACTGCTGATCCTTGGCAACACGGTCAAGAGCGCCGATGAGATCAATGCGCTGTCGGTGGCCGAACAGGCAGCCTACCGCGCCGCCGAAGCGCAGTCGGTGCAGGGCCCGTACATCGGCCTGGCGATCGCACTGGTGCTGCTGGCCCTGTTCGTCTACCTGTTCCGCCTGCCCACCCTGAGCGAAAGTGCCGAGAAGGTGGATGACGGTCCGCAGCAGAGCTACGGCGCGGCCCTGCGCCATCGCCACCTGCTGTTCGCGGTGCTGGGCATCTTCTTCTACGTGGGCGCCGAAGTGTCCATCGGCAGCTTCCTGGTCAACTACCTGTCGATGCCGACCATCGGCGGCTTCACCGAACAGCAGGCCACGCATTACGTGTCCGCGTACTGGACGATGGCGATGATCGGCCGGTTCGCCGGTTCGGCGCTGCTGACCCGCTATTCGCCGCGCCACATGCTGGCCCTGTTCGCTGGCATCAACGTGCTGCTGCTGGGCACCACGATGGCCAGTTCGGGCCAGGTCGCGCTGTATTCGGTGGTGGCCATCGGCCTGTTCAACTCCATCATGTTCCCGACCATCTTCGCGCTCGGTATCGAGCGCCTGGGCCCGCTCACCAACAAGGCCTCCAGCCTGCTGATCATGGCCATCGTCGGTGGCGCGCTGGTGCCGTACCTGCAGGGCGTGCTGGCCGACCACATCGGTCTGCAGCCGAGCTTCATCCTGCCGCTGCTGTGCTACGGCTACGTCATCTTCTTCGGCCTGGTCGGCGCCCGCCTGCCGGCCATCGCACCGCGCGGAGGCTGATCCAGATGGGCACCATTGTCTGCTTCGGCGAGATTTTGATCGATCTACTAGCGCAGCCGCCGGCCTCTCCGTCCGAGCCGCGCGCCTTCCTGCAATACGCCGGAGGGGCGCCCGCCAACGTCGCTGTCGCCGCTGCGCGGCTGGGCGTGGATACCCAGTTCGTGGGCATGCTGGGCCGGGACATGTTTGGTGATTTCCTGGCCGACAGCCTGCAGCAGCACGGCGTGGGCATCGACTACATCGCACGTACCGAAGCGGCCAAGACGGCGCTGGCGTTCGTGGCGCTGGATCCACATGGCGAGCGCAGTTTCAGCTTCTACCGGCCACCGGCGGCGGACCTGCTGTTCCGCGCCGAGCACTTCCACGCGGCCTGCTTCGCGCAGGCCCGCTGCTTCCACGTGTGTTCCAACAGCCTGACCGAAGCGGCCATCGCCCAGGCCACGTTAGAGGGCATGCAGCGTGCGCGCGCCGCTGGTGCACTGGTCAGCCTGGACCTCAACCTGCGCCCGGCGCTGTGGCCGGCCGATGCCGATCCACTGCCGACGCTGTGGCAGGCACTGGCGCTGGCCGACGTGGTCAAGCTGTCCCGCGAAGAGCTCGATTTCCTGGCCGCGCCGCTGGGCAAGGGTGGTGCCGACCAGGTCCTGCAGCGGCTGTTTGCCGCGCAGGCGCGCTGGGTGGTGGTCACCGATGGCGCCGCCGCACTGCGCTGGTACACGCGCAGCGCGCAGGGCCAGGCCACCAGTTTCCGGGTGACGACGGTGGACAGCACGGCTGCAGGCGATGCCTTCGTCGGCGGGCTGCTGACCGCGCTGGTCGAGCGCGGCGTGGACGCCGCGAGCCTGCCGGCGTTCTGCAACGACGAACCGGCCATGCACGAGGTGCTGCGCTTCGGCGCCGCCGTGGGTGCGCTTGCGGTGACCCGCAAGGGCGCCTTCGCGGCCATGCCCACGCGCGATGAAGTCAACGAACTGCTGCAAACCGAGGAATCGCACTGATGACCCAGAGCCCGGACTTCCGCTCGCAGGACTTCCTGCGCGGCCACATCGCCCACACGATGGCGTTCTACCATCCGCGCTGCATCGATCCGCAGGGTGGCTTCTTCCATTACTTCCGTGACGACGGCAGCGTCTATGACGCGACCCATCGCCACTTGGTGAGCAGCACGCGTTTCGTCTTCGACTACGCCATGGCCTACCGCGAATTCGGCGATGCGGCGTACCTGGATGGCGTGCAGCATGGCGTGCGCTACCTGCGCGACGTGCATCGCAACCCGGCCACCGGCGGTTATGCCTGGACACTGCGCGATGGCGTGGTGGAAGACGATACCAACCACTGCTACGGCGTTGCCTTCGTGCTGCTGGCGTACAGTTGCGCGCTGAAGGCCGGCATCGAGGACGCACGCGGCTGGATGGATGAGACCTGGCAGCTGCTGGAAACGCGCTTCTACGAGCCGGCGCACGGTCTGTACCGTGATGAAGCCGATGCGCAGTGGAACTTCAGCGGCTACCGCGGGCAGAACGCCAACATGCACATGTGCGAGGCGATGCTGGCTGCGTTCGAAAGCAGTGGCGAGCAGCGCTACCTGGATCGCGCGCTGCAGCTGGCCGACATCATGACCCGTCGCCAGGCGGCCAAGGCAGACGGCCTGGTGTGGGAGCACTACGACAGCGAGTGGAACATCGACTGGAAGTACAACCTGGACGATCCCAAGCACCTGTTCCGTCCGTGGGGGTTCCAGCCGGGCCACCAGACCGAATGGGCCAAGCTGCTGTTGATCCTGGACCGCCACGTGCAGGCGGAGTGGCTGGTGCCGATGGCGCGCCATCTGTTCGACGTGGCGGTGGAACGCAGCTGGGATGCCCAGCGCGGTGGGCTGTATTACGGTTTCGCGCCCGATGGCAGCGTCTGCGACGACGACAAGTATTTCTGGGTGCAGGCCGAATCGCTGGCGACCGCGGCGGTGTTGGCGCAGCGCACCGGGGATGCGGTGTACTGGGACTGGTACGAGCGCCTGTGGGCGTATGCGTGGGAACACTTCGTCGACCATCAGTACGGCGCGTGGTTCCGCATCCTGGATGCGGACAACCGCAAGTACAGCGACGAGAAGAGCCCGGCCGGCAAGGTGGATTACCACACCATGGGCGCGTGTTACGAGGTGTTGAACGTGCTGCGGGGCGGTTGAGTACAAGGGCGGCGCCTGTACGCCGCCTCCGGAAAATTCCCTGCGCGTGCGGCCGGTAAAGCGGATTGGTCTGCCGTGCGCTTCGGGCTCATTGTTGCGACGGGGTGTTCGGATGCGGATCAGTGATGCGTGGGTGCGGTTCGGTGCGGTAGTGCTGGCGTGCCTGGTGCCGATGCTGGCGCAGGCCGGTGTGCTGCAGGCGCGCTGGGAATTCCGTCTGTTGCCGGGTGGTGCGCAGGTCGCGGCGCATCCGGAAGCGGCGGGCTGGGGCGCGGCGCAGGTGCCGGGCAGCGTACATACCGATCTGCTGGCCGCGGGCGTGATCCGCGATCCGTACGTCGGTGCGCCTGAAGCGCAGCTGCAATGGATCGGCCTGGCGGATTGGGAGTACCGCGCGGGCTTCGACGTGGATGCCGAGACACTGGCGCGTCCGCATGCCGAGCTGGTGTTCGAGGGACTGGATACCTTCGCCGAGGTGGAGCTCAACGGTCAGCCGCTGCTGCGCGCCGACAACGCGCACCGGACCTGGACCGCGCGCGTAGACGGCCGCCTGCAGCCGCAGGGCAATGTACTGCGCATCGTCTTCCGTTCGCCGATCACCCAGCTGCTGCCGGCCGTGCAGGCGATGCCGCACAAGATCGCGGGCAATTATCCCTCGCCTTACGGCGATGAGCCGCGCGATGCGATGGTCGGCAACTTCGTACGCAAGCCTGCCTACCATTTCGGTTGGGACTGGGGCCCGCGCTATGTCACCGCGGGCGTGTGGAGGCCCGTGCGGCTGGAGACCTGGGGCGCGCAACGGGTGACCGACCTGGCCGTGCGTACCGAGGCGCTGGATGCGAACCTCGCTGCCTTGACCGCATTGGTCGAAGTCGAACATGCCGGCGCCGATGCGACCGTGCCACTGCGGCTGGAGCTGCGCGATCCGGACGGCAAACCGGTGCTGCAGGTGGTCCGTGATGTGGTGCTGCAGGCCGGAACGCAGACGCTGCAGGTGCCGTTGCAGGTGCCGCAGCCGCGTCGCTGGTGGCCGGCCGGGCAGGGCGCGCAGGACCGTTACCGCGTGAAGGTCGCGCTGGGCACGGGCGATGAGCCGGCACTGCAGGCCGGCCGACGGATCGGCCTGCGCAGCGTGGAGCTGCGGCGCGACAAGGATGCGCAAGGGGGCCAGGGCTTCGCGTTCGTCATCAATGGTCGCCAGGTGTTTGCCAAGGGCGCCAACGTGATCCCCTTCGATGCGTTCCCCGCACGCGTGGATACCGCGCGCCTGCGCACCATCCTGACCGCCGCGCGCGATGCCAACATGAACATGCTGCGCAACTGGGGCGGCGGGTACTACGAAGACGAGGCGTACTTCGAGCTGGCCGACGAACTGGGCCTGATGGTCTGGCAGGACTTCATGTTCGGCGGCGGCATGCAGCCCGGGTTCGATCCGGCGTTCCGCAAGAACGTGGTCGCCGAGGCCCGCGACAACCTGCGCCGGCTGCGCCACCACCCCAGCATCGTGCTGTGGTGTGGCAACAACGAAGAAGAAACCGCGTGGAAGGATTGGGGCCACGGTCGCGATCTGGCAAAGGCCGATCCTGCGTTCGCTGCCCGGGTGTGGCAGGGCTACGTGGACCTGTTCGGGCATGACCTGCGCGCGGTGGTGGCCGAACACGGCCTGGGGGTTCCGTACTGGTCCAGCTCGCCCAGCAATGATCTGGATGCCAAGGCCAACGACTCCACCCGCGGTGACAAGCACTACTGGCAGGTATGGGGCAACCCGGCGCTGCCGGTTGGCGCGTACCTGAAAGAGACGCCGCGCTTCATGTCCGAGTATGGGCTGCAGTCCTGGCCGTCCCAGGCGATGGTCGACCGTTTCGCCACGCGTGCCGAGCAGCGCATCGACAGCCCGGTGATCCAGGCGCACCAGAAATTCATGGCCGGGCTGGGCAACGAACGGCTGCTGCATTACATCCGCCTGGGCTATGGCGAGCCAGCGGATTTTCCCGGCTTCCTGTACCTGTCCCAGGTGATGCAGGCCGAAGGGATCCAGCTGGCCGCGCTGCACCACCGGGCGTCGCGTCCGTACACCATGGGGTCGCTGTACTGGCAGCTCAACGATGTCTGGCCGGGCGCGTCCTGGTCGGGCATGGATCACGACGGCAACTGGAAGGGACTGCATTTCCAGGCGCGTCGCTTCTTCGCCGATCTCGCCGTGGCGGCGCTGCGCGAGGAGGGCGTGACCCGCGTCAGCCTGCTCAACGACACCCCGCAGGCGCAGTCCGTGCGTTGGCGGCTCCGGGTCATGGACCTGCAGGGGCGCCTGCTGGGTACGCAGGAACAAGCGCTGGTGCTGGCGCCGGGCTCAGCGACCGAGGTCGGGCATTTCAGCGATGCCCGCCTGCTGGGCGCGGCGGATCCGGCGCGCACCATTGCCGTGGTCGACATGCTGCAGGGCGATCGGGAGCTGTCGCGGCAGGTGGTTGGCTTCGTCGAAGCCCGCGCGCAGGCCCTGCAATCCGGGCAGCTGCAGGCAAGCCTGCAGGGCGAGGGCGACGCACGCGACGTGGTGCTGCAGGCGCAGGGGCTGGTGCGTGCAGCGTGGATCGATTTCGGGGCAAACGAGGTGGTGCTGGAAGACAACCTGCTGGACCTGTTGCCCGGCGAGCGGCGGGTGCTGCGCGTGCGCTCCGGCACGGATGCCGAAACGCTGCGCGCGGCCATGCGCGTGCAGACCCTGGGCGACGTGCTGGCTGGGACGCGGTAGTGACGGCCGCTGGCCGTCATGCTTCGGCCAGCTGCCGCTGCCTTCGGCGCTACCCGGGCATGGCCCGCGCGGTTGGCTCAGAGCGTGATCTGCTGGAAGTTCTCTACCCGGTCGTGGCCGTGCGTGGCATCGCCGCTGCGCGGCAGCGGGTAATCGTCCAGGCGGTCCAGCAGGCGGGTCTGCAGGCCTGCCTCGCGGGCGGCGTCGAGCTCTTCCACCACGTCGGACAGGAACACGATCTCAGCAGCCGGCACGCCGATGGCCGCCACGATGCGGCGGTAGCTGTCGGCCTCGCGCTTGCCGCCGATTTCGGTGTCGAACCAGCCGGACACCAGCGCGGTCAGGTCGCCGGCCTCGCTGAAGCCGAAGAACTGCTTCTGCGCCGGCACCGAGCCGGACGAATACACATACAGCGCCAGCCCGGCGGCGTGCCAGCCCTTCAGCACGGCAGCCACTTCCGGATAGAAGTGCGCCTTGTAGTCGCCGTTGCGGTAGCCGGTCTCCCAGATCATCCCCTGCAGTGCTTTCAACGCGGTGTGCTTGCGGTCCTGGTCGATCCAGCCCTGCAGCGTTTCGGCCACCACGCTGTCCTGGCAGGCGCCGCCGATTTCGGTGGCCACCGCATCCAGCCAGCGCCGCACCTGCGGTTGTTCGCCATGGGCGGCGATGAAGCCGGGCAGCGCCTGGCGCGCGTACGGGAACAGCACGTTCTTTACGAACGAGATGCTGCTGGTGGTGCCTTCGATGTCGGTGAGGATGACGCGCGGCTGCATGGATCTTCAGGCCTGGGTAGGGACGTAACGGGGGAACTTCTGCGCGATGTCGGTGCCGGTGAAATGACCGACCCAGCCATCGGCTTCAGTGAAGAACCGGATCGCCACGAAGCTCGGTGCATCGCCCATGTCGAACCAGTGGTTGACGCTGTCCGGCACGGCGATCAGGTCGTCCTTGACGCACTCGATCTCATAGACCTTGTCGTCCACGTGCAGGGTGAACAGGCCGGAGCCTGCGACGAAGAACCGCACCTCGTCTTCCTTGTGGAAGTGTTCGTCGAGGAACTTCTTCCGCAGCTCGGCGCGATTGGGGTTGTCCGGTGCGATGGACGCTACGTCAACGCTCTTGAACCCGCGTTCGGCGACCAGGCGATCGATGTCGGTGCGGTAGGCGGCAAACACTTCTTCCTGGCTGGCGCCCGGCGCGACCGGCTGGCTCGCCTGCCAGCGCTCGAAGGTGACGCCGATCTTCTGCAGTTCGGCAGCGATCAGCGCGCCGTCCTGGGAGTCCAGCAGCGGGGCGTCGGGGGCGGTGTCGTTGTAGATGCGCAGTCGGCTCATGGCGGCAGCTTGAACGTCGGGGGGACGGGTAGGGTAGCAGCGTGGCGCGGCGGGGTCAGATGCCGATCCGGAATATGACCCCACCGATTCAGCTGCGCAGGCGGCGCAGTTCCAGTTCGCAGTGGAACAGGAACTCGAACGCTTCCAGGTGGCGGCGTGCTTCGGCCATGTCGCGGCCCCAGGCGTACAGGCCGTGGCCGTCGATCAGGTAGCCCCACAGGCACTGGGTATCCAGCAGCGCGTCGACCTGGGCGGCCAGCACGTCCATGTCCTGGGTGTTGGCGAACACCGGCACGTCGATGGCCATCTCATGCGTGCTGTTGCCGGCAAAGGCCTTCAGCAGCTCGTAGCCTTCCAGCCGGATGTGGCCCTGCGGTGCGTACAGGCGCGAGGCGATGGTCTGCACCGGGGAATGGGTGTGCAGCACGCAGCCGACTTCGGGGAAGCGACGATACAGCTGGGTATGCAGCAGGGTTTCGGCGGACGGGCGCAGCGGGCGGCCGACGGCCTTGCCGTCGAAATCGACGACCATGATGTCATCTTCGATCAGCCGGCCCTTGTCACGGCCGGACACGGTGATCGCCGCATGCTGGTCGTCCAGCCGGTGCGAGAAGTTGCTGCTGGTCGCGGGCGTCCAGCCGGCCTGGGCCAGCTCGCGGATGTTGTCGATCAGCAGCTGCGCCAGTTCGCTCAGGCGCTGGCTGTCATACGGAAAAGTGGGCGCGTTCATGTGCCCCATTCTATCCGGTCCCGCCGGTGGACGTGACGGCGGGGACGGCCTGCGTTGGTAGTGACGGCCGCTGGCCGTCAACGTGTGCTGGGTGACGACCGTGGGTCGTCACGACCCGCCGCTGCGCTCGCCGGGCAGGGCGATGCCGGCCGTCCTGACCGGCACCCTCCGGGCCGTCGCACGCGACGTTGGCGGCGGCTGCTGCCGCTGCCGTCGGCGCCAGCCGCTACCCGCCGGCTGTTACCGGCGCAGGCGGCTGTGGCGGAAGCCGTAGCCGAAGTAGATCGCGAAACCGACCACCGTCCACACGCCCATCAGCATCCAGTTGTGGAACGTCATGGCCGACAGCAGCGCCATGCAGCTCAGCACGCCCAGGCTGCAGACCAGCCAGGCACCGCGGATGCGGAACGGCCGCGGCAGGTCCGGCTGGGTACGCCGCAGGACCAGCACGCCGGCACACACCGCGGCGAAGGCGATCAGCGTGCCCATCGAGGTCAGTTCGCCGAGCACGTCCAACGGGAACAGCGCGGCCAGCAGGGCGATGCCGATGCCGGTGATCACCGTGTTGATGTGCGGCGTGCGGTACTTCGGATGGATCTTGGTGAACAGCGGCGGCAGCAGGCCATCACGGCCCATGATCATGAAGATGCGCGGCTGCCCGATGATCATCACCAGCACCACCGAGGACAGGCCGACCAGCGCGCCGATTTCCACCACCACGCGCAGCCACCCCAGCGACGGGTGCGCGGCCACGGCGGTCACCACCGGTTCGTCGGTGCCCAGCAGCGTGTACGGCACCAGGCCGGTCATGACCGCGGCCATGGCGATGTAGAGCAGGGTGCAGATCACCAGCGAGAGCATCATGCCGATCGGCATGTCGCGCTGCGGACGGTGTGATTCCTGCGCTGCCACGGATACGGCCTCGAAGCCGATGTAGGCGAAGAACACCATCGCCGCACCGCGCAGCACGCCTTCCATGCCGAACTGGCCCGGGCCGGTGTTTTCGGGGATGAACGGCTGCCAGTTGGCCGGGTCCACGTACTTCCAGCCCACCGCGATGACCAGCACGATCAGGCCGGTTTTCAGGATCACCATCGCCATGTTCATCGCCGACGACTTGCGGATGCCGACGTAGCACAGCCAGGTCAGCAGCAGTACCAGGATCGCAGCGGGCACGTTGGCGATCGCGCCGGTGGGGCGCAGCTGGCCGTCCAGTGGCGCGCTGACCAGCGCGGCGGGCAGGTGGATGTCGAAATGACTGAGCAGGCTGAGGAAGTAGCCGGTCCAGCTGACCGCCACCGCCGAAGCGGAGACGCCGTATTCCAGCACCAGCATCCAGCCGATGAACCACGCCGCCAGCTCACCGAAAGTGGCGTAGGTGTAGCTGTAGGCACTGCCGGACACCGGCACCATCGCGGCGAATTCGGCGTAGGCCAGCGCGCAGAAACCGCAGCAGATGGCGGCAAGTACAAAGGACAGCATGATCGCCGGGCCGGCATGGTTGGCGGCGGCCTGGCCGGTGATGACGAAGATGCCGCCGCCGATCACCGCGCCGATGCCCAGTGCGGTCAGGCCCCAGGGCCCCAGCGTACGGGTGAGGCTGAGGCCGTTGGCGTCTTCGTGGGCGGCGTGCGGGTGCTTGGTGGCCCACAGTTGCTTGAGCATGGGTGTGTGTTCTTGTCGGTGCGTGCAGGCACAGGGTGGCTGCGGGGTTGGAGCGTGAAAGAAGACGGGCCGGCTGTGCAGCCGGCCCGTGATGCATCAGGAGGACTTGGCGAGTTTGCTGTTGCGCATGCCGTAGCCGAAGTAGATCAGCAGGCCCAGCACGGTCCAGCCGACGAACAGGTGCCAGTGTTCGCGGAAGGCCATCGCGAACAGCGTCAGGCAGGCCAGCGCGCCCAGCGGGCAGATCAGCCAGACCATCGGCACGCGGAACGGACGCACCAGTTCCGGGCGTGTGTAGCGCAGTACCAGCACGCCCACGCAGACCGTGGCGAAGGCCAGCAGGGTGCCCATCGAGACCAGTTCGCCGAGCACGCTCAGTGGCATCAGGCCGGCCAACAACGCGGCGATGACGCCCACCACCACGGTGGCAACGTAAGGAGTGCGGAAGCGCGCGTGCACCTTGCCGAACATCTTCGGCAGCAGGCCATCGCGGGAAATCGTGTAGGCGATGCGGGTCTGGCCCATCATCATCACCAGCACCACCGAGGACAGGCCGGCGATGGCACCGATCTCAACGAAGGTCTTCAGCCAGGCCAGCTGCGGATAGGCTTCCAGCGCGGTGGCGACCGGCTTGGACGTACCGAGCTGCTGGTAAGGCAGCAGGCCGGTCAGGACCAGGCAGACAATCACGTAGATGACCGTGCAGATCGCCAGCGACCCGAGCAGGCCGATCGGCATGTTGCGTTGCGGGTCCTTGGTTTCACCGGCGGCGGTAGATACCGCGTCGAAGCCGATGAAGGCGAAGAACACGATGGAGCCCGCGCGTAGCACGCCGCTCCAGCCGAACTCGCCGAAGGTGCCGGTGTTCTCCGGAATGAAGGGGTGCCAGTTGGCCGGATTGACATAAGTCGCGCCGATCGCGATGAACAGGCAGATCACGGTCACCTTGATTGCCACGATGATGCCGTTGACGAAGGTCGACTGTGAAACGCCCACGTACAGCAGGCCGGTCACCGCAGCCACGATCAGCACTGCGGGCAGGTTGAACAGTTTGCCCGATGCGATGAACTGGCCGCTTTCCCACGCCACCGGGGCCGCGCTCAGCGCATCCGGGAACGGCAGGTGCAACGTGGTGGTGATGAAACTTATCAGGTAGGCCGACCAGCCGACCGCCACCGACGCGGAGGCAAACAGATACTCCAGCACCAGGCACCAGCCGATGAACCACGCCATGCCTTCACCCAGCGTGGCATAGGAGTACGAATAGGCACTGCCGGACACCGGCATCATCGCGGCGAACTCTGCGTAGCACAGGCCAGCCAGTGCGCAGGCAAGGCCGGCGGCGACGAAGGACAGGGTCACGGCCGGGCCCGCGTGGAACGCCGCGGCCTGGCCGGTCATGACGAAGATGCCCGCACCGATCACCGCACCGATGCCGAGCAGGATCAGGTGTTTCGCCGTGAGCGTCCGTTTCAGGGTGGCTTCGCCGTCCAGGCTGCCTTCGATGGGTTCGCCAGCGTCAACGTGTCCGGCTGGCTCAACCGGCTTGACCCTCAACAGAGCTTTCAGCATGCGGTACTTCCCTAAGTGGTCGTTGGGTGGCCGGCGATACATTGTCGCCAGCGCGTGTGATCGGTGAAGGCCATGCGAATGGCTCGCTGTACCTTAGCCAAAGCTGAAGGTGATGTACAAGCCGCACGTGCAACATTTTCTGGCGATAATGGCCGATACCTTCGCTGAACGCGTGCCGGATATGCTGGAAACTGTCGCAACCCTTGCCCTGCTTGACGATCCGTTGCGTGAACTGCTTCGCCGACATGCCCTCGAAGTGCCTGTGCAGGGCGCCTTGGCTGACGAATTCAGCACACTTCTTGATGATCCCCTGAATCCCTTCCTGCGCGAACGGCTGGAAGGCCATTTCACCGGCAGTGCATGGCTGGTCAGCGCAGACGGGCAGCGGATTCTGCTGACCCACCACCGCAAGCTGGATCGCTGGCTGCAGCTCGGTGGCCATGCCGATGGCGATCGCGACCTGGCCCGCGTGGCGTTGAACGAAGCCGAGGAGGAATCCGGGCTCTCCGGACTGTCGCTGGACGATCCGGCGATCTTCGACCTGGACAAACACTGGATCCCCGAGCGTCATGAGGTGCCCGGGCACTGGCACTACGACGTCCGTTTCGTGATCCGGGCAGGGGCGTCGGAAGCCTTTGCGATCAGCGAAGAATCGCTCGCCCTGGCCTGGCGCGACATCGCCCAGCTGGCCGCCGATCCGCAGGCGGACGCATCGCTGCAGCGCATGGCCCGGCGCTGGCTGGGTAGTGACGGCCGCTGGCCGTCATCCCGACGCTGACGGCCGCTGGCCGTCACATGTTGGTTGACGGCCAGCGGCCGTCACTACCGGTACCGGGCCTGACGGCCCTCAGCTGTACAGCACGCGGGTGCGCAGGGTGCCGGGGATCGCGGCCAGTTCATCGCGAACGGCGGCAGCCTGCTCCACGCTGGCGGTGATGTCGATCACCACGTAGCCCACCTTCGCGTCGGTGCGAAGGAACTGGCCGTCGATGTTGACGTTGTGGCGCGAGAAGATCTCGTTGACCTTGGACAGCACGCCCGGCACGTTGCGGTGGATGTGCAGCAGGCGCAGGCTGCCGTCGTGCTCGGGCAGGGTGACTTCGGGGAAGTTGACCGCAGTCAGGGTGCTGCCGTTGTCGCTGTAGCGGACCAGCTTGGCCGCCACTTCGATGCCGATGTTGTCCTGTGCTTCCAGCGTGCTGCCGCCCACGTGCGGGGTCAGGATCACGTTGTCGTGCGCGGTCAGTGGCGATTCGAAGACATCGCCGTTGCCCTTGGGTTCCACCGGGAACACATCCAGCGCCGCGCCGCCGATGTGGCCCGAGCCCAGTGCCGCATCCAGGGCCGCGATGTCGACGATGGTGCCGCGCGCGGCGTTGATCACATGCGCGCCGCGGCGCATCTTCGCCAGTTCGGTCGCGCCGATCATCCACTGCGTGGCCGGTGTTTCCGGCACGTGCAGGGTGATGATGTCCGAGCGCTCCAGCAGGTCGTCCAGGCTGACCGCGGCGCGCGCGTTGCCCAGCGCCAGCTTGGCCTCCACGTCGTGGAAGATCACCTGCAGGCCCAGCGATTCAGCCAGCACGCCCACCTGGGTGCCGATGTGGCCGTAGCCGATGATGCCCAGCGTCTTGCCGCGCACTTCGTGGCTGCCGGCAGCCGACTTGGACCAGCCGCCGCGGTGGCATTCGGCGTTCTTCTGCGGAATGCCACGGGTCAGCATGATCGCTTCGGCGATCACCAGCTCGGCCACGCTGCGCGTGTTGGAGTAGGGCGCGTTGAACACCGGGATGCCGGCCAGTTCAGCCGCGTCCAGATCGACCTGGTTGGTGCCGATGCAGAAGCAGCCCACCGCGATCACGCGCTTGGCCTCGGCCAGCACGTCGGCCGACAGCTGGCTGCGCGAGCGGATGCCAACGATGTGGGCGTCGGCGATGCGCGCCTTCAGCTCGTCTTCGGGCAGCGCCTTGGAATGCAGTTCGATCTGGCTGTAGCCGGCCGCGGTGAACACGTCCACGGCGGTCTGGCTGACCCCCTCCAGCAACAGCACGCGGATATCCTGCTTGGGGTAGGAGGTCTTCTTCGGCGACATGGGACGGCACGGCCAGTGGGACAAGGGCTGATCACTATGCCAGATGCGGCCGCCCATGGTGCACTGCGGAATTGGTTGCAAACGTAGCCATCGCCGCCGCGCGCAGGGGGCTGGACGCTGGCGGGCCGCACTGGCACGCTTTCCCGTTCCGCCTGCATTTGCCTGGACTGCCATGACCGATCCCCGCGTTGCCGCCCTCCAGCAGGCCGTACCCGACCTGCGCCTGAAGACCGATGCGGCCGATCTGGAGCATTACGGGCGCGACTGGACCCGGCGCTGGACCCCGGCGCCGCTGGCGATCGCGCTGCCGGCCAGCGTGGATGAAGTGCAGGCGGTGATGCGCTGGAGTGCCGCCGAAGGCGTGGCGGTGGTGCCGTCGGGCGGACGCACCGGCCTGTCAGGCGGCGCGGTGGCGTCCAACGGCGAACTGGTGCTGAGCCTTGAGCGCATGAACAAGGTGCTGGGCTACGACGCGGTGGACCGGACCCTGGTCGTGCAGGCCGGCATGCCGCTGGAGGCGCTGCACAACGCGGCGCTGGAGCACGGGCTGATCTACCCGGTGGACTTCGCCGCACGCGGGTCCTGTTCGATCGGCGGCAACATCGCCACCAATGCCGGGGGGATCCGGGTGATCCGCTACGGCAATACCCGCGAATGGATCGCCGGGCTGAAAGTCGTCACCGCTGACGGTGAGCTGCTCGAGCTCAACAAGGGCCTGATCAAGAATTCCAGCGGCTACGACTTCCGCCAGCTGCTGATCGGCTCGGAGGGCACGCTGGGGGTGATCGTGGAAGCCACGGTGAAGCTGACCGATCCGCCACCGGCCAGCAACGTGATGCTGCTTGCCGTGCCCAGCTTCGAGGTGCTTATGCAGGTGTTCGCCGCGTTCCGTGCGCGGCTGCAGCTGCAGGCCTTCGAATTCTTCACTGCGCAGGCGCTAACGCACGTGCTGGCCCATGGTGCGCAGGCGCCGTTCGACGAGGTGCATCCGTATTACGTGGTGACCGAGTTCGCCGCCGGTGACGAGGCGCAGGAAGCTGCGGCGATGGCGGCCTTCGAAGACTGCATGGGCAATGGCTGGGTCAGCGACGGCGTGATCAGTGCCAGTGACGCCCAGGCCGCGCAGCTGTGGCGCCTGCGCGAGGGCATCACCGAGGCGGTCGCACGCTACAAGCCGTACAAGAACGACGTGTCGGTGCGGATCTCGGCGATGCCCGCGTTCCTCGCCGAAACCCAGGCGCTGATCACCCAGGCGTACCCGCAGTTCGAGGTGGTGTGGTTCGGCCACATCGGCGATGGCAACCTGCACATCAACGTGCTCAAGCCCGATGACACCGGTGATGCGGAGTTCCTGCAGCAGTGCGAGCAGGTGACCAAGCTGCTGGCGCAGGTGCTGGCACGCTTCGATGGCAGCATTTCCGCCGAACATGGCATCGGCCTGGTCAAGAAGGCCTACTTGGACAGCACCCGCGGGCCCGCCGAAATCGCCTTGATGAAGGCGGTCAAGCGCGCGTTCGATCCGCAAGCGCGGCTGAATCCCGGCAAGGTCTTCGATCTCTGAGCTGCCGTTCCGCTGACGGGTCGGGTACGCTCTGCACGACCCCTTCACGAGTAAACCGACGATGACCCGACTGCCTTCGCTGCTGGTTCCTTTCGCCCTGGCCCTGCTGGTGCTGCCACTGGCCGCAGGTGCATCCAGCTTTGCCGGTACCTCGGCAGGTTCGGCGTCGGGCGCTTCGTCCAATTCCTCCGGCAGCAGCTCCGGCGATGACAAGGTGATCCTGGCCGCGCGCGATGATGCGGCGGCCTTCGTTGCCAGCGAGGGCCAGATCCGTGGCGCCCGCCTGCAGGCGGCTCTGGTGCACCTGCGCGAACAGGATGCAGCCGCACGCGAAAGCAGCGACCTGGCGCTCGCGCAGGCCTTGCTGGCGCGCTGATGCCGATGTGCCGCCACGCGTGGTTGGCGTGGTGGCTGCTGTGCCTGGCGCCGGCCACGCAGGCGTTCGAGCTGGTGCCTGACCTGCACGGACTGGACGCCGGCGAACGCGTCCGAGCCCAGCGCGCCGTGGATGCCGTGGTCCAGCGCCTGCCTGATGCGCTGCGCGCGGCGTTGCCGCCGCAGGTGCCGGTGCGCTGGGTGGACACGCTGCCGGCGCATGTTGCCGGCCGCGCGTTTTCCGGCGACATCCAGCTGCAGCGCGCTCTGCTTGATGACGATGAGGACGCGGCCGGCCGCGCACTGCAGGCCGCGCTGGTCCATGAACTGGTGCACGTGGCCGATCGCGGGCAGGCCGGTGGCTGGTCAGGCCAGGCGCGCTTCCGCGAACTGGCCGGATGGCAGCGCCGCCCGTGGAAGCTCGGGCGCAGCCCGAATCGTTTCACTGACCGCAGCCCCGACGATTACGAGCGCCACAGCGCCGCCGAATACCTGGCGGTCAATGCGGAGCACTGGCTGCTGGATGCGGACTTCGCCTGCCGCCGTCCAGCGCTGGCGAGCTGGCTTTCCGCGACCCTGGGCGCGACCCCACGGCAGGCGGACTGCGATGCCGGCGTGCCGCTGCTGCAGGCCGGTGCGGAGGAAGGCCTGGTTGAACTGATGCGACTGGATCCGGCACGCGTCTACGCGGTGGATTACCTGTTCGCCGAGAGCGGTGACGTACCGATGAGCCGCTGGGGCCACAGCATGCTGCGGCTGGTGATCTGCCGCGAGGGCAGGGTGCCCGGACCGGCCTGCCGGCTGGACCTGGACCAGCACCGGGTGTTGTCGTTCCGCGCGTTCGTGGGCGATGTCGAACTGTCCAGCTGGCGCGGGCTGACTGGTGGCTACCCGTCGCGGTTGTTCGTGCTGCCGCTGCAGCAGGTGGTGGACGAATACACCAAGGTGGAACTGCGCGGTCTTGCCTCGCTGCCGTTGCGCCTTTCCGCGCGGGAGATCGCCAGCCTGCTCGAGCGCACCGCGCAGGTGCACTGGAGTTACGATGGTCGTTACTACTTTGTCGGCAACAACTGCGCGGTGGAGACCGCCAAGCTGCTGCAGGCGGGCGTGCCTGCGCTGCAGGAGGCCGGCATCGAGCGCATCAGCCCGCGTGGGCTGCGGCGCAGGCTGGCGCGGCTGGGCAGGCTGGATGAAAGCGTGCTGGAGGACCGCGCCGCGGCGATACGCGATGGCTACTATTTCGAATCCAGCGACGCGCACTACGACCTGCTGTTCGCCGCCGCACGCGACGAGTTGCGGCTGCCGGTTGGCGATGCGCAGGCGTGGCTGAAGCTGGATGCCACAACGCGCGCGCCGTGGCTGCAACGCGGCGGCCTGCGTGCCACCGCCGGCCTGTTGCTGCTTGAACAGGCCGCCTTTGGGCGTGCCGAGCTGCGCGCGCGCGACACACTCAAGCGCGCCGTGCTGGCGCAGCGTGACAGCGATGGTGCACGCCAGTTGCAGGCGCTGCTGGAACAGGCAGGGCAATGGCTGCAGCCCGGCGCACTGCTGGGTGGGCCGGGATATGGCCTGCCGCAGGCCGATGAACTAACCACGCTGCAGCCCCGCCTGCTGGCGGCATCGACGCAGGCACCGCAGGCCTGGAAGCAGCTGCGATTGCAGATGCGCGCGGGCTTGCCAACGGCGCAGCGCGAAGAACTGGATGTGCTGGATGCGAACCTGCAGGCACTCGGTGCGCATCTGCGTGCGCAGGCGGCGGCACCCGCTGCGGCAGGAAGCTGAACACGGCGCGCAGCGGTTCCCGTGGCGTTGACGGTGCAGATGGTAGCGTCGTGTGCTGTTGAATGAAGTCGAGGAGCGCACATGCGTCCATCTCTTTTCCTGTTGCCCACCGTGCTGGTGGTTGCACTTGCCGTCGCCTGCCAGCCTGCGGCGGATCCGAAAGCCGAGGGCGAGGGCACCGCCGCTGGGCCGGCTGCCGCGCCGATCACCGAGGCGGAGCCTGCTGTTGCGGCGCCGACCGCAAATGATGCCTTCCGCGCAGTGGGCACCGAGCCGGTCTGGATGGCCGAGGTCGGCGCGGGCGGCGACGCTGCGCTGCGGGTCGAGGTGGATTACGGCCAGACGCATTACGAGGTGGCGGCCCCCACGCACGGGCCGGATGGCTGGGCCGGTGCGGCCGCCGATGGCACCCCGATCAAGCTGAGTGTGCAGCGCGTGCCGTGCCAGCATGACGGCAGTGGGGAGATGGCCGATGCGAAGGCGATGCTGACCGTGGGCACGCGCCAGCTGCACGGCTGCGGGAGCTTCAGCGCGGCGCAGTGAGCTGAGCGCAGGGTAGCGCCGAGCCATGCTCGGCGGCTCCTTGCCGATGGGGTCTGATGGATCCCGCCGAGCATGGCTCGGCGCTACCGCCGCTTCCCACTCGCCCCACTCAGTCGGCGCGACCGCCGAACTCGCCGGTGGTGGTGTTGACCAGCACGCGTTCGCCGTTGGCGATGTACTCGGGCACCATGATTTCCAGGCCGGTGCTCAACTTGGCCGGCTTGGGACGCTTGGTGGCGGTGCCGCCCTTCATTTCCGGCGGGGTTTCCACCACTTCCAGCACGACGCTGGTGGGCAGCTGGATGGCGACCGGCTGGTCGTCGATCACCTGCACGTAGATGCCGGCCAGGCCGTCGGTGATGTAGCCGGCGTCATCGCCGATCACATCCGCATCCAGGGTGTAGGGGGTGTAATCCTCGTCGTCCATGAACACGAACGCCTCGCCATCCTTGTACGAATAGGTGGACAGGCGGCGCAGCAGTTCCACTTCCGGCAGGTTGTCATCGGAATCGAAACTGGCGTCGAGCTTGTTGCCGCCCGGCACGCTGTACATGATGAAACGGAAGCGGACGTTGCCGCCGCGGCCCTGCGGCGAGCTGCGCTCGATGTCGCGGATCTGGTACACGCCGTTGTTGTATTCGACGACGTTGCCCTTCTTGATATCGCTGGCTTTCATGGTGGTGTAGGTCGGTTGGGGGAGGGCGCCGTCCCGGCGCCCGGGGGAATCACTTCGGAGCGAGCCGGGTGGCGCCGTCCAGGCGGATGGTCTCGCCGTTGAGGTAGGTGTTGCCCAGAATGTAAGCGACCAGGCTGGCGAAGTCTTCCGGCTTGCCCAGCCGCGACGGGAACGGGATGGAGGCGGCCAGTGACTCCTGCACGGCCGGCGGCATGCCATCGACCATCGGCGTCCAGAACACGCCGGGTGCGATGGTGTTGACACGGATGCCGAAGCGCGAGAGTTCGCGCGCCATCGGCAGCGTCATCGAGACCACGCCGCCCTTGGAGGCGGCATAGGCGGCCTGTCCGATCTGCCCTTCGTAGGCGGCGATGCTGGCGGTGTTGATGATCACGCCACGCTCGCCGTCCGTACCGGCGTCGTTGTGCTGGATGCGGTTGGCCGCGGCCTTGGCGACGTTGAAGCTGCCGACCAGGTTGACCATCACCGTGCTCTGGAAGCCGGACAGCGGCATCGGGCCTTCCTTGCCCAGCACGCGGCCGGCGCCGAGGATGCCGGCGCAGTTCACTGCCACGTTGAGGCCGCCGAGGAAGGCGTGGGCCTGTTCGATGGCTTCGGCCACGGCGGCTTCATCACTGACGTTGACCTGCTGGTAGGAGGCGTTCGCCTGTCCCAGCGCGGCGACGGCGGCGGCGCCTTTCTCATCATTGAGGTCGAACAGCGCGACCTTGCCGCCCTGGGCGACGAGATGTTCGGCCACGGCAAGGCCGAGGCCGGAGACACCACCGGTGATGACGGCACGTACGTTGGACAAACTGCATTGCACGGTCCTGCTGGTTCAAGAGCCCGCGATTCTAACGGATGGCGCGTGCTGGGCCGTTGTGCAGTGCGTTGCTTGGGGGGGGGGATGGATGCCGGGCTTGCAGCCCGGCGCCTGCTTTCTGGAGCTACGGCAACGTCAACGTCAACGTCAACGTCAAAAGCCGTAGGGCTGCTGGGTGGCGGGGCGGGGTGGGTTGGCGGGGGACGGCAACAACCGCATCCTGCGGGCCTCGTTTCGTGCCATCCATGGCACTCAACGCCCCCGCCAACCCACCCCGCCCCACCTTCGACGGATTCACGGTGGCCTGGGTAGCGCCGACCCAGGGTCGGCGGATGGTGGGGAATGGGATCTGGGGGAACGGGGTCTGATGGTTTCCGCCGACCATGGGTCGGCGCTACCGCTTCTGCTTTATCTTCTTTCCCCCTTGCGGTGGCGGCGCACGGAAACTGTCCGGGGTCGGGCGGGTGGGCTGCGGGGGACCGTCGTGAGGCAGGAGCCGAACGCGAGCCTACAGGGACGTACTTGCGGCGTGTCCCCTGCAGCCCACCCGCCCGACCCACCCCAGAAACCAGGCTCCACTCCAACACCGCAAAAAAACTACTTCAACTTCCTGACGAATTCTTCCGGCGTCAGTCCAGGGGCGCACAGGAAACCCTGGCCGACATTGACCCCCAACCCCATCAGGTAGCGGCGCTGGGCCTCCGATTCGATGCCTTCGGCGACCACCCCCAACCCCAAGCTGCGGGCAATCCCGCAGATCGCCTCGCACACGGCCATGTCCGAGCGGTCACCCGGTACGCCTTCCACGAACAGCTGGCTGAGCTTGAGGCCGTGGATCGGCAGCCGGCGCAGGTAGTTCAACGCGCTGTAGCCTTCGCCGAAATCATCGATGGCCAGCATCACGCCCATCTCGCGCAGCCGGGCGAAGGTGCGCAGGGTGTCCGGCGCATCCTCGATCAGCACGCGCTCGGTGAACTCCAGTTCCAGCGTGGTGCCGGGCAGATGGAACTCATCCAGCGCCTGGCGCACCTTCAGCGCCAGGTCGTCGCCGGTGAACTGGCGGTAGGACACGTTGACCGCGACCCGCACCAGCCCGAGGCCTTCGTCCTGCCATTGCCGGACCTGGCGGCAGGCCTCGCGCAGTGCCCACTGGCCGATCCGCACGATGTCGCCGGTGCTTTCGGCGTGGGCGATGAACAGGTCCGGGCGCATCTCGCCCAGCTGCTCGTTCTGCCAGCGGATCAGCGCTTCGGCGGCGATCACCTCGCCGGTGCGCAGGTTCACCTGCGGCTGGTAGACCAGGCGGAATTCGTCGGCTTCCAGGGCGCGATGCAAGCGGCTTTCGATCTGCAGGCGGTCGTGCTGGGCCTGTGCCAGTTCCGGTGAGAACACCTGCCAGCCGTTGCGGCTGCGGCGCTTGCAGTCATACATCGCGGTATCGGCATTCTGGATCAGCTGCTGCGGGCGCACGCCATCGCGCGGCGCGCAGGCGATGCCGATGCTGGCCGTCACCACGAACTCGTCATTGCCGAACACGAACGGGGGCTCGAAGGCGGCGGTGATGCGCTGGGCCAGCAGTTCGGGCTGGTCGGACTGGTCGCGGGTATCACAGACGACCAGGAACTCATCGCCACCAAAGCGCGCCAGCAGCCCTTCGGTGCCGATCGCACGGCCGATCCGGCGGGTCGCCTCGATCAGCAGTTCGTCGCCGGCGCTGTGTCCCAGCAGGTCATTGACGGTCTTGAAACGGTCCAGGTCGATGTACAGCACCGCCGCCCTGCAGTGGGTCGGGTTGGACAGCCGCACCCCCAGGTCGCTGAGTACCGCATCGCGGTTCATGATGCCGGTGAGCGGGTCGGTACGCGCCTGGATGCGCAGGGTTTCCTCGGCCTGCTTGCGCTCGGTGATGTCCTGCACGGTGCCGGCGATGCGCGCGGCGTCCACGTCGCCTTCCGATGCCTCGCCGATCATGCGCACCCAGAACGAGTGGCCATCGGCGCGTTGGCCGCGCAGTTCCAGTGCGAAGCTGCTGCGCGCGTCGACGCTGGCCGCCAGTGCCTGCTGCAGGGCAAGCCGATCATCGCTGCGCAGGCACTCCATCAGGTCGGGCATGTCATCCAGTGGCAGCTCCTGGCCCAGGATCCGGCGTGCTTCATCGGTCAGGTACAGGCGGGCCAGGCCGCGGTCCCACTCCCAACCGCCGATGTGGGCCAACGACTGCGCGCGGTCGAACAGCGCGTTGTTGCGCTTCAGTTCGGTGATGTCGCTGAACATCGCGAACACATGGTCGGCATGGTCGCGCCCGTTGCCGAACACCGGCACGTTGGTGATCGACAGCCAAAGCATGCGCCCGCGCGGACGGTGGTACAGGCCGACGATGGTGCTGCGGATGACCCGGCCGACCTGGAAGCAGCGGTTGGCCGGCCATTGGTCGTGGCCCAGCAGGTGGCCGTGTTCGTCCACCATGATCCAGTCGCGCGGATCGAGCAGGGTCTGCAGGCTGGAGCCGGTTCCGGCCGTGCCCAGGATGCGGTGCGCGGCCGGATTGGCCGATACCACGCGCAGTTCGCGGTCGAACAGGATCACGCCCTTGTCGATGGATTCCATCAGCAGGCGGTAGCGTGACTCGGCCTGCCACCGCCCGCTCAGGTCACGCGCCACCGCCACGATGCACGGCTCGCCCTGCAGTTCGAAGCCGGCCGAGTGCACCTCCACCGGAAAGCGGCTGCCGTCACCACGCATGTTGGTGACTTCGATGACGTAGGTGTCCCCGCGCTGCAGCGCTGCCCAGACCGGCTCCAGGTGGTCGCTCGGCAGGTCCGGGTTCAACAGTTCGATCGGCTGGCCGATGATCGCTTCGCGGGGGCGGCCGTAGGCGCGTACGCCGGCGCGGTTGAGGTCCATCACCACCCCGGCCGAACTGAGGATGCTGACCGGGTCGGGCACGGCGTCGAACAGGGCGGCGTAGCGCTGCTCGGCGTCCTGGCGCTGCTGCATCGCCTCATCCAGCGCCTGCCGGGCCTGCTGCAGCAGCGCGTGCTGTTCGGCCCGGTGTGGCTGGGACAGCGCGTGGTCCAGTGCAGCCCGTGCGTCGCTCTGCGTGGCGGGGTGTCCGCCAGCGGCCAGCTCGTCGCAGGGGCCGCGGCGGCTCATGTCGCTGCCATCGCCTTGCCGACGCGGCTGCCGGTGGGCCGGCCAAGCAGCGCCGACAGCCAGCGGCCGATCTCGGCCAGCAGCTCAAGTTCCACGCCGGTCTGCAGCCCCATGCCATGCAGCAGGTAGACCGCATCTTCGCTGGCCACGTTGCCGCTGGCACCCTTCGCGTAGGGGCAGCCGCCGGCGCCGGAGACCGCGCTGTCGACCACGCGCACCCCGGCCTCCACGCAGCTGGCGATGTTGGCCACGGCCTGGCCGTAGGTGTCATGGAAATGCACCGCCAAAGCCTGCATCGGGACGTCGGCGGCGACCGCCTCCAGCATCGCCCGGGCCTTGCGCGGCGTGCCTACGCCGATGGTGTCGCCCAGCGATATTTCGTAACAGCCCATGCCATGCAGGGCGCGGGCCACGCGGACCACCTCGCTCACGGGAACCTCGCCCTGGTAGGGGCAGCCGAGCACGGTGGACACATAGCCGCGCACGCGCACGCCATCGTCGGCGGCCCGGCGCAGGATCGGCTCGAACCGGGCCAGGGACTCATCGATGCCGGCATTGGTGTTGGTGCGGTTGAAGGTTTCCGAGGCAGCGGTGAACACTGCGACTTCCTGCACCCCGGCTGCCAGCGCGCGCGCATACCCCTGCTCATTGGGGACCAGCACCGGGTAGGCCACGCCGGGACGGCGGTGGATGCCGGCATAGACATCGGCGGCATCGGCCAGTTGCGGGACCCAGCGCGGGCTGACGAAGCTGGTGGCTTCGATGCTGCGCAGGCCGGTGGCGGACAGCCGGTCGATCAGCGCGATCTTGTCGGCCGTGCTGACCGGCTGCTTTTCGTTCTGCAGGCCGTCACGCGGGCCCACTTCGACGATACGGACGAAATCAGACATTCCGGCGCCTCCGCGATGACGGGCGGGCGGCGGGACAGGCAGGGCTGGCAGGGCGGGAGGCAACGATCACGGAACATCCTGTAGATGAAGTGGCGCGCGCAATGACGGCCACGAGAGAGATATACGCAGGCCGTCGGAGCAACCGGCCAGCCCGCTGCATGAAGCGCTTTACCGGGGGCGGGCCGGTGCGCGCAGCATCGACGCCGCCAGGCGGCTGTGGCGTGAAGACGCGTGGGATCAGCCGGCGTCGATCCAGCCCGGGCGGCGCTTGCCGAGGAACGCGCCCAGGCCTTCCTGACCCTCCGCCGATACCCGCAGGCGGGCGATCAGTTCGGCGTTGGCCTGGTCCCGTGCATCGGCATCGTGGCTGGCCACCACCTGCCGCACCAGCGCCTTGGCACTGGCTGCAGCCACCGGTCCGGCGGCCATCAGCAGCGCCAGCTGCTGTTCAACCGCGGCATCCAGCTGGTCGCCTGCCACCACCGCGTGCACCAGGCCGATGCGCAGCGCCGTAGCGGCGTCGAACTGCTCGCCGGTGGCAAACCAGCGCCGTGCCTGGCGCGGTCCGATGGCGGCGATGACATACGGGGAAATAACCGCGGGCAGCAGGCCCAGCCGGCTTTCGGTCAGGCCGAAGCGCGCACTGTCGGCGGCGATGGCGATGTCGCAGCAGGCCACCAGGCCCACGCCGCCACCGAACGCCGCCCCGTGTACCCGCGCCAGCGTTGGTTTCGGCAGTTCGTCCAGCGTGCGCATCAGGCGGGCCAAGGCCAGCGCATCCTGGCGGTTTTCGGATTCGCTGGCGGCGGCCATGCCGCGCATCCACTGCAGGTCCGCGCCGGCGGAGAACGAGGCGCCCTCACCGGCGAGCACCACCGCGCGCACCGACGGGTCGCGTCCGGCCTGGTCCAGCGCATGGGTGAGTTCGGCGATCAGGCCGTCGTCAAAGGCATTGTGCAGCGCCGGGCGGTGCAGGCGCAGGGTGAGCAGGGCGCCGGAGCGCTCGACCAGCAGGGAATCCGTCATAAAATCCGCAGTTACTCGATACCTGTACAGATCATAGCGGCCCAAAGGTCATGGGCCATGACGCGGCGCGGCGATGTTAGAATTGATAACCATTCTTATCACTGGAAAGTGCGCGAGTGACGCTGTCCGATCTGCCTTTGCAAGCCAACGCCGTGGTCGAAACCGTCCATGACACGCACGCCAATGACGCGATTTCCCGTCGCCTGAGGGAGCTCGGCTTCGTCAAGGGCGAGTCCGTGCGATTGGTCGCGCGCGGCCCGATTGGCGGCGAACCGCTGCTCGTGCAGGTTGGTTTCACCCGGTTTGCGCTGCGCCGCAGTGAGGCCGCGCGCATCCAGATCACTGCTGAACAGGGGGCGTCGGCATGAGCAACGCTGCGAGCCTGCCGCTGCGCGTGGCGTTGGTCGGCAATCCAAACAGCGGCAAGACCGCGCTGTTCAACCAGCTGACCGGCAGCCGGCAGAAGGTCGCCAATTACACCGGCGTCACCGTGGAACGCAAGGAAGGCCGCATGCGCGCGCCATCCGGCCGCGAGTTCGCCATCCTCGACCTGCCCGGTGCCTACAGCCTGCAGCCGGCCAGCCTGGACGAGGCGATCACGCGCGACCTGTGCCGCGGCTTCTACCCGGGTGAGGCAGCACCGGACGTGCTGCTGTGCGTGATCGATGCGACCAACCTGCGCCTGCACCTGCGCTTCGCGCTGGAACTGCGCCAGCTCGGCAAGCCGATGGTGGTGGCACTGAACATGGTCGATGCGGCCGAACGACGCGGCATCAGGATCGACGTGCCGGCGCTGGAGCGTGCACTCGGCGTGCCGGTGGTGGAGACCGTGGCGGTGCGCAAGCATGGCGCGCAGGCGCTGGTGGCGCGGCTGGACGCGATGGTGCCGCACCTCGGCGCACCGGTGGCGGCGGTGGATGGGCAGGCCGTCGATTACCACGCGCAGGTGCGCGGGATCCTCGATGCCGCCGTCAGCATGCCTACCCGCACCGCGAAGATCGATGACACGCTGGACCGCTGGCTGCTGCATCCGGTGTTCGGCCTGGCCACCCTGGTGGTGGTGATGTTCCTGATCTTCCAGGCGGTGTTTGCCTGGGCCACGCCGATGATGGACGGGATCGAGGCCCTGTTCGGCTGGCTCGGCGAGCAGGCCGGTGCGGTGCTGCCGGAAGGCCCGCTGGCCAGCCTGATCACCGATGGCATCATCGCCGGCCTCGGCGGGGTGGTGGTGTTCCTGCCGCAGATCCTGATCCTGTTCGCCTTCATCCTGGCGCTGGAAGAATCCGGCTACCTGCCGCGCGCGGCGTTCCTGCTGGACCGCATGATGGCCTCGGCCGGGCTGTCCGGGCGTTCGTTCATCCCGCTGCTGTCCAGCTTCGCCTGCGCGGTGCCAGGCATCATGGCGACCCGCAGCATCCAGGACCCGCGTGACCGCCTTGCGACCATCCTGGTGGCCCCGCTGATGACCTGCTCGGCAAGGCTGCCGGTGTACGCGCTGCTGATCGGCGCGTTCATTCCCGATGGCAAGGTCGGCATCTTCAACCAGCAGGGGCTGGTGCTGTTCGGCCTGTACGTGGCCGGCATCTTCAGCGCGCTGCTGATGTCCTGGGTGATGAAGAAGTGGCGCCGCGACAAGAGCGAACATCCGCTGATGCTGGAGCTTCCGTCGTACCGCATCCCGCACCCGCGCGACCTGGCCGTGGGCCTGTACGAACGCGGCATGATCTTCCTCAAGCGCGTGGGCGGCATCATCCTGGCGCTGACCATCCTGCTGTGGTTCCTGCTGTCCTTCCCCGGTGCACCGGCCGATGCGACGATGCCGGCCATCGATTACAGCTACGCCGGCCAGCTCGGCCATGCGATGACCGCGATCTTCGCCCCGCTGGGCTTCAACTGGCAGATCTGCATTGCGCTGATCCCGGGCATGGGCGCACGCGAAGTGGCGGTGTCCTCGCTGGCGACCATCTACGCGCTGTCGGCGCCGGACGATGACGCGGCGATCTCCGCGCTGACCCCGATCGTCAGTGACGGCTGGTCGCTGGCCACCGGCCTGTCACTGCTGGTGTGGTTCATCTACGCGCCGATGTGCATCTCCACGCTGGCCACGATCAAGCGTGAAACCAATTCGTGGAAGCAGATGGGCTTTGCCACCGTGTACCTGTTCGCCGCCGCCTACATTGCAGCCCTGGTCACCTACCAGGTGACCGTGGCGCTGGGAGGCGGTTGATGGAGGCCGGCCTGCTGCTGCAGTACCTGATCGTCGCGCTGGCCGTGCTGGCCAGTGCGTGGGTGGTGCTGAAGAAGCAGTTCCCGGGCACGGTGCGCAAGGCTCGCGGTGCGTTGGCGCTGAGCCTGCTGCGCTCCGGCCAGCCGGGCTGGCGGCAGTCGCTGGGCCGGCGCATCGCGCCGCCGGCAAGTGGCGGCGCCGGGGCCTGCGGTGGGTGTGACAGCTGTGGGCCGACGCCGCCGAAGGCGCACTGAGTGGCTGGCGCTCTGCCTCGGTAGCGCCCAGCCATGCTCGGCGAGCGTAGCGGCAAGGGCAGGACGGCCAGCGGCCGTCACTACCGCGTCCAGCGGACCACCGTCGCAGGCATCAATCGCGCACCAGTCCGCCATCCACCACCAGGTTCTGCCCGGTGACCGCGCGCGACCACGGGGAAGCGAAGAACAGCGCCGCATCGGCGAACTCGGCCGGGGTCGTCACGCTGCGCAGCGGCGTGGCCTCGGCGATGTAATCAAACAGCGCTTCCGGGGTGGCGGCACTGGCATCGGTGCTGCGCAGCAGGCCACCGGACAGCATGTTGACGGTGATTCCCTCCGGCCCCAGGTCGCCGGCCAGCGTGCGGGTCAACGACAGCAGCGCCGCCTTGGCGGCGGTGTAGTCGTGATAGGGCACCACCGGGTTCTGGAACAGGTTGCTGCCGATGTTGATGATGCGGCCGAAGTGCTGCGCGCGCATGCCGGGCAGGGCGGCCTGCACGGTGTTCAGCGCGCCGCGCACGCTGCCGTCGAACTGGGACTGGAAGCTGGCCCAGCCGATGCTGTCGGCTTTCTCGCGGGCATCGCCATTGAAACTGAAGGTGGCCAGCGCATTGTTGACCACGGTGCTGACCGGCTGGCCGAAGTGCGCCTGCGCCAGGGTCAGCAGGGTGTCCACCTGGTGCCGGTCGGTGACATCGGCGTGCACCGCCAGGGCGTGTTCGCCGAGCTCCTGGGCCAGGGCGCGCGCTGCCTCGCTGCTGCGGTGGTAATTGATGATCACCTTGGCGCCCTGCGAGGCAAAGGCGCGGGCGATGTGCTGGCCCAGGCCGCGTCCGGCGCCGGTCACCAGCACCAGCTGTTGTTCGATCTTCATGGAGGAGGGCATCGCCGCTTGGAAAACCAGCAGGCTAGCAAGCGGCGGCGTGAGACCGCGTCGCGGCCTGGTGCGCGACGCCCCCTGTGCAAATGCGCGGCCAGCCGCTAGCCTTCCCGGATGAACCAGACTCCCCTGCGATTGCTCATCCACGGTGCCTCCGGGCGCATGGGCCAGGCCTTGCTGCGGCTGGCCGCCGAACATACCGATACGCTGAAGGTGGTGGGGGCCTACACCGGCCGCGCGCCCGCGCAGCGTGTGGTGGACGGCATCCCGCACTTCGCTGCCAAGGAACTGCACGGCGCTCCGCCGTTCGACGTGGCCATCGATTTCAGCCTGCCCGAAGGCTTCGATGCGATCCTGGCACTGTGCGTGGAACGCGGCGCGGGGCTGGTCTCGGGGACCACCGGCATCAGCCAGGCGCAGCGCGAGGCGCTGGATGCGGCGGCCAAGGCGATTCCACTGGTGTGGGCATCCAATTTCAGCCTGGGCGTGGCGGTGCTGGATGAACTGGTCGAGCGCGCCGCGCAGGCGTTGGCCGGCTGGGACTGCGACATCGTCGAATCGCACCACACCCGCAAGCTGGATGCGCCGTCGGGCACTGCACTGACACTGGGCGCGGCGGCCGGCCGCGGCGGGGCCACCCCGCAGTACGCCAGCCTGCGCGCCGGGGACATCGTCGGTGAACATCTTGTTCAGTTCACCGGCCTGGGTGAGCGGATCGAGCTGGTGCACCGGGCGACCAACCGCGACATCTTTGCCCGTGGCGCGTTGTTTGCCGCGCGACAGCTGGGTCAACGCGCCCCGGGGAGCTACCGGGTGCGGGACCTGCTGCACGGCTGAACGGCTCAACGGAGTGGGCGGCGGCATCCCGTGAAGGGCCCGCTGCGCTCGCCGACCATGGGCCGGCGCTACCGTCCGGGGCTTGGCGGGCCGCTACCGCTGCGCTCGCCGACCATGGGCCGGCGCTACGTTCAGGATCCCGTGGCGCGCTACCTGCAACGTGGTGCTGGCGCCGGACCCCGCATGCGTCTACAATTTGCACTCGCCGAAACACGACAGCCGGACCGGTCCTGAACCGTACGTCCGCGCTTTTTTGCAACCGGTTTTTACCGTGAGCGCAGGCGTGACCTTCGGTACCCCATCGGTAGCCAAAGTGAGATTTCCGTGACCCAAGCCGCAATCCTCGTCCTCGAAGACGGCACCGTATTCGAGGGCGAATCCGTAGGCGCGCCCGGCCTGTCCGTCGGTGAAGTGGTGTTCAACACCGCCATGACCGGTTACCAGGAAGTGCTGACTGATCCGTCCTACGCCCGGCAGATGGTCACGCTGACCTACCCGCATATCGGCAACACCGGCATGACCGACCAGGACAACGAAGCGTCCAAGGTGTGGTCGGCCGGCCTGATCGTGCGCGACGTGCCGCGCCGCCCGAGCAGCTGGCGCAGCCAGGTTTCGCTGCAGGACTGGCTGCTGCAGCGTGGCGTGGTCGCCATCTCCGGCATCGATACCCGCAAGCTGACGCGCATCCTGCGCGAGAAGGGCGCCCAGAACGGTGCCCTGATGGCAGGCGAGGGGATCAGCGTGGAGAAGGCGCTGGAGGCTGCGCGCAGCTTCCCCGGCCTGAAGGGCATGGACCTGGCCAAGGTCGTGTCGACCGAAACCACTTACCAGTGGAACGAAGGCCAGCTCGACCTGGACGCCAACGCATTCGTCAGCGTGCCGTCGCAGTACAAGGTCGTGGCCTACGACTACGGCGTGAAGACCAACATCCTGCGCATGCTGGCCGAGCGCGGCTGCGATGTGACCGTCGTTCCTGCGCAGACCCCGGCAGCCGACGTGCTGGCGCTGAAGCCGGACGGTGTGTTCCTGTCCAACGGGCCGGGTGACCCGGAGCCGTGCGACTACGCGATCAGCGCGATCAAGACCGTGCTGGACGCCCGCGTGCCGACCTTCGGCATCTGCCTGGGCCACCAGCTGCTGGCGCTGGCCTCCGGTGCGAAGACCCTGAAGATGGGCCACGGCCACCACGGCGCCAACCATCCGGTGCAGGACCTGGACAGCGGTCGGGTGATGATCACCTCGCAGAACCACGGTTTCGCGGTGGACGAGGCGACCCTGCCGACGACCCTGCGGGTGACCCATCGTTCGCTGTTCGACGGCACCAACCAGGGCATCGCGCGCACCGACGTGCCGGCATTCTCCTTCCAGGGCCACCCCGAAGCGTCGCCGGGACCGACCGACGTCGGCCCGCTGTTCGATCGTTTCGTGACCCTGATGGCCGAGGCCAAGGCCTGATGCGCCTCACCGCACTGCTGGCCGGCCTGCTGTTGGCCGGCACCGCAAGCGCCCAGCCGGCCACGCCGGCCGAGGTGGCGGTGATCATGCACCAGCTGGGCATGCAGGGCCTGGGCAAGAACAGCGCCGAAGTGCTGTTCAGTGTCTCCCCGACGCTGAAGGCACTGGACCAGGGCGGCCGCGATTGCGCGTCCACCCAGATCGGGAAGCTGCTCGACGCCCACCTCCAGCAGCAGATCGCCGGCAACCTGGGCGACGACGGCGCGCTGCTGGTGGGTGAATGGAAGCAGTTCATGGCCACGCCGGCCGGTGTGGACATGGGCCGCACCTTCCAGGCCAGCGCGGCCGCCCAGCAGGGCATGGCCAGCGAAGGCCCGGAAGTGAGCGAAGCGAACAAGGTGGAGATCGCCCGTTTCATGGGCACCCCCGCCTTCCAGCGCTTCATCGACGGCCTGGGTGCCGACGGCGGGATGCCGGAAAACATTGGCGAGACGATGTCCGCCGCGCTCAAGCGCGAATGCCGCATCGACTTCGACCCGGAACAGATTTCCTGATCGTCAGCGTGCGATCACTCCCCCTTGTCACGCTGTACCGACCTAGAGAAGAAAATGGCAAAGCGCACTGACCTGAAAACCATCCTCATCATCGGTGCTGGCCCGATCGTCATCGGCCAGGCCTGTGAGTTCGACTACTCTGGCGCGCAGGCCTGCAAGGCACTGCGCGACGAGGGGTACCGCGTGGTGCTGGTCAACAGCAATCCGGCCACCATCATGACCGACCCGGAGATGGCCGACGCCGTCTACATCGAGCCGATCAACTGGCAGACGGTCGAGAAGATCATCGCCAAGGAAAAGCCCGATGCACTGCTGCCGACCATGGGCGGCCAGACCGCGCTGAACTGCGCGCTGGACCTGGCCGACAACGGCGTGCTGGAGAAGTACAACGTCGAGCTGATCGGCGCCAAGCGCGAAGCGATCCGCATGGCCGAAGACCGCGAGCTGTTCCGCGTGGCGATGGGCGAGATCGGCCTGGAATGCCCGTCGGCCGCAGTCGCCCATACGCTGGAAGAAGCGCTGGAGATCCAGACCCGCGTCGGCTACCCGACCATCATCCGTCCGAGCTTCACCCTGGGCGGCAGCGGCGGCGGCATCGCCTACAACCGCGAAGAGCTGATCGACATCGTCACCCGCGGCCTGGAACTGTCGCCGACCACCGAAGTGCTGGTGGAAGAATCGGTGCTGGGCTGGAAGGAGTTCGAGATGGAAGTGGTCCGCGATACCGCGGACAACTGCATCATCGTGTGCTCCATCGAGAACCTGGACCCGATGGGCGTGCACACCGGCGACTCGATCACCGTGGCCCCGGCACAGACCCTGACCGACAAGGAATACCAGCGCCTGCGCGATGCCTCCATCGCCGTGCTGCGCAAGATCGGCGTGGATACCGGTGGCTCGAACGTGCAGTTCGGCATCAATCCGCACACCGGCCGCGTGGTGGTGATCGAGATGAACCCGCGCGTGTCGCGCTCTTCGGCACTGGCGTCCAAGGCCACCGGCTTCCCGATCGCCAAGGTCGCCGCCAAGCTGGCCGTGGGCTACACCCTGGACGAGCTGAAGAACGAGATCACCGGCGGCCTGACCCCGGCCTCGTTCGAGCCGTCGATCGACTACGTCGTCACCAAGATCCCGCGCTTCGCCTTCGAGAAGTTCCCGGCCGCCGATGCCCGCCTGACCACCCAGATGAAGTCGGTGGGCGAGGTGATGGCGATGGGCCGCACCTTCCAGGAATCGATGCAGAAGGCGCTGCGTGGCCTGGAAACCGGCAAGGTGGGCTTCGACCCGACCGAGCTGGACCTGGGCAACGAAGACGACATGCAGACCCTGCGCCGCGAGCTGAAGGCCCCCGGCCCGGAGCGCCTGTTCTACGTGGCCGACGGCTTCCGCGCCGGCATGAGCGTGGAAGAGATCCATGCGCTGTCCTTCATCGATCCGTGGTTCCTGGACCAGATCGAAGAGATCATCACTGCCGAAGGCGAGGTCGCCGCCGGTGGCATTGATTCGCTCGACGCCGCGCGCCTGCGCAAGCTCAAGCGCGCCGGTTTCTCCGATGCCCGCCTGGCCCAGCTGACCGGCACCAACGAAGCGGCCGTGCGTGCGCTGCGTCGCGCCCACAAGGTGCGTCCGGTGTACAAGCGCGTGGACTCCTGCGCCGGTGAGTTCGCCACCGGTACCGCCTACCTGTATTCGACCTACGAGGACGAGTGCGAAGCCGCGCCGAGCAACCGCGACAAGATCATGATCCTCGGTGGTGGCCCGAACCGCATCGGCCAGGGCATCGAGTTCGACTACTGCTGCGTGCACGCGGCACTGGCGCTGCGCGAGGATGGCTATGAAACCATCATGGTCAACTGCAACCCGGAAACCGTCTCCACCGACTACGACACCTCCGACCGCCTGTACTTCGAGCCGCTGACGCTGGAAGACGTGCTGGAGATCGTCGAGCTGGAACAGCCGAAGGGCGTGATCGTGCAGTACGGCGGCCAGACCCCGCTGAAGCTGGCACGGGCGCTGGAAGCCAACGGCGTGCCGGTGATCGGCACCAGCCCGGATTCCATCGACCTGGCCGAAGACCGCGAGCGCTTCCAGCAGCTGGTGGACAACCTGGGCCTGAAGCAGCCGCCGAACCGCATCGCCCGCAACGACCAGGAAGCGCTGCTGCTGGCGCGCGAGATCGGCTACCCGCTGGTGGTGCGCCCGAGCTACGTGCTGGGCGGCCGTGCGATGGAAATCGTCTACGGTGAGTCCGACCTCGCACGCTACGTGCGTGATGCGGTCAAGGTCTCCAACGATTCGCCGGTGCTGCTGGACCGCTTCCTCGACAATGCCGTCGAAGTGGACGTGGACATCATTGCCGACAGCCAGGGCAACGTGCTGATCGGCGGCGTGATGGAGCACATCGAAGAAGCCGGCGTGCATTCGGGCGATTCGTCCTGCTCGCTGCCGCCGTATTCGCTGTCTGCCGAAACCCAGGCCGAGCTGCGCCGCCAGGTGGTGGAGCTGGCCAAGGCCCTGAACGTGGTCGGCCTGATGAACACCCAGTTCGCCATCCAGGCCGGTGAGAACGGTGAAGACATCGTCTACCTGCTGGAAGTGAACCCGCGTGCCTCGCGCACCGTGCCGTTCGTGTCCAAGGCCACCGGCATGCCGCTGGCCAAGATCGCCGCACGCTGCATGGCCGGCAAGACGCTGGCCGAGCAGGGCGCCACCAAGGAAATCGTGCCGGACTACTACTCGGTGAAGGAGGCGATCTTCCCGTTCGCCAAGTTCCAGGGCGTCGATCCGATCCTCGGGCCGGAGATGCGCTCCACCGGTGAGGTGATGGGCGTGGGCCGCAGCTTCAGCGCCGCCTTCGCGCGTGCGCAGGAAGCCGGTGGCATCAAGGCGCCGCCGGTCGGCAAGGCCTTCGTGTCGGTGCGTGACCCGGACAAGCAGCGCGTGCTGCCGGTCGCCGAGGCGCTGCTGGCCAAGGGCTACAGCCTGGTCGCCACCCGTGGCACCGCCGCGTGGCTGCAGCAGCACGGCATGGAATGCGAGATCGTCAACAAGGTGGTCGAGGGCCGTCCGCACATCGTGGACCGCATCAAGAACGGTGAGATCGTCTACATCGTCAACACGACCGAAGGCCGTGCGGCGATCAACGATTCGTTCTCCATCCGTCGCGAAGCGCTGCAGCACCGCGTGACCTATTCGACCACCATCGCCGGTGCCAAGGCACTGGTGCATTCGCTGGAATTCCGCGGTACCGGCCCGGTCTGGTCGCTGCAGGAACTGCACAAGGAACTGAACGCATGAGAGCTCCCATCACGATGAAGGGCGCGCAGCGTCTGCGCGAAGAGCTGGACCAGCTGAAGTCGGTCAAGCGCCCGAAGGTGATCGCCGCGATCGCCGAAGCGCGCGAGCACGGTGACCTGAAGGAAAATGCCGAGTACCACGCCGCGCGCGAAGAGCAGGGCTTCATCGAAGGCCGCATCAAGCAGCTGGAAGGCGAGCTGTCGCATGCCGAGATCATCGACGTGTCCAAGCTCAATGCCGGCTCCAAGGTGGTGTTCGGCGCGTCGGTGACGCTGGCCGACGTGGAAACCGACGAAGAGAAGAAGTACCAGATCGTCGGTGACCTGGAAGCGGACATCAAGCTCGGCCTGATCGCCATTTCCTCGCCGGTGGCCCGCGCGATGATCGGCAAGCTGGAAGGCGACAGCATCACCATCGATGCCCCGGCCGGCCAGCGCGAGTACGAGATCGTCAGCGTCAGCTACGCGGGCTGATCGATGGCTACGGCAACGCTGCTGCTGGCTGCACGCAGTCGATTCGCGGTGGCCGCGTTGCCCGATGAGGTGGCACGTGCGCTCGGTCGTGCCGAGCGCAGCGAGCACGCAGCGGGGGAGGGCGCGCAGCTGCAGCGCCACTTCCGCGTGCAGGGGGCGTCGACCACGCTTGATGCCGCCGATGCCGCCGCGATGCCTGCCGCGGCACTGACCCGCCAGCTGGATGCCGGCGATGCGGCCGGCCACGTCTGGCTGCGCGCGGATCCGGCGCACATGGTGCCGGACATGCACGGTGCGCGGATGATGGGGCACGGCGACACGCTGCGCCCCTCTCACGAGGATGCGGTCGCGCTGCTGCCGGACCTGCAGCCGGTGTTCGCCGAACATGGCCTGCATCTGGATGCGCCGGTCGCCTCGCGCTGGTACCTGCGCGTCCCGGATGACATGCCGTTGCCGGTGTTTGCGAGTCCGGATGACGTGCTCGGCGATGATCTTTTCAGCCATCTGCCCAGCGGCGTCGAAGGTCGGCGCTGGCGCGCGCTGTTGACCGAAACCCAGGTGGTACTGCATTCGCACCCGTGGAACGCCCAGCGCATCGCGCAGGGGCTGAGCCCGATCAATTCGCTGTGGTTCTGGGGTGCAGGGCGGCTGCCGCAGAGCGTGGCCACGCCACATGCACAGGTGCGCAGCCGCGATGCGCTGTTGCGCGCGTTGGCCACCGCGGCAGGCGTACAGGTGGATGGCGAACAGTCGGTGGATGCGCTGGTCGACCTGCGTCCGCTGCGTTCGCTGGAGCAGCTGGCCAGCCAGGCGATCGCGCCGCTGCTGCTGGCGTTGCGCCGCGGCGAGCTGCAGCGGCTGGTGCTGGATTTCGAGGACGGCGTGCAGTTCGCCTTCCAGCGTTCGCAGCGCTGGCAGATCTGGAAGAAACCGCGGCAGTTGCACGATTGACCCGCGCGGTATCATGCAACGTCTTCCTGCAACCGGCGTAGCCGATGTCCCCTGCCGCCGATTCCAACCCCGTCATCTGCCGCCGCGACCGTGTCGACGTAGCCCCTTGGGCTGACGGCACACTACCGCTGCTGGCCCGTCTGTACACCGCGCGCGGGGCGCACACGCCCGAACTGGCGCTGCCCAGGCTGGGCAACCTGCATGCACCTGAGCTGTTGACCGGCATCGATGGCGCGGTGCGTCTGCTGGCGGCGGCCATCGCCGCTGACAAGTGCATCGTGGTGGTGGGTGACTTTGACTGCGATGGCGCCACCGCCTGTGCGGTCGGCGTGCGCGGACTGCGCATGCTCGGCGCGCGCCACGTCGCCCATGCGGTGCCCAATCGCATGGTGCACGGCTACGGGCTGTCGCCGGCGCTGGTGGAGGAACTGGCGCTGCTGCAGCCGGACCTGCTGGTCACCGTTGACCACGGCATCGCGTGCCATGCCGGCGTGGCGGCAGCCAAGGCCAAGGGCTGGCAGGTGCTGGTCACCGACCACCATCTGCCTGGACCGCAGCTTCCGCCGGCCGATGTCATCGTTGATCCGAACCTGCACGACGATGCCTTTCCCAGTAAATCATTGGCCGGCGTCGGCGTGATCTTCTATGTACTGCTGGCCTTGCGCCGGCACCTGCGCGAGGCCGCGGTGTTCGCCGACGGCAAGGGACCGGACCTGGCCACGCTGCTGGATCTGGTCGCGGTGGGCACGGTCGCCGACCTGGTGGCGCTGGATGCCAACAACCGCGCGCTGGTCAGTGCCGGGCTGCGGCGCCTGCGCGCCGGGCAGGGCTGCGTCGGGTTGAATGCTCTGATCGAAGCCAGTGGCCGCAATGCGGCGCGGCTGACCGCCACCGATATCGGCTTTGCGCTGGGCCCGCGCTTGAACGCGGCCGGCCGGCTGGAGGACATGGCGCTGGGCATCGCGCTGCTGCTGACCGAGGACCCGGCGCAGGCGCGCGACATCGCGCAGACGCTGGAGCAGATCAACGCCGAGCGCCGCGCCGTGCAGCAGACCATGACCGACGACGCCGAGAAGGCGGTGGCCAGGGTGGTGCTGGATGACGACGGACAGCGCCCGATCGCGGCGGTGCTGTTCGATGCCGAGTGGCATCCGGGTGTGGTCGGCCTGGTGGCCTCGAAGATGAAAGACCGCCTGCACCGACCGGTGGTCGCCTTCGCGCCGGCTGAACCGGGCGCCGATGCGTTGCGAGGGTCCGCGCGTTCGATTCCCGGCCTGCACATCCGCGATGCGCTGGCGCTGGTCGATGCGCAGCAGCCGGGCCTGATCGAGCGCTTCGGTGGCCATGCGATGGCCGCCGGCATGAGCCTGCCGCACGCCCACCTGACGGCGTTCGAAGCCGCCTTCGCCGCAGCCGTGCATCAGTTGCTGGACCCGGTGATGCTGCAGCAGCAGATCCTCAGCGATGGCGAGCTCGGCAGCGACGAGCTGGACCATCGCCACGCCGATGCGCTGCGGCTTGCCGGCCCGTGGGGACAGGGCTTCCCGGAGCCGCTGTTCGATGGACATTTCGAGGTGACCAACTGGCGGGTGTTGAAGGAGCGGCACCTCAAGCTGGAACTGCGCCGTCCCGGGATGGCCGGGTTGATCAACGCCATCCAGTTCGGGGGCTGGACCGGCAACGCGCCGGCACGCAACGTGCACCTGGCGTATCGGCTGGCCTGCGACGATTACCGCGGCGGCACGGCGATCCAGTTGATCGTCGAGCACTGCAGCGCGGCCTGACCGCTCCCGCCGAGCATGGCCCGGCGGAATCCCTCAACGTTCGCGGCCCCGCACCCGGTGCCGCCTCACTCCTTTACCGTGGCAACCCGCGTCGGCAGGTCCCACGCGCCGCCTGCGGCGACCAGCCGGCACAGGCCCGTGGTGGTAGCCGAGGTAGCCACGAAGCGGCGCCCGTCCCAGCCCCAGCTGTTCATCGACCAGCAGTCGCCCAGGCCTCGCCCCTTGTGCGATCCACTGATGCTGCGGCCGTCGTCATCATTACCGAAGTGGGTGATCAGCTGCGGCTGGTAGGGTGCCGTCTCGTTGACCACCCAGTAGCCGCTGCCTTCGTTGTAGGCGCCACGCCAGCACAGGGCAGATACCAGCAGCTTGTCCGCGCTCAGGCGCTGGACCTTCAACGGCACGACAGGCTCATCCATCGACACGGCCTGGTCGGGCTGCAGGGCCGCGCAGTCATCGGGCGGCGTGGCGGCTACCAGGGCGGCGCGCAGCGCATCGGAGGTCGCCAGTGCGGCGTCGGATAGGCGCGCTGCGGCCAATTTCGCCAGCACCACGACCGGCATCGGCAATGCCGCGGGCACCGACGACTCCGCGCGCTTGCCCTTGCGCATCACCGCCCCGGGGGTGCCCAGCCGGCCCTGGAATTCATCCATTTTCAGCAGCACCGCCGATGCGCCACGCGCTGACAGCGTCCACTGCCGCTGGTCGTCACCGGTGAAGACGACGCGGCCTGCGCCGGCACCGCTCACCGAGGCCAGCAAGGCGGCCACCTGGGCCGGGCTCAACGTCGCCGTGCCCGCGCCGGTCGCATAATCCACGCGACCCTGGTCACGCCCGTCGACCTGCATCTGCAGCGTGGCGGGCAGCACGCTTTCCTCGTACTGGCCAAGCATCAGGCTGGCGGTGATCGGCTGGTCGGGGCCACCGTGGCGCGTCAGCAGCACCGATACCGGCAGCGGGTCCACGCCTTCGTCGTTCTGGTAGCCCGCCGCGCGGCAGGTCCGGGTGTTGTCGCAGGCCAGCGTCCAGTCGTGGTGACTGAAGTCGATGCCCACCAGCTCGGTTGGCGAAGCACACAAGGCGGGCAGTGGGGCGAACAGCAGAAGGAGCAACGAGGGCAGGCGCACGGAGATCCCGGTGTATGGAAGAGGCCCGTGCATGGTGGCCGATGCGAAGGCGCAGGCCAAGATGGCAACACGGCAAACCCCGATGGGCGCCATCATGCGTTCAATGGACTGTCACCCACGCAGGAGCGTCACATGCAAGGTCTGTCTCGCGGTCTGGTCATGCTCGGCGTTGCGGCGCTGGGTATCGCGGCCTACAAGGTGGAGGCACAGCGTTCGACGCCACCCGCGCCTGCCGTCAGCGCGCCGGTGTTGCGGGTGAAGGACGCGGAAGTGCCGGTGCAGCTGCGCCACGCCAGCCTGCGCGGCACGGTGGCCGCCGGCCTGGCCGAAACCCGCATCGAAATGGAGTTCCACAACCCCAACGGCCGCATGCTGGAGGGGCAGTTGGAGTTCCCGTTGGCTGATGGCCAGCAGGTGGCGGGCTTTGCACTGGATATCGATGGCCAGCTGCGCGACGCCGTGCCGGTGCCCAAGGCCCAGGGCCGGCAGGTGTTCGAGGCCATTGAACGGCGTCGGGTCGACCCGGGTCTGCTGGAACAGACCGCTGGGAACCAGTTCCGCCTGCGCATCTATCCGATCCCCGCGCACGGCAGCCGCCGCGTGGTGTTGACCCTCCGCCAGACCCTGCCGGTGGACACGCAGGGCCTGCGCTGGACGCTGCCGCTGCAGTTCGCGCGTGGCGCGCAGCAGGCAAGCGTGCAATTGGATGCCAGTGGCGTCGGCGCACCGCGTGCCTCGACTGCACTGGCAGGGCAGTTCCAGCTGCGCGATGGCCGCTATCAGCTGCAGTGGCAGGGCCGCGGTGCGGCGCTGCCGGCGCAGGCGCAGTGGTGGCTGCCGCAGGTGCGCCAACGCGACGTGGTGGCCGGCCTGCACGAGGGCCAGCGCTACCTGATGGCGCAGATCCCGGTGCCGCTGCAGGCCGTGCCACGGGCGCTGCCCACCCGCATCGGGCTGCTCTGGGATGCGTCCGGATCGGCGTCCCGGCGCGACCGTGAGGCCGAGTTTGCCGTGCTTGACCGCTATTTCAAGGCCGTCGGCGATGGCCAGGTCCAACTGACGGTGTTGCGCGACCAGTCCGAGCCCGCGCGCGATTTCCGCCTGCGCGCTGGCGACTGGTCCGCACTGCGTGCTTACCTGCAGGCGCTGCCGCTGGACGGGGCCAGTGCGCTGGGTGCGTGGACACCACAGCCGGCGGTGCAGGAATACCTGCTGGTCAGTGATGGGCTGTCCAACTATGGCAAGCGCAGCCAGCCGGCACTCGCTGCAGGCCAGCGCCTGTATGCCTTGAGTGGTGCCGGCGCGCGCACCGACACGGCGCGCCTGCGTGCCTGGACCGCTGCCCACCAGGGCGAGCTGCTGGTGCTGTCCACGCCGGCGGATGTGGCTTCGGCGGCAGCACGGTTGCTGCAGCAGGGCGCAGCGGTGCTGTCGCTGGAAGGCGATGGGATCAGCGCGGTGGTCGCCGATGCCCGTGCGGCAGCGCAGGGCTGGTTGCGGGTGCTGGGAAGGATCGACAGGCCGGACGGCAGCGTGCAGCTGCGCGTGCGCCTGCCGGATGGGCGCATCGATACCCAGCGGGTGGGCGCCGGCGAAGCGCGGCTGCAGCCTGGCGGCCTGGTGGCACATGCCTGGGCGAACGGCCAGCTGGCCGACTGGGCGGGTGATCCGGCGGCCCATGCCGCCGCGCAACGCACGCTGTCGCAGGCGTTCGGGCTGGTCAGTGCGGACACTTCGCTGCTGGTGCTCGAATCGATCGAAGACTATCTGCAGCATGGCATCCGTCCGCCGTTGCCGCTGCGCGCCGAGTACGACCGTCGGCACGCGCTGGCCGCCGTCGACGTGGCACGTGAGCGCAGCCAGCGGCTCGATGACATCGCACGGCAGGTCGCTGATCGTCAGCGCTGGTGGGAAACCCGCTGGCCCAAAGGCACCCCGCCGCAGGCGAAGCAGGAAACGGCCAGCCCGGCCGCGGTCGCGATGGCAGCGCCGGTAGCGGCGGGGGAGGCCTTCGAGGCCCGACCGAACGACAGCGTCGCAGCGCCGCCGCCGTCGCCTTCACTCGCACTCGCGCCCGCGCCCGCACCCGCAGCGCCGCAGGCCATGCTGGCGCGCCAGGCCCCGGGCCCGCGCGCCGAGCGCGCTACGTCCGCGCCAGGCGCTGCCAACGGCGGCGAGATCACCATCGCGCTCGCGCCATGGGCCGCCGATGCACCGTATGCCAAGCGCCTGCGCGCGGCTCCGGCCGACGCGCTGTATCCGCTGTACCTGTCCGAGCGCGCGCAGCATGCGGACAGCAGCGCGTTCTACCTGGACGTGGCCGACCTGCTGCTGGCCAAGGGCCAGCGTGCGTTGGCGCTGCGGGTGCTGTCCAACCTGGCCGAAATGCAGATCGAAAACCGCCACGTACTGCGCGTGCTCGGGTATCGCTTGATGCAGGCCGATGCGCCTGCACTGGCGGTGCCGGTGTTCCGTGACGTGCTGGCGATGGGCGAGGAGGAGCCGCAGAGCTTCCGCGACCTCGGCCTGGCGCTGGAAGCCAGCGGCCAGTACCCGCAGGCACTGAAGGCGCTGTACGAAGTGGTGCTGCGGCCGTGGGACAGCCGCTTCGATGGCATCTCGCTGATCGCACTGGATGAAGCCACCACCCTCATGGCACGCCAAGGCCTGGATGCCAGCGCGATCGACCCGCGCCTGCGCCGGCCGATGCCGCTGGACCTGCGCGTGGTGCTTGGCTGGGACAGCGACAACAGCGACATGGACCTGTGGGTGACCGACCCCAACGGTGAGCGCGCGTACTACGGCAACCGGCTGACCTACCAGGGTGGGCAGATGTCCCAGGACTTCACCGGCGGCTATGGGCCGGAACAGTTCTCGTTGCGGGATGCCAAGCCGGGCACCTACAAGGTGGAGGCCAATTTCTTCGGCAGCCGCGAGCAGCTGGTCACCGGCGCGACCACCTTGAGCCTGCGCCTGAGCACCCACTGGGGCACGCGCCAGCAGCGCGACCAGACGGTCACCCTGCGCCTGAAGGAACAAGCTGAAACCGTGCTGGTCGGGGAGTTCGAGGTGAAGTAGCGCGATGCCCTGCGCTGCTGGCGTGGGCGGCGAGGCCCTGCTGCACATGGCCGACGGGGCAACGGTGCCCTGCAGCCGGCGCCAGCTGCCGCTGCTGCGCCAGGCGCTGGGCGGCGGGTAGGGCGGGGCAGGCCCCGGGGCGGGCGGGGTAGGCAGCAGCGGCGGCTGTGCTGGTATCATTGCAGGTCATATTTCGAACACGAAACCGCCGACATGCTCGAGCTGAATCCTGTCCGCCAGCGAATCACCGATCTCACCGATCGCGTGGTCTCGCTCAGGGGGTATCTTTGACTACGACGTCAAGAAAGAACGCCTGGAAGAAGTAACCCGGGAGCTGGAAAACCCGGATATCTGGAACAAGCCGGAGTACGCCCAGAACCTGGGGCGTGAACGCTCGCTGCTGGAAAAGACCGTGGGCGGCATCGCCAGCATCCTCGATGGCCTGGTGGAATCCACCGACCTGCTGGAACTGGCCGAGAGCGAACAGGACCAGGAGACCGCCGATGCGGTGGTTGCCGACCTGGACAAGTACCTCAAGCACGTGGAACAGCTGGAATTCCAGCGCATGTTCTCCGGCGAGATGGACAGCTGCAACGCCTTCGTCGACATCCAGGCCGGCGCCGGCGGCACCGAGGCCCAGGACTGGGCCGAAATGATGCTGCGCATGTACCTTCGCTGGTGCGAAGCGCGCGGCTGGAAGACCGAACTGATGGAAGTGTCCGGCGGCGATGTGGCCGGCATCAAATCGGCCACGTTCCGCGTGGAAGGTGAGTTCGCCTACGGCTGGCTGAAGACCGAGATCGGCGTGCACCGTCTGGTGCGCAAATCGCCGTTCGATTCGGACAACCGCCGCCACACCAGCTTCACCTCGGTGTTCGTGTCTCCGGAAGTCGATGACAACATTGAGATCGACATCAACCCGGCCGACCTGCGCACCGACGTGTACCGTTCCTCCGGTGCCGGTGGTCAGCACGTCAACAAGACCGAGTCGGCGGTGCGCATCACCCACATCCCGACCAACACCGTGGTTGCCTGCCAGACCGGCCGCAGCCAGCACCAGAACCGCGACACCGCGATGAAGATGCTGGCCGCCAAGCTGTACGAGCTGGAAGTGCAGAAGCGCAACACCGAACGTGACGCGCTGGAAGCCACCAAGTCCGATATCGGCTGGGGCAGCCAGATCCGCAACTACGTGCTCGACCAGAGCCGTATCAAGGACCTGCGCACCGGCATCGAGCGTACCGATACGCAGAAAGTGCTGGACGGCGACCTGGATGAGTTCATCGAGGCCAGCCTGAAATCCGGCCTGGAAGCGGGCGCCAAACGCAGCGACGCCTGAGCCTGCGGGTCGCCTGCACGGTGACCCGCCTGGTGGCTGCAGCCGCAGCCACCCACGGTCCGTCGTATCCTCGGCGGGCGCGATTCCCTGAAGACCCACCCCCACAGACAACGACCGACCAAGCCCATGAACGAGCAGACCGCCGCGCCGCAGCCCCCCGTCGATGAAAACAGCCTGATCGCCGAGCGTCGCGCCAAACTGACCGCGCTGCGGGCCCAGGGCATCGCCTACCCGAACGATTTCCGCCGCGAAGACTTCGCCGGCAGCCTGCAGGCAGACTTCGCCGACGCCGAACGCTGGACGGCCGAAGCCCTGGAGGCCAACGAGCGCCGGGTGAAGATGGCCGGCCGGCTGATGGCCAAGCGGGTCATGGGCAAGGCCAGCTTCGCGCAGATCCAGGACGAATCCGGCCGCATCCAGGTGTTCCTGCAGGGCAACGTGCTGGGCGATGCCTACACCGCCTTCAAGGGCTGGGACGTGGGTGACATCATCGCCATGGAAGGCGGGCTGACCCGTACCCGCACCGGCGAACTGTCGGTGAAGGCCGAGAGCATCCGCCTGCTGACCAAGTCGCTGCGTCCGCTGCCGGACAAGTGGCATGGCCTGGCCGACGTGGAGCAGCGCTATCGCCAGCGTTATGTCGACCTGATCGTGACGCCGGAATCGCGCGAGGTGTTCATCAAGCGCTCCAGGATCATCCGCGCCATGCGCGCCTGGCTGGACAACCGCGACTTCCTCGAAGTCGAAACGCCGATGATGCATTACATCCCCGGCGGCGCCACGGCCAAGCCGTTCACCACCCACCACAACGCGCTGGACCTGGATTTGTACCTTCGCGTGGCGCCCGAGCTGTACCTGAAGCGCCTGGTCGTGGGCGGCCTGGAGCGCGTCTACGAGATCAACCGCAACTTCCGCAACGAAGGCGTCAGCACCCGCCACAATCCCGAATTCACCATGATGGAGCTGTACGAGGCCTATGCCACGTACACCGAAGTGATGGACCTGACCGAAGGGGTGATCCGCGATGTCGCCCGCCAGGTGCTGGGCACTACCGAAGTGGAGTGGGACGGCGCCCGCATCGACCTGGCCCCGGCCTTCCGTCGCTGGCGCATGGATGAAGCCGTGCGCCACCACAACCCGGAGATCAGCCTGGCCGAGTGCACCGACCGCGATGCGCTGGCTGCCCATTGCGAGCGCCTGAAGATCCGCATCAAGCCGTCCTACGGCTGGGGCAAGCTGCTGCTGGAGATCTTCGAAGCCACCGTCGAGCACACCCTGATCCAGCCGACCTTCATCACCGATCACCCGGTGGAAGTGTCGCCTCTGGCACGTGCCAACGACGATGCCCCCGGTTACACCGACCGCTTCGAGCTGTTCATCAACGGCAAGGAACTGGCCAACGGCTTCTCCGAGCTGAATGATCCGGAAGACCAGGCGGCCCGTTTCCAGGCCCAGGTCGAAGCCAAGGACGGGGGCGATGACGAGGCGATGCATTTCGATGCCGACTACATCCGCGCGCTGGAGTACGGCATGGCGCCGACCGGCGGGCTGGGGATCGGCATCGACCGCCTGGTGATGCTGCTGACCGGCAGCAGCTCGATCCGTGACGTGCTGCTGTTCCCGTACATGCGTCCGGAAGCCTGATCCGGAGCGGCGCGGGCGGCCACTGCCGGCGGCCCGCCGCTACCCCCGGGGCGGGCGCTGGAGTATGGTATCGGCGAGGCCGATGAGTGGCCGGAATGACCCGATTGCCGGGGGGGAGGCGATGGGTCTCGTCCTTTACGCCATCACAATGTGACGGCGATCAAGATCCGGGGAGCGCATGGCAGGTATCGGACAGATGCAGGGTGCGGGCGTACAGAATGGCAGGTTATCCTCGCCAACCCTGATCCCGGGGTGGTCGAACAAGCAGGCAGAAGCAGCGTTGAATATTGTGATCGTCGACGACCAGACGTCCGCACGGACGATGCTGCGCCATGTCATCGAAGACATCGCGCCGGAACTGAGCGTGCACGACTTCGGCGACCCGCTGGCCGCGCTCAACTGGTGCGAATCGCAGCCGGTGGACCTGCTGCTGCTGGATTACCGCATGCCGGAGATGGACGGGCTGGAGTTCGCCCGGCGTTTCCGCCGCCTGCCCAAGCACCGCGACATCCCGGTCATCCTGATCACCGTGGTCGGCGACGAGCCGATCCGGCAGGCGGCACTGGAAGCGGGGGTGATCGATTTCCTGGTCAAGCCGATCCGCCCGCGTGAACTGCGCGCGCGCTGCTACAACCTGCTGCAGCTGCGCCAGCAATCGGAAAACGTGAAGCAGCGGGCGTTGTCGCTGGAGCAGCGGCTGCTTGCCAGCATGCATGAAGTGGAAGAACGCGAACGCGAAACCCTGTCACGGCTCGCACGTGCCATCGAATACCGTGATGCCGGCACCAGCGCGTACCTGGAACGCATGTCACGCGTGGCCGGGCTGATCGCCGAGCAGCTGGGGCTTCCGGAAGAGGAGGTCAAGCTGATCGAGATGGCGGCGCCGCTGCATGACATGGGCAAGATCGCCATTCCCGATGCCGTACTGCTGAAGCCGGGCAAGCTGACCGACGAAGAACTGGTGATCATGCGTCGCCACCCGCGCATCGGCCACGAGCTGTTGAGCGGCAGCCAGAACCGCTTCATCCAGATCGGTGCACTGATCGCGTTGCGCCACCACGAGCGCTACGACGGCAGCGGTTACCCGGATGGGCTGGTCGGCGATGCGATCCCGCTGGAGGCCCGCATCGTGGCGGTGGCCGACGTCTTCGATGCGCTGATTTCGCCGCGTCCGTACAAGGAAGCGTGGACCTTCGATGCGACCCTGGCCTACCTGTACGCACAGCGTGGCCGGCTGTTCGATCCGCGCGTGGTCGATGCGCTGCTGCGCGGCCGCGAGCAGTTGGAGCAGATCTGCGCCGAGCACTCCACCGCCTCGGCGCGACCCGGATTGTGACCATGCGCGCGCTGCTGCCCCGGCTGCGCCAGCGCCTGGCCCAGCGCCAGGATTCCGAGCACGGGCAGCAGATCGTACGCATCGTGCTGATCAGCCTGATCCTGGCCTATGTGCTGATGCCGGGGGTGCGCAACGACCTGCCGCATGACCAGTACGTGGGCGTGCTGGCGATCGTGCTGGGCGGGTTGGGGCTGTCCCTGCTGGCCTTCGGCTGGCTGCTGTGGCGCCCGCAGCGCTCCGATCCGCGGCGCATCCTGGGCATGCTGGCCGACTATGGCCTGATTGCCGCCGGCATGATCCAGATGGGCGAGCCGCTGTCGTGGGTCTACATCGTGGTGATGTGGGTCACGGTGGGCAACGGCATGCGCTTCGGCAACAACTACCTGTACCTGGCCGTTGCGATGGCGATGATCAGCTTCGGCTGCACCGCGCTGTATACCGACTACTGGGTCGACAACGCGCGGCTGGCATTCGGGCTGTGGCTGGGCCTGGCCGCGGTGCCGCTGTACTTTTCCACGCTGCTGCGCCAGCTCACCGAAGCGATGGCCGAAGCGCGCCGCGCCAGCGAGGCCAAGAGCCGTTTCCTGGCCAACATGAGCCACGAATTCCGCACCCCCTTGAACGGGTTGGCGGGCATGACCGAAGTACTGGCCACCACCGAGCTGGATGAAGAGCAGCGCGAGTGCCTCAACACCATCCAGGCCTCCTCGCGCAGCCTGCTGGCGCTGGTGGAGGAAGTGCTGGACATTTCGGCGATCGAGGCCGGCAAGCTGCGCGTGGTCGCCGAGGACTTCGCACTGGGTGACGTGGTGCAGGCCATCGGCCTGATCCTGCTGCCGCAGGCCAAGGCCAAGCGGCTGGACTACCGCGTGCGGGTGGATGAAACCGTGCCGCCCCGGCTGCGCGGCGATACCGGCCACCTGCGCCAGGTGCTGCTCAACCTGGCCGGCAATGCGGTGAAGTTCACCGACCACGGCAAGGTGGAGATCCGCATCGACGTGGTCAGCGCCGCCGCCGATGGTGGCGTCCGCCTGCGCTTTGAAATCATCGACACCGGTATCGGCGTGGCCGTCCCGATGCGTCCGCGGCTGTTCGAAGCGTTTGAACAGGCCGATGTCAGCATGGCGCGGCGACACGAAGGCACCGGCCTGGGCACCACCATCGCCAAGGGCCTGGTGGAAGCGATGGGCGGTGAGATCGGCTACCAGGAGAACCTGCCGCAGGGCAGCCGGTTCTGGTTCGAAGTGCCGTTCGCCCCGCCGTTGCCGGAGCGCGTGGGCATGACTCCGGCGCTGGTCGGCAACCCGCTGGACAGCAGCAACGGCAATGTCATCGCCTTCGCCGATCCGTTCCTGCGGCATCGCGCGCGGGTGCGCAGCATGAGCATCCTGGTGGCCGATGACCACGAGGCCAACCGCATGGTGCTGCAGCGCCTGCTGCAGAAGGCCGGTCACCGCGTGCTGTGCGTCAACGGTGGCGAAGCGGTGCTGGACGCCATGGCCGAAAGCGATTTCGATGCCGCCATCGTCGACCTGCACATGCCCGGCATGAGCGGGCTGGACATGCTGAAGGAGCTGCGGGTGATGCAGGCCGGTGGCGCGCCGCGCACGCCGGTGCTGGTGCTCAGCGCCGATGTCACCCCGGACGCCATCCAGCGCTGCCAGCAGGCCGGTGCGCATACCTTCCTGGCCAAGCCGGTGGTCGCGGTGCGGCTGCTCGATACGCTTGCCGAAATCGCCTCCAACCGCGATCTCAAACCCTCCGCGCCGATCGTGCGCACGCTGACCGGCGGCACCGACGGCGTGCTGGATTCGGGCGTGCTGGATGAACTGGCCTCACTTGGCATGGGCGAGGGCTTCGAGAAAGAGTTCATCCGCCAGTGCCTGGGCGATGCGGAAAGCTGCATGCGCAAGATCCACGCCGAAGGCGAGGCGATGAACTGGGTGCAGTTCCGCGATCAGGCCCACGCGATCAAGGGCGTGGCCAGCAACCTGGGGCTGGTGCGTGCGGCCAACCGTGCCGGTGAGCTGATGCGGATGGCCGACTGGCAGCTCAAGGCAGAATGGCGCCAGCGCCTGTCGGTGCTGGCGGGCGCCTTGAAGGAAGGCCGGCTGGCGCTGGATGCACGCGCCATCCACCGCAACCAGCCCGGCGTGGACGAGGCGGACCCGCGCTGAAGTGGGCGTGGAGGGGCCGGGCAGGGCGCTGCCCGTTCAGGATGGTGCCGGCGGTCAGCCGGCACGCTCGGGTCGATCGGTGGGGGAGGGTGCTGCTCAGGCCGCGTCAAGGCCGGCACGACGGGTCTGTGCCTTGATCAGGCGGTCCATCGTGCGCAGCGAGCGATCCCCCAGCGCCAATGCCGAATCCACCCAGACCTTGGTGATTTCCAGCAGTTCGTCATAGCTGACCGCCTGGGCCAGGTTGCGCGCGGCGTTCATCGCCAGGTAGGACTGCGGGATGCGCTGGTGCTGGCGGATCAGGTCCTCCACCGCCTGGCGCCCTTCGCCCTTCCGGACCAGCACGTCGACCACGCCCATCGCATGCATTTCCTCGGCGCTGTAGATGCGTCCATCCAGGATGATCTTTTCGGCCAGCTGCGGCGCCACGCGGCGGCACAGGAACGAGTAGGCGCCCATGCCCGGGAACAGCCCGAACAGCACTTCGGGAAGGCCCATGCCCGCCCCTTCTTCGGCGACGATGGTGTGGCAGGCCAGGGCCATTTCCAGGCCTCCGCCCAGCGCATCGCCCTGGATCAGCGCGATCGAACGCACGTCCCCGCCAAACCCGGTATGCAGGTGGTGCACGCCCTCCACGCAGCGCTGTGCGTAGGCCAGCAGGCGGTCGCGGTTGCCTTCGCGGATCAGCCGGGTGAACAGGTCCAGGTCGCCGCCCAGGTTGTAGGCGGTGGCGTCGGAGGCCAGCACGAAGTGGCGCAGGCGACCGTCGTGGCGGCTGGCAGGCCCCCGCGTGACGGCGCTCATGTAGCTCCACATTTCGTCGAGCATGTCCTTGCGGCAGCACGGGCGGATGCCGGTGGAGGCATCGGCGTGCATGAACAGCCAATGGGCGGCGCCATCGGCGCTGTCCTCGGTGCGGATGGTGGTGTAGGGGCGGTTGACGGGCAGCTTTTCAATGGTGCTCATGGCAGGTTCCTCGGCATGGCGGGCCCGCTGGAAAATCGGTGGTCGGCGGGCCGAACGGGTCCACTCGCGGGGATGCTACACCTGGCCAGTCGCCCCAATTGCAAAAGCCCGGGACGTTTTCGCCCCGGGCTTTTCACTTTTCGCTCATCGTGATGTCAACCGGGCTGCCCGGCGGTAGTGACGGCCGCTGGCCGTCATCCCCGCATCCGCCGCTGCGCCCGCCGAGCATGGCTTGGCGCTACCGGCGTCGGCCGTGGACCTGCCTCAGGCCGGCGGCGCGTCGCGCAGCTCGCGACGCAGGATCTTGCCCACGTTGGTCTTCGGCAGTTCCTTGCGGAACTCGACGATCTTGGGGTGCTTGTAACCGGTCAGGTTGGCCCGCGCGTGTTCCTTCACCTGCTCGGCGGTGAGGTTCGGGTCCTTCTTGACGATCACCACCTTCACGATCTCGCCGGACTTCTCATCCGGCACGCCGACTGCCGCCACCTCCAGCACGCCGGGCATCATCGCGATCACGTCTTCCACTTCGTTCGGGTACACGTTGAAGCCGGACACCAGGATCATGTCCTTCTTGCGGTCGACGATGTAGCAGAACCCCTGGGCATCCATCTTCGCCATGTCGCCGGTGTGCAGCCAGCCATCGGCATCGATCGCCGCGGCGGTATCTTCCGGGCGCTGCCAGTAGCCCTTCATGACCTGCGGGCCCTTGATGCACAGCTCGCCGACTTCATCCAGGCCCAGTACCTTGCCGTTGTCGTCCTTGATGCAGGCATCGGTGGACGGAATCGGCAGGCCGATCGAGCCGTTGTACTCGGCCAGGGTCAGTGGGTTGATGCAGGCCGCCGGCGAGGTTTCGGTCAGGCCGTACGCCTCTACCAGGGTGACGCCGGTGGTCTTCTTCCACCGCTCGGCGACCGAGCGCTGTACCGCCATGCCGCCGCCCAGGGTGACCTTCAACGTGGAGAAATCCACTTCATCGAAACCGGGCGTGTTGAGCAGGCCGTTGAACAGCGTGTTGACGCCGGTGATGGCGGTGAAGCGCACGCCCTTGAGCTCCTTGACGAAGCCCTTCATGTCGCGCGGATTGGTGATCAGGTGGTTGCAGCCGCCGAACTTCATGAAGACCAGGCCGTTCGCGGTCAATGCGAAGATGTGGTACAGCGGCAGCGCGGTGATGATCCACTCCTTGCCCGGTTCGATGCCCGACGCGCCGATCCAGGCCGAGGCCTGCTGCATGTTGGCGACCAGGTTGCGGTTGGTCAGCATCGCGCCCTTGGCCACCCCGGTGGTGCCGCCGGTGTACTGCAGGAAGGCGATGTCGTCGTGGTCGATCTCCACCTTCGGCAGGTCGTGGCGGCGGCCCAGCTTCAACGCCTGGGTGAAGCGCACGGCGCCCTTCAGGGTGTAGTTGGGGACCATCTTCTTGATGTACTTCAGCACGAAGTTCACGACCACGCCCTTGGCGCCGAGCAGGTCGCCGAGCCCGGTGGTGATGACGTGCTTGACCTGCGTATCGGCGATGACCGCCTGCACGGTGTCGCCGAAGTTGTCGACCACCACCAGCGCGGTGACCCCGGCATCGACCAGCTGGTGCTTCAGCTCGCGCGCGGTGTACAGCGGGTTGACGTTGACCACGGTCAGGCCGGCGCGCAGCACGCCGAAGGTGGCGATCGGGTACTGCAGGCAGTTGGGCATCATCAGGGCGACGCGGTCGCCCTTCTTCAGCTGCAGCTCGCCCAGCAGATACGCTGCGAACTGTTCGACCAGCGCATCGGTCTCGCCATAGGTGAGCACCTTGCCGAAGCTGGAGTAGGCGGGGCGATCCCGGTACTTGGCCACCGAGGCGTCGAAGACGGAGGAGACCGAGTGGAACTCGTTGATGTCGATCTCGGCGGGCACGCCTTGCGGGTAACTCTGCAACCAGGGACGTTCCAGGCTCATATTTCCCCCTCCAGGAAACTGTGATGTTTGAGTTGGTTCTGTAGCCAGTATCGGTCAGATCCAGCCTTGGCAGCATACCGTCCGGGATGGAAAACGCGAAGAGGCCCGCCGATGGCGGGCCTGCGTCCTGCACGGTAGTGACGGCCGCTGGCCGTCATGCGTGTGATATCAACGGTCGCGGCCGAGAGGATGGCGGCCGGGAATGGCGGCCAGGGAATGACGGCCAGCGGCCGTCACTACCTTATTTCCTGCGGGCCGGGGCGCCGTTGGCCTGGAAGTACGGGGCGGTGCTGCGCGGCAGCGGAGCGCGCCCGCGCAGCACGTCGGCCAGCTTCTCGGCCATCATGATGGTCGGCGCGTTGAGGTTGCCGGTCACCACCTGCGGCATGATCGACGCATCGATGATGCGCAGGCCTTCCATCCCGTGCACGCGGCCGTGGCCGTCGACCACCGCCATCGGATCGGCGGCACTGCCCATCTTGTTCGAGCACGAAGGATGGTAGGCGGTTTCGGCATGTTCGCGGACGAACGCGTCAATCTCCGCATCGGTACGCAGCTGGCTGCCCGGGGAAATCTCGCGGCCGGTGTATGGCGACAGCGCCGGCTGGCCGAAGATCTCGCGGGTGATGCGGATGCCATCGCGGAACTCTCGCCAGTCCTGTTCGTGCGACATGTAGTTGAACAGGATGCTCGGGTGCACGCGGGGATCGGTCGAACGCACATGGATGCGGCCACGGCTGGGCGAGCGCATCGACCCCACGTGCATCTGGAAGCTGTGTTCCTTGATCGGGTTGGAGCCGTTGTAATTGATCGCCACCGGCAGGAAGTGGTACTGCAGGTTCGGCCACTCGAATTCTTCGTTGCTGCGGATGAAACCGCCGCCTTCGAACTGGTTGCTGGCGCCGATGCCGGTGCCGTTGAACAGCCACTCCGCGCCGATCGCCGGCTGGTTGTACAGCTTCAGCGCCGGTGCCAGCGAGACCGGCTTCCTGCATTCGTACTGCAGGTACATCTCCAGGTGGTCCTGCAGGTTGGCGCCGACGCCGGGCAGGTCGTGCACCACCTCGATGCCGAGCCCGCGCAGCAGGTCGGCCGGGCCCACGCCGGAACGCTGCAGCACCTGCGGGGAGGCGATCGCGCCGCCGCACAGCAGCACTTCGCGACGCGCACGCGCCTTCTGCGGTTCATCGTTGCGCAGCCACGCCACGCCCACCGCACGCTTGCCGGCGAACAGGATGCGGTCGGTCAGCGCATGGGTGACGATGGTCAGGTTCGGCCGCTCGCGGGCCTGGTCCAGGTAACCACGCGCGGTGCTGGAGCGGCGCCCGCGCGGGGTCACGGTGCGGTCCATCGGGCCGAAGCCTTCCTGCTGGTAGCCGTTGAGGTCGTCGGTGCGCGGGTAGCCGGCCTGCACGCCGGCTTCGATCATCGCCGCGAACAGTTCGTTGTTGCCGTTCTTGGGCGTGGTGACCTGCAGCGGGCCGTCGCTGCCGTGGTAGTCGTTGCCCCCGATGTCGCGGGTTTCGGCCTTGCGGAAGTAGGGCAGGCAGTCGGCGTAGGTCCAGTCTTCCAGGCCCGGCATGCTGGCCCAGTTGTCATAGTCCATCGCGTTGCCGCGGATGTAGCACATGCCGTTGATCAGCGAGGAACCGCCCAGCCCCTTGCCGCGCCCGCAGTCCATCCGCCGGTTGTTCATATGCGGCTCGGGATCGGTCTTGTACGCCCAGTTGTAGCGCTTGCCCTGCAGCGGGAAGGCCAGCGCGGCCGGCATCTGGGTGCGGAAGTCCAGGCGGTAATCCGGTCCGCCGGCCTCCAGCAGCAGCACGCTGACGTCGGCATCTTCGGTGAGGCGGGTCGCCAGCACGTTGCCGGCCGAACCGGCGCCGATGATGATGTAGTCGTATTCGTTGAGGGTGCTCATGGTCTTTGCTCCTGCAGGCCGGGCGGCGCGGTCGCGCCAGCTGGCGGTGTGTAGGGTGGCCGGGCGTGGGGGGAGGAACACGCCCGGCCGGAACGACGGCCGCAAGGCCGGTGCGCTCGGATCAGAAAATGCTGGCGTAGTCGCCCAGTTCGACCTGCACCGATTTGATGCGGGTGTAGTGGGCGAGGGTGGAAATACCGTTCTCGCGCCCCACGCCGGACTGCTTGTAACCGCCGACCGGCATTTCCGCCGGCGATTCACCCCAGGTGTTGATCCAGCAGATGCCGGCTTCCAGGCGGTGGATGATGCGGTGCGCACGGGCGATGTCATTGCTGACCACGCCGGCGGCGAGGCCGAAGTGGGTGTCGTTGGCGCGGGCGATGACTTCTTCCTCGTCGTCGTAGGCGAGGATGCTCATCACCGGTCCGAAGATCTCCTCGCGCACGATGGTCATGTCATCGCGGCAGTCGGAGAACACGGTCGGCAGCACGTAGGCGCCCTTGGCCAGCGCACCGTCGGTGGCACGCCCGCCGCCGGTCAGCAGGCGGGCGCCTTCGCGCTTGCCGGTCTCGATCAGGCGCAGCACGTTGTCCATGTGGGCGAAGCTGGTCATCGGGCCGAAGTTGGTCTGCGCATCCTGCGGATTGCCGATGCGGATGCGCTTTACGCGCTCCACGACGGCCGCTTCGAAGGCGGCCAGCATCGGGCGCGGCACGAACACGCGGGTGCCGTTGGTGCACACCTGGCCGGAGCTGAAGAAGTTGGCCATCACCGCGATGTCGGCGGCGCGTTCCAGCTGGGCGTCGTCACAGATCACCAGCGGCGACTTGCCGCCCAGTTCCATGGTGACTTCCTTCAGCGAGGACGAGGCGGCCGATGCCATCACCTTCTTGCCGGTTTCCACGCCGCCGGTGAAGGAGATCTTCTCGATCACCGGATGTTCGGTCAGCCATTGGCCCACTTCACGGCCCGGGCCCTGCACCACGTTGAACACACCATCGGGCACGCCGGCTTCGGTGTAGATCTTCGCCAGTTCGATCACGGTCAGCGGGGTCACTTCGGACGGCTTGAACACCATCGCATTGCCGGCCGCCAGCGCCGGGGCGGACTTCCACAGCGCGATCTGCACCGGGTAGTTCCACGCGCCGATACCGGCGACCACGCCCAGCGGTTCACGGCGGGTGTAGAAGAAGCTGGACTCGCGCAGCGGCACCTGGTTGCCTTCGATGGCAGTGGCCAGCCCGGCGTAGTACTCCAGCACGTCCGCACCGGTGACGATGTCCACTGTGGTGGTCTCGCTGAGCGCCTTGCCGGTGTCCAGGGTTTCCAGCTGCGCCAGCGCATCGTTGCGTTCGCGCAGGAGGTCCACGGCGCGGCGCAGGATGCGCGAACGCTCCATCGCGGTCATCGCCGCCCACACCTTCTGGCCTTCCGCGGCGCTGGCCACGGCGCGTTCGACGTCGGCCTGGTTGGCGATCTGCACTTCGGCGATCACCTCGCCGGTGGCCGGGTTGATGCTCTGGAAGGTCTTGCCGCTGGTGGCGTCGACCAGCTTGCCGTGGATGTAGAGCTGCTGCAGGGGCAGGGTGGACATGGGAACTCCTGGAAGGGGAAGGGGGAAGGGAGGCGGGCGTTCAAGCGCTTATAGCGCGTTTGCCTGTAACTGGAAGTCGATGTACGCGTAGGCGATGCGGCGCGCGTTGTCGGCGTTGAAGTCACCGCCGACCAGGCTGCCGCGCAGCCACAGGCCATCGACCATGGCGGCCAGCCCGCGCGCGGCCAGGCTGGCCTGTTCGGCTGGCAGGACGCGTTTGAACTGGTGGCAAAGGTTGGAGTACAGGCGCTGGTCGTTGGCGCGCTGCAGGCGGGCCAGTTCCGGCTGGTGCATGCTCGCCGCCCAGAAGGTCAGCCACACGCGCATCGCGGTTCCGTTGGTCTGGCTGTCGTCGAAGTTGCCGTCGACGATGGCCCGCAGCTGCGCGCGCGGATCGTCGGCGCAGGTGTCGCGGAAGCGGGCCACCGCGGTTTTCAGTTCACGCAGGATCTGGCGCATGGCGGCGTTGAGCAGGCCGTCCTTGTCGCCGAAATAGTGCGCCACGATGCCCGTGGACAGTCCGGCCTTGCGCGCGATGGTGGCCACCGTCGCATCGGCCAGGCCGATCTCGTCGATGGTCTGGAAGGTGGCCCGGATCAGCTGCTCGCGGCGGACCGGTTCGATGCCTTTCTTGGGCATTGTCTCTCCATGCACTGCGACCGGGAGGTCCGGTGATGCGGACCACTATACTTTTGATTGATTGAACGTTCAATCAATAAAGGCGTAGGATGCGCTCGCGTCCCCCACGCCCTGGTCCCGGTCCCTTCGATCCGGCCGGACCCTGCGCCCCCAGGATCGATGAGACAACGCAATGTCTTCCAAGGCTTCCTCCGCGCCGTCGCCGCTGCGACTGAACGGTTTCGTCTTCTTCAGCTCGGCCCTGTCCATCGGCGTGCTGGGCCTGCTCACCGTGCTCAACCCGCAGGCCAGCGAGCACTGGTTGCGGGTCGCGCAGGCGCAGGTGTCCGCTGCGTTCGGCTGGTGGTACATGCTGCTGATCGTGGCCTGCCTGGGCTTCGTGCTGTGGCTGGCGTTCTCCCGCTACGGCAGCATCCGGCTGGGGCACAACGAAGAGTCCCCGGCCTTCGCCTACGTGCCCTGGGTGTCGATGCTGTTCTCGGCCGGCATCGGCATCGCGCTGTTGTATTACGGCGCCTATGAGCCGCTGGACCATTTCCTGACCCCGCCGGGACAGCAGGGCGGCACGGTCGCGGCCAGTCGCGAGGCGATGGTGCTGACCTTCCTGCACTGGGGCCTGCACGGCTGGGCGCTGTACGCGCTGGTGGGTGTCGCTTTAGGCTACTTCGCGTACCGCAGGAACCTGCCTTTGGCGCTGCGTTCGGCCTTGTATCCGATCTTTGGTGAACGCATCCATGGCCGGATCGGCGACATGGTTGACGGGTTCGGCATCCTCGCGACGCTGGTGTCGATGGTGACCAACCTGGGCATCGGCGCACTGGTGGTGCAGTCGGGCCTCACCTACCTGTTCAAGATGCCGGACACGCCGCAGACGCTGGTGGTGATCGTGCTGGTGATGATGGTGGTGGCCACCATCGGCGTGGTGGCCGGGGTGGAAAAGGGCATCGCCTGGTTGTCCAACCTCAATGTGCGCCTGCTGTGCCTGCTGCTGTTGTTCGTGCTGGTGACCGGGCCGACCCTGCACCTGCTCGATGGGCTGGTGCAGAACACCGGCGATTACCTGGCCTCGTTCGTGCGCAAGAGTTTCGACATCTACCTCAACCAGCCGGACGGCCGCGATTGGCTGGGCAGCTGGACGCTGTTCTACTGGGCCTGGTGGATCGCCTGGGCGCCGTTCGTGGGGCTGTTCGTGGCGCGCATTTCGCGCGGGCGCACCATCCGCGAGGTGATCCTGGGCGTGCTGCTGATCCCGCTGGGCTTCACCCTGGCGTGGCTGTCGATCTTCGGCAACACCGCCATCGACCTGGTGCTCAACCATGGCCAGGCGGTGCTGGGCGAGGTCGCCAAGGCCGACGCGGCGATGACCCTGTTCAAGCTGCTGGAATACCTGCCGTGGGCCCCGTACGTGGCCGGTGCGGCGGTGCTGATCGGCTTCGTGCTGTTCCTCACGCCGGTGGACTCGGGCACGCTGATGATCGCCAACCTGTGCACGCGGCGCGTGGACGGTGGCGTCGAAGATGGCCATGACGCGCCGATCTGGCTGCGGGTGTTCTGGGCGGTGGTGATCACCGTGGTCAGCATCGGCCTGCTGCTGGCCGGCAACTTCGGCGCGATGCAGACCGCGGTGGTGCTGTGCGGCCTGCCGTTCTCGTTCACCCTGGCGTTCTACATGGTGGGCCTGCTGCGCGCCCTGCGCACCGACCCGGACGCACCGCACCGGCACTGAAACCGGCAACCGGCGGGGTCCTGCCCCGATGGGGTCAGAGTCAGGGGTCAGAGTCAGGGGTCAGAGTCGGGACTCTGACCCCTGACTCTGACCCCTGACTCTGATCCCTTTTTCAGGAGGCCGATCGCAACGCGGCTTCCACCAGCGGCACGGACCAGTCCGGGGTCTGGCGTAGTTGCTGCAGGTCATCGGCCGACGGCCATTGCAGTTGTCCGTCTTCCATCTGCAGCACAAGGCGCGGGTCGGGCACCGCTTCGCCGGGCGCGGCCTCGGCGCTGTTGTCATAGACCTGCAGGGCGGCCAGCACCGGCATCAGGCCGATCAGGTTCTGCTGCGCCAACGGCCAGCGGCGACGGATGTCGGCTTCGTTGATCGGGTGGCCACCGGCCTGCACCCGCGCCTTCACCCGTGCGATGTGCTGCTCCGGGCTGGACAGGCCGCAGAACCACATCAGCACGTCATGGCTGCGCGTGGCCTCGTGCAGCATCGCGGTGATGGAATTGCCGCCCAGGGTGGTTTCGAAGGCGTGGTTGCTGCCGTCTGCCAGGGCGGCCTGCAGGCGACTGACGCCTTCCTGCCAGGCCTGTCCGTTGGCCTCGGCCTGGCCAACGCCCAACTGGCGCACCAGTGCGCGGGCGTAGGTGTCCGGATTGAACCAGTCCAATCCCGCCTCACGCAGCAGGTGGCCGCCGATGGAGCTCTTGCCGGCGCCGTTGACCCCGGCGAGCACGTACAGGAACGGACGCGCCATCAGTAGCCGGAACCGGCCTTGACCTTGCCGCCAAGGCGGGCAGGGCGACGCAGCAGATCGCGGGCGCGTGGGCCGGCCTCGGCCTGCTGCAGCACGGCCAGGCGTTCATCGAAGCCTCTGCGCAGCTCGGTCAGGGCGGGGGTCTGGTTGCGCAGTTCATCCAGCGATTGTTCCAGCGCTTCGACCTTGGCCTGCAGGGCGCGGTACTGGTCGGCGGAGATGATCACCGCCTGCGGTTCGTTGTGGTTGGTGACCACGACCATGCGCTGTTCACGGACTTCCTGCATGACCTTGCGCCAGTGTTCCTTCACCGAGGACGCGGTGGTGCGGGTGAGCTCGGTGATCGGTTCGAAGGTGATCGGGGCGTGCAGCATGGGGGACTCCACAGGGTGCCTGGGACCGAGATTACTCCTGTTTCGTCCAATTTATATGAATTGTCTAAAATGGGAATTAATCATTTTTCCGGCTGGCGCCTCTTTGTTGTGAGGGAGGGCGGTTGAGGCCCTTGCGCAGGACACGTCGTAAAGCCATCCATGGGGCCTGCTTTCCGCCCATCCGGGGCTCCAAGTGTCCTGCGCAAGGGCCTCAACCGCCCTCCCGGCCGGTATCGCTGCGCCAGCGGAGGGTGGGGCGGGAGCAAAAGCAAAGGCGGTGACGGGCATCGTCCGTCACCGCCTTTCTCCTTTTTTATACGCGGCTGATGACCACCGGAAACCGTCAGGGCGACGGGTGGGCGGAGGCTGCGGGGGCGTTGAGCGCCATGGATGGCGCGAAACGAGGCCCGCAGGAGCGGCATTTGCCGTCCCCCGCAGCCTCCACCCACCCGGCGCCAACCCCGGAAACCAGCCCATCAGCCGCGAGGGGGTCAGCCCGTTCGAGCAGGCCCCCAGCCCTCAGCGTCCCGCCAACTGCCGCAGCACGTACTGCAGCAACCCACCGTGGCGGAAGTACTCCACTTCCTTCGGCGTCAGCAGCATCACCGACGCCTCGAACGTGACAACCGTGCCATCGGCCTTCTTCGCCGCCACCGTCGCGCGCTTGCTCGCGCCATCCTTCAGCCCGGTGATGTCGAACACTTCGGATCCGTCCAGGCCCAGCGACTGTGCGTTCTCGCCGTTGCGGAACTGCAGCGGCAGCACGCCCATGCCGACCAGGTTGGAGCGATGGATGCGCTCGAAGCTTTCGGCGATGACCGCCTTGACCCCCAGCAGCAGGGTGCCCTTGGCGGCCCAGTCGCGCGACGAACCGGTGCCGTATTCCTTGCCAGCCAGCACCACCAGCGGCACGCCGTCGGCCTTGTACTTGATCGCCGCGTCGTAGATCGCCAGCTTCTCCGGCTCGCCACCGCTGGCCGGGTAATACAGCGTGTTGCCGCCTTCTTCGCCGCCGAACATCAGGTTCTTGATGCGGATGTTGGCGAAGGTGCCGCGGACCATCACGTCATCATTGCCACGACGGCTGCCGTAGCTGTTGAAGTCCGCCGGCTGCACGCCGCGCTCCTGCAGGAAGCGGCCCGCAGGCGATTCCTTCTTGATGTTGCCGGCCGGGGAGATATGGTCGGTGGTGATCGAATCACCGAACAGGCCCATCACCCGTGCCCCGTGCACATCGTCGATGCTGCCGACCTGCATCGTCATGCCATCGAAGTAGGGCGGATTCTTGATGTAGGTGGAGCCGTCGTCCCATTCGTACAGGTCGCCATCGGGCGAGGCGATGGTGTTCCAGCGCGAGTCGCCCTTGAACACGTCGGCGTAGTTCTGCTTGAACATCTCCGGCCCCAGGGTCGCGGCGATGACATCGCCGATTTCCTTGTTGCTCGGCCAGATGTCACGCAGGTACACCGGCTGGCCATCGCTACCGGTGCCCAGCGGTTCGGTGGTCAGGTCGATGTCGGTGGTGCCGGCGATCGCATAGGCCACCACCAGCGGCGGGCTGGCCAGGTAGTTCATCTTCACTTCCGGGTGCACCCGGCCTTCGAAGTTGCGGTTGCCCGACAACACCGAGGTCACCACCAGGTCACCCAGCGCGATGCCGGCGCTGACTTCAGCCGGCAGCGGGCCGGAGTTGCCGATGCAGGTGGTGCAGCCGTAGCCCACCACGTAGAAGCCGAGCTTCTCCAGTTCGGCCAGCACGCCGGCCTTGGACAGGTAATCGGTGACCACGCGCGAACCCGGGCCGAGCGAAGTCTTCACCCACGGCTGGCGGTTGAGGCCGCGCGCGGCGGCATTGCGGGCCAGCAGGCCGGCGCCGATCATCACCGCCGGATTGGAGGTGTTGGTACAGGAGGTAATGGCCGCGATCACCACCGCGCCATCCTTCAGCCGGAACGCCTTGCCGTCCAGTTCCACGTCGGCCTGGCCCTTGGCCAGCTGTTCGTTGCCGACCGCCGTGCCGCCGCCTTCGTTGACGAAGGTGGAGACGTCCACGTCCTTCTTGTCGCGGTTGGTGGTCAGCCCGACCAGCGCTTCGCGGTAGTTGGCCTGCACGTCTTCCAGCAGCACGCGGTCCTGCGGGCGCTTGGGGCCGGCCAGCGACGGCTTGACCGTGCCCATGTCCAGTTCCAGCGTGGCGCTGTACTGGGCGTGCGCGGTATCGGCGTCGTGCCACAGGCCCTGCGCCTTGGCATAGGCTTCCACCAGCGCGATCTGCTCTTCCGGGCGACCGGACAGGCGCAGGTAGTTCAGCGATTCGTGATCGATCGGGAAGATGCCGCAGGTCGCGCCATACTCAGGCGCCATGTTGCCGATCGTCGCGCGGTCGGCCAGCGGCAGGTGCTGCAGGCCTTCGCCGAAGAATTCGACGAACTTGCCGACCACGCCGTGCTTGCGCAGCATCTGGGTGACGGTCAGCACCAGGTCGGTGGCGGTGGCCCCTTCGGGCATCTGGCCGGTCAGCTTGAAGCCGACGACCTGCGGGATCAGCATCGACGAGGGCTGGCCGAGCATCGCCGCTTCGGCCTCGATGCCGCCCACGCCCCAGCCCAGCACGCCGATACCGTTGATCATGGTGGTGTGGCTGTCGGTGCCGAACACCGTATCCGGGTAGGCGACCTGGGTACCGTCCTTGTCGACGGCCATCACCACGCGGGCCAGGTTTTCCAGGTTCACCTGGTGGACGATGCCGGTATTGGGCGGCACCACCTTGAAGTTGTCGAACGCCTTCTGGCCCCAGCGCAGGAAGCCGTAGCGTTCCTGGTTGCGCTGGAATTCGATCTTGCCGTTGAGATCCAGCGCTTCGGGCTTGCCGAACACGTCCACCTGCACCGAATGGTCGATGACCAGCTCGGAGGGGATCTGCGGGTTGATCTGCTCCGGACTGCCGCCGAGCTTGACCACCGCATCGCGCATCGCCGCCAAGTCGACCACGCAGGGCACGCCGGTGAAGTCCTGCAGCACCACGCGCGCGGGCATGAAGGCGATCTCGATTTCCGGTTCGGCCTTCGGGTCCCAGGTCGCTATTGCTTCGATGTGGTCCTTGCCCACGGTGACCCCGCCATCCTCATGCCGGAGCAGGTTCTCCAGCAGGATCTTCATCGAATAGGGCAGGTGGGAAATATCGAAGCGCTGGCCCAGCTTGGGCAGGCTGAAGTAATCGTAGCGCTTGCCGGCTACGTCCAGCTGGCTGCGCGTGGAGAACGAATCACTCATTGCGGATGGCTCCTTTGCTGATGGCTTGCAACGGCCGCGCACCGGGCGCGCCTGCTTGCTCAGCTGGAAATCTTACACATTCAGATGTAGCGCCCATGTCAGCACTTTCCAAAAAGGGGACGGGGGGAATTAAGTCGTTTTCGACCCCCGCCGGGCTGACAACGCCTTAATTCCCTCCGTCCCCTTTTTGAAAAGTATGTATAATTCGTACATACCGAAGAGGGCCTACCCATGGAAGCCACCGTAGCTGAACGCGGCCAGATCACCTTGCCCAAGGCGGTCCGCGATGCACTGGGCCTGACCAAGGGCACCCAGCTGACCGTGGAACTGGAAGGTGGCCGGATCATCCTGCGCAAGAGCGTGGACGACGCCATCTCGCGCGCCCGCGGCAAGTTCGCACTGGATGGCTTCGACTCCACCGATGCGGCTGTGAAGGCCGTCCGTGACGAGCAGTAAGCCGGCCATGATCGCCGTTGATTCCCCGGTCCTGATCGAACTGCTCAGCAACGGCCCGCAGGCCGATGCCGTGGAGGCCTGCCTGCGGCAGAGCCTGGTCGGCGGCCGCGTGGTGGTCTGCGGGGCGACCCTGGCCGAAGTCTGCGCTGCGCTGCGCGGCGGGGCCGAGGTCCTGGAGGCGCTGGAAGAAATGGGCGTGCATTTCAACGCACTGGAAGCCAAATCGGCCCTGCGCGCCGGTGAGATGCAACGCCGCCACCGCCAGCGCGGCAACCAGCGCCGCAGCCTGGACGGCTTCATGGTCGGTGCCCACGCGCTGCTGCAGTGCGATGGCCTGATCACCTGGAACGACACGTTTTACCGGGATTACTTCAAAGGCCTGAAGCTGATCGTGCCGCAGGCCTGAACCGCGAAGTGACCCCGACGTAGCCCTGTTTTCATTGCTTCATCCAACCGTTTTATTCACCGCATTACCCGGGAGTTGTCATGTTGGAAGCCTACCGCCACCACGTCGCCGAGCGCGCTGCGCTTGGCATCCCGCCCCTGCCGCTGACCGCGCAGCAGACGGCCGATGTCATTGAACTGCTGAAGAACCCGCCCGCCGGCGAAGCCGAGTTCCTGCTCGACCTGCTGACCCACCGCGTGCCGGCCGGCGTCGATGACGCCGCCAAGGTCAAGGCGTCCTACCTGGCCGCCATCGCCTTCGGCAGCGAGCAGAACCCGCTGATCAGCCGCGAGCGCGCCACCGAACTGCTGGGCACCATGCTCGGCGGTTACAACGTCGCCCCGCTGGTCCAGCTGCTGGATGACGCCACCGTTGGCAGCATCGCCGCGGCCGCGCTGAAGAACACCCTGCTGGTGTTCGATGCCTTCCATGATGTGCAGGAAAAGGCCAAGGCCGGCAACGCCAACGCCCAGTCCGTGCTGCAGAGCTGGGCCGACGCCGAATGGTTCACCAGCCGTCCGGAAGTGGCCCAGAGCATGACCCTGACCGTGTTCAAGGTGCCGGGCGAAACCAACACCGACGACCTGTCGCCGGCGCCGGATGCCACCACCCGCCCGGACATCCCGCTGCACGCCCTGGCGATGCTGAAGAACAAGCGTCCCGACGCGGCGTTCGTGCCGGAAGAAGATGGCAAGCGCGGCCCGATCCAGGAAATCCTGTCGCTGAAGGACAAGGGCCACCTGGTGGCCTACGTGGGCGACGTGGTCGGTACCGGTTCATCGCGCAAGTCGGCCACCAACAGCGTGCTGTGGTTCACCGGCGAAGATATTCCGTTCATCCCGAACAAGCGTTTCGGTGGTGTCTGCCTGGGTTCGAAGATCGCCCCGATCTTCTACAACACCATGGAAGATGCCGGCGCGCTGCCGATCGAGCTGGACGTCACCCAGATGGAGCACGGTGATGTCATCGAGCTGCGTCCGTACGACGGCAAGGCGCTGAAGAACGGCGAAGTGATCGCCGAATTCCAGGTCAAGTCGGACGTGCTGTTCGACGAAGTGCGCGCCGGTGGCCGCATCCCGCTGATCGTCGGCCGTGGCCTGACCGCCAAGGCGCGCGAAGCGTTGGGCATGCCGGTCACCGACCTGTTCCGCCTGCCGGTGCAGCCGGCCGACACCGGCAAGGGCTTCTCGCTGGCGCAGAAGATGGTCGGCCGTGCCTGTGGCCTGCCGGAAGGCCAGGGCATGCGCCCGGGGACCTACTGCGAACCGAAGATGACCTCGGTCGGTTCGCAGGACACCACCGGTCCGATGACCCGTGACGAACTGAAGGACCTGGCCTGCCTGGGCTTCTCGGCCGACCTGGTGATGCAGTCGTTCTGCCACACCGCGGCCTACCCGAAGCCGGTCGACGTCAAGACCCATCACACCCTGCCGGAGTTCATCTCCACCCGTGGCGGCATCTCGCTGCGCCCGGGCGACGGCGTGATCCACAGCTGGCTCAACCGCATGCTGCTGCCGGACACGGTCGGCACCGGCGGTGACTCGCACACCCGTTTCCCGGTGGGTATTTCGTTCCCGGCCGGTTCGGGCCTGGTGGCCTTCGCTGCTGCCACCGGCGTGATGCCGCTGGACATGCCGGAATCGGTGCTGGTGCGCTTCAAGGGCAAGATGCAGCCCGGCGTGACCCTGCGCGACCTGGTCAACGCGATCCCGCTGTACGCGATCAAGGCCGGCCTGCTGACCGTGGCCAAGGCCGGCAAGAAGAACATTTTCTCCGGTCGCATCCTGGAAATCGAAGGCCTGCCGGACCTGAAGGTGGAACAGGCATTCGAGCTGTCCGATGCCTCGGCCGAGCGTTCCGCTGCCGGTTGCTCGGTGCACCTGGACAAGGCGCCGATCATTGAATACCTGACCAGCAACATCACCCTGCTGCAGTGGATGATTGCCGAGGGGTACCAGGATCCGCGTTCGCTGCAGCGTCGCATCGACAAGATGAAGGAATGGCTGGCCGATCCGCAGCTGCTGGCACCGGATGCCGATGCCGAGTACGCGGCGGTGATCGAGATCGACCTGGCCGACATCCACGAGCCGATCGTGGCGTGCCCGAACGATCCGGATGACGTCAAGATGCTGTCCGAGGTGGCCGGTGCCAAGATCGATGAAGTGTTCATCGGTTCGTGCATGACCAACATCGGTCACTTCCGTGCGGCGGCCAAGCTGCTGGAAGGCAAGCGTGACATTCCGACCAAGCTGTGGGTCGCTCCGCCGACCAAGATGGATGCCTCCGAGCTGACCCGCGAGGGCCACTACGGCACCTTCGGCAGCGCCGGTGCACGCATGGAAATGCCGGGCTGTTCGCTGTGCATGGGCAACCAGGCGCAGGTGCGCGAGGGCGCGACGGTGTTCTCGACCTCGACCCGCAACTTCCCGAACCGCCTGGGCCGCAACTCGAACGTGTACCTGGGTTCGGCGGAGCTGGCGGCGATCTGCTCGCGCCTGGGCCGTATCCCGACCAAGGAAGAGTACATGGCGGACGTGGGCGTGCTGGAAGCCAGCGGTGCGGAGATCTACCGTTACATGAACTTCGATCAGATCGAGGAGTATCAGGAAGCCGGCAAGCCGGTCGCCGCCTGATCTCTCTGTTCTCGTAGTGCCGACCTTGGTCGGCAGCTCGTGAGATCCGGAACCCCTCTGGTGTGAGCCAGGGGGGTTTTTCTGTCTGGGGTGGGCTTGGGAGCGGCAACTGGGCCGGGTGGGTGATGGCCATGGGTCGTCACGCTTTATGCTGGCTCGCGCGAGGCTGACGTGCATTGCGCACTTCAATTACAACTTGGCCCATGTACGGTGCGTCGTCGACTGTCCACGCTGGACGTGCTGGGGCGAAATCGCACCAGCCGGGATTGCCGTCCTGGAAAACGCTATCAAACAGCTCTGTTGCGCCCTCTGGCGTGGTGGACAATGCATTGCCCTGCCAATCCTATGGCGGGTGATGCGTGGGGATCCTTGGATCCGCCGGTTTTGATAGCGTAATCCGGTACGGCAACCCGCATCGCCCGCCGCCTTGCGCTCAAGCGCGGGCGGCTTTCAAGCAATGGGAGGTCTACCGATGGATATCGAATCCGCAGCTCCGCCGTGCACCGATGCGGTCGTCATGGATGCGCTCAACGCACGATTGCGTGCCACGCCGGTGGATGCCGATTGCCTGGTGGCGGCGCTGTTGCTGCTGGTCGAGCAGCGCGGGATCAGCGGCGTCGCGCGTAGCTGTGGCATGAGCAACGCCACCTTCCGCCGGCAGTTCCGCAACGCGCGCGACCTGCCGTTGTCCACCCTGGTGCGCGTGCTGCAGGCGTTTGCAATGCAACTGCGCGTGGAGACCCGGTAGCGCCGAGCCGTGCTCGGCGGAATGCATCATCGCGCCTCAGCAAACAGCCGCCGCCCCTGCGGCGGCGTTGACGGCCAGCGGCCGTCACTACCGCTCGGCCAGCCGGTAGCGCCGAGCCGTGCTCGGCGAGCGCAGCGGAAGGCAGGAGCGTGACGACCAACGGTCGTCACCCACCAACGGTCGTCATCCACCCAATGGTCTTTGCCCACCAACGGGACGACGCTGGCCCACGTTGACGGCCAGCGGCTGTCACTACCAGATCATGCGCGCGACAGTGCCAGCAGGCGCTCGGCGATCTTCTCCAGCGGCAGCTGTTCTTCGGCCGCGCCGAGCTTGAACGCGGCACCGGGCATGCCCCATACCACCGACGTGGCCTCGTCCTGCACCAGCGTCGGGGCGCCTGCCTGGCGCAGCTGCAGCAGCCCGCGCGCACCGTCATCGCCCATGCCGGTCAGGATCACCCCGATCGCATTGGCGCCGGCACTCTGCGCCACCGACTGGAACAGCACGTCCACCGCCGGCTTGTGCCGGTTCACCGGCGGGCCGTCGTCGATCCGGCAGCGCCAGCGCGCACCATCGCGGATCACCCGCAGGTGCTTGCCACCCGGTGGCAGGTAGGCGTGGCCCGGCAGCACCGCTTCGCCATCGCTGGCTTCGCGCACGGCCATCGCCGAATGACGGTCCAGGCGCTCGGCGAATGCCGTGCTGAAGGTCGCCGGCAGGTGCTGGGTCATCACCACGGCGGGCGCATCGGCGGGCAGCCCTTCCAGGACCACGCGCAGCGCTTCGGTACCTCCGGCCGAAGCGCCGATTGCGATCAGGCGGTCGGTGGTGCGGAACTGCGAGGGCCGCGGTGTGATCGGTGCGGCCGGCGATGCCAGCGTGACCTTGGCTGCCACCGGCGCGCGCACCAGTGCACGCACGCGCGAGCGCGCGGCGGTCTTCACCTTCTCGATGATTTCATCGGCATAGCCCTGCAGGCCGCGCGTCACATCCAGTTTGGGCTTCGACACGAAATCCACCGCGCCCAGTGCCAGCGCCTGCAGCGTGGTGTCGGCGCCGCGCTCGGTCAGCGATGAAATCATCACCACCGGCAGCGGATGCAGGCGCATCAGGTTCTCCAGGAAGGCCAGGCCATCCATCCGCGGCATTTCCACGTCCAGCGTGATCACGTCCGGTGCCAGCCGCTTGATCTTCTCGCGGGCCAGCAGCGGGTCGGCGGCGGTGCCGACCACTTCGATGCCGGGATCGCTGGCCAGGATCTCGCTGAGGATCTGCCGGACCACGGCCGAATCGTCCACGATCAGTACGCGACAGGGTTGTTCCAGGCTCATTCGAACAGCTCCACGCCGCCGGTGACCGGGGCTTTGGACAGGCGGGCACGCACGGCCGATTCGGTCGCGGCCACTTCGGCTTCGTGTGCATGCGGCAGGCGGTTGACCACCACGCGGCCGCTGTCGGCGAAGAACCAGATCTTGCGCGGATGAATCCCGCATAGATCCTCGGCGACGATGGGGATGTGCTCGGCCTGCAGGTACTGGCGCACGAATTCGGCGTTGCGCGTACCCACCGGGTTGCTGGTGAAGCCCTTCAGCACGTTGGCGCCGCCGAACACCTTGGCTTCCAGGCGCTTGCGGTTGGCGCCGCGCTTGAGCAGGTCGTTGATCAGCAGTTCCATCGCGTAGCTGCCGTAGCGCGCGGGCGCGCCGTCGCCGACATTGCCTTCCGGCAGCAGGAAGTGGTTCATGCCGCCGATGCGCAGCACCGGGTCGCGCAGGCAGGCTGCCACGCAGGAACCGAGGATGGTGGTCAGCGCGGTGTCATCGTCCACCACCAGGTACTGGGTGGGCAGCAGCTTGGCGGCGGTGACCTTGAAGCGGCTGTCGTAGTAGCGCATGACATCGTCTTCGCGCAGGGCGGCACTCACGTCGGTGCTCCCGGTGCGCGACGGTACAGGGTCCGGCCGCATGGCTGGATCAGGTCGGCGGCATGCAGGTAGTTCTCGGAGTGCCCGGTGTAGAGCATGCCGTCGTCGGCCAGGTGGCGGACCAGCCGGCCGAGGATGTCGCGCTGGGTCGGCTTGTCGAAATAGATCATCACGTTGCGGCAGAACAGGGCAGTGAACGGGCCGCCGATGTCGAAGCGCGGTGCGAGCAGGTTGAGCGGGCGATAGTCGATCAGTTCGCGCAGTGCGGGCACCACCCGGCACTGGCCGTCGTTGGGTCCGGTGCCGCGCTGGAAGTAGCGGCGTTTCATGTCCGGGTCCAATCCCGCCACGCGGTCGATCGCGTAGACCCCGCGTGCGGCGGTGGCCAGCACCTGGGTATCCACGTCGGTGGCGACGATGCGCACCGGCGGCTTCAGCGTGCCGAAGGCTTCGCAGGCGGTGATCGCGATGGAGTAGGGCTCTTCACCGGTGGACGCCGCGCACGACCACAACAGCAGCGGGTTGGCGCTGGTGGCGGTGGCGGCGCGTGCCTTGAGCTCCTCGCGCAGTTTGTCGAAGTGGTGCGGCTCGCGGAAGAACGCGGTGAGGTTGGTGGTCAGCGCGTTGGTGAAGGCCTGCCACTCGTCATCGCCGCCGTTTTCCAGGTGGTCCAGGTACTGCTGGAAACTGCGCATGCCCAGCGCACGCAGGCGCCGCGACAGCCGTCCGTACACCATGTCCCGCTTGGCCGGTGCCAGGGCGATGCCGGCGCGTTGGTGGATGAGTTCGCAGACGCGGCGGAAGTCGCGGTCGGCGAAGTCGAACTCGCGGTTGTCGGTGCGGATGATCGGAGAGGCAGGCAGGGTCACGGGGGGTGTCCAGTGCGGGTACGAAGGCGCGGGGAGGTGCCCGCGCCGTTGCGGATCAGAATTCCTGCCAGTTGCCGTCGTCCGGCGTCTGCAGCACGCGCGGGGTGGGGGCTGGACGCGCCGCTGCACGTGCCGGGGTGCGCGCGGGGCTCGCCGCCACGATCACCGGACGCTCGACGCGGGCGGCGACCGCACGTACGGCGGCGTCCACCTGGTTGTCCAGGCGGAAGATCGCCACGGCATCGGCAAGCTGGGTTGCCTGTTCTTCCATCGCACGCGCCGCGGCGGTGGCTTCTTCCACCAGTGCGGCGTTCTGCTGGGTGGTTTCGTCCATCTGCACCACGGTCTGGTTGACTTGTTCGATGCCGGCGGACTGCTCCTGCGACGCGGCCGAGATCTCGGCCATGATGTCGGTCACGCGCTGTACCGAGGCGACGATCTCGCCCATGGTGGCCCCGGCCTGGTGCACCAGCGCCGAGCCATCGGCGACCGTCTCCACCGACGCGTCGATCAGTCCCTTGATCTCCTTGGCGGCCGCCGCCGAACGCTGCGCGAGGGTGCGTACTTCGCTGGCGACCACGGCGAAACCGCGGCCCTGTTCGCCCGCGCGCGCGGCTTCCACCGCGGCGTTCAGCGCCAGGATGTTGGTCTGGAACGCGATGCCGTCGATCACCGAGATGATGTCGGCGATCTTCTTCGACGAAGCTTCGATGGAGGTCATGGTGGTGACCACCTGGCCGACCACCTCGCCGCCCTGCGAGGCCACGCCGGCCGCACCGATCGCCAGCTGGTTGGCCTGGCGCGCGTGCTCGGCGTTCTGGCGCACGGTGGAGGTCAGTTCCTCCATCGAGGCGGCGGTTTCTTCCAGGTTAGCCGCCTGCTGTTCGGTACGGCGCGACAGGTCATTGTTGCCGCTGGCAATTTCACCTGCCGCCAGGGTGATGCTGCTGGTCGCGCCCTGGATCTGGCCTACGATCCGGGTCAGCTGGATGACCGTGGCATTGGCATCGTCACGCATGCGCGCGAACACGCCCTGGAACTCGCCGTGCATGCGCGCGGTCAGGTTGCCTTCGGCGATGGCCGACAGCAGCGCGGACAACTTGCCGAGGTTGTCATCGCTGACGGCCATCATCGCGTTGAGGTTTTCCACCATCGCGCGGAAATCGTGTTCGAACGACGCCGCATCGCCGCGCTGGCTGAAGTCGCCGGCCGCAGCCGAGGCCGCCAGGCGCTTGATCTCCGCGTTGATGCGGCCCAGGTTGGCCTTCACCGCATCCACGGTGGTGGTGATGGCGGCCTTGTTGCCGGGGTAGCGGGCGATATCGGCGCGCAGGTCGCCGATGGCGTACTGCTGCACCACCGCCAGCACGTCATGCAGGGTCTGCACGTGGCTGCCGACCAGCGTGTTGGTGTCACGCACCATCTGCCCGTATTCGCCGGGCACGCCGCTGGCGTCGATGCGGTAGGCCAGCTCGCCGGCTTCGTGGCGGCGCGCCATCTCGCGCTGGCCGCCGATCACCGCGTGCAGCTGGTCCTGCATGCGGCCCATGCTGTGCAGCAGGCGGCCGGGTTCGTCATGCGGCTGTTCGCCGATGGCGTTGTCCAGCTTGCCGGCGGCGATGCCTTCGGCCACCAGCGTGGCCTTGCGCAGCGGGGTGGCGATGCGGCTGCCGATCACCCAGCTCAGGGCCAGCACGACCAGCACGACGATGCCGCCGGTCAGCGCCATGATCAGGGTGAAGGTCCACGCCTGGGCCTGCACGTCGTCCATGTAGACACCACTGGTGACCACCCACTGCCAGGGCGCGAACATGTGCGCGTAGGTGACCTTGTCGATCGGCTTGTCTGCGCCGGGCTTGTTGGTCTGGTAGTAGGTGTAGCCGCCGCCGATGCGCGCCATGCCGACCTGCAGGTAATACAGCGGCACGCCGTCGACGGAGGTGTAGTCCTTCTGCACGCTGCCCACGCGCTCGGGCTTGAACGGGTGCATCAGCAGCACATAGTTCGTGTCCAGCACGTTGTAGTAATAGGCGTTGTCCTGCGCCCGCATGGCATCGATGGCCTGCAGGGCGGCGGCCTTGGCGGCCTCTTCGGTCAGCTCGCCGCTGGCGGCCAGCTTCTGGTAATGGCTGAGTACGCCTTCGGCCAGTTCCACCTGCACCGCCAGCGATTCCTTGCGGGTCTCGGTCAGGTCCAGGTACTGCATGCGCGCAGCGACGATGGACAGTGCGATGACGCCGATGGCGATCAGCACGGTGAGCAGGTTGAGCTTGCGGCGAACCGGGAGGTTGTCGAAGTAGCGATGCCAGCGTTGCTTGAGCGTCATGGAGCGGGACCAGAACAGGGAAGGGGGCGCGGATCTGCCGCGTCATCCGTGTTATCGGCCGCGACGGCGGACAATTGAGCGCCGAAGATGCAGGCGGTAACGCCACGTCGTGCTTGGAGAGGGCGGCGGCGGGGGAGACAGCGTGACGACCAACGGTCGTCACCCACCGCCGCAGAAGACGGCCAGCGGCCGTCACTACCGGGATGGCGGTAGCGCCGAGCCATGCTCGGCGCGCGCGGCGGCGGGGGCGACAGCGTGACGACCAACGGTCGTCACCCACCGCGCAAAAAAAAGGCCGGGCACCAGGCCCGGCCGTATCCGAAGACGCAGACGGATCAGAACTCCTGCCAGTCACCATCGGCCAGCTCGGTTGCCGGCTGGCGGCTGGCCGGGCGGCGCGGGACCGACGGGGTGGCAATCGGTGCAGCAGTACGCGCACGTGCCGGTGCCGGGGTGTCGTGCTGCAGCTCGGCCTCGTCTAGGGTGAACACCGAAACCGCCTCGCTGAGGTGGCCGGCCTGCTCTTCCATGGCGCGCGCGGCGGCGGTCGCTTCTTCCACCAGTGCAGCGTTCTGCTGGGTGGTTTCGTCCATCTGCACCACGGTCTGGTTGACCTGCTCGATGCCGGCCGACTGTTCCTGCGAGGCAGCGGAGATCTCGGCCATGATGTCGGTCACGCGCTGCACCGAGGCGACGATTTCGCCCATGGTCGCGCCGGCCTTGTGCACCAGTGCCGAACCATCTGCGACCTTGCCGACCGAGTCGTCGATCAGGCCCTTGATCTCCTTGGCGGCTGCGGCCGAACGCTGTGCCAGCGTGCGCACTTCGCTGGCAACCACTGCGAAGCCACGTCCCTGGTCGCCGGCGCGTGCTGCTTCCACGGCAGCATTCAGCGCCAGGATGTTGGTCTGGAAGGCGATGCCGTCGATGACCGAGATGATCTCGGCGATCTTCTTGGACGACGCTTCGATCGCCGACATGGTGGTGACCACCTCGCTGACCACCGCGCCGCCCTGGCTGGCGACACCGGCTGCGCCGATCGCCAGCTGGTTGGCCTGGCGGGCATGTTCGGCGTTCTGGCGCACGGTGGAGGTCAGTTCCTCCATCGATGCCGCGGTTTCTTCCAGGTTCGCCGCCTGCTGTTCGGTACGGCGCGACAGGTCACTGTTGCCGCTGGCGATTTCACCGGCGGCCGAGTTGATGGCGCGGCTGGAATGCTTGATGCGGGTGACGATGCTGCTCAGCTGTTCGGCGGTCGCATTGGCGTCGTCACGCATCTGCGCGAAGACACCCTGGTAATCGCCGTGCATGCGCGCGGTCAGGTCACCGCGCGACAGCGCGTTGAGCAGCTGGGAGATCTGGTCGATGCTCGATGCGTTGGCATCCAGCAGGCCGTTGATCTGGTTGGCCAGCTGCAGGAAGAAGCCGTCCTTGCCTTCGCTGTCCACGCGGTCGGTGAGGTCGCCGGCGGCGGCGCGGGCGATGACCCGGGCCACTTCGGCTTCAACGGCGGCTTCCGGGGTGCGGTCGCGCCATTCGGTCACGTGGCCGACCGTTTCGCCTTCTTCGTTGCGGATGGTGGAGATGACCTGGGCGAACTGTGCCTGGCCGTACTGCACTTCGCGGCGGGCCACGCCGTTGCGCTCCAGTTCGGACAGCACGGCCGCATCGGCCTTGCCGCCCACTTCCAGTTCGGCGACCGGGCGGCCGACCAGCGGCGCTTCGACGTCGAAGTCCGGCAGGTCCTTGCGCACTTCGGCGGCATGCTCGACCAGCGACTGCGCCAGCGCACGGTTGGCGTAGACGATCTGCTGGTTGGCATCGCTGAGGAACACGCCGGTGGAGCTGTAATCCAGCGCGGTGCGGATGCGCAGGTTCTCGCTGGCGATGGCCTGGTCGCGTTCGATGCGTTCGCGCAGGTCGCGCTGCATGCGCTGCATGGCCTGCATCAGGTCGCCCACTTCATCCGAACGCGAGGTGTCGATGTGGCCGTCGAGCTTGCCGCTGGCCACTTCGTTGGCCACGCTCACCGCGCCGCGCACGCTGCCGACCAGGGCACGGGCGAACAGCCACACCAGCACGAAGCCGAGCGCGGCGCCACCGAGCAGGGCGATGATGATCAGCGTGGCGGAGGTGGCATAGGTGGATTCTGCCTGCTCGCGCGCAGCGCGGGCCAGGCGGTTGTCTTCGGCGATCAGCGTTTCCAGTGCAGCGGCCGAAGCGCGGTGCTTGGTGCGCGTCTCACCGACGAACGTATCGATGGCATCGTCGGGCAGCTGCAGTTCCAGCATTTCGCTGACCGAATCGTAGGAGGCGAGTGCGCCGTTCCAGTCCTTGACGAAGGTATCGAACAGGGCCTTCTGCTGCGGGTTGTCGACCGTTGCCGGGTAGGCTTTGATCGAGGCATCCAGCTGCTTGCGCAGCTCTTCGGCGCGGGTGTGTGCTTCGGCCTTGACGTCATCGCTGGCGCGGATCAGCTGCTGGTAGGCGGAGTTGCGGTATTCACCCAGCATGCCGCGCATTTCGCCTGCCATGCGGATGCTTTCCATCCGCTTGCCGGCCAGGTCGGTGGTCACGTCATTGAGCGAGTGCAGGCCACGGTAGGCCACGATGCCCTGAAGCAGCATCACCAGCAGCAGCACACCGAAGGTGAGCAGCAGCTTGGGCATCAGTTTGAGGTTGTTGATCCAGGGCATGGGCGTTGCACTCTCCAAAGGCGGACGCGTCCGGGCCACCATGGCCCGGGTGCAGCAGCCACGCCGGCCGTGCCGGCGTGACAGGACAAACCGGTCTTACTTGATGTCGGCCAGCTTCAGGCCAGCCGGCGAGCTGACTTCGATTTCGGCACGCGAGGCGTCACGCTCGATCTTGCCGATCACGCACACGGTCTTGCCTTCCAGCGATTCCAGCGGGAAGCTGAACTTGCCGCGGTTGGCGCCGGCGATGCGGGCCGAGAAGGTGTGGCGCGGGAAGGCGCCGCCCATGTACAGGAAGGTCGGCGAACCTTCCGAGCCTTCGGCGAAGCGGGCCTTTTCGACCTTGCCGCAGACCATGCCTTCCTTGCCGACCTGGCGCGGTGCCATCTCCGGCGGAATCATGGCCGACTGGGCGGAGGCGGTCAGGGCGGTGGCAGCCAGCAGGGTGGCCGATGCAATGGCGAACAGGGACTTCATCTACAGGTACTCCAGTAATGGGGATGGGGATCGGGTGGCCGGCCTGGTGCGTTCCGTCGCGGGCGGTCCTTGAATCCCCTATCGGCCGTTGCAGATGGAACTGAAGGATTTTGTTTCGATCCGCTGCACTCAGGCAGCGGCTTCTTCGGCCACTGCCGTCTGGCCCATGTCGGCGCTGTCGAGCAGGGTTTCGATGTCCAGCAGGATCAGCATCCGGTCGTCCTGGGTGCCGATGCCGGAAATGAAGCGGGTATCGACCGCGGCGCCGAACTCCGGCGTCGGGCGGATCTGCTCGGCGGCCAGCGGGATCACGTCGGACACGCTGTCCACCACGATGCCGACCACGCGGTCTTCCACGTTCAGCACGATCATCACGGTGAAGGCGTCGTAGCGCGCGTTCTCCAGGCGCAGCTTCAGGCGCAGGTCGATGACCGGCACGATGGTGCCGCGCAGGTTGATCACGCCCTTGATGTAATCGGGCGCGTCGGGCACGCGGGTGACCGCGTCATAGCCCCGGATCTCCTGCACCTTGAGGATGTCCACGCCGTAGTGCTCATCGCCGAGGGTGAAGCTGAGGAACTCGCCGCCGGTATCGGCGTGGGCCTGGTTCTTGTCGTTCATCGAGGGTGTCCTGGGTGCCGTGATTGCCGGTCTCAGGCTCGATATCGGCGGATCCGGGCGGGACTTTAGGATCCCGCTGTCCTGCCGGTTACAGCTCGCCGTTCTTGCGGGCGCTGCGCTGGCGGTCGATGCGGAAGATGTAGCGCTGGATGGCGCTGTCGCCGCCGCGCGGCAGGCGGTCGAAGCGCAGTCCCACGCGCGTCACTTCGCTGCCGTTGGGCAGCTTCTGCAGGCGCTCGTTGCAGGCGATCAGGCTGACCTGCAGGTCCGGCCCATCGGGCAGGCTCAGTTCGGCGTCGTAGCGTTTCTGCAGTCCGAACACGGCGTACTCCGCAGGCAGGGTGACCGCCAGTCCGCCGCCGCTGATGTCCACCACGCGCATCGCCAGCCGTTCCGGGCGACCGTCGGCGGCCGGCAGCACCAGCTGCGGGGAATCGGTGATCGGGGTCTCCAGGCGGTACATCTCGCGGCGCTGCAGGTGCACCATCTCGTCCGGCAGGGTGGTCCGGAACGCGACGTGGCGGCCGTTGTCCAGGCGCTCGATATGGTCCACGCGGAAGCGCACCAGCACCCGGTCGAGCTGGGCAAAGCACAACAGGTGTCCGGCCGCTTCGGCGGCACGGTTGGACGCCTCCTGCGGGCTGCCATCGAGCAGCAGCTGGTCCAGGTCCTCGTCCAGTTCCAGCACCGCGGTGGGGAAGCTCTGGTCGCGACCGCCGATGTGGGCGTTGATCAGTGACCGCTGGTCGATCAGCTGCCTGAGCAGCTGGCGGATCTGCAGCGGATTTCGCACCAGGAAGCGTTCATCGGCGCTGTCGTCGTGCGCGGTGGGGTGATCCTGTGCTGCATCGTGGCTGCCTGCGGACATCGGTTCTGCGTTCGAGTGCGGGAAAAACCGTGACGTAGGACACGGTGGTCTTCCAGCATATCGGCAAGATCCTGTTTTCCTGAACCCCATTACAGCGCCCCGCTGAGGGCGCCGTCGATGGCTGCGTCGGTGGCGCCGCGCCGTGCGCGCAACCAGGCGGTGACGGCCAGCGGCCGTCACTACCGGCCGAGGTTAGCCCGCCAGCTCGCGCAGCCGCCGCATCACGGCGGTTTCGCTGCCATCGTCGTGCAGCCGGAAGCGCGCCACGGCCTCGGCAAGCCCCGCTGCCTGCGATCCCATGGCATGGGTGGCCGCAGTCGATGCTTCGACCAGGGCGGCGTTCTGGCGGGTGTTGGCGTCCATCTGGGTGATGCTCTGGCTGACCTGTTCGATGCCGGCACTCTGTTCCTGCGATGCCGCGGCGATCTCGGCCATGATCTGGTTGACCTGCTGCACCGACTGCACGATGTCGCGCATGGTCGAGCCGGCGCGCTGCACCAGCGTTGAACCGTGCGCCACCTTGTCCACCGAGTCTTCGATAAGGCCCTTGATCTGTTTGGCCGCTTCGGCCGAGCGCTGTGCCAGTACGCGCACTTCGGAGGCGACCACCGCGAAGCCACGGCCCTGTTCACCGGCTCGGGCGGCTTCCACGGCCGCGTTCAAGGCCAGGATGTTGGTCTGGAAGGAAATGCCGTCGATCACCGAAATGATTTCAGCGATGCGACGCGAGGCGTGTTCGATGTCGCTCATGGTGGTGACCACGTTGCCCACCACCTCGCCGCCGGAGGCCGCCACGTCGGCCGCGCCGCTGGCCACGCGGTTGGCGGTGCGCGCGTGTTCGGCGTTCTGCCGCACGGTGGCGGTCAGCTCTTCCATCGTGGCAGCGGTTTCTTCCAGGCTCGCCGCCTGCTGTTCAGTCCGGCTGGCAAGATGCCCGTTGCCCTGGGCCAGGCCGGCAGCGGTGCCGTTGATATGGGTGGACGCGTCCTGGATGCTGCCGACGATGCTGGTCAGCTGGGCGATGGTGGCGTTGGCATCGTCGCGGATGCGGCCGAACACACCGTGGAAATCGCCTTCCATGCGTGCAGTTAGATCGCCCTGCGACAGCGCCGACAGCAGTGCGGAAATCTGTTCGATGCTGGTGGCGTTGGCATCCATCAGGCCGTTGAGCTGCTGGGCCAGCTGCAGGAAGAAGCCCTCCTTGCCTTCGCAGGCCACGCGGCCGCTGAAGTCACCGTTGGCGGCCGCCTGCACGATGCGTTCAAGCTCGGCTTCGACCTGGGCTTCAAGCGTGCGATCAGCCCATTCCACCACGAAGCCCTGGCGCTCGCCCTGGTCGCTGACGATGGGGTTGACGATCAGGCGCAGCAGCCGGCCACCGACGCGGATCTGTGCGCGGTAGGTGGTGGACAGCGTATCCAGCAGCTTGGCCTGGTGGGCCGGGTTGCGGTGGAAGATGTCGATGTTCTGGCCGATCAGGTGGCTGGCGTCGAACTGCGGCAGGTCCCGGCGCAGGTCCGATTCGGCCGCGGACAGCATCTGCTGCAGCGGACGGTTGACGAACACGATGTTGCGCTCGCGGTCGGCGATCATCACGTTGGTGGTGACATCGTCCAATGCGGTGCGGATGCGCAGGGTGTCGGCCAGCGCGGCCTGTTCGCGCTCGCGCCGCTGCAACAGCTGGGTACTGGTCTGCACCAGGGTGCGCGCCAGCGATTCGGCCGGGAACTGTTCGGCCTGGATGCCGGCGGGCAACGGCTGGTCGGCGGCCACGCCGCGCGCCAGTGCGGCCAGTTGCCGCGGGTCGTGGCCGAGCAGCAGCAGCTGGCGGCGCATCTGGATCGCCATGACCGACAGCAGCGCGGTTTCCACCACGACGTAGCTGGCATGCAGGGCGAGGATGCCGATGCCGCTGCCGGCACTGAACACCGGGTAGGGCAGGCCGCGGTGTTGCAGGTAGAAGAACAGCACGTGGTGCACGGCGATGGCGGCGGCAGCCACCACCAGCGGCAGCCAGTCGCGGTAGTACAGCAGCAGGGCGATCAGCACGATCACGGTGAAGTGGGTTTCCAGCAGGCCGCTGGTCTGGTGGATCAAGGTGGCGGCCTGCACCATCCAGGCGAGCGCGACGGTGCAGCGCGACAAGCGCGTGCCCGGCAGCAGGCGTACCTGCGCGGCGACCACCAGCAGGGTGGGCAGGCTGATGGCAAGGAACGGGGTCCAGGCACCGGCGCGCAGCGCCAGCCCCATCGACACCAGCGCCAGCAGGGCGCTGACACCGAGGAACAGGCGATCGGCTTCTGCGGTCAGGACCTGCAGGAAGGGAAGTTTTTCGTGACCTGCGAACGAATCAGCGGTACGTGGCGTGGTGGACATGCGCAATGCTCCTTCTGGCATGAACAGCGGCTTGGTGATTCAACGGCGGTCGGTGGGGGCGACGCACAGGGGAATGGGAGAATCGGCGTGTTGGTACCACAGCGCCGGTGCTGCCCAGCCCATCCAAAGGCCGAGCAACAGCAGGCCGACCAGCGCGCGGGGGAAGCGCTGTCGGGGCACGGCGACGTCAGCGGAAGCGTCCATCGGCAGACCGGGCGGTGTGGTGAGTCCAGTAACGGCCGTGAAGGGACGAACTTGACCTGTGCGTGATGGGAGTGTGACGGCGCTCACGGATTGTCCCGAAAACGGGCTGCTTGGGTGCGGGGCTGCGTTGCTGCGTGGCTGCGGGCTGGGCCGGGCGGGGAGGCTGTGCGGGGCACGCGCAAGTACGTCCATGTAGCTCTTCGCGGCTCCTGCCGCTCAAGGCCCCGCCCGGCCCCCTGACAGGTTCCGTGGGCTGCCGGTCTGCGGGATGAAAGATGAAAGACAAAGGCAGGGGCAAAGGCAGGGGTCAGAGTCCTTTCGCGTAGCGAAAGGACTCTGACCCCATCCCGATGACGCGGACCCAGCCGCCTCGCCCCGCCAGCTCGTCAACTGCCGTGGCGCTTAGAACTCCTGCCAGTCGCCGTCGCCGGCGATGACCGGCTGCCGCACCATCGCGCGGCGGGTGGCCGGGCGCGGGGGGGCTGCGGGCGACTTCGCCGGTGCGGCCACGCCGGGACGTGCGCCGGGCGCAGCGCCCTTGGCCGGCGCGCTTTCGGCCAGCCGGAACTGGGCCACCGCATCGGTCAGCTGCATGGCCTGTTCTTCCATCGAACGTGCCGCCGCGGTGGCTTCCTCCACCAGCGCAGCATTCTGCTGGGTGGTCTCGTCCATCTGCACCACGGTCTGGTTGACCTGTTCGATGCCCGCCGACTGTTCCTGCGACGCGGCGGAAATCTCGGCCATGATGTCGGTCACGCGCTGCACCGAGGCGACGATCTCGCCCATGGTGGCGCCGGCCTGGTGCACCAGTGCGGAGCCATCGGCGACCTTGCCGACCGATTCGTCGATCAGGCCCTTGATCTCCTTGGCCGCTGCCGCCGAACGCTGCGCCAGGGTGCGCACTTCGCTGGCAACCACTGCGAAGCCACGTCCCTGGTCGCCGGCGCGTGCTGCTTCCACGGCAGCATTCAGCGCCAGGATGTTGGTCTGGAAGGCGATGCCGTCGATGACCGAGATGATCTCGGCGATCTTCTTGGACGACGCTTCGATCGCCGACATGGTGGTGACCACCTCGCTGACCACCGCGCCGCCCTGGCTGGCGACACCGGCTGCGCCGATCGCCAGCTGGTTGGCCTGGCGGGCGTGCTCGGCGTTCTGGCGCACGGTGGAGGTCAGTTCCTCCATTGAGGCCGCGGTCTCTTCCAGATTGGCTGCCTGCTGTTCGGTACGGCGCGAGAGATCATTGTTGCCGGCGGCGATCTCGCTGGCGGCGCCACGGATGCTCTGTGCCGACACCTGGATGCTGGACACGATGCCGGTCAGCTGGCCAACGGTGGTGTTGGCATCGTCGCGCATCAAGGCGAACACGCCGTGGAACTCACCGTCCATGCGTGCGGTCAGGTCGCCGGCCGCGATGGAGCGCAGCAGCTGCGACAGCTGGGACAGGTTGCCGTCGGCCACGTGCATCATGGTGTTGAGCTGTTCAATCATGACCTTGAAGTCATGCTGGAAGCGTTCGGCATCACCGCGCTGGCTGAAATCACCCACCGCCGCGGCCGACGCCAGTTGCTGGATCTGCGTGTTGATCGCCAGCAGGCTGCCCTTGGCCGCGTCCATCGATTCGTGCAGGAAGGCGCGGCTGGCCGGCAGGCGCCGCGCATCGGGTTCCAGGTTGCCGATGGCGTACTGGTTCAGCACGTCCACCGCATCGCGCAGTGCGTCGAGGTGTTCGAAGATGACCGTGTTGATGCCGTGCGCCAGCTCGCCATACACGCCGGGAAAGTCTTCCGGGATGCGGTGGCTGATGTCCGGGCCGGCGTGCATGTCCACCATCTGCTGGGTCTGCCCGGAGAAGCGGCGCAGGGTGGCGGTCATCGCCGCGGTGGCGGCCAGCATGCGGCCGGCTTCATCGGCACTGCTGGCCTGGGTGGTGACGCTGAGGTCGCCGCGTGCCACCGCCTGGATGGCCTGCACGGCCTTGCCCAGCGGTACGGTGATCGCGCGCGAGATGATCACCGCCAGCGTGGCCGCCACCAGCGACAGCAGCAGCATCGCGGCGATGATGGCGATCAGGCTGGTGTGGTGGGTGGCATTGGCATCGGCGATGCCCTGGTCCATCAGCGTGCCGCTGTAGGCGCTGAGCGCCTTCAGGTCATCGAACAGCTTGCGGCGCAGCGGACGCGACTGCTCGTCGGACACCTGCTGGGCCAGCACCGCATCGCCGCTGGCGCCGGCAGCGCGCAGCTGGACGTTGGCAGCGAAGTAGGCGGCCACGTCGGCCTTGACCTTCTCATACAGCTCGCGCTCTTTCGGGTCAGCAGGCAGCGCGGCGTAGGCCTCCAGTTCCTCATGCACCACCTTGGCGGTGGCGTCCATGCGCTTGTTGTAGTCGGCTACTTTTTCCGGCTGGTCCAGCATGGTCAGCTGGGCCATTTCATAGGTGCGGAACTCACCCAGCTGGGAGCGGACTTCACCAAGGTGCTGTACCGAGGGGATGGCATTGCTGGCCATGCCACGCAGCTGCTGGTTGGCCTCGGACAGGCGCAGCAGGGCGAAGCCGCCCAGCACGAGGGTCATCAAGGTGGTCAAGGTGAATCCCACCGCCAGCTTGCGGGCGATGGCGAGATCGGCGAACCACTTCATGCGGGTGCTCCAGGGCAGGGCAGGGCGCAGCGGCCACGCCGCTGGGCGATGTTGGAAAGGAAGCGGGACACGGCGGCGTGGGGGTCATCACGCCGTCTTTACAGATAGCGGCGAGGCGGCGCGGATCTGTAGCGCCGAGCCGTGCTCGGCGGAGAATTTTCCAGCAGTCCGCCGAGCGTGGCCCGGCGTTACCGTTGTTCGTGGATCAGGCGGCCTGCGGGACCCGCAGCGAGCGCACCAGCCCGCCGATGTCGACGATCAGCGCGACCCGGCCATCGCCAAGGATGGTGGCGCCGGATACCCCGCCGATGCGACGGTAGTTGTTCTCGATGTTCTTCACCACGACCTGCTGCTGGCCGACCAGTTCGTCCACTTCCAGCGCGATCTTCTGGCCATCGCCTTCCACCACCACCACCAGCGATTCGTCGCTGTGGCGCTGGCCGTAGCCATAGTACTCGCTCAGCGAAAGGATCGGCAGGTATTCGCCGCGCACCCGCAGCACGCGCCCTTCGCCGGCCATGGTGCGGATGTCGCTGGCCTGCGGCTGCAGGGCTTCCAGCACGTAAGCGAGGGGCAGGATCAGGGTTTCGCCGGCCACCGATACGGTCATGCCGTCCAGGATCGCAAGCGTGAGCGGCAGGCGGATCAGCGTGCGCGTGCCCATGCCGGCGCGGCTTTCGATCTGCACTTCGCCGCCCAGTGCCTGGATGTTGCGGCGGACCACGTCCATGCCCACGCCGCGGCCGGACAGGTCGGTCACGGCATCGGCGGTGGAGAAGCCCGGCTGGAAGATCAGGTCCCAGACCTGCGCATCGGTCGGGTTTTCCGGCACGGCCAGGCCGCGTTCGGCAGCCTTGGCCAGGATCCGGTCGCGGTTCAGGCCGTGGCCGTCGTCGCTCACTTCGATGACGATGTGACCGCCCTGGTGGGATGCGGCCAAGGTGATGGTGCCGGTTTCGTCCTTGCCCGCGTTGCGGCGGAACTCCGGCATTTCCAGGCCGTGGTCGATGGAGTTGCGCACCAGGTGGACCAGCGGATCGGCGATCTTCTCGATCAGCCCCTTGTCCAGTTCAGTACCTTCGCCGATGGTCTTCAGCCGTACCTGCTTGCCGAGGCGGGTGGACAGGTCGCGGACCAGGCGCGGGAAGCGGCGGAACACCGCATCCACCGGCAGCATGCGCACGCCGATCACCGCTTCCTGCAGGTCACGCGTGTTGCGTTCCAGCAGGTCCAGGCCGGCGAACAGTCGCTCGGCATGGGCCGGATCGATATGGTTGGACACCTGCTTCAGCATCGCCTGGGTGATGACCAGTTCGCCGACCAGGTTGATCAGCGCATCGACCTTGTCCACGCTGACGCGGATGGAGGATTCGGCTTCCTGCGCCGGGGTCGCGGCGGCCATGGCCGGCGCAGCGGTGGCAGGCGCTGCAGCAGCCGCCGGGGCGAGCTCGACTTCGACAGCCGGTGCGCTGGTGGCCAGGCTGGGCGGTGCGACCGGACGGATGTCCAGCTCGCAGTCGTCGACCACCCAGGCGAAGGTATCTTCGATCTGGCTGCGCTTGATCTTGCCGATCAGTCCCAGATCCCACGCGAGGTGGGCCTCGAACGGATCCAGCTGCTCGAAGCCGGGCAGGCGCTCGAGGCGTGCCTGCACCTGCAGCGGGCCAAGGTGTTCCAGTTCGCGGATGATGCGCAACGGATCATTGCCGCTCATGAACATCGACGGCGCCGGGGTGAAGCCGATCTGCCAGGCTTCCGGCTCTGCTTCGGCGACGACCGGGGCCGCCGCGCTGGCTGCTGCCGGGGCCTGCCCGGACAGGATCGATTCCAGCCGCGCCTTCATCGCCGCGACCGCGGCCGGGTCGGCCTGCACGCCGTGTTCGGCTTCGCGCAGCAGGGCGCGCAGCACGTCCACCGAGGCCAGCATCGCATCCACGGCATTGGCTTCCAGCGCGCGCTTGCCGGCGCGCAGCTCGTCGAGCAACGTTTCCAGTACATGGGTCAGCGCGGCGATCGCATCGAAGCCGAAGGTGCCGGCGCCGCCCTTGATCGAATGCGCTGCACGGAACACCGAGTTGATGATCTCTGCATCGTGCTGGCCGGATTCCAGGGTCAGCAGTCCGGCTTCCATGGCGTCCAGCCCTTCGCGGCTTTCCTCGAAGAAGGTGGCGTGGAAACGTTGCAGGTCCATGCTCATGTCAGGTGTGTTCCAAGGGCGGGCGCGGGGGACGGGATGGCGTGGGCGATCAGCCCAGGACCTTCTGCACGGTGGCGATCAGCTGTTCGGGGTTGAACGGCTTGACCAGCCAGCCGGTGGCACCGGCGGCCTTGCCTTCGGACTTCTTGTCCGCGGCCGATTCGGTGGTCAGCATCAGCATCGGGGTGAACTTGTATTCGGCCAGCTGGCGCAGTTCGCGGATCAGCGAGATGCCGTCCATGTTGGGCATGTTGACGTCGGTGACCACCGCGTTGAAGCGTTGGCCCTTGGCCCGGCCCAGCGCGACGGCGCCGTCCTCGGCTTCTTCGACGGAAAAACCGGCCGAGGTGAGGGCGAAGGAAACCATCTGGCGCATCGACGCCGAGTCGTCCACCACCAAGATACGTGCGCTCATGCCGCGTTCTCCACAGATTTCAGGTTGTCATGGGATACAGCCAGGCCGAGGGCCTGGGTGACGCCGAGCAATCGCGCGGCGTCGGTGAAGGTTGCGGTGCTGCCGCTGAATTCCGTGTGCAGTCCGGCACCGCGCCGGCCCTGCACGAATGCGCACAGGACCTGCATGGCGGCGGTGTGGATACGGCCCACCCGGCTGGCGTCGAGGGTCAGCGGGTCGGCCGCGGCCAGCAACGGGGCCAGGCGGTTCTTCAGCTCGGTGCTGCTCTCGATGCCGAGATCTTCACCCAGGTCCACAGTGCTCATTGTTGCTCCGGACAAACGGTTCCAGACTTCATAGCGGCAATATCCGGGGAAGCTTTAGGGGTGGGTTGTTGTTTTCGCGGCCAGGCGCAGAAGCGGGAGCGTGGGGCGCGGGGCGCGGGGGCGGGCAGGGTCAGGCAGGACACGCCGCAAGTCCCGCTCCGCGGCCCGGCCCAGCCGCTGGCGGCTGTGCGTTCAAGCGCATGCGAGGCAGTGCCTCGCGAGCCATGCGCTTTCACCCAAGTAGGCTTGTGTTCGGCTCCTGCCTCACACAGTCCTGCCTGACCCTGCCCGCCCCCTCACTGACGGTCTGCGCTTGGGCCGCGGGGTGGGGGAGGGGCAAGGCAAGGGCAAGGGCGCAGCGCTTGCCTCCAGCCTGGGCTGCCTGTCAGTTCAGCAGCTGGGTTGCGTCGAGGAGGATCATCGGTTGCTGGTGGAGGCGGGCTACGCCGCGGAAGATGTCGTTGCTGATGCGGCAGATGCGGGCGGTGTCGGGGGGCTCTATCTGCGAGTCGCTGAGGTTGGTGACGTCCTCCACTGCGGTCACGCGCAGGCCCATGATCTCGCCGTTTTCTTCCAGCACCACGATGCGGGTCAGGGCGTCTTCGCCGGCGGGGGCGCCGCCGAGATGGATGCCCAGGTCCATCACCGGCACCACCTGGCCACGCAGGTTCATGATGCCGAGCATCGCCGGGGCGGTGCCGCGCAGGGGCAGCAGCGGCACCGGCAGCACCACTTCCTGCACTTTCAACAGTTCCAGTGCATAGGCCTGGCTGCCGCAGCGCAGCCGCAGCCAGCGCGAGCTGCGCTCGGTGGCGCGTCGTTGCGGCGATGACGCGTAGCCGCTCTGCCGGGCCTGTTCCTGCAGTTCCTGCCAGGTGCTGGGCGGGTTGGTGTTGGCTTGCGCCAGTGCCGGAACCGCGCGCGCCACGGTACGTGGCGGCAGGGCCGGCACCGTGGGGGGCATGGCTGGCGGCGGTGCGACGAGCGCGGCGATGGGATCGGCGGCGGCGGCGAAGGCCGCTTCCAGCGAAGGACTGTCCGCGTTGGTCAGCACTGCGCTGATCGCTTCACCGGTCTCATAGATCACTTCGTCCGGCAGGTCGTCCCAGGTGGGTTCTGGTTCTGGTTCTGGTTCGGGCGCCGTCTGCACGGCAGGCAACGGCGTTTCGGCGGCGGCGTCGAAGGCAGCCTGCAGGCTGGCTCCGTCCATCAGCGCGGGGTCTTCGCTGCTGGCCGGCCCGGTCTCGTAGACCACCTCGTCCGGCAGGTCGTCCCAGCTCGGTTCGCGTTCGGCGGTGGGCTCGGCTGCGGCGTCGGGAGCGGCAGCCACGGCCGTGGTGGCCTGCGGTTCGGCGACCGCGGCGGTGGCCTCGCCCAGCAGCTGTTCCAGGTAATCGTCCAGCACGGTTTCGTTGTTCATGCTGCCTGCTCCAGTGCACGCGCATCGTCGGCCAGGATCCAGTCCAGTGCACGGCGGTAAGCGGCCAGGCCGCGGCCCGGATAATCGTCCCCCTCCACCGGCGCCATCAGCGTGGCGGCGTTGCTCATCCGCGTATCCACCGGGATCGCGTCTTCCCAGACACGCGTGCCATGGCTGTCCTGCATCTGCCGCAGGCTTTCGTTGCCGGCGCGGGTGCGGCGGTCGAACAGGGTCGGCAGGATCGACATCGGCAGCGGGCGGCGACGCGAACGTTCAACCATCTCACCGGTGCGGACCATGCCATCCAGCCCGTGCAGGGCCAGCGGTTCGGCCTGGGTGGGGATGATCAGGCGATCGGCCGCGGCCAGCGCGTTGATCATCAACAGGCCGAGCGTGGGCGCGCAGTCGAGCAGGATGTAATCGTGACGCCCGGCGTGGCGTGCCAGCGCATTCTGCAGCGACAGTCCCAGCCCGGGCTGGTTGGCGCTGCGCCGTTCCAGCGTGGCCAGCGCCGACTGCGCGCAGACGTGGTCCAGACCCGGGATGCGGCTGGCATGGCACAGCGTGGCCAGTTCGGCCGGCGGTGCGGCGAACAGTTCCAGCACGCCTGCCGGCGGCGGATCCAGCGGGATCCCGAACGAGCGGGTCAGTGATGCATGCGGGTCGAGATCGATCAGCAGCACACGGTGACCCGACGCGGCCAGTTGCCGGCCCAGCGCCAGGGTGGTGGTCGTCTTGCCGACGCCGCCCTTCTGGTTGGCGATTGCCCAGATGCGCATCGGTCTACTCCTTCATGGCGGGGGTAACGGCGGCGCCGATCGGGCTGCCGGCCGCTGCAGGCGCACGCGGTGCCTGCGGGGTGGGGGGTAAGGAAATCGGGGTGATCGGCGCGGGCGCAGCGCTGCCGGTGGAGGCGTTGAGCCGCTCGCTGATCGGGTCCACGCCATGCGTGGTATCGGCCAGGATGATCACCATCACGCGCCGGTTGCGGTTGCGGCCGACGGCGCTGGCGTTGTCCTCGCGCGGGCGGAATTCGCCGTAGCCGACCATCGCCAGGCGCGCCGGCTGCAGGCCCTGGTCGGCGAACAGATGGACCACGCTGGCGGCACGCGCGGCCGACAGTTCCCAGTTGGAAGGAAACTGCGCGGTGGCGATCGGCACGTTGTCGGTATGGCCTTCCACGCGCACGCTGTTGGGTACATCGCGCAGCACGCCGGCGAGGGTGGACAGGGTGTCGCGCGCCTGCACGTCCAGCACCGAGGCGCCGGTCGGGAACAGGATGTCGCTGTTGATCTCCACTTCGATCCACAGCTCGGTGCGGCGCACGGTGATCATGCCGCGGTCGATCAGCGGCGCCAGCGTGGCGGTCAGCCGGTCGGCGATCGCGTTGAGCTGGCGCTCGGCCTGCTTGAGCTGGTCCTGGTCACGGAAAGAGACCGGTGAGCGCATCTGCGATGCCATTGCTGGGAGCAGCGACGGATCGTTGGCCGGGGCCGGCGCGGAGGGCCCCACGCGGCTGCCGGCGTTGATCACCGACGGCGCATCCCAGCCGCCGCCCTTGACCTGGTTGCTGCCGACCTGCACCGGATTGAGGGTGCGCGGGGCCGAACCGAAGGCGGTGCTGAGCGCGGCGGCGACGACGCGGTACTTGCCTTCGTTGACCGACGAGATCGCATACATCACCACGAAGAAGGCAAGCAGCAGCGTCATCAGGTCGGCGTACGGAATCGCCCAGGCCTCATGGTTGGCATGCTCTTCGTGGTGCTTGCGGCGGGCCATGTCAGTGCAGGAACCCGCTCAGGTTGGATTCGATGTTGCGCGGGTTCTCGCCCAGCGCGATCGAGATCAGGCCTTCGATGGCCATCTCGCGGTCCCGGGTGTTGTGCGCGATCACGCTCTTGAGCTTGGCCGATACCGGCAGGAACAGCAGGTTGGCCGAGGCGATGCCGTAGATGGTGGCGGTGAAGGCTGCGGCGATGCCATGGCCGAGCTTGCTCGGATCGGCCAGGTTCTTCATCACCGCGATCAGGCCCAGCACCGCGCCGATGATGCCCAGGGTAGGCGCATAGATGCCCATCGCCTCGAACACCTTGGAGGCGGCCAGGTCCTTGTGTTCCTGGCTGCTCAGTTCGATCTCCAGCATATGCCGGATGGTTTCCGGCTCCACGCCGTCGATCAGCAGCTGCAGGCCCTTGCGCAGGAACGGGTCGGACTGCGCTTCCACCTGTGCTTCCAGGCCCAGCAGGCCCTGGCGACGGGCGATGTTGCTCCATTCCACGATCTGGGTGATCAGCTGGCGGCGATCGCTCTGGGGCGGGCGGATCACCCAGCGCACGATGGTGAAGGCATGCTTGAACACCGCCGGTGCGGTGTGCAGCAGGATCGAAGCAAGGGTACCCACGATCACGATCACGAACGCGGCCGGCGACCACAGCGACGCCAGGCCAGCGCCCTTGAGGATGCTGCCCCCTACCAGTGACGCCAAGGCGAGGAAGAGTCCTATGAGGCTGAGTCTGTCCATGGATCGGTTATCGGCCCGGTGCGGTGTGACTTGAGCTGGCGGCCGGCAGCGGGCCGACCGACGTCACAGTTTAAATTCAGTCGTGCGGGCTGCGAAGCCCGTCGACATCGAGGATCAGCGCCATCCGGCCGTCGCCGATCAGGGTGGCGCCGGCGTAACCGCGCAGTCCGCGCAGTGCCTTGGGCAGGGGCTTGATGACCACCTCTTCGCGGCCGCGCACCTGGTCCACGACCAGTCCAAAGCGCGCTTCACCGGCCTGCAGCACCACGATGGTCAGCAGGTTGGACTGCATCGGCTCCACCTCCAGCCACTGGCGCAGGTCCACCAGCGCAAGCGTATGCGAGCGACGGTCGAGCACCGCGCGGCCATCGAACCAGCCGAGCGAGGTGGCCGGCGCGTGCAGCACTTCCAGCACGCGCGCCAGCGGCAGCGCGTAGACGTCCTCGCCGGCCTGTACCAGCAGGGTGGGCAGGATCGCCAGGGTGAGCGGGACGCGGATCATGAAGCGGCTGCCGCGGCCCAGTTCGGACTGGATCTGGATCTGTCCGCTGAGTTCGCGGATGCGCGACTGCACTACGTCCATGCCGACCCCGCGACCGGAGATGTCGGTGACCTGGGCCTTGGTGGAGAAACCGGGCAGGAACACCAGGTGCAGGCATTCCTCGCTGCTCAGGCGGGCGGCGGCTTCCGGATCGATCAGGCCTTTTTCGCGGGCCTTGGCGCGCAGCCGTTCCGGATCGATGCCGGCGCCATCGTCCTGCACTTCGATGCTTACATAGTCGCCTTCCTGCTGTGCCGAAAGGCGGACGTGGCCACTGCGCGGCTTGCCCTGTGCTTCACGCAGGTCGGGCATTTCCACGCCGTGGTCGATGGCATTGCGGACCAGGTGCACCAGCGGGTCGGCCAGTGCTTCGACCAGGTTGCGGTCCAGCTCGGTTTCCGCGCCGACCAGTTCCAGCTCGACTTCCTTGCTCAGCGAGCGGGCCACGTCGCGGGCGACCTTGGGGAAGCGCGAGAACACCTTGCCGACCGGCTGCATGCGGGTCCGCATCACCGCCGACTGCAGCCGCGCGGTGGCGATGTCCAGGGTGGAAACGGCGCGGTCGAGCTCTTCATCGCGCAGGCGCGCACGCAGGGTCTTGAGCCGGTTGCGCGAGAGCACCAGTTCGCCGATCAGGTTGACGATGGCGTCCAGGCGCTTGGTATCCACGCGCACGGTCTGTTCGGCTTCGGCCAGCGGCTTGGCGGGCTTGGGCGCGGCGGCCGCCGTGGCCGCAGGTGCACGCGCGGCGGTCGGGGCGGGCTTGGCCGGTACCGGCGCAGGCGCAGCGGCCACCGGGGCAACGGCCTGGGCGCCGGGTACGGCGCCGCCATGCAGCTGGTCGAGCAACGCTTCGAATTCGTCCTCGCTGATCATCGCATCGGCGGCCTTGGCAGCCACCGCGGTGGGGGCGCCGCCGCCATGCAGCTGGTCAAGCAGGGCTTCGAATTCGTCATCGCTGATCAGCGATGGATCGCTCGACGCCGCGGCGGTGCTGGCCGGGGCCGCGCCGACATCGAACTGGGCGATCAGGTCCGGCGGGGCATGTCCGGGTTCTTCGCCGGCCGACACCGAATCGAGCATCGCCTGCAGGTAGTCCAGCGACTGCTGGCCGGCATCGAAGTGATGCGGCTGCAGCGTGGCCTGGCCGGCACGCACCAGCCCGAGGGTCTCTTCGGCGGCGTGGCACAGTTCGACCATGGCGGTGATGCCGAGGAAGCCGGCGCCGCCTTTCAGCGTGTGGTAACCACGGAACACCGCATTGAGCTGCGCGCTGTCCTGCGGGTCCTGTTCCAGGGTGACCAGCTGCTCGCCGAGACGATCAAGGATTTCCTGCGCCTCGATGATGAAGTCGGCAGCGATGTCGTCGGCGATTCCACTCATCGTCAGAGCCCCAGGTCGGACAGCAGGTCGTCGGCGTCGTGCTGGGACACCGCATGGCGGTCCACGCCGTGTACCGCGGGCCCGGCCAGCGCCGGCTCGTGGCGGCCCTGCTGGCGCTGCGCCTGCAGTTCCGGCGGCAGGCCCAGCGCACCGAAGCCTTCGTGCACGCGGCGCACGATGCCGACCACGCGGCGGATGATCTGCCCGGTCAGGTCCTGGTAGCTCTGGGTCAGGGCGATCTCGGTCAGGTTGTGGCGGATGCGCTCGAGCGCCTGCTGCTGCTCCAGCAACGGCAGGGCCTCATCATCGAGGCGGGCGGTCAGGGCGCGGCATTCCTCGGTCAGGTCCAGGGTGCGGTGGGTGGCCTGTTCGGTCATCGTCACCACGTGGTCCAGGCGCGCGCAGGCATCGTCCAGCTCGCCGGCATCGGTGCTGACGGTGGGCAGCTCGCCCAGTGCCTGGCCGAGCTCGCGCGCCAGCCGTGACAGGCCGGCCATCATCGGCTGGGTGCGTGCCGCGGCCAGGGCGTCGATCTGCACGCGCCAGCCGCCCTCGTCGCCGGCTTCCAGCGCGGCAAGCGCTTCCTGCAGCCGCTGTACCAGCCAAGCCTTGTCCATCGGTGCGTCCATGACAACGGCCATCAGGCGCTCGCCGCCAGGCGCTCGAAGATCTTGCCGAGCTTCTCCTGCAGGGTCAGTGCGGTGAACGGCTTGATGATGTAGCCGTTCACCCCGGCCTGGGCCGCTTCGATGATCTGCTCGCGCTTGGCTTCGGCGGTGACCATCAGCACCGGCAGGGTCTTCAGGCGTGCATCGGCGCGGATCGCCTTCAGCAGCTCGATGCCGGTCATCACCGGCATGTTCCAGTCGGTGACCACGAAATCGAAGGGCTGGCTCTGCAGCATGGCCAGCGCGGCATGCCCATCTTCGGCTTCGGCGGTGTTGGTGAAGCCGAGGTCGCCGAGCAGGTTCTTGACGATGCGACGCATGGTCGAAAAGTCGTCGACGATCAGGATGCGCATGTTCTTGTTCAAAGCTTGATTCCTCTTGGGTACTTACGCTTCCAGGCCCGCGTCAACGGCCTCGAAGGTTTTCAGGCGGCCACGCAGGCGCAATACCGCCTGGCCATGGATCTGGCAGACCCGCGACTCGCTCACGCCGAGCACTGCGCCGATCTCTTTAAGGTTGAGTTCCTGTTCGTAATACAGCGACAGCACCAGCTGCTCGCGCTCGGGCAGGTGGCCGATGGCCTTGCCCAGTTCGCTGCCGAACTGGCTGCGTTCGAGCACCTGCTGCGGGGTCGGGCCGCCCTGGGCGATGGTGTCCAGCTCGCCCTGGTCTTCGATCCGTGATTCCAGGCTCAGCACCTGGCCGCGCGAGGCATCTTCCATCAGCCGCAGGTAATCCGGCAGCGGGATGTCCATCGCCGCGGCGACTTCGGTGGCCGATGCGGCGCGGCCGCTGGCCTGTTCCAGCCGGCGGATGGTCGCGGCGGCGTCGCGGGCACGGCGATGCACCGAGCGCGGCACCCAGTCGCCACGGCGGATCTCGTCGATCATCGAGCCCCGGATGCGGATCGAGGCGTAGGTTTCGAACGAAGCGCCCTGGTCGGCGTCGTAGCTGCGCGAGGCCTCGATCAGCCCCATCATGCCGGCCTGGATCAGGTCGTCGACCTCCACGCTGGCGGGCAGCCGGGCGGCCAGGTGATGGGCGATGCGGCGCACCAGGTCCGAATGCTGGTTGATGCATTCGGTTGCCGCGGTGCGCTGTACTTCGCGGTACTGCGCTGCGCCTTTCATGCGACCACCCCGCGCTGCTTGAGGATGCGTTCGAGGAAGAACTCGACGCCGCCGCGTGGCTCGGTCGGGGCCTGCCAGCGGGCGGTGCGGCGGGCGATTTCGTTGATCGCCAGGGCCGATGGGCTGGACGGGTAGGCCTTCACCACCGGCTGCTGGCGCTGCACGGAAAGGCGCAGCCAGTCATCCTGCGGCACGCAGCCGAGGTAGTTCAGCGACACGTCGGCGAGGAACTTTTCGCAGACCCGGCTCAGCTTTTCATACAGCACGCGGCCTTCGTTCGGGTCGCGCACCATGTTGGCCACCACCTGGATCCGGTCCACGCCGCGTTCGCGCGACAGCACCTTGATCAGGGCGTAGGCATCGGTGATCGACGCCGGCTCGTCACACACCACCACCACGGTGTCCTGGGCGGCCTGGCAGAAGGTGAGGACGCCATCGGTGATGCCGGCGGCGGTATCGACCACCATGACATCCAGGTCGCGCTCCAGTTCGGAGAACACATTGACCAGGCCGACATGTTCGGCCGGGGCCAGTTCGGCCATGTGCCGGCGACCGGACGCGGCAGGCACCACCAGCACCCCGTTCGGGCCTTCGATGATGACTTCTTCCAGCGTGCAGCGGCCGGCGATCAGGTCGGCCAGGGTGAACTCCGGCTTCAGCCCCAGGATCACGTCGATGTTGGCCAGGCCGAGATCGGCGTCCAGCAGCAGCGTGCGTTTGCCCATGCCAGCGAGCGCCACGGCCATGTTGGCCGAAACGTTCGTCTTGCCCACGCCGCCCTTGCCGCCGGTGACGGCGATGGTGCGGACCGGGCCCAGCGGCTGGCTGCGGGTGGCCGACAACGGGAAGGCGGTGGTCAGCTTGGCGTACTCACGCGACGGCATGGTTCAACTCCGGGTTGCAGGGCATATCGGCCGCGCGGCGCAAATCTTCAAGGCGAAGTACGAGATTGGCTGCACTGGCCCGGTGCAGGTCTTCGGGAACGTCCTGGCCGTCGGTCACCCAGGTGATCGGCAGGCGGTGGTCGACGGCCACCGACAAGGCGGTGCCGAAGCGGCCGGTTTCGTCCAGCTTGCTCAGCACCACGCCCTGCAGGTTGGCGGCACTGAAGCGGCGCACCACTTCGTCCATGTCGCCGAAACTGGTGTTGGCCGGCAGCACCAGCAGGGTGCTGACCTGGCGTGCGGCACGCAGCCACTGCAGCTGCGAGGCCAGGGTGCGGTCGCGCGGGCCGACGCCGGCGGTGTCGATCAGCACCAGCTTGTAATCCTTCAGGCGCTCCAGCAGCTGGTCCAGGTCGGTCCCGCTGTTGGCTTCGTGCACGGCGATGCCTAGCTGGCGGCCGAAGCCGTACAGCTGCTCGCGGGCACCGATGCGCGCGGTATCGGTGGTGACCAGGGCGACGTCGCGCGGGGCGTGGGCTTCGGCGAAGCGCGACGCCAGCTTGGCGATGGTGGTGGTCTTGCCGGCACCGGTGGGGCCGACCAGCGCGATCACGCCGCCGGCTTCCAGCGGGTCGACCGGCGAGATCGGCAGCTTGCGCGACAGCAGGCCAAGCATCAGGCCGCGGCCACGGTGGGCTTCGGTGTCCAGCGGAATCTGCAGCACCACGTCGCGGGCGATGCCGGCGTCGAAGCCGTATTCGTCCATCAGGTCCAGCGCGGTGGCACGCACCGGGTTGCCGCGCAGGCGCTCGTCGGTGAAGCGGTGCATCTCGCGTTCGATGACCTGGCGCATGCCGGCCACTTCATTGCGCAGGTGGCGCATCTCTTCATCGTCGCGGGCGATGACGGTGAGGGTAGGGGGCGCAACCACCGGCGCCGGCGGCGGCACGATCTCGGCCAGCTGGATCGCGGGAGCCGGTGCGGATTCCGCCGTGCACGGCTCGGCGCTGGTGGCCAGGGGCAGCGCCGACCCATGGTCGGCGAGCGAAGCGGGCCGTGGACGTGCCGATTCGGCCGGGCACGGCTCGGCGCTGGCGGCAGCGGAGATGTCCGCCACGGAAGTGACCTCGTCCAGCTCCGGCACCTGTGCGGCAAACGCCATCGGCAGCGGCGGCGGCAGCACCGCCGGCGCGCGCAGGACCGGTGCGGGAACGCGCGGTTCTACGGCCACGGCCGGCGGTGCCACTTCGAAGGTTTCGTCTTCCACCCAGGCGCGCGGCAGCGCCGGCGCCGGGCGGCTGGCGGCCATCCGCGGCGCATCGGCCGGCGGCTGCACGAAGGGAGCGAAGATCTGCTCCGGCAGCGCCGGTTCGTTGACGGCGGGCGGCGACGGGAACCGGGCGAGGCCACCGGCGGCCCGCGCCAGGGTGGCGGCGAAGCCTTCGCTGCCACGACGCGGCACGCCTTCGTCGGCGCTGTTGAGCGTGCGGCCGGTGGCACCGACGGCCGCACGTGCCAGCGCGGCGACTGCCGAAGTGGTCGCGGCCACCGGTTCGACGTCCTGTTCCGGCGTGCGGCGGCGGGTCATCGCCGCGATCATCGCATCGGCGGCAGTGCGCGGACGCGGCGCCGGGGCCGCGGCCGGGGCGCTGTCCTTGCGTGCGGTTTCCAGGGCGCGCTGCACCACGCTTTCGTCATAGTGCGCGGCCGCCACGATTTCCACGCCTTCCTCGATCCGCCGGTTGGACAGGATCACCGCATCGGGGCCGTGTTCCTTGCGTACCAGGTTCATGGCCGAGCGCATGTCGGCGGCGACGAATCGTTTGATTTTCATGCTGGGGTACCGGGACGGATTCGTTTCAGGGGCAGGGGATCGCGGGTGGTCGGTGGTCAGCACGGTGCGGGGTCCCCTTCGGTAATGGGTGGATCAAGACGTTGCAATGGCGCTGCTGTCGGCTTTCCGCCACCGGGTGGGAGCGCGCATCAGCTGATGGTGCCTACCAGCTTCAAGCGCTTGTCCTCCGGGACTTCGCTGTAGGCCAGCACCGACAGCGAAGGAACGCTGTGGCGGACCAGTCGCGCCAGTGCGGCACGGACCGGGCCGGGTACCAGCACCACGGCGGGCTCGTTGCGGGCTTCCTGCTTGCTGACACAGTCGGCAAGGCTCTGGTGCAGCCGTTCGGCGAGTCCGGGTTCCAGCGCAGCGCCGTTGCCCTGCGTGGACTCCTGCAAGACGCGTTCCAATTGCGGGTTGAGGGTGAACACCGGCAGCTCGGCGGACATGCCGGCGATCTCCTGCACGATGAAACGGCCCAGCGTGTTGCGTACCGCCGCGGTCAACGTGGCCGGGTCCTGGCTGGACGGTGCGGTCTCCACCAGCGCCTCGGCGATCTTGCGCAGCTGGCGCACCGGGATGCGTTCGACCAGCAGGTTCTGCAGCACGCGCACCACCACCGACAGCGGCAGCGCCTTCGGGGTCAGGTCTTCGACCAGCTTCGGCGCGCTCTTGGCCAGGTTGGCCAGCAGCTGCTGCACCTCTTCATGGCCGAGCAGTTCCGGGGCGTGTTCGCGGATCAGGTGCGACAGATGGGTGGCGACCACGGTAGCCGGGTCGACCACGGTGTAGCCCATGGTCTCGGCGTGGGCGCGCTGGTGCGGCTGGATCCAGGTGGCATCCAGCCCGAAGGCGGGATCCTTGCCGGCGATGCCGTCCAGCTGGCCCAGCGCGCTGCCTGGATCGAGCGCAAGCTCGCGGTCCGGATGGATTTCGGCGGTGGCCACCGGCACGCCGTGGATCAGCAGCCGGTAAGCGGTGGCGGGCAGTTCCAGGTTGTCGCGGATATGCACCGAGGGAATCAGGAAGCCGATGTCCTGGGTCAGCTTGCGGCGCACGCCCTTGATGCGCGCCATCAGTTCGCCGCCCTGCGCTGCGTCCACCAGCGGGATCAGCCGGTAGCCGACTTCCAGCCCCAGCGGATCGACCGGGCGCAGCTCGTCCCAGGTCAGTTCGGCGGTCGGTGCGGGCGCTGCGGGGCGGCCCAGCGCATCCATCGCCGGGGCCGCTGGCGCGTCGGTGGCCTGCGCCTGCACCAGCTGGCTCTTCTTCCAGATCTTCCAGGCCAGGAAGCCGAGTACCGCCGCCAGCGTCAGGAAGGCGACGTTGGGCATGCCCGGCACCAGGCCGACCACGCCGATGATGCCGGCGGTGATCGCCAGCGCACGGTACTGGCCGAACACCTGGCCCATCATCGCCTGGCTCATGTCCTGCGAACGCGAGGCGCGGGTGACCAGCATGGCCACCGCGCTGGACACCAGCAGCGCCGGCAGCTGCGCCACCAGGCCGTCACCGATGGACAGCAGGGTGTAGGTCGCCGCGGCATCGCCGAAGGCCATGTTGTGCTGGAGCATGCCGACGGCCAGGCCGCCGATCATGTTGATGAAGAGGATCAGGATGCCGGCGATCGCATCGCCGCGGATGAACTTGCTGGCACCGTCCATCGCACCGTAGAAGTCTGCTTCCTCGCGGACTTCCTCGCGGCGCAGCTTGGCCTCTTCGCGCGTCAACAATCCGGCATTCAGGTCGGCGTCGATGGCCATCTGCTTGCCGGGCATGGCGTCCAGGATGAAGCGGGCGGTCACTTCTGAAACGCGCCCGGCACCTTTGGTGATCACCACGAAGTTGATGATGGTCAGGATCGCGAACACCACGATGCCCACCGCGTAGTTGCCGCCGATGACGAACTCACCGAACGCGGCGATCACCTTGCCGGCTGCTTCGTGGCCGTTCTGGCCGTTGAGCAGGATCACCCGGGTGGAGGCCACGTTCAGCGCCAGCCGCAGCATCGTGGTGACCAGCAGCACGATCGGGAAGATGGTGAAATCCAGCGGCCGCTTCACGTAGACCACCGCCAGCAGCACCATCATCGAAATGGCGATGTTGAAGGTGAACAGGGCATCCAGCACCGGCGCGGCCAGCGGGACCACCACCATCGCCAGCAGGGCCATGACGATCAGCGGCGCGCCAAGACCCTGGCGGATCATCGCCAGCAGGCTGCGGGTGTTGAGCCCTCCGGCCTGCGCGCTCATCGACGGGCTCCATCAGCCGGCGCGCCAGGCGGGTGTTCGGCCACGTCCACGTAGGGCTGGGCCGGCATCGGGCCGCCGCGCCAGCTGCGCAGCTGGTAGACATAGGACAGCACCTGGGCAACGGCCGAATACAGTCTCACGGGGATTTCCTTTCCGAGTTCCCCTTCCCTATACAAGGCGCGTGCCAACGGCGGCGCGGAGACGATGGCGACCTTGTTGCCTTCAGCGATCTTGCGGATGTGCAGGGCGGTTTCATCAACGCCCAGGGCCACCACGGTGGGCGCGCCCATCTTGCCGCCTTCGTACTTCAGCGCCACCGCGTAGTGGGTCGGGTTGACCAGCACCACGTCGGCGGTCGGCACCGCTTCCATCATCCGGCGGTTGGCCATCTGGTGCTGCATCTGGCGGATGCGCCCCTTTACTTCCGGGCTGCCTTCGCTCTCCTTCATTTCCCGGCGCAGCTCTTCGCGGGTCATCTTCAGCTTGCGCATCCAGTTCCAGCGCTGGTACGGCGTATCGATGGCGGCCAGCAGCAGCATCGCCACCGCCGTGCCCAGCAGCAGCTTCAGGGTGAAGCCCAGGCCGCGCACGATCGCGCTTTCCAGGGGCAGGTGCAGCAGGCCGCGCAGCAGGTCCATGCCGCCCCACATCACGATGCCGGCGCCGACGCCGACGAAGGCCACGCGCAGCAGCGACTTGGTGAACTCGGCGATGGCCTCCGGACCGTACAGGCGCTTCAGGCCGGAGGCCGGGTTCATCCGGGTGAAGTCCGGCATCATCGCCTTGGCCGACCAGCGCAGGCCGCCCATCACCACCGGCGCCAGGAAGCTGGCCAGCAGGCAGACGATCAGCAGGGGCGCGGTCACCAGCAGCAGTCGCAGGAACAGGTCGCCGACATGGCCGAACAGCTCCATGGGGTGCTGGCGCAGGGCCAGGTCCGGCTTCAGTGCCTGCTTCATCCAGTCGACGGCGCCCGCGGCCAGGCTGCCGCCGGTGGCCATCACCGCCAGCACGCCGCCGCCGAACACCGCAGCGGTCGCCAGCTCGCGCGAGCGCGGCGTGTTGCCTTGTTCGCGGGCTTCGCGCAGGCGTTTTTCTGTTGGTTGTTCGGTCTTTTCGCCGCCGTCTTCGTTCTCGGACATCGCGCGCAGGTCTCAGAGGATCACCGCCTGCGTGCAAGATCCGTGCCGCGCCCCGCGCCCCGCGCCCCGCGCCCCGCGCAGCGTGCACTCGGCCGGTCGGGCTCAGCCGGCGATCCTGGCCGCTGGCCAGGCATGCAGCTGCTCGAAACGCGCTGCATCCACCGGCCGACCCAGCAGGTAACCCTGCAGGTAATCCACCCCCAGCTCCCGCAGGCAGTCGCGCTGGGCGGGCGTTTCCACGCCCTCGGCGACGATGTGCATGCCCATCGCATGGCCAAGCGCCACGATGGAGGCGATGATCAGCCTGTCCTCGCGGGAGCCGGGCAGGTCGCGGATGAAGGCATGGTCGATCTTCAGCTCGGTCGCCGGCAGGCGCTTCAGGTAGACCAGGCTGGAATAGCCGGTGCCGAAGTCATCGATGGAAATGCCGACGCCCAGCGTCGACAGGGCCTTGAGCAGCGCGGCGGTGGCGGCCGTGTCCTGCATCAGAGCGCTTTCGGTGATTTCAAGGACCAGCTGATGGGCAGGCAGGCCGTGCCGGGCCAGGGCATGGGTCACATCATGTTCCAGCCGGGGCGCATTGAACTGCAGCGCGGACAGGTTGACCGACATCGACCAGTCCGTGTGTCCCTGCCGGTGCCACGCCTGCAGCTGGCGGCAGGCCTCGTCCAGCGCCCAGCGCCCCAGTTCGCCGATCAGGCCGGAACGCTCGGCCAACGGGATGAACTGGTCAGGCGGCACCAGCCCGCGTTGCGGGTGGTTCCAGCGCACCAGCGCTTCGGCGCCGCTGACCCGCTGCCGGGCCATATCCAGCTTGGGCTGGTAATGCAGCACCCATTGTCCAAGACGGCTCGCCTCGCGCAGTTCGGCAAGCAGGGCGAGCTGGTGGCCGCCGCCGCCGCCCATGCCTTCTTCATAGATCACATGCCGGTTGCGGCCGGCCGCCTTGGCCTGGTACATGGCGGCGTCGGCGCAGGCCATCAGCTGCCGTTCGGAGCTCGCATGGTCCGGGCACAGGGCGATGCCGATGCTTGCCGTAACATCCAGCGGATGGCCCTCCACCAGGATGAAGCCGGTGGCTGCCTGCATGCGCTGGGCCAGCGCGGTGATGCCGGCCACATCGTCAACGCGTGCCACCAGCACGAATTCGTCCCCGCCCAGCCGGGCCAGCAGGTCGTCCGGGCCCAGCAGCGCGCGGAAGCGTTCGCTGACCGCCACCAGCAGGGCATCGCCGGTGTGGTGTCCGTAGACGTCGTTGACCTGTTTGAAGCCGTCCAGGTCGACGAACATCAGCGCGAAGCGGCGCGCGGTCTGCCCGGCCAGCAGCAGCTCCTGTTCGATGCGCTTCTGCAGCAACCGACGGTTGGGCAGGTGGGTCAGCGGATCGTGCAGCGCTGCCCGCGTGAGCTCGGCCTGGGCATCGTCCAGGCTGTTGCTGAGGTCATCGTTGCGCATGCGCAGGCGGTGGGTCTCCAGGCGCTGTTCCATCCAGGCCAATCCCAGTGCCAGGCCGAGGATCAGCACGGTGACCGCGCCCACCAGGACGGCCAATGAACTGGCGGGCAGGTCGTCGGCGCCGAGCGCGCCGCAGACGCTGCCTGCAGGAAAGCGCGCCGCCGCCATGCCGGCGTAGTGCACGCCGCAGATGCCCGCGCCCAGCAGGCAGGCCGCGCCCAGCCCCAGCACGGTACGCCCGGAGTGGCTGCGCAGCCGGAAGGCGATGAACAGGGCGCACCAGCAGGCGGCGAATGCGATCAGCAGCGAGAGTGTGACGAAGCCGTGGTGCCAGTCGATGTCAGGCTGCATGTTCAGCGCCGCCATGCCGATGTAATGCATCGAGGCGATGCCGCTGCCCATCAGCAGCGCTCCGCCGACAAGGCGGGCGTGCGGCAGGGTCGGCAGCGAGACCAGCCAGAGGGCAAACACCGAAGAGCCCACCGCGACCGCAAGCGAGGCCAGCGTCAGCAGCAGTTCGTAACCCAGCGGGATCGGCAGGGAAAACGCCAGCATGCCGATGAAGTGCATGGACCAGATACCCAGCCCCATCGCAGAACCGCCACCGATACGCCACGTCCAGGCGGCTGCATTGCCGACCGCGCGCGCGGCGCGCGCGGCCATCATCAACGCAGTGAACGATGCCAGCGCCGCGACCAGGAACGAGGCGGCGACCAGAAACCCATCATAGCTACCCGTCAGCATTGCCGACCTCCGCATTCTCACGCCTGTCCGGACGATGGGGTGCCTGGAGGTTGCGCGGACGGCGTCCCATGCAGCGTGCGCGCCCGTGTCCCACCCTTGGCATCCCGACTTGAAGCTCCTGCTGCAGAATCTAGCGTGTCCTGACGTGGTCGCACATGTGCCGTCCAACGCATCCGGTGTCGGAATGATCTCCGTCTGCGCGGGGTGTGTTCCGATACGTCACGCGCTGCGTCTCGTTTCCGCCTCAGCGCACCACCGCGCCTGCGGCCTCGAACGCGGCGTCGAACAGGCGTTGCGCCGGGGGGCCCATTTCGCCAGCCAGTACCGCAAGCAGCGCCAGGCCGAGCAACAGGGAAACCGGCAGGCCCAGCTGGATCGGATTGAGCGCGGGCGCGGCACGGGCCAGTGCACCGAAGGCCAGGTTCACTGCCAGCATCGCCACGATCAGCGGCAGGGCCAGCCCCACGCCACCGCGCAGCACGGTCAGCAGGAATGTCGGCGCGACGCCGACCAGCGCGGCCGGGTCGGGCAGGGTGGTGCCGATCGGCAGGGCGCGGTAGCTGTCCACCAGCAGCGAGATCAGTGCCAGGTGGCCATTGGCGGTGAAGAACAGCAGGCCGAACATCAGGTAGAACCACTGCCCGATGACCCCTGAACTGCCGCCGCGCATCGGGTCGGCCATCTGCGCGAAAGACAGGCCGGTGCCTTGGGCGATGAGCTCGCCCGCCAGGGCCCCGGCTTCGAACACCAGCCTGAGCATGAAGCCGATGGTGATGCCGATGACCAGTTCGCGGAAGATGGTCAGCACGGTGGCCGCATCGAAGCCGACCCAGCTGGGGACCGGCGGCAGGATCGGCGCCAGCGCGATGGCCAGCGTGGCCGACAGCAGCAGCTTGATCCGTGACGGCACCGCGCGGGTGCCGATCAACGGCATCGCCATGATCATCGCGCCCAGCCGCAGCAGGGTCCACAGCGTGTCGCCGATCATCCCGAACGCCTGCAGGCCGTCCGCTGCCATCTGGGTAGCCGGATCCATCGCCGCCGGCCTAGCCGATCAGGTGCGGAATGCGCTGGAACAGCAGGATGGTGAACTCCACCATGTGCCCCAGCAGCAGGCTGCCCAGCGCGAACAGCACGGCGGTCAGCGCGGCCGCCTTGGCCACGAAGGCGATGGTGGGTTCGTTGAGCTGGGTGGCGGCCTGCACCACGCCCACCACCACGCCGACCACCAGCACGGTCAACAGCAGCGGGCCGGCCACCCACAAGGTGGCGATCAGTCCGCCACGCAGTTCGGTCAAGGCAAGTTCGGGAGACATCGGGGTTCCGTCAGGTAACGTTTCTGGTCGCCCCGAGCGTGCTCGAGGGCTCGCGCATCAGGCGGGATTGAAGCTGGCGGCCAGCGTGCCGACCGTGAGTACCCAGCCATCCACCAGCACGAACAGCAGGATCTTGAACGGTGCCGACACCAGCATCGGCGACAGCATCATCATGCCCATCGACATCAGCACGCTGGCCACCACCAGGTCGATGATCACGAACGGGATGAAGATCAGGAAGCCGATCTCGAAGGCGGTCTTCAGCTCACTGGTGACGAAGGAGGCAACCAGCACCGGGAACGGCACCGCATCCGGGCTGGCGTAGGTGCCATGCCCGGCGATGCCGGCGAAGGTCATCAGGTCGGTTTCGCGGATCTGCGCCAGCATGAAGCCGCGCAGTGGCTGGGTGGTCAGCGTCCAGGCGGTCTGGAAATCGATCTGGCCATCCAGGTAGGGCGCCATGCCGGCGCTCCAGGCCTTGTCCCAGGTCGGCAGCATGATCATCGCGGTCAGGAACAGTGCCAGCCCCAGCAACACCTGGTTGGACGGGGTCTGGCCGGTACCCAGCGCCTGCCGCAGCAGGGCCAGCACCACGATGATGCGGGTGAAGGCGGTCAGCACCAGCAGCATCGACGGGATCAGGGTGATCGCGGTCATCAGCAGCAGGGTCTGCAGCGGCAGGCTGACCGGTTGCCCACCGATGCGGCCGACGTTGACGTCCGGCAACGGGGTGCCCGGTGCGCCCGGCGCGGCGAACGCCAGGGCCGGCAGCAGCATCAACAGCAGGGTCAGCCAGGGCAGCCAGCGGGCAGTGGCCAGCGTCGGCATGGCGGGCGACTTCGACATCAGGCGCATCTCAGGAATCCTTGCGCAGCCGCTGCTGCAGCAGCTGGGCGAAATTGGGCAGGTTCTTCAGGTCCGGCACGCGCATCGGCGTCGGCGGTGGCAGCGGTTCGGCCAGGGTCTGCAGCTTGCTGATGCCACCGGCGGTGACGCCGAGCAGGATCTGCTCGCCGTTGACCTCCAGCACCACCACGCGCTCCTTGGCGCCGACGGCGATGCTGGCGACCAGCTTCAACCCTTCGGCCTGGCGGAAGCTGCTGCCGGGCATGCGCTTGAGCAACCAGCCCAGGCCGACCACCAGCGCCAGCACCAGCAGCAGCGCCAGCACCGCGCCGAACAGGCCCGGGGTGGACGGTGCATGCTGGCCGACCAGCGGCGCGGCGGCCTTGCTGGCCGCCTGGCTGGTGGCAATGAGCAGGGACAGGCTCAACGCAGTCTCCGGATCCGTTCGCTCGGGCTGACCACGTCGGTCAAACGCACGCCGAAGCGGTCGTTGATCACCACCACTTCGCCATGCGCGATCAGCGTGCCGTTGACGAACACGTCCAGCGATTCGCCCGCGCCGCGTTCCAGTTCCACCACCGAACCCTGGTTGAGCTGCAGCAGGTTGCGGATCGGCAGGCGGGCGCGGCCGACTTCCAGCGACAGGGTCACCGGCACGTCCAGGATCACGTCCAGGTTGAGGTCGGCACCGGTCGCCTCTTCGGCCTGCAGGGCTTCGAACTGGGCGGCGATGGCTTCTTGGCGCTCGGTTTCATTCATTTCGGTTCTTCCTGGATGACCGGGACGCGTGGACGCGTGCCCGGCGGATGGGTAGCGGTGATCTTCACAGCGTTCATGCCGTTGGCCACGCCGAAGCTGCCGGTGAACACCGGGATGTCCTCCACGCAGATCGGCACGTGCTGCGGCAGCTCGATCGGCAGGATGTCGCCGACCTTCATGCGGGTCAGCTCGCGCAGGCTCATGCGCTTGGTGGCCAGCACGCTGGACAGGGTGACTTCGGCCACGTTGAGCTGTTCGCGCAGGGTCTGGCCCCAGCTTTCGTCACGGTCGTTGCGGTCACTCTGGATGCCGGCATCGAGCAGTTCGCGGATCGGCTCGAGCATCGAATAGGGCAGGGTGACGTGGATGTCGCCGCCGCCGCCATCGAGCTCCACGTGCAGCCGGCACACCACCACGTACTCGCGCGGGGTGACGATGTTGGCGAAATGCGGGTTGATTTCCGAGTTGATGTACTCGAATTCCACGTCCATCACCGGCGCCCACGCTTCGCGCAGGTCGGCGAAGGTCTGCTTCAGCAGCAGGTGGATCACGCGCATTTCGGTGGCGGTGAACTCGCGGCCTTCGATGCGGGTCGGGTAGCGCCCGTCGCCGCCGAAGAAGTTGTCGACGATGGCGAATACCAGGGTGGGTTCGAACACGATCAGCCCGGTGCCGCGCAGCGGCTTGAAGCGGATCAGGTTGAGGTTGGTCGGCACGTACAGCGTGTGCATGTAGTCGTTGAACTTGACCAGTTCGATGCCGCGCACCGACAGCTCGGCCGAGCGCCGGATCAGGTTGAACAGGCCGATCCGCCACAGGCGCGCGAAGCGCTCGTGGACCATTTCCAGGGTCGGCATGCGACCGCGGATGATGCGGTCCTGGCTGGCGAAGTCGTAGTTGCGGGCTTCGCCCGGAACCGCGCCGTCGTCGTCGGTTTCCACCGCGCCGCTGTCCACGCCATGCAGCAGGGCGTCGATTTCATCCTGTGACAGCAAGTCGTTCATCAGGCGCCCTTACTGGGTCACGAAACTGGTGAACAGCAGGTCGTCGGCGCACTTCTTGCCGGTCTCGGCCAGCAGCACCTTCTGGACTTCGGCCAGCGAGGCGGCCTGCAGCTTTTCCTTGCCGGCGCGGTCGGCGATCTGGTCGGGGGTGACCTGCGAGAACAGCATCAGCAGGCGGGCGCGCAGGGCGGGGGAATGGGTCTTGATCGCTTCCAGTGCGGAGCTGTCGCGGGTCATCAGCTGCACTTCCACCTGCAGGTAGCGCGGGCCGTCGACCGGGCCGTTGAGGTTGACCACGAACGGCGGTTCCAGGCCGAAGTACTGGGCCGGTGCCGGCGGGGCCTTCGGTTTGGCCGAGGTGGCGGGGCTGCCATCGGCGGCATGCGGGGCCTGGGTGAAGTACCACACGGCGCCGCCGGCGGCTGCGGCGGCGACGACCGCGATCAGGGCGATGACGAGCACGGGACGGCGCGAGGGGGCGGCCTTGTCCTTGTCGGCGGATTTCTTGGTTTTGTCTGCGGCTGCGGCCACGTGTGGAGCTCCTGGAGGTTGCCTCCGGGCACATGCAAGTGGCGTGCCGCGCGCGTGGCGGCGAGCGGCTGGGCCCCTCGTGGCGGGTCGGTTGGAGCTGGTTTGCTGGGTTTGGCCGGGCGGGAGGGGTTGGTGGGGGACGGCAAGAGCCGCTCCTGCGGGCCTCGTTTCGCGCCATCCATGGCGCTCAACGCCCCCACCAACCCCTCCCGCCCGGCCCTGACAGCCCGCGCGCGCGTCCCGCCACGTTGAAAAGAAAAATAAAGGCAGGGGTCAGAGTCCTTTCGCTGCGCGAAAGGACTCTGACCCCGTCCCAAGGGCTGATGGGGCTAGGGAGCCCCTGAGTCAGGGGCGGCCGCGAAGCGGCGGGGTGTGGGTGCTGGTGAGACGGGGCCCGCGGTTTGCGGAGCAAAGCGTGGGAGCGACAGCGCGAATGCGGTGGCGTGGTCCCGTGCCATGGATGGCACGAAACGAGGCCCGCATGGATGCAGTTTTTGCCGTCCCCCGACCAGTCCCACCGCCCGGCCCAAACCAGGAAAGGCTTTTGGCGACCAACCACGAGGGGCTCAGCCGTTCGCGGCCACCTCCGACGGTTTATTGGCGGCGGCAAACCGTCACGCGTGGACGTCCAGCAGCCCCCGCTGGCGGATCAGCTGGGCGCTCGAGAGCGTCACTTCGGCTGCGCCGGGATCGCCATCGCCGTTGGCCGGGAAGCTGCTGCCACGTGGTGTCTGGCCGGATTCGCCCTGCTGTTGCTGGCCGACATCGGCATGGGCGAGCTGGAAACCCTGCTCGCCGAGCAGTTCACGCAGCCGCGGCAGGGTGCTTTCCAGTGCGTGGCGGACATCCACGTGCGGGCTGCTGAAGCTGGCGTGGACCTTGTCGCCGTCCATCTGCAGGCGCACGTCGATCGTGCCCATGTCGTCCGGGCTGATGCGGATGTGGGCGTGGCCGATCTTCTGTTCGGCCAGCCAGCCGACGCGTGCGCTGATGGCTTCGTCAAAGCCTTCCTGCCCGAGTATCGGGGTGGGGGTCGGGTCGACCGCGCGCGCCAGGGTGATGTCGGCCGCCGAACGGGTGGCCTGCAACGCACCGGGGGCGTGCAGCAGCGGCGCCGGGGCGGCCTCGTCGTTGCTGTCGCCGGGTTCGGCGCCAAGCGCGGCGAGCGCTGCTTCGACGTCGGCGGGCAACGCATCGACTGCGGTGGCGGCCGCGGCCAATGCGATGCCGCCCGGGGCGGCGCCTGCGGCGGCGTTCGCCAGGGCAGGCAGGGCCGTGACGGGGGCCGATGCGGGGGCGCCGTTTGCCACCGGGGTGGCCGCCGCGGGTGCTGCGTCCGGCGCTGCGGGGGCGACGGACAGCAGCAGGCCGGCCAGTCCCGGCGGCGGCCACGCGGCGGCCACCTCGTCGGTCGTCTCGGTATCCGGCTGGTCCGCCGCGGTGGCCGGACTGGCAGCCGGGGTCCCGCTGGCGGCGTCGGCCGCAGTCGCTTCCGCGTCCGGGTCAGCGCCGGGCGCCTGCGCATCCTTCCGCGCGGGCGCGGTGTCGGTCGCCTGCGCCGCCGGGGTGGCGGAGGACCCGCCGTCGCCGCCCTTCAGCAGGCGCTCGAATCCGTTTCCGGGCGCATCGCTGCCAGCGGCCGACGCGCGCGCGGGTGCGCCATTGCCGGCACCCGGGGTGACTGCACCGCTGAGGGATGCGGCCATCATGATTGGCCGCCGGAGTCACCATCGCCCGCCTGCAGCAGGCGGACCCGGCGCGCGCCAAGGTCATCCATTTCGCGCTGGGTGCGCTTTTCCACCACCTGCTGTTCCTGTGCGCGATAACTGGCGGCAAGCTGTTCGAGCACCTGCTTGTCACGGCTGGCCAGCAGCAGGCGTGCGCGCTCGGCTTCCACCTTTTCGCGGTTGCTGTCCACGGTCTGGCTCTGCTGGCTGACCGCGCTGTCCAGCCGGTCCAGGAAGGCACGCCGGTTCAGCAGCTGCGCCGGGCTGGTGGCGGCCATCTGTGCGTTGGCGTACTCCTCGGCATAGCGGCGCAGTTCGTCCAGCCGCGACAGATGGGTGTCGAGCGTGCGCTGGCGCTCGGCCAGGTCGCGGGCGACGGTGTCTTCCTTTTCCTGCGCGCGCTTGAGCAGCGGGTCGATTCGCTTGGACTGCATCATGCGGGATTCTCCGGTTCCACCAGGCGCTTCAACGCGGCCTGGCTGTGGGGCAGGTCGGCGGCCTTGGCCACGTCCTGGCCGAGGAATTCGACGATCTCGGGCCAGCGCTCCAGCGCCTCGTCGGTGGCCGCGTCGTTGCCACGCTGGTAGGCGCCGATGGCGATCAGGTCGCGGTTGGACGAATACGCCGATACCAGCCGCTTCAGCTTGCGGATGCGCAGGCGCCACGGCTCGTCGGCGATCTCGGTGACCACGCGGCTGACCGACGCTTCCACGTCGATGGCCGGATACAGGCCGCTGTCGGCTACCCGGCGCGACAGCAGGATGTGGCCGTCCAGGATGGCGCGCGCCGCGTCGGCGATCGGATCCTGCGGATCATCGCCTTCGGTCAGCACGGTGTAGAAGGCGGTGATCGAGCCACGGCCCTTGGCGCCGTTGCCGGCGCGCTCCACCAGCGCGGGCAGCTTGGCGAACACCGATGGCGGGTAGCCGCGGGTGGTGGGCGGTTCGCCGACCGACAGGCCGATCTCACGCTGCGCCTGCGCGAAACGGGTCAGCGAATCCATCAGCAGCAGCACGTTCAGGCCCTGGTCGCGGTACCACTCGGCAATGGCCGTTGCGCGGTAAGCGCCGTGCAGGCGCGCCAGCGGCGGGCGGTCGGCCGGCGCGGCCACCACCACGGCGCGGCGCAGGCCTTCTTCGCCCAGCGTGGATTCGACGAAGTCGCGGACTTCGCGGCCACGCTCGCCGATCAGCCCGACCACGATCACGTCGGCCGAGGTGAAGCGGGTCATCATGCCAAGCAGGGTGGACTTGCCGACGCCGGAGCCGGCGAACAGGCCCACGCGCTGGCCGCGTCCGATCGGTAGCAGGGCGTTGATCGCGCGCACGCCCACGTCCAGCGGCTGGGTGATGGGTTCGCGCGAAAGCGGATTCATCGAAACGCCGGCCATGCCGACCGAGCCTTCGGCACGGATCGGGCCCTTGCCGTCCAGCGGCACCCCGTCGCTGTCGATGACGCGGCCGAGCAGGCCTTCACCCACGTCCACGCCGCCGCCACGCCGCAGCGAGGGCACCACGCGGGCGTTGGGCAGCAGGCCGTGCAGTTCCGCGCTGGGCATCAGGTAGGTACGTTCGCCGGCGAAGCCGACCACTTCAGAATCGACCCAGCCGCCATCCACTTCCACCTTGCAGCTGGCGCCGAGCGGGGCCTCGCAGCCGACCGCTTCGAGGGTCAGGCCGACGGCGCGGCGCAGCACGCCTTCGCGGATCAGCCCGCGTCCGTGCAGGGTGTCGAAATTCAGGGCGTCCAGGCGCGCGCCCAGGCGCAGGTTGCGGGCGCCGGTCCATTCCGGCGGCAGCGGCAGGTCGAGCGTGCTCATGACGCGCTCCCGACCTGGCGCATGACCTTGTCCAGCGCGCCGCGCAGGCGGGCTTCCAGGGTGCCGTCGATGCGCACGCTTTCGGCATGCACGCGCAGGTCGCCGCGGCTCAGCGCGGCATCGGGGACCAGGCGCGCTGCTGCGGCGACAGGGTGAGCAGCGGCGACAATGCCGCGATGTCATCCGGGTGCAGGCGCACTTCGACATCGCGGCTGCTGGTGCCGACCGCATCCACGCCTTCGGCGACCAGCTGCGCCAGCAGTTCCGGATCGGTCTGGTAAGCGCGGCCGACCAGGGTGCCGGCAATGCGCACGGCCAGTTCGCCCAGGGCCGCGACGGCCTCGTTTTCCAGCCGCACCAGCGGCCGGCTGAAGTTGTCCAGGATGCCTTCCATCTGCGCGACCACGCGGCGCACTTCCGCCTGTCCCTGGGCATAGCCTTCGGCATGGCCGTGGGCGAACCCTTCTTTCTCGGCGGCGTCCTGGATGGCCTGGATCTCTTCCAGCGTGGGCGGCTGCAGGATCGGTTCGGGTTCGATCTCCGGCTCGTCGTGCAGGGCCTGCTCGTCGAGCAGCAACTGCGTGGCGGCCAGCAGGTCGGGCGCATTCCAGCGGATGGCGGTGGTGTTCACAGCATCGCCTCCGCGCTGCCGCCCAGGGTGACCGTGCCCTCATCGGCCATGCGCTTGACGATGGCCAGGATCTCGCGCTGCGCGCCTTCCACGTCGGACAGGCGCACCGGACCGCGTGCTTCCATGTCTTCCAGCAGGATTTCGGCGGCGCGCTGGGACATGTTGCGGGTGATCTTGTCGCGCACCCGGATGTCGGCGCCACGCAGGGCCAGGCCCAGTCGTTCGCCGCTTACCTCGCGCAGTACCAGCTGCATTTCGCGATCGTCCAGGTCCACCAGGTCGTCGAACACGAACATCATTTCCTGGATCCGGCCGCTCAGCGAAGCATCCACGCGGGCGATCTCGCCCAGGATCACCTGGTCCTGGCCGCTGTCCATGAAGTTGAGGATGCTGGCCGCCACCTGTACGCCACCGATGTTGGACGACTTCAGGTTCTGGTTGCCGGCGAACTGGCGTTCCATGATTTCGTTCAGCTCGTTCAGCGCGTTCGGCGGAATGCCGTCCAGGGTCGCGATGCGCAGCAGCACGTCCACGCGGGTGCGTTCGGGCAGCAACTTCAGGGCATCGGCGGCCTGGTCGGTTTCCAGGTGGGCCATCACGATGGCGATGATCTGCGGGTGCTCGTTGCGCACCAGGTCGGCCACTGCGCGCGGATCCATCCACTTCAGCGCGTCCAGTCCGGTGGTGTTGCGGCCGAGCAGGATGCGGTCGATCAGGCTGTTGGCCTTCTCGCTGCCCAGCGCCTGCACCAGCATGTTGCGGATGTAGTCGTCCGATCCGACGCCCAGCGAGGTCTTGGACATCAGTTCGTTGTTGAAGCTGTCCATCACCCCTTCGACCTGCTCGCGGGTGACGTTGCTCATGGTCGCCATGGCGATGCCGATCTTCTGCACCTCCTTGGGTTCCATGTGGCGCAGCACGTCGGCGGCTTCCTGTTCGCCAAGCGACAGCAGCAGGATCGCGGCGCGCTGCACGCCGTTGAGCTGGGCCTCACTCATGGGCCACCCAGCCCTTGACCACCTGGGCCACGCGCTTGGAGTCGGTCTTCACTGATTCGCGTGCCATCCGCAGTCGTTCTTCGTAAGAGTCCACCGGCAGCGCCAGCGGTACGCCCCCCAGGCTGGCGCGGTCGCGCTCCAGGGCCGGCAGGTCCATGTCATCGTCCACCAGCTGCACATCGGCGGTCAGCGGATCCTGGCCGAGCTGCGCCGGCTTCGGGCCATTGCCGCTGATCGCGCGCAGCGCCGGACGCAGCACGCCGAACAGCAGCGCCAGCACCACGATGGCGCCCAGCAGCAGGCGCAGGCCGTCCTGCACCCACGGCAGTTCCCACCAGTTCGGGCCTTCCACCGGGGTCACTTCGCGCACGAACGGGGCATTCATCACCGACACGGTGTCGCCGCGCTCGGCGTTGAAGCCGACCGCCTGCTTGACCAGGCCCTCGATGCGGGTCAGCTCGGCCGCCGACAGGGCCTGTTCGGTCATCTTGCCGTTGGCGCCGGGGCGCGGCACGTTGTCCAGCAGCACCGCTACCGAAACGCGCTCGATGCGGCCACCCGGTTGCCGGGTGTGCTGCAGGGTGCGGTCCAGTTCGTAGTTGCGCGTGGCATTGCGCGAGGTTTCCGTCGGTGCGGCCGCCGTGGCCGCCGGCGCCGGCTGGCCGGGCGGGGCATTGCTGGCCGCACCCGGCACACCCTGCGGGCCGGTGGTGCTGGTGGAATTCTCGCTGGTCTGTTCGCTGCGGACCTTGGCCGGCTCGCCGTTGTACAGCTCGCGCGCCTCTTCAGTGGTGGAGAAGTCCATCGCCACGGTCACTTCCGGCTTGACCCGGCCGGGGCCGGTCATCGGCTCCAGCAGCTCGCGGATGCGCTGGTTGAACGAGGTTTCCTGGCGCCGCACCTGTTCGAACTGGGCGGCATTGAGCGCCGCTTCGCTGTTCGGATCGGACACGCTGAGCATGCGGCCGCTCTGGTCGACCACGGTGACGCGTTCGGGGGTCAGGTCGGGGATGCTGGCGGCGACCATGTGCACGATCGCATCGACCTGGCCGCGTTCCAGCTGCTGGCCGCCGCGCAGTTCCAGCACCACCGAGGCGCTGGCTACGTCGCGCTGGCGGGTGAACGCGCTGGGCTTGGGAATGGCCAGGTGGACGCGGGAATCACGCACCGGGCGCAGCGTGTTGATGGTGCGCGACAGTTCGGTCTCCAGCGAATGCTGGTAGCGCGCGCTCTCCACGAACTGGCTCACGCCGAAGCCGGGATCGCGCTCCATCAGCTCAAAGCCCAGCCGACCGCTGTCGGTCAGGCCGGAACTGGCCAGCTTCAGGCGGGCATCGTGCAGGTTCTTCTCCGGCACGGTGATGCCACCGGTTGCCGCGTCCAGTTCGAACGGGATCTGCGCGGCGCGCAGCAGGTCGGTCGCTTCGGCGGTCGCCTTCTGGTCCAGGCCGGTGTACAGCGGCACCATGCCTGGCTTCTGCGACCAGAAGAACACGGCCAGGCCGGCGGCGACGGCCACGGCGATCATCGCCATCAGGCCCAGGCGGCGGGCGATCTGCAGGCTCTGCAGGCGATCAAACCACTGCCCGGCCTTTTCGCCGTTCAGTGCTTCCTTGGAAAGGGTCAAGGCCATCGCAGGTGATCCTTACAGCGGCATGTTCATCACGTCCTGGTAAGCCTGGACGAGACGGTTGCGGACTTCCACGGTGGCGCGGAAGGCGATCTGGGACTGCTGCGAAGCGACCATGACCTTGGCCAGGTCTGCACCCGGCACGCCCAGTTCGAAGTCGCGGGCCAGCGCGCCGGACTTGGCCTGTGCCTCGTTCACCCCGGACAGGGCGCCGCGCAGGGTGTCGCTGAAACTGGCAGGCGCGGGCGCGCCGATGCTGCCCGGGGCTCCGGTCGGGATCGCATTGGTGCGCGGCATCTCCCCCAGCGGGCTGGCCAGAGGCTGCGAGGCCTGGGTCTGGAAGCTGCGGATCTGCGAAAGGATCGAGGTGACGGAGTGGGTCATGTGGCGCGATTCCATGGAGCGGGAACAAGGAGGCTTGCCCCCGGTGCTCATGCAAGTGCCGTGCCGGAATCGCTGAGTGGTTCAGCTGCCATGCGGGCGGGCGATGACGGAAACCCGGCGCCGGGTTTCCGCCTCGCTGCCGCGTCAGCGCGGCTGCAGGGTCCAGGTGCCACCGTTCTGGCGGCGCCGCGGTTCGATCGGGCCGTCGAACTGGGTGAACACGAAGCGCCCCTGCAGGTCGGTGCGGCAGCTCAGCAGCAGCTGGTAGTGGCTGTCGCCGGCTTCGAACGCCTCATGCATGTCGATGACCGCGATGTTGTCGGCCATGCGCCGATACGTGTAGCTGCCGTGGAAGCGCAGGCGCGTGCCGAGCACGCTGAGCAGGTAGCGGTTGCCCGAGAAATCCACGCGGACCATGCGTCCGGCGTTCGGATTGTCCGGGCGCCAGGTGGGGTCGCTGAGGTTTGTGAAGCGACGGCCATCGATATGCTCGGGCAACCTGCAGCCGGGTTCGGCCGTGTAGGGGGCGGCGTGCGCGGCGGGGAGCAGGGCGGTGGCCAGCAGGAGAAGGCAGACAGGAGTGCGCATGAAGGTGCTCCGGCAGGACGGAGTTTCCAGCGTGCGCCACCAGCGGAGGCGTGGCTTCAAGAAAAGCCCCAAACCGCGGGTAGGCAATTATCGGTAGTGACGGCCGCTGGCCGTCATGTCGTTGCCGTCGGTGGGTGACGGCCACCCTATCCGGTGGGTGACGACCACCCTATCCGGTGGGTGACGACCGTTGGTCGTCACGCGGTTGCCTTCGCCGCTGCGCTCGCCGAGCGTGGCTCGGCGCTACCCATGGGGGGCCGAGGATGTTGGTAGTGACGGCCGCTGGCCGTCATGCCGTTGCCGTCGGTGGGTGACGACCGTTGGTCGTCACGCGGTTGCCTCCGCCGCTGCGCTCGCCGAGCGTGGCTCGGCGCTACCCATGGGGGGCCGAGGATGTTGGTAGTGACGGCCGCTGGCCGTCATGCCGCTGCCCTCGGTAGGGGACGCCACTCTATCCGGTGGGTGACGACCGTTGGTCGTCACGCGGTTGCCTTCGCCGCTGCGCTCGCCGAGCGTGGCTGGGCGCTACCCAGCCTGCCGGCGTTACCCGGCGTGCCGGTCAGCCGGTCAGTTCCGGCTGGTCGCGTTCGATACCGTACTTGCGCAGCTTTTCCACCAGCGTCGTGCGACGCAGGCCGAGCAGCTGGGCCGCATGCGCGACCACGCCCTGGGTGCGTTCCAGCGCCTCGTGGATCAGCGCCAGTTCGATGGTCGCCATGTGGTTGCGCAGGTCCAGTCCATCATCCGGCAGGCCGGCCGGAGGAGTAGGCGGCGGCGCATGGCCCTGGCCCGGCGCATGGAAGGAGAAGCTGCGCAGGTCCAGCCGCTCTTCGCCGGCCGCGGGGGCGTCCACCACGCTGGCGACCGCTACCGCAGGCACCGGCAGGTCGGCGCGATAGCGCACCGGCAGGTCCTGCACGCGCACGGTGCCACCGGGATGCAGCACGGCCAGGCGCTCGACCAGGTTGGTCAGTTCGCGCACGTTGCCCGGCCAGGCGTAGGTGGCCAGCGCCTGCAGCGCCTCGGCGGCGAAGCGGACTTCGCCACGGCCGGTGCGTGCAAGCTGGGCGGCGATGTTCTCGGCCAGCATCGGCAGGTCTTCGATGCGCTCGCGCAGCGCAGGTACGTCGATCGGGAACACGTTGAGCCGATAGAACAGGTCCTCGCGGAACTTGCCGTCGGCAATCCGGCTTTCCAGGTCGCGATGGGTCGCGGCGATGACGCGCACGTTGCAGCGGATCGTCTCGTTGCCACCGACGCGCTCGAAGCTGCGTTCCTGCAGCACGCGCAGCAGCTTGACCTGCATCGGCAGGCTCATGTCGCCGATTTCGTCCAGCAGCAGGGTGCCGCCCTCGGCCATTTCGAAACGGCCCTTGCGCGTGCTCAGGGCGCCGGTGAACGCGCCTTTTTCGTGACCGAACAACTCGCTTTCCAGCAGGTCGGGGGGGATCGCGCCGCAGTTGATCGCCACGAACGGTCCATCGCGGCGCGGTGAGCGCTGGTGGATCGCGCGCGAGACCACTTCCTTGCCGGTGCCCGATTCGCCAAGCACCAGCACGGTGGTGTCGAACGCGGAAACCTGTTCGATCATCTGCCGCAGTGCGATCACGGCCGGCCCGCTGCCGGTGGGGCCCTGTTCCTGCACGGCGCCGGCCTGGTGCTCGGCATCCAGCCGCTTCAGGCTGGCGCGGCGCAGCAGTGCTTCCATCTGGGCGTGGCGCAGGGGCGCCTCCAGCGACCAGATATTGGCTTCATGCATGCCGTGCTGGCGCGCGAACGCCTGTGCATCACCGTCGATCAGCAGCACCGGCGGTGGCAGGCTGCTCTGGCCGAGCCACTGGAACAACGCATTGCTGGCTTCGTTGTCGTCCAGCGCACCGACGATCACCGCCATCCAGTCGTTCTGGCGATAGCGGCCGGTGGAAAAATCCGCCGCGTCGGCCACCCAGCGCGGGTTGAAATCCATGAATTCCAGCAGGGCGACGGTGTGCTCGGCGCGGACGGCGTCATTGTCCAGCAGCAGGATCCGTGACTCGCTCATTTCAGTTTCCCTTCAGCCCTTCCAGGATCGGCATGACTTCCTGGATATAGGACAGCTTGCTGACGAAATTGTCGGCGCCGGCGCGCAACGCGTGCTCGCGGTGTTCGGCATCGTCGAAGTGGCTGGCGATCACGATGTACGGGGCATCGTCCTGCGACTTGATCAGGCGGGTGGCCTGCAGGCCGCCCATTTCCGGCATCGCCAGGTCCATCAGCACCACCTGCGGGCGCAGGCTTTCCGAACGCTCGATGGCTTCCAGTCCGTTGCCGGCGCTGCCGACCACGGCCAGCCAGTCGACCTTGCGGAAGTGGCGCATGGCGGCGTTGATGAAACCCTCGTGGTCGTCGACCAGCAGCACGGTGAGCTTGTCCATTCCAGTATGTCCTCAGCCCACCCGGGCCATCAGCGGTTGCCGGACCACCTGCCGGCGGCGCTCGCGCGCCGGGGCGATATCCAGTTGTTCCCGGTATTTTGCAACGGTCCGGCGCGCAATGTTCACCCCTTGCCGTGCCAGCAGGCCGGCGATGGCCTCGTCGGCCAGCGGCCGCCCCGCCGGTTCGGACTCGATCAGCCGGCGCACCATGGCTTTCACGGCCGCCCCGGAGACGCTGGCCCCTTCCAGCCGCACGGCGAAGAAGTGCTTGAGTTCGAAGGTACCACGCGGGGTCTGCAGGTACTTCCCGGTGGTGATGCGCGAAACGGTGGATTCGTGCATGCCGATGGTATCGGCCACTTCCTTCAGGGTCAGCGGGGCCATGGCCTCGTCGCCGCGGGTCAGGAAGGCGGCCTGGCGTTCGACGATCACCCGCGCGGTGCGCAGCAGGGTGTCGTGGCGCATCGACAGGCCGCGGGTCAGCCAGCGCGCCTCGGCCAGCATTTCGCGCATGGCCGGGCTGGCGTCGGGGCAGTCGGCCAGCGCCTGTTCGTAGTCCCGGTTGATGCCCACCCGGCGGCTGCTGCGGCTGTTCAGCGCCACGCGCCACTGGCCGTCGGCGTGCCAGGCGCTGACATCGGGCACCACCACCGCGTTGCGCTCGGGCAGCAGGCTGTCGCCGGGCCGCGGCTGCAGGGACAGGATCAGCCGGACCGCTTCGTGCACGTCGGCTTCTTCACTGCCATGGGCGGCGGCCAGGGCGGGGTAATCGTGGCTGGCCAGCAGCTCCAGCGATCCACCCAGGATGCGCCGTGCCAGGTGGCGCGCGGCCACGGCGCCGGGCAGGGCGTCCAACTGGGCCTGCAGGCATTCACCCAGGTTCTGTGCAGCCATCCCGGCGGGGTCGCCCTGCAGCAGGCGCTGGCGGATGGCTTCCAGTTCTTCGGCCGGCACGTCCAGCCGGGCGCTGCCCAGCAACTGCAGCTGCGCCAGCGGGGACTGCAGGTAGCCGGCGTCGTCGCAGTGTTCCAGCCAGAAGGCGGCGATGCCCAGTGCGCGCTCGTCCAGTTCCAGCGCCAGGCCCTGCAGGATGCGCAGGTGCGGATCGCTGGACTGCCCGGCGGCGATGCGCGCCATGCGATCCTCGTCACCGTCCTGCCAGCTGGCGCCGGGGATGTCCCACATGCCGCTCTCGGGCAGCTCGTCAAAGGCGGCCGCATCGGTGGCCGCGTCCTCGGCGCTACCGGCTTCGGCCACGCTGTCGCGGACTTCTTCGATTTCAAGCAGCGGGTTGCTGTCCAGGGCGCGCTGGATTTCCTGTTCCAGCTGCAGGCCATCGAGCTGCAGCAGTCGGATCGACTGCAGCAACTGCGGCGTCAGGTGGAGGTTATGGCCCAGCTGGACATTGAGTGCGGCTTTCATCTGCATTCCCCTGCGCCATCCCCGACGCGTTATGGAACACATCTTGCTTGTTGGCTGGGGTAGGGGAAATCGGGGGGTTCCTGAGCGCGCTAGGGCCCACCCTTACCCATTGTCAGGAAAACCCCTACAGCACAACGGATTTCCGTCGCGGAGGCGGATGCAAGTGACTGATCCACGGTGACGGTCGGGCCCGCCATCGCAGCAATCCCGACGCGCGGCGGCCGCGGCGTCGGAAAAGCGTCGTCGTCCGCTATTCCAGATCGCTCTGGTGACGCGCGGCCAGCAGCACCAGGTCGTTGGCGCGACGGCAGCCCAGCGATTCCATCATCCGGGCACGATGGGTTTCCACGGTCTTGACGCTGATCCCGAGGTCGGCCGCCATTTCCTTGTTGCTCTGTCCGCTGCCGATGCGCCGCAGGATTTCGCGCTGGCGCGGGGACAGCGCCGCCACGCCCACCGGCTTCTCCCGTCCCAGCATCGGGGCGAGCATCTTTGCCGAAATCTGCGGGCTCAGGAACACCTGCCCGGCATGCGCTGCGCGCAGGGCCAGCTCCAGTTCGCCAGGCGCGGCATCCTTGACCACGAAACCGACCGCGCCGCGATCCAGGGCGTCGCGCACGTGGGCGACGTCATCGTGCATGGTCATCATCACCACGCGCGAACCCGGGGCCCGCAGGCGGATATCGCTGAGCGCTTCCAGGCCGGTGCGGCCGGGCAGCGACAGGTCCATCAGCACCACGTCGGGGGCATGGTCGAGCGTCTGCTGGAGTGCCTGTTCAGCATTGCTGGCTTCGGCCACCAGCTGGACGTCGGCGAATCCCTGCAGCAGCCGCCCGAGGCCAGCGCGGACAAGGGTGTGGTCGTCGACGATCAGAACGCGCAAGGTGAGCAACTACAGGCAGGGAAGCGATCACCATAGCGGACCGCGACCGGGCAGCCAATAGCGACAGGCGCGTACAGCGACGGCCATCCCGTATTGCGCCTCAGCGGTGACGTCGGGCGTCGGCGATCTGTCGGCGGTGCAGGCGGAACAGATGGCGTTCCAGGGCCATTTCCAGCCCGTCGCCGAGCTCCTCGAAACGCAGCCACAGGTAATGGCCGCCCGCCCCATTGGCCGCTTCGGCCAGCACCTGCACGGGCAGGTCGATGTGGTCGGGGAGCCAGTCGCTGGGCTGCAGGCGCACCGTGCCGGCGCTGCCCGCAACGGCACCACTGCGGGGCCCCAGCTGCAGGCGGATGCCGCGCCGCGACCAGCGCAACGGACGCAGGGGCAGGGCATCGGCCTGCTGGCGCACCAGCCGGCCGACCAGCAGCAGCACCAGGTCCAGCTTGGCTTCGATGCGCTGCTGGCCGGGGCTGGCTTCGCCGCGGTCGTCCTTGTCCTCGCCGCGTCCGTCTTCCACCAGGCCGATGCTGCGCAGCAGCTGTTCGGCCACGGTGGCGCGCACGCCGCCGCTGCCGCGCAGGAAGTCCGCGGGCAGGTCCACGTCGCAGCTCAGCGTTTCGTCGAACAGCTCGCTTTCTGCGGGGTGGTGGATCTGCGGCGCGGCGGGCGTATTCATGCCAGCGATTCTGCCTTCAGGTAGGCATGCGCGGCGCGAAGGGAGCGCTTGCCGTGGTTGATGTGGGCAGCGGCTTCATCGCGCAGCTGCACCATGCGGCCCATCACCCGCTGCTGGTGGGCGAGCAGGGCACGGATTGCCTCGTCGGTGGGGCGTTCGATGCTCAGTGAAAGTGCGGCGACGGCCTGCAGGTGCTCGGCCATCAGGCGTTCGCTGCCTTCATGGTCGCCGCTGGGCAGGTGTGCTTCCAATGTCTCCAGCGAGGCGTGCAGTGGCTGCAGCACCAGGGCGCTCATGGTGCGCCTGCGCCGCGGATCTGGCGCTGCTCGCCGGGGATGGCGTTCCAGGCCGAATCGATTTCCATCATCAGGTTCAGGGCATCCTTCAGCGCAGCCGGGTCATTGTGCAGGTTGCCCTCGGTCAGACGTACGATCACGAACTCGTACAGCGCCGAAAGGTTGGCCGCGATCTCACCGCCGGCCTCGTGGTCCAGTGACCCGTCAAGATGACCGACGATGGAACAGGCTTCGCCGATCGCCTTGCCCTTGCGTGCCTGGTCACTGCGCTGCAGCGCGGCTTCCGCGGTGCGGATGCGCTCGCAGGCACCGGCCAGCAGCAGTGCCACCAGCTTGTGCGGATCGGCGTCGACCACCGAAGTGCTGACGCCGACCTTGCGGTACTGCTCGGCGAACTGCCGGTTTGTGCCGTACATGTATTTCTCCTGGGGTCCCATGGTGCGTGCGGTCCCGGAGACGGGCGACGCGCGATGGCACCAGATGTTTCATTTGATATCGGCCCGGAGGCCGACGAACTTGAGGCGATCAGCTGTTGCTGAGCAGTTGCGAGCTGAGCGAGCCGCTCGCGCTCTGCATCTGGGCGACCATCTTTTCCATGGCGGTGAACTGCTTGGTGTAGCGATCGCTGACCTTTTCCATCCGCGCATCCAGGTCATCCAGCTGCTTTTCAAGCGCCTTGATTTCCTTGTTGATCGAGTTGGTGCGCTGCACGAGCGTGCCCGTGGTGGTGTCCAGGTTGCTCTTCAGCAGGGCGGTCATCGACTTGCCGATGCTGCCTTCTGCGCCGAACAGCGCCTTCACCGCTTCCGGGTCCTTGCCGATCGCGGTATCGAGCTTGCCCGCGTCCAGGCTCAGGGTGCCGTCTGCGGCGATGGTCATGCCCATCGCCTTGAGGTCATTGACGTTGGCGCTGAGCGAACTGCGCAGCTGCTGCTGCAGCCCGCGCACCATCGCATCGCCGGTCAGCGTGGAGGCCGTGCCGGTCTCCGCGTTGTAGGCGCTGGAGGACTTCAGCGTGCCCTGGATGGCGTTGTAGGCGCTGACGAAGGCGGTCAGGTTTGCCTTCAGCGCCGTGTTGTCCGGGGTCAGGGTCAGGGTCTGCTTCTCACCCTCCTTGGCCTTGGTCAGCGTCAGGCTGATGCCAGGCACCAGGTCGGTGATGGTGTTCGAACTGGAGGTGCGGGTGAAGCCATCCACCACCACCACCGCGTCCTGCGCTGCGACCATTTCGGTCAGTTTCGAGGTGCCGGCCGGGTCGTGGACCAGCTCGGACAGGCCGCCGTTACCGCCGCTGGTGCTGATCGTCAGCGCGCCCTTGGTGCCCGAATCCACCGCGCTCAGCACGAGGTGCTGGCCATCATCGGCGGTCACGATGGCCGCGGTGACGCCCTTGCCGCCGGCGGCGGAGTTGATCGCCGCAGCGACCTCCGACAGCTTGGCGCCAACCGGAATGGTGACATTGATCGTCTTGTCACCATGGCCGATGCTGAGCGTGCCATCGCCGATGACGGCGTCCTTTTCATAGGCCTTGGAGCTGAGCTTCTGGCTCTGCGCCAGTGCTTTGACCTCCACCTCGTGCGTGCCGGCCGCGGCTTTGCCGGCCGTCGCAGCGGTATCCAGGGTGGCGGTGAAGTTCGATTCGGTGGGCGTACTGGGCTTGATGCCTGGCGCGGCGGCGCCTTTCACCAGCGCGGCCAGCGCAGTCTGCAGACTGGTCATGCCATTCTTGATGCTGCCCAGCGCGGATACTTTCGCCGTGGCGGCGGTTCCCGCTGTATTGATCTGGTTCTGGCGCGGCGCACGCTCGCTGGCAACCAGCTGGGAGACCAGGGTAGGAATGTCGAGGCCGGAACCAATGGTGCCGAGGGACATGGAGAGATCCTTTTACGAGGACGGCACGCGCCGATGCCATGCATCTGCTATCGGCCGTGGTCGGGCAAGCTTGAGCGCGGTTGCGCTGCCCCCTTGATGCAAGCTCCATGCCACCGCGGCGGTAGTGACGGCCGCTGGCCGTCAATCCGTCACCGCCGCGCACGGTGAGTGACGACCGTTGGTCGTCACGCTCTCACACTCACACAAACGGAAAGGGGGCTTTCGCCCCCTTTCCGGTCTTACCTGTTGCCTGGCCGCTGGATCAGCGCAGCAGGCTCAGCACGTTCTGGCTGGACTGGTTGGCCTGGGCCAGCATCGCCGTACCGGCCTGCTGCAGGATCTGGTTGCGGGTCAGTTCTGCGGTTTCCGAAGCGTAGTCGGTATCGCGGATGCGGCTGCGTGCAGCGGACATGTTCTCCGAGGAGGTGCTCAGGTTGGCCACCACCGAGGTGAAGCGGTTCTGCACGGCGCCGAGGTCGGCGCGGGCGGAGTTGATCGAGTCCAGTGCAGCGTCCATCGCCTTCAGTGCGTTGTCGGCACCGGCAACGTCGGAGATGTCCAGGTCGTCAAAGCCGGTGTCGGCAGCGCCGGCGGCCCAGGCAGTGCCCACGGCGCTGGCGGCGGTGGAGCCGGCGGTCAGGCCGGTCTGGGCCAGCAGGCCGGCGGCATCGGAGCCACCACCGGCAGCCACGGTGACGTTGCCATCGGCGCCGGTCAGGACCAGCTTGCCCGAATCCAGCGAAGCGGAAACGCCGGTGTTGTAGCTCTGGGCGTTGATCGACTTGACCAGCTCGTCAGCGCGCTGTGCCGAGCTGCCGGCTTCGCCGAAGTTGATGGTGGCCGAACCCTTCGAACCGGTCAGGGTGAAGCTGCCCGAGGAGAAGGTGTTGGGACCGGCGGCGCCGCCGCCAGCGGTCTGGGCCGTTACGGTGACGTCGGCCACGGTGTTGGAGAAGTTATCGATCACCACGTCGGCAGCGCCAGTGTTGCTGAGGCTGACGTTGCCTGCATTGGCCGTTGCAAGGCCTGCAACCTCTGCATTGATCTTGGCCGCCACTTCGGTTGCCAGACCTGCTGCATCACGGGTGCCGGCTGCATCGACGTCGATCGTCACTTCGGTGCCGCCCACATCGAACGTGAAGCCCAAGGTGGGGTCAGCGATCGAGGACAGGTCCAGCGTCGCGGTACCCGGGGTAGCGGCACCGCCGCCTGCGCCTGCTGCGCCGGCCGGAGCCGCGCCGGTCATCTTGGCGGCGGTGTCGACCTTGTTCCAGTTGCCCAGCGATGCGATGTTCGCATTGGCGATCTGGGCGATGTCGATGGTCTGGCCCTGGTTGGCGCCGATCTGGAAGGACTGGCTCTGGAAGCTGCCGTCCAGCAGCTTGGTGCCGTTGAAGTTGGTCTGCTCGGCCACGCGCTGGATTTCAGCCTTCAGCAGCTGCACTTCGGAGTTCAGCGCCTGGCGGTCCGAATCGGAGTTGGTGGCGTTGCGGGACTGCACGGCCAGCTCGCGGATGCGCTGCAGGTTGTTGCCGATCTCGCCCAGGGCGCCTTCGGCGGTCTGTGCCAGCGAAATGCCGTCGTTGGCATTGCGCGAGGCCTGGTTCATGCCGCGCACCTGGGTGGTGAAGCGCTCGGAGATGGCCAGACCGGCCGCGTCGTCCTTTGCGCTGTTGATGCGCAGGCCGGAGGACAGGCGCTGGATCGAGGTGGCGAGGCTGTTGCCGCTGGTGCCCAGGTTGCGCTGTGCGTTGAGCGACATGGTGTTGGTGTTGATGACTTGTGCCATGGTGCGGTTTTCCTTTTTGGCAGTGGGTCCGGCAGATCAGCCTGGCCGGTAACGGGGGCAGTGGATGGGCGCCCCGAAGGGGTGTGCTGCCGCTGCTGAAATCAATAACGGCACTGCCTGCCCAGCCTTTAGCCACAAGTCAATTATTTTTTCGCTGGGGTCGACTCTGGAATGGAAAAAAGGCCCCGCCAGTTGCCTGGCGGGGCCTTTGGGTGCTGCGCTGGCAGCGCCGGGCGGTATTACGACTGCAGCAGGCTGAGCACGTTCTGCGGCGCCTGGTTGGCCTGGGCCAGCATCGCCGTGCCGGCCTGCTGCAGGATCTGCGTGCGGGTCAGTTCGGCGGTTTCCGTTGCATAGTCGGTATCACGGATACGGCTGCGCGCGGCCGACATGTTCTCCGACGATGTGGTCAGGTTGGCGATGGTCGAGCTGAAGCGGTTCTGCACCGCGCCCAGATCCGCGCGCGAGGAGTTGATCGAGGTCAGCGCCGCATCCATCGCGTTCAGTGCGTTGTCCGCGCCCAGCGTGGACGTGATGTCCAGGTCGGCAAAACCAGACTTCGGCCCGCCGGCGGCCCATGCACTGCCGATGGCGGCGCCCGCCGTGGTACCTGCGGTCAGGCCCGTCTGTTCGGTCAGGGTCGCGCCGCCGGCGAGGGTGAAATCGCCGTCCTGCGATGCCAGCAGCAGGCGGCCATTGCTGTCCAGCGAAGCGGTCACGCCCGTGTTGTAGCTCTGGTCGTTGATCGACTTGACCAGATCGCTGGCACGCTGGCCTGCACCACCGGCTGCTGCGAAGTTGATGGTAGCCGTGCCCTTGGCGCCGGTCAGGGTGAAGCTGCCTGCACTGAACGAGGCCGTGCCGCCGCCGGTCTGCGGACCGACGGTCTGCGCGGTTACGCCGTTGGAGAACGTATCGATCAGCACAGCGGCGTTGCCGGTGTTGGTCAAGGTCACGTTGTCATCGCCGTCTGCTGCGGCCAGACCCGGCACTGCCCCGTTGATGGCAGCCGCCACCGCCGTTGCAAGACCGGCTGCATCACGTCCGGCACCGACCGGAACGCTGACCTGGGCGCCGCCGACCTCGAACGTGAAGCCCAGGGTCGGATCGGCAATGCCGGACAGATCGAGATCGGCGGTGCCCGGGACTGCGGCGCCAGCGCCGGCGCCAATCGGGGCCACCGCGGTGAACAGTGCCGAGGTATCAACCTGGTTCCAGTTGCCCAGTTCCTTGATGTTGGCATTGGCGATCTGCGAGATGTTGATCGTCTGGCCCTGGTCGGCGCCGATCTGGAAGGCCTGGTTGGTGAAGCTGCCGTCCAGCAGGTTGGTGCCGTTGAAGTTGGTCTGCTCGGCCACGCGCTGGATTTCAGCCTTCAGCAGCTGCACTTCGGCGTTCAGCGCCTGGCGGTCGGAATCGGAGTTGGTGGCGTTGCGCGCCTGCACGGCGAGCTCGCGGATGCGCTGCAGGTTGTTGCCGATCTCGCCCAGCGCGCCTTCGGCGGTCTGCGCCAGCGAAATGCCGTCGTTGGCATTGCGCGCGGCCTGGTTGATGCCGCGGATCTGGGTGGTGAAGCGTTCGGAGATCGCCAGGCCCGCCGCGTCGTCCTTCGCACTGTTGATGCGCAGGCCCGATGACAGGCGCTGGATCGAGGTGGCCAGCGAGTTGCCGCTGGTGGAAAGGTTGCGCTGGGCGTTCAGCGACATCGTGTTGGTGTTGATGATCTGTGCCATGGGGCGTCTCCGTGGGTTGCTCGGGTCTGTTGGTAGAGGCGCGCTTCGGGCGCCCGGATGAAGGTCAGCGGATACTGTTGAACAAGGACATCGCCTGCATCTGGCTGAAGATCGTCTGCGCGGCCTGCAGGGCCGCGTTTTCGAGCTTGTACTGGCCGATGGCATCGGCGTAGTCCAGGTCGCGCAGGGTGGAAAGAGTGGTCTTTACGGTTACGGCGGTGGCGTCGCGTGCGCTGGCGGCGTCGTCGATGGCGGCCAGCTGCGCACCGCCCTTGGCCCGCGCATCGATCATGTTTTCCGAGGCACGCGTGATGTCACGCATGCTCGACTGCAGCAGGTTCTGCATGCCGGTGCGGTCGGCCGCGGTCTGCGGGTCCGATTCCAGTGCGCCGATCAGTTTGTCCATCGTGGCGAAGATGTCGCGTGAGCTGGAGGCCACCACGTCGAAGCTGTCACCGGCGGCCGGTGCCCCTTCGATGCGCAGGCGGACGCCGCCGACCACGATGTCTTCGCCCTTGGCGTGGGTGCCGGTGGCCACCACCGCGCCGGTGTCGTCCAGCACCTCATAGGCGCCTGCGCCGGCGGCGGTGAAGCGCACGTTGAGCGCGCCGCCATCCCAGTCCGCGCTGCCATCGCGGCTGACCGAGGTCAGCAGGCCGCTGCCGGTGTTGCCGACCGCCGCGCTGCCGTCGACCACGCCGTCGCCGGTGCGGATGCGCATGAAGATCTCGCTGCCGGGCAGGGCGTCGTTGACCAGTTGGCCCGGCGCTACTTCCACCTGGCGCTGGGTCTGGTCACCGACATAACTGACCGTGCCGCCGGCCTTGAGGAACGGCGCGTCCGAATCGTTGCTGCCGCCGCACAGGTAACGGCCACTGCCGTCCTTGCTGTTGGCCAGCGACAACAGGCTGTCCTGGATGGTCTTCAGCTCACTGACGATCGCTTTGAGGTCGGTATTGCCCGGCACCGGCGTGTTGGCCTGGATGCTCAGCTCCACCGCGCGGGTCATCAGTTCATTGGCCTGGGCCAAGGCGTTTTCCTGCAGGCCCAGGCGGTTCTGCGCGTTGTTCGCGTTCTTGCCGAGCTGCTCCAGCCCGGCCACCACGCGGTCCAGCCCGACCGCGGTGCCGGCAGCGACCGGATCATCCTTGGCCGACACGATCTTGCTGCCGGTGGCGATCTGCTGTTCCAGGTGGTTGATCTTGGATTGTTTGCCCAGCATCAGCGAAACCGACTGGCTGAACATCATCCCGGTGGAAATACGGTCATTCATCGCGAGACGGCTCCGAGGATGGTCTGGAACATGGTGTCGGCGGTGGAAATCAGCTGCGAGGCGGCCTGGTAGGCCTGCTGCAGGCGGAGCATGTCCGCCGCTTCTTCGTCCAGGTTGACCCCGGATACCGAATCCCGCGCCGCCTGTGCCTGGTCGGTGATCACCTGCTGTGCATCCAGCGAGTACTGCGCCGAACGTGCGGCCGCGCCGACCTGCGTGGTCAGCCCGCCCAGTGCGCCGTTGAGGGTGACGGTGCCGCTGTTGAAGGTCTTGGCGTCTTCCACCTTGGCCAGCGCCAGCGCGTTGCTGTTGTCCGACGAACCAGCACCTACCGGGGTGATGTTGAAGGTGTCACCCGGCTTGGGCGCGCCATCGAGCACGAAGCTCCAGCCGTTGGCGGTGATCGTCTGGCCGGCGGTATAGGCGAACGGGCCGGCACCGTCGATGGTGTACTGGGCTGCGCTGGTGAACACGATCGCGGCCGGATTGCGCAGCGCTGCATTGCCGGCGTCGGCCACCTTGACGTCGGTCAGCTTGCCGGTACCGGTGTTGGCGGTGGCCGCCGCGCCCTTGATCGGCGCCGCCGCGGCCAGCCGCGACGGGTCGGTGATCGCCACGCTCATGCTGCCGGCCACGTTGGCGGTCGGCTGCAGCAGGAAGCGGTCGTTGGCCGCCGGGGTGCCACCGACCACCATCTGCACGCCGTTGATCACCAGCGGATCGGCGGCGCTGCCGCTGCCGGTCAGTGGGATGGCCGCACCGGTATCGGCGCGGTTGGCCTGCCACTGGGTGCCGTCGAAACGCAGCACGATGTTCTGCGCATCCAGCTTGGACAGGTCGCCGAAGCTGGCCTGGATGGTCGCACTGCCGGTGTTGGCGGTGTTGTTGGTGATGCGCGGGCTGCCGATGTTGAACAGGTCGGTGCCCATCTGCCCGTACAGGTCCACGCCGTTGCGATGGGTGTCGTTGAAGGTGGTCGCAAGACCCACCGCCAGCTTGCCCAGTTCGGCCTGGGCCGGGGTCAGCACGGTTTCGCGGAACTCCATCAGCCCGCCCACCTGCCCACCCAGTGCCTTCGGATCCAGCACCACCTTGGTGCCCTGGGTTTCCAGCGCCAACTGCAGGCGTTCGGGCTGGTAGGCGTCGGTGACCGTGGTGATCCTGCTGGCGGTGCTGCCGACCACCAGCGCCTGGCCACCGGCGGTGTAGACGTTCATGAAGCCGCCGTCCTGGATCACCGCGTTGCCGCCGGTGTAGCCCATCAGGCTGGAAATCAGCTGGTCACGGCGGTCCAGCAGGTCCGGTGCGGCGTTGGCGGCATTGCTGCCGATGGCGGCGTTGATCTGCGCCACTTCCGCAGCCAGCCGATTGATCTCGGTGGCGGCCGCGCTGATGCCGTTGTTGACCTCGCTGTTGAGGCTGTCCAGGCTGGTGTTGAGCTGGCGGAAGCGGTTGGCCAGCGTGTTGGCGCTGTCCAGCACGTTCTGGCGGTCGGCGGTCGCCGAAGCGTTGGACGACAGTCCGCTGACCGAATCGAAGAAGTTGGACCACACCCCGGCGACGTTGGTGGAGGCATCGGAGAACAGCGAATCAACGCGGTCGGCCATGGTCGACAGCTGCTTCAGCCGGGCCAGTTCGCCACTGCCGTCGAGCAGGCGCGAGATCGCCAGCTGGTCGGCGACCCGGCGGATGTCGGCGATGCGGGTGCCGTTGCCAACGGTCCCATAGCCCATCTGCTGCGGATCGGCGGTGGCGAAGTCCACGCGCTGCCGGCTGTAGCCAACGGTATTGATGTTGGCCACGTTGTGGCTGGTGGTGGCCAGTGCACGCTGGAAGGCGAGCAGGGCACTGGTACCGGTAGAAAGCACGCTGGTCATGGGGGTCCTCAGCGACGGGCGATGCCCAGCGCTGCCTGGGCAGTGCTGGCGAAGGTGCGACCCAACTCCGCGCCGGCGTCGCCGATGGCGGCTACCGCGCGTTCGATGGTCGGGCCGCCAGCGATGCTGGCGATCTTGTTGGCATACGACGGGTCGGTCGCATAACCGGCCTGTTGCAGGCCGCGCGCGAAGCCGCGCACGTCGGTGCCGGCTTCCAGGGCCCTCTGGTAGCGCGGGTTGCTCTTCAGCAGGCGCACGTAGTCGGCGAAGCTTTCAGCCGGCGAGCTGTAGCTGCGGAAGCTGGCGGTTTCGTTGCGGCGCGCGCCGTTGACATATTCGTGGGTGCCCACGGTGGCGCGGTCGCCGCTCCAGCCGGTGGCCTTGATGCCGAACAGGTTGTGCGAGGTTCGGCCATCGCCATGGGTGATCTGGCGCTTGCCCCAGCCGGTTTCCAGCGCAGCCTGCGCGACCAGCGCGCGGGCATCCACGCCCAGCTCCTTGGCCGCGGTCTGCGCGTGCGCCCAGATGCCGGCGACGAAGCCTTCCGGGGTGTGCGAACCCAGGCGCGCAACGGCCGAACTGCTGGCCAGGGTATCGATCGCCGAGGGGCCGGTGCCGCGGTTGGTCGCCGTCGCCGCCCACTGGTCTTCGGCCACCATCGGAGCGGGCGCGGCCAGGGTCTGCGCGGCATACGGATCGCTGCTGCCCAGTGCCTGGTGCATGCTGCTGCTGTCGCGCCCGGCGATCAGGTCCAGCGTCTGCTCCATCGGCTGCAGCAGGCGCGGGGAGGTGCCTGCGGCCATCTGCTGCAGCATGCGCACGGCCTGGTCGGCGTCGTCCAGCGGCATCGCCGGCGCCTCCGCGGCCGGGGCATTGAGCTGGTAGGCACGGCTGGCTTCGGTGGCGTTGATGCGCCCGTCCAGTGCCGGGCCTTCCGCCGCAGCGCCGGAAAGCTGGCGGCTGATCACCGCCGACAGCCCCAGGCCCTTGCCGCGGGTCATCGACTCGGCGATCTTCTGGTCGTACATCTCGCGGAACATGGTGTTTTCGCCGGGGAACAGCGAGTCACCGAAACTGGCATCGCGCATGCTCTTGACCAGCATCTGCGCGAACTGCCCTTCAAGCTGGCGCGCGACCTTGTCGACCTGGGCCGGATCGTTGCGCTGTGAAGGATTGAGTTCGAAGGATGGCTGGATGCGCATGTCAGATCACCTCGAGCTCGGCGCTCAGCGCGCCGGCCTGCTTGAGCGCTTCCAGGATGGCGATCAGGTCACCCGGGGCGGCGCCCACGGCATTGACCGCATGCACGATTTCATCCAGCGAGGTGCCGCCGTTGAATTTGAACATGCGGCTGCCATCGTTGGTGGCGGTGATGGTGGACTGCGGGGTCACCACGGTCTGGCCGCCGGCCAGCGCATTGGGCTGGCTCACGTTGGTGCCTTCCTGGATGGTGACCGTCAGCGAGCCATGCGAGATCGCCGCGGCGCCCACGCGGACCTGCTGGCCGATCACCACGGTGCCGGTGCGCGAATTGACCACGACCTTGGCCGATGCCGCGCCCGGGGTGAGTTCCAGGCTTTCGATGCGGGCCAGCAGGCCGATGCGTGCGCCCGGATCGCTCGGCGCGTTGACCGCGACGGTGACCCCGTCGACGGCACGGGCGCTTCCCTCGCCGAAGGCGTTGTTGAGGGCGGCGACCATCCGCGAGACGGTGGTGAAGTCATTCTTGTGCAGGTTCAGGGTGATCTCGCCGGCTGCGCCGAACACATCCGGCAGCGCGCGCTCCACGGTGGCGCCGTTGGGGATGCGGCCGACGCTGGGCACGTTGACCGACACCCGCGAGCCATCACGGCCCTGTGCGCCGAAACCACCGACGATCAGGTTGCCCTGGGCGATCGCGTAGACCTGGCCGTCGGCACCCTTCAGCGGGGCCATCAGCAGCGAACCACCGCGCAGCGACACCGCATTGCCTATCGAGGAGACGGTGATGTCGATCGGCTGGCCCGGCTTGGCGAACGGCGGCAGCTCGGCATGGATCGCCACGGCCGCGACGTTCTTCAGCTGCGGATTGACGTTCGCCGGAACATTGACGCCCAGTTCGCCGAGCAGGTTCTTCAGGCTCTGCACGGTGAACGGTGCCTGGCTGGTGCGGTCGCCGCTGCCATCCAGGCCGACCACCAGGCCGTAGCCGACCAGCGCGTTGCCACGCACGCCGCCCACCTGGGCCAGGTCCTTGATGCGTTCGGCATGCGCCGGCAGCGCGGCGCTGGCAACGGCCAGGGCAGCGACCAACAGGCGGGCGGGAAGGGAGAGGAGGTTCATGGCAGGCATGCTCAGAACGGCGCCAGGCCGGAATTGAAGAAGCGGCTCAGCCAGCCCATGGCATTGGACTGCGCCACTGCGCCCCGTCCGCCGTAGACGATGCGGGCATCGGCCACGCGGCTGGAGGGAATGGTGTTGTCCGGTGCGATGTCGGCCGCGCGCACGATGCCCTGCACCTGCACCAGTTCATCGCCCTGGTTGAGCCGCAGGTTCTTCTGGCCCTGCACCACCAGGTTGCCGTTGGGCAGGCGCTGCATCACCGTGACCGTCACGTTGCCCTGCAGGCGGTTGCTCTGTGCGCTGTTGCCCCGGCCGGTGAAGTCACGCGAGCCATTCGCGGTGGCCGACAGGATGTCCTTGCCGCCCAGCGTGACCGGTGCGCCGAAGACCGTCGGCGTGCCGATGGCCAGCTCCGATTCCTTGCTGGTTGCGGTGTTCGCGCTCATCTGTGCCTGGGTGTTTTCCAGCAGGGTGATCGTCAGCAGGTCGCCGACATCGCGTGCGCGGCGGTCCGAATACAGCTGCAGCGACGGACCGGCGGCGTAGATCGCCCCGGCCGTTGCCTGGGCCTGCGGCGGCATCACCGGCTGCACCGGCGCCAGGGCCGGGTAGGGGCGCACGTCGCCGGCAATCACGCAGCCGCCCAGCAGCGCGATGGCGGCGGCAGCGAAGGTCAGGCGGGCGAGGGAAGCGGCTGGCAGCATGATGGCGGTCCGATCAGACGTTGTTGTTGAGGTAACCGAGCATCGAGTCGGTGGTGGAGATGGCCTTGGCGTTCATTTCGTAGGCGCGCTGGGTTTCGATCATCGAAACAAGCTCTTCGACCACGTTGACGTTGCTGCCTTCCAGTGCACCCTGAACCACGTTGCCCAGGCCGTTGAGGCCGGGATTGCCGTTCTGTGCCGGGCCGGATGCGGTGGTCTCCAGGTACAGGTTCTCGCCGCGCGACTGCAGGCCGGCCGGATTGATGAAGTCGGTCAAGGTCAGCGCGCCGATTTCCACCGTCGCCGCGTCATCGGCCATCTTCACGCTGACCGTGCCGTCGCTGCCGATGGTCAGGGTCTGCGCGCCTTCCGGGATCTGGATGCCGGGCTGCACCGGGTAGCCGCTGTTGGTGACCAGCTCACCGTCCTGGTTGACCTTGAACGAGCCGTCGCGGGTGTAGGCCGAGCTGCCGTCGGGCATGGACACTTCGAAGAAGCCGCGCCCGTTGACCATCACGTCCAGGGCGCGCCCGGTCTGCTGCTGGCTGCCCTGTTCGAAGTTCTTCGCGGTTGCCACCACGCGCACGCCGGTACCCAGCTGCAGGCCGGTCGGCAGCTGGGTCTGCGCCGAACTGGCACCACCGGGCTGGCGCACCTGCTGGTACAGCAGGTCCTCGAAACTGGCACGGTCCTGCTTGAAGCCGGTCGTGTTGGTGTTGGCGAGGTTGTTGGACACCACCGACATGCGCGTCTGCTGCGCGTCCAGTCCGGTCTTGGCGATCCACAGTGCCTGGTTCATGGTCGGTTCCTCTGCGTGATGTCCGGCCCAGCGGGGCGGGGCAGGTACCTGCGAACGCTCGCAGGTGCTTCACCAGGGGTTATGCAAGCGGCGTGCCATTGCGGCGCGCCGGTATTCCGTCGTCGGCGTGGACTCAGCCGTTCAGCCGCAGCAGACTATTGGCGCTGCGTGCGTTTTCGTCACCGTGCTTGATCACCTTGACCTGCATTTCGTACTGGCGCTGTAGCTGGATCATCTGCACCAGCGCACCGGCGGCATCGACATTGCTGCCTTCCAGCTGGCCGCTTTCCAGTGCCTTGCCCTGGGTCTGCACGAACGGCTGCTGGGGATCGGTGTTGCGGAACAGGCCGTCAAGCCCACGTTCCAGTCGTGCATCCTCGGCGGCCACCACCTTGATCCGGCCGATCACCGCCATGGTCTGCGGGCCCTCGCCCAGCGGGATGATCGAGATGGTGCCGTCGTTGCCGATCTCCATCGCCTGGTGCGGCGGAATGGCGATCGGGTTTTCGTTTTCATCCAGCACCGCATGGCCACCGGCGGTGACCAGCTGGCCGTTCGGTGTCAGCGACAGCGCCGCACCGCGGGTGTAGGCCTCGCCACCGCCCGGTGCCTGCACGGTCAGCCAGCTGCCGGCCTGCAGGGACAGGTCCAGCGGATTGCCGGTGATGTGCTGCGCACCGACGCGGCGGTTGAAGCCGGCATCGACATGGATCGCATCCACGCGCGAGGCGAAACCTTCGCCGCGGATCGCGAAGGCTTCGGTGTTGGCCAGCGCTTCCTTGAAGCCGGGCGTATCGGTGTTGGCGATGTTGTGCGACACCGTGCCCTGTGCCTGCAGGGAGGCGCGGGCACCGGTCATCGCGACGTAGAGGGCCTTGTCCATCGGGGAAGCTCCGTGCTGGGGTCAGCCGGCCATCATCAACGGATATTGATGATGGTCTGGGTGACCTGGTCCTGGGTGCTGAGCATCTGCGAATTGGCCTGGAAGTTGCGCTGGGCCACGATCATGTTCACCAGCTGCTCGGTGAGGTCCACGGTCGAGGATTCCAGTGCACCGGCCTGGATCTTGCCCAGGTCCGAAGAGTCCGGCGCGGAGGTGCGCGGCGAGCCCGATGCAAAGGTTTCCACCCACATGTTGTCACCGGTCGACTGCAGGCCCTGGGCGTTGTTGAAGTTGGTCAGTGCGACCTGGCCGAGCGCCTTGTCATCGCCATTGGAATAGCGCGCGAACACCACGCCCTGCTCGGAGACGCTGATCTCGTTGAGCTTGCCCGACGCATAGCCGTCCTGCTGGAAGTTGCGCAGCGCGAACTTCTCGCCGTACTGGGTGGAGCCGGCCACGTCCAGGGTCAGGTTGAGCTGGCCGGCACCGGTGCCCGGGGTGAAGCCATCCAGGGTGATCCTGCCGTTGGCCGGGGTCACCAGCGCGCCACTTTCATTGAACTGCAGGGTGGTCGGTGCACCGGCGGCCTGGCCGTCGACATAGTTGTAGACCTGCCATTCGTTGGCGGCGGTGCCCTTGACGAAATACGAGGTCTGGGTGTGGCTGACGCCGAGCGAGTCATACACGGTGACCCCGCCGCTGGACTGGCTGTAGCTGTTGGAGTCGGTCGGATCGAACGGGGTCACGGTCGGCTGGGTGCTGTTGGCCGGCAGGGTGAAGGCCAGCTGCACGTTGCCGGTCTGCTTGGGCGGGCTGTCGGTGGTCAGCAGCTGCAGGTCGGTCAGCCGACCGGAATCGAAGGTGGTGCCGTCGGCATTCGGGGTGAACACCTGCAGGCGCGCGCCGGCCGGATTGACCACGAAGCCCTGCGCATCGGTCTGGAAGTTGCCGGCGCGCGAATAGGTGCGCTGGCCGTTCATGCTCATGGTGAAGAAGCCTTCGCCGGACACGGCCAGGTCCAGGCTGCGCCCGGTCTGGCTGTTGTTGCCCTGGCTGAACTGCTGGGCCACGTTGGACACGCGTGCGCCCGAGCCCACCGCATTGCGTGACAGGCCATAGCTGGTGGCCGAAAACAGATCGGCGAACTCGGCGCGCGACTGCTTGAAGCCAGTGGTGTTGACGTTGGCGACGTTGTTGGCGGTGACGCTGAGGTCGGTGTTGGCGGCGTTGATGCCGGACAGCGAGACATTGAAAGCCATGGTGGACTCCTCGTTTAAGCGGTCTGGGGGCTCAGCTGATGCGGAGCACGTAGTCGATCGGGGCGGCGCCCAATCCCTTGAGATTCAGGTACAGGCCATCGGACCCGACGGTCACGCTTTCCACCGGGGCTTCCACGTAGGTGCCCAGCTTGGTCTGCGCACCGGCGGTGTCGGTGTGGTTGGCCACCAGCGAATAGCTGCCGGGCGGCAGGCGGTTGCCGCTGCTGTCCTTGCCGTCCCACGCGAAGCTGGTTTCTCCGGCGGCAGTGGCTTCCACGGTGACCTGGGCGACCTTCAGGCCGTTGGCATCGGTGATGTCCACGTTGATCATGCCGGCGCTCGGTGCGGCGACCACGCCGCCGACGCTGCCTTCGGCCTCCAGCACCATCTTTTCCGACGGCACCAGGACGTCGTGGCCGACCAGCGCGGCGCCACGCAGCACCTGGTCGCTGGCCATCGAGGTCTGGAAACCCTTCACCGTGGTGTTGAGGTCGGTGATGCCCTGCACGGTCGACATCTGCGCCATCTGCGCGACCATCTGGGTGTTGTCCATCGGCTTCAGCGGATCCTGGTGCTGCAGCTGTTCGGTCATCAGGCGCAGGAAATCGGCCTGCTCCAGGGTGTCTTTCTTCTTGCTGGCGGTGCTGTTGGGCGAGTTCAGGCCGAGGGCCGCGTACACGTCCTGGCTGGACTGGGTGGTGATGGCAGTGCTCATGGGGAGATCCTTGCGGGCTCGCGTCAGCGGCCCATCGTCAGCGTGGCGAGGGCCAGTTCCTTGGCGGTGCTCAGCATTTCCACGCCGGCCTGGTAATTGCGCGAGGTGGAGATCAGGTTGACCATCTGCGCGACCGGGTCGACGTCGGCCTGGTAGATGTAGCCATCGCCGTCGGCCAGCGGATGGCCGGGCTCGTAGCGCTTGATCGGCGCAGCATTGCTCTGGCTGATTTCCTTGACCTGCACCGTGGTGATGTTGGGGTCGGTGCGGCTGGTGACGGCCTGGAAGATCGGTTCCAGCGGCTTGTAGACCGCCTCGGCCGAACCGGCCACCGAATCGGCGTTGGACAGGTTGGAGGCGATGGTGCTCATGCGTACCGACTGCGCCTGCAAGGCGGAGCCGGCGATGTCGAAGATCGGCAGGTTGCTCATGGCTTATTGCCCCGTGATGGCGGTGAGCATGGAGCGCACCTTGGATTCGACGAAGCTCAGCGAGGCGCGGTATTCCAGCGCGGCACGGCCGTAGGCGGCGCGCTCGGTGTCCGGATCCACGGTGTTGCCGTCGAGGTTGGGCTGGATCCCTTCACGGGAAATCTGGAAGGGGTTCAGGCCGCCGCCGATCGCCAGGTGCTGTTCATTGGTGGTGGCCATCAGGCCGTTGCCGGACTGCCCCTGGGCGCTGCGCAGGGCGGCGTCGAAGTCCAGGTCCTGGGCCTTGTAGCCGGGGGTATCGGCATTGCCGAGGTTGCTGGCGATCAGCTTCATGCGCTGCTCGCGCAACGGCATGGCCTGGGCATGGACACCCAGGTAGTCGGAAATCAGGTTGGACATGGCACGCTCCCACGGAACTGTGCCGGGGAGGCTGCAAGGCGCGTGCCAGTTTCGCGCATTCGCGCTCAAGCACCCACGATCCGCTGCGCGTATCGCGGGCCCCTGGCTCACCATCACCCGATCCCGGCGCCTACCGGCGCAGCCCCTTGCCAAGGGGCTTGCCTCGCTGGCAGGTCAGGCGGCTTCGGCGACGCGGCGCAGGCGGTCCAGGACGAAGTCGGCCAGTTCGTGCGGGGAATATTTGGCGACGAAGGCGTTGGCGCCCACCCGTTCCACCATCGCGTTGTTGAACACGCCGGACAGGGAGGTATGCAGCAGCACGAACAGCCCGGACAGGCCCGGGTGGCGGCGGATCTCGGTGGTCAGGGTGTAACCGTCCATTGCCGGCATTTCAATGTCGGAGATCACCATCGCGTAGCGCTGGGCGGGGTCTTCACCGGCGGCATGGATCTGCAGCAGGTGGTCCAGCGCCTGCTTGCCGTCGGACAGCAGGGTCGCGCCCACGCCGAGCTGGTCCAGCACGCTGCGGATCTGCTGGCGCGCCACGCGCGAGTCGTCCACCACCAGCACCTGCATCGGCGGGGCGTCGGCGGGCAGGGCCATCGTCGGGTCCAGCACGGCTTCACTGCGGGTCTGGGCGATGTCGGCCAGCACGCTTTCCACGTCGATCACCTGGATCAGCTCGCCCTGGAAGCGGGTCACCGCGGTCAGGTAGCTCGATTCGGCGCCGAGTTCGGGCGGCGGATGGATGTCCTGCACCGCGATATTGACGATGCGCTCCACCCCGCTGACCAGGAAACCCTGGATGGACCGGTTGAATTCGGTCACCACCAGGTAGCCCGGGCCGTCGCCGTTGCTGCCCCGTTCGGGATGGCCGATGGCCACGCCAAGGTCCAGCACCGGCACCGAGCGGCCGCGCACATCGGCCACGCCGGAGAACTGGCTGGGCAGGCCCGGCACCTGGAACAGGGCAGGGCGCCGCAGCACTTCCTGCACCTTGAACACGTTGACGCCAAAAAGCTGGCGTCCGCCCAGGCGGAACAACAGGAGGGCCAGCCGGTTGTGTCCGGCCAGCCGGGTGCGTTGGTCGATGCGGTTGAGCAGGTCATGTGACATGGAGGCTGTATCGGCGCGCCGGCGTTGGACTTGAGCGGGCCCGGTTGCGCTGCCACTGGCACGCCGCTTGCAGCAGGCCGGGTGATCCCATGACCGGAGGTGGCATGCCATCCTTCAAGACGATGTGCTGGCTGATCCTGGCAATGGCCGCGCCCGCCTGGGCCGCGCCGTCGTGGCAGCCGGTGGACAGCATCCGCGCGGCTGCACTGTCCACGCTGGCCGCCAGCGAGCAGGGCGAGGCCGTGGTCGCCGACGCGCTGCGCCTGCCGGCCTGCGCGCAGGGCCTGGCCGCGCAGCCCACCGCCAACACCACGGTGGAAGTCAGCTGCCCCGATGCCGGCGGTTGGCGGCTGTTCGTGCCGGTGAAGGTGCGCCGCGAGCAGACCGTGCTGGTGCTGGCGCGCGGCATTGCCGCTGGAGAAATACTCGCTGCTGCCGATATCACCCCTGCCCAGCGTGACGCGGCGCGGATTGCCGGCGCGGTGCTGTCCGATCCCGCCGCTGCCGTTGGCCGGGTGGCACGCAGGACGCTGCAGGCGGGCAGCCTGCTGTCGGCCTCGGACCTGGTGGCGCAGCGGCTGGTGCGCCGTGGCGACAGTGTCGCCCTGGTGTCCCGGCACGGGTCGGTGGAGGTGCGCGTGGCGGGCAAGGCACTGGGCGATGCGGGCGAGAACGAGCGCCTGTCGGTCGAGAACCTGACCTCGCGCAAGGTAGTGCAGGGTACCGTGGCCGCCAACGGCGACGTTTTAGTGACGCGCTGAAAAAAATCGGCAAACCCCCTAAAGATCACGGTCCGATGGCCGTTATCGTTACAGTACGGCAACCCTTGGAGCTCCAATGAGCCAAAAAATCGACGGTACCCTGCAGGCGGCGCAGACCCTGCGCGCGGTGGGTCCGGCCAGTCGGCCCGGCATCAGTGCCGATACGCCTGCACGTCCGGTGGAAGCAGCCGACAGCCTCAAGCTGACCGGTGAAGCCACCAACCTGCAGGCCCTGGAACGCAGCCTTTCGGCCGCTCCGGCGATCGATGCCGAGCGCGTTGCAGCGGTGCGTGAGTCGCTGCAGAACGGCAGCTACCGGATCAATCCAGAGGCGATTGCTTCGCGCATGCTTGATCTGGACCAGCAGCTGCAGGGATGAGTACGCCCATGAGCGAGCCCATGCAGCGGTTGAGCGAAGCCCTGGATGCCGAGCGCCAGGCCTTGGTCGCGCACGATGTGTATGCCCTGATCCGTGCCACCGGGGCCAAGCTGGATGCCCTGCGCGCACTGGACAAGGCCCTGCCCGTGGGTCAGTCCAGCGAACTGCAGGAACTGGCCGAGCGCAACCGCGCCAACGGCGTGCTGCTGTCGCGGCGGCGCCGCGAGGTCAACTGGGCGTTGCGCCAGCTCGGCCGCAGCGAAGATGCCCCTGCCTATGACAGCAAGGGACAGTCCCAGCAGATGACCGCCGGGCGTCCGCTCGCCGTCGCCTGAAGCCGGCCAGCGACACGCAGGCATCGTATAGTGGGGATCATCTCCGCCATGCCGAGTGCCCGTGCCTGCCGCCTCTCCGAACCCGACCGCGTCCTTCCCTTCGCCCGCCCTGCTGCAGGCGCTGCTTGCCCCGGTGCGCGAAGGCCTGCTGCTGTTCACCGACGACGATTCGGTGATCCTGGCCAATCCGGCCGTGGACGCATTGCTGGGCACCGGCCCGGCCAGTGGTACCGGCCCGGCACAACGGCTGCGGGCACTGCTGCCGCCCGATGCGATGGCCGTTGCGCGGCGTGAGGGGCAGTGGAGTGGCAGCCTGGTGATGGGCGAAGCGGTCGTCACCGCCCAGCTGTACCACCACCGCGACCAAGGTGCGGGCTATTACCTCGGGCTGTTCCGCCGGGTCGAAGGCCAGGAAGACTACGAACGCGAACTGCAGCAGCGGCACGCGGAACTGCGCCAGGCCTATCTGCGCCTGAACGGCGCGCAGGAAAAACTGCTGCAGTCGGAGAAGATGGCGTCGATCGGCCAGCTGGCCGCGGGCGTGGCGCATGAGATCAACAATCCCATTGGCTACGTGCACTCCAACCTGGGCAGCCTGCAGGAATACCTGCGCAGCCTGTTCACGGTGATCGAGGCGTATGAGCGGGCGTTGCGTGCGCCGGATCCGAAGACCCTGATCCCGGAAATCGACGACATCCGCGATCGGCTGGACATCGACTTCATCAGCCGGGATCTTCCGCAGCTGATGGCTGAATCGCGCGAGGGCATCGAGCGGGTGACCCGCATCGTGCGCGACCTGAAGGACTTCTCCTATTCCGGTCGTGACGAGTCGTGGAAGCTGGTGGACCTGCACTCCGGACTGGAGTCGACCATCAACATCATCTGGAACGAGCTCAAGTACAAGGTGGAACTGCACCGCGAGTTCGGCCAGCTGCCGTTGGTGGAATGCCTGCCTTCCGAGCTCAACCAGGTCTACATGAACCTGCTGCTCAACGCCGGGCATGCGATTGCCGAACGGGGTGTCATCACGGTGCGCACCGGGGTGGACGGCGAGCACGTCTGGGTGGAATTCCAGGACAGTGGCGGCGGCATTTCGCCGGACCTGCGCCAGCGCATCTTCGATCCGTTCTTCACCACCAAGCCGGTGGGCAGCGGCACGGGCCTGGGCCTGTCGATCTCCTACAGCATCATCAACAAGCACAACGGCCGGATCGACCTGGACAGCACGCCGGGGGTGGGGTCCACGTTCCGGATCGTGCTGCCGATCAAGCAGCCGCGGTAGTGGGTGTGTTGCCGGGCTGCGCCCGGCACCTGCTCAAGCCGGAGCAACGGCAACGTCAAAAACCTTGCAGGGCTGCTTGTTGGCGGGGCGGGGTGGCTGTGCAGGACACGCCGTGAATCCGTCCATGGAGGCTCGCTTTTCGCATCCATGCGAAAAGACGGTCCTGCACAGCCACCCCGCCCCACCTTCGACAGGTTCACGGTGGCCGTGGGAAATGCGGTGGGTTGGAAGAGTGGGAGAAAGATGGGGTCAGAGTCCTTTCGCGTAGCGAAAGGACTCTGACCCCTGCCTTTGTTCTTTTATTTTCAATACGCGGGTGGGCAACCGGAACCTGTCAGGGGGCCGGGCGGTGGGGCTGGGCGGGGGCGTTGAGCGCCATGGATGGCGCGAAACGAGGCCCGCAGGATGCGGCTCTTGCCGTCCCCCGACCAGCCCCACCACCCGGCCCGCCCCAGCTGCGGCTTCAAACGAGAGCCACCCGCGAGGGGGGCCAACCCATTCGACCACCCCTCAGCGCAACACCGACCGATCATCCACCGACTCCACCGGCTCAGCCGCAACCGGACCACCGTTGCTGCGCCGCTGCTCCTCGTAGGTGCGGAACGCCTGGTGGATGTGCTTGCGCAGCTCGTCGTCATTCCACGGCTTGGTCAGGAAGCGGTAGATCGCCCCTCGGTTGATCGCATCGGTGACCGTGTTGAGGTCGGTGTAGCCGGACAGCACCAGCCGGATCGTGTCCGGGTAGAGCATCTTCACCCGGCCCAAGAACTCGGTGCCGCTCATGTCGCTCATGCGCTGGTCGGACAGGATCACCTGCACATCGTTGATCGCCAGCAGGTCGAAGGCATCGCGTACATTGCCGGCCGCCAGGATCCGGTAACCGTCGCGGCGGAACAGGCGCACCAGCGAGCGCAGCACGTTCTCTTCGTCGTCCAGCAGCAGCAGGGTGCGGTCCGGGCGGGTTTCGGCGAACGCTTCCGGGCGCAGGTAGCGGCGGCGCAGGGTCATGCCGGCCGCATCGGCGGACATCGGTTCGCCGAACAGGTAGCCCTGGAACACATCGCAGTCGTTGCGTCGCAGGAAGCCGAGCTGCGCCTGCGATTCCACGCCGTTGGCGATTACGGTCATGCCCAGCTGGTGGCCCATGGCAATGATCGCGCGGGCGATGGCGGCCTCGCGGTTGCCGGCCGGGGCGCTCTTGATGAAGCTGCGGTCGATCTTCAGCTTGTCCACGGGGTAGCGCACCAGTGCACTCAGGCTCGAGTCGCCGGTACCGAAATTGTCCAGGCTCAGGCTGATGCCTTCGTTGCGCAGGTTGACCAGCGTTTCGTGGACGAAATTGACGTTGTTGGTCAACGCGCTTTCGTTGATTTCCAGGGTCAGCATCGGCGCCGGAATCCCGGCGGCCTGGATCAGCCCCATCACTTCGGTGAAGAAATTCGGGCGCAGCAGCTGCAGGGTGGAGACGTTGACGGCGATGGTGAAGTCATCGAAGCCCTGGTCACGCCACAGCCGTGCCTGCTTCAACGCGCCTTCCAGCACCCACGTGCCGATCTGCACGATGATGCCCAGCCGCTCGGCGGTCCGCATGAAGCGCTCCGGCACCAGCATGCCCAGCGTCGGCGACTGCCACCGCAGCAATGCTTCCATGCCGACCACGTGGCCATCGCGCGAGCTCACCAGCGGCTGGTAGCGCAGCTTGAGCTCGCCATTGGGAATGGCATCGATGATCTGCCGGGCGATGATGCTCTCGCTGTGCGCGCTGGGCACGGTATCCACGGCGTGGATGCGCACCGCATTGCCGCCTTCGCGGGCCGCCTGGTACAGCGCGTCCTCGGCGTGGTCGAGCAGTCGTGAAGCGGTGCTGGCGTGTTCCGGGCACAGGCTGACGCCCAGCTTCCCGGTCATGAACAAGGTGTAGGGCAGCACCGAAAGCGGCAGCTCCAGCTGCTGCCGCAGCTCTTCGGCGAAGTCTTCCGGCAGGGCGACCTCGCTGGTGCGCGGCACGGCCACCAGGAACTCATCGCTGCCATGGCGCCACAGCGTGCCACGGCCGCGCAGCCACGATTTCAGGCGCTGGGCCACCAGCACCAGCGCCTGGTCGCCCACTTCGGCGCTCATGTTCTCGTTGACCGATGCGAAGTGGTCGATGTCCACGTGCATCAGCATCATCGGGGTACCGCCCGCGGCCGCTTCGGCGACCATCGCCTGCAGCTCGGGGTTGCCGGCGCCGAGTCGGTCCGGGGTGTCCTCGATACTGACCGGGGGCAGGGAGGTATTCCACATCAAAGGCGTGATTCCAGCGGTTCGTCCGGCATCGTGCCGACACGGTAGGGGAGATGCAGTTCGATCAGGGTACCTTCACCGGGAGCCGATTCGATGCGCAGCTGGCCGCCCACGCTCTGCGCACGCTCGCGCATCACGATCAGGCCCAGGCCGCGCGGCCCATGCGGATCGAAGCCTTCGCCATCATCGCGCACCTGCAGGTGCAGGCGGTCCTGGTCGATGTCGCGCAGGTGCAGCAGCACCTGGCTGGCCTTGGCGTGGCGCAGGGCATTGGTCAGGCTTTCCTGTGCGATCCGGAAGCATGCCTGTTCGATGGCGTTGTCCGGACGCTGGGGCAGGGTGTCGATGCGTGACAGCAGTTCGGCCTGGGAAGAGCGGAACAGCACGCCGGCCTGCCAGCGCAGCGCTGCCTCCAGGCCCAGCGCATCCAGCTGGGGCGGACGCAGCAGGGTGGAAAGGTCGCGCAGCTTGGCCACCGTGCCATCGGCCAGCTGGACGATCTGCTGCAGGTCTTCGCGGCGACGGGCGCCGTCTTCTTCATCCAGTGCGGCCCACGCCGAAAGCTTGATGGCGGTGATCGCCTGGCCGATGTCATCGTGCAGGTCGCGGGAAATGGCGCGGCGTTCGTCTTCCTGCAGTGAAAACAGCCGCCCGGCCATCGCCTGCAGCTCGCGGTTGCTGTTCTCCAGCGCCGCGCGGGTGCGCTCGGCATCACTGAGGTCGCGCACGATCATCAGCCGGCAGTCGCGGCCGCCGTAGCGCACTTCGCCCACTGCCAGCCCGGCCTGGAAACGGCTGCCATCGGCGCGCTGCATGCCGATGATCGCGATCTGGCCGGCACTTGTCTGCGGCGCAGGATCGCGCAGCTGTGCGCGGACGCCGGCCAGCCCTGCTTCACCGACCAGCGCCTGCAGCGGCTCGCCCAGCAGGGTGTGGCCTTCATAGCCGAACAGCCGCACGGCGAACGCGTTGGCATACAGCACGTGTTCTTCGGACAGGATCACCACGCCATCGGGCAGCACCCGCACCAGTTCGCGGAACTGTTCCTCGCGCTCGCGCAGCAGGCGGCGCGACTGCTCGCGTTCGGTGACATCCTGCAGCGTGCCCATCACCCGCGGGCGGCCCAGTTCATCCACCCCGCTTTCGGCGCGCAGGTGGGTCATCAACGGCCGCCCATCCATGCCGATCAGGGGCAGCAGCACGTCCACGTGGACCGCATCGCCGCTGCTCATCCCGGCCAGCAGCTGCTCGGTCATCGCCGTGGTGGCCGCATCGGCCGGTACCAGCAGTTCATCAAAGCGGTGCCAGGTGCGCGCCTGCGGCGGACGCCGGCCCAGCAGCTGGTAGACCTGGCGCGAGAAGCTGGCCAGCCCGCTGGCGGGGTCGAGCTGCCAGGCGCCGATGCGGGCCAGTTCATGCGCCTCTTCAAGCCGCTCCAGCGCCTGGTCGCGGCGCGCCAGCGCCTCGTCTTCGGCGGTGCGGTCGATGACGATCAGCAGCCGCGCCGCGCGTCCGTCCACGTCGATCGCATTGCTGCGCAGTTCCATCTGCCGCAGGCGGCCATCACGGAGCTTCAGCGGCGAACGCAGCACGCAGGTCTTTTCGGGATGCTCGCGCAGCTGTTCCAGCGTGGATTCCAGCCCGGTGCGGTCGTCGGCCGGCCACAGCAGGCTGATCGACTCCTGCAGCAGCTCCTCCCGGCTCCAGCCGAACAGCGTGCAGGCGGCGGGATTGGCGTCCAGGATGCGTACCGACTGCAGGTCGTAGATCAGGATCGGGCCGGGGTTGCCGACGAAGGCCTGGCGATGGCGCAGTTCGCTGGCCGCCAGCCGCGCATTGGCCTGCAGCACGTGCGCACCGAGTGGACGCAGCAGCAGGTACAGCATGGCCGCACTGGCGAAGACGAAGAACACGCCCTTGACAGTCTGCAGCCAGCCCGCCATCCGCGCATCGCCGAGCAAGGCGCCCACCGCCGCGTCGCTGCTGACGATCCAGGCAACGGCCAGCAGCAGGTAGACCAGCACCACGCGCCGCCGTTCCCGCCGCAGCGTGGTGGCCAGGTGGGTTGGACAGACCGTCATCGGGGTGTCGCCAACAGGATGCAGGGGCATGGCGGGACGGGGCCGGGTCGCGGAAGGAGGGCAGCAGCGAATGGCATCTTAACTCGCCGCGATGACGCCCATGCGGCGAGCCGACCCTCAATTATCCCGCCAGCCCGCCGCTAACGATTTCGTTCCCGGCTGTCGGGGGCGTCATCGGAGCAAGTTGCGTGGACCAAGGGATCATTGCCAGCCTGTTGCAGCACCCGCTCGCCTCCGCGCTGGTGATCCTCGACCGCAATGGTGCGCCGCTGGCCGCCAACCCTGCCGCGCGCGAACACGGCCTGCCAGCGGCAGCGGCTGCCTACCAGCCCATGCTGGAAGACATCCGCCTGCTGGCCGCCGACGGGGGCATCGTGCCGTGCAGCCTGCCCGGCGGCCCGCGCGGTCGCCACGACGGCTGGATGCGCGCCGTGCATGACGACGGCGGCCACCTGCTGGCCTTCACCCTGAGCATCCCGCACCCCGACGGCAGCCCCGCCGGCGAACGCTGGGAGCTGGCGCTGGAAAGTGCCGGGCACGGGCTGTGGGACTGGGACCTGGCCAGCGACCGTGTGCTGCGATCGCCAACGGTCGATGGCAGGATCGACGCCCAGGAGCGCGCCGGTGCGCTGCTGGAGCGGATCCATCCCGACGACCGCGCCGGCGTCCATGCGGCGGTGCAGCGCCACCTGCGCGGCGAAGTCGATCAGTACAGCGCCGAATTCCGCTACCGCCAGCCCGACCAGGGCTGGCGCTGGGTGCTCGATCGCGGCCGGGTCGTGGCGCGCACCGCCGACGGCCAGCCGTTGCGCATGGTCGGCACCCACACCGATATCGAGCACCAGAAGCAGCTGGAAGCCCACCTGCACGACCAGCAGCTGCACCTGCGCCAGGCACAGCAGATCGCCAGCATGGGCAGCTGGTCGTGGGAGCCGGCAGACCGCCGTTTCTGGTGGTCGCCGGAACTGCATGCGCTGCTGGGAACCGAAGGCGCCGAGGGCGCCGCGGCATCCAGCCCACGTGCCTGGCTGCGCCGCCTGCACCCGCGTTCGCGCGGTGCGCTGGGGATGGCGTGGCGGCGGCTGTGGCGTGACGGGCGGGCGGCAAGCCTGGACCTGGAGCTGCGCCGGCTGGGGCAGCTCCCCGCGCTGCAGCTGCGCCTGTGGATGCAGCCGTTGCAGGCCGCCGATGGACAGATCCAGCGCCTGCTCGGCCAGGTGCAGAACATCAGCGAACAACACCAGACCGACGCCCTGATCCGCTGGCGCACCGAGTTGTTGAATCGTGTCTCCGCATTGGGACGCATCGGCGGCTGCGAGATCGAAGTCGATACCCGGCAGATGCAATGGACCGAAGAGTGCTATCGCATCCATGGCCTGCGCAAGGAATCGATCAGCCTGGACCAGGCGCTCGCGCTGTACACCGACGATTCGCGCAGCGCCTTCGAATCCGCGCTTGAGCGCATCGCCGCCGGCGGCCTGCCCGAACAGCTGGACCTGTGCTTCTACCGCCAATCCGGCATGCGCGTATGGGTGCAGGTGTTGATCGAACTGGACCGCCGTGACGGCCTGCCGCCGCGCTTCGTGGTGCTGTTCCGTGACATCACCCGCGAACGCGAGGCAAACGAACGCATCGAGCTGCTGGCCCACTACGACCTGCTGACCGGGCTGCCCAACCGCATGCTGCTGCGCGAGCAGACCGCCGATGCGATCGACGAGGCGCGCGATCGCGGCACGCCGCTGGCGATGCTGTTCATCGACCTGGACGGCTTCAAGACCATCAACGACAGCTTCGGCCATGCCACCGGCGATACCCTGCTCAAGGCCGCAGCCACCCGCCTGCACCAGAACCTGCGAAACAGCGACCTGTTCGGGCGCTTCAACGGTGACGAGTTCATCGTGGTGCTGCGCGACCTGGCCGAAGCCGAGGATGCCGGGCACGTGGCGCGCAAGCTGATCGCCTCGCTGGCCGAACCACTGCATCGCGGACAGGACCTGCTGAAGGTCGGCGCCAGCGTCGGCATCGCGATGCTGGAAGACGGCCGCGAAGATTTCGACTCGCTGCTGCGCGCTGCCGATGCGGCCATGCACGCGGCGAAGGAAGCGGGCCGCAATACCTACCAGTATTACAGCCAGGATGCGCTCAGCCGCATCCAGCGCAGGCTGGATATCGAACATGCGCTGCACGGCGCCATCGAGCGCGAAGAGTTCAGCCTGGTCTACCAGCCGCTGATGCACGCCGAACCCGGCCAGCCGCCGGCGATCGAGGCGCTGCTGCGCTGGCACCGGCCCGGCCTGGGCTACTGCAGCCCGGTTGAATTCATCCCGATCGCGGAGAAGTGCGGCGAGATCGTGCGCATCGGCGACTGGGTGCTCAACGAAGCCTGCCGGCAGGCCTCGGCGTGGGATCGCGCCGGCCTGGTGTTCGACCGCATCGCGGTGAACGTATCGGCGGTGCAGCTGCGCGAGCGTGGCTTCGCCGAGCGGGTCATCGAGGTCTGCCATGCGCATGGCCTGTCGCCGACCCGGATGGAGCTGGAGCTCACCGAATCGGCGCTTATCCGTGACACCGACATCCTGCGCCACTGCTTCGACGTGTTCGAACGGCACAACGTGCCGCTGGCCGTGGACGATTTCGGTACCGGTTTCTCCAACCTGCACTACCTCAACCGGTTCCCGGTGGGACGGCTGAAGATCGACCGCAGTTTCGTGCAGGGCATGCTCGAAGATGCCGGCACCGCCGAAGTGACCCAGGCCATCGTCCACCTGGGCCATGCCCTGGGCATGAAAGTGGTGGCCGAAGGGGTCGAGACCGCACAGGAGGAAGACCTGCTGCGCCGCCAGGGCTGCGACGAAATCCAGGGCTACCTGTATTCGCGGCCGCTGGTACCGCGCGAGCTGGCACAGTGGCTGCGCAATGCGGCCACCGGCGCATCGATGCGCGATACCGCAGCGGCCCTGGTGGGCTGAACGCCGCCGTTGCGTGCGTGGCGGCGCGCGGTCGCCGCAAGCGGATCAAACGCTGCCGCCCCAGGCAGCATCCAGCGCGTGTCAGCGCGGCGGTGCTGCCGTAGCGGGCGCACCGGCGGCAGGCCACAGGTCCCTCGCATCCAGTCCCAGGTCCCAGCCCAGGCTGGCCTGTTCGGCACTGTGACGCGCAGCGGCCTGCCTGGCCGCCATCTGCTCCAGCTGCGCCAGCTCTCCCTGTGCCATCGCTTCCAGCTGCTGCAGCTGCTGGCGCACGGTCCTGGCCGCTGGCGCCGCAGCTGGAGCCCGGGAAAGCTCCGTGCCCGGGCCCGGGCACGACAAAGCCCCGGCACTGCCGGGGCTCTGCGGTTGACCTGATGGATCAAGCACCACGCGGGATCAGAACAGTTCCACCGTTCCGGCACCCATGCTCTGCTGGGTGACCGGCTTGTGCGGCGGGCGCTCCCATTCGCTGCGCAGGTCACGCAGGCGATTGCCGGTGCGCGCCAGCGCGGTGACCATCTCCTCGTCGGCCGCACCGTCATGGCGATGCAGCAGTTCCTGCAGCGCCAGCGCTTCGCGGTTGATCGAGGTCAGGCGGTCCAGGTGGACGTGCACCCCGCCGAGCGCCTGGGTGGCAATGTCTTCGAACTGCAGGGCGCGCACGGCTTCGGCCACGCTGCCGTCGATCGAGCGGGCGCATTCGGACACTTCGCGCATGCCATCGCCCAGCGAGGCATTGATCTGCGCCACGTTGTCGACCATCGAAGCGGCTTCCATGCGTGCCTCGCGGGAGCGGTCCATGTCACGCGAAGCCATGTGGGTGACCGTTTCGCGGACCTTGGCGATGGCGTCCTTGGAGCTGTGGGCGAGCTTGCGGATCTGCTCGTTGAAGGTGGTCGAACGCTCGGACAGGTTGCGCACCTCGTCGGCCACCACGGCAAAGCCGCGACCGGCTTCACCGGCACGCGCCGCTTCGATGGCCGCGTTCAGTGCCAGCAGGTTGGTCTGGTCGGCGATCGACTTGACGTCTTCCAGCAGCGCGAAGATGCCATCCAGGTGCTGTGCCATCTGGTCGATGTGCTGCACGGTGTTGCTGCTCTGGCCGCTGACCTGTTCCAGCGCTTCCACCAGCTGTTCCATCTGGTGGCTGGCGTGCTGGGCGAAGCGGGCCACGTCCAGCCCGGCCGACCCATCTTCACCGGTGCGGTCGACGATGCGGGCCAGTGCCTGGCTCTGCTGGCGCGACTTGCGGTTCATCGCCTCGAAGCTGCCACCCAGGCCGGATACGGCCTGGCGGATCAGGTCGCGGGCGCGCTCGACTTCGCTGCGCGAGCCGTCGATTTCATTGCTGACGAAGTTGCGCAGTTCGGTCAGCAGCTGGTCCTGCTCGCGCAGGATGCGGGCCTGTTCCGGCGAACGCCCGGCCGGAGCACGGGTGCTCCACCAGGCGTGGCCGAGCCAGCTCAGCGTCATCGTGGTAAGGATCGCCCAGCGCAGGGCCGCAGGCCACTCCAGAGCAAAGGCGAGGGGCAGAAGCAGGGTCAGCACCAACGGTGCGGCCAGACGGATGATGGTGCGAGAGTACATGGACGTTCCCGGGAGAGTCACAAATGCAGTATCGGCCGTACCCGGTTTCTCTTTAACGCCGATGTTGCATGCGCGCGCCTGGTTCGCCGCTGCGCGCGCCAAGCCACTCAGCGCAGCGCGCGGTCCACCGCTTCCACCATGGCCTTGCGTGCCAGCAGGAAGTCCCAGTAGCTGCCGCCCAACTGGCGCCACAGCACCGCCGAGCGTACCGCCGCCAGCAGCAGCGCGCGGATTTCGGCCACCACCCCGGCCTGGCCCAGGTAATGCGGGTTGCCCTGCACCATGACCCGCGGCTTCAGGTGGCTGATGGTGTCGGCATACACGCCGCCCAGCGTGGCCAGCACGTCCGGATGCCCGCTGTCGCCCAGCTCGCGGCCCTGGCGGCTGGCGCGCTCGATGCCGGCGGTGACCTTGGCGATGGTGTCCGGCTCGCGCACGAAGCGGCGCTCCAGCTGCAGCACCGCCAGCGCCAGCTTGGGCAGGATGGGGTCCTGGCCCTGGTTGCGGAAGTAGTTGTGCAGCAGGCGCAGGCCTGGCTTGAGCGACTCGCGGTCGCCATAGACGTCCTGCGGTGATGCGGCGTCGATGCGGAACACGCTGTCCATGGCGGTGCGGACCGCACCGGCATCGGAGTGGCCGGTATCGGCGATGCGGCGGACCTGTTGCAGGGCCTGGGCTATGCCGGCCAGGGCCAGTACGCGGTCGTCGACAGTGAAACTCATGCAGCAGATACCTCGAAAGGAGAAGGAGTAGGGCGCAGCCGCTGTTCGAGCGGCGCGTCGGTGGCGGCGATCACCGCACCACCGAGGCAGACATCGCCCTGGTACAGCACCAGCGACTGGCCGGGAGTGACCGCCCGCTGGGGAGTGGGGAAGTGGACGTGCAGGCTGCCATCATCGCGCACCTGCACCGTACAGGCCTCATCGGGCTGGCGGTAGCGGGTCTGCGCGGTGCACTCGAAGCGGGCGGCGGGCGGCGCACCGGCGATCCAGTGCGCGCTTTCACTGACCAGCTCGTTGGACATCAACCAGGGGCTTTCACGGTCCTGGTCCACGTACAGCGTATTGCTGGCCACGTCCTTGCCCACCACGTACCACGGCGCCGCCGGACGGCCCCGCACGCCGCCGATGTTCAGGCCCTCGCGCTGGCCCAGGGTGAAGTAGAACACCCCGGGGTGCTCGGCGATCTCCGCGCCGTCCGGATCGACGATGCGCCCCTGGCGCGCGGGCAGGTACTGGCCGAGGAACTCGCGGAAATCGCGTTCGCCGATGAAGCAGATCCCGGTGGAGTCCTTCTTGGCGTGCGTGGGCAGGTTGGCGTCACGCGCCATCCGGCGCAGGTCGCCCTTGTTCAGGTCGCCGATCGGGAACAGGGTTGCCGACAGCTGGGCCTGGCCCAGCTGGTGCAGGAAATAGCTCTGGTCCTTGCTGCGGTCGGCGCCACGCAACAGCAGCCACTGGTTGCCCTCGCGGGCGATCCGCGCGTAATGGCCGGTGGCGATGCGCTCGGCGCCCAGCTCGCGGGCGGCGTCCAGGAAGTGCTTGAACTTCACTTCGCGGTTGCACAGCACGTCCGGATTGGGGGTGCGCCCGGCCGCATACTCGGCCAGGAAGTGTTCGAACACGCCGTTCCAGTATTCGCTGGAAAAATCGCGGAAGTGGAACGGGATGCCAAGCAGTCCGCACACCGCCACCGCATCGCGGCGATCGTCCTCGGCGCGGCATTCGCCGCTGCCATCATCGGCCCAGTTCTGCATGAACAGTCCGGCCACCGGCTCGCCCTGCTGGACCAGCCGCCAGGCAGCAACCGAAGAGTCCACACCGCCGGACACCCCGACCATGATCCGCGGCGCGCTCATGCTGCGACCTCCTTGACCAGGGCGAGCGGATGGCGCTGGCCGGCGAGGAAGTCGGCCACCACCTGCCAGACCAGCGGGCTGCGCAGCCGCTGCCGTGCAGCCAGCAGTTCGCCGGGCTGCAGCCACAGCGCGCGCTCGATCCCGGTATCCAGCGGGCGCTGGGGATCGTGCCGCAGCGGGCGCGCGGCATAGCTGAAGCGCAGGAACGGGGTGCCGTCCGGGGCGGTCCACTGGTAGGTGCCGATGAACGCGGTCAGTTCGACCTCCCAGCCGGTTTCTTCCAGGGTCTCGCGCAGTGCTGCTTCGGCCAGCGACTCACCCGGCTCCAGGTGGCCAGCGGGCTGGTTGAGCACCAGCACGCCATCGATGCGTTCTTCGACCAGCAACAGCCGGCCGGCGTCGACCACCACGGTGGCGACGGTGACGCGGGGTGCCCAGCGCGGCGCAGCAGCATTCACTTCAGTATTCGTCCTGCTTGGTCAGTTCCAGTTCCATCGCATCGGCGGTCCGGGTGGCCGCTTCGATGGCATCGTCCAGTGCTTCCGCAGACGCATCGGCATCCACCTTCACCACGAACATCGCGATCTTGTCCTGCTTCACCCAGCCGCCCATTTTCGCATCCTGCGCATCTTCGAGCAGGCGGTTGGCCACGGCCACCGGGAACTGGTCGGTGCTGGCCTGGTAGCCGGGCGACCAGATCTCACGCACGTGCTGGCTGCCGAATTCTTCCACCACCGAACGCACATAGACCAGCTGGGTGCGGTCGCCTTCCATGTCGAACACCATGCGATAGTCGCCGTCCTCGTCGATCTCGTAGGGGTAGCCCAGCTTGTCGAGATGGCGTCCGATGGCCTTGTCCGGCTCGGCGGCGAAGGAGGGGGCCGCCATGGCGGCGACAGCCAGCAGCAGGGCGGAGCGAAGCGTCCTTTCCATGAGAATCCTGTGAAGGTGGTGCAGGGAGTCCCGCAGATTGTGAAGGCGCGTCGCCTTGCCGTCCAATCCGGCCAAGCCAGCCACTATAATAAGCGGATGCCTCGCGAGACTTCCCACGAATCCCATTCCGACCACGGCGTGCTGCTTGAACCGGCCCGCCCGGAGGTCGCCCCCCCGCCGTTCTACCAGGTGATGCTGTTGAACGATGACTACACCCCGATGGATTTCGTGGTCGATGTGCTGCAGCAGTTCTTCAACCTGGACCTGGACCGGGCCACGCAGGTGATGCTCCACGTGCATACCCGGGGCCGCGGCATCTGCGGTGTGTTCACCCGCGAAGTGGCCGAAACCAAAGTGGCGCAGGTCAACGAATATGCCCGGATGAACCAGCATCCGCTGCTGTGCACGATGGAAAAGGCCTGATCGGGCGGTCATGACCGCTGCGTGGTAGTCCGGTGCGTTCCATCTACGGCACGATCGGACGTCGCGGCGACGACGCAGCTGGCGTCGGTGATGCGCCTGTCCTGCCTTGGTTTGCGGCGCGGCTGGCCGCCCATCGCCTCATCGTGCGTGTGCGTTGGCTGAAAGGCGGCGCCCGGCGGGGATCCGGTTTAGGTTATGGTGGAATCACCTTCGCCAGGCGCGCGACGGCATGCTAACGCCGTATGAACGGGCAGTTCCGCTAGGGTGATGGAAAACGTGTGGTCAGGCCGCATATCGTCTTCAACTGCCGCCGGAGTAGAGCATGTTCAGCAAAGACCTCGAACACACCATTGGCCAGTGCTACAAGCGGGCACGGGAAGCGCGGCATGAATTCATGACCGTCGAACACCTGTTGCTGGCGCTGCTGGACAACCCCTCGGCCCAGGCCGTCCTGAAGGCGTGCGGTGCCGACGCCGAACGCCTGCGCCAGGAGCTGGAGCAGGCCATCGAAGCGTCGGTTTCGCGGCTTGCCGAAGACGACGGGCGCGACACCCAGCCCACCCTGGGCTTCCAGCGCGTGTTGCAGCGCGCGGTCTACCACGTGCAGTCCTCCGGCAAGAAGGAAGTCACCGGCGCCAACGTGCTGGTGGCGATCTTCGGCGAGAAGGATTCGCACGCTGTCTACTATCTCAACCAGCAGGACGTCACCCGGCTGGACGTGGTCAATTACCTGTCCCATGGCATCGCCAAGCTGGGCGAGGAGGGCGAGTCGTCTTCGCCGGCCGATCCCGAGGGCCGCGCTGAAGGCGGGGAGGGCGAAGGCAAGGGCGATGCGCTGGCCGAGTTCGCCAGCAACCTCAACGAGCAGGCCCGCAACGGCCGTATCGACCCGCTGGTGGGCCGTGCCGACGAAATCGAGCGCACCATCCAGGTGCTGTGCCGCCGTCGCAAGAACAACCCGCTGTACGTCGGCGAAGCCGGCGTGGGCAAGACCGCCATCGCCGAAGGCCTGGCGCGCCGGATCGTGGAAGGTTCGGTGCCGGAGGTGCTCGCCGATGCGGTCATCTACTCGCTGGACCTGGGCGCGCTGGTGGCCGGCACCAAGTACCGCGGCGACTTCGAAAAGCGCCTGAAGGGCGTGCTGACCTCGCTGAAGAAGGTGCCCAATGCGGTGCTGTTCATCGATGAGATCCACACCATCATCGGCGCCGGTTCGGCGTCCGGTGGCACCATGGATGCCTCCAACCTGATCAAGCCGGCGCTGGCCTCCGGCGACCTGCGCTGCATCGGCTCCACCACCTTCCAGGAATACCGCGGCATCTTCGAAAAGGATCGTGCGCTGGCGCGGCGCTTCCAGAAGATCGACATCGTCGAGCCGACCGTGGGCGAAACCTACGAGATCCTGCAGGGACTGAAGCCGAAGTACGAAGAGCACCACGGCGTGACCTATGCCGATGATGCGCTGCAGGCCGCCGTGGACCTGTCGGTCAAGCATATCGGCGACCGCCTGTTGCCGGACAAGGCGATCGACGTCATTGACGAGGCCGGCGCGCGGCAGCGCCTGATGCCGGAAGGGCAGCGCAAGGAGCTGATCGACATCGAGGAGATCGAGGCGATCGTGGCCAAGATGGCGCGCATCCCGGCCAAGCAGGTCAGCGCCACCGACAAGGACGTGCTCAAGCACCTGGAGCGCAACCTGAAGATGGTGATCTTCGGCCAGGATCCGGCCATCGAAACGCTGTCTTCGGCGATCAAGCTGGCCCGCTCCGGCCTGGCCAACCCGGAAAAGCCGATCGGCAACTTCCTGTTCGCCGGCCCGACCGGTGTCGGCAAGACCGAGGTCACCAAGCAGCTGGCCCTGCAGCTGGGGATCGAGCTGGTCCGCTTCGACATGTCCGAGTACATGGAAGGGCATTCGATCAGTCGCCTGATCGGTGCGCCTCCGGGCTACGTGGGCTTCGACCAGGGTGGCCTGTTGACCGAAAAGATCGTCAAGACGCCGCACTGCGTGCTGCTGCTGGACGAGATCGAAAAGGCGCACCCGGATATCTTCAACATCCTGCTTCAGGTCATGGACCGCGGCGTGCTGACCGATACCAACGGACGCGAAGCCAACTTCAAGAACGTGGTGCTGGTGATGACCACCAATGCCGGTGCCGCGCAGGCGTCACGGCGTTCGATCGGCTTCACCAAGCAGGATCACGCGACCGACGCGATGGAAACCATCCGCCGCAGCTTCACCCCGGAGTTCCGCAACCGGCTGGATGCGGTGGTGCAGTTCCAGGCGTTGGGCTTCGAGCACATCCTGCGCGTGGTCGACAAGTTCCTGATCGAGCTGGAAATGCTGCTGCAGGAAAAGCACGTCAGCCTGTCGGCCACGCCGACCGCGCGCGACTGGCTGGCCCAGCACGGTTTCGATCCGCTGATGGGCGCACGGCCGATGGCCCGTGTCATCCAGGACAAGGTCAAGCGTCCGCTGGCCGACGAGCTGCTGTTCGGCAAGCTGGTCAACGGCGGCAGGGTCAGCATCGACGTGCGCGACAACGAACTGGTGGTGGAAACCTTCCCGGAACCGGAGCGTCTGTTGCCGGCCACGGTATAAGGGGACGGGGTCAGGGTCCTTTCGCTGCGCGAAAGGACCCTGACCCCTCATGACGCTGTTGGATCACACCTTCAGCAACGCCAAAAGGCCAGCTCGATGGCTGGCCTTTCTCGTCGACGCGGAAGCGTCGGACCGCTTACTTCATGCGGTAGGTGATACGGCCCTTGGTCAGGTCGTACGGGGTCATTTCAACCTTGACCCGGTCACCGGTCAGAATGCGGATGTAGTTCTTGCGCATGCGGCCGGAGATATGGGCAATGATTTCATGACCATTTTCCAGGCGGACGCGGAACGTCGTGTTCGGCAGCGTCTCGCTGACGGTGCCTTCGAACTCGATGGAGTCGTCTTTCGACATGTAATCCTGTGCGGTTCAGAGAGCGGCCACGGGGGCCTAAGCCGCTGCATTTTACGCACATGCGCCCGTTTTTGCAAAGTTTGCGTTAACCGTCACCCTGTTGCGGGATATGCCCCTTCCCCGGAGCCGCCCGCCACTGTCTGTCTGCAGGGTCAGGATTTGCCGGGTTGAACTATTCCGAGCCCTGCACCTCGTTGCTAACGTGCCTTTCATCGAGGCTACCCGGCGCGACGCCGCTGCAAGGGAAACCGAGCAATGAGACATCCTCGAGACGCAGCCGAAACGCGTGTCCATGATATTGCGCAGAGGTTGGCTCTTCACCAGCGCTGCGACCGGACAGGCACTCTCACCCTCACCCCCACCTTGTCCGATCCGCTCATGGCGCGACTACGCGACTTCGTCCAGGCGGGGGAGGCCGTGCACATGGTCCTCCCGGCCTTCCCCGCCAAATCACCCTCCCGTCGAAAGGTGCTGGGAACGCTGCCTGACCTGGCCGAAGCGTTGTGGCTGGATGCACTGGAGCGGCTGTGCTCCCGCATTGCCGCGATCCACCCTGCTGGCGCCCGCCTGACGATCTGTTCGGATGGGCATGTATTCGGGCCCACCATCGGCGTCAGCGACCCGGTCATCGACCCGTACCAGGCCGGTATCAAGGACATGATCGCCCGCCGTGGGCTGCGGCATCTGGATGCCTTCTGCCTGCTTGACGGGGAGCATCTGCATGGGACGGCTGCGCCCACGCCGGAACAACGCCGCGCTGCCTTGATGATGCGGCACGGCCACCCCTTGGCTGACATCCGCAGTGAGCTGCTGCGGACGGACGGACGGCGGGCTGCGGCAGCTATGCGGCATCATCCGGTTCATGGCCGAAGACGACTGGCGTCCGGATGACCGTCGAAGTGCAACGCAGATCCAGCGCGAGGCCAAGGCGCGGGCCTACCAGGTCGTACAGCTCAGCTTGGCCTGGGGCGACTTTCTGCAGCAGCGCTTCCCGCGCTCGCTCCGCCTGTCCATCCATCCTCAGTCGCATGGCAGCGACAAGCTGGGCATCCACATGCTGCCACCGTTGATGCCTGGCTGACGCCCTGGCATGCCGTGGCGGTGGATCTCGGCGATCGCACCGTGCTGATGAAACGGCACCAGGCTGAGAACCAGGGCGCAAGGCTGGTCCACGTGGAGGGACGTCCCAGCCACTACAGAGTGTGGCCGCACCGACGTCGCCGCGTGCTCCAGGATCGTGCCGCGGCCTGAGTCCGCCCTCAGTCGGGGAGGTAATGCCGCACCGGAAGCCGCGCCACTGCCGCCGACCAGTTGCCGGGCAGCATCGGCCGCTGGATGGCCTGCCGCACGTGCGCAAGGAAACGGTCGCGCGGCCATTGTGTTGCCCCCATCCGCATCAGGTGGGGGTTCTGCACCTGTGCATCCATCAGCGGCGCGCCCCAGTCGTGGAGCAGCTTGGCCAGCACCGCCAAGGCCGCCTTGGAGCCCCCGCTGCGGGCGCTGAACATGCTTTCGCCGAAGAACATGCTGCCCAGCGCCACCCCATAGATGCCGCCAACGAGCTCCGGCCCTTCCCATACTTCGACCGAGTGTGCGTGCCCCAGTCGATGCAGCTCCGTGTAGGCGTGGATCATGTCCGTGCCGATCCACGTGCCGTCCTGCCCGGGCCGCGGCACCGAGGCGCAGGCGCGGATGACCTGGCCGAAGGCGGTGTCGGCCGTCACGTCCCATTCCAGGGCTCGCAGTTGCCTGCGGAACCTGCGCGACAGATGCACGACATCGGTGGCGAACACCGTGCGCGGATCGGGTGACCACCACAGGATCGGCTCACCCTGGCTGAACCATGGGAACGCGCCTTCCGCATAAGCGTTCAGCAACCGCTGGGGGCAAAGATCGCCGCCGATGGCCAGCAGGCCGTCGGGTTGGCGCAGTGCGGTCTCGGCGGGGGGGAAGGCGGCGGCGGGGTCGCTCGCCAGCCGCCAGGGCAGGTGCCGGTTCATCGTCCGGCGTCGTTGTGGTGAGGCATGCTCCGGCCCGCAGGATTCAATGATGGTCCAAAGATAGGTGCACGCGCGAGGGGTGTCGAGCGGACGCAGGCGGGCGCTGATCAATAGGTTCCGCCTGCGTTTTTCGCGCGGGCGAGTGGTACGGCTGATGTGGCGCGCCAGCCCCTGTTTCTGCGGGACGCCTTCATCGCAGGCTGACCCTCCACGGGTTCCCACGAGAAACACACCGATGCACAGCCAGAAGCACACCGGCGAAGCGCCGCTATCCCCGTTCGGCATCGCGCTCGCGGCGGACCGGGCGCAGGCGCTGATGGACTCCGGTATCGATACGTTGCGCGCCTTGGTGCGCCAGCACGCTGTCGTCATCCTGCGTGGGGTGGGCAGCAAGCTCGCCGACAAGGAGGCCTTGAGCCGCTTTGCGTCCTGGCGAAGACGTGATCCGCTTGGATGGTCCCTATACCGCGTCCGCCCCGCTGTTGAATGAGCCTGTGCGGATCTGGCACGGGATTGCATCGTCGGAAGTGACGGCTTTCGAGGACGACCTGGCCTCGCATCTGTTGGCAGACGACTGCTGCCTTGCGCACGCGTGGGAGGACGGTGACCTGATGATCGCGGACAATTTCGCCGTCCTGCATGGCCGGGACCGGTTCACGCCGGGTAGCCGACGCACGCTCTGGCGGGTGCAGGTCCACGCCGAACCGATGGCGCTCAACCTGCCCATCGCGGACGGGCTGGTCCCTCCTTCTGCGCCGCCGGGCAGGCCCGAAGCGGCTGGAGGCCAATGAAATGGCCAGCATCCTGGTATGCGCAGTCCCGACGCCGGGGCACGTGGGGCCGATGCGGATCGTCGCCAGGCATCTGCAGGCCAGTGGACACGCGGTGACGTTCCTGACCGGCGCGCTGTTCCGCGACGACGTCGAGCGCGACGGCTGCCGTTTCATCGCCCTGGACGAGGCTGCTGACTTCCACTATCGCGACCCGTCGGTCACGGTTGAAGGTGCACCGGGGGATTGCCCTGAAACGACCGAGTACAACGCATTACCCGTCGGGGATGAGCAGATGGCATTCGCCCTGGAGCATGTTTTCGCGGCTTCGATTCCAGTGACAAGTGCGCAGCTCCTGGCGCTCATCGACATCCACAGCATTCAGGCCGTTGTCTACGACTCGCTGTTCACCGGCATCCTGCCCCTGCTGCGCAAACACAGCCGGCCCGCCATGATCATGGTCGGCGTCACGCCATTGGCGCTTTCCACCAACGATTCGATGTTCTTCGGGCCGCGCATTCCGCCTGCCGTCCTGCCGCCTGCACTCCGCGCGCTGGACCTGCGCACCGAAACGGAATCGGCGAGCCTGCAGCGCATCCATGCCGCGTTCAATGCCGCGATGCTGCGCTCTGGCGCTGCGCCACTGGATCGATTGTTCACCGATCACATGATCCTCGATCCCGATGCCTGCGTGCAGCTCTCGGCGCCGGGCTTCGAGTACCAGCGCATCGACCTTCCCGGGCACGTCACGCTGGCAGGGCCGCTGCCCTTCCCGACCAGCGGACCCGATGAGGTCCAGGCGTTGTGGGACAGTGACGATGGCCGGCCGCTGGTTATCGTGTCCCAGGGCACGCTGGCGAACAAGGATCTGGAGCAGTTGATCGGCCCCACGCTGCGGGCGCTGGAGCATCTTCCGGTGCGCGTGCTCGCTACCACCGGGGGCAGGGAGTACGGTGCACTGCGGGTGCCACGCAATGCCAGGGTAAGGCCCTTCATTCCCTTCGCCCACTGGCTGCCCGCCGCTGCGGTCGTGGTGACCAATGGGGGCTATGGGACGGTGCAGTACGCACTCGCTGCAGGGGTGCCGCTGGTCGTTGCCGAGGAAGGTGAGGACAAGTCCGAAGTCGGCACCCGGACGGTGATGGCAGGCTGCGGCATCAACCTGGGCACCTCGACCCCCGCCACGGGTGATATCCAGCGGGCGGTGACGAGCGTACTGTCCTGCCCGGGCTACCGGGATCGTGCCGTGGCGATCGCAGCGCAGGGCCGACGCCTCGATGCGTTGGAATGCGTGTCCCGGCAGCTTGCCCGCCTGATGGCGGCGTGCGTGGGTTCCGCGGCGTGATGGCAGGGCGTTACGGGGCGGCCGGATCGGCCAGCCGGAAGGGCGTGTGCTGCAGCAGTTCCTCGCGGTACCGCCCGACATCGGCGCGCTCATGCAGGCACCATTCCTTCAGGGCATCGCTGAAGTCAGCGTCGGCCATCCAATGCCGGCTGCGTACCAGCGTCGGCAGGAAACCGCGCGCCAGTTTGTGCTCACCCTGCGCGCCGGGTTCGAACCGTGAAAGGCCTTCGCGCAGGCAGTAGTCGATGCCCTGGTAATAGCAGGCTTCGAAGTGCAGGCCGGGCAGGGTGGCACCGCCCCAGTAACGGCCATACAGGGTGTCGCCGCCGCGCAGGCACAGCGCGCCGGCGATCGGCTCGCCGTCCTGCTCGGCCAGGAACAGCACCAGCCCGCGCCCCAGTGAGGTGGCCAGATGGCGCAGGAACGGCTCGGTCAGGGCCGGGGCGTTGCCGTATTCCAGGAACGTCTGCAGGTAGAACCGGTACATCGCCTGCAGGTCCGCACGAGTGGCCTGGTCGCCATGCACGGTGCGCAGGCTGATGCCCTGCCGCGCGACCTTGCTGCGCTCCTGGCGGATGTTCTTGCGGTGCTTGTGGTTCATCGCGCCGAGGAAGTCCTCGAACGTCTGCCACTGACCCGGGTTCTGCCACTGGAACTGGATGTCTTCGCGCAGCAGCCAGGCCTCGCTGAAGTCGCCATCCTCGTGTCCGCGATGGAAGTTGATGTGCGCGGAGGAAACGCCGAGCCCGGGCAGGGCCTGGACCAGCGCGGCCAGCAGGGCCGCACGCATGACAGGGTCACGGGTCAGCAGGCGAGGTCCGGTGACCGGTGAGTAGGGCACCGCGCCCAGCCACTTGGGGTAGTAGTCGCGGCCGTGACGGGCATAGGCATTGGCCCACGCATGGTCGAACACGAACTCGCCGTGCGAGTTCTCCTTCAGGTAGCCGGGGATGGCGCCTGCCAGTGTTTCGCCTTCCCACAGGGTGAGGTGCTGCGGACGCCAGCCCCAGTCCTCGCGCAGGCAGCCGTACTGCTCCAGGCCGGACAGGAAGGCGTGGCTGACGAACGGATTGCGGCCGTCGTGGAGGGCGTCCCATTGGGACGCAGTGAGCGTCTGGAGGTCTTCGAGGAAGCGGATCTGCGGCATGGGGACAGGATAGAGCAACCGTTATCCGTTCCGTGAGCTCCATTGGTCCATCGCCATCGATTCGCCGAATGCCGTGATGTTGCGCACCTCTGAGGCCCACGTTCGCTGGCAGCTTGGATGAAGGGCGCTGGCCGTTCTGGCTGGCAGGAAGGAGCGGTGGGATGAGTGCAGGAAGAATGAACTTGGCGTGGGGAGTGGTGTTCAGCCTGGCGTGTGCGCTGGGCAGTTCCAGCGCGTGGGCGGGAGCGTCTTCGGCGCGCGATGCGAAGCTGGACGAAATGCTTCAGAAGGAGGCCCAGGACTATGTTGATAACTTTGTCCGCGCTCACCCCGAGGAAGGCGGTGTCAACATCACGGTGCGCAGTTGGGCCGACCTGGAGGCTGGCATCGTGTACGCGGATTTCGGCCCCGGAGCATTGACCGATGAGGACCTAAGCAACGAGCGGCTCGAACAGGAACTCGGCAGCACCCTGCTTCACTATGCAAGGAACTCCGGGATGCCTCGTGAGACCCAGTTTCGGGCCCTTTACCAAGGCAAGCCGTATAACCACTACTTTCCCTACGTGCCGGCCAAGTGGGGTCCCGGTCTTTCCCGGCTTCAGCGACGCAGTGGTGGACTGGCAGTCGTGTCCGCAAGCCACGGCCTCTACTTCAACCACGGCAGCAAGGCGTGGGTTTTTCAGCGCGAGTTGATGAACGGAATCCTGGAAGACCTTGTCACCCCGCCGTACGCTGAGGCCCTCAATGGATACCTTGCCAGCCGAAGTTCAATGACAGTCAGGCTCGCCCGACGCCACGACCCGCCCGATCACGCTGAATCACATCTGCCTTGGGACCATATGTCCGCTCGCTACAACTTGAAGGCCCTGTATCCCGAAGAAACGGACATATGGCACAGCCCTCCAGGCGATAGCAGTGACGATCGAGAGCTCAAGGAAGATATTCGTGCCAGACCCAAATATGCGAACTTCATTCAGGCCGACGCATCGAGACAAGCAACGCTGCGTGCCCTCCCGGCTGGAAGTGCACCGATGGTGCGGTGACGCTGCCTGACCCGGACAGCAAGCCAGCCCAGATCACCCTGCGATGCGAAAATGCAGGGAGCGCGCCGATCTACTGGGACACCCGGATGGTCGACGACGATGGGGTGAAATCTCCGTCGGTCCGGCACATCGTGCAGTGCGTACGCGGTTCGGGGATGCTCGCGTCATCTGCAGCGCACGCTGACGATGGACGGGTGGCCACGGCCCGCAGGCTCCCGTGAAACGCAAAAGCCGGGTGATGAAGCGTCCTCGTGCGGTGCATCGCAGGCAATGACGGGACTGGGCCGCAGGTCGCCGACAAGGTGCGGCCAGAGCGTGGCGCGCGAAGAGGACAGGGGAGGGGATCAGTGCACGCCCTGTCGAGGTGGGCATGAAGCGACACCGGTTGAACATCCGCAACGACGCAACGTCCGTGCATGTGCAATGGCGCACTGACGTGTGGCAAGGCCTCGTGCAGGGTATGTGCAAGCGAGCGGTGGCACCGCGGGTGCACTCTCGTGACTGTCCATCCGCAATGAAGGAGCGTGTCATGAAATACGCGCATGGTGTGCTGCTGCTGTGCCTGTCGACGGGGGTTGCAGGAACTGCGGCGGCGCAGGAGGAGCACTGCCCGTTGCCGGGAAGCATCCGCGAATTGCCCCACGGTCTCTACCTGGTCGATGATCCGGGCAGCCCGCGATGGCTGGGCATTGCACAGGGCGGTGTCGGCGGTACCGTCACCGGGTTTGCATCGGGAATCGTCCGCCCGCACGCAGATGACGAAACCATCGGTTTCCTGCGCGGTTGCAGCTACCACCTGCAACGGGGCGAAATCCTCCTGAAACATGACGACGGCAACGACCTGGTGGCGCTGAAGAATCTACCGGCGTGGGAGCGCACGGAGGGGCCGTTTGGCATCGTCTACTACGAATGCACTGGTCCGGCCCAGGCGTGTCGATTCAGTCGCTGAGGAACTCCTCCCGCAGCTGCTCCCAGTAAAAAGGCCGGCGCAAAGGCGGGCCTGTTCACGCTCACGCGGCGGCGTGCTTCAGCTCGCCTTGCCCTGCGCGTCCAGGTAGCGCTCGGCATCCAGCGCGGCCATGCAGCCGAAACCGGCCGAGGTGATCGCCTGGCGGTAGTGCTGGTCAGCCACGTCGCCCGCGGCGAACACGCCTTCCACTGAGGTCTGGGTGGCATTGCCGCCCAGGCCGGAACGGATTTCCAGGTAGCCGTGGTTCATCGCCAGCTGGCCGTCGAACAGGGTGGTGTTCGGATGGTGACCGATCGCCACGAAGAAGCCATGGGCTTCAATCTCGCGCGTGCTGCCGTCCTGCACCGACTTCACCCGCACGCCGGTCACGCCGGCGTCGTTGCCCAGCACTTCGTCCACCTGGTGGTGCCAGACGGTTTCAATCTTGCCGGCGGCGACCTTGGCGAACAGCTTGTCCTGCATGATCTTTTCCGCCTTCAGCGTGTCACGGCGGTGGACCAGGTAGACCTTGCGGGCGATGTTGGACAGGTACAGCGCTTCTTCCACGGCGGTGTTGCCGCCGCCGACCACCACCACGTCCTGGTCACGGTAGAAGAAGCCGTCGCAGGTGGCGCAGGCGGACACGCCGCGGCCCTTGAAGGTCTCTTCGGACGGAATGCCCAGGTACTTGGCGGTCGCGCCGGTGGAGATGATCAGCGCATCACAGGTGTATTCGGCGCTGTCGCCGATCAGCTTGAACGGGCGCTGGGACAGGTCGGCGGTGTGGATGTGGTCGAAGATCACTTCGGTTTCGAAGCGCTCGGCGTGGGCCTGCATGCGCGCCATCAGGTCCGGGCCCATCAGGCCATGGGCGTCGCCCGGCCAGTTGTCGACCTCGGTGGTGGTCATCAGCTGGCCGCCCTGCTGCAGCCCGGTGATCACCACCGGCTTGAGGTTGGCGCGGGCCGCGTAGACGGCGGCAGTCCAGCCGGCCGGGCCGGAACCGAGGATGACAAGCTTCTGATGGCGGGAGGGCAGCGTGGTGCTCATGTAGACTCGCGAAAGGTAAGGGGATCAAGGCGCGGCGACGGTTTGCGCGCGCTGGGGGCAGACCATAGAGTGATGGCAGGGGCAGGGGGTTTCAACCCGCACGCCTGGAACGCGGCGATGCGCCTGGCCGGTCAGGCCGTCTTCGACGGTGCCTGCCGGGCCATGGCGTACCGCGGTCAGCCAGCGGTGACGGAAAACCGACGCGCTTCGTTTATTATCAACCACTAACAGCGTATTCCAAAGGTAGTGTCCAAGGTGGCGAAGCAGGTCCCCGAACGCAGCCGATCGAGCGAAGGCAAAGCCCGTCGCCGCGATCCGTCTCCGTCTGAAAACCCCACGCGGCAGCGTTTGTGGCGCGATCTGGGTCTGATCGCCGTGGCCCCGGCGCTGCTGTACCTGGTGGCCAGCCTGTTCACCTATTCGGCGACCGACCCGGGCTGGTCGCACACCGGCAGCATCGTGGCGCCGGTCAACAACATGGGCGGCCGCGCCGGCGCATGGATCGCCGACGTGCTGCTGCAGCTGTTCGGCTACATGGCCTTCCTGCTGCCGGTGATCCTCGGCGCGCTGGCCTGGTTTGCGATGTTCGGCCTCAAGCGCGAGGCCAAGGGCGAGAACGACCTTGACCCGGCGCTGCGGCTGGTCGGTCTGGTCGGCTTCCTGATTGCCGGCACCGGCTTCCTGCACCTGCGCCTGTTCAGTGCCGACGTGGCCTCGGCCGGTGGCATCCTGGGCAAGCTGGTGGGCTCCTCGCTGAGCGTCGGCTTCGGGGCGCTGGGCGCCAATCTGTTCGTGCTGGTACTGCTGCTGGCCTCGATCACCCTGGCCACCGGGCTGTCGTGGCTGATGGTCATGGAAAGGATCGGCAAGGGCGTGATGGCGCTGGCGCCGCTGCTGGAAAAGAAGAAAGAGCAGGCCACCGAGTGGAAGCAGACGCGCGTGATGCGCGAAGAGCGCCAGGAAGTGCGCAAGGTCGATGCCGAGGTGCGCGCAAAGCGCGAGCCGGTGAAGATCGAGCCGCGTCCGGAACCGGTGATCGAGAAGAGTGACCGGGCCAAGCGCGACAACCAGATCCCGATGTTCCAGGGCGTCAATGGTGACGGCTCGGACCTGCCGCCGCTGGCGCTGCTGGACGATCCCAAGCCGCAGCCCAAGGGCTATGACGAAGAGACGCTGGAAACCCTGTCGCGCCAGATCGAGTTCAAGCTGAAGGATTTCCGCATCGATGCGGTGGTGGTCGGCGCCTATCCGGGTCCGGTGATCACCCGTTTCGAAATCGAGCCGGCGCCGGGCATCAAGGTCAGCCAGATCAGTACGCTGGACAAGGACATCGCCCGCGGGCTGTCGGTCAAGTCGGTGCGCGTGGTCGATGTGATCCCCGGCAAGTCGGTGATCGGCCTGGAAATCCCGAACGTCACCCGCGAGATGATCTATCTCTCCGAGCTGCTGCGTTCGAAGGAATACGACAAGGCCACCAGCCCGCTGACCCTTGCCCTGGGCAAGGACATCGCCGGCCGCCCGACCGTGGCCGACCTGGCCCGCATGCCGCACCTGCTGGTGGCCGGTACCACCGGTTCGGGCAAGTCGGTGGCGGTCAACGCGATGGTGCTCAGCCTGCTGTACAAGGCCAGCCCGAAAGACCTGCGGATGCTGATGATCGACCCGAAGATGCTCGAGCTGAGCGTCTACCAGGGCATTCCGCACCTGCTGGCGCCGGTGGTCACCGACATGAAGGAGGCCGCCAACGGCCTGCGCTGGTGCGTGGCCGAGATGGAGCGCCGCTACAAGCTGATGAGCGCGGTGGGCGTGCGCAACCTGGCCGGCTTCAACAAGAAAGTCAAGGACGCGCAGGACGCCGGGCAGCCGTTGATGGATCCGCTGTTCAAGCCGAACCCGGAACTGGGCGAGGCCCCGCGCCCGCTGGAAACGCTGCCGTTCGTGGTCATCTTCATCGACGAATTCGCCGACATGATGATGATCGTCGGCAAGAAGGTCGAAGAGCTGATCGCGCGCCTGGCACAGAAGGCCCGTGCGGCCGGCATCCACCTGATCTTGGCGACCCAGCGACCGTCGGTGGACGTGATCACCGGCCTGATCAAGGCCAACATCCCGACCCGCATCGCCTTCCAGGTCAGCTCGAAGATCGATTCGCGCACCATCCTGGACCAGTCCGGCGCGGAAACCCTGCTCGGCCACGGCGACATGCTGTACCTGCCGCCGGGCACGGCGATGCCGGACCGCGTACACGGCGCGTTCGTGTCCGACGAAGAGGTCCACCGCGTGGTGGAACACCTCAAGGCGATGGGGCCGGCCGACTATATCGAAGGCGTGCTGGACGAAGTGCAGACCATGGGCGACGGCGTGGTGGTCGGTGCCGGCGGCCTGCCGGAAACCGCATCGTCGGCCGATGAATCCGATCCGCTGTATGACGAAGCGCTGCGGGTGGTGACTGAAACCCGCCGCGCGTCGATTTCCGGCGTGCAGCGCAGGCTGAAGATCGGCTACAACCGGGCTGCGCGCCTGATCGAGGCGATGGAAGCGGCCGGCGTGGTCAGCTCGCCCGAGCACAACGGCGACCGCACCGTGCTGGCCCCGCCACCGCCGAAGTAATGCCGCACGCCCCTGACCGCGTGGGTGACGACCCGCCTCGGTGGGTGATGACCCGGCCTGGTGGGTGGCGACCCGACCTGGTGGGTGACGACCGTTGGTCGTCACGCTTTTGATCCCGCTCCGCCGCCCTCCCACAGACCAACCGGAACCCTCCTCATGGCACCCCTGCGCAACGGATTGCTGGCCGCCCTGCTGCTGCCCTTCGGGTCCGCCCTGGCGGTTGAGGTGCCCGCCACGCCCGCCGCGCCCCCGATGCAGGGCGCGGCGCCGGCCGAGGCCAGCAACAACTTCAGTTTCGCCCGCTACCGCGCCGATTACGTGGTTGACGCCGACGCCGGCAATACCCAGGCCGAGCACTACGACATCCTGCTCAAGACCCGCAGCGCGGTGGACCAGTTCAGCCAGGTGCGGCTGAGCTACAGCGAAAAAATGGAAACGCTGGAGGTGCTGGAGGCCTATACGCTCACCGCCGATGGGCAGCGCCGTGACGTACCGGCCGACCGCATCTACACCCAGGAAAGTTACTCCAGTGCCTCGGCGGCGATGTACGCCGACCGCAAAGTGCGGGTGATCGTGTTTCCCAACCTGGCGCCGGGCACGCGCGTGGTCTACGCCACCCGCCGCACCCAGCGGCAGCCGTACTTCCCGGGGTATTTCGGGCTGTGGGAAACGTTCAGCGTGTTCAACCAGTACGACGACGCGCAGGTCACCCTGAGCGCGCCGGCCAGCCTGTCGATGAAGGTGCTGAGCAGGGGCGTGCAGGGCAGTGATGCGCCCACCGTGCGTGCAGGGCGCGCCCACTGGAGCTGGACGTACCGCCGCGGCACGCCGCTGCCGGCGCAGAACTGGACCGCCGCGCCGTGGGAGTTCAGCCCGACCATCATGGCCAGCACCTACGCGGAGTGGCCGCAGATGGCGCGCGCGTACCAGCTCAAGGCCGGGCAGGCCGCCACGGTGACCCCGCAGCTGAAGGCATTGGCCGACGAAGTCACCGACGGCATCGCCGACCGCCGCGGGCAGGTGGATGCCCTGTACCGCTGGGTGGCGCGCAACATCCGCTACGTGGCGGTTTACCTCGGCAACGGCGGGCTGGAACCGAACCCGGCGCAGAGCGTGCTGGACAACCACTACGGCGACTGCAAGGACCACGTGGTGATCCTGGAGGCGCTGCTGGCGGCCAAGGGCATCGACAGCACGGCGGTGCTGATCGGCGCCGGCGGCGGACCGACCCTGCCGGCCGTGCCGACGCTGGGGCGCTTCAACCACGCCATCACCTACGTGCCGGAATTCGATCTGTACCTGGATTCCACCAGCGCCTGGGCGCGACCTGGCCAGCTGCCCGACGGCGACCTCGGCGCACCGGTGCTGCTGACCGGCCCGGCGACGCTGGCACGGACGCCGGCCAACGACGACCAGCGCAATGGCATGGGCTTCGAAGCCGATTTCGTGTTCGATGCCGCCGGCAACCTGGAAGGCAGCACCCGCTTGCAGCCCGGCGACAGCGCGGAAATCGGCATGCGCGCATCGTTTGCGCGGTTGAATGCGCAGAACCGCGCCCGCGCCGAGGCCTCGATGGTGGCGGCATCCGGCTTCGACGGCCAGGGCAGCCTGAAACTGCAGGGCGACCCGCAGGGGCTGCAGCAGCCCTTCAATTACACCTTTGATTTCAGCGCGTCCGATTACGTGGATTTCAACCTGGTCGGCGGCATGCAGCTGCCCGATCCGCCCGGTGCGGAATCGTTCCGTGACGCCTACGCGGCGACCTCGGCGCCGGACAATGCCACCCCGTTCCAGTGCGATGCCAGCCTGCGCCAGGAAACCTACCGGGTGGCCCTGCCACAGGGCGTGCCGCTGATCGCGGTGCCGCACGACCAGCAGTTCAGCAACGCGGCCGGCCAGTATTCAGTGCGCTGGGAGCGCGACGGCCAGCAGGTCATCGCCCGCCATCGGCTGCGCCAGAACGCGGTGCGCGGCGATGATGCGCTGTGCCAGCCCGGCGACTATGCCGCCTTCCGCGAACTGTTCCAGCAGGTGCGGCGCGGCTTCCGCGGGCAGATCGTGTACGGTCGGGTCCCTGCGGAAAGCGGCGGCTGAACCCTGCGCCCGCTGCAGTGGATCGCCCATTCAGGATGCTTTGGGCACACTTCATTCCATCCTTCCGCGTTTCTTCCTGGATACCCGCATGCACGCCAGCTTCCGCCGCACCCTCGCTACTTCCGTGCTCGCCGCCGCGTGCCTGGTTTCGACCAGTGCTTGGGCCGGCGCGCGTGATGACCTGAAGACCTTCACCGCCGGCCTGAAGGGCCTGGATGGGCAGTTCAGCCAGCAGGTGTTCGATACCCGTGGCAAGGTCAAGGAAACCACCAGTGGCCGTGTTGCGCTGTCGGCGCCGCGCCTGTTCCGCTGGGAGTACCAGCGCCCCCACGTGCAGCAGATCGTGGCCGATGGCAGCAAGGTCTGGATGTATGAACCGGACCTGGAGCAGGCCACCGTGCGTGCGCAGGGCAAGGAAGAACAGAACAGCCCGCTGACCGCGCTGATCAATCCGGCCCTGCTGGAACAGCAGTACGACCTGAGCGAAGAAGCCGCGCCGCGCGATGGCCTGCAGTGGCTGTCGCTGACCCCCAAGCGCGAGACCGAAGCCAGCTTCCAGTACGCCGCGCTGGGCTTCAACGCCAGCGGCCTGGCGAAGATGGAAATCACCGATGCGGTGGGCCAGCGCACGGTGATCGCCTTCAGCGGCTGGAAGCGCAATCCGTCCTTCGCCGCCGGCACGTTCCGCTTCACCCCGCCGGCCGGTACCGACGTCATCGGCGAATGACCGCGTGGCCGCGCGGTACAATGCCGCGTGGCCAGACAACGTACTTCTTCATTCCCCGGCCCTGATCTGCTGAGCGTGGATCGGGATCACCTGCGGCCGCTTGCCGAGCGCATGCGGCCGCGTACCCTCGACGAAATGGTCGGGCAGAAACGCCTGCTCGCCGCGGAGAGCGCGTTGCGCCGCGCGGTCGAATCCGGGCGCGTGCATTCGATGATCCTGTGGGGTCCGCCGGGCTGTGGCAAGACCACCCTGGCATTGCTGCTGGCCGAATATGCCGACGCGGAGTTCCGCGCGATCTCGGCCGTGTTGTCCGGCCTGCCGGAAGTACGCCAGGTGCTGGCCGAAGCGGCGCAGCGCTTTGCCGAAGGCCGGCGCACGGTGCTGTTCGTCGACGAGGTGCACCGCTTCAACAAGACCCAGCAGGATGCCTTCCTGCCGCACATCGAACGCGGGACCATCGTGTTCGTCGGTGCCACCACCGAAAACCCGTCCTTCGAACTGAACTCCGCCCTGTTGTCGCGCTGCCGCGTGCACGTGCTGGAAGGGGTATCGCCGCAGGACATCGTCGAAGCATTGCAGCGCGCGTTGGCCGACAGCGAACGCGGGCTGGGCGCGGAGGGCGTGCAGGTGGACGACGCGCTGCTGCTGCAGATCGCCAGCGCCGCCGATGGTGATGTCCGTCGCGCGCTTACCCTGCTGGAAATCGCCGCCGAACTGGCCGTCGACGAAGGCGGCCGGATCACCCCGCAGACGCTCACCCAGGTGCTGGCCGACCGCACCCGCCGCTTCGACAAGGGTGGCGAGCAGTTCTACGACCAGATTTCCGCGCTGCATAAATCCGTGCGCAGTTCCAATCCCGATGCGGCGCTGTACTGGCTGACGCGGATGCTCGATGGCGGCTGCGATCCGTCCTACCTGGCCCGCCGGCTGACCCGCATGGCGATCGAGGACATCGGCCTGGCCGATCCACGCGCGCAGTCGATGGCGCTGGAGGCCTGGGACATCTACGAGCGGCTGGGCAGCCCGGAAGGCGAGCTCGCCTTCGCCCAGCTGGTGCTGTACCTGGCAAGCACGGCTAAATCCAATGCGGGCTATGCCGCCTACAACCAGGCCAAGGCCGAGGTGCGCGCCTCCGGTACGCTGGAGGTGCCGCTGCACCTGCGCAATGCGCCGACCAAGCTGATGAAGAACCTCGGCTACGGCGCGGACTACCAGTACGACCATGACATGGAAGGCGGCATCGCGCTGGACCAGACCGGCTTCCCGGACGCGATGGGCGAACAGGTCTATTACCAGCCGGTGGCGCGCGGGCTGGAGATCAAGCTGAAGGAAAAACTGGACCGCCTGCGTGCCCAGCGCGAACAGGCGCGCGCGGCCAAGCGGGATGGGGCGGGCGAGTGATGGGCGGCAGCTGGTGGCAGCAGCTCGGGCTGGTGATGGCCGGCGGCGCACTGGGCTCGGCACTGCGCTTCGTCATCGGCGACGCCATGCTGCAGCGCTTCGGCCAGGGCTTCCCGTGGGGAACGCTGAGCGCCAACTTCATCGGCGCTTTCGCGGCAGGTTACCTGCTGGTGTGGCTGCAGCAGCGGGGCGGCAACGTAACCCTGTTGCGCGCGTTCCTGGTGGTCGGGCTGCTGGGCGGGCTGACCACCTTTTCTTCGCTGATGCTGGAGACCCTGGTATTCGCGCGCAGCGATCGCGGCGGCATGGTGCCGCTGTACCTGGGCGTCAGCCTGGTCGGCGGCCTGCTACTGGTATGGCTGGGTGCGCGGCTGGCCGAGGCGGCGCGCTGACACGTGACGGCAGGGGTGCCTGGGCAGGGACGACACACTTCGACACGCGCATCGAAAGCGAGAACCATTCGCGTTTGGTAGACTGGCCAGCGATCCCGCTGTGAGCCATGCCCCCCATGCATCACCGTCTCTTCGGCCTTGCCGCGCTGTTGGCGCTGGCCGGCGCCTCCTTCTGCAGCCATGCGCAGCAGCGCAACCCGGACCAGATGATGGGCCAGACGGTGCTGGATCAGCCCGCCGGCAGTTACCGGGTTGAACGTTTCGTGGTCGGCAGCCCCGACGGCCAGCGCCAGTGGCGCGTCAATCTGCTGGTTCCCGGCAAGGCCTCCAACGCCGCTTCGCCGGTGCTGTACGCGCTGGATGGCAACGCCGCGGCGATGGTGCTGGACCGGCCGATGCTGGACGAACTGGCCGCGAGCCCGGCGCCGCCGGTGCTGGTACTGATCGGCTATGACAACGAGCGTCGCATCGATTCGGCGCAACGCACACGCGACTACACCGCCTGGATCGACCGTGCCGATGATGAAAGTGGCACCCGGCAGGTGGTCGGCGGCGGCGCGTTCGCCTTCCAGGAGGTGATCGAGCAGCAGATCAAACCGGAAGTGGCGCGTCGCGCCAACGTGGACACCCGGCGCCAGGCGCTGTGGGGCCATTCGCTGGGCGGGCTGTTCGTGCTCAGCAGCCTGTACACCCGTCCGGCCGCTTTCCAGCAGTACGTGGCGGCCAGTCCGTCGCTGTGGTGGAGCCAGGGCGCGCCGCTGGGCGACCTGGAAAAACAATTCATCGAAAACCGCGCCGGCCAGCCGGCCCAGCTGTGGGTGATGCTCGGTGGCGATGAGCGCAGCGGCAACCGCGGTGTGCGTGACATGGCCAACCCGCGCGTGGTCGCGCACCTGCGGCGCATCGGCGGTGCCGCACCGGATGCCGCGCATGCACTGAGCGATCGCCTGGGCGCGCTGCCCGGCCTGCAGGTGCAGTACCGCGAGTTCCCCGGGCTCGGCCACGGGCCGATGTTGCCGGCGTCGTTCAAGGCGACCCTGTCGGCGCTGTACGGCATCAGCGACCGCAGCGGCGAGGCCGCCGCGCCGTGAATCCCGCGCGCGGCCATCGCCACGCGTTCCCGTACCCAGGCCGCCCGCGTCGCGTACGCATGTGCCCAGGCAATGACACCCTGCGCTGTTGCAGCGCATCCCATGCAAGGAGCATGTCATGACCTTCCGTACCCCGCTTCGGCTCGGCAGCCTCGCCGCCGGCATCCTGATCGCCGTTGCCATCCATGCACAACCGGTGTTCGACGCACCGGCCAACGGCTTCAAGGGCAAGCTGAGCGCACGCAGCGAAAACCCGGTCGCCGGTGGCAAGGCCGAGATCATCGGCAGCGATTTCGTGCCCGGCCAGAAGGTCGAACTGCTGCGCGGCGACACCGTGCTGACCGCCGCGCCGCTGACCGTGGATGGCAACGGCCAGTTCAAGACCGAACTGGCCATTCCGGCCGATGCGGTGCCCGGCCAGCATCCCCTGGTGGCGCGCGCCAGCAGCCCGGCAGCGGCGGCGGTAACCACCCTGCGCGTGTCTCCGCAGCTGGCGCTCAGCGGCCAGGACCGCTTCAGCAGCAGCTCCAACAAGCTGGTGCAGGGGCTGTACCAGAGTGCCTACAGCGCGGCCAGCGACGCGGTGTTCGTGACCTCGGCGGTGGGCCGCCCGCCGGTCACCCAGTCGCAGCTGCTGAAGGTGGACCCGGCCACGCTGCAGGTGGTCAAGTCGATCACCCCGGCCAAGGTGCCCGGCGGCAAGGGGGACAGCGTGTTCGCCGTTTACGGGGTGGGCGTGGACGATGCCAACGGCAACGTCTGGGTGACCAACACGCGCCAGGACACCGTGGCGGTGTACCGCCAGTCGGACCTGTCGCTGGTGCGCCAGTTCGATGTCGGCAGCGTGCCGCACGCGCGCGACGTGGTGGTCGACAGCGTGCACGGCAAAGTCTTCGCGTCAGCAACCGGCGAGGACCATCTGTCGGTGTTCGATGCCCGGACCCTCGAGCCGCTGGAGGCGATCACCCTGGCCTCCGGCGTGGATGACGGAAAGTTCGTGCCGATGAGCCTGGTGCTGGACGAGCAGGCCGGCAAGCTGTTCACCGTGAGCATCGGCACGCCGGAAGCGGCGGTGATCGACGTGGCCAGCGGCAAGGTCGACAAGGTCATCGCGCTGGGCAACGCCAGCAGTGCCTCCGGCGTGGCCTACGACGCAACGCGTGGTCGCCTGTTCGTCGCCTCGCAGGGCAGCGACAACGTGCTGATCGTCGACGTGGCCGCCGGCACCGTGCTGCATGACGTGCCGGTCGGTGCCGGTGCGTTGAACGTGGCCTTCGACCCGGTCGCCGGGCTGGCCTATGTCAGCAACCGCGGTGCCGGCACGGTGACCGTGCTCGATCCCGATGGCAAGGTGGTCGGCAATCTCGCCGGCGGCACCTTCCCCAACCATGTGCGCGCCGATGGCAAGGGCAACGTGTTCGCGGTGAACAAGTCCAAGGGTGCCGAAGACCCGGAAGGCGACCGCATCACCCGCATCGCACTGCGCCAGCCTTGATACGTTGACTTGGATGCGGGGCGGCTGACGCCGCCCCGTCCAGGAGGAGCTTTCCCATGAATTCGAATCGGATCCTGCCTGCCCGGACGCTGCCATTGGCGTTCGCACTGACCGCGCTTGCCGCGTGTTCCGGAAGTGGCGAACCTGCCGCGCCGGCCCGGGACGCGGCTACATCGCCCGCGCCGCGTGCTGCGGCCGGGCAGAGCGCGCTGCCGGCAGGCTGGCAGGTCGTCGGCGGCGAGACCGTCCCGTCGGTGGCGGCGGGCGCGGCCACCTTGCCGGCCACCGTGCATTCCGATGATGGCGTGGACGTGCAGGTCGACGATGCCAGCCGGATCGTCGCCGGTGGCGATGACATCATCGCGGTGATCGAGGCACTGGGGCAGGGCAGCCAGGTGTTCGCTGCACCCACCAACGCCACCACCGACGCCGGACGCGCCGCGCCGCATCAGTTCCTGTTCAACCGCACCACCGGCGTGGAAGGCGTGCTCAGCCTGGGCGGCTCGCTGTTCCTGGGCAACAGCCTGCGTCGCCACAGTGACCTGGCCGAGAAACTGCGCGCGGTGGGCCAGGACGCTGTGATCATCGATGACCTGCAGCCGGCACCGGACAAGGTGCGCAAGGTCGCCACGGCGATCGGCCGTGCCGAGGCAGGCGCGGCGCTGGCCGACGCCGTGCAGAAGCAGTTGGACGAGGCCGCCGCGATCGCTGCGGCAACCACGCGCAAGCCGCGGGTGATCCATGTGTCGGCCACCGGCGCGGGCGGCAACCCGACCGTGGCCGGCGCCGACAGCGCGTCGGGCAAGCTGATCGCGCTGGCGGGCGGGCTCAACATCGGCACCGAAGCGGGCGTCGCCAATTTCTCCGCGCTCAGCAATGAAGGCGTGGTGGCAGCGGCCCCCGAGGTGATCCTGGTCACCGCGCATGACCTGCAGCTGTTCGGCGGTGCCGAGGGCCTGTGGAAGGCCTATCCGACGCTGAAGCAGACCCCTGCCGGCCAGGCCGGCCGGGTCTGGGTGATGCCGGACCTGCAACTGAAGTACACCAGCGTGGGTTCCGGTGCCGGTGCATTGGCGCTGGCGCGCGCGTTGGCGGCGCTGCCGCCGGCATGAGTGCAGTGCCGCACGGGATGCCGGGTGACCGGCGCCGACGCCGCGGCCAGCTGATGCTGCTGTTGGTGCTTGGCGCGTTGCTGCTGGCGGTGCTGGCGTCGTTCGCGGTGGGGCCGCTGCGGCTGCCACCGCTGTCGGTGCTGCAGGCCATCGGGGTCAAGCTGGGCGTGCTGGATGCCGCGCAGGCCAGCGCGCGCGACGTCGCGGTGGTCTGGCAGCTGCGCATCCCGCGCGTGCTGCTGGGTGCCATCGTGGGCGCATCGCTGGCCATGGCCGGTGCCAGCCTGCAGGGGCTGTTCGGCAATCCGCTGGCCGACCCCGGCATCGTCGGGGTAAGCCAGGGCGCAGCGCTGGGTGCGGTCGCGGCGATCGTGCTGGGCGCGGCGGCACTGGGCGGCTGGGTGATCCCGCTGGCGGCCTTCGCCGGCGGTGCGGCGGCGATCAGCATCACCTACCTGCTGGCACGTCCCGGGCGCGGCGTTGGCAACGCCACCCTGTTGCTGGTCGGCATCGCAATGGCGGCCTTCTGTTCGGCGCTGATCGGCTTCTTCACCTATATCGCCACCGAAGCGCAGTTGCAGTCGCTGGTGTTCTGGCAACTGGGCTCGCTGGCCAGCGCCGATTGGCGCGATGTCGCCGCGGTCACCCCGCTGTTCGCGGTGGGCACGTTCTGCCTGCTGCGCCTGGCGACGCCGCTGGACATGCTGGCGCTGGGCGAGCGCCAGGCGCAGCACCTCGGGCTGGATGTCACGCGTACGCGTCGGCGGCTGGTGGCCTTCAGCGCGCTGCTGGTGGGCGCGGCGGTGGCGTTCGCCGGGTCGATCGGCTTTGTCGGGCTGGTGGTGCCGCACGTGGCGCGGCTGCTGGTCGGGCCGGGCCATCGCTGGCTGTTGCCGCTGTCCGGACTGCTGGGCGCGCTGTTGATCGTGGTGGCGGACACCTCCGCGCGCACGCTGGATCCGCCGTCGGAGATTCCGCTGGGGCTGTTTTCGGCAGCGCTTGGCGCGCCGTTCTTCCTGTGGCTGGTGATGCAGCGCCGCAGCAGGGGGGCCACATGAACAGTGCACTGCTGTCGTTGCGGCAGGTCGGCGTGGTGCGGCAGCAGCGGCCGATCCTGGCCGATGTCGAGCTGGCCTTCACAGCGGGCACGGTGACGGCGCTGGTCGGCCCGAACGGGGCGGGTAAGTCCACGCTGCTGGGCGTGGCCTGCGGCGACCTGCGACCGGACAGTGGTGAGGTACTGCTGGCCGGCAAGCCGCTGTCGGCGCTGCGTGCCGGGGCATTGGCGCGCCAGCGCGCGGTGATGCCGCAGGAGCATGCAGTGCGCTTCGCCTTCAGCGTGGAAGAAGTGGTGGCGATGGGACGCCTGCCGCATCCGCCAGCGCCGGCCGAGGATGCGCGTCGCGTCGAAGCGGCGCTGGACGCGGCCGAACTCCAGGCCCTGCGCCAGCGCGAAGTGCAGCAGCTGTCCGGGGGCGAATCGGCACGCACCACCTTCGCGCGCGTACTGGCGCAGGACACGCCGCTGCTGTTCCTGGATGAACCGACCGCGGCGCTGGACCTGCGCCACCAGGAACGCACGCTGCGCAGCGTGCGCACGCTGGCCGATGCGGGCGCGTGCGTGATCGTGGTGCTGCATGATCTCAACCTGGCCGCCGGTCATGCCGACCGCATCGTGCTGCTGGAACGCGGGCGGGTGGCCGCCGATGGCACCCCGCGCGAGGTACTCACCGAAGACACGCTGCGCCGCGTCTACCAGCAGGATGTGCTGGTGCTGCAGCACCCGCGCCGCCCGGTGCCACTGGTGGTGGTGACCTGAAGAAGGGGTCAGAGTACGGGGTCAGAGTCAGGGGTCAGAGTCCTTTTCCGCGAAAAGGACTCTGACCCCTGACTCTGACCCCCTTCAGTGTTCCATTTTTGATGGCAAAGACCTCTTGTATCTGCCCGCAGCAGGCGCACACTAGCGCCTCCAATCCGTGGTGAGTCCGATGAACGCTTTTCCGCTGCTGACGTTTCAGATCCTGCTCCGCGCCTGCGCGGAACGGGTGCGTCTGCCCGGCGGAAGACAAGGCGGCTGACCGCATCGCGGTTGCCTTGGACCCCCAGCAGAGCGCCCAACCGGGCGCTTTTTTTTATTTCCGATTTACCCGATTCATCTGAAAAGCGAAGGAGAACGTGCCATGCACCCGCTCGACGACACCCAGACCTGACCGCGCGCCCTGCAGCCAACCGGGACGCGCGGTTTCCCGATGTTGGCATTGCAGGAGTAGTCCATGAACACCCAAACCCTTTCGCTGCGTCGCAATCTCGGCATCATTGCCCATATCGATGCGGGCAAGACCACGCTGACCGAACGGCTGCTGTGGAAAACCGGCCAGATCCATCGCGTCGGTGAAGTGCACGACGGCGCGGCGACCACCGACTTTTCGGCGATCGAGCGCGAACGCGGCATCACCATCGGTGCGGCGGCCGTGCAGGCGCAGTGGGCGCCGCGCGACCTCGCGGCGCACCGGCTGACGCTCATCGACACCCCCGGACACATCGATTTCGCGATCGAAGTGGAGCGCTCGCTGCGCGTGCTGGATGGTGCGGTCGCGGTGTTTTCCGCGGTCGACGGGGTGCAGCCGCAATCAGAGACCGTCTGGCACCAGGCGCGCAGGCATGGCGTGCCGCTGCTCGCCTTCGTCAACAAGATGGACCGCATCGGCGCCTCGTTCGAGCGCGTCGTGGCCCAGCTTGCCGATCGCCTGCAGGCGCGCCCGCTCGCGTTGGGCCTGCCGCTGGGCAGCGAAGCCGCGTTCGATGGCTGGGTCGATCTGGTGGACCGGCAGGTGCTGCACTGGGATGCCACCGGTTCGCTGCAACGACGGGCCTGGACCGTCGCGGAGGCGCTGCAGTGGCAGCCGCAGCGTGATGCGCTGGTGCAGGCCGCGGCCGAGCTGGACGACGCGCTGGCCGATGCCTGGCTGGCGGGTTCGCCGGTGGACGCCGAAGCGCTGCGCACGGCGGTGCGACGCATCACGGTCAGCGGTGCCGGCGTGCCGGTGCTGGCCGGCGCTGCGTTCAAGGGCAAGGGCGTGGAATCGTTGTTGGATGCCATCGTCGATTACCTGCCGTCGCCACTGGACCGGCCGGCGGTGACGGCGGCCTCCGGCGAGGACGCGGTGCAGTTGCCGCCCGATGCAGAAGGTCCGCTGGCCGCGCTGCTGTTCAAGGTCACCCACATGCAGCAGGGTGCGCTGGCCTTCGTGCGGGTGTACTCGGGAACGCTGCGGGTGGGCGATCGCATCGCCAGTTCGCGGCACGACGCGCGTCGGGTTGGACGGCTGGTGCGGGTGCAGGCCGATCAGGTGCATGACATCGAACAGGCCGAGGCCGGCGACATCGTCGCGGTGATGGGCTGGAAGGATGCGATCAGCGGGGAAACGCTGTCCTCGCTGCAGCAGCCGTTGCTGCTGGAAGCCATCCAGTCGCAGCCGGCGGTGCTGGCGTGGCGGCTGCAGGCTGGCCGCGCCGGTGACCTGATCCGCATCAGCCAGGGGCTGGCAAGCCTGGTCCAGGAAGACCCGTCGTTCCGCGTCGAGGCGGATGCAGAGACCGGCGAAACGCTGGTGTGGGGCATGGGCGAGCTGCACCTGGAAGTGATGGTCGAGCGCCTGCGCAGCGAGTGGAAGGTCGAGGTACAGGTCGGCCAGCCACGCGTGGCGTACCTGGAAAAACCCCGCAGCGAAGCACCCGGCGTGGTCGGCCGGGTGGTCAAGCAGAGTGGTGGACAGGGTCAGTTCGCGCACGTGGTGCTGGACGTGCGTCCACGCGATGATGATGCGGTGGAATTCAGCGACCGCATCGTTGGCGGCGTGGTGCCGCGCAGCTTCATCCGCGCGGTGGAGCAGGGCGTGCGCGCCGCGCTGCAGGACGGCCCGCAGGGTCATCCGGTGGTCGGGCTGGATGTGGTGCTGGTGGATGGGCAGACGCACGCGAAGGATTCGTCCGAGCAGGCGTTCCATCGCGCCGGGATGGAGGCGGTGAAGGCAGCGCTGGCCCAGGTGGGCACCCAGTTGCTGGAGCCGGTGATGTCGCTGCAGGTGCTGTCGCCCGCAGCCCATGTCGGTGACGTGGTGGGTGACCTGCAGCGGCGCCATGGACGGGTGCAGGCGATCGACGAACGCGAAGGCCGTTCGCAGGTCAGCGGGTTTGCACCACTGGCGCAGTTGCAGGGCTACAGTACGGCGCTGCGTTCGATGAGCCAGGGCCGGGCAAGCAGCACCATGCAGTTGCACGGCTACGCGCCGGCGCAATGAGTAGACGGGTAAGGGGCGGCTTCGGCCGCCCCTTTTTTTTGAGCCCGCCGCAGCAACGAAACGACGGTAGCGCCGACCCATGGTCGGCGAGCGCAGCGGAAGGCAGGAGCGTGACGACCAACGGTCGTCACCCACCGCGGCAGGAACATGACGGCCAGCGGCCGTCACTACCGGGCGTGGGCCGTTGTCACCAACCCAGCCGTGCGGTTGCCATCACCGTGCGGCCGCTGCCGTAATAGCACGACGACACCGTCGTGCAGGTCGACACATATCGGCGAGCAGCCAGGTTGCTCAGGTTCAGCGCCAACTGAAGGTCGCTGTTGCCAACCCGGCCGACGTCGTAGCGGATCGCCGCATCGAACAGGGTGTAACCCGGGATCCGGTACAGGTTCGCGCTGTCGCCGTAGCTGCGGCCGTTGTAGCGCGCACCCGCCGCCAGGCTCAGTCCTTCCAGTGCGCCGCCGGCGAAGGTGTAATCGGCCCAGAACGAAGCGGTGTAGTCGGGCACCATGATCAGCTGCTTGCCCTGGTACTGGTCCGAACGGGTCATCTCCGAATCCATCCAGGTTGCTGCGCCGATCAGGCTGAAACCCTCGAACGGGGTCACCCGTCCTTCCAGTTCCACGCCGCGCACGCGGCCTTCGCCGTCCTGGATGGAACAGCGTGCATTGGCAGTGGCGCCGCAGGTGTTGTGGGTCAGGTCGGGATCCTGGGTGAGCAGGTTCTGCTGGCGCAGCTCGAACGCCGACAGGGTCACCAGGCCGTCGATGCGGGCCGGCTGGTACTTGAGGCCCGCCTCCCACTGGGTGCCGGTGACCGGATCGAACGCGCTGCCATCGAAGTTGTTCAGCGGGCTGGTGGAGGAGGGCTGGAATGATTCGGCATAACTGATGTACGGGGTAAGCCCGTTGTCGAACACGTACAGCACGCCGGCGCGGCCGGTGAAGGCTTCGTTCTTGATCACGCTGCGCGGCTGGGTCACCGTCGCGCCGGTGACCGGGTTGCGGGTCGCGCTGGAGGCATCATCCTTGGTCCAGTCGTAGCGTCCACCCACGGTAAGGCGCCACTGCCCCAGCGCCAGCTGGTCCTGCAGGTAGATGCCGCTCTGCCGGTTGCTGCCTTCGGTGGGGCTCAGGCTGGTGACCTGCGGCAGGTAACCGCTGTACACCGGGTTGAAGATGTCGATCGGCCGCGGACTGCTCATCGCACCGCGCACGCCTTCCCAGTCGGCACGCTGCCAATCCCACCCCAGCAGCGCGACATGGTCCACGCCGCCGGTGCTGAAACGTGCCTGCAGGCGGGTGTCGAAGGTATCGCCATCCGAATCACCGTTGCCGTAGGTGGCGCGGCGTGCCTGCGTGCGGCCATCGGCATTGAGCGCGCCGTTGGTGACCACGCCGCGGTACAGAGAATCCACATGCGTGCGGCGCGCGCTCTGGCTGAAGGTCAGGTGGTCGTTGAAGGCGTGCTCGAACATCCAGCCCGCGGTCCACAGCGTGCGATTGAACGTGTTCCAGGACGGCTCGCCGATGAAGGTGGTGTTCTTCATGTGACCGTACGGCGTGGCGCGCAGCGTGCCGTCCATCGGCAGGAACTGGTAGGTCGATCCGCCATCGTCTTCCTGGTACATGCCGAGCAGGGTGAGGCGGGTGCGCTCGGCCATCTGCCAGGTGTAGCTGGGGGCGAGGAACCAGTGTTCCTGCTCGGTGTGCTTGATCTGGGTTGCGCCATCGCGGTACAGGCCGACCAGACGCACCAGGTGCGCGTCGTCGTCGCTGCCGGTGCCCACATCGAACGCCGCGCTGTACTGGCCATGCGCATCCAGGCCGAGTCGCAGCTGCTGCAACTGACCCGGCTGCGGGGTCTTGCTGACCTGGTTGACCATGCCGCCCGGTGCCACCTGTCCGTACATCACCGCCGAGGGACCCTTCAGCACCTCCACGCGTTCCAGGTTCCAGCTGTCGAACATGCTGCGGTTCCACTGGCTGCCCTGCGGCGCGCGCATGCCATCCAGGGTCACGTTGTTGGCCCAGCTGCCTGCATCGAAGCCACGGATGCGGAAGTCATCCACGCGGTTGTCGATGCCCGAACTTTCCAGGCTTACGCCGGCCACGTAACGCATCGCATCGTTGAGTGACTGCACGCCGCGCGCATCCAGTTCGGCGCGTTCGATCACCGACACCGACTGGGGCGTTTCGGCTACCGAGGTGCTGGTCTTGGTCGCGCTGCTGACGCTGTTGGCCGCGCGGTAGGCGTTGACCCGCACCGCGTCCAGCTCAGTGGCGGACTGCTGCGCGTGGACTGCAGGTGCGCCGCAGACGAGCGCGCAGGCAATGGCCAACGGGCGGAAACGGAAGGGGGAACGTCGTGAGGCGATGGGTCGTGTCATGGGCGTGCGCGGGCGTGCCTGCACGCCGTGGATGCAAGATCCGGAGGCGGCCGACAGCGCTATGAGAGAGGTGGATCACAGTCTACTGTCGGCCCTGGTGAAACGCAATTGCGACCCATTCGCAATCAGAGCGGTTGCAAGGCGCGAAGTGCCGTTTGCCGGGTGCGGCCGCTCATGGCGCGCGAGCCGGAAAAGCAGCAGTTTCCGTCAAAAAAGACTGGATTAAAGTGATGCCTCACGATAAAGTGCGCGGCCGTTTTCCCTCCCCATTCCCATGCGCGACGACAAAGACCCCGGGACCTTCGAACTGGCTCTGCCGCGCAAGCGGGGCAGGCCGCCGAAATTCGGGTATGCGATGAGCGATGCGCAGCGTGCTGCCCGCTATCGTGCGCGCCGCGCAGGCCAGGCCAACCATTCCGATGTGCGCAAATGCTCGGACATGGTGCTGCTGGACAAGATCCGTGCCGCCATCCGCGGCAAGGATCCCGAGCTGACCGGCTTCCTGGTGCACGTGCTGTGGCAGCGCTATCCGTTGCAGCTCAAGTAAGGCCGCAGCGGCGGGGTGGTGATTGCAACGTGGCTTGTTGATAATGCGGGCTTGATGTTCCACCCGCATTCGCGCCCGGGATGGCTGGCGCGTTCAGTAGAGATGGCTTTCTGATGACCAACGGCAACGACACCGCGCCTGCAGCAGGCTCCCCTTTGTTCTACAGCCGCCCGGTGCCGCTGCAGTCGGATATCCACGGCGACCTGCGCATCCTGCCGGGCAAGCTGGGCTTCGCTGCCAAGACCAACGCGATTCCGTTGATCGTCAACGAATTCTCGCTGGCGCTGCACCATTTCCCGATCCTGTTCGCCGGTCCGGACGCAGTGCCGATGGCCGCCCTCGGCGTGACCGAGGACAACCTGTTCGTCACTGACGGCCAGTGGGAGCCGGACACCTACGTGCCGGCCTACGTGCGCCGCCATCCCTTCATCTTCATCGATACCGACGGCAGCCAGAACTACGTGCTCGGCTTCGACGAAGGCACCGAGCGCATCGTCAAGGGCGGCACCGAAGGCGAGGCGCTGTTCGTCGACGGCAAGCCGAGCGAGCTGCTGCAGCAGGCAATGGAATTCTGCGGCCGCTTCACCGCCGACCACAACCACACCCAGGCGTTCTCCAAGGCGCTGATCGAGCAGGACCTGCTGGTGATGCGCAACGCCAACGTGCGCCTGCCGAACGGCCGCGAACTCACCCTGCAGGGCTTCAACGTGGTGGACGTGGAGAAGTTCCAGAAGCTGCCCGATGACGTGGTGCTGGCATGGCACCGCAACGGCTGGCTGGGCCTGGTGCACCAGCACCTGATGTCGCTGTCGCGTTTCGGCGACCTGACCCGCAAGCAGGCGCAGCGCGACGCCTGAAAGGTCCGCAGGGGTGCCGGTCAGGACGACCGGCATCGCCACGGGCGGCGTCCTGGCGCTATGGCGACGCAGGATTTCCGCCGATCCCGGCCCGGCGCTACCGGGCTTTCGGCGTACGCTTGCGCGGTGCGCGCTTCGGGACTGTCGTTGCCGGCTGGGGCTGCTGTTCCAGCCACGCCAGCGTGTCGGCGTAGGCAACGAAATGCCGCAGATAGTCGGGCGAGAGTGCCTGCATCGCATCGAGCATGCGATGCACCAGCACGGCCGAATTCAACGGTCCACCTTCGGCCGGTGTCTGCTGCAGGGCGATACGCAGGCGGCTGTCGGCGTGCAGCTGCTGCCAGGCATCGCGCATCGGTTGCAGTTCCGGCAGCTGTGGATAATGCGGCAGCGAGGCCGAGCCCGCCTCCAGCTGCCGCACCAGCTCCGCCAGCCCGGTGATGGCGCGGTCATCGCGCATCATCGGCATCCTTCGTGCCCGGACGCGGCATCGGCGCGATTTCCACGCGTCGGTTGCGCGCGCGCCCGGCTTCATCGGCGTTGGAGCTCACCGGTTGCTCGGCACCAAAGGCGGCGGCAAACACCGAAGACGAGGGCAGGCCCTCGGCGATCAAGGTGCGGGTGACGGTCAGCGATCGCTGCGCGGACAGCTCCCAGTTGTCGGCGAACTGCCGGTTGTGCGCGTGCACCGGCTGGTCGTCGGTGAAGCCGCTGACCATCAGGATGTCCTGGCGTTGCGCCAGCCAGCCCTTCAACGGGCCGGCCAGGCTGCGCAGCACCTCGCGTCCTTCCGGCTGCAACTGGTCGGAGTTCAGGGCGAACAGGACATTGCCGCTGATGCCGATCCGGCCGTCCACCAGCGTGACCCGTCCGCCGGCCAAAGGTCCGGCCAGGGCCTGCTCCAGGGTCTGCTCGGCGGCCTGGCGCTGCCTGGTTTCCGCATCCAGCCGCCCGCTCAGTTCCAGCTGCATGGCGACCACGCCGACCAGGATCAGCACGAAAGCGCCCAGCAGCACCGACATCAGGTCGCCGAACGCCGCCCAGATGGGCGTGCCGCTGTCGCCATCCAGTTCGTCGTGGTCGCTCATGCGGTCCCTGCCGGCGCGCGGCCCTTGCCGAGCTGGCGCAGCTCTTCGGTGATCTGCTTCTGCGACAGCAGGCTCAGGTCGACCACTTCACGCGCCTGCGCCACGTAGTAGGCCAGCTGCTCATCGCTGCGCGCCAGCGAAGCGTCGAGGGCGCCGGACAGGTGTTCCAGATGGGTCGACAGGCCGCTGCTGGTCGCGGTAAAGGCGGTCACGGCGCCTTCCAGTCCGGCGGCCAGTTCGCGGCTGCCGGTAGCGGCGTCGGCAACGCTGCCCACCAGTTGCTGCAGGGTGCCCGCCTGGGCGTCGACCTGTTCGGCAAAACGCTCGCCGGTGCGCTGCATCAGCCCGGCGGCGTTTTCGATCAGCTGGTCCACCGCAACGCGCTGCGCACTGGACGTGGCCTGGATCGACTCCATCAGGCTGCCGACGGTACCCAGCAACTGGGCGCGTTCGTCCAGCAGGGCGGTATCGCGCACCAGGCTTTCGGACAGCCGTTGGCGCAGCTCGGCGACCACTTCAGCGGCGGCGCGCGGCGCTTCGCTGGCGGCATCCAGCAGGCGTGTGATTTCAGCGAGGGTGGCGGTGGACTGCCTGCGCGCTTCTTCGCCGATGCTGCTGGCGGTCTGCTGCAGCGTTTCGCTGATGTGCTGCTGCTGTGCCGTGGCCCGTTCGCTGTGCGTGACCCACTGCGCACCCGCCTGTTCGGCCAGCACGGTGAACGCCTGCGACCACTGCTGCAGGCGCGCCTGGTCGCCTTGTTCGGTCCGCTCCAGCAGCGCCTGGTGGGTGTCCTGCAGCTGGGCCAGCAGCGCACGCGCATCGGCTTGCTGCGCCTCCAGCGCCGCCGCACGTGCGAGCGCATCGCGTTCCGTGGCTGCGTTGCCTGCGGCCTGCTGCTGTTCGGCCAGCGTGGCCCAGTGGGCACCAAGCTGTTCGACCTGGCTGCGCAGGCGGCCGTCGATCTCGCCCAGCAGGCGATCAGTGCCGTCCTGCTGGCTGGCGATGACGCCGGACAGCGCGCTGCCAAGGGCCGTGACCAGCGCAGCGTTGGCGGCCTGCTGCGCGCTGAGCGCACCTTCGAATTGGGCGCGCAGGTCGCTGGATACCGTCTGCGTCGATGCCTGCAGCGCATCCAGCTGGCGCTGGACCGCATCGGTCACGCTGGACTGGGTACGCGCGGCGGTTGCTTCAAGGTTCCCCAGGGCATCGCGCAACAGCGGCTGCAGCGTCGTGCCGATGGCTTCAGTGCCGGCCTGTACGCCGCGCTGCAGGGACTGTTCCAGGCGTGCAGCCAGAAGCTCCTGCGCCGCATCGTGGCGCGCGATGAACGCCTCCTGGCGTGCCTCCAGTTGTGCGTGGCTGGCTGCCGCTGCCTGCTGCACGCCGTCCACCATCTGCTGCAGTTGCTGCACCAGGGTGGGCAGCACGGCCGCTTGGCCCTGCATCAGGCGCAGGCCTTCCGCACGCTGCCAGGCGTGGCCATGCACCGACAGGTCGGTGCGGATGTGCTGGTCGAGCAACTGCACCGCGGCCAGGCGCTCACGGCGCAGCAGTGCCGAGAGCAGGCCGAGCATCGCCGATGCGGCGACACCGGCGATGGAGGTGCCGAACGCTACCGCCAAGCCTTCCACCGGCGATGCCAGCGAGCCGCGGATGGCCTGCAGGTCGGTGGCGCTCTGCAGCGCCATGCCGGTGCCGCGCAGCGTCGCCATCATGCCCAGCAGGGTGCCGAGCATGCCCAGCAGCACCAGCAGGCCGACCAGGTACGGGGTCAGCGCGGGGCCGGGCAGGGCGCTGCGGTTGCCTTCCACGCGCAGCCGCACCGCGCCGCGCAGGGCGGATGGCACGCGCTTCAGCCAGTCGTCCAGGTCTTCCCTCTCACTGGCGTTGCCAGTGGCGCCACGCAGCGCGTCGGTCGCGCGGCGGAACTGCAGCAGCTCCCAGCCGCCAACGCAGTAGCACGCGGCAATGAGCAGGGCGACGGCGGCGCCGAGCGTGTTGTGGCCGATGTAACCGACGCCTATCCAGACCGCAGCGGCCAGTCCGAGGAGGAAAACGATCAGGTGCAGGGCATTACGCAGCATGGGGCGGTGCTCGGTGCGGATGGACGGCGGCAGACAGCGCGTCGATCGGATGGAAACGGAGGTCGAGTTCGGCCAGCAGCAGGTCGCGCACGGTATCGCGCAGCGCGGGCGGCCAGGACGGCTCGGGAAGGGGGTCGGGCATGACGGCAGGCGATGCCGCGTCGGCGTCCACGGCAGGGGAGTCGGCACTGATCGCGGTTGGCAGGCAGGCGGCGAGGTGCGGGGGCAGGCGGTTCAGCAGCCGGTACTCGCGCGGTGCCAGCACCTGCTCCATCACCGCATCGATCTCGGCCAGGCGTGCGCCGTGGTCGTCCGTTCTCGCCAGCGTGTCACGCAGGCGTCCACGCAGGCGACCGGTGCTGGTCAACTGGGCCCGCTGCAGCGCGGCGTGCCGGCGTTCGAATTCGACCGGTGACATCGGCTGCTGCAGTTCGGCCACCAGCGCGTGGATCGCCTCGGCGTGGGTGCTGCGTGCACGCGCGCACTCTTCGACAAGGCGGTCCACGTCGATGTCAGCCGGCTGTTCCGGCTGCTCGGGAAGGCTGCCATCCAGTGCCCGTGCGAGGGCAACGGCGCGGTTCCAGTCCACCCAGCTGCCCAACACCGCAGGCAGGGCAGGGCTTTCGGCCGGGCCGGAGTGAGGGCCAAGCCGCTGCAGTGCGCGGATCAGGGGCGGCCCTGCAACGGGCGGCCGAGGTGACGGTTTCGCCATTGTCAGGAGGCCAAAAGACGAGATTTTACACGCTTGCCACGGCGGATGCCTGAGCCGGCTCGCCTTCCGGCACGTGAACGGCCACGTGCCAGATGTGTCATAAATGTACAGGACATCCGGTATAGTGTTCACATCCCGACGCAATCCTGTTGATCACCCATGTCGCTGACCGCTTCCGCCCCCGCCACGTCCGCGCTGTCGCCCGCGCGCCGCTGGAGCCTGCTGTTCACCGTGGCCGCCGGCCTGCTGCTGGTCACCCTGGACAATTCGGTGCTGTACACCGCGCTGCCGACGCTGGCCAGTGAACTGGCCGCCAGCGACAGCCAGCAGCTGTGGATCATCAATGCCTATCCGCTGGTGATGGCCGGACTGCTGCTCGGGGCCGGCACCCTGGGCGATCGGATTGGCCACCGCCGCATGTTCCTGATCGGCCTGCTTGCCTTCGGCGCGGCCTCGCTGGCAGCGGCCTTCGCGCAGTCCGCAGGCCAGTTGATCGCCGCGCGCGCGGCGCTGGCCGTGGGCGCCGCTGCGATGATGCCGGCGACGCTGGCGCTGATCGGGCTGACCTTCCACGAAGAACGCGAACGCAACATCGCCATCGCCATCTGGGGTTCGGTGGCCATCATCGGTGCCGCGCTCGGCCCGATCATCGGCGGACTGTTGCTGGCGCGCTTCTGGTGGGGCTCGGTGTTCCTGGTCAACGTGCCGGTGGTCGTGCTTGCGTTCATCGCCACGCTCGTGCTGGCGCCGAAAGGCGTGCCGGATTCCAGCCGGCGCTGGGACCTGCTGTCTTCGTTGCTGGCGCTGGGGGCGCTGTCAGGCCTGGTGCTGGGCATCAAATCCGTGATTGCCGCACCGCCTGCGTGGGCCACGGCCGCCATTGCCACCACCGTGGCGCTGATCGCCGCTGCCGCTTTCGTACGCCGCCAGCGCGTGCTGCCGTATCCCTTGCTGGACTTCGCCATCTTCCGTAACCCGGCCTTCCTGTCCGGTACGCTGGCGGCGGTGTTCACCTTGTTCGCGCTGGCGGGCCTGCAACTGGTGACCACCCAGCGCTTCCAGCTGGTGGCCGGCTTCAGTCCACTGCAGGCGGGCCTGCTGGTGTCCGTCGCGGCGATGGGCAGCCTGCCCAGTGCGCTGCTGGGCGGCAGCTTCCTGCATCGGGTTGGACTGCGTCCGCTGATCAGCGGCGGGCTGGCGTGTGGTGCGGTGGGCGTGACGGTCGTTGCGCTGGGTTTCCCGCATGGGCTGGGTTGGGTCATCGCCGGCATGGCGCTGACCGGCGTGGGGATGGGCGCGACCATCTCCGTAGCGTCCACCGCCATCATCGGCAATGCGCCCGCCGACCGCGCCGGCATGGCCTCGTCGGTGGAAGAGGTGGCCTACGAGTTTGGTGGCCTGCTGGCCGTGGCGATCCTCGGCAGCCTGGCGGCTGCGCTGTACAGCGCCTTCCTGCCGGCTGACGCCGCGTTGCCGGCCGTCGCGCGCGAAGGCATCGGCCAGGCACTGCAGCTGGCCGGCAATGGCGCGCCTGGCTGGCTGGGTGACGTACATGCCGCCTACGACCGCGGTTACCAGCTGGTGCTGGGAGTGGTTGCGGCGGCCCTGGCGATCGGCGCGCTGATCACTGCGTTGCTGCTGCGCGGCGTGCGCGGTGGCCGCGTCGGCGCACCGATTGCCGTACATTGAACGCATGAGAACCAGCAATAAAACGAAGATCCTCGACGCCGCGGTGCGGGTCATCAACCGCGATGGCGTGCGTGCGGTGACCTTCGAATCGGTGTCCAGCGAATCAGGCCTGACGCGCGGCGGGTTGCTGTACCACTTTCCCTCGCGCGAGGCCTTGCTGCGCGGCATCGACGAACACCTGGTGCAGGCATGGGAAGCGTCCATGCAGCAACTGCTCGACGTGCCTGCGGGGCAGGCCAGCGCCGTCGAACGACATGCGGCCTACATGCGCGTATCGGCTCACAGCGCGACCCGCGCCGAGCTGATCTTCATGCTGGAATCGGTACAGCCCGACAGCGATGTCGCCCCCTGGAGCGAAGCCATGGCGCGCTGGGCACCGCCGCCACCGCGTTCGGGCGAAACCGATCCGGCGGTCTGGGACAACTTCATCGCACGGCTGGCGGCCGATGGACTATGGGTATACGAGGGCATGTACAACGGCAGGATCGACGAGGACGTGCGTGCCGGCATCGCGCAGCGGCTGATGGCGATGCTGCGGGCGCGGGCGGAATAAGCGCTCACGCCCGGAGCGCGCGCACCGAGCGCGGGCTCCGGAACGTTTGGCGCAGGCATCCACCTGCGCCAATGCCGTCGGTCAGGCGATGCCCGCACCACCGGTCACGCCGAAGACTTCACCGGTCAGGTAGCTGCCTTCCTGGCTGGCCAGCAGCACGTAGACCGGCGCGATTTCCACCGGCTGCCCCGGGCGCTTCATCGGTACCTGCGTGCCGAACTTCGTCACCGCATCGTTCGGCTGGCCGCCGGACGGCTGCAACGCCGTCCAGAACGGGCCGGGCGCCACCACGTTGGCACGAATGCCTTTCTCCACAAGCTGCGCCGACAGCGCCTTGGTATAGGCCACGATGCCGGCCTTGGTGGTGGCGTAGTCGAGCAGGATGGCGGAGGGGTCATAGGCCTGCACCGAGGCGGTAGTGATGACCGCCGCACCCGGCGGCAGGTGCGGAACGGCCGCCTGGCAGATCCAGTGCATGGCGTAGAGGTTGGTCTTCATCGTCCTGTCGAAGTCCTCCGCGCTCAGCTCGGCGATGCTGTCGCGGTACTGCTGGCGGGCCGCATTGACCACCAGGATGTCCAGGCCGCCGAGTGCTTCCACCGTGCGCTCCACCATCGTCCTGCACCATTCCGGATCGGTGATGTCACCCGGCAGTGCCAGCGCCTTGCGGCCCTCGGCTTCGATCAGGGCAAAGACTTCCTCTGCATCGGACGCTTCGGACGGCAGGTAGGACAGGGCCACATCAGCACCCTCGCGGGCGTAGGCAATGGCGGCTGCCCGGCCGATGCCGCTGTCGGCGCCGGTGATCAGTGCGCGGCGTCCGCTCAGCTTGCCCGAGCCCTGGTAGCTCGTTTCACCGTGGTCCGGCACCGGGTCCATCGCCGCGGCCTTGCCCGGCACCGGCTGCGGCTGGGCGGGGAAGGGCGGCTGCGGGTACTGGCTGCGCGGGTCCTGCATTTTCAGGCGATCATTCATTGTCGATCCTTGTTGTGGAGCGGGGGGAGAGTAGGCGGCTCATGGGCAGCCCAAGGCGTCTGCAATGGTGGCCATGGCCATCACCTGGGCCAGATGGCTCAAACCTTGCGGGGTATTGCCGAGGTAGTGGCGCGTGGCGGGGTCTACCATTTCGCTGAGCACGCCCTGGCAGCGGCCGAGGGCGCCGTTCAACGCGTCCACGCGCTCGCGCGCGTCCGCGACGAAGCCCAGTCGTGCGTAGGCCTCGGCCATCCAGTAGGAGCAGGCGATGAAGCAGCCTTCCTCCTCGGCCATGCCCGAGTAGCGGTAATGGAAGCCCGACTGGCCCAGCTCGTGGTCGATGGCACGCAGGGTGGCCAGCAGGCGGTCCCTGCCGTCGAAGCGGAAGCGCACGGCCAACGCCAGCGCTGCGTCCAGCCTGCCGCTGCCGGGATACATTTCGTAGGCCTGCAGGGAGTCGGACCAGCAGTTGGTTTCGATCCATTCACTGATGCGGTCACGTTCGCGCTGCCAGCGGTCACGGCAGGTGGTCGGCAGCTGGCCCTGGTCGGCCAACTCGACCGCCCGCGCCAGCGCCTGCCAGCAGCTGATCTTGGACATCGTGTAATGCTCCAGCTCCGGCAGCTCCCAGATACCGGAATCTTTCGCGCGCCAGTGGTCAGCGCACAGGTCCGCGATCCGGGAAAGCAGCTCTGCGCTGGCGCCATCCAGGATGTTGCCCGCGGCCACGAAGCAGAATGCGGTCTCGAAGATGTCACCGTAGATACCGTGCTGGTGCTGGTCGCCGGCAAGATTTCCCTTCACCACCGGCTGCGAATTGCGGTAGCCATGCATCGGCAGTTCCTGCACCGGATCCACCTTCTCGCCATCCAGGGTAAAGACCACCTTCGGGCCATGACGGCGCAGCTGGCGCAGCAGCCAGGTAAAGGCCGCCTTGGATTCTGCTTCCAGGCCTGCGGCGAGGAACGCCTGGATGGTGTATCCGGCGTCGCGCACCCACGCATAGCGATAATCGAAATTCTTGTAGCCGCCGATGCGCTCGGGCAGCGAGGTGGTAGCAGCTGCGGCAATGGCACCGGAGGGCGAGTACAGCAGCAGCTTGAGCGCCAGTGTGCTGCGAACGAACGTGGCGCGGTCCCACCCATCGTAGGACACGTTGCGGGCCCACGCTTTCCATTCACGGTCGGTCAGGTCAATGCGGTCATCCACTTCCTCCACTGACGGTGCCACCAGCGGCTCATCCTCGCCTACCACCAGCGCCACGGTCACGCGCTCATCGGCGCGAACAGTGCATTCACCGCTTGCGCCTTCGTCGGTCCACTGCAGCTGCAGCGCCGGATGATGGATCATCACGCCCAGCAGCCGCTGTACATGGAAGACCACGTGTTCGCCGATGGAGGAGCAGTAGGGGCTGGCCGATTGCGCACGCGTGCCGGGGCACATCCGCACGGCAAAACGCACGTCGCCCTCCAGGCCCTCGATGCGCCGCGCCAGCTCGCACCACGGCAGTCGCCCGGCGTTGCCGCTGTTCAGCGATTCGGTCAGCGACGCACGGCCTGATGCCGTGGTGAACACGGTTTCCAGCACGTTGCTCTCCGCTCGGTAGCGCCGTTCGACGGTGCAGGGCTCGGTGGGCGCAATACTGAAGTAGCCACCGTTGGTGGCATCCAGCAGGCGATCAAACAACGGCGGGCTGTCCATGTTCGGCGCACACCACCAGTCGATGGAACCGTCGCAGCCGGTCAATGCAACCGAGCGCCCTTCGCCCAGCGCCGAGTACTGTTCGATCGGCAGCGCGCCGTCCTGCCTGCGGTCAATGGCAATCGGCGCTTCGCGGTATGCGGTGCCAGCGGGATGAGTGGCCTCGGGCAGCGTCGACATCAACGCACCTTCCGGCAAGCGTGCATGGCTGCCGAAACAGCACGGGGGAAGCACATGGTGGATGTCCAGACGTGGGGTGCAATGAAGCTAGACAGCTGCACGCGCAGGCAGGGTGAGGCAGGGCTCAACGCCATGTGATCACTGCGCTGCGTTGACACCTGTTTGCACGCGGCGTGGACACGCCGGCGACCATGCTCGCCTCGCTACACGACGAGGTTTTCATGCAACGTCCCGTTCTTTTCCTCCTGCACAGCCTCGGCGCCAGTCATCGTGAATGGAGTGCCGTGCAGCGCACCCTGGGCGAGCAATTCGAGTGTGTCGCGCTGGATATTCCTGGCTTTGGCGGCACTGCCACCGGCAACGCGACGGATATCGATGCCCTGGTGGACTGGTTCCAGCAGGAAGTGACCGCGCGTGCACCTACCTGCTGGTTCGCCATCGGCCACAGCATGGGCGGCAAGATCGCCACGCTGCTTGCCGCCCGCAGTCGCGACGGCGTGCAGGGGCTGGCAGGGCTTAGCGGCGTGGTGCTGGTGGCGGCATCGCCACCGTGCCCGGAACCCATGCAGGAGGCGCGACGCGCGAAGATGCTGGACTGGTTCGCGACGGGCGCGCCTACCCGAGCCCATGCTGAAGAATTCATCGACGCCAACACGCACCGTCCGCTTGCCGGGGCTGCCCGCGAAGTGGCCATCGTGGATGTGCTGCGAACCGATCCCATCGCTTGGCGTGCCTGGCTGGAGCGCGGCAGCCGCGAGCATCGCCAGCACCAGGCCGCACATCTGAGCGTGCCGGCGCTGATAGTCGCCGGCGCCGAGGACGGCGACCTCGGCGAGGCGGGGCAACGCGCACTGAACGCACCGCACTATCTGCACGCGTCGGTCGACGTCGTGCCAGGCGCCGCGCATCTGATTCCGCTCGAGCAGCCCGACTGGCTTGCCCAGCGCATCGCGGCGTGGGGACTGCCGCTGGCTGCGTCCGCGTTGCCAGCAGCGTTCGTCCAACTGTTGGACGCCGAGCGCGTCGCCCCGCGCATGCGAGCCCGCTTGCTGGCCCGCCATGCCACGCCGCTGCCGCTGCAGGAATCGGCGCTGCCCGCTCGCCATCTGGCCGTGCTCACTGCCCTGGCGGCGCGTCTTGTGCCCGGCGCCGATGCCGACGACCTGGCGCTGCGCGTCGGCCACGCGCTGGCGGACCAGGAAAGCGATGGCTGGCGTTTTGCCGACCTGCCCGCCGATGCGGACGCATGGGCACAGGCGCTGGATCAACTGGATGCCGCCGCCAATGGATTCACCACGCTGGACGCTGCCGCGCAGCACGCCCTGCTTGACCAGGTGCAACGGCAGAGTGCCATTGCGCCGCCGGGCGGCACCTTGAATCCGGTGCAGTGGGCCCAGTGGTTCGAAGATGCGCGGGCGCTGTTTGCCAGGACATGGATGAGCCTTCCCTCCACCTGGGCCAGCATCGGCTACGACGGTTTTGCCGTCGGCGGCAAGGGTGCGCACAGTCAAGGCTACGCGCACACCGAAGCGGGCACGATCGATGCGTGGCAACTCCGATGCTGAGCGGTGCTGAGCAGGTCCGCGCGGTCGATGCGGTCATCATCGGCAGCGGCGCCGGTGGCGCGCCCCTAGCAGCCCGCCTGGCGGAGGCAGGGGTGTCGGTGCTGGTGCTGGAAGCGGGCCGCACCTTCAGCCCGGATGATCACCTTGCCGATGAACTGGCCACCGACATCTACTGGATGGAGGAGCGCCTCAGTGGCGGCCAGACCCCTACCGCCTTCGGCGCCAACAATTCCGGCCAGGGTGTGGGCGGGTCCACGCTGCACTGGGGCGCGTTCTGTCCACGGCCGGACCCGCGCGACCTGCGCCTGCGCTCGCTGACAGGGCAGGGTGCAGATTGGCCCATCGCAGCAGCAGAGTTGCTGGCTTACATACAACGGGTCGAGGCGTTCATCGGCGTATCCGGCCCGGCGCACTACCCATGGGACACGGCCCGCCAGTACGGCTACCCGCCCGTGCCGCGCAATGCCTCGGCGCAGGCCATGCAGCGCGGTTGCAACGCGCTGGGCGTGCGCGCCACCGATGCACCGGCCGCGCTGGTCAGCCAGGCCCGGCAGCAGGCGCACTGGGGCCTGCGCCACCCCTGCAACAATTGTGGTGCGTGCCATCAGGGCTGCAGCAATGGCGCCAAGGCCAGCACGGATACCTCCTGGTTGCCGTGGGCGAGGGCACACGGCGCCACCGTGCGCGATGAAAGCCGGGTCGTGGACCTCGAGCGCGACACCCTTGGCCGCATCAGCGCGGTGGTCTACCAGCGCGAGCATCGCCTGCACCGGGTCAAGTGCTCGGCCGCTTTCCTGTGCGCAGGCGGCGTGGAGACACCGCGCCTGCTGCTCAACCTGGGGCTGGCCAACAGCAGCGGCCAGGTCGGGCGCAACTTCATGGCCCACGTGGCCACCCAGGTGTGGGGGTCGTTCGACGCGGACATGTGCATGAACCGCGGCTACCCGTCCTCGCTCATCACGGAGGATTTCGTTCGCCCGCAGGACGCCTCTTTCGTTGGCGGCTACCTGGTGCAGAGCCTGGGCGTGCAGCCGGCGACACTGGCCAACACCTTTGCCCGCGGCGCAGGACTGTGGGGCCAGCCGCTGGTGGATGCCCTGTCCTCCTACCGGCACCTGGCCGGTATCGGCATCAACGGCGAGTGCCTGCCGCAGGATGGGAACCGGTTGACCCTCAGCGATGAACAGGATGCATTCGGCATGCGCCGTGCACGGGTCGACTTCAGTTATGGACCCAACGAGAAGGCGCTGGACGCGCACGCGCAGGCCCAGTTGAGCCGCATCTGGGAAGCGGCAGGTGCGACCGGCATCTTCGCCGCCGCGCGCTCGGCACACACCTTGGGTACCTGCCGCATGGGCGATTCGGCGGGCACGGCCGTGGTGGACGCCGACGGGCGCAGCTTCGACATCCCCAATCTCTACATCTGCGACAACTCCATCTTCCCCAGCGCGCTGGCCGCCAATCCGGCGCTGACCCAGATGGCGCTGGGCCTGCGCACGGCCGAGCGCTTCCTGCAGTCGCGGCCGCCACGGGGCACCACTTCCTCCCCCAACAAGGACACATCATGGATCTCGGAATAGAAGGGCGCATTGCGCTGGTCAGCGGCGCTGATTCAGGCATGGGCAAACAAAGCGCACGCGAACTGCTGCAGGCGGGCGTGCGCGTTGCGATCACCGACGTGGCTGAAGGCACGCTTGATGAGGCCCTGCAGGAGCTGGCGCCGCTGGGTGAGGTGATGGCCGTTGCCGGTGATGTCACCGATGCCAACGATGTCGAGCGGATCTGGGCCACGGTGCGCAGCAGGCTGGGCGACCCGGACATCTACGTCAACGCGGCCGGCGTCACCGGTGCCACCGGCGATTTTCTTGATGTGGACGATGCGGGCTGGCTGCGCACGCTGGACATCAACCTGATGGGCGCCGTGCGAATGTGCCGCCAGGCCATTCCCGCGATGCGCGCAAAGGGCTGGGGGCGGATCGTGCTGTTCGCCTCCGAAGATGCCGTCCAGCCCTATACCGACGAACTGCCGTACTGCGCCTCCAAGGCGGGCGTGCTGAGCCTGGCCAAGGGACTGTCCAAGCAGTACGGCAAGGACAACGTGATGATCAATACCGTGTCACCGGCCTTCATCCATACGCCGATGACCGACGCGATGATGCACAAGCGCGCCAAGGAAAAGGGCGTGTCCTTCGACGAGGCCGTGCGCAGCTTCCTGGACGAAGAGCGTCCCGGCATGGTGCTCAAGCGCCGCGGCCGGCCGGAAGAGGTTGCCGCCGCCGTGCTGTTGCTGTGCTCCGAGCGCGCCAGCTTCATCAACGGGGCCAACATCCGGGTCGACTCGGGCTCGGTGTTTACGCTGGCCGGGTAGGGCAGCAGCGAGGAAACGATGTCTTTGTTCAGACCTTCCGTTGAGCAAAAAAAAGCCCGCAACCTTGCGGTTGCGGGCCTAGTTACTGCGGGCGGCTCAGCCGCCCGCAACTCCCTTCGCCTGGTTACCAGCTGAAGCCGGCACCTGCAGACACGCTCTGGTCGCTGCCACTGAACGCACCACCCAGCGAGACCGAAACGTTCTTCTTCTCGCCCAGGATGCGCTGGTAGCCCACCGCCAGTGCGCTGCGGCCGTTCTGCGAACCGATACCGGCACCCAAGCGGTTGTCACCGCTCAGGCCCGCGGTATTGATCGCCATGCCGGCGTAGGCCGCGCTGATTGCACCCATGCGATCAATGCGCTTGTCCACGGCCTGGAAGCGGCTGTTGCTCCATTCACGTTCCTGTTCGAAGCGGTCGTTCATCTGACCCAGGTTCACCGCATCGGTGCGCTCAACACCGGCGGCCACGTTGGTGATGCGACGCTCCGCACCCGGCGCGCCCACCGACACTTCCCTGTCGCCAGCCGCCACCGAACCGCTGCCAATGGCAACCGAATCGCTGCCCGTGGCCGAGGAACCATCACCGATGGCCACCGAGCGATCACCGTCGGCCTTGCCGCCGCCGATCTCCACCGAGCCTTCGCCGGCACCCGGGGCCACAATGCCGCTGCCACCGCCGCCGCTGCCGCCGCCGTTGCCACCGCCGTTGCCGGCCTCGATGACGCCGACACGGCCGTCGAGCGCGGTCCACTTCGCTTCCCAGTTCGCGTTCATCTGGAACAGCTGGCCACCGTTGACCGCTTCCATGCTGCCAGCGCCGATCAGGCCGTTGGCCAGGTTGCCGATCACGGTACCGTGGGTACCGCCCAGGGTAGCGCGGGCCAGGTCCACACCGTCATAGGTCAGCACGCTCAGCGTCTGGCCGCTGACCGGATCGATCGCACCGGCTGCACGCAGCTGGGCGATGGTCACCACGTCATGGTCGTCGGTACCGTTGGCCACACCGCTGAGGCGACGTGCGCCGTCGGTACCGGTCACGTCGACCACGGTGCCACCCTGCGCGGCAGCCACCTGCACGTTGCTGGTGGTCGGGTCGATGGTGACCAGACCAGCCGTACCGTTGGACAGGTTGTTCACCACGGTGCTCAGGTTGGTCACATTGCCTTCGGTGGTGGTCAGGCGGCCATCAATGTTGACGATGGAGGATTCCGTCGAAGCCACGCGGTCGTTGGTTTCCGACAGCTGCGAGCCGTTGACGGCGTCATTGCTGCCCGCCGCCACTTCGCCGTCGGCCACGCCCACCAGCTTGCGGGCACCGTCGGTGCCAGCCAGGTTCACCGTGTTGCCACCCAGCGCGGAGGCCACGTTCACGGTGCTGGTCGGTTCGTCGAAGGTGACGATGCCGGCACTGCCCGCGTTCAGGTCCTGCAGCTGCTGGTTGATGTTGGTGATGCTGGTGGAGTTGCCGGTCACGCGGCCATCCAGATCGGTCAGCGAGGTATCCACCGCGTTGAAGGTGTCGCCGATGCTGGAGTAGCTGTCACCACCGATGGTGAAGGTCGGTGCCGACACGGTACCGTCGGCGTTGACCACCGAACCACCGCCAATGGCGGCTGCCACCGATTCAGCAGTGCCGTGCAGCTGCGAGCCGTTGACGGCGTCATTGCTGCCCGCCGCCACTTCGCCGTCGGCCACGCCCACCAGCTTGCGGGCACCGTCGGTGCCAGCCAGGTTCACCGTGTTGCCACCCAGCGCGGAGGCCACGTTCACGGTGCCGTTAGGTTCGTCGAAGGTGACGATGCCGGCACTGCCCGCGTTCAGGTCCTGCAGCTGCTGGTTGATGTTGGTGATGCTGGTGGAGTTGCCGGTCACGCGGCCATCCAGATCGGTCAGCGAGGTATCCACCGCGTTGAAGGTGTCGCCGATGCTGGAATAGCTGTCACCACCGATGGTGAAGGTCGGTGCCGACACGGTACCGTCGGCGTTGACCACCGAACCACCGCCAATGGCGGCTGCCACCGATTCAGCAGTGCCGTGCAGCTGCGAGCCGTTGATGGCGTCGGTGCTGGTGGCACTGACATCACCGGCCTTCACGTTGCTGATGGTGGTGCCGTCGGCGCCTTCCAGGTTCAGGGCACCCTTGCCGGCATCGGCGTACGCCACGGCCAGCGGGTTGGCGCCACCGCCACCACCGTTGTCAGCCACATAGCTGCGCAGCTGGCCATAGTTCACCGCGTCGGTATCGGCGGTGCCTTGGGCAACGTTGATGATCTGGCGCTGCTGCGTGCTGGTACCCACCGAGACGACGTTGGTACGGTCTGCCAGCGAACCGGCACCCAGGGCCACCGAGTTCACACCAGCAGCGGTGACGGATGCGCCACGGCCGAACGCGACCGAGTTGGTTGCCGCTGCAGCGACATTCGCCGTTGCACCGATGGCAATGGCGTTGTCGGACAGGGCCTGCGAGGTGTTGCCCAAGGCCACTGCGTTGGTGCCGGTAGCGTTGGCGTTGAAGCCGCTGGCCACCGCGTTGCTGCCCGCAGCCACCGTGCCATTGCCGAGGGCGACCGCATTGGTGCCCGAGGCCTGTGCAACACCCATGGCCAGCGCGCCATCGGCGGTCGCCTTGGAGTCCGCACCCAGCGCCAGGGCTTGGGTGCCGCTGGCTTCGGAAGAGGCACCGATGGCGGCGGACATGCTGCCCGTAGCCTTGGAACCCACGCCCACGGCCACGCCGTAGCTGTTGGCAGCCACTTCCGCCGCGTCCGAGCCGGCCGGGGCGTCAACCTTGACGTAGGTGTCGTCCACCGCCGCCATGGTGCCGGCGCTGCTCAGGGCCGAGATACGGTTGTTGACATCCGCCAGGGCGCCGGCAGTGCTGCTCTCCACGCCGCTGACCAGATCGTTGACCTGGCCGACGGTGGCACCGTCGGTACGCGCCTGGCCGTCAGCCATGTTGGTGATGCGGCGAACCAGGGTCGCATTACCCAGCGAAACCGTGTTCGCCTGGTTGGCTACCGAGTTGATGCCCAGCGCCACAGAACCCAGGCCGGTGGCCGTGGCCGCCGTGCCCGCACCGCGACCGGCGAAGAACGGGTTGGCGGTGGCCGCAGTCAGCTGGCTCACGTTCACCGCGTCGGTGGCATCCACGCCGTTCGCCACGTTCCGCAGGCGAACCGCACCGCCGCCATTGCCCAGGGTCACCGAGCCGAAGTTCGGAGTGCCGTCGGCATTCTTGTCGTAGGTCACGGCGGCGAGGGTATCGCCGTCGTCGTCCACCAGGCCACTGCCGGCCAGCTGGTCGGCCAGGTCACCGATGGCGGTGTTGTTGGCATTGGTACGGCCATCCAGGTTGGTCAGTGCATCGCCCACGTTGGTGTGCGCTGCGCCGCCGACGTTGTACGACGGAGCGGTAACAGTGCCGTCGGCAGCCACGGTCGAGCCACCGCCCAGGCCAGCCGCCACCGAAGTCGCATTGGCGTGCAGCTGGGCGCCATTGATGGCGTCGGTGCTGGTCGCGTTGACGGCACCGGCGGCCACGTTGCTCACACGCACGGCGGTGCCGGCTTCGCCCAAGGTCACCGAGGCACGGTTCGGGGTGCCGTCGGCATTCTTGTCGTAGGTCACGGCGGCGAGGGTATCGCCGTCGTCGTCCACCAGGCCACTGCCGGCCAGCTGGTCGGCCAGGTCACCGATGGCGGTGTTGTTGGCATTGGTACGGCCATCCAGGTTGGTCAGTGCATCGCCCACGTTGGTGTGCGCCGCGCCGCCGACGTTGTACGACGGAGCGGTAACAGTGCCGTCGGCAGCCACGGTCGAGCCGCCGCCCAGGCCAGCCGCCACCGAAGTCGCATTGGCATGCAGCTGGGCGCCATTGATGGCGTCGGTGCTGGTCGCGTTGACCGCACCAGCGGCCACGTTGCTCACACGCACGGCGGTGCCGGCTTCGCCCAAGGTCACCGAGGCACGGTTCGGGGTGCCGTCGCCATTCTTGTCGTAGGTCACGGCGGCGAGGGTATCGCCGTCGTCGTCCACCAGGCCACTGCCGGCCAGCTGGTCGGCCAGGTCACCGATGGCGGTGTTGTTGGCATTGGTACGGCCATCCAGGTTGGTCAGCGCATCGCCCACGTTGGTGTGCGCTGCGCCGCCGACGTTGTACGACGGAGCGGTAACAGTGCCGTCGGCAGCCACGGTCGAGCCGCCGCCCAGGCCAGCCGCCACCGAAGTCGCATTGGCGTGCAGCTGGGCGCCATTGATGGCGTCGGTGCTGGTCGCGTTGACCGCACCAGCGGCCACGTTGCTCACACGCACGGCGGTGCCGGCTTCGCCCAAGGTCACCGAGGCACGGTTCGGGGTGCCGTCGCCATTCTTGTCGTAGGTCACGGCGGCGAGGGTATCGCCGTCGTCGTCCACCAGGCCACTGCCGGCCAGCTGGTCGGCCAGGTCACCGATGGCGGTGTTGTTGGCATTGGTACGGCCATCCAGGTTGGTCAGTGCATCGCCCACGTTGGTGTGCGCCGCGCCGCCGACGTTGTACGACGGAGCGGTAACAGTGCCGTCGGCAGCCACGGTCGAGCCGCCGCCCAGGCCAGCCGCCACCGAAGTCGCATTGGCATGCAGCTGGGCGCCATTGATGGCGTCGGTGCTGGTCGCGTTGACGGCGCCAGCGGCCACGTTGCGGATGGTGGTGCCGTCGGCACCGGCCAGGTTGACGGTATCCTTGTCGTCATCTGCGTAGGCCACCGCCAGCGGGTTGCCGCCGTTGTCGGCCACATAGGTGCGCAGCTGGCTCAGGTTCACCGCATCGTTGTCTGCAGTACCCGCTGCCACGTTGATGATCTGGCGACCCTGCGTGGCGCTGCCCACCGAAACGGCATTGCCGCGATCGGCGACCGAACCGGCGCCCAGGGCGACCGAGCCCACGCCCGCTGCAGCAACGCTGGCGCCACGGCCCAGCGCCACAGCATTGGTCGCAGCCGCCGCGACGCTGGCGGTCGAGCCGATGGCAACGGCATTTTCCGAGCGTGCCTGCGATGTGTTGCCGAAGGCAACGGCATTGGTGCCGGTGGCATTGGCATTGAAGCCCGAGGCCACTGCATTGTTACCAGAGGCCACGGTGCCGTTGCCCAGTGCAACTGCATTGACCGCCGAGGCCTGCGAGGAACCCATGGCCAGCGTGCCATCGGCGGTCGCCTTGGCGTCAGCGCCCAGTGCCAGCGCCTGCGTGCCAGTGGCTTCCGAAGCGGCACCGAAGGCGGCCGACAGGCTGCCGGTCGCGGTGGCGCCCACGCCGATGGCCACACCGTAGGTGTCGGCACCCACAACGGCCGATTCCGAGCCCGCCGGTGCATCGACCTTCACGTAGGCATCATCCACCGCCGCCATTGTTCCAACGCTGCTCAGCGAGGAGATCTTGGTGTTGACGTCGTCCAGCGCCTGCTGGGTGCTCAGGGTCGCGCCGCCCACCAGATCATTGAGCTGGCCCACGGTGGCGGCGTCGGTACGCGCGGTGCCGTCGCCGACATTGGTAATGCGGCGACGCAGGCCGGTATCCGAATTGCCCACCGAAACGGTGTTGGCACCGTTGGCCAGCGAACCGGCGCCCAGGGCCACCGAATTCAGGCTGGTGGCACGCGCCGGGTTGGCGGTCGGGCCATTGCCCGCGAAGTAGGGATTCTCTGCCGGGGCGACGCTGGCAATGGCGGTGTTCATCTGGTCCAGGTTGACCGCGTCGGTGCCGTCGGTACCGGCGGCCACGTTCTTCAGCTGTACCGGCGCGCTGCCGCTGGCATCACCGAAGGTGACACGGCTGTAGTTGGTGCTGCCATCGGCATTGCGGCCATAGGTCACCGCGGCAATGGCGTTGCCCTCGTCGTCCACCAGGCCACTGCCGGCCAGCTGGTCGGCCAGGTCACCGATGGCGGCGTTGTTGGCAGTGGTACGGCCATCGAGGTTGGTCAGTGCATCGCCCAGGTTGGTGCGCGCTGCGCCGCCGATGTTGTAGCTCGGGCCGGTGACGGCGCCGGTGGTCGGGTTGATGCTGGCACCACCGCCCAGTCCGGCCACGACAGGGGCCAGCTGGTTGAGGTTGACGGCATCGGTACCGGCGGTACCGGCGGCCATGTTGACGATGCGGCGCTGGGTGGTGGCGTTGCCGACCGAAACCGTGCCCGCTGCATCAGCTACCGAGCTGTAACCTATAGCTACACTGTCCGTGGCAGTTTCAACAACAGACGCTGAACGTCCCAATGCGACTGAATTCGTGCCTTGCGCACGGGACCGCATCCCGTACGCAGTACCCCCATCTGCTGCTGATGCTTGGTAGCCCATAGCCGCAGCATTGCTAAGTGCAGTTGCATTCTCACCAAATACCACAGCCGTCACCCCGGCCGACGCAGCGCGCCCAATTGATACGGAGCCCGAGCCTGCGCTGGCAGGACCTTCAACCGACGAGCCGGGAGTATAGCGGACGCCATGTGCCATGTAAGTGTCATTGATCGCCATGACCCCAACACCACCCGACATCGGCGCCATCAGGGTGTTCGCTTCACAACGCAGGCCATCGGCCGAAATGCTCTCGTTGATCGCACACTGCAGCGACGCCGGAGAATCGGCAGCCATCGCGGCGCCGGCCGGCAGAGCCATGGCAACGGCCATGGCCGAAGCCAGGCGGGTACGGCTCTTCTTGCCGCGCGAGGCGGTCAGCTCCGAGGCTACCGCCCAGGTGCCGGTCGATACGTTGAAGATCAACTTGTAAATAGTATTCATCAGGGAAGTTCCCAAAAGTGCGCGGGTTCGGCCTGCGCAGGGGTGAGAGAGGGGGCCTTGCTTCCAGAAGGGTTCTCCGGAGTGGAGTCATCTTCGATGTCCGTCACCCCCCATCCCATCGGACCCGGCCTAAATGCGTCGACCTGCGTGCCGCGCCTGAATCTGCCCTCAGCCGCGCCTTGAGTGGCGAGCCCCATGGCGCCAAATCAGATCGGTCCGATGGGCGGGGTGGGGAGGTCAGCAGTGCGAGCGGTTCGATCCGCCACCTGTCCCGAGGTCTTGCCACAGTCCGCTTCCAGCGGCCGCAACTGCAGCGACGGAGCCGCCGCAATGAACGGGTACTCCCTATTGCGCTTCGGCGCGGGGGAGCGAGGACGAACGGCCGCAGCTGTAGTCCGGCACGCACGCGCTCACCGGCTGGCTTTGAGCCTCCCGAGGACTGACTTCCGCAGCGGTGCCGGTGGTGGGCAAAAACGGCTCACATCGGCGTCAGTGTGCTGGGACTTGTGCGCTGACGGGGTGCGGGTTCCGGCGCTCCGTCGTCCGGCATCGGTACGGGTACTGGATGAACTAAGTCGCGTCCTATGGAGCGAGGTGACGCAACAGCCCACCATCTGGCCACGCGCCCCCTAGGCGATGACGGCCGAGAGAGCCAGCCAATGCGGTCGGGTTCTGCCCACCCTCGCATGCTCGCCCACCGGTAGCGCACCTTATCCTCCAGCAAAGGTTAATACATCCCGATGTGTACCGTCCTGTTCCGCGTTATTACCGGAAGCCTATTGGCTGCCGCCAGTCTATCGATGCACGCCAGCGCGGACGAGCATGCGCCACACTGGGGCTACGAAAAGATCGTCACGCCTGGCGACTGGGCCGAGCTGGCGCCGGCCTGCGCGGGAACCCTGCAATCGCCGATCGACCTGCGCCCGGGGAGTGCCTCGCATGGCCAGCCGCATGCCCTTCATGCCAATTATTCTGAACAATATTTTTCCGTGTTCAACAACGGCCACACCCTGCAGGCATCGCCCTTGCAGAAGCAGCAGGGCGGGGTAGACATCGATGGCGAGCACTACGCACTCATGCAGTTCCACGTGCACACGCCCAGCGAGCACTTCGTTGATGGAAAGCCGCACGCAATGGAGCTGCACATGGTGCACGCCCGCGATGACGGGAAGACCGCAGTTGTGGCAGTGTTCTTCGACGTGGGGGCACCGAACGTAGCGCTGGCCGAACTGTTCGAACGCTTGCCGGTTGAGCTGGCATCGCCGGGTATGAAGGTGGAGCTGCAGCAGCCGATGCAGCTGGCTTCGCTGCTGCCGCATAACCCGACCGGCTTGCGCTACGTTGGCTCGCTGACCACGCCGCCGTGCACCGAGGGCGTGCTCTGGAACATCGAACTCACGCCGCAGACAATCTCCCAGCAGCAGCTTGATGCGTTGCGCAGCGTCTATCCGCACAACGCCCGGCCATTGCAGTCGTTCAATGCCCGCGTGGTCAGCGAAGAGTCGTTTGAGTAGGGCGGCGCCCGATGGTAGTGCCGGCCGCTGGCCGGCAAGCCTGAAGTCCATCAGATGCGGCCTTTAGGGGTGACCAGCCGGCCATCCTTAAAGGCAAAACCGGCCCAGGGGCCGGTCAGCTTGCGATCACGCATACTGCCTGCGGTGCAACGGGGCGGCGGAGTCTGTCTCATCCGATGAGACAGCCATGCGAGCCACGAACATAATATACATTATGCGCAATCATGTAGGCGTCGTAGGGCTGCGTTTGTGGGCTCTGGGTGGCATTGGATCAACCTTTGGATCGGCTCTTGCTTCCCTCCGGATCTACTTACAAGTGTTCGGGGGCAGACAATTCTGCGCCGTTGAGGCGGAGGTTATGGTTCACGAGGTAGACATTCTTGGGCCGCCGCAATCCATCGCAGAAATTTCTGGGTGCTAGTTGTCTGGTTGAACAAAGTTCCGCCCTTTGATCGCCTGGGAGCGCCGCGTCCAAATGCATCCCTCTGGATCGCAGAGTGCAGCCATCCAGCCCTAAGTCTGCGTTAGATCTGGGGCTTACGCGGTTAAAGTTCCTGCAAATTCTCTCGATCTGGGGACTAGAATTGTGGTGCCACAAGGTCGGTGCGTGGACCATGGGCACCGTGCGCCATCGAGTTGCCCTGCTGTCCACTGCGCACCGCCTCAAGCAAGTGGCCAATCCCTGCGAGCAGCCGCCAAACGCCCGGAGTGGCTTCACTCCCCAGGTTCGAACGGGGGTACCCGATCATAGTCGCTCTTCACGAACGGCTTGTCAGTGAACAGGTAACCGTAGAAGAACTGCCGCAGCCTTTCGTGATAGCGACGAATGCGGTCCTGGTATGCCAGATGGGCCTGCATGTCCGTCCCTGCCATGCGGGTCAGCGCGACCTGCAGGCCTACCGAAGGCAGTACCCAACCCACTGCCGCGGCGGCGGCGTTGCGGCGTTCGATGCCATCTCGGTACGCGGCCACCAAGGGCGCAACCTGGTCATCGCCGTTCTGATGGAAGGCCAGGTACCACTTGTAGTGGAACGCATCGCCAAGCGGCGCCGAATCACGCCATTGCGGATGGCTGGCATAGAACTGCTGCATGGTCCGGTCGCGGGGAATATCCCAGGCGCCGTTCACCGCCTCGCGCTGCGCCCGCGCGATGGTGGCCCCCTGCTCTACCGGAATCGCCCGCTCGATCCCCACATTGGCCAGTGCCGGGGCGACCAAGGCAAGCACCACCCAGCATGAGGCGAGCGCCGCCGCATTGACCCCGGAATTCCAGGCGCGACGGGAGATCAACAGGCACAGCACCACCCAGAACAGCAGGCAGGCGGCAGCCAGTGCCAGCACCGCCAGGATCTGGCCCGCCGGCACGCCTTGGCTGATGGCCACGACCACAAAAGGAACGCCCACGCACAACCACAGCGCCAGCCCGCGCATTATCGAGCGCCGCAGGTAGAGCCAGCGGGTCCGGAATGGCAGGCTGCGCAGCATGCGTTCCCGGCCGGATTCTGTCTCGGAGGAGCGCAGATCATGCAGCAGTGCAATGACGAACAACGGCAGCAGGAAGGTCAGCAGAAACGAGAAATCAAAGCGGCCCGCCAGCGCCAGTTCCGGATTGAAGGTATCGCCATCGTGGATCTGGGCTTCCAGCCCCAACGCACGCACGCGCAGCATGATGGGTGCCACATCGCGCATGCCCACCGCCGCAAACGCCAGCGGCGACGGTGGGTTCCAAGTCGGCTGGAAGCTATAGTACGCGGCAGTGCCTGCGTCAACCGAATCACCATGGGCTGACACGACGGCCGCCGTGTCCTCCGCATGCAGCGCGCCGATGCGTGCAATCGCCTCGCGCTGGCTGTCGATGCGCTGCACACCGGAAAGCAGACTTGCGGTGGTCAGCACCAGCAGCAGGACCATTGAGCCTGCCGCTACCTTGGAGCGCAGCAGCAGCTTCAGATCGTAGTACCACGGCTTCATCGAATCACTCCCAGGCGGCGCGACATGACGCCGAGCAGCAGCAGCGCCGCAGTCAACCAGCCCGCCAGCACCAGCAGCGGCGCCAGCAGCGATGCAAGCACGGTGGAGGTGCCCTGCGAACGGAATTCAAAGTGTGGAATTTTCTCCCATTGGGAGCTGTCCACCCGCTTGCGCTGGTCGGCGCCTGCATCCTTGGCGGTGTCATCGGCGTACGACACTTCATCGGCCTGCATCTGGTTGAGCTGCTGGACGAGCTGGTAACGGTGCTGCTCGGCCTGGTCCAGGAAGCCCAGGTGTGCGCGCAGGTCGGTTGCTGCCGCCGCCATGGACAGCTGCCGGATCGCCAGCACCGGGCTGAGTACCGCAAAGCCGGCCACCAAGCGGTTCTGCCGGTGTTGGATCGCGGCGGCGTCGGCCGCATAGCGGTTGAACAGCGATGAGCTCAGCCGCTCGCCCTCCACGGCCAGCAGGCCCTTGTAGTTCACCGGCAGATCCTCGATACGGGTGACGCCATACTGGTCCAGCACGCGCTGCCGGAAGGCCGCGAAGTACGGGTCGTTGGCATCGTGGCTATCACCCAGTGCGCGCAGATCACGCGCGAGGCTCACCTCGTTGTGCAGGCGGTCCGGCAGCGGAAACGCCGCGTAGGCCAGATCCGGCGCAATACGCGGCACCAGCAGCGCCATCACCGCCCAGCCGCCGATCAGGGCCAGCAGCGCGTCCCGGCGCTGGCTCATCATCGACGACACGACGGTGATCAGCACGCACCAGGCGGCAAGGTAGAGGGTGTAACCCAGCATGACGGTGAGCGCCACAGGCAGGGTTCCGGGGCTGCCCCATGCGAGCGCTGCCAGGCCCAAGAAGGCCGGTAGCAGGAACAGCGCAGAAATCACGAGCAGCGCGGCGAGCTTCCCACCCAGGATGCTGCGGCCGCTGGCCCCCTGCAGCATGAGCTGCCTCAAGGTGCCGCTCTGCCGCTCTTGGGCGAGCGTGGCATGCCCGAGGAACACCAGCATCAGCGGCGCCAGGATCTGCAGCGCGAAAGCTGGCGTGAGCTGGCCGAATCGGGTCAGGATGGAGTTCTGCATCACGTCGCCGAAGTTGGCGGTGTTCTGCCGGTGGCCCTCCAGAAACATGCTGCTGCCGGTGAACGGATCCACCCCGGGATCGAACGCTGCCAGCGCGGCCGGCAGCCGGTAGACGAAATGCCCGTAGTGCACTACGCGATGCGGGTGGCGATCGGGCTGGGCATCGAAAGCGTCCTGTGCGGCGGCCTGTTGGCGGGCCCGGTGCTCTGCGGCGGCCTGCATGTGGTGGAGCGAGACCACCGTCGCAGTGATCGTCAGCAGCGTCATCAACACGATGCCCGCCAGCGCCGTGCGTTGCCGCACCAGCCCGCGCAGCTCGTTCTTCATCACCGACAACGCCCCCCTCATGCCTGGCGCTCCCGGCCAGTGAAGTGGGCGTGCAATGCATTGAGGTCGAAGTCCTGGCGTTCCACCTCATGGACGATGCGGCCGTGATCGAGCACCCCGATCCGGTCAGCCACTTCCGCAGCGCCCAGCAGGTCGTGGGTCACCATCAGCACGGCGGTGCCGCGCGCGCGCACCGGCTCCAGCAGCGCGTGGAAATCGGCACTCGCGCCCGGGTCCAGCCCGGAGGTGGGCTCGTCCAGCAACAGTACGGGTACCTTGCGCATCAAGGCGATGGCAATGGCAACCTTCTGCCGCATGCCCTTGGAGAACCCGGCCAGGCGTTGATTCCACGCCGCTTCCTGCAGGCCGGCGGCGCGCAGTGCCTCGCAGATGGCCTCGGACGGTTGCCGCAACCCGCTCAGGGAAAGCAGGTAGTCCGCGTTTTCCACCGCGCTCAGGTGTTCATAGAGCGCAACGTTTTCCGGCAGGTACGCCAGCTGCGAACGTGCACGCTCCGGCGCTTCCCACGGGGTGATGCCGGCAACGTGCACGGTGCCGGATGTGGGCCGGGTAAACCCCAGAAGCACCGACAGCGTCGTCGACTTGCCCGCACCGTTGCCGCCCAGCAACGCGTAGATGCTGCCCGCGTGTACCTGGAGCGCAAGCCCAGAGAGCACGGTCTTCGAGGGGAAGGAAACGGACAGTCCGTTGATGTCGATGATGGGAGCGTTGACGGACACGTGGGCTCGCCCTGAGGGAAGGGATGGAAGCCTACCATGTAATGTTATGACATTGCGCTAAGGTTGTTGACGCAACATTTGGGTGCATACGCAACCGGCCCTAGCCACCACAGCACGGGTGAAGCGTTGACCGTAGGGCCGACGCCCCTACACCTCCTACAATGCGAGCCGGGACACGCAGAGGGGGTCGTATGGAACGCGAACGGCATGAGCCGACATTTGACAGACAGGAAATGGCGGAAGCGCGTGATCTCGAAGCTGTAATGCCGCGCAGTGTGAGGCTCAGTGCACCAGCGGAACAGTATGCCCCCCTGCCCTTGAGGCCTGGCGAACGTTGCATCTCAGGACATCGGCTGAAGCGCATAGAGGGTGGCTGGCGGGACGTACCTGACCAACCGTGCTGACACAGCACATAAACGATGATCATCTTCGTACGACACGCACAAAGCGCTGCCAATGCAGGCCAGTCAACAGAAAGCCCTGACAGCATTGCCCTGACCGAAGCAGGTATCCAACAAGCAGCCGCGTTCGCAAGGGCGTGGCCACGCCGGCCGAGCCGGATTCTGAGCTCTCCCTATCTACGTGCAATGCAGACTGCCCAGCCTCTGGCGTCCAAGTTCAACTTGAAGGTCATGACGGCGCCGGTGCAGGAGTTCACTTACCTGTGTCCTGCCAAGTGCGCCGGCACCACCGCTGCGGAACGTCGGTCCTGGGTAGCTGAGTATTGGAAGGCAAGTGCCCCGGATTTCCGTGATGGACCTGAAGCAGAGACCTTCAGAGAGTTTGTCGAACGCACGAAGGGTGCGCTGCAACTGGTGAGGGGCCTTGGCTCCAGAATGGTCGTTGTGTTCTGCCACGGGCAGTTCATGCAGATGGTGCGATGGCTGGGCGCGGATCCACTACGTGTCATTGATCCCAGCGCCATGCGTGCTTTCAGGTCTGTCGACCTGGAGCACCCGATCCATCATTGCGAACAGTATCAATTGCCAGGTGACTGATCGGCCAGAAGGCGCCGCTCAAGCTCCTGGACATATGGGCAATCCGCATCCGTCTGCAGCTTCGCAGCAACCTTCGTTTCGGGGGCGCCGCGCCGGACGGGGCGAGCGGCCCGGGCAGTGGCGTTACCCGCGGGTCGGCGAGAAGTTCTGAGCATCGCGCGTCTTTCGCCACTGGATCCACGCGATCGCGATGACGAGGAAGACGCTGCACAGATAACTGCCTTCCGGTCCTTGCGCGCCACCGGTCAGGGTGTCGAGGCCTTGCGGGCGCAGCGCCACCAGCAGCGCCGGCAAGTGCGCATCCATGCCGGTGACGGGCAGTTCGAAGCCGGTCGCGAGCAACCAGTTCCACCCCGTGTGCCAGCCCATCACGCCCCAGATATTGCCGGTCCGCAGCGCCCAGGCGCAGGCGAACAGCGAGAACAGGAACGTGCTGAGCATGACCCGGGGCGGCTGGTGCGGACTGAAATGCAGGAAGCAGAAAACGAGCGAAACCAGCAGCACTGCCACCGCGACATTGGTCTTGCGCGCCACCGCCGACAGCATCCAGCCGCGGAAGATGACTTCCTCCACGCTCGCCTGGAACATGAAACTCAATAGCAGCAGACCGATATGCAGCAGACTGACGGGCGACCGCCAGGCCTCCCCCACGCCCGCCGCCTGCATGCCGCCAGCCATCCAGATCGCGACTACGACCAGCGCGATCGTGCCGAATCCAACGGCCAGTCCGCGCAGGAAGGTTTTCAGGGGCGCCGGACCGGTCAGCCCGATACTCGCCAGCGAGCGCTGTTCGACGAAGCGTACCCAGGCGAGCACGGCCACCAGCGTCGGCGCGAAGCCGATCCATAGCAGCGCATGCAAGCCAGCGAGGCCGATCGGATCGCCGCTCGGCGTCGACCAATGCTGCGACTGCATCCACCCGTCCAGCGCGATCACCGGTACCGCGTTGAACAGGATCATCATGATCGGCGTCAGCCAGGCCCAGGGCAGCCAGCCGCGGGCCGGATCGGGCGAATACAGGGTAACGGGGGCCATGCGGGGCTCCAGGTCGACGTGATCGCCGCTGCAAGTTGCCATCCGCGCGGGGGGCGTGGCAACGCGTTTGCGACCAAGCCACAGCAGCCGCCGATGAAACATCCGGATCGCCGACGAAATGGCGCTGAGTCGCATCGATGCTGAGCCGCGCTCCCTCCAGGATCAGCCGGGAGATCGGGCGCAACGGAGGCATCGACCACTACCGGGCGAGCCATACCGACCGAGCGGCTTGGGACCGGGCACACCGCGCCAAGGCGCTGCATCCCACGCTGGATAAGGTGGCTTCGCACGGTGCTGGCTAACCCGTTTAGTCCCTATATCTGGCCCATGCCTCCATCCACGCACAATTCCACACCTGTTATGAAGCTCGACTCGTCGCTGAGAAGGAACAACGTCGCAGAGGCGACTTCGTCGGGCCTGGCCATTCGGCCGAGAAGAATGGGGGCGATGATTGATCTGCGCACCTCATCAGGGACTCGCGCCATCATCTCCGTATCTGTAGGCCCTGGCGCCACCACGTTGATGCGGATGCCACGGGGGGCCAATTCTGCCGCCCATGTGCGGGCATACGAGCGAAGGGCCGCTTTCGTTGCGGCGTACGTTCCGTAGTTCGGGATGCCGAGTGAGCTCGCTACCGAGCCCATCAGCACCACCGCTGCGCCCTCTTGAAGCAGGCCGAGGGCTTTCTGCAGGCCAAAGATCTGGGCGCGCACGTTCACCGAAAAGTGTCGGTCAAAGTGTTCTTCGGTCACTTCGGCAAGCGATGCCGGCTCACTCAGGCCTGCATTCAGTACGAGGGCGTCGAGGCGAGTGAACTGGCTGCCAATCTCACTCATTATCCGATCGATGTCTTCACGGACGCTTGCATCGGCGAAGATGCCACGGCCACCTGGGCCTATTGCTGCGACGCCCTCCTCCACCTGCTTGCGGTCTCGCCCGGTCATGAACACCGTTGCGCCCTCCGCAGCGATCCGAGCAGCCACTGCCAAGCCAATGCCCCTTGCACCGCCGACGACCAGGGCAACTTTCCCTTCCATCTTCTTCATTCGTGAGCACCTGTAAAAACCAAGAGTGCTGCTAAGATATACGCTGTAAATCAAGTATCAAGAACGCACCATGACTAACCTAGATATACGTGCTCATACCTGTTCGGCTGAAAGCTCTGCGAAAGTCCTCTCCGACATGGCGCAGGTTCGACCGATGCTGGAGAAGATCGCGGACAAATGGACGATCATGATTCTTACCGTGATCTGCCCAAAACCGTCCCGCTTCAACGAGATCAAGCGCCGATTGGACGGAATCACCCACAAGTCTCTCGCAGATGCGCTTAAGGAAGATCTGAACAAATCTGCACCAAATCCGATGGTAGTGCCGGCCGCTGGCTGGCAAGCTTGAGGTCCATCAGACACACGTTGAAGGCCCCCCCATGCAACTGACATTCGGTGATGCCGAAGGCCTGGGCCAGCGCAAGAAGACACGCCGCGAGCTGTTCCTCAACGAGATGGATCAGGTGGTCCCCTGGAAGCGACTGCTGGCGCTGATCGAGCCGCACTACCCGCTGACAGGCCGCCGCGGCCGTCAGCCCTACGCGCTGACGACCATGCTGCGCATCCACTTCCTGCAGCAGTGGTACGCGCTGAGCGACCCGTCGATGGAGGAAGCACTGTACGACACAGCGGTGATGCGCCGATTTGCTGGCATCAACAGCCTGGACCGCATCCCCGATGAGACCACGATCCTCAACTTCCGTCGGTTGCTGGAGACCCACGGGCTGGGCGGCAAGATGCTGGAGGCGGTCAACGCACACCTGCAGCGCCAAGGCCTGAGTCTGCGTGCGGGCACGATCGTGGATGCCACGATCATTCATGCACCGAGCTCCACCAAGAACGCTGACAAGGCGCGTGATCCGCAGATGCACCAGACCAGGAAGGGCAATCAGTGGTACTTCGGCATGAAGGCGCACATCGGCGTGGATGAGTTTTCCGGCCTTGTACACCATGTGGCATGCACCGCTGCGAATGTGGGCGATGTCACGGTCACGCACGAACTTCTGCACGGCAAGGAGGACTGCGTGCTGGGAGATAGTGGCTATACCGGAGCGGATTGTCGGCCAGAGCTTCAGGACTCCAAGCCGACGTTCTTCATCGCCAGGAAACGAGGCAAGGTGAAGGCGATCAAGAACGCGCGCGAGCGTCGGCAGTACGAGCGCTGGGAGAGCTGCAAAGCCAGCATGCGAGCGAAGGTGGAGCACCCCTTCCGGGTCATCAAGCGCCAGTTTGGCTACACCAAGGTGCGCTATCGGGGTCTGGCCAAGAACAGCGCACAGGTGCTGACGCTGTTTGCATTGTCCAATCTGTGGATGACCCGTCGGCAATTTCTGCCGGCCCAGGGATAAATCCGCCTGGAGGTGCCCAACGGCACCTTCAAAACCCCGTTTTCAACAAAATTCGCTGCTCAGGCAAGGCGCGAACGTCGCTCAGCTCATGAATCCAGCGGTGCGGGTGATCTATTCAGATCATCCTTAAGCGCCTCGAGCGGAATGGCCTGGTAACGCGGACCGTACTGCCAACCGCCCCAATTGGCGTTGAGTATGCGATCACCCCTCTTGGTCACTCCCTGAAGCAGCCCTTTGAAGCGCTGTGCAGCTGGGCCTTGAAGAACGGCGGTGAGCTTGAAGCCGCGTGCACGCGATACGACCAAGGCAAGCATTGAACCTGCGTGAGCCTGCAGTCCCCATTGCCGTGTTGGGTCCGAGCGCATCCGGGTCGGTAGCGACCTCGCTTAGTGCCCGGTCGCTGCATCCACAAATGCAGAGAGATCCCGGTTGAAGCGTGTGGACTCCTCGAAGAAGGGCGAATGGCCTGACGTTTCATACAGTTCAACTGCGGTTCGGGGATAAAGTGCCTTGGCCCGCGCTGCGGAGGCGCTTGGCTGAACAAGCGCATCCTGCCCACCGTAGATGAGCAGGAGTGGCTTATGCATCGAACCAAGTCCTTTGGCAGCATCGATTGACATGCCGTGGACGGCGCTCTGCATCTCACTTGATGCCATCGCCGCAGCGGCGACCGTGCGCTGGAACGTTGCGTCGTCAGGCGCCGTGTTGAAACACAGCGCGACGAATTCCTTCTCGCCTTCAAGATGCGATCGCAGGTCCGATGACGCCATGCCGCTGTAAGCGGCGGGTTGAGCGACGAGTTGTTCCGGCTTGAGCTCGATGACCCCGCCTACATACACCGCGCCTGCAATCTGTCCGTCGCCAAACGCTGCCAGGTAATTGGTGGTGACAGCTGCCCCAAGAGACCACCCTACCAGCACCGGCTCATGTGCTCCGGACTCCTTGATGACAGCCGCGAGGTCATCTGCCCAGTGACGGCCCTCGCGGTAAGCGTCCAGCTCCACTGGCTTGTCGGACAGGCCGTGTCCGCGCAGATCAAAGGTAATCAACCGATAGCGCTGCAACTCAGGACTGTTGAGCTGTTTTTCCCAGCTGAGGTGACTACCCAGCAAACCCGTGGACGAAGATGATGGCCTGCCCCTGGGGATTCCCCGCTTCCTGAACGGCGATTTTGACTCCGTCCAGTGACTCAACCGTGTAAGCCCGGTTTGTGCCGTGCGCAAGCAGTGGTGCCAGCAACAGAACGATGCAATAGAGCCAGGCGTATCGAATGGCTGAGACTGGGGAAAAGACCATGGTCAACGAACCTCATAGAGCGGAATGCAGAGGCTAAACGCTGACACTAGTGTTAGAGTCAAGTGGACGTTTCCAGGATTTCTCGATGTCCACGCAACCCAGCAATGACCTGATGAAGATTGGTGAGCTGGCCGAGGCTAGCGGCGTCAGCGTGCGTTCGATCCGCCACTACGATCAGCATGGGATGTTGGCATCTTCCCGATCAGGAAATGGCTATCGCGCGTTTCAAACGGTGGCGGTCAACCAGGTGAAGCAGATACAGCGCCTTATTGCGGCAGGCTTCAGTTTGGAGGAGATCCGTAGCTTCCCGGAATGCATGCTGTTGATCGAAGGGGCCCTGGCGTGCCCAGAGACCAGCGAAACACAGCGCAAGAGGCTGGCGATTCTAGACAAGCAGATCGAGATGCTGGACAGGCAGAGGTCTCGCTTGCGTGCCATGCTCGTAGCGTCTGCGTAAGCGCCTGCGAAGCTGGCGATTCTGTTGGCCTAGATCGTCCGAGGGGCTCTCTTCAGCGTGATGCACGTGAGCTCCGGCGGCCGTCCCAGCCGAAAGGCGAACCCGGGCCAAAGCGCTGTTCCGTTGTTGACGTAGAGCTGCATACCGCCGACGTCGTAATGCCCGGAAACATAGCCTCCGTTGGCGAGTGCGAACAGACGATCCACGCCAGGTGCCAAGCCCCCATGCGTATGTCCGGAAAGCTGCACCGCTACGCCCAAGCCCGCCGCATCGCGCGCCAGCTTGGGCTGATGATCGAGCAACACGACCGGCGCACCGGCGGGTGCGCCTTCCAGGGCCTTGCCTACATCGGGCCCGGGGAACCCGGTTTCCTGCGCTGACAGGTCGGTGACGCCGGCCAGGACAAGCGCGCCCTCCCCTCGCCGCAGCACGAAATGCCGGTTCTCCAGCGCCGTCATGCCCAGCGTCTGGACCTCGCTGAGCCAGCTTGCGTGTTCGAAGAAGAACTCATGGTTGCCGGTGATGAAATAGATCCCGTCGGGGGCGTGCAGTTGCTGCATTGGACTGACGTCGCGCTTGCGATCCGTCAGCGACCCATCGATGAGATCACCGGTGACCACGATCAGGTCGGCGCCGATCGCATTGGCATCGCTGACCACCGCCTGCGTCCAGTGTTGGTCAAACAGGCGGCTGATATGCAGGTCGGTGAGCTGCAGGATGCGATAGCCGGAAAACTCTTCCGGCAGGTCCCTGACCACGATCTCGACGTTCCGAATGGCGGGCACGGCAATCGCGTTCCGCACCCCCAGCGCCGCGATTGCCAGAATCACCAGCCCCAGGCTGCAGGACACCGCGACCGGCACCACGAAGGTGATTCCCGCTGCGAGCCTCACACCGATTCGCACCAGATCGATCAGCAGCTGCATGAAGAACAGCATCAGGATCGAGATGAAGACCCAATTGAACGCAATGACAAGGCTGCGCGGCATCTCGGGCGAGAAGACACTGCCCGAGGACAGCCGGCAGACCAGGTGGTATTGCGAGCCGATGAGGATGAACAACGCAAGCGCAAGCTTTATCGGCAACGCCAGCGGCAAAGGCCACAGGAACCGGGCGATGACATACAGCGCTGGCAGCGAAAAAATGATGTGGAACATTCTGAAGTCCTATGCCCTTGCCTGATCGGGTGCCCGGCCTGCCTGGCGGGGGCGCAGGCCGACGCTCGGCGCTGTCTCGAATGCCCTCATCAGGCCACAGACATACGGAACGTGCAAGTTCCGTAATGTGCCGGTATCGTTACCCGACTTCGGGAGGCAAGGTGATGAACAAGAAAGGCGCGCCATCAGCCGGCACCCCGGTTCAAATTGGCCCGGTCGTAGAAGCCCTCCCGCGCGGGCGCAGGCGTGACCCGGCAGTGGATACCGCGATCCTGGAAGCTGCGATCGCGGTCATTGCCGAGGTGGGCTACGAGCGGATGACCATGGACATGGTGGCGCTGCGGGCCAAGGCCGGGAAGGCGGCTGCCTACCGCCGCTGGAAGTCCAAAGCGCACCTGGTCATCGATGCCGTCGCACACCTCAAGCGCACCCAGGTGGACCTCGATGCCCTGCCCGATACCGGAACGTTGCGTGGTGATCTGCTGGGCCTGTTCAAGCCTGCCAGTGCGCGCGAGGGTGAGCAGAAGATGCGGGTGATGGCCGGATTGGCCTCTGTGCTTTCCCAGCACCCCGAACTAGCAGAAGCGGGAAACGCCGCTATCGTCGATCCGTGGGTGAATGCCAATCTGCGGCTCATGCAACGTGCGCTTGCCCGCGGTGAAGTCCGTGCCGACGCCAATATCGATGTCGCCTCGCAGCTGGTACCGTCGATGGCGGCGTATCGCGCCCTGATCCAGCGCAAGCCGTTCGAGCTGCAGTTCCTGACTCAAGCCATTGATTGCCTGCTGCTGCCTGCGCTTGGCATCGTGCCGGCAGTGCAGCGTGCTCCTACAAAGACTGCAGAAGCCAACACGAAAGTCTCGCCCGCCTCCTCCTGACAACCGTCTTTCCAGCCGCTATCGTGACGCTTGGCACGGAGGCTCCTGCATGGCGCGTAGAGGGAATAAGAGCGGGTTCGAGGTACTGGCCGAGCTGCCTTGGCCAGTAGGCATCGTCGCAGGCGTCGTCGGCTTCATTGCGATCCAACAGGTCGTCCCCTGGTGGCTGACCAGGCAGAACGGTCCACTGGCAGTCGGGCTCGGCGCACAACTGGCGAACATCTTGGCGCCGTTGGCATGGTTGCTTCTGGGGTTGTGCTGGGCGGCTGCGTTGGCCTCCTGCCTGGGCTCCCGTCGCCGCCGACGCCTGCTGGATACCAGGGATTCGCTGGATAGCCTTGCCGCCGGCAGTTGGGCGCAATTCGAGCAGTTGGTGGGTGAAGCATTCCGACGCCACGGCTATACGGTGGAAGAAACCGGATTGGGCGGCCCGGATGGGGGTATCGATCTGATCCTGCGCAAGCAAGGTCAGAAGGTCCTCGTCCAATGCAAGCAGTGGCGGTCACGGCAGATTGGGGTAAGCGTGGTTCGCGAGATGGCAGGGCTGCTGGCGCACCACTGCGCTGATGCGGTCAAGATTGTTTGCATCGGCACGTTCACCCGTGATGCCGAAGCCTTCGCCGCGGGAAAGCCCATCGAGCTGATTAGTGGCGAGGCGTTGCTCGGCATGATCCGGGCAGTGCAGAAGCCAGCTGCGAATCGTGTCGAACCGCAGCTTGAGCCCGCACGTTGCCCCATCCCCAAGGCAGCTGCCTGTAGAAAGTGCGGAAGCCCGCTGGTCCAAAGGACCAATCGCCGAACCGGCGAGCAGTTCCACGGTTGCAGCCAGTTCCCGCGTTGCCGCGGCCCGGCGTAGCGATTGCCGGCAAGCCCTCAATACGTTCACCCCACAGCAGCGAGAATGAGCCATCGGGCGCGCCGTCAGGCGTGCCGCTCACTGCCCGCAGGACCGCCGCCATGCCCCACCCGCCGATCGATCCGTCATCCTCCGCTGCCGTAGCCAGCGGTTGCATCGAAGTCCGCGGCGCGCGCGAGCATAACCTCAAGAATGTCGATGTCTCCATTCCGCGCAATGCACTGGTCGTGTTCTCGGGGGTATCGGGTTCGGGAAAGTCATCACTGGCCTTCGGCACTGTCTTCGCTGAGGCCCAGCGGCGCTACTTCGAGTCCGTAGCGCCCTACGCACGGCGCCTGATCGACCAGGCGGGCGTGCCCGATGTGGATGCCATCGACGGGCTGCCGCCGGCGGTAGCGCTGCAGCAGCAACGCGGGGCCAGCAATGCACGTTCATCGGTAGGCAGTGTGACCACGCTGTCCAGCCTGGTGCGGATGATGTACTCGCGTGCAGGGGCCTACCCGCCCGGCCAGCCCATGCTCTACGCCGAGGACTTCTCACCCAATACCCCGCAGGGCGCCTGCAGCACCTGCCATGGCCTTGGGCATGTCTACGAGGTAACCGAAGCGCTGATGGTTCCGGACCCGTCGCTGACCATCCGCGAACGTGCCATCGCCTCCTGGCCGCCGGCATGGCACGGCCAGAACCTGCGCGACATCCTGGTCACGCTGGGCTACGACATCGACGTGCCGTGGAAGAAGCTGCCGAAGAAGGACAGGGAGTGGATCCTGTTCACCGAGGACGCGCCGAGCGTGCCGGTCTATGCAGGCTTCACTCCGGCCGAAACCCGCGCCGCGCTGAAGCGCAAGCTTGAACCCAGCTACATGGGGACCTTCACCGGCGCCCGCCGCTATGTACTGCACACCTTTGCCACGACCCAGAGTGCGCTGATGCGCAAGCGGGTTTCCCGCTACATGGAAGGCAAGCTGTGCCCTGCCTGTCAGGGCAAGCGCCTGAAACCGGAAGCGCTGTCGGTCACTTTCGCTGGCGTGGACATCGGCGAGTTCATGCGGCTGCCATTGGATCAACTGGCGGAGCTGCTGGAGCCTGTGGCGCAAGGTGATTTCAGCGCACACAGCCGGGGCTCACGCAGCAGCAGCGCGACACGCCGCGACCGCGCCCAGCGGGTGGCAAGCGGGCGCGCCGCCCACGCCGCCGCCCCGGACGTACGCCTGACCTCGGCCCTGTCGGAGGAAAAGCGCATGGCGGCCCAGCGGCTCGCTGGCGGCATCATGGCGCGTGTGTCGCAGCTGCGTTCGCTCGGCGTGGGGTACCTGTCCCTGGATCGCGCGACACCCACGCTTTCGGCCGGCGAACTGCAGCGCCTGCGATTGGGTACCCAGCTGAGCTCGCTGCTTTTCGGCGTGCTGTACGTACTGGATGAGCCATCGGCTGGCCTGCACCCTGCCGACAGCGAGGCGCTGTACGATGCGCTTGGCCAGCTGCGCGACGGGGGAAACTCGGTTTTCGTCGTCGAACACGATCTGGAGCTGATGCGCCGCGCGCAGTGGCTGGTGGACGTCGGCCCGCAGGCGGGCGAGCACGGCGGGCGCGTCCTCTACAGTGGCAAGCCCGATGGCCTGCGCCAGGTGCAGGATTCGCGCACCGCCCAGTATCTTTTCGACCAGGTGCCTGCGCCTGCGAGCCGCACGCGCAACGCCGAAAGCTGGTTGGAACTGAAGGGTGTCCACCGCCACAACCTGCAGGGCGTGGATGCGCAGCTGCCGCTGGGATTGCTGACGGCCGTAACCGGCATTTCAGGGTCGGGCAAGTCCAGCCTGATGGCCCAGGCACTGCCGGAGCTGGTACTGCTGCATCTGGGCCACGAGCCGCCGGACGATGGCGCCGATGTCGCGCCCACCGATGGTCCAACCGTAATCGAAGCAACGCGCGGCCGGCTGGCCGGCGATGTGGTTGCCATCCAGCGGGTCGTCCAGGTGGACCAGAAGCCCATCGGTCGCACGCCGCGGTCCAACTTGGCCACCTACACCGGGCTGTTCGACCATGTGCGCAAGCTGTTCGCCAGCACCCCTGACGCACGCCGACGCCGCTTCGATGCGGGCCGCTTCTCGTTCAACGTGGCCAAGGGCAGATGCCCGACCTGCGAGGGCGAAGGGTTCGTCAGCGTCGAGCTGCTGTTCATGCCGAGCGTCTATGCGCCCTGCCCTGCATGCCACGGCGCGCGCTACAACGAGGCTACGCTGAAGGTGCTGTGGAATGGCCGCAACATTGCCGAAGTCCTGCAGTTGACGGTCGATCAGGCGCACGCGTTCTTCGGCGAGGAGGATGCGATTGCCCGCCCGCTGCAGGTGCTTCGGGATATCGGCTTGGGCTATCTGCGGCTGGGCCAGCCGGCGACGGAGCTTTCAGGCGGTGAGGCGCAACGCATCAAGCTGGCAACCGAGCTGCAGCGCGGCCAGCGCGGTCGCACGCTCTATGTGCTCGATGAGCCCACTACCGGCCTGCATGCATCGGACGCGGACAGGCTGATGCTTCAGCTGCAGCGGTTGGTTGATGCGGGCAACACGGTGGTGATGATCGAGCATGACATGCGCGCAGTCGCGCAGGCCGACTGGGTGATTGACGTGGGGCCTGGCGCAGGTGCGGCGGGCGGCACCATCGTGGCGAAGGGAACGCCGCAGCAGGTGGCTCGCGGCAAGGCAAGCAGGACGGCACCGTTCCTCGCGCGCGAGCTGTCGCGCAGCGGCTGAGCCCGGGCTTGGTCTCAGTGGCCCTTCAGCTGATGCGCTATCCTTGCGCGCCTCATCGCGAGACGCTTGGTGCACATGAAAGAAGTAGATCAGATTGCTGCTGCGAGGCCGTTCGTCGCAGCGCGTTGGGGCCATATGGTGCGCTGGACCGGCGCGGCGATGCTGGCCGTGATCAGCGTGCCCTTGTTTGCCGCCACGCCGCTTCAACTCGCCCATGAGGTCAACACACAAATCGTGACACGGCAGGTCCTCGACGAAGGCCAGGACTTCCTGCGCGCCTTTGGCAGCGGTGAAGGTATTTCGTCGCCGGAAGATCCCCCTGCCTGCAGGCAGGCAATCCAGACCGCCATGGCCGGCTTTCTGTCAGCGGGTGTAAAGCGCCTGGCGGACGGCATCCAGGACCCGGCCGGTCAAGCGGCATTCGATCAGGTGCTCATCCAGTCCTACACTGCCGCCGAGCTCAAGGCCTTCCTTGCCCAGCGCGACGAGGTTGCACTGCCGCAACTGTCGGCCGCAGTTCTGGCCGCACCCAAGGTGCGTGCTGCACATGATGCCCGCATGGAAGTGTTCACCCTTGGTGACCCCGATCCGGCCTCGCCGGAAGGCATGGGCATGCAGCGCGCAAAGGAAACGTGCGACCGTTTGAGGGCAGCAGCAGGCTGAGGCTGAAGGCTTGCCGACCGCCCTGCCCCTTACTTGCGTGCAGAGCGCTCGCTCTTCGCGCCTTCGTCTTTCGCAGCACCGCGACTTTCCGCGAACTCAGGGAACGTCTCCGCTATCGAGGCCTTGTCCGGGAGCACGTAGAACACTCCGCCACGTTCGAACGTAGTACGGACAATCTGCTCATAGAACGTAGGCGAGATGTTGATGCAGCCATGCGTGACCCGGTTGTCATCCGGCGAAGCCGAAGCAAGCCGCTCAGCACGCTTTTCCGCCGGCACGCCCGTGGCGATGGGATGCAACGCAACGCCGGAATCATAATCCACCCACAGCACGCGTCCGGCATCGATCGACGGACCGTAGCCGCCTATGAAGCGACCGGCGGGCGTAGTGCGGTCCCGGCCTGGAATCTCGCGAAGCGCCAGGCCTGCAACGCCGGGGGCGGTGTGATCACCTTTCGCAGAGCCGAACAGTGCCGGGGCTGCGCCGCGGAGCTTGCCTTCGCCGTCGAACACCAGCACCTGTGCAGCAGCCTTGTCCATGACCGCGAACGGGTAGCCTTGGCTGTCCTTGGAAGCAACAACCCAGCCTGCCAGTTCGATCACGGTATCGGACACCGTCTGCCCTGCCGGAAGCTCATCAACCGCGGTTACCGACTGGGCTGCGGAGTTCTTCGCACTCACCGTGCCGACGCTGGCGAAGGCCAGGGCGATGACCAGCGCGCCACACAGGGGGCGGAATCGGGAAGAGGCGTTGTTGCGGATGGGACTGTTCTTTCGAGTCATCTTCTAATGCCCTAAGGAAGCCGGTGGCCTGCGAGGGCCACCGGTCCCTGGTTCAACCATTCACCGTGAGGTGAGCAAGGCGATCAACCGCGCGGCTTGCGGCGGGGCGCCTGTTCGAGCTGCTGCACGCGGCCTTCGATCTGGTCAAGGCGCTGGTTGGCTTGGGTCGCGGACTGGTTCGCCGATTCGGCGCTCTGGGCTGCGCCCTGCACCTTGACGTCGAGCTGGTCGAGGCGCGAATCGATGCGTGCGAAATCGTCTTTGTAGGTAGCGCAGGCGCTGAGGCTGACGCCGGCGATGAGTGCGACACCGAGCGTACGTGCGGTCGTCAGATGCTGTTTGGTAAGGAACATTTCACTGTCTCCGTCGTCTGGGGTGTTCGGACTATAGCGGCGTTTTCGCCAGAGCCATGACCGACGTTCAGTTGATGCCGGGGGAGGTCGAGGCAGCGTGAAGGCGTGCCCTGCCCGCTCAGCTTCTGTGCATCAGGATCATTTTCTCCTGAGGCACGTGCACTAATGCTGTGTGAATTGCCGCCTGCGTCGTCGCACGGGGACAATGCTGCGCCTGCTGCTGCACACCTCTGGTCAATCTCCCACCAAATCGATTCCACCGCTCTCAAAGGCGCGCGAATTGATCAAGCCTTCTATGAACTCAGCGACCTCAATAAAGTCGTGTGCTCTGATCCTATCGGGCGACCAATATTGCCCGTGGGCGATCCAGTGCCGAAGTTTGAACGCGCTGTTGATCCGGTCGTACTCTTGGTGGGACAAAAAGCCTTCTTGTTGCCAACTCTTGATTATATCTTCCATTAATCGGGCTTTGTTTTTCTTCTGATTGAAGAGCTTGATCAACGTCTTGGAAAGGCGGTCCTTTAGTTTCAACCGCTTTCTGCTCGCGTAATCGAGTTTGAAGCACGCCTCCAGAAAGGCCAGGGGCGCCATCATGTCGCGGAGCTCCTGTGTCTTGACAGCCCGTATCCTTCGGCTCTCGACCTCGGCGATTGGAAGGTCCGCGTACTCTTGGTTCAAATTTGAAAAAAACAGTCCGATGGCTTCTCGCGCCATGGCATGATGACTAATGACTTGCCCATAGGTGGGAACGTCCTGATTAGCGATGAGGAGCGCGGCCATTGGCGGCCTCCATGATCGCTGACTGCAAGCTGCTCGTTTCTATGGCCGTATAGCGAATTCTCGGCGGCAGAGTCGAAATTTTCCATATATATGGAGTCAGATCCAGCGGCCCCTGTTTCTTCTCGCGAGGGCGGTCGCCGAAGGCCGTCTCCACGGTAAATATCGGCCGATCAAACTCAGGGAGTACGAGTACGAATCGAACGCTGCCACGAACCCCTACAAGATCCACGCGACCGGGTGAGCCCAGCAATAAAGTCCCAACCGGCATGAAACTAACGCTGCTGCCGCCGAGGTCGATGGTGAGACTCGGCGCTGGATAAACGCCCAGAAGATCTTCCCTGACCTCTGCCATGGACCTTTTTACATCCATGCTTCCATTGTCGATGTACGGACGCAGGATGTCTGTGACCTGACCATAGAGTGCGTCGATCTTCAGCAGCCACTGCGTCTTGCGCTCGGTCAAATTTCCGTGCTTAGTTCGATCGGTCTTCTGGCCAGCAAGGAACTTGTCAAAGTCGGGAGTTCCAGACATCTACGGCTGCCTTGAGTTGGGGTCTGTTGATTTATCTCACGACCGATCTGGCAGAAAAGAGGCAAAAATAACAGGGGCGTTCCCTAAGGCAGCCGGCGCGATGGCCGCCACGCGGCAACGCGCTTTCAGAGCAAGCAGTCCAAGCCGCCCGCTCGTTGTGGCCCTGCCCGCTCAGCTTCTGTGCATCAGGATCATTTTCTCCTGCGACATGTCGCGCATGGTGTACGGAATGCCGCCGGTGCCATACCCGGACTCGCGCCTGCCGGCAAACGGCATCCAGTCCGTACGGAATGCAGTGGCGTCGTTGATCATCACCGCCGAAGCATCCAGCCGGTTCGCCCCACGCAGCGCGATATCGATGTCCTGGGTAAAAATACTGGCCTGGAAGGCGGTGGGCAGCGAGTTGGCCCGGCTGATTGCTTCGTCCAGATCGGCGTAGCGATACACCGCCACCACCGGCCCGAAGACTTCCTGCGTGGTCACCCGTGCGTCGCTGGCCGGATCCAGCAGCACGGTCGGCTGCAGCGTCGTCTCCGATAGCCGCTTGCCGCCCGTGGCGAGCTTAGCTCCGCCTTTCACCGCTTCGTCTATCCATTCGGCTACGCGGTCCGCCTCGCGGGGCTGGATCAGTGGACCCACGTCGGTATCTTTCAGGGTCGGGTCGCCGGTGCGCAGTCGTTCCACACGGGCAACCAGCGCCTCGGTGAAGTCATCGGCAATATCGTTCTGGACGAAGATGCGCTGGGTGGAAACGCATACCTGGCCGGCATGGTAATAGCCACCCTTGACGATGGGTTCGATGATCCTGGACAGGTCCGCGTTGCGGTCGACGATGGCCGGCGCAACCCCGCCGTGTTCCAGTGCCGAACGGGCGCCGTGTGCCAGCTTGCTGTGCAGCGACCACCCTACCCTCGCCGATCCGATGAAGCTCAGGAAGGCAACGCGCTTGTCGGTGGCCAGCGCCTCGGCCAGGTCGTTGCCTTCGGGCATGAAGCTCTGGCACCACGGCTCGGGCAGCCCGGCTTCATGCACCATCGCCACGAAATCCAGGCACGACAGCGGCGTTGCCGACGCCGGTTTGATGATGACCGGGCAACCGACGGCGATGGCCGGAGCGACCTGGTGCACGATCAGGTTGAGCGGGTGGTTGAACGCGGAGATCGCCGCCACGATGCCGATGGGCTCGCGGGTGGTGAACGCCCAGCGCCCTACCGCCGCCGCTGAAAGGCCCATCGGGATCTCGCGGCCGCCAAAGTTGCGTAGTTCATCGGCGGCGTTGTGGACGCCGTCGATGGCACGGGTGGTCTCGATGATGGCATCCGGCAATGGCTTGCCGCCCTCGCGTGCGATCTGCAGCGCAAGGTGCTCACGCTTGGCATCCATCAAGGCGGCCAGCCTGCGCAGGATCGCGATGCGCTCGTGCGGCGGCAGCCAGCCGTCGCGGTCCTTGAACACCCGCTCGGCGGCGCTTAGCTTCTGTTCCAGCGCTGTGGCGGTGTCGAATCCGATTTCCGTGATGGGCGCGCGGTCGAAGGCCTGTACGACGGTCAGCATGTTGGGCTCCTTTTATAGGGTCAGGGCAGGCTCAGGCGCAGCCCACATCCGGCGTGCGGTTGCGCAGTTCATCGACCAGCACGCGGGTGTTTTCGGAATAGTCGATGGGCACGTCCAGCACGTGGACGCCACCGCCGGCGAAGGCGGCCTCGATCATCGGCACCAGCTCCTCCACGGCGCTCACCCGGCTACCCTTCGCGCCGTAGGCCTCAGCGTACTTGACGAAATCGGGATTGCCGAAGCGCATGCCGAAATCCTCGAAACCGTCCACGGCCTGCTTCCAGCGGATCATGCCGTAGGCACTGTCGTTGAGGATCACCACGACCAGGTTCAGTCCCAGCCGCACCGCGGTTTCCAGCTCCTGCGAGTTCATCATGAACCCGCCATCGCCGCACACCGCCAGGACCCGCCGCTGCGGGTACAGCATCGCGGCCATCATCGCCGACGGCAGCCCGGCGCCCATGGTGGCCAGCGCATTGTCCAGCAGCAGCGTGTTGGCCACATGCGTGCGGTAGTTGCGGGCAAACCATATCTTGTACATGCCGTTGTCGAGGCAGACGATGCCATCGTCCGGCACGGCCTGGCGCACGTCGTGCACGATCCGTTGCGGGGTGATCGGGAAACGGTCTTCGTCGGCACGATCATTGAGCCGGGCAAGGATCTTCTGCCGCAGTTCGGTCATGCCTTCGTCGGCAGGCAGGCGGCCTTCCAGCCGCTCGGCCAGGGCATCCACCGAAGCGCCGATGTCGCCCAGCACTTCGATATCCGGGTGGTAGACCTGTTCGACCGTGGCCGACTGGAAACTGATATGGATGACCTTCGGCCCGCCGCTGCTCTTCATCAGGAACGGCGGCTTTTCGATCGTGTCATGGCCGATGGCGATGATCAGGTCGGCGCGCGCCACCGCTTCGTGGACATAATCCCCTTCGGACAGCGCCGCCGTGCCCATATAGAGGTTGGAGCCACCGGTGACGGCGCCTTTGCCCATCTGGGTGTTGAAGAATGGCAGCCGCGTGCGCGCCACGAATGCGGACAGCGCCTCGGTCAGCCATGGCCGGCTTCCGGCCGCGCCGATCATCACCAGCGGGCGCTTGGCCGCCAGGATGGCCGCTTCTGCCCGATCCAGCGCGGCGGGCGCTGCAATGGGCCGCTCCAGTGCATGGATGGGGATGACCGGAACATCCTCGACTTCCTCGCCGGCGATATCTTCCGGCAGCTCCAGATGGACCGGGCCGGGCCGCTCTTCCATTGCCACACGGAAGGCATCACGCACCATGGCGGGTATCGAGGCCGGGCTGACAATCTGGCGCGTCATTTTCGTGAGCGGTTTCATCGACGCCACGATATCCACGATCTGGAAGCGCGCCTGCTTGGCACTCATCACCGCCTTCTGGCCGGTGACGAGGATCATTGGCCACGCGCCCAGGTGGGCATACGCCGCGCCGGTGGAGAAGTTTAGTGCGCCCGGTCCCAACGTAGCCAGGCATACGCCGGGCCTGCCGGTGAGCCGGCCGTGGGTGGCGGCCATGAAGGCGGCTGCCTGCTCATGGCGGGTCAGGACGAGTTCAATCTTCGAGTTCCGGAGTGACTCCAGGAAGTCGAGATTCTCTTCGCCCGGCACGCCGAAAATGCGATCTACGCCTTCGTTTTCCAGCGCCTTGACCAGTAGATCCGAGCCCTTCTGCATAGCGTCGATCCTTGCGGTGAGGATGCGACCACTATACGCCCGGGGGTATTACGGCGAGTCCGGAAATGAAAGGCTGGGCGTGGAACGCTGTGTCGGTGTTACACGCCGGTGCGGTGGCTGAGGATCAGTGACTCGGTGGCTGATCGGCCAGCGACGCCTCGAGCAGATTCACATAGGTCTCGAGCCTGGTACGAATGCCTACGAGAACCCAGCCAAGGGCATACAGCAGCACCATCACGAAGATCAGAATGGCAGCCGCCGGATTGACGTCGAAGGCACCGGCCCAGTCTCCCCATTGCCAGCCACGAAGCTGTAGGTAGAGAGCGACCAGCACGGGGAAGAAGCCAAGCTTCTGCAGCCCGCCGTACACCAGGCCCATCCGGTCGGTCATTGAGTGACGCAGGCTGTTTGCAAAGCGAAGCCGCTGCTCGCGGTCATGGCGCGGGAATGTCCTGAGCTGATCGACCAGATACGCCCAGTACGCGAAATCACCATCCATCTCGGCCGCATGGGTCAGCCGAGGTTTGAGGTACTGCCGACCTTCTCTCTTGAGCATCAGCACGAAGGACAGCAGGAAGCCGGTGACCTCGATCAGCAGACACGCCATGAGAATCAGTATCTGAGAGCCTGCGGGAAACAGGCTGCCCGGCAAAGCGGCAGTAAGCAGCCCCAGTCCGGTGGCCACCACGCCCACCCAGGTGCCGCCTTTTTCCAGGCGCGAGGGCTTCGGATAGATGCTCTGGGCTGCGTAGCCCTGCACCTGCTCGAACAACCAGGAAAAGGTCAGCTCACCTGTGACGGGCTTCGTGACGGCGTCGGCGCCATTGCACTCACTTACCTGCACATCCATTGCGGGGTTCCTCGGTCTGTCTGTCGGCGGCACGAGCTGGCTACGTGCGCGGGCTCTCTGTCGTTTGATAGTAGCGTGACGCCATGTCTGACGGGGCGATCTCTCATGGCTACCGCCCCGTCGCAACCGCCAACTTCGCAACTATCCTCATGGACGCATCCCCCACCCCATCGCAAGCTGGACGTGCTGAAGCCGAAGAGCAACAGCCGGGATTGGCATCCCGTTTGGTAACAAAGCGATTGGCTCTGTTTTGCCCATTTGGGCACGGCGGAGAATGCACAGCATTGCCCGTAGGTTCCATGGCGGGCGATGTGTGGGGATCCCAATCCGCCGGATTTTTGCTTTGTAACCACCGGTATGCCAACCCGCATCGCCCGCCACCTTGCGCGTCTGCGCAGGTGGCCCCAAGCCATGCGAAGGACGACCGATGGAAACCAACTACCCCCTCAGCGCCAAGCGCCTGTACGCCCTGATCGGCGACCGGATCAGCGAGTTCCCGCCCTACTTCATCGAACGGCTTGAGCATCGGCTCGAAGAGACCGAACAGTTGCGCGCGCGCAGTGAGCACACCGTCAACCTGCGGCTGGTACCCGACGTCGGCAGCGATGCGCCGCTGCTCGGCCCGGACAGCCATGCCGAACTAAAGCGTCACGGTAAGGTCGGCGTACCGATCCGAACCCTGCAGGCGCTGGGATCGGTCCTGGAGATCCTGCACGCGGTACACGTGGCCAAGCCCGAAGGGCACCCGGAAGCCCAGATCACCGGGCAGATGGTGGAAGGCCTGATCGTCTGCGGGCGTGAGATGGTCAAATCGTCGATGGCAGAAATGTGGGGCGAGCCATGAGCGAAGACGCCTTCACTGGAACGGCGGTCAACAGCCCAGAAGCTCGCGCCGCACAGCGTGCGGAGTTCCTGGATGCGCGCCTGCGCAAGGACGGCTGCGATGAGCCCACGTTCTCGCGGGCCTTGCTGCTGGTAGCGGAACTGGATGGGCTGGATGATGTCGCCAAGGCCTGCGGCGTGGGCACCGACTTCATGCGAAGGCAATTGAATGGCACGCGCCCGCTGCACTTGGAGTCGGTGCTGCAGGTGACGCGCGCGCTTGGTGTGCAGCTCCGGGTGGAGGCGAAATCCCGCTAGGGGTATCAACGGCAGAGCGCAGCGCTGCGCCCTGCCGCTGCGCTGGTGCAGCTGGCCGGCCTTTAGGAACCGCCCGCTCGGTTGCAGCCGGCTCCGATGCGGTTGAAGCCATCGACGCTGAAGCGAAGCAGCCTGGTGACCAGGCGCAGGCTTACAGGGAACTCTCCTGCTCACTGAACATTGATCAGGCAACGAAGGGCCGGCGTTCCTCCATGGTGCGCAGCAGGCGACTCGCCTGCGCCGACCGTGGTGCCGGCTACTGATGTCCGCTTCCGGCCAAAGGCAGACCTCCGACGACCTTATTGCGGCTCTCTCGTTCCCTTGGCCGACGGCTGGCGCTCGCGTGCGTCAGTGCCTGGCTGCTGGGTTTGTTCGTTCGAGCCGGGCGTAGATCTCGCTCACCCACTCTACAAAGACGCGAACCTTGGTGCTGAGCTGCCGGCTCGGTGCATAGGCGATGAAGACGTCCAGCGGAGCAGGCCGCCATTCCTGGAGGACAGCGACCAGCTCGCCCCGATCGATTGCCGGTCGCACCATGAAATCCAGCGTATAAATGAGCCCGAGACCGGCTAATCCCGTTGACAGGTGGGCGTTGCTTTCATTGACCATCACCGCACAGTTGGGCGCGATCTCCATCGGCATCCCGTCGCTGAGAAAATGGAGCGGAGGTGCCTTGCCACTGTGCGCGGAAAAGTACCCGACTACTGGAAACCGGGACTGAAGCAACTCTTCAGGGTGAGCAGGCACGCCGTAGCGTGAGATGTACGCCGGACTAGCGCAGGTCGTCCATTCAAGACTCCCGATCCTCCGGGAGATCAATGCACCGTCGTCTGATGTGCTGCGGATGGCACAGTCTATGTTTTCGCCGATGACATCCGACGTCCGATCGGTAACGCCCAGGTGCAGCTGTATGTCCGGATACAGGGCGCGGAACTCGGGCAATGCCGGGATCAACACACCACTGGCAGTCGAGCCGCCAGTATCCACGCGCAACCGGCCCTTGGGGCTGCCCTGGGCGCGCCCCAGGTTGGCCTCCACGTCATCCAGCTCCGTCAACAGGTGCCGGATGCGTTCGTAGTATGCAGCCCCGTCGTTGGTGACGCTGACGCGGCGAGTGCTGCGCTCGAGCAGCTTGACCCCAAGATGCCTCTCCAGCGCGCTGATCGACTTGCTCAACGTGGCATTAGGCATCTGGAGTGATTCAGCCGCGCGATTGAAGCCGCCCGTCTCCACGACGCGAGCGAAGGCGCGTATTGCCTGCATGTGGTCCATCAGGGGCTCCCGGTAACGAGTGATTATTTACTGGTGGAAATAAAGAATCAATGATTTCTGCGTTTATCAGGCAAATGCAACCTAATAGACTTGCGCCATCGCGGCAGCAGCCGTTCAAGAAGACAACGTCATGCACATTCACGATTTGGTCAACGTCCACACCGGGAAACACACAGGTAAGGTCGCTTTGGTCACCGGTGGCAGTTCGGGCATCGGCCTGGCCGCCGCCAAGCGCCTTGCGCTCGAGGGCGCGCTGGTGGTCATCAGCGGGCGGCGCCAGCACGAGCTGGACCGCGCCGCAGCCGATATCGGGCATGGCGCGCTTGCAGTGCGCGGTGACATCTCCATCGCCGCTGACCTGGACGCCATCATGGATGCCATCCGGACAGCATACGGTCGGTTGGACCTTCTTATTGCCAACGCAGGCGGAGGCGAGTTCACCCCTATCGACTCAATCACCGAGGCAGGGTTCGACAAGTACTTTGGCATTAATGTCAAAGGCACGCTGTTTACGGTGCAGAAGGCACTACCGCTCATGACCGCTGGCAGTGCCATCGTCGTTACGGGTTCTATTGCGGCTAATCAGGGCGTCCCCGCGTTCGGTGTATATGCGGCGTCGAAGGCCGCGCTGCGCTCCTTCGTGAGGACGTGGGCCTCCGAGCTGAAGGGGCGGGACATTCGAGTGAATCTGGTTGCGCCCGGCGTTGTGGTTACCCCGGCCTACAAATCCGAGCTCGGCATGAGCGACGAGGACATCAACGCCTACCTTGCCGACATAGAGCAGAAGGCCCCATTAGGCCGTGCGGGCAGCCCGGATGAGATTGCGAAGGCAATGTCGTTCCTGGCGTCGCCGGATGCGTCCTACATCACCGGCGTAGAGCTGACGGTTGACGGCGGCCTGACCCAGATCTGACACGGCAATGTAGGACGCCCCGCGGTTCGCCCTTCCAGCCCACTGAGATAGACGAAATGACCATGCAGGACAATCTGAAAATTGCGCACCGTTTCCTGGAGAAGCTGGGTTCCGGGGCAGCGCCCGAGGAGATCGCGTCACTGTTCAGCGCGAACCTGGAATGGCACATTCCGGGCGACAGCGGCGCCCTCCCTTGGATTGGTCGAAAATCCGGACGAGGCGCGGTGGAGAACTTCGTGCGTGAGTCGAGTACGTTGATGGAGCGCATCCGACTGGATGTGCATGATGTCCTGGCCAGCGATGACCGGGCCGTCATCGTGGGTGAGCTGGTTACGCTCATCACCGCCACGGGAAAGGTGATCGAGTCGCCTTTTGTGATCGTGCTGACCATCGCAGGGGGCGAGATCTCCAACTTCCTGATGCTTGAGAACAGCCTTGCCGTGGCCGAGGCTACTCGTCCCTGATCCCGGTTTTCGCGTAACCGTGAGGTTGCATTCCGTAAGTGCAGGAACTGATTGATGTCAGCGTTTCCCTTCGATGCCGTGCTGTTCGACTGCGATGGCGTATTGGTTGATTCCGAGCCTGTGACCGCCCGCGTGTTGTCAGAGATGCTGAGCGAGCAAGGCTGGCTCCTGACGCCAGAGCAGGCGGCCCAGCGTTTCATCGGGAAGGCGATCGCTGGTCAAGGGGCCGTGATTGAGGCCCACACGGGAAGACCCTTCACCACGCTCTGGCTGGATGAGTTCCGTCGCCGACGTAACGCCTTACTGGAGCGTGATCTGGTGGAAGTCCACGGCGCCAAGGTCGCCGTGGCGTCCATCTCTGCCGCCACGGGCGGTCAGGTTGCCTGTGCCTCCGGGGCAGACCTGCAGAAGGTGAATCTGCAACTGCAAAAGGTTGGACTTGCAGAGTCATTCGCCAACAACATCTTCAGCGGGCAGAACGTGCCTCGCAACAAGCCCTACCCCGATGTGTACTTCGCGGCAGCGGCGGCGTTGGGGGCGTCGCCCGGTCGCTGCGCTGTCATAGAGGACACCGAGACCGGAACGATGGCCGGCGCCGCGGCGGGTGCAGTCGTGTTCGGCTACAGCGCGGTCGGCGTCTACGGAAGTACGTCAGAAAGCCTCCTTAGAGCAGGGGCGCACGTTGTCTTCCATCGCATGGAAGACCTTTTTGGCATTCTGAAGGGCTATCAGCGTAACCAGGGCAGCAGGAATCCGGGCCCGCCAGGCCCGCAGTAGGGGCTGGACATCAGCCTTGGAAGTGGCCTGCCCGCAGTGTGTCCGCTTCCGGCCAGAAGCGGACATTTCCAGGCCACCTCGCCTACAAAAGCATTCCCCCTGAGGCTGCAGACGAGGCTCCCCATCCTGCGCCGTTCAGTGTGGTTGCACTGGATTGGTCGGTACTGAACTGTCTGCAGCGTCTACTGGCACTGGCCCTCGATACGCCAGACGCCCAGCGGCTGCTGTGGCCCGGCCTGCAGCACGAGCTGCTGTTTCGCCTGTTGCAGGGTGAGGCACGGCCGGCGCTGCTGGCGATGGCCCAGCCCTCCCCCTTGGCACGCCGCATGGTCAGCGCCATTGGGCACCTGCAACGCAGCTTCAGGCAACCACTTGATGCAGCGGCGCTGGCCAGCCGTGCAGGCATGGGCAGCGCATTGTTCTATCGGCATTTCCGTGCGGCAACGGGTCTGTCACCGCTGCAGTACCAGAAGCAGCTGCGCTTGATCGAGGCACGCCGCCTGCTGCAGCGGGGCGACACCAGCATCTCCGCCACCGCGTTCGCCGTGGGCTACGAGAGTCCTTCCCAGTTCAGCCGCGAGTTCAGCCGGCTGTTCGGCCACGCACCGCGCGAGGCTCTCCCGCCTACCGCTCGGTGAACATCAGCCTTGTTCGGCCAATTGGCGCTTCAGCATCGCGATCCCGGCATCCAGCGTGACAACCGGCCGATAGCCCAGTTCGCTACGGGCACGGCTGGCGTCCAGTGTCACCTCCACAGCAGAGGACGCAAATTCCTGGCGAGTCATCGGCGCACGCAGTGGCAAGCTCAGCCTGGGGAACAGGTCGTCCGATCCGATGAACACGCGCAGCAACGCGCGGGGAACCTGTTTGTCTGGCGGCTGGGCGCCCAGCGCCCGCAGGCATTCCCCACGTTGGCTCCGCAACTTACATGCCCAGGTCGGACAGCCCCGGGTGATCATCCGGGCGGCGCCCCAGTGGCCAGTGGAACTTACGTTCGCTATCCTTGATGGGCATGTCGTTGATGCACGAGAAGCGGCGCTCCATCAGACCATCCGCACCGAATTCCCAGTTCTCGTTTCCGTAAGAGCGGAACCAGTTTCCAGGGTCGTCGCGCCATTCATAGGCGTAGCGCACGGCGATGCGGTTTCCGGTGAATGCCCACAACTCCTTGATCAGGCGATACTCAAGCTCTTTCTTCCACTTTCGGGCAAGGAACTGCCGGGCTTCCTCGCGGCCGTTGGTGAACTCGGCGCGGTTTCGCCACTGGGTGTCGAGCGAATAGGCAAGCGCCACCTTGTCGGCATCGCGGGAATTCCAGCCATCTTCTGCCAAGCGAACTTTCTGGATCGCCGATTCGAGAGTGAACGGGGGAAAGGGGGGACGGGGTGCTTCTGCGGACACGGTGGGGCCTCCAATGGAGATGGATGAACGGGGTACTGCGGCGGGATTTCGGTTACTGCGGCGTCAGCGCGTGGCGTGCTTCAACAACAACTGCGCAACATCCCTTGCGGTGTCTGCGGCGTCGTAGTCACCCATCACGCGCGATACGGTGATGGCGCCTTCCATCAGAACCAGCAGCTGCTGCGCCAGCACTGCCGGCTGCGCGATGTTCAGTTGCCCGGTGAGTTCCAGCGTGTAATCGAGCAGTTTCTGCTTGTGGTGCTTGGCGATCCTGCGGATCGGGTCATGGGAATCGCCGACCTCGCCTGCCGTGTTGATGAAGGCACAGCCGCGATAGCCCTCGGAGTTGAACCAACCTTTGAGCACCGTGAACATGCCCAGGATGCGCGCTTCCGGGCTGCCGGCCTTGTCGCATTCCTGCCTGAACCAATTGAGCCAGCGCACGTCCCGCGCGCTCAACGCGGCTGCGGCAACCTGGTCCTTGTTTTCAAAGTGTCGGTAAATGCTCTTGCGCGCAACACCTGAGGTCTTCACCAGCAGATCCATGCCGGTGGCATGTATTCCGTTCTGGTAAATCAGAGCCTCCGCCGTGTCCATGATCTTCAGTCGGGTGTCGGTCGTTGTCTTACCCATGGCTCCAAGGTAGAACGATCGTTCTACTTTGTCAACTGGCGCGTGCACATCAACTCGGCGGCACAGTTACCGTGCGCGTAGCGCCCGGCCGGGTTGAGCAATATCTGCCTCGGATTGCATGCACACGCCCGCTTCCGCTTCCGGCCAGAAGCGGGCTCCGAATACTGTCAGCACATCTGTGAATGCAGAGCTGACGGGCCGACGCACCGTCGGCGGAATTCCGTAAACGCAAGAGAGTCCTTGGGATATCACATGTCCGTCCAGCCAGGCTCACTGCTACTTGATCTTCAGCTCCGGCAGGAGAGGTTCAACATCAACCAGCTCCAGGGACTTGACCATGTGCAGCGTCCCGTTCTTGTACTTGAGGAAGTGCGGACTCTTCACATGCTGCTCGTAGGCCTCACGACTCGCATAGATTTCAAGGATCGTCAGCCGAGTCGGATCCTCCTTGTCAAAAACCGCATACAACGACAGCACGCCCGGCTCAAGCGCCATTGAGGCGCGAACTTCTTCCGCCAACGCATCTCGATAGGCGGGCAGATGGTCCACGTCAACCGTGATCTTTGAAAGTCGTGTCATCTGTGTCTCCCCCGCTCCAACACTGAAGGAGCACGCCAACATACTGAACAACGTGGCGATGATGATCTTGTTCACTTCATCCACCCAGGTGCGCATGACAATAAAGAACTATTTCGCGTGCGCATCATTTTTTCCCCACTTCCAGCTGACGGTGAATGCCGACCCGAACACGTTCCGCAGCCTCCACGCCGACGTGCACTTCGAGCACATCAGCCAGCTGGTACAGATGCTCTGGGCGCAGCCCAATGTTCATGCTCATGCCTATGTGGGACTGCAATTGAGGCTCCACCCCGGACATCGCTGCCAGCATGCTGACCGTGGCCAACTCACGGCTCTGCCAATCCAGGTTGTCGCGCTCGAAGATGTCGCCAAACAGGTGCGTACGCAGATAATCGTTTGCCTGCGGTGCGAAATCGAATAATGGCCCTGAGACCGGGCCGCCAGCCAGCCTGGTCTGGTTCGCGGTGCCTGCAGCGAGCAACGCATCGCCCTTGGGGATCGGCCTGGCAGGCTCGCGGCCGGCTTCATCCTGGATGCCGGTCTTCCTGCGCGCCTCCGCCACCTTCATCAGTTCGGTCAACGCGTTCAGGCTGCGCGGAAAGCCCGCATAGGCGTAGACCTGGACGAGGATTTCTCGCGCTTCGGCCAGACTCAGCCCCGCGTCCAAGCCTTGATTCAGCGCCTCCCGAAGGCTATCCATGTTGCCGGCAGCTGCGGAGGCGCTGATCGGAATGATGGCTTGCTGGCGCGAGTCCAGTTCGATGGTAAAACCCCCGTCTGAGTAGACGTTCATAGCTTCTCCTTAGTCTGCGATAGCAATCTGTCAGCCCCGGGCCTCCACGGCGACCACCGCCCGCGACGTGGTCGCGCGGTCGGACGCCGTGGCATAAGCGAGCAGCGCGGCGCACAGCAACAGGCCAGCACTGGCCAGGAACGTACTGGCAAAGCCGAGACTGTCAAACAGCAGTCCGCCCACGGTCGAGCCAAGTGCGATGGAGCACTGCACCACCGCCACCATCAGCCCGCCGCCGGCCTCTGCGTTGTCAGTGAAAGTGCGGGCCAGCCAGCTCCACCAGCCCACCGGTGCGGCCGTTGCCAGCAGGCCCCAAGCCGAGAGCAGTGCGGCGGTCGGCCAAAGCTGGGGCCCCAGTGGAACCAGGGCCACCGCAATGAGCGCCATCAAGACTGGAATGGCCACCAGCGTTCGGTAAAGCCCACGCCTGATGAACACGCCAATGACGAGCGTGCCCACGAAGCCACTTACGCCGATGGCCAGCAGGACCAGGGGTACAGCAGACGTTCCTGCACTGGTCACGCGCTCCAGGAACGGCCGCACGTAGGTGAACAGGGCAAATTGCCCCATGAAGAAGGCACCGCAGGCAAGCATGCCAAGTGCCACCACACGCCGCCGGAACAGCGCGACCAGCCCGCTTTGTGACTGCCCGCTTTCCGCGGGCATGGAGGGCAGACAAACCCACTGCCATGCGAGAGCAATGGCAGCCACCGGCAGAAGGCACAGGAAAGCGCCCCGCCATCCGATCATGTCGCCCAGGTAGCTGCCCAGTGGCGCCGCAACTACCGTTGCAAGCGCATTGCCGCTGTTGAATATCGCCAAGGCGCGCGGGACCTTCGCAGCCGGAACCAGCCGCATTGCCGTTGCGGCAGACAGTGACCAGAACCCACCGATCACCACACCAATCAGTGCACGCCCCATCATGTAGACCGGATAGTTCGGAGCCAAAGCTACCAGCACACCCGACACTGCCATCAATGCGGTGAGGATCAGCAGCAACGTTCGTCGGTTTATGTTGCCCCCCAACCGGGAGATCGACAGGCTGGTCAGCACCGCAACGGCTCCCGAAATGGCGATGCCGTACCCGGCAAGCCCTTCGGTCACGCCCAGATCTGCCGCCAACGGAGTCAGCAGGCTGACCGGCATGAATTCCGAGGCGATCAACGCGAAGACGCACAGCGTCATCGCCAGCACGCCGCCCCAGTTGGCGCGATCTGCATTCGCGTGTGTGTGGCTCATTTCCCGGTCAGGCCGCGCTGGAAGAACGTCGTCAGTTTCTCGAAGGGAATCAGGTTGGCACGGTCATACAGGTCCACGTGACCCGCACCCTTTACCCAGTAGAGCTCCTTCGGCTGGACCGCCCTTTGGTATGCGTCTTCGCTGAACTCGCGTGAATGTGCGGCGTCACCGGAGACGAACAGCATCGGCCGGGGTGAGATGGTCCCGATGTCATTGAAGGGATAGAAGTTCATGAATTTGACCAGGCTGCTGAAGAGCGGCTGGGTCGTCAGCTCTGCCGTATCGCCCTTGGGCGTGTAGGCGCCGCGCGGAGTACGGTAGAAGTCGAAGAACTCGCGTTGGATGGCAGGGGTGTCAGCATCGAGTTTGTTGACCGTGCCTGGCACGTACACCGCCGCCCCGCCCTTGAACTCTGCCAGGCGCTGGTTGGTTGCGGACTGGATCACCGCCCTGCGCTGGTCCAGCGACTGCCCGTTGTTCAGCCCCTGCCGTGCCGCCGCGCCCATGTCGTACATGCTCACCGTGGCGATGGCCTTGATACGCGGGTCGATCTTGGCAGCGCTGATCACAAAGCTGCCGCTGCCACAGATACCCAGGCCGCCAATCCGATCCGGGTCCACATGGGCCTGCGTGCTCAGGAAATCTACGGCGGCACTGATGTCGTCTGAATAGATTTCCGGCGCCACCAGATGCCGCGGGGCGCCGCCGCTCTCTCCCCAGAAAGACAGATCGATCGCCAGCGTAACAAAGCCCTGCTCGGCAAGCTTCTGCGCGTAGAGCTGCGAGCTCTGCTCCTTCACCGCGCCCATCGGGTGGCCAACCACCACGGCGGGGGCGCGGCTGCCGCGAGGCAGGCCCTCGGGTTGGTACAGCGTGCCCACTACCTCCATCTGGTACTGGTTGCGGAAGCTGACGCGCTTACTCGCGACCGTAGGGCTGCGGTAGAAATTGTCCGACCCGGTGGGACGGGCTGTCCGAGGCGCATCCGCAGCCATGGCGGGAAGCGGTAGTACGCAACTGGCAAGCAGCGCCAGCAGCAACGTGGTGGGTTTCATGCGAGGGCGGCCTCGGTTGGGGGACTGAGGTCGCCACGATAGGTTCCGCCCGCCAACGCGATAAGCCGGCTGAAAGTTGATGCATTGTTGAGTTGAGCTCACAATTGGTCCATGAGCGCCGTGAAGACCAATGATCTGCAAGCCTTTCTTGTGGTGGCCCAAGAGCAGAGCTTCACCAAAGCCGCCGTTCGCCTTGGGGTAACGCCCTCTGCGCTGAGCCATTCGATGCGGCTGCTGGAAGAGCGTCTGGGCATTCGCCTGCTGGCCCGGACCACGCGCAACGTTTCTCCCACTGAGGCGGGCGAGCGCCTTATGCGCTCCATCGCGCCGCACTTCGCGGCTATCGGTGCCAGCGTCGAAGCGCTCGGAGACCTGCGTGACCGGCCTGCGGGAACGCTACGGATCTCCTGCACGGATGATTCGATGGAGACCATCATCCGACCACGGCTCGCCGGATTCATGGCCGAGTACCCGGACATCACGCTTGAGTTTTACGTGGATTACGGTTTTACCAACGTGGTGGAGCAGCGCTTCGACGCCGGCATCCGGCTGGGCGAGGCGCTCAGCAAGGACATGATCGCGGTCAGGGTTGGCCCCGATTGGCGCTTGGTCGTGGTGGGATCGCCCGGTTACTTCGAGAAGCATCCGAAGCCCAAGAAGCCCGCCGACATTACGCAACACCGTTGCGTACACATCCGGCATCGCCCAAACGGTGCAATTTACGCGTGGGAGTTCGAGGAGAAGGGCAAGGAGTTCACCGTGCGCGGCGATGGACCGTTGGTCTTCAACAGCATGACCCACGTCATCAATGCGGCCATCGACGGCCTGGGTTTGGCCTATGCGCCCGAGCCGATGGTCGCCGAGCATATCGCGGAGGGCAGACTGGTTGCCGTGCTCGACAAGTGGTGCCTACCCTTCCCCGGCTACCACCTTTACTACCCAAACCGGCGGCAGCCCTCGCCCGCATTCACGGCGCTGGTCGGGTGGCTGAGGCTGGAATGAGTAGGAGCAGCCACAAGCCCAGCGCCCGGCCAGGCTTCGAAGCAGCATCTGCCTGCCATGCGAATGTTCCAGATCGCGAAGGCTGAACGGTCTGAGAGGCAGCGGTTCAACCGCTGCCAGGGCTCGGCCCTCAGCCCGCTGACGCATGCTCTGCCGCAAACGCGGCATACGTACGCAACGGCCGACCCAGCAACTGCACCAACCGATCCACGTCACCCGCGCCAGGCATCATGCCGTCGCTGATGAAACGCTCGGCCATCTGCCGCATGTCGTAGGCCATCCACGCCGGCATGAACTGGCGCAGGTTCTGCTCGAAGGCGGCCGTGTCGTCGTCGCCGTAGGCGATCGGACGGTTCAGCACATCGCTCCAGATGGCGGCCACCTGTTCTCCGGTGAGCGTTTCCGGGCCCACCAGGTTGAGTCGGGTCAGCGCGCTGTTGTCCGGCGCCTGTTCGCGGTTGAGCAGTTCAATGGCGGCAATCTCGGCGATGTCGCGGGTGTCGATCATCGCCAGCCCCTTGCTGCCGATCGGCATGGGGTACACCCCGTAGCCCTGCACCACGTCCTTGATGGTGAGGTCGTTATCGATGAAATAGGCCGGGCGCAGGATCGTGGCGCTGAAGCCCATCTGCTCGATCATGCGCTCCACGCCGAACTTGCCGGCGAAGTGCGGCACGTTGACGTAGCGGTCGCTGTGGATCACCGACAGGTATACCACGCGCTTCACCCCTGCCTCGCGGGCGACGTTGAGGGTGATGAGCGCCTGGGTGAATTCGTCGGCGACCACGGCGTTGAGCAGGAACAGTGTGGAGACCCCCTCCAGCGCCTGGCGGAGGGCATCCACATCCAGCATGTCGCCCTGCACCAGCTCCACGGATGCGGGCAGGTTGGCGGTCGCGGGGCTGCGGACCAGTGCGCGGATGGCCGCTCCGCGCTGGGTGAGGTGCTGGACGACCTGGCGGCCGATGGTGCCAGTGGCGCCGGTAACAAGGATGGTCATGGGGTACTCCGGGTGGTGGGTGAGGCCTCATGATTGGTGATCCGCGTGCGGCCCGATAGCCCCTATACTTGGACCACCTGTCTCGCTGGTGGAACACATGGACCTGCTGGCCCTGGCCGATTTCAATCTGGTGGCGCGACACGGCGGGTTTGGCCGTGCTGCGCGCGCGGCGGACCGCCCGAAGGCAACCCTGTCGCGGCGCGTGGGTGAGCTGGAGGCGAGCCTGGGCGTGCGGCTGTTCGAGCGGGGTTCGCACACGCTGAAGCTCACCGAGGAAGGTCGAGCGCTGTTCAAGCGCACGGAAACGCTGCTTACCGAACTGGAAGAAGCGGCCGCGTCCATTGCTTCAGGCGGCGACACGCCCCGTGGCCGGCTGCGCGTGAGCGCACCGATGCTGTTCTCGCAGATGGCGCTGGGCAGGATTGCAGCCGAATTCGTGAAGCGCTACCCCCAGGTGCGGCTCGATGTCACCACTGAAGACCGCGCCGTGGATATGGTGGAAGAAGGCTATGACCTGGTGATAAGAGTCAATCCGGACCCGGATGAGCGGCTGGTGGGCCGGGTGCTGATCCGGGACCGCCTGGTGGTGGTCGCGCACCCGGACCTGCCCCTGCCCGCGATGGGCGAGACGGCGCCCGCGGTGTTGCGCCCGTCCAGCGATGCCACCGGCTGGGACCTGGTGACGCCGCGTGGCGAGATGCGTATCGCAGTGGATCCGGTGCTGCGCCTGGGCGCATTGACCATGGTGCGCGATGCCGTACGTGCATGCACCGGCGCGGCGATGCTGCCCTTCTCGCTGGTTGCCGACGACCTCAGGAATGGCGCACTGGTGTCGTGGGGACATGCGAAGGCCCCGCCGATCGAGATATGGGCGCTGTACCCGTCGCGACGGCTGCTCAGCTCAAGGGTGTCGGCGTTGCTCGACCTGCTCAAGGAATCCTTTCCCGAGGGTGAGGCGGAGGAATTGGCCGCCTTCGCGGGCAGCGGCCGCTGACGGCCAAAAGCGGACGGCAACGCTTGAGTCAAGACGCTTGGCGAAGCCAGTTTGAGTTATCTGTCAGGCCTCATCCACTGGACGGTTGGACCAGACACTGTATGCCAGGACAAGGCATAAACAGGTTGTTCCAAACTGAAGCAGCAACCCGAGGAAATAGAAGAACGGGTCATCGCTTGGATTGACGATGAACTCCCATGTCTGGTTCCGGCCTAGAAGCACCTTGACCTCTTTGGTTGTGCCTAAAAGCATCAGCAGATTCTTTGCAGCGAAGAGCGCGGCCACTGAGAACGTGACGCACCCAAGAAGCGTCGGAGCATGCCGAAGCAATCGCTGCCTGGAGCGGGAAAACGCGAAAACGAACGCAATGTATGCGAGTCCAAGGCCTGCAATGATCGCGAATTGCCCGAGTGTGAAGAACATGAGGATTGGCTACCTGACAGCCGGAACCGTGGGTCCGGTCATACGAGTTATCCGCAGAGTCCGGTATGCCGGGCTCTCCCCTTGATGCGGCTCAATCCTAGGGCTGCCGGGCTCGTCCAACAAGCCGGCGCAGGTTTCCGATCCGCGAATGGACAAGGCGTACTTGGTCCAATGCGCGCTCAAAGGCAGGCCCCGGCATAGCTGCAGCCAATGAACAGAAGAACATGAAGTGCAACCGGAATGGACAAAACGCCCGCGGCGCCAGCAATAACGGCGGCGCGGCGGGCGCCACCAGGAACAACACAACTGGCTGCCAGGGCGATAAGGACCGGCGTGGCAAGAATCAGCACGCCGCTCGGGTAGATGAAGCGTTCTCGTACGGCCCACGCGAGGGAACCCGGGCGATACTGCCCGGACGACCCTGGGTAGGCGGACGATGCCACCAAAGACGCGACGGTCAGGACCAAGGCCAGCATCAGGACGACCACAAACGGCCACCGCAGGCGAGGCCAGCGTTGGCGCATCCGGAATGCACCTGCCACTCCGGCGAAGACGCAGAGGACGATGAGCAAAGACACGACAGCAACCAGGTTCTGCATCCCGCTCATAGGTGGCACCATTTCTGGATCAGGTGGGCATTCGGCCTGGGACGCGCCTTCGAATGAAGGCCTTGGGCTGCGCTGTTCGCTGTAGAGCGCGATCTCAGGGCAGCTCGTTCCGGTTCGCAAAAGCTAGCGTCGTCCGGCGGCGCGGGCTGCTTGCTGCTCTGCTCGATCAGCCATCTCCAGAGCCGCATCCAGCTGCGGCAGCGTGGGCTCGCGATCCACGAACAACCCAAGCGCCGACTCGCGTGTGCGGTACGTGATATCCATGCCGGTGGGTAGGATGCGGCCCCCCAGAGACGCGTCGCAATGCCCGACGTGCACCGGGCCGCGCTCTGTCTCCACGACAACGGAGAGGACCGTGCAGGGAGGCCGGCGCGAGCGAGCAGAAGGCTCATGCCTTGCGCTGTACGTCACGGTCCCGTTCCGGGTGTGATCGACCCCGACGACGGACGCCAGCATCATGCCCGCCCCATGGGCGGTGAACATCCACCCGGCCACCAGCGCCGCTGGGAATACCACCCATGAAGGGGAATACAGCGAACGCACTTGCCTGCGCCTGCCTTGAAGGGGCGAGTAAACCACTTCGGGTCTGGGCTGCGCCCACACGGCCCAGAAGGCTGTCAGCACAGCGATGATGCCAGCGGCGAACTGGAGTTCCGTGCTGGGCTGGAAGTCCGAACCCGCAAAACCGATCGCGCCGAGTAGTCCGGCGATCAGAAGCATCCACTCAATCGGAGATCTGCGCACTGCCGCGGTCCTCATCAGTGGGCGGAGACAGATGCCAATGCAGATTGATGAGCAGTCGGTCGCAGACGGGCGGGTCGCGGTTGCTCAGGCAGGCCATGCTCATATTATTGCTCGGGTAGACAGAAAGCGCCGCGCTGGTGCCGGCGGCGCCGCCGCCATGGCCCCAATGCGGGAACTCCTCCGGGCCGGATGAAATGAAGCCATAGCCATACCAGTCGATCTGCTGCTTGGAAGTAGCTCTGTCCGCTGACCTTCTCCCGCTTCGGCGGGCGGCTTGGCGACGGCGCTTGATGCCAGCACATACAGCGCTGCCGCCAAACCCAAGCGCTGGAGCGGGAACCGGCTTGCACCTGCGGTCATGCGCCCTCCATTGCGTTCTGGCCGAGGTGACTATTGGACCAGACGCAAGCGTAGTCAATGCCCTGGGCCTGAGGAACGGTCCGGTTTGCTTGAAGCATCGCCTATCGTGGATCATTGAGCGAACACGCTTTACATTCATGGAGAAAGACATGAAAGGACTCCTGCTCAACATCGCCATCTCGCTGACGGCGGTGGCCATCTCGCTCTTCGCCCTGCATGAAGCGCGTCAGGCGAATGATCCATCGCGCATCCTGGAAGCGCGTGGCCTGATCGTCAGGGATGCATCGGGTGTGTCCCGCGTGGAGATCGGCGCGCCGGTGAACGGGCCGATGGTCCTCGGCAAGCGCGAAGAACGCATCGCGCCTGCAGCCGGCATCCTGCTGAATGGTCCAGACGGCAATGAGCGCGGTGGCTACCTCACGGCCGACACCGGCGATGAGGCGGTGCTGACGCTGGATGGTGCGGGCGACGGCAGCGAAGTCTTCAAAGTGGTGGCCAATGAGGAGGCCGGTGCGTCACTGTTTGTCATCCACCAGAACGGATCAGTCGCCATGTTGACGACCTACCAGGGCCATCCGGAGCTTCGGTTCATCGAGCAGGATGGCAAGGTGAGCTACACGCAGGGGGCCAAGGAGTAGCGCGCTTCCGGCGCGCTACCCCTGCAGCTCCGCCAGCGAGGCCTACGCCATCACCTTGTCCGGGGTGATCGGCGTACTGCGGATGCGCTTGCCGGTGGCGTGATGGATCGCATTGCAGATAGCGGCTGACACGCCTACCAGGCCGATCTCCCCCACTCCTTTGGCGCCGAGGCTGCTGACCACCCGGTCGTCTTCTTCCACGAACAGCACGTCCACGTCATGGATGTCGGCGTTCACCGAAACGTGGTACTGCGCCAGATCGTGGTTCATGAAGCGGCCGAAGCGGTGGTCGGATTCGGTGTGCTCGTGCAGTGCCGCACCGATGCCCCACACCACCCCGCCGATGATCTGGCTGCGGGCGGTGGTGGGATTGAGGATGCGGCCGGCAGCAATGGCGCTGACCACGCGCATCACCCGCACCGTGCCGAGTTCCTCGTCCACCCGCACCTCCACGAAGACGGCGCTGTGCGTGGCGCGGGTATAGCGGCGTTGCTTCAACACATTGGGCAGCAGCAGGTACTTGGCTTCGATGCTGGCCTTGCCGGCGTCGGCCAGCAGCGTGGTCAACGCGATGGCGCTTGCCGGATCATCGCGCAGGGCCAGAGTGCCGTTGGCAAATACAACATCATCCAGCCCAGCACGGTTGAACGCCGAATATTGCGTGCCGGCCGCGAGCGCGAGCAGCTGCCGGCGCAGCTTGGCGCAGGCCCCGTCCACGGCCGAGCCCACCGTGCTGACATGCGATGAGCCGCCCTCGATCGGGGCCACCGGCAGCGTGGAATCGCCCAGCTGGAAGGTGACCTGTTCCAGCGGCAGGCCCAAGGCCTCGGCGGCGATCATGCTCATCACCGTATAGGTGCCGGTGCCGATGTCGGTGGCGGCGCTGCTGACCACCAGCCGGCCATCGGCGTGCAGCTCGGCGTGGGCGCGCGCGAACATCTGCATCGCATCCCACTGGCCGGTGGCCATGCCCCAACCAACCCATTCGTTGCCTTCGCGGCGGGCCCGCGGCAGGGGCGCGCGCTCGGCCCAGCCAAAGCGCTCTGCGCCGCGGCGGTAGCACTCGCGCAGGGCCTTGGTGGAAAACGGCTTGCCATCGGCAGGGTTGGTCTCGGCGTAGTTCTTCAACCGCAAGGCCAGCGGGTCGATGCCGACCTCGTTGGCCAGCTCGTCCATCGCCACTTCCAGCGCATGCATGCCGTGCGACGCGCCCGGGGCGCGCATGTCGATCGGCGTGTACTGGTCCAGGTCGACCACCTTGTATCCCACGTGCACGTTGTCACACGCATACAGTTGGCCGCTCCAGTTGACCACGACCTCCACGTAATCCTCGATCCGCGACGTCTCGGCCACCGCCTCGTGCCAGATGGAGCGCAGGGTGCCATCGGCATCGGCGGCGAGCTTCACCCGCTGCACGGTCTCCGGACGGTGGCCGAAGGTGAACATCTGCTGGCGGGTCAGCACCACCCGCACCGAGCGCTCCAGCGCCAGCGCGCCCATCACGGCCAGCGGGAGCTGGTACTGCGGGCGAAGCCCGGCACCGAAAGCGCCGCCTACGTAGGCATTGCGTACCGTCACCTTGCGCTTGGGCAAGCCGAACACATGCGAGACGTACCAGCGGCTGTTCTGCGAGCCCTGGGTCTTGTCGTGGATGGTCAGGTGGCCATCATCGCCGCGGATCACCGTACTGGCGAACAGCTCCATCGGGTTGTGGTGTTCTACGCCGCTGTAGAAATCGGCGGAGACACGGTGCGATGCCTGTGCGAAGGCCTGGTCCGGCTCGCCTTTGTCTTTGGGCGGTGCGGAAAATCCCGCTTTCATCTTGCGCGGCGCGCGTGCCCGTTCGACGGAGGCGACCAGGTTGGTTTCATGCGCCTCGGTCTCATAGCGCACCTCCACCAGTCCCGCCGCATGACGGGCTGCTTCGAAGGTCTCGGCCAGGACCAGCGCCACCGGCTGGCCGCTGTAGCGGACCTGCGCGTCGTACAACGGCCGGAACGGCGACCCTGCGGGGGCCGTCATGTCCTTGTAGAAGATGCCGGCACCGCGCATGTGCGGACGATTGAGATGGGTCAGCACCTTTAAAACGCCCGGCACCGCCAGCGCAGCGTCCAGGTCAAATCCAAGGATGCGCCCCTTGGCGATGCTGCTGTTGACCACCACGCCGTACACCAGGTCCGTCGCGGGCCACTCTGCGGCATAGCGCGCCTGGCCGGTCACCTTGGCCCGGCCATCGATGCGTGGCGTTCCGGTGCCGGTCGGGACGTGGCCGGTTCCCGGCTCGGCCACGGGAACCTGCGGTTGCTTGGGGTAGGCGCTCATGCGGCATGCTCCGGTTGGCCGCGGCGTCCGCCACGATTGTCGATGGTGCCCTCGGTGGCAGCCTGCAGGGCGCGCACCACGGCGCGGCGTGCAAGCGGGATCTTGAAGGCGTTCTGACCCTGCGACTGCGCGCCCTCCAGCAGCCGCTCGGCCGCGGAATCGAAGGCCGCAGCATCCGGCAGGCTGCCGATCAGCAACTGTTCGGCCTCGGTGCTCCGCCACGGCTTGTGCGCCACGCTGCCCAAGGCCAGGCGCGCATCGACGATGCGTCCGTCAGGCCCGATCTCCAGCGCGGCGGCCACCGACACCAGCGCGAACGCATAGGACAGGCGCTCGCGGATCTTCAGGTAGGCGCTATGCGCGGCAAACCGTCCGGCCGGTGGCAGGGTCAGGTGGGTGATCAGCTCGTCCGCCGACAGCGTGCTGTCCTGCTCGGGCTGGTCACCCGGCAGGCGGTGGAACGCACCGAACGGGATCGCGCGGGTGCCGCGCAGGCTGGCTACATGTACCGTGGCGTCCAGCGCTGCGAGGGCGACGCACATATCGGAGGGGTGCGTGGCGATGCAGTGTTCGCTGGCGCCAAGGATCGCGTGGTACTTGGTCAGCCCGCCCACGGCCGAACAGCCAGTGCCCGGCTCGCGCTTGTTGCAGGGCGTGGCACGGTCGTAGAAGTAGGTGCAGCGCGTGCGCTGCAGCAGATTGCCGCCGTTGCTGGCCATGTTGCGGATCTGTGGCGATGCCGCCGCAAGGATCGCCGCCGAGAGCAGCGGATACTCGCGTTCCACCAGCGGGTGGTACGCCGTATCGGCATTGCGGGCAGTGGCGCCGAGCTGCAGGCCGCCCTCTTCGGTGCCGGTGATGGTGTCCAGCGGCAGCGCGTTGATGTCCAGCAGTCCGCTGGGCTGCATCAGCTGCAGCTTCATCAGGTCGAGCAGGTTGGTGCCGCCGGCGATCGGCTGGATGGGGCGCACGGAGGCACTGGCAACCTGCTGCAGGGCGTGCTGCAGCGACGCGGCGCGTTCGTAGGTGGCGGGAATCATGCCGGCACCGTGCCGGGCGTCCAGTGCGCGGGGGATGCTTCGGGTGTGGCAGCGGGGCCCCGGGATTCTTCCAGCACCGCCATCACCGCGTCGGTGATCTGCGGGTAGGCCCCGCAACGGCAGATGTTGCCACTCATCAGTTCGCGCACCTGGTCACGGGTGCAGGCCTGGCCTTCATTGATCAGCCCCTGCGCCGAACACAGCTGGCCGGGCGTGCAGTAGCCACACTGCAGGGCGTCCTTGGCGATGAACGCCTGTTGCAGCGGATGCAGCGCATCCCCGTTCGCCAAGCCTTCGACCGTTGTGATCTCCGCACCTTCCTGCATCACCGCCAGGGTCAGGCAACTGTTGATGCGGCGCCCCTCCACCAGGACCGTACAGGCGCCGCACTGGCCGTGATCGCACCCTTTCTTGGTGCCGGTCAGCTGCAGGCGGTCACGCAGCAGGTCCAGCAGGCTGACCGTGGATTCGACTTCCAGCGTGTGCGGCTCGCCATTGATGGTCAGGCGCAGCGGATACAGGGGGGCGGCTCGCGTGGTAGGGGGGGACGGCGGCGTGGCCGCGTGGGGTGCAGGGAAATCGCTCATGGCAGGTCCGGCTAGGGCGTCTGCCAACAACCCTGCGCTTCGGCTCGTCTATTCCGGGTGCACGTGGCATGTGCTGCGTGCGAAGTCGTCGCTGGCGGGTATTTTGCGCGCCCCTCACGTGGCAGCGTCCGCCACTGAACGCGGGCAAGCCTAACGTCCGAGCTCACACAGTCACGAAACGATGCGTCATCAGGATCAATCATGACAAACACAGGTGCGTTCCAGATCCTGTCCTTCGATATGGTCCGGATACCAGAGATGGACGAGGAAGTCGTGGATTCCATTACCGCCCGCTGCCGGCGATGCGGGCACGTGACCACGGTCAATGACGGTGCCGTTCATCACCTTTCCGGTGGGCTGGTCATGCAGTGCGGACAGTGCAGCAACCGCCAGGCGCTTTCCAACGCCGGGTTGGCGCCTGCCCACACGGACCTGCGGTCGGTCTAGCGCGGTCAACTCACTCCGGGGCTGGAACCAGCCACGAACGGGCGAGCGCGAGGGGATCCTGGCCCTTCTCCACCAGGACGTCCGGCGTCAGCCGGTCCGGCACGAGCTGGCCGGTACGGTCGAGGAAGTTGCTCTGCGTCAGCATCAATGCGCTGCCATCGGGCAGCGGGACCCGCCCGTTTCCCGTGGCGAGACCGGCCGTAGGCTGCCCGAAGAACCGGGTCCCAGGTCGGCCCCTGAACGCCGTGGCGACGGCCTCCCCCGAACTTGCAGTGCTGCGGCTGATCAGGACGGCCACCGGCGTCGTGGCCATGTCCGCCGTGCAGCCGCCCACCGCCCTGGCCGTCCACGGGCTGACCTTCCCGTCCGCATCACGAAACGCGCCGATGTTTCCTTCTCCCAGCAATGGCAGCAAGCCACTGACCATCGGCCACATGTTTCCGCCGCTGTTCACGCGCAGGTCCACGATCACGCCGTGCAATCCCTTGCTGGCCATGTCTTCAAGCCTGCGACAGACGCTGGCAGAAAACTGGCGGGTGGCTTCGGGATCGGTGCCGCTCAGGCCCGGCATCTGCAGATAGCCCACGTTGTCGGACACGCTTGCCTGCACAGGCTGGCTGGCATTGGCGCTTGTCCGAAGCGTTTCCATCCTGCTCCGGGTCAGGTGCCCGCTGTGCCGGTCGGCCAGGCTGGAGAGCGCGATGCGGATTCGCGGGTGCGCCTCCTGCGCGGGGAGGTCCTTGAGATCGGCAGTGAGCAACCGGGCGCGCTCGGCTTTCCAGTCCACCCGGGACCGGTTGAGGGCCTTGGTCTCAATCTGTGAGATGGCAGCATCCAGCACGTCGTAGGCCGACACATCGCTACGGGCTGGAACCTCGGCCTGCAGCCTCAGCGACTCCGCTTTGATGCGCCCGACACCGGTCATGGTGACGCCCAACCTCAGGTGGGTCGCGGTGCGAGGGACGTACAGCCGCACCTCACGCGACTGCGCGCGATGCTGCAGGTTCACGGGTGTGTGTCGGGTGCTGTCGAAGGCAACGGGCTGGCGGGCTTCATCGGCACGTATCCAGAGCGCGGCAGTGCCAGCGCCCTCTTCCACTTCAAGGATTCCCGAAAGGACCACGTCCTGGCCGCGGTACGGTGCGGCGTCCAGCGAGGCGATCGAACCGAAGAACGCTTCCTTGCCTTCCTGATCCGATGACAGGGTCAGTCGTGAACCCCCAGGCGCCAGTACATCGCCCGAGCCGCTCACCTTCGATACGTCACTGGTGCCCCGCCATGTGGTTTCCGCATGGGCTGTCGGGTGCAGCAGGATCAGGGCAAGAGAGACAAGTGACGCACGCACCATGGCTTCAACATCCTTGTTGGGGGTGACCTGCATTCTATCGCCGCCCCGCCCCGCCCCGCCCCCGCCCCGTCCGAGGCATGGATTCCCCAACTGCTTGCGTGGCCCGCCGGCATGCTAATCTGAACGGTTGCATCCACCCCTCGTGCCACGCCATGACCTCCACGTCCCATTCCCGCGCAGCCACCCAGGCCGGAACCGCCTTCCGCACGCTGGGACCGCTGCTGGCGGTCATGCTGTTCTTCCTCGGCAGCGGGTTCCTGGCCGGCAAGAACATCCACACCATCCGCGAGGGCAGCGCCCTGGTACTTCGCTCGCAGGAGACCATGACCGCGCTGGCCGACGTGCTTTCGGCCGTGCAGGACGCCGAGACCGGCCAGCGCGGGTATCTGCTGACCGGCGACGACAATTACCTTGAACCGTATCGGGCCGCCCTCGGTGTTGCCAGCACGCGGCTGGACACGGTGAAAGAGGCCCTGGCCGATGACCCGGCGCAGCGTGACCGGCTGAAGCTGCTGGCGCGCAGGGTCCAGGACAAGCTGGACGAGCTGCATGAAACCATCGAAGTGCGCCGCACCCAGGGACTGGAGCCCACCTTGGCCGTGGTCGCCTCCAATCGCGGCAAGGCGGCCATGGATGACATCCGGGCCCGGCTGGCGACCATGGGCGCGATCGAGCTGGACAAGCGCGCCGGGCGCCTTGAGGAGATGGAATCGGCCTACAGCGCGGCGCTGAGCTCCGGCGCCGCCAGTGCGGTGCTGGGTATCGTGCTGACGATCTTCATCGCGATCCTGCTACGCCGCCACACCCGGGCGCGCGAACGCGATGCCTGGCTGCAGCGGGGCCGGCTGGAGCTGGCCACCGCCACCGGCGGCGACCTCGACAGCGGCGCGCTGGCCCGCGCCAGCCTGGGCTTCCTGACCCGCTTTACCGGCGCGCAGGCCGGCATGCTGTTCGAGCCTGCCGCCAGCGGATTCCGGCAGATCGGGGCGGTGGGTGCAGCCGCCGAAGCGGACGGTACCCACACGCTGCGTGCCAGCGGCAGTCTGCTTGGACGGGCGGTGGATGAGAAGCGCGTGCTGGTCATCTCGGATGTCCCGCCGGGCTACTTCACGGTGGCCTCCGGTCTCGGCCAGGCCCTGCCCCGACACCTGGTGATCGCCCCCAGCATCCACGAGGGCGAGGTCAGCGGGATCATCGAGCTGGGCTTCTTCGGCGCGGTGCCGGACGAGGTCGTCGAACTGCTCGAGCTTGCCTCCGCGGACATGGCGGTGGCGCTGCGCTCGGCCGCCTACCGGGCCAGGTTGTCCGAACTGCTGGCCAAGACCCAGCGGCAGACCGAAGCCCTGCAGGTGCAGAGCGAGGAGCTGAAGGTTTCCAACGAAGAGCTGGAGGAACAGAGCCGGGCGCTGCGCGGTTCCCAGCACGAACTGGAGGAGCAGCAGGCCGAACTGGAACAGACCAACAGCCAGCTGTTCGACCAGTCACAGCAACTCGAAGAAGAGCGCGACAAGCTGGCACGCGCCAACGCCGCCATCCTGGCCGAAGCGCACAAAGTGCAGCGCGCCAGCCAGTACAAGTCCGAGTTCCTGGCCAACATGTCGCACGAGCTGCGCACGCCGCTCAATTCCGCCCTCATCCTGTCCAAGCTGCTGGGCGATAACCGCGACGGCAACCTGAGTGCCGAACAGGTGAGGTTCGCGCGGACGATCCACTCCTCCGGCACCGACCTGCTCAACCTCATCAACGAAATCCTGGATCTTTCCAAGATCGAGGCCGGGCATATCGAGGTGCATGCCGAGCGCTTTGGCGTGGAGAAGCTGCTGTCGGGCATCTCCGCCCTGCTCGGCCCTGTGGCCAGCGAGAAGGGTCTGTCGTTGGACGTGCTGATGATGGCCGACTGCCCGCCGGTGATCGAATCCGATCGCCAGCGCATCGAACAGATCCTCAAGAACCTGCTGTCGAACGCGTTGAAGTTCACTGAACAGGGCGGCGTGACCGTCTCCGCTTCGGCCGGTGACGAAGGCGAGGTCGTGTTCACCGTGACCGACACCGGCATCGGCATCGCGCCGGAACAGCAGGTGCGCATCTTCGAGGCATTCCAGCAGGCCGACGGATCGATCAGCCGCCGCTACGGCGGAACCGGGCTGGGGCTTTCCATTTCCCAGGAGCTGGCCCGCCTGCTCGGCGGCGACATCACCGTGGACAGCGAACCCGGCAAGGGCAGTCGATTCCGGCTGGTGGTCGCGACCCGGCTCGCGACCCCCGGGCGCCCTGCGGTTCCCGTGGCGATGGCCCCGCTGGAACCGGCTGCGACCGGCTTCGCGGCACCCACCGCCATCGCCGTGCCGGACGTGCGCCCGGCAGCCATCGCAGGCGGCAACGGACGCGGCCTGATCCTGATCGTTGAGGACGACACCGCGTTCGGACAGATCATCGGCGACCTGGCATCCGAAATGGGCTTCCGCTACCGGATCGCACAGAGCGCGGGCGAGGCCTTGGCCGCTGCGCGTGCAGAGCTGCCACACGCCATCGTGCTGGATGTCGGCCTGCCCGACCAGTCGGGCCTGTCGGTGCTGGATGTACTGAAGCGCGACATGCACACGCGGCACATCCCCATCCATGTGGTTTCGGCGATGGATCATTCGCGCAAAGCACTGGCGCTGGGCGCGGTCGGCTTCTTGGGCAAGCCTGCAACCCGCGAGGCCCTTGCAGAGGTGCTGCTCTCGTTGGAGCGCCGGCTTTCGCTGCGTCCGCGCCTGGTGCTGGTGGTTGAAGATGACGCCGTGCAACTGGACGCCGTGCGCGAGCTGCTGGCCCTGGCCGACGTGGAAACGATCGGCGCGCGTTCTGCGGCGGAGTGCCTCCAGGCGCTTGCCGAACACAGCTTCGACTGCATGGTGCTGGACCTGACGCTGTCCGATGCCTCGGGATTCGAGCTGCTGGAGATGCTGAGCGCGCAGAGCGCGGATGCCCTGCCCCCGATCATCGTCTATACCGGGCGGGTGTTGTCAGCGACCGAAGAGGTGCGGCTGCGCCGCTATTCCAGTTCCATCATCATCAAGGGTGCGCGCTCCCCGGAACGCCTGCTCGATGAAGTGACCCTGTTCCTGCACAAGGTGGTGAGCGAGCTGCCGGAATCCAAGCAGGGCATGATCCGCACCGCCCAGCACCGGGACACCGCGCTGGAAGGGCGTCGCGTGCTGGTCGTGGAGGATGATGTGCGCAACATCTACGCGCTGATGAACGTGCTTGAGCCACACGGCTGCAAGGTGACCATCGCGCGCAATGGCCAGGACGCCATTGATGCGTTGACCGCCGCGGTCAGCGGGCCCGCGCCGATTGAACTGGTGCTGATGGACATCATGATGCCGGTCAAGGATGGCCTGACCGCCACCCGTGAAATCCGGCAGGACCGGCGCTTCGACACCTTGCCGATCATCGCGCTGACCGCCAAGGCCATGCCCGATGACCAGCAGCAGTGCATCCAGGCCGGCGCGAACGATTACGTCGCCAAGCCGCTGGACGTGGACAAGCTGGTGTCGCTGATCCGGGTCTGGCTGACCGCCTGACGAGGTAGCGCCGAGCCACGCTCGGCGAGCGCGAAGCGCGGCCTGTATCAGACATCACACCGCCGGAACGGAAGGCCGCCGAGCACGGCTCGGCGCTACCAGGGCGAGCCGACGCGAGTGCAGTCCGGCAGCGCCGAGCCATGCTCGGCGAGCGCGAAGCGCGGCCTGTATCAGACATCACACCGCCGGAACGGAAGGCCGCCGAGCACGGCTCGGCGCTACCAGGGCGGGCCGACGCGAGTGCAGGCCGGTAGCGCCGAGCCACGCTCGGCGAGCGCGAAGCGCGGCCTGTATCAGACATCACACCGCCGGAACGGAAGGCCGCCGAGCACGGCTCGGCGAGCGCGAAGCGCGGCCTGTATCAGACATCGCACTGCCAGAACGGAACCCCGGCCGACGCCGGCGCAGTCCGGTAGCGCCGAGCCACGCTCGGCGAGCGCGAAGCGCGGCCACGGGGCACCTGTATAGGGCTACCTCGCCTCACCCTCACTTCATCGCGTGCGCTGGCTAACACCCGCCAGCGTAGCGTCGCGCCCATCAGTTCGCCGAATGATGCCCACTACCGGGCCGGCAGGTGTTGCCGCAGACGCGGCTCGCCCACCTACGCAGCACGACCCGTGGCTGCCAATCAGGAGTACCGCTCCATGTTCATGCATAACAAGCGCCTCATGTACACCGTGCACGTCGAGCAACCCGACCCCATCCTGGCCTCGTTGCTGCTTGAGCAGTTCGGTGGCCCGCAGGGTGAACTTGCTGCCGCGATGCGCTACTTCACCCAGGCGCTGGGCGAAGAGGATGCCGGTCGCAAGGACCTGCTGCTGGACGTGGCGACCGAAGAGCTGAGCCACCTGGAGATCATCGGCTCGATCATCGCGATGCTCAACAAGGGCACCAAGGGAGAGCTGTCCGAAGGCATGATCGAAGCGATCGAGATGCGCGGCATGACCCAGAACAGCACCAGCCACACGCAGTCGATCCTGTATGGGGGTGGCCCCGCCCTGGTCAACTCCAGCGGGGTCCCGTGGACGGCCGCCTACGTCGACTCCATCGGCGATCCAACCGCCGACCTGCGCTCCAACATCGCCGCCGAATCACGCGCCAAGCTGGTCTACGAGCGGCTGATCAACGTCACCGACGATCCGGGCATCAAGGACGCGCTGCGCTTCCTGATGACGCGCGAGATCGCGCACCAGCAGTCCTTCGAGAAAGCGCTGTATGCCATCTCGCCGAACTTCCCGCCGGGCAAGCTGCCGGGTGATCCGGAGTACACCGACCTCTACATGGACATGTCGCAGGGCGATGGCGACGTGGAAGGCCCCTGGAACAGCGGTGAAGCGTGGACGGTCGTCTCCGCGCGCGAGGAGCAGTACGCGCTCGATGGCGGCGACGGTGAGGCGACGGTCGATGGCCTGACCGCGTCGCAGGAAGAGGCGCTGGACGCCATGGCCACCCGTACCGCATCCGACCCGCTTGCCGATCCGCTGACGGGCGCAGAGCTCGGCACTGCGCCCACCGTGGAAGACGGTCCGCCACGCCCGATGCTGGGCTGAGCGATGAAGTGGATCGGTGGCTTCGAAGGCGCCGACCACGTCAACGGCAGCGGCACGGCCTTGTCGATGGCCGTCGATAGTGGCCATCTGGCCAGGCTGGACACGGATTACCGCCGCCTCAGGCGGATGGGCTTCAGTGCGGTACGTGAAAGCCTGGGCTGGCGCACGTGCGAGCAAGGCGATGGTTTCAATTTCCAAAGCCTGCATGCGCGCATGCAGGCAGCGGAGCGCGCTGGGTTGCAGATACGCTGGACGCTGATGCACTACGGGGTTCCCGCTGGTCTGGACCTCCTGGACGGCAACGAGACGGCATTCGTGGAGCGCTTCGCGGCCTTCTGCCAGGCCACGGCGACCGCGCTCGCGGACTACGGCAGTCCCTCGCCTCGGCTGATCAACCCGATCAACGAAATCTCGTTCCTGTCGTGGGCGGCGACCCATACCGGGCTCATGCATCCGCATGCAGGCGACCGTCCCGAAGAGGCAGGCCGGCTCAAGTCGCTGCTGATCCGCGCTGCACTGGCCGGCTGCAGCGCCTTCAGGCGGGTGGATCCAGCTGCGCGGATGCTGTGGGTCGAGCCGTTGATCCATGTCGTGGCGCCGCTGGCGAGCCCCGCCTTGCGGCAGCAGGCCGAACGCCTGCACGCGGGACAGTTCGAAGTGCTGGACGCGCTGATGGGCCGCGTCCAGCCATCGCTGGGTGGCGCGCCAGCCTACGTTGATCTGATCGGGGTGAACTACTACCACGGCAATCAATGGGAAGCCGGTAGCCAGCGTCCCTTGGACTGGCACCGCGCTGATCCACTGCGCGTCCCGTTTTCCCGCCTGCTGGTCAAGCTGCAGCAACGGTATGGGGTGCCCATCACGCTGAGTGAGACCAGCCACGTGGGTAGTGGTCGGGCCGCCTGGCTGCGTGACATCGCCCAGCAGGTGCGTTACGCCGCCGATGCAGGCGCAAGCCTTGAAGGCATCTGTCTCTATCCGGTGGTGGATCGCCCGGATTGGGAATCTCCGCTCCACTGGCATCAAAGCGGGCTTTGGGATGTTCAACCGAACCTTGCATTGAAGCCGCTCTCGCTCGTCCGCGATTACGCACGCGCCTACCTCCAGGCCCGTACGTCCCTTGCGCACCACATCCCCCTCCAACCTGGAAGAAATGGCATGCAGCAGCTCCTGGTCTTCTCGCACCTTCGCTGGGATTTCGTGTACCAGCGCCCGCAGCACGTGCTGTCGCGCCTCGGCCAGCGCTGGCCCATCGTGTTCTTCGAAGAGCCGGTGCATGACCCCGACCGCGAGGCCTGGCTTGAAGTGCTGCAGCCGTGCATCGGCGTGACGGTGCTGCGGCCGCATAGCCCGGTGGCTGATCCGGGTTTCGCCGATGCGCAGTTCCCGGTATTGGATGCGCTGCTGCACGCGTGGCTGGCCGAGCACGGTGAGCCGGAGATGGCCGTCTGGCTGTATACGCCCATGGCGCTTCCTCTGCTCCAGTCACTGCAGCCGGTCGCCATCATCTATGACTGCATGGATCAGCTGGGGGCGTTCAAGGATGCCCCCGAGCGCCTGATGGACAGGGAACGTACCTTGCTGGACATCGCCGGCGTTGTATTCACCGGCGGGCCTTCCCTGTACGACGCCAAGCACCCGCACAACCTTAACGTGGTCTGCTTCCCGAGCAGCGTGGATGTGGCGCACTTCGCCCAGGCCCGCCGCGAGCGTGACCCCGCCGCCAGGGCCGCCGCACCCCGCCTGGGCTTCTTCGGCGTGCTGGATGAGCGGCTCGACCTGCCGCTGCTGGACGCCCTGGCCACGGCGCACCCGGGCTGGGAGATCGACCTGGTGGGGCCGGTGGTGAAGATCGACCCGCAGAGCCTGCCGCGCGCCGCGAACCTGCACTACCTGGGGCAGCGCGGCTATGACGAGCTGCCAGCGCTCATCGCCGGCTGGGATGTCTGCCTGCTGCCGTTCGCGTTGAACGCATCCACCGCCTACATCAGCCCCACCAAGACGCTGGAGTACATGGCGGCGCGCAAGCCCGTGGTCAGTACCGCGGTGCGCGATGTGATCCGGCTTTACGCGGACGGCGTGCAGGTCGCGGTGAGCAGCGAAGACTTCATCGCCGCCTGCGACGCGGCGCTGGGTGAACGGGAAACCACGCGCCGCAACCGGATCGTCGACCAGGATCGGCTGACCTCCGCGACGTCGTGGGACCAGACCGCCGACGCCATGGCCGAGTGCATCTTCGATACGGTAAAAGCGGGGCTGAGCCCCCGCGCCGCGCTTTATCTTGCCGGCGGCCAGGTGGTTCGCATCGAAGAGGCGCCGGTGGCATGCCTGATCCTGGGCGCTGGCCCCACCGGGCTGTCTGCTGCTTACCACTACGGCGCGGGCAGTGTGCTGGTCGAAAAGGAACAGACCGTGGGTGGCTGGTGCCGCTCGCTGGAGGATCAGGGTTTCCGCTTCGACCATGCCGGCCACATCATGTTCTCCAACGATGCCACGGTGCTGCGGCTTTACCAGACCCTGCTCGGCGACAACCTGCATTGGCAGAACCGGGAGGCATGGGTCTACAGCAAGGGCGTGCACACCCGTTATCCGTTCCAGGGGGCGTTGTACGGCCTGCCTCCCGCAGTGCTGAAGGAATGCCTGGTCGGCGCTATCGAAGCCCGGTTCGGCCCGATCACGGCGACCGCAACACCCGCGGGCCCGCCAGCCGCCAACGCCGCGGCGCGCGCCGAGTCGGCCCCGAAACATGCAGCGCCTGCTGATTGCTGCGCCGATGGCACGGTCATGGCAGACATTACCGAGGGCGATCCGAAAGATGCGGCCAGCATGGTCAAGGTCGCGTCCATCGCGCGCTCCGGGCCGCCGGCAAACTTCGAAGAGTTCATCTACCAGGTCTGGGGCGCCGGTGTGGCCAAGCACTTCGCCGTGCCTTACAACACAAAGTTGTGGACGGTCCCGCTGCATGAGATGGAAACGTCCTGGCTGGGCGGACGGGTGCCCTTGCCGGACCTGCAGGAGATGATCGAGGGTGCGTTGGAGCCGGTGGCCGCCCCGGTCGGCCCCAACGCCCGCTTCGGGTATCCCCTGAAGGGTGGCTTCCAGGCGCTGATGGATGGCTTTCTTCCGCTGCTGGAAGGAAAACTTTCCCTGGGCAGGCGGGTCAGCGCGGTGTCCGTGCGCCGCCGTGAGGTCAGCTTTGCCGACGGCCAGCGCATGCGCTGGCAGCACCTGGTGAGCACCCTCCCCTTGCCCGAGTTCATCACGCTGATGGGTGACGAAGCGCCGGAGCGGGTGCGGCTGGCAGCGGGCGGCCTGCGCCACGTATCGGTGCGCTGCGTAAACCTCGGCGTTGGCCGCGCAGACCTGACCGACAAGCACTGGATCTACTATCCGGAGGACACCATCTTCCATCGCATCTTCGTGCAGGGGAATGCGAGTCCGCACAATAATCCGCCCGGTGGCTTCGGGCTGACCTGCGAGATCACCTACTCGCCGACCAAGCCGCTTCCGCTGGACGGTGATGCCCTGGTAGCGCGCTGCATCCGCGAGTGTGTCGAGGTCGGCATGCTGCGCGCCGACGATCCGATCCTGACGGCGTCCATCGTGGATATGCCCTACGCGTATGTCCTCTACGACCATGCGCGTGCCGCGAACGTGGACACCATCCGCAGTTGGCTGCTCACCCATGACATCGAGCTGGCCGGGCGCTACAGCGAATGGGAGTACTACAATTCGGACCACGCCTTCCTGGCCGGCCGGCGCGCAGCGGGCAACGTGCAGGCTTCACTGACCAAGCGCAGGGCCGGCGCCACATGAGGACCCGCGCGCCACCAACGCAGGTCGGCGCGGGCGCAACCCGGTAGCGCCGAGCCACGCTCGGCGAGCGCGAAGCGCGGCCTGTGTCAGGCATCGCAGCGCCGGAGCGGAGAGCCGCCGAGCACGGCTCGGCGCTACCAGGGCGGGTCCACGCGAGTGCAGGCCGGTAGCGCCGAGCCACGCTCGGCGAGCGCGAAGCGCGGCCCGTGTCAGGCACCGCAGCGCCGGAACGAAAAGACGCCAAGCACGGCTCGGCGCTACCAGGGCAGGTCCACGCGGGTGCACGCCGGTAGCGCCGAGCCACGCTCGGCGAGCGCGAAGCGCGGCCCGTGTCAGGCACCACAGCGCCGGAACGAAAAGCCGCCGAGCACGGCTCGGCGCTACCAGAGCAGTTCCACGCGGGTGCACGCCGGTAGCGCCGAGCCACGCTCGGCGAGCGCGAAGCGCGGCCCGTGTCAGGCACCACAGCGCCGGAACGCAACCGTTGGATCAGATCCAACCCTGGTCCAGCAGCTCACGCTTGATGTAGGCATAGAACACCGGCGCGGCGACCAGGCCGGCAAGGCCGAAGGCGGCTTCCATCAGCAGCATCGCCAGCAGCAGTTCCCAGGCCCGCGCACGGATCTCCCCACCGACGATGCGCGCGTTGAGGAAGTACTCCAGTTTGTGGATGACGATCAGGTACAGCAGTGCGCCCATGGCAACGTAGAACGACACGGAAAGCGCCACGATGGTGATGATCGTGTTGGAGATGACATTGCCCACCACCGGCAGCAGCCCGGCCACGAAGGTGATCAGCACCAGGGTCTTGGCCAACGGCAGCTGGACCCCCATCACGGGCAGCACCACCAGCAGGAAGATGCCGGTGAACAGGGTGTTCAGCAGTGAGATCTTGACCTGGGCGAACACCACCTGGCGGAACGAGGTGGCCAGCCGGCTGATGCGGCCAACCAGCTCCTGGGCAAGCGGGCCCATGCGCGGCAACGGCATTTCATCGTAAAGCGCGACCATCGCGCCCAGCACCATGCCGATCAGTACCCGCACGCCGACCTGAACCACCGAGGTGCCCGCCACGCCCAGCTGGCGCTGGTGCTCGGCAGCCCATTCGTTCAGCGCGGTGCGGAGCGCTTCCAGGTCCTCCGGGATATAGGCACGCAGCACTGCCGGAACCTGGTGGCGCGAGCTGTTGAGGATGTCCATCAGGTGTGCCAGCAGCGCGTCCGGTCCCCCGGTCTGGTTGCGGAAGACGGCCGCCAGGCCGACACCGGCCAGGCTCAATGCGCCGATGATCAGCACCGCGAGCACGATCACCGAAAATGCCCTGGCACGACCGGGAGGCAGCTTGCCTTCCACCAGTCCGGCGAGCAGATGGGTCAGGTGAAACACCAGCAGCCCCGACAACAGCGTCACCACCAGCCCCAGCCGCAGCGCCAGCCACATGCCTAGCAGCATCAGCAGCCAAGCGGCCACGCGGAATGCAGTGGGGCGCGATGCGTGCGCAGTAAGTTCGTGCATGGCAACAGACATGGTGTGTCGATCCTGGGGCGAAACCTGGAGCCATCATACGGGGCGGCGGCAGCGTGAGGCTGCTGGTCCAATGCTAGGATTCCGGGTCGACACAGGACCTGTCACCCACCGTGATGCGCATCCTCGGACTCCTTCTCGCCTGCGCCTCGGTGTGCTGCGGCGCCGATGCCCTGGCGGCTGACGTTACCCCGCACGTTGCTGGCCCGGACAAAGCAAGTGCAGCTGATGCAAGCGCTGCGCCGGGGCCATTGACCCATCCCGTTGATGCGTCGCCAGACGCGCCACTGGTTGCGCTCAGCGGCGACAGCCAGCGCCTGCGCTACGGTCTCTATGCCGAGCGCGGGGCAACGCGTCCTCGCAACATCGTTCCGGACTTCTCACGCGCGGGATACCGGGGAGGTGGTGTCAGTCTGCCGGCCCGTTCCAGCATTCCGGTGCTGGCGATCGTCGCGCCGGACGCTGGCGGGGACGATTACCCGCGCATCCAGGCGGCCATCGATGCGGTCGCTGCACGACCTGCGGACAGCCGGGGCCTGCGCGGCGCCGTCCTGCTGCGACGCGGCCACTACACGGTGAGCCGGACACTGACCCTGCGTTCCGGTGGGGTGGTGCTGCGCGGTGAAGGCCGCGGCGCAGACGGTACGGTGATCCATTCAACGGTGACCGAACGCCAGGGCAGGATCATCGAGGTCGGTGACGCCGAATCACGCATGCCCGCTGCCGACCGGGACCCGCGCCGGACCCGGATCCGTGCGGATCATGTGCCGGTCGGTGCGATGCGGGTCGAAGTGGCATCCACGGCGGGCTATCGGGTCGGTGATCCGGTAGCCCTTGTCAGGCAGCCGAATGCACGCTGGCTGGGGCCCGATGGTATTGATACCGCGCGCTATGGCTGGGTTGCCACTGACTACACCGTGTACAACGAGCGCGTGGTCACCGCGGTGGACCGGGGCACGCTGAGCCTTGATGCGCCGATCATGGATGCCATCGAGTCGCGCTTCGGTGGCGGCAGCGTCTACCGCACCCGTCCCGAGCGCATAGCCGAGGTCGGCATCGAGGACCTGCGACTGGAAGGCAACCGGGAAACGGGAACGGTCAATGGTACTGCCGACACCGGCCCCTTCACCGCCATCCGCTTCGGTGCAGTGCGTGATTCGTGGATCCGCGATGTCACCGTGCGCTACGTTTCGCATGGATTCGTGACCCGTAACGGCGCACTTTTCAACACCTTCCAGGATATCGCCTACCTCGATCCACGCTATGGACAGACCCAGGGCGCGCGTCGCTACGTTTTCCTGTACGAAGGAAATTCCGCCTTCAACCTGACCCAGCGCTGCTACAACCACGGCGGACGGCATACCTTCGTCACCGGTGCGCGGGTACCCGGTCCCAACGTCTACCTGGACTGCCTGGCGGTGGACGACAGCAATGACAGCGGCCCGCATCATCGCTGGTCGACCGGGGTGCTGTACGACAACACCAAGGGCTACATGCTGCGTGCGCAGAACCGTCGGTACAGCGGTTCCGGACACGGCTGGGCCGGGGCCCAGCAGATGTTCTGGAATGCCGAGCACGATATCCTGGTGGTGCAGGCGCCGCCGTTCGCGATGAACTGGAGCGTGGGACAGGTCGGCCACCTCCAACCCGGAAAGTTCCCGCCTGAAGAGCCGGCCGGCCGCATGCAATCGGTGGGCCACGTGGTGAGCCCGCGAAGCCTGTACCTGCAGCAGCTGCAGGATCGGCTGGGGCAACAGGCAATGATCAACATCACCACCGCCGCGCAACGGCAGGGGCGGATCTGGGACGTTCTGGCAGCACGCGCTGGCGAATGACGGCCGCGCCGATGCGAGGGGCCCCGCACATGCGGCTGCCAGCGCGTCAGGCATCAACAACTAGTGGCCGGCAACGGCCGCACGCTGGCCGGCGGCAAACCCATGCACGCGCGCGCGCCATGCGACGAAGAATCCAATCGCCAGCAGCACGGCCATGGCGACGGGGAAGGTCTGTGCGCCCCATTGGTCCAGCAGCACGCCACCCACGACGCCGCCGCCGGCGATGACGCTGTTCCAGGCCACGACATTGAGTGACAGCGCGACATCGGCGCCCTCCCCCGCGCTGTCGGCCAAGGCGGTCTGCAGCAGGGTCGCCGCGCCGCCGAAGGTCAGACCCCAGACCGCCACGCAGGCATACACCACCGGCTGCAGGCCCTGCGCAAGCGCCAGCACCACGGAGATCGCGAAGAAGGTCGCCAGTGATGCCAGAACGGTACTGCGCAGGTGGCGCTCCACCAGCTTGCCGGTCATGCCGATACCCGCAAGCGCGGCGGCACCGAACACCAGCAGCAGCACGTCCACCCGCTTGCCGAGCCCGGCGTGGGCCGCGAACGGTGCCACATAGGTGTACAGGATGTTGTGGGCCAGCATCCAGGCCATCACGGTGGCCAGTACCGGACGCACGCCCGGGGTGCTGAGCACCTTGCGCAGCGACACCCGCTGGGCTGCCGACTGGCCGGGGTAATCGGGCACCTTGGCCAGCACCCAGATGATCAGCAGGACGGTCAACGCGGACATGGCGCCGAATGCGGTGCGCCAGCCCAGCAGGCCGCCCATCCAGGTGCCCAGTGGTACACCCAGCGAGAGCGCTATCGGCGTTCCCACCATGGCGATCGCCATCGCCCTTCCCTGCTGTTCGGGTTGCACCATGCGCCTGGCGTAGCCTGCCAGCAGACTCCAGGCCAGGCCTGCCGCTGCGCCGGCAAAGAAGCGTGCCGCAAGGGTCAGGCTGTAGTCGGTGGACAGCGCGGTGATGGAATTGAACACCAGGAAACCGACGATGGTCAGCAACAGCACGTTGCGCCGCCGCCACTTCTGTGTGGCGATGGTCAGCGGAATCGCTGCCAGCACCGATCCCAGCGCATAGGCGGTGACGGTCTGCCCTGCCATCGCCGGGGTGATGTCGAGGCCGGCGGACATCAGCGGCAACAGGCCGGCCGGCAAGGTCTCGGTCACGATGCAGATGAAGCCGGTCATCGCCAGCGCCAGCAATGCTGCGATGGGCAGCGGCGCGTGGGCCGCGACGAGGGGTGAAGAGGTTGCAGAAGTCACACGCGTTCCTTGTTCGAGGGCCGGCCAGTCATCGATACGTACCGTTCGGTACAGATACAAGCCATGAAAAAGGCGGCCAATGACGGCGCGCCACATATGTACCGGTCGGTATATATAATTCGCAGCCATTCGCGTTGTCAACACGTTCTGTATCAAATAGTATTTATCTCACACTACCGGAGCAGGCCATGGCACAGATCGGCAGACCACGCAGCTTCGACCGTGACACGGCGGTCGACCAGGCGCTTCACCTGTTCTGGGAACAGGGCTACGAATCCACGTCACTGGCCCAGCTCAAGGCGGCGATCGGCGGTGGTATCACCGCGCCCAGCTTCTACGCCGCGTTCGGCTCGAAGGAAGCGCTGTTCAAGGAGTGCATGGAGCGCTACCTGGCCACCTTCGCGCAGGTGACCCACTGCTTGTGGGACACCTCTCTGGCGCCCCGCCAGGCGCTGGAACTCGCCCTGCGCGGATCGGCGCGGATGCAGTGCGAGCGCGGCCACCCCAAGGGCTGCATGGTGGCACTCGGGGTGATGAGCGCCCCCTCGCCGGAACTCACCGCGCTGACCGCGCCGCTTACCCGCTCGCGTGCGCACACGCGCGCCGGCATCCGGGCCTGCGTGGATCGCGCCATCGCCAATGGCGATCTCCGGCCACGGACCGACCCGGCCGCACTGGCGTTCGTGTTCGACAGCTTCCTGCTGGGCCTGACCACGCTGGCCCGCGATGGCAAGTCCTTCAAGGCCATGGATGCGGCCATCCAACAACTGATGGTGGTCTGGGACGCCCACGCGGGCTGAGCGCCGCACCGTCCTCAGAACGCGAGGTTGGTTTTCACTCCCAGCACCATCGCATCGTGGTTTTCGGACAATCCGCCCGGATGCACCACGTACTGCACGACCGGCTGCACGCTGACGCCCGGCCACGCCTGCCAGACATAGAACGCTTCGGCGGTGTACTCGGTCTTCGCCCTGTCCTGTGCCCCGTTGGCCTGCCGTGCGTGACGCGGGTTGACTTCGGTAGCGGCCACGCCGAGCCCGATCTGGTCCGACGCGCGGGCACCGACGCCGGTATAGGTTGCGATGGCGTGGACGGTGGCGTCGATGTTGCCGGTGCGGCGATCGGTACGGACCAGGTCCAGCTGGCCACGCAGGCCCGACTGCGCGCTGCTGCCATCGCCCGCGCTGAGCTGCTGGCGCAGGCTGATCCAGCCCCCATAGGCGCCGCTGCGCAGGGCCGCATCCAGACCGCTGCTGGCCCATGCGCCACCTGTCGGATCCTGCCAGGCGTCGGCCCGGGGCGCGCTGCTGTACCAACCGCCCACTGCGTAGTGCCCCTGCAATCCACGCACCCTGCCCTGCCAGCCGAATTCCACGGGGGTGAGCGTGCCGACGGTGCCGGAGGGGGCCAGCCGCAGGCCGCCTCCGCTCTCATCGGCGTAGCGTGGATTGACTTGGTAGGCGCCGACGCGCAGATATGTCTGTTCGGTGGGTGCGACGTCCAGCACTGCGCCCCACTGGCTGAGCGGCCCATTGAACCAATAATCGCCGACGATCATCGCCGGCTGGCTGCCGCAGAACGCCAGGCTCATCGCGGTGCAGTCCAGCGTGTTGAAATCATCGCCAACGGCCATGCGACCCAGCTTGAGCCCCACCCGGCCCTCGTTCCACTGCTTGCCCAGCCACAGGCTGCCCAGCCGCCAGATGCGGCCGCGGCCGTAGGCTTCCTGGCTCTGCAGCAGCTGACCCAGTGCGGCGCGTTGGTTGAGGTTGGCGCCATCGCGACGCGTCACCGACACCTGCGCCTGCAGGCCGGACCAGCCGGCCAGGCGTTCAAGGTCCAGCGTTGCACCCAGCGCCAGCTGGCCGACGTGGGTGCCGGTGCGCCGGCTTCCGCCGGAAAGGTTCGTCGCATCTTCGGAGGTATAGCTGGCGGTGAGTTCAACGCCGCGTGCTGCAAGCGCAGCGCGGCGTCCGTCGGCATCGGGCAACAGGTGCGGTGCGGCCGAAACGCTGGATGACAGCAACAGGCCAGCCAGCGGCAGCCAGTGCCGGCAGGGGGTAGGACGATTCATGGGGGAGGTCTCCGGCATGGCATCACGCCATGCAGTCGTTGCGTGGGGTGGCGTTACCGCATGTCAGGCAAGCAGTTCGCCGGGGTCGACATCTTCGGGGGTGATGATGCGGAACCGGGTGGGCCCTGCAGGCGGCGGCGAATCGAGCTCGCCGCGCTGGTGCAGGATGTACTGCAGGGCCTGGATGGCCTGCGCTTCGGGGTCCTGGTCGATCACCGCGGCGATCTTCCCGCGTGCCATCAATTCGGCATGCTCGCGCGTTGCTTCGTGGGTGATCCATACCGGCATCGGCGTCGGGGCGCGCTTGCGCAGCGCCTTGGCGATGCCTGCCGCAGCCGATCCGGTGTCATAGATCGCGACCACGTCATCGCGCTGGCGCAGCAGTTCATCCAGCGACGCATGCGCCATGTCCGGCTGGTCGTGGTGGGCCACCGGCTCGCGCACGTCCAGGTGCGCGAAGCGTTCGTGGATGACCTTGCGGAAGCCGGCTACGCGTTCGCGATGATCACCGAAATCCGTGGATGCCACGTACAGCAGCACGCTGCCGGGCCGGTGCGTGAAGCGCCCGACCAGGTAACCTGCGGCGCGGCCGGCCTTGAAGTTGTCGATGCCGGCATACGGATGCGGGGCGATCTGGGTCACATCGCTGGTCACGGTCACCACCGGAATGCCCTGCGCCTGCACATGGCGCAGGGCCAGGCGGATGGAGGGCACGTCGCGCACGAAGGCCAGCAGGCCCGCGCGCGGATGCGGCGGGTGCTCCAGGAAGCGGATCAACGCCGCCTCGTCCTTCTCGTCCCAGAACATCCGGTGCAGGCTGACGCGGGTGCCGAGCATCTGCACCTGTGACATCAAGGCGGCTTCCAGCCGCTGGTAATGCGGAGTGTTGACGTTGCTCATCACCACGTCGATGTGCAGCACGCCGTGGTGCACGCTGGGCAGGACCCGGCGCAGTTCCAGCTGGCGTGCTGCAGCGATCACCCGCAGCCGCATCGAATCGGACACGCTGCCCCGCTCATTGAGCACGCGGTCGACGGTGCTCTCGCTGACACCGGCCAGCTCGGCCACCTGCGCGAGGCGGGGCGTACGGGCGGAGCGGCTGGGGGCAGCGGGAGTCATCGATAGCGCACTCAATGAAGGGGGCTGGCTTACTTGCCGGCCTTGGGCAGGGCGTAGGCAATCACATAATCGCCGCGGTTGTCGTTGGTGCCGGTGCGCGTTGCACCGCCAGCCACCACCACCACGTACTGGCGACCATCCTTGCCCACGTAGGACATCGGAGCGCCCTGCCCGCCCACCGGCAGGCGACCCTGCCACAGGACCTTGCCGGTGTCGTTGTCCAGGGCGCGCACATAGTAGTCCAGGCTGCCGTGGAAGAACGTCAGGCCGCCCTTGGTCACCAGCGGGCCACCCATCGTCGGCATGCCCAGCGGGATGTCCACGCCCGGGGCGATGCCATGCACCGGGGCGTCCTTGATGGTGCCCATCGGCACCTGCCAGCGGGTCTTGCCGGTGGACAGGTCGATGGCGGTCATCGTGCCGAACGGCGGCTTGAAGCACGGCACGCCCAGCGGCGAGACGAACATCGAGCGCTCCACGCCCCACGGCGTGCCGGTCTGGGTGGAATACTCGCCTTCGGTGGACGGCTTGTAGCCGATGCGCTTGGCTTCTTCCTGCTTGATGAAGCGGCCCCACTGCGCCATGCGGATGTCGTTGACGATCAGCGTGCCGGTGCCGGCGTCGACCGCGCCGCCGCCCCAGTTGAAGCCACCGTAGTAACCCGGGTAGATCAGCGTGCGCTGCTTGTCCGACAGCGGGGTGAACTCACCTTCCCAGCGCATCTGCTTGAACTGGATGCGGCAGTACAGCTGGTCGAAGATCGACGCGCCCCACATGTCCGATTCCTTGAACGGCTCCACGCCGACGGCGATCGCCGAATGCGGCTGGGTCGGGGCCACCTTCATGCCCGGCATCGCATCGGTGGAGACCTTGCGGTACTCCACCGGCACCACCGGCTGGCCGGTACGGCGGTCCAGCACGAACACCTGGCCGCGCTTGGTCAGCTGCACCAGCACCGGCGTGGTTTCGCCATTCTTGCCGGGCATGTCGTACAGGATCGGCTGCGAGGACACGTCATAGTCGAACTGGTCGATGTTGGCGGTGCGGAAGTGCCAGCGCTCCTTGCCGGTCTTCAGCTCCACCGCGACCACTGCATCGGTGTACTCATCGGAGTAGTCGTGGCGGTTGCCGGTCCAGAAATCCGGGGTCTGGTTGCCCAGCGGGAAGTAGGCCAGGCCCAGCTTCGGATCATAGGCGGCAGTGCCCCAGAAGTTCGGGGTTTCCAGCGGGTACAGCTGGCCTTCCGGCAGCGGGGTGCTGTCGGTGGCGCCACGCTTGGCATCCCATGCCCACAGGATCTTGCCGGTTACCACGTCATAGCCACGCACCACGCCGCCCGGTTCGCCGACGGTGAGGTTGTCGTTCAAGCGGCCGCCGACCATCACCACGCCATCGGCCACCAGCGGCGCGGAGGTGACGTTGTAGGTGCCGGCGTCGCTGTCCTTCGGCGCCGGCGCGATGCCGATGCCCAGGTCCACGTAGCCCTTGTCACCGAAGTCTTCGCACAGCTTGCCGGTTTCCGCATCCAGCGCCAGCAGGCGCGCGTCGATGGTGGTTTCGATGATGCGCTTGCGGCAGATCGCCGGTGCAGCGGGGGTGTTGGCGGCGACCGCCTGAGCGGGCGCGGTGGCGGCACTGGCCGCGGTGGCGGTGTCCAGCGCATCCAGGTCGGCATACCCCACGCCACGGCAGCGCTTCCATCCCTGGGTGCTTTCGCTGACCACGGCCTTCGGATCGAAGCGCCACTTTTCCTTGCCGGTGGTGGCATCGACCGCCACGACCTTGCTGAGCGGGGTGCACAGGTACACGGTGTCGTCGATCTTCAACGGCGTGACCTGGTACTCGGCGCCATCGATGGCCAGATCGCCGGTGCGGTAGGTCCAGGCGACCTGCAGATCCTTCACGTTGGTGGTATTGATCTGGTCGAACTGGGCGTAACGATCGCCACTGCTGGTGCGTCCGTAAGCCGGCCAGTCGTTGCCGGCGCCCTGCCCTGCAGCGGCATTGGTGACCTCGGCACGCGAGCCATCGGCTTCCACCGTGGGATGCGGCACGAACATGCCGGCGAAGAAGCCGACCAGGCCCAGCGCCAGTACACCGGCCAGCACACCAGCGGGACGGCAGCGCAGTGCAGGCGACAGGTCGCGGCGATGCAGGCGCGGCGCGAAGGCGGCGGTCACCATGGCGACCACCAGGAAGGCGATCAGGCGCGGCACCAGCTGCCAGAAGTCCAGCCCGACTTCCCACAGCGCCCACACAGCGGCGAACAGCAGCAGGCCGAGCGCCATCCACAGCGCACTGGCACGCAGGCGGACCAGGGCGACGCCGGTGGCGGCGAGCACGGCGCCGGCCAGCAGGTAGAACCACGATCCGCCCAGGCTGATGAGCCACACGCCGCCGGCGGCGAGCAGCACGCCCAGCAGCGCGAACAGAATGCCGGCGCCTTGGGCAAGTTTGGATGACACGCTTTGCATGAGGACCTCTGGATTGCAGACAGCACCCTTCGCCGGGCGCGGCCATCGGCCATGCCACAGGGATTCCGGGTGAGATGGGTGGTGGGCCTGGGCAGAGGAATGCTCATCCGCCGTGGGTCCACGCCCGCTGATGCGGCGCTGCTGCGACCAAATGCCGCAGTGCGTCAGCGGGAGGATGATAGCCATGGCGCTTTCATAAAAACGACACGCTGACGGAAAACCGTCAACGCGTGATGGAACGCTTCGTCGCGCGAAAGATCAGACCACTGGCCGCAACGCCTTCCCGTGGGGTAGCGTCGTGCTGATCTCTTTCAGCCTGTGAGCACACCATGCCAGCTTCCGCTGGATTCACCGCAGCGCACGTGCGCGATCAGTCGGGCAAGACCTTCATCGTGACCGGTGCCAATGCCGGCATAGGGCTGGAAACCTCGCGCGTGCTGGCGCTTCGTGGCGCCCGCGTGCTGCTCGGGTGTCGGAATGCCGCAACGTTCGAGGCCGCCGCTGTCGACCTCCGCCACAGCGCACCCAAGGCGGATCTGGCCTGGATGCCGCTGGATCTGGCTGACCTGGATTCGGTACGCGCCGCGGTCGCGGTGGCGCAGCAAGAAGCGCGGATCGATGGGCTCATCAACAACGCCGGGGTGATGATTCCGCCGCTCACGCGTACGCGGCAGGGGTTCGAACTGCAGTTCGGGGTCAACCACCTCGGACCGTTTGCGCTGACGTCCCTGCTGCTGCCGAAACTCGCCGAAACGCAGGGCGCGCGCGTCGTGATCACCTCGAGCATCGCCCATTTCAAAGGCAGGATGGAATGGGATGACCTCAATGCCGAGGCCGGCTATCGGCGGGCTGCGCGCTACCGCAGCAGCAAACTGGCCAACGCCCTGCATCTGTTTGAACTGGACCGGCGCCTGCGTGCCGCGAACTCGCACATCGTGGCGGTGGGGTGTCACCCTGGTGTGGCGTATACCCGCCTGGGCCGCCATGTGGGCATCGCGCAGTGGGCCGGCCCGCTGGTGGGGAGGTTCCTCAACACCGCCGTTCAGGGCGCGTGGCCGACGCTGCAGGCAGCGACCGGCGACATTGAGCCCGGCGGCTACTATGGCCCCACCGGACTGGCACAAGCGCGAGGCGTATCAGGCCCGGCCAGGCGGGGGGAATCGGCCCTGGATCCGGTGGCTGCTAGCCGTTTGTGGGAAATCTCGGTGCAGCTGACCGGGATCGACCCGGGGCTGCCACCCGCCTAGCCCCCGGACCGTGCGGCAGGTGGGGTCAGCGGGAGCCGATCCGCACCACGCGCTGCACCTGGTCCAGCCACAGCAGCTGTACGGGGGCCTCACCGGAATCCAGGCGCAGCAGGCCATTGCTGCCCTCGTTGCCATCGCTGTCGAGGAACTGCTGGATGGCAGGACGTTCGACCACCGTGCCGACCAGTACGCTTCCGTCCTGCATGTGCAGTTCGGCGATCATCTCCGCATCCAGCTCGGATTGCAGCGCCTTGAGGCGGTCGATGGCGGCGGCCTCGGTGTGGATGCGGGGGGCACGTTGGGTCATGGTTGATGTTCCGTGTAAGGGCTGGACCCTACGGTACGTGAGCGCACGCGAACGAATCCTGCGCTCGGCGTGTGGAAGGCGCGAAGGATCACGTGCCGGCCTGACGTCGCCGTCGACGTACGGCCAGGACCTGCCCGGTGATGGCGGTGATCAGGATCAGCGTGTTGGTCACCACGAAAACGGTCGAACCGACCATTGCGCTGTAGGCAATGAAAAGCACGGAGGCGGTCATCTGGCCGATGAACAACCAGGTGGACACCGCTTCGACCGAGTCCGCCTGGTGCTGCTTGTGGATCTGGCGCCCGAGCGTAAGGATCAGCACCACCGTGGCCGCCCAGCCCAGCAGATCCACCGGCTGGAAGGTCACCGCTGCAGTACCGGTACCGGCGACAGCGCCGGTGCCACGTCCAGTACCTCGCGTTCGAGTGCGCGCAGGAACCCGCTGAAACCGTGCGGTGCCCGCGCGGTCCGTCGTGCGCTGGTGGCAACAGCGGGCTGCGCCAGCCAGGCAATCGAGGCGTGTGTCTGCTCAAGCGCATGCACCAGGGCGACATCCTCGCCGGTGACCACGGCGCTGAAGCCGCCTGCCGCCAGGTACGCCGACGCGCTGATACCCATGTTGGCGCCATGGATATGCCGATGCCCATCGGTCACTGGCTTGCGGGTGAAGGCATCGCGTACGGCCTGCGGATAGTCCAGCCAGTCCACGACCTCGACCACGCCGCAGAACGCATCCGCCCCGCACTCCACCTGGCGGGAGAGCCAGTCGGCAGGCACGACGGTATCGGCGTCGGTGCTGGCGATCCAGCGCGCACCCAAGGCCAATGCATGATCCGCTGCCGCCGCACGCGCGATGCCGACGCAGCGTGCGTTGAGGGTCACCGTGGAAGCACCCTGCAGGCTGCAGACTGACCCTGTGGCATCGCTGCAGTTGTCCAGCGCCACGACGACCTGGACCGCTTCACCGCGCAGGCCGGGGTGGGTGGCGGCCAGGGAAATCGCCGCCAGGCAGCGGCCAATGGAGGCCGCCTCATCATGTGCCGGTACGATCACTGCGATCATCGCAGCCCCTCCCATGTCGCCACACTGGTCTGCTGTCGGCTCCACGCCTGCAGCAGGAGATCTTCGTCCTGATAGTTGAATACGTCGAGCAGAGCGCCGCGGAGCAGACGATGGACGGTCTCGGTAGTGCTGCGCGCCTCATCAAATGGATGCCGCCAGTGGCAGGCCAGCAGCAGCCCGTCTTCGGCAAGACTGTCGTCGAGCTGCAGCGCCATCTGCTGCAGCTCACCCGCATCCAGGTAGTAGCCGACCTCGCTGACCACGATCAGGTCGAAGCGTCCCGGCGGCCACTGGCCAGGGTGATGGGCACGCTGCAGGGTGACATGGGGGCAGTCACTGACGGATCCGGCGGCCTCGGTAAGCGCCTGCTGGTTGATGTCCGTTGCCAGCAGCGCATCGCACCGTGCGGCCAGTTCCGCCGTGAGCACCCCATTGGAGCAGCCGAGTTCCCAGGCATTGGTGTAGCGCGGACGCGTCAGGCAGGCCAGGGTAAGGGCCCGCTTGCGCGCCTCGTACCAGCGGCTGCGGTAATGGAACGGGTCGGCCTGCTGATACAGCGCGTCGAAATAGGCGGCGGTGTTCATCCGATCAGCACCTCGAAAGCGCGATGGAAGCGCGCGGTGACGTGCGCCGGCAGGATCGGCTGGCAATCCAGCCCCTCGACGTCGCCGGTCTGGGTGGCGAACGCCTGCATGGCCTCGCGCTTGCGCGAACGCATGGCGGCGTCCATCGGGATGCGCATGGCGGTAGGCCAAGGGGCGGCGGATGCATCGGGATCCAGCCAGTGCCAGGCCCATACGGGGTACTGCAGCGCCCGTGCGCCGCGCGCGTGGGCGGCAGCAAGCGCGGCACGACCGGTGGCCTCGTGATCCGGGTGCGCGTCGCCGATCCACGGCGCGACGACCAGGTCAGCCGGCATCAGCTGTGCCGTCAGGTGCGCGGTCAGCTCTGCTTCGTGGGTGCTGACCCCGCCATCGGGAAGCCCCAGCGGGGTGACATGGGTAGCATCAAGGCCCAGCACGCGCACGGCCTGCGCCAGCTCGTGGCGACGTGCATCACGCAGCCGGGCGGGCGGCCACAGGGCCTGGTCCGGGTAGCAGGCCTCACCGTCGGTCACCGACACCACATGCACGGCAACGCCGAGCGCCAGCGCCGCCTGCATCAACCCGGCGCAGGCCAGCACTTCGTCATCCGGGTGGGGAGACACCACCAGCAGCCGGCGCGTGCCCTCGAGCAGGTCCTGCGCCGACGTGATGGGCAGCGAAGCCAGCCACGTGCTGCCAGCCCAGTCCGCTTCCAGCGTGCCCTGCCCTTCGATCCGCTGCGGGGTCACAGCGTCCATGGCCGCTCCTGTGCCTGTACGGCGCGGCCGAGTTCAGCCCAGTCCCGGTCGGCATGGCTCTGCCGGATGAAAACGGTGAGGTCGCTCCAACGACGTGCGTGGTCATCGTCCAGGCACATCGGCCCGGGGCCGAGCGCCCGCGCAACCGCGTCCAGGACGTTCGTGCAGGTCCGCTCCACCACGCTGCGCACGCGCAGGACGTCGGCCTGGTGCGGCGCGGTCGGCATCGCGTCGATCCACGCCGCCAGTTCGCGCATCAGGGCAGCCGCCGACTGCAGCTGCATGTCGACCTGGCCCAGCAACGAGGCGGTCTGTGCGTCGCCCGCCACGCGCGGCGAGCGTTGCAGCGGCGCCGCAAGTGCCGCGGCTGCGCCATACCAGCATGCGGCGATGCCGGCCCCGCCATGCCAGAAACCCGGCCGTGACAGGTACGCGCCGGGCTTGCCCACTGGCTCGGCAGGGACGTCGCTGAACTGCACGCAGCCGCTCGGGATGCCGCCCATGCCGGTTGCGTGCCAGGTCTGCGGGCGAAGCCGGATACCGGCCGCATCGGCATGGATGCGCAGCAGTTGCGGCCCCTCCGGGCCGCGCGCCGTCACCAGTGCGATGTCAACCAGCCCTGCGCCGGAGCACCAGGGTTTATCGCCACTCACCGTGCCGGTCGCGGGGTCGAACACCAAGGTGGCCTGCGGCCCTTCAGCGGCCCATACCGCCGCGAGCGACTGTCGATCCAGTGGCGCTGCGTGCAGGTCGGAGAGGATCGCCTGGGCGTCGTAGTGTGCTTCCAGCACCTTGGCAAGGCACAGGTCGCGCGCGGCAATGGCGGCCAGTTCGCGCCAGCGCGCCAGGGTGTGTCCACGCCCCGGCAGCGGCAGGCAGGGTTGGCCTGCCATCACCTCACGTGCGGCCGCCTCCAGCGCGGGGGCGGCGTGGTCGGAGAGTCGGTCCATGTCAGTCAGCCGAGGTGCTTGGGTGTGGGAGCCCCGTGCAGACAGCATTCCTGCCGTGTGCGGTCGCTGCATGCATCGGGACATCCTTCTTGAAACCGGGTCCTACTGATACCTGTGCGTCCGTCCCCGCGGAGTGACCGGCGTGTGCGGGGCGTGTGCAGCCGCCGGGGACACCGCGCTCACCTGCCCTCGCGCATGTTCCAGTAGCGCGGGGATCCCTGCCATCGCGGCAGGCACACGCTGCACGGAGCTGACCATGAGCAAGCAACCGATCAATCCCGGCGCCGATGTCGCCGACCAGGACAAGCCGGACACCCCCGACAAGCACCGCAATGATGATGCGCGGTGGAAAGACAAGGACATGCCGGAGTCCGAGCACACGGCCACGCCCGACGATTACGAAAAGCCCCCGAAGCCCTGAGGACCCTGTATGGCCCTGATCCACTCGATATTGATGGGCGCCGTTGCCGGCATGCGCGCCATGACCCCGCTTGCCGCGGTGACCAACGCAGCGCGCACCGGCACCCTGCCTGCTGACAACGGGGCGCCGCGCCTGCTGTCCAATCCGCTGGCGTCGGCCGGCATGTTGGCGTTGGCGGGCGGCGAACTGCTTGGCGACAAGATGAAAACGGCCCCGGACCGCATCGTCCCGGCCGGCATGGTGGCCCGCGTAGCGACCGGCATGATCGCCGGCGCCGCGCTTGCCCCGCACCGCCAGCGTGGAATCGGCGCGCTGCTGGGCGCCGGCACCGCCGTCGGCATGGCTTACCTGACCTTCAACCTGCGCATGCGTGCGATCGCACGTTACGGTCAGACGCCCACCGGCGCGGTGGAGGATGCGATCGCCGTGGGCAGTGCCGCGCTGATTGCCCGATGCGCCGAGCGCAGCAACGCGTGAGCGATGCACCGGATCCGTGCGCGTTCACAGGTCCGTACGCGTTCAAGGTAGCGCCGACCCATGGTCGGCGGATACCAGGGCGTGCGCATCACCCGCCGCAGGTCACTTTCTCGTCGTAGTCGGTTCCGATGGCGACCCTCGCCAGCGACAGGCGCACGCCCTGGCCTGCATGCAGCGCCATCGGAATCTCGACATTCTTCATATCCACCCCGGCACTGCGCAGGCAGCGCAGCGGAACGCCCACGCGCGTCCACTCGCCGAGCTTGGCTGACGCCAGTGCCTGCGCGATCGAAACCTCCCCACGCGTGGTTTTTCCGCTCGTTGCCAGGTAGCTGACCGGCGCACCGGCGGGCAGCGCATCCACCCGCAACGTGGAAATCACGAAAACGTCGCCGTTGGTCTCGCGATCAAGATCCAGTGGCGCGTTGGACCTCAGCTCAACCAGTCCCTTGCCGCTGAACGTGAACTGGCGCCCGCCTTCCTGCACGTCCGTGTTGATCGCCGTCATCGCAAGCGACCCGTCGGGCGTGGTCGCGCTGGGGTGCACGATGTCCATTGCCTCACCGTCAGCCCCGGTCAGGCGCAGGGTCAGGCCGGTCGCGGCCACGCCGCGGTCGAACCATGTGCTGGTGCGCGACCTGGTCGGGTCGATGCCCGGCTCTTCGGAAAGCGGCGGCAGGTTGCCCTTGTCCGCATAGGTAAGACCGTAACCGAATGCGAACTGCGGGTCGTAGCCCGGCTGGCCCACGTTGTTGGCGTACTGGTCGGCACGGCGCGGCCAGGAAAAACTGAGCTTGCCGCTGAAATCGTGCTGCGGCCTGCCGTTGGCACCGCGCAGCAGCAGATCGGCCACGCCCGCGCCTTCGGATCCCGGCAACCAGGCGGCGACGAAGGCGTCGGCGGCATTGATCTCGCGGTTCAACCACAGCGGACGCCCGCTGATGAACACCGCCACGACCGGAATGCCGTCGGCTTTCAGCTTGCGGATCAGTTCCAGATCACCCGAGCGGCCGCCCTTGAACATCAGGTCCGGCAGATCCCCCTGGAACTCGGCGTAGGGGTCTTCGCCAAACACCACGATCGCCACGTCCGGCTTGCTGGTGTACGCACCGTCCACGGCCAGTTCGGCCTTGCCGCCGGCTGCCTGCACCTGCGATTTCAGGCCATCCCACAGGGTGTCGGCGTTGGGAAAGTCGTCGCGCTTGGTGCCGTCACCCTGCCAGGTCAGCGTCCAGCCGCCGGTCTGCTTGGTCATGTTGTCGGCACCATCGCCTGCAACCAGCACGCGCTGCTTCGGTGACAGCGGCAACAGGCCATCCTGGTTCTTCAGCAGCACCAGCGATTCACGCACGGCCTGCCGCGCTACGGCCCGGTGCTCCGGCGATCCCAGCAGTTCGAACCTGCCACCGAGCGCACGCGCGGACGGCTTGGGCTTTTCGAACAACCCCATGCGCATCTTGGCCAGCAGGATCCGGCGCACCGCATCGTCCAGCCGCGCCATCGGCAAGGTACCGTCCTTGACGTGCTTGACGGTGCTTTCATACAGGCCCTTCCAGGTGTCCGGGGCCATCGCCATGTCCATGCCGGCGATATAGGTCTGCGCGCAGTCGGTGTTGGTGCAGCCCTTGACCTGGCCATGGCCGTTCCAGTCGCCGACCACGAAGCCACCGAAGTTCATCCGGCCTTTCAGCACATCGGTCATCAGCGGCTTATGGCCGTGCATCTTCTCGCCATGGAAGCTGTTGAACGAGGCCATCACCGACTGTGCGCCGGCGGCGATGGCGGGCACATAGCCTGCGGCGTGGATGTCGCGCAGCTGCGCTTCGGTGACCGTTGTATCGCCCTGGTCCTTGCCATTGGTGGTGCCGCCGTCACCCAGGAAATGCTTGACCGTGGTCATCACGTGGTGGTCGTCCAGGAAGTCGGCAGCGCCGGCCTTGCCCTGCAAGCCTTCCACGAACACACCGGCATAGCTGGCAACCAGCGCCGGATCCTCGGAATAGCCTTCATACGCCCGACCCCAGCGATCGTCCTGGGGCACGGCAACGGTCGGTGCGAAGGTCCACTCCATGCCGGTGGTGCGGGTTTCGGCCGCGGTGATGCGGGCGATCTCGCGCAGCAGTTCCGGGTTGCGCGTCGCGCCCAGTCCGATGTTGTGCGGGAACAAGGTGGCACCCACCACATTGCTCTGCCCGTGCATCGCGTCGATGCCCCAGATGATCGGGATCGCATGACCACCCCCGCTGGTATCCATCGACGCTTCCCAGTAGGCATCGGCCAGGGCCAACCACTCCGCCGGCCTGGCGTTGTAACGCCCACCCGGATCGGATCCGCCGCCGGCCAGCACCGAGCCGAGGCGATACTTCTTCACCTCTTCCGGGGTGATGCTGCCGATGTCGCCCTGCACGATCTGGCCGACTTTTTCCTCCACGCTCATCGTGGCCATCAGCGCGTCGATGCGACGCTCGATGGCCGGGTCGGTGGCCAGCGGCCAGGTCGGCTGCGGCCATTGCGATGGGTGGATCTGGCCGGCCGGCGTGGCCGCATGGGCTGCAGTGCCGCAGGCCAGTGCCAAGGCAACACACAGCAGCAGGGGCTTGAAGGGTTTCATGATCAGTGGACTCCATTCGGATCAGAACAGGTAGCGCAGGCACAGGCTGCAGCTGCCGGCGACGCTGGACGTTTCTATGTCCTGATTGACAGCGCTGTCAAACCTGTTGCCCCGTGCCGCGCGCAAACCCTTGCAGCACGTGGCCGCGGCGCCCGTAATGCCATTCTGATCGCTGCGGCGCAGCACGATTGCGGTGCACGCCTGCGGCGCACGCTACCGCTTCGCCGCGCGCCATCCTGCCGCACGCGCTTCGTCCGCGGAACAGAAATAGCGCTCACCACTTTCCGGCTGGATCCGCGTCTGCGCGTAATCGCGCTGCCCAGGCATGTGGAAGATCTTCGCGCCCGCACTGGAGATATTGCCTTTGATGCGGCAACCGCTGGTCGGCGCGCGCGCGGTCCCGGTCGCGCCGGCGTGCACTGCACGCTGTGCGCGGCGGTAGTCGGCCGGCATCTGGAACGCCCCCTGCCACAGGTTGCGCTTGCCTGCCTTGGCCTGTTGTTCTGCACCGACGTAAGCCGTGGCGTATTCCCGGTAAGCCACGGCCCAGCCGGATCGAACCATCCAGGCGTTCACCGATTCGCCCTGGACGAAGCACTCGGCGACCGACCTGCCATAGCGATCCACATCGCGCTGCACGCAGCGCACCGTCCTGCCCTGCAGGTGCCCATCCAGCGCATTGGCGGCCCGGCGCTCACAGGGCCATGACCTGCCTTGCGGGTCCGCGCACTGCTGCGCGCTCTCGGGCGCATCGATTCCCCATAGCCTTACCCGCTTCTGGTTGACCGCAAGGGTGTCACCGTCGACCACCGTGGCACGGCCCGCGATTTCGATGGGGGCGGCGAGCGCCCACGGGGGAATGACAAATACAACGAACATCACGAACAACCTGCACATAAAACGCACAACACCCTGCATCACGCGAAACGGCGCCTATTCTCGCCCAGTGCCCTGGACTGCGGCACTTCGAAGAGTGCATCTGGGGTGCGATGTTCACGTCTTCCTCATCCTCGAAAGAAAAACCAGCCGGCTGCATCCAGCCCGCTGTCGGCTGCGTACCTTCAGTACCCCCATTCCGGGGACGAACAGGAGAAGCAACGTGCAAGCTACTTTCAAGAAGATCGCTTTCGCCACCAGCCTCGTCGTTCTTGGTGCCTTCGCGGCCCCCACCTTCGCCGCCGATCCGCCGACGGTCGGCGGTGCGTTGATGTATCCGGCCAAGACCATCGTGGAAAACGCCAGTGCGTCCAAGGACCACACCACGCTGGTCGCCGCGGTCAAGGCCGCCGGACTGGTCGATACCCTCAACGGTGCCGGGCCGTTCACCGTGTTCGCGCCCACCAACGCCGCCTTCAACAAGCTGCCAGCCGGCACCGTGGACACCCTGGTCAAGCCGGAAAACAAGGCGGCCCTGACCAGGATCCTGACCTACCACGTGGTGCCGGGCGTGCACACCGCTGCCCAGTTGACCGCAGCGGCCACCCAGCAGGGCGGCACCGCCACGCTGAAGACGGTCCAGGGCGAACCGCTCACCTTCAAGCTGCACGAGGGCAAGTTGTGGATCGTCGACGCCAAGGGCGGCAAGGCGTCGGTCAGCACGGCCGATGTCATGCAGTCCAACGGCGTCGTCCATGTCGTTGATACGGTACTGATGCCGAAGTAAGCGCCAGCAACCGGGCGGGCGTCGAGGCGACGTCCGCACCGGCCGCGGGAAACACATGCGAACGACGCCGATGTGCCTATGCTCGGTTGAATGTCCGCACGCGAGGGGTTTGAATGAAAAAGAATACGAAGATGCTGCTGATCGTGATCGTCGGCCTCCTGGCCATCGTGGGCCCGTCGTGCATTTGGCTTGCCCGCAATGGCAATCCGGACGCCCCCCAGGAGCCGGACAAGAACGTCCACAAGGGTGCCACCCAACCCGCGGGCTGAGTCGCGCCCGCACCCAGGTAGCCGCGGTGAAGCCGCCCCGCTGGCATCCGCCCCCACCGATCAGGGACAATGGCCCCCGTCCGGGCCCTGCCGGGCCCGCAACAGCATGGACCCGCATCGAGCCGGTCACCGCTCTGCTGTCCATTCCTGGCCTAGTGCCGTTCCTTCCGGATTCGATGTGACTACCACCGCCCCACCCGCCGCGCCCGTGGCCGACGAACAGCCCCTGACCGACCGCCTGCGCGCCGCGCTGGACCTGCTGGAGGCCATCGAAGCCGACCGCAGCGTGCTGGATGCGCTGCCCGAAGCCGACCGCGTTCGCCTGCACCAGGTGGTTGCCAAGGTGTACCACCCCGAACCCAAGGCACGCCGGGCGATGCTCAAGCAGCAGGCCAAGGTCCGCCACCAGGAGAAGGTGCGCAAGGCCGAAGCCCTGCTGGAACAGACCGGTATCCGGACCCTGCGCCGCAAGCCCGTCTTCAGTACCCCGAATTACTTCCCGCCGCATGCCCCCGGACTGCACGATGCACGCAACGGCGAGGGCGCGGAGGCGGCTGCCGAGCCCGTGCATTCGCCGGAACTGCGCCACTGCTACGTGTGCAAGCAGAAGTTCACCCAGCTACATCATTTCTACGACCAGATGTGCCCGGCCTGCGCCGAGCTGAACTTCCACAAGCGGACCGAGACCGCCGACCTGCGCGGCCGCGTCGCGCTGCTCACCGGCGGGCGGGTCAAGATCGGCTACCAGGCCGGCCTGAAGCTGCTGCGCGCCGGCGCCGAGCTGATCGTCACCACGCGCTTCCCGCGCGACTCGGCTGCCCGTTATGCCGAAGAACCGGATTTCGCGGTGTGGGGCCATCGCCTGCAGGTCTATGGGCTGGACCTTCGCCACACCCCGAGCGTTGAAGCCTTCTGCAGCGAGTTGCTGGCGACCCGCAAGCGGCTGGATTTCATCATCAACAACGCCTGCCAGACGGTGCGCCGCCCGCCGCAGTTCTACGCGCACATGATGGCCGGCGAGACGGCTGCATTGCACGAGCTGCCCGAAACGGTGCGCAGCCTGGTAGGTCAGTACGAGGGCCTGCGCAGCGCGGAGCTGCTGAGCGATGCCTCGGCGATCGCCCTGCCAGCGGTGCAGGACCGCGGCCTGAACGGCGCCGATGGCCTGACCCGTGCCGCCGAGCTGTCCCAGGTGGCCCTGCTGGAAGACGAGCTGGTGGGCCAGCAGCATCTGTTCCCGGAAGGCCGGCTGGACCAGGATCTGCAGCAGGTCGATCTGCGGGGTCGCAATTCCTGGCGCCTGCTGATGGCCGAAGTACCGTCGGTGGAGCTGCTGGAAACCCAGCTGGTGAATGCGATCGCGCCGTTCATCATCAACGCGCGCCTGAAGCCGCTGATGCTGGCCACGCCGGAGCGCGACAAGCACATCGTCAACGTGTCGGCGATGGAAGGCCAGTTCTACCGCAACTTCAAGACCACCCGTCATCCGCATACCAACATGGCCAAGGCCGCATTGAACATGATGACGCGTACCTCGGCGGCGGATTACCAGAACGACGGCATCCACATGAACAGCGTGGATACCGGCTGGGTGACCGACGAAGATCCGGCGGATATCGCGGCCAGGAAGGTGCAGGAAGAGCGCTTCCATCCGCCGCTGGACATCGTGGATGGCGCTGCGCGCATCGTCGATCCGATCATCCATGGGTTCAACACCGGCGAGCACGTGTGGGGCCAGTTCCTCAAGGATTACGCGCCCACCGATTGGTAAGGCGCACATCGGTAGTGACGGCCGCTGGCCGTCTGCTTTCCCCGCTTCCGCTGCGCTCGCCGAGCATGGCTCGGCGCTACCCACCCTCCGGTAGTGACGACCGTTGGTCGTCACGTTTCCAACGTCACCGCGTGAGCGCCATCAGCTGCGCTTTGTCCTGCAGCCCGGGCATCGCGCGGATCTGGTTGCGCAGCAGGCGCAGGTCCTGCTCCCGGCCCAGCGCATCGCTCAGCCGGCGCAGCCCCTTGGCATGCTTGCCGCCATCACTGTCTGCATGATCCTTCACCAGTCCGCCGTCCAGCCGGGCCATCACCTCCAGCTGCATGCGCAGCCGCCGCACCCTGCGCCGCCAGTCATGAAGTGCCTCCAGGTCGTCGCTGTCGCGGGCACGCGCGGCGGCTTTTTTCGCTCTGCGCTGGCTGCGGGCCAAGGCACGCCGAAGATCCCCCTTGCGCACCCGCTCCCAGCGCTGCGCATCCAGCTCCAGGCCGACACGCTGGACCGCGCGCCGCTTCTTCTGGAATCCCGGATCCTGCGCACGGGCGCGCTGCAGCAGGCGGTCACGGCGGGCACTCAGCTGCGTGATGACGCTGGCCCAGCCGGGGGATGGCGCGTCGGCCTGCAACGATTGCGCGGTCTCCACCAGCACATGCGCATCGCGCAGCGCCGAAAGACCACGACCCAGGCGCTGCAGCGCACGGTCGGTGCGTTGCAGGGGCTGTTCGTCGGTTGCGAACAGCGCCAGCACCGCGCGCAGGCGCCGGATCGCCTTGCGGGCGCTGTGCACGCCCACGTGGATATCCGACCGCGTCGCCAATGCGTTGGCGATCGCCAGGCACTCTTCCTGCACCAGTTGGCGGGCGGCAGCCCCGATCACCGTGGAAGGCATTGCGTACTCCGCAGCACGACTGCCCGGCAGTCTAGCCGAGATCCCCATGGGAGCCGGCAGTCCACGGGACCTTAACCCGCGCGCCCTATCCTGCTGGCCGGGCATCGACCGCCCACCCAACAAGGAGAGTCCATGAAGAAGCTGCACGTGTCCCTGATCGCCGCCTGCCTGTTCGGCGCCAGCCCGGCGGCCTTCGCCGAAGTCGCCAACCTCACCAACAGCGCCGACGGTGCCAACCGCGAGGGCGGAATCACCGCGGTGAAGCAGAAGCTCCAGGCCGCCTGTACCGACCGCAAGGGGACGCCGGACCTGGACTCCTTCGAGGTGGTGTTCGAGAAGACCAGCGAGAACCCGAACGTGCCCAAGCCGTATTACGTGGATGGCAAGATGCAGTGCAACCTCCCCTGATTCCAGCGCGTGTCGCGCGGGTGCACCGGCTGATATAGTCGAACGAGCACGACGGGCGTGGTGCCTGTCCACGAACAACAGGGAATTGTCATGGGTCTTCGACAGGCGGTGGCAGGTGCGGTTGGCGGTGTTCTGGCCGACCAGTGGAAGGATTTCCATACCGTCCCGAACGGACTGCCGTCCACGGCAGCGCTGTTTGCCGCGGTGCCGCGTGGCACCAATGCGGGGCGAGGTTCCAACACCAGCGCCTCGACCAACATCATCAGCAACGGCTCGAAGATCGTGGTGCCTGAGGGCTATGGCCTGCTGCTGATGCAGGATGGCGCGGTCACCGCCTTCGTCGCTGAGCCGGGCGGCTATATCTGGGAATCGGACGACACCCATTCGCAGTCGATCTTCGCCGGTGACGGCCTGGTAAGTTCGCTGATCCGGCAGAGCTGGGAACGCTTCAAGTTCGGTGGCCAGCCGGGCTCCCAGCAGGCAGCCTTCTTCGTTTCGTTGAAGGAACTGCCGGACAACCGCTTCGGTACGCAATCGGAAATCTACTGGGATGACGGCTTCCTCGGCACCCAGGTCGGCGCGGTGACCCGGGGTTCGTACACCCTGAAGATCATCGACCCGATCCTGTTCGTGAAGAATTTCGTCCCCGCCAGCTACCTGCAGCCGGGCCAGGTCTTCGACTTCACCGACCTGGACAACGCGGCGGCCAGCCAGTTGTTCAACGAGGTGGTCGGCTCGCTGGCGCCAGCCTTCAGCCTGTATACCAACGACCCCGGCAAGGGCAACCGCATCACCAAGCTGCAGCAGGATTCGCTGGGCTTCGCGCAGAGCTTGTCCAGCGCGGTTGAACAGGGGTACCAGTGGAAATCCGATCGTGGCCTGGCCATTGTCAAGACCGCGATCGTTTCCATCGAGTACGACGCCAACACCCGTGAACTGCTCAAGACCGTGCAGCGCGCCGATGCGCTGGCGGGTGCACGCGGCAATTCCAACCTGCAGGCCAGCGTGGCGCAGGGTATCCAGTCGGCCGGCGAAAGTGGCGGGGCCGCCGGGCTGGTGGGCGTTGGCATGGCATCGGGGATGTTCGGTGCCGGCAGCCTGCAGCAACCGGTTGCGCCTGCCGCCGATGACACGGTGACCCAGCTGAAGAAAGCCAAGGAGCTGCTGGATCTCGGCCTCATCACCCAGGATGACTACGACAAGCTGAAAGCCAAGGCGCTGGGACTGTAAGACGCCAGGCGCCACAACGATGACCACGCCCAGAAAGCCGCCGCCCTTGCCCGGGGCGGCTCCCCCGGCCGGCCCCGGATCGCCGCAGGACATGCCGCCGCTGCCCGGCCGCCTTGCCGTGGATCCGGCCACCCTGCCCCCACCGATCCGCGACGAACTGCTGGCGCCGGACCCGGTGGCCCTGGATACGTCCGCGGCCGAGCTGAAGGACGGACTGAATCGCTGCCCCAAGTGCGGGTCCAGTGATATCCGCCATGCGCTGGGTACCGATGTGCTGGTGTGCCAGTACTGTCGCAACGAATGGCACGGCGACCGGATCGAGGAAGCATTCGGCCTGGGCGTGGGCATCGCGGACCTGCGCGGCGATGTGATCGCCTCCGGCGCGCGCGCCATCGACGCCGATGCCGCCAGCCTGATGAGCTTCAAGTGCACGGGCTGCGGCGCGGAAGTGACGATCAACACCGAGAGCACGATGACCGCACGCTGCCACTGGTGTCGTCACGTATTCGGAGTCAACGAACAGGTGGCCAACGGCGCCGTGCCTGATGCCGTGCTGCCGTTCAAGGTCAGCAAGACCGATGCGGTAGCGCGCATCCGCCAGTTCGTCGACAAGCGGCGCTTCTTCGCGCTGAAGGCGTTCAAGACAGAGTTCACGCCGGAGAATGTCATCGGCGTGTACCTGCCTTACATGGTGGTGGACAGCAACGCCAGCGCCAGCGTCGTGGGCCGCGGCGAGATCGAGACGCGTCGCTACACGCGCGGCACCGAGAAGAACAAGAAGACCTACTACGACGCAGACGTCTACCACGTGGAGCGGCAGCTCGATTTCACCGTCGACGACCTGCCACTGGAATCGTCGGCGCGGCGTGGCCGGCTGGATGTCAAGGCCAACACCAACAACGTCATCAATACCATCCTGCCCTTCGACACCAAGAATGCGTTGAAGTGGAATGCGTCCTACCTGGTGGGGTACTCGTCGGAAAAGCGCGACGTGGACATCGAGCAGCTGCGACCGCGCCTGGAAGACCAGCTGCTGTCGATCGCGCGATCACGGATGGAGCCTTCAGTGCAGCGCTATGACCGCGGCGTGCGCTGGGACATGGAGAAGGTCGACGTGCATGGCTCGCGCTGGGTGTCGATGTATGTCCCGGTGTGGCTGTACTCCTACCGCCAGCGGGGCAAGGGCATGCTGCACTACATCGCGGTGAATGGCCGCACGGGTGAAACCATGGGCAGCGTACCGGTGCAGCAGTGGAAGCTGCTGCTGGCGGCGCTGGGCGTGGGTACGGTAGTTGAAGGCGCGGTCCTCTGGTTCCTGGGAATGTCGATATGAGCAGTGATGGCGGTGGCATCGTGGCGCTGCTTGCGCTGGGTCCGGCCAGTGCAACCGCGTTGTACTGGACGCTCTACCGGTATTACCGCAATACCGACAAATCCCACGCATTCGAGCGCGAGACCGCCGTGGTCGCTGCGCCGGTCACTGGCAATGACAGGAAGGTGCACACGGTGACCGGTACCGAGCAGAGACGGATCAGCGGCGACAACGTGCACGACCATCGGCAGCGGGTGACGAAGATGTCGCCTGGGTCGTCCGCCATCGGCAGCCCGCGTACCAGCGGCTAGTCCTGCGACGGCCGCACTCACGTGGCCGTGGCGCAAGCGGCCCTACGGTAACGGACACAGCCCTGCCGAGCCTGCCGCGTGCCCTACCCCTTCCAGCCGACACGTCGCCGCTTCCTTCGCGCCGGGGCAATGACGCTCGCCGCTGCCCCCTTGCTCGCCTGCTCCACACCGGTACGCCGCGCTACCGACCCGGCTGCCGCGGGCGCTGCTTCGTTGACGGCCGACGGCGCGGACGCCGCGCTGCAGGCGGGACCGTTCCAAGGCCATCTCGGCAGCGGCGTGGTGGCATGGCACGGCATCCGTTACGCACGCGCCAGCCGCTTCGGCCTGCCTGCGGTGGAAGCGTTGCCGGCCGATCCAGTGGACTGTGCGGACTTCGGGGCAACGGCCGCACAGGCGAAGGGAGCCGGCGGAGCGCGCAGCGAATCCGACGACCCGTTCTTCCTGAATGTCTGGTCCCCCGCCGCGGATGAGGCACGGCGGCCGGTACTGGTCTGGATCCACGGCGGTGGGTTCCAGACAGGCGCGGGATCGCTCTACGTTGGCAATGAACTGGCAGCGAGCGGCGACATCGTGGTGGTGACCTTCAACTACCGCCTGGGTGCGATCGGCTTCAGCGACTTTTCCGCGCTGGGCATTCCAAACAACCGTGGCCTCCACGATCAGATCGCCGCCCTGCGCTGGGTGCGCGCCCACATCGCGCTGTTCGGCGGCGACCCGGACAAGGTGACCGTGGCCGGCGAATCCGCCGGCGCGACCTCTGTTTCGCTGCTGCTGGTGGCGCGCGGGGTGGAGCCGCTGTTCCGTGCCGCGATCCTGCAGAGCGGATCACTCAACCTGCTGCACGACCGTGACATCGCCGCGCGCCAGGCGATCCGCTACCGGGAAATCCTGGGCGACGATGCAGGCAGCCGCGCGGCGCTGGAAGCGGCGCCGGTGGCGCGTTTTCTCGATGCGCAGGCGCAGGTCGCCGCGTCGTTCCCCGGCATGATTCCGGCTGCGCCGATCTACGATGGCGAGCTGCTGCCCGCTTCGTTCGACGCCGCGCGGCTCGCCGACACGCCGCCCATTCCCCTGTTGGCCGGCGCGATGCGCGAAGAGATCCGTTTCTTCGAGCTCCCCGGCGCGCGCAGCATGCTGCTGCGCGAACGCGGCGATCTGCTGGCACAGGTCGGCTGGCTGCTGGGCAGGACCGCTGCCGGACGCATCGCCGCCACGTACCCGGACACCCGGACCGGAAACAGAAACCTGGCGACGGATGCCAACTTCCAGATGCCGACGCGCCATTTCGCCGAGCGCCACGTTGCCCGCGGCCACCGCGCCTGGGTGTACCGGTTTGACCTGGGCGGCGTGTTGCTCGGCGCGGCGCACGCGGTGGACCTGACCTATCTATGGCCGTTGAACGGGGTGGTATTCACCGCCCTGCGAGGCGGCCCGCTCAGCGGTCAGCGGCGCGCACTGGCCGAGCGCATGCGGGCGTACTGGATCGCCTTCGTGCGCAATGGTGACCCCGGCGGCAGCTGGCCGACGTATGTCCTGCCGGAGCGCCCCACGCTGATCCTGGATCGTGCGGACCGGGTTGAAAATGACCCGAACAAGGCGCGGCGCGTGGCCTGGGATGGCCAGGAGATAGAGATCGCCCGCCGGCCGCCAGACGCATCAACGTGACGCGTCACGCATTCACGTCGTCCGCTTCCTGCGCGGTCCCGATGTCCACGCCATAGGTCTTCAGGTAGTGGTCGCGGTGGGCCAGCACGTAAGGATGCAGCTCATGGAAACACGCACTGCCACCATCGTCGGGCACGCCGTAGGCCGTCAGCAGCCGGTCCCGCAGTGCCGGGGCGATGAACCGCGACACGTAGGCGCCGGGCGCATCGGGCGCGAAGGCATCCGCCCACGCCTGCTGCACCTGTTCGGCCGGGGCATGGAACATGGCGATGTCACTCCCATCGACCTCCGAGCGCCGCGCCAGCAGGTAACCATCGGCAGGCACGCGGGCCGGCTTGAAGGTGCCCAAGGTGTAGATGTAACGCGTCAGCTCGATCTCACCTTTCAGCTGTGGAAACAGCCGATACAGGTCAAACAGCATGTGGCGCGTCAGTGTCCTGGCTTCCGGGCCCTTGATCTTCAGCAGCTTTTCCACGCGGTCCCAGATGGGGAAGGTTCTCGGGGCAGCGACCAGCGTGATCTCGCGGCGCTCCAGCCGGCCGACCTTGAACAGTTCCTGCAGTACCAGATGCATGTCAGACATTGAAATACGTTCCGTTGGCCAAGGCCGCGTGCGGGCATGATAGTGGCATGCAGAGGCGATTTTGCAGAAGCGACCGCTTTGCGGTTAGGTTCAAGGCTGGTTCCTGCAGCAAGAGCGCCCCATGCCGACACCGTTTTCGATTCCCCTGCTGGCCACCAGCCTGGTCCTGCTGACCGCCCCGCACGCTGCCACCGCCCAGCGCGCAGAACCGCGTGATCCGGCCACGGACGCGTTCGAACTGATCAAGGAAGCCCCCTCCCCGGTGTTCGTCGATGCCACGGCAACCCATGTCCCGACCGCGCCCAGCCTGCATTCGACCGATTCGGTATTCGTGGACGTCAACGGCGATGGGCACCGCGACGTGGTGGTATCGGTGGAACACGGCGTCAACCGGCTCTACCTCAACGATGGCAGCGGGAAGCTGCGCTACGTCCCGGATGCGTTCGGCCGCACGATGCGTGACAACGAGCATGTGCGCACTGCGGATTTCAACGGCGATGGCCACGCCGACATGGTGTTCATCAGTGAATCCGACGAGGTGCACCAGTTGTTCCTCGGCGATGGCGAGGGCGGCTTCACCGACGCCAGCGAGCGGCTGCCCGCCGGCAGCCAGGGCAATGGACTGGCGGTGGGCGATGTGGATGGCGATGGGCTGCCTGACATCTTCATCGGCAGCACCGGCGAAACCGGCCACGGCGCCGATGCGCCTGTGCAGGCGTCGCGCAGTCTTCTTTTCCTGGGCGACGCCAGGCGACCCGGCTACTTCATCGATGCCAGCGCGACCCACCTGCCACGAGGCGATGCGCAGACCGAGGGCGTGGCGTTGGCCGACATCGATGGTGACGGCGACCTGGACGCCGTGCTGGCCAGCCCGGCACATCCCAACCGGCTGCTCATCAACGATGGCCGCGGACGCTTCAGCGACCAGTCGCACCGGCTGGAGCTGAAGGTCCCGATGGAGACCCGCGAAGTGCACGTGGCCGACGTCACCGGCGATGGCCGCCCGGACATCCTGTTCTTCAACATCACCAGCAACAACGCCGCCTGGGACAAGGATCCGCAGACGCGCCTGCTGGTCAACGATGGCAAGGGACGCTTCCGCGACGAGACCGCCGAGCGCCTTCCCGCCCACACGTTTTCCAGCTGGGCCGGGACCGTGGTCGACTTCAATCACGATGGCCACCCGGACCTGCTGGTCGGCGCGATCCAAGTGCCGGGGTTCGTACCGTTGCAGCTGCGCGCCTGGCAGAACGATGGCAGCGGCCACTTCAGCGATGTCACGCTTGCGGTGGTGCCGGGCATCACCGTGGGCCGCAGCTGGAGCATGGGCCAGGGCGACCTGGACGGCGACGGCAGGCCCGATGTGCTGATCGGCGGCTGGGGAACCCAGGCCCGGCTGTTGCTGACGGGCGGGCGCTAGGCAGCCGCCGGCTGGTCCAGCACCCGGCGTATCGCCGCGACGACGGCCAGGAAACGGTGGCGCTGGACCAGATAGCTGGCAACCAGCACCACGGCGACCACCAGTACGCCGCCGGGTGCGACCTTCAGCGCGGGAATGGCGGTAACCACGGCGACCATCAACAGCCAGCTGCCGCGCCCGATGACCTGGACCTGCCTGCGCCGCAGATCGACCACGATCTGGCCGCGCATCAGCGGCGGGTAGCGCCAGCCGAAATGCAGGCCGAAGCTTTCGCGGAACGCATGGCTTCGCTTGTCCAGCGGACGGAACACCATATCCGGCCATTTCTCCGCGGCCACTTCGCGCTCCAGGCGGTGGAAGGGAAACGCCTTCAATGCCGGATACGGCGCGGCAATGCGACGGCGGAACATCGGCACGCCCCACACCCAGTAAGGCTGCCACCATGACAGCAGCAGCATCCCTTCGATGACCACGATCGCAAGCAGCAGGACGGCCATCGCGCTTCCTTGAGGATGAAGGCGGAGTATAGCGGCGCCGCCCGGCCCTCAGGCTTCCTTCGATCGGACCCGCAGCGCGTTTGTCAGTCCTGCACGCGCTCCGCCGCCACACCTTCCAAGGTCATCTTCACCGGAAGGATCAGGCCGTTTTCATCGAACTGCATGCGGTCGATCGCGGTGGCGCGGTGATGGCGGCTGGTCTCCCCCAGCGGACGACGGTGGTAGACGATGTACCAGTTGTCCGAGCCGGGCGCGTGGATGACCGAGTGGTGGCCGGCACTGGTGGCGATGCTGGGGTCCTGCTGCAGGATCTTGCCGATGCGCTTGAACGGGCCCGTGGGCGTGTCGGCGATGGCATAGGCCACCGAATACTCCGGCTCGCCCCAGCCCCCTTCGGACCACATGTAGTAATAGCGGCCGCCGCGCTTGAACATCAGCGAGCCTTCCACATATTCCGGTGCCGGGGTGATTTCCTTGTACAGCGTGCCGTCCTCATGCGGCTGCACGCCGGTGAAATCATCCTTCAGCCGCACGATGTTGGCGTGCTTCCAGCCCCCGTAGATCATGTACCAGGCACCGTCGTCGTCCTCGAACACGAACTGGTCGATCGGCTGGGCACCATTATGGAACGTCCCGATCAGTGGCTTGCCCAGCAGGTCGCGGTAAGGACCTTCAGGCCGGTCGGCCACGGCCACGCCGATGCCGCCGGTTTCCTCGTCCGTCTTGATGTCATTGGCGGAAAAGAAGAAGTAATAGCGACCGCCCTTTTCCACCACCGCAGGCGCCCACAGCGCCTCCTTCGCCCACGGAATGCTGGCCTTGGTCAGTACGTCCGGATGCCGGGTCCAATGCACCAGGTCAGGTGAAGAAAAGGCATCGAAATGGGTCTGTTCCGCATACGGCGCGGAGGTGGTCGGATAGATCCAGTACGTGCTGCCGAACACCGCCGCTTCCGGGTCCGCATACCATCCCGGCAGGATGGGATTACCGGACATCGGCACCGCAGGCTCCTGTGGAGCTGCCGGTGCGGCGGCTGCGCCGAGCGATACCGCGGCTGCCATCATGGCGGCCACTACTGCCTTCATCTTTGCCATACCCTGCCCTCCCGTAGCGGATGGACCGAGTTTAGATCGATTCAGGCCGAGGGGCGAGCACCCGCTGAAGGACCTGCTGTTGGTGGATCCGACCCCTTCACGTCGGCGCCGCTGGTGCAGCATGGCGGCCTGCGGAAACCGCATGAACGTGGCCGGCTTCCGCACACGGAAGCGGGCATCCGGAGGGCACCCTCAGTTGTAGAGCTCGTTGACCTCGGTCACCTTGCCATCCCGGAAGATGATGTGGATGGTCTTCTGCGCCTTGTAGTACTCCCAGCGCTCTCCGATGTTGCCGCTGAAGTCGGTTTCCAGCTGGATCACCCGATCCGGCCTGCCCGCCACCTGGGTCACCTTGCCTGCAGCGTCGCCGGTACTCACCAGCTTGTTGCCGAACCGTGCACTGCCGCCTGCCATCGCCGAACCTGCGATCAGGCAGAGCACCAACATCACCACTTTCCTGTTCATTCCTTGTCTCCCGGACACCTTGGACGTGCAATGCCTGCAACTGTGCCACAACACCCGGCGGCGCTGGCATCGGCCTGCCCCCCGCCTGCAGCACGCAACATTCCCAGCACTGCCCGGCAACGATAATCTAGGCGTCCTGAATGCGTCATTCCCGTGCCTTTGCCGTGAGAACTCCTTGAACCTTCCCCCTCCCCCTGCCCCCCACGCCGAGCGCGACGCCGAGCGGGTCAAGCTGGCGCTCGCTGCCGGGGCGATCGTCGGCACCTGGTTCTGGGATGTGACACACGACAGATTGACCGTCGATGATGCGCTGGCGCATGCCTTCGGCCTGGAGCCGGCCGCCGTACAGGGCGAGCTGCGCCTGGACCAGGTGGTGTCCACCGTCCACCCCGAGGATCGCGCAGGGCTGGAGCAGGCGATCGCCGCCGCCCTGCGGCGTGGCGGCCGCTACTCCCATCAGTACCGCACGCGCGGCAATGATGGCCAGTACCGCTGGATAGAAGCGGTGGGCCGGGTCGACCTGGATGCCGACGGCCGCGCCGTCGGTTTTCCCGGCGTGCTGATCGACATCGACGAACGCCGGCGGCTGGAGTCCGAGCGCGACCAGGCGCAGGTCCTGTTGCGCTCCTTCGTCGAAGCAGCGCCCGGCGTGGTCTACGCGAAGGACCGCCAGGGCCGCCTGCTGATCGGCAATCGCGGCACGACCGAACTGATCGGGCTGCCACCGGAGCGCTACATCGGTCGCACCGATGCCGAGCTGCTCAGCGACCCGGTGCAGGCTGCGGCGGTGATGGCCGCCGACGAACGGGTGATGGCCAATGGCCGCAGCGAACAACTGGAAGAAGAAGTGAGCTTCCCTGACGGGCGGCGCGCCGTCTGGCTGTCGACCAAGGCTCCGCTGCGCGATGCCGACGGCAGCGTCGTCGGCCTGGTCGGAACCTCGTTGGACATCACCGACCGCAAGGCGGCGGCCGCTGAACACCAGGAGATCGAAGAGCGCTACCGGCTGGCCGCACGGGCCACCAACGATGCGATCTGGGACTGGCGGATGTCCGATGGCCACGTCGTCTGGAACGAAGCGCTGTGTGCCCTGTTCGGCCACGCACTGACCGAAACCACCGCGCAGTGGTGGCTGGACCATATCCATCCGGACGATCGCCAGCGCGTGGACGCCCATATCCATGCGGTGATCGCCAGTGAGACCTCGTCGTGGACCGGCGAGTACCGCTTCCGCCGCGCCGATGGCAGCTATGCGGTGGTGCTGGACCGCGGCACCGTGCTGCGCGGCGCCTCGGGCGAGCCGCATCGCATGATCGGCGCGATGCTGGACCTGACCTCGCGCAAGGCCGCCGAGGCCGCGTTGGCTGAAAGCGAGGAGCGCCTGCGTTTCGCCACCGAAGCCGGTGACATGGGCTTCTGGGACGTGGACCTGGTGCACGACGTGCTGATCTGGCCGCCACGCACCAAGGCGATGTTCGGCATTTCGGCCCACGTGGACGTATCCCTGCAGGATTTCTACGGCGGACTGCATCCGGATGACCGCGCCGAAACCAGCGCTGCGTTCGCGGCCGCTGCCGACCCTGCCCTGCGCGCGCTCTACGACGTGGAGTACCGCACCGTGGGCAAGGAAGATGGCGTGGTGCGCTGGGTGGCGGCCAAGGGCCGGGGCCTGTTCGAAGGCGACCGCTGCGTGCGCGTGCTGGGCGTGGCCATCGAGGTCACCGCGCGCCGGCTGGCCGACGCGCGCCTGAAGGAACTGAACGAACACCTCGAAGCCCGCGTGCTGGAGGAGGTCCTGGAACGTACGCGGGCAGAAGAGGCGCTGCGCCAGAGCCAGAAGATGGAGGCCGTGGGCCAGCTGACCGGTGGCATCGCGCATGACTTCAACAACATGCTGGCCACGGTGATCGGTCCGCTGGACCTGCTGGCAGCCCGCCTCGGCGACCAGGATCCACGCGCCAAGCGCTACATCGACATGGCGATGGACGGCGCCCGCCGCGCCGCGCAGCTCACCCAGCGGCTGCTGTCGTTCTCGCGCCAGCAGCCCCTGCAGCCGGTACCGGTGGATGCCAACCGGCTGGTGGCCGGCATGTCGGACCTGCTGGTGCATTCGCTGGGCAGCAGCGTACGCCTGGAAACCGTGCTGGCCGCTGACCTGTGGTCCACCTTCGCCGATGCGAACCAGCTGGAAAACGTGATCCTCAACCTTGCGGTCAACGCACGTGATGCGATGCCCGGCGGCGGCCGGCTCACGGTGGAGACGGCCAACTGTGCGCAGGAGGATGCCAGCGCCGGCAGCGTTCCGGCAGGCGACTACGTGCTGATCGCGGTGGCCGACAATGGCAGCGGCATGTCGCCGGAGGTGATGGCCAAGGCCTTCGAACCGTTCTTCACCACCAAGAAAGTCGGCCAGGGAACCGGACTGGGGCTTTCGCAGGTGTACGGCTTCGTCAAGCAGTCCGCCGGACATGTGCGCATCGAGTCCGGGATCGGCCGGGGTACGACGGTCAAGCTCTATCTTCCGCGGCTGATGGCGGTTGTCGAACCGCTGCCTGAAACGACGTCGGACGATGCGTTGGGGGTGGTGGGTGGACAGGAGTTGGTGCTGGTGGTGGAAGACGAGCCCGGCGTGCGCCAGTTTTCCATCGATGCCCTGACCGAGCTCGGCTATCCGGTGCTTGCCGCCGATGGGGCGGCGGCGGCGCTGAAGCTGCTTGATGCCCACCCCGCCGTGGCGCTGTTGTTCACCGACGTGGTGATGCCGGAAGTCAACGGACGCGAACTGGCCGACGAAGCGCTGCGACGCCGGCCGGAGCTGAAGGTGCTGTTCGCCACCGGCTACAGCCGCAACGCGCTGGTGCAGGACGGCATGCTGGACCCCAGTGTGCAGATGATCGGCAAGCCGTTCACCGTGGACGAGCTGGCCATGCGCGTGCGCGCAGCGCTTGGCTGACCACCAGCAGGCGCCGAGCGTGTCTCGGCGCTGCCGAAGGATCGGTCAGGGGGTGGTCGGTGCGGGCGGTTGCACCGGCGTCTCGGCCGGCGCGGGTGCCGTGGCCGTGTCCGGGGTGACGCGCCAGATCGTGTTGGCCAGGTCATCGGCCACGATCAACGCACCGCGCGGATCGACGGTGACACCGACCGGGCGACCACGGGTCAGCCCATCTTCGCCGCGGAAGCCGGACACGAAGTCGATCGGCTCACCGGCCGGGCGGCCGTCACGGAATGGCACGAAGACCACCTTGTAGCCCACCGGCGGGTTGCGGTTCCAGCTGCCGTGCTCGCCGACGAACACGCCATCGGCGAACTTCGCGCCCATGGTCGGCCCGGAGAACGAAACGCCCAGCGCGGCCACGTGCGAGCCCAGTGCGTAATCCGGGGCGATGGCACTGGCCACCTTCGCCGGATCCTGCGGCATCACGCGATCGTCCACGTTCTTGCCCCAGTAGCTGTAAGGCCAGCCGTAGAACGCGCCTTCCTTCACCGACGTCAGGTAATCCGGTACCAGGTTGGGACCGATCTCATCGCGTTCGTTGACCACCGCCCAGACCGTGCCGGTACCCGGCTGGATCGCCAGCGCGGTGGGGTTGCGCAGGCCCGTCGCATAGGTCTTGTGGGCACCGGTCTGCGCGTCGATCTGCCAGACCACCGCGCGATCCACCTCGGCGGCCATGCCACGTTCGGTGATGTTGCTGTTGGAGCCGATGCCCACGTACAGGTAGCGGCCGTCGGCGCTTGCGGCCAGCGACTTGGTCCAATGATGGTTGATCGCCGAAGGCAGTTCGGTGACCGTGGTCGGTGCTGCGCTTGCCTGGGTCTGCCCATCGACATAGTCGAAACGCACCAGCGCGTCCTGGTTGGCGACATAGATCACGTTGCCGATCATCGCCAGCCCATACGGTGCGTTGAGCTTGTCGGCGAACACGGTCTTCATCTCATACACACCATCGCCGTCGGCATCGCGCAGCAGGGTCAGGCGGTTGCCACTTTTCACGGCGGTGTTGCCCTTGGCCTTGATCTTGCCGGCGATGACATCCTTCGGCTTGAGCTTGGGCGCATTGCCGCCGCGGCCTTCGGCCACCAGGATGTCACCGTTGGGCAGCACCAGGGTCTGGCGCGGAATCCCCAGTTCGGTCGCAATGGCGGAAATACGGTAGCCGGCCGGAACCGTGGGCACGGTATCGCCCCAGGCAGTCGGTTTGGCGATGGTCATGTCCGGCATGAGGTCGCGCTTGGGCGCGGGCATGTCCGGCGTGGCGCCGTACTGGTCCATCTGCGGCGCCTTGCCACCGCAGGCGGCGAGCGCGGTGGCCAGCACCGAAACCGAGAGAACCTTGATCATCTGGCGGCTCATCGGACACCTCCCACGCGCAGGGTGGAAAGGCCGATCCAGGTGGCGACCAGTGCCAGCAGCGTGCCGATCACCGTCATCACCAGCCCACCGGGCATGACCGCCCATGCATCGCGCGCATGGTGCAGCGAATTGAAGAAACCGAGCACCCAGGTGACCGCCAGGACCACCACATAGGCCAGGCCGTGACGATGACGGGCCAGGCCGATGACGCCGGCCAGCAGGGCCAGCGTGGTCATCACCATCGCGCCGACCAGCAGCCAGGCAGCGAAATTGCTCCACTGGATTTCATGGCTGCTCCAGTAGGCGTAGTCCGCCAGCAGCGTCGCCAGGAACAGCGGCAGCACGCCGCCGAGCACGGCAGCATGAACGGGGTGGATCACCCACGCTCGATGAAGGGAGGGGCTGGATGCCATTGAGAGGTGCTCCTGGGTACGGTGGAAGGTGACCCAGATGCTGCCATCAGCCCCTGCTAGGGATTGTGATGCCCGCTGCGCCGGCTGATATTCCGCTGGCCGAGCGTTTCGGTCAGGTAACTTTTCAGCTCCTCGATCTCGTACGGCTTGCTCAGGAAAGGCACGTCGCGGTGGGCCACCGGGACCACGCCCTTGTACACGGCCGACAGGAAGAAGAACGGGATGCCGCGCGCCTTCAGCGCATCGGCGACGGAGAACACGACGCCGTCGCGCAGCTCGACATCAAGCACTGCCGCATCGAAGACTTCATCGTCGATGGAATGCAGTGCATCGGACAGCGAATACGCCTGTTCGACGCCATAGCCTTCGCCGTTGAGAATAGTCTGTAGCAGCGTGGATAGTTCGATTTCGTCTTCGACGACCAGGATTCGCGGTGCCGCCGAGGGGGTAGAATTTGTGATGGTCATGACATCCGTGACACGTTTTCGTGGCTTCAGTGTCGCTCCCGTATTGGATCGAAAGTGTGACGGCCGAGCCCGGCCGTCTTCACAACACGTGTCGGTGATGCTCGAAGTTCCGCTTACTCCACCTCGGTCGGATCGTGCGCCGCCTCGTCGTGCTCGGTGCGCATCTTCTCGATATCCCGCCGCACCTTGGCGACCTGCGTTGCCGTCACGGCAGGCGCCTTGTTGCCGAAACTGCCGCGCAGGAACGTGCCCAGTTCGGCCACGTCGGCATCGCTCAGGCGCTCGGCGAAGCCGGGCATGCCCAGGTTGGAGGGCGCATGCACGGTGCTCGGCATCTCGCTTCCTTCCAGCACCAGCCGCACCAGCGTGGTCGGATCCTTGGCCAGGATCGTCGAGTTTCCGGCCAGGCTGGGGAACACCCGCGGATAGCCCTCGGCATCACTGCGATGGCAGGCCGCGCAGTTGTCCACGTAGAGTTCGGCGCCACGGCTGTTGTTGACCCCCGCTCGCAGTTCGCTGGCGGTCTGCGGATTGGCCACAAAGGAAGACGGGTCCTGCTGGGTGGCAGGCAGGCTCTTGAGGTACGCCGCGATCGCGCCGAGGTCGGCATCGGTCAGGTGCTGGGTGCTGTGCTGGACCACGTCGGCCATCGGCCTGCCGACGACCGCATGGCGCTCGCTGCGCCCGGTCTTCAGCACGTCGATGATGTCCTGCCGGCTCCAGTTGCCGAGTCCATCGGCCTTGTTGCCACGCAGGTTGACCGCCAGCCAGCCATCGATCACCTGGCCGCCGGCGAGGTACTCGGCGCCGGACTCGTCCATCGCCTTCTCCTGCAGGGTGAGCGCGCGCGGGGTGTGGCAACTGCCGCAGTGGCCAGGGCCCTGCACCAGATACGCGCCGCGGGCGATTTCCTCGTCGGGGTAACTGCCCTGCATTTTTCCTGCCTGCGCAGGATCCGGGCCGAACTGCTTGCGCCAGATCGCCAGCGGCCACCGCATCGACAACGGCCAGCGGATGCCGGCTGGGCGATTTTCCGCCTGCGCAGGTGCCACGCCGTGCATGAAATAGGTGTACATCGCCTCGATGTCCGCATCGGTCAGGCGTACGTAGGAGGGATACGGCATCGCCGGATACAGGGTGTCGCCGTGCGGGGTGATGCCATGGCGTACCGCGCGGTCGAAGTCATCCAGGCTGTACTCGCCGATGCCGGTTTTCCGGTCGGGCGTGATGTTGGTGCTGTAGATGGTGCCGATCGGCGAAGCGATCGGCAGGCCACCGGCGAACTCGGCACCGCCTGGGGTCGAATGGCAGGCCACGCAGTCGCTGGCGGTGGCCACGTAGCGCCCGCGTTCGATCATCGCGGCACGCTCCATGCCCGCCGACGCGGTGACCGGACGGGTCTCGGTGGGCAGCCTGGCGTAGACGAGCACCGCCAACAGCACCAACAGGGCGAGCGCCAGCAGGATCAGCAGGATCTTCTTCATGCCCGCGCCCTCATGCCTGGACCAGCGGGCCGGGATCGGCCAAGTACTTGTCGCGGATCGCCTTGGCCGCCCAGTAGGCCAGCGCGCCGACCATGCCGGTCGGGTTGTAGCCGTTGTTCTGCGGAAACGCGTTGGCCCCGATGGCGAACACGTTCGGCACGTCCCAGGACTGCAGGTAGCGGTTCAACGCGGAGTCTGCCGGTGTATGGCCCATGATCGCGCCGCCGCAGGTGTGGGTGCTCTGGTATTTGGTGATGTCGTAGTGGCTGCCGTCCTTCTTCGCATCACCGGACACCGCGATCGGATTGAGGATCCGGCTCATCTCCAGCGCTTTGTCGACCAGGAACTGTGAGGCCTTGATCTCGTTGTCGTGCCAATCGAAGGTCATGCGCAGCAGTGGACGCCCGAACGCATCGCGGTAGGTGGGATCCAGGCTGAGGTAATGCTGGCGGTAGGACATGCAGGCGCCCTGCACTTCGTAATAGAACGAATGGCGGAACGAATCCACCGCGGCCTGCTTCCACTTGCTGCCCCAGGAGGGCGTGCCGGGCGGTACGTTGATGCCGCGCACCGGGCCCGCGCCCGGTTGCCGCGCCCAGACCAGGCCGCCGCCAACGAACCCGGCCTTGCCGTTGTCCAGCTGGTTGCCGTTGAGGTCGTCCATGGTGGCGCCGGCACCGCCGATGCCGATGAAGCCATTGGCCTGCACGCTCTTGTCGAAGAACAGCACCACCCGGTTGAGGTTCTGGTAGGAGTAATTCTTGCCGACGGTGCCCAGCCCGGTCTGCGGGTCATACGGCGTGCCGATGCCGGACACCAGCATCAGGTGGACGTTGATATAGGAGAACGCGCACAGCAGCACCAGGTCGGCCGGCTGTTCGATCTCGCGGCCGGTCGCATCCAGGTAGGTCACGCCGGTGGCCTTCTTGCCGGTGCTGTCCAGGTTGACCTTCAGCACCTGCGCATGGGTGCGCAGTTCGAAGGTGTCGCGCTGCCGCAGCACCGGCAGGATGCAGGCGTTGGGACTGGCCTTGGAATAGTTCAGGCAGCCGTAGTCACTGCAGAACCCGCAGGCGTTGCACGGGCCCATCTGGCAGCCATACGGGTTGGTGTAGGCGCGCGAGGTGTTGGATGCGGGAATGGGATACGGATGCCAGCCCATGCCCTCGGCCGCCTTGTAGAACATTTCCGCGCCCAGGTAGTCCGGGTTGGGCGGCAGCGCGAACTCGCGGCTGCGCGAGCCTTCGAACGGATTGCCGCCCGGCTGCAGCACGCCATTGATGATGCCCGCCGTGCCGGACGTGCCGCAGACATATTCGAAGTGGTCGAAGTGCGGCTCCAGGTCCTCGTAGCTGACCGGGAAATCCTGGATGGTCATGTCATCGGGAATGAAGCCGCGGCCGTAGCGCTGTTCCATGTTGCTGCGCAGGCGGAAGTCTTCCGGCAGCGCGCGGAAATGGCAGCCGGACCAATGGCTGCCGGCCCCGCCGACGCCGGTACCGGGCTTGAACGAGCCCATCTGCCGGTAGGGCACGGCGGTATCGGCGGCCTTGTGGCGGATGGTCAACGTATCCTGGGCCAGGCTCTGCAGGTATCGCCGGTGCACCGACCCTTCCAGCTCGTCCACCACGTTGGGATAAGCAAAATCAGGCTGCGTATCGCGGTCGCCGCCGCGCTCCAGCGCCACTACGTGCAGTCCGGCATCGGTGAGCTCCTTGGCCATGATCGCCCCGGTCCAGCCCATGCCCACGATCAGGACATCCACTTTCGGTTTGCTGATCGCCATGCTCAGCCCCTCCGTCCGGACAGATCGACCGGTCCCAGCGGATAGGGCTTGTCACGCACGCTGATCCAGTCGATATAGTCGGCGCGCATGCCCGGGTAGCCGATCATCTTCCACGCGCCCATGTCCTTGTTGCCGCCGTACTTGGGGTCGGCGAAGTAGCCGTTCTTGACCTCGTTGAGCAGGTTGCTGAAGAACACCTTGTCGCCGATTTCCTCCAGCCCGAGCTTGCCATCCTGGGCCTGGGTGAGCAGCTGCTCCTGCTGCTCCACCGTCAGTGCGGCGAAGCCCTTGCCGTCGAACGCCCTGCGGCAATGCGCGTCCATCGCCGCAATGCCGACCTTGAGGATGTCCCTCAGCGCCAGCCGACCCTGGTAGCCGAATTCGGACGGCGCCTCCAGGAACGGACCCTGCATGTACCAGATCGCACCGCTGGCGTATGGGGTCTGCATGTGGCGGTCGAGGAATTCCGGCACCCCCGACTCCACTGCCCCGGGGCCGATGTCATCGGCAGGGATCAGGCGATCACACGCGGCCACCACGAACGCCCACTCCGCTGCGTTGAAGAAAGCCGGTTGGTAGGGCGTGCTGTCCTGCGCCGGCGATGCGCCGGCCGCCGCTCCCTTCGGCGCTTCCTTGCAGGCGGGCAGCGCGGCGACTACCGGAACCAGGGTCAAGGCTTGGAAAAAGCGTCGCCGTGGGCGAACCGCGGATGTTCTCGGAGACCCACCTGGTCAAGTCGATGTACTCGCGGCGGATCGCCTTGTTCGTGGACTTCCTGCATGCCGAGCTGCCCGCCAGCGTGCAGGCCTACGAGCAAGGCGATGCGGCCAGGCTCATGCAGCAGCCGCTACCTGCCCGGGTGCCTGCGGCGTGACCGGCGCGGTGGCCGTGGCCGTGCCGGCGGTGAAGAAACCGGCCAGTTCGCTGTTTGACACCGCCTGGCTGGCGGAACAGCCCGGACAGGTCAGCACGCGGGCGCCGGTGACCGTGGCCATGCCGTGGCCGTCGCGCGCGGAGAACACGTGGTTGCATCCCAGGCAGCAGGCGTCGATGCGATACAGGTGCACGATGCGCAGCGACGTCGGTTCCTGCAGGCAGGACACATCACGAATGTCGAACGACCCGGTGTTGGGCCGCACGAAGCTGCCCCAGCTCTTGCGCCAATAGGAAGTGGGGATCATGCGGGAGGTCTGCCGGGACGGGGGTGCACTGATCATAGGCAGCCGCGCGTGGAGCCCAGGTGGACGCTGCGGTTGACGAGGCGTGAAGCACGGGATCACGGTGCTCGCACGCCGCAGGCGCCACCCTGTCGCCATCCACGAAAGAAACCAGGGGCAAGGCAGTGCGAGCGTTCAACATCGCGACGTTGATCATGGTGCTGTTTGGTGCCATCTGCCTGGGACTGCAGGGGCAATTCCAGGTCGATCTGATCGGGCTGGCCTGCGGTGCGGACAGCATGTGGCCACGCGCGATCTACGCCCTGATCGGCCTGTCCGGCCTGTGGCAGGCGATCTGGCTGGCCACCCACAAACCCACCGCGCAGATCGTCTGACACGCGGTTGCGGAAAGGGCGGCCAGCGCCGCCCTCCCCTCTTCACTCCCACACCTTCAGGTGCGCCGTTCGAACACGGTCACGCTGCGCGGTGGCGCGAGGAAATCACTCGCCCCCTTCGGCACCGATTCGCGGTCCAGCGCTTCATCGGTGGACAGCATCAGCTTCCAGTGCAGCGGCATGTCCTCGTCATCGGGCAGGTTGAAGCTCACCCCTTCGTGCCACGCATTGATGAGGATCAGCAGAGTGGCATCGGTGGCGTGCTCGCGCACACCGGACTGCTGGGCCTTGCCTTCCAGTACCAGGCCCACCGCACGTGCGCCACCGTCGTGCCAGTCGGCGTCCGCCATTTCCGCGCCGCTGGGATTGAGCCAGGACAGGTCCTTGACCCCGGCCTCCTCGTTGTACTGGCCGTTGAGGAAGCGGCCACGGGTCAGGATGGGATAGCGGCGGCGCAATGCGGTGAGCTCGCGCACGAAGTCGGCCAGCCGGCCTTCGCTGGGGTCGCGCTGCCAGTCGATCCAGGCCGTTTCGTTGTCCTGGCAGTAGGTATTGTTGTTGCCACCCTGGGTCTGTGCCCGCTCATCGCCGGCCAGCAGCATCGGCGTGCCCTGGGCCAGCAGCAGCGTGGCCAGCAGGTTCTTCATCTGCCGCTCGCGCAGCGCCTTGATTTCCGCATCGTCGGTCTCGCCTTCGGCGCCGTAGTTGCACGACCCATCATGGTTGGACCCGTCCTGGTTGTCCTCGCCGTTGGCACTGTTGTGCTTTTCGTTGTAGCTGACCAGGTCATGCAGGGTGAAGCCATCATGGGCGGTGATGAAGTTCACCGACGACCACGGGCGGCGGCCGCGGCGATCGAACAGGTCGGCCGAGCCGGTGAAGCGGGTGGCGAACTCGGCCAGCGTGCCTTCATCGCCCTTCCAGAAGCTGCGCGCGTTGTCACGGAACTTGTCGTTCCATTCGGCCCAGCCGGGCGGGAAGCGGCCCACCTGGTAGCCACCCGGGCCACAATCCCAGGGCTCGGCGATCAGCTTCACCTGTGACAGCAGCGGATCCTGCCCGCAGGCATCGAGGAAACTGCCGCGCTGGTCGAAACCGCTCGGTTCGCGCCCCAGGATCGTCGCCAGGTCGAAGCGGAAGCCATCGACATGCATCTCCTGCGCCCAGTAACGCAGCGAATCGGTGACGAAGCGCATCGCCTGCATGTTGCTGAGGTTGAAGGTGTTGCCGGTGCCGGTATCGTTGATGTAGTAGCGCTTGTCGTCGGCGAGCCGGTAGTAGGTGGCATTGTCGATGCCCTTGAAGGACAGCGTCGGGCCCAGCTGGTTGCCCTCGGCGGTGTGGTTGTAGACCACGTCCAGCACCACTTCCAGCCCCTTGCGATGCATGGCCTTGACCATGTCACGGAACTCGTCGCGGTGGCCGCTGGCCAGGTAGCGGCTCTTGAGCGCGAAGAACGCCAGCGTGTTGTAGCCCCAGTAGTTGCGCAGTCCTTTTTCCAGCAGGTGGCTGTCATCCAGGTAGGCCTGCACCGGCAGCAGTTCCACCGCGGTGACGCCCAGCCCTTTGATGTAGTCCAGCACGGCATCATGGGCGAGCCCGGCGCAGGTGCCGCGCACGGCTTCGGCCACCTCCGGATGGCGCATGGTGTAGCCGCGCACGTGCGTTTCGTACACCAGCGTCCTGTTCCAGGCGATCAACAGATGCTGGTCGTCTTCCCAGTCGTAGTCGTCGTGCACCACCACGGCCTTGGGCATGAACGGGGCGCTGTCGCGCTCGTCGAAGCTGAGGTCCGCGTCGGGATGGCCGATGGTGTAGCCGTACAGCTCGTCGCTCCAGGTGAGATCGCCCTCGATTTCGCGCGCATACGGGTCCAGCAGCAGCTTGTGGTGGTTGAAGCGATGGCCCTCGGCGGGTGCGTACGGGCCATGCACCCGGTAGCCGTAGCGCTGTCCCGGCTTCACATCCGGCAGGTAGCCGTGCCAGACCTCGTTGGTGTACTCGGGCAGTTCGATCCGCTGCTCGTTGCCGGCTTCATCGAACAGGCAGAGATCGACGCGGGTGGCGTGGGCGCTGAACAGCGCGAAATTGGTGCCCTTGCCATCAAAGGTGGCGCCCTGGGGGAACGGACGGCCCTCACGAACGCGCGAGGGGGTGGCATAACGGGCGTGTACGGTATCGCGCATGGGCTGCTCGCTGGGCAGGCGGCGGGAGTGCGGCCTGGGACAGGCAAGACTCTGCTGTCGGGCGTGCAGGCTGCGTCATCGCCTTTCTACGGCGCTCCTCACGTCTCATCGTTGCCAAGGCACCGGGTCGACATACGGCCGCGACCCCAGCCATTGCTGCAGGAAAGCGGTGACTTCGCGGATCTTGCGCGAACGCAGCCGGCTCTGCGGTGACAGCAGCTGGATCTGCGCCTGTTCGGCCATCGCCGAGGCGGACCACTGCGGCAGCAGCGCAACCAGTTCACGGCGTTGCAGGCTGCCGGGGTCCAGCAGCCAGGTGGGAAACAGCACGATGCCCCTGCCCTTCAGCGCCGCTGCCAGCAGCACTTCGGCGTTGTTGCTGCGCAGCGGGCCACTGACGTTGATCGTCTCCACGCGCCCCTCACCGGCGCGTTGGAAGTACCAGCGCTGTGCGCCCATCTGGCCTTTGTAGACCAGGCAGCGGTGCTGCAGCAGGTCGGCCGGGGCGGACGGGACGCCATGCTGCTGCAGGTAGCCGGGGCTGGCCAGCAGGCGCTGCGTGTTGCCGGGGACCGCATGGCCGATCAAGCCCGAATCCACCGGCACGCCGATCCGGATGATGATGTCGGCGGCCTCCTGCACCGGGTCGATGAACGCATCGGTGAGGGTCAGCTCCACGCTCAACCCGGGGTGCAGGTCCTGCAGCGCGTGCACCGCGTCGGCCACGTGCAGGCGGCCGAACGCCTCCGGTGCATTGATGCGTACCAGCCCGCGGATCTCGCCGCTGCTGCCGCCGATCTCCTCCGCCGCCTGGTCCAGCAGTTCGATCGCCTCGCGCGCCTGGGCCAGGAAACGTTCGCCTTCTTCGGTAAGGCTGACCGCGCGCGTACTGCGATACAGGAGCTGGCGCCCCAGGTCCTTTTCCAGCGCCGCCACATGACGCGACACCGATGACGCCGGCACCTGGTAGTGACGCGCCGTGGCCAGGAAGCTGCCGCTGCTGGCCACCATCAGGAAGTAACGCAGGGCGTTGAGTTGCACGCATGCCTCGATTGCGATTATCGCAATAATGAATTGCGGTTATGGCGGATTGTAGCTCCCTTGGCGCCTGTCTACGATGACCGCCATTCTCCCCTTCCCCATCGGCTCCCCATGTCCAGCTCCCTGTTCCAGCCGTTCCCCCTTTCCGGCCTGACCCTGCAGAACCGCGTGGTGATGGCCCCGCTGACCCGTGCACGCGCGCCGCATGACATTGCCGATGAGCGCACCGCGCTGTACTACACGCAGCGCGCGACGGCCGGCCTGATCGTCAGCGAAGGCACCCCGATTTCGCGCGAAGGCCAGGGTTACCTGTTCAACCCGGGCATCTTCAGCGCCGAGCAGATCGCCGGCTGGCGGCTGGTGACCGACTCGGTGCACGCCGTGGGCGGGCGCATGTTCGCGCAGTTGTGGCATGTAGGCCGCGTATCCCACCCGACCATCCAGCAGGACGGGCAGCTGCCGGTCAGTGCCAGTTCGCGCCAGCCGGTCGGCGCGCAGGCGTTTGGGCGCGACGCGGCGGGCAATCCGGCGCTGGTCGAACCGCCGGCGCCGCGCCAGCTCGCGACCGATGAGATTCCGCGGATCGTCGACACCTTCGCGCAGGCGGCCGCCAATGCCATCGAAGCCGGTTTCGACGGCGTCGAGATCCACGCCGCCAACGGCTACCTGTTCGAGCAGTTCATGAACCCGCTGGTCAACGACCGAAGCGACCAGTACGCCGCCACCGCGCTGGACGACCGCCTGCGCTTCACCCTGCAGGTCATCGATGCGGTGGTGGCCCGCGTCGGCGCCGCGCGCACCGGCATCCGCATCTCGCCGTACGGCCAGCTGTTCGACATGCCACTGCATGACCGCATCGACGAGACCTACACCGCGCTGGCCGAACACATCGGACGCCGCAGGCTGGCCTATGTGCACGTGATGAACCAGTCCGGTTTCAAGGTCGGTGGCACCACGGTGGACGCCGGTGGTGAATCCGGTTTCGACGCGCTGCTGCGGCAGATCAAGCAGGCGCTGCCCGCCACGGCACTGATCCTGGCCGGCGGACTGGACCGCGACAGTGCCGAGGCGCTGATCGCCGAGGGGGTGATCGATCTGGCCGCCTTCGGTGCCAGTTTCATCAGCAACCCGGACCTGGTGGCCCGACTGCGCAACCGTTGGGAATTGACGCCGCCGGATCGCAGCACCTTCTACGGCGGCGGTGCCGAGGGCTACGTGGACTATCCGCCGTACCAGGCGGCCTGAGTCGTCGCGTCCGCGACGCAGGCTTCAGGCAATCGGTGCGGTGATGCGGTAGGTTGGGGGCTATCTGCCTCACGACCTCCAAAGGACCTGCATGCACTACGTCATCACCGGCCAGTCGTTCCTCGCCTTCGCCGCCTTCATGGGCATCGGCCTGCTGATCCTGCTGCTGGCCATCACCCTGGTGGCGCTGATTACCCCGCACAAGGAAATCACCTTGATCCGGCAGGGCAACAAGGCCGCGGGCATCGGCATGGCCGGTGCCCTGATCGGCCTGGCGCTGCCGATCAATTCGGTGATCAGCAACTCGGTCTCGCTGGTGGATGCCGCGATCTGGGCGGCCATCGCTGCGGTGATGCAGGTGCTGGCCTTTGGCATCTCGCGCGCCATCATCACCCGACGCGGCCCTGACCAGATCGACGCCGGCAACGAAAGCGCCGGCTGGTTCTCGGCCGGCGTGGCGATTGCCGTGGGCCTGGTGAACTCGGCCGCGATGGTGCCCTGAGCCGATTGCGTTTCAGGGCATGGCTTCAAGATCCGGCACCGCGCAGTGGCGTGTGCGCAGCGGATTGCAGGTCGCTGCCGCCCCGCGCGGCAGCGGCACTTGGTATTCCGTGCCGAAGCGCGCATCGGGCCAGAGATAATCCGTCGATACATACTGGGCCCCGCTGGCCAGCGCCGCCTCGCGCCGCCGGGTATCCCCGGTGCGCGCTTCGCGGGTTTCCGCATCGGCGCGCGTGCGCACGATGAAACCCTGCTGCACCGCGCGGCGGATCTGCTCCGCCTGGCCGATCGGGTCGTTGAGGGTCATGTAGGCGGCGGCCGGTGAGTCGGCATCGATGTTGACGAACAGCACCCTGCCCTGCAGTGAAGGGCGATCGCCCCGATACAGCGCCACCTTCGCCGGACCTTCGTCCAGGGCGAACAGGAAGCGACCGCGTGCGTGTTCCAGCGTCGGCCAGTTTCCCGCCAGCACGGCCTCGCGCAGGGTCGGGTAGCCGCCCTGCACGTCATCGGGCACGATCAGTTTTCCGGGCCCGAGCACCGCGCGGATTTCCGCATCCAGCGCGTCGAACGCCGCCGCATCGAAGCGCAGTGCATCGAGGCCACCCAGCCGTGCGTTCTGGTCATCCTTGGCGTTGACCAGCAGCAGGATCGGCACGTGCCAGGGATGTGCATCGGACCAGGCGCGCAGCTGCTGCAGGCACTGCTGCAGGCGTACGCAGCTGCTCGCGTTGTCCAGCCCGGGCATGTGCAGCACCTTGAAGCCCGGCCGTTGCAGGTCCGGGTCGGCCGATCCCGCTGCGTAATGGCCGCCCTGCGGATCGAAATTGACGTCCAGCTCCAGCTGCCGCGCCCCGTGCTGCAGCTGCTCGGCCAAGGGACGGTGGGCATAGTCCAGCGCCTGCGCCATGTCCGGATCGCGTCCGGCAAGCGCCTGCAGGCGGGCGTCCGGCATGGGCAGCTTGTAACTGTTGTGGGTACCGACAGCGAGCACATCGTTGAGCCGCACCCCCGCAGGTGCTGCGGCGGCAGCGGCCGGGCCCAAGGCCAGGGCCAGCAACAACAGCAGGGCGGATCGGGGGCTGCGGAAGAATGCCACGTGGAATGACCTGACATCTGCGGGGCCGCTCAGCGTGCCGGCGCACGCATACACACAGATGACAGCCAGCACCTGTTAGTATTCCTGCTAACAGAGCCGAACCCGTCATGGCAGGTCGGCTGAAGTCTTCAGATTGCCGTTGCTGTCCGTCTCACAGCCTGAGACGCGCCCTCCCTAGCGTGGTCCCATGGAAACCCTGCGCAAACTCGAAATCCTCGCCGACGCGGCAAAGTACGATGCCTCGTGCGCCTCCAGCGGGGCCGGCAAGCGCGATTCGAAAAAGTCCGGCGGCATCGGCAGCACCGAGGGTGCAGGCATCTGCCACAGCTACACGCCCGATGGGCGCTGCGTGTCCCTGCTGAAGATCCTGCTGACCAACTTCTGCATCTACGACTGCGCCTACTGCGTGAACCGGGTATCGAGCAACGTGCCGCGCGCGCGCTTCCGCGTGGCCGAAGTGGTGGCCCTGACGCTGGACTTCTACAAGCGCAACTATATCGAGGGCCTGTTCCTTTCCAGCGGCATCATCCGCAGCGCCGACTACACCATGGAACACATGGTGGAAGTCGCACGCCAGCTGCGCGAAGAACACCGCTACGCCGGCTACATCCATCTCAAGACCATTCCCGAAGCCTCGCCGGAGCTGCTGGCGGCGGCGGGCAGGTACGCCGACCGCCTGTCGATCAACGTCGAGCTGCCGACCGAAGCCGGGCTGGCCGCGTTCGCGCCGGAGAAGACCATGCCCACCATCCGCGGCGCGATGGGTGAGCTGCGTTGGCGGATCGAGGAATCCAGGGAGGAGCGCGCACGGCCGGCACGGGTGGCCGCGCCCGACCGCAGCGCGCAGAAGCGTGCGCCGCGCTTCGCGCCGGCCGGCCAGAGCACGCAGATGATCGTCGGTGCCGACGGGGCCAGCGACCGCGACATCCTGACCACCTCCGACCAGCTGTACGGCAATTACCACATGCGCCGGGTCTACTATTCCGCCTTCAGCCCGATCCCCGATGCCAGCAAGGCGCTGCCGCTGCAACCGCCGCCGCTGCAGCGCGAGCATCGCCTGTACCAGGCCGACTGGCTGCTGCGTTTCTATGGTTACGGCATCGAAGAGATCACCGACACCACCCAGGACGGCATGCTGGACCTGGACATCGACCCGAAGATGGCCTGGGCGCTGCGCCATCCCGAGCAGTTCCCGGTCGACCTCAATCTGGCACCGAAGGAGCTGCTGCTGCGGGTGCCGGGGCTGGGCGTGCGCAACGTCAAGCGCGTGCTCATGGCGCGCCGCCACGGCCGCCTGCGGGTAGCCGATGTCGCGCGGCTGCGGGCGCCGATGCGCAAGCTGCTGCCCTTCGTGCAGCTGCTGGACCACCATCCGCATCGCCGCCTGGACGATCCAGCCAGCCTGCGCGCCAGCCTGGCGCCGCCGCCCCGCCAGGGCTCGTTGTTCGGCGAAAGCCTTGCCAGCTGAGATGCGGCGCTGGTCGGCACGGATCGATCCGCCGTGGTCACTGGATGCCTGGCGAGCGGCCGCGCGCCTCGGGCTGGCTGCCGGCGTGGCACCCGAGCAGATCGACTGGCTGGAGGGCACCGATGCCTCGCTGCTGGATGCACCGGCGCTTGCCGGCGCGCCGATGTCCGGCGATGCCGGTGGCGCTGCCGGCCCGCGCGTGTCCAAGGCCTTCCTGGAGCTGGCGGCCAGCGTGCTGTGCCATCGCGATCCGCAGCGCCTGCCCCTGCTCTACCGGCTGCTGTGGCGGATCGCCCATGGCCAGCGCGAGGTATTGTCCAACCCCGCCGATGCCGATGTGCAGCGCGCCCATGCGCTGGCCCAGGCGGTACGCCGCGATTCGCACAAGATGAAGGCCTTCGTGCGGTTCCGCGAGGTGCCCGGCGAGGACGATGCCTTCATTGCCTGGTTCGAACCGGACCACCACATCGTGGACCGCGTCGCGCCGTTCTTCGCGCGTCGCTTCGCCGGCATGCGCTGGGCGATCCTGACGCCCTCGCGCAGCGCGTACTGGGATGGCAGCAGCCTGAGCGCCGGCCCCGGTGCGCAGCGCAGCGACGCCCCCGCCGATGACTCCCGCGAGGAGCTGTGGCGCACCTACTACGCCAGCATCTTCAATCCGGCGCGTCTGAATGAACGGATGATGCGCCAAGAGATGCCGGTCAAATACTGGAAATACCTGCCGGAGGCCGCGCTGCTGCCCCGGCTGGTCCGCGATGCCGGTACCCGCGTGGAGGAAATGCATGCGCGTGAAGCCGTGGCGCCGCAGCGCCGGATCCCGGAGGCGCCGCTGCTGCCTTCGGCTGCCGCTGCGCGCGCCGCCGACACCCTGCCCGACTCGCTGGCATTGCAACGGCATCGTGCCGCTGCCTGCCGGCGTTGCGCGCTGTGGGAGCCTGCCACCCAGACCGTGTTCGGCGAGGGTCCAGCCGACGCGCGGGTGATGCTGATCGGTGAGCAGCCTGGGGATCGCGAAGACCTCAGCGGCCGACCGTTCGTGGGCCCGGCCGGGAAACTGCTGGACCGCGCGCTGGGCGAGGCGGGCATCGACCGCAGCACGTTGTACCTGACCAACGCGGTCAAGCATTTCCGCTTCCAGCGCCGCGGCAAGGTGCGCGTGCACCAGCGCCCTGACCGCGAGCACGTGCAGGCGTGCCGGTCCTGGCTGGCAGGGGAGATCGAGCAGGTGCGTCCGGATACCGTGGTCTGCCTCGGGGCGACCGCCGCGTCGGCCCTGCTGGGCGCCTCGTTCCGTTTCAGCGAGGGGCGCGGCCAGTGGCACACGCTGCACGACGGCACCCGCGCGCTGGTGACCGTGCATCCCTCCTGGGTGCTGCGCCAGGACGATGGCCCGGCCGCGGATGCGGCCTACCAGGTACTGCTGGCCGATCTGCTCAAGCTCGCCGGTGATGCGCGACCGTAGAATGGCGCATGCTTTCTCTTCTTGGCTTGTTCCTGGCTGCCCTTGTCGCGGCCACGCTGATCCCTGCGCAGTCCGAAGCGGTGCTGGTGGCGCTGCTGCTGGAGGGTGGGCCACCGGTTCTGCTGGTAGCCGTGGCCACTGCCGGAAACGTGCTGGGATCACTGGTCAACTGGTGGCTTGGCATGCAGGTGCAGCGCTTCCAAGGGCGGCGCTGGTTTCCGGTATCCGGGGCCAGGCTGGAACAGGCGCAGGCATGGTACCGGCGCTACGGCCGCTGGTCGCTGCTGCTGTCGTGGGCGCCGGTGATCGGTGATCCGATCACCCTGGCGGCCGGCGTGATGCGCGAACCGCTTCGGGTGTTCCTGCCGCTGGTGGTGATCGCCAAGGCCGGACGCTACGCCGTGCTGGCGCTGCTGACGCTGGGCCTGATGTAGGCCGGTGGCGCCGACCCATGGTCGGCGAGCGCAGCGGGCCGTTGGCGGACAGATTGGGGCATTCCGCATGAAATTACGTTGACACGACGCGATCGGCCCATCTGATAACCTGCAGCGTCTCCCCTATCGTGCGTCCTGCCCGTCGTCGTCGATGCCAGTACTTGACCCGGCCCTGCCGCCTACCCGTGCCGAGCGCCTGAAACGCGCCACCCATGAAACGCACGAGCGGCTGGACCAGCGCATCATGGCCCAACGGATCTTCGACAGCCGCGAGCGCTTCGCCGCGTTCCTGCGCGTGCAGCATCGCCTGCACCAGCAGATCGACACGCTTTACGCCCACGCCGCGCTGCAGCCGTTGTTGCCCGGACTGGAAACGCGGCGCCGGTTGCCCGGCATCACCCGCGACCTGACCGACCTGCGCACGCCCTTGCCGACCACCGTCCCGACCCTGCCCGCTGCGCTGCCGGTGCCTGCCGCACTGGGTTGGCTGTACGTGGCCGAGGGCTCGGCGCTGGGTGGTGCGGTGATCTACAAACTAGCCGCGCCACTGGGGCTTGACCAGGCCTTCGGCGCCAGCCACCTCGCTCCTCCTGCCGGGGGCATCGCCGCCCACTGGCGCAGCTTCACCACCGCCTTGAACGCCATCGTCCTGCCTGAAACGGACGAGCGGCAGGTCGAGGACGGCGCCCGCGCTGCCTTCGCCGCCGTGGGCGGGTTTGTTACCCAGGAGTTCCCATGAACGATGCCACCGACGCGGGTCTGGACCTGTCGAGCTGCGCGCGCGAGCCGATCCACACGCCGGGGGCCATCCAGCCTTACGGCGTGCTGCTGGTCGTGGACCCGCTGACGATGCAGGTGCAGGAACGCGCGATCACCCAGGCCCAGGTGCTGGAGTACTTCGGTGACCCGCTGGACCAGCACCTGGATGGCGTGCTGGGCGGCGCCGTGGCGCCCTACCGGCGCCACCTGGACCTGCTGGCACCGGGCTCCAGCGTCTTCCTGGGCTCGGTGCAGCTGGGCCGCTTCGGCCGCCACCATGTGCTGGCCCACCGCAGCGACACCCATTTCCTGGTCGAGCTGGAAGAACCGGTGGAAGGCGAGCCCGGCTCGCTGGAAGACCTGTATCCGCAGATCCGCCGCTTCATGGGCGAGATCGAAACCGTGTCCGACATTGCCACGCTGTGCGAGATCGGCGCCCGCCACGTACGTGCGCTGGCCAATTTTGATCGCACGATGATCTACCAGTTCGACAAGGACTGGAACGGCGCGGTCGTGGCCGAAGACCGCAACGACCGGTTGCCGTCCTACATGGACCTGCGCTTCCCCGAATCGGACATCCCCGCCCAGGCGCGCGAGCTGTACCGCCGCAACCGCGTGCGGCTGATCGCCGACAGTGACTACCAGGCCGTGCCGCTGCTGCGCAGCGCCGCCCATGCCGACGCAGCGCCCACCGATCTCAGCCTGGCGGTGCTGCGCAGCGTGTCCCCGGTGCACCTGCAGTACATGCGCAACATGGGCACGGGCGCCTCGATGTCGGTGTCGCTGGTCAGCGAAGGCCGGCTGTGGGGCCTGGTGTCCTGCCACAACCAGCAGCCGCGGCGCGTGCCCTACCACGTGCGCACCGCGTGCGAGTTCATCGGCCAGATCCTGTCGCTGCAGATCGCGCTGAAAGAACGCGCGATGGCGGTGGAAGAGCGCATCTCGCGCCGCGCCATCCAAGTCCGCCTGCTCGGCCGGATGGCCGGCGACGAAGACTTCATGGCCGCGCTTGGCCGCGATGAGAAGAGCCTGTTGGACCTCACCGGCGCGGCGGGTGCGGCGATCATCCACCGTGGCCAGTGCGTGCTGCTGGGCGAGACGCCGGGACAGACCCAGGTCAATGCGCTGGTGGACTGGCTTACCCGGGAACACGCCGGCGAGGACGTCTTCCAGACCGACGCGCTGCCCGCGTCGTGGGCCGAGGCCGGCGCGTTCGCCGACGTCGCCAGCGGCCTGATGGCCATCTCCATTTCCCAGCTGCACGACAGCTTCGTGCTGTGGTTCCGTCCGGAAGTGATGCGTACCGTGCGCTGGGGGGGCGAACCGCGCAAGGCGGTGGTCGATGGCACGCTGTCGCCGCGGCTGTCCTTCGAAGCCTGGAAGGAAACCGTACGCCAGCAGTCCACGCCGTGGCAGGACGTGGACCGCGACGCCGCGCTGGAGCTGCGCACGGCCATCGTCGACATCGTGCTGCGCAAGGCCGAGGAAATGGCCGAACTCAACGAGCAGTTGCTGCGCAGCAACAAGGAACTGGAGGCGTTTTCCTATTCGGTCAGCCATGACCTGCGCGCGCCGTTCCGGCATATCGTCGGCTATTCCGAGCTGCTTGGCAGTTCGGCGGCGGACAAGCTGACCGATACCGAAAAACGCTTCCTGGCCACGATCGTCGAATCGGCCAAGTCGGCCGGCACGCTGGTCGATGACCTGCTGAGCTTCTCGCAGATGGGCCGCTCCAGCATGGGCCTGGTGAACGTGGACGTGGGCGCGCTGGTGGAGGACGTGCGCCAGAACCTGGTGATGGAAGCCGAAGGACGGACCATCCACTGGAACATCGCCCCCCTGCCCCGCGTGGAAGCCGACTCCAGCATGCTGCGCCTGGTATGGCAGAACCTGTTGGGCAATGCGATCAAGTTCACCCGTGACAGTGCCGAACCGACCATCGAGGTCGGCGCCGAGCGCGGCGACAACGAGCACATCTTCTTCGTCAAGGACAACGGCTGCGGCTTCGACATGCGCTATGTCGACAAGCTGTTCGGCGTGTTCCAGCGCCTGCACCATGCCGACGAGTTCGAGGGCACCGGCATCGGCCTGGCCAACGTGCACCGCATCGTCAGCCGCCACGGCGGCCGTACCTGGGCCGAGGGCGAACTCGGCAAGGGCGCCACGCTCTATTTCACCATTCCGTATTCCCAGAGAGGCACTGCATGAGGGACCTGCGACCCATCCTGCTCGTAGAAGACAACCCGAAGGACGCCGAGTTGACCCTCGATGCGCTGGCACGCTGCCAGCTGCTCAACCAGGTCACCCACGTGCGCGACGGTGTCGAAGCGCTGCAGTACCTGCGCAGCGAAGGCGCCTACAAGGACCTCAACCACGGCGGCCCGGTGGTGGTGCTGCTGGACCTGAAACTGCCCAAGTTGAACGGACTGGAAGTGCTGGCCGAAGTGCGCGGCGACCGCCATCTCAGCCGCACCCCGATCGTGATGCTGACCTCCTCGCGCGAGGAGCAGGACCTGGTGCGCAGCTATGAGCTGGGCGTCAACGCCTTCGTGGTCAAGCCGGTGGACTTCAAGGAGTTCTTCGACGCCATCCAGGGGCTGGGCATGTTCTGGGGCATCACCAACAATCCGCCGCCGCACCCGATCCGGCCCTCAGGCCAAGGCCGCACGAATGACTGAAACTGCCAGGGATGCGCCGATCCGCATCCTCATGCTTGAGGATAGTGCGCTCGACGCGGAACTGATCGAGGCGCAGCTGACGCGCGCCCGCATGCACTTCCAGGTCCATCGCGTATGGACCCGCGACGCCTTCATCGCAGAGCTCGACGCCGAACGCCATGACGTGATCCTCGCCGACCACGTGCTGCCCGGCTTCGACGGCGACACCGCGCTGACCTTGGCCAGCGAACAGGTGCCGCAGCTGCCCTTCATCTTCGTCTCCGGCACGCTGACCGAAGAGCTGGCGGTGCAGGCGCTGACCCGCGGCGCGCGCGATTACGTTGTCAAGCAGCGCCTGCAGCGCCTGCCGGACGCCATCCTGCGGGCGATCCGCGAAGCGGAAGCGCGCGCCAAGCTGCGCACCGCCGAAGTGGAACTGAAGCAGAGCCGCGACCGCCTGCAGCTGATCACCGACTCCATGCCCGCGCTGATCGCGCACCTGGGCCCGGACCACCGCTACCGCTTCGCCAACAATGCCTACGAGGCCTGGCATGGTCGTCCACCGGCGGAACTGATCGGCCTGCAGGTCAGCGACGTGGTCGGCGCCGGCCTGTTCGATGCCGCCCTGCCCCACCTGCAGCAGGTACTGCAGGGCCAACGCGTGAGCTTCGAACTGGAGCTGCAGCGCGCCGACGGCAGCCCGCGCCACGTGCTGCTGGACGGCGTGCCCGAGATCACCGCAGAAGGCGAAGTGGCCGGCTATTACACGCTGGCGCGCGACATCAGCGACCTCAAGCAGGCCGAACTGCTGCTGCGCGATGCCAACGATTTCCTCGAGCAACAGGTCGAGCAGCGGACCGCCGACCTGCGCCAGAGCGAGAGCCGGCTGCAGGCGGTGTTCGAATCCAGTTTCCAGCTGCAGGTGCTGATCAGTCCCGACGGCCGCGTGCTGGACGCCAACCGCGCTTCGCTGGCGGCGATCCTGAGCGAGAAAGCCGACGTCAGCGACGCGCTGTTCTGTGAGTCAGCGTGGTTTTCGGCCAGTCCGGATGCGGCGCAGACGGTGCGCAGCGCGGTGCAGTCCGCCGCCGAAGGCAGCGAGTCGCGCCACGAACTGGAACTGCAGCTGCCTACCGGCACGCGTTCGTTCGATTTTTCATTCCGGCCGCTGCTCGACCACCAGCACACCGTGACCGCGGTGGTCTGCGAAGCGGTGGAAACCACCGCGCGCCGGCTCGCCGAAGAGGCGCTTCGGCAGAGCCAGAAGATCGAGGCCGTCGGCCAGCTGACCGGCGGCATCGCACACGATTTCAACAACATCCTGACCGTCATCGCCGGCAACGTGGAACATGCCAAGCTGTTGACCGACCGCCTTGGCGACGGTGCCCAGGCCATTGCGCGTCCGCTCGACAACGCCCTGAAGGGCGTCATGCGCGCGGCGAGCCTGACCCAGCGCCTGCTTGCCTTCGCCCGCCGCCAGCCGCTGTTGAACCAGGCCGTCAACCTCAATGAGCAGGTGCTGGGCATGCAGGAACTGCTGCAGCGCGCGCTCGGCGAACTGGTGCATCTGGAGATCGCCGTCGCCCCGGATGTCTGGTGCGTGGAGGTGGATCCCGGCCAGCTGGAAGCGTCCATCCTCAACCTGGCGGTGAACGCACGCGATGCGATGCCCGATGGCGGCACGCTCCTGCTGGAGACCGGCACCGGCGTGCTGGACGAAGGCTTTGCCGAACAGAACCCGGACGTGCCGCCGGGCCAGTACGCGGTGCTGCGGGTGCGTGACACTGGCCAGGGCATGAGCGCGGAAACGATGGCGCGGGTGTTCGAGCCGTTCTTCACCACCAAGGAAGTCGGCCGCGGCACCGGCCTCGGCCTGTCGATGGTGTATGGCTTCGTCAAGCAGTCCGGTGGCCACGTGCAGGTGGAGTCCACGCCGGGTACCGGCACGGTGATCACCATGCTGTTCCCGCGCTCGGACCTGCCGCTGCCGGGTCCGCGGCTTGCCGAGCAGAACGGGTATGCCGAATACGAGGCGCAGGATGAAACCATCCTGGTCGCCGAGGACAACGACGACGTACGCGCCTACACCGTGGAAGCGCTGCGCCAGCTGGGCTATCGCGTACTGGAAGCGCATGACGGACCGTCGGCGATCCGCCTGCTGGACCGCCCGGACGTCGACGTGGACCTGCTGTTCTCGGACATCGTGATGCCCGGCATGACCGGCTGGGAGCTGGCCCGCCAGTCCCGCCAGCGCAAGCCGGCGCTGCGCATCCTGTTCACCTCCGGCTATCCGCGCGACCACCAGGCCAACAACCATCTGGGGCGGCATATCGCGATCCTGCCCAAGCCCTTCACCCGCATCGACCTGGCGCGCGCGGTGCGCGGCAACCTGGACGAAGAGCGCAGCAGCTGACCGTTGCTGCGCACAGGGTGCCCACCCTCGGCAGGCACCCTGCCCCGATCAGTAGTCGTAACTCACGCTGACGCGCAGCGAACGCGGTGCCTGGCGCACGGTGGCCGCGCCGTACAGCGGGTCCGGCTGGCCCGGATCCAGCTCCGAGTACGGCGAGCGCCACAGCGCCGCCTGGCTGTCGAACACGTTGAACACGTCCAGGTTGAACCCCAACCGCCCCTCGGCCAACGCCGGCCGGTAGGACACGCCCAGGTCCAGCTGGCGACGCCACGGCAACCGGCCCTGGCTGCCCGGAGGCGCCGGCTGGCCATTGTAGAAGTGGTAGGCGGTGCCATAGCCGGAGGGATCGCTGAAGTCCGGGCCATAGGAACCCAACGCACTGAACGGCGTCCCGGAGATCACGCTCAGGTTGGCCGATACCAGCCACTGCGGGGTGATCTGGTAGTAGCCATGCAGCTTGAACTGGTGCGTGGCATCGTTGCTCTGCGGCCCGTTGGTGTGCTCCATCAGCTGCGCATAGTCCCAGGCCTGGGTGGTGGAGACCGCGGTCTGGCCGATGCCGGACAGCAGCTGCCCTTCGGTGGTGCCGTAACTGCGCGACCAGTTGTAGTCGGCACGTGCGTACCAGCGGCCGTCGAACGGGTGCTCCAGTGACAGGTTCACCGCGTAGTAATCGCGCTTGAAGCGCGGGAAGCCCATCTCTGCATTGCTCAGCGGCACGCTCACGTAATTGCCGGCGGTGTCGACCAGGTTGAAAGTGTTGGCGCGGCCGGGGTTGATCAACCAGCAGCTGACCGGATTGCTGTCGCGGGTCACGTCGTAACCCAGTTCACCGGCCTTGGACAGCACCGCGTCGATGTCGCAGTAGTCATCCACGCCACTGCGCAGCACCCGGTAGGTCGCTTTCGCGCCGTACACCCAGTCCTGCCCCCACGCTTTGTTGAAGCCGAGGATGAACTCGTCCTGGTAGGACGGTTCGATACCGGAGGTCGCCACCGTCATGGGGTCCGGGAGCAGGCCGTAGTTGTTGTTGGCCGATACCGCCCCGGAGAACGGCGTCAGCCCGGTGGGGTAGCCATTGGCATCGATGCCGCCATAGGTGTAATAGGTCGACGTGGCCAGGGTGGCCCCGGCTGCGTTGAAAGCCGGGTTCAACGGCAACGCCAGGTAGTAACGCCCCACGTTGCCGTACACCTTGAAACGGCCATCACCGTCCACGTCCCAGCTGAAGCCCAGTCGTGGCGCCCACTGGCCGCTGGTCTGCTTGATGTACGCATCGCCATCGCGGTTGAAGTTGGTGAACTGGTCCAGGCGCAGGCCGAGGTTGAGCAGCAGGTTGTCGGTGACCTGCCAGTTGTCTTCGATGTACTGCGCCCGCTGCGCCGAGCGCACCGAGGCCAGTGCGCTGTAGTCATAACGGCGCACGTAATAGCCGTCCTGGCCATTGACGAAGCCGCCGGTGGCCGGCACGCCCAGGCCGGTATTGATCGGCAGGTCCGGGTTGGACTGGCCGTAGATCCAGTAATACCCGTCAGCCGAGCCGACCGAGCCGCGGTTCAGCGCCCGTGCGTTCTGGTTGTCGATGCCCACGGTGATGCTGTGGTCGCCCCAGACGTAGTTCGCGTCCAGGCGCAGGTTGTCGCTGCGGTTGCCGCGGTCCGGATCCACCAGCAACGACGTGGTCTGCGCGTTGGTGATCGGGCTGCCGACGTTGAGCGCAGGATTCTGCAGGTTCGGCGTGGACAGGTACACCAGGCTGCCATCGTAGGCCGGGTTGCCGACGTAGTCGTCCGAACGCAGCTTGCCGTACTGCGCGCTGACGGTGAGGTTGTCGGTCAGGTAGCCGGTGTACTTGGCCGTCCACAGGCTGCCGCCGGTCTTGGTGGTGTCTTCGGCGCCACGCCGTGCGCCACGGCCCAGCGTGTCGTAGTCGTAGGCGAAGCTGTCGCCGCGGAACACATTGCGGGTGGACGCGCCGGTCAGCTCCAGCAGGTGGTTGTCAGTGATGTTCCAGTCCAGCTTGGCGTACCAGCGCGGACGGTCATATTCGTAGCGCGAGTAGGAACTGGTCGACTCCACGTTCTTGACGTCGGTTCCTTCGCGCTGCTCCAGCTCATAGGAGCCGAAGAAGAACAGCCGGTCTTCCAGCAGCGGCCCGCCGGCATACAGGCTCCTGGTAGTGACCCACTGGCGGTCCTGGCTTTCCGGAGCGTACAGCGCGCCGTCGGCGGGGTAGTAGACATCGTCCTTGTCTGCGCGCGTGGCGGCCGGTTCCCAGGTCAGCTGGCCACCAAAACGCCATTGGTTGGTACCGCGCTTGCCGACGGCGTTGATCACCCCGCCATCGCTGCGGCCATACTTGGCGCTGTAACCGCCGGTATAGATTTCCTGCTGGTCGATGCTGCCGTAGGGCAAGGTCAGGCCACCCAGCCCGCGCAGCGGATCGGTGGTGTTGAAGCCATTGATGTAATACGCGTTCTCCGCCGCGGAAGAGCCGCCGAAGCTGACCAGCTGGGCGCCGGTCGGTCCGGCATAGGTCCCGTTGCCACTGTTGGCCGCCACCCCAGGCGCCAGCTGCGCGATGGCTTCGGCCGAGCGTCCCAGCGGCAGCCGCTGCAGTTGTTCGGCGGTGACCACGGTACGCGAATCCACGCTGCTGACATCGATCGAGGCGGCGGCGCGATCTGCGCTCACCTGCACGCCGGACAGGCTCGTCACCGCGGCGAAGGAGACGTCGGTGCTCGCGCCCACGGTCAGCGCGATGTCCTGGCGGGTCTGCAGCACGTTGCCATCGGCATCGCGCGCCTCCACCGTGTAGCGGCCCAGCGGAAGCTGCGAAGCGCTGTAGCGGCCGCGCGCATCGACGGCCACTTCGCGGGCCAGGCCGGTATCGCTGCGCACGATGATGCGCGCGCTGGACGCGGGCGCTTGGCCGCTGATCGCGCCGGTAGTGGACTGTGCGTGCAACAGAGGGGAAGTGGTGGCGAGAACGATCGCCAGCGCCAGGCCATGCCGGCGCAGTGAAGTACGAGCAGGAGTCATCGAAGGGAACACACGTCGGGGGAGGAAAAGGTGGTGCCCATTCATTAACCCTGCCCGACGCCGAACCGGGAAATACGCAGTGGTTATCTGCAACTGGCCGCTGGCGATGAAGGCGATCGGTGCTTTCGTGACAATCGTCACCGTGCGATGCACGCCCAGCCGCTACGTACGCCCGCCGCACGCGCCTGCCGTACACCGCATATCGCTGCCGGATGTGTGCACATGAGCAGCGGGCATCAGCGACGCCGCGCATGCCGCCAGCGTGATTCCTAGAATGCGCAATGCCGTCGCGTGCCCCTCCTCCCCCACTGCGGATTCCTTCGATGCGCCTGATCCCTGCTGTCCACGTCGCCTGCATCGTCGGCCTGCTGGCTGCCTGCACGCCCTCTCCGCCTACCACCGACGCGCCTGCTGCCCAGGGAGCAGCCCAGGCCGAACCTGCGCAGATCGCGTGGCGCCATGGCGATGTCGACGATGCCTTTGCCGAAGCCAAGGAAAGTGGCAAGCCGGTGCTGCTGTACTGGGGCGCGGCCTGGTGTCCGCCGTGCAACCAGCTCAAGGCGGGCCTGTTCAAGGATCCTGCCTTCATCGCGCTCACCGAGCGCTATGTGCCGGTCTACCTGGACGGTGACGAGGAAGGCGCCCAGGCCTGGGGCGAACGCTTCGGCGTGCGCGGCTACCCGACCCTGATCGTGCTCGATCCCCAGCAGAACGAACTGACCCGCGTGGCCGGCGGCAATGACAGCGCCGAACTGACCCGCGTGCTCACCGTTGCGGCCGGTCGACGCAGCGCGGTGGCCGACACCTTGAAGCTGGCGCTGACCGAACCCGGAAAGCTGAGCGCTGAAGACTGGCAGGTCCTGGGTGACTACGGTTGGAAGGTCGACGCCAGCCGCCTGAGCGGCAGGCAGGACAGCGCCAGCCTGCTCGGCGAACTGGCTGCTGCTGCGCCGCAGCCAGCGCTGCAGCGGCGTTTTGCCCTGCTGGCACTGGCCAGCACCGACGACGCCCAGGCACCGGCTACCCGGGTGCGTGAACTGCTGCAGGTGGCGCTAGCGCAGCCGGACGAAGTGCGCCGCAACCGCGATCTGCTTGGCTACCGGGGCGCAGCGCTGGTCAAGCAGGCCAGCACCGGGCCGGCGTCCACCGATGCGCTGGGCCGGCAACTGCTGGCGGCCCTGCAGCGCGCCGATGCCGCACGCGGCAATCGGCCGGACGATGCCCTGTCGCGCGCCATCACCGAAATCGCCCTGGCCCGCCTGCAGCAACCGCAAGGCGAACTGCCCGCCGGCTTGACCGCCCGCGTGCGCGAACGGGTGCAGGCGGCCGATGCCGCAGCAACCAGCGCGCACGAGCGCCAGGCCACCCTGGGTACCGCCGCCCATGCGCTGCGCCAGGCCGGCGACGACGCCGCTGCAGAAGCGCTGTTGCTGGCCGAGCTCAAGCGCAGCCAGACGCCCTACTACTACATGCCCGAACTGGCCGAGCTGGCCGAAGCGCGCGGTGACCGGACCGCCGCCGTGGACTGGCTGCGCAAAGCGTACGAGGGCGCGCAGGGTCCTGCCACGCGGGTGCAGTGGGGCGTGCTGTACGTAGAGGGCCTGCTGCGGCTGGCGCCGGATGACACGGCCGCCATCGAGGCGGCGACAACCCGGGTCATCGCCGAACTGGACCAGCAGCCGGCCGGCTACCACCAGCGTTTCCGGCAACGCTTCGAACGCCTCGGCAGCCAGTTGCAGGCGTGGAGCAGCGAACATGCCGGCGCGCCAACCCTGGCCCGGCTGCGCGAGCGCATGCAGCAGCACTGTCCAACCGCGGCCGGTGCCGCGCCGTCGCGCGCGGCGTCCACCGGCTGCACGCAGTGGCTGCAGGGCTGAGTTCGCTGCCGATGGCGACGCGCCGTTGATACCGGCGCTGCCATGCTGGGGCCCCCTGCCCAGACCGGCTGCGCCCTTTGCCTGATCCCGCTGCTGCACCTGCAAGGCCCTCGCGGGCCCGACAACTCCGCCGCTGGCTGCTGCGCGTGCTGTGGATCGCCGTGCTGATCGTCGCCGGCGGTGCATTCTGGAACAGCCGCTGGGCCGCCGTACCCCGCGCGATGTGGGAAATATCGCGACTGCCCGCACCCACCGCGCTGCCGGTCCCGGTCGACGGCGTCCGCGCACGCCAGGTCGCCGACACCTTCGGTGCCCCGCGCGGCGCCGACCGCACGCACGCCGGCGTGGACATCTTCGCCGCACGCGGCACCGCCGTGCGCAGCGCCACCCGCGGCATCGTGACGGACGTCCGCGAGAGTGGACTGGGTGGGCGCCAGGTGTGGATCCAGGGGCCGGCAATGGAGCGCTATTACTACGCCCACCTGGACGACTGGCGCGAAGGACTGGAGCGCGGCGAGGTGGTCGATGCAGGCACGCTGCTGGGCTACGTCGGCGATACCGGCAATGCCAAGGGCACCCCGCCGCACCTCCACTGGGGCATCTACGGTGCGGACGGTGCCTACGATCCCCTGCCGCTGCTGCGCGCCTGGGCAGCGCGCCCCGCGCTGTCACCGACGCCCTGACCGGGCCGCAGCGGCGCGCATGTGAAGCCGGGGTGGGCGTACCGGCACGCGACCTGCACCACGCGTGGAGCACGCTGGAGGCTGGAACGCCATCCATCGACAGCCCTTCCACAGCAGATGCAGGACGCCCCATGACCGCGACGCTTCCCCCTCTCCGCTTCGATTCCGCCTACGAACAACCCGAGGCCGACGAAGCCGCCCACATCGCAGCGTTGACCGATGTGTTCACCCGCATGTCGCAGACCGTCGCCGAGGCCGAAGGCCATGCGCACCGCGCCGTACATGCCAAGGGCCAGGGCCTGCTGAAGGCCGAACTGCAGATCTTCGAAGGCCTGCCGTCCGAGCTGGCCCACGGGCTGTTCGCCAGGCCGGGACGCCACGACGCACTGGTGCGGCTGTCATCACCGCCGGCCGAGCAGCTTCCGGACAGCGTATCCACCCCGCGCGCGATCGCGCTGAAGGTGCTCGATGTCGAAGGCCAGCGCCTGCCCGGGGACGAAGAGCAGCACACCCAGGATTTCCTGATGGTCAACGGACCGGCCTTCAGCACACCCGGCGTGGCCGGCTTCCTGCGCTCGTCCAAGCTGCTCGCGGCGACGACCGAACGCATGCCGCGCACCAAGAAGGTGATCTCCGCGACCCTGCGCACCGCAGAGGCCGCGCTGGAAAGCGTCGGTGGCGAGAGCAGCACGCTGAAGGGAATGGGCGGCGAGCCGCAGCGGCACCCACTGGGTGAAACCTACTTCAGCCAGGTCCCGTACCTGTACGGTCCTTTCATGGCGAAGTTCTCGCTGGCCCCCGTCTCCCCCGCACTGCAGGCGCTGCATGGGCAAGTCCTGGAGTCAACTGATGACACCCAGCGCGAGGCGGTCGTCGCCTTCTTCGCTGCCCTGCAGGAACCGGCGGTATGGGCCCTGCGCGTGCAGCTGTGCCGCGACCTCGAGCAGATGCCGCTGGAAGACGCGTCGGTGGCCTGGCCCGAGGAGCTGAGTCCGTGGCAGACGGTGGCGCACCTCATCGTTGGCCAGCAGGCGGCATGGGATCCTTCGGCGTCACCGCAGGCTGAAGACAAGCTCGCGTTCGCGCCCTGGCACACGCTCGCCGCGCATCGGCCGCTGGGCAGCATCAATCGTGCCCGCCGCGTGGTGATGCAGGCCTCGCGCACCTTACGCAGCGGCTTCAACGGCTGCCCGATCCACGAGCCCGACGGTCACGCCGATGACCGGTTCACTTCATGATTACCGGCTGCAGGCCATGCTGCACACGCCGGCGCGGTGTCCCCCACGCAGCGCCGCAGTCCCCTCAGCCACGCCTGCATCAGCCACAGAGGAACTGCCTTGCATGAATACCCCTCCCGAATTCGCGCTCAGCCGGCGCACCCTGCTGAAGCTCGGCGCGGGCTCGGCATCGGTGCTGGTCGCACCTGCCGCCATGGCTGACGTGCCCGGCATCGGATCTCCCGCGCGCGCCCCGGTCACCGCCGACGTCGCCTTCAAGGTCAACGGCAAGGCGCGCGCCCTGAAGCTGGATACCCGCGTGACCCTGCTCGACGCCCTGCGCGAGCACCTGCACCTGACCGGCACCAAGAAAGGCTGTGACCACGGCCAGTGCGGCGCCTGCACGGTGATCGTCGACGGCCGCCGCATCAATGCCTGCCTGAGCCTGGCGGTGATGCACGAGGGCGCCGAGATCACCACCATCGAAGGCCTGGGATCCCCCGATGACCTGCACCCGATGCAGGCCGCCTTCGTCAAGCACGACGGTTACCAGTGCGGCTACTGCACGCCGGGGCAGATCTGCTCGGCCGTTGCGGTACTGAAGGAAATCAAGGAGGGCATTCCCAGCCACGTCACCGCCGACCTGGGCGCGCGCAGCGAGGCAAGCGCCGAGGAAATACGCGAGCGCATGAGCGGCAACCTGTGCCGTTGCGGTGCCTACTCCAACATCATCGAAGCCATCGAAGACGTCGGGGGGCAGCGCGCATGAGAGCCTTCACCTACGAACGCGCACGCACCCCGGCCGAAGCCGCCGCGGCGGCCGCACGCACCCAGGGTGCCCGCTTCATCGCCGGTGGCACCAACCTGCTGGACCTGATGAAGCTGGAGATCGAGATCCCCAGCCACCTGATCGACGTCAACGGGCTCAAGCTGGATACCATCGAGGCTACCGACGACGGTGGCGTGCGCATCGGCGCGCTGGTGCGCAACACCGACCTGGCCGCCGACAGCCGTATCCGCCGCGACTACGCCCTGCTGACCCGTGCGCTGGTGGCCGGCGCGTCCGGACAGCTGCGCAACAAGGCCACCACCGCCGGCAACCTGCTGCAGCGCACCCGCTGCCCGTATTTCTATGACACCGCCCAGCCCTGCAACAAGCGGCTGCCCGGCAGTGGCTGCGCGGCCATCGGCGGCGTCAGTCGGCAACTGGCGGTGATCGGCACCAGCCCAGCGTGCATCGCCACCCACCCCAGCGACATGGCCGTGGCGATGATGCTGCTGGATGCAACGGTGGAGACCGTGCGCGCCGATGGCAGCACGCGCCGCATCGCGCTGGACGATTTCTACCGCGCGCCCGGCAAGACGCCGCACATCGACAGCGTGCTGGACAAGGGCGAGTTGATCGCCGCCGTCACCCTGCCTGCGCCACTGGGCGGCACGCATATCTACCGCAAGGTCCGCGACCGTGCGTCCTACGCGTTCGCGCTGGTGTCGGTCGCCGCCGTGCTGCAGGCCGATGGCAGCGGCCGCGTGGCGCTGGGCGGGGTAGCCTACAAGCCGTGGCGCAGCGATGCGGCCGACGCACTGCTGCCGCAGGGCGCGCGCGCAGTGGTGGGAAACCTGCTGCAGGGCGCCACGCCCAGTCCAGAAAACCAGTTCAAGGTACAGCTTGCCGAACGCACGCTGGCCTCGGTCCTGATGCAGGCGAGGAGCTGATCCATGAAATTCGATACCCCCGCAGGCACCAATCCCATCGACCAGATGAAGGTGGTCGGCAAACCGCTGGACCGCATCGACGGCCCGCAGAAGACCACCGGACACGCCCGGTACGCGTATGAGTGGCACGACGTGGCTGCATCGCCAGCGTATGGCTACGTGGTCGGCGCCGGCATCGCCAAGGGCCGGGTCACCGCGATGGAGCTTGACGCCGCACGTGCCTCGCCCGGCGTGCTGGCCATCGTCACCGCCGACAACGCCGGCACCCTGCACAAGGGAGACCGCAACACCGCCCCGTTGCTGGGAGGCCCGAAGGTGGACCACTACCACCAGGCCCTGGCACTGGTGGTGGCCGAAACCTTCGAGCAGGCACGCGCCGCCGCAGACTTGGTGCGGATCCGCTATGCCCCGACCAAAGGGGTGTTTGACCTGGACGCTGCGAAGAAGGCCGGCAACCCGTTGCAGGACACCGACCCGGATGCGCGCGTGGGCAACTTTGAAAAGGCCTACGGGGATGCACCGGTCACGCTGGACGCCACGTACCACACCCCGGACCAGTCGCACGCGATGATGGAACCGCACGCCTCGCTGGCCGCCTGGGACGGCGACCAGCTGACCGTGTGGACCTCCAACCAGATGATCGCGTGGGGGAAGAAGGACCTGGCGACCACGCTCGGCCTGCCGGAGGACAAGGTGCGCCTGGTGTCGCCGTACATCGGCGGAGGCTTCGGCGGCAAGTTGTTCATCCGTTCGGACGTGGTGCTGGCGGCGCTTGGCGCGCGGGCGGCCAAGCGACCGGTCAAGCTGGCGCTGCAACGCCCGTTGATCGCCAACAACACCACCCATCGGCCTGCCACCGTGCAGCGCATCCGGCTGGGTGCCACGGCCGAAGGTACGCTCACCGCGATCGGCCACGAATCGTGGTCGGGCAACCTGAGCGGCGGTTCGCCGGAAGAAGCCGTGCAGCAGACCAAGCTGCTGTATGCCGGCGCCAACCGTCTGGCCGGCCTGCGCCTGCACACCGTGGACCTGCCGGAAGGCAATGCCATGCGCGCACCGGGCGAGGCACCGGGCCTGATGGCGCTGGAAATCGCCATGGACGAGATGGCCGAGAAGCTCAAGCTGGACCCGGTCGAGTTCCGCATCCGCAACGACACCCAGGTGGATCCCTCCAACCCCGAACGGCCGTTCTCGCAACGGCAGTTGGTGCAGTGCCTGCAGGACGGTGCGCAGCGCTTCGGCTGGGACAAGCGCTCGGCCCTGCCGGCGCAGCGTCGTGATGGCCGCTGGCTGGTCGGCATGGGCGTGGCAGCCGGCTTCCGCAACAACCTGGTGATGAAGTCCGGTGCCCGCGTGCGGCTGGATGGCAAGGGCCATGTCACCGTCGAAACCGACATGACCGACATCGGCACCGGCAGCTACACCATCCTGGGCCAGACCGCCGCGGAAATGCTCGGCGTGACGCTGGACCAGGTCACGGTGAAGCTGGGGGATTCCAGCTTCCCGGCCTCGGCCGGCTCGGGCGGCCAGTGGGGCGCCAACAGCGCCACCGCCGGCGTGTTCGCGGCCTGCACCAAGCTGCGCGCAGCCATTGCCGGCAAGCTCGGCTACGACGCCGGCACCGCCACCTTCGCCGATGGCAAGGTCCGCGATGGCAACCGCTCGGCGGCGCTGGGCAAGGCCGCCGCCGATGGCGAACTGGTGGCCGAAGACAGCATCGAGTTCGCCACGCTGGAAGAGAAGTACCAGCAGTCCACCTTCGCTGCACACTTCGTGGAAGTCGGCGTGGACGTGGCCACCGGCGAAAGCCGCATCCGCCGCATGCTCGCCGTCTGTGCCGCAGGCCGCATCCTCAATCCCAAGACCGCGCGCAGCCAGGTGATCGGCGCGATGACGATGGGCATCGGCGCGGCACTGTCCGAAGAGCTGGCCGTCGATACCCGCCTGGGCTTCTTCGTCAACCATGACCTGGCCGGATACGAAGTTCCCGTGCATGCCGATGTGCCGCACCAGGAGGTCGTGTTCCTGGATGAAGCCGATGCAATCTCTTCGCCCATGAAGGCCAAGGGCGTGGGTGAGCTGGGCCTGTGCGGTGTCAGTGCCGCGGTGGCCAACGCGATCTACAACGCGACCGGCGTGCGCGTGCGCAGCTATCCGATCACGCTGGACAAGCTGCTCGGTGGGCTGCCGGACATCGCATGACCCGGTTGCCTGCGATCCCCGTGGTGGACGTGCACGACGCCGGGATGACCCGGGTCGTGGAGGCGGCGGCCGCCGCGTGTGGCGCTGGCCAGCCGGTCACGCTGGCGGTGGTGCTGGAGACGGAAGGCTCGACCTATGCGCGGGCCGGCACCATGGTGCTGTTCGGCGAACACACCCAGGTCGGTTGGCTCAGTGGCGGCTGCCTTGAGCCGGAGATCGAACGCGTGGCGCGGGACTGCGCCGATGCTGGCCGCATCGGTTGGATGGAGATCGATACCCGCGATGATTCCACGCTGTTTTCCGGCAACGCGGTCGGCTGCCGCGGCTGCCAGCGCCTGCTGCTGTTGCCGCTGTCCGCGCTGACCGGGTGCGCGGAGGTGCTCCAGGCCTGGCTGCGCGGCCACGGTCCGCTGCAGCTGGACGTGGATGTCGGCGGCGGCGTGCGCATGGCCTGCGCCGGTCAGGTGGTGGATCACCTGCTGCCCTCCGACCCCTGTGCATTTGCGGCGCCGCAGGGTCTGTGGTCGCTGCGCTGGATGCCGCCACCGCGCGTCCTGCTGCTCGGTGCGGGACCGGAAGTAACCGCGCTGTGGCCCATGCTGCGGGGCCTCGGCTGGCAGGTGCGGGTTGTTGACCCGCGCGCTGCGTTGCGCGAGCGCAGCCACGTGGACGTAGAGGCACTGGCGGCCCCGGCCGCGCTGGCCGACGCCTCCGTCGTGCCCGATGTCGTGCTCGTGATGCATCACAATTTCGAACTCGACCTGCAGGCGCTGGAGGCGCTGGCCCCCTGCCCCGTGCCGTTCATCGGCCTGCTGGGCCCGACCCGGCGCCGTGATGACCTGTTCTCGTTGCTGCCCGACACGGCCCGGCTCGCGTTGCAGCCACGCCTGCATTCGCCGGTCGGGCTGGAACTCGGTGGGCGCGGCCCCGACGCGATCGCGTTGAGCATTGCCGCGCAGCTGCAGTCGTGGCGCCACGGTGTGATGGCGTCTGCATGAGCGGGCGCGGCGGGCATGCCGTGGTGCTGCTCGCCGCCGGCAGCAGCACCCGGCTGGGCCAGCCCAAGCAGCTGCTGCGCCGCGACGGCGAAACCCTGCTGCACCGTGCGACGCGCATCGCGCTGGAGACCCGCCCTGCGGTGCTCGTCGTGGTACTGGGCAGCGACCCGACCGCGTATCAAGCAGAGTTGCAGGACCTGCCGCACGTCACCGTCATCAACGAGAACGCGGCCGATGGCCTCGCCGGCAGTTTGCAGGTTGCTGCACGGCAGGTAGCCGACCATGCGCAGGTGCTGGTGCTCATGTCGGACCAGCCGGCGCTGTCAGCTGCGCATCTGCAGCGGCTGCTGGATGGCGCACGCCGGTCACGCTCCGGTTGCGCGGCCACCCGGCTGCAGGGGCTCGCCGGCGTGCCTGCGGTGGTACCCGGTCACTGGTTCACGCAGCTGCCGCAATCCGCGTCGAATGCCGGCTTCCGCGCGCGGCTGCGCGCGCTCGCCGACGATGCGCTGCTGCTGTTGCCGGCAGACGGGCTGGAACTGGACATCGACACCCCACACGACCTGGCGCATGCGCGTTCGCTGGGACTGCTGGATCCCTGATTCCTGGACCGCTGGACGCCCTGGATGCTGTGCGGGGCGGCCCGGGCAGTGCGGCTGCACAATGGCAGGGACGAGGCAGGGGTCAGGCAGGGGTCAGACTCCTTTCGCGCAGCGAAAGGACTCTGACCCCGTGTGTCTCCCACCCTCCCCACCCCGGAAGGATCCGCCGACCATGGGTCGGCGCTACCAGCCCAGCGCAGCGCTCAACAGCTCAGCGGACGCGTTGCAACTGCCCCGGGCGCCAAGCGAACCGCCACACATGCGGCCCAGGCGTCGGGCAGTCCTCCAGCTTCGCACGCGCCCGGTCTTCTTCGAAGCAGAACGTGGAGCCCGCCGCAGCGGTGAAGCGCACGATGATCGTTCCACCAACCACCTGCAGCGCGTCCAGCCGGCCCGGCACGTGTTCCTCGGCATCGGTGGCATAGCCGGCTGCGCGTATCGCTGCCATGTCGCTGTCATCGATGGCGTTCGCACCCGGATGCGCCATCTGACCGCGGCGATCACCTTCGGAGAGCGCGGTCATCACCACCAGCTCGTTGGATTGTTCAAACGTTCCGCCGGTATAGGTGGAACTGTAAACGTGGATGATCTCGGCGATACCGTCGCCATCGAGGTCCGCTACGTGGACCTGCACGGGACGGAAATCGTGTTCGATGTCACCGCCGGGAATGCGCCGCAGCTCGGCGCGTATCGCGGTCCGCGCCTCGGCATCGGATGGGAATTTCGACGCTGCGGCGACGGCCGCACCCGGTGCGTGCGTGAGCGTGACGCCCAACATCATCAGCGATAAGACCATCGGCATCGTGCCACCTGCGGGTTCCGGGTCCACTGATCATGGCGGCAAGCAGGGCTCGCCGCCATGGGCAGGTGCGCCGGTGTCGGCGCCGGTTACTGCTGCTGCGCGCCGGACATCGAGTACGGCCTCTCGGCGTCTTCCCCGGGCCATGCGGTGTTCGGCTTGGCCTGCATCACGAATCGCAGCTCGCCACCGGCGACGATCTCGTCATGGCGCAGGAAGGCACGCTGCAGCGGCTTGCCGTTGAGCGTGGCCGACGCGATGTAGCCGTGGCCGGCGCTCAAGCCCTCGGTGACGATGGTGAAGACCTTGCCATTGGGCAGGTTCAACGTTGCCTTGGGCAGGAACGGCCGCCCGATGATGTACTCCCCACTGCCCGGTGCCACCGGATAGAAGCCCAGCGCGGTGAACAGATACCAGGCCGACATCTGGCCGAGGTCATCATTGCCGGCCAGGCCATCGGGGCGATCGGCGTACTGGGTGTCCATGATCTGCTTCAGCCGCGCCTGGGTGCGCCACGGCTGGCCGGCGTGGGCGTACAGGTAGGCCACGTGGTGGCTGGGTTCGTTGCCGTGCGCATACCAGCCGATCAGCCCGGTGATGTCTTCCATGTGTTCGAACACGGCCGGGTCGACCTTGGCCTCGAACACCTGGTCCAGCCGCTGCAGCAGGGCATCGCTGCCACCGTGCGCATCGGCCAGGCCCTGCACGTCCTGCGGCACGTACCAGGAATACTGCCAGGCGTTGCCTTCGGTGTAGTCGGTGCCATAGCCGCTGGCCGACGGATCGAACGGGGTGCGGAAACTGCCGTCACGCTTGCGCGCGCGCATGAAGCCGGTTTCCTTGTCGAATGCATTGCGCCAGTTGCCTGCGCGCTTGCCGAACTCGGCGGCGACCTCCGTACGTCCCATCGCCTGCGCCATGCGCGCGATGGTCCAGTCGTCGAAGGCATATTCCAGCGTCTTGCTGGCGGCCTCGCCTTCCTCGTCGATCGGCACCCAGCCCAGCTCGCGGTACTGCGCGATGCCATCGTAGGGGCCGTAATTGGCGGTGGCGACCATCGCCTCCAGCGCCTTGTCGGCATCGAAGCCGCGGATGCCCTTCAGGTAGGCATCGGCGATCACCGGCACGGCGTGGTAACCGATCATGCACCAGGTTTCCTGGCCGTGGAACGACCACACCGGCAGCATGCCGTAGGGGCTGTGCGCCTGGTGGGCGATCAGCGAATTGATGAAATCACTGTTGCGCTGCTCCGGCTGCACCAGGGTCAGCAGCGGATGCAGTGCGCGGTAGGTATCCCACAGCGAGAACGTGGAATGGTGGCGGAAGCCTTCGGCACGGTGCACCGCGTTGTCCGGACCACGGTACTGCCCGTCCACGTCCATCGACAGGGTCGGACCGAGCAGCGAGTGGTACAGCGCGGTGTAGGCGCTGCGACGGTCAGCCAACGGCGCCTGGATGTCCACCACCGCAAGCGCGTCCATCCACTTCTTCTTCGCATCGGCACGCACGCGGTCGAAGTCGAAGGCCGGCACCTCGGCCTCCAGGTTGGCGATGGCACCTGCCTCGCTGACCGAAGAGATGGCTACCTTGGCCACCAGCGGGCCGTCGAGCTTGCCGAAATCAAAGGTCGCCACCAGCTGGCGGCCCTCCACCTGCGCGCGCTGCAGCGGCGAGCCGTGCCCTGGTGGCGGGAAGCCCTTGTAGGCGATGTCGGCTTCGGTGTTGTGCAGCGCATGGCCGGTGACCGGGCGCGAGAAACGCATCGCGAAATACAACTGGCGCCCCGGCGCCCAGCCACGCGTCTCGCGGAACCCGGTCACCGTGCCGTCGGCATGCACGCGCAGGCGCGACCACAGGATCTTGCCCGGATAGTCGTAAAGGCTGGTGCGCAGGTCGAGCAGCACCTTGGCCTGCTCCCCGGCCGGGAAACGATAGCGGTGCACGCCGACCCGCTCGCTCGCGGTCAGCTCGGCCCGCACGCGGTAGTCGTCCAGGCTCACGGCGTAGTAGCCCGGTTCGGCGCGCTCGTCCTTGTGACTGAAGCGCGAGGCATACCCACTACGCGGTTTGTCCGGATCGCCGCGTTCGAGCCCGGGCTCGCCGGTGTAAGGCATCAACAGCACGTCGCCGAGGTCGGAATGGCCAGAGCCGGAGAAATGGGTATGCGAGAAACCCACGATGCTGGTGTCGTCGTGGCGGTAACCGGCGGCCCAGTCATAGGCCTTTTCACGCGGTTGGATGCGCGTATCCGGGCTCAGCTGCACCATGCCGAACGGGACCGTCGCGCCGGGATAGGTATGCCCCTCGCCTGCCGTGCCGATGAAAGGATCAACGGCGGAGAATGCGCGCTCGCCTACGCTGGCGGCACCGGCCGCTGCCGCCGTCGGGCCCAGCAGCATGGCGGCAGCCAGGAGTATCCATCGACGCTTCGCTCGGTTTGGCATGGCGGCATTTAGATCGATTCAGGGAACCCGATCCTAGCATCGGCGCGCGCGCGGTTCATGCTGCATTGCGTTGTTGCTAGACGGTCATCGAATTCTGCAGCGGCGCAAGGTCCTGCTCCCGCAACGGACGCACCACCCGCGCCAGCTCCTGCCCGTCACGCAGCAGGATCAACGTCGGCCACAATTTCACCGCAAACGAGCGCCCCAGCGGGCGCCCTTTGCCGTCCTCCACCCACAGGTGGTCCAGCGCATGGCCCTGCACGAACGCCTGCACCGCTGGCTTGGCGGCCTGGCAGTGACCGCACCACGTCGCACCGAATTCAAGCAGCAGCCAGCCTTCGCTGGCATCGACAGCCGATCGCAGCGGCTCCGGTTGCGGCGTTCCTGCAGGGGGTGCCATGGCTCAGGCCAACGCGCGCTGGATGTCTTCCAGCGGTGCGTTGGTGAAATCCTTGGCCAGGTCACGCACCAGCCGCGACTGGACTTCCTTGTGCAGCTGCGGGCGGATCCGGCCGAGCGTCTGCGGATCGGCCACCAGCACCAGGTGGGCGTAGCGGTTGTTCAGCGCATCATCGTTCAACTGCTCGGCCAGTTGCTTGGCGAAGGTCGCTTCGTTGAGCTGGGAAATGCTCATGTCCTTGGGCACCGCACCGGAAGGCCCCTGCCCGGACACGCCGGCTTCGCTGACATCGCGCAGGACCAGTTCATCCTGCTGCTTGAGCTTCAGCTCGGTCTTGCTGCCGACGTTGGTGAACACGCGGGCCGAGCCGCCGTCGGCGACGACGATCAGGGTGCCTTCGGGAATGGGGGTGTGCTCGGTCATGGTGGTTCCTCTGCGGGGTTGCCTACGGCGTGAGTCACCACCGTAGAGGCAGCGATGTAAGCATCCTGCAACACCGGCGTGTGCATGCCGTGCACCTTTTACAACAATTGATCGCGCACGCGCCGGAAATCGCCGCCTAGGCCAGGCCGAGCACGGCGGGCAACGCATCCAGCCTGCTGATTTCACAGGTCGGGATCGCCTCGCCGTGCCGGGGTGAACCACCGGGATTGAACCAGCAGCTGTCTATTCCGTAACGGTTGGCACCCAGGATGTCCGCTTCCAGCCGATCGCCGATGATGATCGTGCGGTGCGGTTCGAAGGCGCTGGCCATGGCGGTGGCGTAAGCGAAGAAACGCACATCGGGCTTGGCATGGCCGCAAGCCTCGGACGTGGCGACGAAGCGGATCAGGTCGCCGAGCCCGGATACCGCGATGCGCCGGGACTGGACCTGTTCGATGCCGTTGGTGATGATGCCGATCTCGCCGTGCGCGGCCAGCACCTCGCAGGCGGCGCGTGCGCCGTCCACCAGTACCACCGTCTGCGGCAACCATTCCAGGTACACCTGGCCGGCGCGTACTGGATCGGCGTCGATGGCGTGCGCGGCGAACAGCCGGCGGAAGCGCTCGACCTTGAGGAAATCCTTGTCCACCCTTCCCTGCTCCAGCGCCTCCCACAGCGCGCGGTTGCACTGCTGGTAGGTGGCATACAGCGGCTCCACGGGCTGTTCGATACCGAGGCTGGACAGCGTACGCGCGAACGAGAGACGTTCGGAGGTGCGGAAATCCAGCAGGGTGTCATCCAGATCAAACAGGAAAAGCCGGTAATCCATGGGCGCAGCTGCGTTGCAGGGCAGTGCAGGCTAGCATCAGCGCGCGCCCCGGCCCAGCACGGCACGCTGCACCGCCCCACTCCGCAAAGCGTGGCCCGCTGACCGGCCGTATGCTTGAAGACCCCCTCGTTGATTGCAGCCCCCGGGCCTGCCGTTCCACGCGGTGCGCGTTGCCGTGCACCTGCGGGTGCTGCGCTGTGTTGATTCCAGCCAGTCCGTCCGTTCACCCCTTGTCTGCTGCGGCCCCTGGTCGCCGGCCCGCCGCTGCTGTTGCTGTTGCTTTTCCACAGGAGAAAAACGATGCAGGATCCCTCCTCTGCACACCCCCATTTCGGCTGGTTCAAACGCCGCCGTCAGATGGACGTCGAAGAAATCACCGTCGTCGACAAACCCATGCTGCGCCGCGCGGTGGGCGCCGCTGCGCTGGGCAATGCCATGGAATGGTTCGACTTCGGTGTCTACGGCTACCTTGCGGTGACCCTGGGCCAGGTGTTCTTCCCCGCCAGCAATCCCACCGCGCAGCTGATCGCCACCTTCGCCACCTTCACCGTCGCCTTCCTGGTGCGCCCCCTCGGGGGACTGGTGTTCGGCCCGCTGGGTGACCGTTACGGCCGGCAGAAAGTGCTGGCATTCACCATGATCCTGATGGCGCTGGGCACCTTCTCCATCGGCCTGATTCCCTCCTATGAGCGCATCGGCATCTGGGCGCCGGTGCTGTTGCTGCTGGCGCGACTGGTGCAGGGATTTTCCACCGGCGGCGAGTACGGCGGCGCGGCGACGTTCATCGCCGAGTACGCCACCGATCGCAACCGCGGCCTGATGGGCAGCTGGCTGGAGTTCGGTACGCTCGGCGGTTACATCGCCGGTGCGGCCACGGTCACCACCCTGCACCTGCTGCTGAGTAGCGCGCAGATGCTCGACTGGGGCTGGCGGATTCCGTTCCTGGTGGCAGGTCCGCTGGGCCTGCTCGGCCTGTACATGCGCATGCGGCTGGAGGAAACGCCGGCGTTCCGCGCGTATGCCGAAGAAGCAGCCAAGCGCGACCATGAGCGGCCGGGGCTGGGCGAACTGCTGCGCGTGCACGGGCGCCAGCTGCTCATCTGCATGGGCCTGGTGCTGGTGTTCAACGTCACCGACTACATGCTGCTGACCTACATGCCCAGCTATCTCACCGTCACCCTGGGCTATGCCGAAAGCAAGGGCCTGCTGTTGATCATCATCGTGATGCTGGTGATGATGCCGCTCAACATCGTCGGCGGGCTGTTCAGTGATCGACTCGGCCGCCGCCCGATGATCATCGGCGCCTGCATCGCGCTGCTGCTGTTGGCCATCCCCTGCCTGCTGCTGGTGCGCAGCGGCGAGGACGGGCTGATCTTCCTGGGGCTGATGCTGCTGGGCATCGCGCTGGTCTGCTTCACCAGTTCCATGCCTTCCACGCTGCCTGCGCTGTTCTACACGCCGGTGCGCTACAGCGCGCTGTCGATCACCTTCAATGTATCGGTCTCGCTGTTCGGCGGCACCACCCCGCTGGTGACCGCGTGGCTGGTGGAACGCAGCGGCGACCCGATGGTGCCGGCCTATTACCTGATGGGCGCAGCGGTGATCGGCTTGGTCACGATGCTGTTCGTACGCGAGACCGCCGGCCTGCCGCTGCGGGGTTCGCCGCCGGCAGTGGCCAGTGACCAGGAAGCCCGCGCCCTGCTGCGCGGCACGACCCCGGTGACGGTCGATGCCAGCGTGCCCTCGTTGCAGGCTGCCGACAGCGTTGACACTGCGCGCCCGGCCTGAGCCTGCCGCCTCAACGAAAACACCCCGCCGTCGCCGGCGGGGTGTCGCGCGTTCGATGACCACGTGCGCTTGCGTGGATCAGGCCGCTTTGAGGGCCTGATGATAATCGTCTTGATTGGCGATTATGGTTTTTGCGCCGATAACGTCGGTCGCCTCCCGGGCTGTCCACGCCGATTGCTCGCCACGTCGAAACCAGTACAGCCCCTTCACCTGGCCATTGGCCCCCCAATACCCAGGTGGTGGAGCTGGCGGGACTCGAACCCGCGTCCGCAACGCCTCCTCCTTGCTTCGTACAGCCATAACCCGTTGCCAACGACTGGATCCGGGCGCGCCCCGTATCGGCGGCGCAGGGCAATTGAAACAAAGCACAGGTCGAATGGCTTTCAGGTTTCGCGCAAACACAATCCCGGCGGCAGTCAGCCCGTGCCGGCCTGCACCAGCTGGGCGAGCGCGCGCGCAATACCGGCCGGCGTGGCCGGCTTCTGCAGCCGCACGAACCGGCCGCCATCGACCGGCACCGCGCCTTCGTCGTAGCCGGTGACCACCACGAACGGCAGCCCGGCGCGCTGCAGCGCGACGATGATCCCGGTCCGCGCCCCGTTGCCGAGGTTGATGTCGATGATCGCCGCATCCACCGCACCGCCGTCCAGCTGTTGCAGCGCAGCCTGCACGGTCGAACACGGTCCCTGCACCAGCGCACCGGCGCTGCGCAGCGCGGTCGCGGTGTCATGGGCCAGGTAGAAATCATCTTCCACCACCAGCACCCGATGGCCGGCAAGCAGCCCGGCGTCGCCCAGATCGACAGAGCCGCCACCGATCGCCGTGCCCTGCGGGGCATCGGTCTGCAGGATGCTGTCACGGTGCCGCAGCGGAAAGGAGATGCAGGCCTCGGTGCCATCGGCGGCGACCTGCAGGTGGCCCTCGCCTTCAAGTTCGTAGGGAATGCGGTCTTCGACCAGCGACGTCCCAAACCCGCGGCGCGCCGGCGGTTGCCAGCCAGCACGGGTGGCGTGGGTTTCGACCCAGCGCAGGTCCACCCAGCGCTGCATCTGTGCGTCCTCGCGCAGCTCCCACGTCACGTCCAGCCTGCCGTCCGGGTCGCGCAGGGCGCCATGCCGCAGCGCGTTGGTGGCCAGCTCATGGATCGCCAGCGACATCACCTCGGCCGCCTTCGGGGGCACCATGACCGCGGGTCCGTGCAACAGGAACCGGCCTTCACCGTAAGCAGTGGAGGACAGTTCGTCGTTCAACAGGCCGCGCAGATCGATTCCGACATTGCCGGCACGGGTCAGCAGCGTCTGCGTGCGCGCCAGTGACATCACCCGGCCGGACAAGCGTTGTGCATAGTCCTCCACGCTGGTCGCCGATTCGCGCGTGCGCAGCGTGATCGAGCCGATGGTGGCCATGATGTTGCGCACCCGGTGCTGCAGCTCGGCCACCAGCACGGACTGGTGCTCGGCCCAGCGCCGTTCGTCGGTGACATCGCGCGCGATGCCCGCGATGCGGCTTACCCGTCCGTCCTCGTCGAACAGCGGGAACACGGTGTCGCGCACCCAGCGGAACTGGCTGTCGTCCTCGCGCTGCACGCGGAATTCGTGCACGCGCGGGGTGCCGTCGCGCACGCTTGCCACGCTGTCGATGGCCGCCTGGCGATCATCGGGAACCACCCGGGCGGCCCAGCAGCAAAGCGCGCCGGACGCCTGCCCCGGCGACAGCCCGTACACCCCGTCGAATGCGCTGCTCAGCAGTTCGGTTTCCAGGGTATCGGCGTTGCGGATCCACAACGCATCGGAAGAGGCGGCGGCGAACTGGCGGAAACGTTCCTCGTTGGCCTGCAGCGAGGCATTGGTGCGGCGCAACTCCCGCTCCGTGCGCTCGCGCGCCACCCGCGCGACGTGCTCGGCGCTGGTATCGAACATGGTGACCAGTACGCCTTCGATCGCACCATCGCAGTCACGCACCGGACTGTAGGTGATGGTGAACCAGACGTCCTGCAGGCGACCGTGCCGCTGCAGGGGATAGCATTTGTCCGAAAAGGTAAGTGTCTGGCCCTGCCATACCTTGGCGTAGAGCGGTTCGTTGATGTGCCAGACTTCGGGCCAGCACTCGGCCGTTGGCTGGCCCAGCCCGGCCGGATGTTTGTCGGCCATCACTTCGGCATAGCCGTCGTTGTAGATCTGCAGCAGCTCCGGACCCCACAGCAGGATCATCGGGAAGCCATGGGCGGCCATCAGGTCCACGCTGGCACGCAGGTGCGGGGGCCAGCTGCCCATGCCCCCCAGCGAGGAGGCCGACCAGTCGTGACCGCGGATGCGTTCGGCCATGCCGGAGCGCGCGCAGGCCGCCAGTGCACCGGCAGCGCCGGCCAGGCGGCCCTGCGATGCGCTGCGCGGGTCCAATCGACTGGCCATGGTCACCTCAGCCGCTGCCAGGCACGCCGCGCGCCTGTAATGCCTGCTCCAGCGCCTGGGTCAGCGCCTCCAGCCGGTACGGCTTGCCACAGCGCGGTGCATCGGCGAAACGCTCCGGAACGTTGTCGTCGTAGCCGGAGGTCAGTACGAAGGGAATGTTCCGTTCAAGCAGGCGGTCCGCCAGCGGATACACCAGCTCACCGCCCAGGTTGATGTCCAGCAGCGCACCGTCGATGGCATGCGCGTCCACCAATGCATCGAGCGCCTTCAGGTTGCCGGCAGGACCGACCACGTCGACGTCCTTCATCTGCAGATATTCCACCAGGAACATGGCGATGTTGTATTCGTCTTCGGCGACCAGCACCCGCTTGCCCGCCAGCCCGCCATTGTCCACGTTCGTTACCGTCACACATCGCCTCCAGAGGTAGCCCCGCCTCGTCGCGGCGGCCATGAATACAGCCAGATGATGAGCGTAGTGCACCGCAACGCAACGTGACGGGAAGGTTTGTAGGCCTTTGACATGGCAATTGCGCTACGTCACAGCGGCAGCCGCGGCAACGTAGGAAGCTGGAGGCCCCACCACCAGGCCCGCTACATGAACCCGGCCGACGTTCCCCCGATCATTTCCGCCACCCGCGAAGGCTTTCCCCTTCGCGTGGTCAGCCTGGCCGGCCTGTGCTGGGAAGGACGGGTGCGCGAAGCCAGCCTGCCCGGTGCGGACGGCCGGTTCGGCATCATGGCCGGCCACCTGCCGCTGCTGGCGCCGCTGGTGGAAGGCTTCATCCACCTGTTCCCGGAACCGGGCGGCGGGCCGCTGTACCTGCATGTGTCCGGCGGCTACGTCGAAGTGCAACCCGGCGAGGTGATCGTGCTGGCCGACCTGGCCGCGCGCAGCGATGCGCTCGATGCCGCACGCGCCGACGAAGCGCGGCAGCTGGCCGGTTCGCCGATGGCCGCCGCCTTCAGCGATGACCAGTATCCGCAGTTGCACGCCGAGCTGGTTGCCCGCCTGGCGCGCATCCGCCGGCCCGGGCAGGGCTGAGGCACCGGCAGCGGCTGCCCTGCCCCGCGCAGCCCCGTCAGCTGCTGCTTGCCGCCAGCAGGCACAGGCTGTGGGCGGGCAGCTGCCACTGACCGTCGGGGTCCTGCTGCAACGGCGCTTCCGGGGTCTGCAGCAGGACCTTGCGGAACTCCATGCCGTCCAGTTCCACGCGGTAGGCCTGCGGCGTGGTGCCGGTGTTGATCAACAGCGCCAGGCTGACATGCCGGCCCGGCTCCTGCAGGCCACTGTCCGGACTGCGGCCATCGAGCACGATGGTCAGCGCCCGTCGCTCACCGTCATGCCAGTGCACCTCCTGCATCCGGTGTCCTTCCGGGGTGAACCAGTGGATATCGCCGCTGCGTTGTCCTGCATCGCGCAGGAAGCGGTTGCGGCGCAGCAGTCCATAGCGGCGACGCAGCAGCAGCAGGCGGCGGACGAAGGCCAGCTGGGCCTGCGCCAGCGGTTGTTCGGCGCGCTCCCAGTCGATCCACGCCAGCTCGTTGTCCTGGCAGTAGACGTTGTTGTTGCCCTGTTGGGTATGGCCGAACTCATCGCCGGCCAGCAGCATCGGGGTGCCCTGTGACAGCAGCAGCGTCGCGAGCAGGTTGCGCATCTGCTGCGCCCGCAACGCCAGGATCGCCGGCTGTTCGGTCGGTCCTTCCACGCCGTGGTTGCTGGACAGGTTGTTGCCGTGTCCGTCGCGCCCCTCTTCCCCGTTGGCAAGGTTGTGCCGGTGCTCGTAACTGACCAGATCGTGCAGGCTGAACCCATCGTGGGCGGTAACGAAGTTGATGCTGGCCGATGGACGTCGGCCGTGGTGGTCGAACAGGTCCGCTGAACCGGTGAAGCGCGCGGCGAAGCCCGGCAGCTGCCCGCCATCACCGCGCCACAGCGCACGGCTGGTGTCACGGAATCGATCGTTCCATTCCGCCCAGCCCGGCGCGAAGGCCCCCAACTGGTAGCCGCCCGGACCGATGTCCCACGGCTCGGCGATCAGCTTGACCTGGCTCAGCACCGGATCCTGGCGCACTGCGTCCAGGAAACTGCAGGACGGATCAAAGCCATGCCTTTCCCTGCCCAGGATGGTGGCCAGGTCGAAGCGGAAACCATCCACGCGCATTTCCGTCACCCAGTACCGCAGTGAATCCATCACCATGCGCAGCGCACCGGCGTTGGTCAGGTCGAAGGTGTTGCCGGTCCCGGTATCGTTGATGTAGTAACGACGGTCATCGCCCAGCCGGTAATAACTGGTGTTGTCGATGCCCTTGAACGACAGCGTCGGGCCCAGCTCATTGCCTTCGGCGGTGTGGTTGTAGGCAACATCCAGCAGCACTTCCAGCCCGGCATGGTGCATGCGCGCGACCATCTGCTTGAACTCGGCCACCGTGCCCAGCGACAGATAGCGCGGGTGCGGGGCGAAGAAGCCGATCGAGTTGTAGCCCCAGTAGTTGCGCAGGCCCTGCTGCAGCAGGTGCTGCTCATCGACGAAGGCATGCACGGGCAGCAGCTCGATCGCGGTCACGCCCAGGTGCTTGAGATGGCCCACCAGCGCATCGTGGCGCAGCGCGGAGAACGTGCCGCGCTCGTCCTTGGATACGGACGGATGGCGCATGGTGAGCCCGCGCACGTGCGCTTCGTAGATCACGGTGCGGTCCCACGGGGTGGCCGGCGCCCGTTCACTGCCCCAGCTGAACGCGGGGTCGATCACCGCGCAGCGCGGCATGTAGGCGGCGCTGTCACGCTTGTCGAAACTCAGGTCGCGGTCGCGATGGCCGATGGTGTAGCCGAACAGGTGGGGCGCCCACTTGAGTTCGCCCACGATCTGCTTGGCATAGGGGTCAAGCAGCAGCTTATTGGGGTTGAAGCGATGCCCCGCATCCGGCGCGTAGGGGCCATGCACGCGGTACCCATAACGCTGGCCCGGACGCGCATCAGGCAGGTAGCCATGCCATATTTCGTCGGTGTATTCGGGCAGCGCGATGCGTTCTTTTTCGCGCCCGCGTTCGTCGAACAGGCACAGCTCGACGCGGGTGGCATGCCGGGAGTACAGCGCGAAATTGACCCCCAGTCCGTCCCAACTGGCACCCAGCGGATACGGCAGCCCTTCGCGGACACGCGACGTCTGCGTCCATTTACGAAGGGCCACTGCCTGCCTCCGGGTCCCTTTCATGGGCGGCTGCTATGTCGGCCAGCACCAGCCGTTCGGCCATCTGCCAGTGCCGTTGCTGCTGCCCATCGGGACGACCTTCGGCTTCCCATATCTGGTGGGCCAGCGCAGCGGTGCGCGCCCGGCGTTGTTCAGCATCCATCCTCATCTCCGTTATCCAGAACCCAGATCGCCACGGGGGCCCCATCGAGCAGCGAGGACGCATCGACGTCCTGCCCTCCTTCACACCGCCGTGCATCCAGCAGGCTGCGCCAGTGTCCCACTGGCAACGTGACGCGGCCGGCGTGGCCGGCGCCCTGCCGCAACAGGCCGGGGCCGGCAAGCTCCACGTCCACCGACGCGGCGGCATCGACCACCAGTACCATGCCGTGCGTGCCGGCCAGCCGCCCCAGCGCCCATACCGCACCGTGCGCGGCCAGCGCCGTCAACGGGGCGGCACCGAACAGGTCCGGCATGGCGGCGCGGCAGCGCAGCAGGGTAGCCAGCAGCAGCGCCTTGGGCGCGCCATCGGACCAAGCCCGCAGTGCCTGCTGCCAGTCCGGTGCAGCGGCCAGCCATGCACGCCGTTGCGCGTAGTCCACCGCGCCGCGGTTGTCCGGATCGACCATGCTGGTATCCCAGCCCTCGTTACCCTGGTAGATGTCCGGCACCCCCGGGCAACACAGCTGCAGGGCCAGCTGGACCAGTCCCAGGCGCGCCGCATGTGGCGCAATGCCATGCACGAACGCCTCCACGGCCGAACGCAGCACCGCCGCCTCCGGGCTGCCGCCAAACCACGCCAACCAGTCGGCCGCCGCCTGCTCCAGGACCGGGTCGGGGTCACTCCAGCTGCTCACCCGCTTGCCTTCACGCAGGGCCTTCTGCAACCAGCCACCGACGCGCGCGATGAACGCAGCATCCACCGCCTCCGCCTGCAGTGGCCAGCTGCCGACCAAGGTCTGCCACAGCATGCTGGTTTCGCCACCCGGCAGCGGGCACGGATGCCCGGCCGCGACCGCCAGCGCATTCCAGTGGCGCTGCTGGCCTGCCCAGTACGCCACGTTCCAGCTCAGCACCGCCAGCCGACAGCGCGCATCCGGGCCGCGCTTGTGGTCGTGGGTGGCCACGGCAAGCAGGGCCTGCGGCCAGTGCTGCGCGCGTTGCCCTGCGCATCCCAGGAACTGCTCCAGCGGCAGGTGGATCCGGTCCGGGTCACTGCCTACTTCGTTGCGCGACAGCAGCCGCGCGTACCGATAGAAGGTGGTGTCCTCGACCGCCTTGGCGTTGAGCGGCGCGGTCAGCTGTTCGAACCGGGTGCGCAGGGCCGGGTGCTCGCCCAGCCACGTGCAGACATGCCGCAGCGCCGCGCGATCACCTTCACCCAGCTGCGCAGCGGCTGCCGTGGCGGCGCGGTCCAGCCACTGCTGGTCGGCTGCCGAGCGCAACCCGTGGGTGCGATACACCGGGAAATGCTGCAGCAGGGCGATCGCTGCGCGTTCGAACATGCCGCCGGTCAGGTCCGCTGCTTCGGGATCATTCGCGCAGGGTTCGGCCAGGCCGCGCAGGAACCGATCAAGGTCGCAGCGCAACGAGCCCTGCAGCATCTGCAGCCGGGCCTGCTGCTGCCAGGCATCGAAACCGCGTCCGTCCCCGCTCTGCGCCTGCCAGAGCGCCTGCAGGGCAGGTTCGGCGGCGCCGTCGTGCAGCAAGGCGCCCACCTGGTCCATGAAGTCGTAACCGGTGGTCCCATCGCAGGTCCAGTCGGCCGGCAGCGCTTCACCGTCGGCGAGGATCTTCTCCACGTGCAGGGTGATCGAACCGGGCGGGAGGCTGCGCTGCGCGGCCACGCCGTCCAGGCACGTCCGCAGCTGCTGCAGGTACCCGGCCGGATCGGCCAGCCCGTCGACATGATCGATGCGCAGGCCATCGACGTGGCCTTCGGCGACCAGCCGCAGCGGCAGCGCGTGCACCGCCTCGAAGACCTGCGGTTCTTCCACCTTCAACGCCACCAGCCCATCGATGTCGAAGAAGCGACGGTAGTTGGTGCGGTCAGCGCCGCTGCGCCACCACGCCAGCCGGTAGGCCTGGCGCTGCAGCAGGTCATGCAGTCGCTGCGGCGAGCGCTGGCAGCGCTCGACCCAGGCCGGCCAGCTGTCGGCGGCTGCAGGGAAGCTCAGCGGTGACAGCGGCAAAGTGAGGTCGTGGTGGCGCAGGCAGGGACCGGTCGCACCGATGTCCAGGCTCAGTACGCCGTCGGCGAGCGCAGCGGCCAGCGGCCTGTCCAGCACGGCCAGCCACAGCTTGCCCTCGCACCCGGGCGCCTCCCAGTCGATATCGAACCAGCCTGCATGCACGCTGCGCCGGCCGTGCCGCAGCACGTCGCTCCACCACCGATTGCCCGGATGCGCCGCCATGTGGTTGGGCACGATGTCCAGCAGGATGCCCATGGCATGCGCCCGCACCGCCTCGGCCAGCCGCGCGAAACCGGCTTCGCCGCCCAGTTCGGGGCTGATCCGGGTGGGGTCGATGTTGTCATAACCGTGCGTCGACCCCGGTACGGCCGCCGCGATCGGTGAAAGGTACAGGTGACTGATGCCCAGGCGTGCAAAATAATCGACCTGGGCTGCGGCGGCATCGAAATCGAAGCCGGCATGCAGCTGCAGGCGCACGCTGGCACGCAGCGCGGTCATGCGCCCACCGCCGGCATCCGCTGTGCGGCAAACGCAGACAGGCGCTGGTCGAGCGCGCCATCATCGTCCTGCAGCCGCAACCGCTGCCGCCAGTTCGGGTGCTCGTCCACGGTACCGGGCAGGTTCGGCTGCTCGATGATCCCCGCCGCGTCCTCCAGCGGCAGCAGCGCCAGCACCGACGGCGTACGCGCGGTGAAGGCCAACGCATCGCGCTGCAGATCGCCACTGTCCAGGCCTTCGGCCTGCACCTGCGCGGCCAGCTGCCGCACCTCGGCCTGGCGCTGTTCGAGCTGCAGCTGCTGCGCCGCTTCGCCGGTCCAGCCCAGTCGACGCCGCCATTGCAGGTCGCGCCCCTGCAGCCAGCCTGCAACAGGTGGCAGGTCATGGGTGGAGCTCATCGCCACTGCCGATGCACGCCACTGCCTGGCCGGCAGGAATCCCTGTCCATCGCGGCTGAAGGCCAGTACGTCCATGCCCAGTACGCCGCGCGACGCCAGGGCATCGCGGATGCCGGGGGGCACGACCCCCAGGTCTTCGCCGATCACCACGCAGCGGTGGCGGCATGATTCAAGCACCAGCAGGTTGAGCAGGTCATCGAACGGGCAGCGCAGGTAGACGCCCTGCCCCGCGCCGGCACCCCGCGGCAGCACCCACAGCCGCAGCAGGCCCAGGATGTGGTCGATGCGCACGCCGCCGCGCCGCGCCATCACCGCGCGCAGCAGGCTGATGAAGGGCGCATAGCCCTGCGCGCGCAGCGCACGTGGGGCATACCCGGTGATGCCCCACGCCTGCCCATGCGGATTGAACGCGTCCGGGGGTGCGCCCAGCTCCAGGCCCTGCAGCACGGCACCGGCGTTGTCATGCGCCTCCACCCCGGCCGGATCGAAGCCGATCGCCAGGTCGGCGATCAGCCCGATCGCCATGCCGCGTTCGCGTGCATCACGCTGCACCTGGTGCCAGCTCGACTGCACCAACCATTGCCCGAACGCCTGCACCGAAGCCGGCGTCCGGGACAAGGCGGCGGTCTGGCTGGCCCACGACGCCAGCGGCGCACCGTAGGCGGCAATTTCCGATTCGATAAGCTGCCAATGGCCAGGGTGGTGCGTCTGCAGCCACGCGGGCAACCGGCCTATCCACTGCCATTTCGCCGCCGCCGCCGCGGGCCAGTCGATCTGACCGGCCGCTTCGTGCAGGGCAAGGTCCGCATCAAGCCGGGGATCGGCGGCACGCACCGCCAGGGCCGCTTCAGCGAGGTGCTGCAGGGGAGCGCCATGCAACGGCTCCAGCCAGCGCCGGTCGCTCGGCGAATACGGACTGAAACTGCTGCGGATCGGCATGTTGGCGTGGATCGGCGAAAGCCCGATCGCGTCCCCACCATGGCGCTGCAGGCGCGGCAGCCAGGCTGCAATCCCGCCGCTGTCACCGATCCCGCCATCGCCTGTGGCGGACACGCCGTACACCTGCGTGGAAATGCCCCAGTAGCGGGGGCCATCGGCCCTGTCGGGGAACCATGCGTGCAGCGGCGCCACGGCCACGGCCTGCAGGCGTTCGCCCTGGCGCCAGTGCCAGTAGCCCGGCGTTGCCGGCGCAAGCCACTGATCGGGACCGACCTGCTGCGCCGGCAGCTCCGCCCCCTGTTCGCCCACCCAATGGGCAGGCCCGGATCCCGCAGCAGGCACCCGCAGCCCCTGGCCGGCGATGCAGGTCAGCAGTGGCGGGGAAACACCTTCCTCGTCGGTGTTCCCCTGCAGCGACAGCAACACCGCTTCGACCACGTCCCACGCCACGTCGCGCTCCACGCCGGCCACGTCGGTCCAGCGTACCTGCAGGCCGGCCTGGTCAGCGCACTGCTGCAACGGATGGCGGCCGCTCATCCCGCCACCCAGTGCACCCGCACGCTGCCGGCGGCGATCCTGCCGGCCGCGGCGGGCTGCTGTTCCCACACCAGCGCGCCATCGGGAAGCGCGTGCTCCACCTCGGAATCGCCCACGTTGATCGCGATCCACCACTGCCCCTCCGGCAGCTGCCAGCCCGCCTGCACCGCCTGCTGTACCAGTACCCGCGCGCCCAGCGAGCGCGCCTGCGCCAGTCCCGGCTGCAGGTAGCGACGACGCAGCGCAAGCAGTTCGGTGAACACGGCAAGATGCGCATCGGCATCTGCATCACCGGCCGCAGGCAGCATGACCCGGCACGCATCGAAGGTGGCGCGCGCATTGGGATCGGGGATCCGCTGGCGCTGGTCGGCATCGGCGAACGCGGCGAAACCGGCGAACTCGCGTCGTCGCCCCTCGCGTACGAGGTCATCCAGCGGCGCCACGTAATCAGTGAAGAACAGGAACGGCTGTCGCGCCTGCCATGGCTCGCCCATGAACAGCAACGGCACCATCGGCAGCAGCAGCACCAGCGCCAGCGCGGCGCGCGCATGCGCCGCGGGGACCAGTGTCACCAGCCGCTCGCCGAATGCCCGGTTGCCGATCTGGTCGTGGTTCTGCGCGAAGACCACGAAGCGCTGCGGCGGCACGTCCGCGCTCGGCTCGCCGCGCAGTTCGCCCTTGTGGTTGCGCTCGCCCTGCCATGCAAATCCCTCCGAAAGCGCGCGCGCCAGCAACTGTGGTGCGCGCCCGGCGTAGTCGGCGTAATACCCCTCCACTTCGCCGGTCAGCATCACGTGCAGCGCATTGTGGACGTCATCGTTCCACTGCGCCTGGTAGTCCCCCCGCAGCCAGCGCGACTGGTTGCGTTCGTTTTCCAGCACCAGGTGAACATGCGGCCGCCCCGGGCAGCCCTCGCGTATCGCCTGCACCAGTTCACCCAGGAACGCATTTGGGGTGATCGCCTGCACCGCGTCCAGCCGCAAGCCGTCGAAACGGTACTCCTGCAGCCACATCAAGGCGTTGTCGACGAAGAAGCGCTTGACCTGCGCCTGGGTGAAATCAATGGCCTCGCCCCACGGCGTGGGTGCATCGCGCTTGAAGAATGCCGAGGCGTAGGTGTCCAGCAGGTTGCCCTGCGGCCCGAAATGGTTGTAGACCACGTCCAGCAGCACCGCCATGCCGTGTCCGTGGGCGGCGTCGACCAGCGCCTTGAGCGCGTCCGGATGCCCGTAGGCCTCGGCGGGCGCGTACGGGAAGACGCCGTCGTAGCCCCAGTTGCGACGCCCCGGGAACTGCGCCACCGGCATCAGCTCCAGCGCGGTGATACCCATCGCGGCCAGCGCAGGCAACTGCGCCATCAGCCCGGCAGTGCCCCCGCTGCAGCCCAGGTGCACCTCGTAGATGACCAGTTCCTGCCAGGGCCGCCCCTCCCATCGTGACTGCCACGCGTGGCCATCATCGGGAAGCAGTGCACTGGCACCCTCGACCCCATGCGGCTGCCAGCGCGACGCAGGATCGGGCACCTGCGCCTGGCCATCGACCAGGAACCGGTACGGCGTTCCGCTGCTGCCGGAGGCCTCCAAGAAGAAGCAGCCCTCGTGTTCGGGCTGCATCGGATGCACCTCGCCATCGAGTACCACTGCAACCTGCCCGGCATCGGGCGCCCACAGCCTGAACGCATAGCGTCCGTCGCCGAGCGGCCATGCGCCCAGCCGCCCCCTCCCCGCTGGTGTCATGCGTCGACCTGCAGGTAGAGCGTGGCCAGCGGCGGCAGGGTCAGCTGCAGCGAATGCGGCTGCCCGTGCATGCTGTGCGGCTGGGTGTGCAGTGCACCGCCGTTGCCCGCATTGCTGCCGGCGTAGAAGGCGCTGTCCGTGTTGAGCACCTCACGCCACTGCCCGGCACGCGGCACGCCCACGCGGTAATCATGGCGGGGCACCGGGGTCAGGTTGCTGACCACCAGCAACGGCGGAGCGTGTCCGTGCGGATCGTGGCGGACGAAGGCGAACACGCTGTTGGCATGGTCATCGCCGATGCTCCATTCAAACGTGCGTTCGTCCTGCTCGTCGCGGTGCAGCGCGGGTTGAGCGCGCAGCAGCCGGTTGAGGTCACCGACCAGCCGGGCCACGCCGTGGTTGAACGGGCGTCCGGCCTGCTCCCAGTCCAGTGCAGCGTCATGGTTCCATTCGTGGGCCTGGCCGAACTCCCCGCCCATGAACAGCAGTTTGCTGCCCGGGTGCGCCCACATGAGTGCGTAGTAGGCGCGCAGGTTGGCAAAGCGCTGCCACTCATCACCGGGCATGCGCGCCAGCAGCGCGCCCTTGCCGTGCACCACTTCGTCATGCGAAAGCGGCAGCACATACCGTTCGGAAAACGCGTAGACCAGGCCGAAGGTCATCTCGCTGTGGTGGTGCTGGCGATGCACCGGGTCATGCTGCATGTAGCGCAGTGAGTCGTGCATCCAGCCCATGTTCCACTTGTGCGAGAAGCCCAGGCCGCCCTGCTCCACCGGCGCGGTGACCCCGGGCCATGCGGTGGATTCCTCGGCGATGACCATCACCTCGGGGAAGCGTGCCTGCAGCGTGGTGTTCATCCGCTTCAGGAACGCGACCGCCTGCAGGTTCTCGCGCCCGCCATGCTCGTTTGCCACCCACTCGCCTTCGTTGCGGCTGTAGTCGCGGTACAGCATCGAAGCGACCGCATCCACGCGCAGGCCATCGACATGGAAACGTTCGATCCATTCCAAGGCGCTGCCGATCAGGTAGCCGGCCACTTCATTGCGGCCGTAGTTGTAGATCAGGGTGTGCCAGTCCTGGTGGAAGCCTTCGCGCGGGTCGGCGTGTTCGTACAGCGCGGTGCCATCGAAGCGCTCCAGCCCGTGTGCATCATTGGGGAAATGGGCGCTGACCCAGTCGACGATCACGCCGATACCGGCCTGGTGGCAGCGGTCGACGAAGCGCGCGAAATCCTCCGGCGTACCGTGGCGCGCGGTCGGTGCGTAGATACCCAGCGGCTGGTAGCCCCACGAGCCACCGAAGGGATGCTCGCTGACCGGCAGCAGTTCGATGTGGGTGAAGCCCAGCCCCTGCACATGCGGGATGAGGCGGTCGCCCAGCGCGTTCCAGTCGTAGGCATTGCCCTCGGCATCGCGCTGCCAAGATCCGGCATGTACTTCGTAGATCGACAGGGGGGCGTGGCGTGCGGCGGTGCGCTGTTGCATCCACTGCGCATCCTGCCACTGCCGTGCCTCGGCCGGCGCCACGCGCGAGGCGGTGGCCGGCGGCAGTTCGGCCCAGCGCGCCATCGGGTCGGCCTTGTCGGCCAGGATCGTGCCGTCGGCCCCGGTGATGCGGTACTTGTAGCGCGCACCGGCCGCCACGCCGGGCAGGAACAGCTCCCACACCCCGCCATCATGGCGCAGCCGCATCGGGTGGCGGCGCCCGTCCCAGCCGTTGAATTCACCGACCACCGCGACGCGCTGCGCATTGGGCGCCCACACCGCAAAACGAACGCCGTCCACGCCGTCGACCTGCATCGGCAGGGCGCCGAGCGCGCGCATCGCCTCACCGTCACCGTCGCGGATTCCTGCAAGCACGTCATCCGGCAGCAGCGGCCAGAACCCATACGGATCCTCCATCCGCTGCTCACCCTCGGCCCAGCTGATCCGCAGCATCGCCCGGCCCGGGCCCGGCACCGCCAGCTGGAACAGCCCATCGGCCGCCGTGGCAGCCAGCGCCTGTTCGGCCGCCTCGCCTGGCAGCCGCGCCCACACCGCCCGGGCTTCCGGCAGCAGCACACGCAGCACGTGCCCGCCCTTGCCATCGGCATGCACGCCCAGCCAGGCAAACGGGTCCACCGGTTCGCCGCGCGACAGCGCCAGCAACGGCTCGGGAAGGGGATCAATCATTGCCGATACATCCGTTTCGCGCACCACGGCAGGCGATGGACCATGCTCACCGTCCATCATGCCGCCACCTGCCTTGCCTGCTGGTACAGGTCGAGGTAGTGCCGCCCGGCGATGTCCCAGCCACTGGGGCGCAGCATCGCCGCACGCTGCATCGACCGCAGCAGCGACGGCATGCGGAAGGTGCGCAGCGCGCGTTCCACGCAGCGACGCATCACGTTGGCGGTGGCCTCATGGAACAGGAAGCCGGTCACGCCGTCATCCACGGTATCCACCAGCCCGCCGGTGGCATGCGCGATGGGCAGGCAGCCGAACCGCTGGGCATACATCTGGCTCAGCCCGCACGGTTCGAAGCGCGAGGGCATCAGCAGGAAATCGGCGCCGGCGAACATCTGCCGGGCCAGTTGTTCATCGAATCCGATCCACGCCCCGACCTGGCCGGGGAAACGCCGCGCCAGCGCGCGGACCTGTTGTTCGACCTGCGGCTCACCGCCGCCGATCACCACCAGCTGGCCACCGGCCGCGATGATCTGCGGGGCCACGTCACAGGTGATGTCCAGGCCCTTCTGGTGCACCAGCCGGCTGACCACTGCGAACAACGGGCCGCCACTGTCGCGCAGCCCGAAGGCCTGGCGGACGCTGGCGGCATTGTCGGCCCGGCCAGCGCACTGCTGCACGCTGAAATGGGCGCTCAGGTGCTGGTCCGAGCGCGGATCCCAGCTGGCGTCGATACCGTTGACGATACCGCTCAGGTGGCCGCGCGCGGCGCGTCGCGCCAGCAGTGCATCCAGTCCGCAGCCATCGGCCGGTGCGGTGATCTGCTCGGCATAGTTCAGGCTTACGGTATTCAGTCGCGTGGCATTGACGATCCCCGCCTGCAGGAAGGACATGTGGCCGAAGAACTGCATTTCCTCCAGGTGCCCGGCCGGGATCCCCAGCGCCTCGGAAAGCGCGTACGGGAACAAGCCCTGGTAGGCCAGGTTGTGGATGGTCAGCAGGGTGGCCACCTGCGTGCCGTCCCAGCGCACGTACGCGGCCGCCAGCGCGGTCGGCCAGTCATTGAGGTGCAACAGGCCCGGCTTCCATTCCATCCCGGTGCGGCCCGCGGCGATTTCCGCCGCGGCGTGCGACAGGGTCGCGAAGCGGATCGCGTTGTCCTTCCATTCCTTGCCTGCATGGTCGACGTACGGCGTGCCTTCGCGGTCGAACAAGGGGCCGTTGAGCAGTACGTAGATCGGCAGCCCGTCGCTCTGCATCGCCCGTCCGATGCGGCAGGCGGGCAGGTGGCCGCGAGGTGCAACGCTGCCGACCACTTCGATCGAGCGCAGCCGCGACAGCACCTCCGGATAGCCCGGAATCAGCACCCGCACATCACACGCGCCGCGCAGGGCGCGCGGCAATGAAGCGGCGACATCACCGAGGCCACCGGCCTTGATGAAGTCGGCCATTTCAGAAACGACGAACAGGACCGGCTCGCCACGATCCACCGATGCAACGGCGGGGACGAACCGTCCGCGCACATCACGCCGGCGCGAGCGCTGGCTCGTCTTGCGCGCGACAGGGGACGGCTTTGGACGACTGAAGGGAGGCATCGTGTTCATCAGGGGGCTCGAAAGGCGTGCAGAGTGGCGTACCCAGCCGCCCGTTCAGGCAGCGAGGTAGTAATCGGGGATCGGCGCGGGCGTGGGGGACGCTGGCGTTGCTCTTGCAGTGAATCTATACCTGCAGCGAATCAACCCTTCGTGAAATCAGAGCGCACTCTGTGTGACATTGCGTAATGAGCGCCGTACAGCGACGCATGAGGGCGCTGATGAACTGCTTCAGAAACGAATGCGACAGCGCCACTGCGCGTGAACTGCGCAGCATTACGACACCGCGCGCGCTGCACACGGCGGCGTACGTTTCAGTCCGGTCGGGGCGTGATGGTGATGCGCCCCGACGTCTCCAACATCGCCAGTTCAATGTCGGCATGCTGCCGACAGCCCTCGCTGCGCATCGCGACATCGAGATCGGCGGGGGAGAGATTGCAGTGGCGCAACTGGTTCCAGAACACCGTGCCATTGCGCACCAGCACCACCGGTGCCCCTTCCACGAGGCGATCCAGCCGACGGTTGCGCGCGGTCACGAAACCCACCAGCCAGTTCAACGACAACAGCGTGGCCGCCAGCAGCAGCCCACCGAGCAGCGAGCTGTCCTGGCCGATCAGTGAGTTCTGCACGGCATTGCCCAGCAGCACGATGACCAGCACGTCGAAGGCAGTGGACTGTCCGAGCGAGCGCTTGCCGCTGAGCCGCGTCATCAGCAGCACGATCACATACACGGCCACGGCGCGCAGGATGAACTCCCACCACGGCATGCTCAATGTCCACAGATCACTCATGACCCGCCCTCCCCTCGCCGATGACACGGCCTGTTCTAGTGCAGCCCCTGTCAGCGGGCAGTGAGCGGTCCGGGCTGCAGCGTACGGCCATCGGCCAGCCGCAGTACCTGTTGGCCGAACATCGTCACGTCCTGCGGATCATGGCTGATCAGCAGCAGCGGAATGCCGGCCTGCTCCAGCACCGCCTGCAGCTCGCTGCGCAGGTGGGCACGCAGATCGTGGTCCAGCGCGGCGAACGGTTCATCCAACAGCAGCGCACGCGGTCGGGTCACCAGTGCCCTGGCCAATGCCGTGCGTTGACGCTGGCCGCCGGACACCTGCGATGGCATCAGGTCCCCCAGGCGCTCGATACGCAGCGCCTGCAGCCAGTGCTCCACTTCGGCATGGCGGCCGCCGCGGCGTGGATTCCACCATCCCGTCTGCAGGCCGAAGGCAACGTTCTGGCGCACCGTAAGGTGCGGGAACAACGCGTAATCCTGGAACACATATCCAAGCCGGCGCGCGCGTGCCGGCAAGCAGATGCCGGCGGCGGCATCGAACAGCACCTGGCCATCCAGCACGATGCGGCCGGCGTCGGGCGTGAGCAGCCCGGCGATGGCCTTCAGGGTCAGGCTCTTGCCGGCACCGGACGGGCCGAACAGCACCACGTGGCGCTGGCTGCAGTGCAGCTGCACTTGCAGGCGGAAGTGCTGGCCGGCGGCCTGCAGGTGACGGCTGATATCGGCTTCAAGCCACATCACGCACCTCCTGCCGGCGTCCGCCAACCAGTCGCGCAGCCACCAGCAGCACCACGATGCAGACCGCCGAGGTGAGCAGCACCAGCGTATTGGCGCGGCCATCCTGGCCCGCCTGCACTGCCTCGTAGATGGCGATGGACAACGTCTGGGTGCGCCCGGGAATGCTGCCGGCCACCATCAGCGTGGCACCGAATTCCCCCATCGCGCGGGCGAACGCCAACAACAGCCCCGCCAGGATGCCGCGCCAGGCCAGCGGCAGCGTGATGCGGAAGAACACCGCCGCCTCAGTGGCACCCAGCGTGCGCGCTGCCTGCTCCAGCTGGCCGTCCACGCCTTCGAAGGCCGCGCGGGCCGGCTTGAACACCAGCGGCAGGGCCGCCACCGCGGCGGCGATCACCGCCGCCTGCCAGGTGAATACCAGGTTGATGCCGAAGCTGGACTGCAGCCACCCGCCCAGCGGACCGTTGCGACCGATCAGCACCAGCAGGTAGTAACCGAGCACGGTCGGCGGCAGCACCATCGGCAGGGTCAGCAGCGTGTCCAGCAGTTCGCGCCCGGGGAAGCGGCGGCGGGCCAGCAGCCAGCCCAGCGCGACACCCAGCACAAGGTTTATCGCAGTGGCCCAGCCGGCCACCTTCAGCGACAACCCGAGTGCGCTCCAGTCCAGGTCCATCGGTCAGGGCGAGCTGAAGCCATGCCGGCGCAGGATCGCCTGGCCCGCTGCCGATTGCACGAAGCTGACGAAGCGCTTCGCTTCGGCCGCCCTGCTGCTGTGCGAAGCCACCGCCAGCGGATAGGTGATGCCGGCGCTGACCGGCACCTGGAAGGCGCGCTTGACACGGCCTGGCATCGCCTGCGCGTCGGTGGCATAGACGAAACCGGCGTCCACTTCGCCGCGGACCACGTAGTCCAGCGACTGGCGCACGTTCTGGGTGGTGATCGCCTTGGGCTGCACGGCGGTCCACAGTGCGGCGGACTGCAGCGCGGCGCGTGCATAACGGCCCACCGGCACGCTGTCCGGGTTGCCGATGGCCACCCGCGTGACCGCCGGTTGCGCGAGCGACTGCAGCGAAGTCAGGGGCAGTGCGCTGTCCGGCGGCACGATCACCCACAGCGCATTGCGCGCGAACACCTGGCGGGTGGCCGGGTCGACGTGGCCGCCCTGCACCGCCTGGTCCATGGTGGCCTCATCGGCCGACGCAAGGACGTCCACCGGCGCCCCGCGCGCGATCTGCTGCAGCAGGACCCCGGAGGCGGCGAAGTTCAGGTCGATCCGGGTGCCGGGATGCGCCTTCTGGTAGGCGCTGGCGATCTCGCGGAAGCTTTCGGTCAGGCTCGAGGCCGCCGATACGGTCAACTCTGCGGCACCCGCCAGCGGCGCCGCGGCGAGCAGCAGGAACGCGGCAATCAGGGTTTTCATCGGATGGGTCTCTTTCAGGGTAGCGGGGGCGGCGGTGCGGGGCGGGCCCCATCGTCGGCGTGGCACAGCGAACAACCTTCGCTCCAGACGCTGTCGCCGTCCAGGTAGTGCTCCTGTTTCCAGATCGGGCTGCGATGCTTGACCGCTTCGATCAGCGCGCGGCAGGCCTTGAAGGCCTCGTCGCGGTGCGGCGTTCCGGCGGCCACCACCACCGCCGTATCGCCGACCGCCAGGCGCCCCTTGGCATGCGCCACGTAGAGTTTCACCCGCGGCCCGAACTGCGCGCGCACTTCAGCGACCAGTCGTTCGAACTCGGCCATCACCAACGGGTCGAACAGGTCGTAGGTGATGCCCTGTACCGCGCGCCCCTGATTGAGGTCGCGCACTTTGCCGATGAATACATCGATACCGCCGAAGCCGGGATCGGACACGAACGCGATCGCCTCGGCCGCATCGATGGCCGCGCTGGCGCGCTCGACGATCATCCACTGGTCCTGCTCTGGCATGCTCATCCTCCACTCACCGGCGGCAGGATCGCCACGCGCCCGTCATCGGGCAGCGCGTCATCATCGCGCAGCACCTGCTGCTGGTCGGAGAACGCCGAATAGTCCAGCAATCCAGCGCGGAACGCGGGCCAGCGCAGCGGCAGCAGCGCCTTCAATGCCGCACGCAGATCCGCTACCTGGCCGCCGGCCACCTCCACCGCGATTTCGCGCGCGGGATCCAGTTCGCAAAACGCGCCGAACAACTGCACCGTCACCTGCCTCATGCCTGCTCCTGTCGATTCACCTGCAGGGGCGTTGCATGGCCCCAGCCCATTACCTGCACCGGGGTTCCCGCCGGGGCATGGCTACCCGCTTCATCCAGTACCGCCCACGCATTGGCCTGCAATGAAGACTTCAGGCGGAATGACTCCTGCCCGGCCAACACGCGCACGCCCAGCTGCCCGCTGGCATCAACCTGCACCCGTGCACGCGCGTGGAAGCGCAGGCCTTCCGGCTTGTCCGCGGCGGCCAGCAGGGGCAGGCGCAGCGCGACCTCCGCAGGCAGGCCGAGCATGCCGCGCAACAGGGGCTCCACGAAGAAGCGCTGGCCGACCGCGGTCGATACCGGGTTGCCCGGCAGGCCGAAGTACAGCGCGCCGCAGGGCAGTCGCGCGAACAACACCGGCTTGCCCGGACGGATCGCCACCTTGTGGAACAGGATCTGCGCCCCGCGCGCCTGCAGCGCGGCGGGAATGAAATCGTAGCGGCCGGCAGACACCGCGCCGGTACTCACCAGTACGTGCGCGCCGCCGGCAAGCGCCTGGTCCATCGCCTGATCGAAGGCGGCTGCGTCGTCACCCACCAGCGCATCGGCAACCACCTGCGCACCCGCCAGTTGCAGCCGGGCAATCAGCGCGGGTCGGCTGCTGTCACGGATCTGTCCGGACTGCAGGGCCTGCCCTGCCTGGCTGACCAGCTCCTTGCCGGTGGCGATGACGGCCGCGCGCGGACGCACGCGGACCCTCACCTGCCCCGCGCCGATGGCGTGCAGCAGGCTCAGCGCATTGAGGTCCAGGCACTCACCTTCGGCCAGCACCTGCTCGCCGGACTGCACGTCCTGCCCGCGCAGGCGCACGAACTGCTGCGGTGCCACGTCGGCGCGCAGGCGGATGCGAAGCGGACGTCCCCCTTCGCTGCGCAGGATCTCCACCTGCTCCACCGGCACCACGCTGTCCAGGCCATCGGGAAGACGTGCCCCGGTCATGATTTCCCAAGCGCCGTTGCCCGCCACGCTCGCCGCATCCCCCGCGGCCTGCCACCCTGCTACGTCGAATTCGCTGCCGGCCGTGGCCGTGGATCCATCAAGGCGCAGCGCGAAGCCATCCATCGCAGAATTGTCGAACGGAGAAACGCACTGCGGGCTGTAGACCGGCGCGGACAGCGTACGACCGCACGCCTGGTCCAGCGCGACCGCCTCTTCCGGCAGCAATGCTGCCGCCTCCATCACGATGCGAAGTGCCTCGGCATAGGCGATCACGCGTGCCCCCTGCCGGTCACCATCGCCAGTGCATGGCCCAGCAATGGCGCCAGCATCTCCAGGCATTGCGTGGCGGCGCGCGGGCTGCCCGGCAGGGCGAACACCAGCATGCCGTCCAGCTGCACCACTTCGGCGCGGCTGAGCCAGGCCATCGGCGTGTGCTGGGCGCTGAGCGCGCGCAGCATCTGCGCCAGCCCATCGACCCGCCGGCCACCCAGCGACTGGAGCGCTTCCGGGGTCAGGTCACGCGGCCCCAGTCCGGTGCCGCCAGTGCACAGGCACAGCTGCACGCCCTCCGCCGCCAGCGCGCGCAGGCGCGACGCCAGCGGTTCGATGCCATCGGCGAGCAGCTCCGCGTGCAGGACCTGCGCACCCAGCGCCTGCAGGCCCTCCACCAGTACCGGTCCGGAACGATCCTCGTAGCGGCCATCGCTGGCACGATCACTCAGGGTCAGCACCGCGCTCCGCGCGCCGTCCAACTGCAACGGCGCACGCGGGGCGAAGCGTTCGGTTTCCTGCGCATCCATGCCCTGCGGATGGATCCATACCCCGCGCTTGCCACCTTCTTTGAACAGCAGCCGCACGCCACCGATCTCCAGTGCCGGTTCGACCGGTTTGGTCAGGTCATAGAGGGTCAGCAGCGCGGCGTTGACCCCGGCCAGGGCCTCCATCTCCACCCCGGTGCGGGCCTCGCTGGCACACTCGCACCACACGCGGATGGCGTGCCGTGCGGGCACCGGCGCACAGTGCACGCGCACCAGTTCCAGCGGCAGCGGGTGGCACAACGGCATCAGCGCGGAGGCCATCTTGGCGCCCTGCAGCCCGGCGATCTCCGCCATCACCAGCGCATCGCCCTTGGGCAGGCGGCGCTCGACGATCATCGGGTACGCCAGTGGACCCGCCAGCAGTTCGCCGACCGCCACCGCGCGACGTCGGGTGATCCGTTTGTCACGCACATCGGCCATGTGGAAGGCCGCGCTCATCTCACCGCTCATGCTGTATTTCATCCTCCAATGGAGGCCAGGTGCGGGATCAGCCCGGTCTGGCCCTGGTGCAAGCCGTGGCCGGCCGCCTTCAACCCAAGCTGGGTCGTGATGCGGGCCAGCAGGGCATCGAAATCGTCATCGGACTGCAGCAGCGGGCGCAGTGGCACGCCGAACTCACCGAACAGGCACAGCCGCAGGTCACCGCGCGCGGTCACCCGCAGGCGGTTGCAGCTGCTGCAGAAGTCACGGGCATACGGGGCGATGATGCCAACCGTGCCACGGTGGCCCGGATGGCCGAACTCGCGCGCCGGCCCCGCATCCGGATACCGCGGGCGCTCGCTCCAGCCGGCCGCCAGCAACTGGGTGATGACCTCGTCCGCGCGCCGGTGGTGCTGCAGGAAGTAGGCCTCGTTGTCGCCGGTGCGCATCAGTTCAATGAAGCGCACGCTGACCGGCCGCTCGCGCAGGAACTCCATCCACTGCGGCAGTTCGTCGTCATTCACGCCACGCAGCAGTACCGCGTTGAGTTTCACCGACGCGATGCCCAGTGCCTGGGCCATCTGCAGGCCCTGCAGGATCTCCGGCTGCCGATCATGCCCGGTCAGGGCATGGAAGCGATCGCGCTGCAGGCTGTCCATGCTGACGTTCAACGCGGTCAGGCCGGCGCGATGCCAGCCGGGCAACCGACGTGGCAGCAACGTGCCATTGGTGGTGATGGCCACCTTGCGGATGCCCGGCACGGCGGCGACCGCTTCGATGATCTGTTCCAGATCCTTGCGCAGGCTGGGCTCGCCACCGGTCAGGCGGATCTTGTGCATGCCCAGGGCCGCAAAGCCACGCACCAGCCGCTGGATCTCCGCGACGCCGAGGAAGCGCGGACCGACCTCCCCCTGGTAGCCATCGGGCAGGCAGTAGCTGCAACTGAAATTGCAGGCTTCGGTGAGCGACAGGCGCAGATACGGGAAGCGACGGCCAAAGCTGTCGCCGAGCGCGGGGGCGTCCCCATCAATCATTGCACTTACCCGTCCTACCGGCATGCGTTGTCCATCCGTCCACTTCCCATCGCCATCATGGGCTCCAGCGTACCGTCCGCGCCGTCGTGATGGGATGACTTTCGCGCGCGTTGCGATGCCGGGCTGCAGCGCTGCGCAGCATGCAGCATTCCATTTCGGTTGCCTGCCGATTGATGAGGCACCCGTGCGGCCGCGAGCGCGGGCGATCGCGCGCCGGCCGAGGCAGCGTCTGTGCAGCAGGGCACTGCATACGTATGCACGATGCTGCACGGGCGTGCACGCAACTGCACGGATGCGCTAGCATGGCGCCCTGCCCGACCTTGTGCCCGCCCATGCCCTCATCGCCGCCCCGCGCCCTGCTGCCTTCCGCGCCGCCGTCCTCGCTGATCTTCGACCTCGGCGGCGTGCTGATCGACTGGAACCCGCGCTATCTGTACCGCACGCTGTTCGACGATGCCGCGCAGATGGAACACTTCCTCGAACACGTCTGCAGCCCGCAGTGGAATGCCGCGCAGGATGCGGGGCGCAGCTGGGAACAGGCGGTCGACGAACTGGCGGCCGAGCATCCGCACCAACGCGAGCTGATCGCCGCCTACTGGCTGCGCTGGCAGGAAACGCTGGGCGATGCACTGCACGGTACGGTCGCCCTGCTGGCCGAGCTGAAGGCCGCGGGCGTTGCGCTGTATGCGCTGACCAACTGGTCGGCGCAGACCTTCCCGATCGCGCGCGAACGCTTCGGCTTCCTGTCCGCCTTCGACGATATCCTGGTGTCCGGCGAGGAAGGCCTGGCCAAGCCGGACCCGCGCATCTTCGAGCGCGCACTCCAGCGTTTCGGCGTCGAGCCATCGGCCACGCTGTTCGTCGATGACGCCGCGGCCAACGTACAGGCAGCAATGGGACGGGGCATTCCTTCGCTGCTGTTCCGCAATGCCGACAGCCTGCGCGCGTCGCTGCATGCGCTGGGCTTGCCGGTTGCTGCGCAGGCACCGCGATGAACACTGCGGACACCCTGCCCGGCGAGCGCCAGCAGGCCATCCTGCAGTTGCTGCGCGAACACGGCCGGGTGCTTGCTTCACCGTTGGCGCTGCAGTTCGGCGTGTCCGAGGATTCCATCCGCCGCGATCTGCGCGACCTGGCCCAGCGCGGCCTGTGCCGGCGCGTGCACGGCGGCGCATTGCCCCTCACCCCGACCTTCCCGCCGCTGGCCGAGCGCCAGCAGCAGGACCTGCCGCGCAAGCAGGCACTCGCCCTGCAGGCGGCCGGCCTGGTCCGCCACGGTGAGGTCATCGCACTGGATGCCGGATCGACCAACAGCGCCATTGCCGCAGTGCTGCCGCGTGACCTGCAGTTGCAGGTGGTCACCAATGCACCGGACATCGCGCTGCTGTTGATGGCGCGCGAGGGCATCGAGGTCAGCCTGATCGGAGGCCGCGTGGACCGGCGCTCCGGCGCGGTGCTCGGCAGCCAGGCCATGGAAAGCCTCGCCGGCCTGCACGTGGATGTCTGCTTCGCCGGCACCTGCGCGATCGATCGCGAGGGCACCGCCTGGGCGGTGGACGGCGAGGAAGCGGCCTTCAAGCGTGCGCTGGTGCGCTGCGCCGATCGCGTGGTGGTGGTGGCCAGCAATGAAAAACTCGGTGCGATCGCCAGCCATCGGATCGCCTCGCGCGCGCAGCTGGACCTGCTGCTGGTCGAAGCCGATGCGCCCGCCGCGCTGGTCGATGCGTTGCGCCTGCAGGGGCTGGACGTGATCGTCAGCGCCGCCCCCTCCTCCTGATTCCCCGACCGGGCCTACCTATGTCTGCAGCCTCCTTCCCCGTTGCCGCGCGGCAGCAGCACGCCACGCGCGCTGTGTTCTTCCTGCCCGGCTTCGCCATCGCGGCCTGGGCCCCGCTGGTTCCCTTCGCCAAGGCACGCACCGGTCTGGACGAAGGTGGCCTCGGCCTGACCCTGCTGTGCCTGGGCGCCGGCTCGCTGCTGGCGATGCCGGTGGCCGGCGCGCTGGCGGCCCGCTTCGGCTGCCGCGTGGTGATGCTGGTGACCCTGCTGATGGCGGGCCTGACCCTGCCGCTGCTTGCCATCGCACCGTCGGCGATCAGCCTGGCGCTGGCACTGTTCGTGTTCGGGGCAGGCATCGGCGCCTGCGACTGCGTCATGAACCTGCAGGCGGTGATGGTCGAGCGCGATGCCCGGCGCCCGATGATGTCCGGATTCCATGCCTTCTACAGCATCGGCGGGGCGGTCGGTGCGGCGGCGATGACCGGACTGCTCGCGCTCGGCGTAGCGCCGTGGGTAGGCGCCTGCCTGCTGCTGGCGGCGATGGCCATGGTGGTGCTGGTGGCCGCGCCACACTGGCGCGATGAGCGCGCCGCCAGCGATGCGCCGATGTTCGCCATCCCACGCGGGATCGTGCTGTTGATCGGCCTGCTGTGCTTTGTCGCCTTCCTCGGCGAGGGCGTGATGCTGGACTGGAGCGCGGTGTTCCTCAACCAGGTGCAGGGCGTGCCGGCGGGCCGCGCCGGGCTCGGCTTCCTGGTGTTTTCCGTGGCGATGACGCTGACCCGGCTGTTCGGGGACCGGATGGTCGCGTCGCTGGGCCAGCAGCGTGCGGTGCTGATCGGCGGCGCGGTGGCGGCCGCTGGCCTGCTGCTGGCCACCTTTGCCAGCGCGCTGCCGCTGGCGCTGATCGGCTACGCGCTGGTGGGCCTGGGCTGCGCCAACATCGTCCCGGTACTGTTCACCCTGGCCGGCAACCAGAAGGCGATGCCGGCAAGCCTGGCCATTCCTGCGGTCACCACGCTGGGTTATGCCGGCGTACTGGCCGGCCCGGCACTGGTCGGCCTGGTGGCCCACCAGAGCAGTCTGGTGGTCGCCTTCGTGCTGGTGGCCACAGCCCTGCTGCTGGTGGGTATCGCGGCGCGCGCGGTGCGCTGAGCGGCGGCGCGTCAGCGCTGCACCGACAACAATCCGCGCCGGCGGAACCACCATTCCAGCGGCAGGGTGACCAGCGGCGGCACGGCCGCCAGCAGCGCCAGCAGGGTCGCCCACCACGGCCAGCGCAGGCGCAGTGCCGCGACGACGGTCACCGCCACGTAGGCCATGAACACCACCCCGTGCAGGCGACCGAACAGCCAGACCACCGACTCGGTGGTCTGTGGGCCGTATTTCAGCCACATGCCCAGCAGCAGGCCAGCCCAGGTAAGGGCTTCGAAGAAAGCGGTCCACGCAAACACGCGGCCCATCGGGCTGATCGGGCGGATAGAGGTCAAGCAGGACTCCGGCGGCGGGCCAAAGATACGGATGATACGCATCCGCACTGGATTGCGGGCGCCGCCGTTTCTAAAGATACGGATGATCTGCTGCACTCGCGCTTGCAGCGCTCCGGATCCGGTGATAGCGTCGTAATTACTCCGTAATTGCAAAGGTCAGTGGCATGACCCGTGTCTGGAACACCCTTGAGCAACAGCGCCAGCAACGCCTGCAGCGGGCTGCCGAAGCCGGACTGCAGCGCGAGGTGCCTCATGCCCGCGTGATCGACCTGTTCGAGGCCGTGATCGAACCAGGCGACCGGGTCTGCCTGGAAGGCAACAACCAGAAGCAGGCCGATTTCCTCGCCGAATCGCTGGCCCAGGTCAATCCGGAGCGGGTGCGCGACCTGCACATGGTGCAGTCGGTGCTGTCGCTGCCCTCGCACCTGGATGTGTTCGAGCGCGGCATCGCCAAGCGCCTGGACTTTTCCTTCTCCGGTCCGCAGGGCGGACGGCTGGCCGCGCTGGTGGCCGAAGGCCGCATCGACATCGGTGCCATCCACACCTACCTGGAACTGTTCGGCCGCTACTTCGTCGACCTCACCCCGAAAATCGCGCTGGTGGCCGCGCAGGCCGCCGACCGCCACGGCAACCTCTACACCGGTCCCAATACCGAAGACACCCCGGTGATCGTGGAGGCCACCGCGTTCCGTGGGGGCATCGTCATCGCCCAGGTCAACGAGATCGTCGACACCCTCCCCCGCGTCGACATCCCGGCCGACTGGGTCGATTTCGTGACCCTGGCGCCACGCCCCAATTACATCGAACCGCTGTTCACCCGCGATCCGGCACAGATATCGGAGATCCAGGTGTTGATGGCGATGATGGCGATCAAGGGCATCTACGCCGAATACGGGGTGCAGCGCCTCAACCACGGCATCGGCTTCGATACCGCTGCGATCGAACTGCTGCTGCCCACCTATGCCGAATCGCTCGGGCTGAAAGGCAAGATCGGCAGCCACTGGGCGCTCAACCCGCATCCTGCGTTGATCCCGGCGATCGAGTCCGGCTTCGTCAAATCCGTGCATTCGTTCGGTTCCGAACTGGGCATGGAGAAGTACATCCAGGCCCGTCCGGATGTGTTCTTCACCGGCGCCGACGGCAGCATGCGCTCCAACCGCGCGTTTTCGCAGACCGCCGGCCTGTACGCCTGCGACATGTTCATCGGCTCCACCCTGCAGATCGACCTGCAGGGCAACAGCTCCACCGCCACCCGCGACCGGATCGCCGGTTTCGGCGGCGCGCCGAACATGGGCTCCGACGCCCGCGGCCGCCGGCATGCCAGCCCGGCCTGGCTGAAGGCCGGTGAGCAGGCCGCCCTGCCCGGCCAGATGCCGCGCGGCCGCAAGCTGGTGGTGCAGATGGTGGAAACCTTCCGCGAACACATGGCGCCCGCCTTCGTCGAGCGGCTGGATGCCTGGGAACTGGCCGAGCGGGCGAACATGCCGCTGCCGCCGGTGATGATCTATGGCGACGATGTCACCCACATCCTCACCGAAGAAGGCATCGCCAACCTGCTGCTGTGCCGTACGCCGGAAGAGCGCGAACAGGCGATCCGCGGGGTCGCCGGCTACACCGCCGTCGGCATGGCCCGCGACAGGGCGATGGTGGAAAACCTGCGCGACCGTGGGGTGATCCGCCGCGCCGAAGACCTTGGCGTGCGCAGCCGCGATGCCAGCCGCGACCTGTTGGCCGCGCGCTCGGTGAAAGACCTGGTGCACTGGTCCGGCGGCCTGTACGACCCGCCCAAACGTTTCCGCAACTGGTAAGGGACACTCTCCATGGAAACCCTTCGTTATCGTTTTCCCGGTACCCAGGCGCTTGGCAGCGCCGAGCTGCATGCGCTGGTCGGCGTGGTCGCCTCCGGCAACCTGGAGGTACTGATCGAGCCGGCCGCGCTGGACGGCGCGATGGAGATCGAGGTGATCACCTCCGCGCGCGGTTTCGGCGAGGTCTGGCAGGCGGTGCTGGCCGATTTCGCCGCCCGCCATCCGCTGCGCGATGTCCGCCTGTCGTTGAACGATGCCGGCGCCACGCCGGCCGTGGTCAGCCTGCGCCTGCAGCAGGCGCTGGAAACCCTCGCCGAACGCGGGAGCGACGCATGAACCAGCGCAGTTATTATGAAGCCGATGCCCGCGAGCGCATCGAAGGGCTGCTGGATGCCGGCAGCTTCAGCGAGTTCTTCGGTCCGCGCCGCCGCACCATCAGCCCGCACCTGGCGCAGCTGGACGTGCCCGGCGCGTTCGACGATGGCATCGTGGTCGGTGCCGGTCGGCTGCAGGGGCGCGAGGTGCTGGTCGCTGCACAGCAGGGGGCCTTCATGGGCGGCGGTGTCGGCGAGGTGCATGGCGCCAAGCTGACCGGCCTGCTGGAACGTGCCCGTGAGCTGCGCCCGGAGGCCGTGCTGTTGCTGCTGGACAGCGGCGGGGTGCGCCTGCACGAGGCCAATGCCGGGCTGATCGCGATCTCCGAAATCATGCGCGCGGTCCTCGCTGCACGTGCCGAGGGCGTGCCGGTCATCGCGCTGGTAGGCAGCGGCAATGGGGCGTTCGGCGGCATGGGCATCGTCGCCCGCTGCTGCTCGGCGGTGCTGATGTCCGAAGAAGGCCGCTTGTCGCTGTCGGGTCCGGAAGTCATCGAAACCGTGCGCGGCGTGGAAGAGTTCGACTCGCGCGATCGCGCGCTGGTGTGGCGGGTGACCGGTGGCAAGCACCGCTTACTGATCGGCGAAGCGGCCACCCTGGTCGCCGACCGCATGCAGGCTTTCGCCGATGCCGCGGTCGCCGCGATCGCGGCCTGCGATCCAGACCAGGATCCGCTGGCGGCGCTGGAGCAGGCGCAACAGCAGCTGGAAGCGCGCATCGCGGCCTACGGCGACTGCCGTGACGGCCTGGAGATCTGGGCCCGCCAGGGCATCGCCGATCCCGCCGGGCTGCCGCTGCTGGATACCGCCGCCTTCCTCGACGCGGTCGCCGCGCGGAGCGTTCCATGAAGCTTGATCAACTGTTGCCGGCGCTGTTTCCCGCCGGTCACCACATCCAACGCAACGACGACGTGCTCACCGGTACGGCCACGACAGCCGGCGGCGAGGTGACGGTGATCGGCACGGCCAACAAGCTGGAGGTCGGCGTGGACCATGCGCTGGCGTTGTCGGCCTGCGTGCTGGCCAGTACCCGCGCCCATCCGACGCGCCCGATCGTGATGCTGGTCGATACGGCCGGCCAGCGGCTGGCCCGGCGCGATGAACTGCTGGGCATCAACGGCTGCTTCGCCCACCTGGCACGCAGCCTGGAGCTGGCCCGCCGGCGCGGCGCCGCGCTGGTCAGCCTGGTCTATGGTGAATCGGTCAGCGGCGGTTTCCTGTCCTTCGGCCTGATGGCCGACCGCATCTTCGCCCTGCCCGAGGCGCAGGTGCGGGTGATGGACCTGCGCGCGATGGCGCGTGTCACCAAGCAACCGCTGGAAAAGCTGCAGGCCCTGAGCGAGAGCTCGCCGGTATTCGCACCGGGCGTGGACAACTATGTGCGCATGGGCGCGGTGGAGGCGGTCTGGGAGGGCGATCTTGCCGCCGCGCTGGCCGCCGCGCTGGCCGAACCGCAACGGCTCGACCTGCGCCGCGAGCGCGGGCTGGAACGTGGCGGCCGCCTGCTGGCGCATGCCGTCGCCCGCGCCGTGGCCGCAGGCGAGGCCTGAGCGATGCATCGCCACGACCTGGTGTGGATCGACGCGCAGGCGGCGTGGACCACGCTCAGCCCGCACGCCGAACCGCGCCTGCGTGCGTGGGTGCAGGCGCGCCTGCCGCTGGTGGTGGCACGGCGTGACCCGGCCGTGGACGGCGCGCAGCTGCGGCTCGGCGTGCCGTTGCCACTGGATGAGGGCCGGCAACGGCTGTCACTGCGGATTGATCGCGCGGCGGTCATCCGTCACGCGCCACCGCCGCGGTTGACCGAGGTGATCGATGCGCTGTCCGCGCCGTGGCGCCCTGCCCTGCAGGCGCTGCAGCAGCGCTGCACGGCGCAGGACCTGTCCGCGCGCGTGTTCGGCAGCCATGCCTGGCAGGCGATCACCGGCCTGGACTACCTGCATGCCGGTTCGGACCTGGACCTGCTGTGGCAGGTCGATGGAGCCGGCCAGGCAACGCAGGTCTGCCGCCTGCTGCAGGACTGGGAAGCGCTGCACGGGCTGCGTGCCGACGGCGAACTGGTGTTCGATGCGGCGCACGCCGTGAACTGGCGCGAGTACGCCGGCGACGCCACGCAGGTAGTGGTCAAGGGCGATGCTGCCTGCTGGCTGGCAGCGCGTTCATGCCTTTCCGGCGAGGAGCTGCCGGCATGAGCGCGCTGGCCCGCCCGCGTACGGCCGCGCCGGTCCTGCCGCGTGCACGTCCGCTCGGCCGCCTTGCGATCGCCGCGCTGCATGCCGAACTGGCCTGCAGTCCGAAGCCCGGACTGGTGACTCCGTTCAGCCGTGGCAGCCACCACGACATGGATGCCGGCACCTTCCTGCGCAGCCTGTTCGCGTTGCGCGGTTACTTCACCGCGATCGCCGCGCAGGCGGCCACCTGCGCCGACTTCGCGCCGCTGCGCCAGCTCGGCATCCAGGCCGAGCGCGGCATGCTGGCCGCCACCGGCAACGTCAATACGCATCGCGGCGCGATCTTCAGCCTCGGCCTGCTCGTTGCTTCGGCCGCGCGGCTGCGTGCCGACGCTTGCCCTGCCCGCTCCGCCGAAGCGGTGTGCGACGGCGTGCGACAGTGGCGCCACGCCCTGCTGCAGGCGCCACTGGATGCCACCAGCCCCGGGCAGCGTGCCCGTGCCCGCCACGCGGTACCGGGGGTGCGCGAACAGGCTGCCGCCGGCTTCCCGCTGCTGCGCGAGGTCGCCGTACCGGCGCTGCGCGCCGCGCTGGCCGATGGGCTGCCGCGCGATGCCGCCCTGCTGCAGACACTGATGCAGCTGGTCGCGGTCACCGATGATCTCAACCTGCTGCATCGTGGCGGCGCCGAAGGCCTGGCCTTCGCACAGGCGCAGGCGCGCGGCTTTCTCGCCGCCGGCGGCGTGCGCGCAGCCGACGCACCCGCGCACATGGCACGCATCTGCAACGCCTTCGAACAGCGCCGCCTGAGCCCGGGCGGCAGCGCTGACCTGCTGGCCTGCGCGCTGTTCCTGCTGCAGCAGGAGGCCGCATGAGCCTGGCCATCCTGTGCCCCGGCCAGGGCGGCCAGCACCCGGACATGTTCCGCCGCGTGCAGGCAGACCCGGATGCCTGCGCGCTGCTGGCGGCGGCGGCGGTGCTGCTCGGCGATGCGCCCACCGACGCTGCCAGCCGCCCCAGCCGCTTCGACAACGCCATCGCCCAACCGCTGGTCTGCGCCGCCGCACTCACCCACTGGCTGGCGCTGAAAGCACGCCTGCCGGTACCCGCCGTCGTTGCCGGCTACAGCGCTGGCGAACTGGCCGCGCACGCCGTGGCCGGCAGCTACGACGCAGCCACCTGCCTGCAGCTGGCGGTGCACCGCGCCGCCTGCATGGATGCGGCCAGTCCCGCTGACGCCGGCCTGCTGGCGGTGCTGGGGCTGGAACGCGGCGGCATCGAAGCGCTGTGTGCTGAGCACGGCGTGTCCATCGCCATCGTCAACGGTGACGACCACGTGGTGCTCGGCGGCCTGCGCGCCGATCTGCTGGCCGTACAGGCGAGCGCCGAACAAGGCGGAGCGCGCTGCGTGGTGTTGCCGGTGCACGTGCCAGCGCATACCCCGCTGCTGGCCGCGGCCGCCAGCGGATTCGGGGAACGGCTGGCCGCCGCCCCGTTGCAGGCACCGCGCCTGCCGCTGCTGGCCGGCATCGACGGCCGACGCGTGGCCACGCCGGACCAGGTCCGCGACACGCTGGCGCGCCAGATCGCTGAGACGGTGCAGTGGCAGGCGGTGATGCAGCAGGCCGTGGAACGCGGCGCGCGGGTGTTCCTGGAACTGGGCCCCGGCAGTGCATTGAGCCGTCTCGCGCGCGAGCTGCATCCGCAGCTGCAGGCGCGGTCGGTGGAGGATTTCCACACGCTGGAGGGCGTGGCGGAATGGGTGGAAACGGCCTGCGCGCGCGTATGAGCGAGCGCATCGGCCACGCAGTTGAAGCACTACCCCTGGATGGCGGGTCGCCATCGGAAGCAACGAACCAGATGTCTCGGGAGGGCGCATGAGTCCGGAAATTGCAACGATCATCGGTCTGGTGATCATGTTCATCGTGGCCACGGCCCTGCCCATCAACATGGGTGCCGTCGGCTTTGCATTGGCGTTCATCGTCGGCGGCGTCTGGGTCGGCATGGACGGCAAGCAAGTCCTTGCCGGATTCCCCGGCGATCTGTTCCTGACCCTGGTCGGCATCACTTACCTGTTCGCCATCGCGCAGAAGAACGGCACCATCGACCTGTTGGTGCACTGGGCGGTGAAAGCCGTAAGAGGCCATATCGTGGCCATCCCGTGGGTGATGTTCATCGTGACCGCAGTGCTCACCGCTTTCGGCGCGCTGGGTCCGGCAGCGGTGGCGATCATCGGCCCGGTCGCGCTGCGTTTCGCCAAGCAGTACAAGATCAACCCGTTGATGATGGGCCTGCTGGTCATCCACGGCGCGCAGGCCGGTGGATTTTCGCCGATCAGCGTGTACGGCGGCATCACCAACCAGGTGGTGCAGAAGGCTGGACTGGAAGTCACGGAAATGGCGGTGTTCCTGACCAGCCTCGGCTTCAACCTGCTGATGGCGTTCATCTGCTTCTTCGCCTTCGGTGGCATCGCGCTGCTGCGGCGTGGGCGTGCGGTCGCCGAGGAACCGCTGGTCGCCGGGGTGCAGGCCTCTTCGCGCCAGTTCGCCATCGAAGGCCATGGCGCCGTGGTCAGCGCCGGTGGCGGCACCCTGTCCAACGATCCGCAGGCACTGGACGAGGTACGCATCAACCGCGACCGCCTGATCACCCTGGTCGGCCTGCTGGGCCTGGGCGTGGCGGCGCTGGTGTATGACCTCAACGTGGGCCTGGTGGCGATCACCGTTGCGGTGGCCATCGCGCTGGCCTCGCCGTCCGCGCAGAAGGGCGCGGTGGATGGCATCAGCTGGTCCACCGTGCTGCTGATCAGCGGCGTGGTGACCTATGTCGCGGTGCTGCAGAAGGCCGGTGCGGTCGATTTCGTCGGCCACGGCGTCGGTGCCATCGGCATTCCGCTGCTGGGTGCGCTGCTGGTCTGCTACGTGGGTGGCATCGTGTCGGCGTTCGCTTCGTCGGCGGCCGTGCTCGGCGCCACGATTCCGCTGGCGGTCCCGTTCCTGATGCAGGGGCACCTCAGCGCCGCCGGCGTGATCTGCGCCCTGGCGGTGTCGTCCACCGTGGTGGACGTCAGCCCGTTCTCCACCAATGGCGCGCTGGTGGTCGCGTCGGCGGCGAAGGAAGAGCGCGAGGCACTGTTCCGTCGCTTCCTGGTCTACAGCGGGCTGGTGGTGGCCTTCGGCCCGCTGCTGGCGTGGCTGCTGTTCGTGGTACCGGGCTGGATGTAAGCCGTGCCGGGGGTGGCGACCGCTGGTCGTCACCCCCGGGTGCACCCGCTAGACTGATGCATCCACCTGGACTGCGCTTCGACCATGCCCCTGGCCCCCGGCCCCCGTAAAAGCACCCGCCGCGTGCCACTCTATGAAGAGGTGGCCGAACAACTGCGGCAGAAGATCTACGATTACCTGCTGCCACCGGGCGAATGGATCGACGAGCCGGCGCTGGCCGAAGAACTGGGCATCAGCCGTACGCCGCTGCGCGAAAGCCTGAAGCTGCTCGCCGCCGAAGGCCTGGTGCAGATCGATGCCGGCCGTGGCAGCCGGGTCACCCGGCTCACCCTTGAAGACCTCAACCAGCTGTTCCCGGTGATGGCGATGCTGGAAGGTCGCTGCGCGCACGATGCGGTGCGCCGCATCGATGATGCCGGCATCGCCCAGCTGCAGGCCCTGCACGATGCGATGGAGGCTGCGGCCGCGTGCGGTGACCTGGCCGAGTATTACCGCAACAACTACTTCATCCATGAGTCCCTGCAGACCCACGCCGGCAATCCGTGGCTGATCCGGGTGACCCATGACCTGCACCGGATCCTGAAGATGCACCGTGGCCGCCAGCTGCTGACGCCGGGCCGGATGGCGCAGTCGCTGGCCGAACACCGCGAACTGATGGACTGCATCCGCCGTCGGGATGCCGTGGCCGCCGAAGCGACCATGAACCGTCACCTGCTCAGCCAGGGCGAGGCGCTGGCCGCCTACGTCGCGGCCGGCGGCCAGCTGAATGTTCCCGCGCCGCTGCCGCGCGAAGGCGGCATCTAAGGGCACCGGCGCCCCGCTCAACGCAGGGCGAAACTCACCGCACGCAGCAGTTCGGACAGGTTGAACGGCTTGGGCAGCAGGCCCATGCCCGGCCCGAGGAACTCGTTGCGCACCGCTGCCCGTTCGGTATAGCCGGTGATGAACAGCACCGGCAGGCGCGGACGCAGCTCACGTGCCGCGTCGGCGAGCTCACGGCCGTTCATGCCGGGCAGGCCGACGTCGGACAGCAGCAACGCGATGCCTTCATCGTCGCGCAGCTCGCGCAGCGCCTGGCGGGCATCGGCCACCGCGATGACCTCGTAGCCTGCCTCGCGCAGCATGTCCTGCACCATCTGGCGCACCGAATCGGTGTCGTCCACCACCAGGATCCGCTCGAAACGGCCTACCGGCGTTTCACCGCGCTCACCGGCCACCTCGATCTTCGCCGCATCGCCCAGCGGCAACAGCAGCTCCACTTCGGTACCTGTGCCGGGTTCGCTGCTGATGCGTGCCACGCCGCCGCTCTGGCGCGCAAAGCCATAGGTCATCGACAGACCCAGTCCGGTGCCCTCGCCCTGCGGCTTGGTGGTGAAGAACGGTTCGAAGACCTTCTTCAGCAGGTGCGCTTCGATGCCGCTGCCGTTGTCCATCACCTTGACGCTGATGTAGTCGCCAGCGGCCAGGCTGTAGTCGCCTTCCACCGTGGTGCGTTCACCGCGGATGCGGATCAGGCCGTTGCCGCCCAGCGCATCGCGCGCATTGATCACCAGGTTCAGCACGACGCTTTCGAACTGGTTGGGGTCGGCCAGCGCCACCAGCGGTTCGTCGCCGAGTTCGAACTCCAGTTCGATGTTCTCGCCGATGGTCCGCCGCAGCAGGTCTTCCAGCGAATGCACGCGCTGGGCCACGTCGAACGGCTGCGGATCCAGCGGCTGCTTGCGCGCGAAGGCGAGCATGCGCTGGGTCAGCGCGGCGGCGCGGGTGGCCGAACTGGACGCCGCGTCGATGTAGCGCCCAAGGCGGTCCAGCTTGCCGCTGTCCGCTGCCAGTTCGATCATGTCCAGGCCGGAGATGATGGTGGTCAGCAGGTTGTTGAAATCGTGGGCGATGCCGCCGGTCAACTGGCCCAGCGCGTCCATCTTCTGTGCCTGCAGCAGCTCGGCTTCGGTGCGCTCGCGCTCGGAAATCTGGTACGCCAGTTCGCGTCGCTGTTCGCGGTCGCGTTCGTGGTGGGCGGTGATGTCTTCCACCACCACCAGGCCCAGGTCCGGCTGCTGGTACGGCGTCAGCCGCCATTGGGTCATGCGCGGCGTACCGCCCGGGGTAGGCAGCGCCACCGTGCCCTGCCAGCGCTCACGCAGGCGCAGCGCGTCGCGCAGTCCGTCGATGAACTCGCCGGCATTGCCCAGCCGGTCGAGCGGTGACCCGTCACTGAGCCCGGTACCGAGCAGGCGGGCGAACGCGGCGTTGGCATCGCGAACGGTCAGGTCCGCGTTCAATACCGCGACCGGTGCGTTGATCTGGCGGAAGATTTCACCGAAACGCGCCTCGGCCTCGCGCAGTGCATCCTCGGCGCGGCGCGCCCGCAGCAGGCTGCGCAGCGTGGCCAGCAGTACTTCCGGGTCCACCGGGTGGGTCAGGTAGCCATCCGCGCCGGCGTCCAGGCCGGTGATCATGTCGCCGGTGCTGATCGATGCCGCCGACACGTGCACCACCGGCAGCAACGCGGTGCGCGGCTGCGAGCGCAGCTCGCGCACCACGTCGAAGCCGCTCATGTCGGGCAGGTTGACATCCAGCACCAACGCAGCGAACTCATTGACCGCCACCGCGTCCAGGCCATCCTGGCCAAGCCCGGCCTCGTCCACGCGGTAGCCATGGTGCTCCAGCACGCGGCGCACCGCGTAACGCGTGGCGACGTTGTCATCCACGATCAGGATGCGGTCACGGTGCGGCATCAAGGGCCTCTGCTGCGGATTGAAGGTTGAGCGGCACCACCACGAAGAATTCCGAGCCTTCGCCTGGCACGCTGTTGACGCCGACGTGGCCGCCGAGCAGAACGGCGAAGCGCTTGCACAACGACAATCCCAGCCCGGTCCCGCGCAGGCGCTTCTGCAGCGGCGAATCCACCTGCACGAAATCCTCGAACAGCGCAGCGTGCATCTCCACCGGTATCCCGATGCCCGTGTCGCGTACGCTGAAACGCACGGCGGCCTCTCCTTCCAGTTCGGCCGATACCACGACCCGGCCGCGCGGGGTGAACTTGAGTGCGTTGGACACGTAATTGCGCAGGATCTGCGCGAGCTTCTTGTCGTCGGTGTACAGCATCGGCAGCTGCGGCGGCGCGATGAACTCCAGTTCGATGTCGTTGCCGTCCACCAACGGGCGGAACATGCCGCGCAGGGCCGAGAACAGGTCCATCAGGTCGAACCAGCCCGGGGAAATGGTGATCCGGCCGGCCTCGATCTTGGCCAGGTCGAGCAGGTCGTCGACCATCTCGCGCAGCTCGCTCGCGGCGCTGCTGATGAACAGTACCTGCTGGCGCTGCCCGCTGCTGAGCTCGCCATCCATGCCGTCGTCGAGCAGCCGCGTCATGCTCAGGATCGACCCGAGCGGGGTGCGGAACTCATGGCTCATGTAGGACAGGAAGCGGCTCTTCAATTCGGACACCTGGCGCAGCTGTTCGGCCTGCTGGTCCAGTTCGCCGTACAGCGCCAGCACCCCCTGGTTGGTCTCGTCCAGCTCAGCGCGCAGGCCTTCGTTCTCCACGCGAAGACGCTCCATTTCCTGCTGCAGGGACAGATCGGTGACGCTCATCGGAAGGCTCCCACGCGCAGCGCGACGACGCAGACATCGTCGCGACCACGATCAAAATCACGTTGCAGCACGGCAACCACCAACGCCGGATGGCGATGCTGCAATCCCGGGTAATCACGCAGGCTCCAACGCGCCTGCAGTCCATCACTGTGCATCACCAGCAGCGTGCCAGCGGGGGCGTGAAGGCTGAATGCCTGCGCCTTGCGGTACTGCACGCCGACGATGCCGGGCATCGACGCCATGCCACGCGAGGTATCTCCTATCAGCAGCGTGCCGGCGATGTTGCCCACGCCGGCGTACTCGATGTCGCCGCTGCCCAGCGAAACGACAGCAACCGCCGCCGCGCCGCCGCGCGAGCCCGACAGGGCGGCATGCAGGTCGTTGATGGCATCCACCGCCTGGCCGGCCGGCGGCCGCGCGGCGAGCGCGCGCACCCCGCCTTCGGATGCTTCGGCCGCCAGCACCCCGTGCCCGAGGCCGTCGATCACGGTCAGCGCAAGCTGCTGGTCCTGCACCCGCAGATGCCAGGCATCGCCGCACGCCACTTCATGCTTCATCGGCAGGCGCAGGGCGCCGTAGGCGAGATCGGCGTCGCGCGGCGCGCGCTCGGGATGGATCCTGACCAGCAGCACCGCACCGCGTGCGTCGCACCAGGCGTCCATGACCCGTGCCTGCCGCGCGATCGCCGCCATGCCGAGCCCCTGGCTGCCACCGGTGGAGTAGCCGTCCTGCAGGCACTGGGCCAGCACGAAACCCGGTCCCCGGTCGATGGTGCACAGTTCCACGGCATGGCCGTGCGCTGCGGCGATGACCGATAGCAGCATGCGACCGCCACCGCCGTGCCGCCACAGGTTGGTCGCCATTTCCGTGGCGGCCAGCGCGACCCGACCGGCATCGATCTCGTTGAAGCCGGCTTCGGCGGCTACGCGCAACGCTTCGCGTCGTGCCTGCCCGACCTGGGTGGTTTCCTCGACGACCACGACACGGGTAAGCGGACCGGAAAAATTCAGATCCATTTGGTGATGGTTACCCGCGTGCCCTGCCCTGCGGCGGAGTCCAGATCGAAATCATCGACCAGGCGACGCGAGCCGGACAAGCCCAGGCCCATCCCCGACCCCGACGACCAGCCGTCGGTGAGCGCCTTGACCTGGTCTGGGATACCCGGCCCCTGGTCGGCGAACTCCAGCTGGATGCCGCGGCGGACACCGCGTTCGACGATCCGCCAGTGCATGTCGCCACCACCGCCGTAGATCACCGCGTTGCGCGCCAGCTCGCTGGCGGCGGTGACCAGCTTGGTCTGGTCCACCAGCCGCAACCCGAAGGCCACCGCCAGCTGCCGCACGGTCTGCCGCGCCAGCACCACGTCCTGTTCGATCCGCACGGGGATCGACCCCGCATCGGCGATCATGGATCGCCTGCAGGCAGCTGCAGCAGCTTCATGCCACGCTCGACATTCAACGCAGTGCGTACGCCACGCAGGTCCAGGCCCAGCTCCACCAGGGTGATCGCCACTGCCGGCTGCATGCCTACCACCACGGTGGTGGCATCCATGATCCGCGCCAACGCGGAGATGGTGGAAATCATCCGGCCGATGAACGAGTCCACGATATCCAGCGCGGAGATGTCGATCAGCACGCCGCGGGCGGACGTACGCTGGATCTTCTCGGTCAGGTCATCCTGCAGGGTCAAAGCCAACTGGTCGTGCATGTCCACCTGGATGGTCACCAGCAGCAGATCGCCCATCTGCAGGATCGGGATGCGATCCATCTCAGCCAGCCACCTTGGTCACGGTCTGGCCGGTCCGCTTCAGCGCCAACGCCAGCGCGTCGGCCAGGTTGGCCTTGGTGACGATGCCCTGCAGGTCCAGGCCCAGGTGCACGATGGTCTGCGCGATCTGCGGCCGCACACCGCTGATGATCGCATCGGCGCCCATCAGGCGGATGGCGGTGACGGTCTTCAGCAGGTGCTGGGCGACCAGCGTGTCCACCGTCGGTACGCCGGTGATGTCGATGATGGCGATCTCCGATCCGGTGTCGACGATCCGCTGCAGCAGCGACTCCATCACCACCTGGGTACGCTGCGAATCGAGCGTGCCGATCATCGGCAGCGCCAGCACGCCTTCCCACAGCTTCACCACCGGGGTGGACAGCTCCAGCATTTCTTCCTGCTGGCGCTGGATCACTTCTTCGCGGCTCTTCTGGAATGCCTTGACGGTCTGCAGGCCGAGCAGGTCCAGCAGTTCGGAAATGGCCCACAGCTGGTCACCCTGCTGCTGCGGATCGGCCGCCAGTGCGGCCTGGACCTGCGCGAACAACGGGCGCTTCAGCGAGAAAATGAAGCTCGCCGTCTCCGACGAATTGAAGCCCCTGCGCGCACGGTCGGTGGACAGGTCTTCCAGGAAGCGGCGGATGCCCTGCCATTCCTGGCCCTGAAGGCTGCCGACATCGGCGGCCGAAATGGCCTGCAGGAACAGGCGCCAGAACTCACGGAGCTGCGCATCCACCTCTTGGCTGGAAATACGGTTGTCCTGTCCCTGGCCTGCGGCGGCAAGGTTCTGCTGCCACTGCGTGAGGACCTGTTCCTCGTTGTTGCGGATGAGTTCAAGGGTGCGCTGCTGCAATGACGCCATGGGAGTTTCCTGCTGGATAGGGCCAGCAGTGCATGCCATTGCATGCCCACCTGGCCGGAGGGATTCCAGCCGGGTCTGGCGGACCGCAATGCGGTACGTGCCCCTCCCCCGACCGGACAACCTTCACATTACGCAATCAGCAATGTGTTCAACGCGTGAAGGCCAGCATACCGTCTACGACACGATCCGCCGCCTCTCGCCCGTATAAGGTTACGGACGCAGCTGACTCATTCAGAATTGCGCTGCAACGCCACCCGTCCGACCCGGCGCCTGGCCATCGACAGCACGCGCAGCCGGAAGCCCGCATGCTCGATCACATCGCCTGCCTGGGGCATCCGGTCCAGCGCATGCAGCACCAGCCCGGACAGTGTCTGGTAGTCGCCGCTGCGCTCGAAGCGGATGCCGGCCATGCGCTGCAGGTCGTCCAGGGTCAGCGCGCCGTCGGCCTCCCAGTGCTGCGCCGCGACCTCGGTTATGCCATAGCGCTCGTCCTGGGTATCGGCGAGGTCGCCGGCGATGGCGGCCAGCAGATCGTTGGCGGTCACCAGCCCTTCCACGCTGCCGTACTCATCCACGGCCACCGCCAGCGGCACCGGATGCTGTCGGATCAGTTCCAGCACCTGCAGCGCGCTGGCGTTGGAGGACACGAACTGGGCCTCGCGCAGGCTCGCCTCCAGCTGCAGCGGCCTGCCCTGCAGCAGGTTGGCCAGCAGGTCACGGCTCTGCACCACCCCGCGCAACCGGTCCAGGTCGCCGTCGGCCACCAGCAGGCGCGTATGCGGGCTGGCGATCAACCGTGCGATCACATCGTCGGTGCCGCGGCTGATGTCGATCCACTGCACATCCGTGCGGACCGTCATCACGCTGGACACCGGCCGCTCGGCCAGGGTCAGCACGCTGCGGATCATGTCCTGCTCGACCGGCTGCAGCCGCTCGCCGGCGTGACCGGCATCCTGCCCACCCTCGTCTGCCGCCGCGCCGGCATCGCGCACCCCGAACATCCGCATCACCGCATCGGCGGTGCGCTGGCGGAACGGCAGCTGCGCCTGGTCGCGCGCGCGGTTGAAGCCCACCCACTGGTTGAAGCCCTCCACCAGGATCGAAAACGCGATGGCCGCATACAGATAGCCCTTCGGAATCTTGAAGCCCAGGCCCTCGGCGACCAGGCTGAAGCCGATCATCAGCAGGAAGCCCAGGCACAGCACCACCACGGTGGGATGCCGATTGACGAAGCGCGTCAACGGCTTGCTGGCCAGCAGCATCAGTGCCATCGCGATGGTCACGGCGGCATACATCACGCCCAGGTTGTCCACCATGCCGACCGCCGTGATCACCGAGTCCAGCGAGAACACCGCATCGAGCACCACGATCTGCGCCACCACCGTGCCGAAGCTCGCATACACCTGCTTGCCGCCGCCCTCGTGCGAGCGCCCTTCCAGCCGCTCGTGCAGCTCCATGGTGCCCTTGAACAGCAGGAACAGGCCGCCCACCAGCAGGATCAGGTCGCGTCCGGAGAACGCATGCCCAAGCACCGCGAACAGCGGCTCGGTGAGCTTCATGATCCAGGACAGCGCGGCCAGCAGCACCAGCCGCATCAGCAGCGCAAGGCCCAGGCCGATCACCCGCGCGCGGTCGCGCTGGTGCGGGGGCAGCTTGTCGGCCAGGATCGCGATGAACACCAGGTTGTCGATGCCCAGCACGATCTCAAGCACTACCAGGGTTGCAAGCCCCATCCATATCGAGGGGTCAGCCAGCCATTCCATGCGTCGTTTCTTTTCTGTGGTTGAAGGGGAAGTCGTGCAGGTGCTGCCGGATCAGGCGCGGTCGTCCTGCGTCGCGGCCGGATCGTGCCCGAGCAGGTCACCGGGCGTGCAGCGCAGTTCCCGGCAGATCGCATCGAGGGTGGAAAAGCGGATCGCACGCGCCTTGCCGGTCTTCAGGATGGACAGGTTGGCCAGGGTGATGTCGATGCGCCCGGCCAGCTCGGACAGGGTCATGCCGCGTTGCTGCAGCATGTGGTCCAGGGTGATGACAATCGCCATCAGACCACCCCGTCCAGGTCCTCGCGCATCGCGGTGCCTACGGCGAAGACATGGGCGATGACGAACAGCATCAGCACCGCTACCAAGCCGGTGATGGACATGCCGCCGCCGACCTCCATCCACGCGAACTGCGGTCCCATCCAGCTGGAGTAGACGCCGATCAGGATGGACAGCACCTCCATCGCCAGCATCAGCCAGGCCATCCGGCGCAGCCGGCCGACATTGCCCTGGGTGAACGGTTGCTGCTCGCGCACCGAGCGCACCAGCCGCTGCAGGTGGCGCAGGAACACCAGGCCCAGCGCCAGCAGCACCACGATGGCCAGCAGGCCGGCACTGAAGTGCAGCAGCAGGTGCGGCGCATCGCCATGTTCGGCGACCACCGACGCGTCCACCGCGTCGAGCAGCCGCGCCGGCCGATGGAACACCAGCGGCACGGCGCAGAGGGCGGCCAGGATGCCCAGCCAGCACATCGCCATGACGGCGTGGATCGCGGCATGGGTCAGGTTGAAGATGCCACGCGGATCAGGCGCACGGCGGGTACGGCTTGGCACGGGGACTCCAGCAGACAGGCGCCGGAAGGGCACCGTGTGTTTATTGATAAACGATAAACACCGTCGTGTCCAGCGCGTGATGCGGTCGTCAGCGCGTGTCCGTCAGGGCGTCCAGCGCCGCCCGCAGTGCGGCGACCCGGGTGGCGTCGCTCTGCTGGTGGTCCAGCGCCAGACCGGTCAGGGCGCGGTTGTGGTGCTGCATCGCACTGCGTCGCAGCCCCTTCGCCGAGGCATGCAGTTCGGTGCAGCCACTGCGCTGGGCGACATCGGCGATGTTGGACGCGGCAAGTCCGGCCCCGGCGATGATCCCGATGCGCCCGGCAGAACGCTGGACCATGCCGCCCAGCACGTCTGCGCCGTCCACTGCCGAGCCGTGGCCGCCGGAGCTGAGCACACGCGCGCAGCCAAGCCCGATCACCGCCTCCAGCGCGGCAGGCAGGTCGCGCGCGGCGTCGAAGGCGCGATGGAAGGTGACCGGCAGGTCACCGGCCGCCGCCACCAGTTCGCCGCACAACGCGGCATCGACGTCGCCCTCGGCGGTCAACGCGCCGAGCACCACCCCGTCCATGCCCAGTGCGCGGCAGTGCTGGATGTCGCGCAGCATGACTTCCGCTTCCCAGTCGCCATACAGGAAATCGCCAGCGCGTGGACGGATCAACACGAACACCGGCAGCCGCACCCGGTCGCGGGTGACGGCCAGGGTCGCGTGCGAGGGCGTGAGTCCGCCAGAGGCAAGGTCGGCGAACAGTTCCACGCGGTCCGCGCCGCCGGCCTGCGCGGCGAGTGCCGAACCGACCCCATCACAGGCGACCTCCAGCAGCCGGCGCATGCTCAGGTTTGCTCCGTGCGGTACACCGCGTCGGCATCGTGCAGCACATCCTGGCGCTGCGCATCGCACACTGCGTAGACGAAGCCACGGTGCAGGGCATACGCCCCCACTTCACCGTCACGATTCATCGCCAGGAAACAGACCTGCAGGGTCCGGCTGGCCTCCGGCCGCTTGCGCACCACCCGCGCGATCGCCTCGCGGCAGGCCTCGGCCGGGCTGCGGCCCTGCCGCATCAGCTCCACCACCAGGAACGAGGCGGCGTTGCGGATCATCTCTTCGCCGACACCGGATGCGGTGGCCGCGCCGACCTCGTTGTCCACGTACAACCCGGCGCCGATGATCGGGCTGTCGCCGACCCGGCCCTGCATCTTCCACGCCATGCCGCTGGTGGTGCACGCACCGGCCAGGCGCCCCCGCGCGTCGCGGGCCAGGATGCCCAGGGTGTCATGGTTGCCGCTGTCGCCGGGGATCGCGCGGCGTTCGGCATTGATCTGCGGTGCGTACTCGGCGGTCTTCAGCCACGCTTTCCAGGCCTTCTCGGCGGCGGGGGTGAGCAGCTTGCCGCGCGGGAAACCCTGTTCCACCGCGAAGGCCTGCGCGCCCTGCCCGACCAGCATCACGTGCGGGGTCTTTTCCATCACCCGGCGTGCCACCGATACCGGGTGCAGGATGTCGACCAGCGCGGCAACCGAACCACAGCGGCCGTCGCCGTCCATGATGCTGGCGTCCAGGCTCAGGTTGCCGTCCCGGTCCGGGTTGCCGCAGCGGCCCACGGTCGGGTTGCAGAGTTCGCTCTCCGCCCAGCGTGCGCCCTGTTCCACCGCATCCAGCGCGCTGCCGCCGTCGGCCAGGGTCTTCCAGGCCACCTGGTTGGCGCCCACGCCGAAATCCCAGGTCGACACCACCCGGGGACCCGGATCGGCCGCGGCCGCACGTGCGCTGCGTGGCAGTCCCAGCGCGCCGACGGCCAACGCACCGGCCTGCAGGAAGCTTCTACGATCGGTCATGCGAACCCCTCTGTTGTCCAAGCCCCGCGCCTGGCCGCCGCCGGACGCGCGCGGTCACGCCGCTAATGCGTTCGATGCGTTCCAGGCCGCCGCGCCCAGCACACCCAGTTCGCCATGTTCCACCCGCCACACCGGCACCTGCTGCAGCACACTGCCGAGCACACCCTTGTTGAGGAAGCGCGCGACGAACGGACTGTCTGGCAGGAACGGGGCGATGTGTGCCGACACCCCGCCGGCCAGGTACACCGCGCGGGCGCCGAAGGTGATTGCCAGATCACCAACGAAACTGCCGAGCCAGCCGCAGAACACGTCCACGGTCTCGCGCGCCAGCGGATCATTGCCGCGGTGGGCGGCAGCCAGCAGCGCTTCGGTGTCGTCGCAGTACGCGCTCGCGCCACGCAGTTGGCACAGGCACTGGTAGAGATTGAGCAGGCCGGTGCCGGACAGCACGCGTTCGTTGTCGACGTGGTCCCAGCGCTGCAGCAGCAGGCGCAGCACGTCCAGCTCCAGCGCGGTACCGGCCGACAGCGCCGAATGGCCGACTTCACTGGCCAGCACCGGCCGTGCGCCGTCGGCGAAACGCAGTGCTGCGCCCAGTCCGGTGCCAGGCCCCAGCACCAGTGCCGGCCAGGCCGTGGCCGGGTCCGCGTCGCCATGCAGGGCCACCAGCGCATCGCGGCGCACGTGCGGGATGGCCAGCGCCACCGCTTCGAAATCATTGATCAACTGCAGCGACCGCAACCCGGCCTGCTGGCGCGTGGCGTCCACCGATACCGGCCACGGCAGGTTGGCATTGACCAGCGTATCGCCCTGCAGCAGTCCGGCGATGGCGACCACAGCCGCAGCAGGCCGTGGCGGGGCAGTAGCCGCAAAATCGGCCAGGATCGCGGCCAGGCTGGGGTACTGCGCGCAGCGGTAACGCCGGAAGCCGTCGATGCGCGGCGCGTGGGCACCGCCATGCGACCAGGCCAGGCGCGCGAAGGTGCCGCCGACATCGGCGACGATCTGCGCATCAGGGGATTCGGGCAACGGCCGCGGCGAGGGGGATGGGCTCTGGATGGAGACCTGGGACGATGCCGCAACGTTCACTCGCACGCCTTTACGGAAAGCAACTCAATGCGCGCAATTCTCAGCGATTGCCCGCGCTTTGCATAGCGCGGGCCCTGGCCGTTCAGGCGGCACCGGCCACCGGCTGGCGTACCCGCATGCGCGCCGGCCGGCTCGGGAAGGCATGCCGCAGGATCCGCCAGACCACCTGCCCGAACTGGCTCGGCAGTGACCCGGTATTGTAGTGCTGGCCGTAGCGGCGGCAGATGTCCTTCACTTCCACGGCGATGCGTGAATAGCGGTTGGCCGGCAGGTCCGGGTAGAAGTGGTGCTCGATCTGGTGGCTCAGGTTGCCCGACAGCACGTTGATCACCCAGCCGCCCTTGAGGTTGGACGAGCCGCGCAGCTGGCGCAGGTACCAATGGCCACGCGATTCATTGCGCAGGCAGTCCTTGGAGAAGGTTTCGGCATCGGCGGTGAAATGACCGCAGAAGATGATCACGTACGTCCAGATGTTGCGCATGCCGTTGGCCACCAGGTTGCCCAGCATCACCGGCAGGAAGAACGGGCCGGCCAGCGCGGGGAACAGCAGGTAGTCCTTGCCCAGCTGGCGCGCCATCTTGGCGCCGACCGGACGGGTTTCCTTCCACAGCTGGCGGGCAGTCATGCGGCCCTTCAGCCAGCGCCCGATGCGCAGGTCCTGGATCGCCACGCCCCACTGGAACAGCAGCGCGAAGATCGGCGCGATGATCGGCTGCAGCAGGTAGAACGGGCGCCAGCGCTGTTCGGGGAAGATGCGCAGCAGGCCGTAGCCGATGTCATCGTCCATGCCGCGCACGTTGGTATAGGTGTGGTGCTTGAAGTTGTGTGTCTTGCGCCAGTTGTCACTGGTGGCCACGATGTCCCATTCGTAGCTGTTGCCATCCAGCTTCGGGTCGCCGGTCCAGTCGTACTGGCCGTGCATCACGTTGTGCCCCAGCTCCATGTTTTCCAGGATCTTGGACAGCGCCAGCAGCAGCGTACCGGCGATGCACGCCGGCCACAGCAGCGGCGACCAGAACAGCGGGGAGAACGCGCCGACGAACAGCAGCAGGCGGCCGAGCACGCCGGACCAGCGCACCGCAGCGGCGACGCGCCGGATGTAACGGGTGTCCTTGGCGCCCAGTTCGCCGATCACGCGGTCGCGGATCGCGTCCAGTTCGGCGCCGAAGGCGTCCAGCTCGGTAGGGGTCAGGGCTCGATCAGGGCGGCTCATCAGCAAGGCTTCCTTAGATATCCAGGACCAGGTCGGTGGTCGGGGCACTGACGCAGATACGCACCGGCATTGCCGGTTCATCCTGGTCCTGGCCGGTACGCAGGTGCCGCGTGGCGCCACTGGCGCGTACGCAGGTGCAGGTATTGCAGATGCCCATGCGGCACCCATGCTTCGGTTTCAGTCCATGCGCTTCCAGGCTGTCCAGCAATGGCCTGCCGCGCGGCACGCTCAACGTGCGGCCACTGCGGGCCAAGGTCAGCTGGACCTCGCCCTGGTCACCGGCAGGCACTGGTGGCGGGGTGAAGGCTTCGGCCTGGAAGCCTGCCACGTGATGCAGCAGGCGGTTGCGCGCGGCAGCCACGAAGCCGTCCGGACCACAGGCCAGCACGTGGCGCTGGGCCAGCGGCACATCGCCGAGGCTGTCGAAGACCACGCTGTCGATGCGTGCCGCCGGCGCCTGCGCATCGCGCGTGGCCAGCAGGCGCACCTGCAGTTGCGGATCGGCGGCCGCCATGGCCAGCAGCTCCTCGCGGAAGCTGAAGCCGGCGTGGCTGCGTTCCCAGTAATAAAGATCCACCGGCGCACCGAGCGGACGGCCGGCCAAGGCGCGCAGCAGGCTGCGCATCGGGGTGATGCCACTGCCCGCGGCCAGCAGCAGCAGCGGGGCCGCGGTCGGCACGGAAAAATCACCGAAGGCTTCACCGATGTGGAAGACGCTGCCCTGCCGGGCCTGCGAAACCAGGAATCGGCTCACGCGGCCGCCGTCGACGGCCTTGACCGTGATGGAAAGCAGGTTGCGACCGAGCACGGTCGGGCTGTAACTGCGCTGCAGCAGCCGGCCGTCGATCTCCACACCGAGCGAAACGTGCTGACCGGGCTGCATGCCGCGCCAGTGGCGGTTGGTGCGCAGCACCAGGGTGCAGGAGCCCTCCCCGGCCGGCTCGCGGCGGACCAGGCGGGCCAGCGGCTGGCGCAGGGTCCACAGGCGGTTGACCTGCCCCGCCCAGTAGTCGAACAGCGCCGGCGACAGCCAGCGCTGGGGGGAGAGCGGCGACTTGCGGTCGATCTGGGCGCGGGCGGCAGCGTTCATGGGTGAACTATACGTGCGCGCACACAGCTGTGTATACAGGTGTATATCAAACCGGATCAGGTATGATTCACGCTTGGTCCACCCGGTTACCCCATGCCCCCCATCGTCACGCCTCCGCCCGAAGACGCCACCCCGGTCCGCCGTACGGTGACCCGAGAGGATCTGATCATCGCGGCACTGGCACTGATCGGGCCGCACCGCAGCCTGTCCACGCTCAGCCTGCGTGAAGTGGCCCGCGAGGCCGGGATCGCACCGAACAGCTTCTACCGCCAGTTCCGCGACATGGATGAACTGTCCATTGCGCTGATCGACCTGGCCGGGCGTTCGCTGCGCACGATCATCGGCCAGGCCCGCCGGCGTGCCACGGTATCGGCCACCAGCGTGGTCTGGGTGTCGGTGGAAACCTTCATGGAACAGCTGCGCGCCGACGACAAGCTGCTGCACGTGCTGCTGCGCGAAGGCGCGGTCGGGTCGGATGACTTCAAGCACGCGGTGGAACGCGAACTGCAGTACTTCGAAGACGAACTGCAGGTCGACCTGGTGCGGCTGGCCGCGATGGACGGGGTGCGCCTGCATGCCCCCCAGCTGGCAGCCAAGGCGATCACCCGGCTGGTGTTCGCGATGGGCGCCAGCGCCATGGACCTGCCGCCGGAAAAGGATGCCGAGCTGATCGAAGAGATCTCCACGATGGTGCGCATGATCATCGTCGGCGCCCGCACCCCGGCCGCCTTCCGCCGCAAGCGCTGACCCGGTAGTGACGGCCGCTGGCCGTCATGACGCTCTCCCTCTGACGGCCAGCGGCCGTCACTACCTCGCATCGCTGTTGCCGTTGACCTGCCGTTACCGTGCGCGGTGGCACCCTGTGGCGCTCCCTCGAACACCAAGGAACCTGCATGCGCGCCGCCCTCCACGCCAGCTTCGGCGACCCCGCTTCCGTCCTTTCCCAAGGCCAGGCCGAGCTGCCCGAACCCGGTCCCGGCGAGGTGCGCATCCGCACCGTGCTGGCGCCGATCCACAACCACGACCTGTGGACCGTGCGCGGCCAGTACGGCTACAAGCCGACCCTGCCGGCGGTCGGCGGAAGCGAAGGGCTGGGCACCATCGATGCCCTGGGAGAGGGTGTGGAAGGCTTCACGCTGGGACAGCGCGTGGCTGCCGCTTCGGTCCACGGCACCTGGGCCGAAGCATTCATCGCGCCGGTGCGGATGGTGATCCCGATGCCGGATGCGATTGCCCATGAAACCGCAGCACAGCTGATCGCGATGCCGCTCAGCGCGTTGATGCTGCTCGAATTCCTGAAGGTCGAGCGCGGCCAGTGGATCGTGCAGAACACCGCCAACGGTGCGGTCGGCAAGACCCTGGCGATGCTGGCCAGCGCCCGCGGAGTGTATGTGGCCAACCTGGTCCGTCGCGATGACGGCGTGGCCGAACTGGAAGCACTGGGCATCGGCAACGTGTTTTCCACCGCATCGGAAGGCTGGCAGGACGCGGTGCGCGCACGGCTCGGCGATGCGCTGGCAACGGCGGCGGTGGACTCGATCGGTGGCGCCGCCAGCGGAGCACTGATGGGGCTGCTCGGCGAAGGCGGCACGCTGGTGTCGTTCGGTTCGATGACCGGCGAACCGATGCAGATTCCTTCTGGCGATGTGATCTTCAAGCAGGCCACGGTGAAGGGCTTCTGGGGCAGCAAGGTCAGCCAGGCGATGGCGGTGGAGGACAAGCGCCGGCTGGTCGGCGAGCTGCTGCAGCGTGCTTCGGCAGGCGAACTGCAGTTGCCGGTGCAGGCGGTCTACCCGCTCGGGCAGATCGCCGAAGCCGCCGCAGCCAGCCTCGTGGGCGGACGCACCGGCAAGGTGCTGCTGCGCCCCTAAGCGGCACCCGCCAACCGCTCCCCGCTCCGGTAGGGACGGCCGCTGGCCGTCCGCTTCACCGCTCTGGTAGGGACGGCCGCTGGCCGTCCGCTCCCCGCTCTGGTGGGTGACGACCGTTGGTCGTCACGCGTGGGCCGTTGCCGCTGCGCTCGCCGGGCATGGCCCGGCGCTACCGAAGCCGTTGCTCCGCACCGCTGGTAGGGACGGCCGCTGGCCGTCCGCTCCGCGCTCTGGTGGGTGACGACCGTTGGTTGTCACGCGTGGGCCGTTGCCGCTGCGCTCGCCGGGCATGGCCCGGCGCTACCGAAGCCGTTGCTCCGCACCGCTGGTAGGGACGGCCGCTGGCCGTCCGCTCCGCGCTCTGGTGGGTGACGACCGTTGGTCGTCACGCGTGGACCGTAGCCGCTGCGCTCGCCGGGCATGGCCCGGCGCTACCGAAGCCGTTGCTCCGCACCGCCGGTAGGGACGGCCGCTGGCCGTCCGCTCCCCGCTCTGGTGGGTGACGACCGTTGGTCGCCACGCCTGGACCGTTGCCGCTGCGCTCGCCGGGCATGGCCCGGCGCTACCGAAGCAGTGCTCTGCACCACCGGTAGGGACGGCCGCTGGCCGTCCGCTCCCCGCTCTGGTTGACGCGCTCAGGCCGTTTCGGCGACCGCGGCACGCTGCGTGCGGCTTGATGCCTCGCGCAGGCGGAAGATCGCCACCGCCTGCTGCAGTTCGTGTGACTGCTCTTCCAGCGAACGCGCCGCGGCATTGGCTTCTTCCACCAGCGCGGCATTCTGCTGGGTCGCCTCGTCCATCTGCACCACGGTCTGGCTGACCTGCTCGATGCCCGCGCTCTGCTCCTGCGACGCGGCGGAAATCTCGGCCATGATGTCGGTCACCCGGTGCACCGAGCTGACGATGTCCTGCATGGTGCTGCCGGCCTGGCGCACCAGCTGCGCGCCCTGCTCCACCTGGCCGACCGAATCATCGATCAGGCCCTTGATCTCGCGCGCGGCGGTGGCCGAACGCTGGGCCAGGGCGCGCACCTCGGTGGCCACCACGGCGAAGCCGCGGCCCTGCTCGCCGGCACGCGCGGCTTCCACGGCGGCATTCAGCGCCAGGATGTTGGTCTGGAACGCGATGCCATCGATCACCGTGATGATCTCGGCGATGCGCCGCGACGATCCCTCGATGCCGGTCATGGTCTGCACCACCTGCGCCACCACGTCCCCACCCTGCGACGCCACCGCGGCGGTGCCCTGCACCAGCTGGTTGGCCTGGCGCGCATGGTCGGCATTCTGGCGCACGGTGGAGGTCAGCTCTTCCATCGACGCGGCGGTTTCTTCCAGGCTGGCCGCCTGCTGTTCGGTACGCCGCGACAGGTCCTCGTTGCCCGCGGCGATCTCGCCTGCCGCGCTGTTGATCATCGCACTGGCCTGCTGGATGCCGCCGACGATGCGGGTCAACTGCTCCACCGTGGTATCGGCATCGCGCCGCATCTGCGCGAACACGCCGTGGAAATCACCCTGCATGCGCGCGGTGAGGTCGCCACGGGCGATCGCCTGTAGCAGCCGCGACAGCTCGGCCAGGTTGCCATCGGTGGTGTGCATCAGGGTGTTCAGGCCCTCCACCATGCTGCGGAAATCGTGGGTGAAGCGCGCCGCATCACCGCGCTGGGTGAAATCGCCGGCCGCGGCAGCGTGTGCCAGCTGCAGGATCTGCGCGTTGATCGCCTGCAGGTTGGCCTTGGTGTCGCGCATCGCCGCACTGATCATCGCTTTCTCGCCGGGCAGCTCCTCCATGTCCGCGCTCATGTCACCCACCGCGTAGCAGGCCATCACCTCCACCAGCCGGCGCTGCACGTCCACGTGCCCGGCCACCAGCATGTTGGTGCCGGCTACCATGCGCCCGTATTCGCCCGGGAACGCCTGCGCATCCAGCCGATGGCTGATCTGCCCTTGGTCGTGCCGGCGGGCCATGTCGGCCTGCGCGGCGATCACCGCGCGCAGCTGGTCCTGCATCGCCCCCATCGAGGTCAACAAGCGTCCCACTTCGTCATTGCGCGCCACTGTGATGCGGCTGTCCAGGCGCCCCTCGGCCACCGCTGCGGACACCCGTTCGGCCTCGGCCAGCGGCTTGAGCACCAGCGCCCGCAGCAGCACGAACAACGCCGCGCTCAGCAGCACGGCCGAGAACAGGCCCACCGCCACGATCACCCACAGCAGCGTGCGCGCCTGCGCCATCACGTGGGCCTTGGGTACCGCGATACCCAACGCGAACACCTGTGGCGCTGAGCCAACCCGCAGCGGCCCGAACACCTGCAACTGCTGCTCGCCGTTGAAGCGGTCTTCGCTGCTGACCATCTCGCCCTTGGCCACGGCGGCCAGCATCGCCTGGGTGCCGGCATCGTCACGCAGCTTGCCGACCTCGGCCGCATCCCGGCTGGCCATCACCGAACCGGCCGGCGACAGCAGCGTCGCGTGGCCGACCTCCATCGGACGCATCGCCGCGATGCGCGCCTGCAGGGTGGCCAGGGTGAAGTCCACCGTGATCACGCCCTGGTAGCGCCCGTCTTCGAGGATCGGGGTGGCCACGGTGGTCATCAGGGTGTCCTTGCCGGCCACCGGGTAGTAATACGGTTCCACCACCGCCTGGGCGAGGGTCTGGCGGGGCTTGAGGTTCCAGTCGCCATCCCCTGGCTTTTCGTAATCGCGCAGTGGCTCGCGTACCAGCGTCCCGTCCTGCCAGGCCCACCAGGTCATGAAACGGCCGCTGCCGTCATGGCCCTCGCTGTCCACGAACGCAGCGTCCTTGCCATCGAACGCATCGGGCTCCCACAAGGTGCCCATGCCGAGCCACTGCGGATGTGCCTGCAGCTGGGCGCGGATGATCTCGTTGGCGGCCGTGCGGTCCAGGCTGCCCAGCGATCGCTGCACGCTGAAGCTGTTGGCCAACGCCGTGCCGGTATCGGCGGCCACCGCGATCTCCGCCGCGATGCGCTGGGCTTCCTGCCCGGCCAGGTTCTGCAGCCGCGCCTGCGCGCTGTCCAGCAGCGCGTCGCTGCTGCGCCAGTAGCTGATCACAGCGGTGAAACCGAAGCAGGCCAGGGCCAGCAGGCCGGTGCCGAGCATCAGGCGCCGGGCCACGCTGGGCGGGCGCTTGGAGCGGGAAGAGAGGGAAACGGCGCGCATCACGGAACTCGGAAGGGGGGCGGACAGCCTCTCTATCGACCTGTGTGACGGTTTCTTGACCGTCGCCCCGGCGCCAGCGTCGGCCCCCTCCCCGCTTGGTAGGGACGGCCGCTGGCCGTCCGCTTCTGCGCTCGCCGCTGCGCTCGCCGAGCATGGCTCGGCGCTACCGTGCGCTCGCCGGGCATCGCCCGGCGCCAGCGGGAAATCAGCGGCTCAGGTGCAGGAACTGCACGTGGCGCTCGTACTGGCTGATGATGTCGTTGATGATCTGCTCGCGGCTGTAATCCACCAGGTCATAGTCCTGGCTGCCTTCGTACAGATGCACCTCGGCCCGGTAGTAACGACTGTTGCGCGCCTGGTGCGAGGCGAACGACGGTACCCGGTAGCCGGTCAGGATCACCCGGTACAGGAAATCCTGCTGGTCGCCATGGTTGACCGACAGCTCCATGTCACCCGCCTCGAGCCGCGTGGACACCTCCCAGCCATCCCCGCGCAGCTGCTCGGCCACCGCTTCCATGGCCGGCTTCACGTCGGCATCCATGAAACGGTACACCTGGTCGCGGACCGGGAAGTTGACTGCCTGGCCCAGGCGCTGGCGCCAACCCTGGTGGTGCCGGCTGGCCCCCACCAACGGCGAGGCACGGTACTGCAGCGCCCGCTTGCGGTGCGACTCATCGGCGAAGGACCGCATCAGTCCCCACGCCATCAGCAGCAGCACCGCGGAAAACGGCAGCGACGCCAAGACGACGGCCGACTTCAACGCATCCATGTTGCCGGCCAGCAGCAGGCCGGCGGTGACCACGGCAGTGACCGTGCCCCAGAACACCCGCAGCCAGCGCGGACCGTCATCTTCGGGCGACCCGCCGTGCGAAGAAAGCGTGGACAGCACCACCGCACCGGAATCGGCCGAGGTCACGAAGAACACGAAACTCACCAGCACCGTCACCGCGATCACTGCCCGGCTCCACGGATAGCTTTCCAGCAAGGCGTACAGCACGGTGGGCGGGTCGTCGATGGCCAGCTGCGCCAGCTGCGACTGCCCATGGTGCAGCACCTGGTCCAGCGCACTGTTGCCGAAGATCGACAACCACGCCAGGGTGAAGCCGAGCGGAATCAACAGCACGCCGAACACGAACTGACGAATGGTGCGGCCGCGCGAGATGCGCGCGATGAACAGCCCCACGAACGGCGACCAGCCGATCCACCAGGCCCAGTAGAACACCGTCCAGCTGCCCATCCAGCCCGGCTTGCCGCCGTAGGCATACACATCGAAACTCTTGCCCACCACGCTGCCCAGGTAGTCACCGGCGTTCTGCATCAGCGTGCCCAGCAGGTACTGGGTGGGGCCGGCGAACAGCATGAACAGCACCAGCGCGATGGCCAGCAGCATGTTGATGTTGGACATCCAGCGCACGCCCTTTTCCACGCCGGTGACCGCCACCGCGACCGCCGCGCCCATCATCAGCACGATCAGGGTGATCTGCACGCCGTGGGTATGCGGCACATCGAACAGATGGGCCAGGCCGGCGTTGAGGTGCAGCACGCCGAAGCCCATGTCCGCGCCGAGCCCGAACACGGTGGCGACGATGCCCAGCGCATCCACGGTGTAGCCGATCGGTCCGTTGATGCGGTTGCCGATCAGCGGATACAGGGCCGAACGCAGGGCCAGCGGCAGGTTGTGCCGGTAGGCGAAGTAGGCCATCGCCATCGCCGCCAGCGCGAACACGCCCCAGCCGTGCAGGCCCCAATGCAGGAACAGCAGCTGCATGGCCTGGCGCGCCCCGGCTTCTCCTGCCGCCGGATCACCCTGCGGCGGCTGCATGAAGTGGGTCAGCGGTTCGGACACGCAGAAGAAGAACAGGGTGATGCTGATGCCGGCCGCGAACAGCATGCCGGCCCAGGACAGATAGCTGAACTCCGGCTCGTCATGGTCGGCGCCCAGCTTGATGCTGCCATACGGCGACAGCGCGGCCACCACCACGAACACCAGGTACAGCGTCATCGCCAGCAGGTAGTACCAGCCCACGTTGGACGAGGCCCAGTCCTGCGCCTGCATCAGCATCCGCCCGGCCCCGAGCGGGAACAGGCTGACGAAAACCGCGAACGCCACGACGATCACCGAGGCAACGGCGAAGACAGGTCGCAGGGTACGCACCGGGGGGATGCCAGGCTCCAGTGCTTCCATGGACGGCCTACTCCAGATCAGTGATATATCCGTGGAAGTGTGGACGAAATCACATGGAGAACGAATGAAGAGCCGGCAAATTGCTCGCCAAGCCCGGTAAAACCGACGTCAGTCGGCTGCCGGGCCGGGCCCTGCAGGTGCTGGAAACGTCAGATCACGCGCGATCGGCATGCGCCAGCGCATGATCCAGCGCCGCCCGGATCGCCACCACCTGGGCCTGGTTGCACTGCGCCGGCGTAGCCCGCGGGCTGTCCGGATAGACTTCGGTGGTGGTGGTGTAACGGGCACCGGTGATGCCGGCACACAGGCCCAGCGCCACCAGCGGATACTCGATCACCCCGTGCGAGACCACCTTGGAGCCGATGATCTCCCCGGCCTCGTCGGCCGGCGCGATGTGGGTCACCTGCTCCACCGCCGCCACCACCGCCTGCTGGAACGCCGGCTGCGGGTTTTCGGTGTCATCCACCAGGTAGAAGCCATCCGGGATCAGGCCCGGCTCGAACGGCTTGCCGTCGCGCGCAGCCACTGCCGGGCGGAACTCGCTTTCGTCGCTGTCGGTCGTCTCGTGCAGGTCGATGTGCAGCACGAACTGCGACTTCAGCGGGGCCACCAGCTCGATCAGCGCCGTCGATTCGCGCGCTGGACCGCCTGCGCGGAAGTTCCGGTTCGGGTCGATGGCATCGAAATTCCAGCGGTTGATACGCTCGTAGCCCCATGGATTCACGCAGGGCACCACCAGCAGGTTGATGCGCCCGGCGTAGGCGGCGGCATGCTGTTCGAGAAACTCCAGCGCGCCCAGCACGCCGCTGGTTTCATAGCCATGCACGCCACCGGTCACCAGCGCCGCCGGCAGTGACCGGTCCCAGTCGGGGCTGCGCAGGGCCAGCAGCGGATAGGTCTCGCCGGCGTAGTCCAGCGCACCGTACTGCACGCGTTCGAAGGTGCGCGACAACGCATCGATGCGCGGCAGCACGTCCTGGTCGAAACGGCGCAGGCGCTGCTGCCGGGCACGCCACTGCGTGCGCTCGACCTCGCCCCAGGGCTGGCCGGGGGTTCCCACGGGATAGAAGGCAACAGGGGTCATGGTGCGCTCGCGGCAGCGGAAATCAGCACGCATTTTAGCACCGCACCCGCCACCGCCCGGTATCAGCCCATCGCCTCGCCGGCATCGGCCAGGCGCTCTTCGATCTGCGCATACCAGTCCTGCAGTACTTCGATCAGCAGATCCATCTCGGCGTCGGCGCGGGGCAGCCGCCCGGCACGCAGCGACACCTGCGCCTCCTGCAGCTGTGCGATGAATCCGGCCACGGTGTCGGACTGCACGATCAGGCCGGGATGGCGGCGCCCGGGAAGGCGCACCACGGCATGGTTGCCGAGCTGTCCGTACAGGCTGATCGTGGTGTAGGTCTTCATGGCCAGTTGGGCGTTCATGCAATCCTGCCTGGAGAGAGCTGGTTCACCGGCACGCGCGGGCTGGACGGGGGAGACGCTGCCGCGCGTGCCGGGGAACCAGGGGGACACGGGATGTGGACCGGCCCGCAGGCCGCCCACGTAAAGGAAAGGTCAGTCGACCCGGGCTCGCCCGGATATCTGCACCCGGCGGTTCGGCGCAAGGCAGGCGATCAATACCGGCTGGCTGCGCTGGTCGCACTGCACCAGCGGCTCGGCATCGCCGCGACCCTCGGCACGGATCGCCTCGGCAGCCACCCCGCCGTCCACCAGCGCACGGCGCACGGCCTCGGCGCGACGCTGTGACAGCGCCTGGTTGTAGGACGCGCTGCCGATGCGATCGGTGTAACCGACCACCTCGATCCGCTGTACCTCGCTGGCACGTTGCACCTGGCCAAGTACCGCGTCCACCGCGCGGTGGCCGGCCGCACTCAGTTCATCACTGTCGAAGGCGAACAACGCATCGGCGGCCAGCCGCAGCGGCTCGCGCGGCAGCGCGGCCGGTAGTTCCGCGCGGGGCGGCGGCGGCGGTTCGACCAGCGCCGCGCATGACTGCGGCTTCCAGTAGCCACCCTGGGCAATCCCCTTGCCATCGAACCGCACCTGGAACTGGCAGGTGAAGTACTCACCGCGCTGCGGCGTGCGGAAGTTGAACAGGTAATTCCACTCGCGCACGCCCCACATGCCCTCGTTGAAGTGCGGCGTGCCCAGCAAGGCGTACAGCTGGCGCTTGCTCATGCCCGGCGCGAAGCGCCGCAGGTCGGCCGGGTCGGCGAACACGCCTTCCTTCAGCGAGGCCTTGCCGGGTTCCGGGAAGCTCACGGCTTCGCCGGCGCTGCTGCTGGCAAGCGGTGCCTCGCCCGCCGCGCCATGGCTGCGGCAGCCGGCCAGCGTGAGGCAGGCCAGCAGCGCAGGCAGCAGCACCGCGCGCAGCGCCCTCTCATGTGTAATCGTCGTGTCCATCAGGTTCCCCCTGTCATTGCTGGAGCCTGGACGGGCCGGCATCTCGCACCGGCCCGTCCGGCGTGCTTACCACTGGATGCCGGCACCTACGGCCACCCCGCCATCACCGCGCGTGTTGGTTGAACCGCTGAACTTGTAGATCCAGCGCCCGCCATCGGAGACGCCGGACAGACCGACCGCCATGCCCGATTCGCCGTTGAAACTGCCCGCCGCGAACGAGGCCATGCTGCGGCCCGCCTCGCTGGGCTGCGGCAGCGAGGCCACCGCCATCGCCGAGGCAATACCGGCCGATGCACGGTCGTCGGTGCGCTTCAGGTTGCGGTCGAAGTTGTCCATGCGCTCGTCGGTATAGGCCTTGGACCAGTCCAGCGTCTGCGCCATGCCGCTGCGCAGCTGGTCGACGTTGACCGCATCGGTACCGGCGGTGCCGGCGGCGACGTTGCGCACCTGGGTCGGACCGCTGCCGGCCTGCCCCAGGGTGACGCTGCTGAAGTTGGTGGTGCCATTGGTGTTGTTGTCATAACGCAGCGTGCCCTGCTGCGAGGCCTGCAGCTGGCGGACGTTGACCGCATCGGTGGCCTGGCTGCCATCGGCCACGTTGGCGATCTGCCGCTCCGCGCCCGCGCTGCCCACCGACACCGTGTTGGCACGGTCGGCGACCGAGCCTGCACCCAGTGCCACGGCATTGTCGGCCCGGGCCTGCGCACCGTTGCCCAGCGCGGTGGCATTGGCACCGGCGGCGCTTGCACCGGCACCGCCGGCCGCCGCGTTGGCCCCGCTGGCCGACGGATTGGCCAGCCCCTGCGAGTTGTTCACCTGGAACATGCCCGAGGTGCCGTTGTTGATGTTGTTGATCTGCTGATCGGTGTAGCTCTTGGATTCATCGATCGCGTAGTTGACCCCGTTCTGCAGTTGGCCGACGTTGACTGCGTCATAGCGTTCGGAGCCGTCGGCAACATGGGTGACCTTGCGCTCGCCCCCGCTGCTGCCCACCGAGACTTCGCCCGCCGAATTGCTGGCCCCGGCCTGGCCGTAGGCGCCGGTGTAAGCCGCCTGCGCGCCGGTGTCGGCGACCGAGCCTGCGCCCAGCGCCACGCTGTTGCCGGCCGATGCATCGGCGCCATCGCCGATCGCCACGCTGGCCGCCCCGGCTGCGCTGGCTTCGGGCCCGACCGCCACCGCGTCGACGCCACTGGCGGTGGCGCCGGCCTTGGCCGAATTCACTGACAGGAACGGGTTGCCACCGGCGATGGTGTCGATGCGCTGGTTGATGTTGAGCAGCGAGGAATCCACCGCCGAGAAGGCGACCGTCACGTTGCCGTAGTCATTGCCGGTCACCGTGCCATCGGTGGCGATGGACGATATCCGGAAGGTCGGCGCGGTCCAGATGTTGCTTCCGCCGTCATACATCGTGGTACCTCCGAAATAGTTCGCCACGGTCTGGTTGGTCGCCGACAGCTGGTTGCCGGTGACCGCCTGGCGGCTGCCCGCAGTCACGCTGCCATCGGCCAGGTTGTCCAGCAGCACCGCACTGCCGCTGCCATCGCCGGCCAGGGTGATGCGGTTGCTCGCATTGCCCGACGCATCGGCGTCGTACTTCACCGCCAGGCGGTCGACCGTATCGGTCTTGTCGGCAACGTTGGCCAGCGAACTGCTGACCGCATCGAAGGCGCTGCCAACATCGTTGTAGTCGCCACTGCTGACGCTGCCATCGGCGGCGACGTTGTTGAGCGTGTAGGTCGGTGCGGTCACCGCCCCGCTGGCATCCACGCCGGCACCGCCGCCCAGCCGGGTGGCCACGGACTGGCTGCTGGCGAACAGCTGGGCGCCGTTGATCGCTTCGCTGCTGCTGGCCGATACCTCGCCTGCACCCAGGTTGCTCAGCGTGGTCGCGGTGGCGCCGTTGCCCAGCGTGGCGCTGCTGTAATCCACGCTGCCATCGGCGGCGATGTCATAGCGCAGCGCACCCTGTTCGGAGGCCTGCAGCTGGCCCAGGTTCACTGCATCGGTGGCCGCCGTCGCATCGGCGACGTTGACAAGCTGGCGTTCGGCGCCGGCAGCACCGATGGACACCGTGCCATCGCGGTCGGCGATGCTGCCCGAGCCGATCGCCACCGCGTTGGCCGCCGCAGCGCTGGCGCCGCCACCGATGGCGACCGATTCCAGGCCGCCGGCCGCCGCATCCACGCCCGCCGAATTGACCTTGAAGAAGCGCGATGCCTCGCCGTTGCGGATGTCATTGATCTGCGTGTTGAGGTTGACCAGCGAACCGTCCACCGCCGCGAAGGCATCGCTGGCGTTGTCATACACCGCCGGGGCAAGCACGCCGTCGGCTGCCACCGAGGTGATCGCGAAGGCCGGGGCGGTGAACAGCGCGGTGGCCGGATCGAACGCGGTGGTGCCGCCGAAATAGGCCACCAGCGCTTCATTGGTGGACAGCAGCTGGGCGCCGGTGATCGCTTCGGTGCTGCCTGCCGCGACCAGGCCGTTGCTCAGGTTGCCGAGCCGGGTGGTGCCGCTGCCGTTGCCCAGCGTCGCGTTGCGGTAATCAACGCTGCCGTCGGCGGCCACGTCGTAGCGGACCGCGCCCTGCTCCACCGCCTGCAGCTGGCTGACGTTGACCGCATCGTTGGCATCCACGCCATCGGCCACGTTGGCCAGCGTGGTGGTGCCGGTACCGCCGCCGAGCGTGGCGCGACGGAAGTTCGGCGCGCCGGTGCCATCGTCGTCGTAGGTGATCGCCATCACGCCGGCGGCATTGATCAGGTCGACCGCACCCTGCAGCTGCGCGACGTTGACCGCATCGGTCCCCAGGCTGCCGGCCGCCACGTTGCTGATCTGCCGCTCGCCACCGGCAAAGCCCACCGATACCTCGCCACTGGACACCTGCGCGGTGTCCAGGCCGTAGGCGTTGTAGCTGGCCTGTGCGCCCCGCAACGCGCTGGAACGGTAGCCCAGCGCCACGCTGTTGGCCTGGTTGGAGGTGGCTTCGGCGCCCAGCAGCACCTGGCCGTTGGCGGTGCCGCTGGCGCTGTCGCCGACGATCACCGAATGGCCCATGCGCGCGGCGTAGTCCGCGGTGGGTACGCCGGTCGGATCGCTCGGATCGTTCACCCCGTTGCCCGGGAACGCAACGTTGGCATCCTGCAGCGGCAGCCGATGGCTGGCGTTGGCGCCGATCACCACTTCGCGCGAGCCGTTGGCGTAGGCGCCGTCGCCCATCAACACCTGGTAATCCTGCGCGGGATTGACCGCCCAGCAATCGATCGACACGACGCCCAGCACATTCAGGCATGAGGCGGCCCAGTCCGGCGCCTGGCCCGGCAGCAGCAGGCCGAGCAGGCCATTGGGATCGCCGTTGTTGATGTTGTAGATGTAGCTGTCCGAGGTCACCCCGCCGATCAGGGTCAGGTGCGAGCTGCCGCCGGTGGTGGCACCGCCCAGTCCATTGAGCAGCGTGCCGACCGGGGTCAGGTTGACCACCGGCACGCCCAGCACGTTGGTCACCGAATAGGTCTGCTGCACGTTGGCACTGCTGACCGCCAGGTTGCCGTTGCGGACATAGCCATCGCCACCGAGCAGGCCCTGCGCGGTCGGGCCGACCAGCGTGGACAGGGTGCCGACCAGGCCACCGCTGCCGATGATCAGGCCGGAGTTCGGATCCGCCGGACGCGGCGCCTTGGGGCTGGTCGGCGGAATGGCTGACGGCGACGACAGGCCAAGGCCATCGGTCACCCCGCCGACCAGTCCGCCTACGCCACCCACCACCCCACCTACCACGCCGTTGAGATCACCTTGCACCAACCCGCCGACGGCGTTGCCCACGCCATCCAGCAGCGATCCGACACCGCCGACCACGCTGCCCAGGTTGAGCCCGCTGGCCTGCGCGGCCGCCGTTGCCTGGGTGGCCAGCTTCGGGTTGCGATCGGCCACCGCCAGCAGATGCGCATCACCGTTCACGCCTACGCCACCGGCCACCCCGGTATCCAGCGCGGCACTGACCGCGGCATCGGTGGCGACCAGCTCCTCTTCCTTCGCATCGAGGCGGACCGATGCGTGCGCGGCGACCTTCGCATCCACTGCGTCGGTGCCTGCAGCATCCGCCTGCACTGCGCTCGCCAGCGTCGCCTGCACCAGGGCGGACGACGTCGGCGCGACGGTGACGCCTGCATCCACCGCGGCAGTGATCGCGGCAAGCGGGGTCGAAGGCGCAGCGGCTGCGCCGACCGACGCGTTGACCCCAAGCTGCGTGGCAACTGCCGCTGCCGGTGCTGCGACGCTCGGCGTACGCACTACTGCCGCGACGTCCACCTTCGCCGGCAGGACAGTCCTCACCACCGGCAGGCTGCTGGCAATGCCCAGCGAAACGCTGGCATCGACATTGGCCAATGCATTACCCGAAGCATGGCCGGCAAGGGCAGCCAGGGTCACCTCGGCATCCACTTTTACCGGCGCCTGCTGGGTGTACTTGGCGGTCAGCGCCTGCAGGTCGCGCAGGGTCTGGTTGTTCTCGGTGGCGGCTGCCGTCCCGGCGCACAACGCCAGCGCCAGGGCAACGGCCAGCATCGCCGGCGCCGGCAGCGCGGCACGTTGATCGATGAGCGAAGAGGCGCCGTGGGCGCCGGTGGCCAGTTCAGAGGCCACGACCATGGCGCGCAGCTGCCTGCTCCACACCAAGCGGAAAATACGATTCATGAGTTCAGTCCCCCGTGGACGACGCTTCGTGAGTCAGAGATCTGCCTGCTGGCAGGTGACTCATATTTGAGCGCGTGCAACGAAGGCGGGGCACTTCATTCCGGCAGGGCAAGCGCGCAATCCGGCAAGACCTCGACCAGATTCGGCAGCGCGATGCACCAATTCGGCAACCGGGTCCTGCGCGCGTTGCGCACCGGCATCAGGCAGGCTGCCCGACCATCCCTGGCGCACCCGGTGCGCGCATCAACGTGTCGCGCGGCAGTTCGCCGAACACCTTGCGATAGTTGTCGGCGAAGCGCGAAAGATCCCACAGGCCGCAGCTCAGCGCGATCGCCTTGACCGACCGCCGGCCACCGTCGGCCATCGACAAGCCGCGGCACGCCGCGCACAGCCGCAGCATCGACAGGTAGCGGTTGGGCGAGATCCCGAACAGGTCTTCGAACGCATAGCGCAGGCCACGCTCACTGACGCCCGCCGCGTCACAGATCTCGTTCATGTAGATGTTGCGCCGCAGGTTGAGGCGCATGAAGTTCTCGGCCCGCTGCACGATCAGGTAGTGGGTGCGCCGCGCACGGGTGTTCATCGCCTGCTCGCCCGGTCCAGCCGCCAGCAGTGCCTGCACGTGCTCGTGCAGCAGCCGCTCGCTGCCCTCGCCTGCCATCGTCGCCCCATCGGCGCCCACCAGCGCGTCCTGCAGCTGACGGTAGTGGTTGGCCAGCAGGGAATTCTCGCTGATGGAGAACAGATTCAGCGCCTGGCCCGATGGTGGCATGCTGCGCAGGCTGAGTTCGGACAGTTTGCGTTGCAGCCGCGCCGCAGACACCATCACCAGGGTCAAGCGCGTGCCTGCGCCAAGGGCGAATTCGCTGATGCCATCCGGCAGCACGGTCAACACCGTGCCCGCAGTCAGTGGCACGCCGTGGCACCAGCTCAATGCCGGGTCCGATGCATGCACGTAGCCCAGCAGGGCCCAGTCGGTGGGCAGCATGAACCGGCCCCGAGCCTGGAAGCCGGTGACCGCATGGCAGAACAACGCTTCGTCCTGTACACGTGCATCCACTGCAGCGCGTGGTCCGTTGCCATCCAGCAGCACCAGCTCCACCTCGCAGACGCGCAGCACGTTGCCCAGCGTGGCCAGGTCCATCGGCCTCAGCCCATCCGTGCTCTCGCTTCCCACACCATCTGCCATGACAGTGACGCCCCCCTTTGCAATTTCCGTACGACGGCCGGTGCCGGCCACATTCGCGTGACCGCCAACCCCGCCTTGTCATTCATGGGGTGGAGTATGCCCTATTATCTATGGCCGTAAACATTCCTAAACTGCGTGGGCGCGTCCGAATAAACAGTTGAGATGCGGCGTCAATTTTCCGTCGTCCCGCATCGGCCTGGACTCGTTTATTACGATCCAAACGTAAATGATTACGGGCACGGCCATTGCAGGACGGCGGATTTCGCATTTGTGCCGAATTTGCGCATCGAAAGATGTCATCGGCGGGTGAAACTACGGCACAGTAGGACCACGGTGGTTGGCCGGGGGACATCTGGCTACCCAGGGGAAACGTGGTGATGTGATGTACATCCCACTATCTAAGGAAGCGACGGCGCCGCTGGCGGCGGCGCGGTTTTTTATTCCTTCAACCTGCCACCCGTATTCACGGCCGCATTAACTCGGCCGCGCCCGCGCATGGCCTTTGATTATCACCCCGGCCGCGTCCGGTTAATCGAAAGGAGCCACCATGCAACCGTTGACAGGTACAAGGAGAAAACCGTCATGAATGCATCGATCCGCACGTTCCTGAAAGAAGAAGACGGCGTCACCGCGCTGGAATACGGCCTGTTGGCCGCTATCGTCGCTGGCGCGTTGGTCGTCGCTGCAGGCCCAGCAATCGAAACGTTCTTTGGAAACCTGTTCGAAAAGCTCAGCGGTGTCGTCGATAAAGCCACCGGCGGTTCGGCGCCCCCGGCCACTGGGGGCTGATCTCGAAGCACATCGCTTGTTGCGCATCGCTGTTGGCCTCGGCCAACAGCGATGGCGGCGGCTTGCCGCAGGTTGCATCGTTTCCAGGGAAAGGGAGGCCACATGTTGCTGTTCGCTATGCTGGCAACCACGTTGAGCATGCGGGTCATCGCCAGCGATCTGTACGCACGACGCGTACCCAATCGCTGGCTGCTGGGCGCACTGCTGCTGGGTACGCTGCTGCTTGCCTGGCAGGCCATGCGGCAGGGCATCGCCAGCACCGTGCCACACGGCGCCGGACTGCTGCTGGGCCTGTGCAGCCTGCTTCCCTTCTACGCCATGCGCTGGATGGGCGCCGGTGATGTCAAATTCTTCGCCGTGCTCGGCTTCCTGCTCGGCTGGCAGGCCCTGCTGCCGGTCTGGATCGGCGCCAGCCTGATGGCGGGCGTGCATGCGGTCGCGGTGTACAGCTGGCGCAGCCTGCGCCTGCATCTGCCGCCACGGCTGATGCTGCTGCAGCACGACGCCGCACAGCATCGCGCACTGGCTCCTGTGCTGCATCACCTGCAACAGGCGCGCGGTGGCCGCGAAGGCATCCCGTACGCCGCCTATCTCGGCCTGACCAGCATCTGCTGGGCTGGCTGGACGCTGTGGGGGGCCGCGCCATGAGACGCATCGGACGAACGACGCGCAACGGGCAACGCGGCGTGGTCACCATCGAATACGCCTTCATGCTGATGTTCGGGCTGATTCCACTGCTGCTGCTCACCTATACCGGGGTGATGCTGATGGCGGTGCAGCAGACCCTGGCGACCGCCTCTTCCGAAGGCGCGCGTGCCTCGCTGCGCTTTGCCCCGCTGGACCAGCGTCGGGTGGCGGCCTGTGAAGCCGCGCAGCGCTCCATGCAATGGCTGCTGACCTATGCCGCGCAGACGCCGGACTGCAGCAGCGCCAGCAGCGGCCCGATCGTGGTGTCGCCGGCCGCGCCGTGTTCCGGCCTTGCCGATGCGCAATGCATGCAGGTGTCGGTGAGCTTCGACTACCGCGCCAAACCCTTCCTTCCTGGCACCGGCCGCCTGTACGGCTGGGTGCTGGACCGACCCATCAGCAGTACCGCCATCGCCCAGCTCGACCTGGGCAGCAACTGAAAGGCGACAGGAGAAGCTCCATGCTCAAGTTCACCCGCATCGCCGCCCTCGCCCTGATCGCCCTCGCCGTGCTGCTGGCCCTGGTCGCCTTCGTGGTCGGCCGTCGTGCCAGCGCCGTGCAGGCACCCAGCGCCACGCCCACGCATGCCGCCAGCGAAACCCCGCAGGGGGTGAGCGTGGTGGAGGCCGGCGGACGGCTTGCCGCCGGCGTGCCGATCGAGCCAGGCCAGGTGCGCATGGCCAGCCGCACCCAGGCGCCAGACGGCGCCTACCTGGACGTGGTCAGCGTGGTCGGGCTGGTGCCCACCCAGGACGTACCCGAGGGCACGGTGCTGCAGCAGGGCCTGCTGGCCCAGGGGTTCTCGTTGCAGCTGCGCCCAGGCGAGCGCGCGCTCGCCGTGCCGGTGGATGAGCTGGCCGCGGCCGGCAACCGCATCCTGCCCGGCGACTTCGTCGATGTGTTCCTCAACCTGAAGGGCAGCCAAGGTTACGGCGAACTGGAAACCGCGCAGGCCCGGCTGCTGTTGTCGCGGCTGCGGGTGCTGAGCTACGGCGCGCACGACCTGCGTCCCCTGCAGCCGGCACCGCAGGGTGAAGCCACGGCCAGTGTCGAGGGTGACCCGCGGGCCGCCGATATCCGCGGGTCGAGCGCTTCCGGCAGCCCGTCGTCCAGCGCTGCGCCGGAGCCGCCTGCGCGCAGCGCCGTGCTGGCCGTGCCGGTCGCCGATGCCAACCGCCTGCTGCTTGGCGCACAGCAGGGCAAGCTGTTCCTGGCCCTGCGCAATCCGTCTGATACCGGCATCGCCGATCCCTCGCTGTTCCCCCTGCCCCGGCCCGTACTGGCCGCGGCACGCGGCCTGGAAGGCGATCGCGCCGCCGCGCTGGCACAGCCCGAAAACGATGCCTACGCCGGCCTGGACGGCTATGCGCTGGCCGGCCGCAGCAGCGTGCGCGCGGCACCGGCGGTGGCGACCACGGCGCCCGCTGTGCGCCGCAGCAGTGCACCGCGGGCGCCGGCCGGCATTGAAATCATCCGCGGTAGCGGTACCCCCTGAACGAGACGAGACCGACCCATGACGTATCGCGGCACCCCTCGCCTGTTCCGACGCCCGCTGCTGCTGGCCCTGCTGGCCCTTGCGCTGGCCTGCCCGCCCGGCCTGCAGGCGCAGGTCCAGCCGGACTTCGTCCTGCAGACCCGCGAACAACGTCCGTGGACGCTGCCGGCCAACCTGGAACGGGTGGCGATCGCCGACCCCGGGGTCGCCGACGTGGTGATACTGCGCGGCAACCGCCAGGCGCTGCTGGTCGGCAAGGCGCCAGGCACCACCACCCTGCTGCTGTGGCAGCGTGGCCAGTCCGAACCGCAACGCCTGCAGGTGGACGTGCGCAGCGCGGTACAGGGGGGTCTGGCCAGCGACGCCGGCACCGCGCTGACGGTGCAGGGCAATGACGCGCTGCTCAGCGGCAGCAGCCCATCGCTGCTGGACCACGCGCAGGCGCGCAAGGCCGCCGAGGCCGCGACCGGCGCCGATGGGCGGGTGGCCGACGTGTCCACGGTCGGCATCGGCGGAGTGGTCCAGGTGGAAGTGAAGGTGGTGGAGTTCAACCGCAGCGTGCTGCGCCAGATCGGCATCAATTTCCAGAACCAGAACGGCGGCTTCTCGTATGGCATCGCGCGCCCGGGTGGCGTGGCCAGCGGCGACGGGGACAGCGGCAGCACCCCGCTGCAGTCGGCGTTCAAGCTGGTGTTCGGCTCCAGCAAGGACCTGTGGAGCGCGGACATCGACCTGCTGCAGAGCAATGGCATGGCGCGCGTGCTGGCAGAACCCACGCTTGTCGCGCTGTCCGGCCAGAGCGCCAGCTTCCTGGCCGGCGGTGAACTGCCCCTGCTGGAACCACAGGGGCTGGGCACCACCACCATCACCTACAAGCCGTTCGGCATCGGCCTGACCGTGTCGCCCACGGTGCTTTCCGCCGACCGCATCGCCTTGAAGGTGGCCCCGGAAGCGAGCGACCTGGACTACAGCAACGCATTGACCCTCAACGGCGTGCAAGTGCCCTCGATCAGCACCCGGCGTGCGGATACCACGGTGGAACTCGGCGATGGCGAAAGCTTCGTGATCGGCGGGCTGGTCAGCAGCACCGTGGCCTCCACCGTCAACAAGCTGCCGCTGCTGGGCGACCTGCCCGTCATCGGTTCGTTCTTCCGCAACCTCGACTACAAGCGCCAGGACAAGGAGCTGGTGATCATCGTCACCCCGCGGCTGGTCAAGCCGCTGGCACGCAACACCGAACTGCCGCTGCCGGGCGAGCGTGAAGCACGCGCCAACCTGCCGGTGTGGGGCTCCTGGCTGATCGGCCCGGTCGGACCCGACGCCGTCCCCGGCTTCTCGCGCTGATCCATGGCCGGAGCACCCAGCACATGCCCTTCGCCACTGCACGCCACCTGCCTTCGTCGGGATTGCCGATGAACCTGGTCGTGTTCGCCAGTGACCGCGAGCTGCTGTCCCGGCTGGCGGCCAAGTTGCCGCCGCACTGGCCGTTGACCTACCACGACGCCGGATTCCCCGGCGCGGTGCAGCAGCTGCGCGCAGGGGTGCAGACGCTGGTGTTGCTGGACTTCCACGCCGCGCGCGCCGCCGCCTCGGCGGAGCTGGTGCGGCAGATCCGCCAGTTCCGCCCGGAGCTGGCCATGGTCGCGGTCGGCGCCACCGGCGCTGCACAGCTGGAAGGCGTCGTCACTGCGCTGCGCGTCGGTCTGCGCGACATCGTCGACCTGGACGCGGACACTGAAGAAGTGCAGGCGGTGCTGCTGCGCGCCTCCGCGCCGGCCGTCGCATCCGCGCCGGAGCGCGCACGCAAGGCCCCGCTGACGCTGCTGCTGGGTGTGCGGCCCGGCATGGGCACCAGCACGCTGGCCGCCCACTTTTGCGCGCTGGCCCAGCAGCAGCGCGCGCCCGAAAACAGCCAGGACGTGCTGCTGCTGGACATGGGGCAGCCGGCAGGCGACGTCGCGCTGTACCTGAACATCGAAAGCCGGTTCCACTACGACGAAGCGCTGCGCAGTGCCAGCCGCATCGATGCCACGCTGGTGCGCACCGCCATGGCCCGCCATCCCGGCGGACTGGTCCTGCTGGATCGCGCCGCGGGCAGTGAATCGCTGCCGCCGAGTGATCCCGGCCTGCTGCTCAAGCGCCTGTGCGGCCTGTTCTGCAGCGTGCTGTGCGAACTGGGCGGTACGCCCTTGCGGCAGGTTCCCGGCGTGCTGCTGGAAAGCGCGGATGCGATATGGCTGGTCACCGATGGTGCCATCGCCAGCCTGGTCTCGCTGGACCAGCTGCTGAAGCAACTGCCCGCCGGCGTACGCGAGGGCGGACGCCTCGGCCTGATCGTCAACCGCAGCGATGAAGAGGCCGGCATGGGCGCGGCGCAGATCGCCGAACGCTTCGACCTGCCGCTGCTGGCAACCCTGCCCGAACGCCCGCGACTGCGCGCCAGCGCCAGCCAGGGACGCCTGCTGCTGGACGATGCACCACGCGATCCCTACCTGCGTGCGCTTGTCCCGCTGCTTGCCCGCTTCGACCCGTCCACCCGGCCACCGCAAGCGCAGGGACTGCGCGACCGGCTTGCCAACGCCTTGAGTAGCCTGCGATGGAAGACAAAGTGATGCCCTTCCCGAATGCACCGTTCCGCGAGGTGCCGGTCGAACCGGCCGCCACGCCGTTCGCCCAGACCGACCAGTACCAGAAGGTGCTGTCGGCCGCGCACGAGCACCTGCTGAACCGGATCGAGGACGAGCGGATCGACATCGACGCGTGGGCGCCGGACACGGTCAGCCGCTGGGCCCAGGGCGAAACGGCTGCCTTCGTGCAGGAATGGCGCATCCCGATCAACGAACAGGAAATGCAGGACGTCGCTGCCGGACTGGTCAAGGAACTGACCGGCTTCGGGCCGCTGGACGACCTGCTGCGCGATCCCACCATCGAAGACATCCTGATCAACGGCTACAAGGACGTGCACGTCTCGCAGGGCGGCCGGCTGCAGCGCGCCACCCAGCGCTTCACCGACGACACCCACCTGCTGCGCATCCTGCGTCGCATCATCGCTCCGCTCGGCCGCCGGCTGGACGACTCCAACCCGATGGTGGATGCGCGCCTGCCCAACGGCGGCCGCCTCAACGCGATCATCTCGCCGCTGGCCGTGGACGGCCCGATGGTGTCGATCCGCAAGTTCCGCAAGGATCCCTATACGCCGGACGAGTTGCTGGACATGGGCACTTTCGACAAGCCGATGCAGGCGCTGCTGCAGGCCATGGTGCTGGGCCGCTGCAACATCCTGGTGTCCGGCGGCACCAGTTCGGGCAAGACCTCGCTGTTGAACGCGCTGGCCCATTACATTCCGGAAAACGAGCGCGTGCTGACCGTGGAGGACACCGCCGAACTGTCGCTCAACCATCCGCACGTGGTGCGCCTGGAAAGCCGGCTTGGCGGCGCCGATGGACAAGGCGCGGTGAGCATCCGCGACCTGGTGCGCAACAGCCTGCGGATGCGTCCGGACCGCATCGTGGTCGGCGAAGTGCGTGGCGCCGAAGTGCTGGAAATGCTGCAGGCGATGAACACCGGGCATGACGGCTCCATGGCGACCATCCACGCCAATTCACCGCGCGACTGCCTGTACCGGATCGAGATGCTCGCCGGCTTCGCCGGCTTCCAGGGCAGCGAAGACAGCCTGCGCCGGCAGATCGCCAGTGCGATCGATTTCATCGTGCAGATCTCGCGCCTGGGCAGCGGCCGCCGCGTGCTCATCTCCATCACGGAAATCACCGGCGTCAGCGACAACATGATCTCCACCCAGGAGATGTTCCGCCACGAGGTGCAGATCGACGACGCCGGCCGTGAAACCGATCGCTGGATCGGCCTGGGCTTCCATCCGCATTCGCACAAGCTCGAACCGTTCCGGCAGGCACTGCGTGACTCCTTCGGTCCGGGAGCCTGGTGACGATGGCCATCGTCCTGCTGCTGAGCCTTGCCGCCCTGCTCGGCGCCGGTGCAGTGCTGCTGCTGGGCAGCGCGCAGCGACGCGCGCGCGCGCAGGCCACCCTGGGCCATGCAGAACAGCGCCTGCAGCGCAGCGCCGTGTCGATGGCAGCGACGACTGCGGCACCTGCAGCGGTGGCGGCCACACCCGCCGGCGCTGCCAGCGCCGATGGCAAGGCAACGGCAGGCGGCCGCCCCGCCCTGCCCTGGGATGCCGCGCTGCTGCGCGCCGGAATGACGCCCGGCTGGCGTGCGCCGCTACTGGCCCTGGTGCCCGGACTGGCGCTGGCCGGCTTCGCGGCGATGCGGCTGGGCACCGGCTGGGCCTTCCCGCTGACCCTGCTGCTGTATGCACTGGTGGCCTGGCTGCTGCTGCAGCGACGCATCGGCCGGCTGCAGCAGAAACTGATCCGCCAACTGCCGGATTTCCTCGACAACCTGGTGCGCCTCACCGCACTGGGCAACAGCCTGCAGATGTCGTTCCAGACCGCCTCCACCCAGACCGTCGCGCCGCTGCGCGACCTGCTTGATACCACCCTGCGCAATGCACGCGGCGGCATGGACCTGGACCGTGCACTGGCCCAGGCGGCCGCGCCGTGGCGGGTGGAAGCGCTGGAGGTGCTGGCGGTGGTGCTGGGCGTGTGCGTCCGCATCGGTGGCCGCTCCGACCAGGTGCTGCAGCGGCTCAGCGACTTCATGCGCGACCTGGACCAGGCCCAGCAGGAACTGAAGGCGACCACCTCCGAAACGCGGATGTCGGCGTGGGTGCTGGCGCTGCTGCCGCCGATCAGCGCGCTGCTGATGGCACTGGTCAGCCCCGGCTTCTTCGAACCGATGCTGCGCGAGCCGCAGGGCCACAAGATCCTGCTGGCGGCGCTGGGACTGGAGCTGGTCGGCGGCTTCCTGCTGTACCGGCTGGCCAAATCCCTATGACCCGCCTCCCGACCGCTGCAGGAGCAGACCGATGAACCCGTCCACCTGGTGGATGCTGGCGCTGGTGCTGCTTGCTGCCGGTATCGCGCTGCTCGGCGTGGCGTACTGGGTGCAGGGCTCGCGCCAGCAGCGCAGCGAAGCGACCCTGCAATCCGCCCTGCAGCCGCGTGAGCCGGCCACGCCGGCCGCGCGCAGCCGATGGGCGTGGCTGGAAGCGATCGGCACGCAGTTCAGCGGCAGCCGCATCGAAGGCGCGCTGCTGGCCAGTGAGGACCGCATGCTGCTGGACCTGGGAGGCTGGAACACCCGCAGCGGCACGGCCATCTACCTGGCGTTGCGCCTGCTGCTGGCGGTGTCGGTGCTGCTGCTGGCGCTGGCGCTGGCCCCCACCGAAGGCGTCGCCGGCCTGCTGACCAGCATCGGCGCGCTGGCCGCCGGCCTGCTGCTGCCGAAGGTGGGACTGGGCGTCTGGGCCGCGCGCCGACGCAAGCGCGTCAGCAACGAACTGCCGATGTTGATCGACCTGCTGCGCCTGCTGCAGGGCGTGGGCTTCAGCATGGACCAGAGCCTGCAGACGCTGGGCGACAAACTGCGCCCGGCGCTGCCGGTGCTCGGCCAGGAAATCCACGATGCCAACATCAACTACAGCCTCGGCCGCAGCCGCCCGCAGTCGCTGCGCCGGTTGTCCGAAGCCTATGACGACGAAGACCTGCGCAGCCTGATGCAGCTGATCGTGCAGGTGCATGCGCATGGCGGCGCGGTGCAGGAGCCGTTGAAGCAGTTCAGCGTTCGGCTGCGCGAACAGCGCCGGCACACACTGAAGGAAAAGGTCGGCAAGCTCTCGGTGAAGATGACCGTGGTGATGATGGTGACCCTGTTGCCGGCGTTGATGCTGGTGCTTTCCGGCCCGGCGCTGATGGCGCTGGCCTCTACCCTTACCCGGATGTGATGCCATGCTGCGGCCGTTGATCCTTGTCTCCTGTTTCGCCCTCGCCGCCTGCGCGCAGAGCGTCGGCGGTTATCGCCAGGCAGCGCCCAGCCTGGCCGAACCCGGCGCCGATGCGGTGGACACCCGTGGCACCTACCTGGACCTGATCAGGCGGATGCAGAAACAGGGCGCCTACTACGCCTCGCTGGCGCACATCGAGGCCTTCCGCCAGCGCCATGGCGACAGCCCGGCATTGCGCCTGCTGCAGGCCGATGCGCTGCGCCACACCGGCCAGCTGGATGCCGCCGGCACGCTCTACGACGGATTGACCCGTGGCGAGCAGGCCGCTGCGGCGTGGCATGGCCTGGGCCTGATCGCCGCCCAGCGCGATCAGGATGCCGTGGCAGAAGCCGCGCTCGCACGTGCCGCCCAGCTGACCCCGCTGGACACTGCCGTGCTGGGCGACCTCGGCTATGCGCGGTTGCGTGCCGGTCAGTTGGAACAGGCCCGCGCCCCGCTCGCACAGGCACTGGAACTGGCCCCGGACGATGCGCGCGCGGTCGCCAACCTGGCGGTGTGGGCGCTGCTGCGCAATGACACCGCAACAGCCGAGCGCCTGATGCAGCAGGGCAAGGTCAGCGACACCACCCGCGCCGAGGTCCAGCGCCAGGCCATCGCACTGCGCCAGCGCCGACCGGCCATCGCGACCACGGCCGCTCCGGCCGCGCAGACCACAACCGCCATCGCAGCGGCCGCCGCACGTGCCGACAGCCTGCCGCGTCGCGTGCCCGCTGATCCACGCGCGGTCTCGGCCGTTGCGCTGGGCAGTGCCGAGCGCGGCGATGCAACCCTGCCGGCGACCATGCTGGAACGCTTCGGCCATCCCACCCCTGCCACGGAGAGCACCCGATGACCCGTTCCCTGATCCTCGCGCACGGGCTGGCCGTGTCCCTGCTGCTGGCTACCGGCGTCGCCCCTGCACAGCAGGTGCCGGTCACCGGTCACATGCTCGGTCGCACCGTGCCAGCGCCGACCGACGCCCTCCCCGCAGCGCCCTTGCCTGCGCCGAGCGAGGCCCTGCCGCAACACGGACCGCAGCATGCCGCACCGCCGCCGCCGCCGCCGCGCTACGCCGATGCGCCCGTCGCGCCGGTGGTGCAGCGCGCCGCGCGGCCCGAACCGGGCGATGCCACCCGCTACCTGCTGCACCTGCAGGCATCCGGCGCGCAGGGCGGGCGCAGCCTGCCGGTGCTGGGCGACCAGGCCCACGCCAGCTATGCCCGCTACCTGAAGAGCTTCGAACACGAGATCCCCGAATACTTCGAAAACACGGTCAGCCAGAGCACCCCGGGCGGGAGCAACTGAGCATGCAGCGTCCGCGTACGCCCGGCTTCCCGCACCCGCAACGCGGCGCCATGTCGGTGACGATGCTGTTGGTGATGATCGGCCTGGTAGCGATGCTGGGCCTGGTGGAAATCGGCTACCTGTACTGGGCAAAGCGCGACGCGCAGAAGGTCGCCGACCTGTCGGCGATCGCCGGTGCACAACGACTGGACCTGTGCAACGCCAGCTTCAGCGACAACAGTGCGGCACGCAACAACGCCGAACGCCAGAACCGCTTCGTCGGCGTCCTGGCCATCCAGTGCGGCAGCTGGAACGCTACCCATCCGGCCGCCGACCATTTCGTGGCCGGCGCCTCGGCCAGCCATCCGCTCAACGCAGTCAAGGTCACCGCCAGCCGCAGCGTGCTGCCGCTGTTCGGGCAGAACGCATCGCTGCCGCAGATCAGCGCACAGGCCGTGGCCAAGCGCAGCGCCCCCACCGCGGTGTTCAGCGTTGGCTCGCAATTGCTGCGGGTCAATGGCAACACCCCGCTGGGCAGCACCCTGAAACTGGTCGGCGTGGACCTGGACCAGACCACCCTGCTCGGCTACGACGGGCTGGCCCAGGCACGCGTCACCCCCGGCGGCCTGCTGCAGGCGCTGGGCATCCCGGTGGATGCCAACATCAGCATCGGCGATTTCAACGCACTGCTGGCCGCGCACAAGGTGTCACTCGGACGGCTGGTCGATGCCACCGCCAGCGTCCTGGCACGCAGCGGCGTCGCCGCGGCCGACCTCACCCTGCTGCGCAATGCGCTCGGCACACGGCTCGACCTGGACGCACTGGCCGTGCAGCTTGGCAGCGATGCCAACGGCAGCGGCCTGTTCGCGAAGATCGTGACGCCCGATGGCAGCGCCTCCAGTGCACTGCAGGCCAATGTCAGCGCGCTGGACCTGCTGACCACCGGCATCACCATCGCCAGCGGCGGTCGTGGCGTTTCGATCAACCAGTTGAACCTGCTCGGCGAGGCGGTCAGCGTGCGCACCGGCGTGGTGGAACCGCCGTCGATCGGCATCGGCGGAGTGGGCGCGACGGCGTACAACGCCCAGGTACGCGTGGTGGCCGACGTGGACACCAACGGCATCCGGATCCTCGGCCTGGGGTTGGGCCAGCTGCTGGGAAACCTCGGCATCCGGGTCAAGCTGCCGGTGCATGCCGATGTGACCAATGCGATGGGCACGCTGGTGTCGTTGCAGTGCACCGCCGAACGGCCCACCGCGACCATCCGCGTGGATGCGTCGGTACTGCGCAGCTGCGTCGGCAAGGTGGCCGAGGCCGACCGCTTTTCAACCCGCAACGTGTGCGGTACCACCCTGCAGAACGAGCAGATGATCACCCTGCTGGGCGCGGCGGTGGTCAATGACAAGCTGAGCCTGGATGCACTGCAGGCGAGCGACCAGGTCACGCTGGCGGCCGGCGAGACCGCCTCCACCCGGATCAACCCGCTGCTGATCGGCGATACCGTCAGCCACATCGTCGAAGAGCTGCTGCGCGTGCTGTCCAACCTGCTCAGTCCCGCCAGCAACGGCATGAGCACCAGCCAGGCCGCCGACAACCTGGCCGACCAGTTGCTGAAGGCGGCAAATCCCGGCGGCGGCCGCTACAACGTCAACGACACCGTGACCTTCCTGCGCCGCACCCAGCCACACAACGGCATCGAACCGTTCGACGAGTGGCAGCTGACCAACGGCGTCCCTTATGCCTGCAGCCTGCTCGGCCTCAACACCTGCTTCAGGACCGGCCCGGTCTGGGACGGCTTCAAGGCCACCGTGACCGGCGAGGGCCTGGGCGTGCTCAACGGCCTGCTGGGATCGGTCGCCGGTGGCCTGCTGATCAACCGCTGCGACAGCCTGATCAGCAACCTGGTGGGCTACAACAGCTGCGTGCAGAAGAACCTGTCGTCCTACCTGCAGACCGCTCCGGAAGGCGTGCTCGATGCGTACCTCGGCAGCGGTGTCACTGCACCGGGCAACCAGGTCAGCTGCCGCGGCCTGCTGTGCATCCTGCTCAAGCCCGTGCTGGATGTGCTCAAGCCGGTGCTCAACGGCATCGGCACCCTGCTCACCACCACCCTCGCCAACGTGCTCGGGCTTGAGCTGGGCCGCACCGACGTGCACGTGCAGTCGATCCAGTGCAACAGCGCGCAGCTGGTCTACTGAATGCGACACGGGTGCCATTGGCGGCGGATTTTCGCGTGCTAGACTGCCGATGGGGAACCATCAACATCAACACTAATCCACTCGTGGGTGGCCAATACATGCGACATGACTCAGGGACGGCAGCGCCCATCCGACGCACGCGCGTCGTGGCGGCTGCACTGGCGATGATCCTTTCGGTGCCGGCCGCGCATGCGGCGCGCGCAGAGCGCACGCCGGTGCCGGATGCCGAACGTACCGCGCCGGTGGCGCGCAGTTCGGTGGACGAACTGCGCCAGCTCATGGACGCCAAGCAGCTGACCGAGCTGCGCACCACCTACAACGGCAACTACGGTGCCAGCCTGCTGTTCAATCCCAGCACGCTGAACTACTACGTGGCGCTGTTCCAGGAAAAGAATTTCTGGCGCGTGATCAAGACCGATTCGGTCGAAAATGCCGAGCACGTGTACCGCACGTTCGTGCAGCAGACCGAGCAGCTGGCGCAGGTCAACATCGACACCATCCGCCTGGATGCCGGCAAGCGCTACACCGAACGCCTGGTCAGCTTCAACGAAGAGCGCCTGCGCACCCTGCAGGCGCAGGTGGAACAGGAGCGTGCGCAGTCGCTGCAGGTGAGCACCGCCCTGCAGCAGGCACAGCAGCAGGCGGTCAGCCTGAGCACCGAACTGCAGAGCAGCAACAGCCAGCTCGGTACGCTGCAGCAGCGCATCCAGCAGCTGCAACTGCAGCAGGGCAATCCGGAAACCACGCTGCCCACGCCGAGCCAGGCGCCGTCGCCCACCCCGCCGGCCGACTGATCCAGCCCAGGTATCCCTCCGATGGCGCCGCAAGGCGCCATCGGCGTTCAGGGCCGGCCTGCCGGCTCCTCGCACGGAAGGGCGCCATGCCCTCGCCCGGGGTCGCCCTCCACGGCTTGGCACCAAGCGTCGCGCAGGCGCGTGCGTTGCTGTGGCGAGGCATACAGATAGGCGTTGAGCGTATCCAGGAAGGAAGCCTGACCTTTTGCATCAAGCTCGGCGAACCGGGCCAGCATCAGCGCGATACGGGCAGGTGGGAGGGGCAACACATCGGCACCGGTGGATCCGCGACATTGCATGCCACCATAGAGGCATGGCCATGCGCCGCGAATCGGACCCGGCCCAAACCCTAGCCCGCATCGACCGCCTTGGCGCGTGCCTGCTGCGAGGCATTCACCAGGCCATGGGCGATGGCGTACTGGAACACATCGGCATCCGTGACCAGCCCGAGCTTGCGCATCGCCGCCACCTTCTGCGTGCTGATGGTCTTGCGCGAGCGTCCGATGCGGGTGGCGATCTCGATCACCGACAGCCCCTCGGCATACATGCGCAGCACTTCTTTCTCGCGCTTGGACAAGCACTGCTGATCGTCGGTGCCGACATCGGGTGCCAGCCTCGCGCGCACCTGCGGCGACAGATAGGCACCCTGCGCCCACGCCATCCGCAGCGCAGGCAGCACTTCATCGATCGGATCGCTCTTGCTGACGATGCATTCCACGCCCGCCGCCAGGATGTTGTTCAGCACCAGCGGGCTCTCCATGCCGGTCAGCACCACCAGGCGGGTCTGCGGGAACCGGCGTTGCAGGAACCGCAACATGGCGATGCCGTCGCCGTACTGCCCATGCGGCATTGAAAAATCAGTGACCACCACATCCACTTCCTGTCCGCTGACCAGCGCGACCAGGGCGGTGGAGTCCTTGACCATGCCCACCACGTCAAGGTCGGCCTCGGACCGGAGCAGATGGGCGATTCCGGCCAACAGGACGGGGTGATCATCGGCGATCGCTATGCGAAGTGACACGTTGTCAGCCCATGCGGAGAGGGTATGCCGGGAACTATATGCCACCTTCAATCGAAGCTGTCATATAGTTGCGCCGCGCCCCCATTTTGCAGGGGCTGACAACGAAAGCGGGAGTCCAGAATGGCCGATAATTCCATCTACGTCGTGGTGGCTGACGATCATCCGCTGATCCGGGTGGCCGTGGAGTCCGCGCTCGATACGGTACCGGCCCTTGTCCATGTGGGATCCGCCGCCGATTCAACCGAGCTGATCACGCTGCTCGACGCCCACCCCTGCGACGTCCTGGTCACCGATTTCGCCATGCCTGGTGGCGCGCATGGCGACGGCCTGCCGCTGCTGCAGATGCTGCGCGAGCGCTATCCGGAACTGCAGATCGTGGTGTTCACCGGCCTGGACCAGGCCGCGATCGTGCAGGCGCTGTTTGAAGCAGGAATCAGCCATATCCTGAGCAAGGCCGATGATGTAAGCCACATTGCCGCGGCGGTCATGGCCGCGCATGTCGGGCGCCGCTATCTCTCCCCGAGCATCGCCCCGCTGCTGCCGTCGCGCGGTACCCAGCGCCCCACCCTTGCCCTGTCCCCGCGCGAACGTGAAGTACTGACCTTGTTCGTCGCCGGCTGGAGCGTCAACGCGATTGCCGAAAAACTCGACCGTCGCAAGCAGACCGTCAGCACGCAGAAGGTCAACGGGATGGCCAAGCTGGGCATCGAACGCGATGCGGACCTGTTCAAATACGCCGTGGAACTGGGCCTGTCGGCGACGGCCCCCTGACCGCGCACCGCAGCAGGACCGTTCAACCAACGTCCAGCTGCGCCGCCTGCTGGTCCACCAGCGCCTGCAGCGCTTCGATCGCCGCATCCAGCATCGCCGCGTCGGCCGTTCCGCCGTCGCGCAACTGTGCTTCCAGTGCGCTGAATCGCTCGCCGAGTGCCTGCTGCCCCAGCATCATCAGCACGCCCTTCAGCGCATGCACCCGGTCCAGCAGCGCCGGCCCGTCCTGGTCGGCGCGCGCGCGCGTGATGCGCTGGAGGTCGTCAGCGGAACTGGTGACGAACGTGCGGCGCAGGTGCTCGGGAAGCGCCATCGCTGCGCCTGGCGCAGGGTCGTCGACGGACGCCGCAGGCACTGCAGCGACGCTGACAGCGTCCGGCAGCGCACCGAGATGCTGCTGCAGCACGCGCGCCAGTGTTTCCAGGTTCAGCGGCTTGAGCAGCAGGTCGGTTATCCCGGCCTGGCGGCAGCGTTCGCGTTCGCTGGCCAGTGCCGTGGCCGTGATTGCCAGGATCGGCACGGACGCGCCGCGTTCGCGCAGGGCACGCGCCAGCGCGTACCCATCCATCACCGGCATGTTGATGTCGGTCAGCACCGCCAGGTGGTCGTGCTGCCGCCACGCCAGCAGGCCTTCCCGCCCGTCCTCGGCGGTGTCCACGGAGAACGCCAGCGCTTCCAGCTGCTGCTGGATCAATTCACGGTTGATGGGATTGTCTTCGACCAGCAGCACCCGGCCACGAGGGATGACAGGTGACGCCGACGGCGTGGGCCCGATGGCCGGAAGATCGCCATGCAATGCGCCTAGCGCGCGCAGCAGGGTCTGGCCTGCATAGCAGCTGACATGCACCCCATCGGGCATCTCTTGCGGCGAAAGCGGTCCATTGGCGTAGGCACGCACCACGTGCCGGTGCTGCGCGACCAGCGCCGCTTCATCCTCGGCGCTCCACGCGCGTCGCTCGCCGAACAGCAGCAGGGTGGCGTTCTGGCCGGCGTGAGGCTCCAGCGGCGGCTGCTCCAGCACCGTCACTTCCGCTCCCGCACGCTGCAGCAGTCCGCCGATTTCCAGCCGCCACTCCGCCGCGGCCGACAGCAGCGTGATGTGCTGCCCGGCCAATGCAGCGACGGCGGCAGCGGGCGCACGGCCACGTTGCACCGGTACGTCCAGGGTGAACACGCTGCCCACGCCCAGCGTGCTTTCCGCGCCGATGCTGCCACCCAGCAACCGAGCCAGTTGCTGGCACAGCGCCAAGCCGAGCCCACTGCCGCCGTAGCGTCGCGAAATGCTGGCGTCGGCCTGCTGGAAGGGCTGGAACAACTGCGCCAGCTGGTCTTCGGCCAGGCCGATGCCGGAGTCCACCACCTGCAGCCGCAGCAGCGGATCTGCTGCGGTCGGGCGCTCCAGCAGCACGGCCCTGACCACGATCCTGCCCGATTCGGTGAACTTCACCGCATTGCCCAGCAGGTTATTGAGTACCTGGCGGATGCGCTGCACATCGGCGACGAACACGCGGTCCAGGGCCGGATCCAGTGCGTAGTACAGCTTCACGCCCTTGCGCTGGGCCTGCGCCGAGAACAGCAGCGCCGACTGTTCGATCAACGACCGCGGCTCGAACGCCACCGGGTCGATGTCCAGCTGCCCGGCTTCGATCTTGGAAAAATCCAGCACGTCACTGATGATGCCGAGCAGCGCATCGGCCGATAGCCGGATGCGCTCCACGCGCTCCTGCTGCGCCGGTTGCATCGGTGAGCGCGCGAGCAGTTCCAAGTGGCCCAGCACGCCGTTGAGCGGCGTGCGTATTTCGTGGCTCATCGTGGCAACGAACGCGGATTTGGCCTGCGATGCCGACTCGGCGGCAGCGCGCGCGCGTTCGGCATCGCTGCGCGCATCGCGCAGGGTGCGTTCCAGCTCGGCCTGCGCGGTGACGTCACGCAGGGCACAAACCCAGACCGGCCGGTCGCGGAACGACGCCGGGGCCATCGACACCTGCAGTTCAAGCGCATGCCGGGCAGCACCCGCGGCATTCCACTGGAACTCAAGCGCAGCACCCGCACCGGCACCGGCTGCGGTACGCGCATGCGTGGCCAACAGCGTGTAGAGCGCATCGCCGTCGGCGGCCACCAGTGCGGCCATCTGCCGGGCTGGTTCGTTTTCCACCAGTGGCTCACCGCTGGACGGATCGATCAGCACCAGTCCCACCGGCGAAGTATCGATGATCACCCTGCTCAGCGCCTCGCTTTCATACACGCGCGCAGCGTCCGCCAGGGCGGGAGTGAACACGCGCCGGTGCAGCCGCAGCAGCAGCAGCCACAACGCCAGCAGGATGACCGCCGACGCCAGCGCCTGGGCCAGCATCCGCCCACCTTTTTCATGCCACAGATCACCCCAGCCATAGAAGTGCAGGACGGTCCAATCCACCCCGCGTACCGGCCCATGCACGATGAACTCGCCACCCCTGTGCAAGCGCCCGTCGCCGCCGCCGCTGCCGGCGATCCGCCCCGCCAGCGCGGGACTGACATCGCGTGGCATCCCGGCACTGCGCAGCACCGTACGTCCGTCACGGGTGACCACGGCGTAAGCACCGGATACGCGCTCGTCCAGCCGCGCCTTGATGGTCTGGACCGGCTCGAAAACGATGCGCCGGAAGGCGGGTTCACGCCCCTGCAGCAAGGTCTGCACGCCGACCAGCGACGGCTGCCCGGTGATTGGATTGGTATCAAAGCGCGAGATCAACCGGCCACTGGCCGCCGCACTTTCCACCGGCCCCGCCAACGGTCGCATCGCGCGGGCCCTTTCTTCATTGACCAGCAACCGGGTGAAGGCTTCTTCGCGGCTGCCGACCCGCAACGCGCGCAGCAGTTGGGCCTCGTCAGCCACCCCGGCCACCGCCAGCAGGCGTCCCTGCGGTTCGTAGAGGTACATCGTGACCGGTCCCGATGCACGCAATGCGGTGACCGTGGATGCGGTATAGGCCGAGTACTCGACCATGATGCCCAGATAGGCGTCCAGCTGTGGTCGAGGCAGTGGATTGTCCTTCGCGCCCAGTACCAGCCACGGTACCGCGGTGCGTCCCTCCGCCCGTACCACCAGTTGGCTGCCAGCGGCCAGGAAGCGGTCCGCCAGCGGCCGTCCCTGCGCCTGCAGCGGGGCCTGTTGCCCGTTCCAAAGGGCCTCGCTGCCGTTGATGTTGGCCGCGTAGGCGCGGTCGCGCTGGAACAGGAAATAGTCCACCGATGCGCGCGCTTCGGCAAACTTCCGCTGCTGCGCAGCATGGAATGCGTCGATGTCGGACAGCACCGCCACCAGCAGGGTTGCCAGGATCAACAGGCTGACGAGCCCGCCGCCGCCCAGCAGCAGCCTGCGCTGGTGGCGGCGCAGCGACGACAACAGGGAGCGTCCCTGCACGGCCGATGCAACACTGGTGGGCAACGTATCCAAGCCGGTTTCCTTTGCGCGACTGCGCGGCTCGAATCTAGCCGATCACTGCGGGGGTTGCCATCGGTTCACCCCTCTGGCGCCCCATCGCCGCGGCCGCCTGCGTCCAGCAGCACCTGCAGCAGCGAGGCGGCCGAATAGGCCGACACCTGCCATGTGCCCTCCCGCCGCGCCGCACGCAGGGGACCATCGCTGCGTACCCGCACGATGCGCCCCACCCCCGCAGGCCTTGCTGGACCGGCGACGCGCTGGTTGCGCTCGAACACCACCAGCGGCAACGGCTCGTTGTCGCCCTGCAGGTCCAGCTGCCCCACGCTGTCCAGCAGCAGCACCTCGGCGCCCCAGCCACGCAGGCGGCGCGCCAACTCCTCACGCCATCCGATGACCGGGGAATGCAGCAGAACCTGACGGCCTGACAGCGGCCCGCAGCCGGCGTCACCGGGCCGTTCTGCGGCCACCAGCGGGATGTCGAATCCGAACACGCTGCCCACCCCCGGGGTGCTTTGCACGTCGATGTCCCCGCCCATCGCCCGGCACAGCTGCCGGCACAGGGACAGGCCCAGGCCGGATCCGCCGAAGCGGCCGGCGATGGAGGCGTCTGCCTGGAAGAACGGCTCGAACAGGTTCTGCTGCTGTGCGGTGTCCAGGCCTATCCCCGAGTCGGCGACCTCCCAGCGCAGGGCGCCGGGCCGGCGTGATCGCAGCAGCCGGATCTCGATCCTGCCGGAAGGCGTGAACTTGACCGCGTTGCCCACCAGGTTGCGCAGCACCTGTTCGATGCGCGCCATCGGACCGGAATAATGGCGCGCCAGCAGCGGATCGATCAGCATGTCCAGGTCCACGCCCTTGCCCTGCGCCAGGGGCGCATACAACAGTGCCACGCTTTCGATCAGCACGGCCGGCTCGAAGGGGACCACCTCCAGGCCCAGCTGGTCGGCCTCGACCCGCACCAGATCCAGCACGTCACTGATGATCAGCAGCAGGGAATCGGCGGACTGGGTGATGCGGCGAAGGCGCGCCTGCTGTTCGCTGTCCAGGCGCGAGCGCGCCAACAGCTCCAGGTGGCCGAGGATGCCATGCAGCGGCGTGCGGATCTCGTGGCTCATGGCCGCCAGCAGGTGTGACCTGGCGCGGTGTGCGGCTTCGGCCTGGTCATGCAGCAGGTCCTTCTGTTGCTGCAGTTCAACCCGCGCGGTAAGGTCCTGCAACACGCACAACAGCACCCGACGCTGGGCGTGCACCACCCGGGTCGCGCTGACCAGCAGGTGCCGCGCCGGTATCGGGCCCGCCGCAGGATGGGACACTTCGAACTCGACGATATCCGGATCACCGCCCTGCCCGCCTGCGCACCGCGCGCGCACATGCGTCTCCACCAGTGCGGCATACAGGTCCATGCCGCAGCGTTCGGCCGCGCCGGCATAGCGGCGCATCAGCTCGTTCTGGACCACCGGCTGCGCCCGTGCGGTGTCTACCAGGCACAGCCCGCAAGGCGTCATCTGGATCAGCGAACGGAACAACAGCTCATCTCCGCCGGCCTGGCGCGCCCACCGCGTTGCCGTCCCGGGCATGCCTCGCTCCAGCCGGGCCAGCAACGGCCAGGCCACAGCGGTCAGCACTACACACGCCGCGACGGCGATCGCCAGCACACCCGGCCCTCCGGCATCAACGAGAGCGCCGAATGCCACCGGGATGGCCAACGCCATGCCCAACAGGATCCCCGATGCGGTCGCGGCCGCCCTCAGCAGACGGCGCATGAGCCGACGTACCGGGCCAGGCGCACGGCGGTGCGCAGTACGGCCCCGTCCGCGCGGGCGACACAGGTCGATGAGGGGCCGCAGACAGGCGATCATGCTCGGGCGTGCAGGCAGGAAAGGCCCGCGCCGTGCGCGGCGTTCCTGGTTGCGACAGGGTTCCGGGGAAATGACCTGCACGATAGGCGGACGTGTCCTCATTCCCCATAGGACGCGCCTGAATCGCTGTGCCGGGTACAGGATCAGCGGCAGGCATCCCTGAGGCGATCATCCCACTGCCGCTGCTCGACATAGGATTCGCGTCGGCTGCGGCGCTGCAGCGCGTTCTTCCGTGCGCGCTGCGCGCGGCTGCAGGCCTGCGGATCGGCCTGCAGGGGAATCAGCACGCTGCGGCCCGGCACCGGCCGGGGCGCCTTGTGCCGCACCGGCGGCGGCCGTACGGCGGGTGGCCTGGCGGCAGGTGCGTGGGTGACGGGGGCCGTCCACTGCGCCGCCGGTTCGCCTGCGGCACACGGTGTGTCCTGATAGCGCACGGCGGCACCGCTGCCACAGCGTTGGACCGGACCGGCCAACGCAGTGCAGCACGCCCAGATACCCAGTGCCAGCCATCCGACCGATGCATGCATGGAGCGCCTCCCTGCAGACAACGCTGCTGCAGGGATGAATGCCAGCCCAGAGTCGAAAGCGGCATAGGCCCCTTTTCGTGTTTGTTGTATTCCGCACTCCGCCTCGAGCCACCAAGCTGCCCGCCCTCGATCCTTTCCTGTCGCCTCTCCCCTGCCATGAATTCCCTGCTTGCGCACCTCCGCACTGCCGCACGATGCCACGCCGACCGCGGTCACGTGGCACGCCGCCTGGAAGCGGCGGTGATGGCGGTGATCGTGGCCAACGTGCTGGTGCTGATGCTCGACAGCGTGGCCGACGTCCACCGCCAGCACGGCCGCCTGCTGCACACGCTGGAATGGATGTTCACCGCGCTGTTCACCGCCGAATACCTGCTGCGCCTGTGGCTGCTGCGCAGGCCCTGGCAGTACGCACGCAGCTTTTTCGGCGTGGTCGACCTGCTGTCGATCCTGCCGGTGTTCCTGGCCCTGCTGCTGCCCGGCCTGCATGTGCTGGCCGATGTGCGCCTGCTGCGGCTGCTGCGCCTGTTCCGTATCCTGCAGCTGCCGGTCTACCTGGAAGAAACCCGGCACCTGCGCCATGCCCTGGCCCGTGCACGCCGGAAGATCCTGGTGTTCATCGGGGTGATGGTGCTGCTGGTCATGCTGCTGGGCACGGTGATCTTCCTGGTGGAAGGTCCTGGCAATGGCTTCAGCAGCATTCCCGTCGGCGTCTATTGGGCCGCGGTGACCATGAGCACCACCGGCTACGGCGACATCACCCCGCAGACCGGGCTGGGTCGACTGATCACCGGCTGCGCGATCCTGCTCGGCTACGGCATCATCGCCTTTCCCACCGGCATCATGGGCGCGGAACTGTTCGCCGGTGCGATGCAGGGGCGCCCGCCCGCGCACGGCAATTGCTGCTGCGCCTGCCACGCCCCCCTTCCGCCGTCCCCGGCGACCCGCGCGCCGCAGGCCGGCGAGCACTGAGTACGGCGCCGATCAATCAGCGGGCGCATCGTCCTGCGCCGCGTCCCAGGCCTCCACCTGGCTGCGTACCTGTTCCAGCATCGCGTCCAGCCCGGGCCGGTCGTGCACCTGTCCACGCAGCACCACGGTGTTGATCGACCGGGTCGCGCTGATGTCCTGCAGCGGGTTGGCATCGAGCAGCACCAGGTCGGCGGCCTTGCCCGCTTCCACCGAACCGTAACGACCCAGCTGGCCGAACCAGGCCGGACCGGCGCGGGTCGCGGCCGCCAGTGCCTGCGGCGGCGTGAGTCCCTCGCGCACGAAAAGCTGCAGCTCCTGGTGCAGCCCGATGCCCGGATAGTTGAACGAATTGAGGAAGCCGGCATCGGTGCCGGCAATGATCGTCACCCCGGCCTGCTGCAGCATCGGCAGCACCGCGGCCACCTGGTGGTACTGCCGGTGGCGTGCCTGCACCTGCGCCGGCGTGGCCTTGGCGGCGCGCTCCACGCGCCATGCATAGGTCGCACGCAGGCCGGGCCCGATGTAGGCCAGGTACGGATCCTGGCTGTGGTCGTCCTGGTCGAGGAAATCCAGGATGCGTCCGCCGTTGAGCGTGGGCGTGACGAACACACCGCGACGGGCGAAGTCACGGTACGCCGCCATCGCGGTGTCCCGATCGAAGCTGGCATCCAGGCGCTGGTTGGCCTGGGCGCGGTCGATCCGCCCGGCCCCGAAGTCCGCGGCGATGGCGGCCTCTTCCCGGCTGCCGGCCTTGAACGCGTAATCCAGGTGCTCGATCGACGCCAGTCCCGCATCGACGGCCTGCTCCACCGTCAATGCCATCGGGATGTGCCCGGAGGCCTTCAGTCCCGCCTTGCGCGCCGCGCTGGCCGCATACAGGAACAGTTCGGGCTTCAAGGTACTGTCGGTGATCTTGACGAAGTCCACCCGGTCGCGGCGCAGCTGCGCGATCGCGGCATCCACGTCCGCCTCGCTGCCCACTTCCAGCGTGCCCTTCCAGACCGGCTTGAGGCCTTCGATCTTGGCGCCGGAGGTCAGCAGCCGCGGCCCTTGGAGCGCACCGCTGGCAATCTGCCCGCGCCATTGCAGTACCTGCTGCGGCAGGTCGCCGGACGCATCGCGCACGGTAGTGATGCCATGGGCGATGTATAGCGGAAGCAGCGCCTTGTTTTCCTCGATCAACGCCGGGCCACCACCGAAGTGCACGTGCATGTCCCACAGCCCCGGAACCAGGTAGCGGTTGCCCGCATCCACGCGCCGCGTCGCGGTCCACCGCGCGGCCATGGACGCGTCGTCACCGACGGCGACGATGTCCTCGCCGCGCAGGGCCACGCTCTGTCCGGGGACGGTACGTGCCGCTTCAACATCAACGAGGGTGGCGTGCTGGATCAGCACGTCGGCACGCTGTGGCGAAGCCGCCGACGCGGCGGGTACGCCGGCCACCGCAAGGGCTAGCAGGCACAGGGTTCTGGCAAACATGGCAGGCATCCGGTTGCGCGGCAGGCAGGCCGCGGGAACAAAGGCAGGCGTGCGCGCTGGCATGCCCGGGCGGCCCATGGTAGAAGTCGCCCTATCCATGCGGAAACAAAATAATTGAATATCAGCGATGAACCAGGCAAATAGATCACTGTTTGAACTGGACCTGCTGCGCGCACTGGTCATGGTCGCCGACTGCGGCAGTTTCACCGCAGCCGCCAGCCGGCTGCATTCCACCCAGTCCACCATCAGCCAGAAGGTGCGGCGCCTGGAACAGCTGGCCGGCCATCGGCTGCTGGAACGCGGTCACCGCGATGTGCAGCCCACCGACGCCGGCCAGACGCTGCTGGGCTATGCGCGCCGCATGCTGGGGTTGAACGACGAACTACTGCAGGCGCTCGCCGGCGCAACGGTGGCCACCACGCTGCGCCTCGGCGTGCCCGAGGATTTCGTCAATCCGACCACCACGCGCATGCTGGCTGCTTTCAACCGCGGCAATCCGCAGGTCCGGCTGGAAATCAGCAGCGGCCTGAGCCGCGACCTGGCGCATGGCTTTGACCATGGCGAGCTGGACCTGGTACTGGTCAAGCAGCGGCGCAACAGCCGACCCGCGGTGCATTGCTGGCCCGAACCGATGCACTGGATCGACGCCAGGGACGCGCCCAGCGCAGGCCAGGACGTGTTGCCGCTGGTCACCTTCCCGCCGCGTGGGCTGTACCGCGATGAGATGATCCATGCGATCGAAACGCTCGGCAGGCGCTGGAGGATCACCTTCACCAGTTCCTCGCTGAGCGGCATCCAGGGTGCGGTGGCCGATGGCATCGGCATCAGCCTGCTGCCACGGCGCGCGGTAACCGCTGGCCACCGCATCATCGATGGCGAGCACGGACTGCCGGTGATCGACAGTTACGAGATCGGCATCCTCTACCGTGACAACGCAGATGATGGCGTGCGCGCCCTGGCGCTGGAGCTGAAGCGCCAGGTCGACAGCCAAGCGCGGTGAGCGGGCCTGCTCAGGCGGTGCGCGGCGGCAGGATCCAGCGCCCGTGGCGCATCGAAATACGGTCCGACGGCACCCCCGCCACCGCGGCCGGGCCGTGATCGGCGCGTACCGCCGTGAAGGTCGCCGGCGCGCCTTCCTGCAGGCCATAGGCCGGCAGACCGAGCACCGCGGCGGCATGGGTGGTGACCATGTCCAGCGCCAGCTGCAGCTCGGCATCGGTGTAGAAGCCGGACCGGTAGCCGATCAACATCGCACGCTGCAGCAGGTCGCCGTTGCCATACGGCCACCAGCTGTCACGGATGTTGTCGTTGCCGGAAAACAGCCGCACGCCCTGCGCATGCAGTGCCGCCACCGGCGGGAACGGACGGTCGCCCGGTGCATTGGTCATGATCGCCACCTGCGCGCGTGCCAGCGCCTCGCCCACCTGTTGCGCACGGGCCAGCGGCACCTCGCCGAGGGCATACGCATGGCTGACCGCCACCCGGCCCTGCAGCCCGGCCGCTTCGGTCCGCGCACACACCTGCAGCAGCTGCGCCAGGCCCTGCTCGCCGGGCTCGTGCAGGTGCACGTCGATCCGCGCGCCATGCCGGTCGGCCAGGTCGAACAGCAGGTCAAGCTGTCCCTGCACGTCCCCGTCCAGGCCCTGCGGATCGATTCCGCCCACCACCTCGACCCCCTCCGCCAGCGCCTGCTGCAGCACGGCGGCCGTACCGGCGCAGGACATCACCCCGGCCTGCGGGAAGGCCACGTACTGGATGTCCAGCAGGTCGGCGCAGCGCGCATGCGCCTGCTGCACCGCGTGCAGGTTGTGCAGACCGGTGGTCGCATCCACATCGACGTGGCAACGCACCGCCACGGTACCCAGCGCGGCGATCTGCCGCATCAACGCCTCGGCGCGCACGTCCATCGGCGCGGCAGCCGCCAGCGCCTGCTTTTCCTGGGCCAGGCGCTCGCGCAGGCTGGCGACCGGCTGGTGCGGACGCCAATGGTCGCCCACGAAACTCTTGTCCAGGTGGATATGGCCGTCCACCAGCGCCGGCAGCACGGTATACCCGCGCAGGTCGACCCCCTCGCCGGCACCGGCGTCGGCCGGCACGCTGGCACCGAAGCGGCGGAACCGCCCGTGCTCGATCGTGAACGACAGCGGCTGGCCGACGGTATCGACCGCGCCATGGACATGCAGGGCCGTCATGCGGATCTCCTTCGATGAATGCAGCCGACCTTACGGCTTCGCGCGGCCGGACGGCCAATGAAATCGGTGCATCGCAGGCATCCATCCCGCCACTGCCAGGCACCCCGGCAGCGGGCCGCCTGCGGGAGCGGGTAGACTAGGCGCCACGCGTTTATTCCAGATGTCCATGGGCCCATTCGACCGCAACGACCGACTCCGCTGGCAGGCTGCTTCGCTGCTGGCCGCCGCGCCCGTGGCCGCCTTCGCGGCAACCGATCCGGCGCAGGAAGCGTCCATCGCAGCGGCAATGGCCAGCGGTCGCCACCATGTGGAACAGCTGCACCAGCGCGTGCTGGCCGGGCGCAGCGCCACCGCCACGTTGGAAGCCTGGTGCGCCGAACATGGCCTGGCCGGCAAGGCGCGGGTCCGCGCGGTACGGGTCCAGGGCGTGCAGCGCGATGCCCCCGACGACGTCCGCAGGGCGCTCCAGGTAGGCGCCAGCACGCCGCTGCGCTACCGGCGCGTGCAGTTGGCCTGCGGCCAGCGCGTGCTGTCCGAAGCGGACAACTGGTACGTGCCCGCGCTGCTGACGCCGGCGATGAACGGCCTGCTCGATGGCAGCGACGAACCCTTCGGCCGGGTGGTCGCCCCGCTCGGCTTCAAGCGCCAGACCCTGCATGATCAGACGTACTGGCCCGCGCGCGGCGACGGTGCCGGCGCCACCGTGCTTGAGATCCGTGCCCTGCTGCGGGACGGCGCGCAGCGGCCTTTCAGTTATGTGATCGAAAGTTACCTGCAGGGCGCGCTGCCGCACTGAGACGGGCTCCGCTCAGCGTTCGCGTTCCAGCGCCTGGGCGCTGCCGGTGAGCGCCGCACAGGCATGGTCCTGCAGTTCTTCGGCACTGGCCTCGTTGCCGCTTTCCGGGTCGACCCGGGTGGCCAGCAGCACGAAACCCGGCCCCCGATCGGCATCCTCGGCACCGGCCACCAGCAGGCTCCACTCGCCCATCGCCGCCAGCCCCACGCGTTGTTCCAGCAGGTGCAGCGGATTGGCGGTGAGCTGCTCGCCGGGCAGGTAAAGTGCCTGATAGGCGTGATCGCGCAACCGCGTCGGCAGCGGGCGCCACTGGCTGTCCAGGCCCGCCAGCTGCGCTGCGACCCCTTCGGCCACCTCGCCACGCAGGCAGTCGACATGGATGTGCAGCTGGTGCTGCGAGCGCCCGTGCGGCGAGTTCAACGCCAGGCTGGCGAAGCGCCGCGGCAGCGGCCGGCCCAGCGCCTGTTCGGTGAAGCGGCGGGCCTGCCAGGCAGCGGCAAAGTAGTTCGGCGAACCCGGCTGGTACAGCGCCGCACTTTCAATCCCGCTGATCTTGTCCAGCGGCATCAGCAGGTACTGGTACGCCCCATGATGGTCCTTGACCAGCACATGCCGGTGCAGCGCACTTTCATCCAGCAGCAGGCAGCCGGGTTGCCGGTCGGCGGGCCGGCAGTCGCGCTGGATCACCCGCCACAGCGCATCGGAGGCGGCCGGCGGCGGCGCTGGCGCAATGCTGGTACAGGCGGCAAGGCAGGCCGGCAGGAGGATCGGCAGCACGTAACGGGAAACAGAACGTAAGGTCACGAAACATGAGCAAGGCAGCAGGCCACGCAGTTTACCGCGTCGTCGCCCAGCGGCCGTGGCCAAGGACCGTGCAACGACCGCCTGCCGTTACTCATCGACAGTGCCCACGTGATCACCGCCGTGCGCTGCGGACCGCCGTGCACTACGCGCCGGTCCGTGCTCAGTCGGCACGCACCAGCAGGCCGGGGCCGATGTCGGCGATGCGACGCGCGCCGGTGAGGGTCATCGCCACCCGCATCTCCTTGGCCACCAGGTCCAGCAGGTTGGCCACCCCGGCTTCTCCGTGGGTGGCCAGAGCGTAGACGAAGGCACGCCCCAGCAGCACCGCATCGGCGCCCAGCGCCAGCATGCGCACCACGTCCAGTCCACTGCGGATGCCCGAATCGGCGAGGATCTTCAGCTCGCCCTTTACCGCATCGGCAATGGCCGGCAACGCGCGCGCGGTCGACAGCACGCCATCCAGCTGGCGCCCGCCATGGTTGGACACCACGATGCCGTCGGCACCGAAGCGCAGCGCATCGCGTGCGTCATCCGCATCCAGGATGCCCTTGATGATCATCGGTCCTTTCCAGAATGCGCGGATCCATTCCAGGTCCTTCCAGCTGATCGAGGGATCGAAGTTGCTGCCCAGCCAGCCGATGTAGTCGGCCAGCCCGGTCGGGTTGCCGCGGTAGGCTGAAATGTTGCCCAGGTCGTGCGGGCGCCCGCGCAGCCCCACGTCCCAGGCCCAGCGCGGATGCGCCAGCACCTGGCCGGCACGCCGCAATGCAGCATTGGGACCGCTCATCCCCGAATGCATGTCGCGGTAGCGCGCGCCGGGTACCGGCATGTCCACGGTGAACACCAGCGTGGTCACCCCGGCCGCCTGTGCGCGTTCCAGCGCATCGCGCATGAAGCCACGGTCGCGCAGGACGTACAGCTGGAACCACATCGGCCGGTTGATCGCCGGGGCGACCTCTTCGATCGGGCATACCGACACCGTGGACAGCGTGAACGGGATGCCGCGACTGGCCGCAGCGCGCGCCGCCTGCACTTCCCCGCGCCGGGCGAACATGCCGGTCAGGCCGACCGGTGCCAGCGCCACCGGCATCGCCAGCGTCTCGCCGAACAGCTCGGTCTGCAGGTCCAGTTCGGACATGTCGCGCAGGACGCGCTGGCGCAGCGCGATGCCGGCCAGGTCCTCCACGTTGCGCCGCAACGTGTGTTCGGCGTAGGCGCCGCCATCCACGTAATGGAACAGGAACGGCGGCAGCCGGCGCTGCGCCGCTGCGCGGTAGTCGGTGGAGGCGGAAATGATCATGGCCCGACTATGGGTGCAGTCTGCGCCGCCAGGCAATCCACCTTTCGGCGCATGGCCGGGTTACAGCTTCTTTTCGACCTTGCGCATCACGGTCAGCACCACTACGCACATCAGTGTCACGCCGGCGGCGATCACATACGCGCCGATACCGACAGCGATGCCGACGGCGGCGGACATGATCAGCGAACTGGCGGTGGTGAGGCCGCTGACCTCGCCATCGCGCGCGCCACGGATGATGGTGCCCGCGGCGATGAAGCCCACGCACGCCACCACCGCCTCGATAAGGCGGATCGGATCAACCTGCAGCAGGTCGCGGTACTGGTCCTGCTGGAAGTGTTCGGCCACCGAATCACCGAGCCCGACGATCAGCGCCGCCGCGCCGGCCAGCAGCATGTGCGTGCGCAGTCCCGCCGCATGCTTGCCCAGTTCGCGTTCGAAGCCGATGACCCCGCCGAACAGCATGGCCGCCGCCACCCGCAGCAGCAGGGAGATATCCTGGCTGACATCCATCGCACGTCTTCCCTTGGTCAAACCGTGAAGGTGGCCGGAACGCCGTGCGAGGACCGTGAAAGCCGTTGGCTTACTGCGCCAGGTAACCGCCATCGATGGCGTAGTAGGTGCCGGTGGCGAACGAGGCCGCATCGCTGGCCAGCCAGGCCACCAGCGCGGCGACCTCTTCGGGAGTGCCGAGCCGCTTGAGCGCGTGGCGGCCTTCCAGCGTGGCCCGCACCTTGGGGTCCATCTGTTCCAGCAACGGGGTGCTGATGAAGCCGGGGCCGACCGCGTTGATGCGGATCTGGTCGGACGCATGCTCCCATGCCGCGGTCTGGGTCAGCCCCACCACGCCGTGCTTGGCTGCCGCGTAGGCCACCGATCCGGCATACCCCACCTGGCCCAGGATCGAGGCCATGTTGATGATGCTGCCGCCGTTGCCGGCCTTGCGCATGGCCTGGATCTGCGCGCGCTGGCACAGAAACACGCTGGTCAGGTTCACGTCGATGACCTTGCGCCAGCCGTCCACGGGGTAGTCCCCGCTGATCGCGGCCGGTCCGGCGATGCCGGCGTTGTTGACCGCGATATCCACGCTGCCCAGTTCAGCCACGGTGCGCGCCACGGCCGCTTCCACGGCCGCCTCGTCGGTGACATCCAGCGCGATGCCGATCGCTTTTACACCCTTGCCGCGCAGCGCTTCGGTGGTGGCATCGACCGCCTCCTGCTTGAGGTCCCATACCGAGATGGCGGCACCGGATGCGGCAAGCATTTCCGCCACGGCCAGGCCGATCCCGGACACACCGCCGGTCACGATCGCGGCCTTGCCCTTGAGTTGGTAATCAATCATTGCTCGACTCCTGTTGCGTTGGTCTGGATGGACGTCCATCCGTTGCCGACAACCGTACGCCGCACGGCGTGAGGCGCCCGCATCATGCGTCCACGGCGTGTGCAACAGGCCTTCCCATCGCTGCAACAACCCAGGCCCTATGCTCGGCGCACGGGCCCTGCCACGGCCCCTCCTCCCCCAATGAAGGATGCTTGATGCCAACCGATGACAACCTGCTGTTCTCTGCAACCCGCCTGGGCGGGATCGACCTCGCCAACCGGGTGGTGATGGCACCGCTCACCCGCAACCGCGCACTGCCGGACCGCGTCCCGACGCCGCTGGCGGTCGAGTATTACGGGCAGCGCGCCAGCGCCGGGCTGATCATTGCCGAAGCCACCCAGATCAGTCCGCTGGGCCAGGGCTACCTGGACACACCGGGCATCTACACCGATGCACAGGTGCAGGGCTGGAAGGCAGTGACCGACGAAGTCCACGCCCGCGGCGGAAAGATCGTGCTGCAGCTGTGGCACGTCGGCCGCATCTCGCACATCAGCCTGCTGCCGGAAGGCGAAGTGCCGGTCGCGCCCAGTGCCATCCGCGCAGACGCGAAGACGTTCACCGCCAACGGTTTCGAGGATGTTTCAGCGCCGCGCGCGCTCGCCCTGGACGAGATCCCTGCATTGATCGAGGACTACCGCCGGGCCGCGCACAACGCAATCGAAGCCGGCTTCGACGGTGTGGAAGTCCATGCGGCGAACGGTTACCTGATCGACCAGTTCCTGCGCGATGGCAGCAACAAGCGCGAGGACGCCTACGGCGGCAGCATCGAGAACCGTACCCGCCTGTTGTTCGAAGTGGTCAGCGCGGTCGCCGGCACCATCGGCGCGGCCCGCACCGGTGTGCGCCTGTCCCCCACCACGCCGGCAGGTGATGCGCATGACAGCAATCCGCAGCCGTTGTTCGAACGTGCCGTGGAACGGCTGGACGGGATCGACGGGCTGGCCTTCGTGCATGTGATCGAAGGGGCGACCGGCGGTGACCGTGACAACATTCCCTTCGACTACGCGGCGCTGCGTTCGCGCTTCGGCGGTGCGTGGATCGCCAACAACGGCTACGACAAGGCACGTGCCGAGGCAGCAGTGGCATCGGGCTACGCAGATGCGGTGGCCTTCGGCCGCGCGTTCATCGCCAACCCGGATCTGGTGGAGCGGCTGCGCCGCGATGCACCGCTGGCCCAGCTGGACCAGTCCACGCTGTACGGCGGCGGCGCGGAGGGTTACACCGACTACCCGTCGCTGTAGCAACGCCGGCCGGTGGGTGACGACCGTCTTGTCGTCACGCTTCTGCGTCCCGCTGCGCTCGCCGAGCGTGGCTCGGCGCTACCGCGTTGCGGAACGCGGGTGGGTGACGACCGTTGGTCGTCACCTCCCTCGCCGCGATCAGCGGACCACGGTGTCCTGCAGCTGCACATCCACCACCTGCAACGGCTCGGCCGCGTTGCGGCCCAGCTGCAGCTGATACGTGCCAGCGGCAATCTTCCACTGGCGCGCGGTCGGATCAAAGTCGGCCAGGGTCTTCGGCTCGGCTTCGATGCGGATCCGGCGCTGCTCACCCGGCTGCAGGTTGACCTTGTCGAAGCCGACCAGCCGGATCGGCGTGGTGTGGCCCTGCGGCAGCTTCAGGTACAGCTGGGCCACGTCGGCGCCGGCACGCGCGCCGGTGTTGCGCACGTCCACGCTGGCCACCACACGCTGCCCTTCCACGCTCACCTGCAGGTTCCCGTAGGCGAAGCTGGAATAGGACAGGCCATGGCCGAAGGCGAAGGTCGGCACCAGGCCCTTGGCCGCTGCCCACTTGTAACCCACGTTGGCGCCTTCGATGTCGAAATCGAAGATGTCCACCGCCGGCTGCTTCGGGTTGAAGCCCAGCCCCGGTACGTGCGGGCGCGGCAGCTGCGATTCGTCCACCACCCACGTCACCGGCAGGCGACCGGACGGATTGACCTTGCCGGTGAGCAGTGCGGCGATGCCCTCGCCACCGCGGATGCCCGGGTACCACGCCTGCAGCAGCGCCGGCACCTGCGCCAGCCACGGCGTACGCACCGGGCCGTTGGTTTCCAGCACCACCACGGTCTTCGGGTTGGCCTTGGCCACCGCACTGATCAGCGCGTCCTGCTGGTCGGGCAGCTGCATGTCCGGCAGGTCGACCGATTCGGCCGACCACTGCGTGGCGAACACCAAGGCGACGTCGGCCTGTGCAGCCGCCCGCGCGGCGGCGGCCGGATTGCGGCCATCCACGTAGGTGATCTGGGCATCAGGCCGCTCGGCGCGCAGCGCCTCCAGCGGCGATGACGGATGGAAGATCACCGGGCCCGGCCAAGTGGTCGGCATCACGCCCGGCACCGCATTGGTGCCCTTTGCCGTGATCCCCACCATCGACGAGCCACCGCCGCCGATCACGCCCTTGTCGGCGTGACCGCCGATGATCACGATGCGTTTCACGCTGTCGGCCAGCGGCAGCAGGTTGCCTTCGTTGCGCAGCAGCACGCTGCCCTCTTCCACCGTGCGCTGGGCCGCGGCATACCCGGCTTCCACGTCGATCGGCTGGTGCTGCGGCGGGTTATCGAAGTTGCCATGCAGGAACATCGTGCGCAGGATGCGTGACACCATGTCATCCAGCCGCGCCTGCGGCACGGTGCCACCGGCAACGGCCAGGCGCAGGGGCTGGTCGAAGAAGGTGGTGGCATCGAACACTTCGCCGGCCGACTGCTGGTCCAGGCCGGCCAGCGCCGCCTTCGAGCCGCTGTGCACGCCACCCCAGTCGGACATCACGAAACCGGGGAACTTCCATTCCTGCTTCAGCACCTGGTTCATCAGGTACGGATGTTCGCAACCGTAGATGCCGTTGATCTTGTTGTAGGAACACATTGCCGAACCGGGCTTGCCGAGTTCGATTGCGATCTCGAACGCCAGGAGGTCCGACTCGTGCATGGCCTGGTCGCCGATCTGCACGCTGTGGAAGTTGCGTCGGGTCTCCATGTCGTTGAGCGCGTAATGCTTCATCGTGGAGATGACGTGCTGGCTCTGGATGCCGCGGATCGACTCACCCACGATCACCCCGCCCAGCAGCGGGTCTTCGCCGGCGTATTCGAAGTTGCGCCCGTTGCGCGGATCGCGCTGCAGGTTGACGCTGCCACCGAGCAGGATGTTGAAGCGCTGCTGCCACGCTTCGCGGCCCATGGTGGCGCCGCCGACATAGGCGATCAGCGGGTTCCAGCTGGACGCCGTTGACGGACCGGACGGCATCGCGGTGGCGAAGTCGCCCTTGCGGATGCCGCCGGGGTTGGTCACGCCGACGCCGGCATCGGCCGACTGCTGCGCCGGAATGCCCAGCCGCGCCACGCCCGGCACAAAACCGGCCGACCCGACCGCGCCTTCCGGCAGCGGACCGCCGTCCTTGCCCAACCCGAAGTAGCTGCGCAGCATCTGGAATTTTTCGTCCTGGGTCATCTCACCCAGCAGCAGGCGGGTGCGCTCGTCGGCGCCCAGCGTGGTGTCCATCCATGGCTGCGACGGCGTGGCGCCCTGCGCATACGGCAGGGCCAGCAGCTGCGCCTTCAACGCCTTGCCGCTGGCATCGCGCAGCTTCAGGTCCGATGCGCGGCCTTCGCCGAAGCCGTTGCTCGCCACACCGGATACACCGCTGGCAACGAAACCGTCGGTGGCCACCGAGCCCGGCGCCAGCAGCACCGCCGGCGCACCCAGGCGCGAGGACTGCAGCAGCGCCGGCAAGGCCGTCGCATCCGCGCTGGCCTGTGCATACAGCGCCACCACGTGGCGCTCGTCGGCCAGTCGCAGGTAGCCGCGACCGACCTGTTCCGGGCCGGATTCGGCCTGCACCGGGATACGGCTCAGCAGCACCTGGCCCTGCGCTGTGCCTTGCGCATCCACGTCCGCCTGGACGAATCGATAGTCATAGCCGAGCTGGTCGGCCAGGGTCTGCAGCGGATCGATCGCGCCCACCGGACGCTCCACGTCCAGCACGGCCACCACGTCGGCCTGGACCTCGCCCAGCTGGGTGACCAGCGACGGCACGTCAGCAGCCAACGGCGCCTTGTCCAGCGCCAGCACGTTGAAGGACGCCGCGGTGTCGGCGGCGAAGGCGGGAACGGAAAGCGCCAGCGCGATGGCGGCGGAAAGGGAGAGCTGCTTTGTAATCGTTTTCATCGACAGACGTTTCAAACCCGATGCCTGCGCAGTCGGTCCTGGAAAGGGTGCCGCCGAAGGGAGCAGCGCTAGCCCGCATGCAGGCCTCGCCGAAGCGGTGCTGCAGGGGCCGGGGCGGAGCGGGCCTGCGCACGGACCCCTCCGTCCGGCGTGACAACCTGCTCCTGGATTGCGGGGCAATCCAACAGGTGAAGAGTGGTCGAGGGGGTTTGCTGCTGTCAACCTTCGTCGCATGCGGCGAAGGTCGGATGGACGACTGGAGCCGCCTGCGTGCATCGGCTATTGTCATGGATCGATCCAAGGAAGGAATCCAGCATGTCCCGTGCCCTGAGCAGCACCGCCCTCGCCGTCTCTCTCCTCGCCCTGGCTGCCTGCGGGTGGACCGCCTGGCGCCAGCAGCAGGCGCAATCACCCGACCAGGTACTGCAGGCCCGGGGACTGGTCATCCGCGATGCGCAGGGCCAGCCGCGATTGATCCTGGGGGCACCGGTCCCCGATCCCGCTGGCGGTGGAAAACCGCTGGGTCCGCGTGCGGCGCCCTTGTCCGGCGTGGTGCTGTTGGGCCCGGACGGCGCCGAGCGCGGCGGCTACGGCACGCTGGACGTGGGCGGCGAAGCGATCCTGACGTTGGACGATGCCACCGGCGCGACCGAAGTCTTCAAAGTGGTCGCCAACCCGGATCGCGGCGCCACGCTGATGGTCAAGCACCAGAACAACACCGGCGCGATGTTGACCTCCTGGCAGGGCGCGCCGGAACTGATGTTCGTGGACGATAGCGGGAGGTCGTTCTACGTGCGGCCGGGGATGCCTTCGGCGCCGTAGGCGCGTGGGTCGAACGGGTGGGACCCCCTCGCGGGTGGCTTTGTTGCTGGCTACGTGCTGGGGGCCGGGCGGTGGGGCTGCGCGGGGGACGGCAAAAGCCGCATCCATGCGGGCCTCGTTTCGCGCCATCCATGGCGCTCAACGCCCCCGCCCAGCCCCACCGCCCGGCCCCCGGACAGGTTCCGGTGGCCGCCACCCGCGTTGAAAAAATAATAAAGGCAGGGGTCAGAGTCCTTTCGCGTAGCGAAAGGACTCTGACCCCATTCCCCCCCTTCCCCCCTGCCTTGTCCATGGCCACCTTGGACCTGTCGAAGGTGGGGCGGGGTGGCTGTGCAGGACCGTCTTTTCGCATGGATGCGAAAAGCGAGCCTCCATGGACGGATTCACGGCGTGTCCTGCACAGCCACCCCGCCCCGCCATCAAGCAGCCCTGAAGCCGTTGCCGTTGCCGTTGCCGTTGGCCGTTGCAGTTGCCCTTGCCCCGGCTTGAAAAAAGCAGGTGCCGGGGCGCAGCCCCGGCAAACCGACACCCCATCAGCGCGGGCCGAACATCAACTCCAGGTCGTTGCCCTGCGGCATGCCCGAACGGCGCTGCACGTGCCCGTCGGCATCCTTGAAAAGGATCCCCGGCGTGCCCTGGAAGCCCATTTCCACCATCAACGCCTGGTTCGCATCCAGCTTGCGCGACGCATCGGCACTGATCGCCACCGGCTTGATGCCACCACGGTCAAACGCGTGCTCGTTCTCCAGCAGCGCAGCGCTCGGATCGGCCGCCGACAGGATCGCCGCCGCCTTGCCCGGACTGTCTTCGCGGATCACGCCCACCATGATGTGGCGCAGCTGCACCTTGCCGGCATCCACCCACGGCCGCGCCGCCTCCCAGAACCTGTGGCAGTACGGGCAGTTGGCATCGCTGAAGGTGTACACCACGCGCGGCGCACCTGCCTTGCCGTCGGCAACCCACGCACTGGATTCAAGCTGCGACCAGATCTTCTCGGTCATCGGTCCGGCCACCTTTTCGGTCAGCAGGTCGCGCGCGACGTCATTGCCCTGCGCATCGAACAGGCTTCCCACCACCACATGCTTGCCATCGGGAGTGAGATACGCCGCCGCCGGCTGCTGCCCGCCGACCACGCCGGCAAACCCGCGCAGGCCACCGGGCGCCTCGAATTCCGAAACGACGTCGAAGCCGAGTTTCTGCAGGCCCTTGATCGGAGCCGGGACCGCGGATGCGTCACCACTGGCACCTGCCGCGGGAGGCGTTGCCTGCGCGGCGTTTTTCGGCGTCTGCGCCTCGCCACAGCCGGACAGCGCCAACAGGATCGGCAACACCAGCGCCGCGGGTGCGACGCGCAGATTCGTGGAAAACATGACAACTCCTGATTGAATGCTCGCGCAGGCTACCGCAGCCGACGCAGTTTGTGCTCGAGGCCTGCAGCGGTCAGTTCGCCCAGGTGCAATTCGCGAAGGTTTCCTTCGCGGTCGAAGAACAGCGTACTGGGATACGCCTGCACGCCCATCGCCTGGCCCGTCAGGGCGGGTTCGTCCAGCAGCACGCCCTGCAGGCCGGGTGCATGCGCGCGCAGGAATCCCTGCACCGTGGCCACATCCTCGCCCTGGTTGACGAACAGGAAGCGCACCTGCGGGTGCGCCCGCTGCGCCGCCGCCAACACCGGCATTTCGCGGATGCACGGACCGCACCAGCTGGCCCACAGGTTCACCACCACGGGGCGGCCCTGCCCCGCCGCCAGCCCGACCGGCTGGCCAGCCAGGTCCTGCAGTACCAGCTCCGGAAGCCGGACCTGCGCGGCCTGCCAGTGCTGCAGCCCGGCGCTCGCACCCCACCAGCCACCCGCGGCGAGCAGCGTCGCGGCAAGCACGGCCGGGCGCAGCGGAGGATGCCGGCGCAGCTTCCAGGCGCCCCAGCCCGCGGCAAAGACGAAGAATCCGCTGGGATCGAAACCGCCATCACCGATCCGCAGGATCGACCAGGGATCATCCAGGTACAGTGGCGCGGCGCGCAGCACGAAGACCGCGCGTGCAGCCAGCAGGCCCAGCAGGAACATGTCCACCAGCAAGGCACTGGCAGGCCGCCACGAAATACCGGGGGGACGTGGCCACAGGCGTGCCACCAGCAACGCCAGCAGCAGGAATGAAACAGCCAGTGCCACCGGCAGCGGCACTGGTCCCAGGCTCATCATCACGGGTGCGTCATCAACGGGTCCTGCCCTGCACGTTCAACCAGAGCGAGGGTCGTTCACCCTCGCGACGGCGGCAAGCCACAGGACAGGTGTCCATTCAGGCTGCGTGCCGGTCGATCGGACGGATCGGGCTGCCCATTGGCGACGTTCCGGCCTGCGCGGCGCGCTGCTTGCCTGCCACCATGCGCCGGTACGTTGCCGGGGTCATGCCGACGATGCGCAGGAACAGGCGGCGGAATGCGCTCTGGTCCGCATACCCGACGCCCCATGCCACTTCATCGATCGCCCCGCCCAGTTGCAGCAGCAGCTGCGCCTTGGCGATACGCAGCCGCTGGCAGTACTCGATCGGGCGCAGCCCGGTGGCCTTCAGGAAGCGACGCTGCAGCGTACGCGGCTCCAGCCCCGAGGCCTGGCAGATCGCACCCAGCGTGGCACCGCGTGCAGCCGTGGTATGCAGCCAACGCTGCGCCTTGAGCACGTCGCGATCACCATGGGCGAAGTTGGCACTGAAACGCTCCAGGTCCTGCTGGATACCGGCAGGCACGACGATGCCCTGCTGGTGTGCCACCGCGGCCATGACGCCCTGGCCGTGCACCCGGTAAAGCAGCCGCAGGGCGAGGAAACGCCAGGCCTGGGAACCGGTGACGGTCAGCAGGTCACCATCGTCCACCAGCAGCCGCTCACTGGGAACCCAGCTGCCGCCCTGCGACGACAGCCCGGGGAAACGGGTGGCGTCCACGCTGGCAACGGTCCGGCCAGCGAGCAGGCCGGCACGCGACAACACGCCGATTCCGTCATTTACCGCCGCCATCAGGCTCCCGCCGTCGTAGTGGGCGCTCAACCAATCCAGCAGGACCGACTCATCACGGATCTGTCCGTTCTGGCTGACCTGCCCGGGCAGGGCAATGATCGCAGGCACGGTCGCATCCAGCATCTCCGCGCCAGCCACCCGCTGTGGTCCACCGCCATCGCTGGCCATGATCCAGCGCGACACCAGGATACGTGCCGTATGCCGGCCCTGTTGCTGCGCCAGCCGGTTCCCGACATGTGCCATCTCGGCCAGCATCGATGCAGCCGACGGGTCTGCGCCCGGATATTCCACTACTGCGATTTCAGTCAGCTCGTTCTTGTTTGCGTCCATCAGCTCCTCCTCTTGCCTCCCGCGAACAGAGCCGCCGCCATTGACGGCGAGGCTCTTCGGTGGATGCAGGTTAGGAATCGCGTACAGGCCGAGGCTATGAAGAAAGCTGCAAACTGCGTCAGAAGCCTTGCTTTTCAGCAGCTATTGACTCTAGACCTCACTCAAGGGTTGATGATGGTCACATTCGGAGGGCTTTATGAATATTGGTGAACTCTCGCGCCGTGCCGGTGTGCCTATCGATACCGTCCGCTATTACGAGCGGCAACAGCTGTTACCGACCGCCCGACGCTCCGCGGCCGGCTATCGGATATTCGACGATGACGCGGTGCAGCGGCTTCGCTTCATCCGTCGCGCCAAGGCGCTGGGCTTTCGCCTGGAAGAAGTCGGCGACCTGCTGATGCTGTCGGCCGAACGCGGCGGCGACATGGCCAGCGTGCGCCAGACCGCCGCTGCCCGCCTGGCCGACATCGACCTGCGCATGCGCGAACTGGAGCGCATGCGGCATGCACTGGCGCACCTGGTCGACGCCTGCCCCGGGCATGGCGCGATGGTCGGCTGTCCGATCATGGCCGCTCTGCAGGAGGAACTGGAATGAGTGCAGGTGCACCCCGTTCGTGCTGCAGTGGAGCGGCCGCCTCCGCGCCCCTCCCCGCAGCAACCGCGCGCGACCCGGTCTGCGGCATGTCCGTCGACCCGGCCAGCACGCCCCACCACGCGCATCACGACGGGCAGGACTGGTATTTCTGCGCCGCCCGTTGCCGGCAACGTTTCCTGGCTGACCCGCAACGTTTCCTGCAGCCGCAGGCGGCACCGGCAGCGGCCGTCGAGGGAGCGCAGTACACCTGCCCGATGGATCCTGAAATCGTGCAGGACGTCCCGGGCACCTGCCCGATCTGCGGCATGGCGCTGGAACCGATGATGCCGACGCTGGATGACGGCGCGAACCCGGAGCTGACCGACTTCCGCCGGCGCTTCTGGTGGTCGCTGCCCCTCAGCCTGGCCACCATGGCGCTGGCGATGCTGGCGATGACCCCGCTGCTGCACGGCCTGGCCCCGGCCCTGCGGGTGGGCGTCGAAGCGCTGCTGGCCAGTCCGGTGGTGCTGTGGGCGGGCTGGCCGTTCCTGCAGCGCTGGGCGCAGTCGATCCGCAACCGCAGCCCGAACATGTGGACACTGATCGGTACCGGGGTGATCGCCGCTTACGGCTACAGCCTGGTCGCCACCGTTGCCCCCGGCCTGTTCCCCGCTTCGTTCCACCAGCACGGCCAGGTCGGTGTGTATTTCGAAGCGGCGGCGATGATCATTTCGCTCACCCTGCTCGGCCAGCTGATGGAACTGCACGCGCGCGCACGTACCTCCGGCGCGCTCAAGGCACTGCTCGGGCTGGCGCCGAAGACCGCACGGCGCATCGATGCCGACGGCAGTGAACACGACGTCATGCTGCAGCAGATTGCCAGCGGCGACCACCTGCGGGTGAGGCCCGGCGAAAAAGTACCGGTGGACGGAACGGTGCTGGAAGGCCGGTCGCACCTGGACGAATCGATGCTGACCGGCGAACCACTGCCGGTGGCCAAGGCGCCCGGCGATGCGGTGATCGGTGCCACGATGAACGGCTCGGGCAGCCTGGTGGTCGTGGCTGGGCGCGTGGGCGAGGACGGCGTGCTGGCGCAGATCGTGCAGCTGGTCGCGCAGGCCCAGCGCTCTCGTGCGCCGATGCAGAGGATGGCCGACCGGGCCGCGTACTGGTTCGTGCTGGCAGTGCTTGGCGTCGCCGTGCTGACCCTGCTGGGCTGGGGCCTGTTCGGCCCTGCGCCATCGTGGACGCATGGCGTACTAAATGCGGTGGCCGTGCTGATCATTGCCTGCCCCTGCGCGCTGGGGCTGGCCACGCCGATGTCGATCATGGTCGCTACCGGACGGGCCGCCCAGCACGGCGTGCTGTTCCGCGATGCGCAGGCCATCGAAACGCTGCGCGGCATCGACACCCTGGTGCTGGACAAGACCGGCACGCTGACCGAAGGCCGGCCGGTGTTCGGGCAGCTGGCTGCCGCTGACGACTCGCTGGATGCCACGCAGCTGCTGCAGCTGGCCGCCAGTGTCGACCAGGGCAGCGAACACCCGCTGGCGATGGCGATCGTGGCCGAAGCCCGCGCGCGCGGCCTGGCCCTGCTGCCGGTCGAGGATTTCGATTCGATGACCGGACGCGGGGCCCGCGGTCGCGTCGGCGAGCGCACCCTCCTGATCGGCAACCGTGCGCTGATGGAAGAGAACAGCGTGATGCTGCCTGCCGGACTGCTGCAGCGCGCCGATGCACTGCGTGCCGATGGTGCGAGCGTGATGCTGCTGGCACTCGATGGCACGCTTGCGGCGGCGTTGTCGGTGGTCGATCCGATCAAGCCGACCAGCGCCGAGGCCGTCCGTGCACTGCGCGCCGATGGCCTTCGCATCGTCATGGCCAGCGGCGACGCGGAACGGACCGCGCGGGCGGTCGCCACGCGGCTCGGCGTGGACGAGGTCCACGCCGACATGCGCCCGGAAGCCAAGTCCACCCTGGTCAGCCGGCTGCAGCAGCAGGGTCGCCGCGTGGCGATGGCCGGCGACGGCATCAACGATGCGCCGGCACTGGCGACCGCCGATATCGGCATCGCCATGGGGCACGGCACCGACGTCGCGATGTCCAGCGCGCAGGTAACGCTGGTCAAGGGTGACCTGCGCGGCATCCTGCGCGCACGCCAGTTGTCGCGTGCCACGGTACGCAACATGAAGCAGAACCTCGGCTTCGCATTCGCTTACAACGGGCTGGGCATTCCGGTCGCTGCCGGGGTGCTGATGCCGTGGGGAATCAGCCTGTCGCCGATGCTCGCGGCGGTGGCGATGAGCCTGAGTTCGGTCTCGGTGATCAGCAATGCACTTCGGCTGCGTTCGCAGCGTCTACCGGGCGTCTGAATCGGCATGCAGAAAACTGCAATAAATGCTTGCCAACCCCAGTACCCATCGCTATGATTTCGCACCTCAGCGACGTGGGGCCATAGCTCAGCTGGGAGAGCGCCTGCATGGCATGCAGGAGGTCAGCGGTTCGATCCCGCTTGGCTCCACCAAACTTTCGGCATTAGGCCGTCGAAAGGTCGCGAATAAATTGATGAGCAATGCGTCCCCATCGTCTAGAGGCCTAGGACATCACCCTTTCACGGTGGCGACCGGGGTTCGAATCCCCGTGGGGACGCCACTCATCTGAACAACCGGGACCCGGACGAAACCGGGTCTTTTTTGTTCATCGCCTTCGGCCTTCACGGGCGTGGCGCTTGTCGGGTCTTCACTTCGGTGGGTGTATCCTTCAATTGCCGGGAAGCTTCAAAAAAGCTTCCACAAACGTGAATAAGCCGGTATGATAGGCGGCTCGGTTACACGGGGCCATAGCTCAGCTGGGAGAGCGCCTGCATGGCATGCAGGAGGTCAGCGGTTCGATCCCGCTTGGCTCCACCACTTTCGACATTAGGCCGTCGAAGGTTCTACAACTTGAAGTTTTTCGTGCGTCCCCATCGTCTAGAGGCCTAGGACATCACCCTTTCACGGTGGCGACCGGGGTTCGAATCCCCGTGGGGACGCCAGTTTCAAAACGGAAACCTGACCCATCAGGCAACCGGGTTTCAATGGGGCCATAGCTCAGCTGGGAGAGCGCCTGCATGGCATGCAGGAGGTCAGCGGTTCGATCCCGCTTGGCTCCACCACTCCAGGCATTAGGCCGTCTGGATAGCAGTACAACTCAAGTTTTCGTGCGTCCCCATCGTCTAGAGGCCTAGGACATCACCCTTTCACGGTGGCGACCGGGGTTCGAATCCCCGTGGGGACGCCAATTCTGCAAAAACCCGGCTTCGGCCGGGTTTTTCTTTTCCTGCGTTAAGCTGCCCGCATGTGCTATTCCGCCCAGATCCGCGCCGACTACGCCAAGCTGGTCCGTCATTACGGCGCGACGATGTCGCTGGACGAATTCTCCCGCCTGTACACCTTCGACCCGGCCAAGAAGCGGCCGAAGACCCCGAAGGCGATGGACGATGGATTCCGTGGCGCACGCACCGACGCCGGCCGCGATATCGTGGCGATGATCCAGCAGTGGCATGCGCAGGAACAGAGCGAACTGGAAGGCGAACTGCGTCGCCAGCATGAGCGGCGCACCGTTGCCCAGGCTGCCGTGGCCAGCAAGCCCACACAGAAGGCGCGCAATGAGCTGCGCATCGCCGGCAACCGAATCGAACGCGCGCAGTCGCGCCTGGACGACCTGCAGCGCAGCCAGCAACTGCCGCGCGACAACCGCATCTTCCCCGGCACCTATGCGCCGGTGATCGTGGCAGAACAGGGCCAGCGGGTGATCAAGCCGATGCGCTACCAGTGCCGGCTGCCGGACAAACCCGCGCGCAACGACGTGCTGTATCCGGGCACCTACAACGCGCGCCGCGACAGTCTGGAAGGCTACTGGCGCGGCGCGTTCGGTCATCGCCACGGGGTGGTGGTGGTGCAGTCGTTCTACGAGCACGTTCCGCGCAAGGGCCTGCCGCTGCAGGCCGCCGATGACGAAAGCGACGTGGTGCTGGAATTCCAGCCGCAGCCACGCCGCGACCTGCTGATCGCCTGCCTGTGGGCCGAATGGGAAGGCCCCGAAGGGCGCCTGGTGTCGTTTGCGGCGGTCACCGACGAGCCGCCGCGCGATGTCGCCGCCACCGGCCACGACCGCGGCATCGTGCCGATCCGCGAAACCCATCTGGATGCGTGGCTGAACCCGGACCCCAACGACCTGGCCGCGCAGTACCGGATCCTCGACGACCGCGAAGACATCCACTACGCGTGGAGCGAAGCGGCCTGAGGCCTACCCGTGGCGCGTGCTTTTGTTTACACTACGCGGCCACGCTGCCGGTGTGGCGGAATGGTATACGCAGCTGACTCAAAATCAGCCGGGGGTGACCCCATGAAGGTTCGAGTCCTTTCACCGGCACCAGCACGAAAAAAAGCCAGGCCACCTGCCTGGCTTTTTCATTGGTAGTGACGGCCGCTGGCCGTCATGCCCCATGCCCGGTGGGTGACGACCGTTGGTCGTCACGGTCCCCCTATCACGCGCTCCGCCACAGCCGCCAGCTCACCCAGCCTCCATGGCCCAGCGTGGCACCCAGCAGGGCCACCACCATCCAGCGCAGCACGCTGGCCAGTTCCACCTGCAGCGGCGCAGCCTGCACCTGTTCCAGCAGCAGCCAACCCAGCACTGCGGCCACCCATGCTGCTGCCGCCGGCCCATACGCGCGAAGCACGTCCCGATCCCAACCTGCCATGCCATTCCCCGGTGTGTCTGAAGGTGCGGGCAGTGTCCCCTGCCCCGCTCTCACCGGCTGAGACCTTCACGCACCGATCAATCAAATTCCGGCGGCGATTCCAGCCCCATCGGTTCGGACTGCACGTTGTTGCGCCCGGCCGCCTTGGCCCGATAGCACTGCACATCGGCCGCAGCCACCGCTTCGTCGACACTCATCCCGGTGTTGATCGAGGCGATGCCGATGCTCACCCCGACCTTGATCCGATGCTGCTCCCACGGGATGGAGAGCCCGCCGATGGTGTGCAGCAGCTCGCCGGCGATGCGCCGTGCGCGGCGCAGCGAACAGCCCGCCAGGATCACCGCGAACTCATCGCCCCCGAGCCGCGCCACCACGTCCGAATCGCGCACGCCATGGCGCAGCACGTTGGCCACCGCCCACAGCACGGCATCCCCGGCCAGGTGCCCCCAGGTGTCGTTGACCGGCTTGAACTGATCCAGGTCGATGAACATCAGCGAGGCAGCCTGCCCGGTGCGGTCCACGTGGGCGATGGCCTGCTGCAGGTGCGCTTCGAAACCGCGCCGGTTGACCAGGTCGGTCAGCGGATCCATCTCGGCCAGCTGCCGCGCCTCGCGTTGCCGCGCGCGCAGCTGGGTCACATCGCGTATCACCCAGACCGCGCCACGCAGTGCGCCGGCGTCGTCGTGCAACCAGGCCTGCGACACATCCACCGGCATGTTCTCGCCCCCCTGCACCAGCAGCAGGTCCGAATGCAGGTCCACCGCGTTGCTGTCCGGGTCCAGCAGCACGGAGAGGTCCAATGGCGAAAGCGGCGCGTATTCGGTGGTCAGCTGCAGCATCTCGCCCACGTGGTGGCCGTGCAGCGGGGCGCCATCCGGGCCACCCAGCGCTCGCACCGCGGCCGCATTGGCATGCTCGATGCGGCCGTCCAGGTCCACGCTCAGCACCAGGTCGGTCACTGCATCCAGGGTGATCCGGCTGCGCTGTTCGGCCTGCAGCACGCGCTGTTCGCTGGCGTGTTGGGCGGTCACATCCTGGATCTGCGATACGAAGTGCAGTGGATCGCCCTGCTCGCTGCGTACCAGCGACACCGACAGCCGTGTCCAGATGACGTTGCCCTCGCGGCCGATGTAGCGCTTTTCCAGGTGATAGTGCGCCCGCTCGCCGCGCAGCAGGCCCTGCACCATGGCCAGGTCGGCATCCAGGTCATCGGGGTGGGTCAGGCGCTGGAAATCGACCTGAAGCAGTTCGTTGCGCGAATAGCCCATGATCCGGCACAGCGCGTCATTGACGTCCAGCCAGCGCCCTTCCAGCGACACCAGCGCCATGCCCAGCGCGGCACTGGTGAAGGCGCCGGCGAATTTCTCTTCGGCCAGGCGCGCTTCGGCCCGCGCCTGCAGCACTTCGGTGATGTCCGTGGCCATGCCTACGAAGCCGGTGACCTCGCCCTGGGCATCGGCCAGCGCGCTGATCGACAGCCGCACCTGGCGGTGCTGGCCATCCTTGCGCAGGAACGTCCACTGCCGGGAATAAGTGTGCTCGCGCGCACGCCCGCTGAGCACGCCGAACAGGTCCCTGCCGGCCACCTCGTCGGCGGGCAGGGTCTGCAGGAACGCCTCCACTTCCTGCCCATGGTGGAACAGCACCGGGCTGGCCACGCCTACTACTTCGTCGGCGCGGTAGCCGAGCAGGCGTTCGGCCCCGGAATTGAACAGGGTGATGGTGCCGTGCTCATCGGTGACGATGACCGCTACTTCATCGGACGAATCGACGATCGACTGCAGCCGCTGCCGCGCACCGGCTACTTCCTGGCGCGCCCGCTGCAGATCGGTCACGTCGGCATGCGCGCCGGCCATCCACACCGGCGCCCCGTGCGCATCCCACTCGCACACCCGGCCACGGTCCTGCACCCACACCCAATGGCCATCGCGGTGGCGCATCCGTACCAGGCACTCGTAGAAAGGCGTCTCGCCGGCGAAATGCGCCTGCAGCTGGGCATCCGAGCGCTGCAGGTCGTCCGGATGGACCAGGCGTTCGAAGGTGTCCGAGGAAATCGGCTGCAGCTCCTCCAGTGTGTAGCCGACGATCTCCGCCCAGCGCGCGTTGACCTGCATGTGGTGGCTGGTCGGATTCCATTCCCAGGTACCGGCGGCACTGCCGTCGATGATCATGCGCAGCCGCCGGACCTGCTCCAGCGCCTGTTCCAGCTGCGCCTGCAGGCCCTTGGCCGGACCGTCGGAAAGATCGCTCATCGGCGCACCGCACGCAGCCGCGCACAGGCCTGTCGCGTGCTCGCGCACGGGGACCTGGTCGATACGCCTGCAGAACTGACCTCCATGGCCCTCCCGGCATCTGGCCCGGGCCTTATCGGCCCCCTCATCGTGCAGTGTGCGCAATCGCGGGGCGCTGCGTAAGCCCCCCCGTCACAGAATGCCGAAGCAGCGGCGACCGGTCAGCGCGGATCGGCCGGCCAGGCCGTCGTACTCAGCTGCGCTTGGCCCGGGCGAAGGCGTCAGCGAGCGCATTGTTCGCCGGGGCCGCCGTGCTGCCCGGACGCCCACCGCCGCCATGGCCGCGCGGCTGGCCGGGACCGCGGCCGCCTGCCCCATCGCGGCGCGCTGGATTGCCAGCGTTCGGGCGCTCATCGCGGGCGCCGGGTCGGCTGGTCGACTGACCGGGCGTATCGTCCAGGCGCCGGGTCAGGGCGATGCGCTTGCGCGCCACGTCCACTTCCAGCACCTTCACCTTGACGATGTCGCCGGCCTTGACCACGTCGCGCGGATCCTTGACGAAGGTGTCCGACAACGCCGAGATGTGCACCAGTCCGTCCTGGTGGACGCCGATGTCGACGAACGCGCCAAACGCCGCCACGTTGCTCACCACGCCTTCCAGGATCATCCCTTCGCGCAGGTCCTTGATGTCCTCCACGCCCTCGGCGAAGCGGGCGGCCTTGAACTCCGGACGCGGATCGCGACCGGGCTTTTCCAGTTCTTTCAGGATGTCGCGCACGGTCGGCACGCCGAAGGTTTCGTCGGTGAACTGTTCCGGCTTCAGTCCGCGCAGGAAGCTGCCATCGCCGATCAGCGCCTTGATCGGGCGCGCGGTCGCGGCCACGATGCGTTCCACCACCGGGTAGGCCTCCGGATGCACCGAGGACGCGTCCAGTGGCTGGTCACCATCGGCGATGCGCAGGAAACCGGCGCACTGTTCATAGGTCTTCTCGCCCAGTCGCGGAACCTTCAGCAGGTCCTTGCGGCGCTTGAACGGGCCGTTGTCGTCGCGGTGCCGCACGATGTTCTCGGCCACCGTGGAAGACAACCCGGAAACGCGCGCCAGCAGCGCGGCAGAGGCGGTGTTGACGTGCACGCCGACCGCGTTGACGCAGTCTTCCACGCGCGCTTCCAGCGCCCGTGCCAGGCGGTACTGGTCCACGTCGTGCTGGTACTGGCCGACGCCGATCGCCTTCGGCTCGATCTTCACCAGTTCGGCCAGCGGATCCTGCAGGCGGCGCGCGATGGACACCGCGCCACGGATCGACACGTCCAGGTCCGGGAACTCCCTGGCCGCGAATTCCGATGCCGAATACACCGACGCACCGGCCTCGCTGACCACGATCTTCTGCAGCGTGGTGCTGCCGATCGCGGCGATCACCTCACCGGCGAGTTTGTCGGTCTCGCGGCTGGCGGTGCCGTTGCCGATCGCGATCAGTTCCACGTTGTGCTTGATGCACAGGTGCCTGAGCGACTGCAGCGACTGCTCCCACTGCCGGCGCGGCTCGTGCGGGTAGATGGTGTCGGTGGCTACCAGCTTGCCGGTGGCATCCACCACGGCCACCTTGCAGCCGGTGCGGATACCCGGATCCAGCCCGAGCACAGTCTTCGGCCCGGCCGGTGCGGCCAGCAGCAGATCCTTCAGGTTGTCACCGAACACGGTGATCGCCTCGGCCTCGGCCTTCTCGCGGGCCTGGTTGAACAGGTCCAGCAGCAGGTGCATGTGCAGCTTGGCGCGCCAGGTCAGGCGGCAGGCATCGAGCAGCCAGCGATCGGCCGCACGACCCGCGTCGCGGATCCCGGCCTTGAACGCGACGCGGCCTTCGCCGTACTGGTGGCCGGCCTCGGCATCGGTGCCCGGGTCCAGTTCCAGGTGCAGGATCTCCTCGCGGCGCGCGCGGAACAGCGCCAGCAGCCGGTGCGACGGGATCTTCGCCAGGGCCTCGGCGTGCTCGAAATAATCGCGGTACTTGGCGCCCTCGTTTTCCTTGCCTTCGGCCACGCGCGCACGGATCACACCGTTGTCGGACAGCCAGCCGCGCAGCTCGCCGACCAGCGCGGCATCTTCGCCCCACCGCTCCATCAGGATCGCCCGCGCACCTTCCAGCGCGGCCTTGGCATCGGCCACGCCCTTTCCGGCATCAACGAAGGTCTCGGCGAACACCTTCGGTTCGCGCGTCGGGTCCTCCAGCAGGCCATCGGCGAGCGGCTCCAGACCGGCCTCGCGGGCGATCTGCGCACGCGTGCGGCGCTTGGTCTTGTACGGCAGGTACAGGTCTTCAAGCCGGCTCTTGGTATCGGCGGCCAGGATGTCGCTGCGCAGTTCGTCGGTCAGCTTGCCCTGCTCGTCGATGCTGGACAGCACGGCAGCGCGACGGTCTTCCAGTTCACGCAGGTAGGTCAGGCGCGATTCGAGGTTGCGCAGCTGGGTGTCGTCCAGCCCACCGGTGACTTCCTTGCGGTAGCGCGCGATGAACGGAACGCTGGCGCCTTCGTCGAGCAACGCGATGGCGGCACGCGCCTGGGCAGCCTGGGCACCGATTTCATCGGCGATGGTCTGGGCGATCTGCTGGGCAAGCTGGGTATCTGACATTGCGTCCGGCCGTGGCCTTGATGCGGAAAGATCCCATTCTGGCCCCGCACGGCTGGCACGGGAAGGCGTTGACAGCGGCGTGCGTGGCGGGGCAGGCATCCTGCCTGCGCCGACATCCTTGCGTTCGGCTGGGATGTCGGCGCGGACACGCCCTCATCGCGTGTCCAGGCCAGTGCTGGGATCAGCGGTAGTGGCGTGCGGCGTGCTGCATGACGATGTCGTCGCGCAGGCTCTCCAGTGCCATCAACCGGACCTTGCCCACGCCCTGCAGTTCCATGAACCGCTCGGTATAGATCTCCGGCCCCAGCGCGGTTTCGGCGCGGGATTTGCTGAAGCCATAGGGCATCACGCCCTTGTCGCCGTCCTTGCTACCACCGACATATAGAACGATTGCCATGTGATGTGTTCTCCAGGTTACGTACTGCGCTTTGGTGCAGGTGGCCGCTGCAGTACTGCCTTCACGACCGCCTGAGTGCAGCTTAGCGCGTGCAAGCTGACTCAGATGTCACGAAGGGTAATAACGACCGGTTGCACGGAAATGACGGAAGATCCGTGCGAAATCCTTACGCGTTTTTAACGCCCCGGTAACATCTCGATCACATCTGGCGCCGGGCGCCCGCTGTCGACGTCATGAGCCCATGACGCAGCCGTCAGGGCCACCAGCCATGGCCGAAACGCGCATAGTGATCGGCCGCACGTTCGAACGGATTGCGCACGCTCACCCCGCCGCACAGCAGGTAGACCGGCAGGTACAGCGGGCCCAGCACCAGATACTGGTAGACATGCGCGCGCTCATGGTCGTCCAGCCGGATGGTCGGCTCGACGCCATGCCCGGCCTGGTGCGCATAGGTATGGCAGGCGACCTTGAGATCGCCGCCGGTATGCAGGATGACGTTGCCCAGGGTGATCGCCCCGCCCGGTCCCCACGGCCAGTGCTGGAACACCAGCGCACAGTCGCGGCCGCTCCAGCGCGCGCGTGCGCCGGCCAGCAGCCCGACCGCGCCCGCAGCCAGGCCGATCAGCGTATTGGGCGAGGTCCACACCGCGCCCAGCAACTGCAATGGGCGCAGCCAGCGCGGCGCCGGGATCAGTCGGCTTCGTTGGGGATCAGCAGCCACAGGATCAGGTAGACCAGGATGCCGGGGAAGGCGGCCGAAGCGATGGACACCACCACGAACAGGATGCGCAGCAGGGTGGGACTCCAACCGAAGCGGTGCGCGATGCCGCCGATCACCCCGGCGATCATGCGGTCACTGAGCGAGCGCGAGAGAGTACGAGGCGTGGTGGCATTCATGGCAGGAACTCCGATGGTCTGGATACTACCCTAGCGACCTCGCCGTCTACGAGAGGTCAGCGGGATCAGCCGCTGCGCGCCACCAGCCACTCGTGCAGGGTGGCCGGCACCTCACGCTGGGCCCGGCCGGACACGTAGATGCCGATATGCCCACCACGGAAGCTGGATTCGGTGTAATCGGTGCTGCCGATCCGTCCGCGCAGCGCGCGCGATGCATCCGGCGGCACCAGGTGGTCCTGCTCGGCGTACAGGTTCAGCACCGGCAACGTCACCTGCGACAGCTGCACCCGCTCATCGCCTATCTGCACGCCCTCACGCATCAACCCGTTGCCCTGGTAGAACTGCTTGATGAACTCGCGGAAGGCCTCGCCGGCGAGGTCGGGCGAATCGAAAATCCACTTTTCCATGCGCAGGAAGTCCTCCAGCGCAGCCTTGTCATCGAGGATGTCGAGCAGGCCCACGTATTTCTGCACATTCAGCCGGAACGGCTTGAGCATCAGGTAACTGCTGTTCATCAGGTCGGCCGGGATGTTGCCCAGCGTGTCCACCAGCAGGTCCACATCCACCTGGCGCGCCCAATGCGACAGCATGTTGTCGGCAGTATGGAAGTCCACCGGCGTGACCATGGTAACCAGGTTGGCCAGCTTGGCCTGGCGCAGCGCGGCATAACACAGCGCGAACACCCCCCCCTGGCAGATACCGAGCATGTCCACGGTTCCGCCGCTGCGCGCGCGCAGGGCGTCCACCGCGCCGTCGATGTAACGCAGCAGGTAATCTTCAAGAGTGAGGTAGCGCTCGGAGCGGTCCGGGTAGCCCCAGTCCAGCACGTAGACATCGTGCCCCAGTGCCAGCAGCTTCTGCACCAGCGAACGGTCGGCCTGCAGGTCCACCATGTAGGGCCGGTTGACCAGGGCGTAGACGATCAGCAGTGGCCGGGCATGCACCGGCGGCTGGTCGCCCACGAACCGGTACAGCACCACCTTGCCATCGCTCCAGACCGCTTCGCGCGCGGTGGCGCCGTAATCCACGTCCTCCACCGATGGCAGCAGCTGCAGGCCCTCCATCAGCTTGCGCTGCATGGCCAGGGTTTCCTGCATCAGGTCGTCGGCGTTGAATCCCAGCGGGCCCTTCATGTGCGTGGCTTCCGGACGCGCGGCTTGGCCGGCTTGGCCGCTTTTGTCGCTTTGGCCGGCTTGGCCGTGGGGGGCGCCGCTTTCGGTGCAGCCGCCGCACGCTTGCGCGGCCGCGGCACCACCTTGGCCACCGCCGGTTGCACCGCCTCGGCCCAGTCGTCGGTTGCCGCCGCCGGGGTACGCAGCAGCTGCTCCACGCTGGCCTGCAGGCGACGCAGCTGGCGCTCGAGCTCGGCGATGCGTTTGTGCGCGGCATCCATTTCGGTGCGCGTCGGCAGGCCCACGCGTTCGCTCAGCTGTTCCACTTCATGCTGCACGGCCGAACGCAGGCGCATCTGTGCATTGCCCAACGAGGCGAACACCTGCTGGAAGGTCTCTGACAACGCCACCTTCGCATAGGCCTCTTCAGCGACCTCGATCCACAGATCGAACATCGCCCGCGCACTGGTCAGCTGGCTTCCCGGCGACTCGTGCTCGGCCAGCCGCTGTTCGAACAGCGCGAATGCCGCGTCCAGCGCCTGCTGGATCTGCGCCACATATTCCTTGGAATGGCCTTGGAACGCCTGCTGGGCCTGCAGCAGCTTCTGCCAGCGCGCCTGGTGTTCGCGCGCCGGGCCAAATGCCGGACTCTGCAGCCACGGCGCCAGGCGCTGCTGCCACTGCTCCAGCACGGCCACCACATCGTCCATGCCGCCGCCGGCGCCGGTGCTCCCCTGCGCGCCCTGCAGCATCCAGTGCAGCAGGCTTTCGCCCTTGCCCTGCCCCATCACCGCATCGCGCCAGGCCTGGGCCACGTCCGCGCTGCTGGCATCGCGGCCGGCAAACTGCGAGGCCACCTGCTGCATGGTGCCGTACCAGCCACCGGCCTGTTCGCGGAAACGATGCAGCGCATCGTCGGCCGGCCCCGGCCCGCGCTCGGGCAGCAGCTGCGCCCACCAGTCCAGTACCTGTTTCCACTCACCCGGATCGGTGCCAGCGGCACCGCCCTGACGCAGCGAATCGCCCCACGCGCCGTAGTAGTGGCGCGCAAGGGCCTCGAAATCCATGCCACCGGGCTGGTTGCTCGATCCGCTCATGCCGGTGCCTGCGTCATGGCTTGGGGATGTGCAGGGTCTTGCTGATCATCAGCGACCCGGACAGCGCGAACAGCAGCACCAGCGGGTGCAGCTGCCACGGACCCAGCTGCCACTGGCCCAGCCACAGCGCCTCGCCGATACCGCCGGTTGCCGCGGCAATGGCCAGCACGATCACCAGCAGCAGGCTGCTCGGGATCGGCGTACCTTCGAAATACGGCACCTTGTCACCGCCTTCGGACAGCGCCTCGGCGGTCACGTTGTAGCGCGCCAGGCGGCTGACCCCGCAGCACACGAAGTAGCTCAGCACCAGCCAGTCCCAACCGCCCTGCATGCCGCAGGCATACGCCAGCGCGGCCGGCGCCACGCCGAAGGAGATCACATCGGACAGCGAGTCCAGCTCACGGCCGAGGGTGGAACTGGACTTGCGCCAGCGCGCGATGCGCCCGTCCAGGGCATCGAAAATGAAAGCCAGCGGGATCAGCGCCATGCCGAACAGCAGGTAGCCCTGCGCCCCGTCCTGCAGGAAGCGCATCGCCGCGAACACCGCGCCGGTGCCGCAGAAGGCGTTGGCCAGGGTGAACCAGTCGGCCAGCTGGAACTCGCGCAGCATCGAGAAGTGTCGTTTCATGAAGGCTCACGGGCAGCAGTGGGCTACAGGGTACGCGAGGGCGCGCGAAGGCAACAGCGGGTGCCGCGGACGACGTATTCACCACGCCATCACCGATCATCACCTGCGGTGAATTTTTGGCCACCCATCTTGACAGCGTTGCCCGGCGGGGGCGTGCGGGGGTTATCCACAAAGTTGCTCACCAACAATCCACACCCCCTGTGGACAACCTGCGCCACTGATGTGGCGCAGGTTGTCCGCGCATGCCTTGCATCCCCCCGCCTTCGGCGCGCCCCCTTTGAAGGGGGCTTTCCCTCTGACAGAACACGGTATGGCGGGATTGAAGCTAGGGCCCTTCAGATACGGCGGGTGGCACAGGTTGTCCGCGCATGCCTTGCATCCCCCCGGCTTCGGCGCGCGGGGCTCGGTAGCGCCGAGCCGTGCTCGGCGGGATGCCAGCGCTGCTCAGATCCGGCTGTAGTTCCACGACTGCATCCGCCCATCGCGGTACGGCATGACGCCATGGAAGGCGCGCGGATCGGTGTCGAACACCAGCGGCAGGAAATGGCGATCGCCTTCCCACATGGGCAGGGTATCCAGCTTGTCCACGTCCACCCACTCCAGCGTGCCTTCGTGGTTGCCGCCGTGCGGCGTGCCCTCGTAGGCATCGATCACGAACACGAAACCGAACCAATCCTCGCCGTGCTTGCCGAAGCCCGGCCAGCTGATCGTGCCGCGCAGCTGCATCGACGTGCAGTCGATCCCGGCCTCTTCCTGGATCTCCCGGCGCATGCCGCTGGCGACGTCTTCGTCCGGCTCCACCTTGCCGCCCAGTCCGTTGTACTTGCCCAGGTGATGGTCACCCGGCCGCGTGTTGCGATGGATCATCAGCACCTGGCGACGGTCAGGCGACAGCACGTAGCCCAGTGTGGCAACGATGGGGGTATACGGCATGCGGGGGTCCAGCAACGGGTGAGCCGCTGATTATGTCCGATCAGGGCACGACCGACAGGCGCTTTTCAGCGCTTGCAGCCGGTTGCGTGTCGTGGTCCCGGACCAGCGTGGCCACGCCATGGCCGCGTTCGGCCAGGTAATCCAGCCACTTGCCCAGGAAGGTGTTCATGCGCATGCGGTGGCTGATCAGCTCGGCCGGCGGCGGGTACAAGCCCACCACGTCCTGCCAGCGGCGGCCCACGTAGCAGTGCGTGGTTTCAGCCTGGCGGGCGTCGCGGTACAGCCGGATATACGCCGATGGATCCGGCTGCCCGGTGACCGGGTCGCACAGGTCGTAGGTCAGCCGCAGCTCCACCGTGTAGGCGTGGCGGGCGATCACGTCCAGGCGGACATCCAGCCCATCACCGACCGAGGAAACATAGCTGCCGACCTCCAGGTCGCCCGGCGCGAACAGGCGCACCAGGTGCCGGTGGTTCTCTGCGTAAAGGCCCATCAGCCAGCTGAGCCGGCTGAGACGGGGAATGCGTTCGGCGAGGGGACGGGCTTGGGCCATGGCTCGATCCTACACAAAGCCGGCGCGCCGCGGCAGCTTGTGCCGGTGCCATGTTCGGCGCACGATCAGGGTTCACCCGGTACTGACGGCCGCCCTGCGGTAGTGACGGCCGCTGGCCGTCAGCGCCTCGCTCCGGCAGTGACGGCCGCTGGCCGTCACCCCTCCCCCCTCAATACAACTCCCGCCGCAGCCCCAGCGTCGCCAGCACTTTGCTGGAAATCTCCTCGATCGAGGTATGCGTGGTGCTCAGCGTCGGCACCCGCTCCAGCTGGAACATGCGCTCGGCGATGGCCACTTCGCGGCGGCAGGTTTCGGCGGCGGGCATAGCGCGAATTCGGCCGGCGTTCCTGGCGGATCTGCTGCAGGCGCTCGGGATCGATGGTCAGCCCGAACAGCTTGCGGCGGTAATTGCGCAGGCGCGGTGGCAACTGCTCGGTTTCCAGGTCTTCGTCGGTCAGCGGGTAATTGGCCGCGCTGACCCCGTAATGCAGGGCCAGGTAGATGCAGGTCGGCGTCTTGCCGGCCCGCGAGACGGCCACCAGGATCACGTCGGCATCGTCGTAATTGACAGCAATTCCGTCATCGTGGCTCAGCGCGAAGTTCATCGCGTTGATCCGGCGGTGGTAGGTTTCGAAATCCACCATGCCGTGCGCTTGGCCCACCCGCGACAGGCGCGGCGAGGACAGTTCGGTCTCCAGCGTCTCGATGAAAGGGGCGAAAACGTCCAGCATCAGCGCCCCGCTGCTGGCCAGGATCACGCTCAGGCTCTGGTCCACGCAGGAATTCACCACGATCGGCCGGACCTGGTAGCGCTCCCCTGCCGCCTGGATCCGGGCACAGGCCTCGGCGGCTTTTTCGGGGTCGTCGATGAACGACATCCGGTCCGTGATGAAGCTGAATCCGGAGAACTGGGTGAGCAGGCTATGCCCAATGGTTTCAGCGGTGATACCGGTTCCATCGGATACATAGAACACCGGCCGGATGGTCGTCATATGCGCATTTTCCCAGTCCGAAACTTAAAACACCTGCTGTCACAAGCTTGTGCCGACGGCAGTCCGACCGGCATCATAGCGGCTTCTTCCTACGGACGCGGCCATTCCCAGCCCGCCTCGGGCGATGGCCAAACGGAGCATCGCGCTTGAACGAGAATATCCTGTGGTTGCACGAACTGCGCTTGGCCGACCTGGCCCGCGTAGGTGGAAAAAATTCGTCGCTTGGCGAAATGATCGGCAACCTCGCCGGTCTCGGGGTGTCCGTGCCCGGAGGCTATGCCACGACCTCTGAAGCCTTCAAGGACTTCATTGCCCATAACGACCTGTCCAAGCGCATCTTCGACAAACTGGCCACGCTGGATGTCGAAGACGTCGCCGCGCTGACCGTTGCCGGCAAGGAGATCCGGGGCTGGGTCATCGATGCGCCGCTGCAGCCGCAGCTGGACCAGGACATCCGCACGGCCTACGCGCAGCTGAGCGCCGAAAACGGCGGAGGCGACATCGCCGTGGCGGTGCGTTCCTCGGCCACCGCCGAAGACCTGCCCGATGCGTCGTTCGCCGGCCAGCAGGAAACCTTCCTCAACGTGACCGGCGCCGACGATGTCGTGCTGAAGGTCAAGGAAGTGTTCGCCTCGCTGTACAACGATCGCGCCATCGCCTACCGCGTCCACCACGGCTTCAAGCACGAGGACGTGTTCCTGTCCGCCGGCGTGCAGCTGATGGTGCGTTCGGGCGTCGGCTCTTCCGGCGTGCTGTTCACCCTGGACACCGAATCCGGCTTCCGCGACGTGGTCTTCGTGACCTCCTCGTTCGGCCTCGGCGAGATGGTCGTGCAGGGTGCGGTCAACCCGGACGAGTTCTACGTCTACAAGCCCACCTTGAATGCCGGCAAGCCGGCGATCCTGCGCCGTTCGCTGGGCAGCAAGGCCATCCGCATGGTGTATTCGGACGTGCCCGGTGAGCGCGTGCGCATCGAAGACACCCCGGGCGACCTGCGCAGCACCTTCTCGATCAGCGATGAAGACGTGCAGGAACTGTCCAAGCAGGCACTGGTCATCGAAAAGCATTACGGCCGGCCGATGGATATCGAGTGGGCCAAGGACGGCGTCAGCGGCAAGCTGTTCATCGTGCAGGCCCGCCCGGAAACGGTGAAGTCGCGCAGCCACGCCACCCAGATCGAGCGCTTCGCGCTGAGCCAGAAGGACGGCAAGGTGCTGGCCGAAGGCCGCGCCGTGGGTGCCAAGATCGGCGCCGGTACCGCCCGCGTGGTCAAGACGCTGGACGACATGGCCCGCGTGCAGCCCGGCGACGTGCTGATCGCCGACATGACCGACCCCGATTGGGAACCGGTGATGAAGCGTGCTTCGGCCATCGTCACCAACCGCGGTGGCCGCACCTGCCACGCCGCGATCATCGCGCGCGAGCTGGGCGTGCCGGCCGTGGTCGGCTCGGGCAACGCGACCCAGCTGATCCAGGACGGCCAGCAGGTCACCGTCAGCTGCGCCGAAGGTGACACCGGCTTCATCTACGAAGGCATCCTCGACTTCGAACGCACCACCACCGATCTCGGCAACATGCCGCCGGCGCCGCTGAAGATTATGATGAACGTGGCCAACCCGGAACGTGCCTTCGACTTCGGCCAGCTGCCCAACGCCGGCATCGGCCTGGCGCGCCTGGAAATGATCATCGCCAGCCACATCGGCATCCACCCGAATGCGCTGCTGGAATATGACCGCCAGGACGCGGCGACCAGGAAGAAGATCGACGAGAAGATCGCCGGCTACAAGGATCCGGTGAGCTTCTACGTGGATCGCCTGGCCGAAGGCATCGCCACGCTGACCGCGTCGGTGGCCCCGAACCCGGTGATCGTGCGCCTGTCGGACTTCAAGTCCAACGAGTACGCCAACCTGATCGGCGGCACCAACTACGAACCGCACGAAGAAAACCCGATGATCGGCTTCCGCGGCGCCAGCCGTTATGTCGACCCGAGTTTCTCCGCTGCCTTCGCGCTGGAATGCAAGGCCGTGCTGCGCGTGCGCAACGAGATGGGCCTGGACAACCTGTGGGTCATGATTCCGTTCGTCCGCACGCTGGAAGAAGGCCGCAAGGTCGTCGAGGTGCTGGAACAGAATGGCCTGAAGCAGGGCGAGAACGGCCTGAAGATCATCATGATGTGCGAGGTGCCGTCCAACGCACTGCTCGCCGATGAGTTCCTTGATATCTTCGATGGCTTCTCGATCGGCTCCAACGACCTGACCCAGCTGACGCTGGGCCTGGATCGCGATTCGTCGATCGTCGCGCACCTGTTCGACGAACGGAACCCGGCGGTGAAGAAGCTGCTGTCGATGGCGATCAAGGCCGCACGCGCCAAGGGCAAGTATGTCGGCATCTGCGGGCAGGGTCCGTCGGACCACCCGGACCTGGCCGAGTGGCTGATGCAGGAAGGCATCGAATCGGTATCGCTCAACCCCGATACCGTGGTCGACACCTGGCTGCGCCTGGCCAAGCTGAAGCAGGCCGGCTGATGGTAGTGACGGCCGCTGGCCGTCACCCCCAGGCTGGTAGGTGACGGCCGTTGGTCGTCACGCTGTTCCCCCTTGCCGCTGCGCTCGCCGAGCACGGCTCGGCGCTACCAGCAGGCCTGGCGACGGTAGTGACGGCCGCTGGCCGTCACGCTTCTACAGGATCTTTACCGATCGCCGGGCATACTCCTGCCACACACAAGCCCCGCCTATGCGGGGCTTGTTGTTTCCAGCGCCTGCCCAGGAGACCGCATGTCCGCCGCTGCCCCCACGACCGCCCCCGCGCCCGCCCTGCCCGCTTCGTCCTGGTGGCACAGCCTCAACTGGGAACGCATCTTCGAAACCTACGGCCTGCCGCTGATCGCCGCCGTCGTGGTGCTGCTGGTCGGCATCTGGCTGGCGCGCCGCGTATCCAACGTGCTGCCACGCGCCACGGCGCGGATCGGCATGGACCCGATGCTCGGCAGCTTCATGCGCAACGTGGTGTATGCCGCTGCGCTGGTGATCGTCGCCGTGCTGGCCATCGCCACGCTGGGCGTGCCGATCTCCCCGCTGCTGGCGGTACTGGGTACCGCCGGCCTGGCGATCGGCCTGGCATTGAAGGATTCGCTGTCCAACATCGCCTCCGGGGTGATGCTGGTAACGCTGCGACCGTTCCGCGTGGGCGATGTGGTGACGGTGGCCGGGCAGACCGGCACCGTGCGTGACGTGCGCATCTTCCAGACCGTGATCACCGGCGCCGACAACCAGCACACCACCATCCCCAATACGCTGATCACCGCCGCGCCGATCATCAACCTCACCGCCGAGCCGACGCGCCGCGTGGAACTGGTCATCGGCATCGGCTACGAGGACGACATACAGCTGGCGCGCGATACCGCGCTGGCCATCATGAAGGCCGACAAGCGCGTGCTGGCCACGCCGGCGCCGGACGTGGTGGTCTACGAACTGGGGGCGCATTCGATCAACCTGGGCATCCGCTGCTACGTCAACGCCGCCGACCACTTCGGCACCAAGGTGACCCTGCTGGAGCAGCTGAAGCTGGGCTACGACAAGGCAGGCATCAACATCCCGTACCCGCAGCAGGACATGCACCTGTACCTGCACGGCAAGGACGGCAGCGTCACCAGCGCCGACGCCTTGGTGCGCGACCCGCGCTGACCCCGGTAGTGACGGCCGCTGGTCGTCACGCTCCTGCTCCTACGCTTCTACCGCTTCCAGCACCGGATAATCGATGAACCCCTCCGCCCCGCCACCAAAATACGTGGCGCGGTCCGGCTCATTCAACGCGGCGCCGGCCTGCAGGCGCTGCGGCAGGTCAGGATTGGCAATGAACGGCCGGCCGAAGCCGATCAGGTCCGCCCAGCCCTTTTCCAGCGCTTCTTCGGCGCGTGCCACCGTGTACTTCCCCGCATAGATCAACGTGCCGCGGTAGATGATCCGCAATGCCTCCTTGAAGGCCACCGGCATCACCGGAGCATCCTCCCAGTCGGCCTCGGCGATGTGCAGGTAGCCCACGCCCAGCTGGTCCAGTACGTGCGCGGCGGCCAGATACGTGGCCTGCGGCGTGTCATCCACTGCGCCCTGCAGCGTGGTCAGCGGCGCCAGCCGCACCCCGACCCGCTCGCCGCCGGCCACCTCCACCACCGCCGCCACCACTTCGCGCAGGAAGCGCAGGCGGTTGGCCAGCGTGCCACCGTAGCCATCGGTGCGCTGGTTGGCCTGCGAATCGATGAACTGGTTGATCAGATACCCGTTGGCCCCGTGCAGCTCCACCCCATCAAAGCCGGCGGCCAGCGCATTGCGGGTGGCCTGCGCATACTCGGCGACAATGCCCGGGATCTCTTCCTCCGATAGCGCCCGCGGCATCGAATGCTGGATCATCTCGCCCACCCCGGACTGCGGACCCGCACCGGTGGGATCGACGAACACCTTCACTCGCTCGGCCTGCAGCGCGGACGACGAGACCGGTGCGGCATTACCCGGCTGCAGGGCCACGTGGGAGACCCGTCCCACGTGCCACAGCTGGGCGAAGATGCGCCCGCCCGCGACATGCACCGCGTCCGTGACCGCGCGCCAGCCTTCGATCTGCGCGGGACTGTGGATACCCGGCGTCCATGCATACCCCTGGCCCTGCGGGCTGATCTGGGTGCCTTCGCTGACGATCAGCCCGGCCGAGGCGCGCTGGGCGTAGTACGTGGCCATGTCCGCGGTGGCCACGTTGCCTTCGGCGGCCCGCGAGCGGGTCATCGGCGGCATCACGATACGGTTGGCCAGCCGTAGCGGACCCAGGGAATACGGAGAGAACAGCATGGAAATTCCTTGCGCTATGAGCATGCAACAAGGATGGGGGCCGGCCACCACCGCTTACAGACCCGGCCGGGCAATACAGTTGTGCCTGTGGCGCAACGATCAGCGACGGCGACGCAGCAGCGCCGCTCCGTCAGCCCTGGGCGATACGCTGGTAACAGGCCTGCACCACGTCCTCGCCGTATTTGCGCTCCAGCCGGCGCACGATGAAATGACCGCGCGCCACGTCCTGGTAGTAGTCGGTGAACATGGTGTTCAACGCCGCACCGGTAGCCGCGCCGACGATCGGCACCGCCTGCGCGGCGAACTTCTCGGTGATCACCACGCCGAACCGCCCGGCCACTTTCTCCACCAGCTTGGCCAGCAGTTTGCCGGCCTCCTTCGGCGCCACGCCGAGGGTCAGGTTGCGGCCGGTCACCACCCGCCCGGCCAGCTCGGCCGACAGGTGCCGCACCACGTCGGCGGTGAAGCCGCGCGCGAGGTAATAGCCGGTTTCACTGGCATCATCGCTCTTGGCGTTGCCGCCCAGCGCGAACACTTCCAGGCAGGCCTGGCGGGTGGACATGTCGGCCAGGTCGAAGCCCTCGCTGCGGGCTACGTCGGCCACCGCGCGCATCATGATGGTGGTGGACACCGGCAGTTCGATCAGCAGCGCGGCGAAACCAAACGCACCTCCGACCGCACCGGAGGTGGCCGCCGCCAGCTTGTGCCAGCGCGTGGAGGCGGACTTGCCCGGCGTGTTGTCCATGCTCATCAACGCGCCCTGCACCGCCTTGTACAGCGCGGCCTGCACGGCGCCATGGATGCGGCTGGACACCGCGGTGGGCAGCCGGCTCACCGCGAACTCCAGCGGCGTGCCGACCAGGTTGGCCATGCGCGCGGTGATGGTCGGCGCCTCCAGCAGGCTTACGGCGCGTTGCAGGTCAGCCCAGTCCTGGGGCTGGTGGGCGATGTCACGGGGAAGCAGGATCGGCTCGTTCATCGCCTGATCTTAGCGCCGGGGAGTTGAACGGCCGGGTGACGACGACCGGGTAGTGACGGCCGCTGGCCGTCAGCTGTGTCATCGGCCGCTGGCCCGTTGACAGCCAGCGGCCGTCACTACCTTTCAGCCGGTCTTCTGACGGCCAGCGGCCGTCACTACCTTTCAGCCGGTCTTCTGACGGCCAGCGGCCGTCACTACCTTTCAGTCGGGCAGGCCAGCCAGGGTGCCCATGAACTGCCGGTAGTGCTTCAGTTCGTTGATCGAATCATGCACGTCGCTCAGCGCGGTGTGGTTGCTGTTCTTGCCCACTCCGGCAGCCACCATCGGGGCCCAGCGCTTGGCCAGCTCCTTGATGGTGGACACATCCAGGTTGCGGTAGTGGAAATACTTCTCCAGCCGCGGCATTTCACGATGCAGGAAACGGCGGTCCTGGCAGATCGAGTTGCCGCACATCGGCGACGCCCCCGCGCCGATCCATTCGGCCAGGAAGTTCACCGTGGCTGCTTCGGCCTGGCCCAGACTGACCTGGCTGTCGACCACGCGCTGCCACAGGCCCGAGCGACGGTGCTGGTTGCGGTTCCACTCATCCATCGCCTCCAGCCGCTCCACCGCGTGGTGGATGGCGAACTCCGGGCCTTCGGCAAGCACGTTGAGCTGGGCATCGGTGACCACCGTGGCGATTTCGATGATGGAATCGTTGTCGGTGTCCAACCCGGTCATTTCCAGGTCGATCCAGATCAGTCGGTCGTTGCCCGCGCCGGTGTCGGCCATCGTGTTTCCTCGCTGTGGGCGGGCCGCGGCCTCGCCATGAATGGATGCGGCAATGATACCGCGCCGTTCAGCCCTCGTCGGTGGCCGGCGCATCCAATGACAGCAGCGGGCGGCCGCGCTTGGCGCGGAAATAATTGGTCAGCCGGGTGCTCGCCTCGCGTGCCAGCACGCCGCCATGGATGTCCACCCGGTGGTTGTGGCGCGCGTCGCCGAGCAGGTCGAACACGCTGCCACAGGCCCCGGTCTTCGGGTCGGTGGCCGCATACACCAGCCGGGCCACGCGCGCGTGCACGATCGCCATCGCGCACATCGCACAGGGCTCCAGGGTGACGTACAGCGTGCTGCCCATCAGCCGGTGGTTCTGCAGCGCCCTGCCCGCCCGCCGCATCGCCACGATCTCGGCATGCGCGCTGGGGTCGTGCTCGGCGATGTTGAGGTTCCAGCCTTCGCCCAGCACCTCACCGTCCGCACTGACCAGCACCGCACCAACCGGGATCTCGTTGAACTCGCGCTGCGCGCGCTCGGCCAGCGCCAGTGCATGGCGCATCCAGTGTTCGTCGGCATCGTGGACCGGCAGCGCGTCAGGCATGCGGCACCGCCTTGGCCAGGAAGGCCTCGAACGCGGTCAACGTCGCTTCGCTGACATGGTGCTCGATGCCCTCGGCATCGCGCCGCGCCGAATCGGCATCCACGCCGAGCGCCAGCAGGAAGCGCTCCACGGTCTGGTGGCGGGCGCGTACATCGCGCGCCAGCTGTTCGCCGGCCGGGGTCAGGAACACGCCGCGGTACGGGCGCTGGATCGCCCAGCCTTCCTTGACCAGCCGCTTGAGCGCCTTGGCGACCGTCGGCTGCGCCACCCCGAGGCGGCTGGCGATGTCCACCTGGCGCGCCTCGCGACCGTCGGCGATCAGGTCGGCGATCAGCTCCACGTAGTCCTCCACCAGCTCGGACCGGCGCGCCTCACGCACCTGCGCGAAGCCCTCCATGTGGACCTGGGTAGCGGGCAGGACGGACTTCGGGCGGGTGCTGTCTGGCATGCGGGTATTGTACGCGGGCGCCGGAAACCATCGGTAGCGCCGAGCCATGCTCGGCGAGCGCAGCGGAGGGCATCCACCACGACGGCCAGCGGCCGTCACTACGGGGGCAGGCGGCCGTCATTGCCTCGCCGCTCCGGCACGGCCGGATGGGGTTCAACGCTTGTCCAGCAGGTACAGGAACTCGGTTACATGGGTGTCCCGGGCACCCAGGTTCCGGCTGCCGCGGAAGGTGTTGTAGCGCGTGTCCATCACGCTCAGCGCGCCCATCGCCTCAAGCCCGGCAACGAAGCGTTCGTGGCTGATGAAGCCTTCGGAGTTGTACGAGATCAGCACGAAACGGGCGCGCACCTGCGCCACCGCATCGAACAGTGCGGCCTCGGCCAGCCGGGCCTTGTTGTAGTCCGAACGGTTCCAGTCGCTGGGAATGCCCGACACCCGGCTGACCTGCGACGGCCGCTGGTAATCGCACAGCAGGTTCAACATGAAGTAATTCGAACCATACGGATGCTCGTTGTAGGGCGGATCGAAGTACGCCACGTCCACCACGTCCAGTTCACGCACCAGTGCATTGGCATCGCGACGGTGCAGCTGCACATCACAGGCGAAGCGACTGAACACCGGCGCCTGCACCTCGATCGGGCGCAGGATGCGCGACAGCGCGTTGCGCGCGGTACCGCCGAACTGGCCGACGCCTTCGCGGTTCTTGTGGAAGCCTTTGAATACGCCCGAAGTGTTGGTATACATCGACGCCTGCGCCAGCACCGGCGCCAGCAGGAACGGCCGCAGGTCGACCGGCGTATCCACCAGCACCTGGCAGAAGGTATCCAGGAACATCGCGTTGCGCCGCGTATAGAACACCCGCTCACCGGGCTGGATGTCATCGTCGTCCAGCGGCGCATACAGTTCACACAGGAAGCCCGGCGCCAGTTCGCGCTGCACCCGCCGTGCAACGTGGGCCAGCGCTTCCTCCAGCGCCCGCGCATCCACGTCCGCCACGTTGGCCTGGTAACAGCGGTTGCCGACCTCGCTGTAGCGCTCCAGGTCATTGCAGTGCAGAAGCGCGGCATGCCGGCGGGCCAGCCGAGCGACCACGCCGGAGCCGGAAAACAGGTCCAGGAAATCGATCCGCGTCTTGCCCAGGCACTGCTTGGCATGGGCGATGCCGGCCTCCACGAACGGCAGCAGGGCGCGCTTGTTGCCGATATAGGTGATCAGCTGGCTGCGCAGGTAAGCCGCGTGCTCGGCAGGCACGGAGTCAGTGGAATCTTCCCGCGGATTCAATCGGTTCCCCTGATCACATGATGGCATTCGAAATTCCCCGCCATGGTAGCGCCGAGCCGCGCTCGGCGGGTATGCAGTGCGGTCAATCACGCCTGGGATCAGGCGTTTGCGCCGAGCGTTGCGCGGCGCCACCGATGTGATCCCGTTACCCGAGCGCCAACGTTTTGACGCAAACGAAACGTCGAACTGGTAAAAAGGAGGTCTATTCGTCACGAATCGAGCACATGTCGCCAAGGAACGGAGACAACACCGCGGCCCACGCACACCGGTTCGAGCCCCAGGCTCCCGCACGCGTGCCCTGCCCTGCGCCCGTCTGCGGCGTGCTCGGCCGCTTGCGTGGCCCGGCATGACGGCACCGACTTCCCCCCTTTCCACCCGCAGCCAGGAGGCCCTCCGTGCGCCGAACGTTTCTGCCGTGCGCTGCCCTGCTCCTCCTCACCGCCTGCCATCCGGAGAACGCCATGAACCAGGAAATCACCACCGCCGAACAGGACGTCGAGAACGGCGGCCGGGGCCTGGCCAAGCTCAATCCCAGCCCGCGCCAGGCGTTCGAGCTGGTGCTGAGCATCGCCGATGCCCCCGGTGCATTCGCCGTGGTGGAAGGCGTGGCGCAGTACGACGTGACCAATGAGCAGGAGTGCGGCCGCATCATTCCCGCCACCGGCATGGCCGCGCGCATCACCAGCCAGGAGCCGGTGCAGCTGAAGAAGGTGTCCGACACCGAGTACCGCGGCACGGTCTACCTGGACCGCATGCTGGATGAGGATTACTACGGCCGCGGTGTCTGCACGTGGTCCTTCAGTGGGGCCGGCGCGATGTTGAAAGCCACCGGGGCCGACGGCGAAACCCGCTTCACCTCGTTCATCCAGGCCGATCAGTTCATCGCCGGCAAGGCGCTCACCCGGCATTACCCGGATCGCGACTACCCGCGCGTGGAGTCGGTACCGGACTTCGGCCAGGCCGGCCACGAAGACCCGACCCGGTTCCGCCCGGAACTGCAGGATGCGCTGTTCACCGCGACCCTGACCGCCCATGAGGTGCGCTGATGCCGCTCACCCACCGCGACTACGCTGCGCTTTCCGCCGATGCATATGAAGACCACAAGGTCGGCCGCCACGCGCCTGGCCAGGAAGAAGTGGTTGCACTCAACGGGCACAACTACAAGGTGCTGGAGCACGTAAACAACCGCGTCAACGGCTACCAGGGCACGATCTACCAACGCGAGGATACCGGCGAGATCATCGTCTCCCACCGCGGCACCGAAGAGATCGCGCAGGATGCGGTGCTTGCCGATGGCGGGATGGTGCTGGCGCGCTACAACCTGCAGGCGGGCGACGCCATCGCGCTGACCCAGCGTGCGGTCGCCTTGTCCAAGCACATCGGCGAGAACGAAGGCCGGGCCCCGGAAGTCACTGTCACAGGGCATTCGCTGGGCGGCGCGCTGGCCCAGGTCACCGCCCACCACTTCGACCTGAAAGGCGAAACCTTCAACGCCTACGGCGCGGCCAGCCTTGGCCTGCGCATTCCCGAAGGTGGCAAGAGCGTGCTCAACCACGCCATGGCCTCGGATCCGGTCAGCGCGGCTTCTGGCCATTACGGCGAGGTCCGCCTGTACGCCAGGCCCGATGAGATACGCACACTGGGCAACGCCGGCTTCAGCAACAAGTGGTACAACGGCGTGATTCCGGATTCGGCGCTGGTCGCCGCCGCCGGCTCGCTGGGCGCGCACAAGCTCGGCAATTTCGCTGATGCCGGCTCGGTGCTGGACGACCCTGCCACGCAGGCGCTGGCCAGGCAGAACGCGCGGATGATCGACGAATACCGCGACAAGATGGAACTGCTGCGCGGGGCCGTCACCACCGGTGCGCGCGGCGTGCCGGGCGTGACCGTGGATCTCTACGACCGCATCCGCGGCCCGCTGGATCCGGGTGAGCCGGCCCGCAAGGCCACAGAAGACGCGCACAGGCGCGATGGCGCCATGCGCATGGACAGCCCCGGCCACCCCGGCAACCTGCTGTTCCAGGACGCACTGCGCGGCGTGGAAGCACAGGACCTGCGCGTGGGCCGCACGCCGGACCAGCACAGCGGCCAGCTGGCCGGCAGCCTGGCCGCTGAAATGCATGCCAACGGCGGCACCCGCATCGACAGCGTGCTGATGAGCAGCGATGCCTCGCGCACCTTCGGCGTGCAGGGCCAGGCCAACGATCCGGCGCACCTGCGGGTTTCGGTGGCGACCGCCGAGGCGATGCAGATTCCCTTGGAACAGAGCAGCGAACGCGTGCAGCAGGCAGCCACCCAGCGCATGGGCCAGGAACAAGAGCTTCAGCTGGCCCAGCAGCAGAATGCAACGCGGCAGATGCATGCTTGATTGCACGCCACTGCCATCTGGCGGATCAGCCAAGCGGCGTTTCATGCGCATGCGGATCCTGCCCAGCCTCCTCCTTGTGCTGCTCGCCGCCTGCCACTCCGGCACCTCGGTGGAGCAGCAGAACACCGCTGCAGGACAGAAGGCCCAACAGGGCGACCGCGGGCTAGCCACGCTGAATCCCGCCCCCCGCCAGGCGTACGCATTCGTGGTGACGATCAACGATGCGCCGGGCCCGTTTTCGGTGGTGGAAGGTAGCGCCCAGTACGACGTCATCAACGAACAGGAATGCGGACGCATCCTGCCGTCGACGGGACGCGCCGGGCGCATCACGAGCCAGGAACCGGTCGCGCTGGAAAAGATCTCCGACACCGAGTACCGCGGCACGGTCCATCTGGACCGCATGCTCGATGCAGACTATTACGATCGCGGCGTCTGCCGGTGGAAGTTCAGCGGGGCAGGCGCGATGCTGAAGGCGACTGGTGGCGTGGGCGAGACCCGCTTCCTCTCCTTCATCGCCGCCGACCGCTTCATCTCGGGTGGTACCGAAACGCGGTATTACGCTGACATGGGCTATCCGCGCGAGTCGCTGGATGACTACGCCGACTACGGTGAGAATGCCGCGGCCGAGTTCAAGCCGGAACTGCGCGGATCGTTGTTCTCAGCCACCCTGATGGGTAAGGAAGCGCGCCCATGAGTGCCGCCCGATGACCCTGATTGCTTCCCTCTTCCCCCCACCATCCAGGAGGCCCCCAGTGCGCCGATCACTTCTACCGTGCGCTGTGTTGCTGCTTCTAACTGCTTGCCATTCGGAGACCGCCATGAACCAGGAAATCACTGCCGCAGAACAGGACGTCGAACAGGGCGGCCGCGGCTTGGCCAAGCTCAACCCGGCCCCGCGCCAGGCATACGAATTTGTATTGAAGATCAACGATGCGCCGGGCCCGTTCACCGTGGTCAAAGGCACCGCCCAGTACGACGTCATCAACGAACAGGAATGCGGGCGCATCGTGCCGGCTACCGGCCGCGCGGGCCGCATCACCAGCCAGGAACCGGTAGAGCTGAAGAAGATCTCAGATACGGAGTACCAGGGAACGGTCTATCTGGACCGCATGCTCGATGAGGACTACTACGATCGCGGCGTCTGCCAGTGGAAGTTCAGCGGGGCCGGCGCCACGTTGAAGGCGACCGGTGCCGATGGTGAAACCCGCTTCGTGTCCTTCATCGAGGCCGACCGTTTCGTCAAAGGCGAGACCGAGATCCAGCACTACGCCGACCTCGGTTATCCTCGCGATGCGATGGACAACTACGCCGACTATGGCAAGGACACACCGGAGGGCTTCAAGCCCGAGCTGCGTGACGCACTGTTCTCGGTGACCCTTGCCGGTAAAGAGGCCCAGCCATGAGCCTGCGCAGCCAGGATTACGCCGCACTCGCCGATGATGCCTACAAGGATCGCGCTGTCGGCCGCTGGGCTCCCGATGAAGCGCAGGTTGTCCCGATCGGTGACCACAGCTACCGCATCCTGGAACACGTCAACAACAAGAACGGCTACCAGGGTTTCATCTACCAACGGGTGGACACCAACGAGATCGTGGTCGCCCACCGTGGAACCGAGCAGCCACTGCACGATGTGGTCACTGACCTGGGCATGGTCGTGGCCCGTACCAACCTGCAGGCGGACGATGCGATCGCGCTGACCGCGCGCGCCAATGAGTTCGCGCAGCGCGAGGAAACCCGCAGCGGACAGCGTCTGGATGTCACCGTCACCGGCCATTCGCTGGGCGGCTCGCTCGCACAGATTTCCGCGCACCACCATGGCCTGAAGGGCGAAACCTTCAATGCCTACGGCGCAGCCAGTCTGGGCTACCGCATCCGCGAAGGCGGCGACGCGATGGTCAACCATGTGATGTCGGCCGATCCGGTCAGCGCGGCGTCCGGCCACTACGGCCAGGTGAAGGTCTACGCGAACGAAACCGAGATCAAGAACCTGTACGGATCCGGCTTCCGCAACGGCGCGGTAGCTGGCTTCCTGATGCCCGATTCGGCGCTGCTGGCTGCCGGTCGGTCGCTGGATTCGCACAAGATGCACAACTTCCTGGGCGAGGGCTCTGTACTGAACAATCCCGCCTCGCAGACGCTGGCCAAGCAGAACGACGGCATGATCAGCGAGTACCGCGACAAGCTGGAATTCCTGCGCGGCGGCCTGACCACTGCGACCCGCGGTGGGATCGGCAACGCGGAGGACATCATCAACCGCATCCGCGGCCCGCTGGAGCCGGGCGAGCCTGCGCGCAAGGCGGCGGAAGAAGAAGCGCACAAGCGCGACGGCGCGATGCGCATGGATCAGCCTGGCCACCCCGGCAACCTGCTGTTCCAGGACGCGCTGCGCGGCGTGGAAGCACAGGACCTGCGCGTGGGCCGCACACCGGACCAGCACAGCGGCCAGCTCGCCGGCAGCCTGGCGGCGGAAATGCATGCCAACGGCGGCACCCGCATCGACAATGTGCTGATGAGCAGCGATGCGTCGCGCACGTTCGGCGTGCAGGGTGAAGTCAACGATCCGGCGCACCTGCGGGTGTCGGTGGCGACCACCGAGGCAATGAACACGTCACTGGATCAGTCCAGCGAGCGCGTGGCTTCACAGCAGGCCGCGCAGCAGGTGGCCTCGCAGGATCGTGACATCCAGATCGAGCAGAGCCAGGCGGCTGCGCGCAGCATGAATGCCTGAGCCGTTCCCGGGCGCCCTGGTTGGGCAGGGCCTACTGTACGCCTACGTGGCTTGCTCAAGCCGATCTCACGCGCTGGTTTCGGCGTGGGATCGGGTCAAGACCAGGCCAGATGGACGCTCTGAGCGTCCACTGGGGAAGAGGTTGAACGAACAGGCTCAGCGCTCAGGGAAACTGCAGGCCTCATAGCTCGCTGTACACCGGTCCCGGCAGCATCGATGCACAGCTGACGGGTTGATGCGCAGCCAGCAGTCAGATCGGCTCAATCTCAGGCAGGCTGCATGCACTGTACGCCACCTTGCAGCCATTACCTGCACGGTTCTCGCAATAACTCTGTGCTTTCTTCAATGCCAGCTCTGGCGTAGCGCCTTCGCCCAGGCCGCCGAGCGCCGTGGCATCGCCGCCATCCGGCACGACCCACGCCACGCATTGGTTGCTGTACTCGGCCATCACCTTGCAGTCCGTTGCGCCATTGCGTCGACATTTCGCCATCGCTTCGCTGAGCGCGTCGCTTTTCGTCAGACGGCCAGCGGCGGCACCCGCATCAGACGTGGCTGCGGAGGCCACGATCGCCCCCCATCGCGTGCCCCAACGTGATGTCGGCGCGGCTGGCTGCGGAGCAGCGCGTTGCTGGCTCGCTGCAGCCCCCGGGATGGGGGCGCAGCCTCCTACGCCTTGGCCGCCCACAGGATATTGACCGGGCGGGCAGCGGCCCTCTGCGAATGCGGGAAAAGCAGGAAGCCAGGAGCAGACGATAACTGCTGACAGCAAGAGTAACGCGCATGAAGAGTTGTGCACGCGGTTGACCAAGGGTGGCGGTGCACTCAACAGATGCCGACCCGCATGCGTTGACTCGCGTGCCGGCGAGGATGGACTTGACGCCCAGCCGTTGCTTATCGCGTCCACTGGGGGAGACTGCACGCGCTGTAAGCGAGCACGCATGAACCACCGGGGGCGTATTTGCACTTCGAAGTTGCATTGTCCACCGCAGCCTGCTCGGACAATCCAGCTGAAATGCCTGTTTTCGCCCCTGGCGCGTCTGCAGATGGAACGACCCACGCAGCGCACTGATTTCGGTAGGTAAGGAGTATCCGACAGTCTTTCAGACCGTTCCGGGAACATTTTTCGATGGCGACACGCTTGGCATCACCTTCAGTCAACTGGTCGACCACGACGCCGGCATCAGGAGTCGAGTCAGACAGCGCCATTGCGCCCCAGCGGTCCTCGTAACGACCCGGATCAATCGGCGGCGGCGCGGGCTGCGCCCCCTGGTTGCCGCTGTAGCCTGGAATCGGTGCGCAGCCTCCTACGCCTTGGCCGCCTACAGGGTACTGGCCCGGAGGGCAGCGCCCTTCGGCGTAGGCACCCGCGCTGCCCAGTGAGAAGAAGAATGCGATGAAAAGCATCCCAGCCAGCGCCACCATGGAGAACATCGTGCCGATTCCACTGGCGTACCTTTTGGAATGCGTTATGGACAATGACAGGACTATCAGCGACCAAGCCAACGCCGGCTCAGCAGTTGGCCAACAGCAACGTCTTACCGTAGCCCAAACACCACTTCTGGCTAGAAGCGCTTGAAGATCGGCTCACTGCAGTTGGTATGTACAACGGTGCACGTGGGCGCACCTCCCTCCCTACACCTCTGGGTTGCAAGCTCCAGCGCACGCTCGACCGTCGCGGCAGTCGCAATTCCACCTTGGAAGGAAGATCCTACAGGTGGATCGACAAGCGCAACGCAACCGTTCTTGTAGGTTATGTCTTCTTTACAGTCGGTAGCTCCCTTGCGGGCACAAACGGTCATCGCTTCACCCAGCGCCTCGGACTTTCGCCTCTTGCCGGTGCTGACGCCGGTGGATCCTGTCGATGCAGAACTCGCAATTGCGCCCCACGTCGTGATCCATTTTCCATCGGGACGAGGCGCCATGGGTGCTGAGTTTGATGGGATTGGCGCACAGCCCTGCACGCCTTGGCCCCCTATCGGATACTGCCCAGGCGGGCACCCACCCTCGGCTGCAGCATCGCCAGAAAAGGCCCACATGCCTGAGATAGAAAAGAGTGCTGCGGCTATTCGTCCAAGCATCAGGAATTACCCCTCACGTTCCATAGCACTGCATCAATAATCACGTGCGTTGCCGCGCTGGCCTGCACCCACCACCGTGGCTGCCTGCGATCCACTGCCGGCAACGTCTCTATGCAAATTAGCCGGCGTCGAACCACCCGATCCTTCGCCGCTACCAGGAGCACTCGGCGTATACGTCCCCGGCGGCCTTCCATCCGCACTCGGGGCAGCGCCGGCACCACCGCTTATCTGCGAATATGCCATGAAGTTGCCCAGCGTACCCTGGAAGAAGAACGCCGCCATTGGGGGCGCGGTCAGGATCAAGGTCGTTAGGATAAGCCCCATGCCACCCTGCTGCATGGCCTGACTGGTCACGCCATCGGCGAGTGCGCCATCAAGTAGGAATTTGTCGGCCAATGCCGTTATCCAGAAGGTACCTGCGACACGGATCACCATGTCCAGCGCGATCGACACCATCGCCGCCAGAACCGCCATGGAGAACATCGTGCCGATTCCGTACAGCAGCCACTTCTGGAACAGCGCCTTGGTCTGGTCGAACAGCAGACACAAAATGAAGATCGGACCGAGACCGATGAACAGCGCCATCGCCACTTGGTAAAGCAGCAGCATGGAACCGGCGGTAATGGCAGGCCCACCCGTACCCAGGCCGATGAACCACAGGGCGCGCGACTTTTCCTGCACCATGCTGGGATCACCCATCACGTTGATCGCATCGATGCTCGACAACGCCACCTGCATCCAAGCCAGTGCCTCGTCGATCTGTTCTTCCGGCGAGCCCTTTCCGGTCACCAGGAAGGAGATACGCTCCTTGAGATCGGTGGTCAGGAATTCATTCAACTCACGTCCGAACATGCCCATCGTCGTCGCCACACTGACGATCAGCGCCGCACGGGCCATGTTGGTGACCAGTTCCATCATCGAATCGCGACTGCGTCCGGTCGCGATGCGGAAACCCTGGACCAGCACCCAGATGGTCATGATCGTCAGGGCGATCCCACCCACCCAGGCCATCGTATTGCCGAGCAGTTCGATGCCGAACTCGGTGATCCGCTCTTCCAGAAAATCCAGAATAAGCCGGAAGAAGACGAAGTCACCGATGGATTGGACACGACCGACCGAATGCAGCAACTGCTGCAGACCATCGGAAAATTCAAAGTTGGACATGGACCTGAACATCATTCCTGCATTCCTTGGAGTTCCCACAGGGGAGTGGCTGGCGCTGCAATCAATCGAGCGCGCCAGCAGTTCCTTTACTTGATTTCCAACGCGGTCTTCAATGCGGCGGTCTTGACCAGGTCGCGGATCATCCCGGTGGTGGGGTCACCCTTCAACGCGGTCTTGGCCACGACCATCTGGTTGGCCTCCATCACCTGGATATACGCATCGTAAGCCGCCATGCGGCTTTCGAACTCCTGGGTTTTCACCGCAATATCGTTCGCCGTACGCAGCGAGTCACTGTCCACCGCACTGATGTTGCCCAGCAGCGCACTCGCCTGCCGCACCGTGGTGATCGCATCCAACGCGTCCTGCATCACCGGCAACGTCTCGCCAATGAAGCGTACCGACTCGTTGTACTTGCGATTCTGCATCGTGCGGATGTTGACGCAGATCTGCTCCTGCTGCGCCTTCCAATCACCAGTAGGCTGGAACACGAATTTTTCAAACACCGTGCCCACGCTCAGCCCACCGCCGGTGCCGCAGGTTTCAGGCACCAGGTAATTGTCCGGCACGATGGTCAGCGTCGCGCCTGAGGGCAGCCCGAAACTGTTGATCTGCGCCATTGCCCTGACCCGCAGCTCATTCCAGCGCTGGGCGGTCTTGGCGTACTCGGCTGCTGCCGCGACGCGCGCGCCAGCGGTTTCGACACGGTTCCACAGGTTTTCGACGAAGTTGGTCGGATCCTTGACGATCCATTGCGCGGACGCCGGTGCGCAGACGCCCAGACCGATGGCGCCGGCCAACGCGGAGCGCAGCAGTACCGCGCGCGACCTGGAACCGGGGGTTTTTCGGCTCGTCGGATTCATGGTGTCCTCCTGAGTGCGATTGTTCTTCATGTCAGGCTGCCTGTTCTCGGCTGGAAGAGGCCGGTTTGCCCGAACCTTTCCGACGCTTGTAGAAATCTTCCAGCCACTGTTCCGGAGTGAGATCCGCCTCGCTGACCTTCTCACGCAGGGCCGCGTCATGCAGCACATGGTGCATGACATCGATGTTGTCGGTGGATGCGGAGATGACCGACAGGATGTCGTCCATCCCGCGCAGGTTCAGCTGGCACACATTGGAGGCGTGGCCCTGCTTGACCAGGAAGCAGCGCGAGCGCTCATCCAAGGCGGTGACGACCTTGAACTCGGCTTCGGTCAGCTTGAGGCCTTCGATGTAGTCTTCGCGGCTGGCGTTCGGATTGGGCAGCAGGATCAGCGTAGCGGTCTGTTCGATCAGCGCCGCGGCGATGTCACTGTTCAGTGCATCTTCCGGGCTCTGGGTCGCGAAGATGCCCATGCCGTTCTGCTTACGGATGGTCTTCTGCTTGTTCTTGGCAAACTCTTTCAGGCCGCCGCTGCCATCGAGGATCTTCCAGAACTCGTCCATCACGTAGATCAAGCGGCGACCATCGATCAGCGATTCCAGACGGTGCAGCAGGTACTGGATCACCGGCACGCGCACTTCCGGGTTGTCGATCACTTCGGTGTAATCGAAGCCGATGATGTTGGCCCTCTGCAGGTCGATGGTATCGACCGGGTTGTCGAACACCCAGCCCAGCGAGTTGCCGGACGTCCAGCGCCGCATCCGTGCGTACAGACCGTCATCGCCCATGTTGGGCAGGCTCTTCTGGAAGTTGGTCATGCTGCGCAGGTGCATCGGCGTGTCCAGCATGCTTTCCACTGCGCGGAAGATGTCTTCCTCTTCGCGGGCGCTGTACTGCGTCTTGCCGGCCAGGATCTTGACCAGATCGGCCAGGAACTGCACGTTGGATTCATTGCGCTCGCATTGGAACGGATTGAACCCGGTCGGGCGGCCGTTCTCCAATGCCAGGTAGTTGCCGCCGCAGGCACGCACGAAGATCTCCGCGCCACGGTCCTTGTCGAATAAGAAGATGGTCGGCGCCGGATCGTACTTCTGGACCTGGCTGAGCAGGAAGTTGATCAGCGCGGTCTTGCCGGTACCGGACTTGCCGATGACCATGGTATTGGCGATGGCCTTCTCACCCAGCGAATTCTCGGCCGGATGGGTGGCGTGGAAATTGAAGTAGTAGGGCTGCCCGTTGGTGGTCTGCAGCGTGGTCACGCAGTCGCCCCAGGGGTTGTTGTGCTGCTTGCCGGTGGCAAAGTTGTGCAGCGGCGACAGGCCGAGGAAGTTCAACGAACTCAGGTTTGCCAGCCGTGTGCGGTAGCGCCAGTTGGCCGGAATCTGCGAGTAGAACGAGGACGTCACCGCCAGGTCTTCCTTGGCCGAGACGAAGCCGGCATTGGACAGCTCCGCGCGCGTGGCGGACACGTTGGCGGCCAGCTTGGCCTGGCTGTCGGCATACACCGCGATGATGTAGTGGTACTCGCCCAGCACGAAGTTGCCCGAGGACAACTGGTCCATCGCATAATCCAGCTCGACGATCTGGCTGACCGCCTTGTCACCGGAGGAGATCATCATGCCCTTGGTGCGATCAAGGATCTTCAATGCATCCTGGCGGCCCATGGGGCTGAAGGAATGGGTGATGACGTACTCGAAGTCCAGGTACTTAAGGCCGTTCAGCACGCCCGGCCACGTCCCTTCGGCGAACTCCTTGATGTTCAGGATGGCACCGAAGTGGTTGACGCCGTTCGGCGTATTGATCACGAAATCGCCGGATTTCGGCGAGAACATGTGCCGGCTGACCGGCAGGTAATCGGCAACCGGGGCAGCGAGCACCGGCACCGGCTCGTCGATGCGATTGAGCAGGTAGCCGAAGAATTCCAGCGTCTCGGAGAACACCACGCCGTTGGCTGCCTCGTACATTCCCAAGCGATACGGAGCGTAATCGCGGATCACCGCCTCCACGTTGCCGGCCAGCTCCAGCAGCTTCTCGACCGCCTGCTCCTGTTCGGCCTGCAGCCGCTCCACATTGCCGGACTTTTCCACGAAGCGCTTACCGGCCACTACCGGCCGGTAAATCATGGTCAGGTAGAGCTCGTTCTGCATGATGCGCTGGCCCGACAGCATGTCCATGTAGACATCGGACACGTCCTGGTTGAAGCGCTCCTTGAACGTGCTGCGCGATTTCAACGTACGCCGGCGCCGGATATCGTGTACCCAGAACGCCACGTTGACGAAGTCCGGCGCGCGCAGCGACTGCAGCAGGCGATTGAAGGTGTTGTGCTTGTGCTCAAGCTCCCACTCTTCACGGCCAACAAACGGCAGCCCTTCCAGGTGCCAGGTCAGCAGATAGTCGCCGCCGGTGGTCTTCACCACTGCCGGTGCAACGTGCGAGGACAAGGGAATGAACTCGCTGATCGACGTATCGGGACTGAACATGCAACGCTCCTGGATCACTGTGCAAACCGTACTGCGGATGAGACTCTTCAGCGCTTTTTCTTGGGCCGACGGTAGTCATCCGGCGGTGGGGTCTTGCGGTAGGCATTGGGGCTGAACACCCACATTCCGTCATGGTCCTGCAGGTTCCGCGCACGGAACTTGAACTGCAGGCGCAATCCCATCAGACGGAAGATCATCTCGTCACGCTTTGCCATCTGCCGCATGATGAAAACCGCCACTGGAATCGCGAGCAGAACCCACAGATTCCAGTACATGGACAGCAGCAACAGGCCGCCGGCGACCATGAAGAACGGCACATACGGCACGCCGAGGAACATCGCCGGCCGTGTGCATCCGCGGAAGACGACGTTCTTATGCATAGAACAGGCTGGAAGCCTGCACCAGCGCAGCGGTGCATTCGGTGGCGCCGTCACCCAGCAGCATCTTGGCGATCTGGCTGGCTGCACCGATCAGCAGGCCACCGATCAGGATCGGCGACACGTCGGAAATGCGCTTGTGGGCGAAAGCGATCTGGTAACCAGCGAAGATCACCGCGATGGTGACGACGGCGATCGAAGCCATGTTGAGCAGGCCGCTGATGCTGTCGAAGAAGCCACAGACCTTCTTGTCGGTCTCTGCGAAGCCTGCCTGGGCGAACACCTCAGGTACGAACAGGGCGCCAACGAAGGCGGTAGCCAGGGCGAGGGTCTTGGCGGTGCGCTTGGCGTTGGCGAGATCAATCTGGGTCTTCATCGGTTGCTTTCCTTTCCTGAGCTGGAGGGTCACTGCGTTGACGGGGCGCGGGGGCGCCCCGGTAAAACTTCAGAACACGAATGCGTCGTCCACAGGCGGCCCTTGGGGAACCTGGGGCTGATGGGGGGGCGGCACGTTACCCGACGCGGGCGCGCTGCGCTGGCCCCAAGGCTGCAGCAGCACCGGTGCCTGCTGTCCTTGCGGACCTGCTACTGCCGGCGTGACCTGCTGCGGGGGTTCTGCATACTGGCCCACCGGCTGCTGTTGGGCGGGCGGAACGGCGCGGTCGACCAGGCCCATCACCGCGCGCGACAAGGCGTTGTCCGCCGTGTTCAACAGGCTCCCGCGGACCATTTCATTGGTATTGGGATAAACCACATAAGCACGGGCAGGATCATCGGGCTGTGCCACCACCACCGGCGCCTGGCCGCTGGAAATACGATTGTTCAGTCGCGTCACCCGCTCGGGCAGTGGCTGGCGCGTGGCCGCGGCAGGGCGCGGTCCCTGGCGGTCGATCACGCGGATGGGCTGCACGCCACCGCCAACCGCAGCCACCATCTGGCTGCGCTTGATCGAATTGAACACCTTGTCCACGTAGCCATGCCGGAACCCGGTGGTGAAGTTGCCCGAGTAGTAGCAACTGAAGGACTTGCCCCAGTCGCCGCCCGAACGCGAGTGGCATTCGGCCAGGATGCGCGAGGCCGCCTGCAGGTTCGGGCAGGTCTCGAATGCTTTTTCGTAGCTGTTGAGCCCGTATTTGGCCAGGTTGTAGCGGTTCACCTGGCCCAGCCCCAGCGAGAAGTTGTAGCCGTTCTGTTCCAGCATGCGGGCAGTTGCCACGGCCTCGTCCAGCCGCTGTGGCTGGCGCGCCAGTGCGCCGCCCACCACGCCGATGGCGTACGGATTGCGCGACGATTCCACCTGCACCACGTGCTTCATCACGTCCATGGAGACGGCCATTTCCGGGCAGGCCAGTGCCTCGAGTCCAGGCAGCATCAGCGCGCCCTCCCCTTGCCAGTGTTGATCCGTGCCTCGGTGTGCATGCCCATGGTCAATGCTCCTGTCCCTGGGTGCGGCCGGGATTGAAATCGATGCCGGTGATGTAGCGCGAGCCTGCATGCGCCTTCACGTGCACCACGATGTCGATGGTCATCTGCAGCAGGCGCTTGATCACCGCGAACTCCAGGCCGGAGCCCTCGGCAGATGCCTTCACCATCAGCGCCAGCTGGTCCCAGGTCTGCTCCGGGCTGCCGGCGTGGCAACTGGTGATCGAACCGGGATGGCCGGAGGCACAGTTGCGGATGAAGTAGAACGCTTCATCACCGCGCAGCTCGGCCAGGATGATGCGGTCCGGCTTCATGCGCAGGCACGCTTCCATGCAGGTCTTTGCGGTGACGTTGCTGCTGCTCTGCCCGCCCTTGGAGTACAGCAGGTGCACCACGTTGGGCTGGGTGATGAACAGCTCGCGCGCATCCTCGATGGTCACCAGCCGCTCGTCGGCAGGAATGTGATTGACCAGCGACTTCATGAAGGTGGTCTTGCCGCTGCCGGTGGCACCGGACACCACGATGTTCTTGCGGTACTGCACCGCGCGCTTGAAGAACTCGGCGTAGTCCCGCGAATGGCGCAGCGCGAGCAGCTCCTGGTCCTGCGTGTTGAGGCCGGCTTCCTGTTCCAGGATCTGGTCGAAGAAGCCATCCTGCTGGTATTGCGCCAGCGTGCGCGTGTGCTTGGACGGCAGGCGGATCGTGATGGAAACCTTGCCGCCATCGCAGGCCGGCGGTATCACGAACTGCGCGCGCGGCCCGCTGGGGAAGGTCAACGAGACCATCGGGTCGGCATCGGTGATGCGCTGCCCGGTGTTGCTCTCGTTGACCACCGCCGTGCAGAACTGGCGGGCACGCTCGAAGGTCAAGGTCGGCACCTCTACGCGCTCCCAGCCACTGCGGGTTTCCAGGTACAGCTCGCCCGGACGGTTGATGCAGATTTCCGTCACGTCCTGCGACTCCATGAACCCGGCAATGCCCAGCACTTCGTACTGGTACTGCAGGAATTCACTGGAGACCAGTGCGATGGGGGAAGTTTCTGCGTCCACGGTCCGTTTTGCTCCTTACATCCGGCGGCCGAGCACGGCGCTGAAGTCGACGTCTTTGGCGACGTAGACGTTCATGACAGTGCCCTGGTTGACGGTGACGGTGGGCTGGCGCTGGTTCTCCAGCGCTTGGTTGGCCAACCGCTCCATGGTGCGCGCTGTGGCGCTCTCATATGGATTCTGCATAGCGAAGCCCGAGTTGCTGATGGTGGTGGACTCCGGCCCATTCTCGGCGGCAGCGTATTTGAAGGCGTCGGCGATCAGGCTGATCATCAGCGCGCTTGCGATACGCTGGCCCCAGTGAGCCGTGTACTGGCCCGGAACGCCGGCCGAACCGAGGCCATCAACACCCGGGCTGGACATCGCCACATCGATGCCGTTCGGGGTGGTGATGCGATCCCAGATCACGTCCACGCGCTTGGCCACCGGGCCGCCGTTGTAGCTGCCATAAATCTTCGACCCTTTCGGCAGCAGCAGCGTGCGGCCGTTGATCGAATACACCGGCTCGGTCACCAGGCACGAGGTGTAACCCGGCACATCGGTGATGATGCGGGTTTCCAATACACAACGCAGGTAGGTGCCGCGGACCAGCAGCGCATCCGGGCTGCGGATGAAGGCAGCGTTGGAAACCGCTTCACGCTCTTCCTCACCCTCCGTCGCACCGGCGGCCTGCGGGTTCTGCGCGGCCATCGCGGCACGCATGTAGGCCTCTGTCGACGAGTCCATCTGCTGCGGGCCCTGCCCACCCTGCCCGTTGCCCATTGCTTCGCCAGCGGCGATGCGGCGTTCCAACAGTGTCATGGCACGCGGGCCACGCTCGCCACTGTCATTGCTGCTGAACATCGGCGCCTGCTGCTGCGCAGGCAGCGGCGGCGGAGGCAGCAGGGGAATCGGGTCCGCCGGCGGCGGCTCAGCGGCGGCAGAGGGAATGGTCGGCAACACCGGCGTGGTCGTCCGAACCTCCGCACGCGGCGGCGGGGTCGGATCCGGTTCGCGGCTCTTGCGCACCAGCAGGAAGCCCATGGCCACCACCAGCACGAGGATGCCACCCAGGAACAGCAACGCCTTGCGGTCCAGCCGGCGTTCTTCCACGGTGCGCAGGCGCGGGGCGGCAGCGTCCAGGTCGGGCGCGGGCGCGGCGTCGGCACGGTTGAAGTACGGATTGTTTTCCGGCTGGGTGCCGTCGCGCCTATCGTCGGGTCCGTTGCCCGGAGGAGTGTTCTGGCTCATTTCTTGACGTTCCTTCGCAGGCCAACGACGTTGTCACCGTGGCGGATCACCAGGTACGGATGGGTGCCGTGCACCACCAGGGTGTTGCCTTCGACCGTTGTGTTGACGACGAAGTCCTCGCCGTTCTCGGTCTCACGACCGAACACAGCCGGGAAGATGCCGGTCTTGTACTCCGGCGACGCAGGCAGGCGTACATAGGTGAAGCGGCCATCGTCATACGCATTGACCGGTATCAACCAGCCCATCTTCTTGACGCGCCGGGTGGAGTACGAGTAATCGAAGTTGTAACGACGATCCTTGGCCAGCGAAGTGCTGAGCAGCGGTTGCGCCTCTTCCTGCACAGCTTCCTGGGCGACCCCGAACTCGGTACCGCTGGGATAGCTGAAGGCGATGCGGTACTGCACGCCCGCCCGGCGCGCCTGGTCCAGTTGGCGCCAATCGGTGGCCACCACCTTCAATTCGAAGATGTAGTGATGGGTCTCGGTGCGGACCATCATGTTGGTGTCCACGTCGACGTTCTTCGGCTTCAGGTAGAAGACGTTTCCACGACGGGTCAGCTCCCAGCCGGCGCTGAAACCGGTGCTGTAGTCCAGGATCTTTTCGTTGGGATCCAGCTCGATCTGGGTGGTGAGGCCCAAGCCCGTGCGAACCGGATAGATGCGGTCCTTCTCATATTCGTACTGATCGACGCCCTGCGCCGACGCGGTGGCCATGCACAGGGCAAGCGCCCCGGCGACCATCCATGCACACGTCCTGATCTTGCGACTACTCATCGGTTGCTTGCTCCATCAGCAGTTCCGGTGGAAACGTTGCGCGCCGGAAGCGGCGTGCCCTGGCCCGGCGCAGCCTGCGCCGGGGCGCCGGGAACCGGCGCACCTTGGGCAGGCACCGGTTGCGGCGGATACGTGGAAGGCACGGCCTGCCCCGGCGCCGATCCAGGCGGCAGCGGCTGCGCAGGCAGCACCTGACCCGGCGCAGACCCGGCCGGCGCTTCCAGCGGCTGGCCGGTGACTGGATCAAAGCGGGCAACCGGTTGTGCCGGTGCCAACTCAGCAGCTACTCCCGCCGGTGGCGCGGTGACCGGTGCGGCGGTGCTGCCGTCAGGAACGGGCACGCCTGCAGCGGCATAGTCACGATCCACCCGGTATTCGGTCACCTGGAAGGACAGCGGATTGAGCACGCGCTCCTGCTCGTTGAGCGCAAGCGCTGCCTTGTACTCGAATTGCAGAGTCACCAGTTGGTTGTCCAGGTAGCTGGAGCCGCCGGTGCGCTTGTCCAGAAGCGTCCGCTGTATGCGCACCGAGGCGCCGCGGAATCCTCCGTTCGGCAGTGCCCCGAGCGGGGTAATGCTGAGAATCTTCACCCGCAGGGCGCGATCGGTGCCATACAGCACCAGCGGACTCTGGGGATTGCTGCGGTTGTACTGCGCCTGCAGGGCCGCACCGACATTCTGGTCCGACATCACGAAGACCTGCTCCCAGTCACGCAGACCCATGATCGCGTAATCGTAGGACTCACGCGCCAGCACATACTGGGCGACGTTGCTGCGATTGATCGCCTCGTTGGTGGTGATCGAGTTCTCGCCCAGGTTCCCGGAAAGCCGCGCCACCGAAGCGGTGCCGGTGTAGGCATCGGCCATCACCAGGAACGGCACCTTCTCCTTCAGCGGCAGCACGTAGTAATAACCACCTGCCAACGCCAGCGACATCACCAGCGACGCACCGGCCACCCACCAGGCGCGGCGCTCGCTCTTGCGCGCCATGTCGGCCACGGTGATCTCGTAGCTCACCGCCTTGGCGACGGCCTGCTCCACCTTCGGACTATTGCCTGGGTCTTTCTTACGGAACATGGGGTTTTCCGGACTGCATGATCGTCAATGAGCGCCATGCCCCTGCGACCAGCGCAGGAGCATCACGATGGGAAAACGGCAGCAGTCAGCTACCGCTCGGCGCGGTTTCGGCGGGTGCGGATGCGGGCGTGGCGTTGGGCGCACTGGCTGGCGTGGTGGCAGCCGTCGGCACGGCGGCGCTGCTGCCGGCGACGATCTTGTTGCCCACGATGCTCACGTAGACGCCCTGTGCTGCGTATGCAGTGGTGACGTCGGCCACGGCCTGCTGTGCACTGGTGGTGGAGATGCGGGACACGCCGCCATGCAGCGTGTAATCCGAACCCAGCCGGTAATCCAGCGACATGCCCGAATCGGCCGCCCAGCGCTCGAGCATGGCCTTCAACGTGCCATCCATCGGCGATGCCTGGAAGGCATAGCTGGTGTAGAGGGGAATTTCAGTGGGAGCAGCGTCAAAGCGATTGACCGGCTTCCAACGCCCGCCGAAATCCGGCGCAGGCTTGGTGGCACAACCCGACATCGCGACCGCCGCCACGGCGATGAAAATCTTCAGCAACGCTTGCTGCATACGAACATCCTTTGACGTACGAATAAGCAGCCTCGACGTGGGGTGTTCCGGCAGTCCAGCGTTGCATCTGCACGCTGGAACCGGTTACGCGCCGGCCTGTGCCGTTACGTGCAACCGTCTCCCCTGCGGCCGAAGCCGCCTGCCAAACTGACGGTGCGCCGGCCCTTGAGGCCTGCTACATCGCCTTGCACCACGTTAGAAGCCATCCCTGTTCCGGTGATGCGGATCACCACCTGATCGACTCCATCAATTCGATGAACTGAACTGATGGCGAAGAGTGGCATAGAACGAGGTCAACAGTGCGTCAAGAAAGCATGAAAGTTCTACCCACGCACGACAATTTGTTGACGTGCGTCACCACTTCACGCGGATGAACGCATTTATATGACGCCATTCAACGCACGATGATTCATATCTGCAAGCTCGGTACGTCAACCTTTGCTAGCAGGCGCGAGGTGAAGTGACGATCCTTGTAGTAGCGGATCTTGTCGCACATCACCGGGTGCGGAATGCCCTCGTACAGGAACACTTCCTTGTCCGTCCCCATCGCCTTCAGCTCCTGCGGCAGCATCAGCGCACGCCGCTCTTCACTGAAGCTGTGGCTCTTCTCACGGCCCTTGGTGATGTTCTTCTTGCGCAGGGTGGTGTACCCCAGCATGTCCGAATAGTCATTGGCATCCTGCTGCTCGCGCGGGGCGAACAGGATCTGCAGGGCGTGGTTGGTGATGATGGTGCGCGATACATCGCGGCCGTAGGTGGCGTCCAGCTGGGCCATGCTCTGGATGATCGGCAGCAGCCGCACGTTGTAGCCGGCCATGTAGGACACCGCCGAGGCGATGATGTCCACCTTGCCGATGGAGGTGAATTCGTCCATCAGCAGCAGCACCTGGTGCTTCAGGTCCGGATTGGACTTGGGCAGCTCCTTGGTGTTGAGGTTGATGATCTGGCTGAAGAACAGGTTGATGATCATCCGGCTTTCGGCCAGCTTGTTGGGCTGGATGCCGATATAGATGGTCATCTTCTTCTTGCGCAGGTCGGTCAGCAGGAAGTCGTTGCTGCTGGTGGCCGCGTCCAGCACCGGGTTGATCCAGGCGTTCAGCGGCTCCTTGAAGGTGCCCATGATCGAGGCGAACGTCTCGTCCGCCTGCGACAGCAGGTTGGCGAAGGCCGACTTGGCATTTGCGCTCAGGAACGGACGGCTGGCCAGCGTCTGCAGGTACTTGCGCAGGTCGGTGCCATCACCGGAGGAGATGCGGTAGATCGCACCCAGCGTCGGAACTCCCTGCCCGCCCGGGAAGCCGCTGCGGCGTTCGTCGTCATGGTTGTCGAACAGGTACAGCGTGAAGGCCATGAAGGCATTGCGGGCCTGGCTGACCCAGAACTTCTGGTCGTCCGAGCCATCCGGATACAGCATCGCGGCGATGCTCATAAGGTCGGATACGCGAAAAGCGGGGTCATCGGAGACGTAGCTGAGCGGATTCCAGCGATGGCTGCGGCGGTCTTCGGCAAAGGGATTGAACAGGAACACTTCCTGGCCCTGCTTGGCGCGCCATCCGCTGGTCAGCTCATAGTTTTCCTGCTTGATGTCCAGCACCACCACGGACTCTTCGTATTCCAGCAGGTTGGGAATCACCACGCCCACGCCCTTGCCCGAACGGGTCGGCGCGGCCAGGATCACGAACTGCTGGCCAGACAAGCGCACCAGCTTGCCCTTGTAGCTGCCCACCACGATGCTGTCGCCGGTCTTCTTGAACAACCCGTGTGAAGACAGGTCCGAGCCGGTGGCGAAGCGCGCATCGCCGTGCAGGCCTTTCTTCTTGCGCCGAAGCAGCAGGAAGCCGGCGACCACCACGAACAGGAACAGCGGGATGCCGAAGCCGACGTAACCGGCGGCCTTGATCTTGCCCACGAAGGGCGCGACCTCAGGCTGGTCCAGTGCGCTGACGTACGGGTAGTAGGTGTTCCAGCTGTAATGCGCCGTATCCAGGCCCAGGAACAGCAGGGTCAGGTAGCCCGAAAGCAGGTAACCGATGACGAGGGTCGCGACGAAGGCGACCGAATAACGAACCAATTTCTGCGTGGACAAACCCGATCCTCCGTGAGCGCATGATGGGCCGGACTCTACACAACTGGCCGTGACACGGGTAGCTGCATGGCCCCGGTGGGTGACGACCGTTGTTCGTCACGCTTCTCGCCCCATACCAGGGGCATCACATCACGCGGACCGCGATCCGGGTATGCTCCGCGCGCCAAAAACAAACCTGGAGCAAAGGAATGCAACGATCCTCGTCGTGGATGCTTGGTGCGATGATTCTGGCAGCGAGCCTCAGTGCCCCTGCTCTCGCTGCGCCGCCGGCGACCGCCGCCCAGCCGACCCCGGCCCCCGGTGAATTGAGCAGGATGCTGCCGGAAGGCATGGAAATGTTTATGAGCATGTTCGTCAGCGACAACAAGCAGATCGTCGGCGATGGCAGGGGCATGGGCGCTGCCGAGGCCAAGGTACGCGCGCGCAAGGACTGCCAGAGCAGCGGCGCCACCGATTGCGCCGAGTTGATCACCCTGCCCATCCGCAACCAGTGCCTTGCCATGGCCGTGGACAGGAACCCGACCCCGAACAAGCGCGCGATCTTTGCCGCAAGCGCCGCTACGGGCACACCCGAGGCGCAGCGACTGGGTGCCACGGCGCTGGAGCAGTGCAACGCCGCTGGCGGCAAGAAGTGCGGGGTGAACCTTGAACATTGCTTCTAACTGGCGTCTGACGCTGGCCCTCTGCACCGCCGCGCTGGCAATGGCAGGCGGCATCGCCCATGCCCAGAACGGGCGCCAGGCGCAGATGCAGGCCCACGCGCAGCAGATGAACTTCCTGGGCTGGCAGCAGAGCCAGCAGGCGGCGACCTACATCAGCGCCGAAGAAGCAGCGGCGCAGCAACAGGCAGCAGCCGCAGCGGCGGCCGCCAACCGCAGGGTCCGCGACGATGCAATGCGCGACTGGTGGGGTGCGGTGGTGGTCAATACCGCCGATGGCAGCTGGAACGTCAACTTGAACGAACACAGCCCGGACATCGCCACCCGCAGCGCGATGGGAAAATGCAACGGTACCTGTTGGCCGGTCGCCACCTTCGCCAATACCTGTGTCGCCCCCGCTTACAGCCAGCAGGGCGGCATGTATTTCGATACCGGTGAGAACAAGAAAAAAGCCGCCGAGGCAGCGCTTGCAGCGTGCCAAGCGGGCGGCGGTGCACAGTGCCGCAGCGCCGAGGAACAGACGTTCTGCACCGGTTGGAAGTTCGCCTATTCCGCCCTTGACCGCCTGAATTACCGGATGGAGCTGATCGCGATCAATCGCGTGGCCAAGCCCAAGCTTGATTTCTTCCCCGGTGGTGCGGAGTTCATCGCCAAGCCCCCCGCAGCGCGCGGCACGGGTACCCGCATGGCCCCTGGCGAAGGACAATCGAGCAGCATGAACATCGCCCAGCCATGGAGCGCGATCGCGGTCGAACGCGGCGGCGAGGCCTTCGCCATGCACCTGGGCGTAACCGAGCGCGACGCCAAGGACACCGCCATCAGCAAGTGCGGCAAGCAGGGCTGCGAGACCGCTGTTGCCTGGACCATGGGCGAATGCGCCGCGATCGTGCGCACCAAGGATTCCAATGGCGGCTGGAAGACCTACAGCGCCAAAGCCGGCACGAAGCCGGCGGCAGAGGATGCCGTGGTCACCCAATGCGTGGAAAGCGAAGAAGCGGTCTGCCCGGTGCTGTTCAACGAGTGCATGCACGCCAAGTAACGCGCAGCGGGAGTAGAGTCCGGGTCACCGCACTCTACTCCCGATTCGCAGGATTCCTCGCCATGCATATCCTCCTCACCGGCGCGACCGGCCTGCTCGGCCAGGGCGTGCTCAACGCCTGCCTGTCCTCGCCTGACGTCACCCGCATCACCGTGCTGGCCCGCCGGCCGCTGGACCGCGCCGAGGCAAAGGTCAACGAAGTGCTGCTTGAAGACTTCAGCCAGGCGGCAAACGTGCAGGCGCAGCTGTCCGGTATCGACGCAGCCTTCTACTGCGCCGGGGCACCGCCCATCGGCACCGCCGAAAAGGAATACCGCCGCGTTACCTTCGAGCTGACCCTGTCGGTGGCACGGGCGTATGCCGCCGCCAATCCGCAGGGGCGGTTCTTCTATGTTTCCGGCGCCAATTCCGATCCCGAAAGCCGGCTGATGCCGCTGCGCATCAAGGGCGAAACCGAGGATGCGCTGCAACGGCTGCCGGTCACCACCGTGATGCTGCGACCGGGCGGCATCCTGCCCGAAGAAGGCACGCACAGCCCGCACGGGGTGATGCGCATGTTCCATGCGCTTGCCAGCCCGCTGCAGGGAATGATCGTCAAGAACGTGCCGGGGGCGGCCACCACCAACGGTGCGATCGGCCGGGCGATGATTGCCCTGGCCCGCTCCCCCAGCCCGCCTGCCATCGTCGAAAACCGCGAGATCAACCAGCTCGGCCAGCCAGCCGCGTAACGCCGGACTCAGCCGCCGCGCGCGACCTTGCGGACTTCCGCACCGACGCGCGCCTTGACGCGGTCCACGTCCGGATTGTTCGGCCCGGAATAGTCGAATGCCTGGATCACGAACACGGTCTGGTCCCCTGCGCTGATGCAGTACGAAATCAGCGACCGCCCGTCCTCGCGCGGGGCGGACACGTGCAGCACCAGCGTCTTCTGGTCCTGGTCCACGCGGGTGGTGTAGCCCACCGCCGCGGCCCCACGCGTTACTGCCGCGCGGCACGCCTGCATGCTCAGCTTGACCGCTGGAAAGCGGTCCACATCGTAGCCGAGGCTGAAATCGTCCGCCTTGGCCGGCGAGGCCATTCCCACTACGGCCACCGTGCCCAACGCTGCGAGTATCGCTGCCTTCATTCCGTTCTCCTGCAAGTGGTGAGCATGCGTCGCCGAACTCACGAGCGCACGAAGATTTCCACGCGGCGATTCAACTGCCGGCCGCCGGGATTGTCCTTGCCGTCCAGCTCGTTGGGTGCCACCGGCTGGGTTTCGCCATAGCCCTTCGACGCCGCCTGCTGGCCCGCACCCCGCTCGCGCAATGCCGCCACCACCGATGCCGCGCGGCGTTCGGACAGGCTCTGGTTGTAATCGTCCGCGCCCTTGGAATCGGTGTGGCCGCGCACCTCCATGCCGGTGGTTTTAACTTCCGCCAGCGCGCCGGCCAAGATATCCAGCAGGTTGGCCGCGTCGGGGCGGATGTCGGACTTGTCGAAGTCGAACAGCACCCGGTCGTTCAGCGTGATCACATAACCGCAGGGCGCGCCCGGGGGTGCGAATTTCGTCAGCGGCGGGAATTTTCCGGCCGGTGCAAGGCGCGCCAGCGGCGGCATCTTCACCGGTCGTGCCGGCGGTCCGATGGTGCCGGTGCCATCGCCGTTGTTGGTGATCAGGCCCTCATCGCCATTCCAGGTGCCCGAGCCGTCCGCATTGACGCGCACCAGCCCCTTCGGACCGTTCCAGGTCCCGCTGCCATCGCCGTTGTTGGTGATCAGGCCGCTGTCACCATTCCACGTGCCCGCACCCTTGCCATCCAGGCGGATCAACCCGGCCACGCCGTTGTACGTACCGGACCCATCGGCCTCCACGCTGATGATGGCATCGTCGCCACCGCCACCGGGGTTGCCATTGATCGTGCCGCTGCCATCGGCGTTCACCCGCACCAGTCCGCCCTCGAAATTGGCGGTGCCGCTGCCATCGGGGTTGATGACGAAGATGCCCTCGTCGCCGTTGCGGGTCAGCTTGCCCTGTGCGTCCACGCTGGTGATGCCGGCATCATTGATCAGGCTGCCATCGGTGCTGCAGCGGGCCGGGGAAACGGTGATGCCTTTCACCGGGTCGAGGATCGACTGCAGTGAACTTTCCAGCGCACGCTGCGCCGGGGTGACGCCGATGATCTCCGGCACCACGATCGACGGAATGACCGGGAATTCGGGCGCTTCGCTGGCCTGCTCTACGTCGGCGTCCTCATCGGGGGTCGTTGCGGCGGTGCCTGCCACCGGGTCCGGCGCTGCCGCATCGGGCGCTTTGGAGCAGCCGGCAAGGGCGATCAACAGCACTGAAACAGCAGACAGCGGCAAGACATGCGTGGATGAGCTCATGTACTGGATCGATCCGTGATGGCAGTGAGGCCAGCATCCTATCCGGCGCCCATTTGCACGGCGTGAATGGCCAGAATCGAACGCATGGCTCCGGCTCTGGTAGCGCCGAGCCACGCTCGGCGAGCGCACCGCGCGGCCTGCGTCTGGCATCGTGCTGCCGGAACGGAACGCCGCCGAGCACGGCTCGGCGCTACCCAGCCCACCTCCGTGCGCCCATCACGCGCGCCCACGCATTGGTAGCCCCGAGCCACGCTCGGCGAGCGCACCGCGCGGCCTGCGTCTGGCATCGTGCTGCCGGAACGGAATGCCGCCGAGCACGGCTCGGCGCTACCCAGCCCGCGTCCGCGCGCCCATCACGCGCGCCCACGCATTGGTAGCGCCGAGCCACGCTCGGCGAGCGCACCGCGCGGCCTGCGTCCGGCATCGTGCTGCCGGAACGGAATGCCGCCGAGCACGGCTCGGCGCTACCCAGCCCGCGTCCGCGCGCCCATCACGCGCGCCCACACATTGGTAGCGCCGAGCCACGCTCGGCGAGCGCACCGCGCGGCCTGCGTCCGGCATCGTGCCGCCGGAACGGAACTCCGCCGAGCACGGCTCGGCGCTACCCAGCCCACCTCCGCGTGCCCATCACGCGCGCCCACGCATTGGTAGCGCCGAGCCACGCTCGGCGAGCGCACCGCGCGGCCTGCGTCCGGCATCGTGCCGCCGGAACGGAACTCCGCCGAGCACGGCTCGGCGCTACCCACCCCACCTCCGCGCGCCCATCACGCGCGCCCACGCATTGGTAGCGCCGAGCCACGCTCGGCGAGCGCACCGCGCGGCCTGCGTCCGGCATCGTGCTGCCGGAACGGAATGCCGCCGAGCAGGGCACGGCGCTACCCAGCCCACCTCCGCGCGCCCATCACGCGCGCCCACGCATTGGTAGCGCCGAGCCACGCTCGGCGAGCGCACCGCGCGGCCTGCATCCGGCATCGAGCTGCCGGAACGGAATGCCGCCGAGCAGGGCACGGCGCTACCCACCCCACCTCCGCGCGTCCATCACGCGCGCACACGCATCGTGCAGCGATGGATATCGCGGCCGCCATCATCGATCTGCTGGGCCAGCGCGCGGCGTCGGCCTCCATCTGCCCGTCCGAGGTCGCGCGCGCGCTCAGCCCGGACCCCGCCGGATGGCGGCCGCTGATGCAGCCGGTACGCGACGCCGCCGCAGCGTTGGCGCGGGCAGATCGGATCATCATCACCCGCAAGGATGAGCAACTGGACCCGGATGCCCTGGGGTCGGGCCCCATCCGTCTGCGGCGCGGGGCGGGATTCCGGTAGCGGCACCGCTTACCCCTCGCGGGGCCCTGCTTGCCGAGGCTCCCGGTTTGCCGCCAAGATGGGGCATCACACCTCAGGTAGCGCACGGATGAGCGGCTCCTCGACGACCAGCACGGCCCGCGTGGCGATCCTCGTCGACTGCGATAACGTCTCACCCGAAATCGCTGAGTTCGCCTTGCAGAAGACCGCCGGGCTCGGGCGGTTGGTCATCCGGCGCGGCTACGGCATGCACCCCACGCTGGGCGGAAAGTGGCAGGAGATGCTGGTTCGCGAGGCATTCACCCCCTGCCTGCAATACGCCTATGCACCACGCAAGAACACCACGGACATCGCCTTGGCACTGGACGCTCTGGAGATCCTGCTGGATGGTCGAGCAGATGCGTTCTGCCTGGTGACCAGTGATTCCGACTTCGCCTACCTGTGTCGAAAGCTGCGGGAACGGGGTGCAGCTGTCTTTATCGTCGGCGACGCCAACTCGCCCCCGGCCCTGCGGAAATCCTGCGACCAGTTCTTCGAGGGCAAAGGGACCAGCGTGGTGGTTGCCCCAGTGCCAGTGGTGAAGCAGCCCATACCGCCTGCGGCGAAGGCGATGCCAGCCAAGCCGCCGGTGCCCGCCAAGCCTTCGCCAACGGTCGTGATCAAGGCGCCTGCAGCCAAGAAAGCGGCGTCGCCCGTCGCCAAGCAATCGCCTTCCTTCGTGCTTGATGCAGTCAGGCACCTGGCAGCGCAAGCGCCGGGCGGCAAGGTGGGCGGCAACGAGTTGATGCTGCACCTGACCAAGACGCACCCCGGGTTTGCACCGAAGAAATACGGCCACTCAGGACTGATGAAAATGCTGAAGAGCTATCCTCAGCTGGCCCACATCCCGGCCGGCTCTGGAAAATGGGCTGTAACGCTTGTGCAGCAGAAACCAGCCGTTAAAGCGACCATCCAGATCGCAACGCCGCCACTCAAACCCGCCCCCGCCTCACAACCTGGTACACCGCCACATTCCGCTCAGCCAGCGCCCGCACCACTTCTGGAATCAGCTGCATCGGCAGTTCCAGCGCATAACCATGGTCCACCCGCCGCACCGACGCAGGATCGAAGTGGAACGCCGGATGGTCCCGGCTGCGCTCCAGCAGGAATGCACTGATCGCACCAAGCGCGACCTGCTGCCACTCCCCCACCTCGAAATACACCCGGTACAGCGCGTCGCTGTAATCGGCCGGGGTATCGCGTTGCGTATCCAACATGTCAGCGGTCACGACATTCTCCCGTGTGGTGGATGCGGAATGGGAAAGGGCCTGCCTGGGGCTATCCGCGCCGCCGCGACGTCGGCCGCGCTTTCAGCGCGTCCAGCGCATCGGCATTGCGTCGCGCCCAGTCGTAGATCAGCTCGATCGGCTCCACCAGCTGCCGGCCCAGCGCGGTCAGGCTGTACTCCACCGACGGCGGCACGGTGGGATGTTCGGTCCGCAGCACGATGCCCGCCAACTCCATCTCGCGCAGGGTCTGGATCAGCATCTTCCTGGAAATCGCAGGCAGGCTGCGATGCAGCGCGTTGCTGCGTACCACGCCGTCATGGCGCACGGCCAGGGTGTGCAGCACCATCGACGTCCACTTGGTGCTGAACAGCTCCAGCACCCGCCGGGGCGCGCAGTCTTCACGCCATTCCTGTTCCGGAGTGCCTGCTTTCATCGCGTGGTTACCATTTGGTGCCTTCTTTCGGGCCTGACCCCGATATCCTAAGGTGTCTGCCTGATATTTGATGCAAAAGGCGATCCCATGACCCAGAAAGCGTTGGTAGTCGGTGCAACCGGCATTACCGGCAGCGCCCTGATCCAGCAGCTGCTCCAGGAAGGTTGGGAGGTTTACGGTCTGGCGCGCAATCCGGCGGCGCTGCCGGCGGGCGTTCACGGTGTCTCGGCCGATCTGCGTGACGCGCAGGCCACCCGGGCCGCACTGGCGGACCTGCAGCCAACCCATGTATTCATCACCACGTGGTCGCGGCAGGCCAATGAGGCCGAAAATATCCGCGTCAATGCAGCCATGGTGCGCCACCTGCTGGATGCACTGCAGCCGGCCGCGTCGGTGCAGCACGTCGCGCTGGTGACCGGGCTGAAGCATTACCTCGGGCCTTTCGAGGCCTACGCGCAGGGCGCGCTGCCACAAACCCCGTTCCGCGAGGAACAGCCGCGCCTGCCGATCGAAAACTTCTACTACGCGCAGGAAGACGAGGTCTTCACGGCGGCCGCGCGTGATGGCTTCAGCTGGAGCGTGCATCGCCCGCACACGGTGATCGGCGCAGCGGTGGGCAATGCCATGAACATGGGCACCACGCTGGCGGTGTATGCCTCGTTGTGCAAGCGCAGCGGCCGTCCGTTCTATTTCCCCGGCTCACTGGCGCAGTGGAACGGACTGACCGACATGACCGACGCGCGCCAGTTGGCACGCCAGCTGGTCTGGGCCACCCAGACCCCGGCAGCCGCCAACCAGGCCTTCAACATCGTCAACGGCGATGTGTTCCGCTGGAGCTGGATGTGGGGCCGCATCGCAGACTGGTTCGGCATCGAAGCGGCACCGTTCACCGGTGAGCTGCGGCCACTGGAACGGCAGATGGCCGACGATGCGGCGCTGTGGGTGCAGCTGGCCATCGAACAGGGCCTGGCCGAGCCGGACATCCAGCGGTTGGTGTCGCCGTGGCACACCGACGCCGACCTGGGCCGCCCGGTCGAAGTCATGACCGATATGTCCAAGAGCCGTCGGCTGGGCTTCCTGGACTACCAGCCCAGCGATGACGCTTTCTTCGACCTGTTCGCCACGCTGCGGGCGCGGCGGCTGATTCCGTAGGCGCCCCCAAGCGCAGCCAGGCGCCCCGGCATCCATCCCCGGGCGAGGCCGCCGCTCGGGCCGGCCCTGCCGCGCTGCCGACGTGGCGATGCAACCCTGTGCCGCATCGCCACGTATCAGCGAACCGCGATACCTCAGTTCACCTGTACCTGCCCCAGCGGCAGCCGACGCTGCGCATCCTGCCCGTCGTTCTGCGGGGCGATGTTGCGGCGGCCCGGGGCGTCGTCGGCCAGCGCCAGCCGCAGCGAGTAACTACCCGCCGCCAAGGTGGCGGGCACGGTGAAGGTGGTACTGCGGCTCTGCACCGTGCCCGGCATGATCTCGCTCAGGGTCACCGCGGGAATCGAGGTGCGCGCCTTGGTGCTGCCATCGGCCGCCACCCAGTGCAGTTCCACGTGGTAGGCGTTGTACAGCGGGGCCGAGCCGTGATTCTTGATATCCAGCTGCAGTGCCGCCTGCTGGCCACGCACCTGGGTGTTGGGCCAGGTCACCGTGCTGATGCCGAGCCGGTAACCCAGGTCACTCTTCAGGGTCTTCAGCTTGGCAGCATTGCCGCTGGTTTCATGCGCACCGGCCGGGCCGAGGAAGCTGAAGTGGTAATCGCGCAGCAGCTTGCGTACATCGGCGGTGCGGTTGGTCCAGGTGCTCTTCTGGTTGCTGTTCGGGCTCTCGCCGCTGACCGGGTTGACCATCCAGTTCTGCCGCGCCGCCGGCACCTCGTTGGCCAGCCCGTATTCCAAGTTCCACCAGCCATCGTCGCTGCAGCTGGGCATCTGCGGATTGAACGCATTGCACTTGCCGGTGAACGAGGGGAAGTAATCCTCGTGGAAACCAAACAGCGCCGATCCCACGTCCGATGCCCGCGCATAGCGTGTCTGCAGCGGCGTCTTCAGGAAGGCGGCGGTGTAGGCATCGCGGATCAGCGAACGGGTCTGCGCATTGGGCTGCAGGTCTTCGCAGCCACTGGTATGCCATTCGCCCCAGAAGCCGAGCAGGCCCACCTGGATGGCCGTGATGCGCGGATCGCCATCGAAGCGCGCAGCCAGCGCCTGCACGAACTGCTGCATCTGCTGGCGCGCCGCCGGGTTGTTGTAGTCCAGGCTGCGGATCGGACCATCCGAATCGCACTTGGCGCGCACCGCATACGGAATGTTGAGCGGCGCCTGTTCGAGGAACTTCGGATAGTCGCGTTCGTTCTCGCCGCCGGTGTAATGCGCGTCGATCTGGCTGGCGGCACTTTCCGGATAATCGGCCACGGGGCGCAGCACGAAGGTGGCCAGCGGATCGTCGTTGAGGATCGGCTGCAGGTACAAGGTTTCCACCGCGTTCCAGTCGAAGACCTGGTCGGCGGTTTCGATGATCCGCCACGGCAGGTACACGTGATAGATGTGCGCACCGTGGAAATTGTCCACCCCGCCATCCACGGCATACGAACTGCCCCACAACATGAAACCGCGATGCGGGTTGTCGAACTCCTGGGTGGATACCGCCGGGGTCAGGGTGCCGGCATGGGCACAGGCGGCGGACAGGGCGCTGGCGAGGACTGCGACAGCCAGCATTCCGGAAAACGGACGTGACGACGACATGGACGTACCTCTTCGGTTGCACGAGGGAAGACGCGACAGGGAGGCATTGGACCTGCCTCAGGGGTGTCGCCGACGACCTTATGTCATGTTTCGTTATGTATCAATATCGAAACATACCGAAATTTATCGACCGGATCACAGTTTCGCTCGGTGCAGCACACGTCGGTAGCGCCGCGCCGTGCTCGGCGGCGTTCCCATGGTGAATACGAATTGATCTAGCTATCATGTAAACGATTACATGGAGCTTTGATCAACAATGGAAACACCGAACACCGTCCCGCTGAGCCCGAAGTGGCAGTACCGTTTCGACTTCTTCGCACAGCATGGCGCACCGATGACCAAGGAATACCGTCAGGCACTCAAGGAACTGCCCTTCGCCGGCAAGTTCAAAGTGAACATCAACCTGTTCGCCCTGTTCTTCAGCTGGATCTACCTTTTCATCCTGGGCATGTGGCGCAAGGGCCTGGTGGTGTTTGGCCTGTACGTGGCGCTCATCGTCGTCTCCTTCTTCGTGCCGGACCTGCTGATACGGGCACTGGCGGCAGCGCTTGGCCTTTCCGTGGCCATGAGCACCAACTACAGCTATTACGCCGAACGCGTGCAGGGCAAGGTCAGCTGGAACCCGTTCGAAGGCCTGTTCTAAGCGGGAAAACGGTAGCGCCGGCCCGTGCTCGGCGGTGCTCGGGGTCAGGCCGCAGCCCGTCTGGCTGCGGCCGCGCCTGCGCCGGCTGAGCGTGGCGCGGCGCTGCCGGGAAGCGATACCCGCGCTTGACTGATATCACACCGGGCATAGTGATATCATCGACGTCACGCGCTAATGGATGCCCCCCACATGCCCGCTGTGACCATTCGAAACCTTTCCGAGGAAGCCCACAGGGCGCTCAAAGTGCGCGCGGCACAGCATGGTCGCAGCACCGAGGCCGAGATCCGCGACATTCTGGAATCCGCCGTGCGACCGGCCAGCCGGGTGCGGCTGGGGTCGGCCCTGGCGGCGCTGAGCGCCGATCACGGCCTCACCGACGCCGATATCGATGCGCTGACGGCCACGCGCGATAAAACGCCGGCCAAGCCGATGGGGTTTGAATGATCGTCCTTGCCACCAATGTCGTTTCAGAAGCGATGAGGCCTACGCCCTCCCCCGCTGTACTCGACTGGATGGACAGGCAGGCGGCGGAGACGCTCTATCTCTCCAGCGTGACGATCGCGGAGTTGCTGTACGGCGTCGGCGCGTTGCCGGCCGGGCGCAGAAAGCAGACGCTGCTGAGCGCGGTCGATGGCCTGATCGAGCTGTTCCACGACCGGGTATTGCCCTTCAATCTGGAGGCCGCGCGCTGCTACGCCGATCTCGCAGTGACTGCGCGGATGGGCGGCAAGGGGTTCCCAACGCCGGATGGCTACATTGCCGCGATTGCAGTAGCGAATGGCTTCACCGTCGCCACCCGCGATGCCGGGCCGTTCCAGGCAGCCGGGATCGACATCATCGACCCGTGGACCTGCTGAGGCATCGCCCCTGGCCCTGTAGAGCCGACTGGCTGGCCGTGGCTGACTGGCTGCTATCTACGCCTGGCGAGTACTGCTAGGCATGCATTGCAACGCCCGCTCGCCAACTCCATAACGGAGATGCGCCCGCGGTTGGGCGCTCTCAGGAGAAATGCATGCCGCACCATGAAAAGGTCGCCCTCACCGGCGTCATCGAACACGTCTTTGCCCACCGTTTCACCTTCATCGCCGACGATGCCGCCTACCTTGCCGATCTCGGTCCGAAGGGCGCTGACGCGTTCCCGCTCACTGTAGGTCTCGCCATCCGCGTGGAAGGCGAGCAACGGCCGTCGGAGATCAAAGTCAGCCGCATCGCCAAGAAGGGCGGCCGGTTTGTCGAGGTGGAACACAAGAAGCCGCACCACGGCCCCAAGCACCACCACCCGGACGTGCCCGCCGATCCACGCGCGGTGCTGGCTGCGGTGAAGAAGGCCGGCTGGACGGCCGAGGGCACGCCCGAGCGCAAGCCCAAGCACTTCGAATTGCTGGCCCACCGCGATGGCGGCGACTGGACCGAACTGCACGTCGACTTCGCCGGTGCCATCTATAAAGAAAAGCACGCCGACGCCGGCAAGTGGGGCCTGCAGGACTGACCCAAAAAAGAACGCCAGGCCGCATCACTGCGGCCTGGCGTTTTTACTTGCTGGCGATGCTTAGAAGAAGATCGCGTACAGGATCAGGAGCGGAATCGGAACGCCCAGGAACCAGAGCAGTAGGGTTTTCATGTCGGTTCTCCTTGGTGGATACGAAAGTTACAGGTCGCGGCGACGGCCACCCCAGGTGGCACTCAGGCTGGCGAAGAACGCGCCGATCAGCAGCGTGATGAACAGCCACAGCGCGGCGTAGGCAGTTGCCTTGCGGGCATCATCGGCGGCAGTCTTGGCGGTGTTCTTGGCATCTTCCAGCGCGGCCCGCATGCGGGTCTGCACGTCGGTCACGCGGGCCTCTGCCTCGGCCTGGGTCATACCGGTTTCGCGGGCGATCAGCTGGGCCAGGTACTGCTTGTCGGCCGGATCCAGGCCCTCGCTCTGCAGGCTGGACACCACGATGCGATTTACCTCGGCACGCACTTCACGGCGATCCCCACCGCGCTCGTTGCCCGGCATCGGACGCGGCGGCGGGGGCATGGCAGCATCACGCGGGCCGGCAGCCGGACCCATCGGTGCAGCCGGCGGCGCGCCAGCATCGGCACCCATCGGCGGGGCCGGCGGTGCCGGCGGCGGGTTGGTGGAGGCGTTACGGAACAGGGAGTCGACCCAATAATTCATGTCGCCTTCCTGCGGGCCCATCGCGGCCGCACCAGCGCCCGCACCTGCCGCGGCAGCGGTGGTCGCAGCGGCGCCAGCGGTGGCACCGGCCACTTTCGCGCCGGCACCCAGCACGCCGCCGATGGCGGAGGTGAGCAGGCCAGCGGTCAGCAGGGTGGCAACCGCCCACGACACGAAACCGTGCGCGGTATCGCGGAAGTAGGTCTCATCACCGTGCAGGTTGGTCCACTTGGTACGCAGACGACCGGCCAGGTAACCGCCCAGGCCGGAAGCGGCCAGCGCAGTGAAGGTCAGCCAGGCGACGCTGGTCCAGCCGAAGGTTTCCTTGGATACGCCGTCGAACGACCACGGCGACACCGAAGACAGGCCCAGGCCGACGCCCAGGATCAGCAGCACCAGAGAAAGCGCAGCGGCGGCCACGGCGCCGGCGATGATCGCGCCCCAGGACACCGCGCTTTCCGGCGTGGGGGTGATGACGGGGGTAGAGGTGACGACGGTGTCGTACTCGGTGCCGAGTGGGCGGCGGTCCGGGAATCCACTGGGTGTACTCATGGTGATGCTCCATCTGAATAGCTGCGGGCGCAGCAAGCGAGGTGAGGCTGCGCGCTTTGCTGTGAACACGGGGAAATGGGGAAATCACGCGCAATTGATCCACCCCGCCACGCCGACCCTCTCACGCCCCTCACCCACCCGCCCCTTCGCTTGAACACCTGCAGGCCTACCTTCGCCTCTCCTCAGTGGAGTCGCCGACATGCCGATCAAAACCCTCGAAGATCTTTTCATCCACGAACTTTCCGACATCTACAGTGCGGAAAAGCAGATGAGCAAGGCGCTGCCGCGGTTGTCGCGCGCATCGACCAATCCCGATCTGGCGGCCGCGTTCGACACCCACCTTGAGGAAACCCAAGGCCAGATCGAACGGATCGACAAGGTCGTGGAGGTGCTGGGCATCCGCCTGAAGCGCATCAAGTGCGCGGCGATGGAAGGCCTGGTGGAAGAAGGCAAGGAAGTCATTGAATCAGTGGAAAAGGGGCCGGTGCGCGATGCCGCGCTGATTGGCGGAGCGCAGAAGGTCGAGCATTACGAGATTGCCTCGTACGGCACGATCGCGGCGCTGGCCAAGGAGCTGGGCTACAAGGATGCCCTGCCCTTGCTGCTGGAGACGCTGGCCGAAGAAAAGGCCACCGACGAGAAACTGACCTTGCTGGCGAAGGCCGGACAGAAAGCGAAGGCGGTCGAGCCGGCGTAAGGCCGATGGCGGTCAGGGGATGGCCTTTCATTGGCCGGGCCACTCCCCTGACTACTCGAGCCTGACTACTTCAGGCGCAGCAGCATCCGTGCTTTTGCGCTTTCGACGGTCAGCACGGAGACCCGGGTGATGCATGGGCCCGGTGCCGGGCCTGTTGCCGAGGTAATCGTGTAGATAGCCACCGCATCGCCCAGGATCGTGCCGAGCAGTGAGGCCGCATCCGGGTGTTTGGGGACCCCGAGAACCAGCACCTCCGGGTAGTGCGCCAACAGGCCGCGCGTGGAAATGCACCCGCCGCGAAGCTCGAATGAGAGCATCTCATGCTGTCCCGTCTTATCCAGATCCATCGTGACGTTGGTTGCGGTGAGGCTTGGGCTTATGACGATGTCCGGGCCACCACCTTCGGACTTCTCGCCATCTTCGATGCCCGCTGTGCGCCTCAAGCGGCCTGCGCCTTCGACCGCGGCGGAAGCGAACTGTTGGATCTTGTTCCAGAGGGCGGCTTCGTCGGCGCGCGAGGCTTTGCTTGAAGCAGTAGGGACAGGCAGAGCCGGGGATGCGGCGCGCAGTTGAAATGGCGCGCACACAAGCATGCCCAGTGCGGCGGCAGCGTAAAGCGTGGACTTCGTCATTCCAGATCCTCCGGGCCCTTTGCGAGGATTATGCACTCGCACTCGCCCGGACAGACCGTCATCTGCCAGCGAAGCGTGCCATCGTGAGCCGCGTCACGGAAGATCATCAGCGTGGTTGTTAGCCTGCCCATCCTATGCTGTCCAAGATACCGGCGGACGACTGCAGATCGATCAACTTATAGCCATCGCCTGCAGCCACTGCGCTGCAAAAACCCCAGCGTAGAGCACCATCAACATTCCGCTCGCGGCCAGTCGACGACGGTCCAAGCCAAAGGCGGTCACCAGGCAGATCACGGTTGCGCCTGCTCCGAACCAAAGCACGTGTCCCTCCGAATGCACCCCGCCCACTGGCGGCGCACCGGCGAGCACCCACGCCATGAAGACAGCGGACAGAAGTGACGCTCTCGCCGCAATGTCCCAGAAGAGCTTCATGGAAGGCCCTTCGCGCTTCCCGCGCTATCAGTCAGCAGATGATGGTGTACCCCGCCACGGCTCACTGGTGACCTCGCGAAGCACGTAGCGGCGTCAACCAGCCCTGCTCTGCCGAAACGCGCTGCACGTCCGCCATGTACAACAACTGCTCGAGTGCGTCCTCGTCAGCATCCTGCTCGTGGAATGCCTTGAACCACGCCGTCACCGAGTCAGCGGGACGGCGCATCCACACCTGCTTGGCGCCGGCACGAAACAGCAGGGTCCTGCAGCCGGGACCGATCTCCACGCCATCCAGATCGCGCCACAGTATGCGGGTCTCGCCGAATGGCGAACGACGGGTCAGCGAATCGCCGGTGACGATGATCGTTGCGCCCAGCGAGCGGAGCGCGGCAAGTGCGGAGAACACCGCGAACGCAGCGCCGAACCAGAGCACAAAGCCCCTGGCGACAGTGATTGCCAGAAGGGTCGCCACGAGGGCGGTGCCGAGGCCGACGATGACGTGCGGGGTTTCGGTGAAGGTATAGGCGGATCTGCGCATGTGCATCCTGCTCATGGGGGTGTAGATCGGGCGTGCCCGCGTGCTGCCGGCTGTGGGGAATTGTAGCGTTACCCGGCGCGACTCAAAGCACGCCACGCAAGGCATCGCGCGCCGCCCTGACCCTGTCGCGACCATCGCCCAGCAAGGCGTCGATCAGGCTCTCGCTGGATATCCCCTCCTCCACCGAGGTGTGAATGTCGCGGTGCGCGATGTGGACGATTTCCAGCACCTCGGCAAGGGCGCGCAACTGGCGGTCCACCAGCCTGAGGTCGCAGCGCCAAGCGTCGGCGGCAGCGCGGGGATCCGGGTTGGAGCCGTCGCCGGCCGGGCGCCGGCGCGGCGGCGGTACGGCCACCACGGGGCGATAGGCGTGCCGCGAACTCTCGTGGGCCTGCAGGATGCCTTCCAGCTTCTGGACGAAGCGCGGGGGGAGCGTGTGGACAGATTCGCCAATGAGAGCGTACAGGCGCACGCGGGCTCTGAATTCTGCGGACAAGGGTGACCTCGCATGGCATGGCCACCGGCGCCGGGACGCGGGGTGGCGGACGGTGCGGGTTGGCATACCGGCGTCGTAAAAGGCAGTTAACCGGCGGATCATGCGATCCCCCGCACCGTCCGCCAAAAGGATGGCACGAGGGCGCATGCTCCGCCGTGCCCAAGGGCGACAACGGAGATGCCTTTCTAACGACGTTCGGGATGCCAATCCCGGCTGGCCCTACGGGTCAGCACGGTCATCGTGTGCTGGTGTGGCGGGCGTGTACATGAGGAAAGTTGCGGATTTGGCTCGGCGGCAGCGGTGTTACCGGACGTTGCCGATGCTCACAAAGAAGAGCACGAAGGTTGCCGCGTAGGCGAGCAGGACCACGGCGCTGGGGATCACGCGACGACTTTGAAGGGCGACGGCGGTGATGACGCAGACCAGGGCGGCGCAGGCGCCAAGGATGAAAAGGTGCGCAGCCGCGAGCATTTTCGGGCCGGCGCCTGCGGTGGCTGACAGCCAGATGGCGAGTGCCGCGCAGAGCAGTGAAATCGTGGCTGAGACGTACCAGATGGTTTTCATTGCTTGCCTTCCATGGCGGCGGTTGTCCGTTGGCATTATCCACCGACGCTATGCGCGCTGCGCGTCAGATTCAGACTCGGATATGACGCGGCCTCCGGGTGCGAGAGCTGACACTTCCCCTCTCGTCGCACAGCACGCACCAAGTGCTATCTGATACATCAGCCGGAAGGTCGGATCGATACGCCGTGAGCTCCGTCACTAAATGTATTTCGCATGACTGCTAGCCTGCCATCTCGGGACGCCGAAGGCGCCCTGAGACCAACCCAAAAGTACACGGAGAACCTCATGAAATGGAGCTTTCTCGGCTGTTCAATCTTACTTTACCTGTCCGCAAACGCAGCCGCACAGGTGCCCGACCCGGACTCCGATCTGGGTGGGGAAATGCAAGCGCTGGTGAAGAGTTATGTCACTGAGCATCCTGGAGTGACCATCGACGACGCAATTACACGGCTCGCGGTTCAGACCGAAATTCTGCAGTCCATGGAAGACCTGCGTAAGGAGTTCGCAGGCAGATTGACAGGCTTATCCATCCAGCAGGTGCCAGATCAACACGTTCTGGTCGAACTAAAAGGCTCTGAGCCCGTAAACGACAGAATCCTGAGAACAGCCAGCGGAAACACTCGCGTGGTCATAGTGACAGGCCACAAACACACCGAGGACGAGTTCTACGAAATTGTTGATAAGCACAGGGATCTGCTTTACAGAACCATCCCTGGAATTACCGGCTTCATCGGTGAGCCGGGCAAAGATCGCTTGGTCATTCACATCGAGGGGAACGAGGAGAAAGCAGAAGAACTCACGCTTACTGTGAGGAAGCTCGAGCATGTGCTGGGCCTTGCGATATCCCTCAGGCCCAACATGTCCAAATCGCTCAATATGGTGAATTACATCAATGGCGGCGCGGTGCTTCAGAATAACAATTCCTTCTGCACGACTGGATTTCCTGTAAAGCACACAGCAACTGGAAGGAAAGGAATTACCACGGCTGCACACTGCCCCGACGCTCTGATCTATGGCAACTACGGTTACCCAAGCAAGTTTTCCACACCACTTACTTTTGTCGACGCCATTGACGATGCTAGCCATGACGTTCAATGGCATACAACCGGTGCGTACCCGACACTCAGGTCCGTGTATGGGACTTCAACCTCGGACTACAACACACGGTCCATCATGTATATGTGGACGGGTGCAGAGGTGGGGCAGGAACTCTGCTTCAGGGGCGTCCGAACGGAATGGAGCTGCGGGAAGGTGGTCAGTATCAAGTGGAACCCTGGGATAGCGTGCGGTCCCGGGCAAGCACTGCCCTGCGCGAGCACGTGGATACGCGTGGAAGGCGCGGCGCTCGCTTGCGCTCCGGGCGACAGTGGTGCTGCCGTCGTCAGAGGGAACAACGGCCATGGCATTGTTTCCAAGGCCAATTCAAAAGGCGTTCTGAAAGGCGAATGCGACGGCATAACCATAATGCCGTGGGGAAAAATATCAGAGCTCGGGCTCACGTCAGGCTAGGCAGGCTGCCAATACAACTACAACTGCGCGAAAAGATAGAGAACTGCGGTTCGCCGGCCTATCAGCTCGATTTCAGTCAGACACAAAACAATTCAATCCTGATGTTTCGCAGACAACCTTCGTCCAGCACCTAACCGGCCGAATGACTGCCATGGTTCGAAGCACTAAAAATTATCGCAAAAAAAGATGTTCAGCCAAGCCTGCCTTCGTGGCCGAAGGCAGGCTTGGCAATAGAGCTGAAGAATCTATTCAGAACCACCTGTTGCGGTTATCGATCTGCTTTTCTTCAGCAGGTACGGATTCAACATACACTCCAGCCTGCTGACCGTTACCCTGACCAAGGCACTGATATTCCTTTGTCACGATAAATTGATTACAGCCACCGAGTCCGCCAGGCATGTTGCATTGTGAGGTAGTGCCACCGAATGCCTCGGCTCCGCTGTAACCCCACGTAGCGCAACGCTTCGACGCGAGCGCGACGGCCTGCGATTCGTTCAACACAGGCTTCTCGAAAGCTCCGTGTACGAAAGAAAGGCGTACGACGCCATCGGCGCGGCTTCCGCCCGTGGCAGCCCAGTCTTTAGTGCTCGAGCACCCAGAAAGCATCAATACGACCGCAGCAGCGGCAAGCAACTTCTTCATCCATGTCCCCTGTTGTATTACGGCACCGTTCTCGGCTAACCGGCCATCTTAGATGGCGGCGATATTGTGACACCAGTCACATTTCTTCGCCATGCCGCTCGTCGCCCCGACAGGGAGCTGCCTCGTCCAGAACGTCGAACGCTTGGCAACTGACGACTCCTCGTCCCGGCTTCAACTATGCGAGAGATCGGCCTCACCCGCTCGCGGCAAATATCAATGAGAAGAAGCCAGGTCCTGAAGGTCCAACGGCCTGCCCCTGCCGCGCAGCACTACGTTGTCCTGGATCCACTGCAGCTTTATCGCCACCTTGCGGCGCAGGGCGCGCTCGTGGCGCAGGGCCCATAGTTCGCAGCCCTTGCGGCCGGCATCGAAGGAGGTGCAGCGGCGCATGACCAGCGGGCTATCCAGGCCATCGTCCCGGTGCAGCCGGGCCAGCCACGCGCCGTCGATGCGCTGGTGCATGCTGGCGACGATCTCGCCGTGGAGGAAAAGGCCGGTGGGGAGCGTGTCGAGGTGGCAGCGCGGCTTCCAGTGGAAGTCGTCTGGCATGGGGGTGAGGGTTTGGTGGGGGGCGTCCATGGGGCTGGAGGATAGGTTGGGCTGGTCTCAGGGATGGAGACAGAAATCGGTGCATCGATATGTGCTGGCGGCGCTGCTTCTCCCAGAATCCTGCTGCCCGTGCTGGTCATACCCCGTCCACGGCGCCAGTGGCATGCTGCGCGTTCGTGCGGAGACCAACGATGCGGATGACGGGTAATTTGCTTGCAGCAAGTGCGGTGACGCTGAAAGTCGGCGTGGTGTTCTGGGTGCTGGTGGCCTGGCGGACGCCGGGCGGCGAGCCCTGGGACGCACCCGCGTTCTGGACGGTCGTCTATCCCATCGCACTGGTCATTGCGGCGGTCCTGGGTGCCTGTTTTCCCCGTCACGCATGGCTGTCGGGACTGTTGCTCATGCTGCTGCAGGTGCCGGTGGTGGCGGTGATGTCGGGCGTTGGCCCGTTATCGCTGGCCGGACTGGTCTACGCCCTGGTGCTCGCGGTGCCTGCAATGGCGATCGCGGCGGCGGCAGGTGCGCTGCGTCGCCGCCTTCAATCGGCCAGTGTCTAGCGCCGCTATCGCCGGCTGTCGGCTAGATGTGGAACGTCGGACCTGCTGAGAGCGGCCGCGAACCCACCCTGACCCGCAACGCGATGAGCAGGCTGGCGAGGAGCATCACCGTCGCAGCAACGCTGAGCACGGCAACGATGCCCCCCAGCCCGAACACCAGGCCGCCCAGCGCCGCACCCGCCGCGATGGAAGACTGCACCGCGGCGACGACCATCCCGCCGGCACTCTCGGCCTGGTCGGGCACCGCACGCGCGACCCAGCTCGACCAGGCGACGGGCACGCCACCGAAGGCCAGCCCCCAGAGCGCGACAAGGATCGACAACCCGCCCACGCCCACCGGCAGCAGAAGCATGCCCAGCGCCGCTACGCCAACCAGGGCCGGCATGACCACCAGCGTGACTTTCAGACTGCGCTCCATGAGCCAGCCGGCCAAGAGCGTGCCGACAAAGTTCGCCACACCGAACCCGAGCAGAATCAGCGCCAGGCCATCGGCGCTCATCTGCCCCAGGCTTTCCAACGTGGGGCGGATATAGGTAAACAGCGCGTACTGACCGGTGTGCGCCAGAACGCAGCCGAGCATGCCGACCGCGATGCCGGGCCGGCGCAGAAGCCCCACCACCGACTCTGGAACTGCCGACCTGCGCGGGGCCATCCGGGGCAGCGTGAACCACTGGAATGCAAAGGTGAGCCCACCTACCGCCGTCGCCGCCCAGAACGCGCTGCGCCAGCCCCACAGTCCCCCCAGGTAGCTGCCCAAAGGAACGGATACCACCGTGCCGACCGCAATCCCGCTGAAGATGATCGAGAGCGCGCGCGGCACACGCTGTGGCGGCACCAACCGCATGGCCACAGCCGCTGCCATGCTCCAGAAACCGCCCAGCGCGACGCCCAGAAGGACGCGCATCACCAGCAGGACGCCCATGCTGGAAGACAGTGCCACCAAGGCGTTGGAGAGGATCATCAGCAACGTGAAACTCAACAGCACCACGCGCCTGTCGATGGAGCGGGTCAGCCGGGGTACCAGCAGGCCAGCGAACAGGGCCACCACGGCAGTGACCGTCACCGCCTGACCTGCCAGCGCCTCGGACACGCCCAGATCCGCCGCCATCGGCGTCAGCAGGCTAGCAGGCAGATACTCGGCCGTGAGCAGCCCAAAGACCCCCATGGCCAGCGAAAACACGGCCACCCATGCCGATGAAGACGGCGCCTCGGTATTCCAAGCCACAGCGTCAGGCGCGCCTGCGGCATCAACTACGTCATTACTCATCAAATATCCCAGTGCAATCGTGCAGACGAGAGTCTAGGGAGCGAGATCAGGATGATCTATGATCGTCCGACCTGACTTTTTGATCGAAACCCCTGACTGCCCCGATGAACGACGCTGCGCCCCACTCCACCGATCTGATCAGCCAGCTGCTGACCGGCATGCGGATACAGGGTGTCCATTACCGGCGCATCCAGACCGGGCCGACCTTCGGGCTGGGATTTGCCCCGAAGCCGGGGCACGCCTACTTCCACTACGTGGCGGTGGGCAACGCGTTGCTTCGTAGTGCGGACGGCAGCCAGCACCTTTTGTCGGCCGGCGATGTCGTGCTTGTTCCCCGCGGAGAAGGCCACTCGCTGTTGTCGGGAGAGGACCAGTCCGTCCAGTATCTGGAGACGCTGGACGCCGCGCCGCTGGGTGACGCGGTAAGCGGGATCGACACGTGCCCGAGCACGCATGCCGTGCCAAGCGCCGTGCTCTTCCACGGATGCATGGCGTTCGATCTCGGCGGCATGCAAGGGCTGGGCAAATTGATGCCAAGCATGATGCTGGCCGATGGCAACGCCGCTCAGTTTCCCGGGCTGTTGCCGATGATCGATGCGATGAAGCGCGAGGTCTGCTCCGGACGTATTGGCTTTGCTGGAATACTCGCCCGCCTGGCGGACGCAGTAGCCGCGATGATCGTGCGTGACTGGGTGGAGCGTGGGTGCGAAGGCGCATCCGGATTGGTCATGGCCATGCGCGACCCGCGGCTATCGCTGGCGTTGCTGGCCCTGCACCAAGACCCCGGGCGCGACTGGACCGTCGAAGCGCTGGCTGCAGAATCGAACATCTCACGCTCTGTGTTTGCAGACCGTTTCCAGGCCGTCATTGGCACCGCGCCGCTGCGTTACGTAACTGAGCTGCGCATGCAATTGGCTAGTCAATGGTTGACCCAGCAAAGCCTGCCCATCGAAGTGGTGGCAGAGCGTCTGGGTTACGCGTCGCAGGCGGCTTTCAGTCGCGCCTACAAGCGCGTGAGGGGGCATTCGCCTGGCGCGACGCGGCGAGGGCGTGGGTTGGCGGCCTTGTAGGATGGGCCACCGGCGTTGGGGCGCGGGTGGAAAGCTTCAGGAAAGCAGATGGACAACCGCCGTGCCACGGTCCAGCGCATAGCGGAGAATCTTGTACGAATCGCGGTCGAAGTGCTCGGAATCCGCTTTGATACGCCGCGCTTTGGCCAGCGTCGGCGCGCTGCCGTGGTAGGCCCAGTTGTCGACCACATGAAACTGGGTCATGTCCTCGCCGGCCTCCTCAATGGCGATGCGGCCGCCGTAAGGCCACGCAGTAACCTCCAGATGCGCGAGCGCAGCACGCAGGCGCAGCTCATGCTCGGCGGGGGTCTCCTTTCCGCAGCAGGCGCCGAGACATTGGCGCAGCATGGACCGGAAACACGGACGCCCTTTGGGCAGACGCTCCAGACCAAGCAGTGAATAGCACAACGCCTGATCATCGGCGACGCGCCTCAGCGATTCCAACGCGGATCGTTCGCTGGAATACAGGCCGTAGAGCATCGGAGCGCTGGCGAGCTCGTAGTCGGCCGAGTTGACCACCGAAACCTCGCCACGATACAGCCGCAGGCTGAACTGCCGAGGGAGTTTGCGCAGCAGCCGGTTGTAGAGCGGCATCTGGCGCTTGACCAACTGCGCCTCCAGCAGCCGGGCGCCCAGGTCGCCCGCCGTTCGCACGCAGCTGATGCTCCGGCTTTGCCGCAGCAGCGAGGCTTCTTCGCGCGTGCGCAGGTGATCCATCACACGGGTACGAACATTGATGCTCTTGCCGATATAGAGAGGCAAGCCGCCTTCGACGCCGTGAAACGTATACACCCCTGGCAGGCGGGGTAACGCCGCGGCTACCTCCCGCAGGTGCTCGGGATACTGGTACTCAGATGCGTGGCTTGATCGACGTGCTTGAGCGGCAGATGAAGGCATGAGCTCAAGGTTACCAGCGGCATTCAAACTGCCAGCTGTATCGGCGTGTGCGGGGAAATGGCGTGTCTGCGTGGTGGCAGCGGACGCGTCGGCGCGAAGCCTGCCGCCTTGTTGTCGGTCATGCGCTGAGGCTGTTGAACCAGTCAGCGTAAGGTGTGTTGCTGACCATGCGCCGGTTGAGGTCGGGGGAACCGTCGGTCCACCACACTGGGCCTCGTTCGCCCAGGCCGATCTTGGCGGTGTTTACTGCCTGCCGTGCAGCGGCCAGGGCCTTCTCATCTGATGAGGCCTTGGCTGCTTTGACGGCCCGGCGTGCATCCATCAGCGCGTGGACAAGCTCGTCTTTCCGTTGCTCATCCAGGTGTGGATTGGTGGCTCGCCATAGTCGCCCTCGGACGATGAGGTAACGGCCGTCCGGGGTCATCAAGGTTTCCATTTGGGGGCGCCTGTTGGGGAGATGAGCGTGCGGATTTGAGCTTGCCACGAGTGCGGGGATCCCTCACGTACGCCCGCGATCCCCTGCACTCCATGCGCGCTCCCTTCCGTACGCCCGTACTGATCTCGGATTTCGCACAGATCTGTCTAGACTTACCTCAAAGCGTTAACAAGCGATCGTTGCATGTCAACAAACCCGCCAGCGGTCCCAGGAAACGCATCGCTCCTATTCCATGAGAAGCCATCGCCTCGCTGCCGAGGAAAAACATGAAGATGAAAATGGCCAAGCTCGTTGAAGCTCCCATTGTTCTGAAGAATAGAAACTCCATCGATAGCTTGCACCTTCTCAAATGCTGAGGCCAAGCGCCTCCCAAAACAGAAAATCTTTGACACAAGGGCGTCAGACATATCAATGAAGCCTGCGATATGAGCCTTTGGGCATATAAGCGCATGCCCTGCGCTTATAGGGTTAATATCCAGAAAGCATACTATATCCTCGTCCTCGTAGATTATGTAGCTGCTCAGCGACCCGGACACAATTCCGCACACAGTGCAATTGCCCATTTAGGCCGCACCGCCACGGAGCGCGAACACCTTATTCATTACGCACACTGAAAGAACGAACGTTGGAATCCGATCGACCTGCAAAAACTCGTGACCCTCCAACTCCCCGATACTCCCAAATAGACGCCTGATCTTAATAGGACAGTAGAATTCTTGGTCATCCAACATCGAACCACTAAACACATCGCCCATGTAATTTTTCATTGCAGCCGATTTCCCATGCCTGCTCACTGGTGGACTCATAAATGGCGCCGAAGGCGCCGTCGCCCGCAGGAGCATGCAGGAGCGAGGCGATAAAATCGATGCAACGGCGTTCGACTTCAATCAGGAATGCATACTCATTCCTGTTGATCTTGTTATACGGCATGTATTTGGTCATGGCACGGACGATGTCCTCATCCATTGCGCTAGTCGAATACGTGCCAAGATTTCGCTTGGGGTCCAATATTTGACCCGGGTTGCCGCGCTCTGGCTCGCTCTCTAAGAGTTGTTCTATCAATTAGGACTCCGCGGTTGGACGGATGCTAGTTCGCTGGGTGCGAGATTGAAGAGATCATTTAGAACGTCGCAAATATAGATACCTAGGTGATTGGGCCAGATTCAGCCAAAAACCACTTTCACCCTTCGCTCGTTTTTCTCGCGCAAGTTGGCAGCGCACTCACGCGTACATGGTAGGGACTTGGACGCTGGGAAGCCGGGCGGGCCGGCTTAGAGCCCACAGTGATTGGGGATAGACCCAATTTCGGAACGCCGATACGTGCGGTGGTAATCCTCCCGCAGGATATGGACGCTCGTCCATGCGCCCCTGCCCTTCGCTCCACTGCCTCGCCAGCCAGCCAGCCCGCTGTCCGTCGTCTCTGCGGGCGAAACCGTCGAGCCCACGCGGCCTCTGCCACCCCACTCTCTCCGCCAGATACGCAAAACGCCCCTTTCGGGGCGTCTTGATCTTCGGACTTGTCGAGTGGGATTGTTGGGTGCATCCATGCACCCAACCCTTCCGCGCTGCGCGCTCCAGGGCCAGCCATTCGGCTGTCCGGATGCGCTCCAGGCGAATCCGTCGAACCCGCGTCGATTCGGCACCCACTCTCTCCGATGTGCTGCAGTCCCGGTGGCGGCCCACCATACCGGGCCTCGTTCGCCCAGGGCGACCTTGGCGGTGTTTACTGCCTGCCGTGCAGCGGCCAAGGCCTCTTCATCTGTTGAGGCCTTGGCCGCTTTGACGGCCCGGCGTGCATCCATCAGCGCGTGGACAAGCTCGTCTCTGCGTTGCTCATCCAGGTGAGGATTGCTGGCTCGCCATAGTCGGCCTCGGACGATGAGGTAACGGCCGTCCGGGGTCATCAAGGTTTCCATTTGGGGCGCCTGTTGGGGAGATGAGCGTGCGGCCTTGAGCTTGCCACGAGTGCCGGGAAGGCGCGGTATTTGAAAGCTGGGACTTGGCTTTGTCGAGGACCATTGCCCTCCCCCGCGTCGGGCATGTGGCATTTCAACGATTCAGGAGCGGCGTTCTGCGGAAGTGCGCCCGAATTGATTCGCAACTGATGCTCGGCTGCCTACCGACAACGTCAAATGGCACAGCTTTTGCATGATTTCCTCGGCAAAAATCAGGTGCGCTTGGAAGGACCCAACCAATGAACCTTAGGACCCAACTGCTGATCGCTGCGCTCGCCGTCGCTCCCGCGGCAATGGCCAAGCCGTCGGGGGCGCCGCCCACAGACGCTCAGATCAGGGAAGCCTTGATACAGCAGTCCATAGCATCCACGCCCGGCAACTGCCCCTGCCCCTTCAACACCGCCGCCAATGGTAGTCGGTGTGGGAAACGAAGCTCGTACAGTCGTGGCGGCGGGTACTCGCCTGTTTGCTATCCGGAAGATGTCACTACCGAGATGATCAGGGAGTATCGGTCTCGGAACTGAGTTCCAGACCGAACGCTTCGTCATGGCCTAGCCATTAAGATCTTCGGGGCCTGCTCCTGCTGCTGGGTTTGCTGTTGCGCCTGCTCAAGCGCCTGTTGGCTGGACTGAGATTGCTGGAGCGCCGCGGCTTGCTGCAAGCCTTGCTGCGCCGGTTCCTGGGACGCTTGGCGGCCAGAGATATGGGCGTGAAACAGGGGGCCCTTGTCCATCCCGTGTGGGGCATAGACTGAAAAAACATTGTGCGCCCCATCCTTGACCACTGCGCCGGTGACGCCATCTACCCGCCGTATGAAACGCGGGAAGTCAAGCATCGCTGCGATCCATCTCGAAGCTGATGACCGTCACGCAGGCTGGTGCGTCCCACACGTTGGGAGTAGCTGCAATATAGAGCCTGAGCGACGGGCCGACGATCTTGTGGAAAGTGATTCGCTGATTGTCGCCAAACGTGGGACATACAGACGAAAATCGTCGGTCTCCATCTGCTTCTTCAACACGCCGTAGTCAAGGCAATCCGCAGCCTCGCTACCAAGCTACCCTTTACTGGCACGCTTACACCCGCTAAGGCGCGAGAACCATAAGGCGACGTGAAACCATACTCTCTCCGAGCTCTCTCATCGCAGTGAGCATCGCATTGGCCGTGACTGTAGCGGCCATGTGCGGGATCAGCCCAACCGGAACCATTCGTACCGAGATTCCCTTTTCGGCGAATTCTCCAGTGAGCTGAAAAAAATGACTGGGTTGCACTCCGTCGAGAACTCCATTGTGGAAGGCGAGAACATCAAATCCACAGCCGTTCCCAATGTCCACAGACGTTGGCATAACATAGCTATAACTCAGAGAACAGAGATCGCCCAGGCGTTGAAGCAGGCCTACCAGGCGCCCGTCAGAACAGAACGGATGACCCAGAAATTCGTCCCAAGTCAATGCATCAGAATAACCAGCCGCCGCCGCTCCGTTAGGCGCCCGGGAAAGAGATCGGGCCTTAGTAAAAGCGACCACTCTTTGAGATTGAGACGCCAAAAAAGCATCAGCAGATCGGTAGAATGCCACACTGACACGCGAAAAATATGCATGCTCAGTAGCTTTAGCGTCGGCACAGAAGCCCAATAGTTCTCGACGGATCGGCAGCTCCGGTAGACATTCAGCATGAATAACCGAATGCTGGATGTCGCGGATGAGGGTAGCCCTTACGGCGCTCGCCGTACGCTTCCCAGGCGTTCGTTGCCCGTTAAAGGCATGGTCGTGCAAGAAGCCTCCACTCACCCGCTCGGCTTCACGCTTAATCCTGCCGAAAATGGGTGACGACACCACAGCGAGATCAAGATCAGCTTCTCCTGAGACAAAGCCATGCCCATGAAGCAGACTCACACCAAACTTTGTCGAACCAACTACATAGACGTCGTCGGCATCACATTCTAGAAGCTCTGCAAGCTTTGCTCGGACTCGATTGCCGGCCTTAGCAATCGACGTCGACACTGACAAGTCATGTGACGCGAACGACGCCTCAGTTATCTCCCTTGCTGTCTGACCTGCCGAGAACCACTCGACCATGCTACTCATGACACTCCCCCCGCAAACACGCATCCAACCAGTCACCAGCTGCACCGAATGACGCCTCGGCATCTACGCCCTGAATGACCTGGTCCGGGACCAGCTTGCCTCCATAGCGATTGCCGTTCCGATCCTCAAATACAGCCGTGGTGAGATAGAGTCTGGATCCATCTGCAAGCTTGTATGTTGTGTTGGACGTAGAGTAGCCAGACGTCGGAGCCCCGAAAGAGCGTGTGAGAGGCCGCCCACGAAAAGCCACTGCAACGGCCTCCCCAGAGCTAGCTGTCCGACCAGACGTCACCACTGCGACAGGCGCACTTCTGAGGTCCGGCACGTCGATAATTCCTTCGTGGCCCTTGAGAGTCCAGGGACTGGAAGAACCGTCTCTATAGCGGAAGATACCCACCCCCTCCGCACCCAGCAGAGGCGATAGGCCGTCCAGCATCGGCCACATGTTTCCGCCCCTGTTCCCGCTGAGGTCAACAATCCATGCCTTAGCTCCCGCCTCAAGTCCGCTCCTGAGAGCTTCACGGATGCTGTTCGCAAAGACGCGTTTAAACTCATCGTCCGTTCCACGGAACATCGGCACGTGGATGACCGCGATCCCTGGACGAAGCATGCGCCAACTTGAGTGCTGCATTTCGGCTTTGGATATCCTTTCCGCCTCCTGCACGCCATCTGGCGAGTTCAGAAAGCTATGGCCGTCCCCCAACTCCCGCAGAAGGGTTTTGATGGCCGAGCGCGCCTGCCAAAGCGTGGCATCCGAGGCAGGCCGCCCCGCCTCAATCAGATCTGGGTCTAGCGCATCGTAAGCCAGAGCATGGGCCTTGATGAGGCCCACCGCCTCGGCATAGATCGCCTGAGCCTGTGCGTCCCCAGCGCTATTGGATTCAGCCGATTCCACCCTCAGCCCCTTCACCCCTAGTCGGGCTTCATTTTCGGCAACAAAAGAGACTACGACAAGGTCATAAGACTTGGGCAGCTCCATCTGGATCAGAACTTCTGAGCTGAGCGCTCCGCTCTCGAATCGTCTCGTTGCACGCCCGACAGTTTTCTTCCCGTCAAAAGCGCGCAACTGGACGGACGAGGCTCCCTCTGAGATCAGGTGCCGCGCAGAGAGACTGAGCGTCTTGGAAGCGTAGTCTTGACTGTTCAGTGCATACACCGCTCGGCACGTTGAACCGCTCTTGGCGTCGACGAGAACCGTGGCGCTCTCTCCAACAAGAGGATTGCCCAGATGGTCGAAGCGACAGTCCTGCGCCCCTTCCTCTCTGGTGCTCCACCCCAAGGGCGGAAACCCGGCAAGATTGCAGCCTGCAACAATGCAGCAAATCACAAATACGAACGCCAGCGGGACACGGCTCATGAAGACCCCTCCTTTGTTGAGTGGAGGCTTCTCTCATACGACCGACGCAACAAATCCCAGAGCGCAGCTTCTTGCCGGCGGTGAGTGCGACTGGGCAAGCGATTGCACCGCTGGCGTATTTAAGGCCAACAGGTACTTAATGTCCAATTACTGATTTCCTCGCAGTGAGTAGTGGGAACTATTCCAGATATGCGATCGCTACAACGGCACATCAGGTAGCCGCAACTACGCGTCATGCGTCGCATGGTTTTTCATACCAATCACTGCTTATAAATTAATTTATTGATCACGCAGCATGCTGAGGCACCATTAAATTTTTTTTGGCCTCTACCCAGATCTTTTCACGATCTGCTGTATTTTGGCTCACTCGCGAACGTGCCCTCTATTAATCGGGACTTCGCATTTAAACGGATGCCAGCGCAAGACCAAGCTGAATCAGCTAGAACATAGCGACCTAGACGCCAAAGCCATTAGGCCAGACACATCCATGAAACGCTTTCAATTTTCGCTCGCGGCTATCCTGCAAGTAGAGCCTGACTCACTGTTGCATTTACCCTCTCCGCCCAGTACGCAGAAGGCCGTTTGCGGGGCGACTCAAACTTCGGATAGCGCGAGTGGACTCGGCGGGTGCATCCATGCACCAAACTCTCACGCACCACGCACCCCAGGGTCACTCATCGGCTTCCCGGATTCGCTCTACGTGAGTGCGTCGAAACAGCGTTCCTTCTGCCACACCCTCTGCTCCAGATACGCAAATGTGCCCGTTTCGGGGCTTCTCACTCTCCAGACAGCTTAGACTCAATTTCCAAGTGCAACACCCACTAACCAGTAGGGTGTCAGCATGTCCAGGCATTACAACCATTTGAGCGCCGAAGAGCGCGCCGTTGTCCAGATCGAGATCCAGGATGGCAAGAGCATGCGATCCATCGCCAGGCGCTTGGGGCGCAGCCCTTCGACCCTGAGCCGGGAGGTGGCGCGCCAGATCGCTGGGGCGTACAGCGCCAGCGAGGCTGGCAAAGACTATTGTGCCCGCCGATTACGCTCTGTTCGGCACCGGCGGCTGACCGAGGGCAGCGAGTTGTCTCAGTTCGTTCGTGATCACTTGGTGCTGTATCGCTGGTCGCCCCAGCAGATTGCTGCCAAGCTTCGTGACATGCACCCGGACGATTCCAGCCAGCGCGTCAGCCACGAGACTATCTACGCCAGCATCTATGCCCATCCGCGCGGAGGGCTGAAGAAAGAGCTGGTGGAAGCGCTTCGGCAGAGCAAGCCGACGCGAGGTCTACGCCGCACGACGGCAGCCAAGCGGACATGGGTTCCTGAGCAGCTGCGTATCGTGCATCGCCCGGAAGAAGTGCAGAAGCGACTGGTTCCGGGCCACTGGGAAGGCGACTTGATCAAGGGTGCTTTCAACCGCTCCTGCGTAGGGACGCTGGTCGAACGTAAGACACGCTTTGTGATCCTCTGCAAGATGGATGGCTGCACAGCTGAAGCGGCACTGGAGGGTTTCAGTCGGCAACTGAAAAAGCTGCCTGAATCCATGCGCACCAGTTTGACCTACGACCGAGGCACGGAGCTGACGTGTTATCCAGAGCTGATGGATCGCCTGGATATCGACGTGTGGTTTGCTGACCCACACGCGCCGTGGCAGCGCGGCAGCAACGAGAACACCAATGGATTGCTTCGGCAGTTCCTGCCCAAGGGCATTGATCTGTCGAGCGCGAGCCAGGAGTACCTCAATCACGTTGCGATGCTCATGAACACACGCCCGCGTCAGACGCTTGGCTGGAAAACGCCCGCCGAAGTGATGGACAAAGAGATCGCCGAATTCAGATCACGTGTTGCGCTTGCTTCTTGAGACCGCCCAGCCCGAGTGGGATTGTTGGGTGCCGCCATGCACCCAATCCTTCCGCCCTGCGCGCTGCAGGGTCAGCCATTTGGCTGTCCGGATTCGCTTCAGGAGAATCCGTCGAACCCGCGCTGCATCGGCATTAGGACTCTCCGCCATCTACGCAAAACGCCCCTTTCGGAGCAACTTGGCCTTCGAATAGCCCGAGTGGGATTGTTGGGTGCATCCATGCACCTCACGCTCGTCCGCAACCGGCCGAAGGCCAGCCATTCGGCTGTCCGGATTCGCTCCAGGCGAATCCGTCGAACCCGCGTCGATTCGGCACCCTCCTCTCTCCGCCAGATACGCAAAACGCTCCTTCCGGGGCGTCTCAATCTACGGAAAGCCCGAGTGAGATTGTGAGGTGCATCCATGCACCTCACCCTCGCCCGCAAGCGGCCGAGGGCCAGCCATTCGGCTGTCCGGATTCGCTCCAGGCGAATCCGTCGAACCCGCGCGGCTCCTGCCACCCCACTCTCTCCGCCATATACGCAAAACGCCCCTTTCGGGGCGTCTTGTGTATATGGCGGAGAGAGTGGGATTCGAACCCACGGAAGGTTTGACCCTTCGCCGGTTTTCAAGACCGGTGCCTTAAACCGCTCGGCCATCTCTCCGATGTGCTGCAGTCCCGGAGGCGCTCCGGGGAGGCGTATTCTCGCATGCGTCGGGGGCGTTTGCCCATGGTCCTGCGCCTGCCAGCACACCGGGCGGTAACGGGTTCCGCCGAGCGTGGCTCGGCGCTACCAGGGTGGCCGCCGTGTAGGTCAGCCTGCGTCCACGGCCAACGCGCCCAAGGCTGTCGCCTTGATCTTCTCTTTCGCTCGTTCGCAGGCGCCACCGCAATCCAGGCGCGAAGCTTCCAGCTGCGGCGGCAGGTGCTCGGCCAGGAAGTCGATGAACACACGTACGGCCGGCAGCAGGCCGCGGCGCGAGGCGAACACGGCGTGGCAGATGCCCTGCGGCAGCGACCAGTCCGGCAGCACCACTTCCAGCTCGCCCTTGCGTACGGCATCGGCGCAGACGGTTTCCGGCAGCATGGTGATGCCGAAGCCGTCCTTGACCATGCTCTGCAGCAGCGGGAAATCGAAGCCGGCCACGCGCGGCTGCAGGTCCACGCGGCGCACCGCGCCTTCCGGGCCGTGCAGTTCCCAGCGCTGGCGGGCTTCGTCTTCGCTGATGCTCAGGGTGACGTGGTTGGTCAGTTCGTCCGGGTCCTTGGGGCGGCCGGCGCGGTCCAGGTACTTCGGGCTGGCCACCAGCAGTTCCTGCACCTGGCCGAAGCTGCGCATTACCAGGCTGCCGTCGTCATCCAGCCGCGAACGCACGCGCAGGGCGACGTCGTAGCCTTCGTTGATGATGTCCACGCGGCGGTTGCTGATGTTCAGCTGCAGCCGCACCTTGGGGTACTGCTCCAGGAACTTCGGCAGCAGTTTGGGCAACTGCATCTGCGCCAGCGATACCGGCACGCTGGCGCGCACCAGCCCGCGCGGTTCGGCGCTGAGGCGGTCTACCACCTCGCGGGCAGCCTGGGCTTCGGCCAACATGGTCTGCGCGTGTCGGTGTACGCTGGTACCGACGTCGGTGACTGCGAAACGGCGCGTGGAGCGCTGCAGCAGGCGGACGCCAAGATCGGTCTCCAGCTGGCTGATGCGACGGCTCAGGCGGGACTTGGGGATGCCCAGCGCGCGTTCGGCTGCGGCAAAACCGCCGTGGTCCACGACCATGGCGAAGTAGTAGAGATCGTTGAGGTCTTGCATGCTGCAGTTCCATATCTAGAACAATACGTGGCATTCAACCATCTTTATCCCAGATTGGCAACAACCTATCGTTTGTCCCGTCGGCAGCACGGCTGCCCACCCCCACAAACATCAGGTGACTGCCATGAAGCTTCTTCACATCGACGCCAGCGCGCTCGGCGACAACTCGGTCTCCCGCCAGCTGTCGGCGGCCGTGGTCGCCCGTTTCAAGGAGTCGGTCGACTCCCTCGACGTGTCCTACCGTGATCTGGATGCCAACCCGATCCCCCACCTGCGCGGCAGCTCGCTGGCCGGCGCGGATGCGGCCGAGGTCGCGGATGCTGAAAACGTCATGGCGCAGTTCCTGGCGGCGGATGTCGTGGTCATCGGTGCGCCGATGTACAACTTCAGCATTCCGTCCACGCTGAAGGCCTGGATCGACCGCGTGGCCGTGGCCGGCAAGACCTTCAAGTACACCGAAGCGGGCCCGGTGGGCCTGGCCGGTGGCAAGCGGGTGATCATCGCCAGCAGCCGCGGCGGCATCTATACCGATTCGCCGGCGGACTTCCAGGAGCCCTTCCTGCGCCAGGTGTTCGCCTTCATGGGCATCACCGAGGTGGAGTTCGTGCGTGCCGAAGGCATCGCGTATTCGCCGAAGCATCGCGAAGAGGCCATTGCGGCCGCGCTGGCGAGCCTGCCGGAAACGGAATTTGCCGAGGCCTGAGTAAAGCGTTCAAGACGGTTGCTGGCGGTCTCGTCGTCGGCCGGTAGCCGTGGGCTGGAAGATCCCCTCCCCTATTCCAGCCCGACCGGCGGCCCTGCTTTTGCGGGGCCGTTTTTTTTGTCCTGCGAATGGGGTCAGAGCCCTTTTCTGCGAAAAGGGGTCTGACCCCGGCCATTGGCTGGCAGCCAGAGGGGTCAGACGCCTTTTCGTAGAAAAGGACTCTGACCCCGGGCAGTTGGCTGGCAGCCAGAGGGATCAGACGCCTTTTCGAAGAAAAGGACTCTGACCCCGTGTTGAGAGAGATGACGGCCGGCGGCCGTCACTACCGGTGCTTCAGCCGATGGTTTCCAGGCCGCCCATGTACGGGCGCAGGACGTCCGGCACGGTGATGCTGCCGTCTTCGTTCTGGTAGTTCTCCATCACTGCGATCATCGCGCGGCCGACGGCCACGCCGGAGCCGTTGAGGGTGTGCAGCAGCTCGGGCTTGCCGGTGGTGGGGTTGCGCCAGCGGGCCTGCATGCGGCGGGCCTGGAAGTCACCGGTGTTGGAACACGAGCTGATCTCGCGGTAGGTGTCCTGCGAGGGCAGCCACACTTCCAGGTCGTAGGTCTTCACTGCGGAGAAGCCCATGTCGCCGGTGCACAGCAGCACCTTGCGGTACGGCAGGCCCAGCTTTTCCAGCACCACTTCGGCGCAGCGGGTCATGCGCTGGTGCTCGGCATCGCTGTCTTCCGGGCGGCAGGCGGTGACCAGTTCCACTTTCTCGAACTGGTGCTGGCGGATCATGCCGCGCACGTCGCGGCCACCGCTGCCGGCTTCAGAACGGAAGCACAGCGAGTGGGCGGTCATGCGCAGCGGCAGGCGCTCGGCATCGACGATTTCATCGCGCACGATGTTGGTCAGCGAGATTTCCGAGGTCGAGATCAGGTAACGCTTCTGCTCACCCAAGTGGGTGATGAACATGTCCTCTTCGAACTTCGGCAGCTGGCCGGTGCCGTACAGGCTGTCGGCGTTCACGATCACCGGCACGTTGGTCTCCTGGTAGTCGTGCTCGCCGCTGTGCAGGTCGAGCATGAACTGGGCCAGGGCGCGGTGCAGGCGCGCGATCGGGCCGCGCAGCACGGTGAAGCGCGAGCCGGACAGCTTGGCCGCGGTCTCACCGTCCAGCCACTTGTTGCGGGCGCCCAGCTCTACGTGGTCCAGCACCTTGAAATCGAACTGGCGCGGGGTGCCCCAACGCGACTGCTCGACGTTCTCGCTTTCGTCAGCGCCGGCCGGCACGTCCTCTGCCGGAAGGTTCGGGATCATCATCGCGACCGCGTCGATCTTCTCGCGCAGTTCGTCCAGGGTGACTTCCGATGCCTTCAGTTCGTCGGCAAACGCAGCCACTTCGGCCATGATCGCGGCCACGTCTTCGCCCTTGGCCTTGGCCTGGCCGATCGCCTTGGAGCGGCTGTTGCGCAGGCTCTGCAGTTCCTGGGTGCGCACCTGGATGCGCTTGCGGTCTGCTTCCAGCGACTCCAGCGCGGACACGTCCAGCTCGAAGCCGCGACTGGAGCGCAGGCGTTCGGCAAGGTCGGCGGGCTGGTTGCGGAGCAGGGCTGGATCGAGCATGGCGGCTGTCGGTGGTTGTGGTTCAGGAACCAGATTATCGCCTGTTATGCGGATTTCTGCCGGACGGTTCATCGCGGCTGTGCCAGAATCGCCCGGTCCCGTATTGGTTTGCGTCATGCCTGCTACCCGCACCTCGTCCGGCAAGTCCATCACCCTGCAGATTCCCCGCAATGCGTTGAAGATCGCCGGCATCGCGTTCGCGGTGGGGCTGTTGCTGTTCGTGGTGGTGTGGTTGAGCAGCCGCGACAAGGGCTTCTTCCAGGCCGACCCGGCCGCCAAGACGCCGCAGGAAGTGGCCGAGATCGAGCCGCTGCCCGAGCCGCTGGCCGCGGCAGCCGGTTCCAGCGACATGCCCGACGCGCGCCCTGCCCCGCCGCCGGAAGAAACCCCGACCCTGGTGGAAACCACGCCGGCGCCTGCGCCGATGGTAGAAGGCGTGCCGGCCCCCGGTACCGCGCCGACCACCGCCGGTCCGGTGGCCAATGACCGCCCGATGCCGATCGCCGGCCAGTCGCCGCCACCGACCTACCCGCCGGCCGCGCTGCGCCGTGGCGAATCCGGTTCGGTGGTCCTGCGCGTGGAAGTGGATGCCACCGGCCGCCCGTATGGGGTGGCGCTGGTACAGCGCAGTGGCTCGCGCGACCTGGACCGTGCCGCCACCGAAGCCGTGCGCCGCTGGAAGTTCACCCCGGCGATGAGCAATGGACAGGCCGTGCCGGGCACCATTGAAGTGCCGTTTGATTTCACCCCGGGTCGTTGATCACGCACGTTGTGCATCACTGAACGGACCCTGCACCCGAACCTGAACTCCATGCACCGCGTTGACGCGATGGTTACACCCGTGCCATGCGTTAGCGGCAAGACTTTGGGCGTCGTCGGAAACGACAGTGCAGGAGATCCAACATGAGTGCGACCCATGCTCCGGAAATGCCGGCCTCGCCGCATCATCAGGCCGATGCTGATCTTGTCCACGAACGCCGCCGCCCGTCCCCTTGGCTTTGGATAGCGCTGATCGTGGCGATGTTTGCCGCTGCGCTGTTGTGGCTGCGGACGTCCAACACGGAAGTGGCGCCGGCGCCGATAGGTGAGCGGATGCTGCCGGCTACCGGCACGCCGGTCGCCAATGCGCCGGCCACCGCCCCGCGTGCCACCCCGGCCCCGACCCAGCAGCGCGCGGCCCCGGCGGTGCGTAACCGCGAGGCGCGTCCGCTGACCAGCAATACCAAGCCGTCGTATCCGCCGAGCGCGCTGCGCAATGGCGTGCAGGGCAGCGTGGTAGCCAGCCTGAAGGTGGCCCCAAGCGGTAGCGTGACCGAGGCGAGCATCGTCTCGCGTACTGGTCAGCGCGACCGCGAGCTGGACCGTGCGGTGCTGACTACGGTGCGTAACTGGAAGTTCGAGCCGGCCATGCAGAACGGCCGTGCGATTGCCAGCGTGGTCAACGTGCCGGTGGATTTCCGTACCGAACGTTGAGTGCGGTTAGGGTGTGATTTGAAGATGCCGGCCTGATTGGGCCGGCATTTTTTTGTGCGGGAGGTGAAGCGACCCCTGGTAGCGCCGAGCCGTGCTCGGCGAGCGCAGCGGCAATGGAGCAACAGCGTGACGACCAACGGTCGTCACCCACCAGAGCAGGAGCATGACGGCCACCGGTCGTCACTCACCAGAGCGGAAGCATGACGGCCAGCGGCCGTCACTACCGGGGCAGAGCATGACGGCCAGCGGCCGTCACTACCGGGGTTCAGGCGGTCAGGCCGAAGCCGGCGCCGCTGGCGAGGCTGTCGAAGCCGGGGAACGAGGTGGCGACGTTGGCCACGTCGTTGATCCGCACTTCGCCGTCGGTCAGCTGGCCGGCAATGGCGAAGGCCATGGCGATGCGGTGATCACCGTGGCTTTCAATCGTGCCGCTGCCCAGCACGGCACCGCCGTGGATGGTGGCGCCGTCTTCGGTTTCGTCCACCTGCACGCCCAGCGTGCGCAGGCCGGTGGCCATCGCCGCCAGGCGGTCGGATTCCTTGACCCGCAGTTCGGCTGCGCCGGTCACCACGGTCTGGCCTTCGGCCGCCGCGGCCGCCACGAACAGCGCGGGGAACTCGTCGATCATGTCCGGCACCAGCGCTTCGGGAATCTGCGCGCCCTTCAACGGGGCATAGCGCACCACCAGGTCCGCCACCGGCTCACCGCCCTGCTCGGCCGGGTATTCTTCGGTGATGTCCGCGCCCATCAGCCGCAGGGCGTGCAGCAGGCCGGTGCGCCGCGGGTTCAGGCCAACCTGCTGCAGCCGCAGTTCGGAACCGGGAATGATGCTGGCCGCCACCAGGAAGAACGCGGCCGAGGAGAAGTCTGCCGGCACCACGATATCGGTGGCGCGCAGGCGCTGGCCGCCGCGCAGGCGGGCCTTGCCGGGCGAGTACGTGATCTCCACGCCGAAGGCGGCGAGCATGCGTTCAGTGTAGTCACGCGTCGGGTGCGGTTCGACCACGGAGGTCTCGCCTTCGGCGTACAGCCCGGCCAGCAGCACCGCGGATTTGACCTGCGCGCTGGCCACCGGCGAGGCGAAATCGATGCCCTTCAGCGCCTGGCCACCGTGCACGTGCAGCGGCGGGGTGCCGTCGTCCTGGGTATCGATGCGCGCACCCATCTGCGCCAGCGGCCCGGTGACCCGGCGCATCGGGCGGCGGGACAGCGACTCATCGCCTACCAGCACGCTGTCGAACGCCTGCCCGGCCAGCACGCCGGCAATCAGGCGCATGCCGGTACCGGCGTTGCCGCAGTCCAGTTCGCCATCCGGGGCCTGCAGGCCGTCGATGCCCACGCCGTGCACCACGCGCCGCGACGGCGACGGGGTTTCCATGCGTGCGCCCAATCTGGCTGAAGATGCGCGCGGTGGCGCGGGTGTCTTCGCCGTCCAGGAAGCCGTCGATGGTGGAGGTGCCGTCGGCCAGCGCGGCGAACATCACCGCGCGATGGGAAACCGATTTGTCGCCGGGAATGACCAGGCTGCCCTGCAGGGGCTGGCCCTTGCGGGCGATCCAGTGTTGCGTGTTGCTCATCGTCTGTTGCTTCCGTCAGCGCCGCGGTGCGGCGAGGGATCTGGGCGCGGGAGCGCGTGGGCACTCCCGCGGAACTTACTCAGGGCACGGCCACCGGATAGGAGCCGAGCACCTTGATCTGGGCCGCATGCCCTTCCAGTTCGGCCAGCGCGGCCTGCATCGGCGCATCGTCGATGTGGCCGGACAGGTCGATGAAGAAGCCGTATTCCCACTTGCCGTGGTGCGAGGGCCGCGATTCGATGCGGTTCATGCTGATGCCGTGGCGGGCGAACGGGCTGAGCACATCGAACAGCGCGCCGGGCTTGTCATGGATCAGCACCAGCACCGAGGTGCGGTCATGGCCGGAACTGGGAAACAGGCTGCGGCCGATTACCAGGAAGCGGGTGGTGTTGTCGGCATCGTTCTGGATCGGCTTGGTGACCACCTTCTTCAGGTTGTACACGTGGCCGGCGTTCTCACCGCCGATCGCCGCTGCGTCGTCGGCATTGCGGGCGCGCCGCGCGCCTTCGGCATTGCTCGACACCGGGATCTTCTCGGCCTTGGGCAGGTTGGCGCGCAGCCAGGCCGAGGTCTGCATGAACGACTGCGGATGCGCGTAGATGCGCTCGATGTCTTCCAGGTGGCCACTGCGCGACATGATGTACTGCTGCACCCGCAGCTCTGCTTCGCCGCAGATTTTCAGGTTGGAGGTCAGGAACATGTCCAGGGTGATCTGGATGGTGCCCTGCCCCGAGTTTTCCACCGGCACCACGCCGAAATCGGCGTTGCCCGCTTCAACTTCCTGGAACACTTCTTCGATGCTGGCCATCGGCAGGCCCAGCGCCGAACGGCCGAAGTGCTTGAGCACGGCCTGCTGGCTGAAGGTGCCTTCCGGGCCGAGGTAGCCGATCTTCAGCGGCTCCTGCTGGGCCAGGCAGGCGGACATGATTTCGCGGTAGACATGCACCAGCAGTTCATCGCTGAGCGGGCCTTCGTTGCGGTCCACCACCATGCGCAGCACCTGGGCTTCGCGTTCGGGGCGGTAGTAATCCACGGCGGCGGCCAGCTTGCCCTTGGCCTTGCCGACCTGGTGGGCGAAGCGCGCGCGCTCGGCGATCAGCGACTGGATGTCGCGGTCGATCTGGTCGATCTTGCCGCGCACATCGGCCAATACCGGCGGTGCACTGGCGGGAGTTTCCGGCTTGGTGGGCTTGCTGGCCCTGGCCTTCGGCGATGCCTTCTTCGGTGCTGCAGCGGGGGCCTTGGGGCTGGCCGGCTTGGCAGGTTTGCGTGCCATCGGTGTTCCTTGGTACAGGGCGCGCGGTCAACGCGCGCCGGGAGTAGACACAGTGAAGCGGCTCAACCGTGACGCTGCTGGAAATCGGCCATGAAGGCAACGAGTGCCTCGGCACCCGCCACCGGGATGGCGTTGTACAGCGAGGCCCGGATGCCACCGACCGCCTTGTGGCCCTTCAGCGCGAGCAGGCCTGCGGCCTTGGCATCAGCGACGAATCGCGCGTCCAGATCGGTGCTGGGCAGGAAGAACGGGATGTTCATCCGCGAGCGCGCCGACACGGCCACTTCGTTGCGGTAGAAGCCGCCGGAGGCGTCGATCGCCGAGTACACCAGCGCAGCTTTGGCGGCGTTGCGGCGGGCAAACTCGACCACCCCGCCTTCGGCCAGCATCCACTTGAACACCAGCCCGGCCAGGTACCAGTTCCAGGTAGGTGGGGTGTTGAGCATGGAGTCGCGGGCGGCGTGCGAGGCGTAAGTGAAGATGTCCGCACGCGGTTGGCCGGTGCGCTCGAGCAGGTCGCGGCGGATGATCACCACGGCAATGCCGACCGGGCCGAGGTTCTTCTGCGCACCGGCGTAGATGACGCCGAAACGACTGATGTCCAGCGGTTCGCTGGCGATGGACGAACTGAAATCGGCCACCAGCGGGACATCGCCGGTATCGGGGATGTCACGGAACTCCACGCCATGGATGGTTTCATTGGCGGTGATGTGCACGTAGGCGGCGTCCGGCGACAGCTGCCAGTCGGCGCGCGCGGGAATGTCACGGAAGGCGTTGGCTTCGCTGCTGGCGGCGACGTGCGCGCTGACATACGGCGAGGCCTGCTTGACCGCGGTCTTTCCCCAGTGGCCGGTGAGCACGTAGTCGGCACGCTGGCCGGGGCTGGCGAAGTTCATCGGGATCAGCGCCTGCTGGGTGGTGGCACCACCGGGCAGGAACAGCACCGCGTAGTCGTCAGGCACGCTGAGCAGCTGGCGCAGGTCGGCTTCTGCGACGGCCGCGACGGCCATGAATTCCGGGCCGCGATGGCTCATTTCCACGATGGAGGCACCGGCGCCATGCCAGTCCAGCATCTCTTCCTGCGCCTGGCGCAGGACCACTTCCGGCAACGCTGCAGGGCCGGCACTGAAGTTGTACGCGCGGGTCATGTCACACCTGTGGGGCAAGACCCCTAGTATGCCGCAGCGCATCAGGCTTTAGACCGCGCCGTTCAAGGGAAATTTGGTTGCATTGGTATCCATTGGCGGGCGATGACGGCCAGCGGCCGTCACTACCGGGCCGGGCTGCTGGTAGCGCCGAGCCGTGCTCGGCGAGCGCAGCGGCAACCCGGCAACAGCGTGACGACCAACGGTCGTCACCTACCAGTGCAAGGGCAACAGCCTGACGGCCAGCGGCCGTCACTACCGGGACCGAGGTGGTAGCGCCGAGCCGTGCTCGGCGAGCGCAGCGGCAACCGGCCAACAGCGTGACGACCAACGGTCGTCACCTACCAAGGCAAGGGCAACGGCGATGACGGCCAGCGGCCGTCACTACCGGGCCGGGGTTACCGGGCTCAGCGGGCGCCGAACCACAGCAGCAGGCTCAGCACGCCGGCCAGCAGCAGGGCGCTGACCAGCAGCCACGGCCAGCGGCGCACGCGGCGCGGGGCCTGCGGTTCGGCCGCTTCGTCCACGTCGTTGAAGACGAACTCTTCCGTCGGCAGCGGGCGCTGGCGCGGGTCGTCGGGCAGTTCCAGCACGAAGCGGTGCTGGCCATCGAACACCACCTGATCGCCGCCCTGCAGCCAGCAGTGACGCACGGCCACGCCGTTGACGCGGCTGCCTTCGCCGGTGCCCAGGTCGCGCAGCAGGATCCGTTCGCCGTGGCTTTCGATGCGCGCGTGCTGGTCGGCAAACGCCGGCTCGTCGATCTCGATGTCCGCCTCGCTGCTGCGGCCTACCAGCAACGGTCCGTGCAGCGGGTAGCCGCGGCCGTGGTGTGGCCCGCCAGCGCCACGCAGCAGGCGCGGTTCGTCGGACTGTACCGCCGCCTGTGGCGGAGGGCGGCAGCATCGGCGTATCCACTTCGCCCTGGATCAGCAGTTCCACGCCTTCCACGTACACCGCATCACCGGCGCGCAGCAGCGCCATGCGTTTTACCGGACGTCCATTGACATGCACCCCGCGCACGCCGGCGGCCACCTGCAGCCACAGGCCGCGCTGGTCCAGGCTGAGCTGGGCCAGCAGCAGGCTGCCCTGGCTGGCTTCGACCAGGCGGATGCTGCCGTTGGCCTGGCGCACGATCTTCTGCACCCCCGGCACCAGCGGCTGGTCGGGTTGCGAGGGTTGGCTGTAGTGCACGAGCAGTTTAGGCATGCGGCGCAGACTAGCAGTTGGCTGGCATTCGCAGAAGAACCCTCGCTTGGCGTTTGCGCGGCTGATGCGCACAATGCACGCCCTGTCACCGCCCCACCCCGCAAAGGAACCCGCATGTCCAGCATCGATATCGTCCACGCCCACGCCCTGGCCGCACCGGCCGCGCGCCAGGCGATCGAGGAAGTGGCCGCCAAACTGGCTGGTCGTTTCGGCCTGCAGTCCACCTGGCGCGGCGACGTGCTGGATTTCTCCGGCAGCGGCGTGGACGGTGCCATCGAACTGCAGCCCAGCGCGGTGCGCGTGACCGCCAAGCTCGGCTTCCTGCTGTCGGCGATGAAGGGCATGGTGGAAAGCGAGATCCAGCGCGTGCTGAAGGAAAAACTGGGCTGATCCGACCGCCGGCTGAACTGCCGGCCGACGCTGCCGGCGGCCATCACGCCGCCCCAGCAGTTGCAGCGCTAGTCTGGTCCCTGCATCCGCCCATGCAGGAGACCCCATGAACCAGTATGACGAGCACGACCCCCGCAACGACGGACAGGACAAAGCCTCCTTCCAGGACCAGGCAGAGCGCGTTTCGCGCAAGCTCAGTGATTCGGCGCAGCAGGTCTGGCTGGCCGGCCTGGGTGCGCTGGGCCGCGCGCAGGCCGAAGGGAGCCGCTTCTTCGATGGCCTGGTGAAGGAAGGCGAAGCCTTCGAGAGCCGCCGCCGCGAGAAAGCCACCGAAGACGGCCCGGGCTGGCGGGACAACGTGGAGGAACATCTGGGCCAGGCGCGCGAGAAGGCCTCTGGCACGTGGGACAAGGTGGAAAAAGCCTTCGAGGACCGCGTGCACGGGGTGCTCAAGCGCCTGCACGTGCCCAGTGCCGAAGACGTGACCGCGCTCAACGCACGCATCGATTCGCTGACCGCGCGCTTGAACCGCCTGGAAAGCCGCCAGGCCAGCCCGGCCAGTGGTGAACCGACCCCGGGCAGCCACCAGTCGCCGACCGGTAGCTGATCCTGCCGGAACGCTGTGTTGCCCGCCGCTTTGTTGCAACGCAGCAGTCGGTGGGCGACACTGCATTCAACCCGTCATTACCCCGTTTGTCCCTCCCCTCACGGATTCGGTAATGGCGGGTTTTTCGTGCCTGCCGTTTGAGACGTGCGCCGCGCTTTGTGGGGATTGCCCTGACGCTGTAAGCACTGCGCCCCAGTACACTGTCCGCCCCTTCCTGCGTTGTGCGTTGCTGCCTGCATGTTCTCCTGGATACTGGCCCTGCTGTTGGCCGTCACCTGTTTCGTCCTCGCCACCGGTTTCTTGTGGCTGGTCAAACGGCGTCGCAAGGAAATGCAACTGGGGCTGCAGGCCTTGGCGGGCATGCACTGGCGCGATTTCTCCGAACTGGTCAAGCGCGCCCTGCACGAGCGCCGCGGGCTGACCGAAATGAGCCGCCACGAGGACGACACCCGCGAGCCGCGCAGCGACTTCCTGATGGCCGATGCCAGCGGGCACTTCCTGGTGACCTGCAAGCATGGGCTGGCCTACCGCATCGGCACCGCGGCGATCAACGAACTGGGCGCGGCGGCGCGGCTGGCCGGCGCCCGCGGCGGCATCCTGATCACCGAAGGCCTGGTGGATGGCGATGGCCAGGCCATTGCGGAAAAGCAGGCCGTGGAAGTGCTGGATGGCCGCCGGCTGTGGCCGCTGCTGTCGCCCTACCTGCCCGGTGACATCGAATCGGGGGTCAAGAATGCGGCCCGCCACGAGGCGATCCGGCGCATCGTGATCGCTGCCTTCGCCTCCAGCACGCTGGGCCTGCTGGTGGGCATGGGCTATCAGACCGTGCAGGTGGCTGCGCCGGCTCCGGTGCAGGCCCCGGCCGTCGCCCAGGCCCCGGCTGCTGCGCCTGCCGCTGGCGATACCGCGCCTGCGGCTGGACCTGCCGCCGTTGATCCGGCGCCGCCGGCCACGCAGGCGCCGGTGGCCGGCCCGGACCTCAACCCGGATACCGAAACGCTGGATCGCTACCAGCAGGAAATCTCCCGCGCCCTGAGCAAGCTGCCCGGCGTGCACAGCGGCATCTGGCAGACCCGGCAGACGCTGGTGGTGAACCGCAGCGGCGAACTGGACCATGTGTGGCCGATGATCTGCGACCAGGTGACCCGCTACCCCGCACTGAGCAACGTGCGCATCCAGCTTAATTCCCGACCCGGCGTGGACGAGCCGGTCCGCTGGCGCCAGTGCACCACCCTGTAACCGGGTAGTGACGGCCGCTGGCCGTCAACAACGAATCAGCGATTGTTCCCAGGCGCGAACCGCGCCACCAGATCCCACGCATCCCCCAGGAATATCTGCCGTACCCGCGTGATCGCCTGATCCCCGCGCCAGGTATGCCGCTCGATCACCAGGCACGCCGTGCCCGCTTTGACATCCAGCAGCCTGGCGCTGGCCGCATCGGCCCCCCACGCACTGATGCGGTGCTGGGCACGCGTCCACGACACGTTCTGCAGCAGCCAGCTGCCCGGTGCGGTGACCGCGAAATCCACCTCCAGCACCTCAGGCACACCGGTCGGGCTGATCAGCCGGTGTTCCAGCGCCAGCGGTCGGTCATCGGCCAGGTGCAGGCAGTCCATCGCCAGCAGGCTCGCCTCACCGGCCAGTTCCTGCTCGCCGGCATCGCCGTCGCGGGCGCTGCGCAACTGGCGGCGCAGCAGCCGGTACGCATATTGATGGCCCATCGCGGTGACCTGCATGGCGATATCCGGGATCGCCAGCGCCACCTGTTCCAGGTGCGGTGACTGCCGCGCCACGAACGAACCGGCGCGCCGCCGGCGTTCGATCATCCCGCTTTCGGCCAGTGCGGTCAGCACCTTGTTCACCGTCATCCGCGAGCAGCCGTACTGCTCCATCAGCTCGTGTTCGTACGGGATGCGGAATCCCGGCGCCCATTCGCCACTGAGGATGCGGCCTTCCAGTTCGCTGCGGATGCGCTGGTTGAGCGTGGCGGACTTGCTGGCCTTCACTGTGGTCTCGATTCGGAAAGAGGATCAGCCCAGCACGCCGCGCAGGGCCTGGGCAAAACGGGCGGTGATGGCGTCGCGCTGCAGGTGGCGGCCGTCGGCCACGCACTGGCGACCGCGTCGCCATACCGATCGCAGCGCGCCATTACGTGCGGCGAACACCCAGCTGTCAAGCAAGGCATCGCCATCGCGGGCGATCAGCGCCGGGTGCGCGGCATCCAGTTCCAGCAGGTCGGCACTGGCGCCGGGCTGCAAGCCGGCCAGCACACCCAGCGCCTGCGCACCGCCGTGCTGCGCGCCATCGAACAGGAACCGGCCGCTGCTGCGCTGCGCATCCGGGGCAATGACGTTGCGCCCGCGCAGGCTCAGGCGCTGGCCGTATTCCAGCAGGCGCAGCTCTTCGGCCGCATCGATCAGCACGTTGGAATCCGAACCGATGCCGAAGCGTCCGCCCTCGCGCGCGAAGGCCTGCATCGGGAACAGGCCGTCGCCGAGGTTGGCTTCGGTGATCGGGCACAGGCCGGCCACGGCGTGGCTGGCAACGATGCGCGCGCGTTCGTCGTCATCGATATGGGTGGCGTGCACCAGGCACCAGCGCGCGTCCACCGCCGCGTTTTCATACAGCCAGCGCACCGGGCGCAGGCCGCTCCAGGCCACGCAGGCATCCACTTCGCGCAGCTGTTCGGCAATGTGGATGTGCACCGGCCCATCGTTCAGCGGCAACAGAGCGGACAGCTCCTCACCGGTCACCGCACGCAGGCTGTGCGGGGCGATGCCGAGCACCGCATCGGGCAGTCCGCGCAGGGCCGTGCGCGCGCCATCCAGCAGCTGCGCGAACCCGTCCACGTCGTGGATCAACCGGCGCTGGGCCGGATTGGGCGCGGCACCGCCGAAGTCGGCATGCGCGTAGAACACCGGCAGCAGGGTCAGGCCGATGCCGGTCTGCGCGGCGGCGGCGGCGATGCGCGCGGACATCTCGGCGCGGTCGGCATACGGCCGGCCATCGGCATCGTGGTGCAGGTAATGGAACTCACCGACGCGGGTGAAGCCGGACTCCAGCATTTCCATGTAGGCCTGGGCGGCGAGCGCCTCCACCGCGTCCGGCACCAGCCGGGCCAGGAAGCGGTACATCAGTTCGCGCCAGCTCCAGAAACTGTAGCCATCGCCACCGCCGATTTCGGTCAGCCCGGCCATGCCGCGCTGGAAGGCGTGGCTGTGCAGGTTGGGCACGCCCGGCACCAGGATCTGCACGCGCTGGTCGCCCGCCTGCGCCGGCACGCCGACGTGGATCTCCCCGATGCAGCCATCGACCACGGTCAACCGGACATCGCGCGCCCAGCCCTGTGGCAGCAGTGCGCGGGCGGCGTGGAAGGCAGGGGGAGACAACGAATCCGTCATGGCTGGACAACCGGAAAGGGACGCCTATATTGTATAGACATATCAGCTCAGCCGTGTAGCCCAGCCCATGCACTGCGACACCCTCTGGACCAACGTACACCTGATGACCCTGCAGGGCGACGGCCTGGGCGTGATCGCCGATGCCGAACTGGCCAGCCTTGACGGTCGCATCGTGCATGTCGGCGCGGCCGGCAGTGGCGCGCAGCTGCAGCCGGCCACGCGCATCAACGGCGAAGGCCGCTGGATCTCGCCCGGGTTGATCGACTGCCACACCCACCTGGTCTACGCCGGCAACCGCGCCAACGAATTCGAGCAGCGCCTGCAGGGCGTCAGCTATGCCGACATCGCCCGCGCCGGCGGTGGCATCGTGTCCACCGTGCGTGCCACCCGCGCGGCCAGCCACCAGGAGCTGGCACGCCAGAGCCGCCCTCGCCTGCTGGCGATGCGCGCCGAAGGCATCACCACGCTGGAAATCAAATCCGGTTACGGGCTGACCCTGGACGATGAGCGCAAGCAGCTGCAGGTCGCGCGCCAGCTTGGCGTGGACTGCAACGTGCACGTGGTGCCGACCTTCCTCGGCGCGCATGCGGTTCCGCCGGGACGGCAGGCGCAGGATTACATCGATGAAGTCTGCCAGCTGATGATCCCCGCCATCGCCGCCGAAGGGCTGGCCGAGGCGGTGGACATCTTCTGCGAGAACATCGCGTTTTCCACCGCGCAGGCAGCGCAGGTCTTCGAGGCGGCACGCGCGCACGGGCTGGCGGTGAAGATCCATGCCGAACAGCTGAGCAACCAGCACGGGGCCGAACTGGCCGCGCGCCACGGGGCGCTTTCGGCCGACCATATCGAGCACCTGGACGCGGCCGGCATCGCGGCAATGGCGGCCGCCGGCACGGTCGCCGTGCTGCTGCCCGGCGCGTTCTACTTCACCCGTGACACTACCCTGCCGCCGATCGAGGCGCTGCGCGCAGCCGGCGTGCCGCTGGCGCTGGCGACCGACAGCAACCCCGGCACCTCCCCGCTGACCAGCCCCCTGCTGGCGATGAACATGGGCGCCACGCTGTTCCGGCTGACCGTGGACGAATGCATCGCCGGCTTCACCCGCAACGCCGCGCGCGCGCTCGGCCGCGCCGACCGCATCGGCCAGCTGGCGGTGGGCATGGACGCAGACCTGGCGATCTGGGACATCGACGCCCCCGCCGACCTGGTCTACCGCATCGGCTTCAACCCGCTGCACGCGCGCGTGGTGCGCGGGCAGCCTGATCCCTTCTGATGGAGCACGCTTCAATGCAGCATGAAACACCCGACACCCTGGTGCTTCGCCCCGCCCACGTGCCGCTGGCGCAGTGGCGGCAGGTCTACCGTGGCGCGCGCATCGCGCTGGACGCGGCGGCCCTGCCGGCCGTGCGTGCCAGTGCCGCCACCGTCGAAGCGATCGTCGCCAAGGGCGCACCGGTGTATGGCATCAACACCGGCTTCGGCAAGCTGGCCAGCGTGCGCATCGAACCGGAAGACCTGGCCACCCTGCAGCGGAACATCGTGCTGTCACATGCCGCCGGCGTTGGCGAACCGATGCCGCTGCCGGTGGTGCGGCTGATGATGGCGCTGAAGCTGGTCAGCCTGGCGCAGGGCGCCTCCGGCGTGCGCGTGGAGACACTGCAGCTGCTGGAAGCGCTGCTGCAGCAGGATGTGGTGCCGGTGATTCCGGCGCAGGGTTCGGTCGGTGCTTCCGGTGACCTGGCGCCGCTGTCCCACCTGGCCAGCGTGATGATCGGCGTTGGCGAAGCGTTCGTTGACGGACAACGTCTCAGCGCTGCCGACGCACTGGCGCGTGCCGGCCTGCAGCCGCTGCAGCTGGGGGCGAAGGAAGGCCTGGCGCTGCTCAACGGCACCCAGTTTTCCACCGCCTACGCGCTGGCCGGCCTGTTCGAGATCGAGATCGTGTTCCAGGCCGCCCTGGTCACCGGTGCGCTGTCGGTGGAAGCGGCCAAGGGTTCGGATACCCCGTTCGACCCGCGCATCCACAGCATCCGCGGCCAGCGCGGGCAGATCCTCACCGCCGCTGCGCTGCGCACGTTGATGCAGGGTTCGGCGATCCGCGAATCGCACCGAGACAACGACGTACGCGTGCAGGACCCGTACTGCCTGCGCTGCCAGCCGCAGGTGATGGGCGCGGCGCTGGACATCATCCGCCAGGCCGCCACCACGCTGGAAATCGAAGCCAACGGGGTGTCCGACAATCCGCTGGTGTTCACTGATACCGGTGAAGCGCTGAGCGGCGGCAACTTCCACGCCGAGCCGGTGGCCTTCGCTGCGGACATGCTGGCGATGGCGATCTGCGAGATCGGCTCGATCAGCGAACGCCGCACGGCGATGCTGGTGGACCCGGCGCTGTCCGGCCTGCCGGCGTTCCTGACCCCGCATCCGGGCTTGAACTCCGGTTTCATGATCCCGCAGGTCACCGCCGCCGCGCTGGTATCGGAGAACAAGCAGCGCGCCTATCCGGCCAGCGTGGATTCCATTCCCACCTCGGCCAACCAGGAAGACCATGTGTCGATGGCCGCGCATGGCGCGCGGCGCCTGCTGCAGATGGCCGAGAACGCCGCCAACGTGGTCGGCATCGAGCTGCTGGCCGCCGCGCAGGGATGTGATTTCCACGCGCCGCTGCAGTCCAGTGGTCCGCTGGAAGCAGTCCGCGTGCTGCTGCGCGCACAGGTGCCGACGCTGGAAGAAGACCGTTACTTCCATCCGGACATGGTGGCTGCCACCGACCTGGTGCGCAGTGGCGCGCTGGCGTCCGGGCTGGCCGATGTGCTGCCCAACGTGGAGCCGGTGGCATGAGTGCGCAGCCGCCGTGGCTGGAAGTGCACGAAGGCGATGCGCCGCTGCTGATCAGCTTCCCGCACACCGGCACCGCGCTGCCGGACGACCTCGCCGGGCGCTTCGTCTCGCCGTGGCTGGCCCGGCGCGATGCCGACTGGTGGGTGCATGAGCTGTACGCCTTCGCGCGCGGACTCGGCGCGACCACGGTGCGTTCATCGATCTCGCGTTCGGTGATCGACCTCAACCGCGACCCCAGCGGGGTGTCGCTGTATCCGGGCCAGAACACCACCGGCCTGTGCCCGCTGACCACCTTCGACAACCAGCCGCTGTACAAGCCGGCGCAGGAACCGGACGAGGCCGAGATCCTGCGTCGCCGCGAGGTGTACTTCGCGCCTTACCACGCGGCGCTGGCGTCACAGATCGCCCGCCTGCGCGCGCGCCACGGCACCGTCGTGGTGTACGACGCGCATTCGATCCGCTCGCGCATTCCGCACCTGTTCGACGGCGAGCTGCCGCAGTTCAACCTGGGCACCGCCGGCCCGACCGGCGAAGTGGACACATCCTGCGACAACGCGCTGTCCGACGTGGTGGAAAACCTGTGCCGGCTGAGCGGCCTGCCGCACGTGCGCAACGGCCGCTTCAAGGGCGGCTGGATCACCCGCCATTACAGCGACATCCCCGGCGGCGTGCACAGCCTGCAGATGGAACTGGCCTGCCGCGGCTACATGGCCGAACCGGCCGCCGAGGCGCTGGATGCCCACAGTTGGCCCACCCCGCTGGATGACGACCACGCCACACCGCTGCGCCACACGCTGGCGCAGGTGCTCACCGCCTGCCTTGAATTCGCATCCAACCGGAGCGCCGCATGACCCGTAACGACCCGTCCCGCACCATCATCGCGCCGACCGGCACCACGCTGACCGCCAAGAGCTGGCTGACCGAAGCGCCGCTGCGGATGCTGATGAACAACCTGCACCCGGACGTGGCCGAGCGGCCGCAGGAACTGGTGGTGTACGGCGGCATCGGCCGCGCCGCGCGGGACTGGGAAAGCTTCGATGGCATCGTCGATGCGCTGACCCGGCTGGAAGACGACCAGACCCTGCTGGTGCAGTCCGGCAAGCCGGTGGGGGTGTTCCGCACCCATGCCGATGCGCCACGCGTGCTGATCGCAAACTCCAACCTGGTACCGCGCTGGGCCAACTGGGACCACTTCAACGAACTGGATAAGAAGGGCCTGGCGATGTACGGCCAGATGACCGCCGGCAGCTGGATCTACATCGGCGCGCAGGGCATCGTGCAGGGCACCTTTGAAACCTTCGTGGAGATGGGCCGCCAGCACTATGACGGCAGCCTGGCCGGCAAGTGGCTGTTCACCGGCGGACTGGGCGGCATGGGCGGCGCGCAGCCGCTGGCGGCGGTGATGGCCGGCGCCTCGTGCCTGGCGGTGGAATGCCGCAGGAGCAGCATCGAAATGCGCCTGCGCACCGGTTACCTGGGCACCTGGACCGACGACCTGGACGAAGCACTGCGCCTGATCGAAGAATCCTGCACGGCGAAGAAGCCGCTGTCGGTCGGCCTGCTCGGCAATGTCGCCGACGTGCTGGACGAACTGCTGGTGCGCGGGATCAAGCCGGACCTGCTGACCGACCAGACTTCCGCGCATGACCCGGTCAACGGCTACCTGCCGCAGGGCTGGACAGTGGAGGAATGGGACGACAAGCGCGTGTCCGCGCCGAAGGTAGTGGAGAAAGCCGCGCGCGAATCGATGGCCAACCACATCCGCGCGATGCTGGCCTTCCACGCGCTGGGCGTGCCGACCGTGGACTACGGCAACAACCTGCGCCAGATGGCGCTGGAGGAAGGTGTCGAGGATGCGTTTGATTTCCCCGGTTTCGTGCCGGCCTACATCCGGCCGTTGTTCTGCCGCGGCATCGGCCCGTTCCGCTGGGCCGCGCTGAGCGGTGATCCGGAAGACATCGCCAAGACCGATGCCAAGGTCAAGGAACTGATACCGGACAACCCGCACCTGCACCGCTGGCTGGACATGGCGGCCGAGAAGATCAAGTTCCAGGGCCTGCCGGCACGTATCTGCTGGGTCGGGCTGGGCGACCGCGACCGGCTTGGCCTGGCGTTCAACGAGATGGTGGCCAACGGTGAACTGAAGGCGCCGGTGGTGATCGGCCGCGACCACCTGGACAGCGGCAGCGTGGCATCGCCGAACCGGGAAACCGAAGCGATGGCCGACGGCTCCGATGCGGTATCCGACTGGCCCCTGCTCAATGCGTTGTTGAACACCGCCAGCGGCGCGACGTGGGTGTCGCTGCATCACGGCGGCGGCGTGGGCATGGGCTTCTCGCAGCACGCCGGGATGGTGATCGTGTGCGACGGCACCGAAGCGGCCGCCAAGCGCATTGCCCGCGTGCTGTGGAACGACCCCGCCACCGGCGTGATGCGGCATGCCGATGCGGGTTATGAGATCGCCATCGACTGCGCAAAGGAAAAGGGCCTGGACCTGCCCGGCATCCTGCGCTGACCCGGTAGTGACGGCCGCTGGCCGTCATGCTCCTGCTTCGGTAGTGACGGCCGCTGGCCGTCATGCTCCTGCTCCGGTAGTGACGGCCGCTGGCCGTCCGCTCCTGCTCCGGTAGTGACGGCCGCTGGCCGTCCGCTCCTGCTCCGGTGGGTGACGACCGTCGGTCGTCACGCTTCCGCTCCTGCCCCTGCCGCTGCGCTCGCCGAGCACGGCTCGGCGCTACCAACGCCGCCCTCATGCATCCACGTCTCGACAACCTCCGAACACCCTGTTAACTTTCGCCGCCTCTGCGCGGTTTACAGGATTCGTCCCCAGCCGCGACCCTACTCCGCTGCTGGCTCTACTGCTCATGACTTCTGCTCTCCCGCGCACCTGCGTGCTCACCGTTGCCGTGCTGACCGCCCTCGCTGCCCTGCCCGCCCGTGCGGAAACGGCTGCCCAGCCCACTACCCTGGACCGCGTCGAGGTCACCGCCGCCGAGACCACCGATGCCGCGCGCAAGGCGCTGGCCCGCATGCCCGGCGCGGGCAACGTGATCGACCTGGCCAAGGTCGCGCAGGGCCGCGTCGGCGGCACCGCCGATGTGCTGGCCTACCAGCCGGGCATCAGTGCGCAGTCCCCCGGCAACGAAGGCACCAAGGTGTCCATCCGCGGTTCGGGCATCAACCGCGGCCCGGGCGCGCATGCCTCCGGTATCGCGGTGTCGCTGGATGGACTGCCGCTGACCGCGGCCGGCGGCACCCCGTACGAGCTGCTGGAACCGTTGTGGCTGTCGCGCGTGGACGTGCTGCGCGGCGCCAACGGCTTCGAGCGCGGCGCGCTGGCGCTGGGGGGTGCGATCAACTACGTCAGCCGCAGCGGCCGCGATGCACCGGGCCTGGAACTGCACTACGAAGCCGGCAGCCGCGGCTACCAGAAGCGCAGCCTCGGCTATGGCGGCGTGCAGGATGCGGTGGATTACTACTTCGCCTACACCGACACCGAATTCGACGGTTACCAGAGACATGCGAGCGGCGATGGCAAGGGCGCAATGGCCAACATCGGCTGGCAGATCAACCCGGACCTGCAGACGCGCTTGTTCCTGCGTTACCGCGAAACCAACCACCAAACACCCGGGCGGCTGACCCGCGCGCAGATCCGTAACGACCCGCGCGCGGCCAACCCGGCCAACCTGGCCATCGACGCGAAGCGGCCGCAGCCGGGCAGCACCTGGATCGGCAACATGACCACGCTGCAGTTGGACGAAGATTCCTCGCTGCAGGCCGGGCTGGTGTACCACAAGTACCCGATGGACTTGAACGAAAGCCTGTACCGGCAGCAGCTGGACTACGCCAACCTCAATGCCACGCTGGACTACCGCCGCCGGCACACCCTGTTCGGCCATGACAGCGTGACCACGCTCGGCCTGCGCGTCACCCACGACCTGGATGCCGACGTACGCGAGACGCTGCGCTTGGCCAGCAACGGCTATCCGGCCGGTACCCACACCCGTGACTTTTCCCACCACGGCACCGACAGCACGCTGCACGTGAGCAACGAACTGCAGCTGAGCGATGCGCTGCGCGTGCAGACCGGGCTGGCGCTGGTGCAGACGCGGCGCACGGTGGAAGTCACCTGGCCGCGCACCGACGCGCGCTTGAACGAGCGCGACTGGGACTACGCGCCGCGGCTCGGCTTCACCTGGCAGGCCTCGCCGGCCACGCAGTGGTTCGGCAACCTCAGCCGCTCGGTGGAGCCGGCCCATCCCTGGTCGATGATCTGGGGCTCCAACCAGTATTTCGCCGCCGGCAACGGTGCATCCAGCGGCCGCCAGCGCGCGCCGGTGGAGCTGGACAACCAGACCGCCACCACGCTGGAACTTGGCGCACGCGGCGAGGGACGCATCGGCCGCTGGGAGCTCACCGGCTACTACGCGCACGTCAACCATGAGCTGCTGAGCGTGGAAGTGGTGCCGGTGCCGAACCTGTTCATCGCCGAAAACAACGCCAGCCCCACCGTGCACCGGGGCATCGAAGCAGGGCTGGACAGCACGCTGTGGCAAGGAGGAACCGGGCGTCTGTCGCTGCGCCAGGCGTATACCTTCAGTGACTTCCGCTACCGCCATGACGACCGCTTCGGTGACAACCGCCTGCCGGGCCTGCCGGTGCACTTCTACCAGGCCGAACTGCGCTACGACCATGCATCGGGTGCGTATGCCGCGTTGAACACCGAATACGCTTCCAGGGTGTTCGTCGACTACGCCAACAGCGTGCGTGCCGACAGCCATCTGATCTTCGGCAGCCGCGTGGGCTTCGACGCGCCCAGTGGGCGCTGGCAGGGCTGGCTGGAGCTGCGCAACCTGGGCGACCGCCATTACGCCGCCACGGTGACGCCGGGCTACGACGATGGCGGGCGCGATGTGGCGCGCTCCACGCCGGGCGAACGCTTCGGCGTGTATGCCGGTGTGCGCCTGCGTTTCGAGTAAGACCCGGCAGCAGCGCGACCCGCCTTCACAGGGTGTTGGCGGGAATGTTGGCAAAAAAGGCGATCCTTGAACGTCCGCGCCTGCGATGTCCCCTGCCCTGACCGACGCGCTCGCCATCGACGCCATCCTCGACGACACCCGCGTAGGGGTGTGGCAGTTCGATACCGCCACCCGCCAGCTGCGTGCTTCGGAGACGGCCAGCGCACAACTGGCCGGCATCGGCGCGCAGGCACTGCGCAGTGCGTGGCGACGCATCCTGCGGCAGGAACAGGACCAGCCGGTCTTTGAAATCGAGCTTCCGTGGACCGATGGCATCAGCCGCCGCTGGCTGATGCTGCGCGGCCGCCATGATCGCGCGCTCGGGCAGGTGCACGGCATGTGCGTGGACATGACCCGCCGGGTGCGTGCCGAACAACTGGTCCGCGAGCAGGCGATCCTGTTGGATACCCTGGCCCGCGGTACGCCGCCGCGCGAATGCCTGCGGGTACTCACCGAGGCCATCGAGCGCCTGAAGCCCGGCCTGCGCAGTGCCTTCTTCGTCACCCCCGGCGATCGGCAGCGCCCTGGTTATGGCAGCAGCTGCAACGTGCACCCAGCGATCACCGCACTGCTGGAACATGCCGACGCGGCGCCGCAGGCAGCGCATCTGGAACTGCCCGGCGGGGGCGACGCTGCCACCGACACGGCGTGGCACGCGAACTGGCGGGACGCATGCATCGAGCACGGCAGCCCCGCCTGCAGGCCCATCGCGGTGGCTCGGCAGGACCAACCCGAACGTGCCTGGCTGCTGCTGTTCCTGTCCACGCCGCGCGCGCTCAGCGGCTGGGAACAGGAAGTGGCCAGCTTCGCTACCCGCATCGCCGCGCTGGTGCTGGACCGCGAAGACCAGCAGGTCGCCCTGCAGCAGGCCGCCGATGCGGTGGGCCGTGCGCTGCATGACACCGAGCGCGAGCGGCGCAGGCTGCAGGCGTTCCTGGACAGCTCGCCCGACCTGGCCTACGTGTTCAACCTGGACCATCGTTTCACCTACGCCAACCGCGCGTTGCTGCGCATGTGGGGCAAGACCGAAGAAGAGGCGCTGGGCCGCAACTGCCTGGAGCTGGGCTATCCGGACTGGCACGCGGCGATGCACAGCCGCGAGATCGAGCAGGTGATCGCCACGCGTCGGCCGATCCGCGGCGATGTTCCCTTCGAAGGTCCGTTGGGGCGGCGCATGTACGACTACATCTTCGTGCCGCAGCTAGGGTTGGATGGCGAGGTGGAGGCGATCATCGGCACCACGCGCGATGTCACCGAGCGCAGCGAACACGAAGACGAACGTGCCCGCAACGAATCGCTGCTGCGCATGCTGGTGGACGAGCTGCAGCACCGCACCCGCAACATCATGTCGGTGGTGCGTGCGATGGCCAGCCGTACACTGGCCACCAGCCGTGACATGGCCGATTTTTCCATCCGTTTCGATGCCCGGCTGGATGCGCTGGCACGCGCGCAGAGCCTGCTGTCGCGGCTGGGTGAACTGGATCGCGTGCAGTTCGACGTGCTGCTGCGTGCCGAGCTGTCCGCCCACGTGGATCCTTCCGCGCACGATGATCAGATCGTGCTGGAAGGACCGGCCGAGGTGCCGTTGCGTTCGGGCACGGTGCAGCCGCTGGCGATGGCCCTGCATGAGCTGGCCACCAATGCGGTCAAGTACGGGGCCCTGCGCCAGCAGGGCGGCCGCCTGCACGTGCGCTGGAACCTGGTGGATGCAGGGGCATCCGAAGCGGCCAGCCCGCGACTGCGCGTGGACTGGCAGGAGCATGGCGTGCGCGACCTGCCCGCCGACCCATCGAGCATCCGCGGTGGCGGCGCCGGCCGCGAGCTGATCGAACGCGCCCTGCCGTACCAGATCGGTGCGAAGGTGGACTACGGTTTCGCCGAAGACGGACTGCGTTGTTCGATCCTGCTGGCGGTGTCGGAGCAGGCGGTCGCGGTGGCCGACTGAGGCCTGCGCGCCTGGCCGCGACGCAGGCGGTCATCCAGCCGCAGCGCACCTGCCTGACGGCACCAGCGGGCGCCGTCGCTACAGGCCGTCCGCAGGGCGCTCAGGGTCAGCGCGGGGCGGTGCCACCGATGACCGCTGGGCCCGCCGCCAACCGAGTACGTGCCATGCGCACAGGTACGCTGCGAACAGTACCCCGGGGGCGACGAACAGGGCGAGAATCCAGCCGCGCGGCAGCATCCAGCAGGTGGCCATCAGCGTGCCGACCAGCGGCCATCGCCAGTGCAGCGGACGATTCTCCAGCCAGCGAAGGGTCAACACCCCCAGCATCGGCCAAGCTGCCAAGCTGGCCAGGACGGCACACAGCAACCAAAGGCTTTGCCACGACGGCGGCCACGCCAGCTCGGCCAGTTGCATGCCGAACAGCGTCGTCCCCATCGTGCTGTGCACGAACATGCCCGGCACGCAACTCAGCCAGACCAGCAGCGAAACCACGCCGCGTCCGCTCATGGCATGCTGCCGCACGCGATGAGCGCGATCGGGCCGGCGTCGGCGGGTCGTTCCTGGCGGAGGGTGATGGTCATGGCGCACACCGTAGCGGGCTTGCCAGGGCGCCTCAAGCCGGTCAGCGCAGGAACCCGGCGATGGCGAAGCCCAGCCCCACCAGACCGGCAGCCAGCAGCGGATAGGTCGCCCAGACCGGCGTCCCCTGGCCATGGCTGAAGGCGACGAATGCCGCCCGCACACTGCGCCCGCTGAGCCACGGCACCACCATCAGCGCCAGCAACGGCAGCAGTGAGGCCAGACCGAAGGCCAGCAACAACGGCCGCGGATCATTCTGCGCAAAGCCGCCCAGCGGATACAGCGCCACCCCGGACACCAATCCGGCGAAGAACAGCGTATTGGCGATGCGTATTTCCGTGCGATGTCGACGCGACAACGCGCCGCGCGACCAGCCCTTGTAATGGCGGGGCAACCGCCGTGTCCACCAGGCCACCAGCATGCTGGCCAGCGCGCCGCCCAGGACCCCACTTTCCACCGCGCCCCACGCCTGCAAACCCAGCATGCCCGTCCCTTTGATGGATTGGATCAGCGGCCCAGTGCCGCCGCTACCGCGGCTTCGGCCAAGGGGGCCATCTTTGCATAGCCCGCCGGCGTGGGATGCACGCCATCATCGGCCAGCGCCTTGTCCAGTCCGCCGTCCGCATTGCCCAGCGCTGCGTGGTAATCCAGGTACACCAGCCGCTGCTGGTCCGCGTAGCGCTTCAGTGCGGCATTCAGCGCGCGCACGCTGGCCGCCGGCTGCAGGCCGGGACGCCACGGGTAGGCACTGACCGGCAGCACCGAAGACAGCACCACCTTGATGCCGTGCGCCTGCGCCAGTTCAACCATCGAATGCAGGTTGTCTTCGATCATCGCCTGGCTGGCTGGGCCGGTGTTGCCGGCGATGTCGTTGGTGCCGGCCAGGATCACCACCAGCGCAGGACGCAGCGCGATGACGTCCTGGCGGAAGCGCAGCAGCATCTGCGCGGTGGTCTGGCCGGAGATACCGCGGTTGAGGTAGCCCTTGCCCGCGAAGAAGGTCTCACTGCCGGTACGGCCCCAGCCTTCGGTGATGGAATCCCCGTAGAACACCACCCGCGCTTCACCCTCAAGTGGCGGCGGCAACGCGGCGTTCTGGCCGCGGTAGTACGCCAGCTGCGGCCAGTCCGACAGGCGCTGCTGCAGCGCGCGCACCTGCTGCGGTTGCAGCGATTCCGGCGCGGCGGTGAACAGCGGATCGGTCGCGGCGGGCTGCGCATGGACCATACCCAACTGCGTTGCTGCGGCAAGGAGGATGGAGAGGCGGCGGAACAGCTTGCTCATCAGGCATCACGGAAAGCGGTGGTACAGCGAAGGTAGCACCCGGCCCATTACTAATTACATAGTTGACACGCCGTGGCGCGGCGGAGCACGATGCACCCATCAACTAATTCAATAGTAGAAGCGCCCATGGCCCGTCCTGTTTCGTCCACGCTGACCGATTCCGAACGCCGCATCCTGGAGGTGCTGTGGAAGAAGAAGGAGGCCTCGGTGCGCGAGGTCGCCGATGAGCTGTCGCGCAGCAAGCCAGTGGCGTACACGACGGTACTGACGATGTTCAAGGTGCTGGACAAGAAGGGCCTGGTGCATCACCGAAGCGAAGGACGCGCTTTCATCTACAGCGCAGCCATCAGCCGCGGTGAAGCCCGCCGCCAGGCACTGGAAAATCTCCTGCGCAGCTTCTTCAATGATTCGCCCACCGTGCTGGCGCAGCACCTGATCGAAGAGCACGACATGGATGCCGATGAACTGGCCGCGCTGCAGAAGCGCGTCGACGATGCCCCCACTGGAAGGAAAGCGAAATGAGCCTGGAATGGGTCCCAACCCTGCTGATGATGGGTGCGCAGCACCTGTGGCAGAGCGCCCTGCTGATGGGCGTGGTGGTGGTGCTGCTGCGCCGCAGCCGGCTGAGTGCGGAAACCCGCTCGTGGGTGTTGCTGGCCGCGTTCGTGCTGGCCGCCGCCTCGCCGTTGCTGGTACTGCTGCCGGGTGCGCCGGCGGCGAGTGAAACGCAGGGGATTGCGGTCGCCACCGCACCTGCGTTCACCACGACGGCGGCGGTGTCGCCGGTGGCAACCGATGCCGCAGCGCCTGCCCCTCGGCTGCCTGCGATCAGCGCGATGCTGCTGCCGCTGCTGGCACTGGCCTGGTTGACCGGCACCCTCGTCCACCTGCTGCGCCTGGCGCAGGCATGGCAGCAGGCACGCCGCCTGCATCGCACTGCCACGCTGTCGCCGGCGCTGGAATCGGCGCTGCGCTGGAGCCTGCCCCCCGGTGCGCGGATTGCCCTGTCGACCACTGCGCCCGGCCCGATGGTGGTGGGTCTATGGACCCCGCGCATCCTGATCCCGCCGCACCTGGTGGACGCACTGTCCGCATCCGCACTGCGCGACCTGCTGTTGCATGAAGCCGCGCATATCCACCGCCGCGACCTGTGGGTGGCAGCCGCGCAGCACGCGGTGCTGGCGCTGTACTGGTGGAATCCGCTGATGAAGCGGCTGGGAATCGAGCTGGAACGGGCGCGCGAGATGGCCTGTGATGCACGTGCGGCGCGTCAGTCCGGCGGCGGCCAGCAGTACGCTTCGTCGCTGTTGAAGGCGGTGGCCGGCCTGATGCCGCGCCCGGCGGCACAGGGGCCGCTGGCGGTGGGCATGTCCGGCCAGCGCGGCGGCCTGGCCGAGCGCGTTGACGGCCTGCTGGCCATCGATACGCAGCGCGTTGCCCCGGCCCGGCGCATGGCCTGGACCACACTGTGCGTAGCCGGGCTGCTGGCGTGCGCCGGCCTCAGCGTTGCCGCCACGCCGCGGCTCGGTGCGCCGCTGGCCTCCACGCCGCGCGATGCAGGCGGACGCGCTGCCGCTGTGTACACCTCCGCGCAGGTAGAGCGGCTGATCGCCGCCGCAGCGGCGGGTGACAGCGCCGAAGTACAGCGGCTGGTCACCGCCGGCGTGCCGGTCGATGCACGCCAGCGCGGCGACGGCACCGCGCTGATCGCCGCGTCACGCAGTGGCCAGCTGGCGATGGTCGATCAGTTGCTTGCGCTGGGCGCGCGTGCCGACCTGCCCTCCGTTGACGATGGCAATCCGATGATCGTCGCTGCCGGCCGTGGTCACTTGCCGGTGGTGCAGCGACTGGTGGCTGCCGGTGCCGACGTCAACCGGATCGTACCCGGTGACGAAACACCGCTGATCAATGCCGCACGCTCCGGCGATCTGGCCACGCTGGCCTATCTGGTCGAACACGGCGCGGACGTGAACCTTGGCGTGGTCGCTGACCTGGGCCAGTGGCGTTCACCATTGAACCAGGCGCGCAGCGCTGACATCCGCAGCTACCTGCAACAACGCGGGGCCGTCGCCGAGCGGCGCTGAATCCCGCACGGGCCTGCTCGTGGCAGGCCCGTCATTCCCCGCTCGCGCCTGCGCATGGCAGGCCCGTGGTCCCCCGCTTCCCGCTTGAACGTGCCCTGCCGGCGCGTGCCTTGCCCTGCCTGACGTTCCCCTCTCCCACACCGGACCACCCGAGGCCCCACATGGATTTCCTGACCGCTTCATCCGTGCGCCATGCGCTGGCCATAGGCCTGCTGCTGGCCCTGCCCGTGCTGGCACTGGCCGGCGAGGACGCTGCCATCCGCAGCGCGCTGCAGAGCGGCCTGCGCCCGACCCTGCTGCCGGAAGCTGCGCCGCTGCCGCACTGGTCGCTGCAGCAGCGCATGGCCCACCACCACGTGCCGGGCGTGGCGATCGCCGTGCTGCGCGATGGCAAGGTGGTACACAGCGCCGGCTACGGCACGCGCCAGGCCGGCGCCACGCTGCCGGTGGACGGCGACACGCTGTTTTCGGTCGGTTCGGTCAGCAAGGTGGTGACCGCCGCGACCACCCTGCGGCTGGTGGCCGATGGCCGGCTGGCGCTTGACCGCGACGTCAACCCGCTGCTGGCCGGCTGGAAAATCCCTGCCACGCCCGAGGTTCCCGCCCCGCAAGTCACCCTGCGCATGCTGATGTCGCATACCTCCGGACTGGGCGTGCACGGGTTTGCCGATTACCTGCCCGACGAGCCCCTGCCCACCCTGCTGCAGACACTGGACGGCGTGGCGCCGGCGAAGAACCGTCCGGTGCGCCTGCTGCATGCGCCGGGTGAGCGCGGCAATTACTCCGGTGGCGGCGTGATGGTGGAGCAACTGGTGCTGGAGCAGGCCAGCGGAAAGCCGCTGGAGGCGCTCGCACGTACCGAGGTATTCGCCCCGCTGCACATGCAGCGCAGCACCTATGCCACGCCTGCCGCCGGCACGCCCAACATCGCCAAGGCCCACGATGGCGAAGGCGCCGCCACGGCGCTGCCGCGTGGCTGGCAGAGCTTCCCGGAACAGGCGGCTTCGGGGTTGTGGACCAGCGCCAATGACCTTTCCGCCTTCGTTGCCGCGCTGCTGGACAGCTATCACGGGCGTGGCGCGTTCCTGCCACGCGCCATCGCCACCGACATGATGACCGAGGTCTCGCCGAGCTGGCATGGGTTGGGGCCGCGGCTGGACGGCGCGGGGAGCACGCGCATCTTCCACCACGGCGGTTCCAACGACAGCTACCGCGCGTGGATCGAGGGCTATCTGGAAACCGGCGACGGACTGGTGATCCTGACCAATGGCGAGAACGGTGCGGCACTGGCGGCCGAGATCCGCAACGCGCTGTCCGATGCGATCGGTGTCGGGGTCAACCCGCTGCAGCGCACGCTGGCGCTGGACCTGGGCGCACCGGGCCATGCCGACTACACCGGCATCTTCGCTCAGGACAGCGGCGTGCCGATGGACCAGCGCCGCGCCCTGGCCGACTTCTTCGATGTACCGGCGCTGCAGGTCAGGATCGTCGACGGCGTGCTGCGGGTGGGCGTTGCCGGCCAGCCGCGCGATGGCGCGATGCTGGCGCTGGCCCCGAACCGTTTCGTGTCGCCGGATATCGACGGGCTGCAGATCGAGTTCCACCGCGATGCCTTCGGCAAGGTCAACGCCTTCAGCGTCGAACACGGCCCGGCTCGGGCGTATTACCGCCGCCGCTGAGGGTCGCGACCGCCCCGCCTTCACGCCATGGCGCGCCGCCACTGCCGATAGTGGCGGCATTCTTTCCAACTGCGCCCCGCCATGTCCCTGATTCCCAAGCGCCTGCAGCGTTTGCAGCGCTGGCCGCGCCCGGTGCGCATCCTGCTTGCGGTAGTGCTGGCGCTGTACCTGCTGTACCTGGTCGCCGGCAACGTGTTCCTCAACACGCCGTTGTTCGACATGGTGACCAACCGCAAGCCGGAGAAATTCCAGCTGCGCAACGGGCCGGCGCTGACCCTGGTGCCGGGCCATGCGGTGCTGTGGAACGTGCATGTGCGCGGGCAGGCCAACCGCACCGTGTATATCTTCAGTGCCGAACGGGCCAGTGCGTTCATTTCGTTGCCGGCGCTGCTGCGCCGCGAGATCCACATCCCGCGCGTGGATGCAGCCGGCGTACGCGCGGTGATCACCCGCGTGGACAAGGTGATCCCGCCGCCGCCACGTGGCGACCGTGGCTGGACGGTGCGGATGGATGCGATCCACAGCGACAGCATCCGCAGCGGTCAGTTCGGCAAGCTGCTGATCTCCGGCAAGGCCAGCGCCACGGTGGGCTTCCTGAAGCAGATGAAGGGCGGCCCGTCCGAACTGTTCGATTCCAACGCCACCTTCGATGATGCGCGGATCAGCTGGGATGGTACGACGCTGCTGGACCAGGCCCATATCCAGGCGCGGGCCAGCTTCCCGCGCCACTACCGCGACGATGCGCCAGGCCTGCGCAAGCTCGGCATCCTGACCGCCGAGCTGGCCATCGACGGCCGCAGCCAGGCCGTGCGCATCGACACCGCCGGGGCCCATGCCACGGTCGGCACGGTGCCCTCCACCGCCCGCCTGCAGGGCCAGCTGGCGATGGACCATGGCACGCTGCGGCCTGGCGGGCACGTGGTGTGGCGCCTGCCGGTGCACGCCGGTGAGCACGCCAAGGATCGCGGCCTGCTGGCGCTGCAGCTGGACGTGGCCGATGACATCCGGCTGCAGGCGCGGCTGCCGCGCGATGAAGCCAGCGGCAGTGAACTGGATGCCGACCTGCACATCGCCGGGCGCGAGATCCCGTTCCACGCGATGTCCGAGCTGCTGCCGCGCACGTCCGGGCAATTGAAGGCGGCATGGACGTTCGATTCGCTGAACTGGATATCCGACCTGATCGTGCGCAAACCGTGGTTCCGGCTGGATGGCGGCGGGCTGCTGCGGGCCGACGTGACGCTGGCCGATGGCCGGCTGGCACCGGGCAGCACCGCGGAGATTCCCAACGTGGCTGCCATCGCCGAGGTAGCCGGGGTACGGATGCAGGGCGATGCCCGTGCGCAGGGGCGGATCGTCGAAGGCCGCACGCCGCAGGTGCACGTGCAGGTGGACGTGGACCAGTTCCGCGCCGCACCGTCCGATGCGCCTTCGCAGGTGCTGTTCGACGGTCGTGCGCTGGCGCTGGAACTCAGTGGCGACGCCCGCCTGCAGGAACTGAAGGAAGGCGTGCGGGCGCGGCTGCGTTTCAACAACGCGCAGGTGCCTGACCTGACCCGCTACAACCGCTACCTGGGCAACGAACAGGTGAAGCTGCTGGGCGGCACCGGGCTGATCAGCGGGGACGTGGAACTGGATGCCACCGGCCGGATCGGCACCGGCCGGGCCGACCTGAGCGGCCAGAATGCGCGCATGCAGGTGGCGGGCGTGGCGATGCGCGGCAACGCACTGCTGAAGGCCCGCGTAAGGCGCGCCGATTTCAGCCAGAAGCAATTCGACTTGGGTGGCACCACGGTGCGGCTGCAGGAAGTGCGCATCGCCGATTCAAAGGACGCCGGCTGGTGGGGCGAGGTCGCGGTTCGCAGCGGGCACCTGGCCGCCGCGCCGCCGCTGAGCGCCGATGCGGTGGCCGACATCACCCTGCGTGACGCCGGGCCGTTGCTGGATGCCTTCGGTGAGCGCAGCAGCTACCCGCGCTGGGTGCTGGGGCTGGTCGACTCCGGGCAGGTGCAGGCCAGCGGACAACTGCGGCTGCGGCATGGCCAGCTGGTGGTGGATGACCTGCAGGCAGAGAACGAACGACTGTCGCTGCGCGGCCGGCTTGACCTGGGCAAGGCCGGCCGGCGCGGCGACATGTACCTGCGCTGGGGTGTGCTGGGTGCGGGCGTGGAACTCAATGGCGAGCAGCGCAAGTGGCACCTGGCCGGTGCGCGCGAGTGGTACGAACAGCGTCCGCGCTACCTGCCTGCGAAATGACCCACCGCGTCGGATGACTCAGCGGTGCCGTGATTCCAGCAGCGTGCGCACGTCCTGCAGGCCCAGGCCGCGCGCGCGCAGCAGCACCAACAGGTGGAACACCAGGTCCGAGGCTTCGCCCAGCAGCTCGTCATCGCCCTGCACCACCGCTGCCAGCGCGGTCTCCACGCCTTCCTCGCCGACCTTCTGGGCGATACGACGGATGCCACCGTCGAACAGCGAAGTGGTGTAGCTGCCGGCCGGCCGCTGCGCCTCGCGCGTGGCCACCAGCTGGTCGAGCTGGCCGATGAAATCCTTCGGCGCCTGCGGGAAGCAGCTGTCCGCCCCGGTGTGGCAGGTGGGGCCGGCCGGGCGTGCCCGCACCAGCAGCGTATCGGCATCGCAGTCCACCGCGATCGACTGCACCGCCAGCACGTTGCCGGACTGCTCGCCCTTGGTCCACAGGCGCTGCTTGCTGCGGCTGAAGAAGGTCATGTGGCCGGTCTGCAGCGTGACCTGCAGCGACTCCGCACTCACATAGCCCAGCATCAGCACCTGCAGGCTGTCGGCATCCTGCAGCACGGCCGGCAGCAGGCCATCGCCCTTGCTCCAGTCCAGGCGTTCCAGCGCCGGCAGTCCCGGCAGTACTTCAATAGACATCCCGCACCTCGATCTGTTGCTCGCGCAGATAGCGCTTCAATTCTGGAATGGCGATGGCCCCGCTGTGGAACACGCTGGCCGCCAGTGCGCCATCGACATCGGCCTGGTCGAACACCTGGGCGAAGTGTTCGCGGCTGCCGGCGCCGCCGGAGGCAATCAAGGGCACGTGGCAGGCCGCGCGCGCATGCCGCAGCTGCTCCACGTCGTAACCGCGGCGCACACCGTCGCTGTCCATGCAGTTCAGCACGATCTCGCCGGCGCCGCGCTGCTGCACCTCGCGCACCCAGTCCAGCGTGCGCACGGCCACGGCCTGGGTCTTGGAGGGATCACCGGTGAAGCGGCGCACGCGCCATTGCCCATCGGCTTCGCGTACCGAATCGATACCCACCACCACGCACTGCACGCCGAAGGCGTCGGCCAGTTCGGTGATCAGTTCCGGGCGACCCAGCGCGGGCGAGTTGATCGAGATCTTGTCGGCACCGGCGTGCAGCACGCGGCGTGCGGTTTCCACGTCACTGATGCCACCGGCCACGCAGAACGGGATGTCGATCAAGCGCGCGATGCGCTCGATCCATTCCACGTCCACGCTGCGGCCATCCGGACTGGCGCCGATGTCATAGAACACCAGCTCATCGGCCCCCTGGTCGCGATAGCGCAGCGCCAGTTCGGCGATATCGCCCATGTCCACGTGGTCGCGGAAGCGCACGCCCTTGACCACGCGGCCATCGCGCACGTCCAGGCAGGGAATGATGCGGCGGCTCAACATGCCAGTGCCTCGGCCAGGTCCATGCGCTGCTCCAGCAGCGCCTTGCCAAGCACCGCGCCGCTGCAGCCGGCAGCGCGCGAAGCGGCCACGTCGGCCACGTCGCGGATGCCGCCGGAGGCCTGGATCGCCACGCCCGGCAGCAGTGCGGCCAGGTGCCGGTACAGATCCAGGTTGGGGCCGGCCAGCATGCCGTCGCGGGCGATGTCGGTGCACAGCAGGTGGCGCATGCCGGCCGCAGCGTAGCGCTGGGCCAGGACGTCCAGGGTGACGCCGGCATTTTCGGTCCAGCCGTGGATCGGCAGCTGCCACTGGCCGTCCTGGTCCTGGCGGGCGTCCAGTGCGATGGTGATGCGCTCCGGCCCGAATTCGGCCAGCCAGCCGATCACCGCATCCGGTTCGCGCACGGCCAGTGACCCGACCACCACCCGGCCGGCACCGGCCTGCAGGATGCGTTCGACGTCCTCGCGACCGCGCACGCCGCCACCGGTCTGCACGTGCAGTCCGGCCTGCTGGCGGATCTGCGCCAGCAGCGGCGCCAGCGTATAGCCGCCGGCACGGGCGGCATCCAGGTCGACCAGATGCATCCACTGTACGCCTTGGCGCGCAAACGCCTGCGCGCGCGGCAGCGGATCATCGCCGTAGCGGGTTTCCTGGGCGTAGTCGCCCTGGCGCAGGCGCACCACGCGGCCTTCGCGGATATCAAGGGCGGGATAGACGATGAAACTCATTCGGCGGTGTCCTGCAGGAAGTTGCGCAACAGCAAGGCTCCGGTGTCACCGGAGCGTTCGGGGTGGTACTGCGCACCGAAGTAGCGGCCATGTTCGACCACCGCGCTGAACAGCCCGCCATGGTCGCAGGCGGCCACGGTGTGCGCGTTCAACGGAGCAGCATAGCTGTGCACGAAATAAGCGCTGGCGCGTTCGGGGATGTCGCGCAGCAGCGGCGAGCCGCGCAGCGGCAGCAGGCGGTTCCAGCCCATGTGCGGCACGCGGATGCCGGTGGCCGGTACCAGCTTGCGCACCGTGCCGGGAATCAGTCCCAGCGTCGCCACGCCACCCCCTTCTTCGGAACGTTCAAACAGCAACTGCATGCCCAGGCAGATGCCGAGCAGCGGCACCTCCAGCTGGCGCAACGGCTCGAACAGGCCCTGCGCGTGCAGGCGCTGCATGGCCGGCACCGCCGCGCCGACGCCGGGCAGGATCACCCGCCGCGCGTCGCGCAGTCCGTCGGCATCGCGCACCAGCCTGACCTGCGCGCCCAGCCGCTCCAGCGCGTAGCGCACGGAACCGAGGTTGGCACCGCCGGCATCGATCAAGGCGACTTCGGTCACAGCGCCCCCTTGGTGCTGGGCAGCTCGGTGCCCTGCCGGGCCACGGCGGTGCGCAGCGCGCGCGCCAGCGCCTTGAAGCAGGCTTCCACCTTGTGGTGGTCGTTGTCGCCGCGCACCTGCAGGTTGAGGTTCAGGCCCGCGGCATCGCACAGCGAGCGGAAGAAATGCGGCACCAGTTCGGTGGGCAGGTCGCCGACGCGCTCGCGCTTGAACTCGCCATCGAACACGAAGTATGGCCGTCCGCTGAAATCCAGCGCCGCGCTGGCCAGTGTCTCGTCCATCGGCAGGGTGAAGCCGTAGCGGCCGATGCCGCGCTTGTCACCCAGCGCTTCACGCAGCGCCTGGCCCAGCGCCAGCCCGGTGTCTTCGATGGTGTGGTGCTCGTCGATGTGCAGGTCGCCTTCGGCCTGGATGCGCACCGAGATGCCGCCGTGCTTGCCGATCTGTTCCAGCATGTGGTCGAAGAACGGCAGGCCGGTATGGATCCGTGGCTCGGCCTGCGCGTCCAGGTCCAGTTCGACGCGGATGCGGGTTTCCCTGGTGTTGCGCTGTACCACCGCGGTGCGCGGCGCATCGGCCAGCGCGTGGGCGATGGCCGGCCAGTCCCAGTCGCCGCCGAACTCTTCGGTGCGCAGCTGGAAGCCGCGGATGTTGAGGTTCTGCGCGAACTGGATGTCGGTCAGGCGGTCGCCCACCATCGCCGAACGCGTCCAGTCGATGCTGCGGTCCTGCAGGTAGGCGGTCATCAGCCCGATGCCGGGCTTGCGCGTGGGCAGGTTCTCGTGCGGCCAGCTGGTGTCGATCAGCACGTCACGGAAGGTAATCCCCTGACTTTCGAACACGTGCATCATCAGCGCATGCGGCGCATCGAAGATCGCCTGCGGGTAGCTCTCGCTGCCCAGGCCATCCTGGTTGCTGACGATGACGAACTGCCAACCCGCGTCGCGCAGCTTGATCAATGCCGGAATGACATCACGCACGAAGCGCAGCTTTTCGTAGGCGTCGATCTGGTGATCGGCGGGCTCTTCGATCAGGGTGCCGTCGCGGTCGATGAACAGGATGGGGGTCATGCAGCGGCCCTCCAGGCCGAGAGCGCGGCAAGCACGCGTTGGTTTTCGTCGGTGCTGCCGATGCTGATGCGCAGCGCATCACCGAGTTGCGGCGCGGCGCGCTGGTCACGTACCACCACACCGGCGGCCAGCAGCGCATCGAACGCGCCCTGCGCGTCGTCGAACCGGACCAGCAGATAGTTGCCGGCCGAGGGGTACACCTGGCGCACGCCGTCCACGCCCGCCAGCGCCTTGAACAGTCGCGCGCGCTCGCGCATCACGTCTTCAATGCGGGCGCGGGTGGCGGCCAGCGCGGCCGGCTGCAGGGCCGCCACGGCCAGTTCGGCACACGGCTGCGGCACCGGATAGGGCGCCTGGCAGCGGCGCAGCGCGGCGATGATTTCCGGTGCGGCGATCAGGCTGCCCACGCGCGCGGCGGCCAGCGCATGCGCCTTGGACAGCGTACGCAGCACGGCAAGGTTCGGGTAGTGCGCCAGCAGCGCGGTGGCCGATGGCTGGTCGCTGTACTCGATGTAGGCCTCGTCCACCACCACCACGGCCTGGCCCTGCAGCGCCTGCGCGGTGCGGGCGATGTCGGCGGCGCTGATCTCGCTGCCGGCCGGGTTGGACGGCGAACACAGGAACACCAGGCGCGCGCCCTGCCCGCGTGCGGTGGCGATCACCGCATCGAGGTCGACCTGCAGGCCGGCAGGGCCGTCCACCAGCGGGACCTCCAGCAGCGGCGCACCCTGCAGCCGCGCGCACACCGCGTACATGCCGAACACCGGCGGCGTCGCCAGTACCGCATCCACGCCGGGGCGGCAGAACGCGCGCACCAGCAGGTCGATTGCTTCATCGCTGCCGCGCCCGACCAGCAGCTGTTGCGGGCTGACGCCGTACAACCCGGCCAAGGCCTGCAGCAACGCCGGCGGCTGCGGGTCCGGGTAGCGCCGGCTGCTGCCGCTGGCATCGGCCGGATTGGCCCATGCCGATTCGTTGGCGTTCAGCCACACATCGCCCTGCAGCGCCGTGCTGCGCGCCGAACTGTAGCCGGCAAAGGACTGCAGGTCCGGTCGCAGCAGCGCCATCACGTCCTGCACGCTCGCGCTCATGCCACCGCCTCCATGCGCAGCGCGACCGCACGTTCATGCGCATCCAGGCCTTCGGCGCTGGCCAGGATGCGCGCGCAACCGCCGATGGCGACGATGCCCTCGGCGCTGGCGCTCTGCACGCTGATGGTGTTCTGGAAGCTGGCCACGCTGACCCCGCTCCACGCCCGCGCCGCACCGGCGGTGGGCAGCACGTGGTTGGTGCCGCTGCAGTAGTCACCGAGCGCTTCGGGGGTGTAATCGCCAAGGAACACCGAACCGGCCGCCTGCACCTGGCCCAGCCAGGCACGCGGTTCGCGCAGCGCCAGGATCAGGTGTTCCGGTGCGTAGCGGTTGCTGATTTCAAAGGCATCCTGCAGGCGATCCACGAGGATCAGCCGGGACGCGCCCAGTGCCTGGCGTGCGATGGTTTCGCGCGGCAGCAGCGCCACCTGGCGCTCGACTTCGGCTTCCACCGCCTGCAGCAGCGCGGCATCGTCGGTCAGCAGCAGCACCTGCGAATCCGGGCCGTGCTCGGCCTGGGACAGCAGATCGGCGGCGACGAAGGCCGGATTGGCGCCGGCATCGGCGATCACCAGCACCTCGGACGGGCCGGCCGGCATGTCGATGGCCACGCTTCCGTCCTGCGCCACTTGTTGCTTGGCTTCGGTCACGAAGGAGTTGCCCGGGCCGAACAGCTTGTCGCAGGCCGGTACGCTGGCGGTGCCATGGGCCATCGCGGCGATGGCCTGCGCGCCGCCCAGCTTGAACACGCGCTGCACGCCGGTCAGGCGCGCGGCGACCAGCACGGCGGGGTCGGCGCTGCCATCGGCGCGCGGCGGCGTGCACAGCACCACCTGCGGGCAGCCCGCCAGCGCCGCCGGCACACCCAGCATCAGGGCGGTCGACGGCAGCGGTGCGCTGCCCGCGGGCACGTACAGGCCCACGCGGCCGATGGGCCGTATCATCCGCTCACAGTGCACGCCCGGCGCGGTTTCCACTGCGTAGCCCTGGCTCATGCCCGCTTCGTGGAAGCGCCGGATGCGCGCGGCGGCCTCTTCCATCGCCGCGCGCAGGTCAACGGCGACGGCCTGTTCGGCCGCCTCGAATTCGGCAGCGGTGACTTCGATATCGTCCAGCTGCACGCGATCAAAACGCGCGGTGATCTCGCGCAGGGCCGCATCGCCGTCGGCACGTACCTGCGCGATCAGCGCGGCCACGGCTTGGCGGGTCTGTGCGGCGACCGCCTGCACGGGGCGCTGCAAGGCCCCGGCGCGGTCCAGTTCATTGAGTTCCGACCAGTCAAGACGATTCATGCCAGCGACCGCTCCACGCTCAGTACCATCAGGCCCTGGGCGCCTGCGCGCTCCAGTTCTTCCATCCGCTGCCAGCTCAGTGGCCCCGGACACATCGTCTGCAGGCGCGGCGCGCCGTCGTCAGCAGGCAAACGCACCAGCGGTTCGGCGTCGGCCAGCAGCTTCTCCAGCGCGGCCACGTCGGCCGGCTCGGCGCGGAACATCAGCAGCTTGCGGTCCTGCACCTGCACCACGCCATCCAGGCGGCGCAGCAGCATCGCCAGCAGCGCACCGCGCGCATCGTCCGGGGCGATCACCGCACCGGCCAGCACGGCCTCGCTGTCGAGCAGGGTTTCAACCGGCTTGAGCTGGTTGGCGCGCAGCGTGCCGCCGCTGGAGACCAGGTCGCAGATGAGGTCGGCGGTGCCCAGGCGCGGGGCGATTTCCACCGAACCGGACAGTTCCACCACCTGCGCCTGGATGCCGCGTGCGTCCAGCCAGTCTTTCAGGATCGCCGGATAGCTGGTGGCGATGCGGGTGCCGGCCAACTGCTGCGGGCCCTGCCAGTCCCACTCTTCGGGCACCGCCAGCATCAGCCGGCACGCGCCGAACCCGAGCCCACGCAGTGCCTGGAAGGCCGGCTTCAGGCCGCGCTGCACGCGGGCGGCGCCCTGCTCGTCCAGTTCGTTGCGGCCAACGATGCCGAGGTCGCAGACGCCATCGGCGATCAAGCCGGGGATGTCATCGTCGCGCACCAGCAGCAGGTCCACCGGCAGCGATTCGCCATAGCAGAACAGCTTGTCGCGGCTCTCGCGCCAGCTCAGCCCGCAGGCACTGAGCAGGTTGCGGGCCGGCTCGGCCAGGCGGCCGTTTTTCTGGATGGCGATACGCAGCCGGTCACGTGCCGGGGCTGCTTGCGATGCACTCATGGGAAGGTCTCTTGGAATACGGGGTGGGAGCGGCGGGGGCGCTCCGGAAAGGGGGATCAGCGCGTGGCGAGGCGGGCAATGGCGGCGGCGTAGCCGCGATGGCCATGCTCCAGCGAACGCGCCACGCGCCCGGTGGTTGTCACGCTGACCCCGGTGCGCTCGTGGATCTCGCGATACGGCACGCCCTGCTGCAGCAGCGGGACCACCTTCCAGCGATCGGCAATGGCTTCCAGTTCGGCCGGGGTGCACAGGTCGCGCAGGAAGGCGGCCACTTCGGCCGGCTCGCGCAGGGCGGCAAAGGCCTCGGCCAGCGAGGCAAGGTCGGCCTGGGTGTCTTTCTGATCGGGGGCGGGACGGGCTTTCATCGGGTCGGAGCGGGTATCAATGTAATAGCGCGCTAGTACATTAACGCAAACACGACCTGACAGTCAAACCGGCGGGTGCCGGTCTGGAAGCGGTCTATTGGGGTTGGGCCGGGCGGTGGCGTGACAGCGGTAGCGCCGATCCATGATCGGCGTCATGCGTCAGGGCACGCGTTGAAAAGCCGCCGACCATCGGTCGGCGCTACCGGCGGCTTGCGTGGCGTTTCACGCCATCGCGCGGGCCTGCTCCAGTTCCACCTGCAGGGTGCTGGCCAGCTCCTCGCGGGAGACTTCGAACTGCTGTTCGCGCAGCAGGTCCTTGACCGCCACCACGCCGCGCGCCAGTTCATCCTCGCCCGCCAGCACCACGAACCGGATGCCGGCCTTGGCGGCGTACTGGAACTGCTTGCCGATCTTCTTCGCTTCCATCTGCACTTCGGTGTTGATCCCGCCCACGCGCAGGCGGCGGGCGATATCCAGCGAATGCGGCATGCCCTGCTCATCCATCAGCGCCACCAGCGCATGCACGCTGCTGGCCTCGATGCCTTCGATCAGGCCGGCTTCGCGCAGCTGCCAGAACAGCCGCGTCAGCCCGATGGAGATGCCCACGCCGGGCAGCTTGGACTTGCTGTAGTGGCTGGCGAGGTCTTCGTAGCGGCCGCCCGAGCAGATCGAACCGATCTGCGGGTGGTCGGTCAGCAGGGTCTCGTAGACGGTGCCGGTGTAGTAATCCAGGCCACGGGCGATGGAGAAGTTCAGGCAGTACGCCTGCTCGGGCACGCCCAGCGCCTTGACCAGCTGCAGCACCTCGCGCAACTCGGCCACGCCGGTGCGCAGGGTCTCGCTGGCGGCCGCATCGGCTTCCAGCAGGGCAAGCTGCGCCAGCGCATCGTCATGGCCCTGCGAACGCACGGCGACGAAGGCCAGGATGCGCTCGACCTGCGCAGCCGGGATGTTGAAATCGGCGCCGACCAGGGTGTCGCGGACATAGTCCGCGCCGCGCTTGTCCAGCTTGTCCACCTCACGCAGCACGGCCAGCTGGCGCTCGCCTTCGGCCACGCCAAGCGTTTCAAAGAATCCGCGCAGCAGCTTGCGGTTGTTCAGCTGCACGGCGAAAGCACCGATGCGCAGTTCCGAGAACACCGCGTGGATCACCGCCAGCACTTCGGCGTCGTAGCGGATGCTCAGCGCATCCTTGCCGATCACATCGATATCGCACTGGTAGAACTCGCGGAAGCGGCCGCGCTGGGCGCGCTCGCCACGGTAGACGCGCTGCATCTGGTAGCGGCGGAACGGGAAGGTCAGCTCGTGCTCGTGTTCGGCCACGTAACGCGCCAGCGGCACGGTCAGGTCGAAGCGCAGCGCCAGTTCCGGGAGCGAGGTATCACCGGCCTGGGCGGCATTGGCCAGCGCACCGGTGGACTGCACGAAATACACCTGGCGCTCGGTTTCGCCGCCGGATTTGGTCAGCAGCACGTCGGACAGCTCGAACACCGGGGTTTCCACCGGCAGGAACCCGAACCGCTCGTAGTTGCGGCGGATGACGTCCAGCATGCGCTGGAACGCAATCTGCTCGCGCGGCAGCAGTTCCATGATGCCGGGCGGGGTACGGGGCTTGATCACGTGGGGCTCCTGCGAAAAACGGGGGGGAAGGGCAAGGACGGTTATTGTAGCGGCTGCACCGGCCGGCGCGCCTGCGCCAGGGCCAAGCGACCACATGCCGTATCATGGGCACTTCCCCCTGCTGCACGCGTCGCCCCCACGCCATGTCGCGTCCTGATCCCGCCCCTGCCGACACGCTGCGTACCGCCCCCGGCTGTACGACGCAGGACTGCCTGCACTGTTCGGTGCGCCACCTGGCGGTGTGTTCGGCGCTGTCGCCCGAAGAAGTACAGGCGCTGGAAGCGGTCACCGTGTCCCAGCAGGTGGCGATGGGCGCCACGCTGGCCCGCGCCGGTGAACCGCGCCAGCATGTCTATACCTTGACCCAGGGCGCCCTGCGGCTGGTGCGCACACTGTCCGATGGCCGCCGCCAGATCAACGGCTTCGTGCTGCCGGGCGATTACCTGGGGCTGAGCAGCAGCGACCATCATCGCCACGACGTGGAAGCCATCGCCGATAGCCGCGTCTGCCGGGTCTCGTTGGCGCATATGCGCGACCTGCGCAGCCGCTACCCGCACCTGGAACGCAAACTGCTGCAGCGCGCCTGCCAGGCGCTGGACGAGGCGCAGGATGCCGCGCTGTCACTGGCCCGCCTGCAGCCCACCGAGAAGGTCGCCGATTTCCTGCTGCGGCTGGCCGCGCGCGAGGCGCGGCTGGGCGGTGATCCGCTGCGGGTCAGCCTGCCGATGGGCCGCGGTGACATCGCCGACCATCTCGGACTGACCATGGAAACGGTCAGCCGCACCTTCACCCGCCTGCGCCAGCAGGCGTTGATCGCCCTGCCCCACCTGAACGTGGTGGAGCTGCTGGACGAGCCGGCGCTGCAGACGTTGGCCACCGGGTAAGGCGCTGCGCGCGCGGCGACGGCTGGCGTCAGCCGGACCCAGCCCGCGCTGCGCGCTCGCCGACCATGGGTCGGCGCTACCGCACTACGCTCAGGCTGGCGTCAGCCGGACCCAGCCCGCGCTGCGCGCTCGCCGACCATGGGTCGGCGCTACCGGCGTTCCGGGCTCGGCAAGCCGGCCTGCAGCACCGCACGGAACGCCGCATAGTCGGCCGCCAGCGGCTCGGCGTGTGCGGGCCTGCGCAGCAGCGCGTCCAGCGCCGGCGGCACCGCCACCGTTTCACCGATCAACGGTTCCACCACCGATTCGAACTTGGCCGGGTGCGCGGTGGCCACCACCGCCCAGTCACCCTTGCTTCCCCTGGCGCGCAGCGCGTTGAGCACCGTGACCGCGGTGGCGGTGTGCGGGCAGAACACTTCGCCGCTGCCGGCATGCGCGCTGGCGATGGTCGCGCGGATTGCCACGTCATCCACCGCCTCTGCGGTGAAGGCCTGGCGCAACGCCGCATCATCGCCGTTGAACAGCCAGCGCAGCCGCTCGAAGTTGCTCGGCGCGCCGACGTCCATGGCGTTGGCGGTGGTGGCCACGCTTTGCGCGGACTGGTAGTCAGCACCGGCGAAGTAGCGCGGCAGCACATCGTTGGCATTGGTGGCCAGGGCGATGCGCCCGATCGGCAGGCCGATGGCCCGCGCCAGGATCGCGGCCATCGCATTGCCGAGGTTGCCGGTGGGGATCACCAGGTTCAACGCCGCCCTGCCCGCCTGCTGGTGCTGGAGCGCGGCATGGGCGTAGTAACTCATCTGTGGCAGCAGCCGGCCCAGGCTGATGCTGTTGGCCGAACTGAGCGGCACCGCGGCCTGCAGCGCGGCATCGCCGAGCGCCTGCTTGACCAGCGCCTGGCAGTCATCGAACGAACCGGCAACGCGGAAGGCCTGGATGTTGTCGCCGAAGCAGCCCAGCTGGTGTACCTGCCTCGGCGACACCCGGCCATCGGGATACAGCACCACCACGCGCAGGCCCGGCTGGCGATGGAAGGCCGCCGCGACGGCGGCACCGGTATCGCCGGAGGTGGCCACCACGATCGTCAGCGGCGTCGACGCGCCGCTGCGCAGCCGCGCCAGGGTGGCGGCGAGGAAGCGCGCGCCGACATCCTTGAACGCGGCCGTGGGCCCGTGGAAGAGTTCCAGCACGTGGTCGCCGCGACGCGGCAAGGCACGCAGCGGCACCGGGAAATCGAAGGCTTCGGCGCAGATCGCCGGCAGCGCATCCGCCAGCGGGTCGCCGTCGAAGAACGGTGCCAGCACCTGCGCGGCGGTCTGCGCCAGGCTTGGGGTTGCGACCCATTGGCGCGGCGCGGGCAGCTGTTCCGGCACGTACAGGCCGCCATCGGGCGCCAGCCCGGCGGTGATCGCCGCACTGAGCGAAACGGTGGGAGACTGGCCGCGGGTAGAGACAAAGCGCATCGCACGTTCCTGTAGGGGGGAGAGAGTCACAACAGCACCGCCGCCGGCGCCGCCAGCGAAGACACCCAGGCCTGGCTGTCGAAGCCGGCGGCAGCGAACGCCGCCTGCACCGGCGCGGCAGCGGCCTGGGCACTGGCCGGGTCTTCGAACCAGGCGAACACACTGGGGCCGGCCCCGGAGATGCTGGCCCCCATCGCCCCGGCCGCCAGCGCGGCATCGCGCGCGGCGTCGAAGCCGATGATCAACGGCGCGCGGCGCGGCTCGACCAGCACGTCACGCAGACCCGCACGCACCAGCGTCGCATCGCCCTGGTGGCAGCCGGCCAGTACCAGCGCCAGGTTGGCGCTCTGCGCCACGAAATCGCCCAGCGCGTAGCTGCCCTGCAACGCGGCGCGGGCGCGGCGCGTTTCCAGCACTGCATCCGGGTGCACCAGCAGGCTGTGCCAGCGCGCCGGCACCGGGATCGGCACCAGCCGGTCGGCGGTGCTCAGCACCAGCCCACCCAGCAGCATCGGGCCGAGGTTGTCACCATGGCGACCACCGCTGGCCACCAGTTCGCCTTCCAGCGCGAAGCGATACAGCGCGTGGCGGTCCAGCGGGCTGTCCAGCAGCGCATTGGCAGCCACCAGCGCGGCCACGCACGAGGCCGCCGATCCGCCCATGCCCGATCCCAGCGGGATGCCCTTGTCGATCTCCACGGCGAAGCCGAACGGCAGCTCCAACCCCTGCCGCAGCGCCAGCAGGGAGGCGCCGGCGGTGTTCAACGCAGCCTCCCGTGGCAGCGGCACGTCCGCCCCGCGAATGGCCTCGATGCGCACCTCGCGCTCGGCGATGCGGCGCACGCTCACCGTGTCACCGACACCGGCGATGGCATGGCCTAGTATGTCGAAGCCCACCCCCACGTTGCCGACCGATGCCGGTGCGAAGGCACGTGCGATCACAGGCGCGCTCCTTCACCGGCCGCCACCCGCAGCAGATCGGCGAACACGCCGGCCGCGGTGACTTCCGGACCGGCGCCGGGGCCCTGCACCACCAGCGGGTTGTCGCAGTAGCGCCGAGTGCGGAACTGCACCACGTTGTCGGTCAGTTTGAGGTTGGCGAAGGCATGGTCCAGCGGTATTTCCACCAGCCCGACCGATGCGCCCTGCGCGGACAGCGCAGCGACATAGCGCAGCACGGCGCCGCGCGCGCGGGCCTGCTGCAGGCGCTGCAGCAGCGCGTCATCGTTGTCGCCCAGGCGTTGCATGAACGCTTCCACGCTGCCCGCACGCAGCGCCTCGGGCACGAGGCTTTCGACCTGCACCTGTTCCAGGCTCAGGTCGCGGCCGGCTTCGCGCGCCAGGATCACCAGCTTGCGTGCCACGTCGATGCCGGACAGGTCATCGCGCGGGTCCGGTTCGGTATAGCCCATGCCCCGCGCCTGCTCCACCAGCGCGGAGAACGGCTGGCTGCCATCGAAGCGGTTGAACAGCCAGGCCAGCGTGCCGGAGAAGATGCCTTCGATGGACAGCACCTCATCGCCGGTATCGACCAGGTCGCGCAGCGTGGTGATCACCGGCAGGCCCGCGCCCACGGTGGCCTCGTAACGGAAGCGCGCCCCGCTGGCGGCGGCCGCAGCGCGGATCGACTGGTAGCGTGCCAGCGGACCGGAGCCGGCCTGTTTGTTCGGGGTGACCACGTGGATGCCGGCCGCCAGCCAGCCTTCGTAGCGCCCGGCGACCTCGGCGCTGCCACTGCAGTCGATGACCACCGCATGCGGCAGGTGCGCCGACAGCAGGTGCGCAGTGAACGCGTCCAGGTCGCTGGCCGACGCTGCGTCGGCCAGGGCGGCCCGCCAGGGCCCCTGCAGCGCGCGCGGGGCCAGGTGCATGCCGCGCCGTGACGCCACCGCGCGCAGGCGCAGGTCGATGTTGGCCTTGCCCAGCAGCTGCGGCTGCGCGGCCTGCAGCTGGTCCAGCAGTGCCGCGCCGACGTTGCCTGGCCCGATTACCCCGACCGCGAAGGTCTGCGGTGACAGCCAGAAACCGGCATGCGCCGCGCGCAGCGCACGGGTGGCATCGCCACTGTCCACCGCGACCGAAATGTTGCGTTCCGACGAGCCCTGCGCGATGGCCAGGATGTTGACCTGCGCTCTGCCCAGCGATTCGAACAGGCGCGCGGCCACGCCGGGCTGGCCGGCCATGCCATCGCCCACCGCCGCCAGCACGCTGACCCCGCCACGCAGCTGCACCCGCTGGACCTGGCCGACTGCCAGCTCATGGGCGAACGCCTGCAGCAAGGCGTCACGGCCGCGTTCGGATTCATTGCCGCGGACCACGCAGCAGATCGAGTGTTCGGAAGACCCCTGCGAGATCATCACCACCGACACCTGCGCTTGGCGCAGCGCGGAAAACACCCGCTCCGCCGTGCCCGGCACGCCGATCAGGCCGGTGCCTTCCAGGTTCAGCACGGCCAGTTCCGCACTCAGGGTCAGGCCCTTGATCGGCCCGCGCACCGAGCGCTCGGCGGTGATGCGGGTGCCGGGGTGTTCGGGCTGGAAGGTGTTGCGGATCAGGATCGGCAGGCCGCGCTGGATCGCCGGGGACATCGTCTGCGGATGCACCACCTTGGCCCCGAAGTAGGCCAGTTCGCAGGCCTCGTCGTAGCTCAACGCTTCAAGCTGCACCGCTTCGGGCACCAGCCGCGGATCAGCCGACAGAACGCCATCGACGTCGGTCCAGATCTGCAGCTCATCGGCGTTGAACAGCGCAGCGAAGATCGCCCCGGAGTAATCACTGCCGTTGCGGCCAAGGGTGGTGATGCGGTCCCGGCGGTCGCGAGCGATGAAGCCGGTGACCACGATGCGCTGCTGCACGTTCGCCTGCCGCCACGCGTGCAGGCGCTGTGCGCTGGTTTCCCAATCCACGTTGACGCCCAGCTCGTCGTGCTCGACCACCAGCACCTCGCGCGCATCCAGCACCGCGCACGGCTCGCCGCTGGCCAGGAAATGCTGTCCCAGCAGGTGTGCCGAACATACTTCACCGAGGCCCTGCACGCGGTCGAGCACCTCCTCGGGCAGGCCACCGATCACCGCCAGTGCGGCCAGCAGTTCGGCGAGCTCATCGAACCGCGCATCGAGCCATTCCACGCTGGCGCCGGCGTGTTCACCGAGCAGCGAAGCAGCCGCGCCGCGATGGGCGCGCGCGCAGGTCATGCCAGTCTTCGCGCCACTGCGCATCGCCGGCCGCGGCCAACCGCGCCAGCGCGATCAGCGCATCGGTCACGCCCTTCATGGCAGACACCACGGTGACCTGCAGCGCTTCCGGACGCGCCTGCAGCAGCCGCGCTACGTGGCGGTAGCAGTCGGCATCGGCGACGGAGGTCCCGCCGAACTTGTGCACCACCACGTGCGGTTGCACGGCGGAACGTAGCGGAGCGGAATCGGCGGCGGGTGCAGCAGCGGCAATGGACATGGTGACCTCGGTGGGAGGCCCCGCATCGCGCCAGTGGAAGGTTTCCCCGCCACCTGGTTCGGTGCGGGGCCGTGGTTTTCGTGAGTTACGCGAAGACGACGGACCGCACCCTGCGGGTGGTGGTGGTGGTAATGGTGGTAATGGTGGTGGTGCCGGCCATGGAGCCCGCGCGCAGGCCTGCCGCAGAAGCGGCAGCAAGCGAGGCGAAGGTGGCGGCGGCAGGGACCATGCCGCTAGAAAACACCGCCGGGCAAGCCGCTGTCAAGTGTTGCAGTGCAGAAAACACCTGCCTTCATCGGCCGCCAACGCCGGCGAAAATGGTTGCATCGGAGACGATGCAGGCCACGCCTGCGTTCAGCCGGCATGTTCGGCGATCGCCGGCGGCGCGCGGTGTGCGTGCGCGCACCACAGCACGCCGGCCACCAGGCAGCCGATCGCAATGGTTTCCAGCAGGGTGGGCCAACGGCGCTGCCAGGCGAAGCCATACAACAGCGCGAACAAGGTCTCGAACACGATCATCTGTCCGGTCAGGGTCAGCGGCAGCAGCCGGCTGGCGCGGTTCCAGCAGGCATTGCCAAGCAGCGAGGCGATCACCGCAACCCCGGCGCTGACCATCCAGAACAGTCCCCACTGGGCCGGCGCATGCACGCTGCCATCGAACACGAACGCCGACGGCACCAGCAGCAGCGCCAGGGCACCGGTGACCACGCCGGTGAGCAGCGACCAGTCGTGTGCGGAAAGATCCGGACGGCGGGCAAGCCAGCGGCTGTTGCCCACCGAATACGCCGCCCACGAAAGCAACGCGCCGAAGGCACAGACAAGACCCAGCACGCGCTGCCGCCACGGCGTCTGCACATGTTCGGATACCAGGGCTTCGTACCCCACCAGCGCCACGCCCAGCAGGCACAGCAGCAGCGCCGGCGCCAGTTGGCGCAGCTGCACCGCGCCTTCTTCGCGCACCGCGACCAGGGTCACCACCACCGGAATCAGCCCGACGATCAGCGAAGCAGCCGCGCCGCCGGCCCACTGCACCGCCGTGGCCAGCAGCAGGAAATACACCAGGTTGCCGGCCAGGCTCAGCCATACCAGCCCGCGCCATTCGGCCATGCCGATCCGCGGCGCCAGCCGCTTCCAGCGCGGCGCCAGCAACAACAGCGCCACCAGCCCGTAGATCAGGTAGCGGCCGGCCGACAACTGCAGGGCATCGAATGCCAGCAATACCGCGGGAGCCAGGAACACCACGCCCCACAGCGCACCGGCCATCACGCCGTTGCCGATCCCCACGCCCATCGAACGATTCATCGCACACCCATGCTGCAGACAGGCGCGAAGTCTAGTGCGCCGCGGTGGCGCGCGTCTTGACCCGGGCTACGGTGACTGGTGCCGCCACATCGACGGGGTGAGTCCGGTCTCGCGCCGCAACGCACGGCTCAGCGCGCTCTGTTCGGAGTAACCGGCGAGCTGGGCGACAGTGCTGATCGGCACCTGGGTGCTGCGCAGCAGGTGGCGCGCCCAGCGCAGCCGCAGCGCACTCAGCCAGGCCTGCGGCGGCAGCCCCAGCTCGCGCAGGAAACGGGCATGCAGGTGGCTGCTGCTCAGGCCTGCCAAGCGTGCCATGCGTTCCACCGGCCAGGCTTCGCCGGGGGCCGACTGGATGCGAGCGCACAAGGCCTGCAGGCGTGCACCGCTGCCATCGGGCGCGAATGCCTGCAGCAGCAGCGGCAACAGGTGCTCGCCCGAGCTCCCGGCCGGTAGTGCCTGCAACGAGGTACGCAGCGCCTGCGGCAACGACAGCCAGCGCTGCCCGCGCAGGTGTTCCAGGGTGTGGTCGTCGAACCAGGCGGCGTCGCAGTCGATGATCACGTGCTGGTTGCTGCCCTGCCCGACCTGGTCATGGGTCTCGCCAGGCGCCACGAACACGCCCTGCAGCGCATCCAGCCGCGCAGCGTGACCGTCGAGCTCGAACTGCAGCTCACCGTGCAACGGCAACACCCACTGGGCGTAGGCGTGGCGATCGCCGCCCCAGGCGTCACCGTAACTGCGGACATGGAAGCGCGGCGCGTGCATGGCAGGAGTCTGCCGCCGCGACGGCAGCCGCGCAATGCCGGCGGGTCAGGCCCGGCGCGGCAGCCGGGCTTCGAACACCACGTCCTGCGCTTCGTTGCGCGCCTGCAGCTGGCCGCCGTGCGCACGCACGAACTGGTCGGCGATGAACAGGCCCAGGCCCAGTCCCTTGCTGGCGTGGAAGCTGGCCTTGAACGGTTCGAACAGGCGCGGCAGCAGGCTTTCACCGATCTGCCCGCGGTTGCGCACGCGCAGCACCACCTGGGCCGGGTCCTCGCCATCCACGTGCACCTGGATCGGCGACTGCCCGCCATGCAGCAGCGCATTGCCGATCAGGTTGGAGGCCACCTGGGCCAGCCGGTCCGGGTCGCCCTGCATGCGCGCATCGCCCAGCGCGACCACTTCGATCGCGGCCGTCGCGTTGCCCTGCTCCACCTCCTGCACGACCGCGTCCACCACGCTGGCGGCGTTGCACGGGGTGCGCTCCAGGCGCAGCCCGCCGGAGCGGATGCGTGAGAAGTCGAGCAGCTGGTCAACCATGCGCGCCATCCGCAGCGTGCTGGTTTCCAGGTGGCGCAGGGTCTGCTGCGCGCTGGCATCAGCCGGAATGTCGAGCGACAGTTTGTCCGCACACAGCAGGATCGCCGACAGCGGCGTGCGCAGGTCGTGGGTCAGCACCGCCATCATGGTTTCGTTGAGCGTCAGCGCGCGCTCCAGCGCTTCGTTGCGCGATTTCAACAGGCGCTTCTGCTGGTAGAGCTCGATGAACACGCCCAGCTTGCCGAGGATGATCTGCGGTTCGATCGGCTTGTGCAGGAAGTCCACGGCACCGCTTTCATAGCCCTTGAACGCACGCACCGGATCCTGCGGCGAGGCGGTCAGGAAGATGATCGGCACATCGCGGCTGCGCGCCGAGCCGCGCATCAGTTCGGCCAGCGCGAAACCATCCATTTCCGGCATCTGCACGTCCAGCAGGGCCAGCGCGACTTCGTGTTCAAGCAGCAGTTCCAGCGCCTCGTTGCCGGAGGCAGCGCAGAGGATGCGCAGGCCATCACGGCGCAGCAGCGCTTCCATCGCGACCAGGTTCTGCGGCACGTCATCGACAATCAGTATGTTGACCGGCGAGGCGTCTGCCACTGGCGCGGGAGCAAGCAGGTTCATTTCATTTCCTTCAGGCATTCGCATATCTCGTCCAGCGTCAGCACCGCATCGGCGCCGGCACGCTGCAGGGCCGAGGCAGGCATCATCGACGCCTCGGCATCTTCGGGGCATTGCAGCCAGGCCTGGCCACCGGCCTGGCGCACCGCGGCCACGCCTTCGCTGCCATCGCTGCTGGCCCCGGTCAGCAGGATCGCCAGTACATCGGGTCCAAACACCGCCGCGGCCGATTCGAACAACGGGTCGATGGCCGGCCGCGAGAACAACACGGCCTCATCCAGCGACAGCGCGATGGAGGCTTCGTCTTCGACCAGCATATGGTAGTCCGGTGGCGCGAAGGTCACCGTGCCCACCTCCAGCGGCTGCTTGTCCTCGGCCTCGCGCACCCGCAACGCCGAGCCCGGATCGAGCAGTTCGGCAATGCGGCTGGGCCGGTCACGGGGGATGTGCAGCACCACCAGCGCCGGGCAGGGCAGCGCCGCCGGCAGCGCACCCAGCACGCGCTGCAGCGCCGAAACACCGCCGGCCGAAGCACCGATCACCAACAGGCGCGGGACCAGGGCGTCCATCAGGCCGCCTTCCGGTACAGGCGCTGTTCGCGCGCAGCGGCTTCAAAGGCGTTGCCGTGCTCGCCGAACTGCAGCGATTCCTTGCTGCCCAGTCCCAGGAAACCCCGATGCACCAGGGCTTCGCGGAACAGGCCGACGGCGCGGTCCTGCAGCGGCCGGTTGAAGTAGATCAGCACGTTGCGGCAGGACACCAGGTGTACTTCGGAGAACACCGTGTCGGTAGCCAGGCTGTGGTCGGCGAACACCACGTTTCGGCGCAGGCGACGATCGAACATCGCCCCGTCGTAGCCGGTGGTGTAGTAGTCCGACAACGAACCGTGACCGCCGGCCTGCAGGTAATTGCGGCTGAACTGGGCGATGCGGTCGATGCCGTAGGTGCCTGATTCGGCGGCCGCCAAAGCAGCCGGGTTGATGTCGGTGGCGTAGATGATGCTGCGGTCCAGCAGCCCCTCTTCCTGCAGCAGGATCGCCAGCGACCAGACTTCCTCGCCGGTGCTGCAGCCGGCCACCCACAGCTTGATCGACGGATAGGTCTTCAACACCGGCACGGCGTGCTCGCGCAGTGCCAGGAAGTAGGACGGGTCACGGAACATCTCCGACACCTGCACGGTGAAGAACTGCATGGCCTGGGTGAACAGTTCGGGCTCGTGCAGCAGCCGGTGCTGCAGGTCCGACAGGCGCGCACACTCGTAGCGCTGCATCGCCTGGTGCATCCGGCGCCGCAGCGAAGACACCGCATAGTTGCGGAAATCGTAGTGGTAGCGCTGGTAGATCGCCTCCACCAGCACCTTCAGTTCCAGGTCGAACAGCTCCTGATCGTTCATTGCCGCGAGCACCACACACGGCACAACGACACCAGCTTGTCGACGTCGATGGGCTTGGCGATGTAGTCGTTGGCGCCGGCCTGCAGGCAACGCTCGCGGTCGTCGGGCATGGCCTTGGCGGTCAGCGCGATGATCGGCAGGTCCTTGTGCTGGCGCTGGCTGCGGATTTCCCGCATCGCGGTCAAGCCATCCATCTCCGGCATCATGATGTCCATCAACACCAGGTCCACTTCCACGCTGGCCAGGCGATCGACGGCTTCGCGGCCGTTGCGGGCGATTTCCAGCTTCACCCCCAGCGGTTCGAGCACGCTGGACAGCGCGAAGATGTTGCGCACATCGTCTTCGGCCAACAGCACCGTGCGGCCATCGAGCACCGAATCGCGGCGCCGCGCTTCGCGCAGCAGGCGCTGCTGGTCGCTGGGCAGGTTCGCTTCCACGCTGTGCAGGAACAGGGTGACCTCGTCGAGCAGGCGCTCAGGCGATCGTGCGCCCTTGATGATGATGCTCTTGGAATAACGGCGCAGGCGCTGTTCTTCTTCGCGGCCCAGCGCGCGGCCGGTATACACGATCACCGGCGGGAAGCTGACATCTTCGCTGCCGGCCATGAACTCCAGCAGGTCGTAGCCACTGCCATCGGGCAGCGCCAGGTCGGTCACCATGCAGTCGAAGGTCGCGCTGCTGAGCTGCTGCACCGCCTCGGCGAGGGTGCCGACGGCAGTGATTTCCAGCTGCTCCCGGCCCAGCAGCAGTTCCAGGTTGCCGCGCAGTTCGGTGTCGTCTTCCACGATCAGCAGACGGCGCACGTCGCGCTGGCTGGTCTTTTCCAGGTGCTGGATCGCCTCGACCAGCCGCTCGCGGGTGGCCGGCTTGATCACGTAACCGATGGCGCCCAGTTCCATCGCCAGCTGGCTGCGCTCCATGCCCGACACCACGTGCACGGGGATGTGGCGGGTCAGCGGATCGCGCTTCAGGCGCTCCAGCACGCTCAGGCCGGACACATCGGGAAGGCCGATATCCAGCAGCACGCCACTGGGGCGCAGCTCGCGCGCCAGCGACAAGGCTTCTTCGGCGGTGGTGGCCACCACGCAGTCGAAATCGAGTTCGCGCGCCAGCGCGACCAGCGCTTCGGCGAACGTCGCGTCATCTTCCACGGCCAGGATCAGGCGCTCACTGCGCTGGGCGCCGGCACCGTTGGCCACGGCTGTCTTCCAGGCGCCCAACGACGGCGGAACCGCGTCGCTGCGCACCGGCGACGGGCCGGCGCCGGACGCTGCCCGGGCCGGTGACGGTGCCGAAGCGACCACCGGCTGCGGCGCGTGCGCCGTGCCCAATGTCGCCGGCGCGTCGGCCTGTTCCGGTGCTCCGCTCAGCGGCAATTCCACCGTGAAGGTACTGCCGCGACCCGGCTCGCTGTCCACGCGGATGTCACCGCCCATGCGGGTTGCCAGGTCGCGCGAAATGGAAAGCCCCAGGCCGGTGCCGCCGTAGCGGCGGCGGGTACTGCCATCGGCCTGGCGGAAGGCTTCGAAGATGGCGTCCAGCTGCTCGGCGGCGATGCCGATACCGCTGTCGCGCACCACGAAACGCACGCGGTCGCGGCCGACCGCCTGCACCTGCAGGCTGACCGTGCCGTGTTCGGTGAACTTCACCGCGTTGGCCAGCAGGTTCTTCAGGATCTGCTGCAGGCGTTGGCTGTCGGCGGTGAACTGGCTGGGTGCGCCGGCGTCGGCGACGATCTCCAGCACCAGTCCCTTTTCGCGCGCCAGCGGCTCGAAGGTCTCGCGCAGGCGCTGCAATGCACCTTCGACCACGACGATTTCATCGGCCAGCTCCACGTGACCGGCCTCGATGCGGGCCAGGTCCAGGATGTCGTTGATCAGGGCCAGCAGGTCGTTGTTGGACGACAGGATGGCCTGCGCGTACTTGACCTGCTCATCGCTGAGCGTGCCATCGCGGTTGTCCGAAAGCAGCTTGGCCAGGATCAGCGAGCTGTTGAGCGGAGTGCGCAGCTCATGCGACATGTTGGCCAGGAACTCGGACTTGTAGCGCGAGGCGGCCGACAGTTCATTGGAATTGCGCACCAGCTGCGCCTGCGCCACCAGCAGCGCCTGCTTCTGGCCTTCCAGCTCATGCGTGCGCTCTTCCAGCTGCACGTTGGTCTGTTCCATCTCGGCCTGCTGCTGCTCCAGGTTGGTCTGCGAATGCAGCAGGCTGCGGCTCTGTTCTTCCAGTTCTTCGTTGGCCACCCGCAGCTCTTCCTGCTGGGCCTGCAGTTCTTCGCCCTGGCGCTGGGATTCTTCCAGCAGCTCGGCCAGTCGCGCGCGCAGCACCGCCGCGCGCAGCGCGATGCCGATGGTGTCGGCGCAGCGCTGCAGCAGCTCGCGGTCCAGCTGCGGGGCACGACCCGGGCGGATCCGGCCCAGTTCCACCACGCCGACGATCTGCTCATCGCTGAAGATCGGCGCCAGCACCCGCTCGCGCAGCTGGGTGCTGCCCAGGCTGGTACTGATCTGCAGCACGCTGCCCTCGCTTTCCTGCAGGTGGCGCACCTTGCCCTCGCGGATCACCTGGCCCAGCTGTCCTTCTTCCAGGCCCAGCGACTGCGGAATGGACGCCGGCAGCGCCACGCCGCCGGTCAGCAGCAACTGATGGTTCTCGATGCGGTACATCACCGCGGTCTGCGCCTTCAGCTGCTCAGCCAGGGTTGTCATCGCCGCTTCAGCGATTTTTTCCGGCCCCAGGTCGCCGCGCAGGCTCATCGCCACCACGTTTTCGCTTTCCTGCAGCCACAGCGCCTCGGACGCTTCGCGGCGCGCCTGGATTGCGCGATTGACGATCAACGCGATCATCAGGAAGGCAAATCCGCCAATCGTCCGGTTGACGAAAGAGAAAGCTGAATTGGTACTGGCGGGGGCAATGTTGTAGCCCACCGCGAGGAACACACAGGCCGCCACCGCAACCACCAACGGCAGCCCGGCATGGCGCTGGAATACCGTCACGCCGATCGCCAGGAAATACGCCAGCCACACCGCATAGCCAAGTGGCACAACCAGTTCAAGGGCGGCGGTTGCTCCCAGCAGGGCGGCCGACAAAGCCCATATCCACGGGTCGCGCATACTTGAAGCTGACGTCATCGTTGGAGATCCCGACACAAAGAAGTGGGATGTTAACTGAATGCCCGTCGTTTCCGGCACGACTTTCGGCACGTGCCTGCCTACACAATTCCTTCACACTGTCGCTTCTAGCGTCACCGGCCTCAGGGGTTTCAGCGCAGTCCCGTGGTAAACGCCGTCTCCAAGCTCACCGCCCAGACAGATACGTCCCGACAGTTGACGCTCCTCATCGAGAGCGTCACTGACCATGCCCTGTACCTGATGGATCCGGACGGCGTGGTGTGCACCTGGAATCCCGGTGCGCAGCGGATCAAGGGCTACAGCGCCGAAGAAGTGATCGGCACCCATTTCAGCCGTTTCCACTGCCCCGCCGACCGCGATGCCGGCGAGCCCGAACGCTCGCTGTCGATCGCCATAAGCGAAGGCCGCTATGCCGGGGAAGGCTGGCGCCTGCGCAGTGACGGCAGTCGTTTCCGCGCCAGCGTGGTCATCGAGCCGGTATTCGAGGCCGAGCAGCTGGTCGGCTTCGTCAAGGTGACCCGCGATATCACCGAAAGCTACCAGGCACAGGTGCTGCTGCGGGATGCGCAACGTGCGCTGGCCAGCACCCAGCAGTTCGAGAAAGTCAGCCAGCTCAGCCGCGGGCTGGCACACGAGTTCAACAACCTGCTGACCACCATCCACAATGCGCTGGACCTGATCGCGCTGCGCTGTGCGGCCGATGAGACCACCGAACGCCTGATCGGCAATGCGCAGGCCGCGGCCGACCGTGGCGCGCTGCTGACCCGGCAGCTGCTGGCCTTCGGCGCCGGCCAGACGCTGGTGCGCGAACGCGTCACCACCGCGAACTGGCTGCAGCCGGCGATGGCGGCGCTGCAGCAGCGCTGCCTGGCCCATCATTCGCTCAGCCTGCAGCTGCGCAGCGACCTGCCCGACGTGCTGCTGGATCCGGGGCAGCTGGAGGCGGCGCTGTCCAACCTGGTCGGCAATGCCTGCGATGCCATGCCGCAGGGCGGTCGTATCTGTATCATCGGGGACATCGAGCGTCGCCTGGATCCGCAGGCCGACACGCCCACCTACCGTAATTTCGTCGCCATCCGCGTTCAGGATGAAGGCCACGGCATGGCGCCAGACGTCGCCGCGCGGGCCAGCGAGCCGTTTTTCACGACCAAGGACATCGGCAAGGGCAGCGGTCTGGGCCTGAGCCAGGTGTTCGGTTTCATCACCCAATGCGGCGGTTTCGTCGACGTGTCCAGCACCGAAGGTGGTGGCACGACGGTCAGCCTGCTGCTGCCTGCCCTGGAGGTTCCCGCCAATGACTGATTCCATCCGCGTACTCATGGTCGAAGACCAGGAAGACCTGCGCGACATGATCGGACTGGCCCTGCAGGACATGGGCATCAACGTCGATACCACCGCCGATGGCCACGAGGCGCTGGCGATGATGGCCGGCGAGCGTCAGTACGACGTGGTGTTCAGCGATGTCAGCATGCCCAACGGCATGTCCGGGATCGAGCTCAGCGAACATGTCGCCCGTACCCAGCCGGGCGCCCGGATGATCCTGTCGTCAGGTTATGCCCGCTCGCAGCTGCCGCCGTTGCCGGGGCATGTGGAATTCCTGCCCAAGCCGTATCGGCTGCGGCAGCTGGTCGAGCTGCTGACCGCACGTTGATCGGTCGCCAGGATCGAGCGCGGCGACGGGCTGCGCGTGCAGCCCGCCACCGAACGCAGCATCGCCGGTAACCGGCACGCTGCGCCGTCAGAAGGCGTAACGGCCGCCCAGATAGATTTCGCTCGACACCAGGTTGGCGCTCATCTTCTCGTCCTGCAGGCTGCGTGCATTCGGGAAGGCATTCCAGCCACTCTCGGTGCGGCCCATGTCGACATAGCGATAGCCCAGGTCCAGGGTCAGCTTGTCGATCGGCGAGTACGCAACGCCGGCGCCGAGCGACCACGACAGGTTATCCTGGCGGCCCACGTTGTACTGGCGCGCCACGGTGCCCTGCCAGCCATCGGACTTCAGGCGGGTGATGCCCAGACCGACCGAACCGTACAGCGCGACCTGGTCGGTGATGGCGAAATCGCGGTACACGTTGGCCATCAGGCGCTGGGCCTCGATGTAATGCACGTTGCTGCTGGTCGGGAATACGGTCGAGCCGCTGGTGAAGGTATCGGTCTTCGGCAGGGTGTACTCACCCTCCACGCGCCAGCCGTTGCCATACTGGTAGCCGGCGGCAAACGAGCCGGTGGTGAACTTGTCTTTCTGTTGGCCCGGCACGAACGCGCCGATGCCCGGACGCGCGCTGTCGGCCATTTCCCGCGCCTTGTGCTCGGCACCGACAACGCGACCTGCGACGTAGTAGTTGCCGTCGTCGGCGAGCGCTGCGGTTGATTGCAGGCTGGCCAGGGCGAGCAGCGAAAGGGAAGCAAGCTTGATCTTGGACATTTGATTCTCGTAGTGGGGGAAGCCGGCACCTGCGATGCAGGTGGCCGGGCAAGTTGTCGGCGAGATCTTGGCGCATGCGACGCACGCACCCCATAGGACGCGGCTAAGTGCAGGCAACCATCACGATTCAGTCGGTGTCGCGCAGGCCGGGGATGCGCAGGCGCGATTTGCGCCAGCCCCCATGCGAACGCACCTTGCCGGTGTCGCCGGTAAGCGCATAGCGGATGGCCGGGCACAGTGCCGACATCATCCCGACATGCCAGTGACGCAGCTTCGCGTAGGCGTAGAAGAAGCGGTTTTTTGGCACGGCACGCCCCGGCGCTACGCGGGGACCTTTCGAACGTTCAGACAATTTCACGACACTCCGAAGGACGGGAGATCGCCGCCACGCACGTCGAAAGACGCAAGCGGTGACCCACGCAGCGGACCGCTGCCGGGCCAACGCTAAGGACGCCCTGCCAGGAGCTCAATGAGACTTATCTGAAAATGGACTTCGCTTACCTTTGCGCTTGCTCCGCTGCCGCGCACGACTGCCCAGATGCACCAGACCCAGGACGCAGGCAAAGGCGATTGCGACTTCCGACACCGCGAGCAGGAGGTGCATACGGGTAATCCTCGGCCTGGAGAAATCGGGCCTGCAGCTGACACGCTAGCGCCCTGTCCTCGCCCCGGTCTGCAAACACGTGCGCATTTCCGGAATCCCTTCGCACGCCTATCCCTCAGCCCCTGAACGACTCACCAAACCACCAGCGCAACGCTGAATGATTAAGGGTAAGGCCCAGCACGCAGGGACGGAGCACGAAAGGCGATGTCACAATCGACCCGCACACGCCGTGATCGACTCAACGTTGCCGAGACAAAAGCACCTACCCATGCAGAACAGATCCACCAAGGAAGGCCCCCTGCCCTCGTTCCACTCCTGCCTGGAACTCGCCTGTGCCGTCAGCGGCATGCGGGTCGCACTGATCGGTGAAGTCGGTGAGCAGCAATGGCGCGCCGTGCACGCACTGGACCGTGCCGGGCTCGGCATCTCCGCCGGCCTGCGGCTGGACCTTATCAACACCTTCTGCCGCGACGTCACCGCGACCCAGGAGGCGATCTGGTTCGGCGATTACCGCCAGGACCAGAAGCGCTGCGACAGTCCCATCCCGGCGATGCACGGCTTCCGCAGCTACATCTCGGTGCCGGTGGTGCTGGCCGATGGGCGGGTGTTCGGCACCCTGTGCACGCTGGACCCGGAGCCGCGCCCGATCACCGATGAAATCCTGCACGCCATGCGCGCACTGGGTGCGGTGGTGGCCGAGCAGATCAGCGCGGCGGAAGCACATGACACCGATGACCACCACGACAGCGTCGAGCGGGATCGGGCCGCATCTTCTGAGAGCCGCCTGCAGGCCTCCGAAGTGCTCAACAGCGCGCTGCGCCAGGAAGGCAAGGAGCGCGAGGAGTTCATCGCGGTGCTGGCCCACGACCTGCGCAACCCGCTGCAGGCGATCCGGGTGACCTCCGACCTGCTGTCCCTGTCGGCCACCAGCGAGGCGCAGCAGAGTCTGCTGCGGCACCTGGACGACAGCGCTGACCGGATGGCGGAACTGATCGATGTGACGCTGGATTTCGCGCGCGGCCGCCTCGGCTCGGGCATCGCCCTGCGCGTGCGGCCCTGGCGAGACCTGTCTGCCTTGCTGGCCAACGCCGCCGAGCAGGCAATGGCGCCCTACCCCGGTTGCCCGTTGATCGTTGAACTGGCCCTTCCCGAGGTGGTGACCTGCGATGCCGACCGCCTCTCGCAACTGGTCAGCAACCTGCTGATCAACGCGGCCATCCACGGCCGCAAGGGCAGTCCGATCGCCCTGCGCGGCCACGCCGACGACACGGCGCTGGTGCTGGAAGTGCGCAACGAGGGCGTGATCGCCGAGGCGTCGATGAAGACCTTGTTCGAGCCCTTCCACCGCACCGGCGACCAGCGGCTGGATTCCGGCCTGGGCCTGGGACTCTACATCGCCTCGCAGATCGCCGTTTCGCATGGCGGCGCGCTGACGGTGCAGTCCGCAGACGCCATCGGCACCACCTTTACCCTGCGCATGCCATTGCGCTGAGCCGTACAGGCGTCAGCAAAGGCAGCTCATTCCGGCGGCGCTTCGATGGTGTAGCCGCGTGCGCGCAGCGCGCCCAGATAATCTTCCGGTCCCAGCAGCAGGCTGACCGGCACCGTGGAGAACGTGCTGGCGTGCTGGGCCAGCGCCTTGTCGGCCAGGCCCAGCCACTGCGTGCGCGCCTGCTGCCCCAGGTCGTTCCAGCCGCGGCTGCGCGCGAACGCCGAATCCTGCACTACGTCCCTGCAGGTGCGCGCCATGGACATCACGGCCAGCCGGCGCAGGGCCCCGATATCTCCAGCAGCCCAGGCATTGGCACGCTCGCGCAGTACCGGGGCCTGGAATTCCACCGTATCCAGGGTGCGCTCGAAGCAGGCGCGGTCGTCCACCTCGCTGCCCTGCAATTCCTTCAGGGCGCCGCGCGCATCGGCAATGGGCAGCTTCACCCGCGCCTCTTCCGGCTCCAGCTTGTTGGCTTTGTAGGCACGTTCAAGGGCCTCGGTGACCTGCCCGCTGTCGCGCAGCCCCTGGCGCTTGAGGAAGGCCATGTACAGCTCGCCCGAAGCGATCATCGGGCGCTTCTTTTCCACCCCGCCATCGCGCCCCAGGTAGGTGGCCTTCAAGCCCAGCCATCGCGCGTAGGTGTCCGGTGCCACGATCTGATGCAAGGTGCGCCCCTGCGGATCCCTGGCGGTCTTCATCGCCAGCGGCAGCAGGGTGAGGCCGCGCAGCAGGCCGAGCTTGACGTCCGGTGTCCAGCCGGGCGGACCCAGCACGTGGTCGGAGGCGGCGATGACCTGCTGCACCGGGTCCGAACGCCAGGTCACGCCGGCCGGCAACGGTGCCACCGTACCCAACAGCCACAACACATGGCCCTGCGCGTTGCTCACCTTCCACAAGCCCGGACCGGGCTGCTCGCCGGTGACCTGGACGGCCGCCATGTCCACCACGGGCCCTTCTGCGGTGACGGCCTGCGCGGCGACAGAGAGCGGCGCGCACAGCAGCAGCGCCAGGATGAAACCGCACCTGATCCATTGCCCGTCATGTCGGTGCTGCATGGCCAACCCCTTGAGTGATCGCGCACTGTATCCAGTGCCTCTGCGTGCTGTGTAAAACGTTCGTTGGCGCCGGTCTGCGCTGGAACCGCGGGCGGCCCGGCGTTACGCTGGCGCCCGATCCTTGTTCGGGGCCCACCCCATGTTGCAGATGCGTCCTGGCTGCGAATGCTGCGACACCGACCTGCCCGCCGCGTCGACCGGCGCGTGGATCTGCTCGTTCGAGTGCACCTTCTGCACCGCTTGTGCGCAGGAACGACTGGGCGAACGCTGCCCGAACTGCGGCGGCACGCTGTGCCCGCGCCCGACGCGCGAGGGCGCCGCGCTGGAACGCAACTCCGCCTCGCCGGTGCGGGTATTCAAACCGCTGGCTGGCTGATCCAGGCCGCGCGCGGGCGCTGCGGCGTGCCGGCGTCAGCGGCAGTTGTCGGCGTCGACGCGGCGGATCGACTCGATCCTGCCGTCCCCGGTCGCAACGTGCAGGCATTCGCGGGTCTGCGCATTCCACCACGTCACCACCGAGCGGCCATGGCGCTGCTGTGCGTCGCGATCAGTAAAGCCGCGCGCCCGCAGTTGCGTGTCCGCACCCGCGGCACGTGCGCCTAGCAGGTCGTCCATGCCGGCGGATGCTCCCGCACTGTTGCCAGAGCGCCACGGCACCTGCCTGGAGCGCTCGCGCAGCCGGCGCCATAGCCATCGCTGTAAGCACCCTGATCTGCATCGGCATCGTAACCGTGCACGGCATCGCGGTAGCCGCGTTCGTAGTCGGCTTCGTGGCGTGCATCATCGTCGTGGTCACCATCGTCGTGATGGTGCGCCTGGTGCGCGAGTGCGGCAATGCCGAGGATGGCGGCAGCGGCCACGGCCACCTTGGCGCCATCGCTCATCCCGTCCTTCTTACCGCCAGGCTGCTTGCCACAGTCCGGCGCGGGGGTGGTGACCGCCGATGCGATGCGGCCACGGTCACTGCGGACCATCACGCAGCGCTGGTCGCGCTCGTTCCACCAGTTGCCGTACTCACCGGAAACTGATTGCCGCGCATAGCCACGGGCACCCAGCGTGCGGGCGGCATCGCGATCATCCAGGCCCTGCAGGTCGCCCAGGCCGGGTGCGGGGTCCTGCGCAGAAACGCGCGACGAGGCGCACAGCGCCGACAGCATGATCGCGACCGCCAAGGCACTGCGATGGGCAATGGACATTGCAGATCTCCGGATGGGCAGGCCGGGCTGGCCGCGTTGAGTGGAGATTGCCACAGGGAATGACGGGTGCGACAGAGTGCCGGTGGTAATGTGCGCCAACGGGCCCGTCCCGCCCGACAGCGGACCCCAGCACGGATTTCCTGAAGATCCTGAAATCGCTTGAAGAACTGGTGTTCGAAGCCCTGAGCTGGATCGCGCTGCTGCCGCGTTCACTGCTGCGCATCCTGCACTCCCCGGTGGTGATGGCCGAATACGCTGCAAGCCAGCTGCGTTCGGAAAGCGAGACCCGCTTCAGTGCGGCGATCAGTCCACCGCTGCTGTTGATCCTGTGCGTGCTGATCGCCCATGGCGTTGACATGGCGATCCGGTCCTCCGCGCCGGATCTGGGCGGCTCGCTGGCGGCCGTGGTGCTGGCCTCGGAGCAGAACCTGCTGCTGTACCGGACCATCGCGTTCGGGATCTGGGCATTGGCCGGATCGCTTTACTACCTGCTGCGCACCCGCCGGCCGGTGGACCGGGAGACGCTGCGGCTGCCCTTCTACGAGCAGTGCTACCTGGTTTCGCCATTCGCGCTGCTGGCCTCCATCGGCCTGAGCCTGATCTCGATGGGGCAGGAAGGAGCGGTGCTGGCGGGCGTGGTGCTGTCATTGCTCGCAGCGGGGTGGTTCTGGGTTGCGCAGGTTGCCTGGCTACGGCAACGGACCGCGCTGCGGCTGTGGCGCTGCGCGGTGGCGGCGACGGTGATCTGTATTGCCGGATCGGCCGCCAACAGCGTGGTGGTGTATGTGCTGGTCAGTGTGCATGGGCCGGGGGTGTGAGATGGGTGGTGCTCCTTGCCGTCCATGTTCGATTGAAGAGTAAGTAAATCTGCAAAGCTCCACCATGGGGTTGTGTAGCGCAGGCTCCGCTTGGCAATATCAGAAGCCCCTGCCGGCAAACCGGATGGAGCACCTGATGCTCTATCGGGTACACGTCCGACACGAACCAGCCAACGCCCACGGCGCCACCGTTCCTTATCTGCCATCAGTCTCTTCTGCGGCCGACCAGACGCGACTACATCGCGCATGTTGCAGGCGGCAGCAGCGGCGATGTATGAGGCGAGTCGGCCGGTCCTAGCTCCACAGCGCCATTGAATCGATACAGCCAGAGCAACGAGGAAACCGCGGATTTTGGACGCTTCTTGATCTGAAGCGGCCCAAAGTCTGCACAAGAGCAATCCAATTGAATATCAGCCTGGCGGAGTGTTTGGCGCGTCGGATTTATTATGAACCTGCCTCGCGGCGGACGTCCCGCCGGGCCTATCTGGCTTTGGCCACCGAACCGGACTTAGGTCGAGTTGCAAGTCATCCGTGACGCCTCCAGCTAGAAGCCTTTAATTCCCGGCTTTCTTTATCGCCTTCAACTGGCCTCGCTTGTTGGCGATCAAGATGCAACTCCTGGGTGGTGGATTTAAGGGTTTCGGGCCGCGAACCGCAAGGTGAAGGCAGTGACGTATAGGGTATATGCCCAGTGATCAACGGACGTTGAGAATATTGTGGCGAATACGCTACAGGCTGTTGACGCCAGTAAATCGGCGAAGCACTGCGAGCCGCAATGCGCCTCTTCCATCGACCTATCACTCAGTGCACGCCACCGCTGTAGACAATTGATAACAACTTGAGTACCGACAGGACGCGAGCTGGCCTCACACAGGTGAAATCGGATACTGCCGTCCAGCCAACGCCGGCTCGGACTACCAAGGGAGTGCCTGATTCATTTCGAGGAGGAACAGCTCCAGACACGTCATCCCAGGCAGGCCTGCGGCCCCGGCACAATTGAATATGAATTGAGCAGTGAGCCCCAAACTTATGTGAGTCGCATCCTAAAACACGCGGGAAGATTCAGTCGAACTTCGACCGAGTTTGTTTAGATAATATTCGAAAACCAATGCAAAAAAAGGGCCCCGAGATTACTCCCGGGACCCGTTAACCACTAATTGCGATACAGCTCAACCCTTATCGTCAGACTTGTACTCGTAATACCCATAACTGTAATAGCCCGTCGCCCGCTTTTCTACCGCGTTGAAGATAGCACCCTTAACCTGGACTCCGTTCTGCTCGAACCGCTGCATGGTCAACTCAATTTCCTTAGGCTGGTTCACGCCAAACCTAGTAACGAGCAAGCTGGAACCCGCGTGCGCCGCGACGAGCGCAGCATCTGTAACGGCGAGAATAGGCGGCGTATCAACAATCACTAAGTCGTACTGGGTAGCGACGGAATCCAGCAACTCTACGAAACGCGGATGCATGAGCAATTCCGCCGGATTAGGCGGGATTTCACCACGAACCATATAATGCATGTTGTCAAGACCTGACACTGGACGAATGGCCTCTTCCGCGGTCAGCTTCCCAGCCAAAAGATCAGACAGACCCTTCTGGTGCGAAACTCCAAGGATCTTATGAAGAGTGCCCTTTCGCATATCGGCGTCGATGACGAGCACTCGTTGACCAGCAAGAGCGATAACTGCCGCAAGATTAGTGGAAACGAACGTTTTACCGACTCCGGGCCGAGGGCCAGAAATAGTCAATATATTGTTCTTGGCCTCCAACATCGCGAAATGCAAGCTAGTCCTCAAGCTCCGAAGCGCCTCTACAGTAGGGTCTGCAGGTGAATTGACTGCCAACAAATGTTGTCGCCCATCAGCAATGACACGCGTTCCATGCTTACCCTTGCGCAACTTCGGCAACGCGTTGGAGACGCTGAGCGGAATCGCCGCATACACGGGAAGTCCCAAGGCCTCAATGTCTGCAGGGTCCTCGATCCCCGGATTTAGCAGACGCTGAACAAGAACCACGCCAAGAGCCAGACATGCACCCAGGACGGTTGCGATGAGCACGACTAGCCCTCGACGCGGCTTGATCGGGTTCGCCACATCGCTAACCGCAGCGTCAACAATGCGGACATTACCGACCGCACCTGCCCGTGCGACATCAAGCTGTTGAGCCTGGTTGAGCAACGCTGTGTAAAGTTCGTTACTTACTTGAAGGTCTCTAGTAAGACGCAGCAGCTCTTGCTGAGTCTCAGGAAGACGACCCACTTCTCGTTGGAATCCACCTTTTCGAGATTCCAACCCAGCTAGCTGAGTCAGAAGTGCGCGATAAGCCGGATGCTCTCTGGTAAAACTCCGATCCATCTCGGCCTGCTTGAGTCGCAACTGTTGGATGCTCGCCTCAACCGCCACTTCCTGTTCCAACAGTCCCTTGGTCTGCATCGTGATGTCGACAGAATTTGCGCGCGACTGATACGCACTCATCGCAAGCTGAGCTCTTTCAACCTGCAGGCGGATCGTGGGCAGCTGATCCTTCACAAACTTCAGCTGCGAAGCGGCTTCGGCGGAACTTCTTTCCACATTCTGCCGAACGTAGGCCTCGACCAGCCTCTGTACCAAAGCCTCGGCACGAAGTGGGTCAGTGCTCTCATAGGTAACCTGCAGAATTCCAGAATCCTTACCATCCTCTACTACATTAATATCCCGCTGCAATTCAGACAGCACATCCAGACGCCTGCGTTTAACCACCTCAAAACGCATTCCCGGACGCGCGTCCAGAGATTCGACAAAAATCTTAACGCCCTTACCCTGAGCAACGGCACCTGCCGCCCCCTTCAGAATAACGTTGCCATCTTCATCGTAGAGGACATAATCCTTCCCGCCAGCGCCGACCTGAAGCATCATCGTGGCATCAACCATCGATGGAACGACTTCCAACTCAGAAACTACGATATCTTCGCCACCCCAACCATAGCTGGAGAGCCCGAACCTAGAGGGAGCAAGCCGATCGTCTGACTGGGGTTTGAAATTTCGCGCATAAAAGTCACCAATCACGGGCAACCGATAAGGAGTAATTGAAACGTCCCAGTGCAACGCGTCGACAGCTTCACCAATAGACGTTCGCGAAGTAAGGAGCGCGACCTCAGTGGTAGACGCAGTACTACCACTACCTCCCAAAGACGCAAGGTCAGCTAAACCGGGGATACTAGGGACCTTCGATTCCACTTGCACCATAGCTTGCGCGAGATAGACCCTTGGAGCCAACAACGCATACGCAAGCCCACCGAGCATGAACAGCATCGTTGTGCCCAATAACCACCACTTGCGGTCGACCATGATGCCGGCGAGCTCGCGCAAGTCGAGCTCACTTTCGCCGACAGCTCGCGAATCCGTTCTACTTGTCATGTGATTAATTAAACCCTGAAATTACCGGTCGTCATGAACCGAGAAGCCTTCAAATGAAGCCGAACCCAAGGACAAGGGAGCGACGTTAAAGCAGCGCGCAACCGCGTCTTTACGCCCGCGCGACCCGGGAAGTCTACACGATCACCGCAGCGACAGGGGCCGCAAAAGCGTTAAGAAGCGGCCACTCGCTGCACTGACCCTCAGAATTCAGCACAACGCAGGCAATCCCCAACATCAAACATGTGCACCCCGCGCGCTCTATTGCTATGATAAAAGGCTTTACCAGCTGCGCCTCGATGCCGCCGACCAACCGCAGCCATCGTCCCGTAACAACACTGATTCAAATGATTCGCGCAGGGCATGTCTTCGCAGCAGCGGAACCAACCCACCTATCGCGCGAGAGAAAAAATGGACTGAACACGACCATGCTGCGAAAAATACTCAGGAAGGTTGCGAGCCGCCAAGGAAGCACAACCAAGAACACGATACTAATTGTCGCTGCGAACCTTGGCAGACTCCTGGCGCAGGCATTGTATTTTGTCGCTTTTGCACGCTCGGTCGGACCAAATCAGTTCGCCCACTTTGCATCAGCTATTGCACTAGCAGTAATCATGGCCCCGTTTATAGGCCTGGGAAGCGGCGCGCTTATAGTGAAGAACTGCTCCAGGGACAGTACGCGACTCCCGGCCTACTATGGCAACGCATTGTTCTTCACATCGACCACCATCCTGATTGCGACTCCTCTGTACCTATTTCTAATCGGCAAGAGCGCGGGCCACCAGTGGGCTACGGTCGGGGTAGCAGTATTAATCGCAGAGCTGGTGTTCACAAAAATACAAGAAATCACAACCCAGGCATTCCAGTCGCAAGGCAAAATGCAGCTTGTCGCCACAGCTACACTTTTGTCATCAACATCTAGAATCATAGCCGCCGCCCTCGGCTATTTCTTGGCAGGCGACAATCTAAATACTTGGCTGGTACTGTACATTGCAAGCGCGCTAGTGCCGTGCGCTATAGTCCAGGCGATATTTTTGAAATCATACGAGGTTACCAGGGCAGCTCACTTCTCAGAGGTCTTCGAAGGGCTTAAGTTCTCCATCGGTATATCTTCGCAAGGCATTTACAATGACGCGGACAAGCTTATCCTTCCGCGCTATAGCACAGATGCTATCGCAGGCAACTATGCTGCGGCCTACAAGATTGTTGACGTTGCGTTTTCCCCAATCAGAGCGCTTTTGACAGTCACTTATGCAGGGTTCTTCAAGGCCGGATCGGGCGGAATAGGCCCATCGTTGAGCTATGCCCATAGTTATCTCCCATCTACATTAGCGCTTGGAATGGCTGGAACAGCAGGCGTCTTCCTGTGTTCCAGCCTTGCCCCGATGATACTCGGGGCCGGCTACGAGGAGACCGCTACGGTCCTCAAATACCTAGCGATCATTCCTCTGCTTCGCGCTTTCCATTTCCTGATCGCCGATGCTTTGACAGGCGCAGACTATCAAGGAATTCGGAGCTGCATACAAGTTACAATTGCAGCACTCAATGTCGGGTTCAATGTCTTACTAATTCCAACGTTAGGCTGGCGAGGCGCAGCATTTACATCGGTCGCATGCGATCTGATTCTTTGCATCTTGCTCTACGGTACCGCCATTTACCTGAAGAAACGGGAGGGCAATGTCAATGGCCACCACGCGTGATAACGTCATTGCATCAGCCGCAATCGCTGGCGGAGCGACACTGCTGTCAGCGCTGTTACTCGCTGAAAATCAAGATCTCGCTTCCTTGGTGGGATCTGCAGTAGGACTTCTTCCGGTCTTCTTCGCCGCATACTTTTTCTATCCATCCGTCACAAGACTGGCCAAGAAGCCTGATCTCAGCTTCATTCTTATATTAACCGTCTACTACGGCTTTGGCATATTCCCGCTGACAACGTATCGCGGATACATCGACGAGCTGATGTGGATGAGCGTGCTTGCCTGTGCAATAGCAAGCTTTCTTTTGGGCCGGTCTATCTCAGGCGCCGTCAGTTACAAAAAAGACAAAGATGTAACGGTGCAGCTTCGAAGCTCATTCGCCAGCCTGATCATCCTTATCTCGGCACTGTGTGCCGGATGGATCATCGCAAACCACGGACTAGTTCTATTCAACCCCGAAGCCCGCTTCGGAATATCAGCTAAGATCTCCTATCTAGTTGAACTAGCCATTCCGGCGGTGATTGCCAAATTCTGCTATGAGCTATCCGTGCATGGACGTTTTCGATGGAAGATGGCGACTCTGCCGGCGATGACATTCCTAATCTTACTTTCACTGGGCTATCGCAATCAGCCTATCCTCTTAGTTTTAGGGCTTCTCCTTCCAACCCTCATCGCCATTCCAGCCGGAAGCCGACTATTGCAGTACCGTACGCCTTTTGCGCTGCTGGTTCCGGTGGTAATGTTCCTATTCGGCATTTCCTACCTAGTTCGAACTAATAATTCAACCGGGCGAACTCTTGACTGGGAGGCTATGATCAGGGAGTACTCGGTAGTCCTACCTGAGTTCACACTTCCTTATGTACCGTTGCACTTAGCCTCACGCGAGGGCATGGGTGTCGCGGAAGCATCCATAGAAAGGCTGGACTCACTGACCGACTACGTTCAGCGCTCTTGGTTCTTTTTCTCGGATTTTCTGACAATGTTGCCAGGATACTCGATGACGTCAGGAAGAGTGCTCGGCGTCGTCGTGAATGGACGCGAAGATTCGTCACTTACTCCATCAATCCTAGGCGGGCTCATGATCGGCTACGGAATGTGGGGCGTCATAGTATTCTTCTTGATAACAGGCGCGATCTTTTCCTACTTGGTCAGACGTCACGCTGCATCTCATGACCCGAGGACATTGGCAGCTCTGTCAGTATTCTTCATCTACATGCTTGAGTTGATGAACCGAGGGATATTTAAGCCCATGTATATCATTGCGATGACCTTAACATTCTTCCTTTTCAAGCAGAAAAGGAAAGCGAAATCATCAAATGAAGTGTGCAACTGACAAATAAAGCTGCTTAGTGAGCCAATTATGCATATTCGATTAACCATCAAGAAGCTTGCTGTCGAGCTACTCTGCATTTCGATCACCGCCTCATTTTTCTTCCCAGCTCGAAGACTTCTTTTCTCCGTCTTTATGGGCAGCATTGGGCGCCGGACCACTATTCACGGTTACGTCCGTTTTTTTGACATCGGCAAGTGCAGTATCGGCAACAATTCCACGGTAAATCGCTGGTGCTTCATAGACAACCGAGCCCCCGTAACGATTGGATCTAACGTAAATATCTCTCACGACGTTCGAATCTACACGATGGGGCACGACCTAAACGACCCTCTCGCGCGCACCGTGTCCCGCAGTGTCACGATAGAAGATTACGCATGGATCTTTCCAGGCGCAAGAATTATGCCAGGAGTCACTATTGGACGCGGCGCCGTAGTGTACCCGGGGAGCATTGTCACTAAATCAGTCCCCGAATACATGATCGTCGCGGGATGTCCGGCCACAATCATCAGCGAGAGATCGAGGGAAATTTCATACACCGCCAACTTCCCGGTGCATTTCGCCATATGAACAGTAGAAAATTAATGGTCGCTTGGGTCGGCTATCAGCGCCGAGGCGAGACGATGGATCAGTACTGGGGCTACAAGATTATCTATTTACCTAAGATCCTCAAGAGCCCCCTCCTCTTACCTCTCGATTATTCTATCCGCATAATCAGGACTTGCATCATCCTTGCTCGAATCCGTCCCAGCACCCTGTGGGTCCAGGCTCCACCAAGCTTTCTGCTACATTTAGCGTATATATACAAAATTGCACAAGGTAAAAACGCTCGAGTTGTTATTGATATTCACAATAGCTTCCTGCGGCGCAAATGGCTTGCCGTTCCAGGCATCTCGCGCTTGATACCGCGCATGGACGCAGTCGTCGTGCACAATGAGAGCGTCAGGCGAGAGTTCGAGGAAGCGCTAGGTACCCAAAGCAACCTGTTTGTTCTGGAGGACAAGGCGCTTGAGAACTCCAATGACTCTCGCGATGACGACAAGCATGAAGAACTGTCTGATGCGGTGCTGTTTCCTTGCTCATTCGACGAGGATGAGCCGCTACAGGTTGTATTCGAAGCAGCTCGCAAGGCGCCATCAGTTCGCTTCATTATTACTGGGCGGCACGACGGGAAAATAAGCCCCGACGAACTTGCCGAGGCGCCGCCAAATGTGACGCTGACCGGATTCCTGCCACTGAAAAAGTTTGACAGCCTCTTGTCCGGCGTAGCTGCCGTGCTTGGTCTTACGACAAGAGAAAACGTCCAGCTAAGCGTGGCCAATGAGGCAATCAGCCTTGGGAAAGCGATGGTGCTTTCCGACACCCCTACTCTGCGCTCACTTTTTAATGGCGCCCGTTTCGTACGCACTCTTGATCCAGAGTCAATCGCTGCCGGCGTACGGGATGCCATTTCAAATAGAGAATCCTACGAAGCAGCGTCACGTGCTGGCTTGCTGGCGAAGAACCTTCGCTGGGAGCAGCAGGCACAAGAACTTGTAAGAGCAATTCATGAATAGGAGAATTTTACTTATTTGTTCAGGGGGTGGGCATCTGGTACAGATGGAGCGTCTAGCTCCAGGACTGTCGGAGCACGGAATAGTAATGCTTGCAACTACGGGACGCTCACAGCTTCATAAGGGTTTTTATACTGAGACGATCTCCTTGCCGGACTTCAATAGGCAGTCACTTCCTGCCACCCTGAGAGGCATTCCGGTTGTCGTTAAATCAGTATTAAAGACCCGCCCCACTCACGTAATTTCTACCGGGGCAGCACCCGGCCTGATTGGCATAGCATTCGCACGCCTTCTGGGAGCAAAAACGCTCTGGATCGACAGCATAGCCAATACTCGACGTCTCTCGGTCTCGGGACGGATGGCCCTCTACTTGGCTAACGAAGTATGGACTCAATGGCCGGCGTTAGCGCAAACTTCAAACCCCAAGTACCGAGGCAGAGTGATTTGAAAGTTATTTTTTCTTCAGCCGGAACACAAGCGCCTTTCCCCCGGTTATCTGGTTTACTTTCGGAATGGGCGCTACACCATTCTAATTGTAGAATTTTTGCACAGACCGCTGACCACGAAGCAACGCACTTACCTTTCGCCAATAAACCCTTCATTGATCCTGAAACCTTCTCAATCAAGATATCGGAATCTGACCTATTTGTGACCCACGCCGGAATGGGAAACATAATTCGCGCACTTGAAGCAGGCATCCCCACGGTTGTATTGCCAAGAAGGCACGCTCTGGGCGAACACGTTAACGATCACCAGCTAGACACCCTTACCGAATTCAAAGAAATCCCAGGAATCTTCCCCTGCTTTGGCGACTCCGAAGAATTCGAGAAGGCTATGAGCGATGCACTCAACAGCGCGACCCGCGATTCACTCATTGAGTCGCCCGCCAGGCAAGAGCTCCTGGACGCGGTACATGCTTTTCTGAAATCATGAACTATGTACGCAAAAGCTCATTCCTACTCCGTTCTGGGCTATCGAATTAAAAAGAGCGCGCCCCGCGACCTTCGTAATGGGATATTAATGCCCCCCCTATTCTTCATGCTTTTCTGAAATCATGAACTATGTACGCAAAAGCTCATTCCTACTCCGTTCTGGGCTATCGAATTAAAAAGAGCGCGCCCCGCGACCTTCGTAATGGGATATTAATGCCCCCCCTATTCTTCGTTATGAAGCGTATTCAGCTGAGTGTCACCCTAACAGCATCTTTGATGCTCAGCAGCCAAGAGTTGAATGCACAGAGTGCGCCACCGCACTTTGTGCACCCTGGCGTTCTGATCGACGGGGCCACAATGGAGTCAGGTCGTAATTCGATCGAACACGGCGATAAGTTCAAGGTTGCAGCCCTTACGCTACTTCGAGATGATCGCCGTGCATCTCTTGGTTACGAGGCCAGCCCTGTTTCCCGAGTAGAATGCGGCCCGTACTCCAAACCGGATATCGGATGTAGCGCCGAAATTTCTGACGCTCAGGCAGCTTACTCTCATGCTTTACTCTGGGTGTATCTAAAGGACGAGCGGCATGCCCGCAAGGCAGCAGAGATAATGAACGCATGGTCTTCAACTTTGTCACAAGGCCATGCACTAAGCAACGCGCCGCTCCAAGCGGCTTGGGCGGCACAAATGTGGACACGAGCGGCAGAGATCATTGCTCATACGAGCGACTTGTGGCCAGCTTCAGACGTTCAGAACTTTAAATCGTATTTGCTCCAGCAGTATCTCCCTGACATCCAAAAAATGGGAAATTGCCTTAACGGCAACTGGTATGCAAGTCGCGTGGAAGCGAAGATGAATATTGCGGTTTTCACTGACCGTAGAGATCTTTACGACAGCGCAGTCCGTGAGTGGCGGGAGAGAGTGCCTGCATACATATATGCCCCTGGTGATGGCAAAGGGCCGCTGCCAGACCCAGAGTGTAATAAAAATCTCAACACGCACTGGCATGGCCAGTCGCTCCTAGCGCCCGGTGTAACTCAAGAGACCTGCCGAGACCTTACGCACACCGCGATGGGACTATCAGCAATTTCAAATGCCGCCGAGACAGATAGAATCCAAGGAGGGACTCTATTCCAAGACTCCGCGTACCGCCTCGTTGCCGCCATGGAATTTCATTCGACCGTACTAAATCGAAAGCAGCCCCCCGAATGGCTTTGCGGCGGAAAGCTGTCTGCTAGGTTATCTGGAACCCTCGAGATCAGCTATGCGTACTACGCAGGGGTGCTGGGAGTTTCGATGCCTCAGACAGCGAAGTGGTTATCGCATAATCGACCCAGTCGAGGCACGTTGCACATGCTCTGGGAGACGCTTACACATGGGATACCTATAGTCGCCGATGACTCAGAAAATTGAGTGGCCTGAGAAAGACCTCCCACGCCAGTAAGGATTCATGAGGAGACGTGCTGTCTGCGTTGAGTGGTACACAGATTAGCCCGCGCCAGAAGATCAGCTGATGGCCTCGCTTTGATCGACTCCGCGCGTGCCTTGTTCAACAGTAACAGCAAGCCGTCGCCAGAACTGCGAGCTATATGAAGAAAGATCCTTGCCAAGTAATGCTCGATCGGCTCACATTCGGGGAACGCGATTCCGGCTTTAGGATCTCTGAATCAATGTGGGTTTGAAGGAGACACATATGGCCACCTACCCTGCTTGAAAATTGATGGTGACCCCGGCCCGATTCGAACGGGCGACCTTCCCCTTAGGAGGGGGACGCTCTATCCAGCTGAGCTACGGGGCCAGATCGAGAGTGTGAAGGATACAGGGTGGCGGCCTGCCCGACTAGCTGGGACGCCTCGCGGTCAGCTGCACAGGCTATCCACCTCGTATGCTGGCGAACCCTCCCCCGCGTGGCGCCGCAACCGCATGCCCTATATATGGCAGCCGCTTTCGATGCTCGGCGACAGCCGCTCGCTGCTGCCAGCCGCAATGGTCCTGATTGCCTTCGGTGCCTGCCAGCGCAGTCGCTGGTCGCTGCGATGTATTGCCTCGCTTTGCGTCATCGGAACGCTGGTGCTTGGCTCCAAACTCGCCTTTCTGGGATGGGGCATCGGCTTGGCGCGGCTCGATTTCACCGGGTTCAGCGGTCACGCCACCCTGTCCGCGTTGATCTGGCCGGTGCTGCTTGCAGTGGGGCTGAGCACACGGCGATCGCACTGGAGCGCAGCGGCCGGACTGATGCTGGCAGCGGTCATTGCCTATTCGCGGCTTCCGTTGCAAGCGCATTCGTGGTCGGAGATCGTGAGCGGCTGGCTGCTCGGCGCAAGTGGCGCGGTATGGACATTACGGAGGCTGGACGCGAGCTCCCCGGCGCGGCCCGGATGGCTCGCCACGGCGCTCGTCGCCGGCGCCTTTATACCGCTGGCGTTTCCTGAGGCAACAACACATGAGGCCGTGGTCCGTCTCGCCACGGCGCTGTCCGGGGCAGAAGACCCGCATGCGCGAAGCACGCTACATGAGAAGTCCGTCACAGTGGAAGCTAAGGTGCTGACGGATTAGGCCTTTATGACGTAATCGCCTTGACACCTAGAGCTCATTACCGCGACCATAGGGGCGTTCAAATCCCCCCAGACGGAGTAGGAGACCCCGTTTTATGAAGAAGATCTTTGCAGTACTGGCCCTCGTTGGCCTGTCTTCCCCCGTCCTGGCCCAGGATGCACAGGTTGAGCAGGCCTCGACCGGAGGCGCAGCCACCAGCGCAGAAGTAGCCGGCGCGGAGGTGGCAGCTGGCTACTCCACTGTCGCCATCGCAGGTACCGTAGTTGCCACAGTGGCGACAGCCGCCGTTCTTTACAGCGTTGGCGGCGACAGCTCCAGCGGTGAAAACGATGCAGGCGGCGGCGGCGGCGGCGGTGGCGGCGACGGCGGTGGTGGCACCGGCGGCACGGGCGGTACCGGTGGTACTGGCGGCACCGGCGGTACCGGTGGCACCGGCGGCTGATATCTAGCCCGCTTGAATCCCAGCCCTCGCCGGGCAATGCTTGGCGAGGGTTTTTTTTGCCTGCTGGAAACTACATCGATCCATGAAGACCAAGCTCTCCTGCCTTGCTGTCGCCGTCCTGGCGTCCGTCACCCTTCCCGGCTGCCTGCTCGCGCCCGGCCAGCATCTGCGGCAGGGCGATGTTTCGCGCTCGCAGCAAAGCGACGATGGTCGCTTGGAGATGGTCACGATCACGCCTAAGTTGATTGCGATGGACCGTGCAACGCAGGCCGAGCAGGTGCTGCCGGCAGAGCTTTTCGACTACCAGCCACAGGAATACCAAGTCGGCATTGGTGATGTCCTGTACGTGACCGTCTGGGACCACCCCGAGTTGACGGTGCCCGCCGGCTCACAGCAGCAGGGCAATCTGGCGGGTCGCCTGGTGCAGAGTGATGGCTCGATGTTCTACCCGTACATCGGCAAGATCACTGCCCAGGGCAGGACGCCGGTGCAGCTGCGGGAAGAAATCACCCAGCGGCTTGCCAAGTACATCGAATCGCCGCAGGTTGACGTATCGGTACTGACCTATGGCAGCCAGCGCGTCTGGATCACCGGTGCAGCCGAGCGCTCGACGCCGCTGTCGCTGGGCACCTCGCCATTGACGCTGTCCGATGCGATCAGCCAGGGCGGCTTGAACGCCAGCCAGGCGGACCTATCCGGCGTGCGGCTCAGCCGCGCCGGCGTGACCTATACGATCAACCTGGAGACGTTGGCCAACCAGTACGGCGGGCGTCAGCTCTACCTGAAAGACGGCGATTCGATCTTCGTTCCTTACCTGGACCGCAAGGAAATCTTCGTCGTAGGTGAAGTGAACCTGCCGGGCGCCTACAGCTTCCGTACCGGCGATGTGTCGCTCAACCAGGCACTGGGTCGCGCCCGCGGCATCACCCAGGCCACCGCGAGCGGCAACTCCGTGTACGTAATCCGCGGCTCCCATGACCTGCTTGCCGAGCCGTCGATGGTCTACCAGCTCGAAGCGCGTTCGCCGACCGCCTTCGCTGTCGCCAGCCAGTTCATGCTGCAGCCCGGTGACGTCGTCTTCGTCGGTGCCGCGGGCGTGACGCGCTGGAACCGCTTCGTCAACCAGCTGCTGCCGTTCACCAGCATCCTGTACAACGCAGCGCGTACGGAAAGCGAGATCGGAAACAACTGACATGGCGCACGCTGAGGTATCCCGCGCTGCCTCTCTGGTCGGCTGGCGCAGCCTGGGACTGCGCGCGATCGCGTCGCTGCTGGTGTTGGGTCTGGCCGCCTGCACGTCCGCCAGTCGCTCCACCAGCGACTCGTTCCGGTTGCTGTTCAATCGGCAGGTAGAAGCCACACCTGCCCAGGTAGCGGCCAATCGCTATCCGCAGATCCAGCTGCGCGCACCGGACATGAGCGCGGTGATGGTGCTGGGCTACGTCGATGACGGGCAACAGTCGTGGTACGCAGGGAAGCAAGCGGTGTTCCAGCTTGACCGCGACGGGCTGGTGACCGGCACCTCCGGTAACGGCCGGCAATTCAGCATGCGGATCCTCGGCGACTCGCCTTTCGATCACCTCGCCGGAGTCACCACGGCAGTGCAGGTGCAGCGGCAGTACGACGCCACTCCGCCGTATGCGGTGTCGGTGCCGGTCAGCGGCACGCTTACGCGCCATGGCACCGACAAGGTTGAAATCCTTGGCAGGCCCATGCAGCTTGTGCGCTTCGAGGAACGCTTGAAGGGCAGCGGAATCGACGCCACCAACCTGTATTGGGCCGATGCAACGACCGGCTTCATCTGGAAGAGCCGCCAGCACTTGGCACCAGGCTACGCGGTTGAACTGACCCAGCTCAAACCCTATCGCCCGGCGCAGGATTGAACGATGATGTTTCGCAGTGCGGCAGCGCTTGTTTTCCTTGTAACCGGTTTGCCCGCCAAGGCGGAGCCACCGCTCCCGGCCGGCATCTCCGAGGTCGCCGTCGTGGGAGCCGTGCAGTCGCCCGGTGTGGTGCAGGTAAAGCAGGGTGGACGCATCTCCGATGTGCTCAACGCCGTGCGCCCGGACGCAGCCGCCTACCTGCTCGGCGGAAGCCTGCAGCGCGAGCACGAACGGCAGGACCAGGTGCGCCAGCGTGCCGGCCTGCTGCATACGCTGGGACAGCTGCCGCAGCATGAAAACCTCGATGTGCGGGTGGCAGGCGCACTACTGCACGACTGGCTCGATGCCCATCCCGCGACGGGTCGCGTGCGCCTCGTGCTTGATCGCCGTCTGATGCAGGTCCAGCCGCTCAATAATCCCATCGCCACGCAGGGGGACAGCATCATGATCCCGTTGCGCCCGCAGACCGTGCACGTCATCGGCGCCGTGACCCAGCCCTGCGAGCTGCCGCACCAACCGCTGCAGGACGCGAAGACTTACCTGGCGCGCTGTCCGGTCTCCGGCGCCGCCGATCCGAGCACGCTGTACGTGGTGCAGCCCGATGGACTTGTTCAGGCACTCGGTGTCGCCGCGTGGAACCGCGCCGATCCACAGCCCGTGGCTGCCGGCGGCACGATCTACGTGCCGATCCGCGAATCCGCGCTGAAGCGCATTGATGCCTCCTTCAACGAAGATTTCGCTTCGTTCGTCGCCACGCAACCTGTCGATCCTTGATGACCGTTTCCGCAAAACCCCTGGTCGCCCGTCGCCGTGCCACGCTCACGGTGAGCATGCTTGCAATGTGCCTGTCCACGGCGCTGCATGCGCAGCAGGCACCGCCGGTGACGGCCAGCGAATGGGGCGGCAGCGGGCTGCTGCAGACCCCGACCGCACGCATGAACAAGGCGGGAGACATCGCCTTTACCGCGTCACACAATTCCCCTTACAGCCGCTACAACGTCACGTTGCAGCCGTTAACCTGGTTCGAAGGCACGTTCCGCTACATCAACGTGTCGAACATCCGCTACGGCCCGAGCATCGCCGGCGACCAGAACTACAAAGACAAATCGATCGATTTCAAGCTACGCCTGTGGCAGGAATCGCGCTGGCTGCCTGACGTATCGTTCGGTGTGCGCGACATCGGTGGCACCGGCTTTTTCTCCAGTGAATATCTGGTGGCCAGCAAGAGCTTCGGCCCCGTGGATGCATCGTTGGGCCTGGCCACCGGCTATCTTGGCAACCGCGGTGACTTTTCCAACCCGCTGGGCGTCATTGATGACCGGTTCAAGGATCGTCGGCCGATCGCCACCAGCGCGATCGCTCAGGCCGGCAAATTCGGCGTGAGCAACATGTTCCGCGGGCCAGTCGGCATTTTCGGTGGCCTTACCTACCAGACACCGATGGACGCGCTGCTGGTGAAAGTGGAGTATGACGGCAACGACTACAAGCGCGAGCCCCGTGAGAACAACCTGACCCAACGTACGCCGGTCAACGTTGGCCTGGTCTACGTGCCCAATGCCAATGTCGAACTGACAGCGGCGTGGGAGCGCGGCGACGCGGCGATGTTCTCGCTTACCCTGCGCGGCAATCCCGGCGGCGCCTCCTCGGCGCCCAAGCCTTTCGATCCACCGCCGATCAATCCGACCCCACGTGCCGACCCAGGAGCTCCTGTCGCGGATACCCGTGGCTCGGCAATCGCGGACACCGCGACGGTTGAACCCCGCGTCTTAAACGAGGCGGAGCCCCACTGGGCGACCATCGCCTCCCAGCTCCGCAACAATGCCGGTTTCCGTGTGGACGCAATATCCCGCCGCGGCAAGGAACTATTCGTTGACGGCTACCAGACGCGCTACTTCAGCCCGGCCAAGGGCCTCGGCCGTGCGGGCAGGATCCTGTCCAGCAGCACGGCCGATGATTACGACTGGTACACCCTGCGCACAACGCGTCTGGGGATGCCAATCGTGGACATGTCGGTAAAGCGCGATGCCCTGCTCGGCAACCTTGACGGTACGGTCAGTGATGATGTCCTACGCCGCAGCACCGGCCTGCAGGTTCCCACGGAGGTTGCGCGCGAGGTGCTGTACCGCGCACCGAACCGTCCTTATGGCGGCGGCTTCAGCTTGGGTTATCGGCAGAACCTTGGCGGTCCGGACGGATTCATCCTGTACCAGGTCGCGGCCAACTACTCTGGCAGCTTCTTCTTCCGGCCCGACGTGTGGCTCACCGGCACGGTCAGCGCCGACCTGCTGAACAACTACGACAAGTTCAAGTACAACGCGCCCAGCCGACTGCCTCGCGTGCGCACCGACCTGCGCCGCTACATGGTTGACAATGATGTCACCCTGCCCAACCTTCAGCTCAACGTGGCCCATCGCTTCGGACGTGATGTCTACGGCATGGCCTACGCCGGCTACCTGGAATGGATGTACGCCGGCGTGGGTGGCGAACTGCTGTACCGGCCGATGGACCAGCCATGGGCCGTCAGTGCGAACATCAACCGCGTGCAGCAGCGCGACTACGACCAGCACTGGGGCCTGCGCGACTACCGGATGACAACGGGGCACGCCACGCTCTACTACGCCTTTGACGCACGCGAACGCATCGTCGGCTCGATGTCGGTGGGACGCTATCTGGCCGGCGACTACGGCGCCACGGTCAACATCGCCCGCGTGTTCGACAATGGCGTGACCATGGGGGCCTATGCGACCAAGACCGATGTATCGGCCGCGGACTTCGGCGAAGGCAGCTTCGACAAGGGCTTGTATTTCAGCATCCCGTTCGACAACATCCTGCCCCGCTCCACCCGCTCCCGGGCGGCGATCAACTGGAATCCGCTGATCCGCGATGGCGGCGCGATGCTGCAGCGCAAGTACTCGCTGTACAACGTCACCGGCGAGCGCGACGAGCGCTTCTTCTATGACAACCTGAAGTCGATCAGCGACTGACCACTACGGTGCCGAACCGCTCGGCACCGACACTTCGCACTGGGCTTACAGGTACTTGATCCAACTCTGCACGCCCTCAGCCATCAGACCGTAGACGTGTTCGAAGGCAGCGCGCTGCTGGCGGTAGGGATCGGGAATCTCACGGTCCTGCTGCCACTTGCCGAGCAGGAACGTCTTGCCCGAGGCTTCCGGTGCGATCTCGGTGATGCGCCGTACATGCTTGCGCTCCATCGTCAGCACCAGGTCGGCCTGGCCGAGGATGCCGCCACTGATCTGCCGCCCACGATGGCTGCTGCCATCCAGCCCATGCTCGAGCAGCAGCGCCTGCGCGGTGGGGTCCACGCCGTGGTCGACCAGTGCACCCAGTCCCGCGGAGGACACCTGGATGCCTTTATCAGCCACCAGCTCCCGCAGCATGAACTCCGCGGAGGGGCTGCGGCAGATGTTTCCCACGCATACGAAAAGAATATTCTTGAACACAACCCGTTCCTGTCGCCATCAGCGCACAGGGTAGCGCAGCGGGCGCCCGTGCTGCATCAATAAGCCGACTTCTGCCCCAACACCTTGAACGCCGTCAACGCGATGATCCTCACATCCAGCGTCGGACTCCAACGACGGATGTAGTCGATATCGTACTGAACGCGCTTCTTCATTGATCGCAGCTCCGGCGTCTCGCCACGCAATCCATGCACCTGCGCCCACCCGGTAATGCCGGGCTTGACGTAGTGCCGATGCATGTAGCGCTCGATCAGCTTTTCATAGTGGTTGTTGTGCTGGATCGCATGCGGTCGTGGACCCACCACTGACATGCTGCCGCCCAGTACGTTCAGGAACTGCGGCAACTCATCCAGGCTGGACCGGCGGAGGAAAGCACCAAAACGGGTAATGCGGGGGTCGTTGCGGGTCGCCTGGGTAATCTTGTCCGGCGTCTCGGCATGCACCCGCATGGAACGGAACTTGAGCATCGAAAATTCTTTACCGCCCAGGCCATGGCGGCGCTGCCTGAAAAAGACCGGCCCCGGCGAGCTGATCTTGACACCCGCGGCCAACACGGCCAACAGCGGCGCCAGCAGCACCAGGGCTGCGCTGGCGACAATCAAGTCCTCGACGCGCTTCACCAACCTGAAATGCTGGTCCGGCAAGCCTTGCCGCACCCCGATCATCGGCACGTTGCCGACCAGATGCACGCCCGGATTGAGCGTACCGTAGCCGCTGATGTCCGGGATGATGCGGACCGGCACCGGATAGCGCTCGATCCGCTTCAAGATCTGCTTGATCTGCGGGCCGCTACCCATCTGCAGCGACACCCACAGCTGGTCGAATTCGCCGCGGTGCAGGTCCATGTACTGAGGAAGGTCATCAATGGTGCCAAGGCAGCGCAGACCGTCTTCGCGGCGTGGTCGCGCGATGTCGCCGGGACTGGAGAAATAACCGACCACTTCCTTGCCCAGTTCGGGCTTGCCGCGCAGCAGGCGATGCAGCTTCAGCGATGGCGCGCGCAGGCCCACCAGGATCACGCGCTGGCAATCCAGTCCCTTTGAGCGCAGGCGATGCAGCTGCACGCGCAAGCTGACCCGCGTTGCCGTCATGCCCAGCAGTCCCAGGGCATACCAGCCCACCAGCCAGAACGTCGGCACGGCATCGGCCATGTCCACCAGCACCGCATAGGTGGAGAACAGGCCGAACGAGGCCGTCCAGGCGAGAAGCACGATCCACAGATCGGCCAGCAGGCCTCGTGCGGCGCCAGTTGCGGTACACCGGGGCGATACCGAAGCAGATCACCGTGCTGAGCAGCAGTGCGCCGAATACGATCCGCTGCGGCTGCGACGGGGCCATGCCGCCGTTGCGAACCAGATGACTCACGATCGCGGCAGCGGGTATGACCAGAAGGTCAGCAAGCCGAAGCCCCAATTCCAGCGCGGCCCGCGCCTCAACGCGACGACCGCGTCCTGCTGCCTGCGGTTCTGGAAGGCCGCCTACAGATCCCTGTAGCACTTCAACTTCTCCTGGATTACGCATCTTCCGGCACCTTCTCGCTCGTGCACTGACCTCCCCTGGCAGCGCAACAATAAAAACCACAATGGAAGAAACGCATTGATTTATGACGCAAATGTACCAGAGATTGACCCTGCTCCAGTACTTCTAAAAGGTGAACTGCTTCACAGCACACCCTATTTCGGGCAGAAAACGTCAATATTTTGACATGCACGGGTCCACTATCCTTTCAGGGCGCTCGTACAGTGCAGGTCGCCTCGAGCATTCCGCCACACAGCGCGCGCTGCTGCCAGCGGAAAAATCTGAAAGTTCCCCTCGCCTTACGGGACGTCATGAAAAACATCCTCATCTGCGGCGGCGCCGGCTACATCGGCAGCCACATGTCGCATTGGCTGCACGATCAGGGCCATCGGGTCACCGTGCTGGACAACCTCTCCACCGGTCATCGCGGCGCAGTGCGCTGGGGCGACTTCATCCACGCCGATCTGCTGGACCCGGCGTCGCTGGACCGGGCCTTGGCAGGCGGCCGTTTCGATGCCGTCATGCACTTCTGCGCGCGCTCGCTGGTGGGGGAGTCTGTCACCCAGCCCTACGCGTACTACCTGAACAACGTGGCCGGTACGCTGAACCTGCTTGAGGCGATGCGTCGTCATGACGTGGGCCGCATCGTGTTTTCGTCGACGGCAGCGGTGTTCGGCAACCCGGTGGCTGACCTCATCGACGAAGAGCACCCCAAGGCCCCGATCAACCCCTACGGCGCCAGCAAGCTGATGGCAGAGCGCATCCTGGCCGACGCCGCCCACGCCTACGGCCTGCGTTCGGTGACGCTGCGCTACTTCAACGCTGCAGGTGCCCTGCCCGATCAGGGTATCGGCGAGGCCCACCTGTGCGAGACCCACCTGATACCGAATGTGCTGAAGGCCGCGCTGGGCGACGGTCCGGCGCTGAAAGTGTTCGGCGACGATTACCCGACACCCGATGGCACCTGCGTGCGGGATTACGTGCATGTGCAGGACCTTGCCCAGGCGCACGCGCTTGCGCTGGATTTCATGGAATCCAGTGCCGGCGCGCATGCCTTCAACCTGGGTAACGACCAAGGCTTCTCGGTGCGGGAGGTCATAGCGACTGCGGCCAAGGTGTCCGGCAAGCCGGTGCCGTTCGAGGTGGCACCGCGCCGGGACGGCGATCCGGCAAGCCTGGTGGCGTCCAGCGCGAAGGCGCGGGCGCAACTGGGCTGGGTACCGCGCTGGACCGAACTGGGGCCGATCATTGAAAGCGCGTGGCGCTGGCACCGGGCTCAGCCGGACTGGTCCAGGCAAGGAGCGTGACGACCAACGGTCGTCCGCCACCACGAGCAAAAGCAGACGGCCAGCGGCCGTCACTACCGGGGCGGGGGCCGTCACGCCTCGTCTTCCTACCGCCCCCGCCGGGCACGGCTCGGCGCTACCGATAACGTCCGCCCCACCGCACCGCACCATGGCCCCGCCGGGCCCTCTGCTACCATCTCCGGCTCAGTGCGCCGCTGCCCCCCGGGCCTGCGGCTGCCCCAATACAACGCGAAAAGAGGGAGTCTGCATGTCTGCCAAGCTGCTCAAGGCCTTGGGCCTGGATGCGATCAACGCCGGTACCTATCTGGGCAACGGCGAGTGGTCCACCGCCACCGGCGGCGAGCTGATCACCCCGGTCAACCCGACCACCGGTGAAGCCATCGCCCAGGTCCGCGCCACCACCGCCGACGAATACGAAACCGTGATCGCGCGGGCGCAGGAAGCCTTCAAGACCTGGCGCACCACCCCGGCTCCGCGCCGTGGCGAAGCGGTGCGCCTGTGCGGCGAAGCCCTGCGCGCCAACAAGGATGCGCTGGGTTCGCTGGTTGCCCTGGAAATGGGCAAGAGCAAGCCGGAAGGCGACGGTGAAGTGCAGGAGATGATCGACATCGCCGACTTCGCGGTCGGCCAGAGCCGCATGCTGTACGGCTACACCATGCATTCCGAGCGCCCCGGCCACCGCATGTACGAGCAGTACCAGCCGCTCGGCCTGGTCGGCATCATCAGCGCGTTCAATTTCCCGGTCGCGGTTTGGGCGTGGAATGCGTTCCTGGCTACCGTCTGCGGCGACATCTGCCTGTGGAAGCCGTCCAACAAGACCCCGCTGACCGCGATCGCCTCCATGCGCGTCTGCAATGAAGCGCTGCGCGATGCCGGCTTCCCGGACCTGTTCTTCCTGATCAACGACGCCGGCACCGCGCTGTCGGAAAAGATGGTGGCCGACAAGCGCGTGCCGCTGATCAGCTTCACCGGTTCGACCCAGGTCGGCCGCACGGTCGCCGAGAAGGTCGCGCACCGCCTTGGCCGCTGCCTGCTGGAACTGGGCGGCAACAACGCGATCATCCTCGACGAAACCGCCGATCTGAAGCTGGCCATTCCCGGCATCGTGTTCGGTGCGGTCGGCACCGCCGGCCAGCGCTGCACCACCACCCGCCGCCTGATCGTGCACGAATCCATCCATGACGACGTGCTGGCCACGCTGGTCAAGGCGTACAAGCAGGTGGAAGGCAAGATCGGTGATCCGACCGACCCGGCCAACCTGATGGGCCCGCTCAACAGCGACGGCGCCGTGCAGCAGTTCCTGGCCTCCATTGAAAAGGCCAAGGCCAGCGGCGGCACCATCGAAACCGGCGGCACGCGCATCGACCGCCCCGGCAATTTCGTGCTGCCGGCCATCGTCACCGGCCTGAAGAACAGCGATGAAGTGGTGCAGCACGAGACCTTCGCGCCGATCCTGTACGTGATGAAGTACAGCACGCTGGACGAAGCCATCGACATGCAGAACGGCGTGCCGCAGGGCCTGTCTTCGTCGATCTTCACCACCAACCTGAAGACCGCCGAGCGCTTCCTGTCGGCGGCCGGTTCGGACTGCGGCATCGCCAACGTCAACATCGGCACGTCCGGTGCGGAGATCGGCGGCGCCTTCGGTGGTGAGAAGGACACCGGCGGCGGCCGCGAATCCGGCTCCGATGCCTGGAAGGTCTACATGCGCCGGCAGACCAACACCATCAACTATTCGGATTCGCTGCCGCTGGCCCAGGGCATCAAGTTCGACCTGTGATGGACACGGGCCGTACTGCCGCCGGGCATGGCGCGACGCTGGCTGGCCGCCGGGTCGCCATCGCCGGTGGCAGCAAGGGCATCGGGCGCTGCATCGCGCTGGCCTTCGCCGGCGCAGGTGCGTCGGTGTCGGTCTGCGCGCGCGGCCAGCAGGGCCTCGCCGCCCTGGCACGTGATGCCCAGGACCAGGGCACCCCGCTGCATACCCACGCCGCCGATCTCTCCGGTCTGGAGCAGATCGGCGGATGGCTGGAAAACGTTGCCGAAGCGCTGGGCGGCATCGATGTGCTGGTCAACAATGCGACCGGCTACGGCATGGCCGACGACGAAGACGGCTGGGCCGCCAGCCTGCAGGTCGACCTGATGGCAGCGGTGCGCGCTTCGCGGCTGGCCCTGCCCTGGCTGCGTGCATCCACCGATGCCTGCATCCTCAACCTGTCCTCCATCGCCGCCCAGCAACCGCGTCCGGGCGCTGCGCCGTACGCCGCGGCCAAGGCCGCGCTGTCCCACTACACCACCAGCCAGGCGCTGGCCCTGGCGCAGTACCGGATCCGGGTCAACGCGATCGCGCCGGGCTCGATCGAATTCGAAGACGGCCTGTGGGACCGCCGCCGCGTGGACGATCCGGCGCTGTACCACGGCACGCTGGCGAAGATTCCCTTCGGCCGCTTCGGCCGGCCCGAAGAGATCGCCCATGCCGCCCTGTTCCTGTGCTCGCCGCTGGCCGGATGGATTACCGGGCACGTGCTCAATGTGGACGGTGGTCAGGTATTGATGGGCTAATCGAGGCACAACCTCTATCATGGCCGGGTCTTTAGGGAGGACCCGCATGAGCGTGCCTAACCGTCATACCAGTGGACTGGCCGTCGCCAGCCTGGTCCTGGGGATCTGCAGCTGGACCGTGCTGCCCTTCATCGCCAGCATCGGGGCGATCATCACCGGGCACATGGCCCGCGCCGAAATCCGCCGCCGCCCGCACGAGCTCGACGGCGACGGGCTGGCCATCGGGGGCCTGGTCCTCGGCTGGCTGATGGTGCTGGGCGCGGTGCTGGCCATCGGCGCCTTCCTTGCCTTCTTCGGTGGCCTGGCCTGGCTGGCCCACGTTTCATCATGAGGTGGGCATGAGCACTCCTGAATCGGCATCCCGTTTTTCCAACCGCGTCGAAGACTACGTGCGCTTCCGCCCGGGTTATCCGCCGGCCCTGCTGCGCTGGCTGCATGACGAACAAGGCGTGCCGCGCGAGGCGCTGGTTGCCGACATCGGGGCCGGCACCGGCATTTCCAGCCAGATCCTGCTGGCCGCCGGCCATCCGCTTATCGCAGTGGAACCCAATGCAGCCATGCGCGCGGCAGCCGAGCACTGGCTGGGCAGGGAGTACCCCCGCTTCCGCGCCGCCGATGGCACCGCCGAGGCGACCGGCCTGGCCGATGCCACCATCGGATTGGTCAGCGCCGCGCAGGCCTTCCACTGGTTCGACACGCACGCCGTGCGCCGCGAGTGGAAACGCATCCTGGCCCCGGGCGGACGGGTGCTGGTGTTCTGGAACTCGCGCCTGCTGGATGCGTCCCCGTTCCTGCGCGGCTACGAACAGCTGCTGCTGGAGTTCGGCACCGACTACAGCGCGGTGGCCGAGCGTTACCAGACCGACGAGCAGATGCGTGACTGGTTCGCCGGCGGCCTGCAGGCCATCGGCTATTTCCCCAACGTGCAGATGCTGGACTTCGATGCCCTGCAGGGTCGCCTGCTCTCATCGTCCTACGCCCCCACTGCCGGCCAGCCGAATCACGAATCGATGCTTGCCGCGCTGCGCACCTTGTTCGACCAGCATGCCGTCGACGGCAAGGTCGCTTTTGAATACCAAACCCGTGCCTTCCTCGGCACGCTGGACTGATCTGCCCATGTACTCGCTTGCACGCCCCTTCCTGTTCTCCCTCGATGCCGAGCGCGCCCACGGCCTGGGCCTGGCCGCGCTGGACACCGCCTACCGCTTCGGCACCACGCCGCTGGTGGCGCCGCGCATCGCGCCGTTGCCCACGCCCGCCTTCGGCCTGACCTTCCCCAACCCGGTCGGCCTGGCTGCGGGGCTGGACAAGAACGGGGCGCACATCGACGCCCTGTTCGCGCTGGGGTTCGGGTCGGTGGAGATCGGCACCATCACCCCGCGCCCGCAGGCGGGCAACCCCAGGCCGCGGCTGTTCCGGCTGCCGGACCACGGCGCCATCATCAACCGGATGGGCTTCAACAACGCCGGCGTGGGCGCACTGGTGCGCAACGTGGAAGCCGCACGCGACCGCCGCGGGCTGCTGGGCATCAACATCGGCAAGAACAAGGACACCCCCAACGAGCAGGCGCTGGACGATTACATCGCCTGCCTGGACAAGGTGTACCCGCTGGCGGACTACATCACCGTCAACATCTCCTCGCCCAACACCGCCGGCCTGCGCGAACTGCAGGAAGAAAACGCCCTGCGCCAGCTGGTTGCCGGCCTGCGCGAGCGCCAGGAACAGCTGGCCAGCGTGCACGGCAAGCGCGTGCCGATGCTGGTCAAGGTGGCACCGGATCTCAATGAGCGCGATATCGATGCCGCAGCGCGCGTGCTGGCCGAACTGCAGGTGGACGGGGTGATCGCCACCAATACCACCATCGATCGCAGCCGCATCGCCGGCGATGCGCGCGCCAACGAGGCCGGCGGCCTGTCCGGTGCGCCGCTGCTGGACCAGTCCACGCTGGTGCTGCGCCGCCTGCGCGCGCGGCTGCCGGAAAGCATGCCGCTGGTCGGCGTGGGCGGAATCAGCTCCGGTGCCGATGCCGTGGCCAAGATGGCCGCCGGTGCCGCGCTGGTGCAACTCTACAGCGGGCTGGTGTTCCGCGGCCCGGCGCTGGTTTCCGAATGCGTCGAAGCGATCCGTCGCCGCCGCGAAGCACCCAGTCGCGGTGCGGTGGGAGGCCTGTGATGGCAACCAGCGGCTGGACCCTCACCGAAAACGCCTCCCTGCTGGCGCTCAACACCTTCCATGTGCAGGCGCAGGCCGCGCAGCTGCTGGAAATCCAGGACTCCGCCACCCTGCCCGATGCCCTGGCCCTGCCAAGCGTGGCCGAAGGCCCCTTGCTGGTGCTGGGCAGTGGCAGCAACGTGCTGCTGGCCGGTGACGTGCAGGGCACCGTGCTGGTGTTCGCCAACCAGGGCATCGACATCCTGGAACACCGCGCCGACTACACCGTGGTGCGCGCCGCGGCCGGGGTGAACTGGCACAAGCTGGTGCTCTGGTCGCTGCAGCACGGGCTGTCCGGACTGGAAAACCTGGCGCTGATTCCCGGCACCGTGGGCGCATCGCCGATCCAGAACATCGGCGCCTACGGCGTCCAGGTCGGTGAGTTCATCCAGACCGTCGAAGCCTGGGACCGCGATGCAGGCCAATGGGTGCGGCTGGACACCGAACAGTGTGCCTTCGGCTACCGCGACAGCGTGTTCAAGCAGCAGCCGGAGCGCTACCTGATCACCGCCGTGGAGCTGCGCCTGCCGCTGCTGCACGCACTGCGCATGGACTACGCCGGCATCGCCGAAGAACTGCAGGCGCAGGGCATCGATACGCCCAGTGCGGTGGACGTGGCCAACGCGGTGATCGCGATCCGCAGCCGCAAGCTGCCGGACCCGGACGTACTGGGCAATGCGGGCAGCTTCTTCAAGAATCCGATCCTTGGCGTGGACCAGGTGGAGGTGCTGCTGCAGTCCTTCCCGGAACTGCCGGTGTATCCGGCAGAACGCGAGGACCAGCGCAAGGTATCGGCCGCCTGGATGATCGAGCACTGCGGCTGGAAGGGATTCCGCGAAGGCGATGCCGGGGTGGCGCCCAGCCATGCGCTGGTGCTGGTCAACCACGGCAACGCCAGCGGCGCAGAGCTGCTCGCCCTGGCCAGGCGCATCTCCGCTTCGGTGCTGGAAACCTTCTCGGTCGCCATTGAACCGGAACCGAGGCTGATCGGCGCGCAGTGGTGACCCCCTCCCTTTCGAGTACCCGTGCGCCGCCGATACGCGCGGCCTGGTTGATGCTGGGCAGTACGTTGTCCTTCGGCTTCATGGCCCTGGCCATCCGCTATGCCACCGCCTACGTGCCCACCCAGGAAGTGGCCTTCTTCCGCAACGCGTTCGGCCTGCTGGCGTTGCTGCCAATGCTGCTTCGCCCCGGCCGCGCTCCGCTGAAAACCCAGCAGCTTCCGCGCTACTTCATGCGCAGTGCGATCGGCCTGGCCTCGATGCTGTGCGCCTTCTGGGCGCTGGGTCATCTGCCGATGGCGCAGGCGGTATCGCTGTCCTACTCCACGCCATTGTTCGTCACCATCGCCGCGGTGCTGTGGCTGGGCGAAACGGTCCGCGTGCGGCGCTGGGCCGCGGTGATCATCGGCTTCATCGGTGTGCTGGTGATCGTGCGGCCGGGCACCGGCAGCTTCAGCGCGGGCAGCCTGGTGGCAGTGGCCGCGGCCGTGCTGAGCTCGGTGGTCGCCATCCAGATCAAACAGCTCACCCGCGTGGACAGCGCCGATACCGTGGTGTTCTACACCTATGTGTTCTGGGTGCCACTGTCGTTGATACCGGCGCTGTTTGTCTGGCAATGGCCCAGCGGCATCGCCTGGCTGTGGCTGGCGCTCACGGGGGTGCTGGGCACGCTTGGCCAGCTGCTGTGGACCCGCGCCCTGCGCCTGGGGGAGGTGTCCGCATTGACCCCGATCAGCTTCATGCAGTTGCCCCTGGTCAGCGTCATGGCCTGGCTGTTGTTCGACGAGGTGCTGGATCGCTGGACCGTGATCGGCGCGCTGATCATCCTCGGTTCCAATGCCTACATCGCACACCGCGAGGCGGTGCTGGCACGCCGGGCGAAGAGCGAAGCCGCCAGCGCGGCCGCCAAGCCGGGCGAATAGACGGCCGCCGCGGTGGGATCAGCCCGCTCCGGCCCACCATAACGTATCGCCCTGCACGCTCCGGGTCCGCTCGGTTTCCAGCAGGGCGTTCAGGCGCCGCAGCGCGTCGCGACGCACGCCGACCGGATGCCCTGACGCCTGCGGGCCCAGCAGCAGCTGCTGGGTTTCCACCAGATGCCGCAGCACGCGCTGGTGGCGGTAGGCTTCATTGCATACCGGCGATGCGGCACCGCTTGGCGGGGCTTGTTCCAATGCCAACGCATGCCGGGCCAACGCATCGTGCAGCGCTTCGGCACGCGCGTGCATGGTCGCGATGTGCTGGCGGTTGCCGAGCCACATATCGACGAACGCCTGTCCCAGGATGTCCGTTGCCGTGGGCAGGCCAGCCGGCTGTGCGAGCCAGCTGCCCACCCGTTCCAGCGGGCGCCCGTCGGCGCACTCCCAGGCATCGGGTATGCAAGGCGGTGCCGGTTCGACCAGAAGCGGTTGCGGCGGCGTTGCATCGCCCGGTCCGTCCGGCGCGGCAAATACTTCCCTCAGCACCCAATGCCGACCCCAGCGGGTCGCGCCAGGGGGCCGCGCGTGGTGGCCCGCCTGACGCCGCAGGGGCGCTGCGTCCAGCCGCCACTGTCGGCCGGCGTCATCGACGACGTCGAACCTCGCCGTGACGCCGTCATTCTCATTGGACTGCCGTCGTACGCTCGCTGCGACGACGCCGAACGCGCGGGCCAACATCTCCGTTGCGTGGACGATCGGCACCTGGTTCATGAGGAATCCGCCATAGGACTGGTCTGAATCCGAACTATCCCAGAACCGGGAAAAGCGGATGTAGAAACAGCCTCACGGCGACATCGCAGGTCGCTCCCGGCCCGATGGACCGGCTCACCGACAAGCCATTTACGCCACACAAGGCTCAGGATCGTCGAGAGGTGCGGGCTATGGCCCGACTTCAACCGCAAGATGGACGACCGAGCCCGCGCAGGATGCGGTGTCGGCGGAATGCCGGCTACCAGGAATCGCTTGCACGCACGCTTGGGAATCTGGCGCAATCTGGCGCGTTCAGCCAGCGATCCGCGCAATCGCCTGCCTTCCTCCTCTGGCTCCCCGTTTCCGCGGATCACCTGCCCACCCCGCCCCCGGGCCCGGTCAGGCCCGGGGCGTCGCCGGCGGCCTGCCGCAGCGCGTCGTGTAAGCGCTTCCAGTGCCTGTTAGCGTCTGCTCATCCCAGCGTGGGGTTACCCATGCGTAGAGGAGTGGAGAGATGCTGCTGCAAGCCAGTAACGGGAAGACGATCCGAGGCGCGACGGCGGGCGTGGCACGCCTGCTGTTGCTGACGACCCTTGCCTGGACCGGGATCTGCAGCGCGCAGGACCTGGCGCCCCGCAGCCAGTGGCAGGCCAGCAGTTCATCGCAGCAGGTGGCGGCGATGGCCATCGGCCACCTGATCGACAACGATCCCGCAACGGTGACCGGTGGTGCCTTCACCCCCGGCCACTGGTTCCAGGTCGATGTCGGCCAGCCGGCGCTGCTCGGCGGCGTTCGCATCACCTGGGACGTCTCCAATCCGGAGGGCTACACCCTGCAGACCTCGCTGGATGGCAAGCAGTGGGACCTGGCCTACACCATGGGCGATTCGCTGGGCGGCGTCGAAACCCTGTTCTTCGCTCCGCGCCAGGCCCGCTATCTGCGCGTAGCAAGCCCCGAACGTACCTCGGACTGGGGCGTGTCGATCCTTGAAATGGAACCGCTGGATACGCGCAGCAGCGCGCGCCTGGCCCAGCTGGGCGCCGAGCCGGCCGCCGCGCTGTGGCAGGGCGGTGGCACGGTAGCGGTTCCCGCTGCAGCCGATGGCACGCATGTGCTGGATGTCGCCCTGCCCCGCGCCCTGGCCACGACCGGCCTGGTGGTGGACTGGGCGGAAGGCGCACATGGCCCTGCGCAGCTGGAGGTGCAGGACGCGAACGGCAGATGGAGCGTGCTGGCGCGCGACCCGCAGGCCGGCAGCCGCCAGCAGAGTTGGCTGGCCGGCACTGCCGCGGTCACCGCACATGGCCTGCGCCTGCGGGTGGAAGGCCGCGCGCCGTCCATCCAGCGGATCCGCCTGCTGGGACCTGCCGCGGTAATGACCCCGATGAAGCGCTACCAGGTGGCCGCCAGTGGCGCGCAGCGTGCGTTGGCGCCGGCATCGCTGCAGATGCAGCAGACCTACTGGACCGCCGTGGGCGTGCATGCCGGCGTGCAGAAATCGATCTTCGACGAGTACGGCAACATCGAAGCCTTCAAGGGCGCCCCGCTGGTGCAACCGATCTGGCGCAGTGCCGACGGCCGCGCCGCAGGCGCTGCCGGGCAACCGGTGCGGCATGCGCTGCGCGATGGCTGGAAGCCGATGCCATCGGCAGCGTGGACACCGCAGCCGGGGCTGGACCTGCACAGCGAGGCGTTCGCCATTGAACTGGGCGGGCAACCGGTGACGCTGCTGCGTCATCGCCTGCACAACACCGGCACGACCCCGATCAACGGCACGCTGACCCTCGCCGTGCGCCCGATGCAGATGAACCCGCCGTGGCAGAACGGCGGCCTGTCGCCGATCCGCGAGGTGGCCATCGAGGGCCGCACGATCAGCGTCAATGGTCGCCGCCTGCTGCAGTCGCTGACCCCGGTGGACGCCGCGGGCGCCGCACCGTTCGGCATGGAAGGCAGCAGTGAAATCAGCGCCGCCATTGCCAGCGGCCAGCTGCCCCACGCGCAGCGTGCGGAGGATGCCGACGGACTGGCCGCGGCCGCCTTCGCCTACCGCATGTCGCTGCAGCCGGGTGAATCCCGCGCTGTCGTGGTCGCCTTCCCGCTGGGCACTGCGCCAGCGGCGGCCGATGGCAGCCTGCCGCAGGCGCCGCCGCTGGTGCTGCCCGACGCCCCTGCTGACGCCGACGCGCAATTCGATGCACTGGCCGCACGCGCCGCCGCCGACTGGCAGGCGCGGCTGGGCCAGGTCGGCCTGCGGCTGCCGGACAATTCGCTGGTGGACATGCTGCGCGCGCAGGCCGCCTACATGCTGATCAACCAGACCGGCCCGGCGATGCAGCCCGGCCCGCGCAACTACAACCGTTCCTTCATCCGCGATGGCATGGCCACCTCGGCGGTGCTGCTGCGCATGGGCGAAGCAGCGGTGGCGCGCGATTACCTGGCCTGGTACAGCGCGCACGGCGTGCATGCCAACGGCCTGGTTTCGCCGATCCTCAACAACGATGGCAGCGTCAACACCGGCTTCGGTTCGGACATCGAGTACGACAGCCAGGGCCAGTACATCAGCCTGGTCGCCGACGTGGCACGGCTGGACGGGGGCCCGGAATCGGTGCGTGCCTACCTGCCCAAGGTGAAGGCCGCGATGCGTTTCCTGCAGGAACTGCGCGAGCGCACGCTGGTGCCAGGCTACATGGCCAGCCACCCCGCAGCGGAGCGCTTCGCCGGCATCCTGGCGCCTTCGATCAGCCACGAAGGCTATCCCGCACCCACCCACAGCTACTGGGATGACTACTGGGGCATCAAGGGCTGGCACGACGGCGCATGGCTGGCCGATGCGCTGGGCGATCGCGAAACCGCCCTCTGGGCGCGCGAACAGGGCCGCCTGCTGCATGAGGCAGTCGCCGCTTCGATCCGCGCCACGATGGCCTGGGAAGGCATCGATTTCATCCCGTCTTCGGCCGACCTGGGCGATGGCGATCCGACCGGCGTTTCGATCGCGCTGGACCCGACCGGCGCGCAGGACGTGCTGCCCGACGCGGCCCTGCGCACCACCTTCGCGCGTTACCTGGACGATGTCCGCAAGCGCGCACAGCCGGGCGCGCTGTATGCGTACACGCCGTACGAAATCCGCAATGTGCTCAGCTACGTGCACCTTGGCCAACCGGAGGCGGCGAACGAACTGCTGCTCGGCCTGCTGCATGACCGTCGCCCGCTGGAATGGCAGGTGCTGGCCGAAGTGGTGCATTCGCGACTGCGCTTCCCGCGCTACCTGGGCGACATGCCGCATACGTGGATCGGCGCGGAATATGGCCGCACCTTGTTCGGCATGCTGATGCGCGAGGACGACGACGCGCTGTCCCTGCTGCCGGGCACGCCAGCGTCCTGGCTTGTGGGCGACGGCCTGTCAGTGGAACGCCTGCCGACGGCCTACGGCATATTGAAGCTGGACGCATGGCAGCGCGACGGCGTGCTGAGCGTGACGCTGGGCGAAGGCCTGCGCGAAGGAACCGCCGTGCGGGTGTGGTGGCCGAGCCGCACGCGGCCGCGCGCGGTACGCGTGGACGGACGCCGCATGGACGCATTCGATGCCGATGGCGTGTTGCTGCCGCGCGCGTTCAAGCACCTGGAAGCGCGCTGGTAAACCGCCTTTCCGCATGGGTAGTGACGACCGCTGGTCGTCACAGAGAATCCCCGCCCGGGTAAATGATCCCCCGCCCGGGTAAATGATCCCCCGCCCGGGTAAATGATCCCCCGCCCGGGTGAGTGATCCTTGCCTTGGTGGGTGTCTCCTTGCCTTGGTGGGTGACGACCGTGGGTCGTCACGCTTCTGCTCTGACGGACATCCCCAACTTCGCAATTTTCCTCATGGACGCCTCCCCCACCCCATCGCAAGCTGGCCGTGCTGAAGCCGAAGAGCAACAGCCGGGATTGGCATCCTGTTTGATTGATTCCCTACTTAGCTCTGTTTTGCCCTCTGGGCACGGCGGAGAATGCACAGCATTGCCCATCGGTTCGACGGTGGGCGATGCGAGGGGATCCTGATCCGCCGGCTTTTTTGGGAATCATCACCGGTATGCCAACCCGCATCGCCCGCCACCTCGCGCCTTCGCGCAGGTGGCCACCCGCCATGCGAAGGACGACCGATGGAAACCAACTACCCCCTCAGCGCCAAGCGCCTGTACGCCTTGATCGGCGACCGGATCAGCGAGTTCCCGCCCTACTTCATAGAACGCCTGGAACATCGGCTAGAAGAGTCGGAGTTGCTGCGCGCACGCAGCGAGCCCGTCGTCAGCCTGCGGCTCGTACCGGACGTTGGCAGCGATGCTCCCCTGATCGGCCCGGACAGCCATGCCGAGCTCAAACGGCAAGGCAAAGTCGGCGTCCCCATCCGCACGCTGCAGGCATTGGGCTCGGTCCTGGAAATCCTGCACGCCGTCCACGTGGCCAAGCCGGAAGTGCATCCGGAAGCGGCAATCACCGGGCAGATGGTCGAAGGGCTGATCGTCTGCGGACGCGAGATGGTGAAGTCGTCGATGGCGGAAATGTGGGGCACGCAATGAGCGGAGACGACTTCACCGGCCCCGCCGTCAACAGCCCCGAAGCCCGCGCCGCCCAGCGTGCGGAGTTCCTTGATGTGCGCCTGCGGATGGACGGCTGCGACGAAGCCAGCTTCGCCCGCGCCTTGCTGCTGGTCGCGGAGCTGGATGGAATCGACGATGTCGCCAGGGCGTGCGGCGTGGGCACCGAGTTCATGCGAAGGCAATTGAGCGGCACGCGTCCGCTCCACTTCGACTCGGTGCTGCAGGTGACGCGTGCGCTAGGTGTGCAACTGCGGGTAGAGGCACTACCCGACCGCCCCCGGTAGTGCCGGGCGCTGGCCGGCAACCCCGTCGGCTTCGGTAGTGCCGGCCGCCGGCCGGCAACCTCACAACGACCTACCGCGCTGTCCAACCACCATCCATCGGAAGCGCCGTCCCCGTCATCTGAGCCGCAGCGTCCGAAGCCAGGAAGACCACCATGTCCCCGAGCTGCTCGGACGTCACGAACTGCAGCGATGGCTGCTTCTCGGCCAACAACGCGCGAGCGGCCGACTCTTGGTCCGTTCCGTCCCGCTCCGCCAGCGCGGTGATCTGCTGTTCGACCAGCGCCGTTCGCACCCATCCGGGGCAGATGGCGTTGGCGGTGATGCCCGTGCCAGCGGTTTCCAGTGCCGTCGCCTTGGTGAATCCAACCACGCCATGCTTGGCCGTCACGTAAGCCGCCTTGTTCACCGAAGCAACCAGTCCATGCACCGACGCGATATTGATGATGCGACCGGCCCCCTGCTGCTTCATGCGGGGCAGGGCCGCCGCCGTGGCATGGAACACTGCCGATAGATTCAAAGCGAGAATCGCATCCCACTTCTCGACTGGGAACTCCTCGATCGATGCGGTGTGCTGGATGCCTGCATTGTTCACCAGGATGTCGATGCGCCCCATTGTCGCAACCGCGTGGGCGATCATTTCCCGCACCGCCTCGCCACGCGACAGGTCGGCGCCATCATGCGCAACCCGCACACCGAAGTCGGCCTCCAGCCCGGCGCGGATCCTTTCGATCTCCTGCGCATCGCCGAATCCATTCAGCACGATGTCGGCGCCCTGCCGCGCCAGCGCGGTGGCAATACCGAGACCGATTCCGCTGGTGGAGCCGGTGACCACGGCGACTTTTCCACTGAACATGGGCGAGCTTCCATCGGGCATGGGTGGTCAGTGTAGCTGTAGCCCCACCCCAAGCGTGGATGCTCTTCCTCAACGCCACTGCACCCCAATAAGCCGCCCCCAGGAAGCGCGTCCCAAAGACACGTATGGGTGCGGCAAGCAGCTCGTCACCAGTGAGCGTCGTCACCACAATCGCACCATCCGCTGGTCTAGACTCCCTGCACTCCACTCCGCGCGAGAAGGTGATGGACCGGTATCGAAAAGGACGACGTATGCCCCTGTCGCTGTTGACCGGGCTATTAGTGCTGGGGCTTTCGGCGTGTGCTCAGCCCTCAAAAGCCAATCAGGAGAAGGCCGTGCAGGACGTAACATCGACTGATATCCAACGTGAACAGGACAAGGCTGCTGCAATTGGCGACGCCGCGATTCCCGGCGAGGCACAGCAGCGACTGAAGTGGACCCAATATCCTGCGATGAAGGCTGGACCGTCGTTCAGCGCTTCCGCCTTGGTTGATCAGATCCACACATTGGCGCGCACCCTGCGCAGCTACGCGGACGCAGAGCCGGACCGTGTGCAGAAGGCGCTCGGCGTCGCACTGCCCAATGACGTCGATGGACGTCGGCGCGGCATCACCGGGACAGCCGGCAACGGAACCTATACGTGGGCGGTCTGGAAGCGATCAACCTCTTCCGCAGGCAACTCCGTGCAATTGTCGCTGGAGCCACCGGACGCTTGCCTGAGCTTTGATGCACTGAAAGTTCCGCTGCTAACTGACGGGTTCAAGATGTATGTGCCCACGTTCGGGGATGATGACCGGATCACGTTCTACAAACCCGCCGAATCATCACTGACACTCTATGTGGCTGTTTCCGTAGATCGCCGTGACGCACCAACCTGCGCAAGGACTGTCATGCTCGAGCTGGAGCCAAGCGATGATTGATCCCCGCATTGAGCGGATGATTGAAGAGACGCGTCAGCAGGCTTCATTGACACCTGCGTCGACCCGCGATCTGCGCGAGGCGATTGAATCATCCCCATTCCTTTCTGATCTGATGGTCAAAGCCATCAAGCAGATTCACTGAGGAAAATTACATTCGATCCGCCTTCCAACGAGGGTGGTCACTACGACGCCGAGCTGCGCAGTATCAGCGTCAATGCCAACATCCTGGATCGTCCACGACGGAACGAACGAATCGACCAGCTCACGTCGATTCTCGGTCACGAAACAGGCCACGCTATGATGGCGCGATCGACGGAGCTCAGTGCTTACCGGCTCTCATACGAGCTGGATCAGGCGATCAAGCAGGCAGAGGGACCGCAGTTCCACTCGCATGTGGATGGAAAGGTTGCTGCTCAGCAGCCAGCAGCCAGCAGCGCAGAACCTGCAACACGCGGAAGAAGTTCGACAGTCCAACCCATCTTAAGTTGACTCAGGACCAGACACAGCAGCAAGAACAGACGACATCGGCGATGCGCCACATGAACTAAGCGAGTGATCGTTCGCGGCAGCCTGTTGGGTTGCTGCGAACGATGAGCAGACTGCATGTACCGGGCAAGATCGAGCGCCAGAAAGACATGCGCTGCAGGAACCGGCTTACTTCAACCGCTCCACCAAACGCCGCCCCACCTCCAGCGCCGAAGCGGGATTCTGCCCGGTAATCAGCTCACGATCCACCACCACATGCCCCGTCCACGGCGTGGCGTTGCTGCTGAACCGCGCGCCCGCTCGCTGCAGCGCGGTCTGCGGGTAGAACTTCATCTCACTGCCGCCCAGCAGCGGCTTGGCCTGCTCTTCTTCCTGGTTGCTGATCACCGTCATCTGGTAGGCGCTGTAGATCCACTTCGGCGTGGCCGGCATCGCACCAGCTTCCAGCGTCGCCACGAAACCACCCGCATCCGGCAGCGTGGACAGCAGCGCGATCGGCCCATGAAAGACCAGCGCGATGGTCTTGTTGCGCTGGTGGAAGTCGGCCAGCAGCCGGCCCAACGCAGGGCTCTTCAGCAGGTCCTGCATCGGCGCGTGGCCACCGGGAATGTAGACCGCATCGAAACGCGCGTATCCCTGGTGCTCGATGCGCGCCAGACTGACCACCGACGACGCCGTCGGCGAGGTCAGCGCCAGCTTCTCCAGCAGGTCCTTGTGCAGCGTCAGCTGCGCGGCATCGTTGCCGAAGTACACCGGCGTCACCGAGGACGCATCCAATGTCGGCGCCCGCCCCTGCGGTGTGGCGAAGGTCACCTCGTGACCCGCGTCCAGCGGCAGCTTGACCGGCTGCATCAACTCGTTGAGATAGAAGCCGGTGGACAACACCTTGCCGTCCTTCAGGTCCAGGTGGTTTTCGTCGAATAGCACCACCAGCACGTTGGCAGCATGCGCGCCGCTGGCGGCCAGGGTCAGGGCCAGCCCTGCGGCCAGCCCAGTCATCAGGTTCATGGGGAGCTCCTATCGGGAAATGGCCGCCACTTTATTCATCGCCCCACCGGCGATAAATTGGCCCCATCGCAAAACATCTGTTCCGCGAAGAGCCAAATGAGCCGCAAGTTCGACTATCTGGGCGATGTGGAGGTGTTCCTGGCGGTGGTCGAGCACGGCTAGTTCACGGTCGGCGCGGTGGCGCTGTCCACCACGCCCTCGGTGCTGAGCCGCGCGGTCACCCGCTTGGAAGCCCGGCTGGGCCGGCAACTGCTGCAGCGGACCACCCGCCGCGTGGGCCTGACCGACGCCGGGCGGCTCTACCGGGAACAGGTGCGTACCGCCTTCGGCCTGCTGGACGACGCCGAGCGCGACGTAATGGCCCAGGACGGTGCGCTCGCCGGCCGCCTGCGCCTGGGCGTGCCCACCACCTATGGCCACTATCGGCTGCCGCCCGTGCTGGCGCGCTTTGCGCAGCAGCATTCACAGGTGCAGGTGGAACTGAGCATCACCAACCGCAATGTGGACCTGGTGGCTGAGGGCTTAGATCTGGCTATTCGCCTGGGGCAGCTACCGGATCGCGGACTGGTGGGACGAAAGCTGGAAGATGCGCCTTTCGTGCTGGTGGCTTCGCCGGAGTACCTGCAGCGCCGGGGTACGCCGCAGACGCTGGAGGATCTGGAGCAGCACATGTGCCTGCCGTTTGTGATGCCGCGTACTGGGCGGTTGGCGCCGTGGGTGTTTCGCGATGATGGGCGGGATGTAGACTGGCTGCCGCGTTCGTCGATCGAGACTTCTGACGATGTACTGGGGGTGGTGTCGCTGGCCGAACAGGGGATTGGGATCTGCGAGAGTTACGAGTTCATCGTGCGGGAGCGGTTGAAGCGGGGGGACTTGGTGGAGGTGCTGTCGCAGTTGCGGGGGCGGTCGCGGCCGTTCTCGGTGATCTATGCGCCGCATCGGCGGCAGTCGGCGGCGGCGCGAGCGATGATTGAGTTGCTGGTGGGGAATGCGGCAGTCGTCGAGGACGGCGTTGGTTGAGGTTTCTGGCCCTTCCTAGCGGTGTCGCGTTTGCGATTCGGGCTGTGCGACTGATCGAGCAGCGTTGCCATTCGCTGCGGAGTAAAAATTGTTGCAAAGAAGGCCGTCGCACTATTCGCTTGCGGCATGGGAGATTGCGCCACGTCAATTCGCAATCAGCAGACCACCTGCGTGAATGCGCCTTGAGGCGTCGTGCGCTGCACGAATAGCGCGTGCAACAATAGTTCTTCGCTCTCGAATCCCGCGATTTCTTCGCGAATTCTATTGGTATTCGGAGCGACGGCGTAAGCACCATGGCGCGCCACCGACAACGGGGGCGCGCGTCTGCAAACCCGAAGAAGGCGACGTCTGCCGTTTACGCTTGCCCGTCGGCACCGTCCTTAACCGGTGCCGGCGGGCAATCCGTCGGCCTTTATGGCGGGCGGTGCGTGGGAGTCCTCGGACTCACCGGCCAATAGCGCTGCATCAACCGGTTTGCAGCCACGCATCGTCCGCCACCCGGCCTACGCGGTGGCGCTGTTAAGCACAACCAAGGAAACCGACGCCATGGGCGAATCCGACACCTTCTCCTCGTACGCCGCTGTTGAGCCTACCAAAGACGACACTCAACTGCCGTACCTGAGCACCTTCTTGGGCATTCTCAAGCGCATGCGCGGATGCGAGGGGGCTGATGGGCTGCCCTGGCCGGAGAACGACGTGTCACCCGGCCGCCGCGTGAGCCTGGCGCGGACCGAGCGCGCGTTGGTGGGGCTACTGACGGTGCTGGAGGTGCTGCATGCGGCGGACCGCTGCCGGGTGGCAGCGGAGCCGGAGCGGCATTTGGATGAGGGGACCGTTGATGGGCTATTTCTGGCTTGCCGGGGGTTGGCTGAGTGGGCGTGCCACGAGGTGAGACCGGAGTAACCTGCCTCCCGGAGCATACTCACGGCAAACTTCGTCTAGCGTCGAATAGAACAACGTCCGCTTCCGGCCAGAGGCGACCGTACTGCCGAGTGAGTTTCAATAACTTTGAATGTGGGCCTACCATAGACAAAAAACACTGCGTCACGGCACTGGACATGTCGGGATCACCTTTCACACGAGTACTTTTGATAACATTCTTGAGCGGGCATTCCCCCGCAAGAGTAAAATACGAGCATGCCTCTTCCTCATGACTTGCAAGTGATGCTGAATACGAGAGGCGGCCTAGAGTTGCCATCGCACCCTGATGCATGGACTAGACATCTGATATCTCAGGTCGCAAGCGGGCTTGAGCAGTATCGAAAGCGAATCGAGAATCTGTACTTCAAAGCTATTGGCATGAAACTGCGCTGCGGCATTTACAATGAGCTTAACGCCCGAGCATTTTCTTCGCTTTCTTCACAGGCTCAGCCTGCCAAGGTGGCCTTTATTGGCATCAGCTACGGATTCGTGTTCAACGCAGCTTGCTTGACGACCATGATGCTGTCGCGCAGCGATATGCTGACAGAAGTGGGCTCACCTGAAAAAGAGACTCAGGCCGATCCGATCTCCCACATGCCAAGCAGCATGGCAAATTCTCAATTTCACCCGGCCCAGCCTGCTTGCCCGATTCGCAAAGCGTTCGCCGCCTTTCTGACTGTCCGCTTTGTCGAGAGTGTCTTTATGCATGAGGTCAGCCATTTAGTCCGTGGCCACCTTGGTCTAATTCAAAGTCTTGGTGCATTCGACTGGTCGGAAGGCGACGATGTACCAGGGGGATTAGCAGCGCTGACGAAGCAAGCGTTAGAGTTTGATGCGGATGGCGGGGCTATTGAAGAAGGCTTCAATTATCTATTTTCTGTACAGCACGCCCTCTCAATCGGGTATTTCAAGAGCGCCGACCCCGCTAGTCTTCTGGCCCTTCAGATACTTTATGCCGATGACTCGTCCGCAGCGAAGTATTCGTTCATGGGCATGTATTTGCCGTTACGAATGTTCGAGCATCTTCACTGGGAACGGGATTTACAAGACGAGAGTTCTCATCCTCACCCTCCGATCAGAATGCTTTACCTGATGTTCGTGTATTCCTTGGCTTTGGTGGAGGCCCTAAGTCTGCACAAGGATTCTGCCCAGATAGCAATAGATGAATGGGCAATGGAGTGTGAAGCGAACTACATGGCACTACATGGCGAAACAATCAATCCAAGTGGAATTCGAAGCGCGTGGCTCTCTCCTGAAGGTGATACGTACATCAATGATATCCACAACGAGCTGGAGCGGCTTGCCCCGAAACTGGCAATACATGCCATACACATGAACTTCAAACTAGGAAATAGCTCAAGCTGAGTTCAAATACGAGATTGCCTGACAGGCCTGACCATAGGCAGTATATCGTTGTCATGTCAGGCGAAATGGCTTAATCACCCCTGGTTTATTATGAGCCTCGGAAGACCGCAATGGATCAGTAGCTCCCTATTTTGAATAGTCCGCTTTGGGTCGCATGAAGCCCTGCGGCCAGTAGCGGACGTTCAACGCTAGAATAAGCCAACGCTGCGAAGAAGTGCTCGGCTTGCAGAGAATTTTCAGGTTCCATCAAGCTCGATCTGGATGGATGCGATCGCCTCTGCATTGAGAGATGTGACGCAGGAGAAGGCCTTAGTTTGTTTGGCGGAAAGCTCTTTGTATAGCTCATCGCAACGGCGAAGGTTATCCTCAGCATATTTGCGACCTTTAAGTGTTTTGATGTTCAGGTTTGCTATGAAGATAGCTGACATCACTCCGGCTATGGCTGCGCTCAGAGCGGCGCCAGAGTCGCCGCGAACGGCATGCCACCCTGACTCAAATACGACCACGCCATGGTCGATGAGTTTCATACAGAGCTCGATGATATGAAAAGCATTATCAGTAGCTGTTTCCAGCAGATCCTGTGATTGACGGGAAAGCTTTGACTTTTCCTGAGCTGATTCTGCGATGTCTCGAGCGATGCGGAGTGCTACAACTTCGTCAAACTCACTTGCATCCTTCTCAAAGAGCTCTATTAGTCTTGGCTCAATTGCTAGAACTTGCTCCTTGATATACATGAGTACGTTCTCATTCTTTTTGCACTCAGGCTTGGTCGCGCTTTTGTCGCACACTGTTATAAGCAGCTTGGCAGCAAGAAGCCCCATCAGCGCTGCAGCACTCCCAGACCCCGGGGAGGCTTTCCCTGCGCCAAAATCATTGAGCAGCTGCCCTGTCGAGCGATCGAGAAGCGCCACCTGTCTGTTGTCTTGCTGTTTCTCAGTCACGAATGCCTCGCATGGATTATAACGCCTGAATTAAGCCGCTCCGCGTGGAGGGTTAGGCTTAAATAAAATGTCAATCGTGCTCAACGAGAGGGCGCTACATGTATTGTACGACAGTTGGTCTGTCCTGTGGGACGAGCATGCGAACATAGGAACTTTCAATATGCGGCTTGGTATCCGACGGCTTGTAGATCCGAAGCTCATAAAACTGGTACTCAGTCGGAACGACGACGACGACGACGATCTTCTCCCAGTCCGGGCCTAGCATGTCTCCAGTATGTAGCCCATGTACCCCAAGCTCACCGAGTCGGTAGGGGTCAAGTGATCGGCAGCCGAAGCACGGAAAGCCAATCGCGCCAGCTACATGGCCCAGTCATATGCTCTCCGAGCGTAGAGATGTTTTTAGCCACAAGACAGCGCATGGTGGGCTTTCCCCCTGATACAACTCGATCCTAGGGCGACTGACTCCGTCTAACAAGCCAGCGTATAGCCGGACCTAGCGATGGCTCAGTGACTATTGTGATCTCGCTCCGGTAGAAAGCCAGATGTCCGCTTGGGGTCGTATGACGTCCTCCGGCCACAACCGGTCACTCGAACCTGGCGCGCACCAGGCGAGACTCGAAAGCCAGGTCTTCCAGGAAGTGATGAAAACCTCCCTCGTAGATCATTCGAAGATCCGCGGACCTGATAATCGCGATATCGCATTCTCCCGGCAAACGAGGCCCGCCATCAGAAACAGCACCCCGAAATGTATCGCGGATGCCGCCCAAGATGGCATCACCTTCGGGATGAGTGCTGTCCAAATACATCTTCAATGACCCTCGTTCATACGTGATACCTTCCGCGTCGACATAGAAGCTCTTCGGGCACACCCAATCGGGTATCGCCATATGAGACCTCCATTCCAAGGTCGCCTCGTAGCACAAACGGATGATTAGCAACAAAAGGCCGTAAGAGAGAGCGCACGAAGCCTGCCCGGACGACCTTGACAAGGCGCCCATGCTTACACGGATAATTCGACCATGTACGAATACCATGACGACTTGTTCGACGCGGATGAAAGTTCCAACGCTTACCGCTTCTGCTGCCCCATCCTTATTGGAAACCATAGCTTGGGAGCGTTTCTCGAGCCTCCCGAGCATATCTTGGTCCAACCCGACCAGGAGCTACCCAAGCTCCGCAGTGGCACGCTGACCTTTGTTCGACACCAAGGTGAGATATTTGGAATCACTTGTGCACATGTTATTGATGCACTTGAAGTCGCTATTGATGATGACAGGCGCAAGTATCTTGCTCTTGCTGGGGACCAAGAGCCATACCCTTCAGAGGTTTGGAAGCGCTTCTTTTTCCCTGCAGGCGACACTCACGTCGACGTCAATGTTCAGTTGCACCGGGCGAACGATCCTGACGTTGATCTTGCTGCCGGCTGGATCCCCCCGGAGGTGTTTAATTCCATTGGCCGTGAGGCAATTGACATCGGCGAGAGCCAGGACTTGCCGGTTGAATGGCCAGCACAAGTGGGCGCACTGGCTTCTGGATATCCGGAAGCTAATCGAAGAATCTATGGTCGAGAGAAGCCCGACGATACCTTGGCGATTAGCAATATCACCTTGCGCTCGGCAATTGAGAAGCCCGTCGGCAAAAAGGTTCGGATGTTTGAGCCCTTGTCGTTAGACCAGACAACAGATGTTGACATCTTGAGCGGGATGAGCGGCGGCCCCATTCTCGCAACAGTCGGGAATCAGTGGGGCATCGTGGGGATAGTTTCTGGCGGATTCGACCTACATTCTTACGCGAAGTCCGACATTCAGGGCTTTTTCGACACCCCTGCGATTAACGTCGAGGGCGAGGCACTCGACCTTCCCTGGCTCAGGTCATGGCTAGGCACCTTGATTGGGGTTCGCACCGGTCGTGCGACGCATGACGTCAAGGTTCAACAGGTGGGCAAAAGTTCGATTATCACCTGAAGTGGCAGCGCTTCGCATCTATGCCCGCTTCGGATCGAGAGCGGGCTTTAGCCGCAGCCTCACCAGCCTGCCTGCAGCCATGTCCGCTTCCGGCCAGTGGCGGACGTTCGGCGCCTGAGTTAAGCCGAGCCGCGAAGCGGCTTCGGATTGAACGAATTGTCAGCCCTTCGCCTGCATCAGTCGCGAGATGGCTTTGTTGAGTTCCGCCTCATCCTTCAGTGCCTGCGCCAAGCGCTCTGAAAGCTCCGCCAGGACAACGCGGACGCTTGTGGCAAGTTCCAAGCAGACCTCATCCGATTGTTGGTGCAGGCCTTCACTGAGCGCGGAATGCAAAAGCGTGAGCGGATTATGACCGTTTACGAGGAGTGCTTGTGGAACCGCAGGCTTGATGGTGTCGATGGCTTTACTGAACTGCGTTTCGGCTTTCGCGGCTTCAAGAGCCGCCAGCACCTCAGGAGGCGCACCAATCTTTTGTGAAACCTTCAAGATCTCATCAATGATCCTGTTCTTTTGTCCTTCAATCACGCGCCGATAGTAGACAAACGCTCCAATACCGAGCCCCTGATTCTCACAGCGACGACCCCGCAAGAAAAGCTCGCGGTCAGGTCCGATCAGCTTGAGAAGGCGGGCGGGCGTGGGAGGCCCGAAATTTGGAAGCTCACCGAACTTATATGCATGTCCGGCCGGGCCGTCGCCATGTCGTTTGACGGCCAATGAGAATGTCTTCGTCGTCGCAGCACAATTGGAGCAACAGTAGTCAACGAAGAGAAATTGATAGTCGCTCGTTGGCACATCCTTGGAGCGCGGCGGCTGAACCGCCCGGAACACGCGCATTCCGCTGCACCGTTCATTTCCGCAGTGCAGATGCAACTCCGGCGCCGCAATGAAGTACCAGTGCGCACCGCCACGCCACTCCATCGAGGTCAGATCACTAATAACGGCCAGCGTTGCCGGTGGCGAAGACTCTAGAAACTCAGCCAGAGTCACTGGGGTGCGCGGTTCTTCAATCTTCTGCTCGGACACAATGAACTCTCGATAGAAGAGCTAACGCCAGCGAAGCGACGTCGGCTTGAATGAATTGTTAGGTTGCACCGCTGCCTACCACTCGTAGTAGTGAGCGCCATCTTTGATCGAGGTGGGCTTCTTAATGTAGCCATCGCCCTCTAGGCGAATAGTGCCATTGCCGGATTGTGCGCCACCGAAAACACCACGGACTACGACCAGCCCATAGTTAACAAGCGTTCCCGCGAGCTTGCCGGAAGGCTCGATGGTCAAAGACGCGCCACGCTCTAGACTGGTGGTGCCTTGAATGGCACCAAAGACAGTGACCGAAGCACGCGCAGCAATCGCAACGGTTCCCTGCTGCTGCCCGTTGATGCGTACTGTGGCTCCGATCTGAATATCGAGTGTTCCCTTTAATGTCCCCTCCAGACACAGGGTGCCGCCCGAAGTTACCCGGACAGTGCCGCGGTGCGTGCCGAGAAGCGTATGCTCGGAAGAGATAACAAGAATTTGGGAATGATCGCTCATGTCTTTAAGAATCCCTTCTTAAACTCTGAATTTTAAGCCGACCCGTGAGGTCGGCTCGGCTTGAATTAATTGTTGGGCATCAGCTCGTGAAGCCTACCCACTCGTTGGAGAGGTCATAACGCAACCAAATGTCATCGCGCGCATGGACCCAGTAGCCTATCCACTCGTTGGAGAGATCGAACTCATTGCGGAAGTCATTTCTAGCCGTGATAAGAACGCCAGTGAAATCACACCCAGGGGTAAACAGTAGGCTCACTCGATCATTTGCCTGAACAGTGAAGCCAGTCGGGTCAAGGTCGAGGTTGAACGTAAATAGGCCCGGAATGTTTGAGCTGATGTTGGGGTTGATTGATGAAGCTACCCGAGGATTTAGGCTGGAGCTTACAGCCGGATTTATGCCGCTCGCCACGCGATAGTTGAGGTTGCTTGCGACCTTTGGGTTGATGCTGCTGGCGACGCGCGGGTTCAGGCTTGAAGCAATAAACGGATTCTTGCTTGAGGCAATTCGCGGATTGAGACTGCTCGCGACCCGCGGATTTATCGAGCTTGCAACAAATGGGTTAATCGAGGAAGCGACGCGTGGATTTCTGCCTGAAGGAATGAACACGAACCTCTCCGTTGATGCCCAACCACCCAATAGACGGACCTGCGGGCCCGGCAATACGACTCATCCACAAAGCGCCGTATGGTGGGCTTTCCCGTTGACTTACCTCGATCTTAGGGCAGGAGGGCCCGGCTAACAAGCCGGCGTAGAACTGGACCAAGCGCTAGCGGACACCACAAACAAAAAGGGCGCCTATCGGCGCCCTCGTTCTTTCAACTCATTCCCACTCAATAGTAGCCGGCGGCTTCCCCGAGATGTCATAAACCACCCGCGACACCCCCCGCAACTCATTGATGATCCGGTTGCTCACAGTACCCAGGAACTCATACGGCAGATGCGCCCAATGCGCCGTCATGAAATCGATGGTCTCAACGGCCCGCAGCGCGATCACCCACTCATACGCACGCGCGTCGCCCACCACGCCCACCGACTTCACCGGCAGGAACACCGCGAACGCCTGGCTTGTCTTGTCGTACAGGTCCGCCTTGCGCAGCTCTTCGATGAAGATCGCATCGGCCTTGGCCAGCAGTTCGGCGTATTCGCGCTTCACTTCGCCCAGGATACGCACGCCCAGGCCCGGGCCCGGGAACGGATGGCGGTAGACCATGCTGCGCGGCAGGCCGAGTTCGACGCCGAGGCGACGCACTTCGTCCTTGAACAGCTCGCGCAGCGGCTCCACCAGGCCCAGCTTCATGTGTTCCGGCAGGCCGCCCACGTTGTGGTGGCTCTTGATCACATGCGCCTTGCCGGTCTTGCTGCCGGCCGATTCGATCACGTCCGGGTAGATGGTGCCCTGCGCCAGCCACTTGGCGTTCTTCAGCTTGTTGGATTCTTCGTCGAAGATGTCCACGAACAGGTTGCCGATGATCTTGCGCTTGGCTTCCGGATCGCTCACGCCTTCCAGCTTGGCGAAGTAGCGGTCGGCCGCGTTGACGCGGATCACCTTGACGCCCATGTGCTCGGCGAACATCGCCATCACCTGGTCGCCTTCCTGCCAGCGCAGCAGGCCGGTATCGACGAACACGCAGGTCAGCTTGTCACCGATCGCCTTGTGCAGCAGTGCGGCCACGACCGACGAATCGACGCCGCCGGACAGGCCCAGGATCACTTCGTCATCGCCGACCTGTTCGCGCACGCGGGCGATCTGGTCTTCGATGATGTTCGCTGCGGTCCACAGGGTTTCGCAGCCGCACACGTCCACCACGAAGCGGCGCAGCAGCGCCTGGCCCTGCAGGGTGTGGGTCACTTCCGGGTGGAACTGCACGCCGTACCAGCGCTTTTCTTCGTTGGCCATGGCGGCCACCGGGATGCGGTCGGTCGTGGCGGTGATGGTGAAGCCCGGCGGTGCCTTGGAAACGTGGTCGCCGTGGCTCATCCACACATTGAGCTTGGCCTCGCCCGGATGGTCGCTGAGCCCGGCGAACAGCGCATCCGGGGCGACGATGTTGACTTCGGCGTGGCCGAACTCGCGCTGGTCGGCCGCTTCGGTTTCACCACCCAGCTGCGCGGCCAGGGTCTGCATGCCGTAGCAGATGCCGAACACCGGCAGGCCGCTGTCGAACACTTCCTGCGGCGCGGCGGGCGCGCCCGGCAGGGTGGTCGACTCCGGGCCACCGGACAGGATGATGCCCTTGGCACCGAAGCCGGCGATGTCGGCCGGGTTGTGGTCCCACGCCCAGATTTCGCAGTAGACACCCAGTTCGCGGATGCGACGGGCGATCAGCTGGGTGTACTGCGCGCCGAAATCGAGGATGAGGATCTTGTCGGTATGGATGTTGGTCATGATGCCCGGGCGATGCAGGAGGAATAACGGAGTACGAAAGCGCAACCAGCGGCGTATGTAGAAAGAGGAACGGGAATCAGCTTCCTCGTTCCTCTTCCTGCGTCCGGCCTCAGGCGCGGTAGTTCGGCGGTTCCTTGGTGATCTGCACGTCGTGGACGTGGCTCTCACGTTGGCCGGCGCCGCTGATCTTGACGAACTTCGGCTTGCTGCGCATGTCTTCGACCGTGCCGCAGCCCACGTAGCCCATGGTGGCACGCAGGCCGCCCATCAGCTGGTGGATGATGCCGCCGACCGGGCCGCGATACGGCACGCGGCCTTCGATGCCTTCCGGCACCAGCTTGTCGGCACTGGAAGCATCCTGGAAGTAGCGGTCCTTGGACCCCTTTTCCATCGCCGCCAGCGAGCCCATGCCGCGGTAGCTCTTGTACGAACGGCCCTGGAACAGCTCGGTCTCGCCGGGCGATTCCTCGGTACCGGCCAGCAGGCCACCGATCATGATGGTGGATGCACCGGCGGCCAGCGCCTTGCCGATGTCACCGGAGTAGCGGATGCCACCGTCGGCGATCAGCGGGATGCGATCCTGCAGCGCCTCGGCGACCAGGTCGATGGCGGTGATCTGCGGCACGCCGACACCGGCGACCACGCGGGTGGTGCAGATCGAGCCCGGACCGATGCCGACCTTGACCGCGTCCGCGCCGCAATCCAGCAGCGCCAGTGCGGCTTCGCCGGTGCAGATGTTGCCACCGACCACCTGCACCTGCGGGAAGTGCTTCTTGACCCAGCTGACGCGGTCCAGCACGCCCTGCGAATGGCCGTGCGCGGTATCCACCACCAGCACGTCCACGCCGGCGGCGACCAGCGCTTCGACGCGGCGATCGGTATCGCCGCCCACGCCGACCGCGGCACCGACCAGCAGGCGCGTGGCCGAATCCTTGGCGGCGTTCGGGTAGTCGGTGTTCTTCTGGATGTCCTTGACGGTGATCAGGCCACGCAGGGCGAAATCATCGTTGACCACCAGAATCTTTTCGATGCGGTTGCGATGCAGCAGCTGCTGCACTTCTTCGGACGCGGCGCCTTCCTTGACCGTGATCAGGCGATCCTTCTTGGTCATGATGTGGCGGACCGGATCGTCCAGCTCGGTTTCAAAGCGCATGTCGCGGTGGGTCACGATGCCGACCAGCTGGCCGCCATCGACCACCGGCACGCCGGAGATGTTGCGGGCCTGGGTCAGCGCCAGCACGTCGCGGATGGTGGTTTCCGGCCCGACGGTGATCGGGTCGCGGATGACGCCGGCCTCGAACTTCTTGACCTTGGCCACTTCGGCGGCCTGCTGTTCCACGCTCAGGTTCTTGTGGATGATGCCCATGCCGCCGAGCTGGGCCATGGCGATGGCCAGGCGTGCTTCGGTGACGGTATCCATCGCAGCGGACAGGATCGGGAGCTTCAGCCGCAGGTCGCGGGTCAGCCGGGTTTCCAGGCTGACATCCTTGGGCAGGATGATCGAGTGGGCGGGGACGAGCGAGACGTCGTCGTAGGTGAGAGCTTCAGCCTGGATGCGCAGCATCGGCATACCCGAGATGTGGGGAAGCGCGTCATTTTACCCTGTTTCTCCGCCCAGCGGCAGGGGGTAGATGCGACGCAGTGTCGCGCCGGTGGGGTGTGGGGCGAACGGCGCCGCTGCGCTCGCCGACCATGGGTCGGCGCTACCCATCCGTCAGCGACCGGGTGCCCTCAGACGAACGCTTCGGCCGCTTCCAGGGTGTTCTGCATCAGGGTGGCCACGGTCATCGGGCCGACACCGCCGGGCACCGGGGTGATCCAGCTGGCGCGCTCTGCGGCCGCTTCGAAGCCGACATCGCCGACCAGCCGGCCATCTTCCAGGCGGTTGATGCCCACGTCGATCACCACCGCGCCGGGTTTGACCCATTCACCCGGCACGATGCCGGGGCGGCCGACCGCCACCACCAGGATGTCGGCGTTGCGCACGGCCTGTTCCAGCACGTCCTTGGGGGTGAACTTGTGGCAGCTGGTCACCGTGCAGCCGGCGATCAGCAGTTCCAGTCCCATCGGCCGGCCGACATGGTTGCTGACCCCGACGATGGTGGCGTTGCGGCCCCGCACCGGCTGGTCGGTGTGGCCCAGCAGCGTGGTGATGCCGCGCGGGGTGCAGGGGCGCAGGCCGAACTCGCGCAGGGCCAGGTGGCCGACGTTCTCCGGGTGGAAACCGTCCACGTCCTTGCGCGGATCGATGCGCTGGATCAGCCGGCGCGCGTCGGGAATGCCGGGCAGCGGCAGCTGGATCAGGATGCCGTGGATCTTCGGGTCGGCGTTCAAGCGGTCGATCAGGGCCAGCAGCTCGGATTCGCTGGTACCGGCCGGGAGATCGAAATCATGTGCCTCGATACCGACCTTTTCCGCCGCACGGCGCTTGTTGCGCACGTAGACGGTGGACGCCGGGTCGCCGCCCACCAGCACCACGGCCAGGCCCGGACGGCTGCCACCGGCGGCGACACGGGCGTCTACGCGCACCTTCAGGCTGTCCAGCAGGTCTTCGGAGATGCGGCGGCCGTCGAGGATGCGCGCGGGGTGGGAGGCGGTGGCTGGCAAGGTCATCGAAAGCGGGCGTGGAGCGGCGGGGAGGGCTATTGTCCCTGATTCAGGCCCGGTAGTGACGGCCGTTGGCCGTCAATCAGGGAATGACGGCCAGCGGCCGTCACTACCGGGCGGTCAATCCCGCAATGACGGCCAGCGGCCGTCGCTACCGGGCGGTCCCTCCCCTGCTCAGGCCTCGGGCGGCACCTGATCGGCGTTCAGCGTGCGCGACTGCCGCTTGGGCACGGTGAACGGGGTCGGCGTGGGCACGCCCGGCAGTGAACTGCCGAAGGTCATGTGCGCGCCGGCCCTGAGGTCGCCGCCGGCCATTTCCAGCTGCAGGCGCTCGGCGTCGCGCTCGCGGATCTGCTCGGCGATGTCGCGCGCATCGTCTTCGTCCGCACCCAGTTCCATCAGCGCGGCCTGGCCGAACATCACCGCCGATTCGAAGGTTTCGCGGATCTGGAAATCGACGCCGGCATGGATCAGCCGCAGCGAATGTTCGCGGTCGAACGAGCGCACCAGCAGCTTGGCCTGCGGGAACTCGTGGGAGACCAGTTCGACGATGCGGTCGGCCTCGGCCGCATCGTTGACGCACACCGCGATCGCCCGGGCGCTGCCCGCACCGGAGGCATGCAGCACGTCCAGCCGGGTGCCGTCACCGTAATAGATCTTGAAGCCGAAGCGCTCGGCGCTGTGGATCATCTCCACGTCGTTGTCGATGATGGTCACGTCCACGTCGCGCGCCAACAGCGACTGGCTGGCGACCTGGCCGAAGCGGCCGAAGCCGATCAGCAGCACGCTGCCGGACAGCCCTTCGGCGGTTTCCACGCCTTCCATGCTGACCACCGCAGGCGCGGCAAAATGCTTGTGCGCCAGCACCACCAGCGGGGTCAGCGCCATCGAAAGCACCACCACGGCAGTGAAGTTCGCATTGATGTCGACATCGATGACGCCGGCACTGGCGGCCGCGGCGAACAGCACGAAGGCGAACTCACCGCCCTGCGCCATCACCACGCCGCGGTCCAGCGCCTGCGCATGGCTGCTGCCCATCACCCGGGCCACGGCATAGATGCACAGTGCCTTGGCCGCCATCAGCGCCAGCACCAGCCCGACGATCAGCGGCCAGTTGCGCGCCACCACGCCCAGGTCCAGCGCCATGCCGACGCTGAGGAAGAACAGTCCCAGCAGGATGCCGCGGAACGGCTCGATATCCGCTTCGATCTGGTGCCGGAAGGTGGATTCGCTGAGCAGCACGCCGGCCAGGAAGGCGCCCATCGCCATCGACAGGCCGGACAGCTGCATCAACAGCGCCGCGCCGAGCACCACCAGCAGCGCGGCGGCGGTCATCACCTCGCGTGCCTTGGCGGCGGCCAGGATGCGGAACAGCGGATTGAGCAGGAAGCGCCCGACCAGAACCAGGCCGACCACCGCGCCGGCGCCGATGGCCACCGAAAGCCAGCGCGACCCTTCGCCGTCGGCACTGCCGGCCGAGGGGCCCATGAAGGCGACCAGCGCCAGCAGCGGCACGATCAGCAGGTCTTCGAACAGCAGGATGGAGACGATCTTCTGGCCCGGCGGCAGCGCGATGTCGCCGCGTTCGGCCAGCAGCTGCATCACCACCGCGGTAGAGGTCAGCACGAAGCCGGTGGCGCCGATGAAGGCCACCCGCCACGGCAGCCCGAACAGCTTGGCGACCAGGGTCAGCACGATCGCACAGGTGGCGATCTGCGCCGTGCCCAGCCCGAAGATCTCCTTGCGCAGGCTCCACAGGTGCGAGGGCCGCATCTCCAGTCCGATCACGAAAAGAAACATCACCACGCCGAGTTCGGCGGTGTGCAGGATCGCCTGGGGATCGGAGAACCAGCCCAGCCCAAACGGCCCGATCGCCAGGCCAGCAGTGAAGTACCCCAGCACCGACCCAAGGCCGAAGCGCCGGAACAACGGCACCATCACCACTGCCGCGCCCAACAGGGCGACGACCTTGACCAGTTCACTGCTTGCAGCTGCTTCCACCGCCATGCGGCCATTCCTGTGATGCGTTGAAGTGCGTCAACGATAGGGCATGCAGGTCGCAATCAATAGCACGTGGGTTGCGGTTCATCGTTCCGGATATGAAACAAGCACCCGAATCATCGCGGTCATCGTTGCGGATTTGAGCAGAACGCAGCGTAGTCGATGTAGCCGGGGAAGGCCTGACCGGGCGCGCAGGCGGCGCAGTGGGGATCCGGCGACAGCCGGGTTTCGCGGAAGCACATGGACAGCGCATCGAAGCGCAGCAGCCGCCCGGTCAGCGGTTCGCCGATGCCCAGCAGCAGCTTCAGCACTTCGGTAGCCTGCAGCACGCCGGCCAGACCGGGCAGCGCGCCCAGTACCCCGGCTTCGGCGCAGTTGGGCGCGAATTCCGGCGGCGGGGGCTGCGGGAACAGGCAGCGGTAGCACGGCGCCACGCCACGCTGGCGACCGGCATCGAACACACTCACCTGACCGTCGAAACGCTCGATGGCCGCGTATACCAGCGGCGTGGCGTGCTTGATGCACGCATCATTGAGCAGGTAGCGCAGCGGGAAATTGTCCGAACCGTCCAGCACCACGTCCACGCCGTCCATCAAGGCGTCGATGTTGGCCGACGTCGCGCGTTCGGCGATGGCCTCGATGGCGATGGAAGGGTTCAACGCCAGCAGGCGCTCGCGCGCCGAATCGACCTTGTACTGGCCGACGCTGGCTTCGGTGTGGACGATCTGCCGGTGCAGGTTGCTGCGCTCCACGCGGTCATCGTCGACGAAGCGCAGCTGCCCTACCCCGGCGGCGGCCAAGTAGAAACCGGCTGGCGAGCCCAGGCCGCCGGCGCCCAGCACCAGCACGCGCGAACGCTGCAGCAGGCGCTGACCATCCACGCCGACCTGCGGCAGCAGCAGGTGGCGGGAATAGCGGTCATGGAAATCGCGGTCTTCGGCGCTGCCGGCTGGCTGCACCAGCGGCAGCTGCTGCAGGCGCCAGGCGACGGTGCCACCGGCCACCGAGGCGACCTGCGCGTAGCCTGCGGCATGCAGGAACTGCACGGCATCGGCAGAGCGCTTGCCGGTCTGGCAGATCAGCAGGATGTCCTGTTCCCGGCGTGGCAGGTGGGTTGCCGGGGCCGCCTGCAGATCGGCCAGGGCGATGCCGCGCGCGCCTTCGGCCATGCCGCCGGCGCGCTCGTGCGGTTCGCGCACGTCTATCAGTACGGCGCCTTCGGAAAGGCGCTGCAGGGCGAGTTCTGGAGTGATTTCAGGAATGCGCATGGCCACATTATCGGCCATCGATGCCGGATGAGGTCGCAGCGCCGGGCCATGCTCGGCGGAATCCTGCCGCGCACGGCCCGCTGCGCTCGCCGACCATGGGTCGGCGCTACCCCTCGTCGCGAACGGGCCTCAGCGGCCCTTGACGTGCTTCATCAGGCGGCGCTTGGCCTTGACCTGGCGTTCGGTCAGCGGGTTCTTCTTGCCTTCGTACGGGTTGGACCCTTCGCGGAAGATGAACTGCACCGGGGTGCCGACCAGCTTGAAGCGCTTGCGGAAGAAGTTTTCCAGATAGCGCTTGTAGGTCTCCGACAGTTCCTTCAGGCGCGTGCCGTGCACGATGAAGGTCGGCGGATTGGCGCCGCCCGGATGCACGTAACGCAGCTTGGACACATGGCCCCGGATGGTCGGCGGCGGATTGGCGGTGTAGGCCATTTCCAGTGCCTGGTTCACTTCGCTGGTGCTGAACTGGTGGTTGGCCGAGTCATGCGCGCGATGGATCGCGCTGAACAGCTCACGCAGGCCGGAGCCGTGCATCGCCGAGATGCGCACCGACTCCGCCCACGGCACGAAGCCCAGGCGCAACGACAGCTGGGTCTCTGCCTGCTCGCGCTGGTAATCGGTCAGCCCGTCCCACTTGTTGATCGCGATGACCAGCGCGCGGCCGGCATCGAGCACCGCGCCCAGAACGGTCGCGTCCTGGTCGGTCACGCCTTCATGCGCGTCCAGCATAAGCACCGCGACCTGGCACTGTTCGATGGCCTGCATGGTCTTGACGACCGAGAACTTTTCCACGGCTTCGTCGACCCGACCACGACGGCGCAGGCCGGCGGTGTCGATCAGGCGGTAATCGCGACCCTCGCGTTCCAGGTCTACCGAGATCGAATCACGCGTGGTGCCCGGCACTTCCGAGGCGATCATCCGCTCCTCGCCGAGGATGCGGTTGACCAGCGTGGACTTGCCCACGTTGGGGCGGCCGACGAAGGCGATGCGCACCCGGTTCGGGTCGTTGTCCATCTCTTCGGCGCTGCCCTCTTCAGGCAGCCGCTCGACGATTTCCTCGAGCAGGTCGTCCAGACCCTGGCGATGGGCCGCCGAGACGGTCAGCATTTCGCTGAAGCCGTAGCGCGAGAACTCCGCGCGCACGGTGTGCTCGTCGGTGCCGTCGATCTTGTTGATCAGCAGCACCTTCGGCTGCTGCTGCTTGCGCAGCCAGGCCAGGATGTCATCGTCCAGCGCAGAGGTGCCATCGCGCGCATCGACCACGAAGACGATCAGATCGGCTTCTTCGGCGGCGGCACGGGCCTGGCGCGCGGTGGCGCCGGCCAGGCCTTCTTCTTGTTCGGCGATGCCGCCGGTGTCCACGATCAGGAAGTGATTGTCCTCGTCCAGGCGACAGACACCGTAGTTGCGGTCACGGGTCACGCCGGGCTGGTCATGGACCAGCGCGTCGCGGGTGCGCGTGAGCGCATTGAAGATTGTGGACTTGCCGACATTCGGCCGTCCGACCAGGGCGACCAGGGGCAGCATCGCGTTTACTCCGTAATTAATTGGCCAACCGGAAAGCGGTCAGCTTGCCTTCGATGTTCTGCACCAGCAGGACCCCGTCGGCGACTATCGGTTGGGCCTTGACGGTCCCGCCGGTCTTTGCCCGGGCGGCCATCGCGCCATCGGACTGTTGCAGCCAGTGAACGTAGCCGTCGAAATCCCCGACGACCACGTAATCGCCCTGCAGCGCCGGGCCGGTCAGCTGGCGCCGGGCCAGGCCGGTCTGCGACCAGCTGGCCGCACCGCTCTGCTTGTCCAGGCCGAACACACCGCCCTGGTTGTCGGTGACGATCACATAGGACGAAGACAGCGTGACGCCGCCTGCTCCACCGTGGTCGCGCGTCCACAACGGGCGCCCGGTCGGACCTTCGATGGCGATGGTCTGGTTCTTGAAGCTGCTGGCATACAGCGTGCTGCCTTCCAGCACCGGAGCGCCGTCGACATCGGCCATGCGATCCAGTTCGGTGCGCCCTTCCGGGTTGCCGACCACCTGGTCCCACAGCGTGCGTCCATCGGCAGCGCCCAGCGCGGCCAGGGTGCCGTCATCGTTGCCGACGAACACCACGCCCGGGCCCTGCACCACCGGCGCGTTGCCGCGCACGGTCAGCATCGGCAGTTCGCGCGGGTTGAACCAGCGCTGGGTGCCGTTGGTCGCGTCGAAGGAGGTGATGCGGCCATCGTTGCTGCGCACGAACACCATGCCCTGGCCGACGGCCGGGGCGGAAATCACTTCGCCGGGTACCTTGGCGCGCCACTTTTCAGTGCCGTCAGCGGCATCCAGCGCGATCACCTGGCCGTCCAGCGTGCCGATGACCACCAGGCCATCGCCCACGCCCGGACCACCGGAAAGGCGCAGCTTGGGCTTCTTCTTTTCCTTGGCCGGCTCATACGTCCAGACCTTCTTGCCGGTCTGCAGGTCGATGGCATGCACGCCGCCGGTGATGGCAGCGGCAAACACGCGGCCGTCGGCGACTGCCGGGCCCTGGCGGACGCCGATGCGCTCTTCGCCCTTGCCCAGGTTGACCGTCCACAGCTTGTCGACCTTGACGGTGGCGTCGAACTTCACCAGTTCCACCGGCTCCTGCAACTTCTTGGCTTCAGCGTCCTTGCCGGCGAACCAGCCCTTGACCGTGCTGCAACCGGACAGCGCCATGCCGAGCATGGCAACCGTGGCAACCCGCTTGAGGATGACCATCTGACTCATTAAACCGACTCCTCAGTCGCCGCGACGGTGCCGCCGGCGTCCATCAACTTGGTTTCCAGCAGGCGCCGCTGCGGCGCTGCCACGTCCAGCGTCTTCAGCGCTTTCTCATACTGCCCACGCGCTTCGTCGCGCTTGCCGGCGGCGATGAGGGCATCGCCGTGGATTTCCAGCGAAGCCGGGTCGCTGGCGCTGCCCAGCAGGGTGATCGCTTCGCTGCCCTTGCCGGTGGCCACCAGCAGGCGCGCGATGCGCTGGTCGACGACATGCTTGAGGTCGCCTTCCACGGTCACCGCGCGCAGGGTAGCCAGCGCGTCATCGTTCTTGCCCGCTTCCACCTGCGCCTTGGCCAGCTGCAGCGCAGCCAGTTCGGAATAGATGTTGGACGGACCGGCGTCGAGCGCCTTGACCGCCTTGCCGGCGTCGTCGAGCTTGTTTTCCTGGATGCCCTGGAGCACTTTCTGGTATTCGACGTTGGCCGAAGCCAGCTTGTTGCCGTGCTCCTGCTGCCAATAGCCCCAGCCCCAGATCGCACCGACGGCAATCGCCACGCCGCCGATGATGCTCAGGCCATTCTTCCGCAGCCAGGTGCGGACGCGTTCACTTTGTTCGTGCTCGTCGAGCAGGTCGTCGATCGCCATGCGTACTCTCGCCCTACCCGAGCCGGAGGCAAGCTCGCCGGGGAGGACTGTTCAATGGGTTGTGGATTCCAGCCCGGGCCTCAGTTTGAAACCGGGACCACGGAGCCTTCAGAGGATACCGTAAAGCGTGCGACGTTGGCTCGCCGATACGGGCCAAGATCGATGATGGCGCCGTTCTGCTGAACCTGCACCTGCGCAGCGTTGCCCAGCACCACCCGGCCCACCTGGCCCGGCGTGAAGCTGCGCGACTGGCCGGCCTGGACCAGCGCCTTTTCCACCGTGGAGCCGTCCGGGGCGGTGATTTCAATCCAGCTGTCACCGCTGAACTGGAGGCCGAGCGCGCCCTTGCCAGCGGCCGGTTCACTGGCCACCGCAGGACGCGGTACCGGCGTCAGCGAGGCCATGTAGGGCTGGGTTGCCGGCCTGGCCGGCGCGGCGGCCGGGGCGGCCACGCGGGGGGCATCGTCGTCGTTGCGCGGCGGAGCCACTGCCACGGTCGCCGGAATCACATCCAGCGACGCGGTGCTCGGGCCCTGCCCGTCCGCATCCAGGTGGCTGCGGGTGGCGAACCACACCGGCACCGCCAACGCGGCGGTGATGCCCACGTACAGCAGGCGGCGACCGATGCTTTCGGCGATGCGGCGTGCACGCGGGGTATGGGTGTGGCTGACCAGGGTCGGCGGCACGATCGGGCCGACCTGCGCCTGTTCCAGCACCTCGCCGACATCCACCCCCAGCAGCCGCGCATAGCTGCGCAGCTGGCCACGGACGAACACCGGCGCGCCGAGGCGCTGCCATTGCTCTTCTTCCAGCGAACGCACCACCTGCGCCGGCATGTGCAGGCGCTGGGCCACATCGTCAAGCGTCAGTCCTGCCGCTTCACGGGCCTGGCGGAGGCGTTGGCCACAGCCGGCTGCCGTCTCGAAAGCGTTCACGGTCTGGTTGTCAGTCACAGTGCTTCAACCCTTGGAATTGAGGTCCGCATCCTGCGGAAATTCCTGTCGAATCCGCTGCTGGTAGCGCTCAGCTGCTCGCTGATCACCCAGTCGCGTCTCTATTTGCGACGCCAGTTGTAACACGGAACGCGTTGGCGGTGCAGCCGCAAGCCGGCGCTCGGAGAACGCACGGGCTTCCATGTAACGGCCATCGTCGAAGGAAAGCTGGGCCATGGCATCCAATGCCTGGGTATCACGCGGGTCCTGCGCGAGCGCCGCACGCAGGTAGCGTTCGGCCGCGACCGGCTGCCGGGCGCGCAGCGCGCAGGCGCCGGCGTTGGACAACGCGACACCGGGGCTGGCGTAACCCGGCGCTGCGATGGCGCGCTCGAACATGCCCAGCGATGCCTGGGCATCACCGTGCTGGCACATCCAGGCCGCGTAGTTGTTCAACACGTCGCCGCGCTCCGGGGCCTGCGCAACGGCGCGTTGCAGGAGTTCACCGGTACGCGGACCCTCACCGCGACGGTCGGCGATGGCGGCCAGCAGCAGCAGCGCGTCGGGACGCTCGGGAATGAGTTTCTGCGCGGCACGCGCACGTTTTTCCGCCGACGCCAGGTTGCCGCTGCCGAAGTCCGCCCCGGCCAGCGTCAGCTGGCTCTGGTACTGGTGCAGCTTGCGGATGCGGCCGTCATCCTGGGCCACGTAGGTGGGCGCCACCGCCAGCTGCGCCTTGGGCAGCTTGACGCCCTTGGAACCGCTGTTGCAGGCGCTCAGCGCCATCACGCAGAGCGCAACGAAGGCAAACGACAGCGGGCGGTCAGGCCGCCGCATCACGTCCGGCCCCATCCTTGAGCGACTCGTTGAGGATCTTGTTGAACTCGGCCTGGCGGCGGGTGCGGTCCATCACCTGCCCCTTCAACTGGCCACACGCCGCATCGATGTCGTCGCCGCGCGTGCGACGCACCATGGTCAGCACGTTGCTGTCCAGCAGGATGGTCTGGAAGGCGCGGATCTGGACCTCGTCCGAACGCTCGTAGCGGGTGCCCGGGAACGGGTTGAACGGGATCAGGTTGATCTTGCCCGAGCCCTTGGCCTGCACGGCGTTGTCGAACTGGCGCATCAGCCGGGCCAGCGCACGGGCGTGCTCGGGCTGGTCGTTGATGCCCTTCATGAGGGTGTATTCGAAGGTCACCGATTCGCGGCGCTTGTTGGCGCGCAGGTAGCGCGCGCAGGACGCCATCAGATCGGCGATCGGGTATTTCTTGTTGAGCGGCACCAGGGTCTCGCGCAGCTCATCGGTCGGGGCATGCAGCGAAACGGCCAGCGACACATCGCTTTCGGTGGACAGCCGGTCGATCTGCGGCACCAGGCCGGAGGTGGACAGGGTCACGCGCTTGTTGGCCAGGCCGTAGCCCAGGTCATCACGCATCACGCTCATGGCGCGCACGACGTTGTCGAAGTTCATGAGCGGCTCGCCCATGCCCATCATCACCACGTTGGTGAGGCGACGCTGCTTGTGCGGGATGTTGCCCAGGTGGCGCGCGGCCACCCACACCTGGCCGATGATCTCGGCGGTGGACAGGTTGCGGTTGAAGCCCTGCGTGGCGGTCGAACAGAAGGTGCAGTTCAGCGCGCAGCCGACCTGCGAGGACACGCACAGCGTGCCGCGGTTCTTGTCCGGGATGTACACCGCCTCGATGGCGTTCTTGCCATCGGTGCCCATCGCCAGCAGCCACTTGTGGGTGCCGTCGGCGGACGGTTTTTCGAACACGATGTTCGGGACGAGGACCTCGGCATGTTCCTGCAGCTTGGCGCGCAGGTTCTTGCCGAGGTCGGTCATCTCATCGAAGTCGGTGACGTAGTGATGGTGGATCCACTTCATCACCTGGTGGGCCCGGAACTTCTGTTCGCCCAGTTTTTCGACGAAAAAGCGCTCCAGGCCCGCGCGATCGAGGTCGAGCAGGTTCTGCTTGCCAGCCGTGGGTGCCGACTTCGGCAGCGGCTGGATGGCGGGTGTCTGTACGACCTCGTTCACGTCGACCTCTTAGCGGGAGACCACTTCGGTAGCGGCAAAGAAATAGGCGATTTCGTTGGTGGCGTTCTCGACCGAGTCCGAGCCGTGGGCGGCGTTGGCATCGATGGATTCAGCGAAATCGGCGCGGATGGTGCCCGGCGCAGCTTCCTTCGGATTGGTGGCACCGAGCAGGTCACGGTGGGCCAGCACGGCGTTCTCGCCTTCCAGGGCCTGGATCATCACCGGACCGGAGATCATGAACTCGACCAGTGCGTTGAAGAACGGACGCTCGCGGTGCACGGCGTAGAAGCCTTCTGCTTCACGGCGCGACAGCTGCTTGTACTTGGCGGCAACGACCTTCAGGCCAGCCTTCTCGAAGCGGGCGTAGATTTCACCGATGACGTTCTTGGCAACGGCGTCCGGCTTGATGATCGAAAGGGTGCGCTCCAGCGCCATGGTGGTATCTCCGAAAGTCCGGGCCACTCAAGGCCCGAGGGTAACATGAAAAAAACCCGCGTCAAAACGCGGGCTTAGCCTGATAAACGTGCGCGGATTGTAACGCCTCGCTCCCTTCCACGGTAGCCCCGGCCATTCATGTAAGGGACGTGGATGAACGGCGGCCCCGGCATGCTGCGGCGCACAATGCACTGATTCGTGGGCGGGTCTAGTATCAAACAATCGTTTGATTGAACCTGTCCCGCCCCATGGCCAAACCCGCCCACTTTTCCACCAAGGACCGCATTCTCGGCGCTGCCGAGGAGCTGTTCGCGCTGCATGGCTTTGCCGGGACCTCGTTGCGCCAGGTGACCACCCAGGCGGACGTGAACATCGCGGCGGTCAACTACCACTTCGGTTCCAAGGAAAACCTGGTCAACGAGGTGTTCCGCCGGCGCATGGACGAGATGACCGCCGCGCGCATGGGCCAGCTGGAAAAAGCCCTCGGCAACCACCCCGGTGAGCTGCGGCCGGTGCTGGCCGCCTTCGTCGAACCGGCGCTGGCGATGGCCCAGGACCGGCAGAGCGGGGGCGCCTTCGTGCGGGTGATCGCCCGCGCCTACGCCGAGAAGAACGACAACCTGCGCCGCTTCCTCTCCGACCACTACGGCCACGTGCTGCGCGATTTCGGCCGCGCCATCGCCACCTGCGTACCGGGCCTGAGCAAGGAAGAGCTGTACTGGCGGCTGGACTTCCTGGCCGGCTCGCTGACCTACGCCATGGCCGACTTCGGCCTGATCAAGCGTCCCGCCGGTGTCACCGAAGAAGCCCATCGTGCACAGGCCGCCCAGGAACTCATCCACTTCGCCGAGGCCGGTTTCCGCGCCGCGGCACGCAGCGAAGGCAGCCCTACGCCTTCGACCCCTGCTCCCTCCCTTTCCACCCAGTAACTGCTGACCAACCAAGGCTTATCGACATGTCCAATTCCCTGCCAGTCCGCCGCGCCGCCGTGCTGGGTGCCGGCGTCATGGGTGCCCAGATCGCCGCCCACCTGACCAATGCCGGTGTCGACACCGTGCTGTTCGACCTGCCCGCCAAGGAAGGTCCCGCCGACGGCGTGGTGATCAAGGCGATCACCAACCTGACCAAGCTGAGCCCGGCCCCGCTGGCCAGCAAGTCCTACGCCGAATCGATCACCCCGGCCAACTACGAGACCGGCCTGGAACAACTGCGCGACTGCGACCTGATCATCGAGGCCATCGCCGAGCGCATGGACTGGAAGCAGGACCTGTACAAGAAGATCGCCCCTTTCGTGGCCGATCATGCGGTGCTGGCCTCCAATACCTCCGGGCTGGGCATCAACAAGCTGGCCGACGTGCTGCCCGAGCAGCTGCGCCACCGCTTCTGCGGCGTGCATTTCTTCAACCCGCCGCGCTACATGCACCTGGCCGAACTGATCCCGGCCACCACCACCGATGCGACGGTGCTGGAAGCCCTGGAAGCGTTCCTGGTCACCACCCTGGGCAAGGGCGTGGTGTATGCCAAGGACACCCCGAACTTCATCGGCAACCGCATCGGCGTGTTCTCGATCCTGTCCACGATCCACCACACGCAGGAATTCGGCCTGGGCTTCGACGAAGTCGATGGCCTGACCGGCCCGCTGGTCGGCCGCCCGAAGTCGGCGACCTACCGCACTTCAGACGTGGTCGGCCTGGACACCATGGCCCACGTCATCAAGACCATGGGCGATACCCTGCCCAACGATCCGTGGCATGAGTTCTTCAAGTCGCCGAAGTGGCTGGACGCGCTGATTTCCAAGGGCGCGCTGGGCCAGAAGACCGGCGCCGGCATCTTCCGCAAGGTCGGCAAGGACATCATGGTGCTGGACCTGGAAAAGCAGGACTACCGTCCCGCCGACCGCGGCGCCGCTCCGGAAGTGGTCGAGATCCTGAAGATCAGGAACCCGGCGGAGAAGTTCGCCAAGCTGCGTGAAAGCCAGCACCCGCAGGCGCAGTTCCTGTGGGCGACCTTCCGCGACCTGTTCCACTACAGCGCCTACCACTTGGCCGACATCGCCGAGACCGCGCGCGACGTCGACCTGGCCATCCGCTGGGGCTACGGCTGGTCGCTGGGCCCGTTCGAAACCTGGCAGGCCGCCGGCTGGAAGCAGGTCGCACAGTGGATCGCCGATGACATCGTGGCCGGCAAGAGCATGAGCAGCGCGCCGCTGCCGGACTGGGTGTTCGATGGCCGCGACGGCGTGCACGCCGCCGAGGGCAGCTACAGCCCGTCGCGCAACGCCAAGCTGCCGCGCTCCGCGCTGCCGGTGTACCAGCGCCAGCGCTTCCCGGATCCGCTGCTGGGCGAGACGTTCGCCCCGGGCGAAACCGTGTTCGAAAACGACGGCGTGCGCATGTGGCACGACGGCGACGGCATCGCGGTGGTCAGCTTCAAGACCAAGATGAACACCGTCTCCGACCATGTGCTCGATGGCCTGCAGGAAGCGATCAAGCGCGCCGAGCAGGACTTCCAGGGCCTGGTGATCTGGCAGCAGAAGGAGCCCTTCTCCGCCGGTGCCGACCTGGCTGGTGCACTGGGCCTGTTGCAGGCCGGCAAGGTCGAGCAGTTCGAAGAGATGGTGCACAACTTCCAGCGCACCAGCCAGGCGATCAAGTATTCGCTGGTGCCGGTGGTGACCGCGGTGCGCGGGCTGGCGCTGGGCGGTGGCTGCGAGTTCCAGATGCACAGCGCCAAGAGCGTGGCATCGCTGGAAAGCTACATCGGCCTGGTCGAAGCCGGCGTCGGCCTGCTGCCGGCCGGTGGTGGGCTGAAGGAACTGGCCGTGCGTGCCTCGCAGGCCGCTGGCCCGGGCGGGGATGTCTTCGCCGAACTGAAGAAGACCTTCGAAACCGTGGCCATGGCCAAGGTCTCCAACTCGGCCGTCAACGCACAGGAGCTGGGCCTGATGCGCGCCACCGACAAGGTGGTGTTCAACAGCTACGAGGCCCTGTACATCGCCAAGGCCGAAGTGCGCGCACTGGCCGAAGGCGGCTACCGTCCGCCGATGCCGGCGCGCCGCATCCAGGTCGCCGGTGACGTGGGTATCGCCACCTTCAAGATGATGCTGGTCAACATGCTGGAAGGCCGCTTCATCAGCCCGTACGACTACGAAATCGCCGTGCGTATCGCCACCGTGCTGTGCGGCGGCGAAGTGGACCGCGGCACGCTGGTGGACGAAGAGTGGCTGCTGACCCTGGAGCGCAAGCACTTCGTCGAACTGGCCCAGCAGGAAAAGACCCAGGCCCGCATCGCGCACATGCTGAAGACCGGCAAGCCGCTGCGGAACTGACGGAAGACATCGGTAGTGCCGGCCGCTGGCCGGCAACCTCTTCCAACCCCTATTCGAGAGATCACTGCAATGACCAAGCAAATCCAGGACGCCTACATCGTCGCCGCCACCCGTACCCCGGTCGGCAAGGCGCCCAAGGGCGTGTTCCGCAACACCCGACCCGATGACATGCTGGCCCACGTGCTGCGCAGCGTCGTGGCGCAGGCCCCCGGCATCGACGTCAACCGCATCGATGACGCGATCATCGGCTGCGCCATGCCGGAAGCCGAGCAGGGCATGAACGTGGCGCGCATCGGCGTGCTGCTGGCCGGCCTGCCGGACACCATCGCTGCGCAGACGGTCAACCGTTTCTGCTCGTCCGGCCTGCAGGCCGTGGCGATGGCCGCCGACCAGATCCGCCTCGGCAACGCCGACCTGATGCTGGCCGGTGGCACCGAGTCGATGTCGATGGTGCCGATGATGGGCAACAAGATCGCGATGGCACCGAGCGTGTTCGACAACGACCACGTCGCCATCGCCTATGGCATGGGCATCACCGCCGAGAAGGTTGCCGAAGAGTGGAAGGTTTCGCGCGAGGAGCAGGATGCGTTTGCCCTGGCCTCGCACCAGAAGGCGATCGCCGCGATCCAGAACGGCGAGTTCAAGGACGAGATCAGCCCCTACGACGTGCGTACGCGCCAGCCTGACCTGGCCGACGGCCGTCGTATCATCACCCGCGACAAGATCGTCGACACCGACGAAGGCCCGCGCCTGGACTCATCCGCCGAAGGCCTGGGCAAGCTGCGCCCGGTGTTCCGCAACGGCCAGTTCGGCGGCACGGTCACGGCCGGCAACTCCTCGCAGATGAGCGATGGCGCCGGCGCGGTGCTGCTGGCTTCCGAGCAGGCGGTGAAGGACTACGGCCTGAAGCCGCTGGCCCGTTTCGTGAGCTTCTCGGTGGCCGGTGTGCGCCCGGAAGTGATGGGCATCGGCCCGATCGCCGCGATTCCGAAGGCGCTCAAGCAGGCCGGCCTGACCCAGGACCAGCTGGACTGGATCGAGCTCAACGAAGCCTTCGCCGCGCAGTCGCTGGCGGTGATCCGCGATTGCGGGCTGGATCCGTCCAAGGTCAACCCGCTGGGCGGGGCGATCGCGCTGGGCCATCCGCTGGGCGCGACCGGTGCGATCCGCACCGCGACCCTGCTGCACGGCCTGCGCCGTCGCCAGCAGAAGTACGGCATGGTGACGATGTGCATCGGCACCGGCATGGGTGCGGCGGGCATCTTCGAATCGCTGTAAGTCGGGGTTGTTGCCGGGGCTGCGCCCCGGCAGCCTGCTGGAGCCAAGGCAACAGCCGCAGCCGCAGGGCTGTGTATTGGGCGGGGCGGGGTGGGTTCGCGGGAATCGCCGTGAATCCATCCCTGGAGGCTCGCCATCCGCATCCATGCGGATGAGCGTTCCCGCGAACCCACCCCGCCCCACCTTCGACAGGTCCTGGGTGCTCTGGTAGCGCCGAAGGCAGCGGCAGGAGCCGCTGCCAACGTTGCTTGCGAGGGCCCGCAGGGTGCCGGTCGGGACGACCGGCATACCCATGGTCGGCGGATGGGGATGAAACATGAAAAGGGGGTCAGAGTCCTTTCGCTGCGCGAAAGGACTCTGACCCCCTTTTTTATTTCTTGCGTGGCTGGCGGCCACCGGAACCTGTCATGGGTCGGGCGGGGAGGCTATGCGGGGCCTTGAGCGGCAGGAGCCGCGAAGAGCTACATGGACGTACTTGCGCGTGCCCCGCATACCCTCCCCGCCCGGCCACCCCGCAGCGACAAGCTCCAACGCCCCACGCCACGAGGGGCCCAGCCGCTCGCCGGATCAATCGCCGTCAGGAAAAAGGGGTCAGAGTCCTTTCGCTGCGCGAAAGGACTCTGACCCCTTTTTTATTTCTTGCGTGACTGGCGGCCACCGGAACCTGTCATGGGTCGGGCGGGGAGGCTATGCGGGGCCTTGAGCGGCAGGAGCCGCGAAGAGCTACATGGACGTACTTGCGCGTGCCCCGCATAGCCTCCCCGCCCGGCCCACCCCGCAGCGACAAGCTCCAACGCCCCACGCCACGAGGGCCCCAGCCGCTCGCCGGATCAATCGTCTTCGGCGAGCATTTCCTGCAGCTTCTGTCGCGCCGGCTTGGCCAGCTTCTTGCTGTTCAGCGCGAAACGGATGGTGGCTTCAACCAGGCCCAGATGTGTGCCGCAATCGAAGCGACGACCCTCGAAACGGTAGGCGTCCACCGGCTCGGTCTTCAGCAGTTCGGCAATCGCATCGGTCAGCTGGATCTCGCCGCCGGCACCGGTGCCGGTCGCTTCCAGCAGTTCGAAGATCTTCGGGCTCAGCACGTAGCGGCCGACCACGGCCAGGTCACTGGGCGCGTCGTCCGGCTTGGGCTTTTCCACGATGGCGGAAATGCGACCGCGGTTGCCGTCGAACGTCTCGGTGGCGACGATGCCATAGCTGGCCGTCTGCTCGTGCGGCACATCTTCCACCGCGATCACGCTGGCACCGGTGGCCTCATTCAGGTCGGCCATCTGCTTCAGCGCGCTGTCGCCACGGTTGTAGATCAGGTCGTCCGGCAGCAGCACCGCGAACGGTTCGTCGCCGATGATCTCTTTGGCGCACAGCACCGCATGGCCAAGGCCCAGCGCTTCTGCCTGGGTGACGAACACCGCGCGCACGCCGTTGGGCAGCACGTGGCGAACCAGCTCCAGCTGTTCCAGCTTGCCGGCACGCTCGAGCTTCTGTTCCAGCTCATAGGCCTTGTCGAAGTAGTCGGCGACGGCGTGCTTGTAACGGTTGGTGATGAAGATCAGGGTGTCACAGCCGGCCTCGATGGCCTCGTCGACGGCGTACTGGATAAGCGGACGATCAATGATCGGCAGCATTTCCTTCGGAACCGTCTTGGTTGCCGGCAAAAAGCGCGTCCCGAGCCCTGCCACTGGAAAAACTGCTTTTCTGATTCGCTTGCTCATCGATTACCTGTTGGCCTCACGTGCCGGGAAGGGCACTACGTTAGCGGATGGAATGTATGCATCCTGTTGAAGCGGATCGAACTCCGGCATGGTCGCGAACAGAATCTGCTGGATCGCATCGATATCGTAAGTGGTGATGGCGTCGCGCAGCTTCGGCACGTTGCCCAGCACCAGGTCGCGTGAGAACGTACGCACCCCGGCTTCCAGCACCTTGGGGTGCGATGTGGGACGGTAGTCCTCATCGGAATAGAACAGCGTCTCATGCAGCTTCTCGCCGGGACGCAGTCCGGTGTAGATGATCGCGATGTCCTTGTACGGCTGCTTGCCGGCAAGCCGGATCATCTGTTCGGCCAGCACGCGGATCGGCACCGGTTCGCCCATGTCCAGCGTGTAGATGGCGCCATGCGAGGCGGAGGCCGCCGCCTGCAGGATCAGCTGGCAGGCCTCGGGAATGGTCATGAAGTAACGCGTGACCTCCGGGTCGGTCACGGTGACCGGACCGCCCTTCATGATCTGGTCGCGGAACAACGGAACCACGCTGCCGGCCGATGCCAGCACATTGCCGAAGCGCACGGTCACGAAACGGGTATGCGTGGATTTCTGGTCCAGGCTCTGGCAGATCATCTCGGCATAGCGCTTGCTGGCGCCCAGCGAGTTGACCGGGTCAACGGCCTTGTCGGTGGAAATGAACACGAAGTGCTCGACCTTGGCCTCCATGCAGGCCCGGGCCACGTTTTCGGTGGCCAGGATGTTGTTGCGCACGGCCTCGCGCAGCTGGCGCTCCAGCACCGGCACCTGTTTGTAGGCCGCGGCATGGAAGGCCGCTTCGATGCGGTGCAGCGACAGCGCGTGGCGGATCACCGCCGGGTCGCCGCAGTCGCCCAACACCGCCTCCACTTCGATATCCGGGAAGCTGCGGCACAGCTCGGCTTCGATGGTCAACAGCAGCAGCTCGCTCATTTCCAGCAGGACGATGCGCCCTGCTCCGTGCCGGGCGCACTGCCGGCACAGCTCCGAACCGATAGAACCGCCGGCACCAGTGACCAGCACCGTACGCCCGCCCAGCCAGTTGCGGATCAGCGACCAGTCCGGCTGGATCGGCTTGCGGCCGAGCAGGTCCTCGATCGCCACCTCCTTCAGCTGGCCTGGCAGCGACTGGCCCTGCAGGATGTCCGTCAGCTTGGGCACGGTGCGGAACGGCACGCCGGTGCTCTCGCACAGGCCGACCACGCGCTGCATGCCGACCGCATCCAGCGACGGAATGGCGATGACGATCAGTTTGGCGGAGGTTTCGCGGGCGACGGCAGCGGCATCGTCCAGCGTGCCGAGGATCGGAAGGCCCTGCAGCTTGGCGCCCTGCAGGTGCGGGGCGTCGTCGAGCAGGCCGACCGGGTCGAACTCGCCTGAACGGCGCAGGTCACGGACCAGCGCCTCGGCCGCCTGCCCTGCACCCAGGATCAGCACGCGCCGGCCGCTGGTGTCGGACTGGACCGACTGGTAATCCTTCCAGGCCCGGTACAGGAGCCGCGGGGCACCCAGCAGCGCAGACAGCGCAAAGGGATAGATGACCAGCACCGACATCGGGACGCCGTCGAAGCGCTTCCACATCAGGGTCAGGACAATGGCCACCAGACCGATGAAACTGGCCTTGAAGATGTTGATCAGGTCGGCAACGCTGGCGAACCGCCACAGGCCGCGATACAGCCCGACGCGCCAGAACACCAGCGCCTGGATGCCCAGCACCAGCGAGGTGTCGACATTCCAGAGCGGCAACGCGGGGGCGTCGGGCAGGATGGAGTAACGACCGGCGTGCAGCAGCTGCCAGCACGCCCACACCATGAACAGGTCATGGACGACGATGGCCGCGCGGGGCACCAACGCGATTATTCGATTCCACCGAGCTGACATGACCAGGTTAAACCCTCAATAGTTGCGCAGGCGAACACGCATGACAGCCCACAGGCAGGCCAACAACGCCCCCCAGGCGACCGCCACGCCGGCCTGCTGCAGCGGCGGCAGTGGAACCAGAGCCGCCATTACTGCCGCGCCGGCAAGGCCGAGCAGAATATACACGCCTGTCACACACGTGTGGCTGGAGCCGGCCTTCACCGCGCGCTGGTAGACATGCTGCGTATGGGGTTCCATCCAGCGCTGCCCCGTGAGCATGCGGGATGACAGCGTGAAGCCTGCGTCCACGATGAAGGCTGACAACGGTATCAGCAAAGCCAGCCAGTTAATGTCAGTTACCACGCTTGCCAGCCCGGCCAGCGCAGCCATCAGGTAACCCAATGCCCCGCTGCCCACGTCACCCATGAAGATGCGCGCACGCGGGAAGTTGAATGGCAGGAAACCGAGGCAGCCCGCGGCGACCACCACGGCGATCAACGCGAACGGCATCGGCATCACCACGGCCAGGCTCAACGCGCCGACAAGCGCATAGCCGCTGGCGATGCCGTTGATGCCGTCCATGAAGTTCCACAGGTTCACCAGCGCGGTCGCCACCAGGAACAGCAGCAGGGCCTGCAGCGCATTGCCGGTCGCCTGCCAGGCCAGTCCGGCCAGCAGCGCCGACGCCAGCATGTGCACCAGCAGCCGGCGCACGGCCGGCAGCGGGCGATGGTCGTCCCACCAGCCGATCCCGGCCACCATCACCAGGCCGGCGGCAAACACCGCCAGTTGGGGCGCTGCGGCCGGATACAGGAACGCGCCGGCGGCGGTGCCGGCCAGCACGGTGACCACGATCGCAATGCCCCCGCCACGCGGTGTCGCAACGTGGTGGCTGCGGCGTTCGCCAGGGTGGTCCAGCAGCTGCCGCCGCAGCGCGTAGCGACGTGCCAGCCAGGTCAGCCCGGCCGACAGCAGCGCCAGCACCAGCAGCGCCATCCATGGATCGACATCCCGCATCGGTTACAGCACCGCGTAGTTCAGCAGCGGCTTGACCGTTCCCCATTCCTTGCAGCTGGGGCATTGCCAGTGATGGGTGCGTGCACCGAAGCCACAGCGCGTGCAGCGATACGCCGGGTTGCGCACCAGCAACTGGTCGGTGATGTGCTTGAGGTCATGCAGGGTCGCGGTGGGATCAGCGCCTTCGGCCAGGGTGAGGTCGATCAGCGCCGACTCCCCACGTACCGACGGGCGGTCCTTCAGCTGCCGGCCCAGGTAGGCACGGGCCGGCGAAACACCTTCCTGCTCCTCCATCAGGCGGGTCAGCGCCAGCACCGGGGCGATGCCGCGGTAATGCTCGGTCATTTCCGACAGGAAACTGCGCGCGCCGCCCATGTCGCCAACCTTGCGGTAGTTCTGCATCAGCGCCTGCAGCACTTCGGGCAGGTACTCCGGATCGTTGCGTGCAGCACGTTCGAAGGCGCGCACAGCCGCTTCCGCGTTGCCCGCATCGGTTTCAAGACGGCCTTCGATGATGCCGGCACGGACCGACATCGCATCGGCCTGGTAGGCGCGCGCGATGGCCGCCCTCGCCTCTTCGACGTTGCCGGCGCCACGGTGGCGTTCGGCCAGTTCACATTCGAACTGGCCGACCAGCTTGCCCATCGGCTCGCCGGTCACTTCCTCGAAGCGCAGGGCGTTGTCGATCGCCTTTTCCCAGTCGCGCTCGGCCTGGTAGATGCCAATCAGGTGCTTGAGCGCCTGCGGCGCGCGCTGGTCGATCTGCGCCAGTTCGCTGAATACCGTTTCGGCCCGGTCCAGCAGGCCGGACTTCATGTAGTCCTCGCCGAGCGCCAGCAGCGCCTGCACGCGCTGAGCATCACTCAGGTCGGTACGGTTGACCAGCCCCTGATGCAGGCGGATGGCGCGGTCGACCTCACCGCGACGGCGGAACAGATGGCCCAGCGCGACCTGGGTCTCGAAGGTTTCCTTGTCCAGTTCGGCGATGTGCAGGAACAGCTCGATCGCCTTGTCCGGCTGTTCGTTGAGCAGGTAGTTCAGGCCGCGGAAATAGGTGCTGGACAGGCGGCTGACCTGGTTGTCACCGTGCCGCTGCCCACCGCGACGGCCGATCACCCAGCCGGCGACGGCGGCCAGCGGCACGCACAGGAAGAACCAGAAATACTGGGAAACGAATTCCATGCGTGATCAGCGTCCTGCAAAAGGAGGTTGGGGGGGCGTCACCGGGGTCGCCGGTACGGCCTTGTTGGCGCGGCGCAGCTGGGCATAGAGCGGGACGACCACGCTCACCAGCACCAGACCGGCACCGACCACCACCCCGACCAGCAATGCGGCGATCATCGCCACGCCGACCGAGGTATGCAATTGGGTAAATACGAGATTGATCGACATCTCGGTCATGTTGACCGCGCCGATGATGAGTCCAAGGACCAGAACGGCCAGCAGGACCAGCAAACGGAAAACCTTCATGCGACAGCTCCAGTCATGCCCGGTCTGTAGCTTATCCGACCCGGCGGGGGAATCGCACGCTCTACATCACTGCGCTCAGGCAGGATCAGCATCCTGCGGGACGACGTCACTGACGCGTTCGCGCAGCTCCTTGCCCGGCTTGAAATGCGGCACATGCTTGCCCGGCAGGGCCACCGACTCACCCGTCTTGGGGTTGCGGCCCAGTCGCGGCGGACGGTAATGCAGGGAAAAACTGCCGAAACCGCGGATCTCGATACGGTCACCGGCCGACAACGAACCACCCATCATTTCCAGCAACGACTTGACCGCCAGATCGACATCATCGGCCTTCAGGTGCGCCTGCCGGCGCGCGAGGATTTCGATCAGTTCGGATTTGGTCATTGCAGGCTCTGCTCGGGGGGCTCAAACCCTGAAACGGCCCGGACATGATGTCCGGGCCGTCCAGGAAACTACGACAGCGTAAGGCCGATTACTCGGACTTGTTGCCGCCCAGCTGTGCACGCAGCAGCGCGCCGAGCTGGGTCATGCCACCGGAAGCAGCAGCCGACTGGTAGTCGTCCATCACTTCGCGCATCTCGGCATCGTCCTTCGCCTTGATCGACAGCTGCAGGGTGCGGCCCTTGCGGTCCATGCCCACGAACTTGGCTTCGATCTTGTCGCCAACCTTCAGGTGCTGGGTCGCATCGTCGACGCGGTCGGCGGAGATATCGCGGGCAGCCACATAGCCCTCGATGCCGTCAGCCAGTTCGATGATGGCGCCCTTGGCGTCAACTTCCTTGACCACACCTTCGATCTTCGAACCCTTCGGGTTCACGGCCATGAACTGGCCGAACGGGTCCTGCTCCAGCTGCTTGACGCCCAGGCTGATGCGCTCGCGTTCCGGATCAACGGCCAGGACGACTGCGTCCAGGTTGTCGCCCTTCTTGAAGTTGCGGACGATGTCTTCGCCAGTGGTTGCCCAGCTGATGTCGGACAGGTGGACCAGGCCGTCGATGCCGCCGTCCAGGCCGATGAAGATGCCGAAGTCGGTGATCGACTTGATCTGGCCCGACACCTTGTCACCCTTCTTGTGGGTGGCAGCGAAGGTTTCCCACGGATTGGCGGCAACCTGCTTCATGCCCAGCGAGATGCGGCGACGCTCTTCGTCACAATCCAGCACCATCACTTCGACTTCGTCACCCACCTGCACAACCTTGGACGGGTTGACGTTCTTGTTGGTCCAATCCATCTCGGACACGTGCACCAGGCCTTCCACGCCCGGCTCGATCTCGACGAACGCGCCGTAATCGGTCACGTTGGAGACCTTGCCGAAGACGCGGCTGTTGGCCGGGTAACGACGCGAGATGTTATCCCACGGATCTTCGCCCAGCTGCTTCAGGCCGAGCGAAACGCGGTTGCGCTCGCGGTCGAACTTCAGCACGCGCACGTCCAGCTCGTCGCCGACGTTCACGACTTCGGACGGATGGCGCACGCGCTTCCATGCCATGTCGGTGATGTGCAGCAGGCCGTCGATACCGCCCAGGTCCACGAATGCGCCGTAATCGGTCAGGTTCTTGACGACACCCTTCAGGATCGCGCCTTCCTGCAGCTTGTCCATCAGCTGCTCGCGCTCTTCCGAGTGCTCGCTTTCGACGACAGCGCGGCGCGAAACCACGACGTTGTTACGCTTGCGGTCCAGCTTGATGAGCTTGAATTCCAGCTCCTTGCCTTCCAGGTAGGCCGGATCGCGCACGGGGCGCACATCGACCAGGGAACCCGGCAGGAACGCGCGGACATCCTTGATGTCCACGGTGAAACCACCCTTGACCTTGCCGCTGATGCGGCCGGTGATGGTTTCGTTCTTTTCCAACGCTTCTTCCAGCTCGTCCCACACCATCGCGCGCTTGGCTTTCTCGCGCGACAGCACGGTTTCACCGAAGCCGTTCTCGATGGAATCGAGGGCGACCTTGACGATGTCACCTTCGGCGACGTCGATCTCGCCAGCGTCGTTACGGAACTGTTCGATCGGCACGATGCCTTCGGACTTCAGCCCGGCGTTGATCACCACGACATCGCCGCGGACTTCCACGACGGTACCGCTGACGATCGAGCCCGGCTTCAGCTTGGCCAGATTGGCCTGGCTGGCTTCAAACAGTTCGGCAAAAGATTCGGTCATTAGATTTACTCTGTTGATCACATGGGTCAGCGGCTTCCATCAAGGAGTCCGTCTGCCCGCCTGTTGGTCGACCCCGGAAAAGCAGGCCGTGTGTGAAGTGGTTAAACCGCCACGCATCATTGCGCGACGGAGCATTTACTACCTTGCAGTACGTATCGCCTTGCGGCGGCGACAACCGCCACGAATGCTGGCGGTACTCCTGTACGAACGGATCAGGCAGCCGAAACCGGAAGCAGATCCATCACTCTTGCAACGACATCATCGATGCCGATACCAGTGGTATCGATGAGGACGGCATCGTCTGCCGGCTTCAGGGGCGCCACAGTGCGCTGTGCATCACGGGCGTCGCGGGCCATGATCTCGCGCAGGAGGTCATCAAAGTTAACAGAAACCCCTTTGTCATTCAACTGCTTATGCCGGCGCTCGGCGCGCTCCTCGGCGCTGGCGGTCAGGAAAACCTTGAATGGGGCGTCGGCGAAGATGACGGTGCCCATGTCACGGCCATCGGCGACCAGGCCCGGCGCCAACCTGAATGCGCGCTGGCGTTCCTTCAATGCGCTGCGCACCTCCGGAATGGCGGCAATCGCCGAGGCCAGCGCCCCGGTGGTCTCCAGACGCAGCTCGTCGGTGGCGTCGGTGCCGTTGACCAGCACCCGCATGGTCTCGCCCTGCTCCACGAACTGGACCTTGGTATCGAAGGTGCAGCGCACCAGCGCCGAGGCGTCCGAGGTATCGATGTCGGCCCAGCTGGCGGCCACGCCCACCGCCCGGTACAGCGCGCCCGAATCCAGGTAATGCCAGCCCAGCCGGCGGGCTACGATGCGGCTGATGGTACCCTTGCCAGCCCCGGAAGGGCCGTCGATGGTGAGGACGGGAGCGAGTGCGGACATGGGGTTTCCAGCAGGTGTGAAGACCCCATTCTAGCCCCAGCCTGAGCGGCTGCTGCGATCCGTCTGTGCAACCACTTGAAGCGATGGAGAAAAGCCCGGTAGAATGGCGGGCTTAAACGAGCGTCAACGCAGTATTGTCTCCGGCATATCGCGGCGCGCTCCACCTGAACACTTACTTTTACACTCAACGTGTACGCCGAGGTATGCCATGAAAGTTCTGTCCTCCCTGAAGTCGGCGAAGGCCCGTCACCGTGACTGCAAGGTCGTGCGTCGTCGTGGCAAGATCTTCGTCATCTGCAAGTCGAACCCGCGTTTCAAGGCGCGCCAGCGCTGAGTCGGCCGGCCTGACGGCCGTCCACGGTTCCTTCGCGGGGCCGGTTTGATGCAGAAAGCCGCCTCCGGGCGGCTTTCTGCTTTGTTTATGCTGTAATCGCCGTTCTTGACCACTGGGGAGTAGCTCGAGATGAAGCGTTACCTGATGTCCCTGGCCGTGCTGGCCACCCTGGCCGCCGCCACGCCGGCGCTGGCCGACACCCTGCTGATCGACCGTGCCGCCGACAAGCCGGCCGGCGCCCTGCCCGTGCGTGGACAGAGCATGCAGCAGGTGCAGAGCCAGTTCGGTTCACCCGCTGAACAGCTCGATGCCCGCGGCGGCCAGAAGCGCCAGTGGCCCACCATCAACCGCTGGGTCTACCCGCAGTTCACCGTCTACTTCGAAAAGCAGAAGGTGATCGACGTGGTGGCCAACAAGGCGGCCCCCAACGAGATCGGTCCCAAGCCGCCGATCCGCTGACGAACCCGGCCCGCGCCTGCGCGGGCGCATCCAAGCGAGACCATGAACCAGACCCTTCGTTTTCCTGCCGAATGGGAAGCCCAGAGCGGCGTCCTGATTGCCTGGCCGACGGCCGACACCGACTGGGCCGACCGCCTGGGTCAGGTGGAAGAGACCTACATCGCCCTGGTAGCCGCGATCACCCGCTTCCAGCCGGTGCTGATCTGCGTGGCCGACGATGACGTTGAGACCTACGCCGAGATGCGGCTGCGCTCCAACCGCATCGACATGCAGCGCGTGCGCTTCGTCACTGCAGCCTACGACGACACCTGGCTGCGCGATTCCGGCCCGATCACCCTGCAGCGCAAGGACGGCGGCTTCCAGCTGCTGGATTTCCGCTTCACCGGCTGGGGCGGCAAGTTCGACGCCACGCTGGACGACCAGTTGGTGGGCGTGCTGGATGCCGCGCGCGTGTTCAACGACGCACCGGTGCGCAGCATTGCCTTCGCGCTGGAAGGCGGCGGCATTGAAACCGATGGCCAGGGCACCCTGCTGACCACCTGGAAGTGCCTGCACGAGCGCCACCCGGACCGTGACCGCGCCAGCCTGTCCGCCGACCTGGCTGACTGGCTGCAGCAGGACCGCGTGCTGTGGCTGGACCACGGCTATCTGGAGGGTGACGACACCGACGCCCACATCGATACGCTGGCGCGCTTCGCTTCGGCCGACAGCATCGTGTACCAGGCCTGCGACGATGCGTCTGATTCGCACCACGCGGAACTGCAGGCGATGGGTGCTGAACTGGCCGCGCTGCGCACCGCCGATGGCCAGCCGTACCGCCTGTTCCCGCTGCCGTGGCCGCAGCCGGTCCTGGACGAAGGGCGTCGCCTGGCGGCGTCCTACGCGAACTTCCTGATCGTCAATGGTGCGGTGCTGATGCCGGCTTATGGCGATGCGGCGGATGATGCGGCGCGTGACGTGCTGGCGGCGGCGTTCCCGGACCGGGAGATCGTGCAGGTGCCGTGCCGGTCGTTGATCTGGCAGAACGGGAGTCTGCATTGCATCACGATGCAGCTGCCGGCGGGGTTGCTGGCGAACGGCTGAGCCCCTCGTGGTTGGCTGTAAAACCGCATCGTTGGGTGGGCCGGGCGGTGGGGCTGGTCGGGGGACGGCAGAAGCTGCTCCTGCGGGCCTCGTTTCGCGCCATCCATGGCGCTCAACGCCCCCGCCCAGCCCCACCGCCCGGCCCTCGGACAATTCCCGTGGCCGCCAGCCACGTATGAATGAGATGAAGGCAGGGGTCAGAGTCCTTTCGCTGCGCGAAAGGACTCTGACCCCGTCTTCGGTTCTTTCTCCAACGCCACCCCGCCCCACCACCCCCCAGCCCTGCAGCTTTGGCTTTGCCTTTGCGCGTTGGCTTTACGCTTTGGCTTCTACCGGCCGCGGGCCAGCAAAAACCGATCATTCAGCCGCCACCACGCCGCCCTTCCCCATCCGCGTTAACATGCGTGTTTTCCCCCGCAGGAACGCTTCCGGATGAGCCCCCGCCAGCCCCTTACCGTCGCCCTGATCCAGGAGCGCAACCACGGTGATGCCGCCGCCAACCTCGCCGTGATCGAATCCCGCGTCGCTGAAGCGGCCGCACAGGGTGCCAAGCTGATCCTGCTGCAGGAACTGCACAACGGCGCGTACTTCTGCCAGCACGAAAGCGTCGACGAATTCGACCTGGCCGAGCCGATCCCGGGCCCCAGCACCGAGCGCATCGGCGCACTGGCCAAGCAGCATGGCGTGGTCATCGTCGCCTCGCTGTTCGAACGCCGTGCCGCCGGCCTGTACCACAACACCGCAGTGGTGTTCGAAAAGGACGGCAGCCTGCTGGGCAAGTACCGCAAGATGCATATCCCGGACGACCCGGGTTTCTACGAAAAATTCTATTTCACCCCGGGCGACCTCGGCTTCACCCCGATCGATACCTCGGTCGGTCGCCTCGGCGTGCTGGTGTGCTGGGACCAGTGGTATCCGGAAGCGGCGCGCCTGATGGCGCTGGCCGGTGCCGAACTGCTGCTCTATCCGACCGCCATCGGCTGGGATCCGGATGACCAGCAGGATGAAAAAAACCGCCAGCGCGATGCCTGGGTACTCAGCCACCGCGGCCATGCCGTCGCCAATGGCGTGCCGGTGCTCAGCTGCAACCGCGTCGGCCATGAGCCCTCGCCGATGGGCGCCTCGGGCATCCAGTTCTGGGGCAACAGCCACGTGCTGGGTCCGCAGGGCGAGTTCATCGCCGAAGCCGGCGGCGAGGAAACCATCCTGGTGTGCGAGGTCGACCTGCAGCGCAGCGAGCACGTGCGGCGTATCTGGCCGTTCCTGCGCGACCGCCGCATCGACGCCTACGGCGACCTGCTGAAGCGTTACATCGACTGATTCCCTGCCGGAACCTGCGCCCATGGCCGTGCTTATCCGTGATGTCAGCGAGGCTGACATCGCCGCGATCACCGCGATCTACGCGGTGGAAGTGACCGACTTCGTCAACACCTACGAGTACGACATCCCGGACGCCGCCGAAATGCAGCGACGGATGCAGGACATCGTCGCCCGTGGCTTCCCCTACCTGGTCGCCGAAGTCGACGGCGAGGTGGCCGGCTATGCCTACGCCAATACCTACCGCACCCGCGTGGCCTACCAGTGGACGGTGGAAAATTCGGTCTACGTCGATGCGCGCTTCCAGGGCCAGCGCGTCGGCACCACGCTGCTGCAGGCGCTGATCGATGCCTGCACCGCGCGCGGTTACCGGCAGATGGTCGCGGTCATCGGCGAACCCACCAATACCGCCTCCATCAAGCTGCACGAGCGCTTCGGCTTCCATCTGGTCGGCGTGTTCCAGGGCCTGGGCCGCAAGCACGGCCGCTGGCTGGACACCGTTCAGATGCAACGTGCACTGGGCGATGGCGCTGACAGCGCCCCAACAAACGAGTAAACGCATGACTGACACCCTCCTTCCCTCCACCGACGTGACCGCAGGCGATGCGCTGTTTGCCGGCCAGCCGGTGCGCATCGTCGAACGCGATGGCGTGCGCTACACCCTGCTGGGCACCGCGCACGTGTCGCACGCCAGCGTGGAAGCGGTGGAAAAGGCCATCCACAGCGGTCGCTTCGATGCGGTCGCGGTGGAACTGGATCCGCAGCGCCTGCAGGCGCTGACCGAGCCGGACACGCTGGCCAAGCTGGACCTGGTGGAAGTGATCCGCAAGGGCCGCGTGGCGCTGTTCGCCGCCAACCTTGCGCTGTCGGCATACCAGCGTCGGTTGGCGGAGCAACTGGGCATCGAGCCCGGCGCTGAACTCAAGCGCGCGGTGCTGCTGGCCCGGGAACAGGGCCTGCCGGTGCACCTGATCGACCGTGAGGTCGGGCTGACCTTCAAGCGCGCTTCGGCGCAGCTGGGCTTCTTCGGCAAGATCAAGCTGATGACCGGGCTGGCTGCCGGCCTGTTCTCGTCCGACGAGGTCGGCACGGACGAAATCGAAAAGCTCAAGCAGGGCGACATGCTGGAGTCCAGCTTCGGCGAGTTCGCCAAGGAAAGCCCCGCGCTGTACGACACCATCATCGGCGAGCGCGACCGCTACATGGCCACCCGCCTGCGCGAGGAACGTGCCCTCCAGGGTGCCGTGCCTGCCCAGCGCGAGGTGCTGGCGGTGGTCGGTGCGGGCCACCTTGCCGGCCTGGCGACGTATCTGGAAACCGACCACGACGCGCCGGTACCGCTGCGCGCGCAGCTGGAAGAAGTGGCGAAGAGGCGCAATATTCCCTGGTTCACGCTGGCGGTCCTGGCCATCGTGGCCACCGGCATCGGCGTGGGTTTCTACCGCGGCGGGTTGGGCGTTGGCGGCGAGCTGCTGCTGACCTGGGCGATGTACACCGGCGGCCTGGCCGGCCTGGGCTGCCTGCTGGCCGGCAGCCATCCGCTGAGCATCCTCACCGCGATCGTGGTGGCACCGTTCAAACCGTTCCGCCTGAGCATTCCCACCGGCGCCTTCGCGGCGCTGGTGGAAGCGCGCCTGCGCAAGCCGGCCTACGAGGATTTCCTCAAGCTGCGCGACGATGCGCAGAGCCTGAAGGGCTGGTACCGGAACCGCGTCACCCGCGTGGTGCTGACCTTCATGCTGACCAATATCGGCAGCATGCTGGGCCTGTGGCTGACCGGTTTCCAGGTATGGGGCAAGGTCGCGGGGTAAAGAAGGGCAGCGCCGACCCAGGGTCGGCAAGTGCAGCGGGCCTCGCGCCCGATGATGCCCCCGTAGCGCCGACCCATGGTCGGCGAGCGCAGCGGGCCGTTGCGTGCCAGATCCCGCCGAGCATGGCTCGGCGCTACCGCAGCGCTGGGGCGACCACGCCCCGGCCGCGGGCCTTGCCGATCAACCGCGCCGCCGCACTGCGTGCATCATCCAGCACCGCGTAGATGGTCGGCAGGAACAGCAGGCTGACCACCGTGGAGAACGCCAGCCCGCCGGCAATCGCGCGCGCCATGGAGTAGTACGGCGGGCCGTCGCCGAACATCTGCGTGTCGGTGAGCGAGATCGGCACCATCGCCAGGATCGCCGTGCCCATCGTCATCATGATCGGGCGCAGGCGTTCGCGTGAGCCTTCCACCAGCGCCTGGGTGCGGGCCATGCCGCGCCGGCGCAGGTTGTTGATGTGCTCGATCATCACGATGCCGTTGTTCACCACCACGCCCATCAGCACCAGGATGCCGATGAAGGACATGATGCCGAACGAGGTGCCGGTCAGCCAGAACAGCCAGAACACGCCGAAGATCGAGAACAGCACCCCGCTCATGATCGCCGCCGGGAACAGCAGCGACTCGAACACCGCGGCCATCACCACGTAGATCATCAGCAGCGCGATCGGCTCATTGAGCACGTCATCGTGCTGAAAAATGGTATCCCCCAAACGGTTGGAGTTCGATCTGAGGGCGAGAAATTGATCCTTAGTAGCCCTATGCGCGAAACGTAGCAGCCACTCCAGTTGCGACCCGGCAAGCTGCCTTTCCGGACCCAACACGGAGCGCCAAGCCAAGTCACCCATCGTTCGGCACTGCCAACCGGGACCGAGAGGAACCCCTCTGCCGCTCTCTACAGCAAACATTCTCGATCAAGGAGAATGCGGAGACTGCTGGCACTGGAGGCCGCGCACCACTCGCTTGCATGACCTGGATGACAGGCGCGCTCAGCGAAAGCGCCACGCATGGAAACAAACAGAGGCAACGCATGCTCGAAAAGAAGGCCATCATAGTGAGGCAGGGTTTTGGAACCTACTCAATGCCCGACAATGATTTTCCGAACCATGTCAAGTTACATTTGAATGAGAATATGTTCTCTTCAGCACTGCATGCACGGGGAGAGGTCGCCGGTACGACTGGGAATACCGGTTTAGCAAGTTTGCACATGTATCCAATACGTGGCACCTCAAAGCTACAAGAGGCTATCGCTGAGCAACTCACGTGCAGCCCAGCAAACGTACTTATTACTAATGGCAGCGCCGAGTTGCTTCGCCTTCTATTTACCAGCATTACTTCAGAGGGAGACTCGATACTACTCCCCTCGCCGAGCTGGTCTTTCTTCACCAGCATTGCGCAGCTTTCAGGCGCTCGCGCCCGCTACTACCAACTAGCCAAAGGACCAAGCACCTATGAATATGACCTCGGAGATCTTCGCAGCGGGCTTGCTACTTATGCTCCCAAGTTAGCGGTTATTTGCAGCCCCAACAACCCAACCGGAAACGCAGTAGAAGCACGCGACCTACTAGAAGTGATTGATCAGTTCCCTGCAGTTACGTTTCTCGTCGATCAGGCGTACCACGGATTCAGCGACCAAGAACGAGGCGCTGATCTCATCGTCTCCGCGGCAATAACCAGTAAGAACCTACTTGTCACAAGGACGTTCTCGAAGTTCCTTGCGCTTGCAAACCTCAGAATCGGCTTTCTAGTTGGAAATGCCGATATAGTTGAATGCGTTAGACCACTTGCTACGGTATTTGGAATATCAACACTCAGTCAAGAACTTGCAATCGAGAGAATTCAAGACCATCGGCTGCAGAACGACCTGAGATCTGAATACGAAGTCGTGAGGGAGTACGTCAACCGGAAGCTGCTCAGCATCGAAGGCTTATATCCTTATAAAACGGAAGCCAACTTCATATTAGTTCGCTGCGCCCCCCATTGGAATGACCTAGCTAAGAATTTGATGGACGCGGGCTTCATGGTCAAGAGCGAGAATATTGGAGAATCGGACACACACCTGCGCATTACACTTGCAGACTTGAACACAATGAAATCTCTGCTCCAGACAATCGAATCCATCGGCACGTCATCCTCATGAAAGTCAGTGTAGCAATTGCCGAACCATCGGACATGGACGATATCTGGCGACTAAATCATGAAATCTATTGCGAAGAGCTCAACCAACATGCAACTGCAAGCTCCAAAAGAAGGGTAGACAGCAAGCACAAAGAAGGAGTTTTCTTCGTAGCGAAGGTCGATCAAGAGATCGTTGGAATGATCTCACTGACGCCCAAGGGCCACCAACTTTCGACAATGAAGCGGATTCCGGCAGGACTAATAATTGATCGTGGCGCCCACGAAATGGTGGAGGTCAGGCTTTTGGCTATTCATGCCAACTATCGCGGGCGCGGCATTTACGACCACCTTATTCTTGCAGTCATGGAATATTGCAGAGATCATAGGGTTGACAGCGTCATTATCTCAGCCATCGGAAAACAAGATCGCCTTTACTCCATGATGGGATTTGTCAATATCTGCGAGCCAGTGATCGAGGGCTCATGCAGGATTCAACCGATGATCTTGGCGCGCGATCGCTTTGAAGAATCTTGGTATCGACGGAAGAGACTCTCAAGGATTGCAGGAAAATGACGGTAAATGTATTTTTTGATGTCGACGGCACCCTGCACTCGGGAGATATATTCGAGAACTACATCAGAAAGCTGGCCAGGCGGAGCTACCTGAGAACCATCCTGTGCCTACCCGTACTTGGGATCGCTTTCGCATCCCACAAAATAAGTCCCGACCGCCGCCTGAGCCTCAGCGTGCTCATATGGTTTTTGACATTCGGGCTATCAAGGAGTTCACTCGAACGTTTCGATGATGATTTCATTAATCAATTCTGCGCATCCAACTGCCTTCACACCAAACCGTGGCGGGAACTTGAACGTCACTACCGAGAAGGGGCGCACCTGTTTTTAGTCTCTGGCAGTCCGGAGAATCTCGTTAGGCGCATCTACCCAAACTTGTCATCTGATGATCGAGTTACACTTGTCGGGTCCAATCTGAAGCGATTCATGGGAGGCCTCTGCCTGTCGATACGGTGCGTCTGTTCCGAGAAAGTAAGACAAGTCGAATCGCGCACAGGAAAAAAAACGTATTTTCTTGCTGGCTACTCAGATAACAGAAACGACAAGCCAATACTTGATCTATGCGAAATTAAGTATCGCGTCGACAGGGCAGGCGAGATCGAGGATTGGAGCGATGAGCGCAAGTGACTTTTTTCTTAACGTCAGCATATGGCGTGTAATCTGTGTCGGCGTAATAGGAACACTGGCTGTCGGCAACTTGGCATGGATGATGCGACGCCGTGGAGTCCGGGACGGTTTCACACGGAAACTCAATCACTTCGGCCTGTCGATTCTCTCTGCAGCGATGCTTTTCGGCCTTCCTGACGAGATTTTTGTACCGACATCGATTGCAACGTCACTTTGCGTAATCATCATATATGCATGGTCAAGCCTATCGAAAAACCAGTATATTGCCGCAGTTATTGCAAGCAATGTACGGGATAGAGACCTCCCCAACGGAAATTTTTTTGTCTTCCTACCCTTGGTTAGCGGGCAACTCACGACCTATACGGCACTAGCAATCGTTAACCCGCTTTACGCAAAGATCGCCTTCTGCGCGATGGGGCTCGGTGACGGTCTCGCTGAACCAATCGGCATGCGTTTTGGGAAAAGGCAGTATACGGTTAAAGACGTTTTCTGGCGCGTTCGCAATACCAAGTCAATCGAAGGAAGTTCGGCAGTCTTCGCCGTATCGTTCGCGGCCTGCGGCATAGGCTTGATCCTTTCCAGCTCTGTCGATGTGGTGACGACTCTAGCCCTATCTCTGGGCTTTGCTCTGACAATGACCGGGGTCGAAGCGACGGCGCCACGCGGAATGGACAACATGTTGATCGTGGGCACTGGCGCAGCCTTCCTTCACTTCCTTGCTGGTTAAACGACTACGCGAGCTCCGCCTGATGCGCTCAGCATGCATCCGTCGCGTCCCATCGGGCGCCGACCCAGGGTCGGCGAGTGCAGCGGGCTCCTCGCCCGGAGATCCCGCCGAGCATGGATCGGCGCTACCAGTTCCGCGGTTCAGGCCTCCACCACCGGGGTGTCCACGCCCCGACCGCGGGCCTTGCCGATCAACCGCGCCGCCGCACTGCGTGCGTCATCCAGCACCACGTAGATGGTCGGCAGGAACAGCAGGCTGACCACCGTGGAAAACGCCAGGCCCCCGGCGATCGCGCGCGCCATCGGGTAGTACGGCGGGCCGTCGCCGAACATCTGCGTGTCGGTCAGCGAGATCGGCACCATCGCCAGGATCGCCGTGCCCATCGTCATCATGATCGGGCGCAGGCGTTCGCGTGAGCCTTCCACCAGCGCCTGGGTACGGGCCATGCCGCGCCGGCGCAGGTTGTTGATGTGCTCGATCATCACGATGCCGTTGTTCACCACCACGCCCATCAGCACCAGGATGCCGATGAAGGACATGATGCCGAACGAGGTGCCGGTCAGCCAGAACAGCCAGAACACCCCGAAGATCGAGAACAGCACCCCGCTCATGATCGCCGCCGGGAACAGCAGCGACTCGAACACCGCGGCCATCACCACGTAGATCATCAGCAGCGCGATCACCAGGTTGAACAGCATCTGCTGCATCGCCTCGTCATCGTTGCCGAAGTCGCCGCCGTCGAAGCTGAAGCTAGTAGCCGGCCGGGAAGTTCATCGGCTTGAGCACCGCCTCGATCGCCTTGCGCCCATCCGGCGCGGTGACCTTGTCGGCCAGGTTGGCCTTGATGGTCAGCGTGGTCTGCCGGTTGGTGCGGCCGATCTGCGTGGCCGAGGACAGGATCTCCACCGACACCAGGCTCAGCAATGGCACGGTACGGCCATCGCCGGTGCGCACGCTGAAGCCATCCAGGTCCTCCGGCGTACTCTGTTCGGCGCCGGCGAAACGCACCCATACCGGCACTTCGTTGTCACCGCGGCGGAACTCGCGCATCGGGGCGCCACGCAGCGCCAGGCCGACGAAACTGGCCACCTGTTCGGCGTTGAAGCCGAACGCGGCCGCGCGCTCGCGGTCGACCTTGATCGCCAGCTCGCTGCCCTTCTCGCCGTTGTCGATGCGCACGTCGCGCAGTTCCTTGCGCTGCGCCAGCAGCGGCAGGACTTCCTCGCCGATCTCCTGCAGCATCGAACTGGAATCACCGACCAGCTGCACCTGCACGCCGCTGTTGCCGCCGCCGGAATCACCGCCCTGGTTGCCGACGAAGTAATCGGCACGCGCGGACTTCGGCAGGCCCTTGCGCAGTTCTTCCTGGATCGCCTTGAGGCCACCGGCGTGCGCCTCGTCCAGGGTCACGATGGTGGAACTGCCCTCGTCCTCGCTGTACCAGGAATACACCTGGGTGATGTGCAGCCGCTCGCGGTTGGCATCCAGCCAGTCTTCCACGCGCTTCACTTCATCGGACATCTGCCGGTAGGTGTAGGCGCTCTTCCACATGTAGCCGATGAACACGTCCTTGCCGCCTTCGCCACCGAACATGTCCACCTTGGTCAGCTTCATCGGCACCAGGCTGACCAGCACCACCAGCAGGATGCCGAGCAGGCTCCAGCCACGGTGGCGCAGGGTCCAGTCCAGCAGCACCGCATACCGGCCCTGCAGGCGCGCGATGACGCCCGTCCTGGAATGCAGCAGCTTCGGCGTGTCCATCCGCGCGGACAGCATCGGGATCAGGCTCACCGCCACCAGCCAGGACGCCAGCAGGGACACCGAGATGGTGATCGCGATCTGCGACATGAAGATGCTGATGTTGTTGGTTTCACCGAACAGGTTCGGGATGAACACGATGCAGTGGCACAGGGTGCCCGCGCTGAGCGCGATGGCCACGTTGCGGGTGCCGATGATCGAGGCCAGCCGCGGCTGGTCGGGCATCCGCTCGCGTTCCTGGTAGATGCTTTCCACCACCACAACGGCGTTGTCCACCAGCATGCCCACCGCCAGCAGCAGGCCCATCATGGTCAGGATGTTAAGCGTCACCCCGACGAAGTACATGAAGCCCAGGGTGATGATGAAGCAGATCGGGATGGCCAGGGTCACCATCAGCGTGGACGGCCAGTGGCGCAGGAAGAAGAACAGCACGGTCACCGACAGGATCAGGCCGACCGCGCCGGCTTCGGCCAGTTCCAGCAGCGAGGACGTCACCGTCTTGCCCTGGTTGTCGATGACCTTGATCTGCACATCGCGCATGCTCGGTTGCGCGCGGATCGCCTCCACTTCGGCCAGCGCAGCGCGCGAGACTTCCACCAGGTTGGCGCTGCGCTCCTTGAAGATGTCCAGGCCGATCGCCGGATTGCCATCCAGGCGGCGGCCATAGCTCATGCGGGTCGGCTTCAGGCGCACCTCGGCGATGTCGCCCAGGCGCAGTCCCTTGGCGTTGATCACCAGGTCGCGCATTTCCTGCAGGTCGGTGATTTCGCCCACCGGCTGTACGCGCACGCGCTGGCCGTTGTCGTCGATCTGTCCGGCCGACAAGGAGAAGTTCAACGTGCGCAGGCGCTCGCTGAGTTCGTTGATGCTCAGCCCATGTGCGTTCAGCCGGTTCGGATCGATCGCGATCTCCACCTCGTTCGGTGGCGCGCCGGAGATGTTGACCCGGGCCACGCCGGGGATGCGTTCGATGCGCCGCTTGAACTCGCGGTCCAGCATGTCGTACGCGCCGGTCAGGTCGGTGTCGCTGGCCAGGCGTACCTTCAGCACCGGTTCGTCGCTGCTGGACCACTTGAACACGTTGTAGCGCTGCAGGTCGTCGGGCAGGTCGGTGCGGATGGCATCGATGCGCTCGCGTGCATCGGACGCGGCGATGGCGATGTCGCGGTCCCAGTCACTGAACTCGATGAAGATGTTGGCCCCTTCGGAGGTGGCCGACGAACGCATCCGCTTGATCCCGGTCATCGTCGCCAGGCTTTCTTCCACCGGGCGGATCAAGGTGCGCTCCACCTCTTCGGGGGTGGAGCCGGTGTAGGGAATCTGCACGAACAGGAACGGTGCGGTGATGTCCGGCAGTGCCTCCAGCGGCAGCCGGAACGAGGCGATCAGTCCCACCACCACCAGTGACACGAAACACATGATGGTGGTGACCGGGCGGCGGATGGAGAACTCGGCGATGCTCATGCCGGCTCCTCCCGTCCCTGTCCGGCGTCGGGCGCATCGAAGCCTGCATCGTGGGCCAGCTTGCGGCCGCGTTCGCGGTAGTACGCATCACCCTTGCGGTCCATCAGGTCATACACCACCGGGATCACCAGCAGCGTCAGCAGGGTGGACACCAGCAGGCCACCGATCACGGTGATCGCCATCGGCGCGCGCACTTCGGCGCCCTCGCCCATCGCCACCGCCAGCGGCAGGAAGCCGAACAGTGTGCACAGGGTGGTCATGATGATCGGGCGCAGGCGCGAACGTGCGCCTTCCACCAGCGCCTCGTGCTTGGCCACGCCGGCTTCGCGCAGCTGGTTGACCTTGTCGATCAGGATGATCGCGTTCTTGGTCACCAGCCCCACCAGCAGGATCAGGCCGATGAACACCACCACCGAGATCGGCTTGCCGCTCAGCAGCAGCGCCAGCACCGCGCCGACCAGGGCCAGCGGGATGGTGAACAGGATCACGAACGGATGCAGCAGCGATTCGAACTGCGAGGCCATCACCAGGTACACCAGGAAGATCGCCAGCCCGAAGGCGAAGATCAGCGAGCGCGCGGATTCTTCCAGCTCCTCGCCCTGCCCGCCGATGTGCATGCCCACCGCCGCGCCCAGCGGCTGTTCGGCCACCATCGCCTGCACTTCGCGCATCGCACCGCCCAGGTCGATGTCGCGCAGGTTGGCCGATACCACCGCCACCCGCGTCTGGTCGGCGCGATGGATCTCGCTCGGGCCGGTGGTGGCGACCACTTCAGCCACCGCGTCCAGGGTCACCGGACGGGTGCTGCCGGGATTGACGATCAGCCGGCGGATGCTGTCCACGCTGGCCCGGTCGCCCTGCTGCGCACGCACCAGCACATCGATCTTTCGATCGCGGAAGCTGTAACGGGTGGCGACATCGCCGCGCACTTTCTTGACCACCACATCGGCGATCTGGCGGGTGGTCAGGCCCAGTGCACCGGCGCGCTCCTGGTCGAAGCGGATCTGGATTTCCGGGAAGCCTTCTTCCACCGTGGATTTGACGTCGGCGTAGTGCGCGTTGTTGCGCAGCATCGCCGCCAGCCGCTGCCCGGCCTGCTCCAGCGAGGCCATGTCCTGTCCGCGCAGCTCGATTTCCAGCGGCGTGGAGAAACTGAACAACGCCGGTCGTGCGAAGTCCACCTGCACGCCGGGATGCGAAGCCATGGTGTCGCGCAGGCGTTCGGTGATGGCCGCTTCGCTGCGTGCATCACCGCCCCCTTCCATCACCACGGTCAGCTTGCCGATGTTCTCGCCGCTTTCGGTCGGGCTGGCATCCAGCCGGGTGCCGGCGCCACTCACCCCATACAGCGAGGCGATGCCTTCACCGGCGGCCTGCTTGCCATCGCCATGCGCCAGCTGCAGTTCGCGCACCAGCGCATCGGTCTGCTTCAGCGGCGTGCCGGCCGGCAGCTTCACGGTCATCTCGAAGCGGTCCTGCGCCAGCTGCGGGATCAGGTCCGCGCCGAGCATCGGCACCAGTGCCATGGTGGCCACGAAGGCCAGTGCCGCCAGCCCCAGCACCTTGCCCGGATGGGCCAGCGCACTGGGCAGCAGGCGCAGGTAGCCGCGTTCGGCACCGGCATACGGTTTCATCGCCATGTCGCTGGCCTTGCGCATCACCGGGCCGACCACCGCCACGATGCCGCGCCACACCCGCACCACCGCCCAGGCTACGCCGAAGAAGCTCCAGCGCAGGGCGGCCACGAAGCCGCGACGCCCACCGGCCACCGGCTTCAACCAGCGGTTCTGCGGACGCCAGGCCTCGCCCGCCTGTTCCTCCGGGAACGCCAGCGGTGGGCGCCCCTTCAGCGAGCTCAGCATCGGGATCAGGGTCATCGACACCAGCAGCGAGATCGCGATGGCGATCGCCACGGTCAGCGCCTGGTCGCGGAACAACTGCCCGGCGATGCCATCGACGAACACCAGCGGCAGGAACACCGCGATGGTGGTCAGGGTGGACGCCACCACCGCCATGCTCACCTCCCGCGTCCCCGCGATGGCGGCCTGCAGCACGCCCAGCCCGCGTTCGCGTGCCTTGGCGATGCTCTCCAGCACCACGATGGAATCGTCCACCACCAGGCCGGTGGCCAGGGCCAGGCCGCCCAGCGACATCACGTTCAAGCTCAGGCCCAGCTGTCCCATGAAGAAGAACGTGGCGATGATCGACACCGGCAGCGACAGGCTGATGACGAAGGTGCTCCAGCCATCGCGCAGGAACAGGAAGATGATCAGGATGGCCAGCAGTCCGCCGATCACCGCATCCTTCTTGACGTCGCTGATCGCGTGTTCGATGAAGCGCGACTGGTCTTCGACGGTGGTGAGCTCGGCATCGGACGGGAAGGTGGTCTTGATCTGCTCCAGCCGCGCGCGCAGGGCCTCGGCGGTGGCCACGGTATTGGCATCGCCTTCCTTGTAGATCGCCAGCTCCACCGCCTCCTTGCCGCCCAGCCGGATGATCGCCTCGCGTTCCTTGTAACCCTGGCGCACCGTGGCAACGTCCTTCAGCCGCACCGGCACGCCGTTGGCGATGACGCTGGAATTGCCGCCCGATGCACTCTGCGCCGCCGATGCCGCCGACATCGCCGCATCCGAGCCGGTCGCCGCAGCGATGGCGAACATCTGCGCCATCGCCGAATCGGCTGCGCTGCCATTGGACGACTGGGTGGTGATCAGCAGGTTGCGGATCTCTTCCAGATCGACGAACTGGTTGACGGTGCGCACCAGGAAACGCTGCGATCCCTCTTCCAGGCGGCCGCCGGAGATGTTGATGTTCTCCTCTTTCAGGCGCTGGATGACGGTGTCGATCGGCAGGTTCAGCTGCGCCAGCTTCTGCTGGTCGATGTCCACCTGGATCTCATCTTCCAGGCCACCACCGACCTTCACTGCGGCCACGCCGGTGACCGGTTCCAACTTCTTCTTCAGGTCTTCGTCGGCGTAGCGGCGCAGGCCGGTCAGTTCACGGATCGCTTCAGCGTCGGTGGCCGGCGCGTCCTTGCTGGAAATCACCAGCCGCATGATCGGTTCGGTCGAAGGATTGAAGCGCAGCAGCACCGGGGCCTTGGCCTCCAGGGGCAGGTTCAGCGCTTCCATCTTGTCGCGCACCTCCAGGCTGGCCTGGTCCATGTTGGTGCCCCAGGCGAATTCCAGCACCACATCGCTCTGGCCGGTGCGCGAGATCGACTTCAGCTTGCGCAGGTTCTTGACCACGCCGACCGCTTCTTCGACCGGCTCGGAGATCAGGGTTTCGATTTCAGACGGTGCCGCGCCGGTGTACTCGGTCCGCACCGTCAGCGTGGGATAGCTCAGGTCCGGCAGCAGGTTGACCTTCAGGCTGTTCAGCGCGATCAGCCCGAACAGGATCAGGGTGACCGTGCACATGGCGATGGTCACGCGGCGGCGGGTGGCGAACTCCACCAGGCCGCCGCCCATGCTGCCGGGGCCGTGGCCCTGGTGGGGGTCGCGACCGTGGTCGTTACCGGCCGATGTCATGGGGCGCTCCCTGCCTTGGCAGCCGGCGTGGCCTTGGCCACCTGCTTGGGATCGGCGGGCACGATCACCTGCACCGCGGTGCCGTCGCGCAGCGCGACCTTGCCAGCGGTGACCACCTGGTCGCCTGCCGCCAGGCCCTCACGCACTTCCACCCAGGCGCCTTCGGCGTAGCCCAGCGTCACCGGAACCCGCGCGACCTTGCCGGCGCGCACGCGGAACACGGCCGGGTCACCATCGTCGAGCAGGGCCAGGCGCGGCACCACAAGCGCATCGGCGCGCTGGTCGTAATCGATGCGGATGCGGCCGAACATGCCCGGCTGCAGCGACTGCGCGCCGCCGTCGAAGGTGCTCACCACGCGGAACGTGCCGCTGCCGGAATCGACGACCGGCGAGATGCGATCGACCTGGCCGGTGAAGCGCTTGCCCGGCAGTGCATCGGCCAGCAGGGTCACCGGCTGGCCGGCACGCAGCGTGGCCAGCTCGCGTTCGGGCACGTTGAGCGTGGCTTCCAGCCGCGAGTTGTCGACGATGCGGAAGATCGGCGTGTTGATCTGCACGAAGTTGCCGGTCTTGATCGAACGCGAGGCGATCACCCCGGAGATCGGTGCGGTGACCGTGGTGTAGGAGAGTTCCAACGTGGCCAGCCGATACTGCGCGCGGGCGTTCTCCACGTCGTAACGCAGCTGGTCGACATCGGCGGCGCTGACCATCTGCTGGCCCACCAGGCGGTTGGCGCGCTGGTAGTTGTTTTCCAGCTTGCGCATCACCGCTTCACTCTGTGCCACCGCCAGCCGCGCGCGGTCCGGATCCAGCCGCACCAGCGGCTGCCCGGCGCGCACCTGCTGGCCTTCTTCGACCAGCACGGCCAGCGCCACGCCGGAGGTCTTGGCCACCACCTGCGATTCGGCGCGCGGCTCCAGCGCGGCGGTGCCGGTGTAGCTGGCGGCCACGCCGCGATGGCTGGCCACCGCCACTTCCACCGGCACGGCATCGACCTTCTTCTGTTCGGACTTGCCGTCCTTGCCGTCCGCTGCCTTTGCTTCGTTGTTGGGGCCACCCGCGCAGCCGGACATCAGCAGCGTGGTGGAGATGAGCAGCGCGGCGGCGCAGATTCCGCTGCGGCCGGCGGGCAGGAAGGCATGGCGTGACATCGTCGGGTCCCTGGGGATGCGTGAACAGGTGTGGTAGCAAAGTAATGCACCACCTCACGGGTACACCATATCCCAAAGGTCACGGTGACTTCACGCCGTCGGTCGGGCCGACCCCATTTCAGCAACATGAAACGAGCCGCTATACTCGGGCCGTTCCGTACCCCACGCCGGAACGACCAGACCCGTAGCCCGGAAACGACATCATGCGCCCGCAGCCGCTCGCCGCTTGTCTTGCTCTGGCCGTCCTCCTGCCCTTCGGGGCCGCCGTGGCCGCTCCTGCTCCTGCTTCACCGCCGTCCGCCCCTGCCGCTCCGGCGCCGCTTCCGGCCCCGCAGGCACCCGCGCCGGCCGCCGCCCTCACCGGCAATTTCGACAATGGCCGGGTCCTGGCGTACACCTGCCAGGGCTGCCACGGCATCACCGGTTACAAGAACGCCTACCCCAGCTACCGCGTGCCGAAGATCGGCGGGCAGAGCGAGCAGTACCTGCTGCAGGCCCTCACCGAGTACCGCCATGGCAAGCGTCGTCATCCGACCATGCAGGCGCAGTCGATGAGTTTCAGCGAACAGGAGATCGCCGATCTCGCTGTTTACCTGTCCACCGTCAAGTAAGGCACGCCTACATGTCGAAAGCCGCGCAGTTCACGCGTCATGCCATCGCCTTGTCCGTCGCCGTCCTGATGGCCGCCTGCTCGCCGTCGCATGAAGACAGCAGCACGCAGTCGCCCGACCAGCCGGGCCAGGCCAGTGGTGATCTCCCCGCTCCTTCATCGTCGGCCGGGCTGCCGGCCGGCCGCCTCGCCGCCGGTGAGGCCCGTGCGCAGGTCAAGGGCAAGGCCACCGGGCAGAGCTGCATCGACTGCCACGGCGCCGACGGCAATGCGCCGATCGACCCGACCTACCCCAAGCTGGGGGGGCAATACAGTGATTACCTGGCGCACGCGCTGCAGGCCTATCGTTCGGGCGATCGGCAGCACGCGTTGATGACCCCGCAGGCGACCGGCATCAGTGATCAGGAGATCGCCGACCTGGCGGCCTATTTCGCTTCACGGCCGACCCAGCTGCGAGACCTGCACGGGGTGAAATGAGCGCCGCCGACAACGCCTGACGGCCAGCGGCCGTCACTACCCGCCAATGCCCCGGTAGCGCCGACCCATGGTCGGCGAGCGCAGCGGCAAGGGCCTGACGGCCAGCGGCCGTCACTACCCGCCAATGACCCGGTAGCGCCGACCCATGGTCGGCGAGCGCAGCGGCAACGGCCTGACGGCCAGCGGCCGTCACTACCCGCCAATGACCCGGTAGCGCCGACCCATGGTCGGCGAGCGCAGCGGCAACGGCCTGACGGCCAGCGGCCGTCACTACCCGCCAATGACCCGGTAGCGCCGACCCATGGTCGGCGAGCGCAGCGGCAAGGGCCTGACGGCCAGCGGCCGTCACTACCCGCCAATGACCCGGTAGCGCCGACCCATGGTCGGCGAGCGCAGCGGCAACGGCCTGACGGCCAGCGGCCGTCACTACCCGCCAATGCCCCGGTAGCGCCGACCCATGGTCGGCGAGCGCAGCGGCAAGAGCCTGACGGCCAGCGGCCGTCACTACCCCATCGAGCGAGTCAGGCGTCCAGTTCCTGCCAGCGCGCGTAGGCGGCATCCAGCTCGGCCTGCACCTTGGCCAGCTTCTGGTTGTGCGCGGCCATGTCCGGCGCGCTGCGCTGGTAGAACGCGGGATCGTTCATCGCCGCAGTCAGCCCTTCGACGTCCTGTTCCAGCGTTTCGATCTTCTGCGGCAGCTGTTCCAGTTCGCGCGCGTCCTTGTAGCTGAGCTTGCGCTTGGCCGGCACCACCTCTGCCGCCGCCACGGCCGCCGGGGCGGCAGCGGCTGCCGGACGGCTGGCCACCACCGGCGCGTTGGCCTGCTGCGCGGCCACGAAAGCCGCATGCCGCTGCCAGTCGCTGTAGCCACCCACGTAGTCACCGACAACGCCCTCGCCTTCCATCACCAGCGTGGAGGTCACCACGTTGTCCAGGAAGTCACGGTCATGGCTGACCAGCAGCAGCGTGCCGGTGTACTCACCCAGCAGCTCTTCCAGCAGCTCCAGCGTTTCCACGTCCAGGTCGTTGGTCGGTTCGTCCATCACCAGCAGGTTGGACGGCTGCGCGAACAGCTTGGCCAGCAGCAGGCGGTTGCGCTCACCGCCGGACAGGCGGGTGATCGGTGCGCGCGCCCGTTCCGGGGTGAACAGGAAGTCCTGCAGGTAGGCGTGCACGTGCTTGCGCTTGCCATTGAACTCGATGAAGTCGCGGCCTTCGGCCACGTTCTCGATGGCCGTCCAGTCTTCGCGCAGCACCGAGCGGTACTGGTCGAAATAGGCGATTTCCAGGTTGGTACCGGCGCGCACTTCACCGCGGTCCGGCGCCAGGTCGCCCAGCAGCAGCTTCAGCAGCGTGGTCTTGCCACTGCCGTTGGGACCGATCAGGCCGATGCGGTCGCCACGCAGGATGGTGGCGGAGAAGTCGCGCACCATGCAGCGCTCGCCGAAGGAGAACGACACGTCCTTGATGTCGATGACCTTCTTGCCGGAATTGGCAGCCTGGGCCGCTTCCATCCTGACGTTGCCACTGATCTCGCGGCGCGACGAGCGCTCGTTGCGCATCGCTTCCAAGCGGCGCACGCGGCCTTCATCGCGGGTACGGCGGGCCTTGATGCCCTGCCGGATCCACACTTCTTCCTGCGCCAGCATCTTGTCGAAACGGGCGTTTTCCTGTGCCTGTGCGTTGAGCCGTTCTTCGCGGCGGCGCTCGTAGTTGGCCCAGTCGCCCGGCCAGCTGGTGACCTGCCCGCGATCGATTTCCACGATGCGGGTGGCCAGCGCGCGCAGGAAGCGACGGTCATGGGTGACGAACACCACGCTGCCGCTCCAGTTCTTCAGGAACATTTCCAGCCAGTCGATGGCTTCGATGTCCAGGTGGTTGGTCGGTTCGTCCAGCAGCAGCAGGTCCGGGCTGGACACCAGCGCCCGGCCCAGCAGCACCCGGCGCTTCATGCCGCCGGACAGGCGCGCGAATTCGGCATCGCCGTCCAGGTCGAGCTTGGTCAGGGTTTCGCTGACGCGCTGGTCCAGGCCCCAGCCGTTGGCGGCATCGATCTTGGCCTGCACCGCGCCCAGTGCATCGCCGTCGAACTCTTCGGCCACGCTCAGGTGATGGAATTCGGCCAGCCACTGGCCCAGTTCGCCCAGGCCTTCGGCGACCACGTCGAACACGCTGCCGGCGGCGCCATGCGGCACCTCCTGTTCCAGCCGGGTCACGCGGACGCCCTGCTGGACGCGGACTTCGCCATCATCGGGCTTGTGGTCGCCGGACAGCAGCTTGAGCAAAGTGGATTTGCCGGCGCCGTTGCGGCCGATCAGGGCGATACGCTCGCCCGGCTCGATCGACAGTTCGGCTTTTTCCAGCAACAACGGGCCGCCGACGCTGAAGTCGACGTTCTGCAAGGTAATCAGGGGCATGCGGGTATTGTAAGGGGTTAACCCCGTACAATGCGCCATGAATGAATTCTCGACCCTGCCGCTGAGCCCGGCCCTTCAGCCTGGCCTGGAAGCGCTCGGCTACACCACCCTCACCGCCATCCAGGCGCGCAGCCTGCCGGCCATCCTCGACCGCCGCGATGTGATCGCCCAGGCCCCCACCGGCAGCGGCAAGACCGCCGCCTTCGGGCTGGGCCTGCTGCAGGCACTGGATCCGGCCACCCAGCGGGTGCAGGCGCTGGTGCTGTGCCCCACCCGCGAACTGGCCGACCAGGTCGGCAAGCAGATCCGCAAGCTGGCCACCGGCATCCCGAACATGAAGCTGCTGGTGCTGACCGGCGGTTCGCCGCTGGCGCCGCAGCTGGCCTCGCTGGAAGCCCACCACCCGCACGTGGTGGTCGGCACCCCCGGCCGCGTGCAGGAACTGGCACGCAAGCGCGCACTGAACCTCGGCGCGGTGCGCACGCTGGTGCTGGACGAAGGCGACCGGATGCTGGACATGGGCTTTGAAGAGCCGATCCGCGAGATCGCCGGGCGCACCCACAAGGACCGCCAGACGCTGTTGTTCTCGGCCACCTTCCCCGATGCGATCCGCGCGATCGGCCGCGACGTGCTGCGCGATCCGGTGGAAGTGACGGTGGACGGCGCCGACGATGCCCCTTCCATCCGCCACCTGTTCTGCGAAGTGGAGCCGGCGCACCGGCAGAAGGCGCTGGCCGGGCTGCTGCTGAAGTACACGCCGGAATCGGCGGTGGTGTTCTGCAACACCCGCAAGGATGTCGACGAAGTCGCCAATTCGCTGCAGCAGTTCGGCTTCTCCTCGCTTGCCCTGCACGGCGACATGGAACAGCGCGACCGCGAAGAAGTGCTGGTGCGTTTCGCCAACCGCAGCTGCAACGTGCTGGTGGCCAGCGACGTGGCCGCGCGCGGGCTGGACGTGGAAGACCTGGCGATGGTGATCAACTACGAACTGCCGACCGACATCGAAACCTACCAGCACCGCGTCGGCCGTACCGGTCGCGCCGGGGCCAGCGGCATGGCGATCAGCCTGGTGGCCGGCCGTGAGAAGTCCCGCGCCGAGGCCCTGGAAGCGCAGCGTGGCACGCCGCTGGACTGGCAGAAGACGCCCCTGGCGACCTCGCGCCCGGCCGAACTGCCGCAGGCCGCCATGCGCACCCTGCGCATCGACGGTGGCAAGACCGACAAGCTGCGCCCCGGTGACATCCTGGGTGCGCTGACCGGCGATGCCGGCCTGGCCGGCAAGCACATCGGCAAGATCGCGATCTACCCCACGCGTTCGTACGTGGCCATCGCCCGCGAGCACGCCAACCCGGGCCGTGGCCAAGCTGGAAGAAGGCAAGATCAAGGGCCGCAGGTTCCGCACCCGCGTGATGTAAGCCGGCAGCGGTGACGACCAACGCAGGCTGTGTAACAAGTCCGGGCCCGGTCGAGCTACGCGAGATCTGGACCTCCGGCAGACATGCAACTATGCAGATCTCGCGTAGCAGGGCGAAAAATGGCGACAATTTCGCCATCGGCCGACAAGGTCGGACTTGTTACACAGCCTGCAACGGTCGTCACCCACCGGGGCGAAGCGTTGACGGCCAGCGGCCGTCACTACCGAAGCGAAGCGTTGACGGCCAGCGGCCGTCACTACCGATGCTAAGCGTTGACGGCCAGCGGCCGTCACTACCCAGGGATGCCCCGGTTGCGCGGCGCGCGGGCGGTTGCTTCAGTACACCAGTTCGGTGTGCAGCGGCAGGCCGGCTTCCCAGCGGGCACGGCCGCCCAGTCCATCCAGTTCCACCAGTACGCCGGCGCCGACCACGTCCACGCCCAGTCGACGCACCAGCGACAGCGCCGCCACCAGCGTGCCGCCGGTCGCCAGCACGTCATCGATGATCGCCACGCGGGCACCGGCCGGCAGGGCGTCGGCATGCACTTCGATGCAGTCGCTGCGGTACTCCAGCGTGTATTCCTCGCGCAGCACCTTGCCCGGCAGCTTGCCCGGCTTGCGCACCGGCACGAAGCCCACGCCCAGCTCCAGCGCCATCGCCGCGCCGAGGATGAAGCCACGCGACTCGATGCCGACCACCGCATCCAGCTGCAGGTCGCGCCAGCGGGCGCTCATGGCCTGGATCGCCGCACGGAAATCATCGCCATCGGCGAGCAGCGGCATGATGTCCTTGAACAGGATGCCCGGCTTGGGGAAATCAGCGATGTCGCGCAGGCGCGATGCCCACTGCGGTTCGACGTGTGCGTCGGTCATTGCAAGGCCAGCGTTGTAGGGCGGCATAGGGTAACAGGCCGGTCGGCGGGCTGCTGCGGGTGGCCCCGATGGCCGGCCGCTCACGAACTGCAGGACAGCATCGAACAGCCGGCCTTGTGATCGGCCCATGCTGGGCGCCTGCCGGCGTAATGCTCCAGCCCGGCCCGTTCGGTATACGGATCACGCAAGACCTCCTGCAGTGCCCGCACGCCGCCCATGTCGCCCTCGCTGGCGCGCTCGATCGCTTCCTGGGCCAGCCAGTTGCGCAGCACGTACAGCGGGTTGGCGCGCGTCATCCGCGCGATCCGTTCCGCTGCCTCGAGCGGATCGGCACGCAGGCGCGTGGCGTAGTCGTGCAGCCATTGCAGCAGCGGCTCGCGCACTGCTGCCTGGCGTGCGGGGTCATAGAACACGCCGTCGAGCACCGCGGGATCCGGCGACGCCACGTCCAGCCCGATCAGCGCCCGGTACGCCAGGGTCATGTCCATCGCCCCGTCCTGCATCAGCTGCTGCCAGCGCTGGTGCAGCTGCAGGTCGGCCGCATCGGCTGCGGACAGGCCCAGCTTCGCCGCCACGTCGCGCCGGGTGCAGGCGGCCAGCGTGGCCTGGAAGGCATCCAGTCCAGCCTGCAGCGGCTGCACGTCGGCAAACAGCGGCGCCAGCGCCTGCGCCAGCCGGGTGAGGTTCCAGAACACCACCTGCGGCTGGGTACCGAAGCGGTAACGGCGTCCCTGCGCATCGGTGGTGTTGGGCGTCCAGTCCGGATCGTAGTCTTCCACCCAACCGTACGGACCATAGTCGATGGTGAGGCCGAGCACGGACATGTTGTCAGTGTTCATCACGCCGTGGACAAAGCCCACGCGCATCCAGTGCGCCACCATTTCCGCACTGCGCACGGCGATCTGGCCGAACCAGTCACCCATCAGCGCTTCGCCGCTGCCCTGCAGTTCGGGGAAATCGCGCGCGATGCAGGTGTCCGCCATCTGCTGCAGCAGCTCCTGTTCGCCGCGCGATGCGGGCAGCTCGAAGCTGCCGAAGCGCAGGAACGAAGGCGCCACGCGGCACACGATGGCACCGGGTTCGATGTCCGGATGACCGTCGTAGAACATGTCGCGCAACACGCCCTCGCCGCTGCCGACCAGCGACAGCGCGCGCGTGGTGGGCACACCCAGATGGTGCATCGCCTCGCTGCACAGGAATTCACGTATCGACGAACGCAGCACGGCGCGCCCATCGGCGCCGCGCGAATACGGCGTCGGTCCGGCGCCCTTCAGTTGCAGTTCCCAGTGGCGCCCGTCGGCGGCGACCAGTTCCCCCAGCGAGATCGCCCGTCCGTCGCCCAGTTGCCCAGCCCAGCGACCAAACTGATGGCCGCCGTAGTTGGCGGCCCACGGCTGCATGCCCTGCAGCAGCGCGTTGCCGGCGAACACCTCGGCAAAATCCGCGCTGTCCACGAAGCCGGCCGGAAGTCCCAGCAGGTCGGCCACTTCAGGCCACACCGCCAGCGTGGACGGCGCGGTGACCGGCGTCGGCATGACCGCCGACCAAGCCGCGCCGCGTACCTCACGGCGCTGGTTGGACAGCTCCGGGTCGCCGGGGAGGCGCTGGATCAGGCGGTTGTCGAAACGGGGGGTGTCAGCAGTATCCATGCCCCCGACATGGGGGCGGCCGGACCCAGCGGCAAGATGCCCTCAGCGCCCGCTGAGCGCCTCCAGGCTGCCGCCGCGGGCCACGGCACGCTGGTAGCCCGGGCGCTGTTCGATGCGCTGCAGGAAGCCGCGCAGCGCCGGCTTGTCGGCCAACCCTTCGCCGCGGCTGGCGGCGGCCTGGATCGGGAAGCTCATCTGGATATCGGCGGCGGTGAAGCGCTTGCCGGCAAACCACGGGCTGGCGGCCAGCCGCTGCTCCATCCAGTCCAGGTGCAGGCGGCGCTGCGGCCCGACGAACCCCTTTTCGGCCTTGTCGGCGATAGCGCGCGCGATGGGTTTGGCGAAGAACGGCATCGGCGCGTTGCGGATCCGCGACATCACCAGGGTCAGCAGCATCGGCGGCATCGCCGAACCTTCGGCGTAATGCAGCCAGTAACGGTAGGCCATGCGCTCGTCCGAAGCGGCCGGCAGCGGTGCAGGCGACAACACGCGCTCGCTGTCATAGCTGTCGGCCAGGTAATCCAGGATGGCACCGGATTCGGCCAGCACCCGCGTGCCGTCCTGCAGCACCGGGGCCTTGCCCAGCCCATGCACCTGCCGCAGCTCCGGCGGCGCCAGCATGGTCTTCGCATCACGCGCGTACTGCTTCAGCTCGTAGGCCAGCCCGAGTTCTTCCAGCATCCACAGCACGCGCAGCGAGCGGGAGTTGTCGAGGTGGTGGACGGTGAGCATGCGGGCGATCCGTGGAGTCAGGTGGGTACAGGGTAGAGAGCGGGGATCGGCGAACGCGTGACGACGAACGGTCGCCACCCACCACCGCAATGCAGGCAAAAAAAAACGCCGGAAGCTTTCGCTTCCGGCGTTTCTGGCTACCTTACGGCAGCAAGCGGATCAGACCGCCTGCACCTGGTCAGCCTGCATGCCCTTCTGGCCCTGCACGGCGACGAAGGTCACCTTCTGGCCTTCCTGCAGCGACTTGAAGCCGTTGCCCTGGATGGCACGGAAGTGCACGAACAGGTCCGGGCCGCTTTCCGGGGTGATGAAGCCGAAGCCCTTGGCATCGTTGAACCACTTGACGGTACCGCTCTGACGATCAGACATCTTTGAAACTCCTGAAACAATGTGAAATAAATCGCAGCCACCGGATATCGGGGCCGAGACTGAGTTGCAGGCGTTGGCAAAGCGGATCGATGGAGCAGATCGTGAGATCAACTGCACCAGGCCACGATTTACGGTGACCCTAGCAAACACAGTGAGACGGACGATACGCGTGTTTGTTCTAAAAAGCGATAGGCAGTGCGTTCATGGTCCACCGCCCGGGCGCAGCTGTGCCAAGGCGCGAGGCCGGATCGGGGCGCACGCGGCCTCCCAATTCAGTTTCCGCCCTACGCCTCTTCCGGTGCAGCCAGCGTCAAGGTGCTGGTGAAGCAGCGCGATTCATCGCTGAAGGGGTCGCTGAACAACAGGCGGCGGGCCAGCAGTTGCAACGGTCGGCGATGGTCACCCGGCGGCTGCGGCGCGTAGGCCGGATACAGGTCATCGCCCAGTATCGGCGCCCCCAGGGCCGCCATGTGCACGCGCAGCTGGTGCTTGCGCCCGGTCACCGGCTGCAGCCGGTAGCGCCAGACCGGACCCTGGCGCTCGACCACCTCGATGCGGGTCTCACTGTTGGGCTCGCCCTCCTCTTCGCGCATGCAGTGGAACGGTTCGCCTTTCTGCAGCCGGCTGTGGCGCTGCAGCGGGAACGACCGCCCCGGCAGCGCGGGCGCCAGCGCCTCGTAGACCTTGTCGATCCGGCGCTCACGGAACAGCCGCTGGTAGGCATCCCGGCTGTCGCGGCGGGTGGAGAACAGCACCAGCCCGGCGGTCAGGCGGTCCAGCCGGTGCAACGGCACCAGGTCCGTGTTGCCGGTGGCGGCCACCAGCCGGGCCAGCAGGGTCTGCTGCACATGGCCGCCGGCCGGCACCACCGGCAGGAAATGCGGCTTGTCGGCCACCAGCAGGTGGGCGTCGTGGTGCACGATGCTCTCGCTGAAGGGAATGACCGGTTCATCCTCGACTTCACGGAAGTAGCGGATTTCCAGTCCCACCTGCCAGGCCTGGCCGGGGCGCAGCGCCCTGCCCTGCGCATCCTGCACCCGTCCGCGCTGGAAGCGGTCCTGCCACTGGGCGCGGCTGACCCGCGGAAAGCGGGCGCAGAGCCCGTCCAGCAGGCTGTCCCAGCTGCCCGGGGGCAGTTGCAGGCGGCTGGCGGCAACGACGGGAAGGATCGGATCGGACGGGGTCATGGCGCACCCATTATCATGGTGCTCTTTGTCCACGGAAGCCTCATGGCCCTCACCGCCACCATCCGCAAGGCCGAGTTGCAGATCAGCGACATGGATCGCGGCTACTACGCGACCCATAACCTCACCCTCGCCCAGCACCCGTCGGAGACCGACGAGCGCTTGATGGTGCGTCTGCTGGCTTTCGCGCTCAATGCCGAGGACCGGCTGGAGTTCGGCCGCGGGCTGAGCACCGACGACGAACCGGATCTGTGGGAACAGGACTACACCGGTGACATCCTGCGCTGGATCGACCTGGGCCACCCGGACGAATCGCGCGTGCGCAAAGCCTGCAACCGCAGCCGCCAGGTGCAGGTGGTGACCTACGCCGGGCATGCCTCGGATGTGTGGTGGCAGAAGCAGGGCAAGGCGCTGGAGCGCTTCAACAACCTGTCCGTGCTGGACCTGCCGGGCGCCTTCGTGGAGCAGTGGAGCCAGCTTATCCAGCGTGCCATGCGCTGGAGCGTGCTGATCCAGGACGCCGAAGTGCAGCTGATCAACGACCAGATGCAGCTGGATGTCATCCCGGCCTGGCGCAAGCGCGCCAAGGAGTGAGCAGCGTGGCGGCAACGCGGTGCGATGTGCTGGTGGTCGGCGCGGGCGCGGCCGGGCTGATGTGTGCGCTCACCGCCGGCCAGCGCGGGCGCGTGGTGCAGGTGATCGACCATGCCAACAAGGTCGGCAAGAAGATCCTGATGTCCGGCGGCGGTCGCTGCAACTTCACCAACACCGGCACCACCCCGGCCAACTTCGTGTCGGCCAACCCGCATTTCTGCAAATCCGCGCTGGCGCGCTACACGCCGGCGGACTTCATCGAACTGGTCGAGCGGCACCGCATCGCGTACCACGAAAAGGAACTCGGCCAGCTGTTCTGCGATGTGTCGTCCAAGCAGATCGTCAAGATGCTGGTGGACGAGTGCGTGGAGGCCGGCGTGCAGGTCCGCACCGACTGCGCGGTGCAGCGGATCGAACGCGGCAGCGACGGCTTCCATGTGCAGACCGCGCACGGCATGTTCTTCGCCGCCTCGCTGGTGGTGGCCACCGGGGGGCTGTCCATCCCCAGCCTGGGCGCCACCGGCTTCGGCTATGAGATCGCCAGGCAGTTCGGCCACGATGTGCTGCCCACCCGCGCCGGGCTGGTGCCGCTGACCCTCAGCGGTACCCACCAGCAGCGCCTGGCGGACCTGTCCGGGGTGGCGCTGCCGGTGGAAGCGCGCAGCAATGGCATGGCCTTCCGCAACTCGCTGCTGATCACCCACCGCGGCATCAGCGGCCCGGCGATCCTGCAGATCTCCTCGTTCTGGCAACCTGGTGATGCGCTTGAACTGGACCTGCTGCCGGGCCAGGACGCAGACCACTGGCTGCGCGCGATGAAACGCGAGCGCCCGGACGCGGCCCTGCGCACGGTGCTGGCCGAGGTGCTGCCCAAGCGCCTGGCGCAGCGCCTGTGCGAGCACTGGCTGCCGGACCGCCCGGTCAAGCAGATCGATGAGCCGCAGCTGCGCCAGGCCGCCGCCCTGCTCGCCGGCTTCCCGCTGGTGGCCAGTGGTACCGAGGGCTACCGCACCGCCGAAGTCACGCTCGGCGGGGTGGACACCGCGCAGGTTTCGTCATCCACCTTTGAATCGCGCAAGGTGCCGGGCCTGCATTTCATCGGCGAGGTGCTCGACGTGAGCGGCTGGCTGGGCGGTTACAACTTCCAGTGGGCGTGGGCCAGCGGCCACGCCGCCGGCAGCGTGGTCTAGCCGCGGCCCCTCCAGGGCGCGGCCAGCGGGGCCGGCGCATGGACCTGCGGGCGCGCATCGTGTATCTAATGGGCAGCTTGGGGAGCCTTTGAATGCAGAACTCGAATGACATCACGCTGCGCCTGGTGATCGTGGATGACAGCGGCGAGAACGCTGAAGCGATCGTCAGCGCGCTGCGCAACAGTGGCATCGCGGTGCGGCCGTCGCGGCCGCAGGACGTGGGCGAACTGGGGCAGGTACTGGCCGGGCAGCCGATCGACCTGGTACTGGCCGCGCCGCAGCAGTCGATCAGCCTGGCCCAGGTCTCGCAGCAGATCGCCGCCAGCGGCAAGGACGTGCCGCTGATCCTGCTGGTGGACCACATCGAGGAAGATGCGCTGGTCGAAGCCAGCGCGCACGGCCTGCGCGCGCTCGCGCTGCGGCCGCGGCCGGAACACCTGCTGGCGGTGGTGCGCGACCAGTGGGTCGACCTGCAGGCACGCCGCGGACTGCGCCGGATCGAGGCGCAGATGCGCGAGACCGAACGCCGCTGCGACGCGCTGATCGCCTCCTCGCGCGACCCCATCGCCTATATCCATGAAGGCATGCACATCCGCGCCAACGATGCCTACCTGGAGATGTTCGGGTTCGAAAGCTTCGACGACGTGGAAGGTATTTCGCTGCTCGACATGGTGGCCGCGCAGCACGTGGAAGGCTTCAAGCAGCTGCTCAAGGGCCTGAGCAAGGGCGAGCCGCCGCCGCCGCAGTATCAGATCGACGCCCGCCACCAGGATGGCAACGCGTTCGCGGCGACGATGGAGTTCACCAGTGCGAGCTACGAAGGCGAGTCCTGCCTGCAGGTGGTATTCCGCCGCCGGCTGGAACTGGACCCCGAACTGGCCCGCGAAGTGGAGGAACTGCGCCAGCGCGACCAGGTCACCGGCCTGCTCAACCGCCCCACCTTCATGGTGCAGGTGGAGAACGCGGTGGCCCAGGCCAGCCGCAGCGAAGGCCGTTCCGGCCTGCTGCTGGTCGAACCGGACCATTACGCGCGCCTGCTGCCGGACATCGGGCTGGATTCGGCCGACGCGCTGATCGCCTCCATGGCCGCGCTGCTCAACGAAACGGTCGGCAGCCAGGCGCAGCTGGCCCGCTTCGGCGAGCACAGCTTCGCGGTGCTGCTCGACGGCGCCTTCGCCGATACCTCGGCCCTGGCCGAACGCATCCGCAGCGCCTATGCCGCGCATGTGTTCAGCATCGGCGAGCGCTCGGCCACGGTCACCGTCAGCATCGGCGGCGTGCAGGTCGGCGAGAAGATCGCCAGCATCGGCCAGGTGCTGGCGCGTGCCACCACCTGCGTGCAGGCCGCGGCCGAACTGGGCAACAGCGTGCGCATCTTCGACCCGGCCGCCACCGATCGGGTGGAAGAAGAGCGCATCGCGCGCTGGGTCAACCGGATCCGCGAAGCGGTGGACGGCGATGGCTTCCAGCTGCATTACCAGCCGGTGCTGAACCTGCAGGGCGAATCGCGCGAACTGTACGAAGCCTACCTGCGACTGGACAACAACGGCGAACTGATGAGCCCGGTCGCCTTCCTCGGCATCGCCGAAGAACACGGCCTGCTGGCCGACATCAACCGCTGGGTGGTGCGCCGTGCGATCGCCATCCTGGGCGAACGCCAGCGCGCCGGCCATGCCACCCACATGCTGGTCAAGATCACCCCGGAATCGTTCGCCGATCCGCTGCTGATCAGCACGCTGCGCGATGAGCTGCAGGCGCATGGCGTGCCCGGCGACCGGCTGTGGCTGCATGCCCCGGAATCCAAGGTGTTCACCCACCTGCGCAATGCCCAGCAGTTCCTGCAGGCGGTCGCCCCGCTGGGCTGCCGGATCGGGCTGGAGCAGTTCGGTTCGGGGCTGGATTCGTTCCAGCTGCTGGCGCATTTCCAGCCGCAGTTCCTGAAGCTGGACCGCGGTTTCACCCGCGACGCGGCGAGCACGCGCGAGAACTTCGACAAGATCAAGGAAATCACCGAACGCGCGCAGGCGGCCAACATCGCCACCGTTGCCGAGTTCGTCACCGACGCCAATTCCATGACCCTGCTGTTCAGCGCAGGCGTGGATTACGTGCAGGGCGAGTTCGTCGGCGAGGCCTTGCCGCGGATGGAGTTCGATTTCGGTTGAGGTCCGGGCGGCAGTGACGGCCGTTGGCCGTCAGCGTTCTGCCTTGGTGGGTGACGACCGTGGGTCGTCACGCCGCTGCGCTCGCCGAGCATGGCTCGGCGCTACCGTGGCTCCGGTAGTGACGGCCGCTGGCCGTCACTCAGGTCATGTCGACCAGGTTGTCGATCTTCACGTCCGCATCCACGTCGGCGTCGTAGTCCACGCCCTCCACGCCGAAGCCGAACAGGCGCAGGAAGTCGGCCTTGTAGCCTTCCAGGTCGCTGATCTCGTACAGGTTCTCATCGGTGACCTGCGGCCACAGCTGCAGCACTTCGGCCTGCACGCCCGGCGCCATTTCCTTGTAGTCCGCGCGCAGGCGGCCGGCCTCGTCGATCAGCTCGACGTGGCGGCCATCGGCGTCGGTCAGGTCGTGGCGCAGGCGCTCCACCGCCGTGCCGTCGGCCTTGCCGCCGTAAAGGATGTCGTACAGCACGTCGAGCTGCTCGATGCAGCCTTCGTGGGTGCCCTTTTTCTTCATCACCTTGAACAGCAGCGACAGGTACAACGGCATGGTCGGGATCGCCGAACTGGCCTGGGTGACCACCGCCTTCAGCACCGATACGCGTGCGTCGCCGCCGATCGCCGCCAGCTTATCGCGCAGGCCCAGCACCTTCTGGTCCAGGTCCTTCTTGGCCGCACCGATGCTGCCGTTCCAGTAGATCGCCTGGGTGATCTCTTCACCGACATAGGTGAACGCGGTGGTGCTGCAGCCGTCAGCCAGCACGCCGGCCGCAGCCAGCGCGTCGATCCACATCTGCCAGTCTTCGCCGCCCATCACCGCCACGGTGCCGGCGATCTCTTCCTCGGTGGCCGGCTCCAGGTGGGTTTCGGTCAGCTTGACCTTGTCGGTGTCCAGGCCGCGCAGGGTGATCGGCGCGCCGATCGGCTTGAGCGTGGAATTGATCACCTCGCCGGTCTTCGGGTGCTTGCGACGCGGGGACGCCAGACTGTAGACCACCTGGTCGACCTGGCCGAGGTCGGCCTTGATCAGCGCGATGACCTGCTCCTTCACTTCATCGGAGAACGCATCGCCGTTCACGCTCTTCGCATACAGTCCGGCCTGGCCGGCGTACTTGTGGAACGCAGCCGAGTTGTACCAGCCGGCGCTGCCGGGCTTGGTTTCGCTGCCGGGCTTTTCGAAGAACACGCCCAGGGTGGCGGCGTCGCTGCCGAAGGCGGCGGTGATGCGCGCTGCCAGGCCGTAGCCGGTGGAGGCGCCGATGACGAGCACGCGCTTGGGACCGTTGACGATCTTCGGTCGGGCGCTGATGTAGTCGATCTGCTGCTTGACCGCCGCATCGCAGCCGGTGGGATGGGTGGTGACGCAGATGAAGCCGCGGACGCGCGGTTTGATGACCATGGAGACCTCGGTGTGGGACTGGCGCAGCGCGGGGCCGCGCATACGCTCAACGCGGGAATCGTAGTGTGCGGCGGGATTATGCACAACCGACGGCGGCGTATCGTTTCCCGTGGCGCGGCAGCGACGCCCGCGTCATGTGCGCGGGCCGGCAAACAAGAAGCCCCGCATTCGCGGGGCAAGATTGCAACGGGCCCGCCGGCTCACGCGCGGCAGTTGTCGCGGTCAGAACCGGTACTGGAAGCCCAGCGTGGTGCTGCCAACGCGGTACTTGTGCTTTTCACCTACGACGCCGAAGTCCCCCTTGTTGAGGCCATCCACGTCCAGGCGAAGCGCAGCGCGGTCGTTGATCCAGTACCGGGCACCCGCGCCCAGGCCGATCACAAGGGCACGATCATCGAAACTCGGCGACGATGCCGTGCTTGACATGTCACTCCACTCCACTCCCGCCGACACCTTGCCGAGCAGCTCGAAATTCTCGCCGATCGGAATGATGCCGAGTGCAGAAACCCGCACCCCCTGGTTGCCGAAGCTGCGCCCGTCGCGCAACGCGATCTTTCGCTTCAGCACAGAGTGAATATCCCCTTCGACGGCGAAGTTGCGGTTGACACGATAGCCCGCACCGAGACCCATGCTGCTGGAATGGCCGGTGTCCTTTTGGCTCAGGCCATCCACGGTGGACCGGTCGCTCACGCCGGTAACGCCGATGTCCGCGAACCCATAGGTGCCCTCGCGGTCAGCGGCATGCGCCAGCGACGGCACTGTGCCGGCCAGCATCAGCAGGGAAGATACAGCGAGAATTTGGGCACTACGCATGGCAGTTGCCTTGTATGTTGACGGAAGTCGCATGTTCTCCGGCCGCCCTGCGAGAAGGAATAGGACGCAGCCGAGAAATACAGGCGTGGCGCGCCGTTCTTTGCTGCAGTTCATGTCGCGCAGCGGTCAGGCCTGAAGGCTTCCGCCAACGAAAAAACCCCGCTTGTGCGGGGTTTTTCGAATCAACAGGCCGACACCCCGTTACGGGCGGCGGGCGAGCGCTTCCACGTCCTTGGTCTTGGGCAGCAGGTCCTGCTTGGTCACCGCGAGGACGCCCATGGTCAGCAGCGGGCAGGCGATGAAGATCGAGGACAGCGTGCCGATGACCGCGCCGATCATCTGGCTCAGGGCCAGTCCTTCCAGCGAACCGCCGCCGTAGATGTACAGCGCCAGCACGGACAGGAAGAACACCAGCGAGGTGATGATGGTGCGCGACAGGGTCTGGTTGATCGAGCGGTTCATCACTTCCAGCGGCTCGACGCGCAGGCTGCGGAAGTTTTCACGTACGCGATCGAAGACCACGATAGTGTCGTTGATGGAGAAACCCATCACCGACAGCAGGCCGGCCAGCACGGTCAGGTCGAACTCGCGGCCGCTGAAAGAGAAGTAGCCCGCCACCACCAGCACGTCGAACAGGGTGGTGATGATGGCCACCACTGCGAACTTCCATTCGAAGCGGAACCCGATGTAGATCAGGAAGCCGACCAGCACGAACAGCGCGGCGTACAGGCCGTTCAGGGCCAGCTCCTTGCCGACCTGCGGACCGACGAACTCCGAGGACAGCACGGTGGCGGCATTGCCTTCCAGCGACACCGCCGTACGCACCGCTTCGGCGGTGCGGTTGTTGGCCTCGCCGGCGCTTTCGCCTTCGGCCTGGGCCTGCGGCTGCAGGCGGATCAGCAGGTTGCTGCCGCTGCCGAAGCTCTGCACCTGGGCACCGGCATAGCCGGCGGTCTCCAGGTGCTCGCGTACGGCGTCGACGTCGGCCGGCCGGTCGAAACGCACTTCCACCACGGTACCGCCGGTGAAATCCAGCGCGTAGTTGAAGCCCTTGCCGATGATGCTGCCGAGGGCGGCGATGAACACCAGCGCGGCGATGCCGATGGCGATCCATCGGGTGCGCATGAAGTCGAACTTGGTGTCGTTCGGTATCAGGTGGAGCGGAAACAATTTCATGGTATCGATCCTTTTCCCGTCAGATGGCCAGGGTCTTGAGCTTCTTGCGGCGGCCGTAGACCAGCACTGCAAGGGCACGGGAAACGGTAATGGCGGTGAACATCGAGGCGATGATGCCGACGATCATGGTCACTGCGAAGCCCTTCAGCGGGCCGGTACCGAACGCATACAACGCAACACCTGCCAGGATGCCGGTCAGGTTGGCGTCGAGGATGGTGCCCGACGCCTTTTCGTAACCGGCCACGATGGCGGCCTTGGCGGGCATGCCCGCACGCAGCTCTTCACGGATACGTTCGTTGATCAGCACGTTCGCATCCACCGACAGGCCGATCGACAACGCCAGGCCGGCAAAGCCCGGCAGGGTCATGGTGGCGCCGAACAGCGACATCACCGCGACCACGATCAGCAGGTTGAACAGCATCGCCACCGAGGTGATGACACCGAACATGCGGTAGTACACGGTGAAGAACACCAGCGTGAACAGGAAGGCGAAGCCCACCGCGGTGACACCGCGCTGCACGTTCTCCGCACCCAGGCTGGGGCCGACGATCTTTTCTTCCACGAAGTCCATCGGCGCGGCCAGCGAGCCGGATTTCAGCAGCTTGGCCAGGTCTTCGGACTCACGCTTCTCCAGGCCGGTGGTCTGGAAGTTCTTGCCGAACACGCCGTTGATGTTGGCCACCGAGATGACCTCTTCCTTGACCCGGAAGCTGCGCACTTCCTTGCCATCGACGGTTTCCACGGTGGGGATGCGCTCGGTGTACACCACCGCCATCGGCTTGTTCACGTTGGCGCTGGTGAAGTCGAACATGCGCTGACCGCCGACATTGTTCAGCGTCACGCTGACCGCCGCCGAACCGTTCTGGTCGGTGGTGGCCTGCGCGGCGACCATCTGGTCACCGGTGACGATCACGCGCTTGGCCAGCAGCACCGGGCCGCGGTTGTCGCGCAGCTGGTAGACCTTGGCTTCCGGCGGAATACGACCGCTGGTGATGGCGTCCTGCGCGTTGCCTTCGACCACGGCGCGGTATTCCAGCGTAGCGGTGGCACCGATCATGCGCTTGGCTTCGGCGGTGTCCTGCACGCCCGGCAGCTGCACGACCACGCGGTCGGCACCCTGGCGCTGGATGATCGGCTCGGCCACGCCAAGCTGGTTGACGCGGTTGCGCAGCGTGTTGACGTTCTGCTCGATGGCGCCGTTGGCGATGGCGTCCAGTTCGGCGTCGGGCAGGCTGACGGTCACGCGGTTGCCGCTGACTTCAAAACCCAGCGTCGGCTGCGACTTGAACAGCGCATCACGGGCACGCAGGCCGGCACCCTCGCCCGCGCTCGGGCTCAGGTTGGCGACGATGGTGTTGTCCGCCCGGCGCTCGACCGACTGGTAGGGAATGCGTGCATCACGCAGGGTGGTGCGCACGTCTTCGGTGTAGCCGTCCAGGCGCTTGTCGAGGGCAGCCTTCTGGTCGACCTGCAGCACGAAATGCACGCCGCCCTGCAGATCCAGGCCCAGCGTCATCGGCCGTGCGCCCAGGTTGGACAGCCAGTCCGGCACGGTAGAGGCCAGGTTCAGCGCCACCACGTAATCCTCGCCGACGCTCTGCTTCAGCACGTCGTTGGCGGCGGTCTGCGCCTGCAGGTCGGGCAAGCGGACGATCAGGCTGTCGCCTTCCACTTCGGCCGCCATCGGGGTGACGCCGGCCTGCTTGAGGTCGGCCAGCACGCGGTCACGCAGCGCTGAATCCACCAGGCCGCCGCGGTTGGCGGTGATCTGGATGGCCGGATCCTTCTGGTAGATGTTGGGCAGCGCATACAGCGTGCTGATCGCCAGGACGATCAGGATGACGACGTACTTCCAGCGTGGAAATTCGAGCATTGCGAGGTTCCCGCGCGGCGCCATCCCCGGCGCCGCGGTTGTGCTTCAGAAAAGGGAGTGGATCAGACAGCCGACTTCAGGGTACCGGCCGGCAGCACGTTGCCGACGGCGCCCTTCTGCACGCGGATGCGCACGTTGTCAGCGACTTCCAGGGTGACGAAGTTGTCGCCGATGTCGGTGACCACGCCGGCGATGCCACCGTTGGTCAGCACTTCGTCGCCGCGCTTGATCTTCTCCAGCATGGCCTTGTGCTCCTTCTGCCGCTTCATCTGCGGGCGGATCATCAGGAAGTACATGATGGCGATCAGGATGACCGGGAACAGCAGGGTGGTCATGGTGAAGCCCTGCGGTTGGCCGCCGGCAGCCTGGGCGTGGGCGGCGGGAATCAGGAAAGCAAGCAGGTTCATCGTGGAGTCCTTTGGTTGGGCGGCGCTCCGGTGCCACAAGTGGCCGGGCGCGACCGCAGATCGGTGTCAGCCGTGAAGTATGCCACGGGCCCAGGGATTCGTCCTTGGGCCCTTCGGCAGGGGGCGGCCGCTCAAAGTGGCGGTACGGCAGCCCCCCGGGCTGCGTAGAAAGACCCGCGAAAGGCCTCGAAGGTTCCCGCGGCGATGGCAGCGCGCATGTCGGCCATCAGCTTTTCGTAGTAGAACAGGTTGTGCAGGGTGCCCAGCATCGGCGCCAGCATTTCATTGCAGCGGTCCAGGTGGCGCAGGTAGGAGCGGGTATAGCCGCCGCTGCAGGCAAAGCAGCCGCAGCCCGGTTCGATCGGGTCCATGTCGCGCTCGTAGCGGGCGTTGCGGATGCGCACGGTGCCGAAGGAGGTGAAATAGTGGCCGTTGCGCGCGTTGCGGGTGGGCATCACGCAGTCGAACATGTCCACGCCGCGGGCCACGCCTTCCACCAGGTCTTCCGGCCGGCCCACGCCCATCAGGTAGCGCGGGCGGTCTGCCGGCAGCACCGGATTGAGGTGGTCCAGCATGGCATTGCGTTCATGCTCGGGTTCGCCCACGGCCAGCCCGCCGATGGCATAGCCGTCAAAGCCGATCTGCTGCAGGGCGTCGGCCGAGCGGCTGCGCAGGTCGGTATGCACCCCGCCCTGGACGATGCCGAACAGCGCGGCATCGTTGCCCAGGGCATCGTGGGCATCGCGCGAACGCTGGGCCCAGCGCAGGCTGAGTTCCATCGAGCGGCGGGCGACGTCTTCGGTCGCCGGGTACGGCGTGCATTCGTCGAAGATCATCACCACGTCCGAATCCAGCACCTTCTGGATCTTCATGCTTTCCTCGGGGCCGAGGAAGACGCGGGCGCCGTCGGTGGGCGAGGCGAAGGTAACGCCCTGTTCGGTGATCTTGCGGCGATGCGCCAGCGAGAACACCTGGAAGCCGCCGGAATCGGTCAGGATCGGGCCGTCCCAGCGCGCGAAGCCGTGCAGGCCACCGTGGTCGGCGATGACGTCCAGGCCGGGGCGCAGGTAGAGGTGGAAGGTATTGCCGAGGATGATTTCCGCGCCCAGGGCACGCACCTGGTCGGGGAAGATGCCCTTGACCGAGCCATAGGTACCAACCGGCATGAACGCGGGGGTTTCCACGGTTCCGCGCGGGAAGGTCAGGCGGCCCCGGCGGGCACGGCCATCAGTGGTCTGGAGCTGGAACTGCAGTCGGGACATGGTGCGGTTGTTCGGGACAGATAGCGTTGTATTGTCTCGCACTTTTCGGTTTACCGCTAAGAGCGTGGCGCCTCGGGTGTCTTCGCGGGGCGCGGGTGGGGCAGGCTGCGCGGGACACGCCGCAAGTACGTCCCTGTAGGCTGCATCGCCGCATCCATGCGGCTCAGCGTCCCGCGCAACCTGCCCCACCCGCCCCTCCCGCATTCCGCGCCTGCCGCGGCGGATAGAAACCAACGGCGCCGACCCACCGCTTTTATCCCCCTCCCCCACCGCACGGGCGGCTCTACCTCCGGCCGCGCGCGGGAAACTGTCAGGCGAGCCGGGAACAGGCCCCACGGGACCGTTGGAGCCCCGGATGGGCGGAAACGAGACTCCATGGATGGATTCACGGCGTGTCCCGTGGGGCCTGTTCCCGGCTCGCAACACGGGGACCGCACGGCCGCGCAAACCGACGGAAACCCGATCAGCCCTGCGGGAACAACAACATCGCATCGCCGTAGCTGAAGAAGCGGTAGCGCTGCTCGATCGCATGACGGTACGCCTCGAACACCCGCTCCTTGCCCGCAAACGCGGAAATCATCATCAACAGCGTGCTCTCCGGCAGGTGGAAGTTGGTCACCATCGCGTCCACGCTGCGGATCCGGTAGCCGGGGGTGATGAAGATCTGGGTCTCCCCGGCAAACGGCAGCAGCTCGCCATCGCGCATCGCGCTTTCCAGCGCCCGCACCACCGTGGTCCCCACCCCGATCACCCGGCCACCGGCCTCGCGCGTGCGCCGCACCTGCTGCACCAGCTCGGCGCCGACGTTCAGCCATTCGCGGTGCATCACGTGGTCTTTCAGATCCTCCGCGCGGACCGGCTGGAAAGTGCCCGCGCCCACATGCAGGGTGACATGGCCAAAACCCACGCCCTTGGCCTGCAGGGCCGCCAGCAGCGCATCATCGAAGTGCAGGCCGGCGGTCGGCGCGGCGACCGCACCGATCTCGCGCGCAAACACCGTCTGGTAGCGCTCACGATCATCCAGCCCCGGCTCGCGCTGGATATAAGGCGGCAACGGCAGCCGGCCGGCATGCAGCAGCCACTGTTCCAGCGGCTCGGGTACATGGAACTGCAGCACGTAGAACTCGCCATCGCGGCCCAGCACTTCCACCTCGCCACCGGCGTCCAGGGCGATGCGGCTGCCCGGCTTGGGGGTCTTGCTGGCCCCCACCTGCGCCCGCGCCTGCTGCGCGCCCAGCAGGCGTTCGATCAGGATCTCCACCCGGCCGCCGGTCGCCTTCTGGCCGAACAGCCGCGCCGGGATCACCCGGGTGTCGTTGAACACCAGCAGATCACCTTCGCGCAGCAGCGCGGACAGGTCGCGCACATGCGCATCCTGCAGCGCGCCCGGCGCAGGGGGCACCAGCAGCAGCCGGCTGGCCGAGCGCTCCGGCAGCGGCGCCTGGGCAATCAGTTCAGCGGGAAGGTCGTAATGGAAATCGGACTTCTTCAAGGGAACACGCAGCAACAGGTCGGCAATGGCGCGCATTGTACGACCGGCCACCGATGGACAGCGCAGTTGGCGGCAAACGCCCGCGAAAATGCTGCCATGCAGCAGCGAACGCACGGGGTTATCGCGCAAAAAACCGCGTGCTAGCATCGAAATGGAAGTCCGAATGCACGAGCCATGACCCGACACGCGCGCTTGCCGCGCGTTGTGCTTTTACGGGGCCGTGCGACCTATCGTTTCAGGAGATCTGCAATGAGCTTCATCGAACGCCTCGCCCCCCTCCGCGCCCAGCCCGGCACCCGCCTGACCACCGGCCTGGATGACGCCACGCTGGAGCGCCTTGCCGCCTCCCACCCCGCACTGGTGGCCGCAGTGGACGCCGCCGCGGCCGCATTCTCCCGTCTGCAGGGTGAGCTGGGCGAGGTGCTGGCGCTGGACGAACAGGCCCAGATCGACGCCATGCAGGACGGCTTCATCAACTTCTACGCCGACGACGCGGTGACCCCGTATGTCGCCCTGACCGCACGCGGCCCGTGGGTGGTCACGCTCAAAGGAGCGGTGCTGTACGACGCCGGCGGCTACGGCATGCTCGGCTTCGGCCATACCCCGGATGCGGTGCTGGAGGCGATGGCCCAGCCGCAGGTGATGGCCAACATCATGACCCCCAGCCTGTCCCAGCAGCGCTTCATCAAGGCACTGCGCGCGGAGATCGGCCATCGCCGCGGCGGCTGCCCGTTCACCCGCTTCATGTGCCTCAACTCCGGTTCCGAAGCGGTCGGCCTGGCCGCACGCATCGCCGATGTGAACAGCAAGCTGCAGACGGATCCGGGCGCCCCGCATGCCGGTGCCACGGTCAAGCGCGTGGTGATCAAGGGCAGCTTCCATGGTCGCACCGACCGCCCTGCCCTGTACTCCGATTCCAGCCGGCGCACCTACCAGCAGCACCTGGCCAGCTACCGCGACGAAGACTCGGTGATCGCCCTCGCCCCGTACGACGAAGCCGCCCTGCGCGCGGTCTTCGACGAGGCGGCGCGCAACAACTGGTTCATCGAAGCGGTGTTCCTGGAACCGGTGATGGGCGAAGGCGATCCGGGACGCTCGGTGCCGCCGGCGTTCTATGCGCTGGCGCGCGAACTGACCCGCGCCCACGGCAGCCTGCTGCTGATCGACTCCATCCAGGCCGGGCTGCGCGCGCATGGCGTGCTGTCGGTCGTGGATTACCCCGGCTTCGAAGGCCTGGACGCGCCGGACATGGAAACCTATTCGAAGGCGCTCAACGCCGCCCAGTACCCGCTGTCGGTGCTGGCGGTGAACGAACGCGCCGCACAGCTCTACCGCAAGGGCATCTACGGCAACACCATGACCAGCAACCCGCGTGCGCTGGACGTGGCCTGCGCCACGCTGGCCCAGCTCACCCCGGAAGTGCGCGGCAACATCGCCGAACGCGGCGTGGAGGCGCTGCGCCGGCTGGAAAAGCTCAAGGACGAACTGGGCGGGCTGATCACCAAGGTGCAGGGCACCGGCCTGCTGTTCTCCTGCGAACTGGCGCCGCAGTTCAAGTGCTACGGCGCCGGTTCCACCGAAGAATGGCTGCGCCGCCAGGGCGTCAACGTGATCCACGGCGGCGAGCGCTCGCTGCGCTTCACCCCGCACTTCGGCATGGACAGCAGCGAGCTGGAACTGCTGGTCGGCATGGTCGGCCGCGCCCTGCGCGAAGGCCCGCGCCGCGAACAGGCCCAGGCGGCCTGAACCCCGCCTCCGCTGGCACCGGGCAGCGTCCGCTGCCAGCGGGTAAAATGTGCCGCATACTGATCCCGCACCCCGCCCCTGGCGGGGCGCTTTCGTTTCAAGGAATACCCAATGAAGTCCCTCTGTGTTTACTGCGGCTCCAACGCGGGCAGCAAGCCGATCTATACCGAGCGCGCGATCGCGCTGGGTGACCGCATCGCCCGCGACGGCCTGCGCCTGGTCTACGGCGGCGGCAACGTCGGCCTGATGGGCACGGTGGCCAATGCCGCGCTGGAAGCCGGCGGCGAAGTCACCGGCGTGATCCCCCAGCAGCTGGCGGACTGGGAAGTCGCACACCGCGGCCTGACCACGCTGGAAGTGGTCGGCTCCATGCACGAGCGCAAGTCGCGCATGTTCGAGCTCTCCGATGCCTTCGTCGCGCTGCCCGGCGGCTTCGGCACCATGGAAGAAATTTTCGAGATGCTGACCTGGCGCCAGCTCGGCATCGGCAACAAGCCGTGCGCCTTCCTGGACGTGGACGGTTTCTACGCCCCGCTGATCGGGATGATCGACCGCATGGTCGAAGAGCGCTTCCTGCACCCGGCGCAGCGCGCCGACCTCTGGTACGGCTCGGACATCGACGCGATGCTGGACTGGATGCGCAGCTACGAGCCCGCCCAGGCCTCGAAGTGGATCGACGAAAAGCGCCGCAACGCCCTGGTCTAACGCGGGGCCGGGCGGCCGAGCAGGTAGCCCTGGCCGAAGTCACAGCCCAGGCCCAGCAGGATCTGGCGCTGGCTTTCGGTCTCGATGCCTTCGGCGATGGTGGTGATACCCAAGGTCCGCGCCAGTGACACCACGCCTTCCACCAGCGCCAGGGTGCTCTGCGCGTCCGGGCCGTTGAGTCCGGCGATGAAGCTCTGGTCGATCTTCAGCGTGGAAATCGGGAATCGATGCAGGTAGGACAGCGCCGAGAAACCGGTGCCGAAGTCATCCAGCTGCACCAGGATGCCGCGCTCGCGCAGTGCCTGCAGCACGCGCAGGGTGCGCGGGCCTTCGTCCAGCAGCGCCACTTCGGTGATCTCCAGCCGCAGCCGGTGCGGGTCGGCGTCGAAGGCTTCGATCAAGCCGAACAACCGGTTGCTGAACTCCGCTGAGCGGAAGTGCCGCGGTGACACGTTGACCGACACATAGCCGGTGCCGCCGCGGGCCAGCCCGGCGATCACCTGTTCGTAGATCAGCCAGTCGACCTGTTCGATCAGCCCGCTGCCTTCGCCCAGGTCCAGGAACGCGCCCGGCAGCAGCATGCCGCGCGTCTCGTGCTGCCAGCGCAGCAGGGCCTCGTGGCCGACCACCACGCCGTCGCTGAGCCGCACGATGGGCTGGTAGTACGGCAGGAAATCCTGGTTGATGATCGCCCGGCGCAGGTCCGATTCCAGGTCCAGGCTGCGCATCGCCTGTTCGCGCATGTCCTCGTCGAAGATCGCGCAGCGGTCATGGCCCTGCGCCTTGGCGCGGTACATCGCCGCATCGGCGTCGCGCAGCAGTTCTTCGCCACGCTGGTAGCGCGCATTCCACAGCGCGATGCCCAGGCTGCCCGATGGGAACAGCTCGCGCCCGGCCACCCACATCGATTCCTGCAGGGCCAGCAGCATGCGCTGGGAAAACTCCAATGCCTGCGCAAGCCCGTGCGGGCATTGCAGCAGGATCGCGAACTCATCCCCGCCCAACCGCGCCACCACGTTGCCCGGGCCGAGCATCGACACGATGCGCTTGGCCACCTCGACCAGCATCTGGTCACCGGCCGCATGGCCGATGCTGTCGTTGACCAACTTGAAGCGATCCAGGTCCAGGAACAGCACCGCGAACTCACCGCCTTCGCCCTTGCGGGCGCGCAGCAGCGCGTCCTCCAGCCGGTCCAGCAGGTGGATGCGGTTGGGCAGGCCGGTGAGCCCGTCGTGCATCGCCTGGTGGGTCAGCCGCTGTTCGGCGCGCAGCCGTTCGGCGATCTGCCCCAGCAGCTTCTCGTTCACTTCGCCCAGTTCGCGGGTGCGCTCTTCCACGCGTTGTTCCAGTCCGGCATGCGCCCGTCGCAATCGTTCCTGGTCGCGCTGCCGCGCCAGCCCTACGCCGATGTTCTGCGCCACGAAGGTCAACAGGCGCTGGTCGTGCGCGGTGAACGCCACGTCCGGGCTGTAGCTCTGCACCACGATCACGCCCACCACTTCGTCATCGCGCAGCAGCGGCACGCCGAGCCAGCACTGCGAACGCACGCCGGACTCGCGCACCTGGCCGGCTTCGATCATGGCGTCGATGTCGGCGCGCGCGGCAAGCAGCGGTCGCCGCTCGCGCACCACGTGTTCGGTGAGCCCCTGGCTGAAGGGACGCGGCGCGCGCGAGACGGTGTATTCATCGACCGAATAGACGAACTCGAGCCCGTCCCCTGCCTCGTTGACCAGGGCGATGTAGAAGTTGCGCGCGTCCAGCAACGTGCCGACGATGCCGTGCACCTGCGCGTGGAACTGCGACAGGCTTTCGGCCTGCATCGCCAGTTCGGCGATGCCATACAGCGCGGCCTGCAGCTTTTCGGCACGGCGGCGTTCGAAGACTTCGTCCTGCAGGCTGCGGTTGGCACGCTGCAGTTCCAGCGTGCGTCGTTCCACCTGCCGTTCCAGCTGCACCTGCGCCTGGCGCCGGTCCATCGCGGTGCGCACGTGCTGGGCAACGAAGCCAAGCAGCGCGCGGTCCGCTTCGCCATAGCGGTCATGCTGGTCGTAGCTCTGCACCACGATCGCCCCGCACACCCGGCCTTCGCGCAGCATCGGTACGCCCAGCCAGTCCAGGCTTTCCGGCCCACGCCAGTGCTGCCCGTCCTGGCCGACGGTGGCCAGCAGCTGGCGCGACGGACCACTGAGCGGTTGCCCATGCTGCAGCAGGGCGAAGGTCAGGCTGCCGGGCAGCTCGCTTTCGGCATAGGCGCGCGACGGATCGGCGATGAAATCATCGATCTGGTCGGCGAAGTACAGGAAACGGATGGTCTGCCGCGTGTCGTCATATTCGACGATGAAGCAGTTGTGGGCGTACATCAGGGTGTTCAGCACGCGATGCACATGCCGCAGCATCTCGGCCATTTCCAGTTCGGCACCGGACAGATCGGCAATCTCGTACAGCGCCTGCTGCAGCCGCTTGGCGTCTTCCAGGGCGTGGATCTGGCCGGCCTGGCGCGCCTGCTGCAGCCCCAGCTGCAGGGCCTCGCGCGCGACCAGCCACCAGCCCGCGCTCACCGCTGCACCTTCGACACGCAGGCCGATGCGCGCACCGTCGTGCTGCCATTGCGCGTGCTGCGACGGGTGCGGCCCGGCTACGCGCAATGACGGCATCGCCTGCGGCGGATGGCACTGGCTCCCCTGCCCCAGCAGCGGATCGTCCCAGTCCACCCACAGACAGGCACGGTCTGGCAGCAGGCCACACAGGGCCTCCAGCAATCCGGTGGTCACCACCGCTTTGCCCGGTGTTTCCATCGTGGGTGCAACGATCTGGCTGGACAACATGACGACCCCATGGTGCGGGAACTCCCGGCACCTCCCCTGTGCGCGGAGCATAGCGCTTTCCGCGACTTGAATTTGTCGTCCCGCAACCCCGTTCCGCCCCTGCATGCGTTGACGCTCGGGACATGCCCATTTCCGCTCCCTCGGCCGCATCCCTCCGCCCGCCCGTCACCGGCTATGCGCCATCGCAGGCAGGCCTTACCCTGTCCCCCGTGGACACCACCGCACTGCCAACCGATGAAGCCTTGATGCTGGCCTGGGCCGGCGGCGACCTGCCCGCCTTCCAGGCCCTGTACGAGCGCCACCGCCGGCGCCTGCACGGCTTCCTGGTGCGCCAGCTGCGCGACCCCGGCCTGGCCGAGGAGATGTTCCAGGACGTGTGGCAGCGGGTCATCGCCGCGCGCGCCGGCTGGCAGCCGGAGGCGGCCTTCAGCACTTGGCTGTTCCGCATCGCGCATAACCGGCTGAACGATCATTGGCGCGCTGCGCGCCACCGTCCCCCCGCACCGGCCGACGCCGAAGCGCGCGTGGAGGCGGTGGTCGATGGCCACACCCCGGAAAGCGAACTGAGCGGCTTCGAGCAGCGGCGCCGCGTGCAGCAGGCCATGGATGCGCTGCCACCGGACCAGCGCGAAGTACTGCTGCTGCGGCTGGAGCAGGAACTCAGCCTGGAAGAGATTGCCCAGGTCACCGGCGTGGGCCGGGAAACGGTGAAATCGCGCCTGCGCTATGCGATGGACAAACTGCGTGCAGGATTGACCCCATGAACGGCCGCGATCCCCTGACCCCCGAAGAACGCGAACTGGCCCGGCTGCTCGGCGGCCGGTTGGACAAGGCGCCGTCGGCCGCCGTGGATGCCGCCGTGCTGGCCGCGGCACGGGCCGCCGTGCAGGCCGCACCGGCCGCAGAGCGTGCGGATGCGCCGGCAGCCGCCAGTGCGCCGGTGCAGGAGCGGCGCCAGCGTGCGCGTCGCCCGCGCTGGCCGGCCGTGGCCGGCATCGCCGCCTCGGTGATCTTCGCGGTGGGCCTGGCCTGGCAGATGCAGCCGGCACCGCCGCAGGCGCCTACGTTGCAGGAAATGGCCAGCCCCGCGCCGGCGGAGCCGGTAGACGCGCCAGAGCCAGCCCCGTCAGCGGCGGCGTCGGCGTCGGCGTCGGCCGAAGACGATGCCACCCGATCCACCGCGCCGGTCCCCGATGCGGCCCCGGCGCCCATGGTCGTACCTGCGCCGGCGCCTGCCGCACGCGTGCAGGCACCTGCGCCAGCACCAGCGCCTCCAGCGCCCGCTGCACCGGCTATTGCCCCGGCCGAAAGCGCGGATGCACCGGCGCCGCAGGCGTTCGGTGCCCGCGCAGCCGACGCGTCGCGCGTGCCGCCACAGGCCTCACCGGCCCCCGCCCCGCCACCGGCCGCGCCTGCGGCGATGTCGGCACCGGCCCCTGCCGAGCGAGCGCCCAGCACCTTCGCACGTACCGCCCCGGCAGCTTCGGCGCTGGACAAGGCCGACGCGTACAGCGCGACGGCAGTGCCCGCGCTGAGTGCAGCGGCGGTGCAGCAGGAAGTCGATGCCGATGCGCGGCTGACGCGACGGCAGTGGTTGCAGAAAATCCGCCATCGGCGTGACGCCGGTGACGTGGACCTGGCGCGGGCCAGCCTGGAGCGCTACTTGGCGCAGTACCCGGAGACCCGCCTCCCGCGTGACCTGCAACCGCTGCTCGCCGACTGACTGAGCGCTCTGGTCGATATCTGCCTGGCGTGCGCACGGTAAGATTGCGGGGATGCTCGATACCCTCGCCGCTGCTGTCGACCACTGCCTGGACATCAAGCACAGCCGATTCCTGGCGCATGCCGCGCCGATCCGTGATGCCAGCCACGCGCTGCAATTCCTGCAGCAGGTCGCCGTTGCCGACGCCACCCACAACTGCTGGGCCTACCGGCATGGCAACGAATACCGTTCCAGCGATGACGGCGAGCCGTCGGGCACGGCTGGCCGGCCGATCCTGGCCGCCATCGACGGCCAGGGCTTCGACCGGGTCATGGTGGTGGTCACCCGCTGGTACGGCGGCATCAAGCTGGGCGCGGGCGGGCTGGTGCGCGCCTACGGCGGTACCGCCGCCGAATGCCTGCGGACCGCGCCACGTGAGCCGCTGGTGGCGCTGGCACAGCTGCAGATCCTCGCCCCGTTCGAAGACCTCGGCGCCCTGCACGCCGCACTGGCCGCGCACCTGGCGGTAAAGCAGGAAGAAACCTTCACCGCCGACGGCGCGATCATGCGGGTCGAACTGCCTGCCGACCAGTGCGATGCATTGAAAACGCGCCTGCGCGACGCCACCCGTAACCGGGTACGCCTGCACTCTCCTTCCGAGTCCCGCACTGATGACTGACACCGACGCGTCCCGCCCCGCCCTCAAGCGCCTTGGCAGCCTGGGCACGCTGTGGCCGTTCGTGCGCCGCCATGTGGGGTTGTTCAGTGCCTGGCTGGTGGCGCTGGCGGTGTCATCGGCGGCCACGCTCAGCCTGCCGCCGGCGGTCAAGCAGATGATCGACCACGGCTTCACCGGAGGCGGCCAGATCAACCGTGCGTTCGCCCTGCTGATGGTCGTGGCGGTGGTGATGGCGCTGGCAACCGCCGCGCGCTTCTTCTTCGTTTCGCTGCTCGGCGAAAAGGTCGTCGCCGACCTGCGCGCACAGCTGTACGGGCACCTGATCACGCTCGGCGCCGGCTTCCACGACCGCAACCGCAGTGGCGAGCTGGTCTCGCGCCTGACGGCCGACAGCGAACTGCTGCGCAGCGTGATCGGCTCGACCATGTCGGTGGCCCTGCGCAGCAGCGTCACCGTGGTCGGCAGCCTGGTGATGCTGTTCGTGACCAGCCCGCGGCTGGCCGCCTGGGCACTGCTCGGCATTCCCCTGGCGGTGCTGCCGATCGTGCTGGGCGCGCGCCGCCTGCGCGGGATTTCCCGCGACAGCCAGGACCGCATCGCCGATGCCAACAGCCTGGCCGCCGAAACCCTGGGCGCGGTGCGCACCGTGCAGTCGCACGCGCGCGAGCCCTACGAACGCGGCCGCTTCGACCATGCGCTGAAAGATTCGATCCGTGCCGCCCGGCGGCGCATCCGCGCACAGTCGCTGGTCACCGCCAGCGCCATCCTGCTGGTCTTCGGCGCAATCGTGGGCGTGCTCTGGCTGGGCGCGCACGACGTGATCGCCGGCCGCCTGTCTGCCGGTACGCTCGGCCAGTTCGTGCTGTATGCGCTGATCGGTGGCGGATCGGTGGGTGCGCTGGCCGAAGTGTGGAACGAACTGCAGCGCGCGTCCGGCGGCATGGGGCGCATCAGCGAACTGCTGCAGGAAGACATCGAGATCCGCGCACCGGCCTCGCCGGCGGTGCTGCCGGTTCCGCTGCGCGGCGAGATCCGTTTCGACGACGTGGTGTTCCATTATCCACAGCGCCCGGACACGGCCGCGCTGGAGCATTTCAGCCTGCACGTACGGCATGGCGAAACGGTCGCGCTGGTGGGCCCTTCCGGTGCCGGCAAGAGCACCGTGCTGCAGCTGCTGCTGCGTTTCCACGATCCGCGTTCCGGTGCGTTGAGCGTGGACGGCATCGACCTGCGCGCGATGGATCCGGCGGCGCTGCGCGCCCAGTTGGCGCTGGTGCCCCAGCAGCCCACGCTGTTTGCCGCCAGCGCACGCGACAACATCCGCTATGGACGGCTGGACTCCAGCGATGCCGAGGTGGAAGCCGCTGCCCGCGCCGCCGAAGCCGATGAGTTCCTGCGTTCCCTGCCGGACGGCTATGACAGTGAACTGGGCGAACGCGGCGCACGCCTGTCCGGCGGCCAGCAGCAGCGCATCGCCATTGCCCGCGCCCTGTTGAAGGACGCGCCGATCCTGTTGCTGGACGAAGCCACCAGCGCACTCGACGCGCAGAGCGAACGCGCCGTGCAGCAGGCGCTTGAACGGCTGATGGCAGGCCGCACCACGCTGGTGATCGCGCATCGCCTGGCGACCATCCTCAAGGCCGACCGCATCGTGGTGATGGACCATGGCCGGATCATTGCCCAGGGCACCCACGAACAGCTGCTGGCCGAAGGCGGCCTGTACGCGGAGCTGGCCCGCCTGCAGTTCATCGATTGACCACGCGCGGCTAACAAGCGGCGGCGCACGCTGGCCGCCGCAGACCCGTGGAGTGAAGGAGGTAGACGATGTCGTTCCGTCAGTTTCCCGCAGTCGATTCCAATGGCGACAGCCGCATCATCCTGGAGTTCACGCCTGACGCCGCGTCCACGCAGGGCGCGCGGGCGGAACCGCGTTACGAACTGGAAGATGGGCGCGTGCTGGTGCGCAGCGGGCGTGAGTTCGTGACGCCCGGTGGTGATGTGCGGTTGAGCATCTGAGTGATCGGTCGAACGGGCGCTGCCCCCTCGCGGGTGGCTGCCTACAGCTGGCTACGTGCTTGGGGCCGGGCGGTGGGACTGGTCGGGGGACGGCAAAAGCCGCTCCTGCGGGCCTCGTTTCGCGCCATCCATGGCGCTCAACGCCCCCGCCCAGCCCCACCGCCCGGCCCTCTGACAGGTTCCGTGGTCGCCCGCCGCGTAATGAAAATAAAAAGCAAAGGCAGGGGTCAGAGTCCTTTCGCGCAGCGAAAGGACTCTGACCCCATCTTCCTCCCAACGGCGAATCCGCCGACCATGGGTCGGCGCTACCACAAGGCCGCCCCGCCCCGCCAACCCACATCCCTGCAGCTTTTGACGTTGACGTTGCCTGAAAAAAGCGGGCCGCCGGGCCGCAGGCCCAGCCCCCTCAACACGCCATGGCGTAATTTTCACCACCCATCTTGACAGCGTCTGGTGGCAAGGGCTGAGACCGGTTATCCACATGTTTGTGCGACAACCATCCACACCGCCTGTGGATGAAACCGTCAGCGTTCCAGCACCCGGCCGATTCCGCTGTCATCCACTTCGGCCGCCGCCGCGGCGATCGCCATGTCGCTGCTGCCAGGCACGAAACCGATCCGGAAATGCACTTCGCCCCCCGGCGTGCGCGAGGAATGGATCGAGGCCAGGCTGATCTGGTGCTGCTCGAACACGTGCAGCAACGCACGCAGCGATCCGGCGCGATCTTCGGGCAGGTGCACCGACAACGACTGGCGTTCAGTCAGGTCGGCCAGCAGGTAACCCACACGCTCGAAGGTGTAGTTGCCATCGCCAAGCACCTGCTCGCCGAATGCATCACGATTGGCCTGCAGCATCTGCTGGCGGAACCCCGCACGCGCTGCGTCGTCGCCCTGCAGCACCTGCGCCTGCAGCTGCTGCAGCTGGCCGATCAGGCGCTCCAGCATCGGTGCTACGTGCGGGTTGCCGAACTGGATGTCCTCGTAGATCGCCGGGTTCAATGACAGGATGCGCGAGATGATCGCCGTATCCAGTTCGAAGGACGCCGAGCGATATGGCAGCAGCGCGGAAAGATCGCCGAGTTCGGCGGCATAGCCGCGCAACACGCCGGCCTGCGCCAGGTGGCCGGCATGCACCATCGCCTGCACCAGCGTCATCACCTTGTCGTGGTGGGCCGGCGTGGCACGCACGCACTCGGCCTGCAGCGCGGCGCACAATTCGTTGAGCCACGGCTGCCAGCGCTGCACGCGGGCTTCGCAGACCACCATCACCCTGCCCTTCAACGTCGGCGACTTGGGCGGCGCGGTCATCGGATGCAGGCCGGCGACGTCGGCCTGCGAGGCCAGCATCGCCTGCACCGGGGCCTCTTTCACCGAGGTGACGTCCAGCCACAAGCGACCCGCCTCGCGACCCGCCGACGCCTGCACGTACTCGGCAATCAGCGCGGGGGTATGCCGGATCGGTGCCGAAAACAGCAGCACGTCGGCCTGTTCCAGCAGCTGCTCGGGGCTGTGCGAGGTGGCGTCGGCAGGATCATGACCGATCACCTGCAACTGCATGCGTTGTTCGAAGAAGCGGGTCAGCCAGCGCCCGAACGCACCGGCGCTGCCGACGATACCTATCACCCGCGGCGACACGCTCATTCCAGCCGCTCCACGGCAAACCGGTGCGGCTGCGCCAGCGCAGCAGGTGCGGCGGCATGCACGTCGAATTCTTCATGGCCATTGGCCAGCGTCGCTTCCAGGGCCGCGTGGGTACCCGACACCGCGCGGCTGATCGCCTGCTGCATGTCTTCCCCGCGCAGCAGGAACGCCACGATCAGGGCCATCAGCACATCGCCGGTACCGGCTACGTCCACCGGCAACAGCGGCGAAGTCCAGCGCCAGATGCCCGACGCGCTCACCGCCAGCGTCACCAGCTCGCCGCCGTCCCCGGAAACGCTGTGCGCCAGCACCCAGGTCGGCCCACGCTCCAGCAGCACGCGGGCGGCAGCAATCGCGTCGTCCTGTGCCAGCGCGGGCATCCCGGTCAGGCGGCCCAGCTCGAAAGCATTGGGCGTGACCAGCCAGGCGTGCGGCAGCAGGCGCTCGGCGAACACTTTTTCCAGGCCGGGTTCGACGTAAGCGCCGGTGTGCGTATCGCCGATCACCGGATCCAGGCAGTACCGCAGTTGCGGACACGCCGGCAGCGTTTGATCCAGCCAGTCCGCGAACGCGGCGCCGTTGTCGACGCTGCCGAAGTAGCCCGATACCAGCATCCGCGCGCGTTGCGGCAGGCCGCGCTCGCTGGCGCCGCGCAGCAGGTCGGCAAACCAGTCCGCCGGCAGCACGCGCCCGCGGGTGGTTTCGTAGAAGGGCGCGTTGCTCAGCAGCGTGGTCGGCACTTCGGCCACGCGCAGGCCCAGTGCCCGCAGCGGGGGCGCGGCGGCGCTGTTGCCGGCATGCCCGTAGACGAGCTGGGACTGGACCGAAATGACATCGACCGGCGATGGGCCGTCCGGGCGCTGGCGACGGCCGTGGACCAGGTGGTTTTCGAGGGATTCGCTCATCTGCCCATTTTACGCCCGTGACAACCAGCGGTCGTCACCCGGCAGACGATCAAGGACATGACGGCCAGCGGCCGTCGCTACCAGACGGCCGCGCAGGAGCGTGACGGCCAGCGGCCGTCACTACTTGGGTCAGGACGTCATCCGGTCCCAGAAACCCTTGACGCCATCGATGAACGTCGCCGACTTCGGCGAGTGCTTGCGGGCGTCTTCGCCGACGAAGGTGGCTTCGAACTGTTCCATCAGCTTGCGCTGGTCCGGCGTCAGGTTGACCGGGGTTTCCACCACCACCCGGCAGTACAGGTCGCCTTCGCTGCGGCTGCGTACCGAACGCACGCCCTTGCCACGCAGGCGGAACAGCTTGCCGGTCTGGGTTTCGGCCGGAATGCGGATTTCCGCCTCGCCACCGAGCGTCGCCACGCGGATGCTGTCGCCCAGCGAAGCCTGCGAGATGCGGATCGGCACTTCGCAGTGCAGGTCATCGCCATCGCGCTGGAAAATGGCGTGCTCGCGCACCCGCACTTCCACGTACAGATCGCCCGGCTGGGTGCCTGCCGGACCGGCTTCGCCTTCGCCTGCCAGACGGATGCGGTCGCCGGTATCCACGCCCGCAGGCACCTTCACCGACAGCACCTTGTCTTCTTCCACGCGGCCATTGCCGTGGCAGGTCTTGCACGGCTGGGCGATGGTCTGCCCGCGCCCGTTGCAGTGGTGACACGCCTGCTGCATGGCGAAGATGCCGCGCTGGATGCGCACCTGGCCGCGGCCATGGCAGACCGTGCAGGTTTCCACCTTGCCGTCTTCCGACCCGCTGCCATCGCAGTCGCCGCACTCGGCCAGGGTCGGGATTTCGATGCGGCGCTCGATGCCCCGCACCGCTTCTTCCAGGTCCAGCTCCATCACGTAACCGATGTCGGCACCGCGACGGGCCTGGCGCTGGCCACCGGCGCCACCTCCGAAGATATTGCCGAAGATGTCGCCGAAAATATCATTCATGTCCGGACCACCCGGACCGCCGCCACCGCCCATGCCGTGTTCGAACGCAGCATGCCCGTGGGCGTCGTACATCCGGCGCTTGTTGCCGTCGGACAGGGTTTCGTAGGCTTCCTTGCACTCCTTGAAGGCCGCTTCGGCGGCCGCATCCCCCGGGTTGCGGTCGGGATGGTGCTTCATCGCACAGCGACGGTAAGCCTTCTTCAGCTCTTCGTCGGTGGCGGTGCGGGCTACGCCCAGGACTTCGTAATAATCGCGCTTGCTCATGGAGTGGATCGCTTTCCGGTACGTCGGGATTCGTCAAAGCAGAAAAGCGGACAAGGTCCGCTCCTGCGTCGGGCGCCCCGACTCGCCTCGCGGCGGCCAGGACCCTGATGCGACGACGGGACGCTGCGCCAAGCAGCGTCCCGCGTCGGTCTGGATCAGGACTTCTTGTCGTCCTTTACTTCGGTGAACTCGGCATCGACGACGTCGTCGTGCTTCGCACCGGCGCCGGCATCGGCACCCGGGGCGCCGCCCTGGTCACCGGCCGAAGCGGCGGCGAACAGCGCCTGGCCGGCTTCTTCCAGGGCCTTCGAGCGCGATTCGATCTGCGCCTTGTCCTCACCCTTCATCGCCGTTTCCAGGTCGGCCAGTGCCGCTTCGACCTTGCCGATCACATCGCCGCCGACCTTGCTGCCGTGCTCGGTGATCGCCGAACGGGTGCCGTGGATCAGCGCATCGGCCTGGTTGCGGGCCTGCACCAGTTCCTGGAACTTCTTGTCTTCTTCGCGGTTGGCTTCGGCGTCCGCCACCATCCGCGCGATCTCGTCCTCGGACAGGCCCGAACCGGCCTTGATCTCGACCTTCTGTTCCTTGTTGGTCTTCTTGTCCTTGGCCGACACGTGCAGGATGCCGTTGGCGTCGATGTCGAAGGACACTTCCACCTGCGGCAGGCCACGCGGCGCCGGCTCGATGCCGGACAGGTCGAACTTGGCCAGCGACTTGTTGAAGCGGGCCTGTTCGCGCTCACCCTGCAGCACGTGCACGGTCACCGCCGACTGGTTGTCCTCGGCGGTGGAGAACACCTGCGAGGCCTTGGTCGGGATGGTGGTGTTCTTTTCGATGATCTTGGTGAACACACCGCCCATGGTTTCGATACCCAGCGACAGCGGGGTCACGTCCAGCAGCAGCACGTCCTTGACGTCGCCGCCGAGCACGCCGCCCTGGATCGCCGCACCCAGTGCCACGGCTTCGTCCGGGTTGACGTCCTTGCGCGGTTCCTTGCCGAAGAACTCGGTCACCGCCTGCTGCACCTTCGGCATGCGGGTCTGGCCGCCGACCAGGATGACTTCGCTGATGTCGCTCGAACGCAGGCCGGCGTCATTCAACGCAACGCGGCACGGCTCGATCGACTTCTTGATCAGCTCGTCCACCAGCGACTCCAGCTTGGCGCGGGTCAGCTTGATGTTCAGGTGCTTCGGGCCCGACGCGTCAGCGGTGACGTACGGCAGGTTCACTTCGGTCTGCTGGGCGCTGGACAGTTCGATCTTGGCGCGCTCGGCAGCATCCTTCAGGCGCTGCAGGGCCAGCGGATCCTTGCGCAGGTCGATGCCCTGGTCCTTGTTGAACTCTTCGACCAGGTACTCGATGACGCGGTTGTCGAAATCTTCGCCGCCCAGGAAGGTGTCACCGTTGGTGGCCAGCACTTCGAACTGCTTCTCACCGTCGACGTTGGCGATCTCGATCACCGACACGTCGAAGGTGCCGCCGCCCAGATCGTAGACCACGATCTTGCGGTCCTTGTTGTCACCCTTGTCCAGGCCATAGGCCAGCGCGGCCGCGGTCGGCTCGTTGATGATGCGCTTGACGTCCAGGCCGGCGATGCGACCTGCGTCCTTGGTGGCCTGGCGCTGGCTGTCGTTGAAGTACGCCGGCACGGTGATGACCGCTTCGGTGACCTTCTCACCGAGATAATCCTCGGCGGTCTTCTTCATCTTCTCCAACACCTTGGCGGAGATTTCCTGCGGCGCCATCTTGCGCGCATCGCTGGTGGACACCCAGGCATCGCCATTGTCATGGGCCAGGATGCCGTACGGCACGTGGGCGATGTCCTTCTGCACTTCGGCGTCGGTGAACTTGCGGCCGATCAGGCGCTTCACCGCGTAGAAGGTGTTCTTCGGATTGGTGACCGCCTGGCGCTTGGCCGAGGCACCCACCAGGACTTCGCCGTCCTTGGTGTAGGCCACGATGGACGGGGTAGTGCGATCGCCTTCCGAGTTTTCGATGACGCGGGCCTTGCCGCCGTCCATGATCGCCACGCACGAGTTGGTGGTGCCGAGGTCGATACCAATGATCTTGCCCATGGGGGACTCCTGAAGAATATTCGGTGAATCCGGCCGTAGCCGGTGTATGAATGGGATGTGGGGGAGGCTCGTGGAACATTCAAGCCATCCCGGGACGCTGTATTCCACGATTCAGGGTCCAGCCAGCGCCGAGCCATGCCCGGCGGGCCCTGTCCCTGCCGGCGCGCTCGCCGGACATGGCGCGGCGCGACCGGAGTTACCGCGCCGCGGTCAGTCGCGGGCGACCACCACCAGCGCCGGGCGCAGCAGGCGGTCGTTGAGCAGGTAGCCCTTCTGGAACACCTGCACCACGCTGCCCGGGGCGGCGCCGTCGGCGTCGACCTGGCTGATCGCCTGGTGGTGTTCCGGGTTGAAGGGCTGGCCGGTCGGGTCCAGCAGGACCAGTCCGTTGTCCGCGGCGACCTTCAGCAGCTGCTTGTAGGTCATTTCCAGGCCGTCGCGCAGCGGGCTGGCGTCCTCGCCTGCGGCCTTCAGGCCAGCGTCCAGGCTGTCGAACACCGGCAGCAGCTCGCCGAGCAGCTTTTCGTTGGCGAAACGGCGGGCCTGTTCCACGTCCCGGGCCACGCGCTTGCGCTGGTTGTCCAGGTCGGCGCGCTCACGCAGCGCATCGGCCTTGACCTGCTCCAGCTCACCGCGCAGCTGCTCCAGCTGGTCGTGGTGGGCCATGGCGGCCTCGTCGGCGGCCGGGTTGGATTCGATATCGTGATGATCTTGGTTCATGTGCGTTTCCCTGGCGGTGACTCCCCGCCTCCATCCCACCTAGTGTGGGCGGGAAACTGCGTTTCAAGCGCCGCGGGGCATCGAGTTGCCCGATCCCGGCGAAAAGGCCGCCCCGAGCACCTCGGCGGTGGCCTGCACCAGCGGGATCATCCGGTCATAGGCCATCCGCTTGGGCCCGATCACCCCCAGCACGCCCAGCACCTGGCCATCGGCGGTATACGGCGCGGTGACCAGCGAGACGCCTTCCAGCGGCACCACCCCGGTCTCTTCGCCGATGAAGATGCGCACGCCGGGCGCCTGGATGGTGCGCTCGAGCAGCTGCAGGATCTCGCGTTTGCTGGAAAACAGCTCGAACAGCTCGCGCAGGCGCTCCAGGTCGGACAGGTCCTGCACGCCCATCAGGCGGGTCTGGCCAGCCACCAGCATGTCGTTGGCCGGCGGCTGCAGGGCCTGCTCGGCCAGCTCGATGCTATGGGCCGAGCAGCTGTTCCATCTCGCTGTGGGTATCGCGCAGCTCGTGCAGCAGGCGGCGGCGGATCTGCGCCACCGGCAGACCGGCGAAGTGGGTATTGAGGTAGTTGGCCACCTGCTCCAGCTCACCCGGCTCCCAAGGCCGGCGCGCCTCGATCACCCGGTTCTGCACCTCGCTGTCGGCGAACACCACGATGGCCAGCACCCGATGCGCGTCCAGCGCCACGAAATCGATCTGGCGGAAGGCGAACTGCTCCCGCGTGGGCGCACTGACCACGCCGACGAAATGGCTCATCGCCGACAGCAGTTCGGAGGCACTGCCCAGCAGCGCCTGGGTGCCGGCACCACTGGCCAGCTCGCTGCGCAGGCGGCTCAGGTCCTGCTCGCCCGGCGGATGCATCTGCACCAGGCTGTCCACGAACACCCGGTAGCCATGCGCGGTCGGGATGCGCCCGGCCGAGGTATGCGGTGAACTCAGCAACCCCAGGTCTTCCAGGTCGCCGAGGATGTTGCGGATGGTGGCCGCGCTGACATCCAGGCCGGCCGTGCGCGCAAGCGTTGCCGACCCGACCGGCTCGCCATCCTGGATATGGCGGGCAATCAGGGTGCGCAGCAGATGGCGCGAACGTGGGGCCAACTGGTCAAAGGACGGCGGCATCGGATCAGCCTGTGAGACTCCCCTCCTAGATAATGCCGACAAGGACGCTTGGCAAGTCATTGGTACATGCCAACGTGCGTGCTAGCGTTGCGCGGCTCGAGAGACCTACTGGACCATGCTCAGACACTTATCAATCAAGGATTTCGCCGTTGTCCGCGCCACTGAACTGGAGTTCGGCCCCGGCATGACCGTGGTATCGGGCGAAACCGGCGCGGGCAAATCGCTGATGGTGGACGCCCTGGGCTTCCTGTCCGGCCTGCGCGCCGACAGCGGCGTGGTGCGCCATGGCGCGCCGCGCGCCGAACTGTCGGCCGAATTCGCGCTGGACCAGCTGGCCGGCGCCCGCCGCTGGCTGGCCGACAACGAACTGGACGACGACGAGCAGTGCCAGCTGCGCCGGGTGATCCGTGCCGACGGTGGCTCGCGGGCCTGGATCAACGGCCGCCCGGTGACCATCTCCCAGCTCACCGAGCTGGCCGGCCTGCTGGTCGAAATCCACGGCCAGCACGAACAGCAGGCCCTGCTGACCCGGCCTTCGCAGCTGGCGCTGCTGGACGCCTACGCCAGCAATGCCGAACAACGCCGCGCCGTGCGCGTGGCCGCTGCCGGCTGGCAGGCGCTGGTCGACGAAGCCGCCGCACTGTCCCAGCAGGGCGATGTCAGCGACCGCATCGGTTTCCTGGAACACCAGCTGCGCGAGCTGGAACGCGAAGACCTCGAACCTGAATCGATCATCGCGCTGGGCGCCAGCCACCGCCGCCAGGCCCACGCCAGCGCGCTGCTGACCACCTGCGACACCGCCACCACCCGCATCAACGGCGACGACGACGCCTCCGCCTTGGGCCTGCTGGCGCAGGTGCGCGGCGACCTGTCGCGGATGGTCGAACACGATGCCCGGCTGGGCGAGGTGGATGCGCTGATCGACAGCGCCAGCATCCAGCTGCAGGAGGCGCTGAGCCTGCTGGACCGCGTGCACGATGACCTGGATGCGGACCCGGAACAGTTCGAAGACAACGAGCGCCGGCTGGGCCGGCTGCATGACCTGGCGCGCAAACACCGCGTGCCGATGGAAGACCTGGCCGCCCAGCGCGACCGCATGCAGGCCGAGGTCGAGCAGCTGCGCGGGGCCGACGTGCGCCTGCAGAGGCTGGCCGGGGAAATCGAAAAAGCCGCCGCCGCCTGGCGCGAACACGCCGCGGTGCTCAGTGCCGGGCGCCAGCGCGCCGCCACCGAGCTGTCCACCACCACCACCGGGCTGATCGCCGAACTGGGCATGGGCGGTGGCCAGTTCCTGATCCAGCTGGAACCGCAGGACCTGGCCAAGCCGGACCCGCAGGGTGCCGAGCGGGTGGAGTTCCTGGTGGCCGCCAATGCCGGCCAGCCACCGCGCCCGCTGCGCAAGGTCGCCTCCGGGGGTGAGCTGTCGCGCATCTCGCTGGCCATCGAAGTGGCGGCACTGGACCTGGATGCGGTGCCGACCATGGTGTTCGACGAAGTCGATTCGGGCATCGGTGGCGCGGTGGCCGACATCGTCGGGCAGAAGCTGCGCGCACTCGGCGAAAAGCGCCAGGTGCTGTGCGTGACCCATCTGCCGCAGGTCGCGTCCAAGGGCCATGCGCACTACCGGGTCAGCAAGGCGCCGGTGGACGGCATGACCCAGAGCGCGGTGGAAAAGCTGGACACCAAGGCTCGCGAAGAAGAACTGGCGCGCATGCTGGGCGGCGTGGAAGTCAGCAAGGAAGCGCGCGCGGCGGCCAGGAAGCTGCTGGCGGGCTGAGCCGAGGCCGGGCCGCCCGACGGCCCGCCCTGGTAGCGCCGAGCCGTGCTCGGCGGAATGCCTGACGCCACGGCCCGCTGCGCTCGCCGACCATGGGTCGGCGCTACCCCGCGACCGCCCTGGTAGCGCCGAGCCGTGCTCGGCGGATTGCCTGACGCCACGGCCCGCTGCGCTCGCCGACCATGGGTCGGCGCTACCCCGCGACCGCCCTGGTAGCGCCGAGCCGTGCTCGGCGGAATGCCTGACGCCACGGCCCACTGCGCTCGCCGACCATGGGTCGGCGCTACCCCGCACCCGCCCTGGTAGCGCCGAGCCGTGCTCGGCGGATTGCCTGACGCCACGGCCCACTGCGCTCGCCGACCACGGGTCGGCGCTACCCCGCACCCGCCCCGGTAGCGCCGAGCCGTGCTCGGCGGAATCGTTCAGGCTGCGCGCCTGAACGAAAAACCCCGGGCAAGCCCGGGGTTCTCAGCAACCACCTGCCCCGCAGGGCTCAGCGGCGCTTCTTGCGCACGTAGAGGACCAGCGAATGCTCTTCCAGCTCGTACCCGTGATCGGCTGCGATCTTGCGCTGCAGCTCCTCGATTTCAGCACTTTCGAACTCGATCACGTTGCCCGAATCCACGTCCACCATGTGGTCGTGGTGGCCGCCGCGGTCCAGCTCGTAGACGGCCTGGCCGCCCTCGAAATTATGCTTCAGCACCAGGCCGGCTGCCTCGAACTGGGTCAGCACACGGTAAACCGTGGCCAGGCCGATCTCATCACCGTGCTCCAGCAACTGGCGGTAGATGTCTTCGGCGGTCATGTGGTGCTGGTGGTTCTGGGCGTTGCGCTGTTCGAGCAACGCCAGGATCCGCATCCGCGGATGGGTCACCTTCAGGCCGACTTTGCGCAGGTCGTGGGTTTCCATATGTCTCCGTTCATTGGCGATTTAGCGCCAGCTGCCTCGGATTGGGTCGCGGTGGCACGCCGGGAGTGTATCATCGGATCGATTTCCCCAAACGCGATTCCCGATGCGCAATCTCCTGCTGGTCGCCGCCGTTGCCCTGTCCACCACGGGCTGCGGCATCATCTATAAGCAACCCATCTATCAGGGCAACCTGATCCGGGAAGATGCCGTGTCCAAGCTGCAGGTCGGGCAGAGCAAGCAGCAGGTCAACGCCCTGCTGGGCACCCCGTCGGTGGCCGACCCGTTCCATGCCCAGCGCTGGGACTACATGGCCAGCCAGCGCATCGACCGCGTCGGCCGCACCGAGACCAAGAATTTCACGGTGTACTTCGAAAACGATGCGGTCACCCGCTGGGAAGGCGACTACTTCCCCGCCCAGGACGGCGAGCTGGCCACCCAGACCGTGCGTCAGTTCGGCCGCAACCTGCCGAAAGAAAAGAAGAAAGGCGGCGGCTGATCTGGTAGTGACGGCCGCTGGCCGTCACCCTGCCCCCCGGACAACCTACTTCGGCTGCGCCTTCGCGCGGCGCCGTCGGTTGTCCTTCGGGTCTGCCAGCAGGGGGCGCAGCAGCTCCACCCGGTCGCCGTCCTGCAGCAGCTGGTCAGCGCGCGCCACCACCCCATGCACGGCTACCGCCGGACAGGCATCGCTGCCTTCCAGCGCCGCAGCGGTGATGGCCTCGGCAACGGTGGCGCCTTCTGGCAGTTCCAATGTGCGCTCCCCTACCCGCTGCGGCCAGGCCAGCACCACCTGTACCCGGATCACCGGCTCATTCCTGCTCGTCAGCCACGCGCACGAAGTCGTTGACCATGCGGTCGGCCAGCCCCTGGAAACCCAGCGCCAGTGCCGGCGCCAGCAAGCGTGACTTCGGCTCGAACTCCAGCTCCAGGCTGACCTTGCAGGCGTCTTCAGCCAGCGAATGGAACTCCCAGCGGCCATGCAGGCGCTTGAACGGACCATCGCGCAGCTGCATGTCGATGGAACGGGGGCGGACCAGGGTGTTCTCGGTCATGAACCAGGTCGAGAACGAGCCCAGCCCAAGGTCCAGTCGGGCCACCAGGCGCTGGTCGCCCTGCTCCAGGATCTGCGCAGCCGAACACCAACGGAAGCGCTGCGGGTAGGCGGCGATATCGTTGACCAGATCAAACATGCGCGCCGCGGAGTGTTCAACCAGGGCGCTTCGACGGATGGTAGGCATTTCAGGTTCGGCTGCAGGTGATCGACCGGGCGGGCCCGAATCGGAGACAATACGGGAATGAGCAAGAACAGCAGCAAGGATAAAGCAAAGAACGCGACGGCCAACAAAACCATCGCGTTGAACAAGCGTGCACGGCACGAATACCACATCGAGGAGCGCTTCGAGGCGGGCCTCGCGCTGCAGGGCTGGGAAGTGAAGTCGATCCGCGCGGGGCGCGGCAACATCGTCGACGCCTATGCCTATGTAAAGCAGGGCGAAATCTTCCTGATCGGCGCGCAGATCACTCCATTGATCCAGGCTTCCACCCACGTAGTGGCCGAAGACCGCCGCGAGCGCAAGCTGCTGCTGCACCGGAGCGAGATCGACAAGCTGGTGGGCAAGGTGGAGCGCGATGGCTACACCATCGTGCCCACTGCGATGTACTGGAGCAAGAACAAGATCAAGCTGGAAGTGGCGCTGGCCAAGGGCAAGCAGGACCACGACAAACGCGATGCCGCCAAGGACCGCGAATGGGCGATCGAAAAGTCGCGCGTCATGCGCCGCGGCAACCGCGACGCCTGACCCAACCCGGTAGTGACGGCCGCTGGCCGTCAATGCGTCGCTCCGGTGGGTGACGACCGTTGGTCGTCATGCCGTTCCCGCCCCACCCCTCAGACGTCCACCGCCCCACCCTGCATCCGCGGCGACAACGCCGCGTGCATCACCGCCAGGTGCATCACCACGGCCAGCTCATCGGCATGGCTGTCGTCACCGGCACGCCAGCGATCGGCCAGTGTCGCCGCTTCGCCCGGCAACAACGCTAGCAGCCGCGAGTCATCCATCGCATCGGCCGACTGCTGCAGCCGGCGTGACAGCCGTCGCGCCTGCAGCACATGGGTCAGCGCACTGACCGCGGCCAGCGCCAGCAGCGCGATCGCCAGGCCATGTTCGAACCACTGGGACAATACGTCCGGTTCCGGCGCCCACGCCAACACTGCCAGCACCACCAGGCCCAAAAGTCGCCAATAGCCCAGCGAAGGGCGCTTGCGACGCGGCCAGTGCACCACCACCGCGCTGGCCACCAAGGCCGCGGCGGCCGTCACCGGCAGTTCGATCAGGCACCCGGCGGCCACCAGGGCAACCAGCGCCGTCCATACCCACGGCGGAGGTACGGCCCTGCGCAGGTAGCCCATTCCCACCGGACCGACCAGTTGCCGAAGGCTGCGCTTGTTGCTTACGTCCACCTGTTACCTCGCCTGCAGAGCCTGTCCCCATGCTCACCCGGCAGGTGTCGCAAAGAGGTCGTCAAGACGTTACCAGTTTGACATGCAGGCTTGCCACCAGAAATCGATCATTTGCGTGACTGTTCAGCCGGATTGGCGTAGCATCACTCGCGTTGGGCAGCCCTGCTCCAGCGTCATCGGAATCGGGCCAGTACTTGCAGGCACTTGTTTGAAACCGGGGGTGCATTGGTTTCGACGGGGGTTGTGAAGTCGCTTGGCGCATGCCGAGGGGGTAGCTTTCCTCGTAAATCCAGCTGCAAAACTCTAGTTGCCAACGACGACAACTACGCTCCGGTCGCACTCGCAGCCTAAAAGCTGTTGAGTTAGACCTTCTGCCGACTTAGGCGGAGCCTCGAAACTGCTTGTGTCCATGCTCGCAGCGTAGAGTCATTATCATGGAATCGAGCTGGGCGGCTGCCTGTCAGTCCAGCACTAGAACGCAACAGGCTTGTTCCGGGATGTGCTTCGCACACCGTGCTGTTCCGGGACGAGACTCAACGGTGAGCTAAGCATGTAGAGCTGGGGATGGAGTGCCTTCGGACGGCGGTTCAATTCCGCCCACCTCCACCATTGATTGGTCTCTTCGGAGCCACAGAGAGTCGGAATCCCTCGTCAAATAAGGGGTTCCGGCTTTTTTGTTGTCTATGCCTGTCCAGCCGGTTCCGTTGCAGCCTGTGAGACGCTGGGGGTATATCTAGGGGTACAACACCGCCCTGAAAACCTTGTACCCCCATGCCCCTCTCCGATGCCGCGATCCGTCGCGTGAAGTCCACCGAGAAGCAGCAGAAGCTGTCCGACGGTGGCGGTCTGTTCCTCTTGGTCCACCCAAACGGGTCCCGCTATTGGCGCTGGAAGTACCGCTTCGGGGGGAAGGAGAAGCTGCTGGGGATGGGAATCTACCCCGAGGTGTCGCTGGCCAAAGCACGCGAAGCCCGGGAAGATGCCCGCCGGCTGCTGGCCAGCGGCGTGGACCCGAGCGAGCAGCGCAAGGCCACGACCGCCGCGCGCACCACGGCCGACGGGGAAGCCTTTGAGGTCATCGCCAGGGAGTGGCTGGCCAGCCGCCCATGGGTGCCCAACTACCGGAAGAAGGTCGCCGCCTGGTTCGAGAACGACGTCTTCCCGTTCATCGGCAGCCGCCGCGCGGTGGAGCTGAAGGCCTCCGACTTCCTGCAGGTGGCCCGACGCATGGAAGCCCGTGACGCCTTCGAGTCGGCGCACCGGGTGATGCAGAACTGCGGGCAGGTGATGCGGTATGCGGTGGCCACGGACCGGGCGGAGCGGAACCCGGTGGCAGACCTGCGCGGCGCGCTTGTGCCGGCGCCTGAGAAGAACCATGCGGCGGTCGTAGACCCTGCCCTGCTGGGCGGCCTGCTGCGGGCGCTGCACGCCTACCATGGCACGCCAGTGGTCCAGGCAGCGCTGAAGCTGGCACCGATGCTGTTCGTCAGGCCGGGGGAGCTGCGACACGCGGAATGGGGGGAGATGGATCTGGATGCGGGACTGTGGAGCATCCCTGCTGGGCGGATGAAGATGCGGCAGGCGCACATCGTGCCGCTGGCACGGCAAGCGCTGGAGGTGCTGCGAGAGTTGAGGGACGTGACCGGGCACGGAACATACGTGTTCGCCGGCGGCCGTACCGACGCACGCCCGATGTCAGAGGCCGCGGTGCTGGCCGCCCTGCGCGTGATGGGGTTCGACAAGGACACGGTCACGGGCCACGGCTTCCGTGCCACCGCGCGCACGCTGCTGGACGAGGTGCTGGGCTTCCGTCCGGACATCATCGAGCACCAGCTGGCGCACGCGGTGAAGGATCCGAACGGCAGGGCCTACAACCGAACCACGCACCTGGTGGAGCGGACGCGGATGATGCAGGAATGGGCCGACTACCTGGACCGGCTGCGCATGGGCAATGTGGTGCCGCTGCGGCCCGGTCAGGCGGCCTGATCGTCTAGGGAGGGATCGAGGCGGCGCGCGATCGATTCGAATCGGGCGGCCTCGGTGCGGAGGCGGTCGGCAGCGCGGCGGCGGCGTGCCCTATCTTCCCAGCTGCCGGTGCGGTCACGGTCCAGCTCAGTGGCCTGCTGCCATAGGCCGGAAGCCTTGGTGCGCGCCCAGCGCGCCTTCCCCGCATTCGTCTTCGTCATGGCAGCCATGGTGCCGGCGGCGCGTCGCAGGGGCCGATACGCAGGCAACGGCAGCTGACTGCCTCAGCCCTGCCCTAGAACGTCCTGCTGGTCCAGCTGCTTGCCCCTGCCGCGCAGCACGACGTGGTCCTGGATCCACTGCAGCTTCTTCGCGACCTTCCGGCGCAGCACCTGTTCGTGGCGCAAGGCCCACATCTCGCACCCGCGCCGGCCAGCATCAAACGAGCTGCAGCGCCGGAGCAGCAAGGGCGCATGCACCCCTTCTTCGGGACTCAGCCTGGCCAGCCACGTCCCGTCGACCCTCTTTTGCATGCTGGCCACAATCTCCCCATGGAGGAACAGACCTGTCGGGAGCGTGTCGAGGTGGCAGCGGGGCTTCCAGTAGAAGCCGTCAGGCATGGGGGTCAGGGTCTGGGTGTCGGCGTCCATGGGGCGGGAGCATAGGCCGTCCCAGTCTCACGGCCCGATACATCGGTGAAGCGTTCACCCGGATTGGCTGCCTGCGCTTGGAGCAATCCTTGCGCAAGCAGCCGTGCTTCTAGACCGAGGTAGTCAGAGCAAGCGTGGCGCCAATCGTGCCCGAAGCCCGATTGTTGTTCACGGTGATCGTAACCGTTGACCCATCAGGCGCAGCTGCGAATGAGAGGGCCATGTTCTCAGCCGCAACCCCGGCGCTACCAGTGACGTAACGCACGGCCGTTGATACAAGCGCGTTGCCCGACTCCCTTCTGATCAGAACCTGCAGCCCCAGAAGGTAGACGGTGCCGTCAGCTGCACGACCGCGAACATCTAGAGCGTAGCTGGCAGCGGTGAAAGTGCCGATTGCGTGGCAAGGCATGGTGATCGCTGCGCTGGAGGCGGCAGGAGCAGAAACAGCACCCGAAAACTGTCCTGGCCGCAGCTCAGCGTCTCTCACGCCTACGACACCGCGGACTGACAGGTTCTGGATGGTTCCGTTCCTGACGAATGCGGAGCCCCCTTCAACGAAGCCGCGGGTTGCATCGCCACCCGAAATCGAGATGACACCACTCGCACCCTCAGCCTGGATGCAGGTATTGGGAGAAGCACTACCTCCGCCATCGTCGTTGGCGCCACGCCCATACATCACCCCCACAGCCACCAGTGAGACAACGGACTCAATTCGAAGGTTGTTTCCCGCAGTAACACGCCCAGACCTACGAATCTTTACACCAGCAATCACCGTCTCCGATGAGGCACCTGCAAAAACGCCATGCCTGCCAGCCCGATCGATAACTCCCCCAACGATGACGTTAGAGTTGGACTGAAAGAAGTTGTAGTTATCAGAGTTGTTCCATTCGCACTTTACATTGCAGAAGGAATTGTCGTTCGCGCCGTTGCCCAAGAACACACCGGCACCGGTGTTTGCATTGATGGCGCCTCCGCAAACCTGCGAGTCCACAATGTTACTTATTCCTGTGCCGTTGTATGCGATGTTGCACTGGTTGACCATAGCGCCACCAAGAGCAACGTTTCCACCGACACCGATACTGAACATGTAGATCCCGCACCGCGTGAACTCCACCCACACCAAGGATGTAACGCCATCGGCCGGTTGCGTGTTAGCCACAGATCGGTTGCGACCAAAGAGAACTACGTCTTCCAAATTGACGTAGCTGTTGTATTTGAAAAGAGACGATGCCCCCTGCTTGATGACAATAGCTCCGCCGATCCCACTGACCTCAGCCAAGGTAGATGCGGTATACGGACGCGATGCCTCGCCTTTGATTCGCACGCCCTTCGGAATCGTTACGTCACCCACGACGTAGTAGGCGGCGCAAGTGGGCACAAATACACGCAGCCCCTTAACAGCTGCCACCGCCATGGCTTTCGCGAAAGCCGCTGAGTCGTCATTGACACCATCGCCGACGGCGCCGTAGTCCATGACACTGACGAATTCTTCCAGTTTCTTGGATACTGAGCGGAGAACTGAATCGTTACCCTTTTGAGCAAAGCCTATCAGTGCAGCGCCAGCTCTCTGGGCCAGATCAGCAGCGGTGACCCCCTGTATCAGCCGCCATTGAGCGGTATCAAACGCAGCGTGCGAGATAAAAGGAACATCATTCGGATCAGCGGCGTATACCTGTCCGTTATACGAAACCGTGAAGCGTGAGCTGGATACATCAAGTCCAGCGGAGTAAGCCACAGGCACCAGATATCCGGTCGCCGCAAGAACCGCCTCGGCATCCTGCTGCGTCTGTGCAAGAGTGTTATCGATGGCAGTTACAAGTGCGGAAACCTCTGCTGAAAGCTGCACGTTTGCCGCGGCGAGCATGGCTCCAAGCTGTTGGCCGACGACAGAGGCAGCCGCATTGATATCGGGCAGATACACACGAACTGCTTTCTTCAGAGCCGGGTCTGTAGCTATCAGATACCCCTGACTCGCTGCCGGCTGAAGAGGAAGATCGACCAGCGGCACGACGTTCAAGTTGGGGACCATGGAATATGCCTCACAGGATGGTCGAGGCGTCGAACGCCCCGACATTGATGGTGGCCAGCGACAGCGCCTGGCGAATGTTGACGTCGATGAGCAGTTGGGACGACCACTGCACAAGCTCGGAGATCGGTTCGCCGATCAGGGCCATGAGCACGTCCTTGGCAATGAGGTCGGCCAGCTGGGCACGCTGGTCGGTGTGTCGATACTCCCGCTCCACCGGCATGCCATCGGCACCAACAACCGGGGTGCCGTCCTCGAGGATGGCGCGGGCCGTGCCGGTGAACACGACGTTCCCCCGGTTGATCCCGCGCTCGCACCGCAGCGCCACAATCTCGCCGGTGTCGAGCTGGACTGCCATCTCGCCTTCCGCCACCGGGACATCGTCCCGCCTGATGTACGTCATACCGGAACCTCGGTGTAGGGGGGATTTCTGATGCCGCCACTGCCGCCGCCGCCGCCGATGCTTCCGCCGCCGCTGCTGCTACCACCTGCAGGCGGAAAGGTGAAATCGATCGAGCTGACGGCCACGTTGCCGTTGACGTTCGCGGTTTCCACGATGTTGGTGGTGACGTTGAGCAGCCGGCTGCCGCCCTGCAGGAGCGGATCGTGGTAGTACAGGTAGAGCGTGACTTTCTCGCCTGCCGCACCGGTGACCGTGGCGCTGCTTGCGGCATAGGACACCACCACCGAGCCGATGATCAGGTCACCAGCGGTGACGCTGATCGTGGCCACCGAGCTTCCGCTGCCGTCGGTGCTTGCGGCGAAGGTGACCGACGTCTGCAGGTCCCACATCGACTGCTGGTTGCCGATGTTCGGCAGCGCCGCGGCACCGACCCGGTTCGTCAGCGCCAGCAGCGCGGACCCGTCCACCCACTCGGACGAATTGCCGTTGGCACCCACCGCCCGGATCTGCAGCTCGTAGGGCACCCCGCGCGCCAGCTCTTCCAGGTCGATGTTTTCCCCCGCCGGGAAGGTCTTCGTCATCCACGCTGATTCGGCGAAGTCCCCGACCACGACCTGGCGATACCGGACCTCGTGAGCAACCACAGGTGTCTTCATCGCAGGGCCTCGTAGATGAAGCCGGGCTTGTTGGTCAGGTTGATGCGCACCACCGGGGTGGCGATGCCGGCATCGTCGGTCTTGTTGTTGGCGTTGACCGTGGAGATGGCCGAGATGACCGGCGGCTCCGGCGCGCCCAGGACGGTTCCCGTGACCTCGCTGATGATCGGCGTGGGCGGGTTCCGCCAGTAGGCGTCAACCCGCTCGTCGTAGTTGGTGGCCGTGAAGCTGGTCATGAAGTCCGCCGCATAGGTGACGCCGGTGACCAGCAGCCGGACCGTCTCTTGCCCGCGCAGGCCAACGATCGCCATGTCATCGCGCGAGACACCCGCTGGTAGCGCTGCGCCCTCGGGGATGTAGAACGTGTCGGTGTAGGCGCTATGGGGCTCGACGTTGACCACCGCAGGCTCGCCCATCGCCTTGCGGATCTGGATCCCGTACTGCTTGGCGGGGTCCGTGTCGATCATCGTGTCCAGCTTGATGGTGCCGACATACCCAGGAGGCGCCTGCGCGGTCAGGCCGATGAGCCGGCCGCTGCCGGCGCCCCACTCCATGTAGTCATGGCCCACATCCACCACGTCGCCGCGGGTGGTGCTCAGGCCGGAGATCGTTGGCGAGAAGCTGTAGGACGTCCGCCGGAACTCTGCCTGCGCCAGGTGATAGCGGCCCATGCGCCAGGCCTGCTGCGGCAGCATGGACTGGTCGACCTTCATGGTCTCGAACTCGGTGGCCTGCGGAGCCGAGGACGGATTGCCCCGGGCGTCCACGCCGCGATAGCTGAAGCCATCCCGCAGCACGATGATCTCGTCGTCCTTCCAGTCGGCGTTCGGGTTGCGGAACTGGACGCGCAGGGCGTCGGGCATGCGCAGGTAGCTGGTCGTGTCCGAGAAGCTCTCGATGTCCACCGGGCTGAAGGCCATGCGCGGGTAGCTCACCACGCCCGGGTCGAAGACCACGCAGTACCTGCCATCCCGGTTTCCCGGCGAGCCTAGGCCGCCGCCCAGCACGCGCACCAGCAGGTCGCGCACCGTGGTCACCGCATCCAGCGTCATCCGTGTCTCGAACCCGTTGACCCTGCAGAACTCGGCGTGGTCGGCGAAGCTGTCCAGGTCGATGCGGCTGACCGGAACGTGCCGCTTCACCGCCGGACACATGGTCATGAGCCAGTGGCTGATCCATGCCGGGTTGAGGCTGACCTGCGGCGCCGACCAAGTGCCGGTGTTGCGGTCGTAGACGGGGATCTTCTGCCGCACCATGCACGACAGGCTCTGCAGCACACCGGTCAGCTGGTCCGTCGCCTTGATCCGCATGGCCAGCTTGGTGGTGCCGGTCGTCGACGGGTTCACGTTCCGGATCGAGCGCAGCAGCGTCCAGGTGGCCGTGTCGATGTAGGTGTTGGCGCTGCCGCCGCGCAGCGCGGAGATTCGCTCCACACGCACGTCGTACTGTCCGTTGGGTGCGTCCCATGCCAGGCCGGCAGCGAACGGCGCCTTCGATCGCGTCTTGACCAGGAACAGGCCAGGACCCGGGCTGAGGTTCGGCCGCTGGCCACCACTGCCGGGCACCCACTGCGTGAGCATCTTCGACAGGCGCGCGCCGGTGACGTTGAGCCAGCCACTGGTGCCGGTGGGCCGGTACTGGATCCGGTACAGAACCCACATCTCGAAGCCGTCGCCCGGGCCGCTGGAAGACGTGCCGTAGCCGATCAGCCCCTGCGGGAACAGCAGGTCCAGGCTCAGCGTGTCGATGCCCGGTGCGCTGGTGCGGGAGGTGTTGTCGCCATTGGCCGCCAGCGTGAAGCCGACGGCCGTCTCGTTGACGTCGTTGGTGTAGAGCGTAGGGGTCTTGGTGATCTCGTACTGGACGTCGCTGTACGTGCTCAGCGCGTTGTCGCCGATCTTGATGTCGCTGACTTCAAGATCGCCGTATCCGAGATCGAACAGCAGGTGCTGGTAGTTGTCCGAGCCCACGTTCTCGCTGTAGGGGATGGCCGCATGCGGGGGGAAGAAGCGGCTCTCACCCAGCACGACCGGGATCGGGCCCCACTGCATGGCTTGGTTGCTGCTGCCGGTGAGCTGGTTGTACTGCAGGTCTGCACCGAAGCTCCCACCACCAGGCGTGGGTGGCGGGATCAGGGCGTTCACCAGCAGCGAGCCGGCGATGGTCACGCCTGCGCCGAGGGCTGCGGCAGCAAACGTCCCCTTCGCGGCGAAGGCCAAGCCCCAGCCCGCGGCACCACCAGCAGTGACCCACGTGGCGGCTACAGCTACAGCAATCATGGCGATCGATCGCAGGAGCCCGCCGCCGCCGCCGGCGAGATCGGTGCGCACCACGGTGATGATCGCCCCCTGCTTCGGCCGCAGGCGGTCCCACATCTCCACCGGCACCTGGTAGCCCCCCACACGGACGTCGAGGGACGAAGCCAGCTCTCCCGAGCCGCAGGCTTCCTGCAGCATCGCGCGCAGGCTCTGCCCGCCGCGGACCTCAAACACGCCTGCTGGCGCGAACTCGTGCGCGTGCAGGCTCAGGGAATGGGTTTGGGTCACGAACGAACTCCGGTGAATCTGTAGAAGCCCTCGATCCGCCGCTCCCACTTCGGGGAGGACAGGCGCTCGATGCATGAGGATCGGTTCTCTTCGACGTGCAGGAAGTCGCCACGGCCCAGGCATACCCCGACGTGGTCCGCCCGGCCTGCGCGCTTGAACACCACCACGTCGTACTGCTCTGGCCGCTCCACACGCGTCCAGTTCGGCGCCTGGCTCGGGTCATCAACGCATGGCATCTGGATGCCCTGCTCCGCCAGCACTTGCCGAGCAAACTCTCGGCAGAACTTCACGCCCTGGTAGGGGATGCCGATCCAGTTCATACGAACAATCCCGGGCTGCTGGTCGGGTTGTAGCTCTGCGCCGGGACACCCTGGTTGAGAAAGTCTTCCTCGTAGCCCAAGGACAGCTGCAGCGTGGTGATGTCGCTCTGCCCCTGCAGGATCGAGAACTCGAAGGGGGCCCAGCTCAACTTCGTCCGGCTGGCTGGCCAGCACGACCTCCAGCGTGCACTTCGGCGGCTCGCCGGTGATGGTGCGCAGCAGCTTCACGATGTCGCGGTCGACGTTGTCCATGGTCACAGTGACCGTGGCATTTGCATCAGCCGTGTCGTTCGGCAGGATCGGCTCGAAGCCCCACGGCGTGTAGATGCCGTCTGCCCTCACCGCCTCCACGCTGTCGTTGACGATGCGGACGGTGGCGATCGAGGGGTGGGTGATGCGCATGGCGCACATCCAGATCTCATCGGTCTCGCACGACAGGATCGACCGCGCTGCGGCCGGGGAAAGGATGCGGGGCATGTCAGGTCGTCGGCCAGGTCGTTTCGTCGTAGAAGTCCAGGAGGAAGTGTCCGTTCACGGTGGTCAGTCGCTCCAGCTGCAGGGTGGCTTTCCAGAACTCTGGCGAGGATGTCGGCGCGTAGCTGGGTCGGGCTGCGAACCGGTACACGGCGACGTTGTCGTCTGCTGCCGGCTTCCGGAAGTCACGCCAGTAGAAGCGGCCTACGCGGCGGAGCGTCAGGAAGTAGAAGTCCTCCAGCACCTGCATACCTGCGCGACGGACCATGACCACCGCCGTCACCTGAGCCGACACAGCGCTTACACGCGGGCGTGCGCGCTGTGGACCGGACTGCACCGTGGTGCGGATCACACCATCGTCGCCGGCATCGACATAGCCCTCCACCAGCGGACACGGGATGCTGGTGCGGGGCCAGGGATAGATTTCAGCCATTGACGTTACCCCGCCGCTGTACGCCAGTTGTCTGCTGCAGCGCCTTGAAGGTATTGCCGCCGGTGGCCAGGTCGCGCGCAACCATGTTGATGACCCACTCGCCGGCGTCGAATCGAATGTCCTCCGCCTTCATATCGAACTGGGCGCCGCTCTGGTTATCGATGTTGACGGTGGCACGCATGCCGCCTGCACCACCAAACGCAGGCGGAGCGTCGCCCCCAAGGCGGGCAGTGACCGGACGAACGGTGCCGGCATCGCCGGGGATCAGGAACGTCTTGCCGCCCTGGTGGAACAGCTCAGGCATCCCGCCCTCACCCACCCGGTACATCCCGTTCTCGGAAACCGGACCACCGCCGGCACGGCCGCCTTTACCAGCGATCGCCCCGCCGATGGAATTGATCCAGCTGCTGCCGGCCCCGCTGTAGGTCGAAGCCCACCGGCCAAGCGCTTCGAATGCCTGGGACGCGGCGAACTCGGCAGCAATTCGCCGCATCGCATTGGCTGCGCCCTCAACCATGCCCCCAAGGCCCTCCGCGAAGGGATCAAAGAGGAAATCGGCAAACGAGTCCTGCATGTTGCGCGCAGCCTGGTCGGCGTAGGTGGACATTTGATCGAAGTAGTTCGCCACCGTGGAGTCGTCGTCCTGCCCGAGAAGGCTGCGGAACGCGTCGGCGAAGCGCTGAGCATCCTCGGCCATGATGGCCTCGGCCTCGTCGATGTTGCCGAGCATGTCCAACAGCGACGCACCGGACCGCAGCGCAGACTGGGACGCGTCATCGATTCCTTTCAGACCGCCGAACTGGATCTCGTAGGTGACCCGGGACAGCTCCGACGCATCACCATATAGCGCGATCTGCCGCTCCAACTGCTGATTGGCTGACTTCAGTGCCTCTGCCAGCCGCTTGGCAGCGTTCTCGCCCGTCTTGTCCTTGTCCGCGGCCGCAGTGGCGCGAAAGCTGCCAGCTTCCTGCGGCTTGATGATTCGACCGGTGCTGTCAACGCTCCCAGTGACGCCCTTGAAGTTCTCGGCTGCGTTTTCAGCCTTGTAGCGACGGGTCAGCTCTCGCTGGACGCGTTGCATCTCCAGCATCAGCCTCTGGGATTCCTTCGCCGTTCGCTCGTTGTCGCCTTCTGCAGCCAGCATCGCCCGACGCACTGCGCCCAGCTCGCCGATCTTCTGATTCAGCGCATCCTCGGAGGCGCCAGCCAGATCGGCATCTCCGGCGCCGTCAAGCCTCCGCATCTCGCGGAACCTGGCGATGAAGCTGGCGATCTGCACGACCCCATTTGCCATCTCGCCTGCAATGTCCGCCGCGAATCCGGCAATGCTGGTGAAGGCACGCTTCGTGTCCTCAGCGCCCAGCAGCTGAACGAGATCCCGGAACTGCGGCAGCAATTGGGTGGCCACCTCGGTGCGCAGCCCTTGGAACGCCAGATCCATCTGGTTGGACTGCTCCTTCACCTCCTTCATCGCGGCGATGGTCGGCCCGTCGAGGATCGCCCCCACGCGCTCCGCCTCCGCGCCCCACTTACGGAAGCCCTCCCCGTTGTTCGCCAGCAGGGGCGCTAGCATCGCCGAGTCGCTGGCGATGGCCTCCATGTAGAAGACCATGTCCGCTTGCGACGCACCGGCATCCTCCAGCGCCTTGTAGTACTTCTGCAGGACCTCGGGGCCGCTGAGGTTCCGGAAGGCATCGGCGGTCAGATTGACGCGCGGCGCGATCTGCTCGAAGAAGTCCTTCATCGCACCGCCGCCGGTGCTCAGGAAATCGCCCAGCTTGTCCTGGGTGTCCTTGAAGATGTCGCCCAGCTTGTCCTGCTGGATGCCCACGGTGCTGGCGCCGGCGGCCAGGCGCTGGAAGGTCTGCTCGCTGGTGCCGGACAGGCGCGACAGCTTCTCTACCTCGGCGGAAGCGACCACCAGCTGCCGAGTCCAGTTGACCACCGCCACCGTTGCCACGGTCAGGCCACCGGCCACGACGCCACCAATCTTGCCGAAGGCGGCGCCCACCTGCGCCGCACTATCGCTGGAGTCCTTCCCCAGCTTCTTCACTTGCTTGGTAGCGCGGTCAGCGTCGGTCTCGAAGGACCCGGTTCGCATCAGCAGATCAACAACAATGGAACCGGCGGTTGACATGGTTTATCCCGTCAGGAGGTGAAGCCCAGCGCCGTGGCAACGTCGCGATCGGCGTCGCTCAGTGCAGAGTCGATTGGGTCGGGCGAGAGGTATTTCAGGATCTGCTCCGGCTTAGCGCCGAAGGAGCCGGCGATTGCTGAAGCGGGCCGATGGAAGCGATGCAGGTCGTCGAACGGGTAGAGCTCGAAGAAAGCACGCCAGCCGGCCAGCTCCACTTCGCCCAGCGCATCGATTTCCGCGACGCTCTTGCCCAGGCTCAGAGCGAGCTGGTATCGGAACCACTCGGCGCTGCCTCGTCGGGCGAGGTCGCCTTTCCCTGGTAACTGTTCACCTCGCGGATCGCGTTCACCAGGGCGGCCTGCACGGGGAACTTCAGGGCACGCGCCCGGTCCAGCGACAGCACCAGCTTGCCATCGGGATCGACGACCGCTTTCGCGATCAGCCGCGGCCACGAGTCAGCCTGGCGCTCAGCGCTCTCGTCGCGCTGCGCGCTGATGAAGGCATGGAACTCTGCCGCCGGCAGCTCGCGGAAGTGGAACTTGTGCTGCTTCCCGTCGGGCAGCTCCACGTCCTTCACGTGGACCCGGTCGCTGATGAAAAGGGAGTCGTCCAGCAGCACGACGGCTGCGTTGTTCGCGTCATTCATGCCCGTTCTCGAAGAGTTGGGGGTCGGCGTGGCGCCACGGCCTGACAGCGCCACATGCCGACCCAGTTTCAAGCCACAGCCGTTGCCGCTGCTTTAGGTCAGGGGTTTGCCGTAGCGGAGGACCGGGCCGCTGCGCTGCACGGTGACGGTGCCGCGGACGATCTCATTGGTGGCGATGTCGATGTTGTAATCAGCCACGTAGCCCTGGAACTTGAAGCCGGAGCGTGCACTGGCCAGCGGCGGCACCAGCGCATCGTCTACGAGCGTCGGCGCGGCGGTGCCATCACTGAGGCCGATGTACCAGTCCACGTTCTCGCCGGTGTCCTTCAGCTCAAACAGCGCGGCATGCGATGCCGAGCTGGGGATGTAGTTGAACGGGATGCTTACCTGGCCGGGCGTGCCGAGGCCGCGCTGGTAGGTTTTGTCGACCGTCGCATCGAGGCAGGTGTCCTCGATCTGATCGGCAGCGCCGCCGAGGCCGGATGCACCGGTCGGGCAGGCGAACTTCACGATTTCAGGTCCGCCGGCCGCATTCGGGTCGACGAAGAACAGATGGGTGCCCTGGGTCTTGACGACGCCCTCGGTCATGGCTGGATCCTCTCTTGAAGCCGCGCGAGGGCGGCAGTGCGTGGTTGGTGATGGTTTCAGCGGCTCAGCGCTGGTCGATGAAGTCGGCTTCCAGTCCGACCCGGTACAGCTCGGTGTCCGAATCGATCATGTCGATCGCGACACGGTTGACGATCAGCTCCGCGTCCAGCGCGTCCCGCACGGCCAGCGCGAGCGCCTGCGCGCCCGCCTCATCCTTGTGGTAGCAGTCGATCTGCACCGTGGTGAAGTCGCCGCCCGGCGCACTGCTGAGGTTGCCGTAGGGATCGCCGGTGACGATCTGCCAGGTGATGTAGGGACGGGGATCCGTCTGCGGCGCCTTGCCGTGGCCACTGACGCGGTCGCCAACCAGCGCGATGACCGCAGGCGTGCGGATGGTCCTGTAGACCTTGGGGAACATCAGCGCTTACCCCCGTTCTTGGCTGCCAGGCGCTTGGTGATCAGCTCCACCCGCTTCAGCAGGTCCTCGGTCATCGTGTCGATGATCTGGCTGCCACGCCGGCGCACAGCGGGCCTCAGCCACGGAATCGCTGCCTGTGTCGATGAACCCCACTCCATCAGCTGCGCGGCCTTGCGTGTCGTCGTCTTGGCGCCGTGCGCGTTGATGAAGACCTTCCGCTTGACCCGCACCAGCTGACGCTCACCCTTCGTACCGGTAGGCGCCTTGCCGCGGCTGGCGATGATGTTGTTGACCGTGGTGTCGGTGCTGTCCGCGCCGCCAACAGCCGCTGAGCGCCGAAAGTTCTCCTTGGCCTGGTCGCGCAGCATGCGCGCGCCCTTGGCCAGCGCCAGCTTCACCGGCCCGCCGCGCTTGCTGACGACCTCCGGCGGCAGCGCCTGCAGGGTGGCCAGCAGGCCGTCCACCCCATTGATCTTCATTTCCACCTTCATGCGCTACCGCCCGTCGTTGACGCCGGCGGAGACCGGGATCGTGATGTATTCCAGCCCCGACGCCTTGTCAGGCAGCAGGCCGGCGATGTTGTAGGTCTGGCCGCGGTGCACCAGGCGCATGCTCGGCAGCAGGCCGGCGCGGTAACGGATGGTGATGCGCGCGGTCACCGCCGCCTGGGTCTGTCCGGACTGGATGAACTCGCGTGCCGACAGCGGCTCGACGCTGGCCCATACCGTGGCCACGTCCACCCAGTTGGTGGTCTGCACGCCGTCGTCGTCGCGGGTGGTCACCTGCTGCTGGATCAGCACGCGGTGGCGGAGATCTCCTGCGGGTACGTTGCTCATCAGGCCACCGTCGACCGACGCAGCGCGACCAGCTGCGCCGTTGCCGCCTTGGAAAGGACGTAGCCATGGCCGGCATCGGAAGGCACCACGTTGTCGCCCTCGCCTCTCCCGGTACCGGTACTGCGATGCCAGCTCCAGGAGCGTGGCTGCGACCACCGCCGGATGCACGATAGGCTTGCCGGCGTCGTCCTCGACCGGCACGGGCACGCCTGCATCGTCCAGCACGACCTCCCCTACCGCATCGCGTTGCAGCAGGTACAGGCGCCATTCCTGCTTGAGCCAGGCCGCGATGGAGGTGGACACGGCCGGGATCCAGATCGCCAGCCAGCGGTCATCGGCATCGCTGTCGATGCGCAGCTGCTCGCGCGCGTCGTCCGGGGTGACGAAACTATGCATTGCCGCCTCCCAGCTTCACCGGCTCGGCCGGCACCTTGACGTTCTTGCCGTCCTTGCCGTCCCTGCCCTTGCGGGCGCCGAGGATCCAGTCCTGATCGTTCTCCAGGCACGGCTTGGACGCGTTGTCGCGCTTGGCGATCCAGAGCGCGCCGTCGTGGGTGACAGATTGTCCGGACTTCGTGCCCAGCCCTTCGCGCCAGAACCCGCGATGCACCATGTACGGCAGCACCAGCTCGGCGCGGCGCTCACCAGCACCCAGAGTGATAACGAAGCCGCGCTCGGCGTCGTACTCACCGGATGCCGTGTCGAAGCTGAGGCCGTTCTGGCCATCCTCACCGACGACCTTGCCCAGCCTGATCGGCTCACCCTTGGTCGTGGTAATCACCAGCTCGCCGCCGCGATCGATCATCGCCCCGGCCAGGCCCACGCCGTCGGCGCCAGCCTGCGGCGGGTTGGCGGCCAGATGCTTGGCCACCTGCGCCGCCAGCTGCTCGTCGGTGATCGCCGGGGCGTCCTGACCGTCCTTCGGCGCCGGCAGAGCGGCCACAGCGGCCTTGACCGCCGTGTCGATCGCAACCGGGTCCGCGTCGCGGCCGTGCTGCACCGGGTTGGCTTCGAAGTGCTTCGAAACCGCGTCGGTCGTGGCCACGTCCAGCAAGGTGATCAACCGCGGCGAACCCAGCAGCTTCTCGACCACCAGGTCGGCAAGGCACTCCAGGTCGACCGGTTCCGCATCGTTACCGGCCTCGCCCTTCTGCAACGGTCGTGCCTTCAGCTCTTCCAGTTCCCGGCGCAGCGCGGCCGTGGCCTCGCGGATCAGCGCGCCGATGTGCTTGCCGAACTCGTTGGGATCAGTCATTGCGGAACACCTCGGCTCGTGCGGCCTCGAGGGCCCTCAACATGAAGATCTCCTGCTCCAGCGCGCGCCTTTCTTCGCTGTCATCAGGCGGCGGATCGACCACCTCCGGCTCCGCCACCGGGTCAGCCGCCGCGGTGGGCGGCAGCTTGTTGTTCCGGATCTCGGAGATGGGGTAGTCCTGCTGCTGCTTGTAGATGGTGTCGCCGCCCTCGATAGGCGGCAGGCCGAATACCTTGCGAGCCTCGTTGCTGGTCTTGATCTCGCCATCGACCAGCGTGCTTTCCACCTGCGCCTGCTTGCCGACGTCCATGCGCAGGAGCGGTTCCAGGTCGAGCTCGACGCCGCGCGGTCGGCTGATGCCCAACCCCTCGTCCAGCAGGTTTTCCATCGCCTCGATGTGGGCCTGCAGAGCATCCGAGTAGTACATCTGGTTCACTTCGTCCGGCTTCGTGCCGGCGGGAACGCTGCCGATGCCCACCTTGAAGGGCGGAATGCCGAACGGCTGGCACACCTGCTCGTCCGAATACCGCATCTGCTCAACCAGCTGCGAGTCGGCAGCCTTGAAGGCAAACGAGGTGAACTTCATGTCCGCGCCGACCACCGCGACGTTGCCGGCGTTGCTACCCTTGAACTCGGTGTTCCAGTAGTCCTTCACCTGCTGCGCGTCCTCATCGGACATGCCCGCCGGCGCGGTCAGGATGCCGCCAGGGTTGGCGCCGTTGGAGAAGAAGGTGGTGGAATCCTTCAGGATCTTGAGGTTCTTCACCGCCGCCCAGTTGGCTGCGCACAGCGGCGGCACACCGATCAGCTGGTGGTGGAAGCAGTTCATCCGGTCGTGGATGATCTCGCTGGCCGGGATGATCAGCTGGTCACCCGGGTACTTCTCCGGCAGCAGGTTGTTACCGCTGCCGTAATTGACCTGGTAGAAGACGTCGCCGCTGTCCGACACCATCGGCTGCACGCGGTTGGGGTCCAGCACCCACAGGCGCGTGACCACGTTGCGCTCGTCGCGGCCCTTCAGGACGTATGTGTTGCCCTGGGTCAGCTTCGACAGGATCCACGCTTCACGGAACTGCTGGGACGTCTGGTAAGCATTGGGCTTGCGCAGCACCGGCCAGAAGGCCGTGTTCGCGGTGTCCACCCGCCAGATTCCGTCAGCGCCTTCGATCTTCAGCACGAACGGCAGCTTGCCGATATCGCTGTTGATGCGGTTCAGGCAGGCGTAGAGCGTCGGATAGGTAAGAACGGACTCTGGGCGCTCCTCCATGTTCCGCTGCCACGCGCCGCTGAACGGCTCACGCACCAGCGGCCGCCAGCCATCTCGCCCCGGGCCAGCATCTACCGGAGACAGCGATTTCAGGTAGTCGGTGCCGTACTTGCGCACGCCGGCCTCGATGGCCAGCTCACGGGGCGAGAAACCAGTCATTCGGATGCGTCCTTGTCAGGCGCGGGCGTGGATGCTGCGGTCTTCGATGCTGCCTTCTTCGCAGCCTTCTTGGCTGCGTTCTTCGTCGCGTCCTTGGGCGCGTCCTGCGCCGCTGCCTTGGCTGCTGCTGCAGCGTCACGCTTCGCCTGTGCTGCCGCGCGCTTGGCTTCGAGCGCCTGGCTGTCTGCCGGCAGTGCGGCGGCAGCCTGCGCCTGCATGTCGCGCCGCTGGTAGCCAAAGCGCTGCACCAGCATGTCGGCCACACGCGTATGGACCCGCGCCACCCGGCCGCGCTTCTCGATCTCAACCTTGCTCATGGGAACCTCACTGATGCCGTAGGAGGCGGGGCCGAAGCCCCGCCTATTTCTGCCGCTGGCTATCAGCCACCGGCGCCCGGGTCAGTCGCTTCGCCCCAGGCCACGCCGGTCAGGTACGCCACGCCCGACGCGCGACGACGCTGCCAGTTGATGTAACGCTCGGCGCGGAACGCGGTGCTGTTCGTCTGGAACATCGACACCATGGAGGTGGCGGTGCCGGAGGCCGAGTTGTTGGTCGGGTTGTCCAGCATCTGCAGCGAGGCTTCCTGCGACGCATCGACGGTGACCTGGCCATCGTCAGCCAGCCAGATGTCACGCGCGTTCACCAGCACCACCACGCCCGCCGGGATGTAGTCGGACACGATCACCGGGACGCCCATGAAGGTGCCGCCGTTCATGGTCAGGCCGGGGAACTCGGACTGGCCGAGCGGGTTCTGCATGAGGCTGACGGCCAGCGCCGTGGTGCTGTCCATGAGGTACACCGCGCTGCGCGGGGGGTTGCGTGCAGCGATGAACGGGGCCCACAGACGCTTCACATCGTTGCGGATGGCGTCGGCATCCGAACCGCTCGACGCAACCGCCGTCGCGCCGTTGGTGATCGACGCAGGCGAGACGTTCGCGACCGCAGCCTTCGCCGGATCGATGAAATCGATGTCCAGGCGCTCGTTGACTGCGGCAGCCAGAGCGTCGCGAACCAAGCGCTCTGCCGACGGGCTGGAGAAGCGGATCAGCTCGTTGGTGAGCACCGAGATCGCGGCAACCTTGGCCCAGCGCAGCTCGACCGCATTGAAGTCGAATGCGGTAAGCGGCTTGGGATTGCCCTCACCCACCCAGCTGGCGCTGCCGCCACTGGTCTGGCCGCCGATGCGGACATTGAAGGGGATCGGGTTCAGACCAGGCACGCCGCCCTGGCCAAACTGGCCGATGATCGACTGCGGACGCTGGAACTCGACGAAGTCACCGGCGAAGGTCTGGTAGTCCACCAGGGGCGAGGCGAAGGTCGCATCGAGGGTGGTACCGGCCTCGACAACCGCCTTCATGATGTTGCCCAGGTCCGCACCTTCGGCCTGCGCCTTCAGGGTGTTCACGACCCGCTCGCTCTCCGGGTAATGCTTTTCCGCCAGGCGGAAGGCCAGTTCCGGATTGCCCTTCGCCTTCAGCTGGCACATGGCGTAACGAGCGAACTCGATGCCCTTTTCCAGCTTCTGGGTGTTCTTGACCTGCACCGCGTCAAGGGCGCGGCCGCCGACGTTGGCCGAACCGTGCTCCTTCACGATCTGCGCCGCCGGCACCGCGGACTTGGCCTGCACTGCCTGCAGGCGGGTCAGGCGATCAATATCACCGTCGAGAGCCTTGATCTGGCCTTCGATGTCGTCGAACTCTTCCTGCTCTGCCGTGTTGAAGGAACGGCTCTCGTCCATGGACTTCTGGGCAATCTCGCCCAGCTTCTTCTGGTGCGCTTCACGGGTTGCGCGGAGCGCTTCCAGCTGTTCTGCGATGGTCTTCATCTGGTTTCCTTTGTGGCGCAGCCGTTCGGCCCGGTTTCCACGCCGGGCAGTGCCTGCAAATGATGGGAGGCGGGTTCCACCCCGCAGGGCCATGCGGCCCGTTAACTCAGCTCAACAACTTCACCGCGCCGCCGGCCGGTCGCGCGACCGGTACCGCCTGGCGCTGGATGAGGGGAACGCCGTAGTTCACGGAGCGGCGCGTGCCGCTGGTGTCCATGGCCTTGATGCTCTGGATGGTCGCCGCGGCGTTGGCCGGGATGGTGACCAGGGACAGCTCGTAGATCTCGGACTCGGTGAAGCGGATGCCACCGCCGTCCATGTAGCTGTACTCCAGCGCGCGGAAGCCGATCGACACGCCGCGCACCAGCTTTTCCTTGACCGACTGCCAGGCCAGATCGCACATGTCCTTCAGCGCGCCGGGCGTGCTGATCTTCGCGACGCTGGCGGTGAAGGGGATGCCGTCCTTCGTGGGCTTGCCGAACTTCACAATGCCCACCGGGCTGTCATGCCGGTGCTGCCAGAGCAGCGGCAGCTCGGCGGCGAACTTCGCGCCCAGCGGCTCGACCACATCGCCGTAGCGGTCAGGCTCCGGCGTGGTCGCCCAGCCGGTAATCACCTGCTGGTCGTCGTCGTAGTTCTTCACCTCCAGCAAGCTGTAGGCGCGGTTTTCGTTCTTCATCGGCTTCCACCCAAGGTCATGAGGACGAGTTTCTTGTTCTGCGGCTCGGGGTTGCGCGACATCAGCTCCACCGCGTTCATAGCCGCCATCAAGGGGTCGATCTTTCCGGTGCCGCTGGCTGCCTTGGTCACGTAGAGCGCGTTCTTCGACGCCTCCACCTTTGCGTTGCCGACGCACCAGTCCATCAGCCTCGAGCCGTCATGCGTCAGGACACCGTCCGCCAGCCAGCGCTCGAACACCTTGCAGGTGCCGGTCAGCTGCCAGCCCTGGCGGATGCCGGTGATCAGGTCCGCATCGATCTTCTCGGTGGCCAGCGCGTCCAGCACGGTGCCCAGCCCCGAGGGGTCTACGCCGATGCCGGCCAGCAGCCTGGCCTTGGCAACCTGCTTCACCATCTTGGCCATGTCGCGCAGGTCCGTAGCACCTTCCTCCGCTTCGCTGCCGACCATCAGATGGCCGTCGGCGATGAAGTCCTCGTAGCGGGCTTCCTCGCTCTTACGCCGCTTCAGTGCCTTCGGGTGAGCGAAGGCGCGGCTCAGCAGCAGCTTCCGCTTCGTGTACTTGTCCCGGCCGCAGAACGACAGGCCCAGGAGGTCGTCCAGGCCACCGCCATCGATCCCGACGGTGATGGCGTCGCAGCGCCGGATCATGCCCTCCAGCGTCAGCCGCTTGTCCGCCTGCGCTTCCCAGAACTCAGCACCCGCCCAGCTGCCCTGATGCAGCGCCACGCCGATCTGCACGTTGAGGTGCTGCGATGCCCAGCTCCGCAGCTCCGCCTCACTGGTGCCGACGGCGTCTTCGTACTCTTCGACCATGCGCTCCAGCGTCATGGCACGGCCGATGTTGGGGTTCAGCAGCGGCCACAGCTTCGGGTCTTTCCACTGCTGGTCCTTCGACTCCTGCAGCTCCTGGGGGAACTCGAACAGCACTGGCAGCATCTTGCCGACGCGCTTGCCGTCGCGGATGTCCCGCGCCTTCTGCAACTCGTCGGCGAACACGCCCACCGGCTGCTCATCGCTCTGCGTGGTAATGAACCACAGGAACGCTTCCGGGAACGGCACCATGCCGCCGCGGATCTGGCGCAGCGCCTTGGACGCCTTGGCCTTCTTTGCGCACTCGTGCAGCTCATCGATCAGCGCCCCGCCCGACACCTTGACGCCGGTCAGCACCGACGGATCGAACGTCATGATCTCCAGCGAGGCCTTCGTCTCGCGATGGATGATCGTCTTCAGGTGGTGCCGGATGTGGAACTTCGCGTTGAGCACCGGATCCAGCTCGATCGCACCGGCAGCAGCGTCGAACGCCAGCTGCGCGGTGTCCTGCACCGGCGCGGTCATGATGAAGGTCGCCCGGGGCCGCTTGTTCAGCAGCGTGGCGGTCACCATGCCCAGCGCGCCGAACGTGGTCTTCGCGTTCTTCTTCGGCACCAGGGCGAACAGGTCGCGTATCTGCCGGTCGCCCGTCGCCGGGTCCACCGAGCCGAACATGCAGCGCGTCACGTCCTGGAACCACTCGCCGCCGGCCTCTGCCAACGTGGGCGTGCCCGGGACGTCCGCCAGCCGCAGCCGGCCGAGGATGTTGGCCGCTCGCTCAGCCTGCGGGGTCCACAGCGGCAGGTTGCCCACCGGCAGCTGGCCGGCCTGCAGGCGCTCCCACCAGTCGCGGCACGAGAGGTCCCATGCCATCAGCTGTTGGCCCGGCGGATCGGGGTCACCTTGTCGTCCAGCAGGTCCTCCCACTCGGTTCCGGCCTGCGCGCCCACTGCCTCGGCGTTGGCCTGCTCCTTTTTACCCACCGGCTTCTCCTGCGGCACCGGCGGCGCAGCCAGCGTAGGCGTCTGGGCAAGGAACGCCTTCTGGGCTGCCACGTTGCCCTTAAGTGCCGTCCTCGCCATGGCGTCCATCACCTCCATGCGCCGGCGCAGTGCCGCGGTGGAAATCTCCTTCTCGAAGTACTTCTCCAGCGTATTGCGCGAGACGCCCAGCGCGATCGAGATCTCCTGATGGGACATGCCGCTGGCAGCCGCATTGGTGACCAGGCGCCGCTGCACCGCCGTCGCCTTGAACGCTGGCCGGCCCGATTTCGTGTTTTTGCGCATAAATGGCCTTCAGCCTGAAATCTCGGCTGAGAAAAAAACCTCTGAATGAGTGGGCGGCGGGTGTCCGTCGGTAAGGGTCTGAAGTTCTGCCCCCTCCCCCCCGGTCTGGTGCGCCCGTGGATCGTCGATGCGATTCGTTCGCGTTCCACGGCCGGGCCGTTCAGCGTCGTGCCGCACCGCGTCGTGCCTCTTCCTGCGTCTTCACCTTGTGGCAGTCGCGGTTGATGGCGCGCAGGTTCGACAGCTCGTCCGTGCCGCCCTCTGCCACAGGAACGATGTGGTCCACCTCGTCAGCCAGCAGGGGGAGCCGGCCACCGGCTTGGCAGCCCTCGCACTGGCACAGGTACTTGTCCCTCAGCAGCACCGCATCACGCTTCCGGCGCCAGGGCCTCCCACCTCTCCCCTGCCCATAGGTGGGGACCACCGGGGTGGAGGGCTTCAGGCGGCTGGGTGCGCAGGCGATGCGCGGTGCCAGGGTAGTGACACGTGGCATCAGCTGAGGCTCTGCGTCTGGTCGCGGTCGTCGGCAGCGATGGTCTCGCCGTCCAGCGTCACGATGTGGTGCTGCTCTTCCTGGTCATCCTGCTCATCGGCAAGCGCCGCTATCAGGGTGTCCAGCTTCTGCTCGATGCGGTCCAGCTGTTCGCTGTGGCTCACCACCACTCCCGGTGGAAGGACCACCACCCGCTTGTGCGGGAACGCTGCCCGCAGATCCTGAGCCAACTGGGTCGACTGCTGCTGAGTGAGATCCTTCGCCAGCTGCACGATCACATCGTGGGCGGTGGTGCTCATGGGCTCACCTCGGCACGGTCAGCGGCAACGACGGCTTGGCAGGAACGGAGCTGGTCGTCGGCGTCTCGGCCGATTCGAACAGCAGGGCCCGCAAGCGTGCTTCCGAAGTCGGAGGCCGCATTACGCTCGCCGGCGCTGGCGGCAGCCTGGGACAGGCGATCGGTGTGGCACGCGGCGAGGTCGTTGCGCAGGCGGAGAGCGCCAGAGCGCAGGTCAGCCACAACAGCATCAGCGACGGCCGGGGCCGCAGCGCGGTCTTCTTCATGCTTTGCTCCGATGGTGGCCAGGGTATCGGCCAGTTGGCGCTCGGTCGTGCGGGCTTGGTTGACAACCTGGACCTCTCCACGCGCGTTGGTTGCGGTGTGCTTTGCATCGTCCCTTTCAGCACGATCACCACGCCATGCCCATCCGGCTCCGAACCCACCAGCGAACAGTGCGATGCCAAGGGCTACGGCGATGAGGGCGCGGTTCAAAGCCGGCCACCCATGGAAAGCTCGATGATCCGCATGTTGATTGCCTCCTGATCCAGCGAGTGTTGGCCGGCAGCGCGGTACGCGCGCCAGTCGAATGCCAGGAGGATGGCGCCTACCCGTGTCCACTCCCCTGCCGCGATCGCCGCCCAGAGCGGTTCGCAGTCGCGGATGGCCTCCGGGCCAACCAGGTCGGCGATCACCACCAGCGATGGGACCTTCATCAGCGTGGTCGGCGACTTGAACGTCATCTGCAGCAGTCGGCGCTCCAGCACCTGGTAGGTGGCGGCGACGTCCTCGCTGAGGTCAAGATCGGCAGCTGCCTGGCTCTGCCGTCGGCGGAATAGGTTGCGGCCGAAGCCGATCCACGTCCGCCCATCGCCGTCGGTCTTGGGTTGCTCCAGCCGCCGGCCGAAGCACGCCTTCAGCATCTCAACTGCTTTCATCTCGGCCTCGCGGCGGGCTTCCTGGTACTCGGCGTCATCTGCGAAGGGCATTACTTGGTCACCTGCGTGTCGCCCCTGACCTCAGCGGCCAGGCGCCGTGCCATACGGCACGGCACGAGTTCAAGGATGGCCAGCACACAGGACAGGCTCAGCGGTGCGGCAAGGCCGAACAGGAGCGCGACCAGCGTGCTGACATGGTTGTTCCACCACAGGAAGATCACTGAGAAGGTGACGACCGATCCTGCCATCTGCGCCACAGCCATCTGGCCACGGCGCGTCATCGGCAACCACTCGCCGGGAATGGTGTTGATGCGGATGATCACCACCCAGCCGATCAGCACCCCCAGCACCACTGTCCAGAAACCCATGGGCGCGGTGGCCGTGAGGCGCTGCACGTAGGCGAACAGCCATTCGATATCCGTGGAGTGCGCCGACAACAGCGCGATGGCAGCAAGCACACCAGCAAGGCTGATGCCGCCGAGCAGGGTCCGACCGTTGCTCGCGCTCATAGGTCAGTTGTCCTGTGCCGCGTAACGCAGGTTGCCGGCCACCCTGCGCGTCCAGCCGCGCCCGAAGGTGTCGAACGTACCCAGCTTGGCGTAGAACTCCAGGCGCTCGGCGTTGAACAGCAGCACCAGGTCGGCCGGGTCCTGCGCAGCCACCGCGGCGAGCGTGCGGGGGCCGATCACTCCGTCGTCAGCGACGCCGGCCGCGCGCTGCAGCCAGCGCACCGCGTTTCCGATGCCGTGGTTCACCGCTGCATCCAAGCCTTGGAAGGCAAAGGCGCGCGGGAGCCGGTCGCCCTGGACCCGCTGCCAGAAGTCGCGGCGATAGATCTCCACCGCGGCAGCGCGCGTAAGCGTCCGGATGTTGAGAGTGGGATAGGAGCGCTTGCTGATGCCCCACTGGGTCTCACCACCTGGATCACGTGGGTCGTTGACGTAGCCGCCTTCATGAGCCAGCACCCGGTTGATGATCTGGTCGAACTGGCTCATAGCGGCTCACTTTTCATGGTGGTAGCAGCGGCCCGATTCGAACGGGCGACCTCCGGGTTATGAGCCCGGCGAGATGCCTCTTCTCCACGCTGCAACAGGTGCCCGCCCCTCGACCGGGTTTCTCAGCTCGATGTGGTTGGTCCGGGGGGCTGCGGGCGTAGATGGTCCGATCACCACCGCTGGCTAGGCGCTGGCTGCCTCATGGAGCAGCCGCACACACCGCCCGGTGCGATTGAGCGCCAGGCCCCATCGCCTCACGGCGAATGCGGGGGCTGTTCGGCGCGGTGGTCGATCGGAGGAAGGGGTCCCGGAAACGCAGAAGCCCCAGCGCAGGGCCGGGGCTTCAGGGACAATTCTTGACAGTTGCAGAATTAGGGCATAGCTCTGTGCAACTTGTCAAATGCTCGGCCAGACCACCATCACGATAGGAGCCGCGTCGTTGAGCATTTCGGGAATCTCGGCCCGATACGACCTCGGCTGACCAACACCCCAAGAGTCGAACGCCAGCAACTCGGGCATCGTGCCCTCACTGCGTTCCAAGAAGTCCTGAAGACCGAAGGTCTTGAAGTGGCCACCGCCAATCACGCCCCACTGTTCATCAGGAATGTCGTTCAACCAACCAAAGTGAGCCATACGGGTTCCATCCGTTACGCGGCGATCCTGCCGCCCATGAAGTCTACCCCGCGCTGCAGCTCGCGCCGGTACTGCCAGACCGACAGAGTGCCGCCGTACTTCTCAGCCACCATACGGGCCTTCACCGCTTGGCTGGCGGACACCGTGAACTCGGTGCGCAGGATCAGCTCCCGCAGCGGGTACTGCCTGGCCATCGACGCCAGCGCCCGGTCCACCCAGCGCAGGTCGTCCGGGATCCCGACATCGACCGCGATCTCAGGGTTGTCATGCGGGTGGTCGGCGTCGTTGGACGCCCGGATCGGGTCCACCGCCCAGAGCGGCAACATGCGCATCCCCTGCACCCCGCTGTGGGCAGCCATGAAGCGGCGGCGCTCAGCCCCATCTCGACCCACAAGATCCTGCAGCGCGCGCTCCCGGGTCAGCGGGGCGTGGTCGCGCACCTTGTCCAGGACATGCACGCTCCGGTCGGCACGGCTCAGGGCGAACCGGTTCACCTGGGCATGGCCCCACCGCCGCAGCTGCTTTGTCAGTTCGTCCTCATGGCGCATCACGCATCCCCTCAAGTACTTCTTCGTCGAATCGAAACGCCGGCAGGATGCCGTCGGTGTCGCAGGTGCCCTGCCGCTCCGGTCGCCGCTGGCAGTGGTAGGTGCCGTCGGTCTTTTCCCGGAACCGGCAGGCCGCGCAGCGGCCGTATCGCCGCAGGTGCGCCCGGTACCGCTTCGCCAGGCGCACGTCGGAGATGTCGGCCGAGGTCAAGCGGCCTGTTCCATGCTGTGCTGCTGGTCCCACCAAAGGGCGATCAGCAGGGCATCGGCGCGGTCGCTGTCCTTCTTCCGCGCCAGCATCCGCGCGCCGGCCGGGAAGCGGGCGATGGCCATCACCCGGGCGGCGTCCTTCTCCTGCTTGAGCAGGCCGAAGTGGCGCTTCCACACCACCGGCGTTACGCGGGTTGCGGGGATGCCCAGCACCTCAAGGATCGCCTGCAGCTTGCCGGCGGTCTGGCCGAACCGGAAGGCGCTGGTGCCGCCATCGGTGGGCCGAGCGCCGACCTTCTCGATGCAGGCCGACACGTAGGCGCCCGGGTGCGCGGCTCGCTGCTCACGGATGAACACCACCACCGCGCGCGAGTCGATCTCTTCCCAGCCGCCGACATCCACGGTGGGCATGTCGATCATCGGTCCGGGCACCCCATCCAGCAGGGTTACCACCGCGCCATGCAGGCCGGGGTCGATGCCAAAGGTCAGCCGGAGCGCGCTCATGCTGCCCTCTGGCGCGCGGCCCGGTTCTCGGCGTCCTGGGCGATCCAGCCGAGGTCGTGCTGCTCGTGCAGGTCCCGCACCAGTTTGGTGTGGCCCGTGTAGGGGTTGGCGCTGCGCGGTTTCCCGCTGCGGCGCGCGGCGCGGCCTTGGTCGTGGGCGGTGGCGTATCGCTGTTCGTCGTTCATGCTGCTTCGTCCTTCGGGGCGGTCTGCTGAAGAAGTTGGTCTTGGTATGCCTGCCACGCTTCGGTGCCGCGCCCCATGCCGGGCAGCACCTCCTGCGTCCAGGTGCGGAACTCGCGGGCCTGCTCTTGGAAGCTGGGCCCGTAGATGGCGTACATCTGCCGGCCAGTGCGACCTGGCAGCGGTATGCCCTGGTGGTGCCAGTCGCCGATGGCGACCACTGCGTGCTGGCCGATCTGCTTCTGGCCGTGCAGGTCGCCAGTGTTCCGGTGGTGGATCCGGGTGGGGCCGCACCCAATGCCGCGCTGCAGCCCGGCGGCATGCCGCCAGCGGCAGATCACGCAGCCGAGTGCGCGGGCCGCGTCTTGGTACGCCTGCTCCGCCTTGGTCGCAGCCTTGATCGCGCGGCGCATCAGCAGCACTCCGAGGGAGAACCCTTGCGGAAGTAGAACGCCCGACCCATCATCCGCAGCAACGACAGGGAGGACGTGGCATGGTCTGTGAATGGATTGGATGGTGCGCGCTCGAGCCGGAGGCTCAAGCCGCGTGGGTTCAAGCGGTTGGAAGCGTCGCCGCCATTGTTGCGGCGATCACAATCGCCTCTAGCGAAAGATCTGCCGCGAAGAAAGTAGCGGACAAGCAGGAGCGGGCAGAGGCCAACATGCGCTACACGAGGGCCCACAGGGCCGTCAGGCGTTTCCAGAAGGGCATCTCCGCCCAGCTCAATCACGCGAGGGTCCAACGTACAGGTAGCGTCATCGTACCGATGCCCCCTGCGCCAATATCCAGAGAGATGCGGGCAATTGAGCACGAGTGCCATCTCATGCCTGACGCTGGTGGGGAGATACTCACGGCCATCAACTTCTTCGAGGAAGCTCAAGACCTGTTGAGGGACGGACTCTTGATGCCGCAAGACGCCGATCGATTCGTTGAGCTTCTGGAGTACGCGGAGCAGCGCAGAGTTAGAGCGGTCGGTCTTATTGAGGCATTCCTCTCTAAGGCGCAGGCTTAGATTCCTCACGCGGCTCTCCTGTTGTTCCCGGTCATCTGCCAGAACTCGGCGCGCACGTCGTCCAGCATGACGTGGACGTAGCGTTCGCCGATCCAGGCGGTGATGCCCTTGAAGAAGGCGCCGAAGTCTTCCTCTTCCATCGAATCGAACGCCAGCGACTGCGCGACCTTGACCGGAATGGTGTGAATCTCCGGCAGCACGCCAGCCAGGACCTTGCGCGCGCCGGCGCCCAGAAGGGTCTCGCTGGCGTCCAGCACCGCGGCGATCACAGGGGTAGCGTCCATCTCCACCATCTCGCAGCAGATGCCGGCCTCCAGCTGCAGCCGCTTCAGCGCAGCATGCGCGTCTAGGTCGCGGAAGGCTTCGACGTTGTCCACCAGCAGGTTGCCGACGGCGTGCGCGAGCCGGTGGAATGCCGCGTTGCGTGACTCCTTGATCTCCAGCCGGTACTCGTGCCCGACCTTGTAGCCGCGCTCCTTGGCCAGCCGGCGATCGATGTCGTGCAGCGGCACGAACGAGCCCAGCTCTTCTCCAGTGGCCGGGTCGGCCAGGCGCATGCATGTGGCGTAGATCGGCCGGCGCGCGCGCTTGGCGCGGATCTTCCTCGCTGCAGCGGTCAGGGTCATGCGTCATCTCCTGCAGCCAGGTCACGGCGGGACCGACGGCGCGGCTGCGGCACCTCGAAGTCGTCGTCCGATGCGCCCTGCTTGGCAACCTTGATCGAGTAATTGGGCTTCGGGCCGGTGTAGTCGTCGAACGCACTGCACTGCAGGCGGTGCTGCAGGTAGCAGGTGCCTGTGGCGCCCTGGCGGTTCTTGGCCACGATCAGTTCGGAGATCCCCGGCGCTGCGCACGCGTCCTTGGAGTAGTAGTCGTCCCGGTAGAGGAAGGCGATCACGTCGGCGTCCTGCTCGATGGCGCCGGACTCCCGCAGGTCGGCCATGCCGGGGCGCTTGTCGTTGCTCTTTTCCAGACCGCGGTTGAGCTGGGAGAGCGCTATCACCGGGCAGTTGAGGTTCTTGGCCAGGCCCTTGAGCTTTCGCGAGATGTAGGACACCTCGGCCGTGCGGTTCTCCGACCTCGCCTGCCCGGTCAGCAGCTGGAGGTAGTCCACCACGATCAGGCCCAAGCCGCCCTGCACCTTGGCGTGCATGCGGGCCGCGCGGGCTGACAGCGCGTCCACCGACAGCGAGCCACAGTCGTCGATCGCCAGCGGCAGCGTGTGCAGGTAGTTGCGAGCCAGGGACAGCCGCGTCCAGTCGTCATCGGTGAGCGCGCCCTTTTCGCGCATCCGGCTCAGGTCGACGCCGGCGTGCGCCGCCATCAGGCGCATGCTCAGCTGGCTAGCGGACATCTCCAGGCTGAAGAAGGCCACGTTCCTGCCGCCCGCAGCGGCGTCCTCCGCCCAGTTCAGCGCGTGCGCGGTCTTGCCCATCGAGGGGCGCGCGCCGATCACCATCAGGTCGGTCGGCTCCAGCCCCGGGATCTTCCGGCGCACGCTGCTCCACCGCGGCGCCAGCCCGAGATGCCCTTCGCCGTGATATCGGGATTCCATTTCCTCCCACGCGCGCTGCACGCCGCTGCGCACCAGGATCAGGCCGCCGCTGCCGCTGGACCGCACGGTCAGGCTGGCCAGCTTGCCGGCAGCCGCCGACACGACCTCTTCGGCCTCGTCATCGCTGGCGCTGTAAGCGCTGTCGGAGATGTCGGTGCTGGTGCTGATCAGCTGCCGCAGCAGCGCCTTGTTGCGGACGATGTCGGCATAGGCCCGCACGTTGGCTGCCGACGGCGTGCTGCCGGCCAGGTCGTACACCGTGGCGATCAGCTCCTGGGCACCTACCTCCACATTGGCGGTGATCCAGTCTCCTACCGTCACCACGTCGACCTCGCGCTTCAGGTCGTCGACCGCGCAGATGCCCTGGTAGATCAGCTGGTTGTCCCGGCGGTAGAAGTCCTCGGAGTCCAGCTGGTCGCGGACCTCCTTCAGCGATGCGGGCACCAGCAGCAGCGCGCCGATCACCGACTGCTCCGCCGGAACGGAATGCGGCGGCATGCGCAGCTGCGCGGCGTCGTCGAGGTAGTCGGGCATCGCGCTCACGCCGCCTCCTGCCCGCGCTGCTGGTCGGCCTGCTCAGCCTGCTCCCGCGCACGCTCGGCATCGCGCTCTCGCTTGACTTGGACGCCCGAGGTCGTCAGCTCACAGCCACCTCCTTCCGGGCACCACCAGAGCTTGAACCAGTTCCGGCGCACGGCATCGCGGAAGTGGGCCCGCCAGTCCTTCTGCTGCCGGCCGCTGTCACGGTGCCGCAGGGCGAACTCGCGCCAGGCCAGCGCGATGAACTCCCTCGGGATCCCAGCGTCCTCGGCGAAGTCGAAGATGGGGTCGTCAGCACGGATCGCGCGCTCCCCCGCCTCGCGGCATGCCTCGACGAAGGCCGGGAACGTGATCTTCTCCCGCTTCGAGCGGGTCGGCTTCCTCCCCTCGGCGTCAGCCGGGGGGTTAGGGGGGTTCTTCTTCCTTTCCTCTCCTTTCCCTTCCTCTCCCTTCCCTTCCGGGGGTGAGGACTCGTCGAGCCCTCGTCGATCATCGCTCGAATATGCGGGGTGTTTGAAGGTCGGACGGTCGATTTTCTGGTGTTTCTTCCAGCCTGTGACGTGCAGATACTGCTTGTCCCCGTTGGCGTAGAAGGCGATCAGAGAATTCGACGACAGCTCGTCGAGCATTCGCTGAACGTCCGTCGATGAGATGTCGTCGCCCGGGAAGATTTCCGCCTTGATGGTCTTGGCACTGGCGACGTGGTTGCCAGCGTCGTCGCAGAAGTTCCACAGGCCGATGAAGAGCAGCCGAGATGTCGGCGAGCACTCCATGACCTGCTCACTGGACCAGAACTCAGGCTTGATGGATCGGATACGTGCCATCAGGGGCCCCGCAGGATCATGAGGCAGCCGGCGAGATGCCAGAGCTGCCGTACGGTCAACATGGCCATCGCTGTGGCGTTCATGCCCCACCCCGTTCCGACGCGGCATCGGCGTGCTGGCCCACCTGTGCAATCCATGCCTGGACAGCAGCGCAGGCCCGGCCGATGTCGTCGGCTTCGTTGGCGCTGACCTTACCGTCAGCCAACGCGTCGGCGATGAGCTGCGAGAGCTCCCCTTTTGCGGATGCGGCTGCGAGCAGCGCCCCGATCAGGTTGCCGGACTTCGGGGCATCAACCCGCTGCACGACGAAGCCGTGCTCCGCCGCCATGGCATGCAGGATGCGGTAGTCGCCGGTCTTACCCATCAGCGCATCCGCTTCCTGCAGGCTGAGAAGATTCCGATCGTTGTTCGGGTTGACCTTGCCGCGCAGGGTCGCGCTGGACATGCCCATACGCTGGGCGAGCGGCTCGCTGCCGCCGGGGTATTCGTGGACGGTGTCGTAAGCGGCGTCAGTGACATTCATGGGCGGAGAACTCGATTGGAGACGGGGCGGTGATGGCGGCGCACCATGAGCGCCATGGACAACATCAACTCAGGGAATGAAGGCGTCGCCCTCCAAGCGGTAAGCTGCGGTCACCACACGCACAGCCCGCTTGGAGGACGACATGGAAATGCATCCGCAGTTACCGCTCGACGTGCTTACGGCACTGATCAAGCAACTGGCCGATACCGGACTCATCGAGCCCGCCGCCTTTCTGAAGCAACTCGGAGTGCAGCGAGCCGCAGCTTCAATGACAGGGCGGGTCGAACTCGCCGAATCGCACCGGGCGTACGAGGAACTTCTGCGAGCAACGGTGCTGAGAACGGACACCCGTTGAAGTACCGCAGCCAGACCTCACGCACTGCGTCCAGGTCCGCGTCGGTGTACCGGCGGCTTTCGGTCTCAGCAACCGGTGGCCGCCGGACGATTGCAGCCAACCACTTACGCAGCACGGGGCACCTCACCAGGCGCGACTCGCATGCTTTGGTTGCCGAGTCCGCGACGCTGGTCACGTTTCACCTTGGCATCAAGGGCGGTGGCCAGATCGACCAGCGCTTTACCGACGGGATACGTCGGCTGCATCAGCCCACGGCGGATCTTGTTGATGGTCGACTGGCCCACTCCGACCTTGGCCCCGATGGCCTGCTCGGTCATGCCAGACACGCGGAGACTTTCGATTGCTGTGGAAGGGTTCATGGGTCGGATTATGCCTATAGGAATCACACTGTCAATTCCTATAGGCATTCGACCTGACGAACGGTAAAGGACACGCTTCCAAAATGGATTTCCTCGTCAAAAACCTCCGCTTCCTTTCCGCCACCCGAGGCCAAGCCGGCCAGTCGGGCGCAGGCACGACCGCTGGTGTGGGCCAGCCGGCTATCAGCAAGATCATCAACGGCGGCACCAAGCAGCCCGGCTACACCACCGTCATGGGTTTGGCTCGCCACTTCGGCGTCTCGATGGACGACCTGGTAAGCCGCGACCTTGAGCTGGAAGGAGACTCGCGCCCGTCTCAGCCTGTGGGATTGGACTCTGGAAAGCTGGCTGCTCTGATCGAAACCGTAGAAGCAGCTGTCGCCCAAAGCCGCCGCGCGGTGCCCCCACGCCTGAAAGCAAAGATGATTGCTGCCCTTTACGCCCACGATCCGGAACTCGCCGCGAGCACGCCTCAGACCGTGCAAGCGCTTTTGGCAAGCATCCTGACCATGGTGGAAGATGAACCCATTGCTACGTGACGAACTCGCAGCCCTGATTGCGGAAGAGATGTCCATGCCGGTGGCCGAGCGCGCCCAGGCAGCTACGAAAAGGGACGCACTGATGCTGCGTATCCAGGACCTCCAAGCCATGTACTCACTCGGTTGGCTCGTGCGTCAGGAGACGATGCACGTATTCGGCGTAGTGGAATGTCTAGACGACCAGGCTCTTGCCGAGCTCCTTGCGATGCTGGAACGAGGCGTGGAAGCAATCCATGACGGCGTGCCGTTCGTGGAGGTCGGCCTGGTTCGTGGGGCAACCTGCAACTGGGTGGCATGATCTAATCAGCCTAGGTAGTTCACCAGTGGAGAAACCATGGAAGACTTTTTTGACCCTCGCAGCATCGGGTGGCAGATCATCGCGCTCATCTTCATCGTCGTTTGGATGTTCGTTCCCTTCGCAATCCTCGCCATCCGGCGCCTGCTGGTGAAGTCAGTCGCCCAGCAGGAAAGGACGATCGAGCTGCTAGAAGAGATCAAACATGAGGCCGGTCGCATCTCGAGCGACGCCCGGCGTTAAGGTGCCTCAGTACCTGATTTCGTGAATACGGACCTACCGTTCGTCGGCTTGTGCAGCATCGTATTCCTATAGGCATTGACAGTTAGATTCCTATAGGCATACTTCGGTCCAACGCACCACGACATCCGTCGGTGCGGTGGAGACCGACATGGACCGCACCGCCCAAAACCCGATCACTGCCCTGCTGCCCCGCTCGATCACGAAATCGGGCTGGCAAGGCCTTCGTGCAGACCTGCGCTGTGCTGGTGAGTCCCGCACAGAGCGCGACCTGCCGCAGCACCCGGCCAACGCGCTGATCAGCTGCCCGGCCTGCGACGGCTATGGGTCCATCGGCTTCAACGCCAGCTGGCAGCGCGCGCCCGGCGGCACCTCTCCCACCCTCTGCTTCGACTGCAAAGGCAACGGCGTCATCCAAGACGGCGAGGTCGACGTACTGGTGCTGATGCACGGCCAGCGCTGGGCAATGCGCTTCCCTACCCTGCGTGCCCGCCACGAGCCCCGCTACCGCGCGCTGCGCACCACCGCCATGCAGCCCTGCTATGGCCTGAAGGTGACCGAGCTGCGCGCCGGCAATTCCGCCAGCATGTGGGCCCTGTCGAGGGCCGCGGCATGAGCGCCATGGCCGTCATCGATTCGCAGATTGACGAGCTGCGCGCATCTGGGGAAACCGGGAACGTTGAGAACCTCATCGAAGCCCGCGCCGCCTTCGCCGAGCTGATTGAGGCTGATGCCGCCTACGACGTAGCCATGAAGAATCGCGATAGCCGCGCGTATCTCGACTGCGCGGCGATCAAGCAGCGCCGCATCCAACAGCGACTCACCGATGCCTGCCATAGGCGGAACAAGGCCCTCGCCCGCGTCCGGGGTGACGCCTGATGGCCAGCAGCAAGGCTCTCCGCCGTGGATCCGAGACGTTCGAGCGCCGAGTGCGCGAGCTGCTGGCAGCTGGATACAGCGCTTCGGCCATCGCGAAGGTGACCGGCAAGAGCTACCTGCATACGTCACGGATCGTCGCCCGCGTCCAGAAGGAAACCTCCTGATGCGACTCCCTACAGCCGCCAACCGTGCAGTTAACCCGATCAACCACACCCTGAGGACCGCCGCATGAGCGCCAGCATTCTGCCGTTCCGCCGCACCGTGCGCGTCGATCGCGCCGACGGTGTCTTCGCCGCCGTGAACATCATGGCCCGCCGCATGGGCATGCCTGGGCATGCTGCCATGGATGCTGCCATCAAGGCCAAGCAGCAGGTGCTGGCCGGCAAGAAGAGCGGCGCCCGGATCTACGCCGAGGCCAAAGCATCTGTCTCGCTGGCCATCTCCGAGCAGGGAGGAGCCTGCGCATGAGCACCTTCGAACAGAAGCTGGCCAAGGCCACCTGCGAGATGTCCCGCGAGTTCTTCGTCTGGGGTGGGCTGGCCGGCCTGATCGTCGGCGTCGTGTCCACCGTGGTGGTGCAGGCGGTGTTCCCGTGAGCCGCGCGCGCTTCTGCGGCGTGCTGACGCTGCTGGCCTTGGGCCTGGCCATCGGCCTGACGACCGCGGTAGTCGTCTCCAACCTGGACCTCCCGATCATCTGGTTCCCCTTCGGCGCGCTGCTGGTCTGGCTGCTGTGGGGCACCTTCGGCGCCTGGCGCCACTTCACCGCACTGCTGGCCCCTTCCACGAATCCTGCCGCGCCTCTGCCGGCGGACGACCTGCAGTAACTCCCTGCCGACCACGTCGGCCAATCCAATGAGGCTTCAGATGACCGCTCGCATTCTCGGCTCCACCGTCACCGACCGCATCACCGGCTTCAAGGGTGTCGCCGTCGGCCACGTCGAATACCTGACCGGCTGCAACCAGACGCTCGTTGTCCCGCCGGTGGATGCCGAAGGGAAGCTGCGTGACGGCCAGTGGTTCGACGACCAGCGCCTGCAGGTCAGCGAAGGCGTGCCGGTGACGCTCGATAACTCGGCCACGCCCGGCCACGACGCAGCGCCCTCCCGCAACTACTGACCGAGGTCCCCAATGTTCAACTTGGCAAAGAACCCTGCCGTCATCACCAACGTCAACGTGCGCATCGAGAAGCATGGCGACGAGCGTGCGCTGGCAGTGGATATCAACGTCGTGACCAGCACCAGCAACACGGCGCTGGACCACTTCGACAAAGAGCTGCGGAAGTCCCTGTTCCGCAAGCCGGTGCGCGGCGAACAGCAGTCGCTGCCGACCATCGGCGACCACCTGACCGAGATCAAGATCCCGAGCCTGGAGCCGCTGAAGGTCGGCCACCAGTTCAAGGGGTTCGAGCTGCAGATCGATGGCGAGCTGGAAAACACCCAGCCGATCTTCCTGGTCGACGTGGCCCTGAAGAAGTTCGTGATCACCCCGAAGGAAGGCGGCAGCGTCGAGCTGAAGTTCAAGGCCTCGGCCAACGTGGATCCGGACGAAGTGGCCGAGCTGACCGAAGCGCTGATCCGCGAGAACGTCGTGCTGTCCCTGACCCCCGGCAAGACCGAAGAAGAACAGCAGCAGGAAGACCTCGCTGCCTGATCCCCCTGCCCCGCGCTTCCCCCCTGTAGCGCGAGGCGCCTGCCGCCGGCCAGGAGCTGTACGCCGGCACCCATCATCCACCGCCCTGGAGCTACCCATGCCTCTCATCAAGATGGAGGACGTCGTGTCCTCGCAGATCCACAGCATCGGCCACGACCCGGAAACCAACACCCTGGCCATCCGCTTCACCAAGGGATACGGCGCCAACCGCGGCCCCGGCTCGCTGTACCACTACAGCAACTTTACCGCCGCCGACTTCGAAGCCTTCAAGGGCGCCGAGTCGCTGGGCAAGCACTTCGGCGGCTACATCAAGGCGTTCCCGGCGAAGTACCCGTATCACAAGGTCGCCGAGGAGCAGCAGGCCGCCTGACCGATCACGGAGAGGAATGCGCAGGCTGATGCGCAGCGAGATGGAATGCCGCAGTTCAAGGGCGCGGCTGCCATAGGTGGTAATGACGGGGCGCTTCGGCATAACCGTCTAAGCGCTGGATCAGTGCCACCCAGCAAGCCGGAGATCAGCACCGGCCCTCTCCACCAGTAAATCGCGGGTTCGATTCCCGCTAGGTGGCGACGTTGTGGTCAAGACGAGATGCGGTTCGATTCCGTGAAGGGGCATTGGAAGCCAAAGCCCGCGTGGTCCCGGCGATACGGGACACCCCATTCCTACAACGCCGGCCATGCCGGCCGGAGATCCAGCGACATGAACGTTCCCGCCATAAAGGAGCAGACCGCGCTCGCCGCGCAGCCGCGCCAGCAGTTCGACCTGAGTCCGCAGACCTTCGAGCAGGCCCTGACCTTCTGCGACTACCTCGCCGACAGCGACCTGGTCCCGAAGGATTTCAAGGGGAAGCCCGCCAACTGCCTCATCGCGATCCAGTGGGGTTCGGAGCTGGGCTTGAAGCCGCTGCAGGCAGTGCAGAACATCGCCGTCATCAACGGGCGCGCGGCGCTGTGGGGCGATGCGGTGATCGCCCTGGTGCGCAGCTCGCCGCTCTGTGAGTACATCACCGAATCGGACGACGGCAACGCCGCGATCTGCAAGGTGAAGCGCCGCGGCGAAGCCGAAGAGATCCGCGTCTTCAGCATGGACGACGCGAAGGCTGCAGGCCTGGCAGGCAAACAAGGCCCGTGGACGCAGTACCCGAAGCGCATGCGCCAGATGCGCGCGCGTGCCTTCGCTCTGCGCGACGTCTTCCCCGACGTGCTGCGCGGCATGCCCATCGCCGAAGAGGTCATGGACATCCCCATGGCGGGCGCCGCCCAGGCTGATCCGGCCCGAGCCGCCATCGAGGGCGAGTCCGAGAAGCAGCTCCCGTTCTATCCGGAAGCGGACTTCAAGGCCAACCTGCCGAAGTGGTGGGACCTCATCGTCAGCGGCAAGAAGACCGCCGACGACGTGATCGCCACCTTGCAGACCAAGGGGCGCTTCACGGCCGAGCAGCTGAAGGACATCAGGAACCCGCCGAAGGATGAGGACGAAGGCGAGCCCCAGAGCGACGTCGCAGCTGCTGCTGGCGGCGTGACCCAGACTGCCGTGGAGCGCTGACCATGAAAATCGTGAGCCTGATCCAGGGGACGCCGGAATGGCACGCCCACCGCGCCAGCCACTTCAACGCCAGCGACGCGCCGGCGATGCTGGGACTGTCCCCCTACAAGACCCGCGCGCAGCTGATCCGCGAGCTGGCGACCGGCGCACTGCCGGATATCGACGAGGCCACGCAGCGCCGTTTCGATGACGGCCACCGGTACGAAGCACTGGCCCGGCCGCTGGCGGAGCAGATCATCGGCGAAGAGCTGTACCCGGTCGTCGGCGTCGAAGGTCCCTACTCCGCTTCCTACGACGGCCTGACCCTGCTGGGCGACGCTGCGTTCGAGCACAAGTCCCTCAACGACACGCTGCGCGCGGCCATGTTCGAAGGCTGCACAGGTGCGGATCTGCCCGAGATCTACCAGGTCCAGATGGAGCACCAACTGCTGGTCAGCATCGAGACCGACCGCGTGCTGTTCATGGCGTCGAAGTGGGACGCCGAGGGCAACCTGATGGAAGAGCGGCACTGCCTCTACACGGCCAACCATGAGCTGCGCGCGCGCATCGTCGCCGGCTGGGCCCAGCTGGAAGCCGATGTGGCTGCCTACGAGCCGGAAGCCGCAGCTCAGCCTGCAGCCGCCGGCCGCGCCCCGGACCAGATGCCGGCTCTGCTGATCGAGGTCACCGGCCAGGTCACGCAGTCCAACCTCGCCGCGTGGAAGGAGCAGGCGATCGCGGTGTTCCAGGGAATCAGCACCGACCTGAGCACGGATCAGGACTTCGCCGATGCCGAGAAGACGGTGAAGTGGTGCGGCGACATCGAGGACCAGCTGAAGGGTGCCAAGCAGCACGCGCTCAGCCAGACGGCCAGCATCGACGAGCTGTTCCGCACGATCGACGCCATCAGCGAAGAGGCCCGCGCCACCCGGCTGCGCCTGGACAAGCTGGTCAAGGCGCGGAAGGAAGAGCGCCGCAGCGAGATCGGCAACGATGCTCGCCGCGCGGTGCAGCAGCACATCCTCGGCATCAACGAGACGCTGGACGAGCACGGCCTGCCGATGCCGTCGACGCTGATCCCGGACATCCAGGCCGCCATGAAGGGGAAGAAGTCCTTCAGCAGCATGCAGGAGGCGGTCAGCTCGGTGGTGGCCAATGCCAAGATCACCGCCAGCCAGACCGCCGACCGCGTCCGCGCCAACATGGCGGTGCTGGCCGAGCATCCGGAGCACGCATCCCTTTTCGCCGATCGCGTGCGGCTGGTGGCCGAGAAGGCGACCGACGACCTGCGCAACCTGGTGCTGGCCCGCATCAACGAGCACGAGCAGCGCGAGGCAAAGCGCCGCGAGGATGAGCGGGCGAAGATGCGCGAGGAAGAGGAAGCCAAGGCGCGGAAGAAGCTGGCCGACGAAGAAGCTGCGCGCGTCGCGGCTGCTGATGCTGCTGCCGCCGCTGCTGCTGCTCCTGCGCCCGAGCCGTCGTCCGAGCCTGTGGTCGCGTCACAGCCCGCGCCTGCGCCGGCAGTGCGCAGCGTGCCCACCAGCCCCGCGCCGTGCCCGGCAGCTGCTGCAGCTCCGCGCGAGGTGGAGAAGATCAAGCTGGGCGACATCAACTCGATCATCCATCCGATGTCGGTGTCGGCAGACGGCCTGGCGCTGCTCGGCTTCAAGCCGCTCAACACCACCGGCGCGGCCAAGCTGTACGACGCGGCGAACTTCGAGGCGATGTGCCAGGCCATGGTGGCGCGCCTGCAGGACGTCTCCCGCAGCTACCCGAAGGCAGCCTGATGAACCTCTGGCGCACCACCGAGGTTCGGGCGCTGCGCCAGATGGCCGGCAGTGACGCGATGACCGTCGCTGCCGCCTTGGGCCGGACGCCGCGCGCGGTCCAGGACATGGCCCGCCGGCAGGGAACGCCGGTACCGCGCCAGCAGCACGTCCTGTACTGGCCCACCGCCACGAAGCGCCGCGCCCGCGCAATGCGGGCCAGTGGCCACACCGTCAACCAGATCAGCGCCGCGCTGGGTATCCCATTCGGGACCGTGCGCCGCTGGGTATACGAAGGAGCAGCAGCATGATCGCTCGCCACGCCACCCGCCGCGCACCGAAGGCCACGCTCGGCTTCGCCTGGGGCCGCTTCCCGACCGAGGATGGCTCGGTCATCACCTACCGCCTGTACCGCCGCGACCTTCGCCGCGCGGTGCACATGCACGTCGTCAGCTTCTTCGTCCACGACGACGCGCGCACGGCTGCCGCGATCCTGCGCCGCGCGCGCAAGTTCCTCCGCGACAAGGTAGACGACATCGACCTGGTGGCGATGGGGGTGGCCGCGTGAACAGACTAGCTATTGCGTCCCAAGATAGAGCTCAACTCGGTAAGCGCCACAGTCAGAGCGTCGGCAGCACTCTGCACGCGCAACTCTATTATTTGCCGGTACAAGTCATCTCCAATTTCGCCGTTGGGTTCCTCAAAGCCATGCGCCGCCTTGAGTGCGAGCGACATGTTCGAAATGGCGCCTGTAATGCTGTCGCACGCCGACGTAGGCAGTACGTGCAATCGGCTCATCACGGATGCGGAAAGTGGCATCTGTTCTGCCTCCAACTGGAGCCGCAGGGCGGAACGCTCTCTGCTGCTCACATAGTCTTTCTTCCCAAACTCTTGCAACGTCTCGAGAACCACTGCTGCAGCGAGAGCTGTGTGTCGAAGCTCAGCCTGCAGAAAACCAGCGAGGACACGTGCTTCTCTCTTCCGAAGTTCTTCCTCTCTGCTTTCGGACGCCCCTGCGAGCCGATTAGCGGCTCGGCCGAGCATGAACACTGCTACTGCCGAACCGGCAGTCACGACCGTGGTCAACAGAGCCACGCAAAGCGACAGCGCTGCGACGACCACCGCCCAGGCGTCCCACCAAACCTCGCATTTAGTTCCGGGTGGCCAGCACTGCGAAACGCCTTGCATCCATTCGTAAGCCATCTGATCCCCCTGTCTCGAGAGGCAATTCTGCCATGACCTACATCCATCCGAACGACCGGGTCTACGCGCTGGAGCGTGCTCTGGCCGCCGCTGTCGCCCTGGGCGAGGAACGCAAGGTGCTGGAAGACCTGCGCGAGATCCTGGCCGAAGCCCGGCGGGACGCCCGCTGATGAGCGCCCTCGTGCTGGCACCGGCGCAGGACCGCGCGCCGACGCGCATGCGGCAGCCGACCAAGGCAGCCCTGCGCCAGTGGCTGGTCCAGGCAACCGACCGGATCGAGCAGCTACAGGCGGAAGTCGCCGAGCTGCGTGCTGCCGGCGGGCTCGTTGGTGCCGAGCGCGACCAGCTGCTGGCCGACCTCATCGAGGCGGCAACGAACCTGGGCCACTTCGAGACGTTGCGCAGCAGCCCCCAAGAAACCATCGACTACTGGCGCACCGAGGTGCAGCAGCACCGCGCCGCCCTGACTGGAGAGACCCATGAGTGACCTGGAACGTTTTGCATTGAAGGCGCTTGTTGCCGCTGGCCACGTCGAGCAGTCGAAGGTCGACGAAGCGATCGCTATCGGCGCTGCTGCTGGTACGCGGCAGGTTGGCGCGGTGCAGGAACCGGTGCTGTTCGCGGTGGAGAGCAAGGCGTTCGAAGCGCATGCTGCCTCGCGCAAGCTCAACCTGGACCAGCACCCGCTGCACTATCTGTTCCTCGACCGCGTAACCGATGAAGCTCGACACGCGTGGAAAGCGGCTCTGCTGTTCTCCCCGCCCGCGCGGGCCGTGGACCCGCAAGATCCTTGGCGCGGCCTGTACAGCCCGCACCTCATGCCGACGCTGGATGGCGTCAACCTGTACCACGTAGCCCACCCCGATCTTCCGTCGTGGCCGAAGAATGAAGACGAAGAGCGCGGCATCGGGCCGCTGATCACCGCGCAGGGCTTTGCCGTGGAGGTGGTGTTCGGCGAGTACCCGGAAGATGAAGGCGAAGAGGTGGATTACTGCGCCTGGCTCGCCAGCTGGACCCCGGAGGCGCCCGCAGGCGATCACTGGCGCCTGGTCGGCATCCAGGACACCGAGGATGGCCCGGCTGCGTTCTTCGTCCGTCCGCTGGCCCTGATCGACGGCGGCAAGGCGGTGCAGTCGTGAGCCTCCCCTACGAGAACGCCACCAGCGGTAGCAATGCGATAAACGACATCCAGAAGATGCTGCGCGCCTTCGGCTGCCAGCGCTTCGCCACCGGCGAGGACTACGAGACGGGCGAGCTCTTCATCCAGTTCGAGCACCGCGGCCGGCAGGTGCAGCTGAAGGCCAGCGCGCGGGGCTACGCCGCCGCCTGGCTGCGCGAGCATCCATACGGCCCGCGCGTGCGCGCCACCAAGGCCGAGCACGAATCGAAGGCGTTGAAGATCGGCGGTATCGCGGTCTACTCAATCCTGCGCGACTGGGTCAAGGGCCAGGTCACCGCGATCGAGATCGGGATGCTGACCTTCGAAGCCGCATTCCTGTCCCACATCCTGCTGCCCAATGGTCAAACGATCATTGAGCACGTCCAGCAGCAGAAGCTGATTCCGCAGGAGAGCTCCAATGGCTGATGGATCCCGCTCGCCCGAAATCCGCATCAGCCCGAAGTCCCGCACCCGCGCCGCGCTGGTCGGCGACTTGTTCTGCGGCGCCGGCGGACTTTCCAACGGTGCGGCGCGCGCCATGCGCGAGCTCGGCCGGCCGGTACAGCTGATCGCCGTGAACCACTGGCCGGTCGCGATTGAGACGAACCGCCGTAACCACGCGGACCATTCCAACCGGATCCACTGCGCCGACCTGGAGTCCGCGCTGCCGCTGACGCTGGTGCCGGAGGGCCGTCTGGACCTGCTGATCGCCGCCCCTTCCTGCGTCTTCCACAGCCGCGCGCGCGGCGGCCGGCCCGTGCACGACCAGCAGCGCATGGATCCCTGGCACGTGGTGCGTTGGTGCACCGAGCTGCGCGTCACCCGGATCCTGGTCGAGAACGTGCCGGAGTTCATGGACTGGGGTCCGTGCAGCCTGGTCACCGGCCGGCCGATCAAGTCGCGCCGCGGTGAGTACTTCCGCGCCTGGGTGGCAGCGCTGGAGGCCGTCGGCTTCAAGGTCGATTGGAAGGTGCTGACCTGCGCCGACTACGGCGACCCGACGACGCGCCGGCGCTTCTTCCTGATTGGCCGCAGTGACGGTAAACGCCTTCGTTGGCCGGAGCCCAGTCATGACCGCGTCGGCGGCACCGACCTGCTGGGCAGCCGGCAGCGCTGGCGCGGAGCGCGCGAGGTGATCGACTGGTCCATGACTGGCAACAGCATCTTCCGTAGGAAGAAGCCGCTGAAGCCGAACACGTTGCGGCGCATCGCCGCCGGGGCGGTGAAGTATTCGTGGCCCCAGCCGTACATCGATGCCGTGCAGGCGCTGCTGAACGGCACTGCCCCGCGTCTGGTCTTCAGCCACGCCGAAGCGATTGAGCTGGGACTGATCCAAGCCGAGCCGGTAGTCATCCACATGCGAGGCACCAGCGACCAGCACCTGCTGGCGTCGGCACGCTCTGCCGATGAGCCACTGCCCACGCTGACTGCCGGCGGCACCCACGTCGGCCTGGTGCTCGCCACCAGCAGCGGTGGCGCAGCGCGCGACCTAGATCAGCCTCTGCCGACAATCACCACGGGCGGCGCCGGCAGCGAGCGGCCGGGCTGCGCACGCCCGCAGCTGGTCGAGCCGCTGCTGATGGCGACGGCCAGCGGCGGCACCGCACGGCCTGTCGCCGAGCCGGTACCCACGATCACCACCGGAGGCAACGGTGCTCGACCCCAGCTGATCGAGGCGATCATCGTTCCGACCTCCAATAGCAGCAGCGCCGGCGTGCCGCGCTCGGTCGCCGACCCGATCCGAACTGTCACCACTGCCAAGGGCGGCGACCAGGCCATGGCCGTACCGCTGGTAGCGCAGTACTACGGTGCCACCGCCACTGCGCAGTCAGTGGCCGAGCCCGTGCCGTCGGTCACCACCAAGGCTCGTTTTGGCCTGGCCGAGCCGGTGCTGATGCGCGCTGGCCACGGAGACAGTGATGGACGTGACCCGGCCAGTCGCGTACTGGACGCCGACGCACCGATGCCTGCCCTTACCGGCTCGAATGAGGTCGCGCTGGCTGAGCCGATCGTCATGCGCGGCAACGTCGGTACCGGCCGGACTGGCGACATGCGCACGGCCAGCGAGCCGATGCCCACCATCACCTGCTCCGAGTCGCTGGCGCTGGCCGAGCCCTTTGCCTTGCCCATTACGCACCACGGCGACCACCGAACCCACGGCATGAACGATCCGCTGCCGACCATCACCGGTGCCAACCGTGGCGAGCTGGGCCTGGCGATGCCGGGCGCTGGGCTGGCGGACGAGGTGGTCATCGACATCAACTACCGGATGCTGCACTGGCGCGAGCTTGCCCGGGCCACGTCGTTCGATGACGAGGGGGAGGTCTACGACTTCGCCGGCAACGCCACCGAGATCACCAAGCAGATCGGCAACGCGGTGCCGAACCGCACCGCGAAGGCCCTGGTGATGAGCCTGATGAGGGAAGCAGCATGAGCGCGCATCAGCACAAACACACCGCGCGCGTGCTGCTTCACGAAGCCCGCGTCCGGAGGGGTTCGCCGTTCTCCGACGTGCTGCTCCGCTGGGCGGGGAACGCCCGGCGGCGTGCAGAAGCCGCAGCTACGGCGGCAGCCTCGGTGCTGGCCTCTCCTGTCCAACAGGACCTATTCCCCGCCCCCACACCAGTCAGCCGCGACCGCGCGGCGAAGGAGACAAGATGACCAGCACCGTACACCCAATCGCCCCCCGCCGACTGCTGCGCCGGGCTGAGGTCATGGACCGGGTCGGCCTGGCCAAGTCGACCCTGTATTCGCGCATTTCGGCCGGAACGTTCCCCAAACCGGTGAACCTGGGGGCATCGGTTCGATGGGTCGAATCGGAGGTCGACGCATGGATCGCGGCGCAGATTTCAGCCCGCGATCATGGCACCGAAGAAGGGGGTACAGCTGGGGGTACAGATGGCCCCGGTCACACTCCACCCCTTGCGGCATAAGGCCTGAGCCTTCGCATCGGGTAGAGCCCACCTCCACCATTGAAGGGACCGAGAAGGTCCGCGAGAGCCCGGAAACCCCCGCAGTTCAAGGGTTTCCGGGCTTTTTCGTTTACCGCTTCAGTCATCCTGCGCCAAAGAACCGCGATGGATGCGCGACAGCCTCCGGCCCGCATGGGACCGGAAATACCCGGTGTCGCCGGTCAGGGCATAACGGCATGCGGCCCAGGCCGATACCAACGGTGAGGCGTGCCAATGGCGCGCTTTTGTGTAGGCGTAGCGAACAGCACCCATCAGGCAATCGATCTCCTGATGGCATCGCGCCGCAAGCGGAGCTTCTTCCATACCAATGTGGCCGCCTGCAGCACGACCAGCGTCGAGGCAAAGGCTGCGGCAATGCCGAGCAGCGCAATCATGAGCTCCATGAGTGAGTCCTGTGTGTGGGGGGCTTTTCACGCCTACGCAGGCTTTCACCTCCGTGCAGAGTCCCCCTGCTGACCCTTCGCGCAGCGTCAATTTGTCGACGCGACGGTTAAACCCGCGTGATTCTGACGCGTTTGGCCGCAGCGGACGTCCAAGGTGCGAGGACGGTCACAGATCAGTCTGAACAAACATCCTGAAGCGTTAATATTAACCGTTCATCAGAGTACTGACAGCGGCGCAGCCTCATGCAAATCTATGCGCCCCCTACGCCAGACCAGTGACGCTGGCGAATCGATCCAGAAGGACGCTGCATGAGAGACCTGCGACCGATACTGCTCGTAGAAGACAGCCTGCAGGACGCAGAGCTGACCATCGCCGCACTGGCCCGCTGCCAGTTGCTCAATCCGGTCATCCACGTGCGCGATGGCGAAGAAGCGCTGGATTACCTGCGCAGCACCGGACGCTATGCCGGCCAGCACCACGGTGGCCCGGTCGTCGTGCTGCTGGACCTGAAACTGCCCAAGTTGAATGGCCTGGAAGTGCTCGCCGAGATCCGCCGTGACGCCGCCCTGCGACATACCCCGGTGGTGATGCTGACCGCCTCCCGCCAGGACCGCGACCTGGTGAAAAGCTACGAAGTGGGCGTGAATGCCTTCGTGGTCAAGCCGCTCGACTTCGATGAATTCCTGTCCGCCGTACAGGAGCTTGGCATGTTCTGGGGAGTGACCAACCAGCCGCCGCCCCCGTTCCTGCCGACCGCCTGAGGCGGATGCTTCGCGCAGCCGGTCGCGCGGCACGCGGATCCACTGCATCGGGGTCGTTGCACGCCTCCTCGCCGGCCTTCATGCGTTGGTCCACATCGCGCCGGCATGGCCCTTCAACAGTTCCCGCCCGCACACGATCAGGCACTCCACGCTCTGTTCGGACACCATGCTGGCGGTGATGTGGTCCTGCTGGAGCAGATGCGCGGTGTGCAGGATATCCAGGATGTTGGACAGCGCGCGCAGCGTGCTGACCGGGACCGCCGTGCTTTCATCCTGCGTCGGGTCGGCCGCATGGCTCGGGCGCTGCAGCGTGCCGGTGGCCGGTCGCAGTGGCACCACCACGGCGCACGATCGGGAACGCTCCGCCTCCATCGCTTCCAGCCGCTGTTCCAGCTTTTCGATGAAATGCGGCGGGAAGTCGAGCATCTTGTCGCCCATCAGGGCGTGCAGGCGCTCGGCACTCAGCGGGTGTTTCGGGTCCATTGGCATACCTCACAAGGCGGGAGGCCACCGGCGACGAGGCACGCGGTGGCAGGCGATGCGGGTTGGCGTACCGGGCAAGTAGACAAAATATCCGGCGGATCAGGGATCCCACGCACCGCCCGCCATGGAACCGGAGGGCAGCGCAGTGCATTCTCCGCCGTGCCCAAGGGGCAAAACAGAGACATATGTCTACTTACGATCAGGACGCCAATCCCGACTGACGCTCTACGTCGCCAGTGGTCCTATCCAACCATCGGCACCCCACTGCGTACATGGGCGAATCTGCAAAAAGAAAGGCCGCCAGCGCCGTACCCCGCGCAGTGCTGAAGCCGACACACCGCTATGCTCACTGTCCGTTCCCCACTGCGGTGTCCGATGTTCCATCATCTTTCTCTGGGCGTAAGCGACCTCGCCCGCGCCGGTTGCTTCTACGACGCCTCCCTCGGCGCACTGGGCTTTCGCCGCGTCTTCGATGGCGGTGAATCCATCGGCTATGGCCTGGTCGACGACCAGGACCTGTTGCTGCTCAACCTCACCGACGATGCCGCCGTGCCACTTGATGGCTTCCACATCGCGTTTGCCGCGACATCGCAGGAGGCCGTTGATGCCTTCCACCGTGACGGTGTCAGCGCCGGCGGCCGGGACAAGGGTGCGCCCGGCCCCCGCCCCGATTACGGCCCCCACTACTACGCGGCCTTCCTCATCGATCCCGATGGGCACCACGTCGAAGCGGTGATCAACAAAACTGTAATCGGCTGATCCCCGCCCAGTAAAAAAGCCGCATCGTCTCCGATGCGGCTTTTTGCTTAAACGCTCGCGAAAGGCCGGTCAGGTCACTTTCTTGGCGATCGTCATGCCGAGCAGGAACAGGACCACGGCGATGATGATGCCCGCCCAGAACAGGAACTTGGCGATGCCGACCGACGCGCCGGCGATGCCGCCGAAGCCGAGGGCACCGGCGATGAGGCCGATGATGGCGAAGATGATGGCCCACTTGATCATGACAGTCCTTTCCGACAGGGAGTTACGTGTTGGCCCAAGCGTATCGGGAAGAATGTCGTTTGCTGGTGATTCCGCCGATTGCGTCGGGTGAAGGGCCTCGGCAGGCAATGCCGACGTGATTGCATGTAATCCGCTGACGACCTGTCACGCACTGTGTCGCGTTCCGGACAATAGCCCGCCTTGGCAGAAACACGCGCCCTGCTCGATGCACGTGGCTTCGCCGTTTCCTTGGGACGCGGTCACGCCGGCGACTACGCCGTCGATTGCGCCTTCGCAGATGCCTGATTCCCGCTTGCCGCCACCACGCGGCGACGCCCCATCTCCCTTGCTGCAGGAGACCAGCACCATGGATAAACCCGCTACCCCACCGCCGCGCCGCGTCGCCATTACCGGTTACGGCGCCATCAGCTCGATGGGTACCAGCGCTCGTTGGTGACCGGCCTGAGAGGCAACAAGGGCCAGGTCGGCTACGCCGCCAGCCGCGTTCCGGCGGCGCTGACCAGCATGATCTGCGTGGTGCTGCTGCCATGGGCCACCTATGCGCTTTCCGGCGCGGGCGTGATCGCGCCCCTGCTGCGCGCGGTGCTGGTTGCCATTGCCAGCGTATTCCTGCTGCGCGCGCTGCTGGGCCCGTTCGTGCTGGTCGGCAATGGCCGTAGTGCCCGCTTTGTCTGGGTCAGCTCGGCCCTCTGCCTGGTGTACGGGCTGTTGTTCCTGATGGGCCTGGTGCAGCGATGGGATGCACTGCCCGCATGATGCGCCAACCAGCCGGAACGGCACATCCGATCCCTTCCCTTCCATGCGAACCTTGTCCCGACCTTGTTTGACTGGAATGGAGGGATTCCCATGTTGCACCGTCTGCGGCGCCCTGCCGCTTTGCTCCTGTTGGCGCTTGCGCTGCCTGCCGCGGCGGCCACCCCGCCCGCACCGCTGAAGGTAATGTCCTTCAACGTACGCACGCCCGCGGATACCGCGCCGCAGAAACGCTGGCCGGACCGCCGCGAGGCGCTGGTGGCGACCATCCGCACGGCGCACCCGGATGTGATGGGAACCCAGGAACTGGTCAAGGAGCAGGCCGACTACGTGGCCGCGCAGTTGCCGGACTACCGGTGGTTCGGTGAAGGACGGCGTGGCGGCGATGGCGATGAGCACATGGGCGTGTTCTACGACAGCAAGGCGCTGGCGCTTGAACAGTCTGGAAACTTCTGGCTTTCCGATACACCGGAGGTGCCGGGCAGCATCAGCTGGGGCAACCTGTTCCCGCGCATGGTCACCTGGGGGCTGTTCCGCCGCGCGGCAGACGGGCGGCGGTTCTATCTGTTCAACACCCACCTGCCCTACCGCGATGAGGACGAGCCACGGCGGGTGCGCAGCGCGCAGGCTATCGTGGCGCACCTGAAAACGCTGCCGGCCGATATCCCGGTGGTGGTGACCGGTGACTTCAACAGTGAACCGGGCGGGCCTACGTATGCCGCGTTTACCACGGCATTGCAGGATGCGCGCACACAGGTCGCCGAACCGCTGGGGCCGAAGAAGACGTTCCACGATTTCACCGGGAAGGCGACCACGGAACTGGACTGGGTGCTGGTGCGCGGGTTCAAGGCGCGCAGCTTCGCTACGCTGGATGCACGGGTAGACGGCATCCTGCCGTCCGATCATTTCCCGCTGGTCGTGGAGCTGGAGTGGGATGCACGGTAAGCCAACGGCATGACGGCCAGCGGCCGTCATTACCGGGGGTGGCCTACGCTGGCGCTGCGGCATGACGGCCAGCGGCCGTCACTACCGGGGGTGGCCTGCGCTGGCGCTGCGGCATGACGGCCAGCGGCCGTCACCCACCCACGACCGACGGTCGTCACCCCGCCAGGGTCAGTTGGCCAGCGCGATGGTTGGCTGCGCTGCCTGGCCCCAGCCGCCGAGCGCCTTGTACACACCGACCACGCTGACGTTGACCTCTGCTTCGGCGGCGGACAATGCATCATCGGCCGACAGCTGCGTGCGCTGCGCATCGAGCAGGGTCAGGAAGTCTTCCGAGCCCTCGCGATAGCGGATCTGCGCCAGCGTTTCCGCACGCCGTGCGGCCTGCGCCTGCTCGGCGACGATCGCCAGCCGGGCCTGCTGCTTGGCATACCGGGTCAACGCGTTTTCGGTGTCTTCCAACGCCAGCAGCACGGCCTGTTCGTACTGCGCCGCCACGCCATCGGCTTCGGCCTTGCTGGCCTTCAACCGCGCACGCACGGTGCCGAAATCGAACGCAGCCCAGCTCAGCGACGGGGTCAGCGACCACGCTTTGTTGTTGCCGTTGACCAGCCCGCTGGCATCACCGCCAAGGAAGCCGACGAAGCCGGTCAGCGACAGCCGCGGGAACAGATCCGCCGTGGCTACGCCGATACGCGCCGTGGCTGCGGCGAGCCGCCGTTCGGCCACGCGTACGTCCGCACGCTGGCGCAGCAGTTCGCGGGTATCCCCCAGCGGCAACGCCTTGGCGAAGGCCGGCACCTCGCGCGGGGCCAGCACGCTGTCCAGCGCATCCGGGCGCAGGCCCAGCAGCACCGCCAGGCGATGCCGCGACTGGGTCTGGGCGACCTCCAGCAGCGGGATGTCGGCCTCGATGGCCTTCAAGCGCGCCCGGCTGCTCTGCACGTCCAGCTCACTGCCGGCGCCCAGGTTCCAGCGGGTTTCGGTCAGCTTCTGGGTGTCGCGCAGGTTGCCCAGGGTCTGTTCGGCCACCGCGATCCGCTTCTGCGTGCCGCGCAGTTCGAAGTAGTTGCGTGCCACTTCGGCAGCGACCAGCACCTGGGCGTCGGCCAGGTTGGCCCACTCCGCATCCAGGTCCGCGCGGGCCGCCTCGGCAGCGCGACGCTGGCGACCGAACAGGTCCAGCTCCCAGCCGGCGTCGAAGCCGAGCTGGTAGGTTTCACTGAACACACGTTCGCCACCGGCCAGCGCATCGGGCTGCTTGCGGCGGTCATACGAGCCGCCCGCAGTGACGTGCGGGGCCTGGTCCAGCCGGCTTTCCACGAACACCGCACGGGCCTGCCGCACGCGCGAAACCGAGACACGAAGATCAAGGTTGTCGGCCAGCGCGCGGTGCACCAGTTCCTCCAGCACCGGATCATCGAACTGGGCCCACCAGGTCGCCACCGGCGACTCGGTGCTGTACACCGGTGCCGCCGATCCCTGCAGGGTCACCGGTGCTTCCACCGGTGCCGTGTAGTTGGGTCCGACGGTCACGCAGCCAGCCAGCAGCACGCTGGTCAGGGCGACCACCAGGGTCTTGATCACCACGGCAGCACCTCGCCCAGGTAGGTGAAGCTGCCGTTCGGGCCATCGGCATCCAGCAGCGCCATCTGCACGCTGGACTGCGCGCCGACGGACACTTCCACTTCGCCTTCGCCACCGTTCATGTCGGTCTTTACGTAACCCGGATGCACGGTGTTGACCTTGTGCGCGGTATCGCGCAGTTCGTAGGCCAGCTGTGCGGTCCAGGCGTTCACCGCGCTCTTGGACACGTTGTAGGCCGGCACCTTGAAGTCATAGATCGGCGAGCCCGGCTGGCTGTGCAGGGTGATCGAACCGAGCAGGCTGGACACGTTGACGATGCGGGCAGCAGCCGATCCGCGCAGCAGCGGCAGGAAGGCCTGGGTCACCGCCACCAGCGCGAACACGTTGGTGTCGAAGGTGCGGCGCCAGGCGTCCAGCGACTGCTGCGACGGTGCCTTGCTGATGTCATCGAGCAGGATGCCGGCGTTGTTGACCAGGATGTCCAGCCGGCCGTGGCGCGCGCGGACCTGCTCGACGGCAGCGGCGATGCTGGCGTCATCGGTGACGTCCAGCTCGATCGCTTCCACCGGCAGCCCTTCGGCCTGCAGCTTCAGTGCGACCTCCACGGCGGTGTCGCGCTTGCGGCCGGCCAGCAGGGTGTGCACGCCGGCCTGCGCCAGCTGGCGCACGGTCTCGGTGCCGATACCCCGGGTAGCGCCGGTCACCAGGGCGATCTTGTTGGTATTCGCGTTCATTGTGTGGCTCCAGGTTGGATCAGGGGGGTAGCGCCGAGCCCTGCTCGGCGGCTACCGGGGAGGAACAGATCAGTGATGCAGCGTGGATTCGCCGTGGGTCACCAGCTGGCCACCGCCATTGCGGGTGACGAACTTGCGCAAGGCCACGTAGAACACCGGGGTCAGGAACAGCCCGAACAACGTTACGCCCAGCATGCCGGCGAACACCGTGATGCCGGTGACCGAGCGGACTTCGGCGCCTGCACCATGGGACAGCACCAGCGGCACGGTGCCGGCGATGAAGGCGATGGAGGTCATCACGATCGGGCGAAGGCGCAGGCGGCAGGCTTCCAGCGCCGCTTCGACGATGCCCTTGCCGCCCATTTCCAGCTCGCGGGCGAACTCGACGATCAGGATCGCGTTCTTGCACGCCAGGCCCATCAGCACCACCAGGCCGACCTGCACGAAGACGTTGTTGTCACCGCCGGTCAGCCACACCCCGAACAGCGCCGACAGCAGGGTCATCGGCACGATCAGGATCACCGCCAGCGGCAGCGACCAGCTTTCATACAGCGCGGCGAGCACCAGGAAGGCCAGCATCACCGCCACCGGGAACACGATCAGCGCCGCATTGCCCTGGGTGGCCTGCTGGTAGCTCAGGTCGGTCCATTCGGTGACCATGCCCGGCGGCAGCACCTGGGCGGCGATTTCGGTCAGCTTGGCCATGCCTTCGGTGGACGACAGCAGGCGCGGATCGGTTTCACCGGCCAGGTCGGCGGCCGGGTAGCCGTTGAAGCGCAGCACCGGGTCCGGGCCGAAGGTCTGCTTGACGGTGACCATCGAACCGATCGGCACCATTTCGCCACGGTCGTTGCGGGTACGCAGGCGGCCGATGTCTTCCACGCTGTCACGGAACTGGCCATCGGCCTGGGCGATCACCTGCCAGGTACGGCCGAACTGGTTGAAGTCGTTGACGTAGGACGAACCGAGATAGGTCTGCAGCGTGTCGAACAGTTCGGTCAGCTGCACGCCCTGGGCCTTGGCCTTGACGCGGTCCACTTCGGCATCCAGCTGCGGCACGTTGGCCTGGTAGCTGGTGATCGGGAAGGCCATGCCGGGGGTCTGCGAAACAGCGCCCTGCATGGTCTGCACGGCCGTCTGCAGCGCACCGTAACCCAGGTTGCCGCGGTCTTCGATGAACATCTGGTAGCCGTTGCCGTTGCCCAACCCGAGGATCGGCGGCGGCATCATTGAGAACGCGAAGCCTTCCTGCAGCGCGGCGATCTTCTGGTTGATCTCCGCGTTGATCTGCGCGGCGGTGCGGCCATTGCGCTCACTGAAGGGCTTCAGCGGCACGAAGGCTACGCCGGTGTTGGGCGTATTGGTGAACTGCAGTGCGTTGAGGCCCGGGAAGGAAATGGTGTGCGCCACGCCGTCGGTTTCCATGGCGATCTGCGCGACCTTCTTCAGCATCGCGTCGGTACGGGCGATGGAAGAACCTTCCGGCAGCTTCACGCCGGCGATCAGGTACAGCTTGTCCTGGGTGGGGATGAAGCCCGGCGGGACCAGCTTGAACATGACCCCGGTGCCGACCAGCAGCAGGGCATACACCACGAACACCGCGCCGCGCTTGCCGAGGATGTTCGACACGCTGCGCTCGTACTTTTCCGAGCTGGACTTGAAGAAGCGGTTGAACGGACGGAAGATCCAGCCGAACAGGCGGTCGATGATGCGCGTCGGCGCATCCTTGGCCGCGTCGTGCGGCTTGAGCAGGCGCGCGGCCAGGGCCGGCGACAGGGTCAGCGAGTTGATCGCCGAAATCACCGTGGAAATGGCGATGGTGACCGCGAACTGCTTGTAGAACTGGCCGGTGACACCGGACAGGAAGGCCATCGGCACGAACACCGCGCACAGCACCAGCGCGATGGCGACGATCGGGCCGGACACTTCCTTCATCGCCTGGTGGGCCGCCGCGGTCGGCGACAGGCCTTCTTCGATGTTGCGCTCGACGTTCTCCACCACCACGATCGCATCATCGACCACGATGCCGATCGCCAGCACCAGCCCGAACAGGCTCAAGGTGTTGATCGAGAAGCCCAGCAGGTACAGCGCGGCGAACGTGCCCACGATGGACACCGGCACGGCAATCAGCGGGATGATCGAGGCACGCCAGGTCTGCAGGAACAGGATCACCACCAGCACCACCAGCGCGATGGCTTCCAGCAGGGTGGACACCACCGCCTTGATCGAGTCGCGCACGAAGATGGTGGTGTCATACACCGCTTCGTACTTGACGTCGGCCGGGAAGGTCTTCTGCATTTCGTCCATGGTGTTCATGACGGCATCGCGGATTTCCAGCGCGTTGGCACCCGGTGCCTGGAAGATGCCGATACCCACCGCGTTCTTGCCATCCAGCTGCGAACGCAGGGTGTAGTCACCGGCACCCAGCTCCAGGCGGGCGACATCGGACAGGCGCACCACTTCACCGTCAACGCCGCTCTTGAGCACGATGTCGTTGAATTCCTGCTCGCTCTTCAGCCGGCCCTGCGCATTGATCAGGGTCAGGAACTGGCTGTTGGGCATCGGTTCGGCACCGAGCTGGCCGGCCGACACCTGCACGTTCTGCTCGCGCATCGCGCCGACCACGTCGCTGGCGGTCAGGCCGCGCGCGGCGATCTTGTCCGGGTCCAGCCAGGCGCGCATGGCGTAGTCACCGCCACCGAAGATCTGTGCATCACCCACGCCCTGGATGCGCGACAGCGCGTCCTTGACGTGCAGGCGGGCGTAGTTGCGCAGGTAAAGCGTGTCGTACTTTCCGTTCGGCGAGGTCAGGTGCACCACCATCAGGAAGGTCGGCGACTGCTTCTGCGTGGTCACGCCCTGGCGCCGCACGTCTTCGGGAAGACGCGCCTGGGCCTGCGCCACGCGGTTCTGCACCTTCACCGCGGCCGCGTCCGGGTCGGTGCCCGGGCGGAAGGTGATGGTCATCTGCAGCACGCCGTCGGAACCGGCGACGGACTTCATGTACATCATGTCCTCCACGCCGTTGATCGCTTCTTCCAGCGGCGTGGCCACCGTTTCTGCGATCACTTTCGGGTTGGCGCCCGGGTACACGGTACGCACCACCACCGAAGGGGGGACGACGTCGGGGTATTCACCGGTCGGCAGCAGCGGGATGCTGATCAGGCCGGCGGCGAAGATGATGATCGACAACACCGCCGCGAAGATCGGCCTGTCGATGAAAAAGCGGGAGAAATCCATGGGAATGTCCTTGGGTTTGGCCGGCGTGGGGGTGCAGCCACCCTGCCCCTGCCGTGCTGGCAGGGGATCGGGGTTCGCGGTGACGCTGGCCGGATGGATCAGTTCAGTGCGGCGGTTTCACTACCCACACGTGCCGGTGCGGGTGCCGGGACGGGGGCCTTTGCAGGTGCAGCGGCAGGTGCGGTGCCCGACTGCATGGCCACCGGCTTGGCCTGCACCGGCATGCCCGGCATGAAGACCTTCTGCACGCCGTCGACGATCACCTTGTCGCCGGCCGCCAGTCCGTTCTCCACGATGCGCAGGCCTTCGGCACTGCGACCCAGCGCGATGTCGCGACGCTGTGCCTTGCCGTCCTTGTCGACCACGTAGACATACTTGCGGTCCTGGTCGGTCAGCACGGCGCGGTCGTCGATCAGCATGGCCTGGAACTGGCCGCTGCCGAGCAGCTGCACGCGGGCGAACAGGCCCGGGGTGAACTCACGATCGGCGTTGTCCAGCAGCGCGCGGACGCGGATGGTGCCGGTGCTGCGGGTCACCTGGTTGTCCAGGAAGTCGACCTTGCCTTCGTGCGGGAAGCCCTGCTCGCCGCTCAGGCCGATGCGTACCGGCAGCGACGCATCGCGCTCGCTCGGACGCTCGCCCTTGCGCGCCATCTGCGCATAGCGCAGGAAGGTCGCTTCGTCGGCATCGAAGTACACGTGCACCTTGTCCAGCGATACCAGCGTGGTCAGCACGCTTGCGGCATCGCCTGCACTGACCAGGTTGCCGGCGGTGACCATCGCACGGCCCGCACGGCCGTTGATCGGCGCACGCACCTTGGTGAACTCCAGGTTGAGCGCGGCCGCATCCAGTGCCGCCTGCGCGGCCTGCACCTGCGCACCGGCCTGGTCGGACGCGGCGCGGCGCTGTTCCCAGGTTTCAGTGGAGATGGCCTGCTGTTCGGACAGGCGCTTGGCGCGATCGGACTCGCCGCGGGCCAGGGTGGACTGGGTGCGGGCGCGGGCGACTTCGGCACGGGCGCGGTCGTACTCGGCCTGGTAGCTGCGGGCATCGATGGTGAACAGCACATCGCCCTTCTTCACTTCCTGGCCTTCGATGTAGTTGACCTTGTCGATGTAGCCGGAGACGCGTGGACGCAGGTCGACATTCTCGACCGCTTCGACGCGCCCGCTGAACTCGTCCCACTGGCTGACCTGCTTGACCAGCACCGGCGCGGCGCTGACTTCCGGGGCGGGCGGTGCGCCGGCTTCTTCGGCGTGGCTGCCACTGCAGGCAGTCAGGATCGCCAGGGCCAGCGCCGAAACCGTGGCGAAGGCCACGCGGCGGGTGGTGCGGTGGAGGGGCATCATGGTGTTCATGGCATGTATCCGTAGGGGGTGGTGATACGGGTGTTCTGTCTTTCGGGGTGCCGGTCGTGCCGGCGGCCGGGGGATGGTGCGACCTCAACAAAGGTTGAGGTCAAGCACTCCCGGCCGATTCGCGCCAGCGCGGCGGCGCGTCCAGCTGCAGCAGCCCGCGTGGCAGCTGCGCATCGCGTGAATCGCAGCGCACGATGGCGCGGTTGTCGTGGCACTGGTCCAGCAGCGAGACCAGGCGGCGGCCGACCAGCAGCGCGCTCGGCCACTCGATGCAGGCGTTGGCCGCATTGCTGGGCGTGCACACCGGCGCACCGACTTCCAGCAGCTGCGCGCGCACGCCGATCGCCTGCGCTTCCTGGTGCACCACCTGGGCGTACATGCGCAGCGCTGCGGCGGTGATCGACGAATCACCATGCGCGGCCCACGGCTTGAGGCCGGCGGGGCTGCCGATCATCACGAAGCGGCGCGGGTGGTGATGGTCCTGCAGCAGCGGCAACAGGTGGCGGACCGCATGCACGTGCGGCATCAGGTCCAACTGCAGCGTCTGCATCAGCGCATCGCCGGGACGGTCGATGACCCGGCCACGCGCATAGGGACCACCGAGCGCGGCGACCACCGCGCCGAGGGGGCGCTGGCGTGCTGCCACGCGGTCGGCAACCACTTTGGCCGACTCGTCATCGGCCAGCGAGCCGAGCATCGTCTCCAGGCCAGGCTCGTCGTCGAACTGCAGCCGGAGTGCGGCCAGCCGGCCCGGATCGCGGCCGACCACCAGCACCGGGCTGCCGGCTTCCAGCAATGCACCGACCACGCCCTGGCCCACGGCACCGGTGCCGCCGAGGACGAGGACCTCCGGAGCCAGCGTCCCGTTCACGGGATATTTCCTCCCATCTGCGGGACAATACCGATACGGCCCAGGCGATCCATGCCACGCGGGCGGATACGCAAGGCACCACCGCGCTGCTGGCGCGGGACCGCGGTAAACTCCCGAAAATCCTTGTTAACCAAGGAGCTGGGACGATTTTCGACCGTCATCGCCTGGTCCAGGGTGTCCTGGTCGGCGGAGCGGAAGAGGTTGAGAATGTTGCGCAGGCTCATGGCTGATGGCCTCCGATTCGGGAATGGCGCCATGGTGCGCTTCTAACTCCTACTTGATTAGTCCTCTTTTAGGGGAATAATCATCCCGCACCCGGTCCAATCTTTTTGTCACGATAGTCCCGTCCCCGACGTCCAGGAATTCGACCATGTCCCACGATCTCAACGAAACGCTGATCTTCGTCAAAGTGGTCGAGCAAGGCAGTTTCATTGCTGCAGCCAAATCGCTCGGCCTTCCCAAGACCACCGTCAGCCGCAAGGTGCAGGAACTGGAAACGCGGCTCGGCGCGCGCCTGCTGCACCGGACCACGCGCCGCCTGGGCCTCACCGAGGCCGGCTCGATCTACCACGAGCACTGCCAGCGCATCGCGCGCGAACTGGAGGAAGCGGAGAGTGCGGTCAGCCAGTTGCAGTCCGGCCCGCGCGGCTGGCTGCGCTTCACCGTGCCCTATTCGCTGGGCATTACCTGGATCGCCCCGCTGCTGGGTCAGTTCCATGCGATGTATCCGGAAATCCGCCTGGACATGCACCTGGGCAACGAGAAGCTGGACCTGATCGCCGGCGAGGCCGACCTGGCGCTGCGCGTGGGCTCGCTGCCTGATTCCAACCTGGTGGCGCGCAAGCTGGGCACCCTGCGTACGCAGGTGTTCGCCAGCCCGGCCTACATCGAACGCCATGGCGAGCCGCTGCACCCGGACGAGCTGCAGTTCCATCGCATCCTGGCCATGCGCAAGGCGTACCACAGCCATCCCAACCGGATTACCTGGCAGTTGGGCGAGAACGGCGGCGAGCTGCGCGATTTCCCGGTCACCCCGCTGATGGTGGCCAACGATGTGTCCGCGCTCAATGGCGCACTGGTGTGCGGCGAAGGCCTGCTGCTGACCGGCGACGTGATGGCCAAACCGTTCATCGAAACCGGCATGGTGCGGCGCGTGCTGGCCGGCTGGACCGGCCCGGAAGTGGACTTCAACGCGGTATTCGCCGGCGGCAAGCTGGTGTCGCCGAAGGTACGTGCGTTTGTGGATTTCCTGGTCGAAAAGTTGAACTTCGACGCCAACTACATGATGGCGCAGTGCCCGGCGGCGAAGTACGCCCAGCAACAGACCGAGAAAGCGGAAGCCGAGGCCGCCGCGGAAGGAAAGCGGATCCTGGAAGTGGTCGCCGCCTGACCGGTAGTGACGGCCGCTGGCCGTCAGCCAAAAAAATGCCGCCTGCAAGGGCGGCATTCTGTTGCGGCCGAAGCCGCAACCGCAACAACGCTGCGCGTTACTGCTGCAGAGGAATCACACGGATTTCAACACGACGGTTCTGTGCGCGGCCCGCGTCGGTGCTGTTGTCGGCGATCGGATAGGCCTTGCCGGCACCCAGCGTTTCAATACGCGCGCCCTGCACACCCTGCGCGGTCAGGTAGGACGCCACGGCATCGGCGCGCTCCTTGGACAGGCGGTTGTTCACCGCATCACTGCCGATGCTGTCGGTATGGCCGACCACTTCGATCATCGTCTGGTTGTACTCGGACAGCGTACTGGCCACGCCGTTGAGCGAACCGTAGAACTGCGGCTTCAGCGCCGACTTGCCGAAATCAAAGGTGATGCCGTCCGGCAGGTTCAGGCTGATGTTGTCGCCCTGGCGCACCACGTCGATACCGGTGTTGGCGGTACGCTCGCGCAGCGCACGTTCCTGGCGATCCTGGTACTGGCCTACGGCCGCGCCGCTGAGCGCACCGATGCCGGCGCCGATCATGGCGTGCTGGCGGCGCTCGGTCGCGCTGCCACCGGTCAACAGGCCGGCTGCGACACCCACCGCGGTGCCGATCAGGGCGTTGCGGCCGGTGCGGTTCTGCTGCTGGGTTTCATTGCCGTACTGGTCACTCTGCACGTAGGAACCGCCGGTGGCGCAGGCGCTGAGCGCTGCGGCGGTCATCAGGGCAAGGGCCACATTGCGGGGGGCGGAACGGATCATGGAGTTCTCCTTGGAAGCCGGCTGGTCCGGCGTGCGTCGGGGTGAGCATATACAGCCTGATGCGATGCGGGGATGAGGGTCCTGACTGCGGCCGGTGCCCCGTTCAGCTTGTTCCCGACGGCGTGCAAAAGCGCCCTACTCCGCCCCGGTGCGTCGATACGCAGCCAATGCCGCATCGCGGCCTTCCGCCAGATCCACCAGCGGTGTGCGCGGGTAGCTGGGCGCCTTGTCCGCCAGCAGCGCGGGGTGCTGCCAGGGTGCAAAACGGGCCTTGACCGGAAGTGCGGCCAGTTCGGGCACCCAACGCGAGATGTAACGTGCCTGCGGATCGAATTTCTCGGACTGGGTCACCGGGTTGAACACCCGGAAATACGGCGCTGCATCGGCGCCGGTGCCGCCCACCCACTGCCAGCCCATCGAATTGTTGGCCAGGTCGGCATCGACCAGGGTGTCCCAGAACCAGCGCGCGCCGATGATCCAGTGCGCGCGCATGTGCTTGCACAGGTAACTGGCCACGATCATCCGCACCCGGTTGTGCATCACGCCGGTATGCCAGAGCTGGCGCAGGCCGGCATCGACGATCGGTACGCCGGTGCGGCCCTGCTGCCACGCCTGCAGGTCGACGGCGCTGGGCGTGACCCAGGCAAATCCATCGAAACGCGGGTTGAGGTTTTCGTCGCTGGTCTTCGGGAAATGGTGCAGCAGGTGATGGGCGAAATCGCGCCAGCCGAGCTGGCGGATGTAGGCATCGATGTCGGCACTGCGGCCGGCGGTGCGCTCGGCTTCCAGCGCATGCACGATGCGCCACGGCGCGATCTCGCCGAAATGCAGGTGCGGTGACAGCAAGGAGGTGCCGACGCGGTCCGGCAGGTCGCGCTGCTCGCGATAGCCGTGCAGCGCGCCATCGACGAACACGGTCAGTGCCTCGCGCGCGCCGGCCTCGCCGGGCTGCCAGTGCTCCCAGAAGCCGGCATCCCAGCCCAGCGTGGGGGCCAGTCCCAACGCATCCAGCGCGATGCCCTGCACGGAATGCGCGGTCAAGCGGGCCGGCGCATCGCTGCCCGGCTGCAGTCCCCAGTTGCTCAGTGCGTTGCGCCAGAACGGGGTGAACACCTTGTACGGACCGCCCTGCTTGGTTTCCAGCTCCCACGGCTCAAACAGCAGGCTGCCGTTGCAGCTGTCTGCCTGCAGGCCCTGCTCGCGCAGCGTGCGTTTGATCTTCGCATCACGCGGTTGCGTCGCCGGTTCGTACTTGCGGTTCCAGAACACCGCTTCGGCGCCGGTTTCGCTGATCAGCTGCTGCAGCACGTCCAGGCTGTCGCCCTGGCGCAACACCAGCTGCGAGCCGCGTGCGCGCAGGTCCGCATCCAGTGCGGCCAGCGAGCGGTGCCGCCAGGCATTGGATGCCGCGCCGGGTGCCCAGCTGCCCTCTTCGTGCGGGGCATGGATGTAGACCGGCACGACGTCATGCCCGGCCTCCAGCGCCGCCTGCAGGGCCGGATTGTCGGCAAGGCGGAGATCACGGCGAAACCACACCAGGGCTGATGACACGCGCTGCATCCAGGACAAAAACAGGAAGCGCCATCATAGCGATGGCGCGTGACCTGGCTGTAGAGCCGACTTCGGTAGCGCCGAGCCACGCTCGGCGGCTTTCCGTGCAGGCGATGCGACGTCTGATACAGGCCGCGCTGCGCGCTCGCCGAGCATGGCTCGGCGCTACCTGCCCTTTCCGGCGCTGTCGAAGCGCTGCATCGACTGCTGGATAAGCACCTTCGCTTCGGCCGCGTTGCCCCAGCCGCCCAGCTGTACCGGATTGCGGCCTTCGGGCAGGTCCTTGTACACGCGGAAGAACGCCTCGATGCGCTGGCGCTCGATCGGCGCCAGGTCATCCAGATCGCGGACGTGGGCGTAGCTGGGATCGACCTTGTCGGTCGGCACGCCGATCACCTTTTCGTCCTGCTCGCCATCGTCGACCATCTTCAGGTAGCCGATCGGCCGGAAGCGCACGATCACCCCCGGATGCAGCGGCTCGCGGGTCAGCACCAGCGCGTCCAGCGGATCGTTGTCTCCGGCCAGCGTACGCGGCATCGAACCGTAGTTGGCCGGGTACGCGACCGGCATCGACTGGAAGCGGTCCACATGCAGCAGTCCGTCCTGCTTGATTTCGTACTTGGTGAAGCTGCCCGCCGGGATTTCCACCGCCAGGTTTGCTTCGTCCGGCGCCTGCTTCGGCTGCGCGGCCAGGAACGGATGCAGCACCGTATCGGCGGCGATCGCGGCGCCGGCCATCAGGGTCAGGCCGGCGGCCAGTGCCAGCATCGGCAACGCGTTGCGCATGGGGGTCTTCATTCCCAGCACCGGTCCTTGCGGCCGGTCGGCGCGTGCGGGCGCAGGCAGCGCCGCGGTGCGATGCGGCCTTCTTCCAGCTCCACCTTCCTGGTGCTGCCATCGGCCTGGCGGACCAGTTCGAAGGCATCGTAGAGCTTGCCGGTGACGGTGCGGGCTTCGTAATGCAGGCGTTGCGGATCGATGCGCAGCACCTGGAACAACTGGGTGTCCTCGGCCACCGGCGACATGGTCTGCAGGGCCTCCTTCGACAGCCGGTACTGCTTCGGGCTGGCATTGCTGACCACGAACTGCGGGGTCGCCATGCCGTCTTCGCCACGGCGGCCATAGGTGTGGTCATGGCCCTGCAGCACCAGGTCCACGTCGTGGCGGCGCACCACCGGCAGCAGGGCCTCCTGCAGCACCGGGTTGTGGCGCCCCCGCGCCGGTGAGTAGAACGGCTGGTGCACGACGACGATCGTCCACGGCTGGGTATTGCTGGCCAGCACCTGGTCCAGCCACCGCGCCTGCGCCTGCGCGGTGCCGAGGTCCATTGCCGAGGTGCCATCCAGCACGGCGAAGCGCACCCCTTGGTAGTCGAACCAGTAGGTGCTCTTCTCTGCGCCCTCGGCCCCGTTGCCCGGCAGCGCGAACGTGGCCGGCCAATGCCGCGCCATCACCCGACGCTCCTGCGGGGTGTCTTCGAATTCCTCGAAGTACTCGTGGTTGCCGATGGCCGGGGCCAGCATCGTTTCCTGGGCCAGCCAGCCGGTGGCGGCGAACCACTCGCCCCATTCGCTGTCATCGGCGTCGTAGCCGCCACTGACCAGGTCGCCGGCGAACAGGCTCAGGTTGGCCTCCGGCGCGGCTTTCTGCGCGGCACGCACCACCCGGGTGACATGGCTGAGGTTCTTGTTCTGGGTATCGCCGAAGTACAGGAAGGTCATCTGCTGGTCCGCGCTGCCCGCGGTACGCAGCTGGTTCCAGGCGCTCCAGGTGTCCTTGCCCTGCACGCGGTAGACGTACAGCGTGCCGGGTTCAAGCCCGCTCACATCCGCGCGATGGTGGTGCGACAGGCCGTTCTCGGTCTGCAGCGGCTGGCTGCTGGCGGTGATGCGGGTGATGGGGCCGAAGCCGGGCGTATCGTCGGCTGGAGCGATTTCCAGCAGCGGCGCCTGCACGCTGCCATCGGTGCGCCAGCGCACCGCGAATCCATGCGCGGCATCGGCCGCCGGCGAGGCGACGATGCGGTCCGGGAAGCCGCTGGCGGCATAGTGGCGGTTGCCCGCCGGCACCTGGCTGTTGGGCTCCACGCGCGCGGCGAGGTCGTCGGCCAGCGCCGCGGTGGCAGACAGCGCCAGTGCGACGCCGAACGCGAGGGAAGCGAGGCGCGCGATCACGATGCACACTCCAGCGGCAGCGCCAGCGCCTTGGCGATCTGTTCCCAGTCGAAGGCGACCACCCCCTGGTCATCGTGCACCGCATACAGCGCGCCATGCGGGAAGCGCGGGATGCCCTGCTGCATCATCCAGATGCCATCGGTATTGGCGACCTTGTTGCCCTGGAACGATCCCACCGGCTTCAGGCTGTGGCGGTCGAACAGGTGGAACACGCTGCGCTCCTTGCCCTGTTCGGTGGTGATCCACCAGCCGTCCTTGCCGCAGGTACGCAGCATCACGCCTTCGGCCTGTGCCTTGAACACATCACGGCCGAAGGTGGTGCCGGTGAAGCGGCCCGCCAGCGTGTACACCTTGAACTCACTTGCGTAGGTCTCGTCCTCTTCGGCCACCAGCAGGCGGTCGTTGGCCGGATCGCCCCAGATCGATTCCACCACGCGCAGCGCGCCGGCTTCGCTGGTGTCGCCGATGCTGGCGGCCAGCGTTGCGGTCACCTCCGCGCCATCGCGGCGCACGTGGTACTGGCGCACGCGCTTGTCCAGCTCGGCCAGTGGCGGCAGGATGTCCTTGCCCTGCGCGTCCTCGCCGTTGTCCCAGGAATCGGTCACGTACACCGCATAGCCATCGGCGCGCTTGTCCACCCACAGGCCGTACGGCTTGCGCAGGTCGTCGGCACCGAATACCGCCAGCGGAGTGAAGTCCGGCAACGAGAACACCTGCACGCGGTGGTTGTCACGCTCGACGATCCACAGCAGGTCATCGATCACCGAAATGCCGTTGGGGCGATCGAGCTGGCCCAGCGCGGTACCGGTGCTGCCGACCTCGCGCAGCGGCGCGCCGGTGCTGCCGTCGTACACCACCAGCTTGTCGGTGGCCTTGGCCGTGGCGATCAGCCAGGTCTTGCCATCCGGTGCCGTCCAGGCCGCCGGCGAATCGATGTTGTCATCCGGGGTCATCGGGGTCAGGAAGGCTTCGGCCAGCGTGGCGACCTGGCGTTCGGCGCTGGCCTCCCCGGCGGCAGGCGCCCTGGTGGCGGCGTCGTTGCCCGGCGGCGCAACCGGCGGGGTGCGCGTGCAAGCGGTCGCCAGCACCAGCGTCACCGCGCTGGCCAGCAGCATGCGCCGCGCCATCACAGCGACACCTTCAGGCCGACCGCATAGGTGCGGCCGTATTCTTCCAGCTGCAGGGTGCGCGAGCGCGTGCCCTGGTAAAGCTCAAGCGGCTTGTCCAACAGGTTCTGTGCCTCGAAATACAGGCTGACGCGGGGGCTGAACGTGTAGTCCAGCGAGAAATCGAGCTGGGTGTGCGGGGCGACGAAGATGTCGAACGCACGGCCGGTGCCGATGCTGTCGAGGTACTCGCTGCGGTACACCGCGGCAAGGCGCGTGCTCAGTCCGTACTTTTCATACCCGACATGCGCGCTGTACACATGCTTGGACGCCCGCGGCAGCATGAAATCATCGGCGGCGCGGTCGGCCAGGCCCGGATCGAAGTCTGTATCCAGCCAGGTGCCGCTGGCACCCACCAGCAAGCCATCCAGCCCCGGCGGCAGGAACGCGAGCTGCTGCTGGTAATTGAACTCGGCGCCGCGCACGGTGGCCTTGTCGCCGTTGATCGCCTGGGTCACGTCGAAGCCTTCGTAGGCCGGATCGTTCTGGCGCACGGTCTCCACGATGTAGCCGTCGATGGACTTGTGGAACAGGCCCAGCGAGACGATGCCGGTGCTGCCCAGGTACTTCTCCACCGACAGGTCGATGTTGGTCGATTCGTACGGATCCAGTTCCGGGTTGCCCAGTCGCACTTCCTCGTCGCCGCGGCTGTAACCCACGCGCGGGGAGATGTCGCCGAAGGACGGACGCGAGACCGTCTTGTTGGCCGATGCCCGCAGCACCCAGTCATCGGCCGCGTCATAGCGCAGGTGCAGGCCGGGCAGCACGTTGCTGTAACTGCGGTTGGCCACGCGCGGGGTGACGGTGAAGCTGCGCTCGTCTTCGGCCACGTCGACCTGGTTGCCGACCGCGCTGAACTGGGTGTTCTCCACGCGCACGCCGCCGATGATGCGCAGCGCACCGATGTCCCAGGTACCCATCGCGTAGGTGGCGAAGATGTCTTCGCTGGCGCTGTAGTCCTCTTCCAGCGAGGTCACTGCATTGGCCCCGGTCTCCTGCGGGCGTGCACTGTACAGGCCGCTGTTGGCGGCCCAGTAGCGGCGCATCAGCGCCGAGCTCATGCCCTGCCCCAACGACCCATGGCGATGTTCGGGCGCGCTGGTGGTCCAGCTGTCCAGGTCGATCGCCGGCCCGCGGCGCAGTTCCACTTCGTTGACGTCCACGTCGCGCTCGCGCCAGCGCCCGAGCAGGCCGATCTTGTAACTGGCGTTGTCGGCGTCGAAGCGCACGTTGACCTGTGCGCTGTGTTCGTTGTCATCCACCCGCTTGGGCGACAGGATCATGCGGTCGTAGGCGAAGTTGGCGTTGTCCATCCATTCGTTGTTGGACAAGGTATAGCGCGGCAGCCGGCTGCGCTGGTCCAGGGTGCCGGACAGGTCGTCGGCATCGAGCTCGAAGCGTGCTTCCATCTCATCGTCCACGCGCTCTTCGGTCTTCGTGTAGCCCACCTTGTAGTCGACCACCGCGGAGGTCAGCCGGTTCTCGCCGCCCAGGCTGGCGGCGAAGGTGTTCTCTTCCTTGGTGCGGTAGCGCATGCGCTTCTGGATCGCATCGGACGGCAGGTCATCCAGCCGGAACTGGTCGGTGCCGGTGGCCACCACGTCGGCATCTTCGAAGTTGAAGATCGTGCGCTGGCGCGTTTCCGCGTCGTCGAAGCGGCTGTACAGCGTGCGCAGGTAGTAGCTGCTGCCTTCGCTGGGACGCCAGTCGAAGTTGAGGTTGGCACCGATGCGCTTGCGCTCGATTTCGTACTTGCGGTGCTGCAGGTTGATCGCGGTGACATCGCCCGGCGTGGCATCGTCCTCGCCGTCGTACTCCACTTCGGTGTTGTCCGATTCGAACTTGCGGTTCTGGTAATTCACGCCCAGTGCCACGCCGAAGGTATCGGCGAACACTTCGCTGTAGTTGATCGCCGCCTTCGGGCTGGTGTGGCCGGACAGCGGCTGGTGGCTGCCTTCGATCTTGCCGCGCAGGCTGCGCCCATCGCGGTCGAAGGCCGACGCGGACTCGACCAGGATCGCGCCGCCGATGGCATCGCCGGGCATGTCCGGGGTCGGCGACTTGACCACGCGCAGGCGCTCGGTGGAATCGGACGGAATCACGTCCAGCGGCGCGGCGCGGCTGGAATCCTCCGGCGTGCCCACCGCGATGCCGTCGATGCTGACGCTGTTGAGGTTGGCATCCAGGCCACGCACCACCACGAAGCGCCCTTCGCCCTGGTCGCGGGTGACGCTGACACCGGGCAGGCGCTGCAGCGATTCGGCCACGTTCTTGTCCGGGTACTGGCCCAGCGCATCGGAGGACACGGCGTCTTCGATGGCATCGCTGCTGCGCTTGAGGTCCACCGCGCGGATCTGCGATTCCAGCTGGGCACGCACTTCGATGCGGTCCAGGTCGGTGGCATCGGCGGCGAGGGCACTGGTGGCGGCCACGTCCTGCCCGGCGGCATGCAGCGGTGCTGCAGCCCCCATTGCCAGGGTCAGGGTGATGGCGATCGCCAACGGCGTCTTGGTCTGCACGGGTGTCCCCATTCGGTGTGAAGAATGGGAGGGCAAGGTATGTCGGCGAGGTTTCACCGGCATGACACCGGGGCACCGGATCCGGCAGGGACGCGTCCCCGCGCTGGCCGCGACCGACCGGCTGCGGCAGAATACAGGCCTCTGCCTTTCCCCTTTCCCGCCCCCCATGAACATCGTCGAAGTGCGCCATCCGCTGGTGCAGCACAAGATCGGCCTGATGCGCAACGCTGCGCTCAGCACCAAGGATTTCCGCGAACTGGCCAACGAACTGGGCACGCTGCTGGCCTACGAGGCCACCGCCGACCTGGACACCGAATCGCACACCATGGACGGCTGGTCCGGCCCGGTGACGGTGCAGCGCATCGCCGGTGCCAAGATCACCGTGGTGCCGATCCTGCGCGCCGGCCTGGGCATGCTCAGCGGCGTGCTGTCGCTGATCCCGGCGGCCCGGGTCAGCGTGGTCGGCCTGCAGCGCGACGAGGAAACGCTGCAGCCGGTGCCCTACTTCGAACGCCTGACCGGCCGCCTGGAGGAGCGCGATGCGCTGATCCTGGACCCGATGCTGGCCACCGGTGGCACCCTGATCGCCACCATCGACATGCTCAAGCGCGCCGGCGCCCGCCGCATCAAGGGCATCTTCCTGGTTGCCGCGCCGGAAGGCATCGCCGCCGTGCAGGCCGCCCATCCGGACGTGCAGATCTACACCGCCGCCATCGACGACCACCTGAACGAGAAGGGCTACATCCTGCCCGGCCTGGGTGATGCCGGCGACCGCATCTTCGGCACCCGCCTGATCGGCTGACACAAAAAAGGGGACGGAGGGAATTAAGTCGCAATCGGCCAGACCACGGTCGATTGCGACTTAATTCCCTCCGTCCCCTTTTTTCAGGCGAGGGCGCGGGCCTTGAGTTCGCCCTGTTCGTGCACGGTCACGAAACGGCCTTTGTCGTCGCGCTGCAGCTGCGCCAGCGCTACCTGCGGGTCATGGGTGAAAAACAGGTGGACGTTGCGCGCCAGCTTGTCTTCGAGGAACTGTTTTTTCTCGTCGATCAGCAGTTCGGCATTGCGGTCGTAGCCCATGGTGATCGGCACGTGGACCCACGAACGGCCGGGCACCAGGTCGGCGCAGAACACCACCCCGCCATGCGCCTGCCCGTCCCTGCCCGGCTGGCCGACGATCTCGGCCAGCATCAAGCCCGGGGTATGCCCGTCACTGAAGCTGAAGCGCACGCTGCGGCCCAGCACCCGGGAATGCTCGCCCTGCACCACTTCAAGTCGTCCGCTCTGCTGCAGCAGCGCGGGCAGTTCGGGAATGAAGCTGGCGCGGTCGCGCGGATGCGGCTGCAGTGCCCGCTGCCAGTGCTCGGCACCCACCACGAAGGTCGCATTGGGGAACAGCAGTTCCGGCTCACGCCCTTCCACCCACGGCGCCAGCAGGCCACCGGCATGGTCGAAATGCAGATGGCTCAGGACCACCACGTCGATGTCTTCGTGCTCGAAACCGGCTTCACGCAGGGAATCGATCAGCACATGCTGGTTTTCCTGCACGCCGTAACGTTCGCGCAGGCGCGGCTCGAAGAACGCGCCGATACCCGTTTCGAACAGCACCGTCTTGCCTTCGAGCGGGCTGGCCAGCAGTGCGCGGCATGCCAGCTCGATGCGGTTGAGTTCGTCGGGCACTGCCCATTTTTCCCACACCGCGCGTGGTGCGTTGCCGAACATCGCACCGCCATCCAGGCGCTGCGTGTTGCCGCGGATCGACCATAGTTTCATGCGGCAAGTATCGGTCAGCCAGCGTTAAATAATCGCTAGCCGAAGCGATGACGCCGAGCGTGGCCCGGCGCTGCCGCACCGGATTACTTCACCTCGGCGCTCCCCACCGGGTTGCGCGGATCACTACCGCCAAACAGCGTGTTGCTGCGACGATCCCATTCGACGGTCTGCAGGTTGCCCCAGACGTGGCTGGAACCGCGACCGCCTTCGGCGCTGTCGCCAGGCAGGTCGATCTTGTGGCCCATCGCCTGCAGCTGCTTGACGGTGCCGGCATCGAACGCACCGGTTTCCGCTTCGATCGCATCCGGCAGCCACTGGTGGTGGTAGCGCGGCAATGCGGCGACCTGCTGTGCGGTCAGGCCCTGGTCGTAGCCCAGGATGCCCAGCAGCACCATGGTGATGATGCGGCTGCCACCGGGCGTGCCGAGCACCACCACTTTGTCGGCATTTTCCATGAAGGTCGGGGTCATCGAACTGAGCATGCGCTTGCCCGCCTTCGGCGCATTTGCGGCATAGCCCATCACGCCGAACGCATTGGGCGTGCCCGGCTTCAGCGCGAAGTCGTCCATTTCGTTGTTGAGCAGCACGCCGGTGCCCTTCGGAATCAGGCCCGAGCCGTACAGCAGGTTCACCGTCTGGGTCGCGCCGACGCGGTTGCCGTCGCGGTCGATGATCGAGAAATGCGTGGTCTCGTCGTCTTCCAGCGGGGTCGGGTTGCCCGACAGCAGGTCGCTGGGCGTGGCTTTTTCCGGGTGGATGGTGGCACGCAGGCCCTGCGCGTAGTCCTTGCTGGTGAGCACCTTCTGCGGAATCTCCACGAAGTCCGGATCGCCCAGGAAGAAGGTACGGTCGCGGTAGGCACGACGCATCGCTTCGACCACGAGATGGGCGCGGTGCGCCTCATCCATCGACTTGATGTCCCACCCTTCCAGGATCTGCAGCATGCTCGCCAGCGCGATGCCACCGGACGACGGCGGCGGCGCGGTGGTGATCTTCCAACCGTTGTAATCGAACACGATCGGCGCGCGCGCCTTCACCGTGTAACCGGCCAGTTCGTCGGCGGTCCAGCGGCCACCGGCCTGCTTGACGCCGGCCAGCAGCAGCGCGCCGGTCTGGCCGCGATAGAACCCATCGAAGCCGCCATCAGCCAGACGCTCCAGCGTGCGCGCCAGTTCCGGCTGCTGGAACAGATCGCCTTCGGCGATCGGCTTGCCGTTGCGCAGGTATACCTCGCGCGTGCCGGGATAACGTTCCATCACCTCGCGCCGCGACTGGTAGCCCTTGGCCATCCGCGCATACACCGGGAAGCCTTCGCGGGCGATGCGGATCGCCGGCTGCAGCGATGCCTTCAACGGCAGCTTGCCGTGCTTGGACGACAGCTCCACCAGCGCTGCCGGCAGACCGGGGATGCCGGCCGACCAGGCGCCGTTGACCGAACGGTCACGATCCAGGTTGCCGTCCTTGTCCAGGAACGCCGCCTCGGTGGCCGCGGCCGGCGCGGTCTCGCGCGCATCCAGCATCAGGTCCTTGCCCGAAGCGGCATCGTGCAGCAGGAAAAACCCGCCACCGCCCAGCCCGGAGCTGATCGGCTCGACCACGGCCAGCGTGGACGACACCGCCACGGCCGCGTCGAAGGCGTTGCCGCCCTGGGCCAGGATCTGCATGCCGGCCTGGGTGGCCAGCCGGTGGCCGCTGGCAATGGCCGCGCCATCGGGATGGGCGGCACGGGCCGGGACAGCGGCATGGGCCAGCGGGGCGGACAGCAACAGGCCCAGCAGCAACAAGGGGCGCAGGATCGGGTTCATTCGGATGGGGGCTCCGCGTAGAGTTCGGGGTGATCGTGCTGCAGGCCACGTAGCTTGGCCATCAGCTGGTCATGCGTTTCGACGATATCCGGGTCCGGGTCGATGCATTCGACCGGACAGACGACCACGCACTGCGCTTCGTCGAAATGGCCCACGCACTCGGTACAGCGCGCAGGGTCGATCACGTAGATGGTTTCACCCATCGAAATGGCCTGGTTGGGGCAGGCCGGCTCACAGACGTCACAGTTGACGCAGAGCTCGTTGATTTTCAGCGACACGGCGATGACTCCTCGCCCGCGCACCGCATCCGGCCAGCGCGGGCCGGGATGCTGGACTGGCACCGGCCTGCGCGGGCGCGCGGGCCGGTCAGGGGCGCCGCCACGAAGGCGCCGCCCACGACCACGCCGGATGGCGTGGCCGCTACCGCACGGGAATTACTTGGCTTCGACGAAAACGTAGTCGGCACCGGTGGGCTGCACGACGGACTGCACGCGGGCGTTGTCAGCGGCTTCGCCGATGAACAGCACGCGCACGTTCTTCATCGAATCCGGCGACACGTCCTTGAACACGACCTGGATCATGTCGGCCATCTTGCCCGACGCCGACGAACCGAAGGCCAGCATGTTGCCCGGCTGCACGCCACGGGCGACGGCCTGGGTGGCGCTCTCGGTCTGGCGCTCGAACTTGGCGGCGAACTCCGGATCCGATTCCGGTGCGAGGTAGTACAGGAACGGGCTGTTGGTCACGGTGCCCATGTTCTGCACGGCGACGGTCTGCAGGTACTTCTTCCAGCCGGCATCGTCGTCCTTGGCCGGGGCGACCAGCGCCTGCTGTGCATCGGCAGCGGCAGCCGGGGCTTCTTCCTTCTTGCAGGCAGTGAAGGCCAGGGCCAGCGAGGCCAGCAGCATCGCGCGCATGGTGGTGTTCATGGATGATCTCCCGTGGTGGTTCTGTGGATTGCAGTGGATACAAAAAGGTGCCGACGGCGGTCATCCGCCACGGGCGGGTGGATCAGGCCTGCGCCGCCTTGGCTTCGCGGGCCTTGCGCAGCGCGTCGAGCACCGACGCCGGCACGAAGCCGGACACGTCGCCACCCAGGCGTGCGATTTCACGTACCAGCGAGGACGAAATGAAGCTGTGCTGCTCGGCTGGTGTCAGGAACAGGGTTTCGACTTCCGGGATCAGGTGGCGGTTCATGCTGGCCATCTGGAACTCGTATTCGAAATCGGAGACCGCGCGCAGGCCGCGCAGCAGGATGCCGCCTTGGACCGAACGCACGAAGTGCGCCAGCAGGGTGTCGAAGCCGATCACTTCCACGTTGTCGTGGTGCGACAGCGCCCCGCGTGCCAGCTGCACGCGCAGCTCCAGCGGCAGCGTCGGGCCCTTGGACGGACTCTGTGCCACGCCCACGACCACCTTTTCGAACAGCGGCGCTGCCCGGTTCACCAGGTCGATGTGACCGTTGGTGATGGGATCGAAGGTGCCCGGATAGACAGCGATGCGACGATTGGCGACGGTCATGTGCGGTCGTGAACGTTCAGATTGGGTCAAAGTGTAGCAGTGGCGCGCCGGTACAGCGCAAAGCGCACCTCGCGGGTGCCGCCTTCGCGGTGCAGCAGCCAGTCCGCCGGCAGCGCCGGGGCCTGCCCTTCCGGCGACTCCAGGTACAGCCAGGCATCGGCGCTGAGGTGCCGCGGCAGCAGCGCAAGCGTGCTGTCCCACAGCCCGGCGGCGAACGGCGGATCAACGAAGGCGATGCTGGCCTGGACCGGCGCAGCGGTCTGCAGCCAGCGCAGCGCATCGGCCTGCACCACCTGCACGCGGGCCTCGGCCTTCAGCCGGGTGACCACGGCGCTCAGGTTGGCCACCAGCTGCGGGTCCCGTTCGACCAGGGTGGCATGGGCCGCACCCCGCGACACCGCCTCCAGCCCGAGCGCGCCGCTGCCGGCGAACACATCCAGCACGCGGGCGCCGCCAAGGCGGGGCATCAGCCAGTTGAACAGGGTTTCGCGCACGCGGTCGCTGCTGGGACGCAGGCCCGGCAGGGTCGGCACCGGCAGCCGGGTATTGCGCCACTGCCCACCGATGATGCGGACCTGGCCGTCATTGCCAGCGCGGCCGCTCATGGCGCGCAACCGGGGGTGACCCGCGCACGGGTCGGGTTCATGGAATTCAGCATGGTGCGATTGTAACGGCAGCGCGGTCTGCGGCGAACGGCGGAGCCCCTCGTGGTGGGTCGCGGGGAGCTTCGGTTCAAGGGGTTGGGCCGGGCGGGAGGGGTTGGTGGGGGACGGCAAGGGCCGCATCCTGCGGGCCTCGTTTCGCGCCATCCTTGGCACGGGTCCACGCCATCGCATTCGCGCTGCCGCTCCCACGCTTTGCTGCGCAAACCGTGGGCCCCTCTTCACCAGCACCCACACCCCGCCGCTTCGCGGCCGCCCCTGACTCAGGGGCTCCCTTCACCTGTCAGCGCTGGGGACGGGGTCAGAGTCCTTTCGCGCAGCGAAAGGACTCTGACCCCTGCTTTTGATCTCTCTTTTTTCCGGGGTGGGCGCACGGGACATGTCACAGGGCCGGGCGGTGGGGCTGGGCGGGGGCGTTGAGCGCCAAGGACGGCGCGAAACGAGGCCCGCAGGAGCGGCTGTTGCCGTCCCCCGCCCAGCCCCACCGCCCGGCCCAAATCCAGTAAACCGCTCCAGCGACCACCACGAGGGGCTCCGCCGTTCGCTGGCCGTCGGTAGAAGGCCTTGATAACGGGACAATCACCCTCACCCCTTGCCCAGGCCGCACACGCTGGCGCGGCAATGACACGGAGCTCCATGCCATGACTGAAACGACACAGACCGAAACCCTTGGCTTCCAGACCGAAGTCAAGCAGCTGCTGCAGCTGATGATCCATTCGCTGTACTCGAACAAGGAAATCTTCCTGCGCGAACTGGTCTCCAATGCCGCCGACGCCGCTGACAAGCTGCGCTTCGAAGCATTGACCCAGCCGGCGCTGCTGGAAGGTGACAACGACCTGCGCGTGCGGGTCAGCTTCGATACCGATGCCCACACGGTGACCATCGAAGACAACGGCATCGGCATGAGCCGCGAGGAAGCCATTGCCCACCTGGGCACCATCGCCAAGTCCGGCACCGGCGACTTCCTGCGCCAGCTGTCCGGCGACCAGAAGAAGGATTCCCAGCTGATCGGGCAGTTCGGCGTCGGCTTCTACAGCGCCTTCATCGTTGCCGACCAGGTCGATGTGTACTCGCGTCGTGCCGGCGCGCCGGCGGCCGAAGGCGTGCGCTGGTCCTCGCGCGGCGAAGGCGAGTTCGACATCGCCGCGGTGGAAAAGGCCGAGCGTGGCACCCGCATCGTGCTGCACCTGAAGGACGGCGAGCATGACTTCGCCGATGGCTGGCGCCTGCGCAGCATCCTGAAGAAGTATTCGGACCATATCGGCCTGCCGATCCAGATGCCGAAGGAAGCCGCTCCGGCCGAAGGTGAGACGGAAGCACCGGCGCTGGAATGGGAGACCGTCAACCGCGCCAGCGCGTTGTGGACCCGTCCGCGCACCGAAGTCACCGATGCCGAATACACCGAGTTCTACAAGCACGTGGCGCATGACCACAGCGATCCGCTGGCGTGGAGCCACAACAAGGTCGAAGGCAAGCTGGAATACACCTCGCTGCTGTACGTGCCCGGCCGCGCACCGTTCGACCTGTACCACCGCGAAGCGCCGAAGGGCCTGAAGCTGTACGTGCAGCGCGTGTTCGTGATGGACCAGGCCGAGCAGTTCCTGCCGCTGTACCTGCGCTTCATCAAGGGCGTGGTCGACTCCAACGATCTGTCGCTGAATGTTTCGCGCGAAATCCTGCAGTCCGGCCCGGTCATCGACTCGATGAAATCAGCGCTGACCAAGCGTTCGCTGGACATGCTGGAGAAGCTGTCCAAGGACAAGCCGGAGCAGTACGCCACGTTCTGGAAGGAATTCGGCCAGGTGCTGAAGGAAGGCCCGGCCGAGGACTACAACAACCGCGAAAAGGTCGCCGGCCTGCTGCGCTTTGCCTCTACCCGCGGCGAAGGCGATGCGCAGACGGTGTCGCTGGCCGACTACCTGGGCCGCGTGGCCGAGGGCCAGGACAAGATCTATTACCTGACCGGCGAGAGCTACACCCAGGTGCGCAACAGCCCGCACCTGGAAGTGTTCCGCAAGAAGGGCATCGAAGTGCTGCTGCTGACCGACCGCATCGACGAGTGGCTGATGGGCTACCTGACCGACTTCGACGGCAAGCGCTTCGTGGATATCGCACGCGGCGACCTGGACCTGGGCGCGCTGGAAAGCGAGGAAGACAAGCAGGCGCAGGAATCGGCGGCCAAGGACAAGCAGGCGCTGGTGGAACGGCTGAAGACCGCCCTCGGCGATGACGTGGCCGAAGTGCGCGTGTCGCACCGCCTGACCGATTCGCCGGCGGTGCTGGCCATCGGCGAGCAGGACCTGGGCCTGCAGATGCGCCAGATCCTGGAAGCGAGTGGCCAGAAAGTGCCCGACAGCAAGCCGGTGCTGGAGATCAACCCGGGCCATCCGCTGATCGCCAAGCTCGACGCCGAAGCCGATGGCGAGCGCTTCGACGACCTCGGCCGGGTGCTGTTCGACCAGGCCGCGCTTGCCGCCGGTGACAGCCTGAAGGATCCGGGTGCCTACGTGGCGCGCTTGAACAAGCTGCTGCTGGAACTGTCTGCCTGAGCAGAGGGTGGGTGACGACCACTGCTGGGTGACGACCGTTGGTGGGTGACGACCGTTGGTCGTCACGCCTCCTGCCGCTGCGCTCGCCGAGCATGGCTCGGCGCTGCCGGTCAGGGGCGCCGCCACGAAGGTGCCGCCCACCGGTAGTGACGGCCGCTGGCCGTCATTCACCTCCCTGCGCTGCCCCCCCCCTCCACACGGGCCCTGACGGGCCCGGTGGTAATCTACCCCCTGATCTAAAGCCGTTACCTGCCAATGCTCAGTTTCTTCCGCCGCAAAAAAGCCCAGGACGCCTCGCAGGTCGATGCGCCCAAGACCCAGCACTACTCGGCTGAAGAGCTCGCCGCTGCGTTTCCTTCGGCCAGGCCGGCACAGCCGCCGGAGCCGGTCGCCGCGCCGGTAGCGGAGGCACCCGCGCCCGTAGCGGAAGCAGCGCCGCAGCCGGTTGCACAACCGCCTGCAGCAGCGCCCGTCTTTGTACCTGCACCTGCACCTGCACCCGTACCTCAATCTGCACCGGCCGCTGCCGCCCCCATCGCCGCGCCCGCCCCGGAACGCGTGCTGGCGCCGGAAGATTTCGAAGCAGAAGCCCTCGCCGCGGCCGCGGTACTGGCTCCACTGGCCCCGGTCACCCCGGCGCCTGCACCGGCCGCCCCCGCTGCCGACCTGCCGGTGCTGGTCGATGCCGAGCCCGCCCCGGCCGGCAAGACCGGCTGGCGCGAGCGCCTGCGCAACAGCACCTTCGCACGCAGCTTCGGTGGCCTGTTCTCGCGCAATCCCAAGCTCGACGATGATCTGCTGGATGAAATCGAAACCGCGCTGATCACCGCGGACGTGGGCGTCACCGCCAGTACGACGTTGGTGGAAAGCCTGCGCAAGCGCATGAAGTCGCGCGAGTTCGCCGATGCCAATGCGCTGCTGGCCGCGCTGCGCGCGGACCTGATCGCGATCCTGAAGCCGGTCGCCCAGCCGTTGCTGATCGACCGCAACGCCAAGCCGTTCGTGGTGCTCACCGTGGGCGTCAACGGCGTCGGCAAGACCACCACCATCGGCAAGCTGGCCAAGCGCTTCAAGGACGAAGGCCACAGCCTGATGCTGGCCGCCGGTGATACCTTCCGTGCCGCCGCCGTGGCGCAGCTGCAGGCCTGGGGCGACCGCAACGGCGTCACCGTGATCGCCCAGGGCCAGAACGCCGATGCCGCTTCGGTGGCCTTCGATGCGTTGCAGGCCGGCAAGGCACGCGGCACCTCGGTGTTGATCGCCGATACCGCCGGCCGCCTGCATACCCAGTCCGGCCTGATGAACGAGCTGGGCAAGATCCGCCGCGTGCTCGGCAAGATCGACCCCGGTGCGCCGCATGAAGTGCTGATGGTGATCGATGGCACCACCGGCCAGAACGCGTTGTCACAGCTGCGCCAGTTCAACGCGGCGGTGAATGTCACCGGCCTGGTGGTGACCAAGCTGGACGGTACCGCCAAGGGCGGCGTGGTGTTCGCGCTGGCGCAGGAGTTCGGCATCCCGATCCGTTTCGCCGGCATCGGCGAACGCCCGGAAGACCTGCGCGTGTTCGATCCCGAAGCCTTCGTCGACGCGTTGCTGCCCGAAGCGCTCGGCAGTGCCTGAGGCCGCCACCGCGGTTGCGGCCACGCCAGCACCGGCGTCGGCCGCCGGCGGTGATGACCGGTTCGTCGCGCGGCTGCTGCACTGGTTCGACCAGCACGGCCGCCATGACCTGCCTTGGCAGCACCCGCGCACGCCATACCGGGTGTGGCTGTCGGAAATCATGCTGCAGCAGACCCAGGTCGCCACGGTAATCCCCTATTTCCTGAAGTTCCTGCAGCACTTCCCCACCCTGCCCGACCTGGCTGCGGCCGACAACGATGCGGTGATGGCGCAGTGGGCCGGACTCGGCTACTACGCCCGCGCACGCAACCTGCATGCCGCCGCCAAACGCTGCGTGGCCGACCACGGCGGCGAGCTGCCGCGCGATTTCGATGCGCTGCACGCGCTGCCCGGCATCGGCCGCAGCACCGCCGGGGCGATCCTCAGCCAGGCCTGGAACGATCCGTTCGCCATCCTGGATGGCAACGTCAAGCGCGTGCTGACCCGCTACCACGGTATCGAAGGATTCCCCGGCCTGCCGGTTGTCGAACGGCCGCTGTGGGCGTTGGCCGAAGCGCACGTGGCCCACGTGCCGGCCGGACGGATGGCCGATTACACCCAGGCGCAGATGGACCTGGGCGCGACGCTGTGCACGCGCAGCCGGCCGGCCTGCGTGGTCTGCCCGCTGCAGGAAGACTGCGTGGCGCGCCGCGAGGGACGCACCGCCGAACTGCCTACGGCCAAGCCGGGCAAGGTGCTGCCGGAACGCGACGCGACGGCCCTGTGGCTGCGCGACGGACACGGACGCGTGCTGCTGCAGAAGCGCCCGGAGACCGGAATCTGGGCCTCGCTGTGGACCCTGCCGCAGGCCGACAGCGGCGCGGCGCTGCAGGAGTGGTTCGATGCGAACGTGGACGGGGCGCTGGAAGATGCCGAGGAGCTGCCGGTGCTGCAGCACACCTTCAGCCACTACCGGCTGCACCTGCAGGTACTGCGCACGCGCGTGCAGGGCCTGAAGCACGAGCATCCCATGCTGCGCTGGGTGGCGGCCGTGGACCTGCCCGCACTGGGCCTGCCCGCGCCCATCCGCAAGCTGCTGCAGGCAGGCTGAGCGCAGGCACCCGGTCGCGCCGAGCCATGCCTGGCGCGCGTTGTCCCGCCACTGCGATCCCGTATACAAAGGCCGCCGAGCGTGGCTCGGCGCTACACTAGCCCTTCGAACACGAGTACCTGCCCATGCCCCGCACCATTTTCTGCCAGTACCAGCAAGCCGACGCCGAAGGCCTGGATTTCGTGCCCTACCCCGGCGAGCTTGGCCAGCGCATCTACGCCAACGTCGGCAAGCCGGCCTGGAGCGCGTGGCTGGCCCACCAGACCATGCTGATCAACGAAAACCGGCTGTCGCCGCGCGATCCCAAGCACCGTGCATTCCTGGAAGAAGAACTGGTCAAGTACCTGTTCTCCGGCAACGCGGAAAAGCCGCCGGGCTTCGTGCCGGAAGCCTGATCAGTCCTCGCGCGCCTGCGCCTGCGCGTGCCGCAGCTGCTGCTCTGACGTCCGCAGTGCCTTGACGTCCAGCGGGCGGATGCTGCCGATGTAACAGGGCATCTGCGGGCCTGGGCCCGGCCCGCGCACCAGCACCTTGTCCAGCCGCGCCGATACCCGCCCGACCCGGCTGGTCAGCCCGATCGCCTGCGCATACGGCAGGTCCGGGCACGGCCCGGTCAACTCCAGCAGGAAGGCCTGGCCCGGCCGGGTCCACACCGCCAGCGCGCTGTCGCCCAGTTCGTTCCAGCCGTTGAGGTTGCCCTGGAAGGGCATGTCACTCTGCGGCGCACCGGCGTGGGCGCGGTACAGCGCCAGCCGTTGGTCGCTGCCCAGCCGCCCACTGCTGGCACAGGCGGCAAGGCTGGCGCACAGGACGGCAATCATCAGGCGTTTCATGGCGGGGCTCCATGGGGATCAAGCCGATGATGCAGCCACGCCCGTGAACCCGGTAGTGACGGCCGCTGGCGGTCAAAAATGACGGTCGGCGGCCGTCAGCAGAAATGACGGCCAGCGGCCGTCACTACCCTCAGATCTCGGCGTGGGCCAGCGCGTGCAGCTTGCCTTCGCGCAGTTCAAGCACGCGGTCCAGCTTGCGCGCCAAGCTGCGGTCATGGGTGACCAGCACCAGCGAGGTATACCGGGCGCGATTGAGCTCCAGCATCAGCTCGAACACGGTGCCGGCGGTGCGGTCATCCAGGTTGCCGGTGGGTTCGTCGCCGAGCACGCAGGCCGGCTGGTTGACCAGCGCGCGCGCCACGGCCGCGCGTTGGCGCTCGCCACCCGACAGCTCACCGGGCTTGTGCTGCAAGCGATGACCAAGGCCCACCGACTCCAGCAGCTGCCGGGCGCGGTCATTGGCCGCCGCTACTTCGCCACCGCCCAGCAGCACCGGCATCATCACGTTTTCCAGCGCGGTGAACTCCGGCAGCAGGTGGTGGAACTGGTACACGAAGCCCAGCGCGCGATTGCGCAGCAGGCCACGGGCGCCGTCGGACAGCGTGGACATCTGCTGGCCGGTGACGAACACCTCACCCGCACTCGGCGTGTCCAGCCCGCCCAGCAGGTGCAGCAGCGTGCTCTTGCCGGCACCGGAGGCGCCGATGATCGCCACGGTTTCGCCGGCGCTGACCTGCAGGTCCAGTCCATCGAACACCGGCGTATGCATCCGGCCTTCGGCATAGGTCTTGCCCAGCGCCTGCGCGCGGATCACTTCCTGCCCGGGAGAGAAAACTTCATTCATAACGCAGCGCCTCCGCGGGCTGGGTGCGGGCGGCGCGCCACGCCGGGTACAGGGTGGCCAGGAAGCTCATCAGCAGCGCCACCACGGTGATCACCACGATGTCGGCGGTCTGCATGTCGGTCGGCAGGCCGGTGATGTAATACACGTCTTCCGGCAGCAGCTTGACGTTGAACACCGCTTCGATGGCGGCGAGGATCCGTTCCAGGTTGAGGGTCAGGGTGATGCCGCCGATCACGCCCGGCGACGGTGCCGATGATGCCGATCAGCGAACCCTGCACCATGAACACCCCCATCACCCCGCGCGGGGTCAGCCCCAGCGTGCGCAGGATGGCGATGTCGGCCTGCTTGTCGGTCACCAGCATCACCTGCGAAGACACCAGGTTGAAGGCGCCCATCGCGATGATCAGCGACAGCAGGATGCCCATCACCACCTTCTCCATCCGCAGCGAGTGGTACAGGTTGGCGTTCTGCTGGGTCCAGTCGCTGACCCGGTAGGCACCGCCCAGGCGCTGGGCGAGGTCCACGCCGACGTCGAGCGCCTGGTCCATGTCATGCAGCTTCAGGCGCACGCCGGTGGCCCCGTCGATGCGCAGCACGCGCTCCAGGTCCTGCATGTTGGCGAAGGCCACGCCGCGGTCGATCTCGTTGTAGCCGGCTTCGAAGATGCCGCTGACGGTGAAGCGCTTCATGCGCGGGATCGCGCCCATCGGCGTGCCCTGCACCTCGGCCAGCGTCGCCACCACCTGGTCGCCGACATCCACGCCCAGCCAGGTCGCCAGCTCCTGGCCGAGGATGATGTTGTAGCTGCCCTGCGCAAGGCTGTCGAAGCGGCCCTTCTTCATCTTCTCGGCAACCACCGAGACCTTCGGCTCCATCGCCGGGTCCACGCCCTGCACCAGCGCGCCCTGCACGCGCGGACCGCTGATCATCGCCTGGATCTCGATGTACGGCGCGGCACCGGCCACGCGCGGATCCTTGTAGGCAACGTCCACGGCACGCTGCCAGTCGCTCATCGGCTCGCCATCGCGGCTGATGGTGGTATGCGCGGACATCTGCAGCAGGCGGTCGCGGATTTCCTTCTGGAAACCACTCATCACCGCCAGCGTGGTGATCAGCACGGTCACGCCCAGCGCGATGCCGAGGATCGATGCCATCGAAATGAAGGAGATGAAGCCGTTGCGGCGCTTGGCCCGCAGGTAGCGCAGGCCGATGGCCACGGGAATGGGTTTGAACATGCAGGTGCGCCAATAGATTCAGCGTATGGTGCCACCTACGGCGGCTTACGGGAAACCTGCCGTGCGCGGACGGCCAGACGCAGTTCACGTCGTTGGCCGGCAGACAGCACATCCGGCCAGAAAAGCAGCACGCCGCGCTGTTTCCCCGGGCCCTGCCAGCGCAGCTGCAGCCACGGGCCGCGTACGTGCAGCGCAGGGTCTTCCAGCTCCCGCCCATCCAGGAGCAGGGGGCGCGGCGCGTCCTGCAGCCACAGCACGCGACACGACGCGCCCAGCCGGCGCCACAGCAGCAGCGCCAGCACCAGCCAGCACAGCAGCACGGCCGGCGGCTGCAGGCGCGCAGGCAGCCCACTGGCGCCGATCAGCCAAGGTGCCGCCAGCAGCACCATCGCCTCGGCCGCGGCCTGCAGCCGCGACGGGCGCCATTCAAGCCTTGAGGGTGCGGATCCGGTCGAGCAAGGGGACGGCGTGTGCATGCGGGCAGGCCTCGTAACCCATGAACCACCGCCACAACTTATCGTCCTCGCAATCGAGCAGGAACAGGAAAACCTCCCGCTCTTCGGCCGGGGCCGTGGCCCATTCGCGGTCGAGGTAATGCTCGAACAGCTGGTCCAGCTCACGCATGCCGCGGCGGCAACGCCAGCGCAGCTTCTTCAACAGGATCGCTTCGTCCATTGTCATTCCCGGATAACGCAACGCCGAGCAGGGCTCGGCGTCGCGGGGTGCTACACGGCAACCGCACCACTCAGGCGCGGCGGGCCATCATCAGCTTCTTGATCTCGGCGATCGCCAGCGCCGGGTTCAGGCCCTTCGGGCAGGTCCGTGCGCAGTTCATGATGGTGTGGCAGCGGTACAGCTTGAACGGATCTTCCAGATCGTCCAGGCGCGCACCGGTGTCCTCATCACGCGAATCGATGATCCAGCGATAGGCCTGCAGCAGGATCGCCGGCCCCAGGTAACGCTCACCGTTCCACCAGTAGCTCGGGCAGCTGGTGGAGCAGCACGCGCACAGGATGCACTCGTACAGGCCGTCCAGCTTGCGGCGGTCTTCCGGCGACTGCAGGCGCTCGCGGTCCGGCGGTGCCGGGGTCTGCGTGCGGATCCACGGCTTGATCGACGCGTACTGCGCGTAGAAGTGGGTCAGGTCCGGCACCAGGTCCTTGACCACGCTCATGTGCGGCAGCGGGTAGATCGGCACTTCCTTCTTGCCGCAGTCGGCGATGGCGCGGGTGCAGGCCAGCGTATTGGTGCCGTCGATGTTCATCGCGCACGAACCGCAGATGCCCTCGCGGCACGAACGGCGGAAGGTCAGCGTCGGATCGATCTCGTTCTTGATCTTGATCAGCGCGTCCAGGACCATCGGGCCGCACGCATCCAGGTCGATCTCGTACGTATCGGTACGCGGGTTGCTGTCGTCATCCGGACTCCAGCGGTAGACCTTGAAGGTACGCAGGTTCTTCGCACCGCTGGCGGCGGGGAAGTGCTTGCCCTTCGTGATCTTTGAATTCTTCGGCAGGGAAAACTCGGCCATGGCTGCTCTCGTTGGCTCAGGCGGCCCGCGCCGTCAAGGCGCGGATTGCATGGTAGGCGGGGGTCGCGATCAGTACACGCGCGGCTTCGGCGGCACCACGTCGACCTCGTCGGTCAGCGTGTACATGTGCACCGGACGGTAATCGAAGCTGCACTTGCCCTTGTCGTCGACCTTGACCAGCGTGTGCTTGTGCCAGTTGACGTCGTCGCGGTCCGGGAAGTCTTCGTGCGCATGCGCACCACGGCTTTCCTTGCGCTGCTCGGCCGAGTTGATCGTCGCCACTGCATTGAGCAGCAGGTTGTTCAGCTCGTAGGTTTCGATCAGGTCCGAGTTCCAGACCAGCGAGCGATCGCTGACCTTGACGTCCTGGAACGAATCGAAGATGCCGGCCATCTTCTCGCAGCCTTCCTTCAGCGTCTGGCTGGTGCGGAACACGGCCGCATCGGCCTGCATGGTCCGCTGCATGTTGTCGCGGATCACCGACGTCGGCGTATCGCCCTTGGCATAGCGCAGCTTGTCCAGCAGGCCCAGCGCCTTGTCGCAGGCATCGGCCGGCAGCGGCTTGTGCGAAGCGCCCGGCTTGATGGTTTCGGCGCAACGGTTGGCCACCGCACGCCCGAACACCACCAGGTCCAGCAGCGAATTGGAGCCCAGGCGGTTGGCGCCGTGCACCGAAACGCAGGCCGCTTCGCCGATGGCGTACAGGCCCGGGATCACGGCATCGGGGTTGTCGCCGTCGATGCGCACCACTTCACCGTGGAAGTTGGTCGGGATGCCGCCCATGTTGTAGTGCACGGTCGGGATGACCGGGATCGGCTGCTTGTGCACGTCCACGCCGGCGAAGATGCGCGCGCTTTCGGCGATACCCGGCAGCTTGTCGTCGATCACGCCCGGGCCGAGGTGGGTCAGGTCGAGCAGGATGTGGTCCTTGTGCTCGCCGACGCCGCGGCCTTCGCGGATTTCCACGGTCATCGAACGTGCAACCACGTCGCGCGATGCCAGGTCCTTGTAATGCGGTGCGTAACGCTCCATGAAGCGCTCGCCGCTGCTGTTGCGCAGGATGCCGCCTTCGCCGCGCACGCCTTCGGTGATCAGGCAGCCCGCGCCGTAGATACCGGTCGGGTGGAACTGCACGAACTCCATGTCCTGCATCGCGATGCCCGCGCGCATGGCCAGGCCGCCGCCATCACCGGTGCAGGTGTGGGCGGAGGTGGCGCTGAAGTACGCACGGCCGTAGCCGCCGGTGGCCAGCACCACGCCCTGGGCGCGGAACAGGTGCAGCGAACCTTCGGCCATGTCGATGGCCAGCACGCCGCGGCAGGTACCGTCTTCGTCGAAGATCAGGTCCAGCGCGAAGTATTCGATCATGAAGCGCGCATCGTGCTTCAACGACTGCTGGTACAGCGTGTGCAGCATGGCGTGGCCGGTACGGTCGGCCGCCGCGCAGGTACGCTGCGCCGCCGGGCCTTCGCCGTACTTGGTGGTCATGCCGCCGAACGGGCGCTGGTAGATCTTGCCCTCTTCTGTACGGCTGAACGGCACGCCGTAGTGCTCCAGTTCGATGATCGCCGGGATCGCCTCGCGGCACATGTACTCGATGGCGTCCTGGTCACCCAGCCAATCCGAGCCCTTGATCGTGTCGTAGAAGTGGTAGCGCCAGTCGTCCTCGCCCATGTTGCCGAGCGCGGCGGAGATGCCACCCTGGGCAGCAACGGTGTGCGAACGGGTCGGGAAGACCTTGGTCAGGCACACGGTCTGCAGGCCCTTGGCGGCCAGTCCGAAGGTCGCGCGCAGGCCGGCACCGCCGGCGCCCACCACGACCATGTCGTACTTGTGTTCGGTGATCTTGTAAGCGGACATCTACTCTGTATTCCTGTCTTGGTGCCTGGGTTCAGGCCGCGCCGAGCGCGATGCGGACCACAGCAAACACACTGACGATGGCGCCGAGCACGGCAACGAACTTCACCGTGGTCTGCAGCGCGAGGGCCAGCAGCGAATTATGGATGTAGTCTTCCAGCACGATCTGCAGGCCAAGCTGGGCGTGCCAGAACATGGCGACCAGGAAGCCCACCACCAGCACCGCATTCCACGGCTTGGCGATGGCCGCCGTGGCGGTCACGTAATCGGCGCCGAGCAGGCCCAGCACGAACACCAGGAACCAGATCGACAGCACCACCAGCGCGGTGGCGGTCAGGCGCTGGTGCACGAAGTGCTCGGTGCCGGTCTTGGCAGCGCCGAGGCCACGCACGTTCTTCAACGGGGTGCGGTAACGGTTCATGCGGCACCTCCGGAAACCAGCACGTAGGCCCAGACCAGGGCGGTGATGACCAGCGATGCGAACACCGACAGCCAGCTGCTGCGCACGAAGGCCGGGATGCTGAAGCCGATCGCGAAGTCCTGCACGATATGGCGCAGGCCATTGCACAGGTGGTACGCGAAGGCCCAGGTCCAGGCAAACAGGAACAGCTTGCCGTACCAGGCGCCAGCGTGGTCGGTGAAGCAGGTCCAGGAGGCGGGGCCCATCATCAGGGCGAGCAGGCCGCCGGCGATGATCAAGGCTCCAACAGACAGAAAGATGCCCGTGGCTCGATGCAGGATCGAGGTGGCCATCTGGATCTGCCAGCGATACACCTGGAGGTGCGGGGAAAGGGGGCGTTCTCGGGTCGCCATTCGCTGGGCTCGTTGTCTCGGCTGGGCGGCACAACTGCCGCGTTGGCTCAATGCTGGATCAGAAATCGATGCAGCGTCCGTTTTTCTCCCAATCACCGTACCGCACCGGATCAAGTCCGCCGCGGCCACCGTATTCCTTCTGCTCAGCAGGCGTGCCTTCAGGCGCGGGCGCCTTCGGATCCAGCGGGGCTTCAGATTCGGTGTCGGGAGTGGGGGTTGTTTGGCCTATCATCAGGATTCTCGCAACGCACAAATTCTAGACCTCGTTCACGTGCCTGACAACCTTTCCCCCGAATTAGTTCCATATGCCCTGCTGGAAGACCGCCAGTTGGTGTCCCTTTCCGGACCCGATGCGGTGGTGTTCGCGCAGGCCCAGTTCTCCAGTGATGTGGCCGCGCTGAGCGATTCGCATTGGCAGTGGAGTGCGTGGTTGACCGCCAAAGGCCGCACGATCGGCGTGTTTCAGCTCATCCGCCTGGATTCGGAAGCATTGCTGCTGGTGTTCGCAGACGGCGACGCAGATGAGATTGCTTCGCAGTTGCAGCGTTTCGTGTTCCGTCGCAAGGTCAAGATCAGCCGTCGCGACGATCTGCAGGTGCGGGGCGCATTTGCCGCACCGCAGACCGCCCTGGGCGCAACCGTGAGCGGTTCGCTGGAGGACATGCTGGAGCTGGACCTCGGCGGTGCGGAGCTGCCGCGGGCGATGCGCATCACCGCCGCTTCTGCCAGCGATGCCGCAACACAGAGCGAAGCCGCCTTCACCGCGGCGTGGCGCCAGGCCGACCTGCGGCTGGGCCTGCCCCCGCTTGGTGCCGGGCCAGCGTGAACACTGGACCCCACAGCAGCTGGGGCTGGATCGACTGAACGGCTACAGCGTCCGCAAGGGCTGCTACCCCGGCCAGGAAATCGTGGCGCGCACGCATTTCCTGGGCAAGGCCAAACGAGCATTGCAGCTGCTGCAACTGTCTGCCGGCGCCGAACCGGGTGCCAGCGTGGAGCAGGATGGCAGCGTGCTCGGCAGTATCGCCAGCGTGGCTGGCGAGCTGGCACTGGCGGTGTTGCCGCTGGAAACCAGTGATGCAGCGCTCAGCGTGGGCGGCCAGCCTGCGCAGCGCTTGCCGCTGCAGGACGGCCTGGCAAGGTAGTGACGACCGTTGGTCGTCACCGGGGTTGCTGACGGCCAGCGGCCGTCGCTACCGGGTGTTTCTTGGTGACGGCCAGCGGCCGTCACTACCGGGTGCTCCTTCCTGACGGCCAGCGGCCGTCACTACCGGGCCGGCGGCCGTCGCTACCGGGATCAGGCGTTGAGGCGTTCGCCGGTTTCTGCATCGAAGAAGTGCAGTGCGTTGGGCTGCACGGCCAGTTTCAGGGTCTCGCCCACCGCCGGCAGCGCGCGTGGCGCCACGCGCATGGTCAGCGCATGCTGGCCGCTGACCAGGTTGACGAAGATTTCGTTGCCCACCGGCTCGATGCCTTCGATGCGTGCCTCGAAGGTCCATTCGGCACCGGCGTCGGCCGGCTGCAGGTGCTCCGGGCGCACGCCCACCGCGATCGGCTTGTCCAGCCAGCGCGGATCGATGGTGGCGTGGCCCAGCGGCGCCTTCCAGTCGCCATCGCTCACCACCACGCCGGACGCGCTGGCCTGCAGCGTGCCACGCAGCACGTTCATCGCCGGGCTGCCGAGGAAGCCGGCGACAAACAGATTGGCCGGACGGTCGTACAGCTCCATCGGCGTGTCGATCTGCTGGATCACACCGTCCTTCAACACCACGATGCGCTGGCCGAGCGTCATCGCCTCTACCTGGTCGTGGGTGACGTAGATCATCGTGGTACCCAGCTTGCGGTGCAGCTGGGCGATTTCGGTGCGCACGCTGTGGCGGAGCTTGGCGTCCAGGTTGGACAGCGGCTCATCCAGCAGGAACACCGCCGGCTCGCGCACCAGCGCACGGCCCAGCGCCACGCGCTGGCGCTGGCCACCGGACATCGCCTTGGGCAGCTTGTCCATCATGTCGGTCAGGCCCAGCGTCTGCGCCGCTTCGCTGATGCGCTTGTCGATGGTGGCCTTGTCGTGGCCGCGCAGCTTCAGGCCGAAGGCCAGGTTCTCGGCCACGGTCATGTGCGGGTACAGCGCGTAGCTCTGGAACACCATGGCGATGTCACGGTCTTTCGGCGCCACGTCGTTGACCACGCGCTCGCCGATGGTCAGCGTGCCGCCACTGATCTCTTCCAGGCCGGCGATCATCCGCAGCAGGGTCGACTTCCCGCAGCCCGACGGCCCCACCAATACCATCAGCTCGCCATCGGCGACCTCGAAGGTAGCGTCCTTCACCGCGACCTGGCCGTTGTCGTAGACCTTGCGCACACCCTGCAACTGCACTTTTGCCATATCACTCTTCCAGTCCGCCCGTCGCCGGGGCTGTTGCACGTGGACTGCCTTCGGCCCTCCCGATGGCAGTGTTTTTGCCTCAGTGCCGCATGACGGCGCCAATGCAATCGAATACAGTTGCACATTCTGCCATGTAAACGTTTTCACGTGGCAGTATCCCTAGGTCGAAACGCATCATCTGCGTCACGATGTACGGACAGTACCCCGCCCGCCCGTGGCTGGTCGTACCGGCAGACGCCGGATGGCCCGCTGCAGCAGGCGGACAACGCAGTAAAAAACCTTCCCCGGAACCCAGCCAGGCAGCGATTGACAACGATGTCACCCGGATCTGAAACTCGAGCGATGCACGATACCCTCTTCCTGTTCGGCGCCACTGGCGATCTGGCCCAGCGCTATCTCTTCCCGTCCCTGCTGCGCCTGCTTGGCGATGGCCTGTTGCCGGAAGACTTCAAGGTCCGCGCCCTGGCGCTCTCACCGCATGACACCGAGGCCTTCCGGGACATCCTGCGCCCTCGCCTGCAGCAGGCGATGCCGCTGGCCACCGCCGAAGACATCGCCTCGCTGCTGCAGCGTATCGACTACCGTTCGGTGGACCTGCGCAACGCCGACTCGGTGGCCGAGGCGGTGTCCGACCTGGTAGACCGCCGCTGCGTCAGCTACCTGGCCATTCCGCCGGGCCTGTACATCTCCACCTGCGAAGGCCTGGCCAAGGGCGGCGCCCTGGCGGCACCGCACCGGCTGATGCTGGAAAAGCCGATCGGCAGCGACAGCGAAAGTGCCGAACAGATCATCAGCACCATCGGCCAGTGGATCGACGAAGACCGCGTGTTCCGCCTGGACCACTACCTGGGCAAGGCAGCGGTGCAGAACCTGATCGCACTGCGCTTCGGCAACACCCTGCTGGAAGCGGTATGGAACCGCAACTACATCGAATCGGTGCACATCCTGGTGTCCGAGAGCGAAGGCGTGGACGGGCGCGATGCCTACTACGCACGCTCCGGCGCGCTGCGTGACATGGTGCAGAGCCATATCCTGCAGCTGCTGTGCCTGGTGGCGATGGAGCCGCCGGCATCGCTGGAAGCCGACCGCATCCGCGATGAAAAGGTCAAGGTGCTGCGCTCGCTGCGTCCGCTGGATGCCAAGCACGCCGCGCGTGACAGCGTGCGTGGCCGCTACACCGCCGGCACCATCAACGGCCAGCCCGCCCAGGCCTACCAGCCGCCGGAAGGCAGCGACGTGGAAACCTTCGCCGGGGTCACCGCGCATATCGACAACTGGCGCTGGAGCGGGGTGCCGTTCCACCTGGTCACCGGCAAGCGCCTGCCCGAGCGCACCAGCCGCGTGGTGGTGACGCTCAAGCCGGTCACCCACTGGCTGTTCGAACGTCCGCACCGTGGCCAGGCCACGCCGAACCGCCTGGTGTTCCAGCTGCAGCCGCAGGAAAACATCGAACTGGGCCTGATGAGCAGCCTGGCCGGCCCGGAATGGGGCGCGCTGGAACTGCAGCCGCTGGAACTGGAACTGTCCGTGCCGACCGGCCTGCACCGCCGCATCGCCTACGAGCGCCTGTTCCTGGATGCATTCAACGGCAACCATGCCCTGTTCGTGCGCGATGACGAAGTGCGTGCGGCCTGGCAGTGGATCGACAGCGTGGCCGATGCGTGGAAGAACGCCGACCTGCCGCTGCAGCCCTACCCCGCCGGATCGTGGGGCCCGGACGCCGCAGCCGGCTTCCTGCCCGGCGACGTCGATGGCAACACGGTCGGGGACAAGGCATGACGGGGCCGGCGCAGCCGATCCTGGTCGCCGACATCGGCGGTACCAACGCGCGTTTCGCGCTGGCGGACACCGCCGACAGCAGCCCGCTGCTGGAAGACAGCATCCGTGAATTCCCGGTGGTGGACTTCCCTTCGCTCGGTGATGCCGCGCGCCACTATCTGCAGGAAGTGGATGCCGAAGCCAGCCGCGGCGTGTTCGCGGTGGCCGGCCGCGTGGACGGCGACGAGGCCCGCATCACCAACCACCCGTGGGTGATTTCGCGCAGCCGCACCGCCGCCATGCTCGGTTTTTCCGAGCTGCACCTGATCAACGATTTCGCTGCCCAGGCCATGGCCATTTCGCTGCTGCAGCCCAAGGACGTGGTGCAGATCGGCGGGGCCAGCTGGAGCCCGCGACGCAGCGGTGCGCCGGCCAACTACGGTGTCATCGGCCCGGGCACCGGGCTTGGCGTCGGCGGCCTGGTGATCCGCCACGACCGCTGCTTCCCGCTGGAAACCGAAGGCGGCCATGTCAGCTTCCCGCCGGGCACGCCGGAAGAGATCCGCATCCTGGAAATCCTCTCCGAAACGTTCGGCCGCGTCTCCAACGAACGCCTGATCTGCGGCCCCGGCCTGGTCAACATCCATCGCGCCGTGTGCGAGATGGCCGGCTTCGATCCCGGCCACCTGAAGCCGGCCGACGTCACCGCACGCGCTGGCGCGGGTGATCCGCAGGCGATGCGCGCGGTGGACCTGTTCTGCGCCATCTTCGGTGCGATCGCCGGCGACCTGGTGCTGATCCAGGGCGCATGGGACGGCGTGTTCCTGACCGGCGGACTGGTGCCGCGCATGCTGGAATCCCTGCAGCACTCCGGTTTCCGCCAACGCTTCGAACACAAGGGGCGTTTCTCTTCGATCATGGGCCGGGTTCCGTCCCTGGCGGTGATCCATCCCAATCCCGGCCTGCTGGGCGCGGCGGCGTACGCCGTCGATGCCGAGTGCGCCGTTGCCGGAGCTGCTGCCTGATGCCCACTGCGTTCTCTTCCGACCGCGTCGAATTCATCGCCCACCGCGAGGCCGATGGCTGGATCGAAGCGGTCGCCGCCGACATGGCGAAGATCCTCAATGCCGACATCGCCGAACACGGCCGTGCGCGCATGCTGCTGTCCGGCGGCACCACGCCGGCACCGGTGTACCAGGCACTGGCCGAACTGGACGTGCATTGGGACCGGGTGGAAGTAAGCCTGGCCGATGAGCGCTGGCTGTCGCCGCAGGATCGCGACAGCAACGCGCACCTGGTCCGCGAAAGCTTCCTGCAGCGCGCCGAAGGGGCGCATTTCGATCCACTGGTACGCATCGGCAAGCCGTTGCCGGAGTGCGTGTACACCGCCAACCTGCAGGCCCAGTACAGCCTGCCACCGAGCGTGGTGGCGCTGGGCATGGGCAATGACGGGCATACCTGCTCGCTGTTCCCGGGTTCGCGCGACCTGCAGCGCGCCCTGGAAAGCACCCTGCCCTATGCCGCACTGGATGCGACCGGTTGCCCCGGTTCGAACCAGTGGCCGCTGCGCATCACGCTGACCCCGCACGGCCTGCGCGCCTGCCGCCAGCGCCTGCTGCTGCTGCGCGGCAAGCAGAAACTGGAAGTCCTGCAGCACGCGCTGGACAGCAACGATGTCCAGCAGTATCCGATCCTCGCCGCCATCGACCAGCCCGGCCCGCGCCTGCGCGTGCACTGGGCCGACTGATCCGACGTTCCCTCTCGCCACCTCTTCCACGCTGGTAGCCAATGAGTCTGCATCCGCAACTGCACGCCATCACCGAGCGCATCGTGCGCCGCAGCGCCGCTTCGCGCGCTGCTTACCTGGCCGGCATCGACGCCGCCCTGCGCGATGGCCCGTTCCGCAGCCGCCTGAGCTGCGGCAACCTTGCCCACGGCTTCGCCGCCTGCGGTGGCACCGACAAGAAACGCCTGCGCGGCGGGGTGACGCCGAACCTCGGCATCATCACCTCCTACAACGACATGTTGTCGGCGCACCAGCCGTTCGAGACCTATCCCGAGCAGATCCGTGAGATCGCCCGTGAATGGGGCGCGACCGCGCAGGTGGCCGGTGGCGTGCCGGCGATGTGCGACGGCGTGACCCAGGGCCGCGGTGGCATGGAACTGTCGCTGTTCTCGCGCGATGTGATTGCCCAGTCCACCGCCATCGGGCTCAGCCACGACATGTTCGATGCGGCGATCTACCTCGGCGTGTGCGACAAGATCGTGCCGGGCCTGCTGATCGGTGCGCTGGCCTTCGGCCACCTGCCCTCGGTGTTCGTGCCGGCCGGCCCGATGACACCGGGCATTCCGAACAAGCAGAAGGCCGAAGTGCGCGAGCGCTATGCCGCCGGCGAAGCCACCCGCGAGGAACTGCTGGAAGCGGAAGCGGCGTCCTACCACGGCGCCGGTACCTGCACGTTCTACGGCACGGCCAACTCCAACCAGGTGCTGCTGGAAGCGATGGGGGTGCAGCTGCCGGGCGCCTCGTTCGTCAACCCGGAACAGACCCTGCGCGGTGCGCTGACCCGCGAAGCCACCGTGCGTGCGCTGGAAATGACCGCGCTGGGCGATGATTACCGTCCGATCGGGCGGATCATCGACGAGCGCGCTATCGTCAACGCGATCGTCGCGCTGATGGCCACCGGCGGCTCGACCAACCACACCATCCACTGGATCGCCGTGGCCCGTGCGGCCGGCATCGTGGTGACCTGGGACGACATGGACCAGCTGTCCCAGTTGATCCCGCTGCTGACCCGCGTGTACCCCAACGGCGAGGCCGACGTGAACCGCTTCGCCGCGGCAGGCGGTCCGGCCTTCGTGTTCGGCGAGCTGATCCGCGCCGGCCTGATGCACGGCGACATCGTCACCGTCGCGCGCGGCGGCATGGCCGACTACGCGCGCGAACCGCGCCTGCAGGACGGCCAGGTCACCTGGGTGGACGGCATCATCCGCAGTGCCGATGAAGACGTCGCCCGCGGCGTGGACAATCCGTTCGAAAGCCAGGGCGGCCTGCGCCTGCTGCGCGGCAACCTGGGCCGTTCGCTGATCAAGCTGTCGGCGGTCAAGCCGCAGTACCGCAGCATCGAGGCGCCGGCGGTGGTGGTCGATGCGCCGCAGGTGCTGAACAAGCTGCATGCCGCCGGCCTGTTGCCGCAGGACTTCGTGGCCGTGGTGCGCTACCAGGGGCCGCGTGCCAACGGCATGCCGGAACTGCATTCGCTGGCGCCGTTGCTGGGCCTGCTGCAGAACCAGGGCCGGCGCGTGGCGCTGGTGACCGATGGCCGCCTGTCCGGCGCGTCGGGCAAGATTCCCGCGGCGATCCACATGACGCCGGAAGCCGCGCGCGGCGGCCCGCTGGGCAAGCTGCGCGAGGGCGACATCATCCGCCTGGATGGCGAGGCCGGCACGCTGGAGGTGCTGATCGACGAGGCCGAATGGGCGGCACGCACGCATGCGCCGAACACCGCGCCGGCGGCCAATGACCTGGGACGCAATCTGTTTGCGGTCAACCGCCTGGTGGTGGGGCCGGCCGACCAGGGCGCGATCTCGATTTCGTGCGGGCCGGCGGCGGCTGATGGCAGTGCGTGGGATTACGATGCGGAGTATGAGCTGGGGCATGATGCCGCGGCGGCGGATGCGCCGCATGAGGCGAAGGACGCCTGAGGCGCATTGTGCGGTGCTCATTCCTGGCTGAGGCTGCGGGAGGCCTCGACCAGGACACGCCGCAAGTACATCCATGTAGGCTCGCACTCGCGCATCCATGCGCGAGAGCGGTCCCGGCCGAGGCCTCCCGCAGCCTCCGGACAAATCCCTGGCGCGTTGTGCGCAGCAGACGGAAAATAAAAAGGAAAAGCAGGGCATGAGCATTCAGCAGCATCAGGTGCGGGCGGCGGAATTGTTGACGGCGGCCGGCATTCTGCCGGTGGTGACGGTGCATACGCTGGATCAGGCGCGGGCGGTCAGTGCGGCGCTGCTGGAAGGCGGGCTGCCGGCCATCGAGCTGACCCTGCGTACGCCGGTGGCGATGGACGCGCTGGCGATGTTGAAGCGCGAGCTGCCCGGCGTGGTGGTCGGTGCCGGCACGGTGCTGACGGTGGAGCAGATGCAGCAGTCGATCGATGCCGGTGCGGATTTCCTTGTTACCCCGGGGACGCCGTCGCACATGGCCGATGCACTGGCCGCTGCGCCGCTGCCGGTGGTGCCTGGCGCGGCGTCGCCGACCGAACTGCTGGCGCTGTACGCGCGCGGCTTCCGGGTGTGCAAGCTGTTCCCGGCCACGGCGGTGGGTGGACTGGCGATGATCAAGGGCCTGGCCGGGCCGGTGCCGGACCTGAAGCTGTGCCCGACCGGTGGCATCACCGAAGACAGTGCGGCGGAGTACCTGGAGCAGAAGAACGTGGTCTGCATCGGCGGTTCGTGGATGGTGCCGGGCAACTGGATCGCCGACGGCGCATGGGACAAGGTGCGCGATGCCGCCGCCGGTGCGGCGAAGATCGTGGCGCGCATCCGCGGCCGCTGATGCGGTAGCGCCGGGGTCATTGCCCGGCGAAGGGTAGCGCCGAGCCATGCTCCGCGGGGAGAAGAGCGTGACGACCAACGGTCGTCACCCACCACGACCAATCGTCGTCATCTCCCGAAGCTGCCGGCAGACGCTCACATGCGGTCCGGAACTTCGATACCCAACAAATAGAGGCACTTGCCAAGTACCCGTTCGGTCAAGCTGCTCAACGCCAATCGCGAGCACTGTTCGACATGATCCTGCGCGGCCAGTACCGGGCAATCCAGATAGAAGCGATTGAAAGTCTGGGCAAGCTGGAACGCGTACTCGGCCAGCTCGTTCGGCGCCAGCGAATCGGCGGCGGAGGCGACGACATCGGCAAAGCGTGCGCATTCGAGCGCTAGATTGCGTTCGGTCGACGCCCCGACCCGCACCGTCCCCGCCTTCAGGCCCAGCGCCTCGGCGCGGCGCGTCATCGATCGGATACGCACGCAGGCGTACTGCACATAGGGGCCGGTCCTTCCCTCGAACGAGACCATCCGTTCTGGATCAAATACGTAACCGGACATGCGGTAGCTGGACAGGTCAGCGAACTTCACCGCCGCGATGCCGATCGACCGCGCCAGTCGCTCGAGCTCCGGCGCGGGAATCCGCCCGTGGCCGTCATCCGACAGTTCGCTCAGCCGCTCGCGCGCCTTGTCGATCGCATCGCCGAGGAGGTCCGACAAGCGCGCCACCCCGCCCTGGCGGGTCTTGAATGGTTTCCCATCCACGCCGTTGACCGTGCCGAAGCCGGCGTGGATCAACTGACGGCGTTCGCAGTAACCTGCAAGTACGGCCGCGCGGAACACCTGCTCGAAATGCAGAGATTGCCGTTGGTCTACGACATAGATCACGCGATCAGGCGCATGCTCGCGCACGCGGGTCAGGATCGTAGCCAGATCGGTAGTTGCGTACAGCGCAGCCCCGTCGGACTTGGCCAACAGGAGCGGCGGCACTGGTTGTCTATCACCGATTTCGGCGACGTCTACAACAAGCGCGCCATCACTCTCCACGCAAAGCCCCCGTCGACGTAGATCGTCAAGCATCGGCGCAATCTCGCATTGCACATCGCTCTCGCCCAGCAATAGATCGAAGTGCGTATCCAAGGCGGCGAAGTCGCACTGCTGCGACTTAAGCGACATCGCTCGCAGCGCGCGCCAGAGCGCGATAAAGGCCGGTTCATGCGCCTGCAGTGCTGCGGTCAGGTCGCGCGCCTCCTTCATGCGCGCGGCGTCCTCCTTGCAGGCTGCCGCGGCGCGCGGATAGAGCTTCTGAAGGATGTCCATGCCAAATCCCAGCGCGCACTCGTCCAGTGGCGTTGCCGCTGCAGCGGGATCGGATGAGAAGCACGACAACTGCGGGTACTCGCGGCGAATCTCAGCTATGAGCATTCCCATCTGCAGGCCCCAATCGCCGAGGTGAGCGTCTGTCAAGGTCTGCTCTCCCACCGCTTGCAGGATACGGCGCAGGCTTTCACCAATCACAAGCGAGCGCAGATGGCCTACGTGCAGCGGCTTGGCGACATTGGGTCCGCCGTAATCCAGCATTACCCGCGCCGGTGCGCGCTGCACGACGCCCAATTCGGGTGAGGCCAATTGCGCCTGCGCCCAGTTCGACAGCCACCGGGCGGACAGCGTGAGGTTTATGAAACCGGCGCCTGCGACTTCGACTTTCTCGAATACCCTGCTCTCACCCAGTTTCGCCGCCAACTCGGCCGCGATCTCGGCCGGCCGACGGTTCAAGCGCTTGGCCAGCAGGAAGGCTGCGTTGCACTGCAGGTCACCCCACTCCGGGCGCCCGGTCCGCACGATGCGCACCGGGTCGGCAGGGAAACTGCAGGCAGCAAGCGCCCGCGCCACCAGCGCATCCAGGTAAACGTTCAGGCTGACCCGCGTAACGCTCGCAAGCTCAAAATGATCAGTTACCGGCGACCTACCGGTGGCATGACTCATGAAGGCCCGCCAGAGCGCAAGCAGCCCTCGCTGCGCGGCCACAACGGCATGACCGCCTTATGAAAACTCAAGAAGTACTGGGGCGCGTTGCCCAATTTCTCAGCCTCGCCGAATGCCAGCCTCATGGGGCTCTTCAACCTACACGTAAGACGCCTCCAGCTTGCCGGCCACCGCCGGGCAGCGCTGCTGGATTTCGCGCACTCAGGAAATTTGGTGCCGGGCAACTGGATCGCCGACGGCGCATGGGACAAGGTGCGCGATGCCGCCGCCGGTGCGGCCGCTGATGCGGTAGCGCCGGGGTCATTGCCCGGCGAAGGGTAGCGCCGGGCCTGGCTCGGCGGGGAGAAGAGCGTGACGACCAGTGGTCGTCACCCACCACGACCGATGCTTCGTCACCCACCACGACCAACGGTCGTCACCCACCCCGATTACATCGGTCGTGCCGGGTCCACCAGGCCGTACTGGCTGGCCATGCGGGCCAGCGCGATGTTGTCGTGGATTCCCATCTTTTCGAACAAGCGCGCCTTGTGCGTGTTGATGGTCTTGGCGCTCAGGCTGAGCCGGCGCGCGATGTCTTCCTGGCGCAGCCCCTGGGTCAGCAGCAGGGCCACTTCCAGTTCGCGCGGTGACAGGCTGTCGAACGGTGAGGCGCTGCCTTCCACCGTGGACAGGGCAAGGTTCTGTGCGATGTTGCTGCCCAAGTAACGCCGCCCCAGCGACGCATCTCGGACCGCGCGAAGCAGTTCCTGTGCGTTGCAGCCTTTGCTGATGTAGCCCGATGCACCGGCTTCCAGCAGGCGCTTGGGCATCGGCCCGTCTTCCAGCACCGACACGATGACGACCCGCGTGGCCTCCTGGCCGCGCACGATCCGTTCGGTCACTTCCAGCCCGCTGACGCCCGGCAGGTGGAGATCGCACAGCACCACGTCCGGCTTCAGTTGCCGGATCTCGCGCAGCGCATCTTCGCCGCACTCCGCCTCGCCGATGACCTCCATATCGGTTTCGCCGGACAGGATCATCTTCATGCCGGTGCGGACCAGCGCGTGGTCATCCACCAGATAGACACGAATCGTCATGCATCTTCCCCTTTCACTACCGCTTCCGACTTCCACGGTAGGTACGCGGGAAGAGGTCCCACAAGCGCAATACCCGACAGCAGGTTCCGAATTGCGGCCGGAATCACACTGCCCAGCTCCGGCGTTCGAAGGTCCGCCATGAATCCACGTTCTCGATCAATATAGCCTACTAACGGCCCCATCTTTATGATTCATTCACGCCACCGGAACATCTGCACCCCGGCGCCATGGCCGGTGCTGGCGGAACATCACCAGATAGCAGCCGACCACCCAGACCAGCGCGGCGCACCAGCCGGCCAGGATGTCGGACGGGTAATGCACCCCCAGGTAGACCCGGGACACGCTCACCAGCACGGCGAACACCGGGGCAGCCACTGCCACCGGCCAGCGCCATCGGGTATTCCAGGCCAGCAGCACGGCAACGCAGGCGAAGGTCATCGACCCCATCGCATGGCCACTGGGGAAGCTGTAGGTCGCTTCGGGCGCGATCGACTCCCACAGGCTGGGCCGGTCACGCTGGAAGAACTGCTTGCTGCTCATGTTCAGCAGCGCCGATCCGACGAAGCCGATGGCCGCGAAGCTCGCCTCACGCCAGCGCCTGGCCCACAACAGGGCCGCCACGATCACCACGTCGGCGGGGATCAGGAACCACTCGTAACCCAGCCGGGTGATGACCACCACGACCTGGTCCAGCACCGGACCATGCCAGCCGTGCATCCGCCACAGCAGCGGTGCATCGAAGTGGAACGCCTCGAATTCATGCACCTCATCGGCCAGCGCGACGAACACCGCCAACGGCAGCAGCACGCCGGCAAACAGCAGCACGAAGCGCCACGCGTTGCGCGACATCCAATGGCGGACGCCTGCCGCCTCTTCCCCGGGACCGGCCAGCATCCCGGGCTTATCCGGCGTTTCGGACATAGTTCTGTTCGACGTAGTCGTCGATCAGCTTGACGAAATCCTGGGCGATGTTCTCGCCGCGCAGGGTGATCTTCTTCTCGCCATCGACGAACACCGGCGCGGCCGGTGCTTCACCGGTACCCGGCAGGGAAATGCCGATGTTGGCGTGGCGCGATTCGCCCGGCCCGTTGACGATGCAGCCCATCACGGCCAGCGTCATGTTCTCCGCCCCCGGATGCTCGATCTTCCACAGCGGCATGCGTTCACGCACGTGGTTCTGCACCACCTTGGCCAGCTCCTGGAAGAACTCGGACGTGGTGCGGCCGCAGCCCGGGCAGGCCGTGACCAGCGGGGTGAAGGCACGTTGACCGGTGGTCTGCAGCAGCTCCTGGGCGACGATCACTTCCTGGGTCCGCGACTGGCCCGGTTCGGGCGTCAGCGAAATCCGGATGGTGTCACCGATGCCTTCCTGCATCAGCACCGCCAGCGCCGCTGCCGAAGCCACGATGCCCTTGCTGCCGATGCCGGCTTCGGTCAGGCCCAGGTGCAGGGCGAAATCCGAGCGCTGGGCAAGGTCGCGGTACACCGCGATCAGCTCCTGCACGCCACTGACTTTCGCCGACAGCACGATGCGGTCGCGTGGCAGGCCCAGTTCGACCGCGGTTTCGGCAGAATCCAGCGCCGAGCGGATCAGTGCCTCGCGCAGGACGCGGCCGGCATCCCAGGGCTGCTCGCGCTGGGTGTTCTCGTCCATCAGCCTGGCCGCCAGCGACTGGTCCAGCGAGCCCCAGTTGGCCCCGATGCGCACCGGCTTGTCGTAGCGGATCGCGAACTCGATCAGCTGCGCGAACTGCAGGTCCTTCTTCTTGCCGAAGCCGACGTTGCCCGGATTGATCCGGTACTTGGCCAGCGCTTCGGCACAGGCCGGCTCGGCGCTCAGCAACTGGTGGCCGTTGTAATGGAAGTCACCGATCAGCGGCACCTCGATGCCCATCATCGCCAGCTTGTCGACGATGCGCGGAATGGCCGCGGCGGACTCGGGGTTGTTGACGGTCAGCCGCACCATTTCCGAACCGGCGCGCCACAGCTCGGCCACCTGCTTTACGCTGGAGGCCACGTCGGCGGTATCGGTGTTGGTCATCGACTGCACCACCACCGGCTTGCCACCGCCCACCACCACGCCGCCGATGCGGACAGGCTGGGTCAGTCGGCGCGGCCAGAAAGTGGGCTCGGCGGGCGGGGTCGGTCGGGAGACGGCGTCATGCATCGCAATATTCTAGCGCTGCTGCAGGACCGTCGGGTGACTCCCATTCAGCCGCGGTGGCATCTGCGGCCGATTGTCGCAGGCGGTGCACGCAGGCAACGCATACGATGGCAGCCATGACTTCCCCTGACGCCCCCTTCCTGCAGACCCTGTGCAGCCTGCGCTGGCTGGCCACCGCCGGCCAGGCGGCCACGATCCTGGTCGCCACCTGGGTGCTTGGCCTGCCGCTGCCGCAGGTTCCACTGTGGGCCGGCGTGGCCGTGCTGGCGCTGTTCAACACCTACGCCCAGCTGCGCGTACACGGCACCGATACCGCCCCGGTGACTGCGTTCGGGCACATCCTGGTGGATGTGACCGTGCTGACCTGGATGGTCGGCTGGAGCGGCGGCATCACCAATCCGTTCGGCTCGCTGTTCCTGATCCTGATCGCGCTGGCTGCGCTCGCCCTGCCGGCGCGCTGGACGCTGGCGGTGGCTGCTGCCTGCCTGATCGGCTACTGCGTCAGTGCAGCGTTCGGCCTGCCGCTGCCGGCGGGCGGCTACTTCGCTCCGGATGTCCTGCAGCAGTGGGGCGTGGTGGCGAATTTCCTGATCTCGGTGACGGTGGTGCTGGCCTTTTCCACCCGGCTGGCGATCGCCCTGCGCCAGCGCGAACACGAACTGTCGCTGCTGCGCGAGCGCTTCGCGCGCAACGAAGGCATCGTCGCGCTGGCTACCCATGCGGCGTCGGTCGCGCACGAACTCAATACGCCCCTGGCGACGATGACCCTGCTGGCCGACGACATCGCCGAACAGAACCAGAGCACCGACGTGCGCGAGGATGTGGAAACCCTGCGCGAGCTGCTGGTGCAGTGCCGTGAACGGGTGCTGGCGCTGGCCGCCCCGGCCTCCCCGGATGCCCCTGGCCGCGGACCGTCCACCGCCCTGCAGGTGCTGGAACAATGGCGACTGGTGCGCCCGACCATCACCCTGAGCCGCAATCCGGATGCGCCGCTGACCCGGCCGCTGGATGCCGGCGTCGGCCACCTGCTGATGGTGCTGTTGAACAATGCCGCCGAAGCCGGCGAGCAGGTCGGGCGTGCGGAAGTGGAGCTGTCGCTGCGCATCGAGGGCGACGATCTGGTCGGCGAGGTGCGCGACTTCGGTCCCGGCTTCGATACGCGCAAGGCAGTGCTGCCCGGCACCTTGTTCAGCTCCAGCAAGAGCGAAGGCATGGGTGTTGGACTGGCCCTGTCCCACGCCACCATTGAACGACTGCACGGTGAAATGTGGATGCGTCCGGCGCAGGGCGCCGGCAGCCGCGTCGGCTTCCGCATCCCCCTGGTCCCCCGCGAGGAAACCCCATGAATACGCCCTTCCCCACCCCGGCCTCGCTGCACGGTGATGGCCTGCTGGTCGATGATGACGAGCTGTACCTGCGCACCCTGCAGCGCAGCCTGGCGCGCAAGGGGCTGGAAACGCGCACGGCGCAGGACTCGGCCAGCGCGCTGCTGCTGGCACGGCAGCAGCCGCCAGCGTTCGCCCTGATCGACCTGAAGCTCGGCAGTGAGTCCGGACTGGCGCTGATCCAGCCGCTGCGCGCGCTGCGCGCGGACATGCGCATCCTGCTGGTAACCGGCTATGCCAGCATCGCCACCGCGGTGGAGGCGATCAAGCTGGGCGCGGATGATTACCTGCCCAAGCCGGCCACGGTGCCGATGATCCTGCGCGCCTTGGGGGAAGAGGATGACGGTCCCGACGACGACGGCGAGCTGGAGCTGCCCGATGCGATGACGCCGATCAGCCGGCTGCAGTGGGAGCACATCCAGCAGGCGATGCATGAAACCGGTGGCAACGTGTCGGCCGCCGCGCGGCTGCTGGGCATGCACCGGCGCTCGCTGCAGCGCAAGCTGGCCAAACGGCCGAGCCCGGAACCTTCGCGCTGAACGATGCTGGCGCCTGGCGACGCCAGGTGGGCGGCGTGCCCCGGCAGGAGCTGACGGCCAGCGGCCGTCACTACCGGGTACAGCGGCCGTGCGCACGCAGGGTAGCGCCGAGCCATGCTCGGCGAGCGAGGCGGCCGGGGCGACGGAGTGACGACCAACGGTCGTCACCTGCCGGGGCAGGAGCTGACGGCCAGCGGCCGTCACTACCAGGTACAGCGTCGCTACGCGTTACTTCAGCAGGCCGAGCACTTCCAGGGTCAGTGGATCGGTGATGTCCACCGCCTCGCCCTGCAGCGCCGGCAGCAGCTGCCCGGCAAGCTGCTTGCCCAGCTCCACGCCGAACTGGTCGAAGGCGTTGATGTTCCAGATCACCGACTGCACGTACACCGCGTGTTCGTACATCGCGATCAGGGCACCCAGCGCCTGCGGGGTCAGCGCATCGAGCAGGATCAACGTGCTCGGCCGGCCGCCCGGATAATCACGGTGCGGATCATCGCTGGACTGGCCGTTGGCCAGGGCTTCGGTCTGCGCCAGCAGGTTGGCCAGCAACGCCTGGTGGTTGACGGTGTACGGATCGTCACTTCGCACGCAGCCGATGAAATCGGCCGGGATCACGCTGGTGCCCTGGTGCAGGGCCTGGAAGAAGCTGTGCTGCACATCGGTGCCCGCCCCGCCCCACCACACCGGCACGGTATCGCTGGAAACCGGCTGGCCATCGCGCTGCACGCGCTTGCCCAGGCTTTCCATCACCAGCTGCTGCAGGTAGGCCGGCAGCAGCGCCAGGCGCTGGTCATAGGTCATCACCGCGTGCGTGGCATGGCCCAGCACGTTGCGGTTCCAGATATCGGTCAGCGCGTGCAGCACCGGCAGGTTGCGCTCCAGCGGCGCATCCAGTGCGTGCGCGTCCATCTGCGAGGCGCCTTCCAGCAGGGCTTCGAAGCGCTCGAATCCGATCGCCAGTGCGATCGGGAAACCGACCGCCGACCACAGCGAGTAGCGACCGCCGACCCAGTCCCACATCGGCAGCACGCGGCTGGAGGCGATGTCGAAGGCCTTGGCGGCGCGCTCCGGGTTGGCGCTGACCGCATACAGGCGTTCGCTGCTACCCAGCCAGTCGTGCAGGATCTGCCCGTTGAGCAGGGTTTCCTGGGTACCGAAGGTCTTGGAAATCAGGATCCCGGCGGTACGCGCCGGGTCCAGCGTGGCCAGCGTGCGCTGCATGGCGGCGCCATCCACGTTGGACACGAAATGCACGCGCAGGCGGCTGCCGTCCACCGGACGCAGGGCGTCGGCAACCAGCCGCGGACCGAGGTCCGAACCGCCGATGCCCACGCTCACCACATCGGTGACGCCGCTGTTTTCCAGCGCGCGCACCTGTTCGCCCATCCGCTGGCGGACCTCGCGCGCGGTAGCGAAGGCGTCGGCAGCCACCGGCGCATCGACCACATCACCGCGCAGCGCGGTATGCAGCGCGGCACGGCCCTCGGTCAGGTTGACCTGCTCGCCGCGGAACAGGCGCGCGATGGCACCGCCGACGTCACGGTCAGCGGCCAGCGACAGCAACGCCTGCAGGGCGGCGGCATCGTATTTCTGCCGCGCGAAGTTGACGTACAACGGACCGACCCGCAGTGCCAGATCCTTTACCCGGCCGGGTTCGGCCGCGAGCAGGTCGGGGATGCGCGCGCCACGCAGGCGCTGGGCATGGGAGTGAAGCGTGTCGAGTCCGTTGTTCGTTGTCATGCGGCCTGGGTCGGGATGCTGTCGTTGGTATGGGAGATCTGGTTGTTGCCATCCACGTATACCAGCTTCGGCCGGAAGCTGTCTGCTTCCTGCTCGCTCATGGTGGCGAAGGCGGCGATGATGATGATGTCGCCGACCTGCACATGACGGGCGGCGCCGCCGTTGAGCGAGACCACGCCGCTGCCGGCTTCGGCACGGATGGCATAGGTGCTGAACCGGGCGCCGTTGGTGACGTCCCAGATGTGCACCTGCTCGAACTCACGGATGCCCGTGGCCGCCAGCAAGTTGTCGTCGATCGCGATCGACCCTTCGTAGTTCAGCTCCGAATGGGTGACGGTGGCGCGGTGGATCTTGGTCTTCAGCAGGGACAGGTGCATGGCACAGGCAACGCGGTAAAGGAAAGCCGGGATTCTACCACCTGGGACGTTGGCGACAGGGCCACCCGGCGCCGGTCAGGCAGCGGTTCAGGTCCGGCCGCCTGAACCCGTCAGCGACGCAGCGGCGCCCGGCGCGAAACGCACGATTCCTGCAAGCGCGCCGTGCCTGCATCTGCTGGACTACCCTTCTCAACCCGGAGTCCACATGCCTTCCACCGCCGCCGCCACCCTCAGCCGTGCCTCTGATTTCGACAAGCTGGTCAAGCGCTTTTCCGGGCCTACCTGGATCGGCGAGCCACCTGCCAGAGCGCGACGCCCGCGATCGCGTTCGGTAGCCGTGCGCAACCAGGAAGATCGCCCCGCCCTGCCCCGCGCGCGCAGCACAGACGCGCGGGCGCGGGCATCAACAGCGGCACCTGCACCCGCGCAGGCAACAGCTCCTGCGGCGATGCCTGCGTCGTCCCCCCGCGCTGCCGCGCCGGATGTACGCACGGGTGGGTACCGCGAGCTGTTCCCCGCCACCGGCATCTACGACGCCCACCCGATGCTGCGCAGGATCGCCAACCTGGAAGCGCGCCTGACACGGGCGGCGTGGGCCGAAGCCGAACAGGCGGACAAAGCGGGGTCGGTGGCCAGCGGCTTCCGCTATTGCGCCTGCGCTGCGGCCCCCGTTGCGGCGGCCAGCCGCGGGCAGGCCGGCCTGCCACGCGCACCGTCCACGCTCGATCGGCAATCAGACAGGGCGATGGAGATCGCGGTGCGTATCCATCAGGCGCGGATCGCGTGCGGGCAGCCGGTCTACCCTGACAGGACCTGGTACCGCGAGGGCCTGGTCCGGCGCGCGCTGGAACAGCTGTAAAAAAAAGGGGGAGCGTCCTTGTCGCTTGGCGAAAAGGACGCTCCCCCCTTCAGGGCGCTGTCACGCAACCCGGCGCGTCAGAACTCGAGGTTGTCGATCAGCCGGGTGCTGCCCAGCCGCGCGGCGATCAGCGCCACGCGCGGCCCGCCTTCATGCGGCGGCTCGATCAGGTCCGGGGTACGCAGCGCAGCGTAGTCCACCTGGAATCCCGCGGCCTGCAGGGCAGCGGCCGCATCGGCCTCGATGCGCTCACGCGACAGCCCGGTGATGTAGCCTTCGCGCATGCCCTGCAGCACCCGATGGATCGTCGTCGATGCCGGACGCTGCACCGCATCCAGGTACTGGTTGCGCGAACTCATGGCCAGGCCGTCGTCTTCGCGCACGATGTCGCCGCCGACGATCTGGATCGGGAACGCCAGGTCGGCCACCATCTGCCGGATCACCGCCAGCTGCTGGTAGTCCTTCTTGCCGAACGCCGCCACGTCGGGCTGCACCTGGTTGAACAGGCGCGTCACCACCGTGCAGACACCGTCGAAGTGACCGGGGCGATGCGCCCCTTCCAGCAGCCCGCTGATTCCCGGCACGCTGACGTTGGCCGCCAGCTCCACGCCGAACGGGTACATCGACTCCACCGTCGGCAGCCACAGCACGTCGCAGCCAGCCGCTTCCAGGCCACTGGTATCGGCCTCGGGCGTGCGCGGGTAACGGGTGAAGTCTTCGTTCGGCCCGAACTGGGTCGGGTTGACGAACACGCTGGAGACCACGCGATCAGCGTACTGCCGCGCCAGCGCGACCAGGGAATAGTGGCCTGCGTGCAGGTTGCCCATGGTCGGCACCAGCGCCACGCGCAGGCCTTCGCGCTTCCAGCCGCTGACGATCGCGCGCAGCTGGGCAAGTTCGGTAACGGTCTGGATCATGAGGCGTAGGCGTGCTCGGCATCGGGGAAGGTGCCGTTGCGCACGGCATCGGCGTAAGCGCGGGTGGCACCGGCCACCGAACCGCCTTCGGCAAGGAAATCCTTGACGAACTTGGGCCGGCGATGACCACTGTCCAGGCCCAGCATGTCATGCATCACCAGCACCTGGCCGTCGCATTGCGGACCGGAGCCGATGCCGATGGTCGGCACCGCAACGGCGGCGGTGACCTCGGCGGCCACCGGCGTGGGCAGGCATTCAAGCACGATCATGCTGGCACCGGCGGCGACCACGGCCTTGGCATCTTCGACCAGCTGGCGGGCGGCATCGCCGCGACCCTGCACGCGATAGCCACCCAGGCGCAGCACCGACTGCGGGGTCAGCCCCAGGTGCGAGCACACCGGGATTTCGCGCTCCACCAGGTGGCGGATGATGTCCAGCTTGAAGCCGGCGCCTTCGATCTTGACCATCTCCGCGCCCGCCTGCAGCAACTGCAGCGACGCATCGAAGGCACGTTCCGGGGTGGCGTCGGCGCCGAAAGGCAGGTCGGCGATCAGCAGCGCGCGCTGCAGCACGCGGGCCACCACGCCGGTGTGGTAGACCATGTCGGCCACGGTCACCGGCAGGGTCGAATCGTGCCCCTGCACCACCATGCCCAGCGAGTCGCCGATCAGGATCAGGTCGACCCCGTTGGCGTCGAAGGTCCGGGCGAAACCGGCGTCGTAGGCGGTCAACATGACCAGCTTCTGGCCATTGCGCTTGGCCTCGGCCAGCGCCGGGACGGTCCAGGGTTTGCTGTCTGCGTGGGTGCTCATCAGGAAATAACCGGGGGTGATAACCGCCCCATTATCCCCTTATCGGCGCGATCCCGCTGGTCGGCACCTGCATCACTGCATCCCGCACGCGGCCGTGCCCGGGAATCAGCAGGTCCGGCTCCACTTCGGCCAGTGGCACCAGCACGAAGGCGCGCTGGTGCAGGTACGGATGCGGGACCTGCAGGCGCGGCAGGTCGATCACCTGGTCGCCGTACAGCAGCAGGTCCAGGTCGAGCAGGCGCGGGCCCCAGTGCACGGCCGGATCACGCACCCGACCGAAGCCGGTTTCCAGCGCCAGCAGGGCATCGAGCAAGGCCAGCGGCGGCAGGTCGGTCTGGACGCAGGCCACCGCATTGACGAACGGTGGCTGGTCCTCGTTGCCCCAGGCCGGGCTGGCGTACAGCAGCGAGGCGCGGGTCAGTTCAGTATCGGCCAAGCCGTCCAGCGCCTCGATCGCCGCACTGACCGTACTGGCAGCGTCACCGAGGTTGGCGCCCAGGCCGATCCATGCCCTGACCACGCCGCTTACTCGGCAGCCGGTGCGCCGGGAGCACCCGGGCGACGACGGCGGCGGCGGCGCTTGCGCGGCTCGTCACCCGCATCGTCGGCATCCTGCGTGTGCAGGTCATCCAGCGCGCTTTCCAGCTCACGGCCGGACTGCTGCTGCGCTTCGCGCCAGAACGCCACGTCGCTGGCATGTTCGCTGGAGGCCACCTGGCGCAGGATCAGGAAGTCGAACGCCGCGCGGAAACGCGGGTGGGTCAACGTGCGGAACACGCGCTTGCGCTGGCGTGAGCCGAAGCGGGCCTGCAGCAGCCAGATCTCCTGCATCGGCAGCGAGAAGCGGCGCGGCAGCGCGATGGTGGTCAGCTGGTGCAGGGTCACCCGGTCGGCGGCGCGACGCTGCGCTTCTTCTTCGGCGACACCCTGCTTGAGCAGCGTGGCCTGGGTGCGGCAGAACGCCGGCCACAGCAGCAGCGCGAACAGGAACGACGGCGACACCGGCTCGTCGTTGGCCACGCGCTGGTCGGTATTGGCGAGGCCTTCGATCAGCATGCGGCGCAGCGCACCGCTGCGGTTGGAACGCAGCGCCTTGCCACTTTCCGGGAACATCACATCGAACAGGCCGTAACGTTCCAGGCCCTCGAAGCTGGCCACGCCATGCCCGCCCAGGAACAGCTTCAGCACTTCCTCGAACAGGCGCGCCGGGGCCGCTTCGTTGAGCAGGTTGGCGAGCTGCGGGATCGGCGCGGCGGTCTTTTCCTCGATCTGGAAACCGAGCTTGCCGGCCAGGCGCACGGCACGCAGCATGCGCACGGGATCTTCGCGGTAACGCTGTTCCGGATCGCCGATGAGCTTCATCAGGCGGGCCTGCACGTCTTCGAAACCGCCGGTGTAATCACGCACCGAGAAATCCTCGATGGCGTAGTACAGCGCGTTGCAGGTGAAGTCACGGCGGATGGCATCGTCTTCGATGGAGCCGTACACGTTGTCGCGTACCAGCATGCCGTTTTCCATCTCGCGGTCGCCGCTGCCGTCATCGATGTTGGCGCGGAAGGTGGCCACTTCGATGATCTCGCGGCCGAACACCACGTGGGCCAGGCGGAAGCGGCGACCGATCAGGCGGCAGTTGCGGAACAGCTGCTTGACCTGTTCGGGCGTGGCATCGGTGGCCACGTCGAAGTCCTTGGGGTGGCCATTGACCAGCAGGTCGCGCACGGCGCCACCCACCAGGTAGGCGCCGAAGCCGGCATCCCGCAGGCGGTACAGCACGCGCACGGCGTTGGGGCTGATGTCCTTGCGCGAGATGGTGTGCTGGTCGCGCGGGATGACGCGCAGGCTGATCGGAGTTGTCACGGAGGGAATGATGTTGGCGCTTCCGGTTGAAGTTTCGGGATTGCCCAATGGCATCGAGATGCATATACTAGCGCGCCTGCCCCGGCAGTGACACTTCAAACGCTCCCTTCGTCTAGAGGTTAGGACGTGGCCCTCTCAAGGCTAAAACAGGGGTTCGAGTCCCCTAGGGAGCACCAGTCACTGCAGCAGGAAGCAAAAAGCCCGCCATGAGCGGGTTTTTTTGTGCCTGTTGGCGTGTCGTTGAAGGCCCGGCGCGGTGGCGCCGGGCCCTGCGTGGAAGTCAGCCTTCCATCTGTTCCAGCTCCTTTCCCTTGGTCTCGCGCACGTAGCGGATCACGAAGAAGATCGACAGGAACGCGGCTACCGCATAGATGCTGTAGGCACCGGCCAGGCCGATCCCGGCCAGCAGGATCGGGAAGGTCACCGTGATGGCGAAGTTCGAAGTCCACTGCGCCGCACCCGCCACGGCCAGCGCCGAACCGCGGATCTGGTTGGGGAACATTTCGCCCAGCATCACCCACATCACCGGGCCCCAGGACATGTTGAAGAACACCACGTAGACATTGGCCGCCACCAGCGCCAGCCGGCCCATGCCATCGGACAGCTGCAAGCGGCCATCGACCAGGCTGCCGCTGGAGAACGCCACCACCATCAGGGCCAGCGCGATCGCCATGCCCACCGAACCCACCCACAGCAGCGGCTTGCGACCGATGCGGTCGATCAGCACCACCGTCACCAGGCACGCTCCGATGCTGAGTGCACCGGACAGCACGTTGATCAGCAGCGCATCGTTTTCGGAGAAGCCCACCGCCTGCCACAGCACTGCGCCGTAGTAGAACACCACGTTGATGCCGACCAGCTGCTGCAGCACGGCCAGCCCGATGCCCACCCAGACGATGCCGCGCAGCTTGCCGCTCGCCTTGTCCTTCAGATCGGCGAAGGACGGCCGGTGCTGGTGCTGGGCCAGGCTGTGCTCGATCTCGCCGAGCTTGGCCTGGGCCTCCACCGCGCCGTACAGGCGGGTCAGCACCGCCGATGCTTCCGCCCTGCGCCCCTTGACCACCAGGAAGCGCGGGCTTTCCGGGATCACCAGCAGCAGCGCCAGGAACAGCAGCGAAGGAATGGCCTGCATCCAGAACATCCAGCGCCATGCTTCCTGCCCCAGCCACAGCACTTCGGTGGACGCACCCGCCGCGCGTGCCAGCAGGTAGTTGCTCAGGAAGGCCGCGAACAGGCCGCTGATGATGGCGATCTGCTGCACCGTGGCGAGCTTGCCGCGATAGCGCGCCGAGGCGACTTCGGCGATGTACGCCGGGGCCATCACGCTGGCCGCGCCGACCGCGAAACCGCCGATCACGCGCGCGGCGACGAACAGCCACGACGCGTGCGCCGCGCCGGCCCCCAACGCCGACAGCAGGAACAGCACCGCCGAGATGATCAGCACGCTGCGCCGTCCCAGCAGGTCACCCAGCCGCCCGGCCAGGAACGCGCCGATGGCACAACCGAGCAGCATCGAAGCCACTTCGAAGCCGAGCGCGGCTTCGCTGGAATTGAACGCGTTTCGAAGGCCGTCGACGGTACCGTTGATGACCCCGCTGTCGAAGCCGAACAGGAAGCCACCAATGGTGGCCACGCAGCTGATCAGCACGATGAAGGCGGTGTTCTCGCCCTGCGTGCCGGAAGAAGCGGATAGCGCTTTGGACATGGGTTTACCCGGTTGCGATGGACGCCTGCCGCTCAGCGCAGCAGGTACTGGTTGAGCAGGTTCTCATACGCTTCCTGCCGGCCGCTACGCTGCCGCGGCTCGCCGGCCTGCTGGGCGTGCGCGCACAGGTCCTGCAGGGTCAACTGGCCATTGGCGAACGCAGCGCCCGCGCCATTGTCGAAGCTGGCGTAGCGTTCGCTGCGCCACTGTTCCAGCGGCGAAGCGGTGACCAGTGCATGGGCGACTTCCAGGCCGCGGGCAAAGGTATCCATGCCGCCGATGTGGGCGATGAACAGGTCCTGCGGGTCGCTGGATTCCCGACGCACCTTGGCATCGAAGTTGAGCCCGCCATCGCCAAAACCGCCCTGCCGCAGCACCACCAGCATCGCGCCTACCGCGTCATACAGGTCGGTCGGGAACTGGTCGGTATCCCAGCCGTTCTGCGGGTTGCCGCGGTTGGCATCGATGCTGCCCAGCAGGCCGGCATCGGAGGCCACCTGCAGGTCGTGGGCGAAGGTATGCCCGGACAAGGTGGCGTGGTTGGCTTCGATGTTGAGTTTGAAGTCGCGGTCCAGCCCATGCGCGCGCAGGAAACCGACCACCGTGGCACTGTCGAAATCGTACTGGTGGTGCATCGGCTCCATCGGCTTGGGTTCGATCAGGAAGGTCCCGGTGAAGCCGATGCTGCGCCCGTAATCGCGCGCCGCCGCGAGGAACCGCGCAAGATGCGCCTGCTCGCGCTTCATGTCGGTGTTGAGCAGGCAGGCGTAGCCTTCGCGGCCACCCCAGAACACATAGTTGCTGCCGCCCAGCGCCACCGTGGCATCCAGCGCCGCCCTGACCTGCACCGCAGCGCGCGCGACCACGGCGAAATCCGGATTGGTCGCTGCACCGTTCATGTAGCGTGGGTGCGAGAACAGGTTGGCCGTACCCCACAACAGCTTGACCCCGGTCTGCCGCTGGCGCTCGCCGGCGATTTCCACCATGTGCCCCAGGTTGTCGCGGTACTCGCCGATGTCATCGGCATCCGGCGCCAGGTCGACGTCATGGAAGCAGTAGTACGGCACGCCCAGCTTGGTGACGAACTCGAAAGCGGCATCGGCCTTGGCCTCGGCACGCGCCAGCGGCGTGGCGCCCTGGTCCCACGGATAAACGCGCGTACCGGGGCCGAACGGGTCGTGCCCTGCCCCACAGAAGCTGTGCCAGTACGCCACGGCGAATCGCAGGTGCTCGGCCATGCTGCGCCCGCCGACCTGTTTGTCGGCGTCGTAGACCTTGTAGGCCAGCGGATTGTCCGAATCGCGGCCTTCGAAGGGAATGCGACCGACACCGGGGAAGAACTCGCGCTGGCCAACGTAGAACGAAGAACTCATGGGCAACATCCTCTGGGGGAAATCAGGGCAGGCGCTGGCTGTACAACGGCAGCGAGGCCTGCAGGTAATGGACGAAACGCTGGTAGCCGCGTGCATACGAAGCACCGCGGACGGGATCGGGCTGCGCTGACAGGGCCGGGTCGAACACCACGTGCGCATCGACCAGGTCAGCCAGCGGCATGCTGGCGCCGGCACATGCCCACGCCGCCTGCAGCGCCGCGCCGAAGGCCGCGCCTTCGGCTTGCACGGGCACTTCGACCGGCAACTGGAACAGATCGGCGATCAGCTGGCGCCAGGCGGCGCTGTTGGCACCACCGCCGGTGAGCACCACCCGCGCGCCCTGCAGGCCCGCCTCGTGCAACGCGTCATAGCCCAGTTTCAGGCTGTAACTGGCGCCTTCCATGGCCGCGCGATACAGATTCGCCGGGGACAGGTTGTGCAGGTCCATGCCGTGCAGGGCGCCCTTGGCCAGCGGCAGGTCCGGACTGCGTTCACCGTTGAAGAACGGCAGCAGCACAAGCCCTGCCGCGCCGGGGAGGCTGGCCTGCAGCAGCGCCTCGGTCTGGTCGTGCTGGATACCGAGCAGCGCGGCGACCTGGTTGGTGGCGACCGTGCAGTTCATCGTGCAGATCAACGGCAGCCAGCCTCCGTCGGAGGCACAGAACGCGGCCCAGCGCCCCTGCGGATCGATCTTCGGCCGGGCACTCCAGGCAAACAGCGTGCCCGACGTGCCCAGGCTCATGCTCAGGCGTCCTTCGCGCACCGCACCGGTGCCGATGGCGGCCATCATGTTGTCACCGCCGCCGACCGCCACGCGTATCCCAGCCGGCAAGCCGAGCGCAGCGGCCACCGCAGGCAACAGGGCGAAGGTGGTGTCGGGCGCCACCAGCGGCGGCAGCAGGCCGGCCAGATCGCGATCCGGATCGGTCGCGGCCAGCATCTGCGGCGACCACTGCCGCGCACGGACATCCAGCCAGCCCGTGCCGGAGGCATCGCCACACTCCATGAAGCGCGCGCCGGTCAGCCACAGGTTGAGGTAGTCATGCGGCAGTGCGATGCCGTCCAGCGACGCGTAGGCCTGTGGCCGATGCTGCTTCGTCCACGGCAGCTTGGACGCGGTATAGCCCACCCGCAACGGATTGCCGGCTGCCGCGATACAGGCGCTTTCACCACCGACGGCGGCGGTGATCGCATCGCACTGGGCGGTGCTGCTGGTATCGCACCACAGCTTGACCGGTGCCAGCACCGAATCATCGGCCGCCAGCGCCACCAAGCCATGCTGCTGGCCCGACACCGCCAGCCCCCCGACCCGCGCACGCACCGCCTCCGGCAGCGCCAGCACGCAGTCCTGCAGGGCCCGGATCCAACAGGCAGCGTCCTGTTCGCGGCTGCCATCGTCGGCGCTGTCCAGCGCCAGCGAACGTGACTGCTGCCCCACCACCTCGCGCGCTGCCGGATCGTAAGCCAGCACCTTCAGGCTCTGCGTCCCGGCATCGATGCCCAGGTAGACCGCCCCTTCCCCGCTGTTTTCCTGCCGCACCCGCCACTCCCACGTCGCGATGTCCACCGATGGACATCGAGTGTTGCCGGGCCGTTCCTGCATGGCAATGTGCAGTGCATCAATTCCCACGGCGCGGCCGTTTCCCATGTGGACGCGCGCACGGGGTTGCGGACGGGGTCAGAGTCCTTTCGCTGCGCGAAAGGACTCTGACCCCTGCCTGCCCCCGGCTTCTGCCGTCCCCCCGCCCAGCCCCACCGCCCGGCCCACACACCGACGCGACACAACCGCCCAGCCGCAAAGGGGTTGCACCCGTTCGACCACCCCCACCCCAACCTGTTCTAGAATTAGCGGCTTGAAAGACGGATCTGCCTCCCCCCATGCCCTTTGTCGTCACTGAAAACTGCATCAAGTGCAAGCACACCGATTGCGTGGAAGTGTGCCCCGTGGATTGCTTCCACGAAGGTCCCAACTTCCTGGTGATCGACCCGGATGAGTGCATCGACTGCACCCTGTGCGAGCCCGAATGCCCGGTCAACGCGATCTTCCCCGAAGACGACGTCCCGGCCGGCCAGGAAGCATTCGTCGCCCTGAACGCGGAACTGGCGAAGGAATGGCCGGTGCTGACCGTGCGCAAGGACCCGCCCGCCGACGCCGGCGACTGGGATGGCAAGCCGGACAAGCTGCCGCTGCTGGAGCGCTGAACCGCGCGCACCGCAACGAAAAAGGGCGCCCTCGGGCGCCCTTTTTCGTTGGTGCTGCAGGTGACGCCGAGCACCGCTCGGCGCAACCGGGCATGGCCCGTTACGGCGCCAGCTTGGCCTTCAGCGCAGCGATCAGCTTGACCGGCGCATCGGCGGTGGCCGGCAGGCCGCGCGGATCCACCGCCGAAACGTAGGAGCCGCCGTTCACCGCGACCACGCGGACCAGGAAGTTGCTGCCTTCGAAGGCCACGTCGTAGGAACCCAGCAGCTGGGCACGGGTGGCGATGGTCAGCCCGTCGATGGCTTCCAGGGCGGTGCCGACGGCGGTGAATGCCTGGTCCTTGCCCGCGGTGACGTTGAAGCCGGACGCGTTGTTGGCCGGTGCGGCCGGGGCCTGGCCCGGGGCAGCAGCCGGGGCCGGACGCGAAGCCTGCGAGGCCAGCACCGAACCGGTTTCACCGGTGGTGGACGCCTTGCCGGCACCGGCCGGTGCGGTCAGGTCCGGCGGGACTTCCAGCGGGCGCACGTCCGGGGCCAGCGCGTAATCGCCGCGCGCACCCTTCTTGAAGCAGCCGGTGGTGGCCACGACGGTGCCCAGGGCAAGGATCGCGATGGACAGCACGCGGAAGGTGGAAACGGATTGACGCATGGGAATCTCCTGGAACGCCACGAGGGGGTCAGTGGCTGGAAAGGGCTTCGAGCGCGGCGATGTCGCCGGCCAGATGTTCGGCCGCGGGCTGGTGTGCTGCCGACAGCGGCAGCAACGGCAGGCGCAGGTCATGGCCGATGCCGATCCGGCGCAACAACGCCTTGACCGGGATCGGATTCGGTTCGACACCACAGAAGTCATGGAACGGCTGCAGGCGCGCGTCCCAGCTTTCGGTCGCATGGTGATCATGGGCGGCGGCAAGCTCGCACATCCGGCGGTAGGCACCGGGCAGCGCGTTGGAGCCCACCGATATCAGGCCATCCATGCCGGCCTGGATCGAGCGCGCGGCGGTGCCGTCATCGCCGCTGAGGATGGCGAAGTCGTCGCCGCGCAGCGCCAGCAGCGCCTTCACCCGGCCGTTGTCACCCACTGCTTCCTTGATGCCGACGATGTTCGGGTGAGCGGCCAGCTCGGCCACCGTTTCCGGCAGCATGTCGCAGCCGGTGCGGCCGGGCACGTTGTACAGCACCACCGGCAGGCCGCCGTGGTCGGCCACGGCGCGGTAGTGGGCGATCAGCCCCGCCTGGGTCGGACGCACGTAGGGGGGGGTCACCACCAGCGCGTGGGTCGCCCCGGCGGCGGCGGCGCGACGGGTCTGTTCGATGGTCTTGGCGGTGCCGGACAGGCCGGTACCGGCCAGCACCGGCACGCGGCCGGCAATGCGTTCGACCGCGCTGGCCAGCAGCTGGTCGTATTCCGCGTCGGACAGGGTGGCCGCTTCGCCGGTGGAGCCGGCCACGACCACGCCGCGCACCCCTCCTTCCAGCTGCAGGTGCAGCAGGCGCTGCCAACCATCGGTGTCGAGGGAGCCGTCGGCCCGGAAGGGGGTCGCCAGCGCGGTGATGAGGCCGGAAAGGGACAAGGCGTGCTGCTCGTGGCTGTAGGGGGGAGAAACGGGACGGCAGGGAGTCCCGGCCGTCATGCATGTTACTTGCGGCGCGAAAGCGCGGGCAAGTATGCTGGACGCCGGTGAATCCCCGCCCGTTGGGGGCATTCAGACTCACGCACGCATTACCCGGAATCGCCTTGACCGACACCACCCCGCGCCCTTCGCCCAGCGAAAACCATCTCCTGATCAACGCCTACACGACGCATCCGGAGTCCCCCCTGCTGCCTGTCACCCGCCGCATCGCCGACAGCGGCTGCAACCTGGTGGACGCACGCCTGTCCACCGTGGGCCGCGATGTGTCGGTCACCGCGCTGGCTACCGGCTCCTGGGACTCGGTGGCCAAACTGGAGGCCATGCTGACCCGGCTGGAGCGCGAGGAAGGCCTCAAGCTGGTCTGGTACCGCACTGAAGCCAAGCAGGCGCAGTCCAACCTGCTGCCCTACATCGTGGAAGTGATCGCCGCCGACAAGCCGGGCATCCTGTTCCAGCTGGCCGATTTCTTCGACCGCCAGGGCATCACCATCGAAAGCCTGCAGAGCACGCGCTACCGCGCCATGCAGACCGGCGCGGAAATGTTCAGCGCGCAGGTCACCATCGGCGTACCGGCGAACATGCACATCGCCGCGCTGCGCGATGATTTCCTCGAGTTCTGCGACCACCTGAACCTGGACGCGATCATGGACCCGATGAAGTTCTGACGATTTTTCGCACACCCGTCACGGGTGTGCGATGTTTCATGCAAATGTAGTAGCGTCGAGCGTGCTCGATGAAGGCTCCACCCCAGGCTCTGCAAGGAACACATGAACAACGGCGACACCCTGGACCGCACTACCCTGTCCCTTCCGCTGGCATTGTCCGGCGGCGCCCACGCCTCCCTCGGCGACTTCGCCGGCCAGTGGCTGGTGTTGTACTTCTACCCCAAGGACAGCACCCCGGGCTGCACCACCGAAGGCCTCGATTTCAATGCCCTGCTGCCGCAGTTCGAGCAGGCCGGTGCGGTGGTGCTCGGCGTCTCGCGCGACTCGGTGAAATCGCATGACAACTTCTGCGCCAAGCAGGGATTCGGCTTCCCGCTGGTCAGTGACAGCGACGAGGCGCTCTGCAGCGCCTTCGATGTGATCAAGCTGAAGAACATGTACGGCAAGCAGGTGCGCGGCATCGAACGCAGCACCTTCCTGGTTTCCCCGCAAAGCCGCATCGTGCAGTCCTGGCGCAAGTTGAAGGTTGCCGGCCATGCCGATGCGGTGCTCGACGCACTGAAGGCCGCCCAAGCACAGTGACTCCCATCGCCTACTTCGTCTGCCACCTCCCTGCCCGCGTGCAGGCCGGGGTGGTTTTCCCCTGCCCGTCCACCAGGAACCGATGATGACCCGAGGCAAGCGCATCTACGTGCTGGATACCAATGTGCTGATGCACGATCCCACCGCGCTGTTCAAATTCGAGGAGCACGATGTCTACCTGCCGATGCAGGTGATCGAAGAGCTGGACAATGGCAAGAAGGGCACCTCCGAAGCGAGCCGCAACGCCCGGCAGGTAAGCCGTTTCCTCAATGAACTGGTACAGGCGTCCGGGCTGGACAACCTGGCCGAAGGCATCCCGCTGCAGCGACCGAACGGCCTGCAGCTGCGCGGCGTCCACAGCGCCGGCAAACTGCGCTTCCAGACCAGCCACTTCGACGCCGGCAAGAGCTTCGGCAAGGTCATCCCGGACAACGCCATCCTCGGCGCGATCCTGGCGCTGCAGGAGGAATCACCGGACGTGCCGGTGGTGTTCGTGTCCAAGGACATCAACCTGCGGATCAAGGCCGCCATCGCCGGGATCGTGTCCGAAGACTATGAGAACGACCGCGCGCTGGATGATTTCAGCCTGCTGTATACCGGCGCCACCGAGCTGCCGGAAGACTTCTGGAAGCGCCACGCCACCGACCTGCGCAGCTGGAGCGACAAGGGCCGTTCGCACTACGAAGTGGAAGCGCACGAAGACGAAGACTGGTATCCCAACCAGTACGTGTACCTGCCCGGCGACGACGAGGTGGAGCTGCGCGTCAGCAAGGTCACCGGCGACACGGTCAACCTGGCACTGGTGGATGATTTCCGCCACGGCAGCCATGCGGTCTGGGGCATCAGCGCGCGCAACCGCGAGCAGAATTTCGCGCTCAACGCGCTGATGGATCCGGACATCGACTTCGTCACCCTGCTCGGCACCGCCGGCACCGGCAAGACCCTGCTGGCACTGGCTGCCGGCCTGGCGCAGACGCTGGACCAGCAGCGCTACCGGGAAATCATCATGACCCGCGCCACGGTCAGCGTGGGCGAGGACATCGGCTTCCTGCCCGGTACCGAAGAAGAAAAAATGACGCCGTGGATGGGCGCGCTGACCGACAACCTGGAAGTGCTGACCCAACCGCAGGAAGGCGGGTCGTGGGGGCGTGCGGCGACCAACGACCTGCTGGCCAGCCGGATCAAGATCCGTTCGATGAACTTCATGCGCGGACGCACGTTCCTGTCGCGTTACCTGATCCTTGACGAAGCGCAGAACCTCACTCCGAAGCAGATGAAGACGCTGATCACCCGTGCCGGTCCAGGCACCAAGATCGTCTGCCTGGGCAACGTGGAGCAGATCGACACGCCCTACCTGACCGAAACCACGTCTGGTCTCACCTATGCGGTGGACCGCTTCAAGAACTGGCCGCACAGCGCGCACATCACGCTGCGCCGGGGCGAACGTTCGCGCCTGGCCGATTACGCATCGGAGGTGTTGTGAACCGATTGACGCAACTGCTGTTGCCACTGGCGGCGGGCGCCCTGCTGGCCGCCTGCAGCACCGTGCAGGGCCCGCCCAGCATCCCCACTGCAGTGAAGACCGGACAGTCGTGGGTCGTGACCCGCCCGGTGGTGGCCGCGCAGGTGCTCGACACCTGCTCGCGCCCCAGCCCGGGGCGCGATGCCGGCCGGGTCACCGGCTATTGGGCACCCAGCCGCGTGCAGATCGAGCAGCTGGAGGCCCAACTGCAGCAATTGGCAGGCCAGGTAAGCGCGCCGCAGGACTTCGACCGGCAGTACGTGGGCATCGAAGCCGACGGCCGCGAGCTGATCTACGTCAATGCGTTCAAGCTGCCTGACGGCAGCGGCATCAACCCGGCGCGCGAAGCGATGCGTGCCTGCGATGGCGGCGCGATGTTCTGGGGCGCGGTGTTCGATCCGAAGCTCGGCACGTTCTCCGAATTCCATGCCAACGGGGGCAAACAGGGCTAGCGGCGGATGATGACGAACCTTCGGGCATGGCGGGGCCCTACAATCGGCCCATGAGCCCGAACACGCCCGCTTCCGCCCTCACCATCGCCGGATCCGATTCCGGCGGTGGTGCCGGCATCCAGGCCGACCTGAAAGTTTTTGCCGCCCACCGCGTGCATGGCCTTTCGGCGATCGCCGCGCTGACCGCGCAGAACACCCGCGGCGTCACCGCCGTGCATGTGCCGCCAATCGCGTTCCTCCACGCCCAGATCGCCGCCTGCTTCGATGATTTCGATGTCCACGCGGTCAAGCTGGGCATGTTGGCCAACGCCGAGGTGATCCACTGCGTGGCCGATGCGCTGGAAAAGCACCGCCCTCCCCACATCGTGCTGGATCCGGTGATGATCGCCACCAGCGGCGCGCGCCTGCTGGAAGACAGCGCGCTGGAGGCGCTGCGTACGCGCCTGCTGCCGCTGGCCACGCTGGTCACTCCGAATACCCCGGAAGCCGAGCTGCTGGTCGGCCGGCGCATCCTGGACGGCGATGACGCCGAACACGCTGCTGCCATGCTGCTGGACCTGGGCGCAGGCGCGGTGCTGCTCAAGGGCGGCCACCTGCAGGAGGGCAACCGGGTCATCGACCGCTTCTTCGACGGCGTCAGCAGCGAAACCTTCATCCATGCCCGGCTGCCGGTGGACGCGCACGGCACCGGCTGTACGCTGGCATCGGCGATTGCCGCCCAGCTGTGCAACGGGCTGAGCCTGTCCAATGCCTGCGAGGCCGCCATCGATTACGTAGCGCGCGGGCTGCAGCAGGGCTATGCCCCCGGGCGCAGCACGGTGCTGGTGCTGGACCACTTCGGCGCAGCCTCCCACGCATGACCGGCGACGCGCCCAGCACACCGCTGCAGGCGGCCGACGGACATGCCTTCGCCCTGCTGCACTGCCTGCCCACGCAGCCGCGTGCACGGCTGCTGTGGCTGCCTGCGCTGGGCGTGGCCGCGCGCCATTACCTGCCCTTGGCGCAGGCGCTGGCCGCGCAGGGCATCGCGGTCTACCTGCATGAGTGGCGCGGCAACGGCAGCAGCGCGCTGCGCGCTTCGCGCGCGCAGGACTGGGGCTACCGGGAAATCCTTGAATTCGACCTGCCGGCCAGCCAGCAACTGCTTGCCCTGCATGACCAACGCGACGGCGCGCTGCCCTGGATCATCGGCGGCCACAGCCTGGGTGGGCAGGTGGCGTGCCTGCATGCCGGCCGCGTCCCGGCCTGCTTCCGGCAGCTGTGGCTGGTGGCCAGCGGAACGCCGTGGTGGCGCTGCTTCCCGGCCCCGCGCGGCTGGCTGTTGCCGCTGGCGTACCGCTTCCTGCCATGGCTGGCGCACCGCAACGGCGTGCTGCCCGGCCGACGGCTGGGCTTTGGCGGCAACGAAGCACGCGGCCTGATCCGCGATTGGTCCCGCGTCGGCCTGAGCAACCGCTACGCCGCCGTTGGCCTGCACGAAGACCTCGAAGGCCAGCTGGGCCAGGTGCAAGGCCGCGCCCGCGCGGTGGTCATGGCCCATGATTGGCTGGCGCCGACGGGGTCGATGCAGGCCCTGCTGGCCAAGTTGCCGCGGGTGCGGGCGACCACCGTCGTGCTGGATGCCGCGACCCTTCGCGTACGGGCCGATCACTTCCACTGGATGCAGGCGCCGGAGCCCGTTGCAGAGGCGCTGCTGCGTTCATTTGACTGAAATTCTTCACAAAGGCGTTGACGGATGCAGCGGTAATCCGCATAATTCCGCTCCTGTTGCAGGGCGCCCGTAGCTCAGTTGGATAGAGTACCTGGCTACGAACCAGGCGGTCGGGAGTTCGAATCTCTCCGGGCGCACCATCAACAGGAACACCAACCCGCCGTTGGTGTGAGTAACAAAAAAATCGCTGTCACATGCGCCCGTAGCTCAGTTGGATAGAGTACCTGGCTACGAACCAGGCGGTCGGGAGTTCGAATCTCTCCGGGCGCACCAGTGACGCGATCATCAACGCCGCCGTTGATGCAGCAGTAAAAGGCAGTACACCGTGCGCCCGTAGCTCAGTTGGATAGAGTACCTGGCTACGAACCAGGCGGTCGGGAGTTCGAATCTCTCCGGGCGCACCATTATTTGAAGAAACAGCAGGCCTTGGCCTGCTGTTTTTTTTGGTTGGTAGCGCCGAGCCATGCTCGGCGGAATCCGTGCGCCAGCTACCGCTGCGCTCGCCGACCATGGGTCGGCGCTACCACCAAGGGGCGGCGCTACCGGGTCAGCGCATCGCGCTCCACCACGCTTCCAGCGTGCCCGGCATGCGCAGGCGCTCGCGCCACCAGCGCAGGGCGGCGCCCTCCTCGCCGGTGCGCCACGCCAGCCAGAAGGTCTCTTCCGGCTTGTGCTCTTCGACCTCGCGGATCACCAGTTCGCCACGTTCCACCGCCGCACGCGCGCACGGCGCCGGCAGGAAACCGAATCCAATTCCCTCGCGCTGCAGCCGCAACTTGCTGGCCATGTCCGGCACGCTGAGGGTTTCCTGCCCCATCAGCAGGCCTACCGTACGCGGCAACAGCCGGCGCGCCGAATCGGAAACGGCGATCGCGCAGTGTTCCACCAGTTGCTCGCGGCGCAGCACCCCCGGCATCGCAGCCAATGGATGACCCGGCGCGATGGCGAACACGAACTCCACGCTGCCCAGCGGTTCCACCACGTAGCCGCCGCCACTGGGGCCCTCGCCCGCCGCGCCCACCAGCAGGTCCGCGCGACGATCCAGCAATGCCTCCCAGGTGCCCGACAGGGCCTCGCCGATCAGCCGCAGGCGGGTCTGCGCGGCGACGTCACGGAACGCCCGGATATCCGCGCCCAGCAGCCAGGTCGGAAACATCGAATCCACCGCCAGGGTCAGTTCGGCCTCCCAGCCGGAGGCCACCCGGCGTACCCGCAGCTCCAGCTCGCGCGCGGCCCGTAACAGGTGGCGGCCCTCATCCAGCAGGGCGCGGCCGGCAGGGGTCATTTCCGCGCGCGGCCCGACCCGGTCGAACAGCTGCACGCCCAGGTCCTCTTCCAGCTTGGCCACGGTGTAGGAAATGGTCGAAGGCACCTTGTGCAGGGCCTTGCCGGCGGCGGCGAACGAGCCCCGGCGGTCGATGGCATCCAGAATCTGCAGGGCGTCGAGGCTGAGCTTGAGCATTCGAAAATTTCGATGATGGCTTCCAAAACTATCCGTTTTTCAAAGCGCCAGGGCAAGCGGATACTTCTTCGCAACGGGAAACCAGCGGCCAAACGGCCCCAAGGCCCCACGTCGAAACCATCGAACAAGGAGTACCACCATGATCCAGATCCGTAAAAGCGCAACCCGCGGCAAGGCCGACCATGGCTGGCTGAACTCCATGCACACCTTCTCTTTCGCCAATTACTACGACCCGCGCTACACCAGCTTCGGCCCGCTGCGGGTGATCAACGAAGACAAGGTCATCGGCGGCCAGGGCTTCGGCACCCACAGCCACAGCAACATGGAAATCATCTCCTACGTGCTGGGCGGCGCGCTGGAGCACAAGGACTCGATGGGCACCGGCTCGGTGCTGCGCTATGGCGATGTGCAGCGCATGAGCGCCGGCAGCGGCGTGAGCCACAGCGAGTTCAACCATTCGGCCGATGAGACCGTGCACTTCCTGCAGATCTGGCTGTTCCCGGACCAGGAGAACATCGCGCCGTCCTACCAGGAAACGAACTTCAGCCCGGAGGCCAAGCGCGGCCAGCTGCGCTTGATCGCTTCGCCGGACGGTGCCGACGGTTCGCTGCTGATCCACCAGGATGCGCGCATCTTCGCCAGCATCCTGGACGGGGCGCAGCGCCTGCACCACACCCTGGCCGCCGGCCGTGGCGCCTACGTGCAGGTGGCGCGTGGCCAGCTGCAGGTCAACGGCATCACCCTGGAAGCCGGTGATGCACTGCAGGTGCGCGACGAAGCGCAGCTGACGCTGGAAAACGGCAACGATGCCGAAGTGCTGCTGTTCGACCTGGCGCTGTAATGCCCCACATCGCCTGACCTGCCGTGGCCTGCAGCGGCACGGCAGGTCAGGCGGCGGCGCTGCGGCGGGCACATCCGTGCAAAAACCGCAGGCCTGTAGATGCTAATCTATCGCACTTGCTAATTATTCTCATTTGAGACAGTGCGACACATTCCCTACGCCCCCACCCTGCTTGCCGCAGCGATGCTGCTGGCCAGCCACCCCAGCCTGGCCGCCGACCCTGCCGTGCGCCAGCTCGATTCGGTCCAGGTCACTGGCCGCGCCCAGACCCTCTACAAAGCCACCGACGCCGCCGTCGGTACGCGCACCGATACGCCGCTGGAGTTGGTGCCGCAATCGATCCAGGTGCTGCCACGCGAGCTGATCGACGACCAGGCCGCGCGCCAGGTGACCGATCTGTACCGCAGCATCAGCGGGCTGAGCGTCTACAGCTACGGCAGTGCGACGCTGCGCGGGTTCCGCCAGGACAACGTGCTGTACGACGGCCTGCGCGGCGATCCCTATGCCGGTTTCTCGGTGCCGCAGCTGTTCAACATCGAACGCGTGGAAGTGCTGAAAGGACCGTCCGGCGCGCTGTACGGCGGCGGTGATCCGGGCGGGGTGATCAACTACGTGACGCGCAAGCCCAGCGCCCTGCCCCGGCGCACGCTGCGGCTGCAGGCAGGCGATGCCGGCTTCCGCGCGGGCTCCTTCGAAGCCACCGGGCAGGTCAAGGACCACGACCGGGTGCGCTACCGCGCCGGCATCTACAGCGAAACCGAAGACGGCACGCGCTGGAACACCGACCGCGACGGCGTGATCGCCGATGCGTCGCTTGCCTTCGACGTGGGTGACACCGGCGAGCTGGTGCTGCAGTTCACCGACATCACCCAGCAGCTCGGCGGCAACCGCCTGCGCGGCGTTCCGGTGGATGACAACGGCAGCTTCCTGACCAGCCCCCACTGGAACCACAACGAGTCCACCGACTTCCTGGACATGGACGCGAAGGTCGCGCTGCTGCAGTACCGCTTCGCCCCCGCCGCCAACTGGGACGTGGACCTGGCCGCGCGCTGGTTCGAAAACAACGAGCACCAGATCTACCACGAGCCGATGGGGCTGATCGACCGCGACCGCGACGGGACGGCCGAATGGATGACCCGCCAGCTGCGCAACCAGATCCGTGACAACGATGCGGTCACCCTCGCCGGCAATGCGGTGTGGCGGACGCAGACCGGCGCGATCGCGCACAAGGTGCTGATGGGTGCCGATGTCTACCGCACCGACGCCGATTTCCGTGCGCAGACCGCCAACAGCGCCGACCTGGCGCGTGGCGCCGGACCGGTGCCGGGCATCGACCTGTTCAATCCGGTGTACGGCGTGACCTCGTACCACGATTACGGGCTGGACGGCCTGCCGTGGCGCACGACCCGCACCCGCAGCGACCGCTACGGTGCCTACCTGCAGGATGAAATCGAACTGTCGCCGCGCTGGCTGCTGCTGGCCGGCCTGCGCTGGGATGGCTTCAAGGACACCGACAACGTCGCCGGCACCGCGGTGAAGGGCAATGACCTGAGCTGGCGCCTGGGCAGCACCTTTGTCGTGCGCGAAGGCTTGAATGTCTACGCCAACGTGGCGGCCGGCTTCGTGCCGCAGGCGGCTGCCAACCAGGACCGCGCCGCCGGTGGACCGTTCGATCCGGAGCGCAGCCGGCAGTGGGAAATCGGCATGAAGAGCCTGCTCGGCGGCCGCTGGACGCTCAACACCGCGATCTACCGGATAGAGCGCAGCAACATCGTGCAGAGCACCGGCGAGGTGATTGGCGGCGTCAACCAGATGGAAGCGCTGGGACTGGTGCGCAGCAAGGGCGGCGAGCTGGACCTGCTCGCCGACCTGACCGAGCGTTGGGTGGTGAACCTGAGCTACGCCTACAACGATGCCCGGGTGATCGAAGCCGGCACCAACGGCATCACCGATGCCGCCGGCGGACGCTTCGTCAACGTGCCGCGCAACAAGCTGGGCCTGTGGACGCGCTACGAGCTGCCCGCGCTGAAGTCGGCGGTCGGCTTCGGCGCCGATTACATGGACGAGCGGATCAGCCGCGACGGGCAACGGGTCAAGCCCTACACCGTGTTCGATATCAGCTGGAAGACCCAGTGGCAGCAGTGGCAGCTGCAGGCCAACGTCAAGAACGTGTTCGACAAGGTCTACGCCGCCAGCGGCTTCATTGAACGCAATGGCCACTTCCCGGGCGAGCCGCGCCGGGTCTACCTGCAGGCGTCGTACACCTTCTAGGCGGCTGCGTGGCGAGGTAGCGCCGACCCGGGGTCGGCGCGCGCAGCAGACGCCCGGCGACGCCCCATCTACAGCACAAAAAAAAACGCCCGCAGACAGTATCTGCGGGCGTTTTCGTATATGGCGGAGCGAGAGGGATTCGAACCCTCGATAGAGCTTTTGACCCTATACTCCCTTAGCAGGGGAGCCCCTTCAGCCGCTCGGGCATCGCTCCGGGGTGTTGCAACCGCTGGTGGAGAGGTACTCCGCAGCGGGGACGCGAATAATAGCTTTTTTCGCGGCCGGAGGTAAAGCCTTATTCAGCAGAATCTTCACTGCCGGTCGCAGGTTCATCACCGCGCTGGATGCGCTGGTAGATTTCCTCGCGATGCACGGCGACGTCCTTCGGCGCAGTGATGCCGATACGGACCTGGTTTCCCTTGACGCCGAGCACGGTCACGCTGACCGAGTCGCCAATCATCAGGGTTTCGCCAACGCGGCGCGTCAAGATCAACATGTGGTAATTCTCCATGAAACCGTGTGGAAGGGTATCCCCCACCGGCTTGGCGGTCCGTCAAGGCCCGCCCCACTACGAAGGGAAAAAGATTGCCAATGGTACCGTCAGCCCTCCCGCAGCTTCAAGGCGCGGAAGGGCTGCGGTTCATCCCAGACGCGGGCGGACCCAGTCGACCGCCGCAGCCAGGGCAGTCGCAAGGGCGGGCCCGTCCTCGCCACCACCCTGGGCGAGATCGGGACGACCACCGCCCTTGCCCCCGATCTGACCGGCAATGTGGGACAACAGTTCCCCGGCCTTGACCCGGCCCATTGCACTGCCGTTCACGCCAGCAACCAGCGCGACCTTCCCGTCCTGCGCACCGGCCAGCAGGATCACCGCATCACCGAGCTGCTGCTTGAGGCGATCGACCGCATCGCGCAGGGCTTTTGCGTCAAAGCCTTCCAGTCGGGCGACCAGGACCTTGACCCCGGCGACGTCCTGCGCCTGGCTGGACAGGTCCGCGGTGGCGCCGGCGGCCAGCTTGGCCTTCAGCGATTCCAGTTCACGTTCCAACTGCTTCTGGCGCAGGATCTGGGTGCGGATCTTTTCCACCACGTCGCCGGCACTGCCGCCGAGCAGGTGGGCCGCTTCGGACAGGCGCGCTTCTTCGTCGGCGACGAAATCCAGCGCGCCCTGGCCGGTGACCGCTTCGATGCGGCGCACGCCAGCGGACACCCCCCCTTCGGAGGTGATCTTGAACAGGCCGATGTCACCGGTACGGCTTACATGGGTACCGCCACACAGTTCGGTGGAGTAATCGCCCATTTTCAGCACGCGCACGTTCTCGCCGTACTTTTCACCGAACAGCGCCATCGCACCGAAATCGAGCGCTTCCTGCATCGCCATGTTGTGTACTTCCACGGCGTTGTTGATGCGCACCTGCTGGTTGACCTTGCGCTCGATGATCGCCAGTTCGTCGGCGCTGATCGGCTGGAAATGCGAGAAGTCGAAACGCAGGCGGTCCGGCGCCACCAGCGATCCCTTCTGCTGCACGTGGGTGCCCAGCACTTCGCGCAGGGCGGCGTGCAGCAGGTGGGTGGCGGAGTGGTTGAGGATGGTCGCGCCGCGGCGCTGTGCATCGACCTGACCGGCGAGCACGTCGCCGATCTTCAGGCTGCCCTCGGCTAGGGTACCGACATGGCCATGGAACTGGCCGGCGAATTTCTGCGTTTCGGTCACGTCCACGCGCACGCCACTGGCCGACAGCACGCCGGTGTCACCGACCTGGCCACCGGATTCGGCGTAGAACGGCGTCTGTTCGGTCAGCACGATCACCGCATCACCGGCGGCGGCGGCCTGCACCGGACGACCGTCCTTCAGCAGCGCCACTACCCGCAGGCCATCGGCCTGCAGCGCGTCGTAACCGAGGAACACGGTGGGCTTGAGGGTCGCGACCAGGTCGGCCGGCAGGCTGACGCCGCCACCGAACTTGCCCGCCGCACGCGCGGTTTCGCGCTGCTGTTCCATCGCCACGTCGAAGCCGGCGGTGTCCACGGTCATGTCACGCTCGCGCGCGATATCGGCGGTCAGGTCCAGCGGGAAACCGTAGGTGTCGTACAGGCGGAATGCATCGACGCCGGGAATGACGTTGTTGCTGGCCTTGCCCGCGATGTCTTCGAAGATCTTCATGCCGGCGTCCAGCGTCTCGGCAAACCGTTCTTCTTCGGCCTGCAGGGCGCGGGTGACGGTGTCGGCGGTGGCCGGCAGTTCCGGATAGGCCACGCCCATCTGCTCGACCAGTGTCGGCACCAGCTTGCTGAAGAACGGCTGGCGCACGCCGAGCATCCAGCCGTGGCGCAACGCGCGACGGATGATCCGGCGCAGCACGTAGCCGCGGCCTTCGTTGGACGGCAGCACACCGTCGACGATCAGGAACGAGCAGGCGCGGATATGGTCGGCGATCACCCGCAGCGACTTGTTCTCCAGGTCGGCCATGCCGGTCAGTTCGCTGGCCTTGCGGATCAGCGCCTGGAACAGGTCGATTTCGTAGTTGGTATGCACGTGCTGCAGGATCGCCGCCAGGCGTTCCAGGCCCATGCCGGTGTCCACGCACGGCGCCGGCAGCGGCACCAGGCTGCCATCGGGCTGGCGATCGAACTGCATGAACACCAGGTTCCAGATTTCGATGAAACGGTCGCCGTCTTCATCCGGCGAACCCGGCGGACCACCGGCGATGTGGTCACCATGGTCGTAGAAGATCTCCGTGCACGGACCGCAGGGGCCGGTGTCGGCCATCTGCCAGAAGTTGTCCGACGCATACGGCGCGCCCTTGTTGTCGCCGATGCGCACGATGCGCTCTTCGGGGATGCCGACCATGTCGCGCCACAGCGCGTAGGCTTCGTCATCGGTCTGGTAGACGGTGACCAGCAGGCGGTCGGCCGGCAGCTTCCAGACCTGGGTCAGCAGCTCCCAGGCCCAGGCAATGGCGTCCTTCTTGAAGTAATCACCGAACGACCAGTTGCCCAGCATTTCGAAGAAGGTGTGGTGGCGGGCGGTATACCCCACCTGGTCCAGGTCGTTGTGCTTGCCGCCGGCACGCAGGCAACGCTGGACGTCGGCAGCGCGCACGTAGCTGCGCTTTTCCGCGCCCAGGAACACGTCCTTGAACTGGACCATGCCGGAGTTGGTGAACAGCAGGGTCGGGTCGTTGCCCGGCACCAGCGGTGCCGACGGCACGATGGTGTGGCCCTTGCCCTTGAAGAACTCAAGGAAGTCGCTGCGGATCTGGGAAGTAGTGAATTTGGCGGATGCGGTCATGGGGGCTGGCAGTCTGCGTGCCGGAGGCGCCACCGCCTCCAGCCACACTGGCCAGGGTCGGGTTTCGGACCTCCGAAACCTTGAAGGGTAACAGGCCAGCGGCGCTCAGTCCTCTGCATCGAAGCGGGTGGCACGGCGGATGGTGTCGCCATCGAACCCACGGCGAGCCAGCAGGTCGGCGGCCTTGCGCCGCTGCGGCAGGTCCTGCGGCCCTTCCTCGCCAAACCGGCGGCGCACCAGGTCACGGGCATTTTCGAGGAAATCGCCCTCGTAGCTGTCCATCGCGGCGCTTATCGCCTCACTGTCCAGCCCGTGGGTGCCCAGTTCGGCCTGGATGTGGCGCGGACCATAGCCGCCATTGGCGCGGTTGCGCACCAGGAATTCAGCGAATCGTTCATCGTCCTGCCAGCCTTCGCTGGTCAGCCGGTCGACCGCCGCCTGCGCCTGCTCGGGCTCGATGCCACGTGCAACCAGTTTGCGGCCCAGCTCCTTGCGCGAATGATCGCGCCGCACCAGCAGGCCGAGCGCCCGCTGCAGGGGCGTCAATTCAGGCCGGCGGCGTTTTTTCGCGCCCGGCGGGGCGTCGGGTTCGTCGTGCATGCTCATCCTTCACTCAGCGCCGTCCCTGACGCCACGCCCTGGACCGGCGTGAAAATCCTGCGGGACAGGACGGCGTCACTGACGGCGCCGCCCTGCCCCACAGCATGCCTTACGCTTCGTCGGCGTCGTCTTCGTCGCCGGCTTCCTTCGGGGCTTCAGCCGGCTGGAACTTCTCGCGCAGCTCTGCTTCCAGGCGCTGGGCCACGGCGGGGTTGTCGCGCAGGTAACCGCGGGCGTTGTCCTTGCCCTGGCCGATGCGTTCTTCGCCGTAGCTGTACCAGGCGCCGGCTTTCTCGACCAGCTTGGCTTCCACGCCCATGTCGATCAGCTCGCCCTCGCGGCTGATGCCTTCGCCGTACAGGATCTCGGTGATGACCTGCTTGAACGGCGGGGCCAGCTTGTTCTTGACGACCTTGATCTTGGTCTGGTTGCCGATGATTTCATCGCCCTTTTTGATCGCACCGATGCGGCGGATGTCCAGGCGCACCGAGGCGTAGAACTTCAGGGCATTGCCGCCGGTGGTCACTTCCGGGCTCTGGCCCGGCATCATCACGCCGATCTTGTGGCGCAGCTGGTTGATGAACACGACCAGGGTGTTGGAGCGCTTGATGTTGCCGGTCAGCTTGCGCAGCGCCTGGCTCATCAGGCGGGCCTGCAGACCCGGAAGCTGGTCACCCATCTCGCCTTCGATTTCGGCCTTCGGGGTCAGCGCGGCGACCGAGTCGACCACCACGATGTCCACCGAGTTGGAACGCACCAGCATGTCGGCGATTTCCAGCGCCTGCTCACCGGTATCCGGCTGCGACAGCAGCAGGTCGTCGACATTGACGCCCAGCTTGGCTGCGTAGATCGGGTCCAGGGCGTGCTCGGCGTCGATGAAGGCTGCCGTGCCGCCCTTCTTCTGGCACTCGGCGATGGCCTGCAGCGTCAGGGTGGTCTTGCCCGAGGACTCCGGACCATAGATTTCCACGACCCGGCCCTTGGGCAGGCCGCCGATGCCCAATGCGATATCCAGCATCAGCGAACCGGTCGGGATGATCTCGACGGGTTCGACAACGCGATCGCCCATCCGCATCACCGAGCCTTTACCGAACTGCTTTTCGATCTGGCTCAGGGCGGCGGCCAGGGCACGCTTCTTGTTCTCGTCCATCGTCTTGGTCCTTGGGGAAGTGGTCATCTTTTTAATCGTGGTCAACTCGGGTTCGGGGGAGACTGTAGCGGCCGCGCATCGCACAGGATGAGACGCGCGCCGGGCAAGTCGAACATTATCGCCGCAGACGTCAGCGGCAGCCGCCCCCGGACATTCAACGGTTGGGTCGCAGCAGGCCGCAGTACAGGCCTTCGATGGCGAAATCCTGGTCCGGCAGCACTTCGATGGGGGCGTAATCGGGATTACGCGGCAGCAGCCGGATACGGTCCTTGCCGATCTTCAGCAGCTTGACGGTGATCTCTTCGTCGATGCGCGCCACCACGATCTGCCCGGTACGGGCGTCGCGGGTGCGGTGCACGCCGATCAGGTCACCATCGAAGATGCCCTCGTCGATCATCGAATCGCCCTGCACCTTGAGCAGGTAATCCGGTGCCGGGGAGAAGAACACGCGGTCGAGCACGACGAAGTCGTCCGAGCCGATGTCCGCGCCGATCGGCAGGCCGGCCGCGACACGTCCCAGCACCGGCAGGCGCAGCACGCTGTCGTCCAGCGCCGGGGCGGCGATCTGCTTCACCGCTGGGGCCTGCACCAGGCGGATGCCGCGCGCCTGGCCGGGAACGCGGCGGATGGCACCGGCCGCTTCCAGCGCTTCCAGGTGGTACTGCGCGGCGCGCACGCCCTTGAAGCCGAAGGCACGGGCGATTTCGGTCTGCGAAGGCGGTGCGCCTTCCGATTCGATGCGCTCGGCGATCAGCTGCAGGATGGCCTGCTGGGTTTCGGTCAGGTTCGTCGTGTCCATGGTTAGTAGTAATACTACTAACCTCTGCGTGTCGCAAGTGCCCGCATGGGATTGAAGCGAACGGCGGAGCCCCTCGTGGTGGGGGAATCAGCCGGAATTCTGGGCTCTGGCCGGGCGGTGGGGCTGTGCGGGGGACGGCAAGGACTGCATCCATGCGGGCCTCGTTTCGTGCCATCCATGGCACTCAACGCCCCCGCCCAGCCCCACCGCCCGGCCCTGACAGTGCGCGAGTGGCCCGCCACGTATGGAGAGAAAAAAAAAGCGGTAGCGCCGACCCATGGTCGGCGGCTCTTCGTCGCGGCGCCGGATGGATGCCGCCGACCATGGGTATGCCGGTCGTCCTGACCGGCACCCTGCGGGCCGTCGCAAGCGACGTTGGCAGCGGCTCCTGCCGCTGCCTTCGGCGCTACCAGAGCACAGGGGGACGGGTGGAGGGAGCCCCTGAGTCAGGGGCGGCCGCGAAGCGGCGGGGTGTGGGTGCTGGTGAGAGGGGGCCCGCGGTTTGCGCAGCAAAGCGTGGGAGCGACAGCGCGAATGCGATGGCGTGGTCCCGCGCCATGGATGGCGCGAAACGAGGCCCGCATGGATGCAGTCCTTGCCGTCCCCCATCAACCCCCCCCGCTCGGCCCACCCCCAGCAGCCAGCTTCCAGCTTCCAGCGCCCCACCACGAGGGGCTTCGCCGTTCGCCGGTAGCCTAGCGCCTGCGGCCGCTGCGCCAGATGGAGAACAGGATCCACACCCCGCACAACCCGGCACCGATGAAACCACCAACGCCCAACACCAGCAGCCAACGGCTGGAAAGCCCGCCGACGCTGTGCATCACGATCGAGGAGCCGATGATCAGGGCGGCGGTCACGATGCCCACCACCAGCCGGTTGGCGGCCTGGTTCACCTGGTCGCCGAAGCCCTTCAGTGCATTGGTTTCCACCTTGATCTGCAGGCGCCCACGGCGTGCGGCCTGCACCAGGCGACGCAGGTCGCGCGGCAGTTCACCGGCCAGGTCGAGCATCCCCAGCAGGCTGCGCCGGCCACGCTTGAGAAGCGCGCGCGGGGCATAGCGCTGCAGCACAACCTGTTCGACGAACGGGCGTGCCGCACTGGCCATGTCGAACTCGGGATCGAGCTGGCGGCCCATGCCTTCCAGGGTCAGGAAGGCCTTGATCATCAACGCCAGGTCGGCCGGCAGCATCAGGTTGTAGCTGCGCAGCAACAGGGTGATGTCGGTCAGCATCAGGCCGATGCGCAGGTCCTTCAGTGGCACGCCGCGATAACGGTCGACAAACTGGCTGATGTCCTGCTGCAGGCGTCCCTCATCCACCGCCACGCCGCCGGCCCAGTCCAGCAGGATGTCGGCAACCTGTTCCGGCTCCTGCTCGACCAGCCCGTGCAACAGCTGGGCCACCTGGAAGCGGCGCGATTCGGACAGCGTGCCGATCATGCCGAAATCGATGACCCCGATCCGGCCATCGCGCAGGTAGATGATGTTGCCCGGATGCGGATCGGCGTGGAAGCAACCGTCCTGCAGCACCATCTTCAGCACGATGTCGGCGCCGCGCTGGGCCAGCTGGCGTCGATCCAGCCCGGCCGCATCCACCGCCGCCAGGTCCCGCCCCGCGATGCCGTCGACGAAATCCTGCACGTTCAGGCTTTCGCAGGTCCATTGCCAATGCACCGACGGAATCAGGATGTCGGTGCGGCCGCTGAAATCACGAGCGATGCGCTCGGCGTTACGGCACTCGGCGGCGAAATCCAGTTCGCGCCGCAACGAGGTGGTGAACTGCTGCACCACGTCGGCCGGCCGGTAACGGCGCAGGTCCGGCAGGCGCGCCTCGATGATTTCCGCCAGCCGTGCCAGCAGCCGCAGGTCGGCTTCCACCACGTCGCGGATACCGGGGCGGCGCACTTTCAGCACGACCTCGCGGCCATCGTGCAGGCGCGCGCGATGTGCCTGGGCCAGTGATGCGGCCGCCATCGGCACCTCGTCCAGCCAGGCGAAAACCTGCGCTGGATCGCCGCCGACGTCGCGCTCCAGCTGCTCGCGGATCTGCGCGTAGGGCAGCGCCGGCACCGCGTTCTGCAGCTCGGAGAATTCGGCGATCCATTCCGCCGGAAACAGGTCCACTCGGGTGGCCAGCACCTGGCCGAGCTTGACGAAGGTGGGGCCCAGTTCTTCCATCGCCCGGCGCACGCGCATCGGGGCGGTCAGCGGCGTGCGCTGGGTGTCATCGCCCCAGTGCAGCAGCCGCCCTGCCCGCTCCAGCACGTCGGCCAGGCCGATCCGACGCACCAGGTCGCCGAAGCCGTTGCGGATCAGGACCGAGGCGATTTCCTGCAGGCGGCCGAGGTCACGGACGGTGCCGAGGGTTTCCCACATCGGTGCATGCTCCAGGCGGGGGGAGCGCGCAGCATCTCACAGCTGCGCGAGCAGTCCGTTCAACGCGGCCGAAACCGTCTGGCGGCGGATCGCGTCGCGGTCGCCGTGGAAGTGGAACAGCTGTGCGTGCGCGTAACCACCGCGGCGCTTCCAGCCGATCCATACACTGCCGACCGGCTTGTCGTCGCTGCCGCCACCGGGGCCGGCGATGCCGGTCACCGCCACGGCGATACCCGCGCCGGAGTTGACCAGTGCGCCGGAGACCATCTCCAGCACCGTCTCGCGGCTGACCGCGCCGAGCGCCTCCAGCGTCTGCGCGCGCACGCCGAGCAACCGCTGCTTGGCTTCGTAGCTGTACACCACCATGCCGCAGTCGAAGAACGCCGACGAGCCGGCGATGTCGGTCATCACCTTGGCGATCCAGCCGCCACTGCAGCTTTCCGCGGTAACCAGCTGCAGGCTCGCTGCCTGCAGCGTGCGGCCCAGTTCGCTGGCCAGGCCGGCCAGCAGGTCGTCGGTGGGGAGGGACATGGGGCGTTCCTGCGGTTGGGGAGCCAGCACCTTCCTGCCGTGCAGCAGGGCCGGCCCCGAGGGATTACCACTCCGGCAGCTTTTCAGGCAGCAGCGCCTGGATGGGGGCACCGTCGTCGCCGGCGGCCAGCTTCTCCGCTTCGGCGATCGGGATTTCCACCTGCAGCAGCCAGCCGTCTTCGTCCGCGGTTTCCGCGCGGACCACTTCCAGCTGGTGCAGTCGCGCGCGCAGGCGGCCCTGCGACGGCGGCAGGCGCAGTTCGCCGGTCACGTGCTGCAGGCCCAGGCGCTTGCCCAACGCCGCCTCGAGCACGTCCAGGCCGCGTCCGTCGCGCGCGGAAATCCAGACCCGCTCGCGGCGCGATGCATCGGGAACGCCGTCGTGGCCGTCGTGGCGCACCTCGGCCCCTTCGATGCGGTCGATCTTGTTGAACACCAGCAGCTGCGGCAGGTCGCCGGCGCCGATGGCGGTCAGTACTTCGTCGACCTGGGCAATGCGTTCTTCGCGGTGCGGATCGGCGGCATCAACGATGTGCAGCAGGAAATCCGCTTCGCGTGCTTCAGACAGCGTGGAGCGGAATGCAGCCACCAGGTCATGCGGCAGGTCGCGCACGAAGCCCACCGTGTCGGCCAGCACGACGTTGCCGCCAGGCAGCGCGATGCGGCGCACGGTCGGGTCCAGCGTGGCGAACAGCTGGTCGGCGGCGTACGCCTCCGCACCGGTCAGCGAATTGAACAGCGTGGACTTGCCGGCGTTGGTGTAGCCCACCAGGGCCACGCGCGGCAGTTCGCTGCGCAGGCGCGCGCGGCGCATCTGGGTTCGCTGCACTTCGACTTTTTCCAGCCGCTTCTGCAGCTGCTCAACGCGCTTCTGCAGCAGCCGGCGATCGGTTTCCAGCTGGGTTTCACCCGGTCCGCGCAGGCCGATGGAACCACCGCGCTGGCGCTCCAGGTGGGTCCAGCCGCGGATCAGCCGGGTCGACATGTGGCGCAGCTGCGCCAGCTCGACCTGCAGCTTGCCGTCGTGGCTGTGCGCACGCTGGGCGAAGATGTCCAGGATCAGCCCGGTACGGTCGATCACCCGCCGTTCCAGGATTTTTTCCAGGTTGCGCTCCTGGCCCGGCGACAAGGCATGGTTGACCAGGATCAGGTCGGCGCCGGTTGCATCGGCAGCGGCCTTGACCTCTTCCAGCTTGCCACTGCCGATCAGCGTGGAGGGGTTGGGGCGGTCGATGCGCGCGGTGATGGTAGCGGCGATGCTGGCACCGGCCGAGCGTGCCAGGTCGCCGAACTCTTCGAGCACGTCCTCTTCCAGCTTGCCGAAATGGGGCTGGATCAACAGGGCGTTTTCACCCTTTTTCGAGCGATCAAACACGTACCACTCCAGGATTATTCAATGGATTCATCACCCGCCGGTTGGCCATCTTCATTGGCCTGCACGAAACCACCGCCCGGACCGAGCTTGACGTTGCGCGCCGGCACCACGGTGGAGATGGCGTGCTTGTAGACCATCTGGCTGACGGTATTGCGCAGCAGCACCACGAACTGGTCGAACGACTCGATCGTGCCCTGCAGCTTGATGCCGTTGACCAGATACACCGAAACCGGCACGCGCTCGCGCCGAAGTGCATTCAGAAACGGATCCTGCAGCGATTGCCCCTTGGACATTGCTAACTCCTGATTATTGTTTTTATGGGTGTCGGCAGATGCCACGGCCCCCCAGCCGCCCACCGACAGGTCGATGGTACACGGCAGGCGCCCGGCACGCTTTCAGGACGGGACGAAGGCGGACACCGCCGCCATCAACCGCTGCCCCTCTACATGGGGGTCGAACCAGCGCGCATCAAGTTCGCCGCGCAGCCAGGTGAGTTGCCGCTTGGCCAGCTGGCGGGTGGCGAAGATCGCCCTGTCACGGAACGCGGCGGCACCGTGGTGGCCGTCCAGGTACTCCCAGGCCTGCCGGTAGCCCACCGCACGCACCGCCGGCAGGTCCAGTGGCGACGCCACCGCGGCCATCGCGGGCAACGCCCGCAGCGCCCGCACTTCCTCCAGGAAGCCATGTTCCAGCATTGCATCGAAGCGCTGTTCGATGCGCTGGTGCAGCACGCCGCGGTCGTGCGGTGCGAGCACCAGCTTCAGGGCGCGTACCGGCAGTCGACCCTCGCCGGGCAGCCGTTGCCAGGCGCTGATCGGCCGGCCGGTCAGCCGGTAGACCTCCAGCGCCCGCTGTATGCGCTGTGGATCGGTGGCATGGATGCGCGCGCCGGCCTCCGGATCCACCGCAGCCAGCTCGGCGTGCAGCGCCGGCCAGCCGCGCTCGGCGGCCTCGGCCGACAGCTGCAGGCGGGTGGATTCGTCGGCCGGTGGCATCGGCGACAGCCCTTCCAGCAGGGCGCGGAAATACAGGCCGGTTCCCCCCGCCAGGATCGGCCGCTTGCCGCGGGCGATGATGTCATCCACGGCAGCGCGTGCGGCACGCGCGAACTCGGCAGCGGAAAACGACTGCCATGGATCGCACAGGTCCAGCAGATGGTGCGGTGCCTGCGCGCGTTCGGCGGCATCCGGCTTGGCCGATCCAATGTCCAGATGGCGATACACCAGCGCCGAATCGACGCTGACGATCTCCCCGTCCAGCCGCCGGGCCAGGTCGATCGCCAGCGCGGTCTTGCCGCTGGCGGTCGGTCCCATGACCGCGATCGCCAGTGGCCGACGGTCCTCTGCCATCAGCCTTCGTCCGGCCAGCGGATCGCGGGCGCGGCGTCTTTGCGCGGCGCCGGCACGGCATCCACGGCGGCCCACACCTTCAAGGCATCCACGGTGGCGGCCACGTCGTGCACGCGCACGATCCGCGCGCCGCGCTGCACGGCCACCAGATGCGCGGCGACCGACGCAGCCACGCGTTCGGCAGGCAGTTGGCGGCCGGTCAACTCACCCAGCGTGCGCTTGCGCGACAGGCCGACGAGCATCGGCACGCCCAGTTCGAGGAAGCGTTCCGAACGTGCCAGCAGGGTCATGTTGTGGTCCACGCTCTTTCCGAAACCGAAGCCCAGGTCGACCACCAGGTTCTTCTTCGCGATGCCGGCCATTTCAGCGGCAAACAAACGCTGGACCAGGAAACGATGTACCTCGGCCACTACGTCGTCGTAGTGCGGATCAGCCTGCATGCTGCCGGGCTCGCCCTGCATGTGCATCAGCACCACCGGCACGCCGGTGTCCGCAGCGGCCTCCAGTGCGCCGGGCTGCCGCAGCGCGTGGATGTCATTGATCATCCCGGCGCCGGCCGCCACCGCCGCACGCATCACTTCCGGCTTGAAGGTATCGATGCTGATCGGCACCGTGGTGCGGGCGGCGAGCTGTTCGATGACCGGCAGGACGCGGCGCAGCTCTTCGTCCAGCGGCACCGGCTCGCTGCCGGGGCGGGTGGATTCACCGCCGATGTCCAGCAGGTCGGCGCCCTCCTCCACCAGCTTCAGGCCGTGGGCGACGGCGGCCTCGACCGTGTCGTGCTGGCCGCCATCGGAAAACGAATCCGGGGTGACGTTGACGATGCCCATCACCCGCGCACGATCAAGGCGCAGCATGCGGCCGGCACAATCGAGCTGCGGAGAAATGTCGAACATGGCGGTCCTCGAAGGTAGTGACGGCCGCTGGCCGTCAACGGGAAATGCAACGGGTCCGCCGGGCATGCCGCGGCGCGACCCGCCGTGATGGTCAGCGCCTGCGGCGCTTGCGATCCAGATACAGCGTCTTGCCGATGCTGAGCACGATGCCCAGCGCGATACCCACCACGCATCCGAGCAGCAGGTTGTCCAGGCCCAGCCCGACGGCCACGCCGACCACCGTGGCAATGACCATTTCAGCGGTATGGGAAATCGGCTCGGGCGGGGGCGTCGACATGCAGCATCCGGTCAGTAGGTAACGTGGCCCCCATTGTCCCGCAGCTGCCTCCTGCGTGCACGGCCGGGCTGAACGGAAAAGGCCGGGTTTCCCCGGCCTTTTCCTTCTACACCCAGCAGTCGGTGGTCAGATCTGCTCGGCCGGGCCGCTGATCGGCGGCACCGGACGGGCGTCGCCGCCCTTGTCGTTGCCACCGCCGTTCTTGCCATCGTTGTTGTTCGACTTGCCCCAGCCCATCGGCGGCGGCGGATCACGGCCTTCCATGATCGCGTCGATCTGCGGGGCATCGATGGTCTCGTACTGCAGCAGCAGCTGGGTCATCGCGTGCAGCTTGTCGACGTTGGCGGTCAGCAGCTCGGTGGTACGGGCATACGCCTTGTCCAGGATGCTGCGGACTTCTTCATCGATGCGGCGCGCGGTGTCGTTGGACACGCTCTTGTGCTGGGTCACCGAACGGCCGAGGAACACCTCATCGTCCTCTTCGCCATAGGCGATCGGGCCGAGCGTTTCGGACAGGCCCCACTTGGTGACCATGTTGCGCGCCATCTTCGTCGCACGCTCGATGTCGTTGGAGGCGCCGGTGGTGACCTTGTCGGCACCGAAGATCAGCTCTTCGGCGACGCGGCCGCCGTACAGCGAGCACAGCTGCGAATTGATCGCCACGCGGTTGATCGAGTACTTGTCGCCTTCCGGCAGGTACATGGTCACACCCAGCGCACGGCCGCGCGGAATGATGGTGACCTTGTAGACCGGGTCATGCTCGGGCACCAGGCGGCCGACGATGGCATGGCCGGCTTCGTGGTAGGCGGTGAGGGTCTTCTCTTCTTCGCTCATGGCCATCGAGCGGCGCTCGGCACCCATCAGGATCTTGTCGCGCGCCCGGTCGAAGTGGTCCATGCGGACTTCCTTCTCGTTGCTGCGCGCGGCGAACAGCGCCGCCTCGTTGCACAGGTTGGCCAGGTCGGCGCCGGAGAAGCCCGGGGTACCGCGCGCGATGACCATCGGCTCGACATCGTCGGCCAGCGGCAGCTTGCGCATGTGCACCTTCAGGATGTGCTCGCGGCCCTTCACGTCCGGCAGGCCGACCACCACCTGGCGGTCGAAACGACCCGGGCGTAGCAGCGCCGGATCCAGCACGTCCGGACGGTTGGTCGCGGCGATGACGATCACGCCTTCGCCGCCTTCGAAACCATCCATCTCCACCAGCAGCTGGTTGAGGGTCTGCTCGCGTTCGTCATGACCGCCGCCCAGGCCGGCGCCACGGTGACGACCGACGGCGTCGATTTCGTCGATGAAGATGATGCACGGCGCATGCTTCTTGGCCTGCTCGAACATGTCGCGCACGCGGCTGGCGCCGACGCCGACGAACATTTCCACGAAGTCCGAGCCGGAGATCGAGAAGAACGGCACCTTGGCCTCGCCGGCGATGGCCTTGGCCAGCAGCGTCTTGCCGGTACCCGGCGGACCCACCATCAGCACGCCGCGCGGGATCTTGCCGCCGAGCTTGGTGAACTTGGACGGGTCGCGCAGGAAATCGACCAGTTCGCCGACCTCTTCCTTGGCCTCGTCACACCCGGCCACGTCGGCGAAAGTCACCTTGACCTGGTCTTCGCCCTGCAGCTTGGCCCGCGACTTGCCGAAGGACATCGCGCCCTTGGCCCCGCCGCCGCCGCCCTGCATCTGGCGCATGATGAACAGCCAGAAGCCGATGATCAGGATGACCGGCAGGAAGTTCATCAGGATCGCGCCCAGCGAGATGCCGCTGGACGGCTCCTGCTGGACGATTTCCACGTTCTTGGTGCGCAGCACGTTGATCAGGTCGCGATCGAACGGTGCGGTGATGGTGGAGGTCTGGCCGCCACGGGTGGTGTAGGTGATTTCGTTGGTGCCGCCGCGCATGTCGCCGGCGAACGTCACCTTCTGCACCGCGCCGCTGTCCACCTGGTCCAGGAACTGCGAATAGGTCGCGCCTGGCGCACCGGCGCCGCTCGTTTTTGGCGAGAAGCTCTGGAATACCACCATCAGCACGACGGCGACGACCACCCATAGCAGGAGGTTCTTGGTCAAGTCGTTCATCCTCATTGGCTCCGGTATTCCTCTTGTGCTGGCTGGTGCATGGGTCGGGCTTGCTTGACGAGCTTACTTCATCACGGCGCGCTTGCCCTGTCCGAGGGCATAGACCTCGGGGGAGCGCTTGCGCGAGGCGTCCGGCTTGCGGATGGAGACCTTGTCGTACCGCCTGCGCATTTCACGCACGTAGTCGTCAAAACCCACACCCTGGAACAGCTTGATCAGGAACGCCCCACCGGTCTTGAGGTGGTTGTCGGCGAAATCCATGGCCAGCTCTGCCAGGTGCATCATCCGCGGCTGGTCCACCGCGTCCATTCCACTCTTATTGGGGGCCATATCGGACAGTACAAGGTCTACCGGCTGGTCCCCGACCATGGCCTCGAACTGCGATAGGACGGCTTCTTCCCTGAAGTCTCCGTGAAGGAAGTCCACACCGGCCAGTGCCGGCATCTCCAGGATGTCCAATGCGAATACCCGGCCGGTGTCGCCCATCTGCCGACGGACCTGCTGTGACCAGCCCCCGGGGGCGGCACCGAGGTCGACCACCAGCATGTGCGGCTTCAGCAGCCGGTCACGTTCGAGCAGCTCTTCCAGCTTGTAGGCCGCGCGCGAGCGCATGCCTTCAGCCTGCGCCTTCTTCACGTAGGGGTCGGAAAAGTGTTCTTTCAGCCAGCGCTGGCTGCTCTTGCTGCGGGAAACCATGGTAAATACAGCCGGATGGGGTGGCCATGATACCCTGAACCCCCCAAGTCACAGCGCTTTCCTGCATGTCCACTGCCCTGACCGCATCCCAGACCCGTTTTCTTCGCGGCCAAGCCCACGACCTCAAAGCCCTGCTCCAGATTGGCGGCAAGGGCGTGACCCCGGCCTTCCTGGCCGAGCTGGAAGAGGTGCTGGAGCGCCATGAACTGATCAAGGTGAAGGTGGCGGCAGAGGATCGCGAAGCCCGCGACGCCATGGTCACCGAACTGGTCACCACTACCGGCGCCGCCCTGGTCCAGCGCATCGGCCACGTTGCCGTGCTGTACCGGCCGAGCAAGGAAAACCGCCAGATCGTGCTTCCGCGCGGCTGATCACCCGGTCCTGCCATGCAACTGAGCCACGAAGCCCCTGATTACGCCTACACCCTGCGCGGTGCGGATGGTCGTTCGGCGCGGATCAACGACCGCGAACTGGCAGCCAGCTTCATCGTCACCCCGCAGGTGCTGGTGGAAGGCTGGCCGGTCGCGTCGGTGGCCGATCTGCAGCCGGCCCATCTGGAGGCGATCCTGGCCCTGGAACCGGTGCTGATCATCCTCGGCACCGGCGCCACGCAGGTATTCCCGTCGCAGCAGCTGATGGCGGCGTGCCTGTCACGCGGCATCGGGCTGGAAGTGATGAACAACCCGGCAGCGGCACGCACCTTCAACATCCTGGCCGGCGAAGGCCGCAAGGTCGCCGCGGCGTTCATTCTCGAACGTTGAATTCTGGTCGCTGAGAGCGGCTTTCGGCCACGGGTTCTGTGTTTGGGGCGGGATAGGGGGCGTTGGCAGGACACGCCGCGAACCCATCCTTGGGGGCTCGCTTTTCGCATCCATGCGAAAAGACGGTCCTGCCAACGCCCCCTACCCCGCCCCCCCGACAATCCCCGGTGGCCGGGGGAAAAATAAAAAAGCAAAAGCAAAAGCAGACAGCCGATCCAATGATCGGCTATGACGCTTTGCTTTTGCTTTGCTTTTGCTTTGCTTTTTTCTCCCCCCGCCGAGGCGAGCGTGTCGAAGGCGGGTGGCGGTGGGCTAGGCGGGACCGTTAGAGCCGCATGGATGCGGCGACGAGCCTCCAAGGACGGATTCACGGCGTGTCCCGTCTAGCCTACCGCCACCCGCCCACTCGGCCTCAAACGGCAGCCGCGCTCTCAGCGGTAACCCGTCACCGTGCAGGCAGGTACTGCTGCGGGTCTACCGGCTTGCCGTTGTAGCGGATCTCGAAATGCAGCATGTCCCGGTTCGCGCCGGTCCGGCCCATTTCGGCAATCTGCTGGCCCGCCTTCACGCTCTGGCCTTCGTTCACCAGGCGCTTGCGGTTATGGCCGTAGGCCGACAGCCACTGCTCGTTGTGCTTGACGATGATCAGCTCGCCATAGCCCACCAGGCCCGCGCCTGAATACACCACCACCCCGTCGGCGGCCGCCTTGACGGCCTGGCCGCTGGTGCCGGCGATATCCACGCCCTGCTTGGTCGTCTCACCGGCCACGAACCGGCCCACCACCGCCCCATCGGCCGGCCAGCGCCAGCTGATGCTGCTGCGCACCGGCGGCGTGGCCGCAACCGGGGTGGTCGTGGTCGTGCTGCCACCGGACGCGCGCGGCGCGGTGACCACGGTGGTCGGCACCCGGCTGCCACCCGCACCCTGCGGATACAGGCGGATCACCTGGCCGGGGTAGATCGTCGACGGATTGGACAGGTTGTTCCAGGCGATCAGGTCAGCAGGCGTGATGCTGTGGATGCGCGCCAGCGCATAGACCGTGTCGCCCTTCTGCACGCGCACCGTCTTGCCCGGCTGTGCGATGGATGCCTTCGGCGTGGCCGATGCCCCACTGCCACCGGAGCCGGAGGGGCGCACCACGGTGGCGGTACCGCAGGCGGTCAACGCGGACAGCGTGATGGCCAGCGCGCCCAGGCGCAGCCCCCTGTTGAAACGATCAGCACTCATGCGAACTTCGACCTCCATACAAGCCAGGCAACCAGCACCACCACCATCGCGGTGGCGATCCAGCCCAGCGGTTCAATCCAGCGACGCAGCGCCGCCTCGGCGCGCGGTCCACCGATGCGGATCACCGCAGCCAGCACGAACACGCGCTTGCCACGACCGATCAGCATGCTCAGCAGATACTGCGGCATCGGTACCCCGACGATACCCGACGCCCATGTGAAGACCTTCATCGGGATCGGCATGAAGCCGCCCAGCACCAGGAAGGTGAACACCGCCCACGGCGACTCGGCCATCTTGGCCTGCACGATCGCGATGCCGCGCTCGATGCCCGGCAGCATGCCCATGGTGTCCAGCAGCGGCTTGACCGCCTCGAACGCGAAATGGCCCAGCGCATAGCCGACCACCGCACCCACCATCGAACCGGCCAGGCTGAGGGTGGCGAACCACCAGCCGCGCTTGGGCTGGGCCACGCACATCGGGGCCAGCATCACTTCCGGCATCACCGGGAAAATGATCGCTTCGATGAAGCTCAGCACCGTCAGGTAGGTCGGTGCCCGCTCATGGTTGGCCCACTTCAATGCGCGCTCGTACAGCGGCCCGAAAATCTTCATGAATGCCCTGCTCCGTGAAAAATCAGTCCAGCATGCCAGACAGCAATGGGACGAAGGTGACCGGCGCCAACACGGACTGCGTGATGCTGCCATCGGGCAGGCGGTCCAGCTGCACCAGCGACTGCGCGCCCGGCCCACCGACCGGCGCGACCAGTCGGCCGCCGACCGCCAGCTGATCGATCAACACATCCACCAGCGCCGGCGCTGCGGCGGTGACCACGATGGCGTCGTAGGGCCCATGTTCCGGCCAGCCCGCGCGGCCATCGTCATGCTTGGTGCGGATGTTCATGGCCAGCGAACGGAACCGCTTGCGCGCCTGCCGCAGCAGGTCGCCGATGCGCTCGACGGTGAACACCTCCAGGCCGACCGCGGCCAGCACGGCGGCCTGGTAACCCGAACCGGTACCCACTTCGAGCACGGTCTTCGGCGCAACCTGCAGGATCGCCTCGGTCATCCGCGCGACCACCCAGGGTTGGGAAATGGTCTGGCCATGCCCGATCGGCAGGGCGGTGTCTTCGTAGGCCCGCGAGGCCAGCGCTTCATCGATGAACAGATGACGTGGCACCACGCGGATGGCGTTGAGGGTGGCCTCATCGACGATGCCGGCCTCGCGCAGGCGCTCGACCAGGCGATCACGCACGCGCTGGGAGGTCATGCCGATGCCCACCGCTTCGGGCTGCAGTCGCAGTCGCGCGGTCATGCCGGACGGCCCAGTGCGGCGCTCAACCCACCGACCCAGCTGGCGACTTTTTCCAGCGCCTGGTAGCGGGTCAGGTCGACCTGGATCGGGGTGATGGAAATGAAGCCGGTACGCACCGCATGGAAGTCCGTGCCCGGGCCGGAATCCTGTTCGCGCCCTGCCGGGCCGATCCAGTAGACCGCATTGCCGCGCGGGTCCTTCTGCGCGATGCAGCCTTCGGCGCGGTGGCGGTTGCCCAGCCGGGTCACTTCGAATCCCTTGACCTCGTTCCAGGGCAGGTCGGGCACGTTGACGTTGAGGATCGTGTCGGCAGGCAGCGGATCGGCCTTCAGCTGCGCCACGATCTCCACCGCCGCGCGCGCGGCGGTCTGGAAATGCTTCGGCTCATGGTTGTGGCTGACCAGCGATACCGCCACCGCAGGCAGGCCGAGATGCCGCCCTTCCATCGCCGCCGACACGGTTCCCGAATAGATCACGTCGTCGCCCAGGTTGGCGACGTTGTTGATGCCCGACACCACGATGTCCGGTTCCTGGTCCAGCAGCCCGGTCAATGCCAGGTGAACGCAGTCGGTCGGGGTGCCGGCCACCGACACGGTGTGCGGATCCAGCCGCTTCAGGCGGATCGGCAGGTCCAGGGTCAGCGAGTTGCTGGCGCCGGAGCGGTCACGGTCGGGGGCGACCACGGTGACGTCGTGCCCGGCCTGGCGCAGGACCGTCGCCAGCATGGCGATGCCCGGCGCATCGACACCATCGTCATTGCTGACCAGGACCCGCATCTGCGTTTTCACCACATGATCGTTCAAGACTTCGCTTCCATCACTGCTGACATGGACGTGGTCACGGCGCTCCCCCGGCGGCGGCGACCTCGCAAGTGCGTCTTGTATTGTGCCGCATGCCGGTCGCAGGGCCTACCCTGCCATGGGTCATTGAGCATCCTCATGGCGGCGGCGGCATGCGTTAACCTGTCGCCATGTCGCATCCGCATGACGAAGATCCCGCCGAGCTGTTCCGCTCGGCCATCGGGCAGGTCACCCCGCTGCGAAAAGGCAGCGGCCCGACGCCGTCCGCGCCCAAGCCGCGCCCGCGCGCCCGGATGGCTGAACGCGATGAACAGGAAGCCCTGGGGGAGTTCGCCCGGCTGCTGCGCGCCGGCCCCCCGCTGGATGCCGGTGATGCGCTCAGCTACCGCCGCGACAACCTGCCTCCGCGGATGTTCCAGCGCCTGAAGAAGGGCCAGTACTCGGTCCAGGACGAACTGGACCTGCATGGCGCCACCGCCACCCAGGCCGAACAGCTGCTGCGCCAGTTCCTGCTGGAAGCGCATGACCACGAACATGGCTGCGTGCGCATCATCCATGGCAAGGGCCTGCAGTCCGATGGCGGCGCGCCGGTGTTGAAGAACCTGGTCGACCGCCACCTGCGCCTGCGCAACGACGTGCTGGCCTTCCACTCCGCTCCCAGCGCGCAGGGAGGCACCGGCGCGGTGCTGGTGCTGCTGGCCCGTTGATCGCTTGGTTTACCGGGACGCGTCGGTGACCGGTCCGAGCTCGTGCAGCACGGCGGTGGCGTAGCAGCCGGGCGGCAGCGCGAAGGACAGTTCCAGCACGCCCTCCTGCAGCCAGTTGTGCTGCAGCAGCGCCGGACGCAGGCGCAGCGAACGGCGTTCGTGCTTCAGGCCTTCGGCCTCCAGCCCGGCACGCAGCGCCTGTGACTGCTCGTCGTCGATCGCACCCAGCTCCAGCGCGCGCGCGGCATGGCTGCTGCGCAGGTCGCCGACACCCCACAACGGGCCACTGGGATGGATGTCGAACCGCGCCAGGCGCTCGGCCAGCACCTCGCTCCACGGCTCCGGGCCGAACACGCTGCGGCTGCCATCCAGCATCCATACCTCGCCGTCGATCGGCTGGTCCCAGCTGCCCTGCTCCACGCGCGCGGCCAGCACGCGGTTGAACAGCGCAGAGCGCGCGGCCGACAGCAGCAGCGAACGCTGGTCCTTGCGCATGCGACGGCCGCCGAACATCGCCAGCGCCGCCGGCACGTTGCCGCCATCGCGGCCGAAGCGCTGTTCGCCGAACCAGTTGGGAATGCCGCGTTCGGCGATCTGCTGCAGGCGTGCGTCGATCGCCGCGGCATCACCGTCCACGTCGCGCAGCACCAGCTTGAAGCGGTTGCCAGCCAGCGCGCCGCGCTGCAGCTTGCGGTTGTGCCAGGTCGAGGACACCACGTGCACTTCGTCGCTGTCCAGCAGGGCCAGGTCCGGCGCCACGCGCTTGGGCAGGTGCACGCTGAAGCGCTGGGTCGTGACCGCGTGCCGATCCTTCATGCCCGCGAAGCTCACCGCCATCTCCGGCAGGCCGGCCCACTGCGCCAGCAGCTTGGCCACGTGCACCGTGTTGGCGCCGCGCTTGCGGATCTCCAGCAGCAGGTGCTCGCCTTCGCCAGTGGGCTCGAAGGATGGCAGTTCATCGACCTGGAAATCATCGGGCGTGCTGCGGATCAGCGCACGCGCGAACAGCGGCTCGCCAAATGCCAGCGGCAACGGCGTCATGCCGCCACCAGCAGCACGATGGCCTGCGCGGCGATGCCTTCCTCGCGACCGGTGAAGCCCAGCTTCTCCGACGTGGTCGCCTTGATGCTGACCGCATCCAGCGGCAGCTGCAGCAGCTCGGCGATGCGTTCGCGCATGGCCGCCGCATGCGGCCCGACCTTGGGACGTTCGCAGATCACGGTGATGTCGGTATTGCCGACCCGCCAGCCGCGCGAACGCAGCAGCACGTCGCAATGGATCAGGAAATCGCTGCTGTCGGCGTCCTTCCAGCGGTCATCGCTGGGCGGGAAGTGCTGGCCGATATCGCCCAGCGCCAGCGCGCCGAGCATCGCATCGCACAGCGCATGCAGGATCACATCGCCATCGCTGTGCGCCAGCACGCCGGCGGTATGCGCTACGCGCACGCCCCCCAGCATGATGTGGTCGCCCGGGCCGAAGGCATGGACGTCGTAACCCTGACCGATGCGGACAGGCGGAAATGGAAGCGTGGTCATCGGAACAGCCTTTGCTATGCAGCGCGCGCGAGGATCATCCGGCGCGACGTGAAAGTACGAATTCGAAGCGATCCAGGTCCGCCGGCGTGGTGACCTTGAAGTTGTCTTCGCTGCCCTCCACCAGCAGCGGACGCTGGCCCTGGCATTCCATGGCCATGGCATCGTCGGTGACCTCGATGCCGGACGCCGCCGCGTCGGTCAGCGCACGTGCCAACTGATGGCGACGGAACAGCTGCGGGGTCAGTGCACGCCACAGCCGCGCGCGCGGCTCGGTCCCGTCGATGCCGCCATCGTCGCCGGCACGTTTCAGCGTGTCGCGCACCGGGGCGGCCAGGATCGCGCCAACCGGGTCGGCGCGGCCCACTTCCAGCAACCGGCTGAGATCGGCAAGGGCCAGGTTGGGCCGGGCTGCATCATGCACCAGCACGAACTCATCGGCGCGCACGCTGTCGGGCAATGCAAGCAGCCCGGCCAGCACCGACGCCGCACGCGTGTCGCCGCCGTGGCAGGTCAGCACAGGCTTGCCGGACCATTCGGTCCAGCCCGGCCAATCGACGTCGTCGGCACTGATGACCACCATCGCCCCGGCCACGGCCGGATGCACCAGCAGCGCATCCAGCGTATGCGCCAGCAGCGTCTGCCCGCCCGCCTGCAGGTACTGTTTAGGTACCGGGGCACCGAAACGGCTGCCACGACCGGCGGCCGGTACGATCACCCAGATCGCCGCGCTCATGGCACGTCCGCCGGGTGATCGGACGGCACGGGGCCGGCCGAAGGCGCCTGCACCGGCGCGACCGGCGCATCTTCGACGACGCGGTAGAACTTCTCGCCGGGCTTGATCATGCCCAGCTCGCTGCGTGCACGCTCTTCGATGGCGGCCTGCCCCTCTTTGAGGTCCTGCACTTCTGCAGCCAGCGCATCGTTGCGCTGCTGCAGGCCATCGTTGTCACGGTTCTGGTGCTCGACCTGGGCTTCCAGGGTCATCACTTCGCCTGAGTTGCCCGGGCCGAACCAGAAACGGTACTGCAACCATGCCAGCAGCAGGGCCAAGGCCAACAGCGCCCACCGCCAGTTGCGCATGGGATCAGCGCTTCAACGAAACGAAGGCATCACGACCGGCGTAGCGCGCGCCGGCGCCCAACGCTTCTTCGATGCGCAGCAGCTGGTTGTACTTGGCCACGCGATCGCTGCGGCACAGCGAACCGGTCTTGATCTGGGTCGCGGTGGTGGCAACGGCGATGTCTGCGATGGTGGTGTCTTCGGTTTCGCCGGAACGGTGCGACACGATGGCGGCGTAACCGGCACGGTCGGCCATGGCGATTGCTTCCAGCGTTTCGCTCAGGGTGCCGATCTGGTTGACCTTGATCAGGATCGCGTTGGCGGTGCCCGAATCAATGCCTTCCTTGAAGATCTTCGGGTTGGTGACGAACAGATCGTCGCCCACCAGCTGCACCTTCTTGCCGATGCGGTCGGTCAGCAGCTTCCAGCCGGCCCAGTCGTTCTCGGCCAGGCCGTCTTCGATGGTGATGATCGGGTACTGGTTCGACCAGTCGGCGAGGAAGTCGACGAACTGCTCGGAGGTCAGGCGCTTGTTCTCGCCGACCAGGTTGTACTTGCCGTTCTCGTAGAACTCGCTGGAGGCTACGTCCAGCCCCAGCAGCACGTCGTCACCGGCGGTGTAGCCGGCCTTGCCGATCGCTTCCAGGATGGTGTCCAGCGCTTCGACGTTGCTGCGGAAGTCCGGCGCGAAGCCGCCTTCGTCACCCACGGCGGTGCTCAGGCCATGGCCCTTCAGCACGGACTTCAGCGAATGGAAGATTTCGGTACCGGCGCGCAGGCTTTCGGAGAACGAGCTGAAGCCCACCGGCAGCACCATGAACTCCTGGAAGTCCACGTTGTTGTCCGCGTGCGCACCGCCGTTGATGATGTTCATCATCGGCACCGGCAGCGACGGGGACACGCCGGTCTTGCCGGCCAGGTACTGCCACAGCGCCTGCTTGTCCGATGCGGCGGCGGCATGCGCGGCGGCCATCGAAACACCCAGCAGCGCGTTGGCGCCCAGGCGACCCTTGTTCTCGGTGCCATCGAGGTCGATCAGGCGGCGGTCGAGGCCTTCCTGGTCGGTGGCATCGAAGCCGGCCAGCGCACCGGCGATGGCGCCGTTGATGTTCTCCACGGCCTTGCCCACGCCCTTGCCCAGGTAACGGGTCTTGTCGCCGTCACGCAGCTCCACCGCTTCCTTGGTGCCGGTCGAGGCGCCGGAGGGCACGGCGGCACGACCGAACGAACCGTCCTCCAGGATGACGTCGGCTTCCAGCGTGGGATTGCCACGGCTGTCGAGGATTTCACGGGCGTGGATGCTGCGGATCGTACTCATGGGCTGGCCGGTTACCTGTCTGTAGAGGAAGGCGACAAAAACGAATGCCGCGTGATTATCCCCGCACGGCCGCCCATTGCCAAATCGGCGGCTGAATCCCGTGCCGACACGCCCGCAGCGGGGTGTCTAGACCAGGCGCGGCAGCAGCAGGCAGACCACCAGCAAGGCCAGCAACGCGAGCGAAGCGATGCCTGCGGCCGGCCGTTGCGGCAGGCGCAGCGACAGCATGCTGGCCACCAGGCAGCCGACGCTCACCAGCGCGCCGAAGGACAGGGTGATCAGCAGGGGAATGCGGGTCGCCCGCATGGCGTGGTCGCCATCGCCGGGCATGCCGACACTGGCAAGCACCAGAAAGGCCAGCATGAACACGCTGGCCCACGCCGCCAAGGACAGGCCGAACGCCATCCAGCCCCATGGCCAGTGGCGCCACTGCCGCCGCTGGCGGCGCACAGCGAGCGCCGCCCACGGGTCAAGACTCATGCGAAGCGCGAGAAACCGTGCTTCTTGGTCACCGCATCGAGCTCCATCAGGGTCTCCAGCAGTTCTTCCATGCGGTCCAGCGGCCAGGCGTTCGGGCCATCGGACAGCGCCTTGGACGGGTCCGGATGGGTCTCGGCAAACAGGCCGGACACCCCGACGGCGACCGCAGCGCGCGACAGCACCGGCACGAACTCACGCTGGCCACCGGAGCTGGTGCCCTGCCCGCCCGGCAGCTGCACCGAATGGGTGGCATCGAACACCACCGGGCAGCCGGTATCGCGCATCACCGACAGCGAGCGCATGTCGCTGACCAGGTTGTTGTAGCCGAAGCTGGCGCCGCGCTCGCAGACCATGATCTGTTCGTTGCCGGTCGACTTGGCTTTTTCCACCACCGGCTTCATGTCCCACGGGGACAGGAACTGGCCCTTCTTGATGTTCACCGGCTTGCCGGCGGCACACACCTTCTTGATGAAATCGGTTTGCCGGACCAGGAACGCCGGCGTCTGCAGCACATCGACCACCGAGGCCACTTCGTCCATCGGCGTGTACTCATGCACGTCGGTCAGCACCGGCACGCCGATCTGCTTCTTCACTTCGGCCAGCACCTTCAGGCCTTCTTCCAGGCCGGGACCGCGGAAGGCGGTGCCGGAGGTGCGGTTGGCCTTGTCGAAGCTGGACTTGAAGATGAAGTTCACCCCGAGCCGGCCGGTGATTTCCTTCAGGCGGCCGGCGACGTCGAGCTGCAGCTGCATCGACTCGATCACGCAGGGGCCGGCGATCAGGAACAGGGGCTGGTCCAGCCCGACCTCGAATCCACACAGTTTCATGGTGTTTCCTTGTTGTGGCGCGGCGCCGGCGCGTGCCGGCAGGCATCAGGGGTTCAAGCGCGGAACATGGGGGCTGCATGCCCCCACTGCAAGTCAGGCGTGGGCTTCGGCCAACGGCTGGCCCGCGGCCTTGCGCTCGCGCGCGGCACGGATGAAGCCGATGAACAGCGGGTGGCCGGCGCGCGGGGTGGACAGGAATTCCGGGTGCGCCTGGCAGGCCAGGAACCACGGGTGTGCGCTGCGCGGCAGTTCGACCACTTCCACCAGCGTGTCATCCATCGACTTGCCGGCGATCACCAGGCCGGCATCTTCCAGCTGGGTGCGGTAGCGGTTGTTGAACTCGTAACGATGACGGTGGCGCTCTTCGACCACGTCCTTGCCGTACAGCTCGCGGGCCAGCGTGCCCGGCTTCAGGCGCTGCTCCTGCAGGCCCAGGCGCATGGTGCCGCCAAGGTCGCTCTTGTCGTCACGCTTTTCCACGTCGCCGCTGGCGGTGCGCCATTCGGTGATCAGGCCGATCACCGGGTCCGGCGACTGGCGGTCGTTCTCGGTGCTGTTGGCCCCTTCCAGGCCGAGCACGTGGCGGGCATAGTCCACCACCGCGGCCTGCATGCCGTAGCAGATGCCGAAGTAAGGCACCTTGTGCTCGCGGGCGTACTGCGAGGTCAGCACCTTGCCTTCGAAGCCGCGGTCGCCGAAGCCGCCGGGCACCAGGATGCCATCGACATCGGCCAGTGCGGCCATGTCGCTGCCTTCCAGCTCCTGCGCTTCCAGCCACTTCAGGGTGACCTTGGTGCGCTGGCGCAGGCCGCCGTGCTTGAGCGCCTCGCCCACCGACTTATACGCATCCTGGTGGTCCACGTACTTGCCGACCACCGCGATGGTGACCGCATCGAGCGGGTTGAGCGTGGCATCCACCGCGTCTTCCCACATCGACAGGTCGACCGGGCCGGCCTTGTCGGCCAGCTTGAACTGGTTCACCACGATGTCATCCAGGCCCTGCGCATGCAGGCCCATCGGGATGCTGTACAGCACGTCCACGTCCGGCACGCTGATCACCGCGCGCTCGGAAACGTTGGTGAACTGGGCGATCTTGCGGCGCTCCGAATCCGGTACCGCCTGCTCGGAACGGCACAGCAGCACGTCCGGCTGGATGCCGATCGAACGCAGTTCCTTGACCGAATGCTGGGTCGGCTTGGTCTTCAGTTCGCCGGCGGCGCTGATGTAGGGCACCAGCGTGAGGTGCATGAACAACGCCTTTTCCGGGCCGCGCTCGGTGCGCACCTGGCGGATGGCCTCCAGGAACGGCAGCGACTCGATGTCGCCGACGGTGCCGCCGATTTCCACCAGCGCCACGTCGAACCCTTCGGTGGCTTCGTCGATGCAGCGGCGGATCTCATCGGTGATGTGCGGGATGACCTGCACGGTGGCGCCGAGGTAGTCGCCGCGGCGCTCCTTGCGGATCACGTTCTCGTAGATGCGCCCGGTGGTGACCGAGTTCTTGCGGCTCAGGCGGGTGCGCACGAAACGCTCGTAGTGACCCAGGTCCAGGTCGGTCTCGGCACCGTCGTCGGTGACGTACACCTCACCGTGCTGGAACGGGCTCATGGTGCCCGGGTCGACGTTGATGTACGGATCGAGCTTCATCATCGTGACCTTCAGGCCACGGGCTTCGAGGATGGCGGCCAGGGACGCGGCGGCAATGCCTTTGCCGAGCGAGGACACCACGCCGCCGGTTACGAAAATCAAGGGAGTCATGGCTGCAAGCATCCTGTATTGAATTGGGAAACGGCCACGCCCCTCCGGCCCAACGGGCGGGGGCTAGGCAGAAAAGGGGATTTGGGCCTCGCCGAGGCAGCGAGGGGGGAGCTGAGGCGGTGGCCAGCGAGCGAGGTCAGCTCGGCCGTGCCGGTCGTGGAGACCGTCACCTGCGCCCAGCCTTGCTGGCTGCCACGCATGGCCTTGCCAGTCCAATCGCTGATGGTGGACACGCACTACTCCCGGAAAGCGATAGTTTACAGATTGAAGGCCCCAAGCCCAAGGGGCAGCCGACAACCGGGCAAAAAGAAGGCCCCGGCAGAACCGGGGCCCGGGCACGCAAGCGCGGCAGATCAGCGCTTCTTGCGGGCTTCTTCCTCTTCTTCCTCGCGCTGCGGGGCCTGCTGGCCGCTGGCCTTCAGCTCGGCGTTGGCCTGTGCGCGGCGCTTGGCCTTGGCATCGGCTTCGGCCTGCGCCGGATTGGCCTGATCGCCCTGCTGCGGCGCCGGCTGACCGGCGTTCTGGGCCAGCGCCAGCGGCACGGCGACCACGGCAGCGGCAACGATGGCAATGGTAAGCAGCTTCTTCATGGAGTCCTCCTCGCGGTAACGACTCGAAAATGGGGGCGCTGGGGTCGCTTTCCCAGCTGCGGCCATTTTAGCCCCCCTGCCGCCCCGCCAGATGAACCGCAGGCGTGCAAAATCCCTGCCCAGACCGCACACTTGCGCGTCGCTCCAACGCTTTGAAACATAGATGAACACCCGCTATAACGCCGCCGATATCGAAGTCCTGTCCGGCCTTGACCCGGTCAAGCGCCGCCCCGGCATGTACACCGACACCACCCGCCCGAACCACCTGGCGCAGGAAGTGATCGACAACTCGGTGGACGAAGCGCTGGCCGGCCACGCCCGTTCCATCGAGATCACCCTGTACAAGGATGGCAGCGTGGAAGTCAGCGATGACGGCCGCGGCATGCCGGTGGACATCCACCCGGAAGAAAAGATCCCCGGCGTGGAACTGATCCTGACCCGCCTGCATGCAGGCGGCAAGTTCAACAACAACAACTACACCTTCTCCGGCGGCCTGCATGGCGTGGGCGTGAGCGTGGTCAACGCGCTGTCCACCCTGGTGGAACTGCACATCAAGCGCGAAGGCGCCGAGCACCGCATCACCTTCCGCAATGGCGATCTCGCTTCGCCGCTGGAGGTGATCGGCAGCGTGGGCAAGAAGAACACCGGCACCCGCCTGCGCTTCTGGCCGGATCCGAAGTACTTCGACACGCCCAAATTCGCGGTGCGCGCGCTCAAGCACCTGCTGCGCGCCAAGGCCGTGCTGTGCCCGGGGCTGACGGTCAAACTGACTGACGAAGCCACCGGCGAAGTGGACACCTGGCATTACGAAGACGGTCTGCGCGACTACCTGAAGCTGGAACTCGGCGAGCGGGAAATGCTGCCGGGCAACCTGTTCGTCGGCCACGTCAAGAAGGAAAACGAGATCGCCGACTGGGCCGTGGCGTGGATGCCCGAAGGCGAGCTGGTGCAGGAAAGCTACGTCAACCTGATCCCCACCGCCCAGCACGGCACCCACGTCAACGGCCTGCGTACCGGCCTGACCGAGGCACTGCGCGAGTTCTGCGACTTCCGCAACCTGCTGCCGCGCGGCGTCAAGCTGGCCCCGGAAGACGTCTGGGACCGGGTCGCCTTCGTGCTGTCGATCAAGATGACCGACCCGCAGTTCAGCGGGCAGACCAAGGAGCGCCTGTCCTCGCGCCAGGCCGCCGGTTTCGTCGAAGGCGCCGCGCACGATGCCTTCAGCCTGCTGCTGAACCAGAACGTGGAAATCGGCGAGCGCATCGCGCAACTGGCGATCGAACGCGCCAGCGCGCGCCTGAAGACCGAAAAACTGGTGGTGCGCAAGAAGGTCACCCAAGGCCCCGCCCTGCCCGGCAAGCTGGCCGACTGCATCAGCCAGGACCTGTCCCGCACCGAGCTGTTCCTGGTGGAAGGTGACTCGGCCGGCGGCAGCGCCAAGCAGGCCCGCGACAAGGACTTCCAGGCCATCATGCCGCTGCGCGGCAAGATCCTGAACACCTGGGAGGTCTCCTCCAACAGCGTGCTGGCTTCCGAAGAAGTGCACAACCTGGCCATCGCCATCGGTTGCGATCCGGGCAAGGAAGACATCAGCGGCCTGCGCTACGGCAAGGTGGTGATCCTGGCCGACGCCGATTCGGACGGCCTGCACATCGCCACCCTGCTCACCGCGCTGTTCCTGAAGCACTTCCCAGCGCTGGTGGATGCCGGCCATGTGTTCGTGGCGATGCCGCCGCTGTTCCGCATCGACGTGGGCAAGCAGGTGTTCTACGCGCTGGATGAAGAAGAAAAGCGCACCATGCTGGACAAGATCGAGCGCGAGAAGATCAAGGGCGCAATCAGCGTGACCCGCTTCAAGGGCCTGGGCGAGATGAACCCGCCGCAGCTGCGCGAATCGACCATCCATCCCGATACGCGCCGGCTGGTCCAGCTGACCATCGATGATGGCGAGCAGACCCATTCGCTGATGGACATGCTGCTGGCGAAGAAGCGTGCGTCGGACCGGAAGGGGTGGTTGGAGACCAAGGGCGATCTGGCGTCGCTGGAAGCCTGACCCGTCGTTTCCCGGGGCCGTGGCGACGGCCCCAACCCCGCTGCGGCGGTGCTGTTCACGCGGCGCGGCTGGAGACCAAGGGCGACCTGGCGTCGCTGGAAGCCTGACAAAAAAAGGCCGGCCCCAAGGGCCGGCTTTTTTTGTGTGGTAGCGTCGGGCGGTCAGGCCCAGCCGACCATCTCGAACAGCTTGAGGATCAGGTAGGCGCAGCCACCGGCGGCCGGGATGGTCAGGATCCAGGCCCACACGATGCGCTCGATCACCCCCAGGCGCAGGGAACGCGGGTTCTTGGCAAAGCCAACGCCCATGATCGCGGTGGAGATGCTGTGCGTGGTCGACACCGGCATGCCGAAGTGCGCCGCCACGGTCAGCACCGTGGCCGAGCTGGTTTCCGCGGCAAAGCCATGGATCGGATGCAGCTTGACCATCTTGTGGCCCAGCGTCTTGATGATCTTCCAGCCGCCGGACGCCGTACCGGCTGCCATCACCACCGCGCAGGTCAGCACGATCCACATGGCGATGCCGTCCCCGGCGCTCGCATCCGGATGCATGAACGCCAGGAACGCAGGCAGGTTGTCCAGCGCACCGGTGGCCTCGGCGCCGATCAGCGTCATGGCGATGATGCCCATGGTCTTCTGCGCATCGTTATGTCCGTGCGCGAAGCCCATGTAGGCCGCCGACACGATCTGCGCCTTGCCGAAGAACATGTTGACGAAGCGCGGGCGTGCCAGCCGACCGATCACACCGCCTACTTTGGCCAGGCCGGCGATCAGCGCCCACAGCAGCAGCATCACTGCGATGCCCAGCAGGAAACCGGCCACCGGCGAGGTGATCATCGGTACGAACACCTTCCACAGCAGGCCCTTGTTCTGCGCCCAGCTGCCCAGGCGCTCGGACCAGATCAACGCATCCCAGTTGTTGTGCGCCGCGGCCAGGCCGGCGCCGCACAGGCCACCGATCAGCGCGTGCGAGGACGAGGACGGCAGCCCTTTCCACCACGTGATCAGGTTCCAGATGATGCCGCCCAGCAGCGCGCACAGGATCACCTGCGGGGTCACGTCGACCACGTTGGTGTTGAGCAGCCCGGAGGCGATGGTCAGCGCGACGGCGGTGCCGGTCAATGCGCCGATGAGGTTCATGAAGGCCGCCAGCATGACCGCCCAACCCGGCGACAGCACCTTGGTGGCGACCACGGTGGCGATGGAGTTGGCGGTATCGTGGAAGCCGTTGATGAACTCGAAGACGAGCGCGGCGAAAATCACCACCAGGACAAGGGTCAGCATCCGTGCGGCCCGTCAGCTGTTCTTCAACACGATCTGGTACGCCACCACGCCCGCCTCGCGGCAGCGGTCGATGGCCTTCTCCAGGATCTCGAAGAACTCCTTCAGCAGGAACATCTGCAGGTGGTCCAGGCGACCGGAGTAGATGTCGCGGTACAACTCCAGCATCAGCCGGTCCGCCTCGTTTTCCAGCGCACGCAGCTTTTCGTTGAGCGCGGTCATCCGGTCCAGGTTCATGTGGCGCAGGTCGGCCACCATCTCCACCACCACGCCGGCGGCCTGTTCCAGCATCGCCGCGCGCGGGGCGAAGTCGATGTGCTCCAGGTGGGTCACGGCCAGCGAATAGCGGTCAGCGAACTTTTCGACCTGCTTGGGGATCTTGTACAGCGCCGAGCCGAGCGCTTCGATGTCCTCGCGTTCGATCGGGGTCATGAAGCTGTCCACCAGCGCCTGGCTGATCTTGTCCGACGCGGCGCGTTCACGCAGCCGGGCAAGCTTGAAGGCATCCAGCGCAGGCTGGCGGTCGGACTCGCGCATCATCGCGTGCAGGGCGCGTGCGCTGTCGCTGGCCGCGACGGCGGCCTCATCAAGCAGGGTGTAGAACTGTTTGCCGGAGCCGAAAATGGTCTGCAGAGAGAACATTGAGAAACCTGTTCGCCGTCACGGGAAGGACGGCACCAGATGGAATTATGACGGCTAGATGACCGTTCCGGGTACTCCCGGACGTTTCTGACGGAATCCGCCCAAACCTGAACGGGCACTTGCCGCCCGCCGCCCTCTGTTTGCTAAGATGCCAGCGCGCCTCCGGGCGCACACCTATGGACGACGACCCTTACCCCCCGCCGCCGCGCCCGACCCCGGTCCCCAGCGCCTGCCGCCATCGCAGACACCCCTCTTCCCTGCCACCAACCGGGGACGATGCCCGTGTTTGAACTGATTATTGTCCTGGCCCTGATCCTGCTCAACGGCTTCTTCGCCATGTCCGAAATGTCGGTCATGACCTCGCGCAAGAGCCGGCTCAAGCAGATGGCCGCCACCAGCAAGCGCGCCGAGCGTGCGCTGGAACTGTCCGAAAAGCCGGAAAGCTTCCTGTCCACGGTGCAGATCGGCATCACCCTGATCGGCATCCTGACCGGTGTGTTCGGCGGCGAGGCGATCGGCCTGGCCATCGCCACCTGGCTGCACGACCTGTTCCCCGGCTTCGCCTACGCCAACCAGGTGGGCAAGGCCCTGGCCGTGGCCTTGATCACCTTCCTGACGCTGATCTTCGGCGAGCTGGTACCCAAGCGTCTTGCCATCACCCGCTCGGAAGACATCGCCGGCCTGGTTGCCTGGCCGATGGGCTGGCTGTCGCGGATCGCCTTCCCGGCGGTCTGGCTGCTGTCCCACAGCACCCGCCTGGTGCTCCGGGTCATCGGGCTGGGCAAGGATGAAGCGGCCAGCGTGACTGAAGAAGAGATCCGCATGCTGGTGGCCGAAAGCCACGAGGCCGGCGTGATCGACGCGCACGAGCGCGACATGATGAACCGCGTGATGCGCCTGGGCGACCGCACCGCCGACAGCCTGATGACCCCGCGCAACCGGATTGCGTGGCTGGATACCCAGGGCGCGCTGGAGAAGAACCTGGAGATCATGAGCGAGAACGAGTTCTCGCGGTATCCGGTATACCGGGACAACGACTCGGACGTGGTCGGCATCCTCGAGGTCAAGACCCTGGCCACGCGCATGGCGCGCGGTGACCACGCGCTGTTCCAGAACCTGCGCGAGGTGCTGTACGTATCCGAAAGCACCCATGCGATGAAGCTGCTGGAGATCTTCCGCGAGGAACAGCAGTCGGTCGCGCTGGTGGTGGACGAGTACGGCGAAATCCAGGGCCTGGTCACCATCAGCGACCTGATGGGCGCGGTGGTTGGCCGCCTGCAGGCCACTGAAAACGCGGACGAAGACGCGCTGGTGGTGATCCGCGAAGACGGCTCGCTGCTGGTGGATGGTTCGCTGCCGATCGAAGACCTGCGCGAGCTGCTCGGCACCAACGACCTGCCCGATGCCGAGGACGGCGATTACTACACGCTGGCCGGCATGTGCATCCACTTCTTCGGCCGCATCCCGCACGTGGGCGAATACTTTGACTGGGCCGGCTGGCGCATCGAGGTGATCGACCTGGACGGCGCGCGCGTGGACAAACTGCTGCTGCGCACCCTTTCCGACGAGCAGGCCGATGAACTCACCGCCTGATCCGGACCAGCCGCCTGGCGACGGCGTCGCCGAAGACAGCGGCCCGGTCTACCGCAACGAAGGCATCCGCACCCTGCTGGCGATGTTCCAGTTCGGCGATCCCACCCAGCACATGAAGCTCGGGCAGATCCTGCAGAACCTGCAGCAGAGCGCGTTCGGCGTGTTCCTGTTCATTGCCATCCTGCCCTCCTTCATCCCGATCCCGGGCGTGGGCGGTGCACTCAGTGGCCCGCTGGTGATCCTGATCGGCGCGCAGATGATGTGCGGCCTGCGCAAGCCATGGGTGCCCGGCTTCATTGCGCGGCGTGGACCCCGGCGCGGCACGATGCACAGGTTCCTGGACCGTATCGATGGCGCACTGCGCCGGCTCGACCGCCTGCTCAAACCGCGCCGCCCGCAGCTGCTCCAGCCGGTTGCCGCGCACGCCTTCAGCGGCCTGTTGCTGGTGCTGCTGGGGATCCTGCTGTCGCTGCCGATTCCGTTCACCAACTACCTGTTCGGCTTCCAGCTGCTGCTGTTCTCGCTGGCACTGCTGGAACGCGACGGCACGCTGATGCTGGTGAACTGGATTGCCGCGGTGGTGGCGGTGGTGTTCTTCGGTTTCAGTTCCGGGCAGCTGGTCGGCTACGTGGCCGAGCTGTTCCAGCGCTGGTTCTGATCAGCCGAGGTGTCGAGCGGGCTCGACACCTGGGGGGACCTACAAGCATTGCGCCGAGCGCGCTCGACGCTATGTCGGGTCAACGCAGGTCGACGAAGCCGTTGTCGCCCAGACGCGCTGGCTCATCCTGCACCGCCGACAGTACGAAGCTCAGCGCCTTGCCGAGCAGCGTGCCCGGGCCGTCCCAGTATTCGGCCGATTCAGCCTCGACGTGGATCAGGCGCAGGTTCGGATCATCCTTGCCTTCCGGGAAAAACAGCTTCATCGCCGGCGACCACAGCTCATCGATCTTCGCCCGGTCGGCGACGATGCGCGCAGTGCCTGCAACGGACACGTAGCTGTTCTTCGACGGCGACGCATAGGCCACGTTGACCCGCGGATTCAGCGCGATCTCGGCCACTTTCGGGCTGTCGGCCGAAGTGGCGAACCACAGGTCGCCATCGAACTCCACTTCCTGGGTGCCCAGCGGGCGGCTGTACAGGCGGCCATCGACGCCGGTGGTGGTGAACATTGCCACCTCGACATCCTTGATCAGGGCGGCAAGCTGGGTGATGTGCTGCTGGCGATCTGCATTCATGGGGTTGCTCCTTGGTAGAGCTCCATCTCACGCGAGCGCCGTGCAACGCCGCGTGAGGTGGATGTTCAGTGCGCGTGGTGGCGTGCGCGCGGCATTCAGGCAGCGTGGCGGGCGTGCCAGGCCTGCATGGCCAGTTCGAACGAGCGCAGGCGCGCGCGATGGTCGTAGATGTTCGCGGTCAGCAGCAGTTCGTCGGGCTGGTGGCGGTCCACGAAGGCGGCGATGCCCTCGCCCACCTGCTGCGCGTCGCCCAGCACGGTGCACGCCAGCGCGCGCTCCACGCCCACCTTTTCATGCGGCTGCCAGAAGGTGTCGATGTCATTCACCGGCGGCGGAATCCGGCCCGGGTTACCCCGTCGCAGGTTGACGAAGCTCTGCTGCTGGCTGGTGAACAACCGTCGCGATTCGGCTTCGCTTTCGCTGGCCACCACGTTCAGGGCCAGCATCGCGTGCGGACGCTTGAGCGTGGCCGATTCGCGGAAATCACGGCGGTAGACCGCCAGCGCCTCATCCATCGAATCCGGGGCGAAATGCGAAGCGAAGGCGTACGGCAGGCCCAACGAGGCGGCCAGGCGCGCGCCGAACAGACTGGAGCCCAGGATCCACACCGGCACCCGCAGGCCAGCCCCCGGCACCGCCTGCACGGCCTGCCCCGGCTGCGCGGGCTCGAAGTAATGCAGCAGCTCGCGGACATCCTGCGGGAACTGGTCGGCGCTGTCGAAATAGCGCCGCAGCGCGCGGGCGGTGGGCTGGTCGGTACCGGGCGCGCGGCCCAGCCCCAGGTCGATGCGGTCCGGATACAACGAGGCCAGCGTGCCGAACTGTTCGGCGGCCTGCAGCGGGGCATGGTTGGGCAGCATGATGCCGCCCGCCCCGACGCGGATGCGCTGGGTGCCACCGGCGACATGACCGATCAGCACCGCGGTGGCGGCGCTGGCGATGCCCGGCATGTTGTGGTGTTCGGCCAGCCAGAAACGGCGGTAGCCCAGCGCATCGGCCTGCTGGGCCAGTTCGAGCATGTTGGCGAAGGCGGCGGTGGTGTCACTGCCCTCGCAGACCGGGGCCAGGTCGAGGATCGACAGGGGAATCATCAGGCGGGCATTCCATGAGGAGATGAACACGGTATGGGGCCGTGTGGACACGCTTGCCAGTGTCGATGGCGGGACGCTGATTCCCGTGGCCCGGCAACCCGGCAGGGTCAGAACGCGCTGGGCCTGGGCTCCGGCAGCGGCTGGTCCACCAGTGGCTGCAGCTGCGCATCCAGTGCCACCCGCTCGTCGAACACGAAACAGCGGCCTTCGTAGCCTTCGCCGCCCACTTCCTCGAAATAGCCCAGGATGCCGCCGTCCAGCTGCAGCACGTTGTCCATGCCGTCGTTGCGCATCCACAGCGCGGCCTTTTCACAGCGGATGCCGCCGGTGCAGAAGCTCACCACGGTGCTGTCTTTCAGCGCCTCGCGGTGGGGTGCCAGCGCTGCGGGAAGGTCGGTGAACTTTTCGATCGGCAACACCAGCGCATCCTGGAAGGTGCCGAATTCGACTTCCTGCAGGTTGCGCGTGTCGAGCATCACCACCGGCTTTCCGGCATCGTCATGGCCCTGGCGCAACCAGCGCTGCACGGTGGCCGGATCGACCGCGGGGGCGCGCGGATACTCCAGCGGCTGGCCATCATCCCGGCGGAAGCTGATGATTTCATCCTTCACCTTCACCTTCAGGCGGGCGAACGGCTGGTGCTCGCTGTAACTGGTCTTCACCCGCATGCCTGCAAACCGCGCGTCGGCGTGCAGCGCCGCGTAGAACCCGTCGATTCCGGCCTGTGCACCGGCGAGGAACAGGTTCAGCCCCTCCCCGGCCACCAGGATGCTGCCGCGCAGGTGGGCGGCTTCGGCCCGCGCGAGAAGCTGGTCGGCCAGCTGCTGGGGATGGTCGATGGTGACGAAGTGGTAGGCGGCGGTGTTGGCGATCATCCGCCCATTTTACCCGCTGCCCGCCTGCTCAGCCGCGCAGCAGCATGAACGGAAGCAGCACCAGCGCGGCCGCCACCAGCATGCCCAGCAGCACCAGCACCACGAACCCCGGCCGACGCCGCAGCAGGCTGCCGAAGGTTTCCGCGCTGCCGTCGCGCAGGGCCTGCTCGCGCTCGGCGCGCATACGGACGCTGCGCTCGGCCTGGTAGGCGCTCATCAGCTCGCGGGCGCGTGGATGATCGGCATCCTCGCGCAGCCACAAGCCGCCGTTGGAGATGCCCCACGGGCTCGGTTCGGTGCGGTACCACGCGATCCGATGCTGGTCCAGCAACGTGCAGACATCGTGGTATTCGTCATCGCCGACGTGGCGCAGGTTGAGCAGGAGTTTCGACATGGTGCCCATCATACGGCCACAGGCCATCCCTACACCGTCTGCTGGCACTGTCCGATAACGTTACGGGGGGGCCTTTGAGAACCTTGCCTGGCCGCAATCAGCGGCGATCCCAGCAAAGGAAAACATCATGGGCATTTTCAACATTCCGTTTCTGATCTCCGGCGCAATCCAGGTCGCCGACCTGCAGCTCAACGCACAGGAAGTCGCGCTGCTGGGCTGACGCCCGGTTGATCGACGGGTTGCAGCCCTCCTGCGGGCGGGCTGCAACCGTCGCAGCAGTGGTACCCCTCCCAGCGCAGGTGTGCAGACCATGACCACCCCCGACGTTCCCGAGGAACGACACTTCAGCCTGCCCGACGCCACACGGCGCATCCAGGCAGCCTACGATGCCCTGGGCATCCGCTACGCCACCAGCGTCATCGGGCAGGACCCCTGCGCGGCCTTGACCGAGCTGCATGGCGCCGATGGCACGCTGCTTACCGGCGGATGGGGCAAAGGCGTGCGCGAGGCGGCGATGGTCGGTTCGCTGTACGAGGCGATGGAGCACCTGCTGATGGATCGCCACGCCGCGCATGATTCGCAGGTGCGTGCCGTGGAGGACCTGATCGCGCTGCTGGATCCGGACCTCACCCGCTACCTGCCCGGTGCGCTGCTGTTCGACCAGATCGAAGAAACCATCGCCACCCGGCGCTATACCGGCCTGGCGGGCGCGACGGACTTTCACTACCCGGTTGCACTGTCCGCGCCCACCTACGCCGACGCACCGCTGCCTGGGGACTCGTTCGACTACGCTCCCCTGCGCCGCTATGCCAGCAACAGCGGCACCGCGATCGGCGGCAGCCTGGAAGAGGCGCTGCTGCACGCACTGAACGAATGCGCCGAACGCGACGCCATCTCCCTGTTCCTGCTCTCCCACTTCTTCCACGCCCGCAACGAAGCGCTGCGCGTGGTCAGTCCTGCCGGCCTGCCCGCCGATGTCGCCGATCTGTACCGCCAGGTCAGCCAGTGCGTGGATGCCGATATCTGCCTGCTCGACATTTCCAGCACGCCAGGCATCACCAGCTGCCTTGCGGTCGCCCACCTCTGCTACGACCACGCACGCCCGTATGGCGCTGGCGCTTCACTCAATCCAGCCCACGCCGCGCGCAGGGCCCTGCACGAGCTGCTGCAATCGCATCTGGCGCTTGCCAGCGACGCCGCCCCGGCACGCGCCGGTCGGGCAGCGTCCGTGCATCCCGTGCAGGTGCTGCAGCAATGGCCGCGGCTGCAGCCCAGCGCGCGCATGGACATCGAAGACCGCCTGGCGAGCCAAGCGATCGTTGCCGTCCGGTTGGAAGACCGACCGGCAGGGCCGGTGGCGTCGCAGATCCAGCAAATCAGCCAAGCCCTGCAGTCAGACGGGCTGGTTGCCGGCTACAACGTGATCCATACCTTCGACAACGGCATCACGCTGGTCAACGCGGTCGTGCCGCGCTTTGAGCGTTTCTACCTGGTCACCCTTGGCCACGTCGTGGTGCCGGGTCGGCGCGGCGGTGCACCGGGCGCCTAGCCTGCGTTTCCGCGCGATGCGCTACCCTTGCATCCCTTCGATTTGGATGCCGCCCATGCGCCGCCTGCTCGCTCCCCTGCTGCTGTCCCTGGCCCTCGCGGCGTGCGCGCCGGCCGGCCCGCCGCCGGGTGGCACCATCGCCGCCTTTGAAACCATCGATACCCAGCCCGGTACCGGCGCGGTCGCCACGCCGGGCAGCAAGGTCACGGTGCACTACACTGGCTGGATCTACGACGAACGCGCCGCAGACAAGCACGGCAAGACCTTCGACAGCTCGGTGACCCGCGGCGAACCGTTCTCGTTCGATCTCGGCGGTGGCCAGGTCATCCGCGGTTGGGACGAAGGCGTAGCTGGCATGAAGGTAGGCGGCAAGCGCACGCTGATGATCACCCCGGACATGGGCTACGGACAGCGCAGCGTAGGGCCGATCCCGGCCGGCTCGTCGCTGGTGTTCGATGTCGAGCTGCTTGATGTCCAGCCCCGCTGATCCTGCCATCGCAGCCCGTGTCGCGGTGATCGGCGGCGGGCCGGCAGGCCTGTTTGCCGCCGAACAGCTGTGTGCGGCCGGGCTGTCGGTGGATCTGTACGAGGCCAAGGGCTCGCCCGGGCGGAAGTTCCTGATCGCCGGCAAGGGCGGCTTGAACCTGACCCATTCCGATCCCCGTCCACTGTTCGACAGCCGCTATCGCGAACAGACCCCTGCGGTCGCCGGATGGCTGGACGCGTTCGATGCCGACGCGCTGCGTCGCTGGGCGGCCGGCCTTGGCGTGGAGACCTACGTGGGCAGTTCCGGGCGCGTATTTCCGGTGGACCGCAAGGCCGCCCCGCTGCTGCGTGGCTGGGTGCGCCGGCTGAAGGAACAAGGCGTGCGTTTCCACGTGCAGCATCGCTGGCAGGGCTGGGACGCCGATGGCGCGCTGTGCTTCGCCACCGAAGACGGCCAGCGCAGCGTGCACGCCGATGCCACGCTGCTCGCGCTCGGCGGTGGAAGCTGGCCGCAGTTGGGCTCGGATGGGGCGTGGATGCCGCTGCTGCAGTCGCGTGGGGTCGCCCTGGCGCCGCTGCAGGCAGCCAACTGTGGCTTCGATGTGCCATGGACCGCGTGGTTCGTCCAGCGCAACGCCGGCACGCCGCTGAAGTCCGTGGTGGCCCATTGGACCGACCTGCAGGGCACGCCGCGACACCTGCAGGGCGAATGCGTGGTGAGCGAGTACGGCATCGAAGGCAGCCTGGTCTACGCGCTGTCGGCCGACCTGCGCGAAACGATCAACCGCGACGGCAGCGCAACCCTGTGGCTGGACCTGGTGCCGGGACGCGAGCAGGACCGCCTGGCCGCCGACCTGGCGCGCCCGCGCAACGGCCGCAGCTTCGGCGAGCACCTGCGTCGGCAGACCGGCGTCGATGCGGTGAAGGCATCGCTGCTGTTCGAGGTGCTGGGCAAGGACGCCGGGCAGGACATCGCCGCGGTGGCCGCCACGCTCAAGCGCCTGCCCGTGCACCTGCAGCGCCCGCGACCGATGGCCGAGGCGATCAGCACCGCGGGCGGAGTCACGCTGCCGGCGCTGGATTCCGGATTGATGCTGACGGCCCTGCCGGGCGTATTCTGCGCTGGCGAGATGCTGGACTGGGAAGCGCCCACCGGCGGCTACCTGCTGACCGCCTGCTATGCCAGCGCCAAGCGGGCGGCCGAGGGTGTGACCCACTGGCTAGCGCAGCGCTGACGCCGCGGGCCGGCGCATGCGCCTGCCCGCGAGCGTGATGCCACTGGGGTGCGGGTACGCCTGTTCCCCTTCATCCAGGAAACCGGCACGCTGGTAGAACGCGACCGCGTTGAGCGAGGCCGACAGCAGCACGTCCCGCTGCGGGTCGGCCAGGGCCAGCAGACGCGCCAGCACCGCCTGGCCCAGCCCTTTTCCGGCCTGCTCCGGGGCCACGAACAACGCATCCACTTCATTGTCCTGCAGCACCAGGATGCCGTAGCCGAGCAACCGTCCGTGCGCGTCGTCGGCCACCACGCAGCCCCCTTCCGCGATCAGCCCCGGGTAACGCGGCGGCGGTGGCGATGCGGCCCAGCGCGTGATCACCTCCGGCGGATAGTGGCTGCGGCACAGTTCGCGCACGCAGCGCGTGCGCAGCTCCCACAGCGCTGGCGCATCCTCAGGACGTCCGCCACGGAAGTGCGGCAGCACGTCCAGGCTCATCGCGATTTGCTCGCGCGCAGCGCCTGGATGCGTGCCGGCGGCTGGAACGAATCACTGCGCGCATCGGCCCAGAAATCGTGGAATACCGCGTGGTCCGGCACCTGGCGCAGCAGCTCGCCCGGGGCGAGGTAGCGGTACAGCGAGGCCAGCGAACGGATCTCCACCGGCGATACCCGGCGCAGGATGTGTTCCGGGCCCAGCTCGGCCGGATCATTCAGTCCGGCCGCGCACAGCAGTTCCTTCAGCGCATGCAGGGTGTGCCGGTGGTAATTGTGCACCCGTTCGGCTTTGTCGGTCGGGTCCAGGCTGCGCCAGCGCGCCGGGTCCTGGGTGGCGATGCCGGTCGGGCACTTGTCGCTGTGGCAGCTGAGCGACTGGATGCAGCCCAGCGCGAACATGAAACCGCGGCCGGCATTGCACCAGTCGGCCCCCAGCGCGATGATCCGCGCGATGTCGAAGGCACTGGTGATCTTGCCGGCTGCGCCCAGCCGGATGCGGTCGCGCAGGTCCAGGCCGACCAGCGTGTTGTGCACCAGCAGCAGCGCTTCGTGCATCGGCACGCCGACATGGTCGACGAACTCGGCAGGGGCCGCGCCGGTCCCGCCTTCGGCGCCGTCGACAACGATGAAATCGGGCAGCAGCCCGGTCTCGCTCATCGCCTTGGCGATGCCGAACCACTCCCAGGGATGGCCGATCGCCAGCTTGAAACCGACCGGCTTGCCGCCGGACAGCTCGCGCAGGCGGGCGACGAACTGCAGCAGTTCGATCGGCGTGGAGAACGCCGAGTGCCGCGAAGGCGACACGCAGTCCACGCCCATCGGCACGCCGCGGGTCTCGGAGATCTCCGCGCTCACCTTGGCCGCCGGCAGCACGCCGCCATGGCCGGGCTTGGCGCCCTGGGACAGCTTGATCTCGATCATCTTGACCTGATCGGTGGTCGCGTTGGCCACGAAGCGCTCTTCGCTGAAGCTGCCATCATCATGGCGGCAGCCGAAGTAGCCCGAGCCGATTTCCCACACCAGGTCGCCCCCCATCTCGCGGTGGTACCGCGAAATCGAGCCTTCGCCGGTGTCATGGTGGAAGCCACCGCGCCGCGCGCCCTCGTTGAGCGCGCGGATCGCATTGGCCGACAGCGAGCCGAAGCTCATCGCCGAGATGTTGAACACGCTGGCCGAATAGGGCTTGGCGCAGTTCGGACCGATCAGCACGCGGAAATCGCTGTGGCCGATGCTGGTCGGCGCCAGCGAATGGTTGATCCACTCGTAGTCCACCGCGTACGTGCTGCGCAGCGTACCGAACGGCACCACGTCCATTTCATTCTTGGCGCGCTGGTAGATCAGCGCGCGCTGCTGGCGCGAGAACGGAACGTCTTCCAGGTCGCTCTGCACGAAGTACTGCCGGATTTCCGGACCGATCGATTCCAGTCCATAACGGAAATGCGCCAGCACCGGATAGTTGCGGCGCAGCGTGCTGCGCGCCTGCAGCAGGTCCCAGGTGCCCAGCACCACCAGTGCGGCCGTCAGCCCGACCCCCCAGTACCAGGCGACCCAGTACGTGGCCAGCCACAGGCAGACCGGAAACAGGATGATGGCGAGCACGTAGGCCAGGTAGCGGTGCATGGCGTTCCTTTCGGGATGGCTGCAACCAGTCTACCCGCGCCGCCGTCAACGCTGCGGCAGCCGCTTACAGGCGGCCGTCCACCGAAGCACGCGGCCAGGCCGACTTGACGTCGTAGACGATGCCGCCCGGCGCCTGCAGGGCCGCGATCTGCGCCGCATCCATGTCCAGGAACGCGGCGTGCGCCACCGCCAGCACCACCGCATCGTAGGCGCCGGGTTCGGGACGCGCCACCCAGTGCACCGCCGTGTCGGCCAACGCCGCCGGACCCACCCACGGATCATGCACGTCCACCCGCGCGCCACTGGCCTGGAGCTGTTCGGCCAGTTCCAGCGCACGGCTGTTGCGCAGGTCCGGACAGTCTTCCTTGAAGGTCACGCCGAGGACCAGGATGCGGACCTGTTCCGCGCTGCGTCCACGATCGGCCAGCAGCGACAGAACGCGCTCGGCCACGTGCGCCCCGACCCGGTTGTTGACCTGGCGCGCGGTATGGATGAGGTCGGGGTGGTAGCCCACGCTTTCCGATTTGTGCAGCAGGTAATACGGGTCCACGCCGATGCAATGGCCACCCACCAGTCCCGGCCGGAACGGCAGGAAATTCCACTTGCTGCCAGCCGCGTCGAGCACGTCCTGGGTATCGATGCCGAGCTTGTCGAAGATCAGCGCCAGTTCGTTGACCAGCGCGATGTTGACGTCGCGCTGGATGTTTTCCACCACCTTGGCGGCCTCGGCCACGCGCATCGACGGCGCCGGGAACGTGCCGGCGGTGATGATCCGGCGATACAGCGCGTCCACGACCGCGGCCACCTCGGGGGTGGAGCCGGAGGTGATCTTGCGGATATCGGCCAGGCGGCGGTTGCGGTCACCGGGGCTGACCCGCTCGGGGCTGTAGCCGCAGTAGAAATCCTGGTTGAAACGCAGCCCGGAGCCGGCCTCCAGCAGCGGAATGCAGACTTCCTCGGTGGTGCCGGGATACACGGTGGATTCGTACACCACCAGGTCGCCGGCCTTCAGCACGCTGGCCACCCTTTCACTGGCCGAACGCAGCGGCCCCAGGTCGGGCTGTTCGCGCGCGTCGATCGGCGTGGGCACGGTGATGATGTAGATATTGCACGCAGCCAGATCGGCGGCATCGGCACTGCAGCGCAGCAGCGGGGCACCGGCCAGCTCGCCGTCTTCCAGTTCCAGGGTGTGGTCATGGCCCTGCTGCAGTTCGGCAACGCGCGCGGCATCAATGTCGAAGCCCAGGGTGGGGAACAACCGCCCGAAGGCGACCGCCAACGGCAGGCCGACATACCCCAGGCCGATGATTGCAGGGCGCGGGGACGTGGCCGCCGACACCGGGCTGCCCTGACGCTGCGACCCTGCTGCGCGATGCGCGTTTGAACTCTCCATTGCGCACCCGCCTCCGATTCAAAGAGGCACAAGGGTAACCGCCATGCCCGGCGCTGACCACGCTTGCGCTTTCAGGAGCCGAGGCTGACCGCCGCCGGCTCCAGTTCGCCATCGCCGCCGGTCCAGCTGCGCAGCAGCAGCGCCAGCCCCTGCCCGGCCGCGGGTCGGCCGGCGCTGATGCCGGTCCAGGGTGCGTTGATGATGTGGGTCATCGTCAGCGGATCGATGCGCCGGTTGGCCATGGTCCAGTGCGGGAACCAGCGCGTGGCCACCGCCCCGGCGGCCAGTTGCCGCACGCCGTGGTGGATGCTGGCGTTGAGCACCCGGCCGTACACCGAATCGAGTCCATCGCGCGGGCCTTCCAGGTACTGCAGGAAGCGCTCGCCATCGAACATCAGCACCCCGGTGACGCCGGCCATCCGGTTGAACGCCGTCGCATCGGCCAGCAACGCATCCAGCTCCTGCGGTGCCAGCGCCGAACGGGCCTGGCTGACGTAGGCAATCGCGTGCAACGGCATGGTCACTCCCTGGCCCCTGACAAAGCCGAATATGGCATGAACAACGCGCGGTTGACAGCCTCGCGGCGCAGACCGCGCAGCGGGTCACGATTCCATGCGAGCGCGTCGCCATTCCAAATTCGCGCCCCGTGGTGCACCCTATGCCGCGCGGCCCGGATGGCGAAACTGGTAGACGCAGCGGACTTAAAATCCGCCGACCGCAAGGTCTTGCCGGTTCGATCCCGGCTCCGGGCACCAGAACTGCTTGCCAGCACCACGCGATGCCTCACAGCGCACGCGAATACCGCGCCGGTTGTCCCGGCTGCGACAGGTAGCGGTCAAAGCACATCGCCAGCAGGCGAAGCAGCGGGCGGCCCTTGGCCGTGGCCCGCACCACCCCGGCGTCCACCTCGGCCAGGCCATCGGCCTGCAGGCTATGCAGCTGCGCCAGCGCATCGGCGAAGTACACCTCGAACGCGATCGCGCGTGCGGCGCAGAACGCGCCGACATCGACTTCGCCATGGCACATCAGCTGCTGGATGATTTCCGCGCGCAGCAGGTCGTCCGGGTCCAGCTGCACGCCGCGCCACACCGGCAGATGTCCCGCATCCACCGCCGCCTCCCACGCCGGCAGCTCGCGCGGATTCTGGCTGTAACTGCTGGCCACGGTGCTGATCGCGCTCACCCCCAACCCCAGCAGGTCGGTATCGGCATGGGTGGTATAGCCCATGAAGTTGCGGTGCAGCTGCCCGGCGCGCTGGGCGCGCGACAGGTCTTCTTCCGGCAGCGCGAAATGATCCATGCCGATGTACTGGTAACCGGCCTGCAGCAGCCGCTCCACCGCCAGCCCGAGCAGTGCCAGCTTCTGCTCCGGCGCGGGCAGGCGTGATTCATCGATCTGCCGCTGCACGCGGAACAGCTGCGGCAGGTGCGCGTAGCCATACACCGCCAGACGATCCGGGCGCAGCGCCAGCACCTGCTGCAGGGTGCGCCCGAAGCCAGCCAAGGTCTGTCCCGGCAGGCCGTAGATCAGGTCCACGTTGACCGAGCGCATGCCGTGATCGCGGCAGGCCTGCAGGATGTCCAGCGTCTGCTCCACGCCCTGCAGGCGGTTGATCGCCGCCTGCACCTGCGGATCGAAATCCTGCACGCCCAGGCTGGCCCGGTTGAACCCCAGTCCGGCCAGCCGCGCCACGTCGTCGCGGTCGATGAAACGCGGATCGAGTTCGATGGAAAAATCGCGCTCAGGCGAGGCGCTGAAACGGAAGCGCTGGCGCAGTCCTTCGACCAGCTCGGCCATCGCTTCGCCGGTGAGGAAATTCGGCGTGCCGCCGCCCAGGTGCAGCTGGATCACCTCGCGCTGCGGATCGATGTGTGAGGCGACCAGGTCCGCCTCGGCCAGCACCCGCGCCACGTAAGCATGGCCACGGCTGCGGTCGCGGCTGATGATCCGGTTGCAGCCGCAGTAGAAGCACGGGCTGCTGCAGAACGGCACGTGCACGTACAGCGACAGCGCACGCGCCTGCGCGTTGCTGCGGGCCAGCGTCGCGGTCAGCTCGGCCTCGCCGAATCCCTCATGGAAATGCGGCGCGGTCGGATAGGAGGTGTAGCGCGGGCCGGCCTTGTCGTGGCGGCGCAGGGTCGCCGCGTCGAAACACCAGGCCAGGCCGCCTGCAACAGGTGAGTACGTGTCCATGCCTGCAGCGTGCGCGCGGCCGTGCGCATGCGCCTTGACCGAGATCAATCCAGGCGCATCAGCCGACGATGGGCAGGCCGATCGATGGCAGGCGCAGCATCCGGTAGCGCTTCCAGAAGGTATCGGCGATGCGCGCGGCGATGTCGTCGGCCAGCCGCTGCATGTCCGGGTTGGCACTTTCCGCCGACGTCATCCGGAAAAGCACCAGCCAGCGATCGAACAGGTCGCGGTCCATGTCATCGATGGCCATGTGCTTGGACATCGGCGAGCCCTGGAAGCGCCGCGTGCCGCGCAGCAGGGCCGACCAGAAATCGACCAGCTGGGACAGGTGGGTCGGCCAGTCCTGCACATGGGCGGTGAACACCGGACCCAGCCGGGGTTCGTCGCGCACGCGCGCGTAGAAGTCGTGGACCAGACGGGTCACTTCCGCTTCGGAGCACAGGTCGAGGGAGGCTTCGGGCAACGGGGGCGGCAGGGTATCCATGGAATCCGGGCGAATGTGATGGCGCATGATCGCATTGGCCTGCACAACGCCCGCTTGATCAGGATCAAGGACGCTGGCCCGCAGGCTTTCTACAGTGACACCCTGCCGGTGGGCCGTTGCGTGCCCCTGCCGGTGTCCACCGCCCCTCCTGCCGGACCGTGCCGCATGCCCCGACAGTGCACCACCGACGCCGATCCACGCCCCCGGCAGCGCCTGCATGCCCTTGGCGTGATCCTGTGGCCCGGTTTCATCGCCGCCGCACTGGCGTGTGCGGTGTTGTTCGCCTTCGTCGATCCGCTGCGGCTGGGTGACATCGCCGTTCCCGGCCTTGGCATCAGTCGTGGGCTGGGCTACACGCTGGGGTTCTTCATGACCTGGGGCATCACCAGCCTGTCCAGCGCCGCTACCTGGTACCTGCTGCGGCCGGCGCCGGCGCAGCCCGGGGACGACGACGAGGTGCCGCTGGGATGAACCGGCCTGCGCTGCTGTCACGAATCCGAACGGGGTTGCCGGTCGGGCTGCTGGTCGGCTTCCACGCCCTGCCCTGGCTGCGCTGGGACGGTCGCCAGGCCGTGCTGCTGGACCTGGTGGAGCGCCGCTTCGATGTGTTCGGCCTGACCCTGTGGCCCAGCCAGGCCGGCCTGCTGCTGGGAGTGATGGCCGTGCTCGCCACGATGCTGGCGCTGCTCACTCATCTGGCCGGCCGCCTGTGGTGTGGCCATGCCTGTCCGCAGACCGTGTGGAGCACGCTGTTTTCGTGGGTGGAGCGCGGCACGCGGCGTCTGTTCGGGCACTCCCGTGCAGAGCCGGTCGCGCGCCATGCGCTGTGGATCGGCATCGCACTGTGGACTGCATTGAGCTTCGTCGGCCTGTTCACGCCCCTCCAACCGCTGCTGGCGCGCGCCGCTGCCCTGCGGCTGGGCGGCTTCGAATCGTTCTGGGTCGCTTTCTACGCGGTGGCGACCTGGGGAAACGCGGGCTTCCTGCGCCGTCACGTGTGCCGCCTGCTGTGTCCCTTCGCGCGTCTGCAGCCGCTGCTGTGCGATGGGCACACCCCGCGCATGCTGTACCACGCGCCGCGTGGCGAGCCGCGCGGGCCACGGCGGCCGGGAGGCGGCAGCATCGCCCAGCGTGGACGCGGCCTGCTCGATGCCAGCACCGCACAGGATTACGTATTCCGCTGGGCCCATCCGCAGCTGGCCGGACCGATGCCGCGTTTCGCCGATGATCGACTGGGGGACTGCACCGACTGCCGACACTGCGTGCAGGCATGCCCGATGGCGCTGGACGTGCGCGACGGCCCGCAGGCCCATTGCCTGGACTGCGGCGCCTGCGCCGTGGCCTGTGAGCAGTCGCAGCAGGCGGCGGGGCTGGGCCATGGGCTCATCCAGCACATCAGCCCGCGGCGCCTGGCCGGTGACCGACCGCAGTGGATACGACCGCGCACCCTGGCGCTGTCGGGACTGCTGAGCCTGGTGCTGGGACTGGTGCTGCTGGGTGCCGCGCTGGCGGGGTGAATCAGGGCGATGGCGGATCGGGCGGCGGCACCAGCTGGGCGTGCCGGACAATGCCAAGCTGCTCGATCAGCAGGGCCATGTCGTTGGTGACCTGGGTGCGCTCACGCCCCTCCGGTACCAGACGCGCCAGCACCCGCTGATAGGTATTCCAGAACTCCGGGCCGCATCCATGCCGCTGGTAGCTGTCCTGCAACTCATCGCGAACCTGGTCGGCCAGGTCCTGTCTGCCGTAATCCATGTACGACCTCCACGAAATCGGTGGCAGCGGGGATGCGGGAGCATCCGGCGAGGCAACACGATGCCTATGAATTAGACATTTTTTTGTCTACGCGTCAATGACACAGCGAACACATTCTTTGCACCGCACTGAACCATTCAGATCAGATGACACTGCGAGGGGCGTTGACGCAAGCGCCTTCCAGACGGTGCCCTCACCGCGCATGCGTAGGCTGCAAGGCTGGAAACCTCGAAGGAACCCCAATGGAGTTGACCGAAAAGCAGCAACGCATTCTGGAAGCGATCCAGGCCACCCGCCCGGTTGCGGAAGAAGACGCGGCCTGGGCGGTGCAAGCCGGCCTTGCCGCGCATGGCGAAGACGGCGATATCGATCTGACCCAGGAAGGTCGGCGTTACGTGGATTCTTCAAGCCTTTAGCCTGCGCAGGCTGGCGCCATGGGCGTCGCCGATCCCGCCGCGGCGCTGGCACAGGGCCTGCGGCGAGGGCACCCCGCAGGTTTCCACTGGAATGCGACGGAAGGGCGCGCGATGTTCGCTGCATCGCATTCGCGCGCCCAAGCGCCCCGCCCCGTGGAGTGACTGATGATCAACGCCGCCCTGCTCTCGCAGATCCTGATGTGCCCGCTGGCGCTGGCGCAGCGGTGGACCGCGCCGCTGAACGAGGCCATGCAGCGTTTCGAGATCAACACGCCACGGCGCGTCGCGCATTTCCTGGCACAGATCGGCCATGAAAGCCTGAGCCTGCAGCACCTGCAGGAAAACCTTTCGTACAGCCGCAAACGCATCGGTGAAGTGTTCGGTCGGCGCCTGTCCGAAGCCGAACAGCCGCAGTATGTGCGCAAGCCGGAGCGGCTGGCCAACCGCGTATATGCCAACCGCAATGGCAACCGTGACGAAGCCAGCGGCGATGGCTATCGCTATCGCGGGCGCGGACCGATCGCGCTGACCGGGCGCGACAACTATCGCCGCATCGGCGAACTGCTCGACCTGCCGCTGGAAGACCAGCCCGAGCTGCTGGAATCACCGGAAGTGGGCGCGTTGGTCGCTGCCGCGTGGTGGCAGGACGCCGGCCTCAATGCACTGGCCGACCGCGATGACCTGCTGGGCGTGAGCCGACGGATCAACCTGGGATCCAGCACCAGCAAGGCCACACCGGAGGGCATGGCGGACCGCACGATGCGCACCAGCCGCGCGCTGCTGGTGTTGGGTGTGGGGTCGGCCAGATAGCTGAAAGCGCGCCAGGGCCGGATTCCTGCATCGAGCAGCATCCTTCAATTCAGCCCCGTACATTCGTGTCCGCCTTCGAAAAAAAACTGCCCACTGCGCGCCAGAGCGGTCCGCACCCCTCTTGAGGATTCCTTCAAAATTTTCTGGGTAGACCTGGACTGCGAACCAATGGAATTGGCATGCCTGGAATGGCATTGGGTTGGTTCCGGGCTAAGTCTGGCGGGGATAAGATTTTCGCCGCAGTAGCTGATGGTGGAAGGGTTCTTGTCATTCCGACCACCGCCGGTTACTCCATCTTGGTATCGCCCGACGAGCCCGACGCGCTTCTTGAGGAATTGGCTGGAACCGCTCAATAGCCCAGTTGTGCTACATGCAACCACTACAGGCCAGGTGCACCGCTCCTCACTTGAGGCCTCAGCCAGACGCTGATGGTTCTTCCCCAAGGGCCATAGTCTGGCGCAGCCACTGGTGAGGTCGTTCTGGAATGGACGACGGCCGGCGGTGCACCCGCCTTCACGTCAGGGCGTACTTTGAAACTTCTCAGAGCCTACGACAAGTGATACGGCGACAACCAACATTGTAATCACCATCAGTATTAGAAGCGCCGCTGATAGACTTGGCTTCTGTATCGAAACCAATCCAGAGATCAGGAACAGCAGAGGAAGGACAGCAAGTCGATTCCCAGCCCAGCGATGAAGGGCGGAAGGGTCTTTTACCCGCGCGTAGTTGACGATATTGAGCGGCCGCGATTCTCCTGCGAAGCGAACAGCCAGTGCTGGAATGAGGAGTACCGGTACAAGCAATAGTTGAATGATCGCAAGCAGTACCGCCATCTTAGTTCGCTCCAATTTCCAGTTTCGGCATTAAATCGGGAAACGCCTTATGCAGCTTGAATCTGCAATGCCATAAACAGATAGTGCCCGCCCTGCACTTTTGGTTCAACTTCCAAGTGCAACGACCGTCATGCAGATATGCCATGGCAGCACGCTGGCCTTCACTGCCTTGACTTAACTACCAAGCGCAGCACCTTCCACTCCGGCAGGGTTCGTGCATGTCAGCGCTGAAGATCGCGCCGTGGTCCAGATTGTGCTCCAGGTTGGCAAAGGCGCACGGTCGATGGCGCGCCGGTTTGGGCGTAGGGCTCTGACCGTGTCCCGCGAGATCCGTCGCCAAGAAGCACGTTCTGGATCGCCGCCGAGGCGGCAGGAATTACCGCGTGTGCCACGGAGATGTGTGCGCGGCCACCGCCTGACAGAGGGAACCGGGCTCTTCCAGTTCGTTCGCGATCATCTCGCGTTTTACCGGTCGTCTGCTCAACAGATTGCCGCCAAGCTGCTTGCGGTCCACCTGACGACCCCTGCCGGGGCATGAGTCCTAAAACCATCTACGTACGCATCTACGCCATCCGGGCGGAGACTCGTCAGGAGTCTCTCAAGGGTGGCCGGCCTGCTCATCACGTGCGCTTGAGTTAAAGCGAATCGGCGCGATGACTTTCCACGTCGTCCCAGAAATCACTACCGTGTTCGCCCGCGATGATGTAGCAAAACAAGCTCGATAGCACTACAGGGCCAATTTTGGTCGTGGTCAAACCTAGCCATTCGAACCACCTCCACCTATGGCACTGAAGTGGCGGCATCGAACGACTTTCGAAAAAGCAAATGCCCGCCAATCCAGGCGGGCATTCGCGGGAAACTTCGCGCGTTATCGCCAGCGTGTAACACGACAGCGACGGTCATTGAACGCGAAGGTTTCCTTTCTTGTAGTCATACGCGCTGAGCACCCAACGATATGCGCCACCTTTGACGCCCGAGTTTGAGTAGGTGTAGGTCCACGATTCACTATCGCCGTTAGGTCTGTTCTGCATGATTGTGATCACCTCGCCAGGCTGACCAGTAGATGGCAGACCTACCGGCGGGCTCGAGCCAGGCGATTGGGCTACTGCATTGCCGTCGGAGCGAGCCTCAGTCACTACAGTTATCTGACCGCCGTCCAGCATCGGTGCGTACTCAGGAGACTGGGCACGTATCCAGGCGTATATTGCAACTGACTGAGGGGAGCCCGGCATGTAGACCGTCTGCGTCGTGGTGACAGTGGTGGACGAGAAATCTCGAGCGGCGACGCTCGGCGCCCCTACGAAGAGAGAGCCGCCCAATGTGAGAGCGGTTGCCACAGCGATACTTGAAAGTCGAATCATCACGCTAATCATCCTTGGCCATGAGAGACAGACTAAGTCCTCACCGCGGTCCTTACACGGCACGGACCGCCCATGTATTCCAAGTCTGTCAGCAGATGTCAAGCAGAGGCTTTGCACGTGCTTCCCTGACGGAGGGCGCTGTTCTGAATTCCAATGAGCCGACATTACGGCCAGCGGCACGGTCCTGGTGAGCTGGGGCGCGCCGATGCTGGGGCCTGGAATATGCGGTCAAACTGGCGCGACGGCTGTGACGTGATCTTCGCCAATGCCTTCTCATCGGGGTTGCCACCCCACCAGCGAAACAGGTGCAGTTCGGAGCCGCCACCGTAGGCGGTGAGCTTCGCCACCAGCACCGACGACATGGGCACCTGGCGCTTGCTGCCGTTCTTGGTCTTGCTCAGGAAAATCGTTGGCCGCTCCAGGTCAATCTGGCCGCGCTCCAGCGTGTACATCTCCCGGATGCGCATGGCCGACTCCAGTGCCATATCAAGCAGCAGGGTCAGCGCCTCCGAGTAGCGCAGCTCGAGCGGGCGCTGCCGGCCTTCCGTTTCAACTCGCGTACACGCACTCGGCACATGCTGACGCGAGTTTGCCACTCGAAAACGCGTGGCAACCCGATGATTTCGACCCCACATCAGGGGATTGCGGACCTGCCCTCCTAACGCCAGACATAAAAAAAGCCCTGATAAATCAGGGCTTTTCAACTGGAGGCCTGGGTCGGAATTGAACCGGCGTACGCGGCTTTGCAGGCCGCTGCATAACCACTCTGCCACCAGGCCGGTGTACAGCTACCAGGAATGCGATGTCCTGGTAAGACGAAACCCCTGTCGGGGCCTGTCGGGATTTGGAGCGGGAAACGAGACTCGAACTCGCGACCTCAACCTTGGCAAGGTTGCGCTCTACCAACTGAGCTATTCCCGCGTGAGGCCGACATGCTACCGGAAGACCCGGAACCACACCAGCGTTTTCACGCTTTGAAACACCGCTTTTCCGCTGCGCCGCCAGCATCTGCCGGCATCGCCCCGCACGGCCGGTGCGGGAGAAAAACAAAGCCCCTTCCGGGGCCCGGTAAAACTGGAGCGGGAAACGAGACTCGAACTCGCGACCTCAACCTTGGCAAGGTTGCGCTCTACCAACTGAGCTATTCCCGCAATCTCTTCGACCTGCGCCGAAGAAGCGATATTGTGTCGAAACTCCTTCATCTCGTCAAGCCTGTTCAGCTCTCCGATCGCAGCAATCACGCACGTAGCGCACCCTCGAATACAGGCAAAAAAAAGAGACCGCGTGGGCCTCTTCTTCAAAATCTGGAGCGGGAAACGAGACTCGAACTCGCGACCTCAACCTTGGCAAGGTTGCGCTCTACCAACTGAGCTATTCCCGCTTGGGAGGCGGCATTCTACACGGCCTGTCGCAGGTGTCAAGAGACGGCGTCTCGCCCCTCCCGCCTTACCGGCACAAAAAAAGAGGCCTTTCGGCCTCTTTTCACAATCTGGAGCGGGAAACGAGACTCGAACTCGCGACCTCAACCTTGGCAAGGTTGCGCTCTACCAACTGAGCTATTCCCGCTCGGGAGGCGGCATTTTACCTGTCTTCACGTCGGTGTCAACTGCTTTCAGCTGCCCTTCTTCAGGCGCGCGCGTTCGCGTGCCGCGCGTTCATCGGCGCGCAGGCTCGGCCAGGCCGCATGCAGGTACTGCAGGCCCGACCACAGGGTCAGGATCGCAGCGATCGCCAGCGTCCAGTCGCCCATGTGGAACACCGGCGGGCCCATCCAGATGTCCTCCACCGGAGTATTCGGCGCCACCGAATACAACAGGCACAGCAGCGCGACCATCTGCGCGGTGGTCTTCACCTTGCCGATCACCGCCACCCGCACTTTCGCCCGCTGGCCCAGTTCGGCCATCCATTCGCGCAGTGCCGAAACGGCGATTTCGCGGCCAACGATCACCGCCGCCCAGAATGCCATCCACGGCGTGGGATGCCCCTGCACGATCAGGAACAGCGCCACGGCCACCATCAGCTTGTCGGCCACCGGATCCAGGAACGCGCCAAACGCCGATTCCAGCTGGTAGCGCCGCGCGATCCAGCCATCCAGCCAATCGGTGATCGCCGCCAGGCCGAACAGCGCCGCGGAGGCGAAGTTGGTCCACGTGTAGGGAAGATAGAACACCAGCACCAGTACCGGGATCATCAGGATCCGCAGCAGGGTCAGCCAGGTGGGGAGGGTCAGCGTCATCAGTAATCTCTACTCGCCTGCCGCATTCGGCTCGGGCAGTCCATGAAGGTTAGCGTAGATACGTGCGGCCAGGGCAGCATTGATGCCTTCCACCTTGGCGATTTCTGCCTCACCGGCCGCCTTCAGGCCGACCAGCCCGCCGAAATGCTTGAGCAGGCTGGCGCGCCGGCGCGGCCCGATGCCGGCGATGTCTTCCAGCTTGCTGGTCATGCGGGCCTTCTGGCGGCGCCCGCGATGGCCGGTGATGGCGAACCGATGCGCCTCGTCGCGCACCTGCTGGATGAACTGCAGCGCGGGCGAAGCGGCGCCGGGACGCAGCTCGCGGCCGTCCGGCAGCACCAGCGCTTCATGCCCGGCGCGGCGTTCGGCGCCCTTGGCCACGCCGACCAGCAGCACGCCTTCCACGCCCAGGTCGGCCAGCGCGGCCTGCGCCTGCGCCAGCTGCCCGGCGCCACCGTCGATCAGCAGCACATCCGGCAGCACGCCCTGCTCTTCCACCGCGCGGCGGAAGCGGCGATCGATCGCCTGGCGCATGGCGGCGTAGTCATCGCCGGGTTCGATGCCGCTGATGTTGAAACGGCGGTACTGCGCCTTCACCGGCCCGGCCGCATCGAACACCACGCACGAGGCCACCGTCGCCTCGCCCATGGTGTGGCTGATGTCGAAACATTCCACCCGTTTGACCGGCTCGGCCAGGCCCAGCATTTCGCGCACCGCCTCGCTGCGCGCATGCTGCGAATCGCGGCTGTTGAGCTCGGTGGCCAGGGTCAGCTGGGCATTGCGGCTGGCCAGCTCCAGATAGCCCGCGCGCTCGCCACGCACGTTCCATTTCAACTGTACGCGGCGCTCCGACGATGCGGAGAACGCCGCTTCCAGCAGCGCCGCATCCGGGATTTCGCGATCCAGCAGGATCTCGCGCGGCGGCTCGAATTCCACGTAGTACTGCGATACGAACGCGCCCAGCACTTCTTCCGGGCTGTCTTCGCCATTGGTGCGCGGGAAGAACGGGCGCGTGCCCATGTTGCGGCCGTCACGGAAGGCCAGCAGCATCACGCAGGCCTGCGCGCCACGGGTGGCTACCGCCAGCACGTCCAGGTCGGCGGCGCGGCCGTCCACGTACTGGCGGGTCTGCATGCTGCGCAGTGATTTGACCAGGTCGCGCAGGCGCGCGGCCTGCTCGAATTCGAGCGACTCACTGGCCGCCTGCATCTGCTCGCCCAGCTCGCGGGTCAGCTCGTCACTCTTGCCTTCCAGGAACATCGACGCGCGGCGTACCGATTCGGCGTAGTCCTCGGCGGCCACCAGCTCCACGCAGGGCGCACTGCAACGGCCGATCTGGTACTGCAGGCACGGCCGCGAGCGGTTCTTGAACACGCTGTCCTCGCAGCTGCGCAGCTTGAACAGCTTGTGCATCAGGTTCAGCGTTTCGCGCACCGCAGTGACCCCGGGGTACGGCCCGAAGTAGCGGCCCGGCACCGCGCGCGGCCCGCGGTGCAGCGCGATGCGCGGCCACTGTTCGCGGGTCAACAGCACGTGCGGATAGGTCTTGTCGTCGCGCAGGGACACGTTGTAACGCGGCGACAGCGATTTGATCAGCTGGTTTTCCAGCAGCAGCGCTTCGCTCTCCGAGCGCGTCACGGTAACGTCCATGCGCACGATCTGCGACAGCATGGACATGATCCGCGCGTTCTTCGGGCTGCCGTTGAAATAGCTGCCGACGCGGTTGCGCAGCGCCCGCGCCTTGCCGACGTACAACAGCACGTCATCGGCGGCGTACATCCGGTAGACACCGGGCGCGGTGCTCAGCGCGGCGGCGAACGCCTTGCCATCAAAAGCGGGTACAGCGTTCATTCGGTGATCGGCACGTCGCTCAGCACGCCACTGGCCGGATCAAAACGCAGCACGGCGTGGGCGTCGGTTTCGGCGATCCACACCGCACCGGATCCCACCGCCAGTCCGGCCGGCCCGTGCAGCCGGCGCGGCAGCGCCTGGGTAACCAGTTCGCCGCCGCCCAGGCGCAGGGTGCGCAGGCGCCCGTTGCCGGCATCGGCGATCCACAGCAGCGGTGCATCCGGGCTCAGCGCGATGGCCTGCGGGAACTGCAGGCTGGCGCGGTCACGTGGACCGTCCTCGCTGCCGTGGTTCCACACGCCCTGCCCGATCAGCGTCTGCACCAGGTCGCCGCGCAGCTGTACGCAACGGATCGAAGAGGCCAGCGCATCGGCCACGTACAGCGCCTGCTGCACTACAGCCAGCCCGGTCGGCTGGGCGAACGCAGCCACGTTGCCACTGCCGTCGCGCTGGTCGATGGCACCACTGCCGGCGCGCCGGGTGAGGCGTCGCTGGCCCAGGTGATAGCTCCAGATGCGGTTGTCACCGGCCATCGCCACGTGCAGTTCATTGTCCGCCAGGGCCAGCCCGGTGGGATGGTTCAGCGCCACGCTGCGCGGGTCGTTGACCTGGCCTTCAAGTGGTTCGCCCGGCCGGCCACTGCCACACAGCGTGTCGACCTGGCCGGTGATGATGTTGATGCGACGCAGGGCGTGGTTGCCGGTGTCGGCCACGTACAGCGATTCGCGTTCCACCACCAGCGCCTGCGGCCGGTTGAAGGCCGCTTCCTGCGCGCCGCCGTCCATGAAATCCGGCGTGCCCTGCCCGAACTGGCGCACCACGCGCCCGCCGTGCGTGCATTCCAGCACGCGGTGGTGGCCGCTGTCGGCGATGTACAGCCGTTCGGTGGTGACCGCCAGCCCGGTGGGGAAACACAGCGGCAGGCGCGGCTCCGGGTGCAGCTCGCGCAGCGGCTCGAATGCCGACGGCTGCACGCTGCCGCACAGTTCGTTGAGCGCGCGATCCAGCTCGCCCGGCTGGCCCAGGCCGACCAAGCGGCTGCTTTCGCGGCCATACACATCCATCAGCACGATGGTCGGCCAGGCAGTGACGCCGAAGCGCCGCCAGCCGTCCCAGTCGCTGTCCAGCAGCGCGATCGAATGCAGTCCCTGCCGCCGCAGCAGCTTCAGGCTGGCCGCTTCTTCGCGTTCGAAATCAAAACGCGGCACCTGCAGCACCAGCACCTGCAGCCGCCCCGGATGGCGCGACTGCCAGTTCGCCACTTCGGCCAGGCGCTGCGCGCACCACGCCGATGCGGCGTTGACGAACAGCAGGGCCAGCGGTTGCCCGCGCAGCTCGCTCAGGGTGGCGGGCGCGGCGTTCAGCCACGTGGCGAACTCGGGGAGGTCCTGGACGGGTTGGGCATTCATGCCCTGATTATGCCGGACCGCGCGTCATGCAATCGTTGTGCCACGCGGTTTTTTTATCCACCCGCTCAGGCTTGGCCGCTGGCCAGCAACTGTTCGGCCCGGTGCAGGTCTTCGGGGGTGTCGATGCCCGGCGGGAACGGCGCCGGCGACAGCGCGGCGCTGATCGGGAAACCGGCCTCCAGCACCCGCAGCTGCTCCAGGTTTTCCACCTGTTCCAGGCTGCCCGGCGGCATCGCGGCGAACTGCTGCAGGAACCCGGCGCGGTAGCCATAGATGCCGATGTGGCGCAGCCACTGGACCCCGTCCGGCAATACGTCGCGGCTACGCGCGAAGCCATCGCGGTGCCAGGCGATCGGCGCCCGGCTGAAATACATGGCCTCACCGCGCGCGTTGCGCACCAGCTTGACCACGTTGGGATCGAACAGCGTGGCCGCATCTTCGACCGGCGTGCACAGCGTGGACATCGGGGCGCGGCCGCTGGCCAGCGCGTCGGCCACCGCACGGATGCCGGCGGCCGGTGCGAACGGCTCGTCACCCTGCAGGTTGACCACCACCGTGTCATCGGCCCAGCCCGCATGGCGGGCACATTCGGCCAGCCGGTCGGTGCCGGACGGGTGGGCCGGATCGGTCATCGCCACCTGCACGTCCTGCAATCCCTCCAGCGCCTGTGCGATGCGCGCATCATCGGTGGCCACCCACACTTCTCGCGCGCCGGCCTGCAGCGCGCGGCGCGCCACGTGCAGCACCAGCGGTTCCCCGCCCAGCAGGCGCAGCGGTTTGCCGGGCAGGCGCGAAGCGGCGTAGCGGGCAGGAATGGCGACGACGAACTCGGTCATGGGGCTCTCCGGTTACAGGCCACGCGCGCAGTCGGTTCAGCGCGCGCGCAGCTTCTCAAGGCGGTCGGTCAATGCCACCCAGAAGGCAGCGGGCAGATCGGCCTGCAGGGGAATGGCGAAGTGCCAGTCGTTGGCGAAGGCGCGGCACTTCACCGCGTCCTTTTCGGTCATCAGGATCGGCAGCTCGCTGCCAAAGCGCAGGTCCTGCGGCTGGTAGGCGTGGTGGTCGGCGAAGGCATGCGGCACCACACCGATGCGTTCGGCGCGCAGCATGTCGAAGAAGCGCTGCGGGTGGGCGATGCCGGCCACGGCATGCACGCGCTGCCCGGCAAAGTGCGAAAGCGCACGCAGGCGTCCGCCGACCAGCGGCTGCGCACTGTCGATGCGCAGGCGCATCGGCCATTGCCCGAACCCACAGGCCACCGCCGCGTTTTCCGCGCTGGCCGCGCCCTGGTTGACCACGCGGAAATCACATTCGCCCGCGCGCGCCACCGGCTCGCGCAGCGGGCCGGCCGGCAGCAGCCGGCCGTTGCCATAGCGCCGCTGGGCGTCGATGACTTCGATTTCGATATCGCGCGCCAGGCGGTAATGCTGAAGGCCGTCATCGCAGACGATCACATCGCAGCCGGCTTCGACCAGCGCCTTGCCGGCCGCCACGCGGTCGGCATCCACGCGCACCGGCGCACCGGTCTTCCACGCGATCAGGACCGGCTCGTCACCGCCCAGCGTGGTCGGCGTATCGGCGTCCACCCAGCGGCCGCTGTCGGCCTGCTCGCGGCCGTAACCGCGGCTGGCCACCCCCGGCTTCCAGCCGGCGGCGCGCAACTGCTGCACCAGCGCGATGGTCAGCGGGGTCTTGCCGGTGCCACCGGCGGTGATGTTGCCGACCACGATCACCGGTACCGGCAGCGCGTGCCGCTTCAGCCAACCGCGCCGGTACAGGCGCCGGCGCAGGCCGGACACGGCCGCATACAGCGGACTGAGCAGGCGCATGCCGAACGGCACCGCAGAGCCGTCGTACCAGTAGGCTGGTGTCTGGGTACCCTTGCCGGACATCAGGCCTGCCTTTCGCGGAACTGCATGTTGTACAGGTGCTCGTACAGCCCGCCCATCTGCAGCAGTTCGGCGTGGGTGCCGCGCTCGACGATGCGGCCCTGGTCCATCACCAGCACCTGGTCGGCGTGTTCGATGGTGGACAACCGGTGCGCGATGACCAGCGTGGTGCGCTCGGGCATCAGCCGCTGCAGGGCATCCTGCACCAGCCGTTCGGATTCGTTGTCCAGCGCGGCGGTGGCTTCGTCCAAGATCAGGATAGGCGCATCGCGCAGGATGGCACGGGCAATCGCCAGGCGCTGGCGCTGGCCGCCGGAAAGCAGCGCACCGTTCTCGCCGACCGGGGTGTCCAGCTGCTGTGGCAGTCGCGCGATGAACTCCCAGGCATTGGCCGCTTCGGCCGCCGCGCGGATCTGCTCCTGGCTGGCCTGCATGCCATAGGCGATGTTCGAGCCGATGGTGTCGTCGAACAGCATCACCTTCTGCCCCACCATGGCCACCTGGCGGCGCAGGTCGGCCAGCGGGTAATCGTCCAGTGCCACGCCATCCAGGGTGATGCGTCCGCCGCTGGGCTCGTAGAAGCGCGGCACCAGCCGGATCAGGCTGGTCTTGCCGCTGCCCGAGCGTCCCACCACCGCAGTCACGGTGCCGGGGCGTGCGACGAAGCTGATGTCGTCCAGCGCGGTGCCGGCGTCTTCGCGGTAACGCAGCATCACGTGCTCGAACGCCAGTTCACCGCGTGCGCGTTCGATGCGCTTGCTGCCCTGGTCACGCTCCACCGGCATGTCCAGGATGGAGAACAACCGCTCGGCGGCGGCCACGCCGCGCGAGATCGAGGTCTGCACGCTGGTCAGCCGGCGCAGCGATGGGATGATCGCCATCATCGAGGTCATCAGGCCCATGAACTGGCCGGCGTTGAGCTTGCCGACCAGCGCTTCGCGGGTGGCGACCCAGACGATCACCGCCAGTGCCAGCGCGGCCAGGAACTGCACCGTGCTGGAGGCGAAGGCGCGGGTGGTCTCGACCTTCATGTTCAGGCCCAGCATGCGGTTGGCCAGCCGCGAATAACGGTCGATCTCATGCCGCTGGGTGCCGTGCACCTTCACTTCCTGCTGCGCGGACAGCGACTGTTCGGCGGTGGCGGCCATGGTGCCCATGCCGTCCTGGATGCCGCGGCTGATGCGCCGGTAACGCTTGCCCACGTAGGACACGATCAGGCCGATCATCGGCACCACCACCAGCATCGCCATGGTGACCTTGACGCTCATCTGCAGCATCACCACCAGCATCGCGATGATGGTCAGGGTGTCGGCCACCAGCGTCTTCAGCGCATCGGCGCTGGCCTGGGTGACCTGTTCGGTATCGAAGTTCAGGCGGCTGACCATCACCGGCGTGGCTTCGGTGTCGAAGTGCGAGGACGGCAGGTGCAGGTACTTTTCCAGCACCTGTTCGCGCAGGTCGCGGACCACGCTGCGGCCGGTGCGCGCCAGGGTGTAGTCGCTGACCAGGGTGGCCAGGCTGCGCATCAGGAACAGGCCCAGGATGGTCAGCGGCAGGATCACCGCCATGCGCGGTTCCGGGTTGACGAAACCGCGGTTGACCAGCGGTTCCATCAACCGGGTGAAGGCGTAGCCGGCCAAGGCTTCGACGGCCATCGCCACGACGGCGGCCACCATGAACACCCAGTAGGCGCGGGTGTAGCCAAGCAGGCGTTTATAGATCGGCCAGACGGGCGCGTGTTTGGAACTCATTGACGCACCTCGGGAGCGGTCGCGATGGAAATCCGGCGGAAGCCGAGCTGGCCCAGTGCATCCTGGGCGGTGACCACGGCCTGGTAGGGAGTGCGCGCATCGGCACGCAGCAGCACCGACTGGGTGCGGTCTTCACCGGCCACCGCGGCGATGGTCTGCTTGACCGACTCCACGTCGGTGCGCAGCACTTCCTGGTCGTTGACGAAGTAACGGCCGTCGGCGTTGACCAGGATGCTCAGCGCGCGCGGTGGTTCGCTGTTGGCCTGCTGGCTGGCGTGCGGCAGCTGCACCTGCAGGGTGGAGCGCGCATCGAAGGTGGTGGTGACCACGAAGAAGATGATCAGCACCAGGATCACATCGATCAGCGGCACCAGGTCGATATGCGGCTCATCGCCGGCGCGGTCGTTGCGGATACGCATCCGTCAGGCCTTGGCCGGGGCGGCGCTGCCGGGGTTGGCGGCAGCCGGGGCAGCCGGACGCGGCGGCGTGGCCATCACGCCCGGACGGCCATCCAGCGCATCCAGCAGCGCGCTGGCCTCCTGCTCCATTTCGATCACGTAACCGTTGATGCGGTTCTTGAAGTAACGATGGAACATCAGCGCGGGGATCGCCACGATCATGCCGGTGGCGGTGCAGACCAGCGCCTTGCCGATACCGCCGGCCAGCTGGTTCACATCGCCCACGCCGTGGTCCAGGATGCCCAGGAACATCTGGATCATGCCGACCACGGTGCCCAGCAGGCCGAGCAGCGGACCGGCCGAAGCAATGGTGCCCAGTGCGTTGAGGAAGCGTTCCATGCGATGGACGATGAAGCGCCCGGTGTCTTCGATGCGCTCACGGATCTGGTCGCGCGGACGATTGCGCGCGTCCAGCGCCGCCGCCAGCAATGCGCCGAGCGGGGAATTGGCGCGCAGGGTCGCCAGGTGGGCCGGATCCAGCTTGCCGCGCGCGGCCCAGTTGCGCACATCCTGGCCCAGGCCCGGTGGCAGCACCTCGTTGCGGCGCAGGGACCAGAAACGCTCCAGGACGATCGCCAAAGCCAGTACACCCAGCAGCAGCAGCGGCACCATCGGCCAACCGCCGGCCTTGACCAGTTCCCACACGTTTCCAACCCTCCGGCCCAGCGGCCGCCTGTTTGTCCACCGATAGGATAGCAGCCGCCCGCTCCCGGCCCGCAGCATTCCACCAGCGACCTGCATGCACCCGCTGCTCGCGCACCTGCAGCCCCTGCGCGCCCAGCCAGACATGCAGTGCGCCGGAGGAGGCGGTGCCCAGCACTTCGGCACCGGACGCGGCCCAGCGCTGCACCACGTCGGCGCGCGGATGGCCGAAGCGGTTGCGGTGCCCGGCCGATACCAGCGCCAGCCGCGCCCCCACCGCCTGCACCCACGGTGCGCTGGACGAACCGGCGCTGCCATGGTGCGCAACCAGCACCGCGTCGGCCTTCAGCGCGCGCCGGCTGGAGCGCAGCAATGCGGCTTCTTCGGCGATGCCGATGTCACCGGTGAGCAGGATCGCCCCGCGCGCGGTGGCGATCCGCAACACGCAGCTGGAGGCGTTGCCGCGCTGCGCACTGTCCCGCCCCGGATGCAGTATCTCGAACTCCACCCCGTCCCAGCGCCACTGCTGGCCGCGATGGCAGGGCTGTGCGCCGTCGACTCCGGACCCTGCCGGCGCCCACACCGGGATCTGCGGGAAGGCACGGCGCAGCCCCGGCAGCCCGCCCGCATGGTCGGCGTCGCCATGGCTGACCAGCACGCGGTCAGGGACGCCGGCACCCAGTGCACGCAACGCAGGCAGCACCACGCGCTCGCCGGAATCGGTGCCGGCACCGGGCGGGCCAAGGTCATACAGCAGCAGCCGGGACGCGGTGCGCACCACCACCGCGGTGCCCTGCCCCACGTCCAGCACCAGCACTTCGACCTCGCCCGGCGCCGGCAGCTGCCGATCCGGCCACAGCAGCGGCAGGCACAGCAGCGGGGCCGCCAGCAGCCCGCCCCGGCCGCGCGGCAGCAGCCACCAGAACACCCCCAGCAGGGCCAGCGGCAGGGTCCAGCGCGGCGCCTCCGGCAACCACCACACCGCCCCGCTCCACGCCGCCAGCGGCTGCAGCCACCGCCAACTGACGTCGAAGGCCACGCCGGCAAGTCGCCAGCACCACGCTCCCAACCCTTGATGCAGGGCCTCCAGCGCGGTGCCGGACAACGCCAACGGCACCACCACCAGGCTCCACCACGGCACCGCCAGCAGGTTCACCAGCGGGCCGATCCGCGAGGCCTGGCCGAACAGGCTGATGCCGAGCGGCAACAGCGCCAGGCTGGCGATGCCCTGCGCAGCGAAGAACGGCTTGAGCAGCCCGCCTAGCCCGGCTTCGGCACGCTGTCCGCCGGGCAGGCACCACATCAGCCACAGCACGCCGCCAAAGCTGAGCCAGAAGCCTGCAGCGAGCACCGACAGCGGGGCGACCAGCAGGGTTGCGAAGGCTGCCAGCGCAAGCGACTGCGCCCACGGCATGCGCCGACGGCTGGCGCGTGCCAGCGCCACCACCACGATCATCAGCGCGGTACGCACGGTCGGCAGCGCCAGTCCGGCGACCAGTGCATAGCCCACCGCGCCGGCAGCCGCCGCCATTGCCGCCGCGGTCGGCCGTGGCAGGCACCGGGGCAGTACCGCCACGCAGCGCCACAGCAAGCCGGCCAGCAGCGCCAAACCGCCCGCCACCAAGCCCACATGGAAGCCGGAAATCGCGATGAGGTGGGTCAGGCCCAGCGCGCGCAGCTGCTCCCAGTCCGCGTCGCTGAGCTCGCGCGTGTCGCCCAGCGCCAGCGCGCGCAGGAACCGCGAGGTGTCGCCGGGTACTGCCTGCTGGATCCGCTGCGACATGCGTTCGCGCCAGGCCGCCAGTCCGCTGGGACCTTCCAGCAGGACCGCAGCGGCGCCATCGCGGACCTGGCCGCTGGCGGCGATGCCGAGCATCAGCGCGTGGCGCTCGCCGTCGAATCCTCCCGGATTGATCCGGCTGCGCGGCGCGCGCAGTCGCAGCGGAAGCTGCCAGCGTGAACCGGCCGCAACGGTGTGCCGCTGGCCCTGGGTGATCGCCCCCGGGACGGCGTGGGTGGGCGCGCCACGTGTGAAGGGCGCGCTCCAGTAAGCCTGCACGCGCTGGCCGCGGAGCGCGCCGGGCAGTGCCGGGTCGTCATCGATGCGCAGCAGGAAGCGGCTGTAGGACGGGCGATGCTCGGGCAGATCGATCACCCTGCCACGCAGCACCTGGTCGACCGGTGGATCCTGCGGCGGAAGCTGCGCCTGCAACGCCCACTGTCCGTGCAGCCCGGCCCAGCTGAAGCCCACCAGCAGCATGCCCAGCCAGCGCCCCCGCCAGCGGGCCAGCCACAGGACGCTGCCCAGCAACAGGCCCGACCAGGCCGCCACGGGCGGCGGCAGCAGCGGCAACTGGCAGCATGCCGTGGTCCCGACCACCAGCGCGGCGGCACTGGCCTTGCCCCACAGGCCCGGCGACACGACGAGATGATCGCAGGCCTGTCCCCCCATGCCGTCCAGCGTGGACGAATGCCGCAACGCCAGCCATCAGCGTTCTACGCGCTGCAGGCTCGGGCATCAGCCGGGACGGCGCACCGAACGATTGAACGCGATCCGGAAACTGGCACCACCGCCCTGCGCTTCGCCCACGCTCACCGCGCCTTCGTGGTGCTGGATGATCTCCTTCACCAGGTGCAGGCCCAGCCCGCTGCCGCTGCCGGCTGCACGCAGTCGATGGAAGGGTTCGAAGATCGCCTCGCGGTCGTTTTCAGGCACGCCGGCGCCCTGGTCGGCGACCTCCAGCGTACCGTTCGCTTCCAGTCTGACGCTGATGGTGCCGCGACCGCCGCCATGCACGATGGCGTTGTGCACCAGGTTGGCCATGACGCGGCCCAGGGCAATGCCATCGCCAACGATCCACACCGGCTCATCCGGCGCATCCACCTCGAAGGAATATCCGGCCCCGATCACCAGCGGCGCCAGTTCCGCCGCCGCCGTGCGCGCCAATGCAGCCAGGTCCAGCGGCTGCAGCTTCTCCACGCTGCGGTCCAGGCGCTGCAGGTCCAGCAGGTGTTCGGCGACGTTGCCCAGCCGTGCGATGTCGTTCAACAACTGTGCCTTCAAGGCGCCCTGCGGCAACTGCGACAGGCGCGCCTGCACCACCGCGATCGGGACGCGCAGCTCGTGCGCGGCGTCGGCCAGGAACTTGTCGCGCGCCGCGTAGCCCTGCTGGACCTTGCCGATGGCATCGTTGAAGGCACTGACCAGCGGGGCGATCTCGCTGCTGACCAACTGCGTGTCCAGCCGCGCGCCGGCCTTGCCGATGTCCAGCAGTCGCGCCTCGCGCGCCAGTTGCCTCACCCCGCGCATCGCACGGTGGATCACCAGCGGCATGACCAGCAGGGTCACCACGATCAACGGCAGGAAGAACCACGGGCCGATCAGCCGCAGCACCATCAACGCGCCTTCCCACAGCCCGTGCTTGGGCTGGCCGCCGACCATCGCCGTCACCCGCCTGCCGTCCTGGTTGCTGATCACGATGCGCGCCGCATCCAGGTACGGCGGGGTCAGTGATCCCAGTTCGCTGTAGCCGACGCGCTCCAGCCGCGACAGCAGTTCCCGATGGACCTCCGGCACGGCCCCTTCGGACAAGGTGTTGCCACGTTCGTCCACGGCGACGAACCACAGGTTGCCGCCGGCCTTCGCATTCAGTGCATCCCAGCGCTTGCGATCCAGCCGGATGGCCGTGCCATCGCCATGCAGCGCCGCCACCACGTCGTCGGCGGTGAACATGTCCATGTGCACCGATTCCTGGTCGCCCCAGGTCAGGATCAGCGCCATCACCGCGATCAACACGGTGAACACCTGGGCCAGGCAGACGCGCCAGGCCAGTCCCAGTGAAATGGATCGGATATCGGTGTTCATTTTCATGCCTCGGCCAACAGGTAGCCGACCCCGCGGATGACGTGGATTTCCACGCCCGCGCCGGCCTGCTGCAGCGCTTTGCGCAGCTTTGAAATATGCGCATCCAGGGCATTGGACTGGATGTCGTCGTCGAATCCATACACCGCTTCTTCCAGCCCGCTGCGGGTCACCGTGCGTCCCTGGCGCAGGGCCAGCGCCTGCAGTACCAGCAACTGGCGGCGCGGCAGCGCCAGCGCCTGTCCCTCCACCTGCGCCTGCAGCGATTCGAAATCAAAACGCAATCGCCCCAGCTGCAGCACCGGGGTGACCATTTCGGTCGGGCGGCGCGACACGGCGCGGATGCGCGCCATCAGTTCTTCGATGGCCACCGGCTTGACCAGGTAATCGTCCGCGCCGACATCCAGCCCTTCCACTTTGTCGCCCAGGCTGCCCTTGGCAGTGAGCATGATGACCGGCAGGCTGGGCCGCAGCGCACGGGCGGTGGCCACGAAGGCCAGGCCATCGCCATCGGGCAGCTGGCGGTCCAGCAGCAACAGCTGGTGCACCGGATCACGCAGCGCGGCGGCGGCCGCGGCCAGCGTATCCACCACGTCAGCGACCACGCCCTGGCGCTCCAGCCCGGACTGCAGGGCACGGGACAGGTCAGGATCGTCTTCGACCAGCAGGATGCGCATGGGAAACCGGTGGGCAGCAGAAACCAGCGCTGATGATAAGCCGCGCGAAGGCCGCGCAATGTTCTGACAATGTTGATGTCGCATCGTGCACGTACCGCTTCTGTATCGAGCCGAACGACGCCATGGACGCTTTCCTCCCCCCGGCCAGCCCCGCGCCCGCCCTGCTCCCTCCCGCCAACGACCCGCGCGTGGTGCTGACCGCCCCGGACCTGGACAGCGCTGAACGCGCGTTCCTCGGCCTGCTGCCTGACCGTGACCATGTGGATGCCCTGGCACGCCATGCGATCAGCCATGCCCGCCATGCATCCGGCAGCGGCTATGCGTTGTCGCTGACGCTGGTCGGCCTGCGCCTGCAGGAATTCAAGATGGGCGAAGACTGTGCGACCAGCTGCCGCCAGGACTCACTGCGCAGCCTGCGGCAGGCATTCGCCGCAGGCTGAGACAGGCGCGCTGGTGTCAGCGCTCCTGCTCATCGAAGTACTTGAAGGTGTAGCCGATCAGGCTCCAGCTGCCACCGCCCTTCGAGCCAGCCCGCCATTTGTAGGTCCAGGTTTCCAGACCACCATTGCGCTGGCTGCTGACGCTGATCACGTCGCCTGGTTTACCGCTTGCCGGAAGGGGAACGGGCGGGCTGTCTCCCGGCGCGCGTTGCATGCTGTCCGGCCCGAAAACCACCGTCCTGCTTATTTCAAGCTGCTCCGCCTGAAGCCGCGGAGGGAACCCGGGCGAATGCCGTTGGATCCAGGCTAGCGTGGCAGCGCCGTCCGCAGATCGTGCGTCCACCACGACCGTTCTGGTGCTGGTGATCAGTTCGTCGTCTGCCCTCGCGCCCTGGGTCATCGCCAGCATCGCACCGGCAAGCAGGATCGTCATCGTCGTCTTGTTCAAACAAGCCATTGGTTTCTCCCTCGCCGGCAGGCCCGGCCACCTGATTCCAGGACAGCGGACGTGGCCATGCAAGGTAACGGCCGTAATCCTGCGTGCAGCGCCAAGGGCAGACGCCAGCGCTGGGCCGGGCGCGGCTTCACCAGTGCGGATCAGGTCCTCGCCGCGGACCAGCAATCCCGGATTGCAGGCACAAAAAAACCAGCGCGATGGCTGGTCTTTTTCGTTCCCACTTCGTTGGAAGTGGTGGGCGGTACAGGGTTCGAACCTGTGACCCCTACCATGTCAAGGTAGTGCTCTACCGCTGAGCTAACCGCCCGTTTTTCGTTTCCTGCCGCGTTGCGATTGCGTCGGGGCAGGCCGCGTATATTACGGAGGAGACCGGGGTTGTGCAACACTTTTGTGAAGAAATCTACGAAAGCGCGGATGGCCCGAGGTTTCGGCGATTTTCGCCGAGCAGGGCTCGGCGCTACCGGTACGGTGGTCAGCCCAGGCTGGCCTCTTTCAGGCGCTTGATCAGGTCGCGCACGCGGCCGGCCTCTTCGAACTCCAGGTCCTTGGCGTGCTGGTACATCCGCTGTTCCAGCGACTTGAGCCGGGTGGCGACCTGGGATGGCGACAGCGTCGCGTAATCGGCGCCCTCCTCGGCGATCTCCACCGCCCCGATCTTTCCTTTGCCCTTGCCCTTGCGCGAGGCCCGGTCGTACGCCTCCGAACGCGCGCCTTCCAGCACGTCCACGATCGGGCGCGCGACCGACTTGGGCACGATGCCGTGCTCTTCGTTGTATTCCACCTGCTTGGCACGGCGACGGTCGGTCTCATCGATGGCCGCCTGCATCGAGCGGGTGATCTTGTCCGCATACAGGATCGCCTTGCCGCGCACGTTGCGCGCCGCACGACCAATGGTCTGGATCAGTGAACCGGTTGAACGCAGGAAACCTTCCTTGTCCGCGTCCAGGATCGCCACCAGCGAGACCTCCGGCATGTCCAGGCCTTCGCGCAGCAGGTTGATGCCCACCAGCACGTCGAACTTGCCCAGGCGCAGGTCGCGGATGATCTCCACGCGCTCGACCGTGTCGATGTCCGAATGCAGGTAGCGCACGCGGATGCCGTGCTCGCTCAGGTACTCGGTCAGGTTCTCGGCCATGCGCTTGGTCAAGGTGGTGACCAGCACGCGGTCGCCCATCTTGATGCGCTCGTTGGCCTCGCTCATCAGGTCGTCGACCTGGGTGCCGACCGGGCGGATCTCCACCACCGGATCGATCAACCCGGTCGGGCGCACCACCAGTTCGGCCATGTCTTCGCCGGCTTCGCGGTACTCATACGGGCCCGGCGTCGCCGACACGTAGATGGCGCGCGGGCAGCGCTGTTCCCATTCCTCGAAACGCAGCGGCCGGTTGTCCAGCGCCGACGGCAGCCGGAAGCCGAACTCCACCAGCGTTTCCTTGCGCGAACGGTCGCCCTTGTACATCGCGCCGATCTGCGGAATGGTCACGTGCGATTCGTCGATCACCAGCAGCGCGTCCGGCGGCAGGTAATCGAACAGGGTCGGCGGCGGCGAACCGGCCGGCTTGCCGGTCAGGTGGCGCGAATAGTTTTCGATGCCGTTGCAGAAGCCCACCTCGGCCATCATCTCGATGTCGAACTGGGTACGCTGGGCCAGGCGCTGCGCCTCGACCAGCTTGTTTTCCGCATACAGCTGGTCCAGCCGCTCCTTCAGCTCCACCTTGATGGTTTCCACTGCCGCCAGCACGCGCTCGCGGGTGGTGGCGTAGTGGGTCTTCGGGTAGACGGTGAAGCGCATCATGTTGCGCAGCGTTTCGCCGGTGAGCGGATCGAACAGGGTGATCTTCTCCACTTCGCCGTCGAACAGTTCGATGCGCAGCGCTTCGCTGTCCGATTCGGCGGGGAACACGTCGATCACTTCACCACGCACGCGGAACGTGCCGCGATGCAGCTCGTACTCGTTGCGTGTGTACTGCAGCTGGGTGAGGTGGTTGATCAGGTCGCGCTGGTCGATGCGCTCGCCCTTGGACAGGATCAGCCGCAGCGACAGGTAATCTTCCGGCGCGCCCAGGCCGTAGATGGCCGATACCGTGGCCACCACCAGCGCATCCGGACGAGACAACAGGGTCTTGGTCGCCGCCAGGCGCATCTGCTCGATGTGTTCGTTGATCGAACTGTCCTTCTCGATGAAGGTGTCCGAGGACGGCACGTAGGCTTCCGGCTGGTAGTAGTCGTAGTAGCTGACGAAATACTCCACCGCGTTGTGCGGGAAGAACGCCTTGAACTCACCGTACAACTGCGCGGCCAGCGTCTTGTTCGGCGCCATGATCAGCGTCGGTTTCTGGATGCGGTCGATGACGTTGGCAATGGTGTAGGTCTTGCCCGAGCCGGTCACGCCGAGCAGGGTCTGCTTGGCCACGCCGGCTTCGAAGTTGCTGCTCAGCTTCTCGATCGCGTTGGGCTGGTCGCCTGCCGGCGAATACGGCGATACGAGTTGGAAACGGTCGCTCATGGTGCTGCCAGGTCCCGGGGGGAACAATTATAGCGGGGCGGCCAGTGACGGCAGGTTGAGGGAATCAGCTACCTGCGGTTGGCGGGTCCGGTGACGGACCGGTGCCGGGGCAAGGCGGACCATGCAGGCACGGAGGCCCTGTCCATGCAAACGCCATGTTGCCCTGCGTCCCGCACCACCGGTTACGGCCTGATCGAGCTGTGCGCCACCTTGGCCGTGGTCGGCCTACTGTGCGCGGTCGCCCTGCCCTCCTTGCATTACAGCATGGCACGGCTACGGGCGGACAACCTGCGCATGCAACTGCACGCCACCCTGTCAATGGCACGCGCGACCGCGCTTACCCGGCGCAAGCGCACGCATGTGTGTCCCAGCAGTGATGGCACTACTTGCGGCACTGAATGGGCGCACGGCTGGCTGTTGTTCGAGGCAGCGGACAAAGCGGGCAAGGATCCCCACCCCATCGTGCCGCTGATGGTGGAGCAGCGAGCACCGTCCACCGTCCGCGTACTCCATACCCAACATCGCCTGCGCGTTCAGTTCCGCCACGATGGACGCAATGCGGGGCGCAACCTGTCGCTTTACATCTGCGCCGGCGACCGTCTGCACAGCGAGATCAAGGTAAGCGTGACCGGCAGGGTGCGCAGCAATGTGCTGCGCAAGTCGCTGCGCTGCGCGGTTCCCTGAGAAAGCAAAAGCCGCGATTTCTCGCGGCTTTTGCAGTATATGGCGCCCGAAGTTGGACTCGAACCAACGACCCCCTGATTAACAGTCAAGTGCTCTAACCGGCTGAGCTATTCGGGCGGGGACGCGCATTCTAGACGCTGCTGAGGAGACTTGCAACCGCCCCGGGCGGTCACCAGCAGCCCGACGTCGTCGCCTCCGAAGGCGTCTTCACGCTGGCCTGGTTGATGGTCATCGTGCCGCACTTGTCACGGCTCTGCGCGGTGGACGGTGTCGCGGTGATGACGAACGTCGACTGCGCGCCCTGGAAGGCCAGCCCGTAGTGTGCGGTGCCACCTTCGCGCGGCGACTGGGTCGCCGGCAACGCAAAGCCGGAATAAGTGTTGTTGGTGGTGTGAAAGCGCTCGGCAAGCTGGGCGTACTCCACCAGATCCGCCTTGGCCTGGCCCCGGCGGGACTTGCGCACGTGCTCGGAGTAGGAGGGGAAAGCGATCGCGGCGAGGATTGCGATCACGGCCACCACGACCATCAGCTCGATCAGGGTGAAGCCGCCCTGCGCCCGGGCGAAGGCCCGGCGCGGCAGGGGGGGGGCAACAGCGGATGTCATCGCAGGGATCTCCGGTTTACTGCAGCTGACGCCATGACTGGCGACCGCAGGGATAAGGAATGTACAGCGGCTCGGCGCCTGGTGCATTGATCGCCATCCAGCAGGCCTGGCCCTGGGGGCCGGTGCCGTTCGCCAACCGCGGGACCACGGTAACTCCGACATCGCGGACCGGCGACGTACCGCCGGTGTTCAGCGGAATGGCGGCGGTTCCGGTAGCTACCGGCGTACCATCCGGCGACGCCTTTCGCGCCTGCTGGAGCGCGGCGACGCCGCTGGTGCTGCTCAGGCCGTAGAGCCAGTTGGACCCCTCGGTCGAACAGCCCGCCTGTGCCTGGTTGGGCACATACGTCGGCATGAACACCACGCCCGCAGCGACCGTCGGGTTGCCGACGAAGCGCTCGCTGGTCGGCAAGGTGACCGTCCAGCCCACGCGGTTCGACGGGGTGGCGCCCATTGTCATGGTGCGCTCGCCATTGGTGGTCCCCACCGTGAAGGGGGTCAGGTTGGCTGCCGTGTAGGTCGTGGTTGGCTGCCCGGGGAAGTTGTCATTCACGCCGTAAAGCCCCTGTACCGTCGTATCGCGCTCGTCTCCATTGAACGAGAAGCTGCCGGTCCCGAACAGCAGCATCGCACCGTCGCCAAGGCCGGAGACTGCGGTCATGCCACCGGTGATCGGCTGGCGATAGGTCAGGCTGCCTTCGGTGCTGGTGCGCGTGGTGAAGAGCGGTTGGGTGACCGAAGTCGCAGCGGACTCCAGGTCGAACTTCCAGATCGCTCCCTTCTGGTCGGCGCCGTAGACGATGTCGGCCATGCCATCGCGGCCGCGGCGGCGCGTGGTGGTGCCATTGGTGGTGGTGGTGGTGAAGCGATCGACCACCACCAGGTTGCCCAGCCCGTTGCTGCCTGCCGGCGCTGTCGTGGCACTCTCGGCGGCTTCGATCATCCGCACCGATGCGTCATTCATGTCCACCACGAACAGCACGGCCTTGCCGCTGGCGCTGTTGTAGCCGTTGCCGAAGATCGCTTTCCACGCGACGCTGCCATTGGCGCCGCGGGTGGGCACGATCACCGGCTTGCCCAGTACGAAGCCGATGTTGTTGCGCACGTCCTGCGGCAACGAGGTGTTCAGGTCGTTGATCTCCCAGAGTCGGTTGCCGGCACCGAACGTTCCTGGATTGGTCACGTTAAGCGCGAACACCGAGCGACCACCTGCCCCGGATGCCGCCACCAGCGCCGTGCCCCAGCTGCCACCGAACCGTACGTCGGCTACGGTGACCTGGCCATCGACATAGTAACGATGCGAGAATTTCTGCAGGCCCTTGCCGGCTTCCACGTAAGGGAACACCAGGTTGCCCATGTGGCCCACGGCGGTCTGCGGAATGTAGCCGAAGACCTCGTCGCCACCACTACCGGTGCTCACGCCCGCGCCAGTCAGGCCGCCGTCGAAGGCATGCAGCATGCCGTCGTTGGCGCCCACGTACACCATGTGGCGGCCGTTCTGCTGCTTGTCGGCGAGGTAGGCCGCATAGGTTGTGGCCAGGGTGCCACCTAGTGAACGATAGCCGAAATCATCCAGTGGCGAGCTTACCACCGGGCTGGAATTGACGATGTCACCGAGCAGTGTGGTACGGCTGCGGAAGATGCCGCCGGTGTTGCGGACTTCCTTGCTTGTATCGCCCTTCAGGTAATTGATCACGCTGGACGCATCCGCGCCCATCCGGGTGATCTCATCGGCCGTACAGAAGGACATGCCACCGTTGGCCAGGCTCTTCGTGCACAGATTGTCGAGCGAGAAGTTGGTGCTGTTGAACTCAAACGCCGCAGCCGCCTTGCCCGCGAAGATGCGCCGACTGGCAACCGACTTGGTGGCCAACCGGGCACTTGCTTCCCATGCCGCTGTGTATTCGGCCACGCGCGTGGTCGGATTGACCGCCAATGTCTGCGCGCTCAACCGACTGAACCAGTCAGTGCTCTGGTTCGCGATCTCGTAGACCGGGGTGACCGCCAACGAGCCGCTGCCGATCCGCGCGCCGGTGATGGCCAGGCTGCCAGAGGGTGACGAACCGGCGTTCACCGACGACAGGATGCGGCGCATGGCCTCGGTGATGTCGGCTGGCGTGCGCGCATTGATGTACTCGCCACGCGTATTGACGGTCGCGTGCCAGATGTCATCGATGGTGGTCAGGTTGTCGTTCTGCGCCGAAGGCCAGTTGTTGTAGATCGCCGGCGTGGTGTACGGATCCTGGGAGATGTCCGGGTTGAACAGCTGGCCACGGGCACCCAGCGTGACCCCGTAGAAATTGGCGTGCAGGTTGGTGTTGCAGTCCAGTTTCGGGTTGCCACCGGAAGCGCAGGTACTGGGAACCTTCACCTGGCCCAGCGGCATATCGGTGCGCAGCGGGGAGTTGTAGTAGGTGGCCGCAATATCGGCCATGGTGCCGGAGTGCCCGTCTTTGAACGGAACGCCCATGTTGCCGTCGGCATTGCTGGACGACGGCGTGCCACCATTGCTGAAGCCGTCGGTGAACAGCATCACGGCGTTTTTCTGGCACGACAGCTTGATCGGTGCATCGGCGTCGGTACGCTTGAACTGCAGTCCCGCCGCGTCCACCGCCTGGCGGTTCGGCGTGCCGCCACTGGCGTTCAGCGCGATCATGTTGTCGTAAAGCGTCTGCTTCTCGCGGTCCTGCGACATGTCATAGATCGGCAGGCGCTTGTTCCTGTCCGTGGAGCTGTTGTACGACGCATGTGAACCGATGCGAAAGTAACCAACGTACATTTTGTTGACGTCAGCCATCGACTGGGTCATGCCGGCGATCATCGCGCGGTTGCGGTTGCCGTAGTACGAGTACCAGTTGGCGAAGTTCTGCAGCGCTGCCGTATCAGCCGTACGCAGCGTGTACTTCCACATGTGGCAGCCCTGGCCACAGGCATTATCTATCTTGGTACGCGGCACGTTGGCATAAGCTGCCGCGCCACCCATCAGGGGACGCGCGTCGTTGTTGCTGGTCCAGGGTGTAAAGAACACGCCCGGCCGGTAGCGGACATAGGCATCGGCCGCGCCGATGGCCCAGGTGTAGTCGCTATTGAATTCATACGTTGTGTTGTTGACACGGAAGCGCGTGCCCGCGGGGACCACCATGCCGTCCTGCATGCGGAAGCTGTCGGTGGTGTTCAGTCCGAAATAGTCATCCGTCAGGGTAATCGTCGCGTTCTCGCGCGGGTCGATGCGCGTATTGGCAAGGTTCGCATTTCCGAACGAGGTACCGTCGCGGTTAATCCACGGTTGGTACACGATGGTCGGATCGAAGAAGCTCGGGTTGTACTCGGAGGACCGGGCAAAGCCGTATACATCAAGCGGCGGCAGGCCCACGCTGGCGCCGGCGCGCGGTCCGGGCAGCACGTACAGGTAGTCACAGTTGCCCGACAACGACAGGCTGCCGTTCTCCAGGAAGAAGCTGCGCCGAGTACGGTTCCAGCAGACCTCGCCATCCGGCCCCGGGAACTGGGTCTGGAAATTCATCGAGCCGGAGTTGTCCACCGCCATGATGAACGAAGGCGCGACCGGCACTTCGACGTTCAGCGGCGCCTGAGCGAGGATGCCCTGCCCCTGCGCGGCGAACAGCGAGTAGACCAGTGCGCCGGCAACGAGGGCCAGCGTGGCGCCGCCGCCCGCGATGAACATCTTCTTTCGGCTTGCCATGGCAGCCATCCTCAGAGCTTGAATACAGTGTCGATGGCGACCGCCGAGCGGCTGGGATCGCCACTGGTAGCCGTGTCCGTTGCATAGGCGGTGATCTGGTATACCGGCGTCGCGGCTTCGACCGGTCGCCCCATGCCAAGCGCCGCCTCACCCTGGATGCAGGTCTCGATCTGCCGGACCTTCACCACCTGGCGCTCACTCTGGGCGCGCTGGCTGGTCCATACCGAGGGGTCGTACCCGTTGTCACATTGGATTTCGATGCTGGCACTGGTCAGCGATCCGGTGGCACCGGCTGTCGCATCGCGGTTGGCCAGCGCTTCCACCTGGTTCTCGGTCAGGCGTACGGCGTCTTCCGAACGCTGGAAGGCTGCATTCACGGCCCGGTAGTTCGAGGCCATGCGCTCCTGCATGTTGGCCACCTGCATGCCGGCAATCCCCAGCAGGGACAGCAGGATCAACATGATCAGCGCGACGTAGAGCACTGCACCGCGTTGCCGTGAGGGAAGTGCGGCGCGTGGAATGTGGATGCGGTGCATGGCTCAGTTCCCGAACAATCGATTGCGAAGCGCTACCGATACCTCGTACGAGGCGCGGTAACGGCTGTCATTTGCAGCAGCATTGGTGAAGCGCACGCCCAGTACGCCCGGCTCATTGGTCGTCGCAGTCGCCTGCGCGGCCGCTGCCGGCTGCGGGCTGCGGGCGAGAATCCCGACCTGCACCAGGCCGACCCGCCGCCACGGCCCCACCGCGGCGGCGGTGACCGCCGTACTCACCTGGGCAGCCGGCTGCTGGGCGGTGATCCTGCCCGACGGCGGCTGCAGCAAACCGATGTTGGTCGTATTGTCGAGCCCGTACAGGAACTGCAGGTTCTCGATGCCTTCGACCAGCTCCTCGCCTGACTGGAAGCCAGTGCTGTTGGCACGTGCGCGGTACAGCGAGGGCTGCGCGGGGGTGGCACCGTTGTTGGCCACGTAGTACGCCACCGCTTCGGCCCTGTACACCATGGTCACCGCATTGTTGGCCGCGTAGCGGCTCAGGTCGGTGTTGGTAGCTGTCAGGGTGGTACCTGCCAGCGTGCCGGCAAAGATGTCCACGCCGCTGCAGTCGCCGACGGCAAACAACGACGGTGTCGAGGGCACGCCGGCGGTCAATCGTGCTGCAGCAGCGCTGCTGATGGTCAGCGTGGAATTGGTCCCGGCGGCGATCGTAAGGACCGGCGCGCCCTCGGGCGCCAGATAGCGCAGCACGATGATGTCGCTGCCACCGCGCGGTGTCGGCGAGAGCCCGCTGATGCTGGCCGGGGCATTGGCCACGCCGGCCCAGTTGGCACCCAACTGCAGGCTGTTGCCGGGCGCGGTGTTGGCCGCGTCATAGCCCTGGATGGGGATGTTGAAGTCCAACGCGGATCCCGCACCGGGCGTCACGCCGGTCAGATTGATGCGGATCGCATCGTCGGCACGGACGATATGAGCCTGGTCATTGACGCAGCCCATGTGCCCGGCCATGCGGATGTCACGCTCCAGGAAGTCAAGTGCGAAGCGCGCGTTTTCCTGGGTACGGGCCACGCCTTCGGACAGTCGCGAGGCGGTGCGCGAGGCGCTGAATATCTGGATCACGCCCAGCATCAGGATCAGGCCGATGACCAGCGAGACCATCACCTCGATCAGAGAGATACCGGCCGCGGCCTGCTTGCGCGATGGGATGTACTTGCTCATAGACGGCTGACCAGCGTGAACGTGGTGGTGGTGTCCGGGTTCGCCTTGTCCCAGCGCTGGTCGCCCCAGGTGATGCCGACGGTGACCACTCCCGCGTTCATGCTCACGCTGGCGGCTGCTTTGTCGCCCAGCGTCTTCACCACCTGGCACTGCCAGCGGGCGATGTTCTGGGCCTGGGTGATGGTGCCGGTGGGCCAGGCGCAAGGGCCCGCCGACGGGGTCACCGAACCGGCCGCGAACGAGGCCGTGCCGTAGGCGCCACCGTTAAGCGTATCGGTGCGCTGCACGCGCATCAGGTCGATCAGGTCGTAGGCCAGGTTGGTCGCCTGGGTGCGGTAGCCGGCGCTCTGCACGAAGCGCACGTTCATGGTCTGCAGCAGGGCGAACCCGAGCAGCCCGAAGCCCAGCACCAGCAGCGCGATGAGCACTTCCAGCAGGCTGAAGCCGCCTTGCTGGCGAAGCGGTTTGAACGTAGCGCGACGTGTCATCAGCAGGTCTCCTGCAACACCCGGACCTGTCCGGAAAGGTTGACGGTGAGCGTGCGCTTGGGATCGCCTGCCGCGCAGCTGTCCGGGGCCACGGTCAGCACTTGGTCTGCGCTTGCACGACGACGCCCACGTGCATCGAATGCGATTTCGGCCGAGGGGCCGGTGAGAACCAGGTTCGGCCGCCCTGCCACATAACGCAGCACGGTATCGCCGCTGTTGAAGCTGCCGCTGCCATCTTCATCGCTGTAGGCCATGAGGCCGCCATTCCAGGCGCCATCGCAGGTGCTGCCAGCCGAACTGGCGCAGACGCCGCCGCCCCTGCTGTTGCGGATGGCTTCACTACGGGCCAGCGCGACCAGCCCGAGGATCTCGTTGTTGGCATTGGCGACGCGGTTTGACCGCAAGGTACTGCGGAAACTCGGGAACGCGATGGTCATCAGGACCGCCAGAATGGAGATCGTGACCATCAGTTCAACCATCGTGAAGCCCTTGGACAGGCGTAAAGACATGGGACGCTCCCCAGCGTGATGTCGGCACGATGAGGCAGGCCGGCGCCCCCCGCAAGGGGATGCAGGACGAACGGTCATTCGGGGGCGACAAGCGTCAAAAGATCGGCGCCCCAATGGGTGACGGCGGACGACCAGCGGCCGTCACTACCGGTCTTCACCTGCCGCGGTGACGGCTGACGGCCAGCGGCCGTCACTACCGGTCGTCACCTGCCGCGGCAACGGCGGACGGCCAGCGGCCGTCACTACCGGTTGTCCCCTGCCACGGTGACGGCTGACGGCCAGCGGCCGTCACTACCCTGGGTGCGATCGGTCAGGCCAGCACCTGGTAGCACGGCTTGTACTCGCCGGAAATCTTCATCCGGCGCTGGTCGACGAAGGCGCGCAGCAGCGCGTCCAGCGCCTGCATCATGTCGGCGTCGCCATGGATCTGGAACGGACCGGACTCCTCGATCCGGCGCATGCCGTCTTCCTTCACGTTGCCGGCCACGATGCCGGAGAACGCGCGGCGCAGGTCGGCCGCCAGCGCATGCGGGGCACGGCCGTGGTGCAGGTCCAGCCCGGCCATGGCTTCATGAGTGGGCTCGAACGGCTGCTGGTAGTCCCACGGAATGTCGATGGACCAGTTGAAGAAGAACGAATCCTTCGCCGCCAGCCGATGTTCGCGCACCTGCTTGATCCCGGCCGACATCTTGCGCGCGACCGCCGACGGATCGCCGATGATGATCTGGTAGCGCTCGGCGGCCGCATCGCCCAGGGTCAGGCGGATGAAGCGGTCGATCTGCTCGAAGTACGGCGCGGCCACGGTCGGGCCGGTCAGGATCAGCGGGAACGGCAGGTCCTTGTTCTCTTCGCGCAGCAGGATGCCCAGCAGGTACAGGATCTCCTCTGCCGTACCCACGCCGCCGGCGAACACGATGATGCCGTGGCCGATGCGCACGAACGCTTCAAGCCGCTTTTCGATGTCCGGCATGATCACCAGGTGGTTGACGATCGGGTTCGGCGACTCGGCCGCGATGATGCCCGGCTCGGTCAGGCCGATATAGCGCGTCACCGTCCGGCGCTGCTTGGCGTGGGCGATGGTGGCACCCTTCATCGGGCCCTTCATCGCACCCGGGCCGCAGCCGGTGCAGATATCCAGCCCGCGCAGGCCCAGCTCGTAGCCGACCTGCTTGGTGTACAGGTATTCGTCGCGGCCGATCGAATGGCCGCCCCAGCAGACCACCAGGTTGGGGTCACCCGGGTTGAGGATGCGCGCATTGCGCAGCAGCCCGAACACGGCATTGGTGATGCCGTCCGATGATTCCAGTTCGGCCGCGTAGGCCGGGCCCATTTCGATGGCCATGTAGGCCAGGTCGCGGACCACGGCGAACAGCAGTTCGGCCACGCCGCGGATGATCTCGCCGTCGACGAAGGCCATCGCCGGCGCGTTGGCCAGGTCGATGCGCACGCCACGGTCCTGCTGGGCGACCTGGATGTCGAAATCCGGGTACAGGTCACGCGCCGCGCGCGGGTCGTCCGAGGCACTGCCACTGGTCAGCACGGCCAGCGCGCAGCGGCGCAGCAGCTCGTGCATGCCGCCACCGGAGGCATCGCGCAGGCGCGCCACTTCCGCCCGGGACAGCACATCCAGCCCACCGCGCGGGTAGATCCGCGCGTCCTGCACCGGCAGCGTACGTGCCGGCTTTTCAATCGTCGTGGTCATGTCCAACGTTTCGCTTCCTTCAAGGTGTCCGACTGTAGCGCTGCCCCCATAAAAAAGAAAACGGCCGGGTTTCCCCGGCCGTTTCCGTTCACATCAGGTACCGCTACCGATTAGAACTGGTAACGGAAGCCCAGCTGCAGCGACCACTGCGACACACCTGCGTCGAAACCGTCGGCATCCTGGTTGGCCACGCTCGGCTTGTCAGCGCCGGTGAAGTTGTACACGTACTTGTCGTTGTAGATGCCCTGCAGGGTGGCAACACGGCTGTTGGCGAAGAAGCCGTAGTCGTAGATGTTGCCCCAATCCTTGTTCAGCAGGTTACCCACGTTCTGGATGTCCAGCCAGATCTCCGACTTGTGACCCTTCATGAAGCCCGGCAGCTGCTGGCTGATACGGATATCGAAGGTGTTGATCCAGCCGCTGGTGAACTTGTTGGCCGGAGCCGAACCGCCAGCGTACTTGGCCAGGTCCGGGTTGGCGGCAAGCCAGTCGAAGAAGCTCTTCTCCATGGCCGCATCCGGGCTGAAGGTGCCGTTGGCGTTGAGCGCACCGAACAGCACGTCGCCACGGTTGGGCACGTAGAACAGGTCGTTGCCGTTGCGGCCGTCGCCATTGGCGTCGTTCGCATAGATGTAGCTGAACGGACGACCGCTGCGGCCTTCGTACACCAGACCGACCTTGGTCTCGTAGTCGCCGAAGAACTTGTGCTTCCAGTTCAGGCTGCCCGACAGGCGGTCACGGATCTGGTAACGCGAGGTGTTCAGCAGTTCTTCGTTGGCGTTGGTGGCGTACTGGTAGCCCCAGCCCGAGCTCGCGGTGGAGCTGGTCAGGCTGCCGACTTCTTCAGCGTCGGTGTAGGTGTAGGCCAGGCTGTAGGACCAGTCGCTGTCCGGTGCCCACGGCTTGCTCAGCGACACGGTGAACTGCGACGTACGGCCCTGGTCGGTGTTGTCGATCAGGTACACGTTGTCGAAGCCAGCGGCGGTCTGGTAACGGGCGCTGCCGGTGTTCCACGGCAGGCCGACGCGGGCCGGGTTGTAGTACAGCGTGCGGCCATCCGGGCCGACCAGGTTGCCGCTGCCCAGGTTGAGGTGCTGGTAGTACAGGCCATCCTTGACCTTGGTGACCAGCAGTTCAGCCGAAGCGACCAGGCCATTCCACGGCAGCTCGTGATCCAGGGCCAGGTTGGCCTTGTAGATCGACGGCAGCTTGAAGTCCTTGCCCACGAAGTTGACGTTCTGGCGCGCCGAACCCGGGGTGGTCGGGACGGGCTGGTTGTCCTTGTCCGGGTTGAACGGCAGGGCCGGGTTGTAGCCGCCGGTCAGGTTGTAGGAGGTGTAGTTGAAGCCGGTGGTGGAGTAGCTGTTGCTGATCCACACCTGCGGCGAATCACCCTGGAACAGGCCCACGCCACCACGCAGCTGGGTCGGACGGTCGGTGTCGAAGGTGTAGTTGAAGCCCAGGCGCGGCTGGATCAGGAACTTGCTTTCGAAGACCTTGCTGTTGTCCAGGCCGAAGGTGTTCAGGGCGGCCTGGTTGAACTGCGGCGACGGGCTGGTGTCCGGACGATCGGCGCGCACGCCCATGGTCAGGGTCAGGTTGTTGTTGACGTACCAGGTGTCCTGCACGAACAGGGCCAGGTTGCTGTACTCGTAGTCAGCGGCGATCGAACCCGGCGCGGTTTCCTTGGCCAGGTTGTAGGTCTGCCAACGACCGGCGGCGAAGTTGTCCAGGCCGTAGAAGGTGTAGGTGCCCCACGAGTTGGCGCCGTAGTAGTTGTAGATGTCGTTGGTGTCGTACGACGCGCCGAACTTCAGGTCGTGGTCGCCCATCGTCAGGGTACCGGCAGCGTAGTAGTTCCACGCCTTGGTCTCCAGGATATTGTCCTGCGAGTTCACTTCCGTGCCCAGGTACAGCGAATCGCCTTCCGGGGTGGTCGCGTTGCGCGGGAAATAGATGCGGATGCTCGGCGCGCCGGTGGACACTTCACGGATCGCCGAGTACTCGCGGTACGACGCCTTCAACTCGGTCGAGAAGTTGTCGCTCCAGTCGCTGAACAGCTGGGCGACGTAGCTTTCGTTGGTCTTGACGTGCTGGTACCAGTACGAGCTCAGCGACGCGGTGGACGTCGAGTTCATGCCGTTGATGCGCAGCTTGTCCTGCTCCAGCTTGCTGTAGCGGAAGTTGGCGCGGTGGTTGTCGTTGATGTTCCAGTCGAGCTTGATTGCGTACTCTTCCAGCTCGGTATCGGCATTGCTTTCGATGCCGCCGGCATCGAAGCCGTACACATCCTGCGCGATCTGCTGCGCACGGGTGACGTCGGCCATGCTGTAGTTCGCACCCGCCTTGCCCAGCGCGGTGCCCGAAAGATCAGCGCCCGGCGCGGCCTGCTTGAACTTCTCGTAGTTGGCGAAGAAGAACAGCTTGTCCTTGACGATCGGACCACCGACGGTCACGCCGTAGGTTTCTTCCTTGGTGAAGCCCTTGAACGGCTGGCCTTCGGGGTTGTCACCGAACCAGTCGCCGTCGCGGTAGGTGCCGTACACCGAACCGTGGATTTCGTTGGTACCAGACTTGGTCACCGCGTTGACGGTGGCACCGGCAGCAGCAGCGATGCTGACGTCGTAGTTGGACAGGTTGATGTCCAGTGCTTCGATGGCTTCCATCGCAACCGGCTGGCGACGGGTCGGCATGTTGTTGCCTTCCAGGCCGAAGGTGTCGCTGGCCGACACGCCGTCGATGTTGATCGAGTTGAAGCGCGGGTTCTGGCCACCGGCCGAGATCGAGCCCGAGGCGCGGTCGATGAAGGTCACGCGCGGGTCAAGGCGCATCAGGTCCTGGATGTTGCCGCCGATCGACGGCGCCATCTCGATGGTTTCCTGGCTGAGGTTGGTGCTCGAGCCCATCTTGGTGGTGCTGAACACTTCCGAGCCACCGCCCACGGCGACGACCTGGACCGCGTCCAGGTTGGTGGCGGCGAGGTCGCCGGCCAGCGTCGCGTTGATGGTGCCGGTCTGGTTCACGCCCAGGTAGACGCCATCTTCGGTCTTGGTGCCCTCACCGGCCTTGGTGATGGAGATCGTGTACGGACCACCCACGCGCAGGCCGCGCGCGTTGTAACGACCCGCCGCATCGGTCGTGGCACGCGAAACAGTGCCGGACTCGGTGTGGGTGATGATGACTTCGGCGCCAGCGACAGGCGCACCGGCGGAAGAGACGACCTGGCCGCCGACACCGGCAGAGGTGCTCTGGGCAAAGGCGGGAGCGGCAGCAAGCACGGTCAAGAGGCCAAGGGTGAGCTTGGACATCCGGAGAGTGTGGTTCATCTAGGGTAGCCTCGATGGGAGTTGGCGATGGCGGATAAAAAAGCGCATCCAGGCAGCCTTGCGGGCGGCTGCTCGGATAGTTATCTGGGGTTCCCAACCGTGAACGGCAGCTGCCGCAACGGTTAACAATAGATTAACACGGTACGGTCCGAATGTGACGGTAGTGCGACAGAAGCGGCCTGATCGCAACCCAATCGTGACGGCTCCTTCACTCCCCGTGAAGATTCACCTCACAAATAATGCTATTCAGGCCTGACGGCCTTCACGCTTCCGCGCCACGTCAAGCCTTTCTGCGACAGCAGGTGCACTGCCTCGGCGGCCGCCAACCCCGGCCCGCCGGCCACGTCATCCTGGTCCAACGACCACGCCCGCGCGCGCAGCGCCGTCCGCATCGGGGCCGGTTGCAGCCCGGCAACGCGTACCGGTCCCTGCTTCAGTTCATCATGCAGGCTGGCCAGCAGCCCGCGCAGCCCATGCTGGGCCACGCCGTAACCGCCCCAGTACGCCGCCCCCACCCGTGCCGGGTCGTCCACGCAGAACACCACGGCGGCATCCTCGCGCTGCTTCAACAACGGCAGGCAGGCCTGCACCAGCAGCGCCGGCGCGGTCAGGGTGACATGCAGGGAGCGGGCGAACGCGGCCGGTTCGGCCAGCTCGAACGGGGTCAGACCCGGGAAATCGGCGGCGCAGACCAAAATGCCGTCCAGACGGCCCAATTCGGCCTGCACGCGGCTGGCCAGTTCGGCGAAATCATCCGGCGTGGCGCCTTCCAGGTCCAGCGGATACAGCAGCGGCTCCGGTCCGGCCTGTTGCACCTGGGCGTAGACGCGATCTAGCCGGCGCGGTTTGCGCCCGAGCAGGATCACCGTGGCCCCGGCTGCCGCGCAGGCCACCGCGGCAGCGCTGCCCAGCCCGCCACCGGCGCCGACCACCAGGATCACCCGGCCCTCGAGCGCGCCGGCTTCGGCGTCAGGCAACGCGGCCAGGTTCATGCAACCGAGGCTTCTTCGACGATGCGCTTGAGCTCGCCGGCTTCGAACAGCTCCATGACGATGTCGCAGCCCCCGATCAGCTCACCGTGCATGAACAGCTGCGGGAACGTCGGCAGGTTGGAAAACCGCGGCAGGTTGGCGCGGATCTCGGGTTCTTCCAGCACATTGATGGTGCGCAGGGATACCGCTCCGGCGGCCATCAGGGCCTGTACGGCGCGGCTGGAAAAGCCACACATCGGGTATTGGGGCGTACCCTTCATGAACAGCACGAGGGGGTAACGATCAACTTCGGCCTGGATCTGCTGCATCACTGCCACAACCACACTGCCTCCTGGATGGGCGAATCCGACCGCGACGGTCGGCTAGACTTCCCACAGTAGTCGCCATTGTAAGCCGATGGAACCAGCCACCGGCATCCTCCCCCTTTCCCTTATCGCCCGCCCATGGAACTCACCGACCTTCCCTACTCGCCCGGCGCCCTGCAACCCCATCTGTCCGAACGGTCAGTGGCGCTGCAGCATGGACAACACCAGCGCGCTTGCGTGGATCAGGTGAATGCGCGCATCAGCGGGACCGAATGGGAAGACGCGCCGCTGGAGCGGATCGTGCGCGAAAGCCAGGGCGCGCTGTTCGAAGCCGCCGCCCAGGCCTGGAACCTGCAGTTCCAATGGCAGTGCCTGCGGCCGCGCGGCGGTGGCGATCCGGTGGGCCGGCTGGCCGACCGGGTGAAGCGCTGCTTCGGTGATGCCGCCAGCCTGCGCAAGGCGTTCAATGACGCCGCGCTGGGCCTGTTCGGTGCCGGCTGGGCGTGGCTGGTGCTGCATCCCGATGGCAGCCTGGCGGTGGTGGTCACACGCAATGCGGCCACGCCGCTGACCAGCCACAGCGTGCCGCTGCTGGCCTGCAATCTGTGGGAACACGCGTATTACCTGGATTACCAGAACGACCGCGCGCGGTACCTGGACGCCTGGTGGAAGGCGGTCAACTGGGAATTCGCTGCGGAGCAGCTGCCGGGTTGAATGACGGCCAGCGGCCGTCACTACCGACGAAGGACGGCCAGCGGCCGTCACTACCGGCGGAGAACGGCCGCCCTGCCCGCCTTCAGTCTCGGATCACGCGCGCAGGGCCTGGATGGCCGGGGCTACCTGGGCCTGTCGACCCAGCGCTTCGCCTACCTGCTCCACGGCCGATGCGAGCGCGGAGGCGTCGTCGTCGCGCAGCGTGGCATGGCCGACCTTGCGGCCGTCACGCGGCTGCTTGCCGTAGTCGTGCCAGTGGCCACTGGACTGCGCCAGCACCGGCACCGGGTCGGGCATCGCGCCGATCCAGTTGAGCATGCAGGCATGCCCCAGCATGCGGGTATCGCCCAGCGGCAGGCCCAGCACCGCGCGCAGGTGGTTCTCGAACTGCGAGGTCTCGCTGCCTTCGATGGTCCAGTGGCCCGAGTTGTGCACGCGCGGCGCCATCTCGTTGGCCAGCAGTTCGCCATCGCGGCAGAACAGCTCCAGCGCGAACACCCCCACGTACTGCAGGTGCTCGGCCAGGGTGCGGGCATAGCCGATCGCCGCCTGCTGCTCGGCATCGGACAACCTGGCCGGCGCGACACTGGCCGACAGAACGCCATCGACGTGCCAGTTGCCGGTGACCGGATACGCCTGGAAGCTGCCATCGCGGCCGCGCACGGCGACCACGCTGACTTCGCGCTGGAAGGCGACGAAGCCTTCCAGGATCAGGCCGGTCTTGTCGACCTGCGCGCCAAGTGCGTCCCATGCCGCATCGATGTCGGCCTCGCTGCGCAGCCGGAACTGCCCCTTGCCGTCATAGCCCAGGCGGCGGGTCTTCAGGATGCATGGCAAGCCGAACGCAGCCACCTTTTCCGCCAGCTGCGCGCGGCTGGTGATGTCGGCGAACGGCGGCAGCGGGATGCCCAGCTGCTGGAACAACGTCTTCTCGTTCAGCCGATCCTGTGCCACGGCCAGTGCCGACGGCGGCGGATACACCGGCACCTGATCGGCCAGCCACTGCGCACTGTCGGCCGGCACGTTCTCGAAATCGAAGGTGACCACGTCCACCTTGGCGGCAAACGCAGCCAGGGCCAGGCGATCATCGAACGCGGCCACGGTCAGCGGTGCCAGCGGCCCGCCGCAGGCATCGGCAGCCGGATCGAACAGCTCGAAGCGCAGGCCCATCGGCGCACCGGCCAGGACCATCATGCGGGCCAGCTGGCCGCCGCCCAGGATGCCTACCGTCCTGGTGCTCATTGACGTGGATCGTCGTGGGCCATGACCTCTTCGGTCTGGCGTGCGCGGAAGGCATCCAGCGCCGTGCCGATGGCCGGCTGGTCACTGGCCAGCATCGCCGCAGCGAACAGCGCTGCGTTGGACGCGCCGGCATTGCCGATGGCGAACGTGGCGACCGGGATGCCGGCAGGCATCTGCACGATGGACAGCAGCGAATCCATGCCGTTGAGCGCCTTGGACTGCACCGGTACGCCCAGCACCGGCACGGCGGTCTTGGCGGCGATCATGCCCGGCAGGTGCGCGGCGCCGCCGGCGCCGGCAATGATCGCGCGCAGCCCGCGCGGACCGGCCTGTTCGGCGTAGTCGAACAACACGTCCGGGGTGCGGTGGGCGGAAACCACCTTCACTTCGAACGGAACACCCAGGGCTTCAAGCTTCTGGGCGGCGTGCTGCATGGTCTCCCAGTCGGAGCGGGAACCCATGACGATGCCGACGAGCGGCGCGGATTGGTTGGGGGTCATTGGCCGTCACCTGCCTTAAAGACGTATTCTAGCCGTCTTCCACGCAAGACGAAGAACCATGGATCGCAAGCTGCTTGACCTGCTGGTATCGCCCGACACCCGCCAGCCCCTGTCCCTGCTGGATGCCAAGGGCCTGGAAGCCCTCAACCGCGCCATCGGTGCCGGTACCGTCAACAAGGCCGACGGCAATCCGCTGGCCCAGCCGCTGCGGCAGGCGCTGGTTACCCGCGACCGCAAGCAGGTGTTCCGCCTGGACGACGGCATCCCGGTGCTGCTGGCTGAAGAAGCCATCGCCACCGCGCAGATCGCGGACTTCCCTTCCGCATGAGCACCGCCGCCGCGGGCGCGTTGATCGCGCCGGACCCGGCGCAGGTCGCCGCCGACGTGGCGCGTGCACTGGCTGAAGACATCGGCAGCGGTGATGTGACCGCTGCCCTGCTGCCCGACCATGCCGACAGCGCCTACCTGCTGTGCAAGCAGGACGCGGTGATCGCGGGACGCCCCTGGTTCGACGCCACCCATCGTGCGCTGGATCCGCAGGTGCGCATCGACTGGCAGGTCCGCGAAGGCCAGGCCGTCGTGGCCGGCACCGTGCTGGCCCTGCTGCACGGACGCAACCGCTCGCTGGTCAGCGCCGAACGCACCTCGTTGAACTTCCTGCAGACCCTGTCCGGCACGGCGACGATCACCGCGCGTCATGTCGCCGCGGTGGCCGGCACCGGCACCCGCATCCTGGACACGCGCAAGACCCTGCCCGGCCTTCGCCTGGCCCAGAAATACGCGGTGCGCTGTGGTGGCGGCGACAACCACCGCATCGGCCTGTACGACACGGTGATGCTGAAGGAAAACCACATCCGCGCCGCCGGCTCGCTGCCAGCCGCGGTGGCCGCCGCGCGCACGCTGTGGCCGCAGCTGCCGCTGGTGGTGGAAGTGGAAGACCTCGATCAGCTGCAGCAGGCGCTGCAGGCCGGCTGCGAGCGCATCCTGCTGGATGATTTCCCGGCCGCGCTGCGCCGTGAAGCGGTGCGCCTGACCGCCGGACGCATTCCGCTGGAAGTGTCCGGCAGCGTCGGCCTGGACGGCCTGCGCGCGATTGCCGAAGACGGCGTGGACTGCATTTCCATTGGCGGCCTGACCAAGCACGTGCAGGCCATCGACCTGTCACTGAAGCTCGGCCCGCCGCCAGGCTGAAAGGGGTCAGAGTCCGGGGTCAGAGTCAGGGGTCAGAGTCCCTGCTCTGACCCCTGACTCTGACCCCTGTCAGAAACGTGATCCGGCAGGTGCACCCGTTTTTCACGTACACACTGAGACGCTGCGCGCATCCCCCTTCTGCGGAGCACCGCATGCGCCGGTTGCTGCTTGCCTGCCTGTTGCCTTTCTCCGCGCTCGGCCTGTCCAGCGTCAGCTCCGACGCGGCGGCAGCCGAAGCCTGCGATGTGCCGCCGCCCTACGGCCTCAGTCCGTTGGCGTTGTCGATCCGCCAGACGGCGTGCAATGAGCATCGCCTGTGGTTCCGTCCGTTCATCGATCGCGAAGGGCGCGCCGCCAGCCTGGCGGTGACCGAAGCAGAGAACGAGCACCTTGCCGACAACGGCCTGATTGCCTGGCAACGCGTATCCGGCTATTGGCGCGACAGCGGCACGTTGAATGCGATGGGCGCCATCCCCGGCGCCAGCAGCTGCATCGCCCCGTTGGGATCGCGTTACACCGACAGCGACTGCCGCGCCTTCCTGATCGACAACCCCTGGTCGGCCGCCTTCATTTCCTGGGTGATGGTGCGCGCCGGGGTTCCCGGCTTCAACGCCTCCCCGCGCCACATCGATTACATCCGTGCCGCCTACAACGGCGCATCACCGTATCGTCTTGCCGATCCCGCAGCGGAAAAACCCGCGGTCGGCGACCTGCTGTGCTTCCTGCGTGACCGCCGCGAGACCCTGACCTACACCGGCCTGGTGCAGGCGCTGGGCAACGGTTCGGTGGGCCACTGGAAGTCGCACTGCGAGGTGGTGGTGTCGGCCAACATGGGCGGCGACCGGACGCTGTACCTGGTCGGCGGCAACGTGCTCAATACCGTGGCGATGCGCATGCTCATGCTTGATCGCAGTGGTCGCATCGAACTGCCGACCAAGCGCGACGCCGAGCCGGACGGGATCGCGGCGACGTGCACGCCGGGACGCGAAGAGGAGTGCAGTTTCAACCGGCAGGACTGGGCGGCGCTGTTGAAGCTCACGGCGGCGGCGCCGATGCAGGTTCCTTTGCCGGTGGCTGCACCTGCGGAGTGAGGGTCGAACGGGTGAGACCCCCTCGCGGGTGGCTGATAGAGCGGCGACTGGAGTGGGCCGGGCGATGGGGCTATGCGGGGGACGGCAGAAGCTGCGTCCATGCGGGCCTCGTTTCGCGCCATCCATGGCGCTCAACGCCCCCGCACAGCCCCCCACCCGGCCCCCTCACGGGTTCCGGTGGCCGCCATCCGCGCAATGAAAAATAAAAGAGCAACGGCCGGGGTCAGAGTCCTTTCGCTACGCGAAAGGACTCTGACCCCATCTCTCCCCCCCCCGATTCCTTCCCCGCATCCGCCGACCAAGGGTCGGCGCTACCGAAGGTTTCATGGCCACCATGGACCTGTCGACGGTGGGGCGGGGTGGGTTGGCGGGGGCGTTGAGCGCCATGGAGGGCGCGAAACGAGGCCCGCAGGAGCGGCCTTTGCCGTCCCCCGCCAACCCACCCCGCCCCGCCCACCCACAGCCCCCGGCTTTTGACGTTGCTTTTGACGTTGACGTTGACGTTCGCTTCAAAGCCCGCGCGCAGCGCGCAAACCACACCCCAGCGCTTGAACTACGCCCCCCCGTGCACCATCTTGTAGATTCCTCTTCCTGCCAGTGCGCCGTTCATGCCCACCCTGATCCTGCTGATGATCGTCGGCGCCTGTGGCTACGCCTTCTGGAATTCGTCGCGCGCCGCAGCCGAGCGTGCCGGCGTCCTCGGGCGCAACGCCTGCAAGGCCGCCGACGTGCAGTGGCTGGACCAGAGCGTGCATGCCATCGGCCTGAAAGTGGCGCGCGGCGACGACGGGCGCCTCTGCTTCGAGCGCACCTTCAAGTTCGAATACTCGTATGACGGGATCGATCGCCATGTGGGCAGGATGGTCCTGCGCGGCGATGAACTGGTGTCCTTCAGCGGCCCCGGCGCGGCGCGGATCAGTGCGATCCGGCCCGACGTGGATGAGGCCGAAGACCTCTGAGTACGCGCGACCGCAGGCGCCCTGCACTCGCCGTCAGCCCTGCTCCGGCACCAGTCTGCAGCCACCCACCTTCTCCGGTGGCGGATGCGCCGGGAATCGATCATGCGGGTACACATAGGCTGGTGTAGTGGCGACGAAGCCGTCGCCGTAGCGCAGTTCCACGAAGGACGTGCTCCAGCCACGTTGCACGGGCTGCAGGGGTACTGCCCAGTCCCGGCCCGCGGCGATCTCCAGCGGCTGCGCCTGGTAGCGGACGCCGCAGGCGTAGCGGAAGTCCCGATCATCCGGATTGTGTGCCGTCCACAGGACCATCTCCACCGGCACTTCGCTGCTGCGTACCCTCAGGCTGCCAGCACCGCCATCCGCGCGCCAGCCGGATTGCAGCTGGGGCAATGACAGGCCGCTGCGCCAACGCCGCAGGGCCGGCAGCAGGCTGGACTCCATAACGGTACGGATGCCCTGATGATCACTGTTGGGTGCCATCCGCAACGTGGTCTCGCCGCTCAACGCATGCAGGTAGAACTGCGTTGCGTCGGGAGTGAAGAAATCGTCCCCGCTTGCATTCACCAGATACTTGGGCAGCGCCAGGCGCTCGCGCAACGGGCCACCCAGATAGCTGTAGGGGTCGCTGCCCTGCATCAAAGCGCGGAACCCCGGACTACCGAGACGTGCGATGATGCCGTGCTGTGAATACGGTAGCAGCGCGATCGGCCACCGTTGCCCATAGCTGCGCTGGATATGCGGAGCCAGCGCCTCCCAATGCATGTCCATGACGAACGGAAGCAGGTGGCTGACGCGATCATCGACCAAGGGCAACAACCACGCCGCCCACGCGCGCTTGGAGGCCCCGGTCACCACGAACGACGGCCGCAGGGACGGGGGCAACTCCTGTCCGGCGAGGTCCATGGCACGTGTCGCTGCCTGCGCCATGGGCAGATGCAGGGGCCAGTGGGCCTTGTCCTGGGGGGCGTCGAGGAAGCCCCGCCAGCTGAGTGCGACCAGATCGTCCTCGACACGGTAGCGGTCGTCCCCCGGCAGGCGCAGCGGCTGGTCAGGCACGTCGGCAATGGACACCACCGCCATGCCGAGGCGTCGCGAGAGCTCCTCAAGCAGCCCGGCAGACAGGTCATCGGCAACCCGCATCGGGGCAGCGCCGTCTGCACCCCGTATGCCGTTGTTGATGACCAGCAGCGCAGGACCCGGCTGTGGATGATCCGGCGTCAGGATCTCAACACGATGCGACCAGCGTGATCCGCTGGCCAGCGGAGCAGGCCAGCGTTGGGAGTGAAGCAGAAAATGGCGACGTAGTCCGCCATCGAAGGGCGCTTCGCCTTGGGTCTCGTAGTCGAGGCGATGCGCTGACTGCTGTGCGTGGTAGTCCAGCCAGGCGCGGGCGGGATCCAAGGCCCGGGCGCCTGAAGGGCTGCCCAGCAGGGCGCAGCTGACCGCGATACAGCCGATGATCGTGCGCATCGTCAGCGCCTCCGCAAAGAGGCCAGCATGGAAGCACTCGCACGGCTTTGACGAGAGGCGGATGCGTTACGACTGGCAACGCCGCGCGTCGTCAGGGGCGAGAGGAAACAGCCCCCAACTGCCGGCCGGCTTACTTCACCACGCGCAGTTGCGGGCGGCCACTCGGGCGCGGCGGCGGGTTGCCATCCGGCGGCGTGTCATCCGGCGGCGTGCCGTCAGCGTCAGCCGACACGTCTTCCAGCGTCACCTCGTCGTCGTCGGCCGATTCCGCACCGCTGATGTCATCCGGCAGCGCCATGCCCTGCCCCGTTTCGCGTGCGTATACCGCCAGCACCGCACTGATCGGCACCTGCACGGCGAAGCTCACGCCGGAAAAGCGGGCGGAGAAGCTGACCAACTCGTTGTCGATCGCCAACCCCATCACCGCACGTTCGGCAATGTTCAACACCACGCGGCCATCCTTGATGCTGGACGGCGGCACCTGCACGCCAGCCACGCCGGCATCCACCAGGATGTGCGGGGTCAGCTGGTTGTCATTGATCCATTCCACCAAGGCGCGCAACAGGTACGGGCGGTGGCTGGTCATCCGGAAGAATTCGTCAGTCATGCGTGAAGTGTACGCGCCCGCCCCCCCTGCGTGGCAGGGGAGCGGGCGAAGTGTTGGGCAAACAGTCGGAAAGTGCAGGTCAACCCGGCAGGTCGCGCAGCTTCTTTTCCTGCTCGGTCAGGCTGCGGATGAAGCCGGGATGGCGGAAGATCCGGTTGCCGTAATCCTCGATCGCCTTGCCGTCCTTCGGCAGTGGCACATCCAGTGCCTGCAGGCGCCAGATGATCGGCGCGACCGCACAGTCGGCCAGGGTCATTTCAGGATTCAGGAAGAACTTGCTGGCCTTGAACAGCGGCACCGCGCTGGTCAGCAGTTCCTTCAAGCGCTTGCGGCCGGCTTCGGCCTGGGTCTTGTTGCCCAGCTGGATGGCCTGCACCTGCGGCACCCAGTCATGTTCGATGCGCAGCATCGCAAGGCGGATGCGCGCGCGCGACAGCGGATCGACCGGCATCAACGGCGGATGCGGGTAGCGCTCATCAAGGTATTCGCTGACCACCGACGCCGCATACAGCACCAGTTCGCGCTCCACCAGGGTGGGCACGGAATGGTAGGGATTGAGGTCGATCAGGTCTTCCGGCGGATTCTGCGGATCCACCGGCACAAAGTCATAGGTGACGCCCTTGGCCGCAAGGACCAGACGTACCCGATGACAGAGCACATCGTCGTTCGAGGAAAACAGCGTCAGGGTATTACGCATGCGTACGCTCGCCGCCATCAAAGGCTCTCCAACGACAGGAGTCCGCCTGCCGCATCGGCGCTGCCGGACCATTTCCGACAGTCGACTCTTTCCCGAGTGTGCAACCGACGCTCACAAAAGCCAATAGGCCAAGGGTATTGGGCCACGCATTGACGTAGACGCCACCGCCATGCCGCAGCCGTCAGTGGACATCCTTCCAGTAATCCTTCTTCAGCAGGTACAGCAGGAAGGTCAGGAAGGCCAGGAACAGCACCACCCAGACACCGAGCTGCTGGCGCTTGAGCGCGGCGGGTTCGCCGGCGTAGGCCAGGAAGTTGGTGATGTCACGCACCGCCTGGTCGTACTGGCCCGGATCGACATTGCCCGGCGCGCGCAGCTCCAGCGCCAGCACCGGCGGATCCAGCCCCGGCGCTTCCGGCTTGCCATGCACGGCGTGCTGCAGGCCCTGCATCTGCCACAGCGGATTGGGCATGGAGGCGTTGGGGAACACGGTGTTGTTCCAGCCCAACGGGCGGCTGCTGTCCAGGTAGAACGACTTGAGGTAGGTGTAGACCCAGTCCGGTCCGCGCACCCGCGAGATCAGGCTGAGGTCCGGCGGCATCTTGCCGAACCATTTCTCTGCTTCGGCCTTGGGCATCGATACCGGCACCGGATCGCCGATGGCGGACCCGGTGAAGTTGAGGTTGTTCATCACCTCTTCTTCGGTCAGGCCGAGGTCGGCGGCCATGCGCGAGTAGCGCAGGTATTTCAGCGCATGGCAGCTGGAGCAGTAGTTCATGTACAGCTGCGCACCGCGCTGCAGCGATGCGCGGTCACCAAGGTCGTTGCCGGCCTGCAGCATCTTCGCCGTGCCTTCGGCGGCAACGGCCATGCCGCTTGCAATCAGCATCGTGGCCACCAGGGCCATCCGTACCATCCAGCGCTCAGTCATGCGTGGTCACCCTTTCCGGTACCGGCTTGGTCTTGTCCAGTCGCGTCCATATCGGCATGGTGAGGAAGAAGGCGAAATACAGGAAGGTCAGCACCCGGCCCACCCAGGTTTCCCACACCGCCGTGCCCGGGCCGGAACCGATCACCCCCAGCCAGACGAAGCACACCACCAGCACGCCCAGCATCACCTTGGAGATCCACCCGCGGTAGCGCACCGACTTGACCCTGCACTTGTCCAGCCACGGCACCAGGAACAGGATGGCGATCGCCGAGAACATCACGATCACCCCGCCCAGCTTGTTCGGGATCACCCGCAGCATCGCGTAGTACGGCGTGTAGTACCACACCGGCTTGATGTGTTCCGGGGTCACCAGGCGGTTGGCTTCGGTGAAGTTGTCATGTTCCAGGAACTGCCCGCCGAAGGCCGGTGCGAAGAAGATGATGAAGGCGGCGATGACCAGCAGGAAGCCCGCCCCGACCGCATCCTTCATCGTGTAGTACGGGTGGAACGGGATGCCATCGGCGGGCGCGGTCGCCGACCAGCGGTTGCCCTTCGGCCCCTTCTTGATCTCCACGCCGTCGGGATTGTTCGATCCCACCTCGTGCAGGGCGCCCAGGTGCAGCACCACCAGCAGCAGCAGGACCAGCGGCAGCGCGATCACGTGCAGGGCGAAGAAGCGGTTGAGCGTGGCGTCACTGGGCAGGTAGTCGCCCATGATCCATTCGGTCAGCCCGTTGCCGATCACCGGGATCGCACCGAACAGGGAAATGATCACCTTCGCGCCCCAGAACGACATCTGGCCCCACGGCAGCACGTAACCCATGAAGGCTTCGGCCATCAGCACCAGGTAGATCAGCATGCCGAGGATCCACACCAGTTCGCGTGGCTTCTGGTAACTGCCGTACAGCAGCCCGCGGAACATGTGCAGGTAGACCACGATGAAGAACAGCGAGGCCCCGGTGGAGTGCATGTAGCGGATCAGCCAGCCCCACTCCACGTCGCGCATGATGTATTCGACCGAGGCGAAGGCTTCGACCGCGCTGGTCTTGTAGTGCATCGTGAGGAAGATGCCGGTGACGATCTGGTTGACCAGGATCAGCATCGCCAGCGAACCGAAGTAGTACCAGATGTTGAAGTTCTTCGGCGCGTAGTACTCGCTGACATGCTTGCGGTACACCGGCATCAGCCCCGGCGCGCGCGCGTTCACCCACTCGGCGACACCGCTGGCGGTGCGGGCAAGGATGTTGGCCATCAGGCAGCTCCCTCCGGATCCACGCCGATGATCAGGGTATTGTCATCCTGGTAGTGATGCGGCGGCACCAGCAGGTTGGTCGGGGCCGGGACGTCGTTGAAGACCCGCCCGGACATGTCGAAACGCGACTTGTGGCAGGGGCAGAAATACCCGCCCTTCCACTGCGCGTCATACGGCTCGGGTCGGATTTCGGCGACCATTTCCGGCGAACAGCCCAGGTGCGTGCACAACCCGACCAGCACCGATACCGCCGGCTTGATCGAGCGCAGCTCCGGGTTTTCCTTCAGCACGTAGGCCGGCTGCTGGTCCTGGACGCTGGATTCGGGATCCTTCAGCCGCCCGTCCAGGCCCGGCAGCGCGTCCAGTACCGCCTTGGAACGCTTGACGATCCAGATCGGCTGGCCGCGCCATTCCAGGATCAGCCGTTGGCCTTCCTGCAGGGCACTGATGTCAGCGGTGATCGGTGCGCCGGCCAATTTGGCACGCGCACTGGGATTCCAGGACTTGATGAAAGGAACCGCGACGAAACCGACGCCGACCGCACCGACCACCGCCGTGGTGGCAGAAAGAAAACGGCGACGTCCATGATTCACTGGATCGTATACCCCATCGTTGGCCATCCGGCACTCCGATATTGATTAGGTAGCTTTAAGGCTGCCGGCAACCTGGTGGGGGCCAGGCCGCTTTGAATCTGAAACGAGTGTAGCGAAACGTTTGTCGCGGTCAATGTGCCAGTGCAGCAGCGCGACGCCGCCGGACCGGCCGTGCGGCTACTGGTTGCTGGCCAGCGCACCCCGGTAGCGTTCGGCAAGCTGCCCGACCCGCTGCACGTAGTAGCGCGTTTCACTGTACGGCGGAACACCGCCATGGCGGTCCACCGCGCCTTCACCGGCGTTGTAGCCGGCGGCGGCAAGCGTCAGGTCACCATTGAAGCGCTTCAACAGCCATGACAGATACTGCACCCCGCCGCGGATGTTCTGCGCGGCATCGTACGAGTCGGTGACGCCGAAGCGTGCCGCGGTCGGCGGCATCAGCTGCATCAGTCCCTGTGCGCCGGCACGGCTGAGCGCGGTCGGGTTGTAGGCCGATTCGGCGTGGATGATGGCGCGCACGATGGCTTCTTCGACGCCGTACTGGCGCGCCGCGGCGGCGATCTCGGCCTGGAAGGCGGTGGTGTTCAGGCGCACCGAGCCGAAGTTGACGCCCGGGTTGGTGCCGCAGGCGAAGCAGCGTTCGATGAAGCTGTAGCGGATGGTGCGCACCTGCTCCAGGCTGGCGACCTGCCGCGAGGGACGTGCGCTGGTGTAATGGCGCACCCCGTCCTGCATGTAGGAATAGACCTGGCCACTGACCACTCGGCCGGCCTTGTTCTGCGGCTTCGGCGCTGCCGCGGGGGTCAAGGCAGGGGCAACGGCTGGTGAGCCGATCACCGCGGCCGTGGTGCTGGCGACCGCCGTGGCCGCGCCCATCATGCCGACCGGGACCGCACTGGCGGCGGGGGCTTCGCGCGGGGCCGCGACGGCAACCGGCGCGGCAGCGGCGACCGCCGGCCGAGCGCTGCGGCTGTCGCGCGTGTAGCTGATGACGCTGCATTGCGCCCCGGCGACCCGCTTGCTGACATAGCTGGGCACGCCGTCGGCGCCAACGCACTTGTACAGCGTGCCGGCACTGGCCGGCACGGCAACCAGTGCAGCAACGATGAGCGCCGCGATCCCCAAGATCCCCTTCATGGGCGCGAGTGTCCCAGCTTGTGCAGCCCTTGCCAAGCACGTTGCCCTCAAACCGGGCGTGAAGATCCCGCATCGGCGATCACCGCGGCCAGGCCACCCAGGCAGGCGACCATCTCGGCGCGCAGCGCCGGGGGCGTGGTGGCGACGTGGAGCGGACGGATTCCCAGGCTCAGGATCTGGCTGGCCAGCATCGCCGGGGTGTCCGCGCCCACGTGCAGGATGCAGTGCGCCGGCCCGCCTTCCTGCAGCACCCCGCACCACGGCGGCACCTGCGGGGCCAGCTGTTCAAGCGTTCCGGCGAGGTGGACCTCGGCCTTCATCACGAAGGGCGCCTGGCTCACCGCCTGGTGCACCGCTACTTCCGGCGGCACCGACAGCACGCGACGCATGCCCTGCCCGGGCAGCGACTGCAGCGCACTGATGCGGTCCACGCGCAGGGTGCGCCAGTCGCCACGACCGTGATCCCAGGCCAGCAGGTACCAGCAGCGGCCGTAGTTCACCAGGTGCTGGGCATCGACCCGGCGGTGGGTCGCTTCGCCGCCGTGGCTCAGGTAATCGAACGCCAGCGGCGCGGCCTGCCGACAGGCCACGGCCAGCTTGCCCAGGAGTTGGCCGTCGACACTGGGCTTCTGCGACAGGGTGGCGGTGGCGGCGTGGATCTCGCCGGCCTGCTGGCGGCGTCGGCTGGGCACCAGCGGATCCAGCTTGGTCAGCACCGAACGTGCGGTGTCCTCCATCCCGGCCATGCTCGACGCCGCTGCACGCAGCGCCAGGGCGATGGCGGTGGCCTCTTCTTCTTCCAGCAGCAACGGCAGCAGCGGACCGCCGGCGCCCATCCGGTAGCCGCCGCCTACGCCAGACGAGGCGCGCACGGGATAGCCCAGTTCCCGCAGCCGCTGGATGTCACGGCGGATGCTGCGCCGGTCCACCTGCATGCGCTCGGCAAGTTCGCCACCGGACCAGTGCTGCCGGGCCTGCAGCAGGGCGATCAGGCGCAACAGGCGATTGGCGGTATGCGACATGGGCGCGGGCTATCGAGGTCAGTAGTTGTCCGCGATACTGCGCCACCATGGCCGCTCATTCCACTGGAGCGCGACCATGACCACCCGCCACGTCACCCTTTATCACGCCTCCCCGTCGCGTTCGAGCGGGGTGCTGGTCCTGCTCGAAGCCCTCGGCGCGGACTACGCGCTGGAACTGCTCAGCCTGAAGGACGGCGACAACCTGGCGCCGGCCTACCTGGCACTCAATCCGATGGGCAAGGTGCCGGCGATCGTGCATGACGGGGTGCTGGTCACCGAGCAGGTGGCGGTCTACCAGTACCTGGCCGAGCTCTATCCGGAGGCCGGACTGGCCCCGCCCGTCGGCGACCGGTTGCGTGGCCCGTTCCTGCGCTGGCTGGCGTTCTATGGCGCCTGTTTCGAGCCGGCGATGATCGACAAGGCGATGAAGCGCGAGCCGGCGCCGCGCGGCATGTCGCCGTACGTGGACGCGGACACCGTGCTGCGGGTGGTCGAAGAGCAGCTGCAGCAGGGGGATTACCTGCTGGGCGAACGGCTGTCGGCGGCGGATTTCCTGTGGGGCAGCGCGTTGGGCTGGATGAGCGGTTTCGGCCTGCTGCAGCCGGGTCCGGCGACGGTAGCGTATATCGCCCGGATGGCCGCGCATCCGGCTGTCCTGCGCGGGAAAGCGCTGGACGCGGGGCTGGCAGCGGGTTGACGCGCCCGCGCCCGCGGACCGCTGCGCTCCGACCCGGTAGCGCCGAGCCGTGCTCGGCGGAATCCTGGCGACCCCGACCGCTGCGCTCGCCGACCATGGGTCGGCGCTACCGCCCTGCCTCGGTAGCGCCGAGCCGTGCTCGGCGTAATCCCGCCGACCGCGGCCCGCTGCGCTCGCCGCCCCTGGGTCGGCGCTACCGCCCTGCCTTGGTAGCGCCGAGCCGTGCTCGGCGGAATCACGCCGCCCACGGCCCGCTGCGCTCGCCGACCATGGGGCGGCGCTACCGGGGCCGTGCCTCCGGTAAACTAGGGGGCCATCACGCCACCCGCCTGGATTGATCGCCATGACCGGGACGCCAGACGTCTTCCTGCCCGCCAGCCCGGGCGACACCGCCCTGCTGCCCCTGCCCGCCGGTCCGCGCAAGCCCGACACGGTGCGCGGCAAGCTGTACATCAAGACCCACGGTTGCCAGATGAACGAGTACGACTCGGCCAAGATGGCCGACGTGCTTGCCGCCAGCGACGGGCTGGAGCTGACCGACCGGCCCGAAGAGGCCGACGTGATCCTGGTCAACACCTGCTCCATCCGCGAAAAAGCCCAGGAGAAGGTCTTCAGCCAGCTCGGCAACTGGAAGGCCTTCAAGAACAACGGCCGTGACGTGATCATCGGCGTGGGCGGCTGCGTGGCCTCGCAGGAAGGCGAAGCGATCATCAAGCGCGCGCCCTACGTGGACCTGGTGTTCGGTCCGCAGACCCTGCACCGCCTGCCGGAACTGATCAGCGCACGGCGCGAGCAGAACCGCCCGCAGGTCGACATCAGCTTCCCGGAGATCGAGAAGTTCGACAACCTGCCTGCCCCGCGCGCCGAAGGCGCGTCGGCGTTCGTGTCGATCATGGAAGGCTGCTCCAAGTACTGCTCGTTCTGCGTGGTGCCCTACACCCGCGGCACCGAAGTCAGCCGCCCGTTCGAAGACGTGGTGGTGGAAGTGGCCGAACTGGCCGCACAGGGCGTGCGCGAGATCAACCTGCTCGGGCAGAACGTCAACGCCTACCGTGGCCCGTATGGCGAAGGCGAGTTCGCCGACCTGGGACTGCTGATCCGCACCATCGCGGAGATAGACGGCGTCGGGCGCATCCGCTTCACCACCTCGCATCCGCTGGAGTTCAGCGATTCGCTGGTGGACGCCTTCCGCGACGTACCGCAACTGGCCAACTTCCTGCACCTGCCGGTGCAGGCGGGCAGCGACCGCGTGCTGTCGGCGATGAAGCGCGGCTACACCGCACTGGAATTCAAGTCGAAGATCCGCAAGCTGCGCGCAGTGCGCCCGGATATTTCGATCAGTTCGGACTTCATCGTCGGCTTCCCCGGCGAGACCGATGCCGATTTCGAGAAGACCATGAAGCTGATCGAAGACATCGGCTTCGACCAGAGCTTCTCCTTCATCTATTCGCGTCGTCCCGGCACCCCGGCGGCGGACCTGGAGGACACGATCAGCGATGCGGAAAAACACGCCCGGCTGTCGCGCCTGCAGGCGCGCATCAACCAGCACGCCAGCGGAATCTCCGAGCGCATGGTCGGCACGGTGCAGTCGGTGCTGGTGGAAGGTCCCTCGCGCAAGGACCCCAACGAACTGAGCGGCAAGACCGAGAACATGCGCACGGTCAACTTCGCCGCACCGCCGCGGCTGGTCGGGCAGTTCGTCGATGTACTGATCACCGAGGCGTACGCCAACTCGCTGCGCGGACGGGTGGTGGAGCGCGCCTGAGCGGTGACGGCAGGCGGGCGCTGGCGATGAATTGACCAGCGTACCGCAGCCCTTGCGCGCAGGGGCCTGGTGCGGCTTATCCACACCTTCTTCCCACGCCCGCCCACAGTGCCTGTGGAAAGTGCGGCGCACGCGCGATGCGGTGGCAGTCCCGGCATGACAGCGCTACCCTGTTGTCCCATTCCAAGCCCTGCGGCACGGTCGTTCCGGTCGGTGCCGCCTGACGCAATGACCGCACCTGCCTATCGCGATTTCACCCTGGCCCCGGAAGACACCGAGCGGCTTGCCAACCTGAGCGGCCCCTTCGATGGCCACCTGCGCCAGATCGAACTGAAACTGGGCGTGGAGATCGCCAACCGCGCCCATGTGTTCCGCATCAGCGGACCGGCCGAAGCCGCCGCCGAAGCCCAGAAACTGGTCGAGGCACTGTACGAAGAGGCCGCCGAAGTCACCTTCGACAGCCAGGCCATCCACCTGCGGCTGAACCAGGCCAACGTGGAGCACATCGCCGAACGCGCCTACGAGGCGCAGGACGTGGCGATCAAGGTCAAGCGCGGCACGGTGCGCGGACGTGGCGCCAACCAGGCCCGCTACCTGCACCAGATCGCCGCGCATGACATCAATTTCGGCATCGGCCCGGCCGGCACCGGCAAGACCTTCCTGGCCGTGGCCAGCGCGGTGGAAGCACTGAACGAATCGCGCGTGCAGCGCCTGATCCTGGTGCGCCCGGCCGTGGAAGCCGGCGAAAAGCTCGGCTTCCTGCCTGGCGACCTGACCCAGAAGGTCGACCCGTACCTGCGCCCGCTGTATGACGCGCTGTATGAAATGCTCGGCGTGGAAAAAGTGGTCAAGCTGCTGGAAAAGAACGTGATCGAGATCGCGCCGCTGGCCTATATGCGCGGGCGCACGCTCAACGACGCGTTCGTGATCCTGGACGAGGCACAGAACACCACCATCGAACAGATGAAGATGTTCCTGACCCGGCTGGGCTATGGCTCCACCGCCGTGGTCACGGGCGACCTGACCCAGACCGACCTGCCCAAGCATGTGAAATCCGGCCTGCGCGATGCCATCGACGTGCTGCGCGATGTCGAAGGGGTGAGCTTCACCTTCCTGGAAGCGCGCGATGTCGTGCGCCATCCGCTGGTGGCCCGCATCGTCACCGCCTACGACCGTCGCGACCTGCACGAAATCCAGCCTGGAGCCACCCCATGACCAAGGGTCCCGTCCGCCTTGACGTCGCCGTCAGCTACGCCCTGCCCCGCGCCGGACTGCCTTCGGCGGTGAGTTTCCGCAAATGGGTGGCAGCGGCGCTGAAAGGCCGCATCCGCGAGGCGGATCTTGCCATCCGCCTGGTCGATGCCAAGGAAGGTCAATCCCTCAACCGCCACTACCGCGGCAAGGATTACGCCACCAATGTGCTCAGCTTCCCGGCCGAACTGCCCGAAGGCCTGCCGAAGGGCGTGAAGTTCCCGCTGCTGGGTGACCTGGTGATCTGCGCGCCGGTGGTGGCGCGCGAAGCCGACGAACAGGCCAAGGCACTCACCGCCCACTACGCGCACCTCACCGTGCACGGGGTGCTGCACCTGCTTGGCTGGGACCACGAGGACGACAAGGAAGCCGACGCGATGGAACAGCTGGAGCGCGAGATTCTCGCCGAACTGGGCATCTCCGATCCCTACGCCGGCGAGCGCTGAATCCGTCGTTCGCGGCGCTTCCTGAAGGGATGGCGTTCGTGCTTCAATCCCGCCTCGACTCCATGCCAGGAAGGCTGTGATGCTGGAACAACGTCCCACCGCCGTCGCCCCGCTGCTGCTCATCCTCGGCGCGGCCTGCGCGCTGGGGGGAGGCTGGCTGCCGCTGTCGCCGAACAGCGGCATGGCACTGACGGCACTGGGTACCGTCGGGGTGGTACTGGCAGCCGGGCCGGCGTGGCGCTGGTGGGCCCGCACCCTGCAGAGCCTGGGCTGAGCCAACCGCGCTCCGCCTTCGCCACGATTGGGCGTCACCGGCGTGGGCCGTTATCATCGGGCCTGTCCTGCGCCCGCCTGTTGATTGCCATGAAACTGCCCGCCTGCACCGCCCTGCTGACCCTGTTGCCTGCCTTGCCGGCCGCCGCCACCGGGGTGGACATTCCTGCGCTGGTCGAGTGCCGCCAGGGGATCGCCGAGCATGCTGCACTCAGCGCCGCCGCGGCCGATCCGCTGAAGGCAGTGGCCCTGGGCCTGCAGCCGCTGGCGCAGCAGAACCCGTTCATGACCGAGTTCCGCCTGGCCAACCCCACCACCGTGTTCGGCCACCCCACCGACCACATCGCGCTGGCCGGCGCCAGCATCATGGCGGTGCTGGACCTGGCCGATCCCCGGCCGCTGGCCGCCGGACTGAAGCTGGAGACCGCCTACGACGCCGACGGCAAGTTCATGGCCGGGCGTGAGGTGGTCAGCCGCGACACCACCGACCCGAAGACCGGTGAGCCGATGATCGAGTCGATCATCCTGAGCGTGTCCACCGTCCGCAGCCATCCCGGCCAGACCTTGGCCGGCTGCTCCTACAGCCTTGACCTGCCGGCGGAAGAGGAAGGCACGCCCGCCCCAGCCGCCGCCAGCGAGGGCTGAACACGCCGCTTGGTCCCAGCCCGCAGCGCCGGGGGCTGACGCGTTGCACGCCCCGCCATCCTGCTAGACTGCGTCCATCGCCCGGCCTGCCGGGTGCCTTTTTTCCCGAGATGTCTGAAGACGACAGTACAAGCTCCGCACAGGAGCACAGTGAGAAGAAACGCAGCTGGCTTGAACGCCTCGGTGCTGCGTTTTCCGGTGAACCGCATACGCGCGACCAGCTGGTTGCGGTGCTGCACACAGCACACGAAGACGGCCTGATCGCGGCCGACACCCTGCGCATGATGGAAGGTGCCATTTCGGTCGCCGACCTGACCGTGGGCGATGTCATGATCTCGCGTTCGCAGATGGTGTCGCTGCCGGTGGAGGCGCCGTTCCTGGAGCTGATGCGGCAGGTGGTCGAGTCCGGCCATTCGCGCTTCCCGGTGCACGGCGACAACAAGGACGACATCCTCGGCGTGCTGCTGGCCAAGGACCTGCTGCGCGGCGTGGTCGCCGACAACGGGCCGGGCAACATCCGCGAGCTGCTGCGGCCAGCGGTACTGATCCCCGAAGCCAAGCGCCTGAACGTGCTGCTGAAGGAATTCCGCCTGTCGCGCAACCACATGGCGATCGTGGTCGACGAGTACGGCGGCGTCGCCGGCCTGGTGACCATCGAAGACGTGCTGGAACAGATCGTCGGCGAGATCGACGACGAGCACGACGAAGCCGAGGATCCGGCCGCCGGCATCGCCATCCAGGCCGACGGCCAGTACGTGGTGGATGCGCTGACCGCCATCGGCGATTTCAACGAACGCTTCGGCGCCACCTTCCCCGATGATGACTATGACACCATCGGCGGACTGGTCACCGAAGCCATCGGCCACCTGCCGGAAATCGGCGACGAGCTGGCGCTGGACCGCTTCATGTTCCGCGTTGCCCGTGCCGACGCCCGCCGCGTGCAGGCCTTCCATGTGACCGTGCTGCCGGCGGACGAGCAGGAAAACGCTTGAACCTGCGCACGGCAACGCGGCTGAGCTGCGCGCTGGCGGTGCTGATGCTGGCCTGCCTGCTGGGACTGCCCCTGCAGGCGCTGGCGCAGCAGCCGCCCACAGGCCCGGTCGCCGCCGCAGTGACCGAGGCCCCGGTACCGCGCGTCGGCGTGGTCACCATGCAGCCGGGCACCATCTTCTTCGAACGCTTCGGCCACGATGCGATCGTGGTGGTGGACCCGCTCACCGGCGCCGCCACCTCGTACAACTTCGGCTATTTCGACCCGGGCGAGCCTGATTTCGTCAGCCGCTTCGTGCGCGGCGAGATGATGTATTACCTGGTCGCGCTGCCGCTGGAACAGGACCTGGGCTACTACGACGAAGCCGGCCGCGGTGCCAGCGTGCAGTGGCTCGACCTGGACCCAGCGCAGGCGCGTGCACTGGCCGCCGACCTGGCCGAACGTGCCAAGCCGGAGAACGCGCGCTACCGCTACGACTACTACACCGCCAACTGCGCCACGATGGTGCGCGACACCCTGGACAAGGCACTGGGCGGCGGCCTGCATGCGCAGCTGTCCGGCCGTTCGCGCGGCAATACGTTCCGCAGCGAATCGGTGCGGCTGGCGTCACCGGCGCCATGGATGTGGCTCGGTTTCGACCTCGGCCTGGGCCCGTTCGCCGACCAGCCGCTGTCCCGCTGGCAGGAAGCATTCGTACCGATGCGGCTGGCCGACGCGCTGCGCCAGGTGCGCAACAGCGAAGGACGTCCGCTGGTGCAGTCCGAACAACAGCTGCTGGCCCATCGCATCGACCCCGAACCGGCCGAACACGCACGTGCGTGGTGGCCCTGGCTGGTGCTGGGCCTGGGGCTGGGCGCCGGCGTGATCGCGCTGCGCCGGCGGCCGCGCCTGCTGGCCGCGCTGGCCCTGCCGTTCTGGACCTTCAGCACGATCGCCGGCGGCCTGCTGGTGTTCCTGTGGGGCTTCAGCGACCATCACGCCGCGTGGGCCAACCGCAACCTGCTGCAGCTCTCGCCGCTGTGCCTGCTGCTGCTGCCGGGGGCGATCGGCCTGCTGCGCCGTCGTGCGCCCGGCCGTCTGTTCCGGATCACCCTGTGGAGCGTAGCGCTGCTGTCCCTGGCCGGCCTGGTGCTGCACTGGCTCAGCCTGCAGGCGCAGTACAACATCCAGTGGATCGTGCTGCTGCTGCCCGTGCATGCCGCGCTGGCCTGGGTACTGGGCCGGCGCCTGCCGCGATTGGCGCTTCACGTACGCTGACGCAGAATGCGTGGCATGACCCTGCCCGATACCACCGCCCCCGCTGCGCATAACCCTGCGTGCGTGATCAACTGCGTCCACTACGATGACGATGGCAAGCGCCATGACATCAGCCTGGATGCCATCAGCGACGTGATCGCCAGCGGCAACGGCTTCGTCTGGGTCGGCCTGTACGATCCGGCCGATTCGGTGCTGCTGAAACTGCAGGAAGAATTCTGCCTGCATGACCTGGCCATCGAAGACGCGCGCAACGCGCACCAGCGGCCGAAGGTGGAAACCTACGGCAACTCGATGTTCGTAGTGGTCACCACCGCGCAGATGGTCGACGAGCGCATCCAGTACGGCGAAACGCACGCCTTCGTCGGGCCGCGTTTCCTGGTCACCGTGCGGCACGGCGCGTCGCTCTCCTACGCGCCGGTGCGTGCACGCGTGGAGCGTGAGCCGCACCTGTTGAAGATGGGTCCTTCGTACTGCCTGTACGCGGTGCTGGACTTCGTCGTGGACAACTACCTGCCGATCACCAACCGCTTCCGTGACACGCTGGAGCTGCTGGAAAAGGACATCTTCGCCGAGAACTACAAGCGCAGCACCGTGGTGCGGCTGTATGAACTCAAGCGCGAGCTCAACAAGATGCGCATGGCCGTGGCGCCGCTGCAGGACGTGCTGTCGGCGCTCAGGCGCTATCCGTCCGAGTCCGGACTGGTGCCTGATGAGGTCAAGCTGTACATCCGCGACGTGCACGACCATGCCGTCCGGATCAGCGATGTCATCGATACGCTGCGCGAGATGCTGGGCACCGCGCTCAGCGTCAACCTGTCGCTGGTCACGCTGGCCCAAGGCGAGACGGTCAAGCGACTGGGCGCCTGGGCCGCGCTGCTGGCGGCGCCGACGCTGATCACCAGCTGGTATGGAATGAACTTCACCCACATGCCCGAACTGGACCAGCCGTGGGCCTATCCGGCGATGATCATCGGCGTGGGCGCGATCTGCGTCGGGTTGTACCGGCTGTTCAAGCGCGTGCGCTGGCTGTAACCCGGCAGCGCCGGGCTCGGCGCGACGCTGCCGCCGACGCCGAGCATCGCCCGGCGCCATGGGTGCGGATCAGGCGACGTAGATCGTCTTGATGTTCATGAACTCATGGATGCCGTGCTCGGCCAGTTCACGGCCGAAGCCGGATTCCTTGCTGCCGCCGAACGGCAACCGCACGTCGCTCTTGACGATGGAATTGACGAAGGCCGCGCCGCACTCCATCTGCTGCGCGAACGCTTCGCCACGCGCGGCATCGGTGGTCCACACACTGCCACCCAGGCCGAAGCGGGTATCGTTGGCCACCTTCAGCGCTTCGGCCTCGTCTTTGACCCGGATCACCGCCGCCACCGGGCCGAACAGTTCTTCGTCGTAGGCCGGCATGCCCGGGCCGACCTGGTCGAGCACCGTCGCCGGATACCCGGCATGGCTGCCGGCCACCGGCTCACCACCGGCCAGCACCCGCGCGCCCTTGGCAACGCTGGCCTGGACCTGCTTGTGCAGTTCGTCGCGCAGGTCGGCACGCGCCATCGGCGCCAGCGTGCTGCGCGCGTCGGCAGGATCGCCGTATCGACGCTCGCCGGCGGCGGCAACGAAGCGTTCGGTGAAGGCATCGGCCACCGCCTCGACCACGATGAACCGCTTGGCCGCGATGCAGGTCTGTCCGCTGTTGTCGAAGCGGGACTTCACCGCCGCGTCGATCGTCTTGTCCAGGTCTGCGTCATCCAGCACGACGAAGGCATCGCTGCCGCCCAGTTCCATCACGCACTTCTTCAACTGGTCGCCCGCGTTGGCCGCGATGGAGCGCCCTGCCCGCTCGCTGCCGGTCAAGGTCACCGCTTTTACCCGACGATCGCGCAGGACGTCGGCCGCCTGGTCGTTGTCGATATGCAGCACGTCGAACACGCCGTCGGGCAGGCCACCGGCACGCACCACTTCGTTGATCAGGTCCGCGCACTGCGGCACGTTGCTGGCATGCTTGAGCAGGGCCACGTTGCCGGCCATGAAGGCCGGGGCGAGGAAGCGGAATACCTGCCAGATCGGGAAATTCCATGGCATCACCGCGAACACGCAGCCGATCGGCTCATAGCGCACGTAGCTGCGCTGTGCCTCGGTGTCGATCAACTGCGGCTTCAGGTAGTCGGCAGCATGGTCGGCGTAGTACTCGCAGGCGGCTGCACACTTTTCGACTTCGGCCAGCGCTTCGACCTTCAGCTTGCCCATTTCGCGGGTCATCGCACCCTGGATGTCGTCCTTGCGCTCACGCAGCTGGGCACCAATGGCGCGCAGCACCGCAGCGCGCTCCTGCAGCGAGGTGGCCGACCACGCCGGGAAGGCACCGGCGGCAGCCTGCAGGCGCTGTTCGATCCCGGCCTTGTCCAGCAGCTCATGGCGGTAGTCCACGCGGCCGGTGGTGGGGTTGACGATCTCGACGGTCATGGAGGGCTCCTGTAAGTCAGGCCTCCATTCTGCGCCGCCCACCGTGAGCCGGATGTTGCCGGATCGGCTGCCTTGGCGCCCGACGGTGCGACCGGATCTCGCGCCCGTCCGCCGGCCTGGGGTCAGCCGTGCGAATCATCGGTAGCCGTCAATCCCCGACCCGCTTCCCTCTTACGACGCCGGCCGCAGGCGACGAAACTTCTTCTGCGCGAGCCGTCCTGCCAGCGCCATCCGCACCCATCGAACAGGCACACCAGGAGACGTCGTGTACAGGAAGATCATCATGAGCACACTGCTGGCGCTGAGCGCCGCCACCGCGCTGGCCAGTCCCACGCCGCACACCCATCCGGACCGGCCATACCCCGGCATCGGCAGGGTCGTGGAGGTGGATTTCGGTGAGAATGTCTTCGAGCTGCGGTTCGACAAAGATGGCCGCACCATGACCTATGTCGGCATCCGCGGTCCCGAGCTGGGCGAAACCGAAACCGTGGCGTACACCGCCATCGCCACGGCACCGGACCAGTACCTGCTCTACTGGACCGAGCCGGTCCACCGGGCGACCGTGGTGCAGTCCAGGACTGGTACGGGCGCCGGGTCCATACCAACATCACCGGCGAGGGACTGGAGTTCACCCACCTGAGCGGAACACTGCGCGACAAGGGGCCGCGCTGATCGATCACCGCGGACAAGCGGCTGCTGGCGGCACGCCAGCGCCGGTCATCAGCCATTGTCCTGGCGCGCCAGCAGGAGGTCGCGCTGGCGCCGTTTCTCACCGCGCGCGGTCACATACCAGCCGATCACCGCCGCCACCGCCACCGCCGAAACCATCAGCGTGGCCAGCGCGTTGATCTTCGGACTGATGCCCATGCGGACCGAGGCGAACACCTTCATCGGCAAGGTGGTGGAACTGGGACCGGCCACGAAGCTGGCGATCACCACGTCGTCCAGCGACAGGGTGAAGGCCAGCAGCCAGCCGGCCAGCAGTGCCGGGGCAATGATCGGCAGGGTGATCTTCAGGAACACGGTCAACCGGCTGGCGCCGAGGTCCATCGCCGCCTCTTCCAGCGAGATGTCCTGTTCCTGCAGCCGCGATGACAGCACCACCGTCACGAAGGACAGGGTGAAGGTCACATGGGCGATCCAGATCGTGGCCGCGCCGCGCGCCGGGAAGCCGGGAATGCCGCCCATCGACACCAGCAGGGTCATCAGCGAAAAGCCCAGGATCACGTCCGGCATCACCAGCGGCGCGGTGATCAGCGCACTGAACGCGGACTTGCCGCGGAAGTGCCGGAAGCGGGTCATCACCATGGCCGCCATCGTGCCCAGCACGGTGGCCGCACAGGCCGTCCAGAACGCCACCTTCAGGCTCATCCACAGCGCATCCATCAGGGCGCGGTCGTTGAACAGCTCGCCATACCAGCGGGTGGAAAAACCGGCCCATACCGTGGCCAGCCGCGAGCTGTTGAAGGAGAACACCATCAACAGCAGGATCGGCAGGTACAGGAAGGCAAACCCCAGCGCCAGCGCGCCCCAGCCCATCCAGCGGTAACCGCGCATCGTGCTCATGCATGCTTTCCTTCCAGCACGCGCTGCTGCGAACGGTTGAACAGGAAGATCGGCACCAGCAGCAGCAACAGCATCACCACCGCCACCGCCGAGGCCACCGGCCAGTTGCGGTTGTTGAAGAACTCACCCCACAGCACGCGGCCGATCATCAGCGTGTCCGGGCCGCCCAGCATTTCGGGAATCACGAATTCGCCCACCGCCGGGATCATCACCAGCATGCAGCCGGCGATGATGCCGGCCCTGGACAGCGGCAGGGTGATGCGCAGGAAGGCCTGCCACGGCTTGGCGCCCAGGTCGTAGGCGGCTTCCAGCAGGCGCTGGTCATGCTTGACCAGGTTGGCATACAACGGCAGCACCATGAACGGCAGGTAGCAGTAAACGATGCCGATGTAGGCCGCGGTCGGGGTGTACAGGATCTGCAGCGGCTGGTCGATCAGGCCGATCTTCAGCAGCAGCTGGTTGAGCAGGCCGTTGCGGTCCAGGATGCCGATCCAGGCATACACGCGGATCAGGAAGGACGTCCAGGACGGCAGCACCACCAGCATCATCATGATGTTGCGCGTGGACGGCTTCATCCGCGCGATCGCGTAGGCCATCGGGTAGCCGATCAGCAGGGTCAGCACGGTGGAAATGGCGGCGATCTTGAACGAGCTGACATAGGCCAGCACGTACTGCTGGTCACGCACCAGCTGCAGGTAGTTTTCCAGGTTCAACTTCAGCGCCAGCGCGCCATCGACGTACTGCAGCAACCACGTGTACGGCGGCGAGCCCACCTGGGTGTGCGCGAAGGAGATCATCAGGATGATCACGAACGGCACCGCGAAGAACAGCAGCAGCCACAGGTACGGCACGCCGACCACCGCATCGCGCAGTCCGGGCATCCAGCGCTTGCGCACGGCCGCGCTCATGAGGTCAGCACCACGCCGTCGTTGTCGCGCCAGTGCACCCAGACCTCATCGCCCCAGGTCAGGCCATCGCTGGCCCAGCGCTGGGAATTGGCGAAGTTGGCCATTACCTTGGCCCCGCTCGGCAGGCGCACGTGGTACACCGAATGGCTGCCGAAGTAGGCGATGTCCTCGATCACGCCCTGGGCCTTGTTGGGGTGCCCTTCCGGCTCGTCCTTGCCGATAATGATCTTCTCCGGGCGCACCGCGAAGGCGACCGGCTGGCCCTCGTAGCAGGTGATGCCGTGGCCGATGTAGATCGGCGCGGGGAACGCCGGCGAGCGCACGGTGACGTACTCCGGCAGATCCTCGTCGATCACCCCTTCGAACGAATTCACCGAGCCGATGAAGCCGGCGACGAAGCGGTTGGCCGGCTGCTCGTAGACCTCATCCGGCTTGCCCACCTGCTGGATCCAGCCGGCGTCCATCACCGCGATGCGGGTGGCCATGGTCATCGCCTCTTCCTGGTCATGGGTGACCATCACGCAGGTCACCCCGGAAGTTTCGATGATGTTGACCAGCTCCAGCTGCATCTGCGAGCGCAGCTTCTTGTCCAGCGCGCCCATCGGCTCGTCCAGCAGCAGCAGCTTGGGCCCCTTGGCCAGCGAACGGGCCAGCGCCACGCGCTGCTGCTGGCCACCGGACAACTGGTGCGGCCGGCGCTTGGCCAGCTGGGTCATGTGCACCAGCTCCAGCATCTCGCCCACCCGGCGGCGGATTGCGTCACCCGCCAGCCCATCCTGCTTCAGGCCGAAGGCGATGTTCTGCTCCACGCTCATGTGCGGGAACAGCGCATACGACTGGAACATCATGTTGACCGGACGCTTGTACGGCGGCAGCGCCACCAGCGGCTGGCCGTCGAGCACGATGCTGCCCCTGGTGGGCGTTTCAAACCCGCCCAGGCAACGCAGCAGCGTGGATTTGCCGCTGCCCGAGCCACCCAGCAGGGCGAAGATCTCGCCCTTGCGCACGTCCAGGTTGACGTCGTCGACCGCGACGAAACCGTCGAATTCCTTGCGCAGGTCGCGGATGGACAGGTAGCCGGGATCGCCGTGGGTATCGATGACGGCGGCTTCCGGCAGGGCTTCAGCGGGCATGGGGGGCTCCGGGAGCGGATGGTGGACAGCGGCGCCATTCTAGCCATGCCCGTGCCGAGGCGACATGACGGCAGTTGGCGGCCTGCAGCGGGCACGTCCCCGCGTTGCGGCGGGGACGTGGGCGGCGGGCCGCAACGGTCAACGGCCGGTTTTGATTTCCGTCCACAAGCGGGTGTACAGCTTGTCGGTTTCCGGGGTGTTGATCGAATAGGTGAACATCTTCTCGGCCACGTCCGCCGGCGGGTAGATGGTCGGATCGTTACGGATCGCCTCGTCCACCAGCGGCGTCGCCTCGCTCACCGGGTTGCCGTAATGGATGAAGTTGGTGTTGGCCGCGGCGACCTTCGGTTCCAGCAGGTAATTGATGAACTGGTAGGCCGCTTCCGGGTTCTTGGCATCCTTCGGGATGGCCAGCATGTCGAACCACTGCGGCGCGCCTTCGCGCGGGATCGAATAGGCCACGTGCACGCCGTTGGCCGCTTCTTCGGCGCGGTCACGCGCCTGGATGATGTCGCCCGACCAGCCCACCACCAGGCAGGTACCGCCGTTGGCCAGCGAGCCCACGTACTGCGAAGAGTGGAAGTTCTGCACGTACGGGCGGATCGACTTCAGCAGCTCGGCGGCCTTCTGGATGTCGGCCGGGTTGTTGCTGTGCGGGTCCAGGCCCAGGTAATGCATCGCCACCGGGATCATGTCGGCCGGGGTGTCCAGCAGGGTCACGCCGCAGTCCTTCATCTTGGCGATGTTTTCCGGCTTGAACACCAGGTCCCAGCTGTTGGCGATGTCGGCGCTGCCGCCGAAGCGTTCCTTCAGCATGTCCACGTTGTAGCCGATTCCGGTGGTGCCGATCATGTACGGCACGCCGTACTTGTTGCCCGGGTCCTGGGTGGCGATGCGCTCCATCACCTTCGGGTCCAGCTTGGCCAGGTTGGGGATCTTCGCCTTGTCCAGCGGCAGGAACACGCCGGCCTGGATCTGCCGGCCGAAGAAGTTCAGCGTCGGCACCACCACGTCGTAGCCGCTGTTGCCGGCCAGCAGCTTGGTTTCCACCATCTCGTCACTGTCGAACACATCGTAGGTGACCTTGATCCCGCTCTGCTTTTCGAAGTTCGGGATGGTGTCTTCGGCGATGTAATCGCTGTAGTTGTAGACATTCAGGACCTTGCCGTCCTGCGCGGCGCCGTTGCCACCGCCGCTACAGGCGGCAAGCAGGGCGGCGGAAAGACCGAGCGTGAGGGTGCGCAGCTTCATGGGAGGGGGCTCCATAGCGGGGTGGGGGCCGATTGCGGCCTGCAGACGGGTGCCAGCCTAACGCCGGGGCGCCGGTTCATCCAGTGATGCTCGCGTGCACGTTGCGACTACCTTCCGGGGCTGGCCGGGCGATGGGGCCGGGTGGGGGACGGCAACCACTGCATCCATGCGGGCCTCGTTTCGCGCCATCCATGGCGCTCAACGCCCCCACCCAGCCCCACCGCCCGGCCCTGTGACACGTAGCCTGCGCCGACGGAAGAAAACAGAGCCGTCCTGTGGCGCTTCCCGTGCGCGCACGGAAAAAAGACAGCCAGCGCCGGGCCATGCTCGGCGGGATGGGTCCCATGTCTAGACATTCAACAGCAGGAACTCGCGTTCCCACGAACTGATGACCCGGAAGAAGGTCTCGTATTCCTTGCGCTTCACTGAAATGTAGGCCCTGCAGAAGCGTTCGCCGAGCAGCGCCTGCAGTTCGGCGCACTGCTCCAGGCCGTCCAGCGCCTCGCCCAGCGATCGCGGCAGGTCGTACCCCAGTTCCTTGGCGCTGCCGCTGACCGGCGCATCCGGGGCCAGCTGGCCGCGCAGGCCCAGCAGCCCGCAGGCCAGGGTGGCGGCCATCGCCAGGTACGGGTTGGCATCGGAGCCGGCAAAGCGACTTTCCACCCGCATGTTGTCCGGGGTGTCCATCGGCACGCGCAGGCCGCAGGTGCGGTTGTCGAAGCCCCAGTGCACGTTGCTCGGCGACACCTCGCCAAATACCAGCCGGCGGTAGGAGTTCACGTTGGGCGCGAAGAACGCCATCGCCTGCGGGGCGAACTTCTGCAGCCCGCCCAGGTAATGCCCGAACACCGGGCTGAACTCCCCTTCCCCATCGCCATCGCCGGCAAACACGTTGGCCCCATCGCTGATCCGCAGCAGGCTCTGGTGGATGTGCATGGCGCTGCCCGGCTCGTTTTCCATCGGCTTGGCCAGGAAGGTGGCGTACACCCCGTGGCGCATCGCCGCCTCGCGCATGGTGCGCTTGAACAGGAACACCTGGTCGGCCAGGTTCATCGCACCGGCGTGGGTGAAGTTGACTTCCAGCTGCGCCGCGCCGGATTCGTGGATCAGCGTGTCCACGTCCAGCTTCATCGCGTCGGCGTAGTCGTACATCAGGTCGAGGATCGGATCGAACTCGTTCACCGCATCGATGGAATAGCTCTGCCGCGCGGTCTCCGGGCGGCCAGAGCGCCCGGCAGGCGGCAGCAGCGGGAAGTCGGGATCGGTGTTCTTCTGCACCAGGAAGAACTCCAGCTCCGGTGCCACCACCGGGCGCAGGCCCAGTTCGGTGTAGGCATCCAGCACGCGGCGCAGCACGTTGCGCGGCGCCAGTTCGTGCGGCTGGCCGTTCTTGGTATAGCAGTCGTGGATGATCTGCGCGGTCGGATCGGTCGCCCACGGCACCATGCGCACGGTTTCCGGGTCCGGGCGCAGCACCATGTCCGAATCCGAAGGCGAGGTCAGTTCGTAGTAATCATCCGGGTAATCACCGGTGACGGTGGTGGCGAAGATGCCCTCCGGCAGGCGCGTGCCGTAATCGTGGGAGAACTTGTCGGCCGGGATGATCTTGCCGCGCGCGATGCCGGTGATGTCCGGCACCAGGCACTCCACTTCGGTGATGCGGCGGTCCTTCAGCCAGCGCAGCAGGCTGCTTTCCTGCGCATCTTCCTCCGTTGGCATCCTGCGCGTGCGGCTGTCGGTACTCATGCGGAATCCTGTTGAAGTCGTTGTCGCTGCCGGCAAGCTTGGCCGAATGCGTGGAACACAGCGTGATAGAAGGGATTGTGGGTGACGCGCCACTCCGGATGCCACTGCACGCCCAGCACGAAGGAATGCCTGCGGCTGCGTGCCGCCTCGACCAGGCCATCGTCGGCGTGCGCTTCGGGCAACAGCGCGTCGGCCAAGCTGTCGATGCCCTGGCCGTGAACCGAATTGACCACCGCCGAACGCGCACCGTGCCACTGCGCCAGCCAACCGCCGGCGACCAGCGCGATGCTGTGCGCCGGACCGTACTGCACCTCGACCGAGGCCGCCGGGTCTTCGCGGTGGTCGTGCCGTCCCTCCACCCTGTGTACCTGCGGGTGCAGGGTGCCGCCCAAGGCGACGTTGAGCTCCTGGAAACCACGGCAGATCGCCAGCACCGGCAGGTCGGCGGCCAAGGCATGCTGCAGCAGCGAAAACGCGGCGCCGTCGCGCGCAGGATCATGCAGGTTGCCCGGCCACGTGCGGCCGCCGGCGTAATGCTGCGGCTCGATGTTGCTCACCGCGCCGGTCAGCAGCAGCCCGTGCACGCGTGACAACCAGTCGCCCGCTGGCAGCGGAGGCTGCAGCGAGGGCAGCAGCACCGGCGTCACCGCGGCGGCCTCCACCAGCGCGCGCACGTACTTCTCCCCGGCCATCGCGAAACGGTGGTGGCCCTGCAAGCTGCTGTCGGTCGGCAATCCCACGAGGGGCGGAAGGCGCATGCGAAGGTCCTCGGCGCTGCCCACACGGTAACCCCGGCAGATGACCGCAGCAACCTTACTGCCAGTCACACCATCCGTGTGGCAACTGCGCCAGACTATGGCGATGGACCCCACGCACCCCCTGCGCGAAGACCCTGCCCTGCCGCCCAGCTGGTATGCCGCCAGTGTCGCGCCACGCGTTGCCCAGCCGCCGCTGGATGGCGATGTGCACGTGGACGTGGCGATCCTGGGCGCCGGCTACACCGGGCTTTCGGCCGCACTGGAACTGGCCCGTCGTGGCCTGCGCGTGGTGGTGCTGGACGCCTGCCGGGTCGGCTGGGGAGCGTCCGGACGCAATGGCGGCCAGGCCCTGGTCGGCTACGGCTGCGAAGTGGACGTGCTGGAAAAGCAGGTCGGCGTTGAAGACGCGCGCACCCTGTTCGACTATTCGCGCCAGGGCGTGCAACTGCTGCGCGATCGCATCGACCAGTACCGGATCGACTGCCACTGGGTATCCGGGCATGCCAACGTGCCGATCACCACGCGCCAGTCGCAGGCGCTGCAGCGCGACATGGAGCGGCTGACCACCCGTTACGACTACCCCATGCAGTGGTGGGACCGTGCCACCCTGCGCGCGCAGCTGGACAGCCCGCGTTACCAGGGCGCGATGTTCGACCCGCTGAGCGGCCACCTGCATCCGCTGGCCTACGCGCAGGGCCTGGCCGATGCGGCGATCGCCGCCGGCGCGGTGATCCACGAGCACACGCCGGTGCTGGAACTGCAGCGCACGCCGCACCCTGCCCTGCGCACCGCCACCGGCACCGTGCACGCCGCCCACGTACTGCTGGCCGGCAATGCTTGGCTGGAAGGCATCGCCCCGGAACTGGAGCGCCACGTGATGCCGGTCGGCACCTACGTGGGCGCCACCCCGGTGCTGGGGGAGGCGCGCGCGCGGGCGCTGATCCGCAACGACATGGCCGTGTCCGATACCGGGCTGGTGCTGGACTACTTCCGGCTCAGCCACGACCACCGCGTGCTGTTCGGCGGCGGCGCCAGCTATTCCTCGCGCCCGCCGGCCGGCCTGGACAGCGTGATGCAGCGGCGCCTGTGGCAGGTGTTCCCGCAGCTGCAGGGCGTGCCGCTGGAATACCTGTGGGGCGGTTACGTGGACATCACCCCCAGCCGCGCGCCGCACTGGGGCCGGCTGACCCCGGACATCTACTTCGCGCAGGGGTTCTCCGGCCATGGGGTCGCCGCGGCCAACCTGGCCGGCCAGGTCATCGCCGAAGCCATCGCCGGCCAGGCCGCACGGCTGGACGTATTCGAGCGCCTGCCGCACCGGCCCTTCCCCGGCGGACGCCTGCTGCGCACGCCGTTGCTGGTCGCCACGATGGCATTTGTAAAGCTGCGCAATCTAATTTGGTGACGCAGTTCAAGTTTTCAGAGGAGCGGCCGATAGCCTTGAAGACCCAGCCCGTTCCGAGCGCACGCCTCATGCCCGCCTTGCTGCAGGGCGCTTTCGTAAGCGACCCCGGTGTTGACCCCCTGCCCCAGCGCATCCTGCTGGTGGAAAATTCGCGAACCTTCACCACCCTGGTGCGCGAAGCCATCGAACAGCGCCTGGAACTGAAGGTGACGGTGGCTTCGACCCTGGCCGAAGCCGGCCGCCTGCTGGAGCAGGAACAGGGCTGGTTCCTGGTGCTGACCGGGCTGGTGCTGGCCGATGGTGACCGCGAAGCAGTGGTGGACTACTTCGTGTCCCGCGGCCTGCCGACGGTAGTGGTGAGCGGGGTGTATGACGAAGACGTGCGCCGGCGCGTGCTGGAACAGAAAGTCATCGATTACGTGCTGAAGAACACCCCCGGCAGCGTGGATTACCTGGTGTGGCTGGTGCAGCGGCTGGACCGCAACCGCCGCATCGCCGCGCTGGTGGTGGATGACTCCCCGTCCGCGCGTGCCTATGCAGCAGCCCTGCTGCGCATGTACGGCCACCCGGTGTACGAAGCGGCCGACGGCGAAAAGGGACTGGCGGCGATCGAGGCGCACCCGTCCATCCGGCTGGCCGTGGTGGACCAGGAAATGCCCGGCATGCAGGGCGTGGAGTTCACCCGCCGGCTGCGCATGCAGCGTTCGCGCGACAAGGTGGCGGTGATCGGCTTGTCCGGCAATACCGATGCCTCGCTGATCCCGCGCTTCCTGAAGAACGGCGCCAACGACTTCCTGCGCAAGCCCTTTTCGCGCGAAGAATTCTTCTGCCGCGTCTCGCAGAACGTGGACCAGCTGGAGCTGATCGGCACCCTGCAGGACCTGGCCACCCGCGATTTCCTGACCGGCCTGCCCAACCGCCGCTGCTTCCTGGAACAGAGCCAGCGCCAGCTGCATGGCGTGCAGCAGCAGGACGACTGGATCACCGTGGCGATGGTGGACATCGACCACTTCAAGCACATCAACGATACCTTCGGCCACGATGGCGGCGACGACGCGCTGCGCGCCTGCGCCGATACCGTGGCCGCACATGCGCGCAGCGGCGACCTGGTCGCTCGTTTCGGGGGCGAAGAGTTCTGCCTGATGGTGCCGGGGCTGGCACCGGATGAGGCAGCGGACTACTTCGAAACCCTGCGCCAGAGCGTGGCCCAGCTGCAGGTGCCGATCGGCGACAGCGTGCTGCGCATGACCGTCAGCATCGGCCTGTGCTGCATCCGCCCCAACCACGACAGCCTGCATGAGCTGATCACCGAAGCCGACCGCCAGCTTTACCTGGCCAAGGCCGGCGGCCGCAACCGCGTCTGCGGCGCCGCACTGGCCGCCACCGCCGCCTGAGGCAGGCCTTCGACACCGACCGGTATGCCTGAAACATTCCGCGGTAGCGCCGAGCCATGCTCGGCGGCCTTTCGGCGCACACCGCGCTGCCTGAAACATTCCGCCGAGCATGGCTCGGCGCTACCGGTCCCGCGGATGGTGGGTGACGACCGTTGGTCGTCACGTGCTTACCCGCTTTGATCCAGATCAGTGTCGCAATCGGCACGCCCGCCCAGACTCGCTCCCATCGCATACAGGGAGCACGCAGATGGCCTTGCTTGTCTGGCAGGACGATCTCAACATCGGCATCGATGTCATCGACAACCAGCACAGGCGGATCGTGGAGATGCTCAACCATCTGCACGTCGCCCAGCAGGGCCTGCAGCGGCTGGCCGTGGCCGAGGTGATCGACGAACTGGTGGACTACACCATGTCCCACTTCGCCTTCGAAGAAGAGCTGATGGAAGAAGCCGGCTACCCGTTCTGCGCCGCGCACAAGCGCGTGCACGAAATCTTCGGCAAGCGCGTGTCCGACTACCGCCTGCGTTTCCAGGCCGGCGAGGACGTGACCGACGAACTGCGCACCATGCTCTCGCGCTGGCTGTTCAACCATATCCGCGGCGATGACCAAGCCTACGCCGAAACGGTCAAGCAGCACCTCAACCAGTTCACCCGCGAACACCAGGGCGGCAGTTGGCTGGGACGCACGCTGAAGCGCTTCTTCGGCTGATCAGCGCACCCGCCGCTGCAACGCCAGCAGCGCGCAGATGGTCACCAGCGCGGCGATGCACAGGTAATAGCCGACCGCCACCAGACCGAAACGTTCGGCCAGCCATGTCGCCAGGTACGGGGCCGGCGCCGCGCCGAGGATGCCGGCCAGGTTGAACGACAACGACGCGCCGGTGTAGCGCACTTCCACCGGGTAGATCTCTGCCAGGAAGGTGCCGCACGGGCCGTAGGTGAGGCCCATCAGGAACAGTCCCAGCGACAGGAACGCCAGCACCATCCACGGGCTGCCGGCCTGGAACATCGGCGCCAGCAGCACGCCGAACACCACGATCAGGCCACTGGCAATGATCATCGTGCGGCGCGTGCCCCAGCGATCGCCGTAGCGCGCCGAAATGGGAATACCGGCGGCGAAGAACAGGATGCCGACCATCTGCAGCAGCAGGAACTGCTCACGGCTGTAGCCCAACACCGCCGTGCCATGGCCGAGCGCGAACACGGTCATCAGGTAGAACAGCACGAAGGTGGCGAAGGCGCCCAGCGTGCCCAGCAGCATCGACATGGCGTGGTCGCGCAGCACCGTCAGCATCGGCAGCTTGACCCGCGCGTGCGCATCGAGCGCCTTCTGGAAGGCCGGCGTCTCATGGATGTTCAGGCGCACCCACAGGCCGAGGCCGACCAGCAGCGCACTGGCCACGAACGGAATGCGCCAGCCCCACTGCAGGAAGTCATCGGCGCTGAGCAGGCGGCCAAGGATCAGGAAGATACCGGCCGACAGCAGGAAGCCCAGCGGCGCGCCCAGCTGCGGGAACATGCCGTACCAGGCACGCTTGCCCGGCGGTGCGTTTTCCGTGGCCAGCAGCACGGCACCGCCCCATTCCCCGCCCAGCCCCAGCCCCTGCCCGAAACGGCACAGCGCCAGCAGTGCCGGCGCCCACAGGCCGATCTGCGCATGCGTGGGCAGCAGGCCGATCAACACCGTGGACAAGCCCATCGTCAGCAGCGCCGCCACCAGCGTGGCCTTGCGCCCGATGCGGTCGCCGAAGTGCCCGAACACCGCCGATCCCACCGGCCGCGCGATGAACGCCACCGCGAAGGTCGCCAATGACTGCAGCATGGCCGCCTTGTCACTGCTTTCCGGGAAGAACAGATGCGGGAACACCAACACCGCCGCGGTGGCGTAGATGTAGAAGTCGAAGAACTCGATGGTGGTGCCGATCAGGCTGGCCAGCAGCACGCGCTGCGGCGAATTGGCCGGCGTGGGCGGGATCGAGGCGGGTGCAGCAGTGGACGACATGGGCAGGATCAACAAACAGAGAGCGTTCCGGATTCTGCCACGCCCCTCCCGACGGGGGGCAGATTGGTTTCAGCCGACACCGCCGCGCCATCCCCCTGCGCGCGCGCCCTCCTGCCCGGCCTTGGTAGCGCGCAGCCACGCCCGGCTCTGGTAGCGTCGAAGGCAGCGGCAGGAGCCGCTGTCAACGTCGCTTGCGACGGCCCGTAGGGTGCCGGTCAGGACGACCGGCATAGCCATGCTCGGCGAGCGAAGCGGCAGCCCCTGAACCACCCAACGAAACTTTTCGTCCCTCCCCCTACTCTCACTCCCCAGGTAACCGCATGGATGCACTGCCGATGTCGACCCTGGCCCTACCCCGCCCATTACTCCCCACGGCAGCCGCCCCGCACGTCATCGCCTGGGCGCTGGTCATCGCCGTGCATGTCTTGATCGGCTGGTGGCTGCTGACCACCACCCGCGCCACCCTGGCGCGTAGCGATGGCCATCGCACCAGCGTGCGCTGGTTGCCGCCGCCACCGCCCGCAGCTCCGTCCATCGCGCTACCGAAGAGCCCTGAGGTTGCGCCGGCGCAACGCAGCCGCCGCGTGGTCAGCCCGCTGCAGCCGCTGGTTACCGCACCGGATGCAACCGTGGTGGTGGACATCGCCGACCCGGTCGCAAACGCGCCACTGGACCTTCGCCTGCGCGGCGATGCGGTCAGCGGCGGCGACGGCATCGACGCCACCACCCTCGCCCCGAAACTGATCGGACGCCGCGCCGTGCATGCAGCCTTCCAGGACCGCCCGCGCTACTTCCGCATGCGTCCGCAGATGAGCCCGCAACAGATCATCGCCGGGGTGGCGCAGTTCCTCGGACTGTGGCCGCCCGGCTATACCGATGACCCCTGCGGGCTGGGCAAGCAGGACCTGCAGTACTTCCAGGATGCGGTGGACGAGCGGGATCGTCAGGCACTGCGGGATGCGATACATCAGGTGAGCGCGAACTGCCGGTGAGATGGGCTGCATGACGTGGTGACCCTGGTTTGCAGCTTTGCCCATGTACGTAGCCGGGTCGCGTTGCGCACGATGGCGATGCTGGCGACGTAGAAGCGCCAGCCGGGATTGGCATCCTGATCCGTTTACTCCTTGTACTTCGTTGCTGCCCTCACGGGCCCGGCGGAGAATGCACTGACTCGTCGGTCACACGGCGGGCTGTGCGTGGGGATTTTGATCCGCCGGTTTTTGGGAGTATTCGGCCGGTATGCCAACCCGCACCGCCCGCCACCCTGCGCCCTGACGCAGGGGGCCCATCCGGCTACGAGGTTGCCCCATGTCCGATCACACCCTAAGCGGTATGCGCCTGTACTCCCTGCTGGGCGATGCCATGAATGATCTGCCGCCGCACTTCATCGACAAGCTGGAACGGATCCTGCGCGCCAATGGCGTGCCGCATCCGGTGTCCCAGGACACGCCCCGCCTGCGGCTGGTGCCGCCGCTTGCCGACCCTCCGCCGGCCGCCGCCACAGCACAGGTCAACCAGCAGCCTGACACCGGCAGTTCCCCCGTCTACAGCAGGCAGCAGTGCGTGATCGTCATCCTGGACATCCTGCATGCGGTGCATGTCAGCCACACCAGCGGAAACGACGTGGTGGTGATGAACGAGGAGCTGGTTGAAGGGCTGATCATCGCGGCGCGCGAGCTGACCCGGGAAGGCTGAAAGCGCGATTCCTCGGCGTCGACGACTCGCCTTCCACGTCACGGTCTTGCCGTGCTGTAAAACGGACCACAATGTGGAGCTAAGGGGCCTAGTGCGTAGTGCTCCTTCCAAATGAACAGCTAATTGAAGAGCGAAACTGGCAGCACATGGGCACGGGCTGAAGCAGGTCATCGCGCCTCAGAGTCATTCAGTCGCGAGCAACGACGCGTCGTACCACACGTCCTCGTAGCCATCCGCGCCAATCAGGAACCGCCATCCCGGTGGCAGTGCCAGGTAACGCGCGAACACCATGGCACTTGATAGGGCATGGTTCACACGCAGCGGCTCAAAGAAATCAGGATCTTCAGAATAATCACCGGACCACACGTACCAGCCGGACGCATCGCCGCGTGGCAGATGCCGCAATCCGTGGATGGGCAAGACCCCGCACGCCGCGCTCGGGGTCAGGCCCAGCTTGGACTCTGCTTCGGGCATATCGATTTCCGCGCCGTATCGCTTGCATACGTCCGACTGCTGCACCACGTCTGGATCCTGCATGCCGACACGCTCCATTCGATTCACGTCCACCGGGTCCGAGTCATCCACGCAAAACGGTCGCGATGGCATGATGCATTTTGCAGGCCAAGAATTCTCATCGCTCGGCCGGTTCAAAAAAACCTGGCAGAGCAGGCATCAGGAGCAAGCGGCGCGCCTTCTTCCCACCGGATGACCTCAAGTTCGTAAAGTCTATTGTTTTCATCTGCGTATAGCACGGCAGTCAGTTCCGCTCCATCTGCATCCGATAGGCGAATCTCAACCGGATAGCTGTGCTGGCCCTTGTAAGGCGGTCGCTCATATCCTGCGATAGCGAACACAACCCTTGCACCTGGCACAGCATCATTGGCTACAACAGCGTATTCCAGGTCGGTCATAAGCACTGAGGCTTCAAGAGGAGGAAGCCTGCTCGCGACGCCCTCGATCAACCGCCTTTCGAGATCGGTGATCTTTCGCATTATTCCTGCTGCTCCACGGGCGCGAAATCCATGAGACAAACACCGCGCTGCAGAAAAACTCTTGGCACGGTGCGAAATCTTCAAAAATACGGACAGGAAAATCTATTCAACCTGATGAAACGTAACACTAACCTCTGAGCTATCACTATCGCTCAACAGTATGACGTTGAATTTTAACAGCGGAAACTGGGACGCGAGCTTCGCGGCCCATGCGTTTCGCAGAATTGCGCCGACGCACTCCTTAGACTCAATTTCCAAGTGCAACACCCACTAACCAGTAGGGTGTCAGCATGTCCAGGCATTACAACCATTTGAGCGCCGAAGAGCGCGCCGTTGTCCAGATCGAGATCCAGGATGGCAAGAGCATGCGATCCATCGCCAGGCGCTTGGGGCGCAGCCCTTCGACCCTGAGCCGGGAGGTGGCGCGCCAGATCGCTGGGGCGTACAGCGCCAGCGAGGCTGGCAAAGACTATTGTGCCCGCCGATTACGCTCTGTTCGGCACCGGCGGCTGACCGAGGGCAGCGAGTTGTCTCAGTTCGTTCGTGATCACTTGGTGCTGTATCGCTGGTCGCCCCAGCAGATTGCTGCCAAGCTTCGTGACATGCACCCGGACGATTCCAGCCAGCGCGTCAGCCACGAGACTATCTACGCCAGCATCTATGCCCATCCGCGCGGAGGGCTGAAGAAAGAGCTGGTGGAAGCGCTTCGGCAGAGCAAGCCGACGCGAGGTCTACGCCGCACGACGGCAGCCAAGCGGACATGGGTTCCTGAGCAGCTGCGTATCGTGCATCGCCCGGAAGAAGTGCAGAAGCGACTGGTTCCGGGCCACTGGGAAGGCGACTTGATCAAGGGTGCTTTCAACCGCTCCTGCGTAGGGACGCTGGTCGAACGTAAGACACGCTTTGTGATCCTCTGCAAGATGGATGGCTGCACAGCTGAAGCGGCACTGGAGGGTTTCAGTCGGCAACTGAAAAAGCTGCCTGAATCCATGCGCACCAGTTTGACCTACGACCGAGGCACGGAGCTGACGTGTTATCCAGAGCTGATGGATCGCCTGGATATCGACGTGTGGTTTGCTGACCCACACGCGCCGTGGCAGCGCGGCAGCAACGAGAACACCAATAGATTGCTTCGGCAGTTCCTGCCCAAGGGCATTGATCTGTCGAGCGCGAGCCAGGAGTACCTCAATCACGTTGCGATGCTCATGAACACACGCCCGCGTCAGACGCTTGGCTGGAAAACGCCCGCCGAAGTGATGGACAAAGAGATCGCCGAATTCAGATCACGTGTTGCGCTTGCTTCTTGAGACCGCACTCGTTGAGGGAGACCTCAATCCCCGGGAGGAGCCCATCAATATTCAAGTGATTGCACCAATACTCGACTTCCTTCCCGGTAACGCCCTGCGAAACAAGCTCGCGCACCCGGTCACGTCGCGACTGCAGGGCGACGAAACCGTCCACCTCGACGAATGAAGGCCATACCAAAAGAATTACCGACATCAGTGCATCAGCCGTCAGTGCGCCCCGCAGAACCTGCGCATGAATGTAATCCGAAAAGTCAAATGAAGACCCATTTGCAGCTACCCACTCTCGAAAGTCGGGCATATCTTCAACGGGATCATAATCCACCCTCATATCATTTGCCTTTAGGAGTTTCATCTGTGCGTGCTGATCTAACTTCCGGCTTGCCAGGATAACTCTGTCCATTCGGGGCAACATTCAACTTATTCTCGTTAACATTCGGCCTAGGCACCTGTCCATGGTCCTTTCCTGAACCTCTGTACTGCTTGAACGTACCGTCACCGTTATGCGTGGTGTATTGCCCGTAAGCGCCCTCTCTCTCCATTCGGCTATGGGGGTTACTTCCGCCCTGGCGTCAGGCCTGGAGGAGCGTTCCGCTGCTGACAAGCCTCATTTGCCTGCCAATTCAAGCAGCGATTGGTCGAACCACACGTCCTGATAGCCATCCTCCCCAAGCAGGAACCTCCAGCCTGGCGCCAGAGCCAAATATCATCTCACCCGATTCAGCGTGGCCCACGTGCAATGGCTCGAAGAATGCCGGGTCATCTGAAGAATCGCCGGACCATATGTACCATCCCGATGTTCCTCGACCAGGAGCATGTCTAAGTCCATGTATAGGAAAGACGGCCCTCAAGGCGGCTCTCGAGATTCCCAGCTTAGAACCGGCGAGAGGCGCTCTGAACTCGGCTCCATTCCCTCTGCATACGGACATCTGCCGCACCAACAAAGAGTTACTGTGATGGGCCATCCTCTATTCCTCCTTGAACTGCTTGTTCATTTCACGTGAGTAGCGCGACATCTCGGCGCCTTCCTTGGCGGAGCATGCGGGACACTCTGGTTGAACGGAGCGAACATCATGCCTCTTCTGTTGATCGATGGCTCCGGTCTGATGGCACTCCTTAACAAGCGCTTCCTTGTGCCCGCCACTTGACGTGGAGTCTCCTCTCCGCACTGTACACATGGCTTCCCCGGACCGCCTCTGTCTGAGCTTTGACAGTCGCATTGGCTGGCCGCGAACAAGGCCCATCGGCCTTGCGGACTGAAGTCTTATCTGCAGACTTCGCCGTGGTTCACAACGCGGCAGCCAAGTAGCCGCCAACGGCAGGGGTCGCTGCCGCAAGCGCGCTAGTGATGGCCACGGCGGGTGCGTGCATCCACTCGAATTGATCGCCACGCCTCCGGATCGTAGTACCCCTGCTGCATATAGCTCTGCCCCGTAGCCGCATCACGCACGTGTCGACACGCCAGCGCGGCATATCCCTACGCTACAGTCAGATATACCGCCGCCGTTCCGGAGCCCGCCATGCCCTCCCCGACCCCGCCGCTCAGCGTCCTGGCAACCACGCAGCCAGACACCCTCGACGCCTTCTGGATGCCCTTCACCGCCAATGCGCAGTTCAAGGGCGCGCCGCGCCTGCTGGTGCGCGCGCAGGGCATGTACTACGAGGATGTGGAAGGCCGGCAGATCCTCGATGGCACCGCCGGGTTGTGGTGCTGCAATGCCGGTCATGGCCGCAAGAAGATCGTGCAGGCCATCGCCGAACAGGCGGGCACGCTGGATTTCGCGCCCACCTTCCAGATGGGCTCGCCGCTGCCGTTCGTGCTGGCGCAGCGCCTGGCCGCGCTGGCCCCGGCCGGACTGAACCATGTGTTCTTCACCAACTCCGGTTCGGAAGCAGTCGATACCGCGATGAAGATCGTGCTGGCGCACCATCGCGCCCGCGGCGAAGGCCAGCGCACCCGGTTCATCGGGCGCGAGAAGGCCTACCACGGCGTCGGCTTCGGCGGCATGGCGATCGGCGGCCTGCCCAACAACCGGCGCCAGTTCGGCCTGCAGTTGGGTGGCAGCGCGCACCTTCCGCACACGCTGGACCTGCAGCGCAACGCCTTCAGCCAGGGCCTGCCGCGGCACGGGGCGGAGCTGGCCGATGCGCTGGAGCGGCTGATCGCGCTGCACGATGCATCCACCATCGCGGCGGTGTTCGTGGAACCCATCGCCGGCTCGGCCGGGGTCATCCTGCGGGCGCCGGGCTACCTGCAGCGCCTGCGCGAAATCTGCGACCACCACGGCATCGTGCTGGTGTTCGATGAGGTCATCACCGGCTTCGGCCGCGTCGGCATGCCCTTCGCCGCGCAGCGTTTCGGCGTCACCCCGGACCTGATCACCTTCGCCAAGGGCGCCAGCAACGGGGCGGTGCCGCTGGGCGGGGTGCTGGTCGGCGACGCCATCCATTCCAGCCTGCAGCAGGGGCCGACGCAGACGATCGACCTGTTCCACGGCTATACCTATTCGGGCCACCCGCTGGCCTGCGCGGCCGCACTGGCCACCTTGGACGTGTACGCCGAAGAGCGCCTGTTCGAGCGCGCCATCGAACTTGGCGAGCACTGGCAGCGCGCCCTGCACGGGCTGCAGGGGTTGCCCAACGTGGTGGACATCCGCAACTTCGGGCTGGTCGGCGCGGTGGAACTGGCCCCGCGCCGCGATGCCCCGGGCAGCCGCGGTTACGAGGTATTCCGGCGCTGCTTCCACGACGGCAACCTGCTGGTGCGGCAGACCGGCGACACCATCGCGTTGTCGCCACCACTGATCGTGGAACCGGCGCAGATCGACCAGATCGCCGACGTTCTCGGCGCGATGATCCGCGCCACTGCCTGAGCCGGGATGCGCCAGCCCGAGCCGGTACAATGGGCGGTTCCGCTCCACGACCGCCCGTTGCCCATGAACATCGTCGTCAAAGAAGAACTCAAGGCCTACATCGACCCGCTCACCGCAGACGAATACGAGGCGCTGGAGCGCAGCATCCTGGCCGAAGGCTGCCGCGACGCGCTGGTGCTGTGGGGTGACGTGCTGGTGGACGGACACAACCGTCATGGCATCTGCCAGAAGCACGACCTGCCGTTCAACACGGTACAGAACACGCGCTTCCAGAGCATGGACGATGTCCACCTGTGGATGATCGAACAGCACCTGGGACGGCGCAGCGTGTCGGACTTCCAGCGTGGCGAACTGGCGCTGCGCAAGCGCGAGATCCTGGCCCAGCGCAAGCGCATCGAGCAGGAAAAGCTGCAGCGCGAAAGCGACGGCACCGCCGAAGGCCAGGAAGACGACCAGGACAGCCCGCCGTGGGATCCGGCACCGAGCTTCAGCCGCGCCGAACTGGCCCGCGAAGCCAAGCTGAGCAGCAACCAGATCAGCATGATCGAACGCATCCGTGCGCAGGCTGCGCCGGAAGTGGTGGAAGCGGTGAAGAACGGCCAGCTGTCGATCAGCGCGGCGGCGGCGGTGGCATCGCTGCCGGAAGACGAGCAGCGCGCGGCCGCCACCGGTGGCAAGGAAGAACTGAAGCAGGCCGCCAAGCGCGCCCGCGAGGCCAGCCGCAAGCCGCGTGCCGCCAAGCCGGACGTGGCGGTACAGGCGGAAGAGGTCAGCGAGGACGAGCAGGCACTGCGCGATGCCGAAGTAATGCACGCGCTGGAACAGCTGGGCGAAGGCGCCCCGGCGCTGCGTGCCCGCATCGTCAGCCTGACCCGCGAAAACGATGCGCTGCGCCAGCAGCTGGCGGCGCTGCGCGCGCAGCTGGCCTGATCACGGCGTGGTGCCGAGCTGGGTGGCAGGGACAGGCTGCCCCGCTGCGCTCGCCGAGCATGGCTCGGCGCTACCACACTGCGTGGTGCCGAGCTGGGTGGCAGGACAGGCTGCCGCTGCGCTCGCCGAGCGTGGCTCTGCGCTACCCCTGCATGTTCAGCGGCAATCGGCTCGATGTTCACCGTCAACGGGGCTCAACACCGGCCCCGGTAGACTGCCCGCATGACCACGACTCCCGTTGATCCGCGCCGCGCCCAGCTGCGGCGCCTGAAAGCCATCGCGTTCGGCATGCTGCTGGTGATGCTGGCCGGTTTCGCGGTCAGCCACTGGCAGGGCGAGCGCGGTATCTGGGCCTGGGTTGCCGCCTTCTGCGAAGCCGCCGCGGTGGGCGCGATGGCCGACTGGTTCGCGGTGGTGGCGCTGTTCCGCCGGCCGATGGGCCTGCCCATCCCGCATACGGCGATCATCCCGCGCAGCAAGGAGCGCATCGGCGACAGCCTGGCGGTCTTCGTGCGCGACCAGTTCCTGGCGCCGGACATGCTGCTGGCGCGGCTTAAAGTGTTCGATCCGGCTGCCCGCCTGGGCAGTTGGCTGTCCGCACCCGAGCAGGTGCGCATGCTGGCCGACATGGCACGTGGCTGGGCATTGCAGGCACTGGATTTCTTCGACGAAGCCGCCGTGCGCCGCCAGTTGCACGGCTTCGTGGTGCAGCAGCTGCGGCAGTGGAACGCGGCCTCCACCGCCGGTGAACTGCTGGCCCTGCTGACCGCCGATGGCCGCCACCAGCGCGTGCTGGACGAAGGCCTGCAGCGGCTGGCGCGCTGGCTGGAACAGCCGGAGGTCAAGGAACGCGCCTCGCAGCTGATCGTGCGCTACATCCAGCGCGAGTGGCCGACCCTGTCCAGCACGGTGAACTGGATCAAGCCGATCGATGAGATCGGCGACAGCCTGGCCGAGCGCCTGGCTGGTGCGGTTCTGGAAGAAATGCAGCAGGTGCTGGCCGAGCCGACGCACCCGCTGCGGCAGGACTACGAACAGTGGCTGGGCAGCTACGTGCAGCGTCTGCGCGAGGACCCGGCGCTGGCCACCCGTATCGAACAGCTGAAACAGGAAATGATCGACCACCCTGCCCTGCAGGAGTACGTGCAGGGACTATGGTCGCGCATCCACGCCAGCCTGCGCGCCGACCTGCAGAGCGAAGATTCCGCCCTGGCCGGGTACCTGGAGCGCAGCATGGCCGCGCTCGGCCGCAGCCTGTCTTCGGACCCGGCCCTGCGCGATGCGCTCAACCAGCACCTGCTGGAGGGCGCGCAGCGGCTGACCTCGCGCCTGCGCGATGGTGTCACCGCGCATATCGCACAGACGGTGAAGGGGTGGGACGAACGCCATCTGGTGGAACAACTGGAACTGAGCGTCGGCCGCGACCTGCAGTTCATCCGCTTCAACGGCACGCTGGTCGGCGGGCTGATCGGGTTGCTGCTGCATGCAGCCACGACACTGCTGGCCGGGTGAGCGCGCGCGTAGTCGCAAGGCCCATTGATGGCGCAGCGCTGGATGTCCACTCCGATGGATATTTTCGACGCAGGTAACTCTGTGATTGCCGACAAACCCGGCTGCATCGCACGTACCTAGCATTGGCCTTGCCCGCCCGCCAACAGCGGCAGCAGCGAGCCAGTCCTTGCCTCTCGACAGGATCCCCTTTTGCAGGGGTCCAGGGATGGGTGCGGCCTGAAATCCCCATGCCGCTCAGATCCACTCTGGAATCCGAACCATGCCCCTTCCTGCGCGCCGACTGATGAAACCGCTACTCCTTGCTGCTCTCTGCGCAGCATCGACCCTGTCCACGGCACACGCCGACGCACCATCCCTGAAAAGCGAGGACCTGGTGTACCAGTACGACGAAATGTTTGATTTCGATATTGCCACGTGGCTGGCCGGGCATGCCCCACAGCTCAGCCCGCATGCCGAAACACTTTCGCACTGGGCAGGCTACAGCGGCATCAGTCCGCGCGTCCTGCTCGCCCTGATGGAACTGCAGACAGGCGTGGTCGGCAATCAGGATGCTCCGCCTGCACGCCTGGACCGGCCGTTCGGTACGCTGGTCGCCACCACCGGCTTCGGGCCGCAGCTGCGGGAAGTGGCCGAGTCCCTGCGTGATGCGATGTACGACGCCAATGACACCAGCACCAAGGGGCCAGTGGCGCTGTCCGGCGACAATCCGCTGCGTACCCTGTACGCGTTGTCAGGCATGGACGACACGCGTGCTGTCGCGCTGGCCGGCGCCGGGTTCAACGACGTCTATCGCCGGCTGTTCGGCAGCACCCGGCAGGTGGCGCTGCGCTCGCGCACGGCGCTGCCGCAGCCTCGCGCAGTTACCCCTCCCACCAATCTGCTGCAGTTTCCCTATCCGCTCAATGCGCGGTGGCACGTAGGCGGGGCGCACACCCATTCCGGCAGCGGCCGCTTCCCGATGTCGTCGCTGGACATGTCCGTCGGCGGAGGATGGGGCAGCAACCAGAACAACAACTGGGTAACGTCCTCTGCAGCGGGCAGGTTCAAGCGCCATTCGTCGTGCATGGCCGAGGTCGTGCATGAAGGCGGGTGGTCCACGACCTATTACCACCTGATGAACATCCGTCAGCCCACCGGCGCCACGGTGGCCGCCAATGAACCCATTGCCAATCCGGCCAATACGCGGGGCCAGGCGTTGTGCGATGGCGGCTCCTCGACCGGGCCGCATGAGCATTGGTCGCTGAAATCCAATGGCAGCCAGCACCATCTGAACGGCGTCACGCTGTCCAGTTATCTGATCACCGCGACAGGTTTCAGTTACGACACCAATTGCCAGCGATTCAACCTGAGCCGCAAGGGGCAGCGCTACTGTGCCGGGTTCTACACAAACATAGGTGTTGACGCTCCCTGAATAGGGTATTCTCCCGCGCATCGCGCGCCAAGGCGGTGCGCCGGGGGGATCCATGACCAGGATGTTGATGACGCTGGCGCTGTGTGCGCTGGCAACGCAGGCGCACGCGCAACGCGTGTACAAGTGCAGCGATGGCCAGCAGGTGGCCTACCAGTCGGTGCCCTGCCCGAAGGAACAGGACACCGGGGTGAGCCGCCCAGTGGTGCGTGATCCCAGGCTGACCACTGCCGACCGGATCCGCGTGGCGCAGGAATCGTCGCAGGCACGCCGTTGGGTGCGCGAGGGCGCCGGCTACGATCAGCCCGACGTGCGCGGCACGGTGATCGACAACGTGGTCGATCCGCAATCCTGCGAAGACGCACGACTGCGCAAGGAAATGGCCGAAGTGTTCACCGGCCGCAGCGCGCCGGCCCGCATCGACCAGGAAATCCACCGCGCCTGCGCGGTGCGCTGAAAGCCCGTGCGGTCACGCGTGTGACCGTACTGAAAACGCTTGCTTAACTAAATGCGAATACTTATCATTTAGTCACTTCGTACGCCCAGCCAGTCAGTCGCGGACCCGTTCCGCCGTTGCCGCCCCGTGTACCAGCTAACGTTCGCCGCCTCATCCGGTGCGGTGACGATGGGAGCGGGCGCTGCATCCTGGCGCTGGGCCTGCGCGCCTGCGCGGCCACTTCCATCGCCGGCTTTCTTACCTGCATGGAATCGCATCCCTCATGTCGTCGCTGTTCAACGCTCCGCCCCGTTCGCTGCTCGCGCTTGCCATCGGCAGCCTGCTGCTCGCTTCCACCGCCCACGCCGACACCCCGGCCGATGCCTCCGCGCGCACCCTGGATGCCGTGCAGGTCACCGCCGATGGCGAGATCAAGAACGGTTATACGGTCAAGCACGCCAGCACCGCCACCAAGCTGGACCTTTCGCTGCGCGAAACGCCGCAGTCGGTGACCGTTATCACCCGCCAGCGGCTGGACGACATGGGCCTGTTCGCGCTGTCCGATGTCATGGGCCAGGTCACCGGCGTGCACGTTTCGGTCACCGACAGCGAGCGCATCAACTATGTGTCGCGCGGCTACAACATCACCAATTTCCAGGTCGATGGCATGCTCAACACCTTCGGTGGGTCGATCAAGACCAACACCGACAGCGTGATCTACGAGCGTATCGAAGTGATCCGCGGTGCGACCGGCCTGACCACCGGTGCCGGCGATCCGTCGGGCACCATCAGCTTCGTGCGCAAGCGCCCCACCGATACCTTCCAGGCCGGTGCCAACCTGACCGTGGGCCGCTGGGGCAACCAGCGCCTGGAAGCCGACCTCGGCGGTCCGGTGGCGCTGGACGGGCGCATCCGGGCGCGCGTGGTCGCGGCCAAGCAGCAGAGCGATTCCTTCCGCGATGTGTACAAGCTGGACAAGGACGTGTTCTACGGCATCGTACAGGCCGACGTCACCGACAGCACCCTGCTGGAACTGGGCTACGAGTACCAGTCGCCGCACACTTCCGGGGTGACCTGGGGCGTGGTGCCGTACTGGGGCGCCGATGGCAAGCCGGCCAACCTGCCGCGCTCGACCAACCTGTCGGCATCGTGGAGTGCCTGGCCGATCATTGAAAAGACCAGCTTCGTACGCCTGGAGCAGCAGCTCGGCAACGGCTGGTCGGCCAAGGCCAACCTGACCCACGCCGACCGCGATACCGATGGCAGCGTCTGGTATGGCGCGCAGGGCTACCCACGCCCGGACGGTACCGGCGTGTCGGCCTACGTTTCGCACTTCAACGAGCAGAGCACGATGGATGTGTTCGACCTCAACGTCAGCGGTCCGTTCAAGCTGTTCGGGCGCAACCACGAACTGGTGTTCGGGCTGGGCCAGTCGGTGCGCAAGGGCGAATCCGATGCGCTCGACTTCGACTACACCACCGCCTATGCGGTGGTGCCGGACTGGCGCAACTGGACCGGCGATGTGCCGCGGCTGCCGGTCACCCGGCTGGGCTACCTGGCGTCGGAGAACGAGCTGAAGCAGAGCGCCGCCTACGTGGCCGCACGGCTGCAGCTGGCTGATCCGCTGCTGGCCGTGGTCGGTGCCCGTTATGGCAGCTGGGAAACCAGGACCTGGCGTTACACCCATGACACCGCCGGCAACCTGACCGCCACCACCCGCACCGGCTACAAGCCTGACGATTCGCTGACCCCGTACCTGGGACTGGTGTACGACTTCAACACGATCTTCAGCGGCTACGTCAGCTACACCGACATCTTCCAGCCGCAGAACTACCGCGACCGCAATGGGGATTACCTGGAACCGGTGGTCGGCACGATGTGGGAAGGCGGCCTGAAAGCCGAGTTCTTCGGCGGGCTGCTCAACGCATCCGCGGCGATCTTCGAAGGCGAGCAGGACAACGTGGCCGAGATCGATGATTCGGTGCCGCCGTCGTCGCTGCCCGATGGCAGCCAGGCCTACCGTTCCACCGGCAAGGGCAACAAGGTGAAAGGCTGGGAGCTGGAAACCCAGGGCAGCATCGGCGAGCACTGGAACCTCTCCGCCGGCTTTGCCCACACCACCATCCGCAACCGCGCCGGCGTGCTGCAGAAGACCACCAACCCGCAGGACACCTTCCGGCTCAACGCCAGCTGGCGTCCGGGCGGCGCCGAGGGCCGCTTCTGGCTGGGCGGCGGCGCGACCTGGCAGAGCGGCATCTGGAACAACAGCACCAAGCCGCGCGCGGACTACCTGACCAGCGGCCGCACCGAAAGCGCGCGCATCGAACAGGATGCGTTCTACCTGGTGAACCTGTCGGCCGGTTACCGCTTCAACGAAAACTTCAGTGCCCAGCTCAACATCAACAACGTGCTGGACAAGGAGTACTACAACAATGTCGGCTTCTACCAGGGTGTCTACTGGGGCGAACCCCGCAACGTGACCATGACGCTGCGCTGGAAGCTCTGACGATCTGATGGATGCCGCCGGCGAGGTGCCGGTGGCCGGCCACGGATGGCCCCCTCTCCACCGGCAGCGATGCCATCAACCGCAACTGCAGGATCACCGTGGACCGCTCGCCTCCTTCTGCCAGCACGACCGCCAGCGCCCGCCTGGCCACGTTCTTCGCCCACCCCGGCTGGGGTGTGTTTTCGCGCAGCATGGCCGCCATCTTCGGTGGCTACGCGCTGGCCGCGGTGACCTGCGTGTTCTGCGCGCTGGCGTTGCCCGGCGCGCGCGGCCAGACCGTGCTGACCGGCATGCTGGTGGCGATCGTGGTCTGTGCCTGTGCGGCGCTGTGGGCCTTCGCCAGCCGTACCGCGTTGCGTGCCTGGCTGGGCATCGCGCTGCCCACGGTAGTGATGGCGGCGGTTGCATGGGCACTGGGAGCGTGGGCATGAAAAACGGATTCCGCCAGTCGATGGCCTGGCTGCACACCTGGACCGGCCTGCTGGTCGGCTGGCTGCTGTTGTTGATCTTCATGGCCGGCACGGCCAGCTACTACCGCGAGGAAATCAGCCGCTGGATGCGCCCGGAACTGCCGGCCACCACGGTCAGTACCGACGTCGCCGCCGAGCGCGCGGTGCACTACCTGCAGGAACATGCCGGCCGGGCCGAGACCTGGTTCGTCACCCTGCCCGACCCGCGCAACCCGGCCATGCGGATGTTCTGGCGCAATCCGGAATCGATGGTCAAACCGCCGGTGGAAGGCGAGCGCCGCCGCCGCGGTGGCGGACGCTTCGGTGATGCCACGGTAGATCCCAACACCGGCGAAAAGCTGGAGGCGCGCGAAACCCGCGGCGGCGAATTCTTCTACCGCCTGCACTTCGACCTGCACTACATCCCGGTGCTGTGGGCACGTTACCTGGTGGGTTTCTGCGCGATGTTCATGCTGGTAGCGATCATCACCGGGGTCATCACCCACAAGAAGATCTTCAAGGACTTCTTCACCTTCCGCAAAGACAAGGGCCTGCGCTCCTGGCTTGATTTCCACAACGTCAGCGCGGTGATGGCGTTGCCGTACCACGCGATGATCACCTACACAGGCATCGTCACGTTGATGGTGATGTACCTGCCGTGGGGCATCAAGGCGGCCTACCCCACTGATGAAGATGCGTTCTTCAGCGAAGCGTTCGGCGGCATGCCCGAGGTCAGCGCACCGGCTGAAGGACGCGCTGCACCGCTGCCGATCCAACAGTTGCTGGACAGCGCGCGCACGCACTGGAAGGGCGTGGATGTATCCGGCTTCAGCGTCACCAGCCCGGGCGCGGCCAATGCGGTGATCGACATCCGCCAGCGCGATGGTCGACGCCTGTCCATCGATACGCCGGCGCTGCGCTACGACATGGTGACCGGCAAGCTGCTGATGGAATCACCGGCCTCCGGCGCGGCCACTGCGACGCGCGGGGTGATGTACGGACTGCACCTGGCCCACTTCGCCGACTGGGGACTGCGTGCGTTCTTCTTCCTGTCCGGCCTGACCGGCTGCCTGATGGTGGCCAGCGGCGTGGTGCTGTGGGCGGTCAAGGAGCGGCCGAAACATGCCAAGAGTGGCCGGATCGGCTTCGGCCTGCGGCTGGTGGACGCGCTGAACATCGGCGCGGTGGCCGGCCTGCCGATCGCGTTCGCAGCGTACTTCTGGGGTAACCGGCTGCTGCCGCTGCAGCTGCCCGAGCGCGCCGACGCCGAGGTAAGCGTGTTCTTCTACGCCTGGGGTGCGGCCCTGCTGGCCGCGTTCGTCTGGCCGAAGCGGGTCATGTGGACGTGGCAGCTGTACCTCGGTGCGGCCTTGTTCGCGCTGTTGCCGCTGCTCAATGCGCTGACCACGCACGCCCATCTGGGCGTGACCGTGCCGGCCGGCGACTGGGTACTGGCCGGCTTCGACCTGGTGATGCTGGCCTTCGGCGCGATGCTGGCGATGTGCGGCTGGAGGATGCAGCGCTGGACGCCGCCGTTGAGCGCGGCGGAGAAGAAAAAACGAGCGGCCGCCGCTGCCGCGGGCAGTGCGGTGGCGATGGAGGCGAAGGCATGATGCTGCTGGCGTTGGGCGTGTCCTTCAGCGCGTTCGCGGCGTTGTCGCTGGCGATGGAAAAGCACCAGCTGGACCTGCATGGCAAGCAGGCCGCGCCGCTGTCGCGGCGCCGGCAGTGGTCGGTGCTGGGCTGGGTGCTGCTGGGCGTGGCATTCGGCTTGAGCGTGGTCGACCACGGCTGGGCGATGGGCCCGGTGCTGTGGCTGGGCACGATGACCATCGCCGGGCTGCTGCTGGCCTTCGGGCTGTATCCGTGGAAGCCGCGCTGGATCGCGCCGGCGGCGCTGGCGTTGCCGGTACTGGGGCTGGTGGTGGCGTTGGTGTGAGGTAGTGACGGCCGCTGGCCGTCACGCTTCTACCGCTGCGCTCGCCGAGCATGGCTCGGCGCTACCGGGGAACGGCGGGCGCGACCCACCCGGGGCGATCAGAGCGCGCGCAGTTCCCATGCGCGATGGATGCGCGCGTTGCGTTCGAAATCCGGCCCGATGGTGCGTGGGCTGATCTCGCGGCAGGTGGCGAACGCGGCGATCGCGTTTTCTTCCAGCTTGAAGCGGCGGAAGTTGTTGGAGAAGTACAGCACGCCACCCGGTGCCAGCCGCGCCACGGCCGCACGCAGCAGCCGCAGCTGCTCGCGCTGCACGTCGAAATCTTCGGCACGCGCGGAGTTGGAGAAGGTCGGCGGATCGCAGAAGATCACGTCGTACCGGCCTTCGTCGGCCTCCAGCCACGCCATCGCATCGGCCTGCACCAGCAGGTGCTGGTTGCCGCCCTGCCCGTTCAAGGCCAGGTTGTCGTAGCACCACTGCAGGTAGGTCGCCGACAGGTCCACGCTGGTGGTGCTGGCCGCACCCGCCACCGCCGCCTGCACACTGGCCACGCCGGTATAGCAGAACAGATTGAGGAAATGCTTGCCGCGGATCTGTTCGGCCATCGTGCGGCGCAGCGGACGGTGGTCCAGGAACAGGCCGGTATCGAGGTAATCGAACAGGTTCACCCGCAGCAGCGCGTCGTTCTCGCGCACGATGAGGAACTCATCGCGCCGCTCGAAGCGACCGTACTTGCTGCCGCCCTTGCCGCGCTCGCGCGACTTCAGCGCCACCTGCTCCGGCGGAACCTGGAATACCTCGCGCGCGGCCGACAGCAGTTCGTTGCGGCGGCGGCGCACGTCGTTCTCCGGGATGGTCGCCGGCGGGGCGTATTCCTGCACGTGCAGGAAGGTGCGGCCCTTGCCGCCGTCTTCCTGGTACACGTCGATGGCCGCCGCGTATTCGGGCAGGTCTGCATCGTAGGCACGGAAGCAGCTCACCTGCTCGCGCGCTCGCCAGGTCTTGAACTTCTTCAGGTTCTTGCGGATGCGGTTGGCCACCATCTGCGCGCCTTCGCTCAGCTCGCGCGGCACGGCCGGGTCGCGCTTGGGCACGGCCACCGGATCACAGACGATCAGCGCGCACTCCAGCGCACCGTTGAACATCTGGTACTTCTTGCCGGCGCGCAGGCCGGTGGCGAAGGCCAGTTCGTCATCGCCACACAGCAGGCTGGCGCGCCACTGCGGCACGGCCTTCTGCAGCGCATCGCCGAGACGGCGATACAGTGCTGGATCGGCCGCCAGCCGCTCGTCATAGGGCGGGTTGCAGACCACCGTACCGATCTCCAGCGGCGGCGCCGGCAGGTCATCGATATCGGCGCGGGTGAAGGTGATCGCATGCGCGACGCCTGCCACTTCGGCATTTTCGCGCGCCGCGGCAATCGCCAGCGGATCGATGTCGCTGCCGAACACCACCGGCTTCAGCGCCGCCAGGCCGGCCGTCTCGCGCTCGCGCGCCTCGGCCAGCAGGGCCTTCCAGCTTTCCTTGTCAAAGCCCAGCCAGCGGCTCGGCGGCAGGCTGCCATGGCGCATCAGTCCGGGTGCCACGTCGGCGGCCATCAAGGCGCCTTCGATCAGCAGCGTGCCACTGCCGCACATCGGGTCCAGCAGGCCCCCTCCGGCGGCGTGCAGGCGCGGCCACTGCCCGCGCAGCAGCACGGCGGCGGCGAGGTTTTCGCGCAGCGGCGCATCGTGCGCGGCGCCACGCCAACCGCGGCGGTGCAGCGGGCCACCCCCGAGGTCGATGGAGATCGTGGCCCGGCCCTTGCGCAGGGACAGGTTGATGCGGATGTCCGGCAGATCGGTATTCACCGACGGACGCTCCAGCCCTTCGCTGCGCATGCGGTCGACCACCGCATCCTTGATCCGCTGCGCGGCAAAGCGCGCGTGGGTGATCTTGTCTCCGGAGACGTGCGCATCCACGGCCAGGGTCATCTCCGGCTTCATGTGGTCCTGCCACGGCATCATGTGCACGCCGTCATACAGGGCCTGTTCGTCGGGGCATTCGAACTCGGCCAGCGGCCACAGCACGCGGCTGGCCAGGCGCGACCACAGCACCACGCGCTGCGCCTGTGCCAGGTCACCTTCGGCGTTGGCGCCGGCAATGGTAGCGGTCGCCTTGGCGAGGCCCAGGGCCGACAGTTCATCGGCAAGCAGGTATTCCAGGCCCTTGGCGCAGGAGACGAAGAAATTCACGGGATCGGTTTCGCAGGTGGGGCGGCCGCTTGCGCGGCGCAGGGTCGGGCAGGCCCTGGCAACGGGCCCGCGCCCATGCCGGCGGCACGGGGGCCCCATTGTAATCGCTGGCGGCCCGGACCGCCCTGACGGGTCTCGGGGCGTTGGGAAAGGGCGTGACGACCAACGGTCGTCACCGAGAGCAAACCCGTTGGTGGCGCCGAGCCGTGCTCGGCGGGGAGCAGGAGCTGGACGGCCAGCGGCCGTCCCTACCGGGACTGCGGCGGCTGCAAGAACTGGACGGCCAGCGGCCGTCACTACCGGGGGCGGCGTCTTACAGGCGGCGCAGCAGGGCTTCGAAGGCGGCCGAGGATTCGGCCACGTGGTTGTTCAGGCGATGGCCGTCGTTGACCAGCAGCAGCGATGCCGAGCGCTTGCGCGCCCAGTCGATGACCGCGGTCGCGGGGATCAGTTCGTCATGCCAGGCGTGCACTACGCTGGTGGGCACGGCGGCCGCATCCAACGCGGGCATGGGGCCCATGGTGGTCGGCGGCACCATCAGGAACAGGCCCGCCACCGGCACCTGCAGCGAGGCGATGGCGGAGATGTAGGCGCCCAGGCTGGACCCGGCCAGCACCACCGGGCCGCGGGCCGCGGCGGCCGTGGCCAGCACGATAAGCCGCTGCAGCCGTGCCGGCACGTCGCCGAGCCGGCTCACCTCCGCCCTGGCATCCAGGTCCATGAAGTCGGGCCGCTCGTGGGTCCAGCCAAGCCGCTCGGCCACGTCGGCCAGCGCGGTCACCTTGATGGCATCGGGGCCGCTTTCGAAGCCATGCGACAGGATGCAGTGTCCGCGGCTCATGCGGACACCGTCGGGACGCGCGCAGCGGTCATTTCGGGAATGCAGTTCATCGCGCAATGCTAGCATCGGCACATGCCGAATCCGCTGATTCCCGGGCTGCAGATCCAGCCGCTGCCCTACCACGACCTGCTGCCCCTGCGCGCGACGGACAGCCTGCAGACCGTGGTGGTGCATTGCACCGAACTGCCGGACCTGGCGATGGCACGCCAGTACGGTGAGAAGCCGCTGTACGAAAGCGGGACCGGCAACAGCGGGCACTTCTACATCGACCGCGATGGCAGCGTGTACCAGTACGTGGCCACCGAGCGCATCGCCCACCACGTGCGGGGCATGAACGCGACGTCCATCGGCATCGAGCTGGTCAACACGGGCCGCTATCCGGACTGGTTCGACAGCCGTTGCCAATCCATGCAGGAACCCTACCCCGCCGCGCAGATCGCGGCCCTGCTCGTACTGGTGCGCGCGCTGGCGGCGCGCCATCCGTCATTGCGCCACATCGTGGGCCACGACGAGCTGGACCTGGAGCAGATCCCGGCCAGCGACGATGCCGCGATCACGGTGGCGCGCAAGCGCGATCCGGGCCCGTTGTTCCCATGGCACGAGGTGCTGGCCGGCGTCCCGCTCCGCCACGCAGTACCGTAAAAGGGCGGCGCGCCTGCCCGCCACCACGGATGGATTACGCGCCGGTCGCCACCGGCCGGGCCGGGTCACTGATCCAGCCGCTCCACGAATCGGCGTAGACGCGCGCGCCATGCAGGCCGGCCGATTCCATCGCCAGCAACAGATGGCAGGCGGTAACGCCCGATCCACACATCAGCACCACCTGCGCGGGATCATGCGCGCCGATCACCTGCTGCAGTTCGGCGCGCAGCTCATCGGCCGGGCGCATCCTGCCGTCCACCACGTTCAACGCGAACGGACGGTTGACCGCACCGGGTACGTGGCCGGCCACCGGATCGAGCGGCTCCACTGCACCGCGGAAACGTTCGTTGGCGCGTGCATCGACCAGCCAGCCGGCGGCATGCTTCAGCCGCATCGCTACTTCGTCCGCACTCGCCACTTGGCGGCCATCCAGCTGGCCGGGATACGGCGGCAGTGCGGCGGGGGGGATGACCTTCGTGCTTACCGGCAGACCGGCCTGCTGCCACGCCGCGAAGCCGCCATCAAGCACGGACACCCGCCCATGCCCCATCAAGCGCAGCAGCCACCACAGGCGTGCGGCGGCCATGCTGCCTTCGGCCGCGTCATACACCACCACCTGCGTGTCCGGGCCGATGCCCCAGCGACCGACGGTGGCAGCAAACGTTGCGCTGTCCGGCAGCGGATGCCGGCCGTGGCCCACGCTGCGCTTGTCTGAAAGATCGTGGTCGAGGTCGGCATGCACCGCACCGGGAATGTGCCCGGCGGCGTACTGCGCTGCCCCGGCCTGCGCATCGGTCAGCGAAAACCGCGCATCGACCACGCGCACGGCGGTGCTGGCGGTGGCGCGTGCGTCCACCACGCGCAGCGTATCGGCGTCGAGCATCGCGGCCAATGATGCGGCGTCGACCAGCGGGTTCCAGCGTCCTTCAATGTCGGTCATTGCACTTGCTCCAGGCGACGGCGCAGGTTGTACAGGATGGCTGCGGTGGCGCCCCATATCCGCTGGCCCGGCCAGCTGTATTCCAGGACATGGCGCACGCGCCCGCGATGGGTGATTTCCACGTGGCGCAGGTTGTCCGGAGACATCAGGAAATCCAGCGGCACTTCGAACACATCGGCCACTTCATCAGGGGATGGAATGGGCTTGAAGGCCGGATCGATCACCGCCACCACCGGCGTCACGCGGTAACCGGTAATGGTAACGAACGGATCCAGATAACCGAGCGCCTGCACCTGGCCGGCCGCCAACGCAATCTCTTCGTTGCTTTCGCGCAACGCCGCGGCAACCGCATCGGCGTCGTCGGCTTCGGTGCGGCCGCCGGGAAAACCCACCTGGCCACCATGCTGGCGCAGCGCTTCGGTGCGGCGGGTCAGGATCACCTGCGCGCCGGTGGCACGCGGCACGATACCGGCCAGCACGGCCGCTTCGACCAGCGGCCCGGGGGGCAGCAGGTCGATCAGTTCGCTGCGGTTCCAGCCATCACCTTGGGGCGGCGCATCCAGCGGATGCAGCGCGCGCATCAGGCGTTGGTGGTCGGCCAGCGAACCTTCCAGCGAAGCGCGCAGCTGCTCGCGCAGCGGCAGGCGATGGTGCATGACATGCTGTCGTTCGCGCTCGCTCATCGACGACCACCGCGCGATTTCGTCGATGCTGCGCAGGCAGCCGGTGCACGACCGATGCGGGTCGAGTTCGCATTTTCCAATGCAGGGACTGGGCACGGCACGTGCTGTTTTTTCCGTGGTTTGCACCGCCGTACATTACCGCGAATGGGCCACGGCCGGCACCCGGCGCAAACAAAAACGCGCCGGTGGAAGCCACCGGCGCGTCGGGTAGAACCGTGTTGCTGATTACTTGACGCTGACCAGCTTGATTTCAAACTGCACGGCCACGTTCGGCGGGAACGGGGTACGCGGGTCCGCACCGTAGGCCTGTTCCGGCGGCAGGGTCACTTCCCACTTCGAACCAGCCGGCATCTGCAGCAGGGTCTCGCGCATGGCCTTCATTTCCACTTCGCTCAGCTTCATCGCAGGAATCTGCTGGGCGGGACGGGCTTCAGCCGGCCGGGTGCCGTACGGGAACGGACCGGCCACTTCCAGCTGCACGGTGCTGGCCTGGGTCGGCTTGGCGCCGTTGCCGGCTTCGATCACGCGGTACTGCACGCCGCTGGCGAGGGTCTGCACGCCCGACTTGGCCTTGTTGGTGGCCAGGAACTGGGTGCTCTTGGTCTTGTTTTCAGCAGCAGCCTTGTCGTACTCGGCCTTGGCAGCCTGCGCACGACCCTGCTCGCGCTTCTGGAACGCTTCAACGGCCGGCTTCAGCTGGTCGGCGGTGATGGCCGGCTGCTTCTTGGCGTAGGCATCCTGCAGGCCCTTCACCACCGAGTTGATGTCCAGCTGTTCACCGCGACCGGTCAGCTCGGCAAGGTTGTTGCCGTAGTCGTAACCGAAGTAATAGCTGAGCTTGCCCTTTTCGGACGCAACGTCCTGGGCGAAGGCATTGCCCGTCAGGGCCAGGGCCGCGACGGCGACCGCGATAGAACGCAACTTCATCAAACAATTCTCCAGGGGTGGTAACTCAGGGGGCGTTTTCGCCGCCCTGAGGCGACGGGTTAGGATAGCGGCCGCGAGGGGGGTTCCGCTACTGACAACGCAGGCTTTGACCTGACTGCGTTTCAAGAGTTCAACATCACTATTTTTTAACGTTTCTGGAGATTCAGCGTGGCCGACGCCCCGATTGCCGCCCCCGTTGTCGTATTGGACCACGGTTTCATCCGCACCGTGACGGTGCAGCGGCCGGAGAAACTCAATGCGCTCAACGGGGAAACCCTGCGCGCACTGGCTGCAGCCTTCGAGCAGGCCGCCCAGGACCCGGCCGTACGCGTCGTGATCCTGACCGGCGCCGGGCCGAAAGCCTTCGTTGCAGGGGCTGACATCAGCGAGATGAATACCCTGTCGGCCGTGGAGGGACGGGACTTTTCCTTTCTGGGCCAGCGCCTTATGCGTCAGATCGAGCGGATGCCCCAGCCGGTCATCGCGCGCGTAAACGGGTTCGCGCTGGGCGGCGGGCTGGAACTGGCCATGGCCTGCCACCTGCGCATTGCCGTCGATACCGCCCGGCTGGGCCAGCCGGAGATCACCCTGGGACTGATTCCCGGCTTCGGCGGCAGCCAGCGCCTGCTGCGCCTGTGCGGGCGCGCCGCAGCGCTGGAACTGTGCCTGCTGGGCACCCCGATCGATGCCGCGCGGGCGCTGCAGCTGGGGCTGGTCAACGAGGTCGCCAGCGCCGATGACCTGGATGCGCGGGTAGCCGGACTTGCCGAACGGCTGGCAAACGCGGCGCCGCTGGCCGTGCGGGCGCTGCTGGATGCGGTGCACGTGGGCGGTGAATGCAGCCTGGAATCGGGACTGGAATACGAAAGTGCGCAGTTCGGGCTGCTGTTTGCCACCCAGGACATGCGTGAAGGCACCAGCGCCTTCCTCGAGCGGCGTGCCGCCGTGTTCCAGAACCGCTGAACCATGGCCCGCGTGATCGACCCTGCGCTGTTGTTGCAGCGGGTTCTGGCCGACGACCTGGATGGCGCCGTGCAGGCTGGCCTGATGGAGTACGCGCCCGGTGATGCCGATGGCAGCCGGGTGCCCGGGCATCCGGATCTTGCGCAGCGCTTGCTGCAGGCCCAGCACCAGCTGCGCCAGGCCTGGGCGGCACGTGAGCGCTACCGGGCACGCGCGGTACGCTTGGCGCGCCGCGATGCCGAGCGCGACGCGCGCCGTGCACCGCCGCCGGCACCCGACCAGAAGCCCGCCCTGCCCTCTGCCGCCGCGGCGATCCTGGCCCGCGCGAAGGCGCGCGCCGCCGCACCGAAAGGAAACTGATGGCTACCGTCAGCAAGACCGCACGCGCACCCGCGCGGCGTACGGCGAAGATGCCGCGCGCCGACGTGGTGGAAATGTTCACCCGGCTGCGCGAACTCAATCCGCACCCGAAGACGGAACTGGAATACAGCTCGCCGTTCGAGCTGCTGGTGGCCGTGGCACTGTCCGCGCAGGCCACCGACGTGGGCGTCAACAAGGCCACGCGCAAGCTGTTTCCGGTGGCCAACACGCCGCAGGCGATCCTGGACCTGGGCGAGGAAGGACTGAAGCGCTACATCTCCACTATCGGCCTGTTCAACGCCAAGGCGAAGAATGTGATCGCCGCCTGCCGCCTGCTGGTCGAGCAGCACGGCAGCGTGGTGCCGCAGGACCGCGCCGCGCTGGAAGCCCTGCCCGGCGTGGGCCGCAAGACCGCCAACGTGGTGCTCAACACCGCCTTCGGGCAGCCGACCATGGCGGTGGATACGCATATTTTCCGCGTTTCCAACCGAACCGGGCTGGCACCGGGCAAGGACGTGCGCGCGGTCGAGGACGGGCTGATGAAGGCGATTCCAGCGGAGTTCCTGCTCGATGCGCACCACTGGTTGATCCTGCACGGGCGCTATGTGTGCAAGGCGCGCAAACCGGATTGTCCGCAGTGCGTGATCCGCGATCTGTGCCGCTTCAAGGACAAGACGCTGGCCGCCTGACGCGGGCACACGCGCTGCCATCGGGACGCAATCCTGCCGTCATATGGGTCGGGCCTGATAGGCACCTTGTTGGTGGGCAAGGCCCCTCGCGGCCGACGGCCGTTCGCGAACTGTCATATTTACGCAATCTTCACGATCTAGCCTGCGCGCATCTTCCCACCTGCCTGCAAGGCTACTTTCTCCATGAAACTGCATCGCCAACTTCTCACTGCGGCCGTTGCGGCTGCGCTGTTCGTCCCGGCCGCCCACGCTGAAGTGGCCATCGATGTGATCGGCGGTTCGGAGATCACCTTCGAAGGCCTGATCCAGGCCGATGGCAACTGGTTCGACAACGATGTAGCCGACCTCAACGGCGGCGATGCAGCCAACGGCAAGGACAGCGAGTTCGAGCTGCGCCGCGCCGAACTGGTGCTCAAGGGCAAGGGCCCGGGCAACGTGGAATGGGTGGTCGGCTACGACGCCAAGGCTGACAAGTTCCTCGACACCAACATCAAGTACAAGCTGGGCGGCAACAGCAACCACTACCTGCAGCTGGGCCAGTACAAGCAGCCCAACAGCCTGGAAGAGCTGTCCAGCACCAAGAACAACGACTTCATCTCCAAGGCCGCCGTCACCAACACCTACGCGGTGGCGCGTCGCCTCGGCGGCGCCTGGGGCTACGGCCAGGACAACTGGTCGGTCACTGCCAGCGCCTTCGGCCGCGAACTGACCCGCAACCTGGCCCACGGCAGCGGCTACGGCGCGCGCGGCACCTTCGCCCCGATCAACGAAAAGGGCCAGGTGCTGCATTTCGGCCTGAGCTACGTGGCCTACGACACCGACGCAGATACCCTGCGCGTGCGTGCCCGTCCGAACGCCGACCTGGCCACCGTGCGCCTGGTCGACAGCGGCAACATGGTCGACACCGATCGCGTCACCACGCTGGGCGTGGAAGCGATGTACATCGGCGGACCGTTCAAGGCGCAGGGTGAGTACTACAGCAGCAAGGCCAAGCGCATGGCCAACGACAACTACACCAGCGATGGCTTCTATGTCAGCGGCCTGTGGAACATCACCGGCGAGACCTGGGGCTACAAGGGCGGCGTGCCGGGCACCGGCCTGCCGGACAACCCGGGCAGCGGCATGTGGCAGCTTGGCGCACGTTACGACCACATGGACCTCAACGACGGCAATCTGAGCGCCAACCCGGTCGCCGGTCGTCCGCCGATCGTGGACGGCGTGCTGGGCGGCAAGATGGATATCTGGACCGTGGGCGTGAACTACTACTGGCGCTCCAACACCAAGTTCGCGCTGAACTACGTGATGGTGGACAGCGAGAAGTACAGCTCCAGCGCGCGTGGCTTCGTCAACGACGATCCAAACATCCTGGAAGCGCGCCTGCAGTTCTTCTGGTAAGCGCGTAGTTGCAATCAGCTGATCGTGGAGGGCACGGCATTGCGCCGTGCCCTTCTGCGTTTGCGGGCTGATTGGCCGCGGAAGTTTTTTCGCGCTGTCATGGAGGCGTCATGTGACAGTCGCGTTGGTGTCACGCAATCGTTATGGAATGTGCAGCGACACGACGGGTACTCACCCGTCCACCACCCAGGAGCCATCCCCGTGATCCACGCCTTCAAGTCGCGCGCCGCCGTCGCCATCCTGGCCGCGTCGTCCGTCTTCGCCGCCAACGCCGCTGATGTGACCGGCGCCGGCGCGTCCTTCATCTTCCCCGTGATGTCCAAGTGGTCGGCCGATTACACCGTCGCCACCGGCAAGAAGGTCAATTACCAGTCCATCGGTTCCGGCGGTGGCATCGCGCAGATCAAGGCCGCCACGGTCGACTTTGGTTCTTCCGATGCCCCGCTGAAGCCGGAAGAACTGGCGGCTGCAGGCCTGGCCCAGTTCCCTTCGGTGATCGGCGGCGTGGTGCCGGTGATCAACGTGGCCGGCATCGCCCCGGGCGCGCTGAAGCTGGATGGCGCCACCCTGGCCAACATCTTCCTGGGCAAGATCAAGACCTGGAACGACCCGGCCATCGCCGCGCTGAACCCGGGCCTGACCCTGCCGGCCGCGAAGGTCACCATCGTCCACCGTTCGGATGGTTCGGGCACCACCTTCAACTTCGTCAACTACCTGTCCAAGGTCAGCCCGGAGTGGAAGACCAAGGTCGGTGAAGGCACCTCGGTCCAGTGGCCGGCCGGCATCGGCGGCAAGGGCAACGAAGGCGTCGCCGCCTACGTCAAGCAGATCAAGGGCGGCATCGGCTACGTCGAACTGTCCTACGCCCTGCAGAACCGCATGTCCTATGCATCGATGAAGAACGCCGCCGGCAATGTCGTGCAGCCGTCGGACACCACCTTCGCCGCTGCGGCCGCCAGCGCCGATTGGGCCAACGCCAAGGACTTCTACCTGGTGATGACCAACGCACCGGGCGCCCAGGCCTGGCCGATCACTGCCACCAACTTCATCCTGGTGCGCAAGCAGCCGCGCAACGTGGCCAACGCCAAGGCAACCCAGGACTTCTTCCGCTGGATCTACAAGAGCGGTGACAACCAGGCCAAGCAGCTGGACTACGTGCCGCTGCCGGACAGCCTGGTGCAGCAGATCGAAACGTATTGGACGCAGAACCTGAAGTACTGATCCATCAAGGCATGGGGCCGGCGGGGACTCTCTCCCTCCGCCGGCCCTTTCCGGGGCGCGCGACCTTCCAGGGTTGCGCGTTTTTTTTTTGCGCCCGGTCTTCCTGCATGCACGCGGTGCCGGGTGGGGTAGTGCAGGACACGCCGCAAGTAAATCCTTGAAGGCTGCGTCGCCGCATCCATGCGGCTCAGCGTCCTGCACTACCCGACCCGGCACCGCTTGGGACAGACTGCGGGCGCGTGGGCGTGAAGGCGAGAGCAGAAGCCGCGCAGTTCGGGTGGCGCAGGTGGCTTGGCTGGACGGCGCGGGGTCGTGAAAGGCCCGTCAACAGGGGCGCTGCGGGGAAGCTGTCACCTGCGTCATCAGGTTGTAACAAAAACATCATTTCATAGCCGCAACCGCCGGACAGACCGGCAACCTACCGCTATGGAGTGACGCATGAAACTGCAGAAGGCCGGCCTGGCCACCCTTTCCCTGGCCATTGCCCTCGGCCTGTCGGCCTGCGGCGGCAACGAAGCACCGACCGCCCAGCAGCCGGCTGACGGCTCCACCGCTGCGGCCCCGGCCGCCGGTGACAAGGTCAGTGCCGAAGTCTCCGGCGCCGGCGCTTCCTTCATCTTCCCGCTGGTGTCCAAGTGGTCGGCCGATTACAACGCCGCCAGCGGCGCCAAGATCAACTACCAGTCGATCGGCTCCGGCGGCGGCATCGCCCAGATCAAGGCCGGCACCGTTGATTTCGGTTCGTCGGACAAGCCGCTGAGCAGCGAAGAGCTGGCCCAGTCCGGCCTGGCGCAGTTCCCGTCGGCCATCGGCGGCGTGGTGCCGGTGGTCAACATCGAAGGCCTGGAGCCGGGCAAGCTGCGCCTGAGTGGCACCCTGCTGGCGGACATCTTCCTGGGCAAGATCAAGACCTGGAACGACCCGGCGATCATCGCCGCCAACCCGGGCGTGACCCTGCCGGAAGGCAAGATCACCCTGGTCCACCGCTCCGACGGTTCGGGCACCACCTTCAACTTCACCAACTATCTGTCCAAGGTCAGCGCGGACTGGAAGGGCAAGGTCGGCGAAGGCACCTCCGTACAGTGGCCGGACGGCGTGGGTGGCAAGGGCAACGAAGGCGTGGCTTCGTACGTGAAGCAGATCAAGGGTTCCATCGGCTACGTCGAACTGGCCTACGCCCTGCAGAACAGCATGCCGTACACCTCCATGCAGAACGCGGCCGGCACCTGGGTGCAGCCGAGCGCTGAAACCTTCGCCGCCGCGGCCGCCAGCGCCGACTGGGCCAGTGCCAAGGACTTCAACCTGGTCATCACCAATGCACCGGGTGAGCAGGCCTGGCCGATCACCGCCACCAACTTCATGCTGATGCAGAAGCAGCCCAAGGATGCCAAGCGCAACCAGGACGCGCTGGCGTTCTTCAAGTGGGCCTTCGAAAACGGCCAGACCCAGGCCAACGAGCTGCACTACGTGCCGCTGCCGGCCGAACTGGTCACCCAGATCGAAGCCTACTGGGGCACCGAACTGAAGTGATGCCGGCACGGTGCCCGCCCCGCGCGGGCACCGTCCTTCTGCGTACCGCATCACCCCGCCCCCAACTGGCCGCGCCGCCCATCCCATGAATGCCATCGCACAGCCTGCCGCCGTACCTTCCACGCGTGACACGCGTGATGCCCGCAACGACCGCCTGTTCCGCTGGGTACTGGTCGGCACCGTCATCTTCGTCCTGGCCGCGCTGGCCTGCGCCGCGCTGTCGATGCTGTGGGGCGGTCGCCACGCCCTGGAAGCGCAGGGCCTGAGCTTCTTCTACTCCTCCGAATGGAATCCGGTGGAGAATAAATTCGGTGCGCTGGCGCCGATCTACGGCACCCTGGTCACCGCGCTGATCGCGATGGTGATCGCCGTACCGGTGAGCTTCGGCATCGCCTTCTTCCTGACCGAAGTTGCCCCGCGCTGGCTGCGTGGCCCGGTCGGCACCGCCATCGAACTGCTGGCCGGCATTCCTTCCATCATCTACGGCATGTGGGGCCTGTTCGTGCTGGTGCCGGTGATGACCGAGCATGTGACCCCCTTCCTCAACGAAACCCTGGGCGAATGGCCGATCATCGGTCCGATGTTCCAGGGTCCGCCGCTGGGCATCGGCATGCTCACCGCCGGTTTCGTGCTGGCCATCATGGTCATTCCGTTCATCTCTTCGGTGATGCGCGAAGTGTTCCTGACCGTGCCGACCCGCCTGAAGGAATCGGCGTATGCGCTGGGTTCGACCAAGTGGGAAGTCAGCTGGGACATCGTGCTGCCCTACACCCGTTCGGCGGTGATCGGCGGCATCTTCCTCGGCCTGGGGCGCGCCTTGGGCGAGACCATGGCCGTGGCCTTCGTGATCGGCAACAGCGTGCGCCTGTCGCCGTCGCTGCTGGAGCCGGGTACCACCATCGCCGCGCTGATCGCCAATGACTTCGGCGAAGCCACCGAAACCTACCGTTCGGCGCTGCTGCTGCTCGGCTTCGTACTGTTCATCGTCACCTTCGTGGTGCTCGCCATCGCCCGCCTGATGTTGATGCGCCTGTCCCGCAAGGAGGGCAACTGATGTCCACTGCCACTGAATCGCTGTACCTGCGCCGTCGCATCGGCAACGTCATCGCGATCCTGCTGTCCGTCGTCACCGCGCTGTTCGGCCTGTTCTTCCTCGGCTGGATCCTGTGGACGCTGTTTTCCAAGGGTATCCCGGGCATCAACTGGGCGCTGTTCACCCAGATGACCCCGCCGCCGATGCAGGAAGGTGGCCTGGCCAATGCCTTCTACGGCAGCGCGGTGATGTGCGCCATGGCGATCGGCATCGGCACCCCGCTGGGCGTGCTGGCCGGCACCTGGCTGGCCGAGTACGGCAACTTCCGCAAGGCCGGCACCGTGGTCCGCTTCGTCAACGACATCCTGCTGTCGGCCCCGTCGATCGTGCTCGGCCTGTTCGTCTATACGCTGTTCGTGATGCAGACCGGCGGCAGCTTCTCCGCCTTCGCCGGTGCGCTGGCGCTGGCCTTCATCGTGCTGCCGGTGGTGGTACGCACCACCGACGAGATGCTGCGCCTGGTGCCTTCGCAGATGCGCGAAGCGGCGCTGTCGCTGGGCATCCCGCAGTGGAAGGTCACCGTGCAGGTGCTGTATCGCAGCGCGTCGGCCGGCATCGTCACCGGCATCCTGCTGGCGCTGGCACGCATTTCCGGCGAGACCGCCCCGCTGCTGTTCACCGCCTTCGGCAACCAGTACTGGAGCAGCAACGTGTTCCAGCCGATGGCCTCGGTGCCGGTGGTGATGAACCAGTTCGCCGGCAGCCCGTACGAATCCTGGCAGGTGCTGGCCTGGGCCGGCGCGCTGGTGCTGACCGTCTTCGTGCTCCTTATCAGCCTGAGCGCACGCGGCATCCTGCTGCGCAACCGTATCTCCCATGACTGACCTTTCCGCGGACACTGCCATGAACGATCTTTCCAACGCCGTGCCGATGCAGCGCATCGTGGTCCCGGCCTCGCATGAATCGCTTGCCACCCCGGCGCCGGTCAAGCTGGCCGCGCGTGGACTGGACTTCTACTACGACAAGTTCCATGCCCTGAAGGGCATCGACATCGAAGTGCCGGAAAAGCGCGTCACCGCGCTGATCGGTCCGTCCGGCTGCGGCAAGTCGACCCTGCTGCGCATCTTCAACCGCATCTACGCGCTCTACCCGAAGCTGGAAGCGCGCGGCGAAGTGCTGCTGGACGGTGAGAACATCCTGTCGCCGAAGTACCCGATGAACCGCCTGCGCAGCAAGGTCGGCATGGTGTTCCAGAAGCCGGTTCCGTTCCCGATGACCATCTTCGAGAACGTGGCCTACGGCATCCGCCACCACGAAAAACTGTCCAAGGCGGACATGAACGACCGCGTCGAACATGCGCTGCGCCAGGGCGCGCTGTGGGACGAAGTGAAGGACAAGCTGGGCCAGAGCGCCTTGGGCCTGTCCGGTGGCCAGCAGCAGCGCCTGTGCATCGCACGCGCGGTCGCCCTGCGCCCGGACGTGCTGCTGCTGGACGAACCGACCTCCGCGCTGGATCCGATCTCCACCAGCCGCATCGAACAGCTGGTGGAAGAGCTCAAGCACGACTACACCATCGTCATCGTGACCCACAACATGCAGCAGGCCGCGCGTGTTTCGGACTACACCGCCTTCATGTACCTAGGCGACCTGATCGAGCATGACCGGACCGAGGTGATCTTCTCGCAGCCCAGCAAGCAGCAGACCGAAGACTACATCACCGGCCGCTTCGGCTGATCCGCCGCACGCCCCCTTCCGAGAGCACAGACATGAACCTTCCCAACGACCACATCGTCAAGAGTTACGACGAAGAGCAGCAGCGCCTGGTGGCCGAAATCGTGCGCATGGGCGAGATGGCCGTGGCCCAGCTCGAGGCGTCGATGGACGTGATCGAGAAGCGCGACGAGAATGCCGCCCGCCGCATCATCGCCAACGACGAGGCCATCGACGCGCTGGAACAGCAGATCAGCCACGACGTCATGCGCCTGTCGCTGCGTGGCCCGATGGCGCGCGACCTGCGCGAGATCCTCGCCGGCCTGCGCATCCCGGCTGATATCGAACGCATCGGCGACTATGCCGCCAACGTGGCCAAGCGCTCCATCGCGCTGGGCAAGGTGCCGCCGCTGCCGCAGATCCAGGGCCTGCGTGCGCTGGGCCGGCTGGCCGCGGTACAGGTGCGCCGGGCCATCGAAGCCTACCGGGACAACGACGTGGACGCGGCGCTGGCGCTGCGCGAGGACGACGCACGCTTGGATGCGCAGTACACCGCGCTGTTCCGCGAGCTGCTGACCTACATGATGGAGGACCCGCGCAACATCACCCCGTGCACCCACCTGCTGTTCATGGCCAAGAACCTGGAGCGGGTCGGCGACCACGCCACCAACATCGCCGAAAACGTCTGGTTCCTGGTGCATGGCGAGCAGCCGCTGCCGCCGCGCGAGAAGCGCGACGAGACCTCCAGCGCCGCGGAATGATCCGTGGCACGGTGTTGCCTGGAAGCCGGGCCCTGCTCGGCTTTCCTCGTTCCAGGCCCGCGGGTAGGGGTGAAGGCCCTCGCTGGCTGGCCGCAGGCCGCGCGCCGGTACCCCCCGCGGGCCGGGGCCGACCGGCCGCCTCTGTTAGAATTCGGGTATGACTGACACCCCGCTGCCCTCGCCCGTCGACGCCCCTGCCCCGCCCCCTGCCACGCATCGTGCGATGTCCCAGCGCTTCCGCGGCTTCCTGCCGGTGGTGGTGGACGTGGAAACCGGTGGCTTCGACTGCCGACGCAATGCCCTGCTGGAAATCGCGGCGGTTCCCATCGAAATGGACGAGAACGGACTGCTGTACCCGGGCCAGACGGCCAGTGCACACGTGGTGCCGGCCGAAGGCCTGGAGATCGACCCGAAGTCGCTGGAGATCACCGGCATCATCCTGGACCACCCGTTCCGGCTGGCCAAGGAAGAAAAGCACGCGCTGGACCACATCTTCACCCCGGTGCGTGCGGCGATGAAGAAATACGGCTGCCAGCGCGCGATCCTGGTCGGCCACAACGCGCATTTCGACCTCGGCTTCGTCAACGCGGCGGTCGAACGCGTGGGCCACAAGCGCAATCCGTTCCACCCCTTCAGCGTGTTCGACACGGTGACCCTGGCCGGCATCGCCTACGGCCAGACCGTACTGGCCCGCGCCGCGACGGCCGCCGGGCTGGGCTGGGATGCCGAAGAGGCACACAGCGCGGTATATGACACCGAGCAGACCGCGAAGTTGTTCTGCACCATTGCCAATGCCTGGCCGCGCTGAGCCTTGATGGACGCGTGACGACCAACGGTCGTCACCCACCGGGCGTGGGGATAAGGTGGAATGCGTGGACCAGCATAGGCTGACCGAAGATCAGCCGATGCTGGTCCGATCGCGGCCGTCGCTCTTGGCACGGTACAGCGCGCGGTCGGCGCGCTGATACAGCAGCTTCGGCGTGCGGTCGGCCGGGTCCAGTTCGACCAGGCCGGCGCTGAAGGTGACCCGCAGGTCCGGTATCCCGGCCCAGTCCGGATGGTCGTGGAACAGCCCGTGCAGGCGTGCGCAGACCTGCGCCGCTTCCTCCAGCCGGGTGTCGTTGAGCAGCAGCGCGAACTCTTCGCCGCCGGTGCGCGCGGGCAGGTCCGAATCGCGGCAGGCCGATGCCAGCACCTGCGCCACCTCGACCAGCACTGCATCGCCCACGCTGTGCGAGTAGCGGTCGTTGACGTTCTTGAAGTGGTCCACGTCCAGCACCACCAGGCACAGCGGGTGGCCACTGCGCTGCGAACGGGCGAAGTCGCGCGCCATCGTTTCATCGAAGGCGCGGCGGTTCGGCAGGCCGGTCAGCGCGTCTTCGCGGGCCTGGCGTTCGAATGCCTCCGACTGCAGTGCCAGCCGGTCCACCAGATCGCTCTTCTCTGAATTCAATGCCTGCAGGTGCACGGTCTGCGCCTGCAGGTCGCGCGTGGCCTCGTCCACCAGGCGCGCCAGGCGGATGTTGGAGGTCTTGTAGCGGTTGATCAGGAAACGGTACAGCGCGATCAGGGCGGCCAGCAGCAGCAGCGCCGCCACCGCCTGCACGCTGTGCCGCTGCCACCAGAACGGTTCGATGGTGAACGACCACACCGCTTCACTGTCACTCCAGGCGCCGCCTGGATGCGCCGCCGATACATGCAGGACGTAATCGCCCGGCGGCAGGCCGATGAACTCCACGCTGCGTTGCTGCCCGCGCTCCACCCAGCCACTGTCCAGCCCGTCCAGCCGGGTGCGGTAGCGGATCCGTTCGGACATCAGGTAGCTCAGCCCGACGAAGCTCACCGCCAGCCGTCGCCCACCCTCGATGCGGTTGCGTTCGCTGCCTTCCCAGTGGATGGGGGCGCCGTCGACCTGCACGTTCTCGATCGCCGCCGGTGGCGCCAGCCGCTCGCGGAAACGCTGCAGCCGCAGCGGATCGACCGTGCTCAATCCACCGGCCGTCACTACCCAGTAGGTTCCGTCCTGGCGCAACAGCGCCGCCGGCCCGGAACTGCCGTTGGCCTGCGAGTTGGCCATGCCGTCGATTTCGTTGTAACGCTCCACCTCGACCCGCGGCGCGCGGCCGTCGGCGACTTCGTTGAGCATGCCCATGTCGGTACGCAGCACGCCGCGGTTGCTGCTGATCCACACGTTGCCCACCTTGTCCGGCACCAGCTGGAACACCGTATCCACCGGCATGCCCTGCTCCAGTCCGACGCGCGCCAGCACCCCGTCCTGGTAGCGGTAGAGTCCGCGGTCGCTGCTGACCCACATCGCATCGCCGATCTGCTGGAAGCCGAACACGCTGCGGCCGCCCCCCAGTCCGGCCAGGTCGATGTGCTGCACGCTGTCGCCGCGCAGCACGCGGATACCCTCGATGGTGCCGATCCACAGGCTGCCCTCGGCATCATGGGCCAGCGCGGTGATCAGGGTGGATGGCATGCCGTCGACGCGCGGCAGGCTGGCTCCGGTCTCGTCGATCCGCACCACGCCTTTCTGGGTACCCGCCCACACCACGCCCTGGCGGTCGACGCTGATCGCGCGGATGTTGCCGATCGGCACCCCGTCGACGCTGTCGTAGGTGCGCTTGGGATGCCCGTTTTCGTCCAGCCGCATCACCCCGTCGCCGAAGGTACCCACCCAGATGTCACGGTCCCTGCCCTGGGCCAGGCTCAGCACCGACGGCGGCTTGCCGCCGCGGTTGTGCAGGATGACCGGCGCGAAGCGTCCATCGGCCACGCGCCGGTCCAGCCCACTGGCACTGCCGACCCACAGCGTGCGGCGTGAATCTTCCAGTACCGTGCGCACGTAGTCGCCGCTCAGGCCATCGCGCTCGGTGTAGCTGGCGAACAGGGTTTCCCGCAGCCGGTACAGGCCACCATTGGCGCCGACCCAGATGCTGCCTTCGGCATCCTCGCGCAGGCTCACCACGCGGCCGCCGGGCAGGTTCAGCCCCGCCGGCAGGCGCTCCAGCCCATGCCGGGAGATGCGCAGCAACCCTTGGTTTTCCGTTCCCAGCCACAGGTCGCCGTGACGGTCCTGCAGCATGGCGGTCAGGTGGATCTGCCCGGGCAGGCGATGGACCAGCTGCGGGGTGTCGTCCTGCAACCGGTACAGGCTCTCGCCGCCCACGATCCACAACACCCCATCAGGGGCGCGATACGGCCACACCAGCCCGCTGCCGAGCCCCCACGCGGCCGGCGCGCGCTTCAGCGTGCCATCGGTATCGCGCAGCAGCAGCCCGTTGAGCGTCCCGATCCAGACCCGGTCCTGCGCATCGACCACCAGCTTGGTGAAGTTGAGCGCGAACGGCAGGTCCTTCGGCGGTGGCTGGTAGACCATGCGTCCATCCGGTCCCAGGTAGCCGATGCCCTTGCCTTCGAACAGCAGCCACAGGCGGCCATGGCTGTCCATCTGCATCGCCTGGATCAGCACCTGCGGCGTATGTTCTTCGCGCTGCCACACCTCCCACTGGCCATCGGCCGAACGGCGGGTGATGTTGCCGCGCGAATCGCTGATCCACAGCCCCCCCTGGCGATCCACCAGCAGGGCGCCCACCCCGTTGTCGCGCAGGCCGGGCCGCGTGCTGCGGTCGAACACGGTGAAGTCCAGCCCGTTGTAGCGCACCAGCCCTTCCCACGTGGCGAACCACAGGTGGCCTTCGGGGGTCTGGGCGATATCGCGCAGGGAGTTGTGCGGCAGGCCGTTGCGCGAGGTCCAGACATCGATGGCGTAGTCGCGCAGCGGCGGCGCACCGCCGCCCTGCGCCTGCGCCGGTGCGCAGGCCAGCAGCATCAGCAGCCCCAGCAGCAGGCCCAGCGTCATGCGCCGGAAGCCGGCGCCGCCTCCATCACGCCGCCACGCGATGGCTGGAAGCCCCCGGTGCCTCATCGCAGCCGGTCAACTCCTGGCACACGGCTGCCCCGGCGCACGCGCACGGTTGTGCGCCATGCACCCTTGCGGGCAGGGGCGAGGTCGAACTGGTTCATCGGGTTGGAGCTGGGAAGATACGCGCATGATATTCAAATCCGCGCCCGCATGCGTCAACCGGCGCCGCGCGGGCTGGCCATCACCGGCGCCGGCCAATGCACCACCGCGTCCAGCCCGCCGCCTTCGCGGTTCTCCAGGCTCACCCGGGCACCGTCCTTGCCGGCCAGCGCGCGGGCGATGGTCAGCCCCAACCCGGCCCCACCGGTTTCGCGCGAGCGCGAGGTTTCCAACCGCACGAAGGGATCGAACACGCTGCGCAGCTCGTCTTCGGCCAGCCCCGGTCCCTGGTCGCTGATGCGCACCCGGATGCCCTTGCCATCCCGTTCGGCGCGCACGCTGGCCGAATATCCATACATCAGCGCGTTGTCCAGCAGGTTGCTGAACAAACGGCGCATGGCCAGCGGCCGCAGCATCAGCACCGCGCCGCAGCCGCTGTCGAAGCGTGCGTCGGCGCCCGCTTCCACGGCATCTTCCACCAGGCTCTCCAGCAGGGAATCGAGGTCCAGCGGGGCGCGCTGCTCGGCACTTTCGGCGCTGCGCGCCAGCTCCAGCCCTTCACGGATCAGTGCCTGCATCGCCGCCAGGTCAGCGACCAGGCGCTCGCGCAGGGCTTCGTCTTCCACGTTCTCAAGCCGAAGGCGCAAGCGCGTGACCGGCGTCTGCAGGTCGTGGGTGATCGCCGCCAGCATGTGGGTGCGCTCGGCCAGGTGCCGCTGCAGCTGCTGCTGCATGGCGTTGAAGGCTTCGGCGGCGCGCTGGACTTCCAGCGGGCCGGTGACCGGCATCGGCTCGCGGTGCAGGTCCACGCCCAGCTCCTGCGCGGCACCAGCCAACCGCTGCAGCGGCGCACTGGCCATCCGCGCGACCGCATACGCCAGCACCGCAATGGCCAGCACCAGCAGGCTCAGGAACAGCGGATCCACCGCCAGCACGCCGTTGTGCGCCACCGCAGGCGATTCCAGCGCCAGCGCCAGCGCAGTGCCATCGGCCAGCGTCAACTGCACGGCCCGGCAGCGCGGCGGGATGAACGCCGGGTCGCGTTCGCGCGGCGGTCGATTGCGGTGCCTGTCCTTGTCCTGCGGCGGCAGCAGGTCCTCCATCCGCGGCAGGCACGAACGGAACGAGGTGAAATGCACCGACGCGCCGGACACCGGCCCCGGACGCGCCGCCAGCACGTCCATCAACGCGTTGTCCGCCCTGCCCTGCCGCGCACCCGGCTGCAGCACGCGCACGCTGGGCCCACCGGCGGCCAGCAGCCGCTCGCGCAGTTCCGGATTGCCATCGAGCAGGTTCACATAGCCCTGCAGGCGGTCGGCGATGCGGGTCAGGTTCTGCCGTTCGAATTCCTGCTGCCGCTTGGTCCCGGCCAGCAGGGTCGCGCCGATCGCCGCTACGCTCATGCCCAGCAGCAGGATCACGAACAGGCGTCCCACCATCGAAGACAGGAAGCGGCGCAGCCGGCTCATTCCAGCGTCACTGCCGTGGCCAGCACATAGCCTTCGTTGCGCACGGTCTTGATCAGGCCATCCGGGCCGCCATCATCGGCCAGCTTGTTGCGCAGCCGGCTGACCTGCAGGTCGATCGCGCGGTCCTGCGATTCGTAGTTGCGCCCCGTGCTGAGCGCCACCAGCTGTTCGCGCGAAAGCACCTTGTTGGCGTGCCCGACGAACACCCGCAGCAGGCGGAATTCGGCGCCGGACAGCACCACCACCCGTCCATCCGGATCGACCAGGTGGCGATGCTCCAGGTCGAAGATCCAGCGCGAGAAACGCGCACGGCGGATCGCCAGCGGTTCCAGGTTGGCCGGCAGCGCCTCGGTCCTGCGCAGCACGTTGCGGATCCGCGCCAGCAGCTCGCGCGGTTCGAACGGCTTGGCCAGGTAATCATCGGCGCCCATTTCCAGGCCGAGCACGCGGTCGATGGGTTCGGCGCGTGCGGTCAGCATGATCACCGGGGTGGCCGAGCGGGCGCGCAGGTCGCGGCACAGGGTCAGGCCATCTTCGCGCGGCAGGTTCAGGTCCAGCACGATCAGGTCGACGTGCTCGCGTTCCAGCACCTGACGCATGCCCGCGCCATCGGCGGCGGTGCTGACCTGGTAGCCGGCGCGACCGAGCTGCTCGGCCAGCAGGCTGCGGATGTCGTTGTCGTCATCGACAATAAGCAGGCGGTGCATCGGTTGAGTGGTCTCCATGACGGCATCATCCCCTGTCGGCAGCTGAACCGCACTCGGGCCAATGCGTTGCAGTGTATCCAGCGGCAATCGCGATACAGGGTGAAACAGACAGGGTGCCGCAATGTTACACACAGACACACGTTGAGGATTGAGCCTGCAGGCAAACGGTTCGCACAATGAACGCGACGCCGCTGGACGGCCTGCCGAGTACACCCCACCGTGAATTTCCGTCTGCTGCCCAGGACCCGCCGCGGTCGCCTGTTGCTGTCACTGCTGGTCATCGTGCTGCTGGCGGGTGGCGCCTGGTGGTTGCTGCGCAAGCCGGATGCGCCGGCCCTGGCCACGTCCCCGGTAACCCGCGCCGACGTGGAGCAGACGGTGGACGCCACCGGGGTCATCGATGCCTACCGGCTGGTCAGCGTCGGCGCGCAGGCCTCCGGCCAGGTGCGTTCGTTGAAGGTCCAGCTGGGCGACACGGTGAAGGAAGGCGACCTGATCGCCGAGATCGACGCCACCACCCAGCAGAACACCGTGCTCAAGGCCGAAGCCACCCTGCAGCAGCAGCGCGCGCAGTTGGCGGTGCAGCAGGCCAGCCTGCGACAGGCCGAACTGGACTTCGCCCGCCAGCAGCAGATGCTCGCCGCCGAAGCCACCTCGCGGCAGGAGTACGACGCCGCCGAAGCCGCGCTGAAGACCGCCCGCGCGCAGATCCAGGCCAACCAGGCGCAGATCAAGGGCAGCGAAACCGAAGTGGCCACCGCGCGTGCCGACCTGGCCTACACCCGCATCACCGCGCCGATGGATGGCACGGTGGTGGCGGTGGTGACCGAAGAAGGCCGCACCGTCAACGCCAACCAGACCGCGCCGACAATCGTGATGCTGGCTCGGCTGGACCTGGTCACGGTCAATGCGGAGATCTCCGAAGCCGACGTGGTCAAGATCAAGCCGGGCATGCCGGTGTACTTCACCACGCTGGGCGAACCGGATCGCAGGTACCACGCCACGCTGCGCCAGGTGAATCCGGCGCCGGCGTCGATCGCCAGCGAAAGCTCGTCCAGTTCCAGCAGCTCGTCCAGCTCCAGTTCCAGCACGGCGGTGTACTACAACGCGCTGTTCGACGTGGAAAACCCGGATGGCACCCTGCGCATCGACATGACCGCCCAGGTGTCGGTGCTGCTCAAGCAGGCGAAGAACGCACTGACGGTGCCGTCGGTCGCGCTGGGGCCCAAGACCCGTGATGGCCAGCAGCGGGTGCGCGTGATCGGCGAGGATGGCCAGCCGCAGCCGCGCCGGGTCACGGTGGGCATCAACAACGGCGCCAATGCCGAGATCTTGTCCGGGCTGGCCGAAGGCGAGCGCGTGGTGGTCGGCGAAGGCGGCGCGGCCAGCGCCTCGGCCTCGTCCAACCGCGCCCCCGGCATGCGCATGGGTCCGGGCATGGGCGGCGGCGGGCCGCGCCGATGAGTACGCCGGCCGCTCCCACCGTGCTGCTGCGGCTGCGCGACCTGCGCCGCGAATTCCCGGCAGGCGACGACACCATCGCCGTGCTGCGCGACGTCAACCTGGACATCCATGCCGGTGAGATGGTCGCCATCGTCGGCCAGTCCGGTTCCGGCAAATCAACCCTGATGAACATCCTGGGCTGCCTGGACCGCCCTACCCGCGGCAGCTACCAGGTGGCCGGCCGCGAGACCGGCCGCATGGACCCGGATGAACTGGCGGAACTGCGTCGCGAGCATTTCGGCTTCATCTTCCAGCGCTATCACCTGCTGGGCGACCTGGATGCCCGCGGCAACGTGGAAGTGCCGGCCATCTATGCCGGCAATCCGAGCGAACAACGCAGCGCACGCGCCGTGCAGCTGCTGCAGCGGCTGGGGCTGGGCGATCGCATGCAGCACAAGCCGGGGCAGCTGTCCGGTGGCCAGCAGCAACGCGTATCCATCGCGCGCGCGCTGATGAACGGCGGCGAGGTGATCCTGGCCGATGAACCCACCGGTGCGCTGGATACGCGCTCCGGCGAAGAGGTGATGGGCATCTTGGGCGAGCTGCATGCCGAAGGCCACACCATCATCATCGTGACCCACGACATGAGCGTGGCCGAGCATGCCCAGCGCATCATCGAAATCCGCGACGGCGAGATCATCGCCGACCGCATCAACCAGAACGCGCCGGCCTACCGTGCGCAGCGCGCGCCGAGCATCGATGCCGGCAAGGGCAACAGCTGGCGGGCCGCCCGCGACCGCTTCACCGAAGCGTTCAGGATGGCCCTGCTGGCGATGAACGCGCATCGCCTGCGCACCTTCCTGACCATGCTCGGCATCATCATCGGCATCGCCTCGGTGGTGTCGGTGGTGGCACTGGGCAACGGCTCGCAGCAGCAGATCCTGCAGAACATCAGCTCGCTGGGCACCAACACCATCGATGTCTATCCGGGGCGTGGCTTCGGTGACATGCGCTCGGCACGGGTGCAGACGCTGAAGGCCAGCGATGCCGATGCCCTGGCCGGCCAGAGCTACGTGGACAGCGCCACGCCGAGCGTGTCCACGTCGGTGACCGCGCGCTACCGCAACCTGTCTGCCACCGCATCGGTAAGCGGGGTCGGCGAGCAGTTCTTCCGGGTCAAGGGCGTGAGCCTGGTCAACGGCAGCTTCTTCGACAGCGAGGCAGTGAAGTCACTGGCGCAGGTCGCGGTGATCGACGAGAACACCAAAACGCAGTTCTTCCCGGACAGCGATCCGATCGGCCAGGTGATCCTGCTCGGCAACGTGCCGGCGCGCGTGGTCGGCGTCGCCAAGCGGCAGAGTTTCGGCTTCGGTGGCAGCACCAGCCTGAGTGTGTGGGTGCCGCACACCACGGCGATGTCACGCATGCTGGGCCAGAACCATGTGTCCAGCATCACCGTGCGGGTGAAGGACGATACGCCGATGGACGCCGCCCAGGCGGCAATCACCAATGTGCTGACGCTGCGCCACGGCACCGAGGATTTCTTCCTGAGCAACAGCGCGGAAATCCGCGAGACCATCGAGCAGACCACCCGCACGATGACCCTGCTGATCGGCGCCATCGCCGCCATCGCGCTGCTGGTCGGCGGCATCGGAGTGATGAACATCATGTTGGTATCGGTGACCGAGCGCACCCGCGAGATCGGCGTGCGCATGGCCGTGGGCGCGCGCCAGAGCGACATCCGCCAGCAGTTCCTGATCGAAGCGGTGCTGGTCTGCCTGCTGGGCGGCCTGATCGGCGTCAGCCTGGCGCTGGCCCTGGGCTGGGCCTTCGGACGGTTGTCCAGCGATTTCCAGATGGTGTTCTCGACCGCTTCCATCATTGCTGCCTTTGCCTGTTCCACCCTGATCGGCGTGGCCTTCGGCTTCCTGCCCGCGCGCAGTGCCGCGCAGCTGGATCCGGTCGATGCGCTGGCCCGCGAATGAGACTGCCCATGACCTGTTTTTATCCGGCGCCGTCGCGCCTGCTGTTGGCCACTGCCCTGCTTGCCTCGCTGGCTGGCTGCGCTTCGGCGGGGCGTTATCCGGTGCGGGCCGCTGCGGTTCCCGCCAGCTATGGCACCCACAGCACCCCCCTAGGCACGGCCGATGCGGCCCCGGTAAGCGGGCTGGACCAGCCCCGTGCCGATGTGCGCGCCGATGCCTGGTGGACCGGTTTCGGCGATGCCGGGCTGGACCGGCTGGTCAGCCGCGTGCTGGAGGTCAACAACGACCTGGCCGTGGCCGGGCTGAACGTGCAACGGGCCCGCCTGCAGGCTGGCCTGGCGCGCACTGCGCTGTTTCCGGATCCTTCCCTGAGCGGCATCAGCACCAGCACCGCGCGGCCGATCGACCGCAGCGCGGACTGGCAGCGCACCGGCGACTACGCCACCGGTGTTTCGCTGCAGTGGGAAGTGGACCTGTGGGGCAAGCTGCGCACCCAGCGTGACATCGCGGTGTGGTCGGCGCAGGCCACGGAGGAGGACCGGCAGAACACCGCGCTGATCGCCATCGGCGATGCGGTGGACTACTACTGGAACCTGGCCTACCTCAATCAGTCCATCGCCGCCGGGGCTGAAGACCTGGCGCGGCTGCAGCGAACCCTTGAGCTGGTGCAGGCACGGCTGGACGCCGGTGCCGCAGCGGGCATGGAAGTACGCCAGGCGCGGCAGAGCCTGGAAGCGCAGCGCGCCGCGCAATCGGCGCTGGAACAGCAGCGGGTGGAGGCACGCAACGCGCTGACCGTGCTGCTGGACGGCCAACCCTGGCCGCAGGCGGAAGAACCGCAGAGCCTGGCCGGCGCCACCAGCCCGGCCCTGCAGGCGGGCCTGCCGGCCGAGCTGCTGGCGCGCCGGCCGGACCTGCGCGCGGCCGAACTGCGGCTGCGCAACAGCCTCAAGCAGATCCACGTGACCGCGACCAGTTACTACCCGACGCTGAGCTTGAACGGCGGCATCATTACCAGCGGCCCGAGCCTGGGCGATGTGCTGCGCAATCCGGTGGCCACGCTGGGCGCCGGGCTGGCGCTGCCCTTCCTCAACCTGCAGCGTGCGCAGCTGGACACGGACGTGGCCGGTACCGACTACCAGATCGCCGCCACCACGTTCCGCAAGACGCTGTATACCGCGCTTTCCGAAGTGGACAACGCGCTGTCCGCGCGTGACCAGCTGGCCATCCAGGTGGCCGCCTCACAGGCCTCGTTCAACGAGGCCGTGGCGGTGGAGCGGGCCGAAGAAGTGCGCTACCGGGTTGGTGCGACCGACCTGCGTGACTGGCTGCTGGCGCAGCAGACCCGGCGCCAGGCCGAACTGTCGCTGGCGCGCGTGCGGCAGACCCAGTTGGCCAATGACGTCACGTTGTTCAAAGCACTGGGCGGCAGCGCAGCGCAGTAGCGACGGCCGCTGGCCGTCCTCCTGCCGCCGGTAGTGACGGCCGCTGGCCGTCAGGCTTTTCGCCGTGGTGGGTGACGACCGTCGGTCGTCACGCCGTTGCTGCCTCACCGCTGCGCTCGCCGAGCGTGGCTCGGCGCTACCAAGGGCGGCGGCTCCTGCCGCTGCCTTCGGCGCTACGCTACTGCCGCCGGTAGTGACGGCCGCTGGCCGTCAGGCTTTTCGCCGTGGTGGGTGACGACCGTTGGTCGTCACGCCGTTGCACCGGCTCAGCCGCGCTGGCGCACGACCTCGAACAGGCTGACGCCGGTGGCGACCGACACGTTCAGGCTTTCAATCTCGCCCGGCATCGGAATCTTGACCAGGCCATCGCAGTTTTCGCGGGTCAGCCGGCGCAGGCCGTCGGCCTCACCGCCCAGCACCAGCGCGATGTTGCCTTTCAGGTCAAGGTCGTACAGCGACGCGGTGGCTTCACCGGCCAAGCCGTAGATCCATACACCCTGCTTCTGCAGGTCCTTCAGGCAGCGCGACAGATTGGTCACCGCGACCACCGGGATGCGGTCGGCGGCGCCGGCCGAGGTCTTGCGCACCGTGGCATTCACCGTGGCCGACTTGTCCTTGGGGATGATCACCGCCGTGGCACCGGCGGCAGCCGCGCTGCGCAGGCAGGCGCCGAGGTTGTGCGGATCCTGCACTTCATCCAGCACCAGCAGCAGCGCCTTGCCTTCGGCGGCTTCCACCAGCGCCTCCAGCTCGTTTTCGCTGTAGGTGCGCGCCGCGGCATAACGCGCGGCAACGCCCTGGTGGCGTACCGAACCGCCGACACCGTCCAGCGCCTGGCTGTTCACCTTGCGCACGTCGATGCCCTTGCGGCGGGCGTTTTCCTCAATCTCGGTCAGCCGCGGGTTCTTCGCGCCCGCCTCGACCAGCACCTCGCGGACGTTCTCGGCATCGTTTTCGATGGAGGAAGCGACGGCGTTGACGCCGACAATCCACTGGCTGCTCTTGCTGCTCATGCTCGGCGTGACCGGTAAGGGGGGTGGGTATGGTAGAGCATCTGCCGGGCGGGGTCAGGATGGGGGCAGACGCCTTTCCGTCCGAAAAGGACTCTGACCCCGTCAGCTGACCCCGTCAGCGGATCCCGCCGCCACCGCTCAACGACTCTGCGGCGGCCAGTGCGGGGTGTCGTGGTCCGGATGCTGGTGGGATACCAGCCCCGCCAGGAACTCCAGCGCCTCCACGTCCTGCTCGGTGCGCGAGGACGGCAAGCCCCCCAGCGCATCGATGAACGGCAGCCGCGCTTCCATTCCGTACTGGCGCACCGGCGGCAACCGCGCAGGCTGGTCGAAGGCCCCGGCCGCGATGGCCATTCCGTCCGGCGCTTCATAGGTAAGCGGCGTACCGCACTCGCTGCAGAAGCCGCGTCGCACCAGGTTGGAGGACTGGAAATGGCGGGGTTGGCCACGGGTCCAGCTGAACTGTGCACCGCGCACGGACACCAGCGGCGCGTAGTAGGCACCGAAGGCCTTCTGGCACATCCGGCAGTGGCAGATCGAGCTGTCCTTCAGCTCACCGCGGACTTCGAAGCGGACGGCGCCGCACTGGCAACCGCCGCTGTGTTCGGGTTGGCCCTGCATGGTGTTCGCCTCCCTTTGCAGCGGACGCCGAGCAGGGCTCGGCGCTACCCGCGATGTCTCAGTACTTCTTCTTGGTGCGCTTGGCCGGCTTGCCGTGTTCGGGCAACGGCGCCGGGCGCGGCGCTTCTTCTTCCTCGCCCTTGTGCTCGACCAAACGGAAGTCGATCTTGCGCTCTTCCATGCTGGCCTTCAGCACCAGCACGCGCACGCTGTCACCCAACCGGTAGCTGGTGCCACGACGCTCACCACCGAGGGTCTTACGCACTGCATCGAACTTGTAATAGTCATGCGGCAGCTGGGTGACGTGGACCAGGCCCTGCACCTTGGAATCGGTCAATTCGACGAACAGCCCGAAGCTGGTGACGCCGCTGATCACGCCTTCGAACTGGCCGCCGACGTGCTTTTCCATCCAGGCAGCGCGGTAACGCTCGTCCACTTCGCGCTCGGCCTCGTCGGCCCGACGCTCGCGCTCGGAACACTGCAGGGCCAGCGCCGCCATTTCGCGCGCGGTGTAGATGTATTTCTCCACGCGTGCACCGGTCAGCGCGTGCTTGATCGCACGGTGCACCAGCAGATCGGGGTAGCGGCGGATCGGCGAAGTGAAGTGCGCGTACGCCTCCAGCGCCAGGCCGAAGTGACCATTGTTGTCCGGGCTGTACACCGCCAGGCTCTGGCTGCGCAGCAGCACCGACTCCAGCAGGGCGGCATCGGGGCGGTCGCGGATCTTCTTCAGCAGCTTGGTGTAGTCGCCCGGCACCACCTTCGACCACGGCGGCAGGCTCAGCTTGAACTCCTTGAGGAACTCCAGCAGGTCGGCGAACTTGGTCTCCGGCGGCTTTTCATGCACGCGATACGGTGCCGGCACGCCGTGGCCGAGCAGGTAACGCGCCGCCTCCACGTTGGCAGCGATCATGCATTCTTCGATCAGCTTGTGCGCGTCGTTGCGCACCAGCATGCCGGCCTGGGTGACCTCGCCGGTGTTGTCCAGCACGAAGCGCACTTCGCTGGATTCGAACTCGATCGCACCGCGCTTGCTGCGCGCCTTGGCCAGCACGTGGTACAGCTGGTACAGGCGTTCCACCTGCGGCAGCAGCGGACCGATCGCCGCCTTGGCGCCGGCATCGTCCTCGCCCACCGCCTGCCACACCTGGGTGTAGGTCAGCCGTGCGTGCGAGTTCATCACCGCTTCGTAGAATTTCGAGCTGCTGACCTGGCCGTCGCGGTCCACCTGCATGTCGCAGACAAAGCACATGCGGTCGACCTTCGGCATCAGCGAGCAGATGCCGTTGGACAGGGTTTCCGGCAGCATCGGCACCACGAAGCCCGGGAAGTACACCGAGGTGGCGCGCTTCTGCGCTTCGTCATCCAGCGGGGTACCGGGGCGCACGTAGTTGGACACATCGGCGATCGCCACCACCAGCCGGAAGCCGTTGGCATTGGGTTCGCAGTAGACCGCGTCGTCGAAGTCCTTGGCATCCTCGCCATCGATGGTGACCAGCGGCGTGCTGCGCAGGTCCACGCGGTTGCCGATCATCGCCGGTTCGACCACCAGCGGCACCGAGGCGGCTTCGTCCAGCACCTCCTGGGGGAATTCGAACGGCAGTTCATGGCCGTGGATGGCGGTCTCCACCACCAGCGAAGCGGTCAGCTTGTCACCGAGCACCGCGATGATGCGGCCGATCGGCGGACGGCGGCTGTCCGGGGCCTGGGTCAGTTCGCACACCACCAGCTGGCCATCGCGCGCGCCGCCGGTGTGGTCCGGCGGTACCTGCACGTTGCGCTGGATGCGCTTGTCATCGGGCACCACGTAATTGATGCCCATCTCGACGCTGAAGCGGCCGATCAGGCGGGTCATGCCGCGCTCCAGCACGCGGGCGATGCTGCCCTCGCGGCGGCCGCGGTGGTCGATGCCGGTCACGTTGGCCAGCACCTTGTCACCGTGCATGACCTTGCGCATTTCATACGGTGGCAGGAACAGGTCGTCGCCCCCTTCCACCGGGCGCAGGAAGCCGAAGCCTTCCGGATTGGCGATCACCACGCCGGTCACCAGGTTCAGCGCCTGGATCGGAGCGAAGCCACCGCGGCGGTTCTGCACCAGTTGGCCATCGCGGACCATCGCGCCCAGTCGGCGCGACAGCGCTTCGGCGCGATCCGGTGCGGTCAGGCCCAGGCGGGCACCGACTTCCTCGGCGGTCTGCGGGCCTTCGCAGCGTTCAAGCAGGGCCAGGATGGCCTCGCGGCTGGCGATGGGCTGTTCGTATTTTTCCGCTTCGCGGGCGGCATGCGGGTCATCCACCGGCGCGCCCATCGGCGGCAGCGGACGGCGACCGCGTGGTCCGGACGGGGCCGGGCCGCGGCGGCCTGCGCCACGCGGTGCGGACGCCGCACCGGCGTTTCCACCGGTCAGGCTTTCCGGCATCCACGGCGGCAGGCTCTTCTTCTTCGGACCCTTCGGACCCTTCGGCGATCCGGTGGGGGCGCCCTGGGGCGGCGACGTGCGGGAGCTCTTCCCGCCCTTGCTTGGTTTTTTGGTGTTCATCGCCCTCCATGGTAGCCGTTGCGGGCGTGCAGAACGGGTCATGGCCCGGCGTAAATGAATGGAGACCACGATTTTTCGAAAATCGTTGACAAGCGCCTCCCGCATCTTCAAAATCGCCCGCTCTGCAAGCCCAGATGGCGGAATTGGTAGACGCACTAGCTTCAGGTGCTAGCGGGGGCAACTTCGTGGAGGTTCGAGTCCTCTTCTGGGCACCAAAACAAACAACCCTCGCGCAAGCGGGGGTTGTTTGTTGGGCGCGATAAAGCGCTTGAAAAACACGGTTGACAGCCTCTTCACCCCTCTGCATAATTCGCTCCCTCGATGCCCAGGTGGCGGAATTGGTAGACGCACTAGCTTCAGGTGCTAGCGGGGGCAACTTCGTGGAGGTTCGAGTCCTCTCCTGGGCACCATCGATAAAAAAAACCCCGCTGATGCGGGGTTTTTTTTGGTTCTTCACCCAACTCCGGGGAAGGCCGCCCGGATCTTCAGGAAGAAATACGCGTCGTCTCGGTATCCGTAGGCGACGCGCTTGATGACCTTGATCTTGTTATTGATGCCTTCCACCAGGTTCGTCCCGAGCGGCCATCGGCAGTGGGCCAGGATGCCCGGGAGATATGGTTGCAGACGGCGGACAAAGATGCGCAGCGGCTCCAGCCCGCTTCGCAGGGCGCGATGCTTCCATGACCGCCAGGCCTTCTCCGCCCAGCTCTGGCTTCGGTAGCGCCACAGCTGCTTCAGGTCGTCTTTGAGCAGATACGTGGTCAGCAGGGCTTTGTTGGCGGCCAGCAGCTCCTCGAGTTGGACGCGCTGCTCGGCTGGGACGTTTTGCCTATTGCGCAGCAGGAGCCAGCGCGAGGTCTTCACCACCCGTCGCGCGGGCTTGTCGGTGCGTAGGCGATTGGCCTCGTCAACCCGCACCCGATCAATGACTTCGCGCCCGTACTTGGCCACGACATGGAAGAGGTCGTAGACCACCTCGGCGTTGGGGCATTGGGCTTTCACTTCCAGGTCGAATGCCGAATTCATGTCCATGGCGACCGCTTGGATGCGTTCGCAGCCGTCCCTTCCGAGTAACTCGAAGAAGGGGCGCACGTCAGCGCGACTGCGTCCTCGACCGACCCAAAGCACGCGCTTGCGTGATGGCTCGACCACCACGGTGGCGTAGCGATGGCCCTTCTGGATCGCAAACTCGTCCATCGCGATCACTCTTACGTCCGATAGGTCCACCGGCCCCAGCGTCTGCACCAGATGCCTGAAATCAAGTGCCTTGACCGTCTTCCAGTCCAAGCCATGCCACTTTGCGGTGGCATGGATCGAGGTCGTGGCACACATGCGTGCCACGCTCTGCGCAAGCCGTTGCGTTACCCGGGCATGCCGCTCCAACCAATCCAGATGCTCCAGCTTTGGCCCGCAGCGAGGACAGGCCAGTCGCTGTCGCTGGATCTCCAACTCGACCGGCGCATCGAACACAGGCAGGTCACGAACCCGCCGGAGCGTCTGGTCGTGGACGGCCACGACCCACTTGTCGCATCCGCTGCAGCGTCGGCGGCGGCGTGAATCGGGCACCAGCGAAAGCACCAGCCACGTGGCTGCGCCACGTGCCTCGCGGCGCCACCCATCCAGGCGATACCCCGCCCAGCCTCCCAGCAACGGCATACAATCCAGCTTGGCCACGGCCGGCCTCGGTTTGTTGTCTCGACAACTACAAATCTAGCTGGTCGGCCGTGCGCCTTCTCCCCTCAGATGGGAGAAGAACCTTTTTTTTTGCCTGCTCATCCGATCCACGGACGCACCACCAGCTCGATTCCGAGCAACAGCAGGAAGCCGAGGAAACACAGCCGGAACGCGCGCGCGCTGATCCTCCCGCGGATCTTCTGACCCAGCCACATCCCCGCCAGCGCCGGCACGATCGCCAGTGCACTCAGCCCCAACTGCTGCACACCGAACGCGCCGTGCACCAGCAGACCGGTGGTCAGCGAGATCGTCGATACCGTGAACGCCAGGCCCAGCGCCTGCACCAGCTCATCGCGATCCAGCCCGAGCGACTGCAGGTACGGCACGGCCGGCATCACGAACACCCCGGTGGCACCGGTGACCACACCGGATACCGCGCCCACCAGCGGCGACAGCCAGCGCTCCTTGCGCACTGGCACGCGGAACGCCGGCGCGAAGGCCGAGTACACCGCGTACACGATCAGCGCCACGCCCAGTGCCAGGCCGGACCAGTGCGCCTGCACCCGCACCAGCAGCGCCGCGCCGGCCACGGTGGCGACCACCACGCCCAGCATCATCGGCCACAGCCGGCGCACGATGCGCCCGATCGACGGCCCGGCCAGGATCTGCCACGCATTGGTGACCAGCGTCGGCACGAACAGCATCGAGGCGGCGGCCACCGGTGACAGCGCGCTGCCCAGCAGGCCCATCGCGACCGTGGGCAGGCCCATGCCGGTCACGCCCTTGACCACGCCGGCCAACACGAACACCACCACCAGCAGGAAATAGAAGTACAGCGAATCGTTCATTGCGCCATTAGGACCCGTCACCGGCCTGCGGCACAATGCGGCCTGGATCAACGCGCCTTCGGCTGGGCCGAAGGCAGGGAGCAGCAGATATGCGAATGGACCTGGCCGACCTGCGCCTGTTCCTGGCGGTGGTTGAAGCCGGCAGCATCACCGCCGGGGCCGCACGCGCGCACCTCGCCCTGGCCTCCACCAGCGAACGACTGCGCACGATGGAGGCCGAAGCGGGGATCGCCCTGCTGACCCGCCACCCGCGCGGGGTCACCACCACCGAGGCCGGCGAGGCCCTTGCCCACCACGCACGCCTGATGCTGCGCCAGCAGTCGTTGCTGCGCGAGGAACTGCAGGAGTTCGCCAGCGGCGCGCGTGGCACCCTGCACCTGTATGCCAACACCGGCGCACTCACCACCTTCCTGCCCGGCCGCCTTGCCCCGTGGATGGCGACGCGGCCGCGCCTGCACGTGGACCTGAAGGAACGCACCAGCAAGGAGATCGTGCGCGCGGTGCGCGGCGGGCAGGCCGAGGCCGGCATCACTTCCGATGCGGTGGACAGCACCCCGCTGCAACTGCAGCCGGTGGCCGATGACCCGCTGCTGCTGATCGTGCCGCCCCACCATCGTCTCGCGGCCAGCCCTTCGACCCGGTTCGCCGAGGTGCTGGGCGAAACCTTCGTCGCCCTCGCCGATGGCAATGCGCTGCAGGAACATATCGAAGACAACGCGCGTGCGCTCGGCCGCAGCCTGTCACCGCGCATCCGCATGAAGACCTTCGAAGGCGTGTGCGAGATGGTCGGCCATGGGATCGGCATCGGCATCGTGCCGCGCTCGATCTGCCGGCAGCATCGGCGCCGTTACGGCTTCCACGCCATCGCGTTGGAAGATGCCTGGGCGCGCCGCCAGCTGAGCCTGTGCTTCATCCGCTGGAACGGGCTGTCGCGTTCCATGCAGAGCCTGCTGCTGCACTTGGGCGGGCACGCAGTGGATGACTGATGCGGCGGCGTCATCGGAATGCATAAATGTTGTTGACACAAATTAATTCGTTCCCCATAATTCTCCTCCTGAGTCGCCCAGGTGGCGGAATTGGTAGACGCACTAGCTTCAGGTGCTAGCGGGGGCAACTTCGTGGAGGTTCGAGTCCTCTCCTGGGCACCACGACTCGGAAAATGATCAAACCCGCGAAAGCGGGTTTTTTCATGTCCGGCGTTTGCGTAGCGACGGCCGCTGGCCGTCAATCTTCAGCATGGACCGTCGCTCGTTTACCGCTGTGCTCGCCGGGCATGGCCCGGCGCTACCGTAATGTCCGCGCCTGCGATCAGTGCCCGCCCGCTGCCGCCGCACTGCCCGCACCCGCGCCGAAGGGCGGCTTGGCCAGCCACAGGAACGCGATGATGGCCAGGAAGATCCAGCCCAGCAGGAAGAAGATATCGTTGAACCCCATCTGCGATGCCTGATGGTTGATCATCGTATTGAGCGCTGCCGCGCCGTGCTGCAGGTCGCCCTGCCCCATCGCGGTCACCTGCTCCTGGATGCCCGGCTGGTACACCGATATGTGTTCGGTGATGTCGGCATGGTGCACCTGGGTGCGCCGTGACCACAGCCAGGTGGTCAACGACGCCGCGAAGCTGCCGCCCAGCGTGCGCAGGAACGTGGCCAGGCCGGAGCCGGCGGCGATCTCGCGCCCATCCAGGTCGGACAGCAGGATCTGCAGCACCGGCATGAAGAACAGCGCCACGCCCACGCCCATCAGCAGCTGCACCCCGGCCACGTGCTGGAAGTCCACCTGCAGGTTGAATCCGGAACGCAGGAAGCTGGTGAAGGACAGGAACACGAACGCCACCGAGGCCAGCATGCGCATGTCGAAGCGCGATGCGTACTTGCCCACGAACGGAGTCATGATCACCGGCAGGATGCCGATCGGCGCGGTGGCCAGGCCGGCCCAGATGGCCGTGTAGCCCATGTCACGCTGCAGCCATTGCGGGATCAGCAGCGACACGCTGAAGAACGCCGCATAGGCCACCACCATCGCCATCGTGCCGGCCCGGAAGTTGCGATGACGGAACAGGCGCAGGTCGACGATGGGATCCTTGTCGGTCAGTTCCCAGATCAGGAACACCGCCAGGGCAACCACCGAAACGCAGGACAGCGCGACGATCGTCGGCGAACTGAACCAGTCTTCGTCGTTGCCCAGGTCGAGCACCAGCTGCAGCGCACCGACGCCGATCACCAAGGTGACCAGACCGACGTAATCCATCTTCGGCTTTTCGATCTGCTCCGGGCGGCCCTTCATCTGGTTGCCCACCACCAGCGCGGCGAAGATGCCCAGCGGCACGTTGATCAGGAAGATCCATTCCCAACTGTAGTTGTCGGTGATCCAGCCACCCAGGATCGGCCCGCAGATCGGTGCCACCACGGTGATCATCGCCAGCAACGCCAGCGCCTGCCCACGTTTCTCACGCGGGTAGATCGACACCAGCAGCGACTGGGTGATGGGATACATCGGGCCGGCAACGAAGCCCTGCAGTGCGCGCGATACCACCAGCATGCCCATGCTCTGGGCCAGCCCACACAGCAGCGAGGCAATGGTGAAGGCCAGCGTGGCCCACACGAACAGCTTGGTCTCGCCGACCCGGCGGCTGAGCCAACCGGTCAGCGGCAGCGCGATCGCGGTGCTGACCGCGAACGAGGTGATCACCCAGGTGGCCTGCTGCGAACTGGCCCCCAGGTTGCCGGCGATGGTCGGCAGGGACACATTGGCGATGGTGGTGTCCAGCACCTGCATGAACGAGGCCATCGCCAGGCCCGCGGTGCACAGGGCGACGTTGGGCGGCAGGAAACCGGCGGCCGGGGCGGCCGGCGGGCCCGGCGTACCGGGCACGGCAGGGGCTTGGGAAGACATGGAAACTCAGCCTGCCTTGGATACGTGGGGCGGCGTGGTCGGCTGCTGGCCCACCGCGGCGGTCGCCTTCGGGCCGGCCGCGGCGGCAGCGCCGGCGCGCTGCGGCAGGTTGCCCTGGATGATGGCGTGGATCGCATCATCGGCATCGTGCATCTGCTTGGCGTACACGTCGGTGTCGAACACCGAACCGGTGGCGGCCTGGCTGGGCAGCACCTCGCCCTTCTGGTCACGCAGGCTCACTTCGGCCTTCATCGACAGGCCGATGCGCAGCGGGTGTTCGGCCAGCTGCTTGGCATCGATGGCAATGCGCACCGGCACGCGCTGCACGATCTTGATCCAGTTGCCGCTGGCGTTCTGCGCCGGCAGCAGCGAGAACGCCGAACCGGTGCCCATGCCCAGGCTGGTCAGGTGGCCGGTGTAGCGCACATCGCCGCCGTACAGGTCCGAACGCAGCTCCACTTCCTGGCCCAGGCGCATGTGCCGCAGCTGGGTTTCCTTGAAGTTGGCTTCCACCCACATCTGCTCGGTCGGCACCACGGCCATCAGCGCATTGCCCGGCTGCACGCGCTGGCCCACCTGCACCGAACGACGCGCAACGTAGCCGCTGACCGGCGAAACGATGCCGGCACGCGCATTGTTCAGCCACGCCTGGCGCAGCTGCGCTGCGGCGGACTGCACGTCCGGCTGGGTGGCGATCACGGTGTCATCCACCAGCGCACGGCTGCGCTCGAAGGTCTCGCGCGAACCGGCTACGGCCGCTTCGGCAGCGGCCAGTTCATCGCGGGCATGCGCCAGCTCTTCATTGGAAATGGCGCCGGTGGCGGCCAGGTCCTTGCGGCGTGCGAAGTCATCGCGGGCGCGCTTCAGGGTGACCTGGCGGGCGTTGAGTTCAGCCTGCGCACCTTCCACGCTGCGGTACAGACCGCGCACCTGGCGCACGGTACCGGCCAGCTTGGCTTCGGCCTGCTGCAGGGCGACTTCGGTATCGGACGGATCCAGCTGCACCAGCACCTGGCCGCGCTCCACGCGCATGCCATCGTCGGCCGCGATGCCGACCACCGTACCGGTGATCATGGAGGTGATCTGCACCTGGTTGCCGCCGACGTAGGCATCGTCGGTTTCTTCGAACCAGCGGCCGAACATGAAGTACCACAGCGCGGCGGCAGCAATCAGCAGCAGCACGATGACAAGCAGTCCGCGCAGCAGCTTGCCGCGACGGCTGGGAGCGGCGGGCGCCGCGGATGAGGGAGTCTGGCTCATGAGAGGCTTCTTCAGGAATGCGAGGAATCGGAAAGGGAGGCGGCGCGGCGGCTGTCATCGGTGGTGGGATCGAAGCCCCCGCCCAGCGCCTGGCTCAGGCGGATAGAGGACAGCACCTGCTGCGACTGCAGCCCGGCCAACCGCTGCTGCGCCTGCAGCAAGGTGGACTGCGCGGTCAGCACATCGAGGTAGCCGCCGATGCCGGCGCGGTAGCGCTGTTCGGCCAGTCCATGCGCGGCGCGCGCGGTGTCCACCGCCTGCTGCTGCGACTGCGCCTGCTGCTGCAGCGAGCGCACGGCGTTGACCTGGTCGGCCACCTCGTGCAGTGCATCCAGCAGCCGCTGGTTGTAGCCGGCCACGGCCAGGTCATAGTCGGCGTCCTTGCTGTCCAGGCCGGCGCGCAGGCGACCGCCATCGAATATCGGCAGGCTCAGCGCGGGGCCGATGTAGGCGAAGGTGGAGCTGCTCTGCAGCAGGTCACCCACGTTCGGGGCGACCACCCCGGCCAGCGCGGTGAGATTCAGGCTGGGATAGAACTTCGCCTTGGCGGCATCGATCTGCCTGCCGGCCGCTTCCACCCGCCAGCGCGCGGCCACGATGTCCGGACGACGGCCCAGCAGCGCGCTGGGCAACACGCCGGGCAACTGCAGGGCCAGCGGATCGAGATGGCGCGGCCGTTCGATCTGCAGCCCACGATCCGGGCCCTGCCCGACCAGCGCGGCCAGTGCCGTGCGGCTCTCGTCGATCTGCTGCTGGGCGGCCTGCAGCTGCTGCTGCGCCGCCGGCACGCGTGCCTCGGCCTGGCGCACCTGCAAGTCGCTGTCGATGCCGGCCGCGCGGCGCTGGCCGGTCAGCTGCAACGCCTTCTGCGAACGCGCCAGTTCTTCGGTTGCCACGTCGTGCAGCTGCCAGGCATAGGCCAGCCCGGCATACGCCTGGGTGATGTTGGCCGACAGGTTCAGTCGGGCGGCCTGCGCATCGATGGCCGCCGCGTGGGCGCTGTCCACCGCCGCTTCCCAGGTCGCACGCTTGCCGCCCCACAGGTCCACGCCATAGCTGAAATTGAACGCGACCTGCCCACTGCCGGCGTAATGGCCACCGGCCTCATCGCCGAGCATCGACTCGGGCAGGCGCAGCCCGGTGTAGCCACCGGATACGGACAGGTTCGGCAGCTGATCCGCACGCGCACCACCGACCTGCGAACGGGCCTGGCGCAGGCGTGCGTCGGCCGCTTCCAGGCTGGGGTGGCTGGCCAGGCCTTCGCTGATCAGCGCATCGAGCTGCGGGTCGCCCAGCGCGGTCCACCAGTCGCGGGCGGGGAAACCAGCCGCACCCAGCGTGGCATCGGCCAGCGTGCGCTCGCTGTGCAGGGAATCGACGTCGCGCAGCGCGCCCTGCGGCTGCAGGCCACGGCTGCTGGCGCACGCGGCCAGGGCCAGCGCCAGGCCGGCAAGCAGCAACGGCCGGCCGTGCCGCCATGGAGTAGAGAGAGTGATGGGAGTCATGGAGTCGCCAGGGAGTCGCGGATTCGGGTCAACAGGGAGAGCAGCTGCGCGCGTTCGTCGGCGCTGAGCTCACGGGAGGCGTAATCGATCACGTCCTCGCCACGTTTCTGCAGCCGCAGCCACAGCGCGCGGCCTTCTTCGGTCAGTACGATCTGCAGCGCGCGCCGGTCCTGCGCATGGGCTTCGCGGCGAACACAGCCCAGCGCTTCCAGCTTGTCCAGCAGGCGGGTCACCGCGCTGGGCACCTGGTCGATCGCCCTGGCCAGTTCGTTGGCGGTGCACGGCGCCATCCGCGCAAGCACTTTCAGGCCGATGTAATGGGTGAAGTTGAGGCCGAGGTCTTCTTCGGCCATCGAGGCATCGAGCTGGCGGACCAGGCCGTCGCGCACTTGGCGCAGCAGCAGCCCGAAGCTGGGGGGAGAGTCGGAAGGGCAGATCATGGGGTAGCATTCTCTTCCAAAAAATATATTTCTCAATAGAAATATTTCGATCTGGCAATGAATGCTGTGTTGCAGCAATGGGCGTGATCGCGAAGGTGGCTACCTTAACGGGCGTACGAAGTGGCCGGGTAGTACAATCCAGCCAATGAATGACAGTTTCCAGCCAATGCCGCCGGCCCATGTGCGCCAAGGTCCGGATACCGAAGCCGCCAGACAGCTGCTGCGTGACAGCGCGTTGGAGTGGTTCGAACGCGAGGACGGGCTGCCGGTGGTGGGCTTCCGCATCGACAGCCCGACCGGGCTGGCCAACGAGGTGGACTGGCATACCCACGGCCGTGCCCAGCTGATCTGCGTGGAAAGCGGCCTGCTGACCACCCGCACCCGCCACGGTACCTGGTCGCTGGCGCCCGGATCGGCCGGCTGGATGCCCGCCGCCGAACCGCATACGGTGGCCATCGATGGGCCGCTGCGCGGCTGGGGCATGGTGCTGGCGCCGGCGCTGTGCCATGACCTGCCCGCCGACCCCTGCGTGATCGGCATTTCTCCGTTGCTGCAGGCCGTGGCGCTGCGGGTCTGCGACTGGCCGATCGCCGATGCGGCCAGCGCCCGCCAGCAGCACCTGATCGAGGTGCTGCTGGACGAAATCCGCGCCGCCCCGCGCCAGCGCATGCACCTGCCGATGCCGCGCGACCGGCGCCTGCTGAAGATCGCCTCGCAGCTGCTGGCCGAACCGGCCGATGACCGCAGCCTGGCGCAGTGGGCGGCGTGGGCGGGCCTGTCGACCCGTTCGCTGACCCGCCATTTCCGCGAGGAGACCACGCTCAGCTTCGCCCACTGGCGCCAGCAGGCGCGGTTGGCCGAGGCGCTGCGCCAGCTCAGCGAAGGCCGCGCGGTGTCCGATATCGCCCACGCACTGGGCTTCAGCAGCTCCAGCGCCTTCGTCACCGTGTTCCGCCGCCACTTCGGGGTACCACCGGGACGCTACCTGGCGCGCGCCGGGCGCGGACTGGATCCGCCGCGTGGCTTGGCTTCTCCGGCCGCATCCGGATAATCAACGCATTGCGAGGGCGACGGCCGTCGCCGCCTCCGAACACAGGTAACAACCCCGCATGACCGATCTTGCCCGCCCCGTCTTCCACGGCTTCGAACAACTGCCGCTGCGCGAGTATGCCGAGCGCGCCTACCTCGACTACTCGATGTATGTCGTGCTGGACCGTGCGCTGCCGTTCCTCGGCGACGGCCTCAAGCCGGTGCAGCGCCGCATCATCTATGCGATGAGCGAGCTGGGACTGAACGCCGCTTCCAAGCCGAAGAAGTCCGCCCGCACCGTCGGCGACGTCATCGGTAAATACCACCCGCATGGTGACAGTGCCTGCTACGAAGCACTGGTGCTGATGGCGCAGCCGTTTTCGTACCGCTATCCGCTGATCGAAGGCCAGGGCAACTTCGGTTCCAGCGACGACCCGAAATCCTTCGCGGCGATGCGTTACACCGAATCCAAGCTGACCCCGATCGCCGAAGTGCTGCTGGGCGAACTGGGCCACGGCACCACCGACTGGACGCCGAACTTCGACGGCACCCTGCAGGAGCCGACCTGGATGCCGGCGCGGCTGCCGCACCTGCTGCTCAACGGCACCACCGGCATCGCCGTGGGCATGGCCACCGACGTGCCGCCGCACAACCTCAACGAGATCGTCAGCGCCCTGCTGCACCTGCTGGAAGATCCCGATGCCAGCGTGCGCGACCTGTGCGAACACGTGAAGGGTCCGGATTATCCGTCCAACGCGGAGATCATCACCCCGGCCGCCGACCTGCTGCACATGTACGAAACCGGCCATGGCAGCGTGCGTGCGCGCGCGACCTTCCTCAAGGAAAACGGCAACGTGGTGGTCAACGCCCTGCCCTTCCAGGTTTCGCCGTCCAAGGTGATCGAACAGATCGCCGCGCAGATGCGCGCCAAGAAGCTGCCGTGGATCGAGGACGTGCGCGATGAATCCGACCATGCCAATCCGGTGCGGGTGGTGCTGGTGCCGCGCTCCAACCGGGTCGACGCCGACCAGCTGATGGGCCACCTGTTCGCCACCACGGACATGGAACGCAGCTACCGGGTCAACCTCAACGTGATCGGCCTGGATGGGCGCCCGCAGGTCAAGAACCTCAAGACCCTGCTGAGCGAGTGGCTGGCCTTCCGCAGCAGCACCGTGACCCGCCGCCTGCAGCATCGCCTGCAGAAGGTGGAGCGTCGCCTGCACCTGTTGGAAGGCCTGCTGGTCGCCTTCCTCAACCTGGACGAGGTGATCCACATCATCCGTACCGAAGACGAGCCGAAAGCCGCGCTGATCGCGCGCTTCGGCCTGTCCGACGACCAGGCCGAGTACATCCTGGAAACCAAGCTGAAGCAGCTGGCGCGCCTGGAAGAAATGAAGATCCGCGGCGAGCAGGACGAGCTGGCCAAGGAACGCGACAAGATCCTCGGCATCCTGGACAGCAAGGCCAAGCTGAAGAAGCTGATCAAGGACGAACTGACCGCCGATGCGAAGAAGTTCGGCGATGCCCGTCGTTCGCCGCTGGTGCAGCGCACGGCCGCCCAGGCCATCGACGAAACCGAGCTGGTGCCCAGCGAGCCGATGACCGTGGTGCTGTCGGAGAAGGGTTGGATCCGTGCGGCCAAGGGCCACGACGTGGATGCGTCTTCGATGAATTACCGCGACGGCGACAGCATGCTGGCTTCGGTGCGTGCACGCAGCACCCAGCAGGTCGCCTTCCTGGACAGCGAGGGCCGCGCGTACTCCACGCCGGTGCACACCCTGCCGTCGGCACGTGGCAACGGTGAACCGCTGACCGGCCGCTTCTCGCCGGCGCCCGGCACCAGCTTCGTCACCCTCGCCAGCGCCGAACCGAACGGCCGCTTCGTGCTGGCCTCCACCCACGGCTATGGCTTCGTGACCCGCTTCGAGAACCTGATCGGCCGCAACAAGGCCGGCAAGGCGATGCTCAACCTGGCATCGGGCTCTTCGGTGCTGCAGCCGGCGCTGGTGGCCAACGTGGACACCGACCGCATCGTGGCGGTGACCAGTTCGGGCAACCTGCTGGCGATCGCCGCCAGTGACTTGCCGGAACTGGACAAGGGCAAGGGCAACAAGATCATCGAGATCCCCAAGGCCAAGCTGGCCACTGAGCGGGTAGTGGCGGTGGTGGCGATCAGCCCCGGCCAGACCCTGCAGGTACGCAGCGGCCAGCGCACCATGGGCCTGAAGTTCAGCGAGCTGGACGCCTACCTGGGTTCGCGCGCCACGCGTGGCCACCTGCTGCCGCGCGGTTGGCAGAAGGTGGAAGGGCTTTCGGTGGAATGAGCGAGGTAGCGCCGGGCCCTGCCCGGCGCCACCCACCCTCCGCGATCGGACAAAAAAAAGCCGGGGAAATCCCCGGCTTTTTCGTTGCTGGCTGGCGCGAAGCTGGCTGGCTGCGAGGTCAGTGCGCGGCAGCGCCCTTGCCGTCGATCTTGCTCAGCTGGTAGAGCTCCAGGCCGATGCGCTGGATCAGGCCCAGCTGCTGCTCCAGCCACCAGGCATGGTCTTCTTCGGTGTCCTTCAGCTGCACCAGCAGCATGTCACGGCTGACATAGTCCCCGTTGGCTTCGCACAGCTTCATGCCGGCGGCCAGGTTGTTGCGCACCAGATATTCGGTGTCCAGGTCCTTGCGCAGCATCTCTTCCACGGTCTTGCCGGGTTCGAAGGCATGCGCGCGCATGTCCGGGTCACCGCCCAGGAACAGGATCCGGCGCAGCAGCGCATCGGCGTGCTGGGTTTCTTCTTCCATTTCGTGGTTCAGGCGTTCGTACAGCGCGAACAGGCCTTGGTCCTCGTAGCGGCGGGAATGGATGAAGTACTGGTCGCGGGCGGCAAGCTCGCCGCGCAGCAGTTCTTTCAGGCAGGCGATGACGTCCGGATTGCCTTTCATGGGGGATGCTCCTTTGACTCGATGGCGCCATGGTGCCCTATCCGGAAATCCCGTGATCTAATCGGAATCAATCGCAGTCGCGTCACGTCTGCGATCTGCCACACCGGCTGGCTAGACTCGTCCCACCCTCCTCTCCTGCAAGGAAGCGTCCCATGCGTCGATGGTTGCTGCGGCTGTTCTGGCTGCTGCTGGTACTGGCCCTGGGCCTCGGCCTGGCCGTGTGGTGGCTGCTGCGCGGAAGCCTTGCGCCGCTGGACGGCGAGCAGGTCCTGGGCGGACTGCAGGCCCCGGTGACCGTCAGCCGCGACCGCCTGGGCGTGGTCACCATCGAAGGCGCCAGCCAGCGCGATGTGATGCGCGCCCTGGGCCAGGTGCATGCGCAGGAACGCGGTTTCGAGATGGACCTGATGCGCCGCAGTGCCGCTGGCGAGCTGTCGGTGCTGTTCGGCCCGGCCGCGCTGGAGGCGGACAAGCGGATGCGCGTGCATCGCCTGCGCCATCGCGCGTCACGGGAACCGGTGAGCGCCGAACTGCAGGCTTACGTGGAGGGCGTGAATGAAGGCATCGCCCGCCTGCGCGTGCGCCCCTGGCCGTACCTGCTGCTGCGCCAGCAGCCTGCACCGTGGCAGGCTAGCGACAGCCTGCTGACCGGCTATGCGATGTATGCCGACCTGCAGGATCCAGGCAACCAGAGCGAGTTGGCGTACAGCCGCCTGCGTGCGGTGGTGCCGCCGGCGCTGTATGCGCTGCTGAGCCACGACGGCAGCAGTTGGGATGCGCCGCTGATGGGCGGGCCGCGGGGTGATGCACAGCTGCCCGCCGCCGATGTGCTGGACCTGCGTGGCCGGCCTGCCGCGCCTGCCGCTGCCGTGGCCGATACGGATGTCAAAGGCAGCAACAACTTCGCCGTGGGCGCGGCGCTGACCGCCGATGGCCGCGCGATCCTGGCCGACGACATGCACCTGGGCTTGCGCGCGCCGAACATCTGGTTCCGCGTGCGCCTGCGCTACCCGGATCCGCAGGCCCCCGGCGGAAAAGTCGACGTGAGTGGATTTTCGCTGCCCGGCCTGCCGGCGATCATCGTCGGCAGCAACGGATACGTGGCGTGGGGGTTCACCAACAGCTACATCGACACTGCCGATTTCCAGCCGGTGCCGGCCGGTACCAAGCTGGCCGAGTACCACGAAAAGATCGAGGTGGCTGGTGCCCCGCCGGTGGATTTCATCGTGCGCGAAAGCGCATGGGGTCCGCTGCTGCACCAGCGGGCGGATGGCAGCGGCGATGCGCTGCGCTGGGTTGCCCACCAACCCGGCGCAGTCAGCCTGGCGCTGACCGGACTGGCGCGCGTGGCCGACATCGACCAGGCATTGCAGGTTGCCGACCACACCCGCATCCCGGCGCAGAACCTGCTGCTGGCCGACCGCCACGGACGCATCGGCTGGCGGGTGCTGGGGGCGCGCCCGGACCGTGCCGCCGGCTGCGCGCCCACCGACATGCGCACCACCATGGCCGATGGGTGCCCGGCATGGGGCATCCGCAGTGATGCGGCGCCCTCGCTGATTGATCCGCCCAGCCACCGGCTGTGGACGGCCAACGGCCGTGTCATGGACGGCGAGGCACTGGCCGTGGCCGGTGACGGGGGCTACGACCTCGGCGCGCGCGGGGCCCAGATCCGCGATGCGCTGCAGGCCAGCGAACGTTTCAGCGAAGCGGACCTGCTGGCGATCCAGCTGGATGACCGCGCGCTGTTCCTGCAACGCTGGTGGCAACTGCTGCGCCAGGTAGTGGTGGGCTCCAATGATCCGCAACTGCAGCGGCTGGAGGCCGTCACGCGCACCTGGGACGGCCATGCTTCGGTCGACTCGGTGAGCTACCGGGTGGTGCGCGGCTTCCGCGGGATGCTGCTGGACGAGGTCTCCGGCGCGATGCTGGCACCGGCCAGACAGACGCTGGGCGATGACTGGCTGGAGCCGCGGCTGGCGCAGTTCGAAGGCGTGCTGTGGCCGCTGGTCACCCAGCGCCCGGCGCACCTGCTGCCGCCTGGCCACGCAAGCTGGGACGCGCTGCTGGCCGACACGGCCAAGCGCCTGGAAGCGGACCTGAGCGCGCAGGGACCGCTGGCCGAACGCAACTGGGGCGAGCGCAATACCGCCGCGATCTGCCACCCGATCAGCCGTGCCCTGCCGGCCATCGCCAGACGCTGGCTGTGCATGCCGGCCGAGCCGCTGCCCGGTGACAACAACATGCCGCGCGTGCAGGGACCGGGCTTCGGCGCTTCGCAGCGGATGGTGGTATCCCCCGGCCACGAAGACCAGGGCATCATCCATATGCCGGGTGGCCAGAGCGGCCACCCGTTGTCCCCGTTCTGGGCGGCCGGACACGAAGATCATGTGCACGGGCGGCCGACCCCGTTCCTGCCGGGCCCCAGCCAGCACACGCTGACCCTGCGGCCTGCCCGCTGACTTCCCCGCCTGGCGCGCTACCCGCGCATCACGCCAATGCGGCCTCGTGCACGCCGGCGATCGCCCGTCCGGACGGGTCCGCCGCAGCGGCGAAGCTGGCATCCCAGGCAATCGCCGCCGGTGACGAACAGGCGATCGACTTGCCGCCGGGCACCGTTTCCGCCGCCGCATGGCTGGGGAAGTACTGCTCGAACACGTGGCGGTAGTAATACGCCTCCTTGGTCTGCGGCGGGTTGTGCGGGAAGCGCTTGTCGGCGGCAGCCAGCACGCGGTCGCTGACCTGCGCTTCAGCGTGTGCCTTCAGCCCGTCGATCCAGCCGTAGCCTACGCCATCGCTGAACTGCTCTTTCTGGCGCCACAGGATGCTCTCCGGCAGATAGCCTTCGAACGCCGCACGCAGCACGCCCTTCTCCACCCGGCGGCCACCGGAGGCTTCGCTGCCGACCATCTTGTGCGCGGCATCTAAGCGCATCGCCACGTCCAGGAACTCACGGTCCAGGAACGGGACGCGTGGCTCCACGCCCCACGCCATCATCGACTTGTTGGCGCGCAGGCAGTCGTAGTTGTGCAGCGCATCCAGCTTGCGCACCAGCTCGCTGTGGAACTCACGTGCATCCGGCGCCTTGTGGAAGTACAGGTAGCCACCGAAGATCTCGTCGCTGCCCTCGCCGGACAGCACCATCTTCACGCCCATCGCCTTGATCCGGCGCGCCAGCAGGAACATCGGGGTGGAGGCGCGGATGGTGGTGACGTCGTAGGTCTCGATATGGCGGATCACCTCCGGCAGCACGTCCAGGCCTTCTTCGAAGGTGTATTCGAAGCCATGGTGCACCGTACCCAGCGCCTCGGCGGCAATGGCGGCGGCGGCGAGATCAGGCGAGCCCTTCAGGCCGATGGCGAAGGAATGCAGCCGCGGCCACCACGCCTCGCTCTCACCACCGTCTTCGATGCGTCGGCGCGCATAGCGTGCGGCCACCGCGGCCACCAGCGAGGAATCCAGGCCACCGGACAGCAGCACGCCGTAAGGCACATCGCTCATCAGCTGGCGCTCCACCGCGCGCTCGAATGCTTCGCGCAGTTCGGCCAGGTCCACCGGCTTGCCCTGCACGGCGTCGTACTCGCGCCAGGACTGCTGGTAGTAACGCACCAGCGCGCCGGTTGCGCTGTCGTAGTAATGGCCCGGCGGGAACTGCGCGGCATCGGCGCAGGTGTCCACCAACGCCTTCAATTCGGAGGCCACGCGCAGGCGCCCCTGCGCATCGTGGCCCCAGTACAGCGGCACCACGCCGATTGGATCACGCGCCACCAGCACCCGCGCAGCCGCCTTGTCCCACAACGCAAAGGCGAAGATGCCGTTGAGCTGTTCCAGCCACTGCGACGGTTCACCCTGGCGGTACAGCGCGTTGATCACCTCGCAATCCGAGCCGGTCTGGAACGCGTATGGCTGGTCCAACCCGGCCTTCAGCTGCTGGTGGTTGTAGATCTCGCCGTTGACCGCCAGCGCCAGGCCGCCATCCTCGGACAGCAGCGGCTGCGAGCCACCGGCGGGATCGACGATGGCCAACCGCTCGTGCACCAGCAGCGCGCCGTTGTCCAGGTAGACACCGCTCCAGTCCGGGCCGCGGTGGCGCTGGCGCTGCGAGGATTCCAATGCGTGGCGGCGCAGCGCGGGGAGGTCATCACCGGCCTGCAGGCCGAATATTCCGAAGATCGAACACATGGGGGAAGCTCCTGTTTGGGGTCTATACGTGGCGGGGGTGTTCGACCGGCCAGCCTGGCCCGGGAGGTTTCCCGGGCACAAAAAAAACCCGCATCAGTCGATGCGGGTTTTCTGGTGTCCGGGTGTGTAGTGTCTTATCTACCCAGGGCGCAGTCCCGCATCGGCCGCGCACGATTATTCGCGCGCAGGTTATTGCGGTTGGTATTGCTGACGGCGGTGGCGGTGGCGGGGAGCAAGGACATGGATCGACCGTAACCGGGTTCCGGCGGCGGCGCAACTGTTGCGATGGCAACCGTTCCTGCGTGCGCGTTCAGCCGCCACGCGGTCGGCGTCGCGGATAATCTGCCGCCCCCTGCAGGACTTCACGGATGATTCCCTTCCCCCGCCGCGCGCTGTTGCACGCGCTGGCAGTGCTCGCGCTTGCCGGTTGTGCCAGCACGCCGACCCGCCCACCCAGCGACGCCGAGCGCGATGCCCTCGCTGCGGCCGCCGATGGCCGTTTCGACTCGGCGCTGCGCGTGGCCCGGATGTACCGGGGCTGGAATGATCCGCGCGCGCTGGACTGGTATGCGCGCGCGGCCGCGACGACCCCGCGCACGCACCACAGCACCAGTGCGGAGGAAACGCTCGGCACGCTGTACGCGCGCGGCCGCCTGGACAGCAGCGACGAACCACAGAAGCCCGCCGACGTGGTCATGAAGGCGTCACCGCGCAAGGCGTTCCACTGGTTCCAGAGCGCGGCCTATCACGGCTCGCCGTATGCGATGCACGGCCTGGAGCGCTGGTACGAAGGTCGCGGCGACATGACCGGCGCGCTGCGCTGGCGGCTGCGTTCGGCGGTGTACCTGCGTGAACTGTACAAACTGAAGCCGCTGCGCGAGGCGACCAGCGGCTCGGCAGCGCACGGCCAGCCGATCGCTCCCGGCCCGTCACCCAACCCGGTCATCGCCGGCATCCAGCGCCGCGCCGCGCGCGGCGACGCCGAGGCCCAGGTCGACCTCGGCGCACTGCATGAAGCCGGCATCGGCGTGGTGCAGGACAAGGCCGAGGCATTGCGCTGGTATGCACGTGCCGGCAACCAGGGCAACGTGTATGGCCAGTACCTGGCCGGGCTGGCCGTCGGCCGCGGTGGCGATGGACTGGCCAAGGACGTGGAGGCAGCGGCGGCATGGTTCGCTCAGGCCGAGGCACAGGGCTTCTACATGGCAGCCGAATCCTACTGGCGCGAGGCGATCGCACCGCCGTTCTGGACCTTCGAGTAACCGCGCAGCAGGCAACGTTGTACACACTCCGGCGCAATGCTCAAGACTACTGCGTGCGCTGCCCATCACCCAGAATGGCGGCATGAAAACCCCCATCTTCCGTGCTGAAATCCTCACCCGGGAACGCATGCAGGCGATCATCGCCGCGCATCCACGCGCGGCGATCTTCGAAGGCTGCACGTTCGACCACGGCGACTTTTCGCGGCTGGACATGGACGGATTCCAGTTCAACCAGTGTTCGCTGGCGGGGGCGAACTGGTTGGCGGCGTCGCTGGAGGAAAGCCAGTGGAGCAAGTGCCGTGGCGCGGCGTGCGACTTCAGCTCGGCCCTGCTGAGTGACGCGCGCTTTTCGCACTGTGATCTCAACAACAGCCACTGGCGGCGCGCCACGTTGTCCTCGGTGCAGTTCCAGGATTGCAAGCTGACCGGGGCCCACCTGCAGGAGGCAGGCGGGTGGGCGTTGGAGTTCCGCGACTGCCTGCTGGTCAGCGCCGACCTGCGCGGCCTGTCGTTCCGCAAAGCGCAGTTGCACGGCCTTGATTTCTCCGACGCGGAACTGTCCGGCTGCGACTTCCGCGATGCCGTATTCAACGGCGGCAGCCTGCGCAATGCGCAGACCCGGCTCACCCGTTTCGAAGGTGCCGACCTGCGCAGCACCGACATCAGCGGGCTCAACGTGATGGATGCCAAGCTGTTCCGGAAGGCGGTGATTTCGCAGCGCCAGGCCGCCGCGGCGCTGGCCGCGTTCGGCCTGGTGGTGGCCTAGGCGCTATCGGCGGCAGCGCCGAGCCATGCTCGGCGAGATGCAGCCGCGCGCCCGTTGCAAGGAGCCGCCGAGCATCACCCGGGGCGACCCACCTCACGCCAACAGGCGTTCAATCAGCCGCTGGTACAGCGCCGGCAGCTGCTCCAGCTCGTCCACGCGCACGTTCTCGTCGACCTGGTGGATGCTGGCGTTGACCGGCCCTACTTCGATGCACTGCGCGCCCAGCGGCGCGATGAACCGCGCATCCGAGGTCCCGCCACCGGTGCTTTCTTCCGGCGGCGCACCGGCGAATTCGCCCAGCACCTCACGCGCCACCCGGCGCAGCGTGCCTTCCGGGGTATGGAACGGCTCACCGCTGCGATGCCATCTGACGGTGTATTCCAGCCCGTGCCGGTCCAGCAGCGCAGCGATCTCCGTCTCCAGCTTGTCTGCGTTCCAATGCGGGTTGTAGCGCAGGTTGAAGTCCACCTGCAGCTGGCCGGGAATCACGTTGTTGGCACCCGTGCCCGCATGCACGTTGGACACCTGCAGGCTGGTCGGCGGGAAGCTTTCAAAGCCCTCGTCCCAGCGCCGGGCCGTCAGCTCGGCCAATGCAGGCGCGGCCTGGTGGATCGGATTGCGCGCCTTGTCCGGATAAGCGACATGGCCCTGCACGCCCTGCACCAGCAGCCGCGCCGACAGGCTGCCGCGCCGACCGACCCGCAACAGGTCACCCAGCCGCGCAGTCGATGACGGTTCGCCGGTGATGCACCAATCGATACGCTCGCCACGTTCGGCGAACAGCCGCGCGACATGACGCACGCCATCGATCGCATCGCCTTCTTCGTCGCTGGTCAGCAGCACCGCCAGCGTGCCCGGATGCTCCCGGTGCGCCGCAACGAACTGCTCGGCCGCCACCACGAAGGCGGCCACGCTCCCCTTCATGTCGGCCGCCCCGCGGCCGTACAGCACGCCATCACGCACGGTCGGCACGAACGGATCGCTGGTCCAGTCCGCCACCGGCCCGGTCGGCACCACATCGGTGTGGCCGAGCAGTACCAGTACCGGTCCGCCGCTGCCGTGGGTGGCCCACAGGTTGTCGACCTCGCCCAGCCGCAGGTGCTCGCACTGGAAGCCAGCGGCCTGCAGCCGCGTGGCCAGAAGCTGCTGGCAGCCCGCATCATCGGGGGTGACCGACGGCCGTGCGATCAGGTCGCAGGCCAGGTCGAGCACCGCACTCACGCGCCCACTCCGAAGCGCTGCTTGAAGCCATTGTCCGAAAAGCCCTGGCTGACCGTGCCATCGGCGGTCACCACCAGCGGCCGCTTGATCAACTGCGGGTATTCGCGCAGCAGCAGCTTCCATTCTGCATCCGAACCGGCCGCCTTGCGGTTGTCCGGCAGTTGCCGCCACGTGGTGGAGGATTTATTGACCAGCGCGGGGAAGCCACCGGCCTGGCTGGCCCAGTCGACCAGGGTCTCAGGCGACGGCTTGTTCTCGCGGTAGTCGACGAAGGTATACGGCACCTCGAAACGGTCCAGCCACTTCGTGGCCTTCCTGCAGGTATCGCAGTTCTTCAACCCATGCACGGTGGTGGTCATCGCGATCAGTCAGCCAGGCCGCGCAGCAGGTCGTTGACGCTGGTCTTGCTGCGGGTACGCGCGTCGACCTGCTTGACGATCACCGCGCAGTACAGCGAATGGGTGCCGTCGGCCGAAGGCAGCGAACCGGACACCACCACGCTGTACGGCGGGATGTAGCCGTAGCTGATCTCGCCGGTGGCACGGTTGTAGATGCGGGTGCTCTGGCTGAGGAACACGCCCATGCCGATCACGCTGTGATGGCCGACGACAACGCCTTCCACCACTTCCGAACGCGCGCCGATGAAGCAATGGTCTTCGATGATGGTCGGGCTGGCCTGCAGCGGCTCCAGCACGCCACCGATGCCGGCACCGCCGGACAGATGGCAGTGCTGGCCGATCTGCGCGCACGATCCCACCGTGGCCCAGGTATCGACCATGGTGCCTTCGCCGACGTAGGCGCCGATGTTGGTGAAGCTCGGCATCAGCACCACGTCCTTGCCGAAATACGTGCCGCGGCGCGCGATCGCACCCGGCACCACGCGCACGCCGGCGCGGCGGAACTTCGCTTCGTCATAGCCGGCGAAGCGCGATTCGACCTTGTCCCAGAACGGCGCCGGGCGCGCATCGACCACCGCCATGTCGTTGACGCGGAAGTACAGCAGCACGGCCTTCTTCAACCATTCGTTGACCTTCCAGCCGCCGTGCCCGTCCGGCTCGGCGACGCGGAATTCGCCGCTTTCCAGCCCATCGATGACCCGGCCGACCAGCGGCTTGGTGGAACCTTCCAGCTCATGCAGGGTGAGCGTGGCACGGCGCTCGAAGGCGCTCTCGATGCCGAACTTCAGCTCTTCCACGCCCACGGCGGGCGGCTTGCGCAGCGACTTGCGCGCGATGTTTTCCGCGCGTGCCTTCTCCGCCGGCACCTTCTTCGCAACGGCAGGCTTGGCCGCCGCCTTTTTCACCGCCTGCTTGACGGCCACGGCCTTGCCGCCGGTGCTCTTCTTGGTTGCCACGGTCTTGGCAGCGGCGCTCTGACCAGCCTTCGGCTGTTGTGAAGCTTTCTTGGTCGGCTTGGTGGCCATCAGTGGGTATCTCCGGTGTTGCGGTCTGGGTCCAGGCAGGACAGCATGGCGTCCTGCAGCTGCTGCCTGGCGGTTTCATCCAGGGGAAGGTCGTGTTCGTCAGTGATCACGAAAGTGTCTTCGGCGCGCTCGCCGAAGGTGGCGATGCGCGCGTCATGCACGCGCAGTCGCTGGTTGCGCAGCACGTGCGCCACATCGGCCAGCAGGCCGGGGCGGTCGGGCGCGACCAGGCTGAAACGGGTGCCGGCGGCATCGCCCGCTTCGTCGCGGAACTCGATGCGCGGGGCGAAGCGGAAGTGCCGCAGCTGGCGCGGGATCGCACGCCGAGAAGGACGCAACCGCGACAGGTCGCCGGACAGCGCCTCGCGCAGGGCGGCCTCAAGCCGCAGCGGGTCGCCGTCGGCGAAGCTGTCGGCCGGATTCACTTCGAAGGTATCGAAGATGGTGTCGGAGGGTCCATCCAGCACGCGCGCACGGTGGATGCCGTAGCCCTTGCGGTCCAGCGTCATCACGATCGCGGCGAACAGGCCATCGCGGTCGGGCGAATGCACGAACACTTCCAGCGCCGGGTCGTCCGGGCTGATCGGGCGCACTTTCACCAGGGTGTGGCCCTGGCGGACCGGCACCAGGGCACCGGCTTGCCACGCCAGCTGCTCCGGGCGCAGGCGGATGAAACCTTCATCGGGCATCACCGCGAACTGGCGGTTGATCGTGGCATCGTCATAGCCCTGCTCGCGCACCAGCTGGCGCACGTATTCGCGCGCCTCGATCACCCGCTCGGCGGCCGGCAGCGGCGGCTCCAGGCCTTCGCGCAGCGCGCGGCGGGTGGCGAAATACAGGTCGGCAAGCAGCCGGTCCTTCCATGCATTCCACAACTTCGGACTGGTGCCGGCGATATCGGCACAGGTCAGCAGGTACAGGTAATCCAGCCGTTCGCGGCTGGCCACCAGCGTAGCGAAGCGATGGATCACTGCCGGATCGGAGATGTCCTGCTTCTGCGCGGTCACCGACATGCGCAGGTGCTGCTCCACCAGCCAGGCCACCAGATCGGTGTCGGCAAGGCTCATTTCCAGGGTCTGGCAGAATTCCCGCGCGTCCACCGCGCCGAGCTCGGAATGATCGCCACCGCGCCCCTTGGCGATGTCATGGAACAGCCCGGCAAGCAGCAGCAGTTCGGGCTTGCGCAGGCGCGGCCACACCTCATGGGCGATCGAGAAACGTTCAGCGGCCTTGCTGCTGGAAAACTCACCCATGTTCCGCAGCACCATCATCGTGTGCTGGTCCACGGTATAGACATGGAACAGGTCGAACTGCATCCGCCCGCTGACCTGGGCGAAGGCCGGTATCCACTGGCCGAGCACGCCCAGCCGCGCCATCCGTGACAGGGTATCGACCGGCCGCGGCTGGCGCAGCAGCGAAAGGAACTGCTGCCGCATGTGTGGCCAGGCGTGCTGGTAATCCGGCAGTTGCGGCAGCGCTTCGGCCAGTGCGCGCGCAGTGAGCGAATGCAGGCCGCGCACCTGGCCGTTGTTGGCCCAGCTGGAGAACAGCGCGAACACTTCGCCGATGTCCCCGCGTGGCCAGTCCGCATCGTTGGCGGCCAGGTAACCGCGGCGCAGCGAGAAGCCGACCGTCAGCGGTTCGGGCACCGCTTCGCCATCGAACTGTTCCTCGAAGCGCTGCAGCAGCCGGTCGCTGATCCGCCGCACCACCGATGCGGCGCGGTAGAAGCCCTGCATCATTTTTTCGACGCCCAGGCTTTCCACATCGTCTTCGAACCCCAGCCGCGCGGCCAGGGTCTTCTGGTAGTCGAAGCGCAGCCGCTCTTCAGGGCGGCCGGCCACCAGATGCAGTCCGTAGCGCAGCCCGGCCAGCACCCCACGCTCGCGCTGCAGGGCCACTGCCTCGTCCGCGCCGAGGTGGCCGAGGCCGACCAGCGCCTCCAGCTCGCGCACGCCGAAGGCGCGCAGCGCCATCCAGCCCAGCGTATTGAGGTCACGCAGCCCGCCGGGGCCGTCTTTCAGGTCCGGCTCCAGGTTGTCGGCGGTATCGCCGAAGCGGGCATGCCGCGTGCGCAGTTCGTCCAGCTTGGCGAGGAAGAAGGCACGCGGCGGCCACAGCGCGCCATCGTCGATGGTCTGGCGCAGCGCGCGGCGCGCGCCTTCGGCGGCGACCAGCGGACGCGCTTCGATCAGCGCGGTCAGCACGGTCTGGTCGGCGGCGGCGTCGCGGCATTGCTGCAGCGAGCGCACTGCATGGCTGACCGGCAGGCCGCAATCCCACAGCAGCGCGAACAGGCGCGACAGCCCGGCTTCGGCGGCGTGCTGGGCCGACGTTTCGCCCAGCACCAGCACGTCGATGTCAGAATGCGGGAACAGCTCCCCGCGCCCGTACCCGCCCACCGCAAACAGCGAAAGTGCCTGCCCGGCCGGCATGCAGCGCTGCCAGGCGAGGCGGATCAGATGATCGGCTGCGCGCGCGCGCAGCGCCAGCAGGCGTTCGATCCGATCGCCCTGGTCGAAGCGGCGGTGCAGGCGCGCATCGGCCTGCTGCAGCGCCTGGCGCGCCGCGGCAGCCCATTCGGCATCGGGCACCGACGAAGCCGGCGTGTCCAGCAACGAACCCGCCGGCAGCATCGTCAAGCGACCTGCGATTCGCCCGGCGACAGGGTCAGCACGTCCACGCCGGTCTCGGTGACCGCGATCATGTGCTCCCACTGCGCCGACAACTTGCGATCCTTGGTGACCACGGTCCAGCCGTCCGGCAGCACCTTGTTGTAGCGGGTGCCCTCGTTGATCATCGGTTCGATGGTGAAGGTCATGCCCGGCTGCAGCACCAGGCCCTGCCCCGGGCGGCCGTAATGCACCACCTGCGGCTCATCGTGGTAGACCTTGCCGATGCCATGGCCGCAGTACTCGCGCACCACGCTGAAGCGCTCGCTTTCTGCGTAGCTCTGGATGGCATGGCCGATATCGCCCAGCGTGGCGCCCGGCTTGACCGCACGGATGCCGCGCCACATGGCTTCATAGGTCGCATCGACCAGGCGCTTGGCCATCACCGACGGCGTGCCCACGTAGTACATGCGGCTGGTGTCGCCGTGCCAGCCATCCTTGATCACGGTGACGTCGATGTTGACGATGTCGCCGTCCTTGAGCACCTTGGCCTCGCTGGGGATGCCATGGCAGATCACGTTGTTGACCGAGGTGCATACGCTCTTGGGGAAGCCGCGATAGCCGACGTTGGCCGGGATCGTCTTCTGCACGTTGACGATGTGGTCGTGGCAGATGCGGTCCAGCTCTTCGGTGGTGACACCGGGCTTGACGAAGGGCGTGACGATGTCCAGCACTTCGCTGGCCAGCCGCCCGGCCTCGCGCATCAACTCGATTTCCTGGGGGGTTTTCAGATTTACGCTCATGCCCGCCATTATCGCTGATCCGGGCCCGATGCTGAACGGGTCCATTGCATCTGCGACAGCCGGGGTTGAGGGTCCGGCGCGGTCCGGGCAACGAAAAGTGTGACGGCCGTCGGCCACCCCTCACCCTCCGACCACGGTTTTGCGCTTATAACCGTCATGTAGCAACGCGTTCGACTGCATCGTTTCGGTTCAGGACCCTGAAGGGTCCAAGGAGATCCCGCCCATGCGCTCTTCACGTAGTTCTCGCCGTCTTGCCCTCAGTGGCCTGACCCTCTGCCTGGCCTTCGCGGCCGCCCCTGCCTTCGCGCAGAACAGCGTGACCTTCAACGTCCGCATCGCCATCACCACCTCCTGCACGATCGCCGCCGCAGCGCCGACCGACGTCGATTTCGGTACGGTCGCGTCCACCGCCACCGCCCCGGTACTGGCGCAGGGCACCATCACCGCCCAATGCTCGGCATTGACCCCCTACTCCATCGCGCTCAACGCGGGCAGCAATGCCGCGACCGCCGGTGACGTGACCACGCGTCGGATGCGGCATACCGATGCGGCGGTGACCACCAACAACTTCGTCGGCTACCAGCTGTACCAGGACGCCGGACGCACCAACGTGTGGGGCGCGACCACCGCCACCAACACCGTGGCAGCAGTGGGCAACGGCACTCCGCAGCCCTACAACGTCTACGGCCGGGTACTCAATCCCAGCGTGAACAACGCAGCAGCCGGTTCCTACCTGGATACGGTCACCGCCACGATCACCTACTGAAGAGGGTGACCGTGATGACCCCGACCAAGCGCCGATGGGCTTCCATCGGCCTGCTGGCCCTGTGCGCGCCGATGTTTCCCGCCGCCGCCATCGCCGCCAGCCTGCAGGTAGCGCCGACCCGGCTGGAACTGCGCCCCGCGCAGACCAGCGAGGCCCTCTGGCTGACCAACACCGGCACCGCGCCGATGAAGGTGCAGATCCGGGTGTTCGGCTGGCAGCAGGCCGGTGGCGAGGACCAACTGGTAGAAACCCAGGACATCCAGCCCAGTCCACCGGTACATGACCTCGCTGCGGGCCAGCAGCAGCTGGTACGCCTGGTGCGCATGGCACCGGCCGAAAGCCCCGCCCAGCAGGCCTACCGGGTGGTGGTGGACGAGTTGCCTCGGCTGGACCCGGAGGCGCGCGGCATGCAGTTCGTGCTGCGTTACTCGGTGCCATTGTTCCTGCAACCGGCCGATGCCGATGGCCTGAAGCCGCGGCTGGCCGCCCGCGCGCTGCCGATGCCCGACGGCACCCCCGGCCTGGAGGTGCGCAACGAAGGCGATGGCTATGCGCAGCTGGCCGATGTCGCCATCGGCGACCCGCAGCGCCCACGCATCCTGCGCCCCGGGCTGGTCGGCTACGTGCTGCCTGGCCAGGTGATGCACTGGAACCTGGACACCGCTTCGTTGCCCGAGGCGGCCACGTTCTCGGCGAAGATCAATGGCGAACCGGCACAGACCGCGCTGCCCGCGACGCCACCGGCTCGCTGAGGCGGCCGTGCGCATCCTGCTCGGGCTCGTGCCGATCAGCGCCCAGGCGGCGGACGTGGTCGCCGCCGGCGCGATGCCCGATGCGATGCTGCCACCGCCGACTCCGCTTACTGCCAGCCCGTCGCTGTACCTGGAAGTCACCCTGAACCAGGCGCCGCGTGGCCTGTTGCCCTTCATCGACCAGCACGGCCGCCTGCAGGCCTTGCCCCAGGTGCTGCGCCAGCTGGGCTTCCCTGCCCGCGGCGAGGCGCCGGTATACCTGGACCAGCTGGTCGGCGTGCAGGTGCGCTACGACGCGCGCATGCAGACCCTGGCCATCGATGCCCCGCTGGACCAGTTGGACCTGCCCACCGCCTCCATCGGCGCCCGGGCCAACGACATCCCCCGTGCCAGCGCCTCGCCCGGCGTACTGCTCAACTACGACCTGTACGCCACCCATGTCGAAGACCAGTCCAGCCTGGCCCTCACCTCGGAACTGCGGGTGTTCGGCGTGGGTCGCGGCACGCTGTCCAACCTCTCGCTGCAGCGCCGCTTCCAGGACGGCGATGCGCGCCGCTGGCGCAGCGAAAGCGTGCGCCTGGATACACGCTGGACGCTGGATTTCCCGGAACAGGCGGTCAGCCTGGAGGTCGGCGATTTCTACAGCGGGTTCCTGGACTGGAGCCGACCGGTGCGGATGGGCGGTATCCAGGTGGGACGCAACTACGGCCTGCAACCCTATCGCGTGTTGTCACCGACGCCGAGCTTCCTCGGCCAGGCCGTGGTGCCTTCGAACGTGGAGCTGTACGTGGACGGGCTGCGCCAGTACAGCGGAGAGGTCCCGGTAGGGCCGTTCCAACTGGCCACCCAGCCCGGGATCAGCGGCACCGGCACCGCGCAGGTGGTGATCACCGATGCGTTCGGCCGCAGTCGAACGGTGGATTTCGACTTCTACGGCACCCAGCAGCTGCTGGCACGCGGGCTGACCGACTGGTCGGTGGGCGTGGGGCGACTGCGCGAAGACTACGGCGTGCGCTCGTTCGCCTACGACGACCGGACCCTGGCCAGCGCCACCTGGCGCCACGGCGTCACTGACCGGTTCACGGCCGAAGCCCACGCCGAAGCCGGTGGCGGCCTGCGCCAGGCCGGCATCGGCGGCGGCTGGCTGGCGGGCCGCGCCGGCGTGCTGACCGCCGCCTATGCACGCAGCCAGTACGGCGATCTGCAGGGCGGGCAGTATTCGGTCGGCTACAACTGGAACAACCGCCGGTTCAACGTGAACCTGCTGAGCCGACGCAGCCATGGCGACTACCGTGACCTCGGCGCCCTGCAGGACAGCCTGCCGCCAGACATCACCGAACAGGCCACCTTCGGGGTCAGCCTGGAGCGCTTCGGCGCGGTCAGTGCCAGTTACCTGCGGCTGCGCCAACCGGATGGCCAGGACGACCGCTATGCCAGCCTGTACTGGTCGCGCAGCTTCGCCCAGCGCTGGTCGGCGTATGTATCTGCCAACCAGAACCTGGGCCACAGCAGCGACCGCAGCGTCTACGTTTCGCTCGCCGCCACGCTGGGCAACAACCGCCAGGCCAGCGTGGCCGCACAGCGCAACGGCGGCGAACAGCTGTACAGCTTGGACGTGTCACAGCCGGTACCGGGCGACGGCGGCGGCAATGGCATGGGCTGGCGGGTGCAGGCCCGGCAGGGCGACCGCGGCACCGGCGGTCTGGCCGAGGCCGGCTGGCTGACCCCTACCGGGCGCTATTCGGTGGGCGCGGTGCACGAGGGCGACAGCACCTACGGCTATGCCAACGCCGGCGGCGCGCTGGTGTGGATGGGTGGCCACGTGTTTGCCGCGCGCGAAGTCAACGATGCGTTCGCGGTGGTGTCCACCGGCGGCATCGCCGGGGTGCCGGTACGCCTGGAAAACCGGGAGATCGGCGTCACCGACCGGCACGGCCTGTTGCTGGTCAGCCCGCTGCTTTCCTGGCAGCGCAACCGGCTGTCGATCGACACCATGGGGCTGCCGGCCGACATCGCCGCCGAGCGGGTCGACGATTGGGTCACGCCCAGCCAGGGTGCCGGGTTGGGGGTCAGCTTCGGCCTGCGTCGCAGCCGTGCCGTGCAGTTCGTAGCGCAGGACCGCGCCGGCGTCGCCTTGCCGGTGGGCAGCGTGGTCCGCTTCGGACAGCAGGGTGAAGCGCTGGTCGGCTATGACGGTGCGGTGTACCTCCAGGACCTGCCCGCCGATGGCCGCTTGCAGGTGACCACGCCGGAGGGCCCGTGCCAACTGCAGGTCAGCCCGCCGCCGGTGACTGCCACCGGCGCGATCCCGCGCCTGGGCCCGGTGACCTGCACGCCGCTGCCAGTGCAGGAGACCCGATGATCCGTGCATGGGCGGCCGGGCTGCTGGTGCTGCTGGTGCTGCTGGCCTGGCCTGGCGCTGCACGCGCGGATACCACCTGCACCGCCACCGCGTCGGCGGTGGCCTTTGGCAACATCAGCAACATGGCCGCGTCGGCCACGCCGGCCAACATGGGCGTGACCATCACCTGCACCACCGGCGGATTGACCCTGCTGGCCAACGTGCGGGTGCGCCTGTGCGTGGGCATCGGCAGCGGCAGCGCCTCCACCGCAGTGCTGCCGGCCCGGCAGATGACCAACGCCACGGCAGACCCGCTGGCGTTCCAGCTGTACACCGATGCCGCCCGCCAGGTGCCCTGGGGACTGCTGCAGGCCGGCTCGCCGCCCGCACAGGACCTGCAGCTGAGCTACGCCGCGCCGTTGCTGGGCGGCAGCGGCAGCATCACCACCACGGTCTACGGGCAGGTCCCGGCCAACCAGACACTGGCCACCGGCAGCTACAGCAGCGCCTTCACTACCGGCAACGTGACCCTGACCTACGCCTACAACGAGGTACTGCTCGGGACCCCGACCATGCCGGGCAGCTGCACCGACGCCGCCGCCACCAATCGCAAGAGCGCCAGCAACGCTTTCCCGTTCACCGCCACCGCCACCGTGCTGCCGCAGTGCGGCAGCTACCTGGTGACCGACATGGAGTTCGGCACGGCCGCAGGACGCATCGCCACGCCGATCAACCAGACCGCCCAGCTGACCCTGACCTGCGTGCGCCGTACCGCCTTCAACGTGGCGCTGGACAACGGACTGCATGCCTCCGGCAGCACCCGACGCATGCGCCATGCGACGACCACCACGGCGTTCATTCCGTATGAGCTGTACCGCGACAGCGCGCGGCTGCAGCGCTGGGGCAACACCGTGGGCAGCGACGTGGTGGCCGGCACCGGCACCGGCGTGGCGCAACAGGTCACCATCTACGGGCGCGCCCCCGCCACCACCGGCGCCCTGCCGGTGGCCGGCAACTACGCCGACCGGATCACCGTGACCATCACCTACTGACCGCGACGTGCAGGGTTCCCCGTTAAAGCCGGCGGGCACGCAGCCGATAAGGGCTGAAGTGCAGCGCAGGGGACGACGGGATGGCAACGCGACGGGGGTACAGGGCACCGGCCATGGCGGCCTGCCTGCTGCTGGCCGGCGGCGCGCATGCCGCAACCGAAGGCCAACCGCTGCGCCTGCGGCTGGTGATCGTGGAAAGCTGCCAGGACGGCCCGCTGCCTGCAGGCGCGGCGGACGCTGCCGCACGCTGCGGTGCCCCGCACCAGCGCAGCGAGCCGGCCCGCCTGCCCGAACAGCTGCGCCAGCTGGCCCCTGACACCGACGCCACGGAAGGCAGCAGCGCACCCCTGATGGTGTTCTGATGCCTGCGGCAGGCCCACTGCGAGGACGATGGACGCTGGCCCTGCTGCTGGCCGGCTGCGCCGGCGCCAGCCAGGCACTGGAGCTGCGTCCGACCACGCTGCAGCTGCAACCGGGCCAGACCCAGGCCGAACTGTGGCTGGTCAACGACCAGCCCTCGCCCTGGCAGGGTCGCATCCTCGTCCATCAGTGGGACCAGTCCAGCGGCCGTGACCGGTTGCAGCCCACCACCGCCATCGTCGCCAGCCCGGCCCTTCCGCACCTGCCAGCGGGCGCCCGCCAGCGGGTCCGGTTGGTACTGCCGTCGGCCCTGGACGCGCCGGGCGAACAGGCGTTCCGGGTGCTGATCGAGCCGTCCGACCCCCGCCTGCCGCGTTATTCGTTGCCGCTGTTCATTTTGCCGCAGCACACCGTGGCCAGCGCGTTGTCGGCGCAGCTGGGCGCGCGCGGCGCCACGCCCTGCCTGCGGCTGCACAACCCCGGCAGCCACCGCGCGCGCCTGCAGGACCTGGCCTTCGTTGCCCCTGATGGCGCGCGGCAGCCCCTGCAGCCCGGCCTGTCCGGCTATGTACTGCCCGGCGCCACGGTATGCTGGGCGCTGCCCGAGCGTGCCGATGGCTACGCGGGCGGCCGTTTCCAGGCCCGCCGCGACGGCACGGCAGCCGAAGACCTGGAGCCGATTGCAGCCGGCGCCAGCGCCGGTCTATAATCCCCGGATTACCTGCCGCATCCTGCGCGGGTAATCGTCCACACCGGACGTCACCGGTGAATCCACACCCATCGTCCCGATCCGTGCCGGGGTGCCCCGCAAGGGGTTCGGCCACGGAGACGATGGGGAAGCCCAACCCCGGAACCATCAATGCGCGCCCGCGCAGTCCCGCACACTTTCCGCGGGCGTCCCGCAAGGGACAACGGAGCACGCCGGTTCCCCGCCAGGAGTTTTGCAATGCCCCAGATCACCATGCGCCAGATGCTCGAAGCCGGCGTCCACTTCGGTCACCAGACCCGTTACTGGAACCCGAAGATGGCCCCGTACATCTTCGGCGCCCGTGGCAAGATCCACATCATCAACCTGGAAAAGACCGTCCCGCTGTTCAACGATGCGATGAACTTCATCTCCTCGGTTGCGCAAAAGCGCGGCACCATCCTGTTCCTGGGCACCAAGCGCAGCGCGCGTGAGTCGATCCGCGAAGAAGCCGAGCGTTGCGGCATGCCGTTCATGAACCAGCGTTGGCTGGGCGGCACCCTGACCAACTTCCGTACCGTCAAGCAGTCGGTTGCGCGCCTGAAGGAGCTGGAAGCCGGCGAGAACGACGGCAGCTTCGAGAAGCTGGTCAAGCACGAAGTGCTGGGCCTGCGTCGCGAGCGCGACAAGCTGGAAGCTTCGCTGGGCGGCATCAAGGACATGAACCGCCTGCCGGACGCGATCTTCGTCATCGACATCGGCCACGAAGACATCGCCATCAAGGAAGCCAAGAAGCTCGGCATCCCGGTGATCGCCGTGGTTGACACCAACTACAACCCGGAACTGGTGGACTACGCCATCCCGGGCAACGATGACGCCATCCGTGCCGTGCAGCTGTACGCCCGTGCCGCCGCTGACTCCGTGCTGGAAGGCAAGGCCGCTGCGCCGCACGCCGCCACCGTGCGCGAAGAAGAGTTCGCCGAAGCCGCTGAAGGCGAAGAGGCCAAGCCGGCCCGTCGCGCTCCGGCCAAGAAGGCTGCGCCGAAGAAGTCCGACGACGCACAGGCCTGATCCAGGCCGCGGGTGGATGCGCCGCGTCCACCCGTCCTGCCGGCCGCCCCGGGCGGCTGACAGCACCCTGTCATACGGGCCGGCCAGCATGCCGGCCCAACCCCTTTCTTTTGTGAGGTAATCCCATGGAAATCACTGCTTCCCTGGTCAAGGAACTGCGCGAGCGCACCGGCGCCGGCATGATGGAATGCAAGAAAGCGCTCGTCGAGAACAACGGCGACATCGAAGCCTCCATCGAAGCGCTGCGCAAGTCCGGCCTGGCCAAGGCTGACAAGAAGTCCGACCGCGTTGCCGCCGAAGGCGTCATCGTGGCCGCCCAGGAAGCCGGCAAGGCCGTGCTGGTCGAGATCAACTCCGAAACCGACTTCGTCGCCAAGGATGAGAACTTCACCAACTTCGCCAAGTCGGTGGTCGACGTTGCGCTGTCCTCCGGCGCTGCCGACATCGATTCGCTGAAGGCCGCCAAGCTGGCTTCGGGCGACACCGTCGACGAGACCCGCGCTGCGGTTATCGCCAAGGTCGGTGAGAAGGTCGACGTGCGTCGCATCGTGCGCCTGGAAAGCAGCAACAACGTGGCGGCCTACGTCCACGGCGGCCGCATCGGCGTGCTGGTGGAACTGGCTGGCGGCGACGCCGAGCTGGCCCGTGGCCTGGCCATGCACGTGGCCGCGATGAATCCCCCGCACAACAAGGCGTCCGACGTTCCGGCCGACTTCGTTGCCAAGGAGAAGGAAATCGAGCTGGCCAAGATGACCGACAAGGACAAGGCCAAGCCGGCTGACATCCTGGAGAAGATCATCAGCGGCAAGATCGCCAAGATCGTCAACGAAGTCACGCTGTACGGCCAGCCGTACGTGCTGAACACCGACCAGACCGTCGAGCAGGTGCTGAAGGCTGCCGGCGCCGACGTGGTGGGCTTCAAGCGCCTGGCCGTTGGCGAAGGCATCGAGAAGGTGGTGGAAGACTACGCCGCCGAAGTGATGAAGCAGGCCGGCCTGGCTTGATTGCCGGACTGACCTGATCCACGGAGAAGCCGCGCCCTGCGCGGCTTTTTCGTTTCCGCGCCGGGGATGCACGACGCGCGGGGCGGGACCGCCTTTGCGTTATGCGGCGATCGCGCCGATACTTCTTCCGGGGGAGTTCGTTGGGTGCAAGGGGCAATACGCAGATCTGTGACGGAACCCTCATCCCGCCACACATGAACGAACGACCCGACATGCCTCCCGAGCTGACAGCTGTCCTGGCGCTCTGCCGCAATCTCCCGTCGCCTCCCGGCATCGCGCTGCGCATCATCGAACTGGCCCAGGATCCCGAAGCGGACCTCAGCACGGCCGCCGACATCATCGCCATCGACATGGCGCTCAGCGCGCGCATGCTGCGCATCGCCAATTCGCCGCTGTACGCCAGCCGCCGCCGGATCGACAACCTCGGCCAGGCACTGACCATGCTGGGGCTCAATGCCACGCTCACCCTCGCGCTGGGCTTCACCCTCACCCAGGGCGTGGTCGGCGCGCCGGGTGGCCGCGAACAGGACCTGCGCGAACGCGCCTGGCGCCGCAGCATCCTCAGCGCGCTGGCCGCCAGCCAGCTCGGCCAGGCGCGCGGCCTGCGCCGACTGGAAGAACTGATGCTGGCCGGCCTGCTGCAGGACATCGGCGTGCTCGCCCTGGCCCAGTCCCATCCGGATACCTACCTGCCGTTGCTGCGCGATGCCGGCAGCAATGCTGCCCTGCTGGACGCCGAACGCGCGCAGCTGCAGTGCACCCATGCCGAGGTCGGCGCCTACATGGCCGCGCAGTGGGACCTGCCGCGCTACCTCAGCGAAGCGATCAGCCACAGTGAAGACGCGGTGCTGTCCGAGGACGTGTTCCAGGCCTGCGTCCAACTGTCCGGCATGGTCGCCGACATCTGGCTGGACAGCGACCCGGACGCCGCACGCGAGCGTGCGCTGGAACAGGTGCATGCGCGCCTGCAGCTGGACAGTGCGCAGTTCGACCAGGTGCTGGCGCAGATCAGCGAGGCCCTGCCGACCATCGCCAGCCTGTTCGACACCTCGCCAACCACCCCGGCGCGCGTGCAGCTGCTGATCGACCACGCGCAGGAGCTGGCCACGCTGCGCAACCTGCGGCAGATGCAGGACGCCGAGCAGGCGCGCCGCCGCGCCGACGAGTTCGAAGCGCGTGCCAACCGGCTGTCCGAACAGGCCCATCGCGATGCCCTCACCGGCGTGCTCAACCGCCGCCAGCTGGAAGCGGTGCTGGAACAGGAATTCCTGCGCGCCACGCGGCATGGCTGGCCGCTGTCGGTCGCCTTCATCGACCTGGACGACTTCAAGAAGATCAACGATGCGCACGGCCACCTGACCGGCGATGAAGTGCTGCGCGAGTTCGCCGGCACGCTGCAGGGGCAACTGCGCACCAGCGACACGGTGGCACGCTTCGGTGGCGAAGAGTTCGTCGCGCTGCTGCCCAACACCACCGAATCAGTCGCCCTGGATGTGATCCGCCGCGTGCTGGCGCGCATCGTGTCCACCCCGATGGCGATGCTGGAAGGCGGGCCGCTGTTCATCACCTTCTCCGCCGGCGTGGCGACCCAGGGCGGCTATGAGCGCTTCGCCGACGTGCAGGGACTGCTGCGTGCGGCCGACGATGTGCTGTACCGCTCCAAGAACCTCGGCCGCAACCGGGTGATCGCCCGTTCCCCCGGCGACGGCGCGGTACCGCTGCCTCCACTGGAGACGCCTACCATCGCCTGAACCACGGCAGCGGCCACACGCTGGTGCGACGGGCCTGGCGCGGGGCCGTGCGCGAAATAACTACAGCAGCGCCTCGCTTGCCAGTAGAATCTGCCGGGAATTCACGCACCCTGAGGTCCCCCATGTCCAAGCTCGCCTATCGCCGAATCCTGTTGAAACTTTCCGGGGAGGCACTGATGGGGGACGAGGACTACGGCATCGACCCCAAGATCATCAACCGTCTGGCCCGTGAAGTGGTCGAAGCCCAGCAGGCCGGCGCGGAAGTGGCACTGGTGATCGGTGGCGGCAACATCTTCCGCGGCGCCGGCCTGGCCGCAGGGGGCATGGACCGCGTCACCGGCGACCAGATGGGCATGCTGGCCACGGTGATCAACGCGCTGGCCATGCAGGACGCGCTGGAAAAGGTCGGCGCCAAGGCCCGCGTGATGAGCGCGATCAAGATAAACGACGTGTGCGAGGACTACATCCGCCGCCGCGCCATCCGCCACCTGGAAAAGGGCCGCCTGGTGATCTTCGCCGCCGGCGTCGGCAGCCCGTTCTTCACCACCGATTCGGGCGCCGCCCTGCGCGCCATCGAAATCGGCGCGGACCTGCTGCTGAAAGCCACCAAGGTCGATGGCGTGTACGACAAGGATCCGAACAAGCACAGCGATGCGGTGCGCTTCGACAGCCTGACCTACGACGAAGTGATCATCCGCGGCCTGGAAGTGATGGACACGGCGGCCTTCGCCCTGGCGCGCGACAGCGACCTGCCGATGCGCGTGTTCGACATGGGCCAGCCGGGTGAACTGCTGAAGATCCTGCACGGCGAGAACATCGGCACCCTGGTCAGCGGCCGCAATCCCGCCGCCTGAGCGCCGGATGCATGACCGGGGCCCTGCGGTCCCGGCTGGGCGCCTATTCGCCTATAATCGCCCGATTCCAGTAATACCCAGGACCGGGCGATGCTCAACGACATCAAGCAGAACGCGCAGACGCGCATGGCCAAGAGCATCGACGCTCTGCGCCACACCCTGACCACCATCCGCACCGGCCGCGCCTCGCCGGCGCTGCTGGACGGCATTTCCGTGCTGGCCTATGGCTCGCAGTCGCCGCTGGCCAACGTGGCTACCATCAGCGTCTCCGAAGGCCGCTCGCTGGTGATCTCGGTGTTCGACAAGTCGCTGGTCTCAGCGGTCGAGAAGTCGATCTACGCCTCCGACCTGGGCCTGACCCCGACCGTGGTCGGCACCGTTATCCGCCTGAACCTGCCGCCGCTCACCGAAGAGCGCCGCAAGGAACTGGCCAAGACCGTGGGCAAGGAAGGCGAGGAGACCAAGGTATCCATCCGCAACATCCGCCGTGATGCCAACCAGGAAGTGGCCAAGCTGCTCAAGGACAAGGAAATCACCGAGGACGACAAGAAGCGCGCCGAGGACGATATCCAGAAGCTGACCGACAACAGCATCAAGGACGTGGACAAGGTCGTTGCGGAAAAAGAAAAGGAACTGATGGCGGTCTGAAGCCGATGCCTTCAGCCCCGCCCCCGCTGCCCAGCGCGCTGCCGCGCCACGTTGCCATCATCATGGATGGCAACGGGCGTTGGGCACAGCAGCGCCGCCGTCCGCGCATGATCGGCCACCGTGCCGGCGCACGCGCGGTCAACCGCACCGTCGACCGCTGCCTGGAACTGGGCATCCCGGCACTGACCCTGTTCGCGTTTTCCAGCGAAAACTGGGGCCGCCCGGATGACGAAGTGCAGGCGCTGATGAAGCTGTTCCTGCACGCGCTGGATCGCGAAGTGGACGAACTGCACCGGCGTGGGGTGCGCGTGCGCTTCATCGGCGAACGCGAGCGCTTCGGCGCCTCGCTGGTCAGCCGCATGCAGCTGGCCGAACAGCGCACCGTGGACAACACCGCGATGACCCTGTCCATCGCCGCCAGCTACGGCGGCCGCCAGGACATCGCGCGCGCCGCGCGTACGCTGGCCCATGAAGTGGCTGCCGGCCGCCTGTTGCCCGAACAGATCGACGAAGACCTGCTGGGCAGCCACGTGGCGCTGGCCGACATGCCGGCCCCGGACCTGTTCATCCGCACCGGTGGCGACACCCGCATCAGCAACTTCCTGCTGTGGCAGCTGGCCTACACCGAACTCTGGTTCACCGATGTACTGTGGCCGGACTTCGACACCGACCAGCTGCAGCGCGCGCTGGACACCTACGCCGGGCGGGAGCGCCGTTTCGGCCTGACCAGTGCCCAGATCGCTGCCCTGGCCACCGAGACGTCCAGCCCATGACCAAGACCCGAGTCCTCGCCGCGCTGATCATGGCGCCGGCGGCCATTGCCGCGATCCTGCTGCTGCCCAGCCAATGGCTGGCCGCCGCCGCCGCCGCGGTGTTCCTGATCGGCCTTTGGGAATGGCTGAAGCTGGCCGGCGTGGAAGATACGCTGGCCCGTACCACCCTGCTGCTGCTCAACCTGGTGCTGATGGTGCTGGTGGTCTGGGACCGCGACGCCTCGCTGTTCCTGTTCCGCGTGGCCGCACTGGTCGGCGTCGGCTGGTGGCTGCTGGCCCTGCTGTGGCTGCGCTTCTTCAATTTCGGTGCGCAGCCGGACAGTCCGGCGCGCGCCCTCAAGCTGCTCGCCGGCACCCTGGCGATCCTGCCGGCGTGGGCCTCGCTGGTGCTGCTGCATGCGTCCAGCGACCAGGGCCACCTGTGGCTGCTTACCGCGCTGGCCGTGGTCTGGGCCGCCGATTCGGGCGCCTACTTCGCCGGCCGCACCTTCGGCAGGCACAAGCTGGCCCCGCGCATCAGCCCCAACAAGACCTGGGAAGGCCTGTTCGGGGGGCTGCTCGCCGGCCTGCTGGTGGCCACCGTGTTCGGCCTCGGTTTCGGCGTGGATGCCTGGCAGCTGGTCACCCCCGCGCAGCTGCCCTGGCTGCTGCTGGTGACCGTGGTGGCGGTGTTCGCCTCGGTGCTCGGTGACCTGTTCGAGAGCCTGCTCAAGCGCCACGCTGGCGCCAAGGATTCGGGCCACATCATTCCCGGCCACGGCGGCGTGCTGGATCGCGTCGACGGCGTACTGGCCGCATTGCCGGTGTTTGCCATCGGCAAGGAAATCTTCGGACTCTGACATGCATGCTGCCCCTGCCCTGCGCCGTGTCGCCGTGTTCGGCGCCACCGGCTCGATCGGCGCATCGTCGCTGGACGTCATCGCGCGCCACCCGGACCGCTTCCAGCCGACCGTGCTGGCCGCCGGCACCCAGGTCGATGCACTGATCGCGCTGTGCCGTGCCCATCGTCCGCTGCACGCGGTCATCGCCGATGAGGCGCTGTACGCGCGCCTGCGCGATGGCCTGCGCGAGGCCGGGCTGGACACCGCCGCGCACGCCGGCAGCGCCGCGCTGGACGCGCTGGCCGCCGGCGATGACTGCGATACCGTGATTGCCGCGATAGTCGGTGCCGCCGGGCTGTCCTCCACGCTCGCCGCCGCTGCGGCAGGCAAGCGGATCCTGCTGGCCAACAAGGAATCGCTGGTGCTGGCCGGCGAGCTGCTGATGCACACCGCGCAGCAGGCCGGCGCGGAGATCATCCCGATCGACAGCGAACACAGCGCCATCTTCCAGTGCCTGCGCTCGCGCGACGCCAGCCTGGAAGGCGCCGGCGTACGCCGCATCCTGCTGACCGCGTCCGGTGGCCCGTTCCGTGGCCGCAGTCGCGCCGAACTGGAACAGGTGACTCCGGCGCAGGCCGTGGCCCATCCGAAATGGTCGATGGGGCCGAAGATCTCGGTGGATTCGGCCACCCTGATGAACAAGGGGCTGGAAGTCATCGAGGCCCACCACCTGTTCAACGTCCCGGCCACGCGGATCGAGGTGCTGGTGCACCCGCAGAGCCTGGTCCATTCGCTGGTCGAGTTCATCGATGGCTCCACCCTGGCCCAGATGGGCCTGCCGGACATGCGCACCACTCTGGCCGTGGGCCTGGGCTGGCCGCAGCGGATCGACGCCGGGGTCAGTGGGCTGGACCTGCTGCTGCAGGGACGTCTGGATTTCGAAGCCCCCGACACCGATGCATTCCCGTGCCTGGCGCTGGCCTGGCAGGCGATGCAGGCCGGTGGCACTGCCGCGGCGGTCCTCAATGCCGCCAACGAAGAAGCCGTTTCAGCGTTTCTTCAGGGAAGGATAGGCTTCCTGACCATTCCCGCGCTTGTGGATAACGCTCTCTCAACACTGCCGGTCGAGCCTGCCGATACACTGGGCGGCCTGCTCGCCGCCGACCAGCGTGCCCGCCTGCTCACCCGGACTGCCATCGAAGCCCTCTGAATGCCCTGCCCCGCCACCACCGCCGTGCGCTGCCATGACTGAGTTCCTCGGATCGGTATGGTGGATGATCGTCAGCCTGGGCCTGCTCGTGACCATCCACGAGTTCGGGCACTACTGGGTTGCGCGCCGGTGCGGGGTCAAGGTGCTGCGCTTCTCGGTGGGCTTCGGCAAGCCGCTGTGGTCGCGCCGCGACCGCCATGGCACCGAATTCGCCATCGCCGCCATTCCGCTCGGCGGCTACGTGAAGATGCTGGACGAGCGCGAGGTGGAGGTGCACCCCCACGAGCGTGGACAGGCGTTCAACCACAAGACCGTCTGGCAGCGCATCGCGGTGGTGGCGGCCGGTCCGCTGGCCAACCTGCTGCTGTGCATGCTGCTGCTGTGGGCGATGTTCGTGATCGGCAAGCAGGATTACTCCGCCACCGTCGGCCGCGCCACCGGCATGGCACAGGCCGCCGGCCTGCAGGGCGGCGAGCGCATCCTGTCGGTGGATGGCCGCAGCGTGGCCACCGTCGGCGAAGCCAGCATGGCGCTGACCGCCGCCGCCATGGACCGCCACGATGTCACCCTGCAGGTGGTCGACGCGCAGGAACGCCAGCACCAGCGCGTGCTGCCGCTGTCCCAGCTGCCGGCCGGCTTCGATGAACGGCGGGTCGCCCCGCTGGCCGGGGTCAACTGGCAGTTCTGGCTGCAGCCGGCGCTGGTGGACCGGCTGGTGGACGACTCCGCGGTGCACGGGGTGCTTCAGCCCGGCGACCTGATCGTGGCGGTGGACGGTGAGCGCATCGATGCCGCCGACCAGGTCTACCCGGCCGTACAGGCGCTGGGCAAGCGCGGCGGTGCGGGCATGATCGACGTGCTGCGCGGCGGCGAGCGGCTGGCACTGGAAGTCACCCCCCGGCAGGGCCTGGACGGCAACCGGCAGCCCATCTGGCAGCTCGGCATCGGTTTTTCCGAGTCCCATGCCCCGGCCTACGACACCGTACTGAAGTACGGCGCCTTTGCCGCCGTGCCCGTGGCCATCCGCGAAACCGGCCGCATGGCCGCCGATTCGCTGGGCATGATGCGCCGGATCGTCACCGGCAGCGCCTCGCTGCAGAACGTTTCCGGCCCGGTCACCATCGCCCGGGTGGCCAATGTTTCCGCGCAGCGCGGGCTGGATTGGTTCCTCCAGTTCCTGGCCCTGCTGTCGCTGAGCCTGTGCATCATCAACCTGTTGCCCATCCCCGTCTTGGACGGAGGGCACCTGCTGTATTACCTTATCGAGTTGGTCAAGGGCAGCCCGCTCAGTGAGCGCGCCATGGCCGCCGGGCAGTTCGTTGGCCTGGCGCTGCTGGCAGGGCTGATGGGATTGGCGTTCTACAACGACATCCTTGGCCTGGTCACCCGATGAACCTGGGCTCCTTGATGAACTTTTTCCTGCTGTCGCCGTCTACACGTCGGCATCCCGCATCCCGCAACACGCAATCGACCTCAACCGGACGTGACATGACGCGACTCCCGAACCGCCGCCTGCTGGCCCTCGCCCTCGCTGTTGGCATCGGCGCCCCCGCACTGGCCCAGGCTGCCGCCCCCTTCACGGTCAGCGACATCCGCGTTGACGGCCTGCAGCGGATCAGCTCCGGTACCGTGTTCACCTACCTTCCGGTGGAACGCGGCCAGGCACTGACCGACGCCAAGATCAGTGAAACCATCCGCGCCCTGTACAAGACCGGCTTCTTCGAAGACGTGCAGCTGGACCGGCAGGGCGACATCCTGGTGGTCACGGTCAAGGAACGCCCGGCCATCAACAAGCTCACCGTCACCGGCAACAAGGACATCAAGTCCGACCAGCTGCTGAAGGGCCTGAGCGACATCGGCCTGAGCGAAGGCGGCACCTTCGACCGGCTCAGCCTGGACCGGGTGACCCAGGAGCTTCGTCGCCAGTACAACGACCGCGGTAAGTACAACGTGGAAATCACCCCGGTGGTGAGCCCGCTGGACCGCAACCGCGTGGACATCGCGATCACCATCAAGGAAGGCAAGGCGGCCAAGATCCGCCACGTCAACCTGATCGGCACCGAGAAGTTCGAAGCCGAAGACATCCTGGACACCTGGGAGTCGAAGGAACACAACTGGGCCTCGTGGTATCGCCGCGATGACCAGTACTCTAAGGAAAAGATGTCCGGCGACCTGGAAAAACTCAATTCCTGGTACCTGGACCGCGGCTACGTGGACTTCAGCATCGACTCCACCCAGGTGTCGATCAGCCCCGACAAGCGCGACATGTTCATCAGCGCCGGCGTCACCGAGGGCGAGCAGTACAAGATTTCCGAAATCAAGGTCAGCGGCGATACGGTGCTGCCGCAGGAAGACGTCGAGCGCATGGTCATCCAGAAGGCCGGCGACACCTTCTCGCGCGCGCTGCTGGAATTCAGCAGCAACAGCATCACCAATTCGCTGGCCAACATCGGTTATGCGTTCGCCAAGGTGAACCCGATCCCGACCAGCAACCGTGCCGACCGCACCGTGGCGATCAACATGCAGGTCGTCCCCGGCCCGCGCGTTTCGGTCCGCCAGATCGTGTTCCGCGGCAATACCCGCACGTCCGACGAAGTGCTGCGCCGTGAAATGCGCCAGTTCGAGAACAGCTGGTACTCGCAGGCCGCCATCGACCGTTCCAAGATCCGCCTGCAGCGCCTGGGTTACTTCGAGGCGGTGGAAGTGGAAACCCCGGCGGTCACCGGCAGCAACGACCAGGTCGACGTTGTGTACAACGTCAAGGAAACCACCTCGGGCAGCTTCGTGTTCGGCCTGGGCTACTCGCAGTCCTACGGCATGACCACCTCGGTGCAGCTGTCGCAGAACAACTTCCTCGGCGGCGGCAACCGCGTGTCGGTGGAAGCATCGCGCAGCAGCTACCTGCAGCGTTACGGCTTCAGCTACACCAACCCGTACTTCACCGATGACGGCGTGTCGCTGGGCTACAACCTGTCCTGGCGCGAACTGGACTACTCCGACTTCAACACCGCGCAGTACAACAGCACCAACGGTGCGGCGCAGATGGTGTTCGGCGTGCCGATCACCGAGACCGATACGGTTTCGTTGATGTTCGGTATTGATAGCAACCAGATCACGACGTACCCGGGCTCGACGCCGAAGTCGATCATTGATTATATCGATGCGGTTGGGAGTAAGACGTTCCACGCCTGGCGCAGTGAGCTGGGCTGGGCACGCGATTCGCGCAATGACTACTTCATGCCGACCCGCGGTACCTATCAGCGCGTAGGCCTGGAAGCCACCCTGCCGGGCTCGACCGTCGAGTACTACAAGCTGAACTACCAGATCAGCAAGTACTGGCCGATCATTCCTTCGCTGGTGATCAATACCCGTGTCGAACTTGGTTACGGCGACAGCTACGGAAAGGATGTATCTCGCGTTCTCACAGAGGCGGATGGCACACAGCGTGTGGTCACCGCGTCCGGGCTGCCGTTCTACGAGAACTTCTACGCCGGTGGCACCAACTCCGTCCGAGGTTTCGAGGACAACACACTCGGGCCTCGCGAAGTTACGGGCAACTATCCCAACGGGCAGCCGCTGGGTGGCTCGTTCAAGTCCGTCGGGTCCGTTGAAGCCTACTTCCCGCGCCTGTTCGACAGCCCGTCGGCGCGCGTGTCCGCGTTCCTTGACTTCGGCAACGTCTACAACGGCGTCGATAACTTCAAGGCCAACGAACTGCGCGTCTCTACCGGTGTCGCCCTGCTGTGGCGTGCCCCGGTGGGTCCGATCTCGATCAGCTACGCCTTCCCGTTGAAGAAGGAAGACGGCGACGAAGTCGAGCGCCTGCAGTTCACCTTCGGCGGACAGTTCTAAGCCCTGCCGCAGGTCGTATGGGATCGCCGGGCACTGCCCGGCGATTTCGTTTCCGGGGGCAGTCGGCCGCCCCCGCGTTTCGCGCTCGCCGGGCATCGCGCGGCGCGAGCCTGCCCCCGCCTGACTCGGCAACATGACCGCTGTCACGGCACGCGGTAAACTCCCCGCGTGAATACTCCTACCTACACCGCCCAGCAACTCGCCGAGCAGTTCGGCCTGCAGGTCCATGGCGATGCCTCCACCTCCATTGGTGGCGTGGCAACGCTGGCCCATGCCGGACCCGGCCAGCTCACCTTCCTGGCCAACCCGCGCTACCGCGCGCAGCTGGCCGACAGCCAGGCCGGCATCGTGGTGCTGCGCGCCGACGACGCCGAAGCCGCGCCCGGCACGGCGCTGGTGGCCAAGGATCCCTACAACACCTTCGCCCGCATCGCCGCCCTGTTCGACGTGGTGCCCGCGCGCGCGCCCGGCATCCACCCCAGCGCGGTCATCGACCCCAGCGCGCAGGTGGCCGCCAGCGCCCATGTCGGCCCGTTCGTCACCATCGGCGAGCGCAGCGTGGTCGGCGAGAACTGCATCATCGGCGCCGGCAGCGTGATCGGCGAAGACTGCACGCTGGACAGCGGCTGCGAACTGATCGCCCGGGTCACCCTGGTCACCCGGGTCAAGCTGGGCAAGCGCGTGCGCATCCATCCCGGCGCGGTGCTGGGCGCCGATGGCTTCGGCCTGGCGATGGACGCCGGCAAGTGGATCAAGGTGCCGCAGCTGGGCGGCGTGCGGATCGGCGACGACTGCGAGATCGGCGCCAATACCTGCGTGGACCGCGGCGCGCTGGAAGACACCGTGCTGGCCGAGGACGTGCGCCTGGATAATCTGGTGCAGATCGCCCACAACGTGCAGATCGGTGCGCATTCGGCGATCGCCGGCTGCACCGGCATCGCCGGCAGCGCCAAGATCGGCCGCTACTGCCTGCTGGGCGGTGCGGTGGGCGTGGTCGGCCACCTGGAAATCTGCGACAAGGTCGTGATCACCGGCAAGTCGGTGGTGCGCAACTCGATTACCGAGCCAGGCGAATACTCGTCCGGCACCCCGTTGACCGACAACCGCACGTGGCGCAAGAACGCCGCGCGCTTCAAACAGCTCGATGCGCTGGCCCGTCGCATCCTGTCTGTGAGCAAGGAGAAGGAATGAGCCAGGAACAGACCCTGCCGGACATCGCCCAGATCCGGGCATTGATCCCGCACCGCTACCCTTTCCTGCTGGTGGACAAGGTCGTATCGCTCGACTTCGAGAACCGCAGGATCGTGGCGCGCAAGAACGTCAGCATCAACGAGCCGTTTTTCCAGGGGCATTTCCCGGAACAGCCGATCATGCCCGGCGTGCTGATCATCGAAGCCATGGCCCAGGCCGGTGGCGTGCTGACCCAGCTCACCCTGGGCCGTGATGCACAGTCCAAGCTGTTCTACATGGTGAAGGTCGACAACGTCCGCTTCAGTGACAAGGTCGTCCCCGGCGATGTGCTGGAAATGCACGTGGAGATCAAGCGCGTGATCCGCAACATGGCGGTGTACGACTGCAAGGCCTTCGTCGACGGCAAGATCGTCGCGTGCGCCGAAGTCATGTGTGCCGGCACCCGCGAATAACCCAACAGGAGGACCACCGATGAGCGGACACGCTCCGTTGATCCACCCCACGGCCGTGATCGATCCGTCGGCGAAACTCGCCGACGGCGTCCGCGTGGGCGCCTTCACCCTGATCGGCGCCGATGTCGAAATCGGCGAAAACACCGAGATCGGGCCGCACTGCAGCGTGCACGGTCCCACCCGGATCGGCCGCGACAACCGTTTCATCAGCCACGTGGCGGTGGGCGGTGAACCGCAGGACAAGAAGTACGCGGGCGAGCGCACCGAACTGGTGATCGGCGACCGCAACGTGTTCCGTGAGTTCGTCACCCTCAACCGCGGCACCGGCGGCGGCGGTGGCATCACCACGATCGGCAACGACAACTGGATGCTGGCCTACACGCACGTGGCGCATGACTGCCACGTGGGCAACCACTGCGTGTTTTCCAACAACACCACGCTGGCCGGCCATGTGACCGTGGGCGACCACGTGATCATCAGCGGTTTCGCCGGTGCGCACCAGTTCTGCCGGATCGGCGCGCATGCGTTCCTCGGCATGGGCGCGTTGACCAATGGCGACGTGCCGCCGTTCACCATGGTGGGAAGTGATTCGCTCGGCCGCCCGCGCGGCATCAACAGCGAAGGCCTCAAGCGCCGCGGTTTCGATGCCGAGCGCATCGCCAGCATCAAGCGCGCCTACCGCACCCTGTACGTGGCCGGCCTGCCGCTGGCCGAAGCCAAGGTCCAGCTGGCCGAACAGGCCCGCAGCAGCGAGGACGTGGCCGAGCTGCTGGCATTCATCGAGCAGGCCGAGCGGCCGCTGCTGCGATGAATCCTGCGCCGCTGCCGCCGACCGCCGCGGTCATCCCGCTCCGCGTGCACAACGCCAGCCTGCCGGCGCGCGTGGATCCGCGGCCGCTGCGCGTTGCGCTGGTGGCCGGCGAAGCCTCCGGCGATCTGCTGGGTGCGGGGTTGGTGAGCGAACTGAAGGCCCGTTTCCCGAATGCCGAATTCGCCGGCATCGGCGGCGACAGCATGCGCGGTGCCGGCTGCCAGACCTGGTTCGATGCCAGCGAGCTGGCCGTGATGGGGCTGACCGAAGTACTGCGGCACCTGCCACGCCTGTTGAAGCTGCGCGCGCAGTTCCGCCAGCGCGTGCTGGAATGGCAGCCGGACGTGTTCATCGGCATCGACGCCCCTGATTTTCAACCTGCCCGTGGAGCGCTGGCTGAAGCAGCGTGGCATCCGCACCGTGCACTACGTCAGCCCTTCGGTGTGGGCCTGGCGCGAGAAGCGCGCCGAGAAGATCGGCGCCAGCGCCGACCTGGTGCTGTGCCTGTTTCCGATGGAACCGCCGATCTACGCCCGGCACGGGATCGATGCTCGTTTTGTCGGCCATCCGATGGCCGATGACATTCCCCTGCACGTAGACCGCGAGCAGGCGCGCGCGGGGCTGGGCCTGCCTTCCAACGCCAAGGTCCTGGCGGTACTGCCCGGCAGCCGGCTGGGTGAAATCAGCCGGCTCGGCGAACCGTTCTTCGAGGCGGCCTGGCAGGTATGCGAACGCATCCCGGGCCTGCACGTGGTGGTGCCGGCAGCCAATGCGGCCTGCCGTGCATTGATCGACCAGCAACTCTCCGGCTCGGCCCTGCCGGTTGCGCATTCGCATGTGCTGGATGGCCAGGCGCGCATGGCGATGATCGCCGCCGACGTGGTGGTGCTCGCCTCCGGTACCGCCACCCTGGAAGCGATGCTGGTAAAGCGCCCGATGGTGGTGGGCTACCGGGTCAACGAGCTGACCTACCGCCTGGTCAAGGCACTGGGCCTGCTCAAGGTGGACCGTTATGCCCTGCCCAACATCCTGGCCAACAAAGACCTGGCGCCGGAACTGATGCAGCACGACTGCGTGCCGGAAAAGCTGGCCGCGGCAATCCAGCAGTGGTTCGACCACCCGCAGAAGATCATCGACCTGCAGGCCACCTACGAGCAGCTGCACGGTGTCCTGCGCCGCGATGCGTCGGCACGCGCCGCCGACGCCGTAGCGGAACTGGTCGCACGCGAGGCGGTGGCTTCGTGAGCCGTCGCGGCGCTGCCGCCGCCACGCTGGCGCTGTTCGGCGGGGGCGGTCCGGCACCGGTGGCGGTGCAGCGCATCGCCGGGGTGGACGAAGCCGGTCGCGGCCCGCTGGCCGGTCCCGTTGCAGTGGCCGCGGTGGTCTTCAACCCGGCACGGCCGCGCATCAACGGGCTGGATGATTCAAAACAGCTGACCGCCGCCCGCCGCGACCAGCTGTACGACCGCATCATCGACCGTGCGCTGGCGTTCCATGTCGTGCTGGTGGATGCGCCCACCGTGGATCGGCTGAACATCTACCAGGCCACCCTGCAGGGCATGCGTGAGGTAGTGGCTGCGGTGGCCCACGTGGCCGATTTGGCCCGCATCGACGGCAACGTCGTGCCCAAGGGTCTGGTGCTGCCGGGCGAGGCGTTGATCGGCGGCGATGCCATCGACCGCGCGATCATGGCCGCCTCGATCCTGGCCAAGGTCAGCCGCGACCGTTACATGCAGCAGGTGCATGCGCAGTACCCGCATTTCGGCTTCGACCAGCACAAGGGGTATGCCACGCCGGCGCACCTGGCGGCGTTGCGCGAGCATGGCCCGTGCGTGGAGCACCGACGCAGTTTCGCCCCGGTGCGGGAGTGCCTGGCGGTGCCGGTTGCGGTGCCTGTGGAGATGGCGCTGGCGCTGTGAGTTGGCGAACGGGTGAGACCCCCTCGCGGGTGGCTGTTGTTTGAAGCTGCAGCCGGGGGGTTGGCCGGGCGGTGGGGCTGGTCGGGGGACGGCAACAACCGCGTCCATGCGGGCCTCGTTTCGCGCCATCCATGGCGCTCAACGCCCCCGCCCAGCCCCACCGCCCGGCCCCCTGACAGGTTCCTGTGGCCGCCACCCGCGTAATGAAAAGAAAAAGGCAAAGGCAGGGGTCAGAGTCCTTTCGCTGCGCGAAAGGACTCTGACCCCAAGTTTCTCCCACCCTTCCAACCCATCGCATTTTCCAAGGCCACCATGGACCTGTCGAAGGTGGGGCGGGGTGGGTTGGCGGGAACGCTCATCCGCATGGATGCGGATGGCGAGCCTCCATGGACGGATTCACGGCGATTCCCGCAAACCCACCCCGCCCCACCAACAAGCAGTCCCGCAGCTGTCGCTCTCTGGCCGTTGCCGTTGCCGTTGCCGTTGGCTCTGGCTTCAAAGCCCGCGCGCAGCGCGCAACACCCCCCACGTCAAGACCTTGTCCGTATAGCCCCCCGCCGCTACCCTGAGCGGGCACTCCTGCGCACCTGTGACCCCGGCGGCCGTTCCTACGCCTGCTCCCGGGGCCGGTGCGCTCCAACCTGGTCCGGCATGTCCAACTCCCGTTTCGTCCATCTCCACGTCCACACCGAGTTTTCGCTGGCGGATTCCACCATCCGCGTGCCGGCGAAGCCGGAACAGGCTGACCCGAAGAAAGCCAAACAGGCCAACCTGCTGTCACGCTCGGTCGAACTCGGCCTGCCCGCGTTGGCCGTCACCGACCTGAACAACCTGTTCGCGCTGGTCAAGTTCTACAAGGCCGCCGAAGGCGTGGGCATCAAGCCCATCGCCGGCGCCGATGTGATGATCGCCGAAGAAGGCCAGGACCCCTGGCGGATGACCCTGCTGTGCCGTGACCGCGAGGGCTACCTCAGCCTGTCGCGGTTGCTGACCCGCGCGTGGATGGAAGGCCATCGCTCCGAAGGCGGCGTGGCCGTGCACCCGGAATGGTTGAAAGCCGGCTGCCAGAACCTGTTCGCCCTCAGTGGCCGCGACAGCCTGGCCGGACGCCTGGCCGCCGCCGGCAAGCATGACCTCGCCGAACAGCAACTGGCCGACTGGCAGCGCGTGTTCGGCGATGGCCTGCACCTGGAACTGACCCGTACCGGGCGCGAGGGCGAAGAGGCGTTCAACCAGTTCGCGCTGATGGCCGCAGGCCAGCGTGGGTTGCCGGTGATCGCCAGCAACGATGTGCGCTTCCTCGCACCGACTGATTTCAGCGCCCACGAAGCGCGCGTGTGCATCGCCTCCGGCCGCGTACTGGATGATCCCAAGCGTCCGCGCGACTACAGCGACCAGCAGTACCTGAAGTCGTCCGAGGAGATGTGCGCGCTGTTCGCCGACATCCCCGATGCGATCGACAACACCCGCGCGCTGGCCGAGCGCTGCAACATCGAAATGCGGCTGGGCACCTACTTCCTGCCCAACTACCCGGTGCCCGACGACGAAACGCTGGACAGCTGGATCCGCAGCGAAGCGCGCAAGGGGCTGGCGCTGCGCATGGAGAAGAATCCCGTAGCGCCTGGCATGACCTTGCAGGACTACAGCGAGCGCCTGGAATTCGAGCTGGATACCATCATCAAGATGGGCTTCCCCGGCTACTTCCTGATCGTGGCCGACTTCATCCAGTGGGGCAAGAACCAGGGCATCCCGATCGGTCCGGGCCGCGGTTCCGGTGCCGGTTCGCTGGTGGCCTGGGCGCTGCAGATCACCGATCTGGATCCCCTGCCCTACAATCTGCTGTTCGAGCGCTTCCTCAACCCCGAACGCGTGTCGATGCCCGACTTCGACATCGACTTCTGCATGGACCGCCGCGACGAAGTCATCGACTACGTTGCGCGCAAGTACGGCCGCGAGCGGGTCAGCCAGATCATCACCTACGGCACGATGGCGGCCAAGGCCGTGGTGCGCGACTGCGGGCGCGTGCTGGGCTTCCCGTACGGCCTGGTGGACAGCGTGGCCAAGCTGATCCCCAACATCCTGGGCATTTCGCTGAAGGATGCGATGGGCGAAGGCAAGGACAGCGAGATGGCCTCGCCGGAGCTGATCCAGCGCTACCAGAGCGAGGACGATGTCCGCGACCTGATCGACCTGGCGCGGCAGCTGGAAGACCTGACCCGCAACGCCGGCAAGCACGCCGGCGGCGTGGTGATCGCGCCCGAGCCGCTGGCCGAGTTCTGCCCGCTGTTCGCCGAACACGACGAAAACGGCATCGGCCGCAATCCGGTGACCCAGTTCGACAAGAACGACGTGGAAGAAGTCGGCCTGGTGAAGTTCGACTTCCTCGGCCTGCGCACGCTGACCATCATCGATTGGGCAGTGAAGGCGATCAACAAGCGCCACGAGCGCGCCGGCATCCCGCCGCTGGACATCACCCAGTTGCCGCTGGACGATGCGCCGACCTACAAGGACATCTTCGCCTCCGGCAATACCGGTGCGGTGTTCCAGTTCGAATCCTCCGGCATGCGCCGCCTGCTGAAGGACGCCAAGCCCGACCGTTTCGAAGACCTGATCGCGCTGGTGTCGCTGTACCGTCCCGGCCCGATGGACCTGATTCCGTCCTTCGTCGACCGCAAGCATGGGCGCGAGGAAGTGGAGTACCCCGATCCGCGCACCGAGCGCATCCTGCGCGACACCTACGGCATCATGGTGTACCAGGAGCAGGTGATGCAGATGGCGCAGATCGTCGGCGGTTACTCGCTGGGCGGCGCCGACCTGCTGCGCCGTGCGATGGGCAAGAAGGTGCCGGCCGAGATGGCCAAGCACCGCGAGATCTTCCGCGAAGGCGCGGCCAAGGACGGCGTCGGCGAGGCCAAGGCCGATGCGATCTTCGACCTGATGGAGAAGTTCGCCGGCTACGGTTTCAATAAATCGCACGCCGCCGCCTACGCGCTGGTCAGCTACCAGACGGCCTGGTTGAAACGGCATTACCCGGCCGAGTTCATGGCCGCCACGCTGTCTTCGGACATGGACAACACCGAGAAGGTGGTCGGCTTCCTGGACGAGGTGCGCAACCTCGGCCTGACCGTGCTGCCGCCCAAGGTCAACCAGTCGGCCTACATGTTCGAAGCGGCCACCCCGGACACCATCCAGTACGGCCTCGGCGCGATCAAGGGCGTTGGCCAGGGCGCCTGCGAAGCGGTGGTCGACGAGCGCCTGCAGAAGGGTGCCTACACCGACCTGCTGGATTTCTGCACGCGCATCGGCTCGGCCAAGCTCAACCGGCGCACGCTGGAAGCGATGATCAACTGCGGGGCGCTGGACGAGCTGGGGCGCAACCGTGCCTCGCTGGCCCTGCAACTGCCCGAAGTGATCAAGGCCACCGAGCAGATGGCGCGCGAACGCGCATCGGGCCAGAACTCGCTGTTCGGCGGCCCGGATCCGAATGCACCGGCGATCCACCTGGAACTGCAGGAAACCGACGAATGGCCGCTGCTGCAGCGGCTGACCGGTGAGCGCGATACGCTGGGCTTCTACCTAAGCGGGCATCCATTCGATCCGCATCGCGACGATGTGCGCGACCTGGTCGGCACCGACCTGGGCGCGGTCGAGAAGATCTGGAGTGCCGCCAGCGGCGGCGGCGGCGGTGGCGAAAAGCGCTGGCGCCCGGAAGTGCAGACGGTGCTGGCCGGCCAGGTGGTCGGGGTGCGCCGCAAGGGCGAAAGCCAGATCTTCATCCAGCTTGAAGACGGTCGCGGCCGGGTCGAATGCAGTGCGTTCTCCGACGCGATGGCCGAGTTCGGCCACCTGATGACCAAGGACCGCATCCTGGTGGTCAAGGGCGGCCTGCGCGAAGACGAATTCAATGGCGGCTTCGCCCTGCGCATCCGCCAGTGCTGGGACTTCGACGAGGTCTGCGCGAACTACGCAACGCGGCTGTCGCTGCGCGTGGACCTGCGCCGCGAACGCCCGGTCTGGGAGCGCGTCAATGCCCTGCTCGACCGCCATCGCCCCGGCCGCACGCCCCTGCGCCTGGACCTGCTGCTGAAGGACCAGGAAGGCTCGCTGGCCGGCATGCTGGACGTGGGCGGCGAGAGCGCCGTACGCATCGATTCCCGGCTGATCCAGGCCCTGCGCGCCGACCCGGCCGTGCGCACCGTGAAGGTGCGCTACAGCCCGCCGTGGGCGAGCTGACCAGACGACGGCGTACGGGGCATCCCCACGCATTCGGCTAAACTTCCCTCCTTACATTCATACGACGGCTTCCGATGAATCCGAACTACCTCGACTTCGAGCAACCCATCGCCGACCTGGAAGCCAAGATCCAGGAGCTGCGCAGCGCCAGCGCCGGCCCGGCGGTCAACGTTGAAGCCGAAGTAACGGCCCTGCGCGGCAAGCTGCGCACGCGCACCGCGCAGATCTTCCGCAACCTGACCTCGTGGCAGGTGCTGCAGTTGGCCCGCCATCCGTCGCGTCCGTACACGCAGGACTACCTGCACCTGATGTTCGACGAGTTCCAGGAACTGGCCGGCGACCGTGCCTTCGCCGACGACAAGGCGATCATGGGCGGCCTGGCCCGCATCAATGGCCGCGCGGTCATGGTGATCGGCCACCAGAAGGGCCGCGACACCAAGGAAAAGATCAAGCGCAACTTCGGCATGCCCAAGCCGGAGGGCTACCGCAAAGCGCTGCGCCTGATGAAGATGGCCGAGCGCTTCGGCCTGCCGGTGCTGACCCTGATCGACACCGCCGGCGCCTGGCCGGGCATCGACGCAGAATCCCGTGGCCAGTCCGAAGCCATTGCCCGCAACCTGATGGAGATGGCCGAGCTGAAGGTGCCGGTGATCTGCACGGTGATCGGCGAAGGCGGCTCCGGCGGCGCGCTGGCGCTGGGCGTGGGCGACCGCACCATCATGCTGGAATACAGCGTGTATTCGACGATCAGCCCGGAAGGCTGCGCCTCGATCCTGTGGAAGGATGCCACCAAGGCCAAGGACGCCGCCGAGCAGCTGGGCCTGACCGCTCCGCGCCTGAAGGGGCTGGGCCTGGTGGACAAGGTGGTGCGCGAGCCGACCGGCGGCGCACACCGCAACCCGGTGCAGATGGCCAAGCGCCTGAAGGCCGTGCTGGTCAACGAACTGGACGCGCTGCAGGAACTGCCGACCGACGAACTGCTGGCCAAGCGCTATACGCGCCTGCGCAGCTACGGCACCTACGAAGCCGCGTAACCTGCGGCGGCTGGCTATGCCCGGCGGCTGTTCGCCCTGGTAGCTCCGAAGGCAGCGACAGGAGCCGCTGCCAACGTCGCTTGCGACGGCCCGCAAGGGTGCCGGTCAGGAAGACCGGCATAGCCATGCTCGGCGACTCTCCAATCCGGTGCTGCGGTGCCTGACGCAGACGGTGCTGCGCGATCGCACGAATCTCGAAAAGCCGCGACTTGAATAGCGCGATGTAATCGACTGAGTCGTTTTTCTATAACGACGGCGGCATTTTTATTAGGTGCAACCGTGGTGCGGTTGGGCACCTTGTTAGCACGGCGCCATTGCCGCGCCTCCCCGCGTACGGCTCGCTTATGCGCGAGCCCTGCTTATCTGACGACTATAGCCAATCGCGCCGGCGACCACCGACGCCCCCCCTCCTCAAGCACACCCAGTGCTCAGGGGTCGACAAGTCCTAACCGAAAGCCCATCGGACCGATCATCGCCAAGATGCATCGGAAAAGAATCCGAGGAACAGACCCTAGCGTGGGGGCTCCCGAGATAATGGGCATTGGATAACGAACCACCCCAGCTGCACTCGGAAAAAACAGCACCAGCGACCCCTCAATCGGGCGCTACGCGGACGCGCACGTGAAGCCTGGCCGGGCCATAGGCAAGCACTTGCAGCGTGCGCTGACCTTTAAACCAGCGTGTGAAACAGCATTAATATCCGGCACCCTTACGGGGATGCCAAAGTTCGCGCGAAATCTGCTATCTCGAATGAAAGCCATGGATTAGATTGAACACCCCACCGACGACTGAATAACCAACCAGGAGCACGCCAATAGCGCCCACCGCTCCACGAGATAAATCGCCATCATTGCTTTGAAACATCAGAGCAACAAACCCAACCGTGCGGATTGCCATATGCTCGATTTATGGACAGAAAGCAATTCGATTGGAACGAAATAGCTTGCCGGAGCAAGCCAACGCTGTAATACACAGCCCCCACCACCTTGCTTGGAAAGCATCTGATCGACATATAAGCGAACCGCTCAAAGTTCAATTTAAACTTCCGATCCCAGCCTCTTACCTGTTGGAAGCTAACAACGAGATCGCACGGAATGAAAGCTAAATACGCCCTAGCCAGTACGCTGTGCCTTGGGATAGTACTCTCTATATTCCACTTCGCGGCGAGAGAAGTACGAAAAGAACAGAACAGTTCAAGGCCGAGCGCCAGCAGTTCAGAGCAGAAATGGGTACGCCCCATTGGAAGCGGGGCGGCGCCGCCAATACTGCGAGGATCAATTGACGAGGCCAGAAAGAAGATTGATCCAATGGTATTCCAGCCGATCAGCGCGACGACCTATCAAATAGTGCGCATGGAAGACGCGCGCCCTCCGGGTGATGCCCTTTCTTACGTCATGAGTCTCATGCCCAGATCCGAATCAGGCGATGCACTCGCGACATTCGACATCTATCTCGCCGTTTCTGACTGTCGCAACTATTTGAGCGGGCCTGCTGACCGCGGACCTTCTGCTGGCGCCAGCGGCACAAGCCATATCAGGAATCTGGAGAAAATAGAGCGCAAGATTTCCGAATGCGCAGGACTTTCCACTGCACGGACTGTAACAGAAGAGAAGTGGCTCGAGATTGCAGCACAGCAAGGATCAATGGAAGCAAAACTCTATTACGCAATCGACACCAATTCCATCATCGGCGACTCTACTGACCAATTAAGAAACCCTGAAAAAGTAATGAGATGGAAAGATCAATCCATCTCATATCTGCAAGAGGTCGCAGGAACAGGAAACATCGATGCTATTTCTCGACTATCAAGCGCCTACGAGAATGGAATATTAGTCGATCAAAACCTCGAAATCGCTTATGCATACGCGCTCGCTGCCAACATGATACATCCAGACTCATCAGGCCCCGCGCTGATAGGAAACCTGGAGAGTAATCTCTCGGCAAAACAGCGGGAGTCGGGAATAGCGCTCTCGCGGAGCATCTACAACTCGTGCTGCACACTATAATTGGAGTTTTGTATCAATGAAATTTGGGAACAAAAAATCCCTGGCAGCTTCCTTGGCAGGTACGGGACTGATAATTGCGGGACTGGCGTTGGCAGCCGAATGGGCCCCTCCAAGAAACTGGGGGCCGTTCCATTGCGATGCATGCAAAGTTGCACCTTACATGCCTGAGGTGCCAACACTGGCCTTCTTGAAAGAGTTCAAAACAAGAATGCAGTACGCTGGAAATAGACTGCTCACAAATGACACTGTTACCGTATGCGCGGGCACGTTCTGTACGACGTACACATTGACAGACTCTGGTGACTTCATGGGCGGCGGCACCAAGGACAACACTCCACCAGGCGGTGGCGGCGGTGGTGGCGAAGGTGGCAGAAATGATGGCAGCGGCGGCGGCGGCGGCGGCGGCGGCGCCAACCTTGGCGGATCCGGCGGCTGTGTTGGACGCTGCACGGGAGTTGTTACGGTAAAACCGCCCTTCCAGGAGAATCCAAGGTAACTTCCTTACGGCATCGACCCATCCGGCGATTGTGCCCATTGGGGCGCAATCGCACTCGTCCGCAGCTTCTCTACGCGGTTCAGGGATTCGTGGCATTGATGCTATTGAGATGCCACTTCGCCGATCAGAACGCGTTGATGCTGGTTCCTATGAGTGCCCTTCCAACTATGCCTCGATGGCGCCAAAGAGCCGGACAAAGCCTTCGTCGTAACGCCTTCATTCTGTCCACACACCACGACGTTTGCCATGCCGCAGCGCATAGTTACCAACACCGCTTCTGACTGGGAAGCCATCATCTCGTTCGTTCTCGCTCGTGCAAGCACGGTGTCGTTGCGTGACCGGATCATGCGGTTTCCTGCCGGCGCCGTGATGGGTACCTCCTCCAGGCACCTACCGATTTCAGATGGCACTGCATCAGCAGATTCTTCGACTCCAGTGCGGAGAGTGGAGGAACGGATTTGGTGATGGCGCCGAGCCATGCTCGGCAGCTCTCCGTTCAATTTCACTACCCCTGACGTCGGCCGCGCTTGACGCTCGCGAGCATGGCTTGGCTTGGCGCTACCAGCCAACCGGCGCGCCGGCGCTCGGTCGTGGCTCAGAACGGCTTGGCCAGCACCAGCCAGACGATCGGGATGAAGGCCAGCAGCGGGATCTCGTTGATCCAGCGCAGCGCGCGCGATGACGGCAGCGCCCGGCCCTTGGCCACGCCCTTGAGCAGCCGCCCGATCCAGATGAAATACGCCATCAGCAGCACCACCAGGCCCAGCTTGGCGTGCAGCCAGCCGGCCCCGCCCGGTGCCACCATGGTCGGGAAATCCGGAATGACCCGGTAGCCCAGCCACAGCACCAGCCCCAGCACGAAGGCCAGCCCGAACATGCTGTGGCCGAAGCGGTACAGGCGCCGCCCCATCAGCTGCAGGCGTTCACTCACTGCCGCCTGCCCCGCCGTCTCGGCGATGTTGACCAGGATGCGCGGCAGGTAGAACACCGTCGCCATCCAGGCCACCACGAACACCAGGTGGAAGGTCTTGACCCAGAAGTAGGACTGCATGTGCTCGCTCCAGCGGCTGGCGTAGGATGAGCACCATTTTCACCGATGCGCAGAGCCACGTACATGCACAAGACCTACGACGCCGCTTATTTCCAGCACTGGTACCGGCGCGCCGATATCGGCGGCAGCGCGCGGCTGGCGCGCAAGGTCGCCCTGGCCGTGGCCAGCGCCGAGTACTACCTGGAACGCCCGATCCGCAGCGTGCTGGACATCGGCTGCGGTGAAGGTGCATGGCGCGCGCCGCTGCTCAAGCTGCGCCCCAAGCTCAGCTACCTGGGGTTCGACAGCAGCGACTACGCAGTGGGCCGCTACGGGCGCACCCGCAACCTGCACCCGGCCAGCTTCGGCGACTTCGCCTGGCTGCGGCCCTGCGCGCCGGTGGACCTGCTGGTCTGCTCGGATGTGATGCATTACGTGCCCGACCGCGAACTGCGCGCCGGGCTGGCCGGCATCGGCGAGCTGACCGGCGGCGTGGCCTTCCTGGAGACCTTCGCCGCCGAGGACGACTTCGAAGGAGACCATGACGGCTTCCATCCGCGCCCGGCACGCTGGTACCGGCGCGAACTGGGCAAGCACGGCCTGACGCCGATCGGGTCGCACTGCTGGCTGGGTGCCGCACTGGGCCAGGAAGCCGCAGCCCTGGAAAAGGCCTGAACCGGCGTCGTCCGGATCTGCGACCCCAGTTAATATTCCGCGGCGCCGGATCAGGTATGCTGCGCGGCAACATATGACCATACATATTGAGTCAATATGCTCTACCAGCTCCACGAACTGACCCGTAATCTGCTGGCCCCCTGGGTCCACCAGGCCCAGGCGAATGCCCACTTCTTCAACAATGCCGGCCACTGGTGGGGGCAGATGCCCGGTGCCGATCGCCTGGCGGCGATGAACGAGCTGTTCCACCGCCTCGGCAAGGATTACGAGAAGCCCGAGTGGGGCATCAACGAGATCGACGTGGACGGCGAGCGCGTGCCGATCGTGGTCCACGAAGAGGTCAGCAAGCCGTTCTGCAAGCTGCTGCGCTTCAAGCGCCACAGCAACGAAGCCGACCAGCTGCACACCATGCTCAACCAGCCGTTCGTGCTGGTGGTGGCGCCGTTGTCCGGCCACCACGCCACGCTGCTGCGCGACACCGTGCGCACCCTGCTGCGCGACCACCGCGTGTACGTGACCGACTGGGTCGATGCACGCATGGTCCCGGGCAGCGAAGGCGAGTTCGGGCTGGATGATTACGTGGAGTACATCCAGGAGTTCATCCGCCACCTCGGCGTAGAGCGGCTGCACGTGGTGAGCGTGTGCCAGCCCACCGTACCGGTGCTGGCGGCGGTTTCGCTGATGGCCAGCCGCGGTGAACCCACGCCGAAGTCGCTGGTGATGATGGGCGGACCGATCGATGCGCGCTGCAGCCCGACCGCAGTGAACAACCTGGCCACCCAGAACCCGCTGTCGTGGTTCGAAAACAACGTCATCCACACCGTGCCGCCGAGCTACCCCGGCGCCGGCCGCCGTGTGTATCCGGGCTTCCTGCAGCACGCCGGCTTCCTGTCGATGAACCCCAGCCGGCATTTCAGCTCGCACTGGGATTTCTATGCCGACCTGGTCAAGGGCGACCTGGAAGACGCCGATGCGCACCGTCGTTTCTACGACGAGTACAACGCGGTGCTGGACATGCCGGCCAAGTACTACCTGGATACCATCAGCGTGGTGTTCCAGGACTTCCTGCTGCCGCGTGGCGAGTGGTACATCAAGGGTGAGAAGGTCGATCCTTCGGCCATCCGCGATACGGCGCTGCTGAGCATCGAAGGCGAGCTGGACGATATCGCAGGACTCGGCCAGACCGAAGCGGCGCAGTCGCTGTGCACGGGCATCGCCGAAGACCGTCGCGAGCATTTCATCGTCGAAGGCGCCGGCCATTACGGCATCTTCAGCGGCCGCCGCTGGCGCGAGGTGGTGTACCCGAAGGTTCGTGATTTCTTCGCCGCCAATGCCGAAGCACCGGCGGCGGCGAAGCCGAAGAAGAAAAGCAACGTCACCCCGCTGCGGCGGAAAGCCGGCTGACGGCCGGCGTTGGCGCTGACGGCCAGCGGCCGTCACGACCGGGGAAGCGGCAAGGTAGCGCCGAGCCACGCTCGGCGAGCGCGGCGGAGTGACGGCCAGCGGCCGTCACTACCGGGCCGCTCCGGCCGTCACGTCCATCGCGCTTACAACCGTACCAGCAGGTGCTTGGCCAGGGTGCCGTGCATGCGGCCGACCGCCCGCGCCAGGTGCAGCGTGCCGAACAGCAGCAGCCCGCCAGCCAGGGCCAGCAGCGGCGTCGCCCAGGCCCCTTCCAGCAGCGGCAGGCCGTTGATGGTCACCCCGGTGTAGGCACCCGGGAACCACACCGCCACCGGCGACCAGATCAAGGCCAGCGACAGCGCCAGCAACGTCGTTGCCACGGTGAAGTAGGCGATGCCCAGCGGCAGCATCAGCACGAAGTACAGCAGGGTCAGCCAGGTGCGGCCATCGGTGAACATATCGCCGATCCGCTGCATCCAGCTGCGGCTGCGGTCGCTGAAGCGTGGGCGTCGCGGCATGCGCTCACCCAGCAGCACTTCCACCAGCCGCCCTTCCAGCAGCGACAGCCCGCGGATGGAGCCGAAGAACAGCACGGCCACCGGTACGCCGATGATCAGGATCAGCAGGCCCAGCGACAGCGACAGGCCGGTGACCACCCAGCTGAAGAAGAAGGTGCCCGTCGCCAGCGAAAGCAGCATGTAGAACAGCGCGCCATAGGTATGCGGATCCACCACCACACCGAAGAAGCGCGCCGCCAGCGAGCGCGGTGGCGGCGGCGGCGGATCCGGGATGGACGGACCCGGTGCCGCAGCGCCTGCTGCCGGCGGAACCGCATCAAAGCCGCTGGCCACTGCCGGGGCGGCCGTCACGCGGGTGCCCAGTGGGGTCTTCGGCGTGCGCAGCGCGCGGGTCACCGTCAGCTCGGTTTCGCGGTAGATGTCGGCCACCTCGTCCGGCGCGCCGTAGCTGCCGGCCACGTCGGCGATCACCTCGCCCTCGCTGCGCCCCGGCTGCGCCGCCAGTTCCGAACGCAGGTACTCCTCGGCGTCGTACAGCGCGTCCTGGACCATCGCCGGGTCGGCATCGTGCAGCGCCGCGCGCAGCTGCGCCAGGTAATCGGGAATGGTCGCCGGCAGGGTCCTGCCCATGGTGTGCTCGATGTTCATTGCAGTACGCCCTCCAGAACGGAATCGACGGAATCGCGGGTGGCACGCCAGGCCTGGATCCACTGCTCCAGCACGGCACGTCCCTGCTCGGTGATGCGGTAGTAACGTCGCGGCGGACCGCTGGTGGAGGGCTCCACGTGGCTTTGCAGCAACCCGGCGCCTTCCAGGTTGCGCAGCACCGGGTACAGCGCGCTCTGCTTGCCACTCAGCACGCCCTCGCCCACCTGCTCCAGTTCCTTGGCGATCAGGTAGCCGTACAGCGGCTCCGGTGCCTTGGCCAACACTGCCATCAGCGCCAGCGACACGGTCCCCGCACTGAGCTCCTTCTGGAACTTCTTCAGCTGGATCTCTTCATCGACCATGGCGGCATCTCCACTACGTTGAAGTGAACACTAGTGCGGAGTTCAACCTAGTGGAATAGGCCGGACGTCACGGTGTCGTGCAGCCGCCGTGCCCGGCGCTGGCAGGAAACCGTGGCCTCGCGCATGATCGGGCTCTCTTTCCTGAAAGGCTCACCATGGACCGTCGCCCCGCCCTGTTGGCGCTTGCCCTGGCCACCTGCCTGCTGCCTTCGCTGGCCCCGGCGGCCACGCCCTACCGCAGCGCGCAGCAGATCCTGGAAGCCGCACCCGACCGCGACTGGCGCACGCCGGACCCGGCCAACCTGCTGTACATGGACCTGCCGGCCGGACGGGTGATCATCGAGCTGGCGCCGCAGTTCGCGCCGCGCCACGTGGCCAACATCCAGACCTTCGCCCACGAACATTTCTGGGACGGCACCAGCATCTACCGGTCGCAGGACAACTTCGTGGTGCAGTTCGGCGATGCCGACGCCGACGACGCCGCCAAGGCCCGGCCACTGGGATCGGCGCAGAAGAAACTGCCGGCCGAATTCGAACGCGCCACGGCGGGATTTGAAGGTCAGCCCGCTGCCCGATCGCGATGGCTGGGCGGCACGCACCGGTTTCGTCGACGGCTTCCCGGTCGGCCAGGATACGAAGGACGGCAGGACCTGGCTGGCGCACTGCTATGGCGCGCTGGGCGCCGGCCGCAACAACGACGAAGACAGCAGCGTGGGCGCCGAACTGTACGTGGTCACCGGCCAGTCGCCGCGCCAGCTGGACCGCAACATCACCGTGGTCGGCCGCGTGCTGAAGGGCATGGAACTGCTCAGCGCCCTGCCGCGGGGCCCGGCGCCGATGGGCTTCTATGCCGACCCGCAGCAGCGCACGCCGATCACCGCGATACGCCGCGCCAGCGACGTGCCCGCCGCCGAACGCACGCCGATCCAGGTGCTGCGCACCGACTCGAAAACCTTCGCCGATACCGTGGAAGCCCGTCGCAACCGTGTCGATGATTTCTACAAACGGCCGGCCGGGCACATCGATCTGTGCAACATCCCGGTGCCGGTGCGGTGACGCTCAGCGGCGCTGGCTGACCGCCACGCTGCCCAGGATCAGTGCGCCGGCCAGCAGCATCTGCAGGGTGACCGGCTCGCCCAGCAACAGCCAGGCGAACGCCGCGCCGAACAGCGGCACCAGGTAGGTCACGGTGGAGGCGCGCGAGGGGCCGATGCGGGCGATCAGCCGGTAGAACATCAGGAAGGCCAGCCCGGTACAGACCACGCCCAGCGCCACCGCGCAGGCCCATGCAGCGCCCGGCACCGGGCCCTGCGGCCAATGGGTGAGCGCCATCGGCAGCATCCACAACGAAGCGCATCCCAGCGTTGCCGCCGCCGACGCCGCCGGCGGCAGGCCGGTCATGTGGCGCTTCACCAGGTTCACGCCCAGGCCATACAGCAGCGACGCCAGCGCACCGGCGACGACCGCCGCGCCAATGCTCAGCCCGGCGACCTTGGCGGTAGCCAGCACCACTACGCCACTGAACCCGACCAGCAGCGCAAGTGCGCGTCGCATGCCGATTTTTTCGCCGAAGAACAGGAAGGCGATGAGCGCGGCGAACAGCACCGTCATCGCATTGCAGATCGCCCCGATCGCCGCTGGTGCCCGTTCGGCAGCCCACGCGAAAAGCACGAAGGGCACGGCGGAATTGATCAGCCCGATCGGCGCCAACCACAGCCAGCGACGCGCCGGGAACTGCGCCCGCGCACGCCACAGGAACGGCAGCAGCACCAGCGCGCCGAGCACCAGCCGCACTTCCACCAGCGCATAGGGACCGAAGTGGGGCACGGCTACGCGCATGAACAGGAACGAGCAGCCCCAGATGGCGCCCAGCAGGGTCAGCTCCAGTGGCGTACGCCAGTCGCGTTCCAGCGCCTGCGGCAACGCGCTCATGGCTGCCTCCTGGGAATCACCTGCACCACCATGCCGCTCTCCTGCTGTCGGGTTGCCCAGCTTCGCGCTGCTGCGCAGGGCCCGCAAGCGCGTAGTATCGCTGCCAGCCACAAATCCGGCTTTGAGGCTCGCCATGCTCCTGCGCCCGTCCCTGCTGCCCGCCCTCGGTGTGTTCGCCGTTGCCGCGCGCCACCAGAACTTCGCCGCCGCCGCGCAGGAGCTGAGCCTCACCGCCAGCGCGGTCAGCCACCAGGTGCGCCGCCTCGAACAGCAATTCGGCAGCGCGTTGTTCCTGCGCCATGCGCGCGGTGTGCGCCTCACCGCCGAAGGTCGCCAGTTGGCCGATGCGGCCAGCGCCGCGCTGTCCGACCTGGCCACGGTCGCCAGCCATCTCAGGCCGCACGCCGACAGCGTGCCGTTGCGGATCACCACGCTGCGCTCGCTGTCCTACTGCTGGTTGCTGCCGCGCCTGCCACGCTTTACCGGGCTGCATCCGCAGGTGCGGATCGAACTCCACACCGGCAGCGGCCTGGACCGCTTCGACGACAATGGGCCCGAGGTCGGCATCCGCTACGGGCTGGGACAATGGCCCGGCCTGCACGCGCGCCACCTGATGGACGATGACCTCTTCCCGGTCGCCTCACCGGCGCTGGCCGGCGTGCACGGCCTGCAGGACCCTGCGCCCATCGCCCGCCTGCCGCTGCTCAGTGATCTGTCACCGCAGGGCTGGCGGGACTGGTTCCGGCATGCGGGCGTACGCGTGCCGGCAGCGCTGCCGCCGGTGCATACCTTCGCCGACAGCACCGATGCCATGCGCGCAGCGGTGTACGGCATGGGCGCGGTGCTGGCGCGCCGGCACATCGCCCAGCCCTACCTGCAACGCAACGAGGTGGTGCGCCTGCCGGGCCCGGTGATGAAGGCGCGCTATGCGTACTACGTAGTGAACAGTGATACGCAGGCGCCCTCGCCCCCGGCACGCCCCTTCATCGACTGGCTGCTGCGCGAAGCGCTCGACGAGCGCACGCCGATGCCGGCGCCACCACCGCAGCCGCCGGGGCGTGCCGTACAGGACGCGTGAGCAACGGCCCGGTTCCACCGTCACCCGCTCTTTTCCGGCCGCTGGCTAGGCTGGGGTCCTGTTTCCCACCAGGACCATCCCATGCCAATGCTGCGACTGCGAATTACCGGATCTGAAGACGACGCGCGTGCGATCAGCGACCTGCTGCTGGGCATCGAAGGCATCGAGCATGTCGAGGAGACCGACGACCTGATGCCGAAGATGGACGACGACGATTCCAGTTCGGCCGGCCTGTCCGATGACATCGGCCCGGGCAGCCATGAACTGGAAGTGGAAGTCGGCAACGAAAGCACCGCGCAGAAGGTGCGCGATGCGGTCCAGGAGCTCGCCCTGGAGCTGGATGTGTTCGTCGAATACGAGACCGACGAAGGCTGATCCGGCGCGGTTGAAAGGGCGGGTCAACCCGCCCTGCGCGCACGTCGCCGGCGCCACAGGCGCAGGCCGATCGAGCCGACGATGCTGCCGACCACCAGCACCGGCAGCAGCGCGGCGATGGCGCGTATCAGGTACGCGATGCTGGTGGTCAGGATCGCTCCCGATTCGGACAGCGCCATGCCGATTTCATTGCGGCTGCGCTGTCCGGACGGCGCGTTGAACTGCATCGTCACCAGCTGCGTGTCGATGCGTCGGCGCTGCTGCGCCGCGTCCTTGTTGGCCTGTTCCACCCCCGCCTCGATTTCCGACAGCCGCTGGGTGATGACCAGCAGGTCCGCCAGTTTGATGTCCTTGCTGTCCTGGTAGGCAAGCAGGCGCTCGTGCTCCTTCTGCAGCCGCGCCTTGGCCAAGGCCGTATCCGCAACCTGCTGGGCGAGGTCTTCGGCATGGGTGTTGCGCGATGACACCTGGCCGCCCTGCCCGGCCAATCCAATGAGCGGCTCCACGCCCTTCGGCGCGATGCGCACGCGGATCGAACCGCTGGGATACTCGCCGCCCTGCTGACCCACCTGCAGCACCGCGCAGTCGCCGAAGCGGGCGGACTGGCAGGCATCGGCGATCTGCTTGACCCGTGGCCCGATCTGCGCCGCGTCCAGGCGGATGTCCAGGTCATGCTCGTAGGCCAGCGATGCCCCTTCCGGGGACATCACCGCACCGGCAGCGCCGGCACCCGCATCGGCCGCTGCCTCGTGCCTGCCGCAGCCGGCCAGCATCAGCACAACGGCTGCCGCCACCGCAGGCGCCGGGTAGCGCACGGTTGCACAGCTCACGCATCGGCTCCATTGAATGCCGTCACCGTCAATCCATCCAGCGCCACGCCAGGAAGGCAACGCACATTCACCGCCACCATGGCCTGTCCACTGCGGGGATCGACGCCTTCGCTGAACGGGGCGATGCCACACTGGGCGCAGTAGTGATGCTGCAAGTGGTGCTTGTGGAACTGGTAAGTCGCCAGCTGGGCGGGGTCGCTGGACAGCGCCAAGGCCTCGCGCGCGGCGAACCACAGCAGGCCCCCGCGGCGGCGGCGGCACAGGGAACAGTTGCAGTCGATGACCTCGGTGACCGGTTCATCGGCCTGCACGGTGAACGCAATCCGGCCGCAATGGCAGCTTCCTTCGTACTGCATGATCCACCTCCACGTGGGAATGCGACGATGGTAATCCTTTGGCACGCAGACAGGGCGACGGCCCCGGCCTATGCTTGGCGATTGACCCCAAGACAGGATTGCCGATGCGCCAGCATCTCCTTGCCCTCGCCCTGATCGCTGCCCTCGGCGGCTGCCAGCAGGCCGACGCCCCCGCGTCCGCCACCCCGCCCGCCGCCGCGCCGGCGCAGGCCGCCGATGCGGCCTTTGCCGATCTGTCCAAGCGCGCCCTGGACAGCTGGATGCAGCTCTCGCCGGTGGGTGCCACGCAGATCGGCGACCACCGCTTCGACAGCGAGATCGACGATCTCAGTGCCGCGGGGCAACAGAAGACCCTGACCGCCTACAAGGGCCTGCTCGCCGAGCTTGAGAAAATGGACGTGGCCAAGCTGGGCCGCGAAAACCAGGTGGATGCGGCGATCCTGCGCAACCAGCTGCAGTCGGACATCTGGAATGCCGAAGTGCTGCAGTCCTCCAAGTGGGATCCGCAGATGTACAACGGCCTGGCCGGCAGCGCGATCTACGGCCTGATGGCGCGCGAGTTCGCACCGCTCCCCGAGCGCCTGAAGTCGGCGACCGCGCGCATGGAGAAGATCCCGGCGATCTTCGCCCAGGCCCGCGAAAACCTGGATCCGGCACGCGTGCCGAAGATCCATGCCGAAACGGTGGCCAAGCAGAACCGCGGCATCCTCAGCATCGTCGATACCTTCATCACCCCGCACATCGGCGAACTGCCGCAGGCCGACCAGCAGCGCCTGCAGGCCGCCATCGATGGGCTGAAGAAGGCCGTGGACGAGCAGCAGCAGTGGCTGGACAAGACCCTGGTGCCCAATGCCAAGGGCGAGTTCCGCGTCGGCGCCGAGCTGTACGACCAGAAGCTGAAGTTCGCGCTGAACTCCTCGCTGTCGCGGCAGCAGATCGGTGAGCGTGCACGTGCCGAACTCAAGCGCGTGCGCCAGGACATGTACGGCATCGCCCAGACCGTGCTGAAGGACAAGCCGGGTGCACCGGAAATGCCGGCGCAGCCGAGCGACGCGCAGCAGCAGAAGGCGATCGAAGCGGCGCTGGAACTGGCCTACGCCGACAAGCCAGCCCGCGACAAGGTCGTGGAAGATGCCAAGGCCGCACTGGACCAGTCCACCGCGTTCGTGCGCGAGCATGACCTGATGACCCTGCCCGATGCGCCGGTGGACATCATCCTGATGCCCGAATTCCAGCGCGGCGTGGCCGTGGCCTACTGTGATTCGCCCGGTCCGCTGGACAAGAACCTGAAGACCTTCTACGCGGTCTCGCCGATCCCGGATGACTGGAACGACAAGCAGGTCGACTCGTTCCTGCGCGAGTACAACTCGCGCATGATCCACCTGCTGAGCATCCACGAAGGCACCCCGGGCCACTACCTGGAAGGCTGGCATTCGGCCAAGTTCCCGTCCACCCTGCGCGCGGTGCTGCGCTCGGGCCTGTTTGCCGAAGGCTGGGCGGTCTATACCGAGCGCATGATGCAGGAGCAGGGTTATCTCGACAACGATCCGCTGTTCCACCTGGTCCAGCTGAAGTTCTACCTGCGCACCATTTCCAACGCGATCCTGGACCAGGGCGTGCACGTGGACAACTGGACGCGCGAACAGGCGATGCACCTGATGACCCACGATGCGTTCCAGCAGGAAAGCGAAGCATCGGGCAAGTGGGTGCGCGCGCAGCTGACGTCGGCGCAACTGCCGACCTACTTCGTCGGTGCGCAGGAACACTTCGACACGCGCAAGGCCGCGCAGGAAAAGCTGGGCGACCAGTTCAACCTGAAGGCCTACCACGACAAGATGCTGTCCTACGGCGCCCCGCCGGTGCGTTTCGCGCGCCAGCTGATGCTGGACCAGCCGATCGAGTAAGTGCGTCTGTCCGATCCCGGGCAGGCCTGCTGGCACGCTGAACGCAAAGCGCCCCGTGAGGGGCGCTTTTTCTTTCGCTGGTATGCCAGAAAACGGGATCTCTGACGATGTAACCAGGCACTGTCTAATTGCCATCACAGATCCAGCGTGAGAGGCCGCGCCCGACCGCACCTGCTGCGAATGCCGGGCGACGCCCTGCCGCCGCGAGACAAGACTATGGGCAAGCCGATGGAATCCGCCACCGGCCCGAACCCCAGGTGACCAGAATGATCAAGCCCATTGCCGCTACCCTGCTTTTATCCTTCGCCAGCCTCTCTGCCCACGCGGGATCAACGTGGCGCTGTGATTACATCCATGAAGGCGATATCGCCGACAGCCATTACGTGGAGGCCAACTCGCAGAGGCAGGCCATGCAGCGCACGCGTGAATGGGCGGCAGGACAGAACTTCCTGATCGACCGCTTCCTCGGGTGCCGCCCGGCCTGAAGCATTGGCGAAACCGGTTGCAGGGCCCGACACGCCCTGCAGCTGAAATGCCGCATCAAGGGGACGCCGAGCCATGCTCGGCGGCTTCCGATTCGATCGCCACGGAAGGCATCCGCCGAGCGTGGCTCGGCGCTACCCATTAGCCCTCGGCGGCGACAAATCCACCGGTCTGGCGTGCCCACAGCCGCGCGTACAGACCGCCCGCCGCGACCAGCTCGGCATGCGTGCCGGTTTCCACGATGCGCCCCTGGTCCATCACCACCAGCCGGTCCATCCGCGCGATGGTCGAAAGCCGGTGCGCAATGGCAATCACCGTCTTGCCGCCCATCAGCTCATCCAGGTTGTCCTGGATCGCCGCTTCCACCTCCGAATCCAACGCCGACGTGGCTTCGTCCAGCACCAGGATCGGCGCGTCCTTCAGCAACACGCGGGCAATCGCGATGCGTTGGCGCTGCCCACCTGAGAGTTTCACCCCCCGCTCGCCCACCAGGGCGTTGTAACCCTGCCGGCCCTGGGCGTCGACCAGTGAATCGATGAAGCCATCGGCACGCGCCTTGGCCACGGCCGCACGCAGTTCCTCTTCAGACGCTTCCGGCCGCCCGTACAGCAGGTTGTCGCGGATCGAACGATGCAGCAGCGACGTATCCTGGGTCACCACGCCGATCTGGCCGCGCAGGCTTTCCTGGGTGACGCCGGCGATATCATGGCCATCGATGGTGATACGGCCACTTTCCAGGTCGTACAGGCGCAGCAGCACGTTGACCAGGGTGGACTTGCCCGCGCCCGATGGCCCGACCAGGCCGATCTTCTCGCCCGGCTTCACCTTCAGGTCCAGCCCGGCGATCACCCCACCGCGCTTGCCGTAGTGGAAATGGATGTCCTGGAAGTGCACGCCGCCGGCACTCACCTTGAGCGGCACGGCATCATCGCGGTCCTGCACCGTCAGCGGCTGGGAAATGGTGGTGATGCCATCCTGCACCGTGCCGATGTCTTCGAAGATGCCGTTGATGGTCCACATGATCCAGCCGGACATGTTGTGGATGCGGATGACCAGGCCGGTGGCCAGGGTGATCGCACCGACCGTGATCAGCCCATCGTTCCACAGCCACAGTGCCAGCCCGCAGGTGCCTGCGATCAGGAACCCGTTGACGATGGCGATGGTCAGGTCCATGCCGCTGGTGATGCGCGTCTGCCGGCGATGCTTCTCCGCCAGTTCCTGGATCGATTCGGCGACGTAGGCCTGCTCGCGTCCGCCATGGGCGAACAGCTTCAGCGTGGGGATGTTGGTATAGCCATCGACGATGCGGCCCATCGCCTTGGAACGCGCTTCGGAGGCGATCCACGCGCGCTCTTTCGCACGCGGCACGAAGTACACCATGATCACCGCATAGGCCAGCATCCACAGCACCAGCGGGATCATCAGCCGCCAGTCTGCCTGGGCGAACAGGAACAGCGCGGTGCCGGTATAGACCACGATGTACCAGAGCGAATCGACCATCTGCACCGCCGATTCGCGCAACGAGGTACCCGTCTGCATGACCCGGTTGGCCACGCTGCCGGCGAAATCGTTCTGGAAGAAGGTCAGGCTCTGGCGCACCACGTAGTTGTGCATCAGCCAGCGCGAGCGGTTGCTCAGGCCCGGCACGATGGCCTGGTTGACCAGCAGGTTGTGCAGCCCGACCAGCACCGGCCGGGCGATCACGCAGACCCCCAACATCCACAGCAGGTCCGACGCATGCCGCTGAAAGAAACCGGCGCCGGGCTGCTCGGCGACCATGTCGACGATGCGGCCGAGGAAATCGAACATCGCCACTTCCACCAGCGCCAGCAGCAGGCCAGCGACCAGCGTTGCCAGCAGCACCGGCCACACCGGGCGCAGATAGAACAGGTAGAACTTGAACACGCTGCGCGGCGGCATGCGCTTGTCCACCGGCGGGAAGACCGGGATCAGGGATTCAAACCAGCGGAACATCACAGTCGCTCACAGCGGGGTAACGGGTGGATTATCCCATCGTATGCATGGCGTGTAGTGACGGCCGCTGGCCGTTGTCCACGCCAGCCTCATCCCTGCGGCACGAACAACAGATCCTGGAAGTCGAAACTGAAGTCGGTCAGCTCCGAGATCGCCTGCAGGCGCACTTCGCGGACCTTGCCGTCCGGATCCAGGCTGAAGTTGACGAACGCATCGGCATTGAGCGAGCGGTCGTCCCAGCGCACGATGAAGGTGTCGTGCTGCCAATGCTCCAGCGTGCCGACCAGCTGCGCGGTCTTGTCGAACTGCAGGCGCAGCGCCTTGCCGTTGCCGGTGACGTGCATGTCGCCGTACCAGCGGTCGCGGTAGCGGCCCGCATAGCCTTTCAGCGGCAGTGACGGGGTGCTGCCCGTGGTGCGTGCCGCCTGGTGCCTGGCCCAGGCCGCGTCGGCCTTGTCCCGGCCCTTGTCCACCGCCTTGCCGTAGGCTTCCACCCAGTCATGCCGCTCACCGCCGAGATAGGCATCGAGCACGCTCAGGGTGATGGCATTGAAGGCCGCGCCGGCCTCCTGGTTGGTCAGCACCACCACGCCCAGGTTCTCGGCGGGTACCAGCGTCACCCGGGACACCATGCCCGGCCAGCCGCCGGTATGCCACACCAGCTTGCGGCCGCGGAAATCGCTCAGGCTCCAGCCTTCGGCGTAACCGGCGAAGTTCGGCCGCGCCGGCGCCAGTTCCGGTACCGCCGGCTCGGCCACCACCTGCGGGGTGATCATCTGCCACATCTGCTGCTGGCTCTTCGCCGTGAACAGCGCACTGCCGTCGGCCAGCTGGCCCTGCGCCAGCTGCACCTGCATCCAGCGCGCCATGTCATGCACGCTGGAGTAGATGCCACCGGCGCCGGCATTGTTCTGCCAGGTCAGCGGTGCCACCGTGCGCAGGTCGGTGAAGTCGAACTTCGCGTGGCCCACCGCCGCGTTGTCGCCAGCGCGCAGATGATCGGCGTTGTAACGGGTGCCGGCCATGCCGACCTTGTCGAAGATGCGCTGCTGCAGGAACGCCTGGTAGGACTGTCCGGAGACCTTCTCGATGACCTGCTGTGCGACGGCGTACAGGATGTTGTCGTAGGCATAACGCTCGCGGAAACCGCCTTTCAGCGGCACCCTGCCCAAACGTTCCACCACCTCGGCGTTGCTGTAGGCGGTGGTCGGCCAGAACAGCAGGTCACCGGCGCCCAGGCCCAGTCCACTGCGGTGCGACAGCAGGTCGCGCAGGGTCATCTGCTGGGTCACGAACGGGTCGGACATGCGGAACGACGGCAGGTGGTCGATCACCCTGTCGTCCATTTTCAGCAGTCCCTGTTCGGCCAGCAGGTTCAGCGACAGCGCGGTGAATGCCTTGGTGTTGGACGCGATGGCAAACAGCGTGTCGGCCTGCACCGGCTCCGGGCGGCCCTGCTCGCGTACGCCCCAGCCCTGCTCCAGCACCACCTTGCCATCCTTGACCACGGCCACCGCGATGCCGGGCACGTCGAAGCGCGCGCGTACCCGCTCCACCGTGGCATCCAGGTCCTGCAGCGGGGGCGGAGTCGCCGCGGTCGCCAGGGTGGTACAGGCCAGCAGCATCGCGCCTCCGATCAGGAATTTCATCACGCACTTTCTCCAGGCTGGGTTGCCGCGCGGTACAGCCGCCGACGGAATTCTCATGATGGTAACGGGGTCCAGCGCAGCCTTTCCCGTGCCAAAGGAGGGTGCCATGGATACACGCGAGCAGACCAGCAACGGTTCGACCATCATCCCGTGCCTGCGCTACCGCGATGCGCTGGAAGTGTTCGTGGGTGCAACCGACGTCGGCCGCTGCGTGCAGGCACGCGCATGACAGCGGCGGCAATCCGCTGCGGCATCGGCGGCTGGGTCTTCCCCGAATGGCGTGGCGGGGTCTTCTATCCTGAGGGCCTGGCACAGCGCGAAGAACTGGGGTTCGCCAGCCGCGCCCTGCGCTGCATTGAAATCAACGGCACGTTCTACCGTACCCCGACCGCTGCGCAATGCGCGCAGTGGGCCGCACAGACGCCGCCGGGCTTCCGTTTTTCGATGAAGGCGCCGCGCTACCTGGTGCAGCGGGCGTGATCTGTCCGGTGTTGCCGAGGCCGCGCAGCCTTTCCTGCAGGCCGCGCTGGGCCTGGGCGACCGGCTGGGCCCCCTGCTATGGCAGTTCGCGCCGGGCCACGCGGCCGACGCCGAGGCACTGGCGGCGTTCATGGGTTCCCTGCCCGCCACGCTGCAGGGCGTGCCGTTGCAGCACGCGGTGGAGGTGCGCAATGCTGCCGCGATGGACGCCACGCTGGTGCAGGCCGCACGCCTGCATGGGGTGGCTTTGGTCATCGAAGACAGCCAGGAAGCGGCGCTGCACGGTGATGTCAGCGCCGACTTCGTCTACGCACGGATCAAGCGCAGCCAGCCGCGCCTGCGTGCCGGGCTGCCCGCGCCACTGCAGCAACGCTGGGCCGCGCGCGCACAGGCCTGGGCCGCTGGCCATGCGGTGGACGACCTTCCGTTGATCGCAGCGCCGGCCGCAGGCAGGCCGCGCGAGGTCTACCTGCTGTGCATCGGCGCAGGCAAGCAGCGCAACCCCGCGGCCGCCATCGCCCTGCAACAACGCTGCGACACGCGCTGACCCATCGCCGCCGACGCTGGCTTGCCGCACAATACCGCGATGAGCAGCCCCGATACCCGCAAAGCCCTTCTCCAGATCCATTTCTGCGTGCTGCTGTGGGGCATCACCGCCATCCTCGGCAAGCTGATCACGCTGCCCGCGCTGCCGCTGGTGTGGTGGCGCATGCTGCTGGTGGTGGCCATGCTGGCGCTGCTGCCGCGGGTGTGGCGCGGCCTGCTCAACATGCCATGGCGGGTGGTCGCGGCTTACTCCGGGATCGGCGCCCTGGTTGCGCTGCACTGGCTCACCTTCTACGGCGCGGTGAAGCTGGCCAACGCCTCCGTTGCCGCCACCTGCATCGCGCTGGCTCCGGTGTTCACCTCCATCATCGAACCCTGGGTGGCCAAGCGCCCCTTCCAGCTGCGCGAACTGCTGTTCGGCATCGCGGTGCTGCCTGGCGTGGCGCTGGTGGTCGGCGGCGTCCCGGAGGGCATGCGCCTGGGAGTGCTGGTCGGCGCGATGTCGGCCCTGCTGGTGGCGGTGTTCGGTTCGCTCAACAAGCGCATGGTCAGCCATGCCGACCCACTGACCGTCACCGCGCTGGAACTGGGTGCCGGCACCCTGACCCTGACCCTGCTGGCACCGTTGATGCCGTTCCTGCTGCCCGCCCTCGCCAGCCCGCTATGGGTGCTGCCGGACCTGCATGACGGCATCCTGCTGCTGGTGCTGGCCGGCTTCTGCACGCTGCTGCCCTTCGCCCTGGCGCTGGTCGCGCTGCGCCACCTCAGCGCCTACACCGTGCAGCTGGTGACCAACCTGGAACCGGTGTATGCGGTAATCCTGGCGGTGGTACTGCTGCGCGAACAACATGAAGTCGCCGGCTGGTTCTACGTCGGCGTGGCGGTCATCGTCGGTGCGGTCTTCCTGCACCCGCTGCTCAATCGGCGCCGCCCGGTGCAGCACCCCGAACTGATCTGACCGGATTCATCCGGCGGTCTCCACGCGGTTGCGGCCGGCCGCCTTGGCCCGGTACAGGGCAGCGTCGGCGCGTTCGATGGTGCGGTCGGTCGGGTCACCGCTGCGGTGCGCGGCCACGCCGATGCTGACGGTCACCGGGAATCCCAGCGGCAGGTCGGCTACCGCCATGCGCAGGAAATCGCATTGCAGTTCAGCGGTGCGCAGGTCGGTGTCCGGCAACAGCAGCACGAACTCTTCGCCGCCGTAACGCGCCGCCATGCCGGCGCCGGCAAACTGGCCACGCAGCAGGCGCCCCAGTTCGGCCAACACGCGGTCGCCGGTAGCGTGCCCCTGGAAATCGTTGATGCGCTTGAAATGATCGATGTCGAGCAGCGCCACGCAGGTCTGCCGCGGCTGCCCCTCGGTGTCGGCCACGGCTGCATCCAGCGCCATCGCCATGGCCCGCCGGTTGGGCAGCCCGGTCAGCGCATCGGTCCGGCTCTGCTCGGCCAGGTCCGCGTTCTGCGCCAACAGCACGTCATGGTAATCAGCGAGCAGCCGTTCGTAGTCATCACGCTCCTGCATGTGCTGCTGGATGTCCAGCGCGAACCGGCGCAGCTCCATCACCACCATCACCTGCCGCGACAGCGCCGCCAGTGCCTTGGCACGGTCCGGTTCGAGCTGATGCGGCTGCGAATCGAACACGCACAGCGTGCCCAGGGGAAGGCCCTCGTTGCTGATCAGCGGCGCACCGGCATAGAAGCGTACGCCGGGGGCACCCACCACGATCGGGTTGTCATGGAAGCGCGCATCCAGGCGCGCATCCTCGATCACCATGACCTCGCGCGGGCTCAGGATCGCATGCCCGCACATCGACGCATCGCGCGGCAGCTCGGCCGTCTCCACGCCCTGCACCGACTTGAACCATTGCCGCTCGGCATCGATCAGGGTGACCGCTGCCATGGACGTGCCGGCCACCGCCTTGGCGATGGTGACAAGATCCTCGAAGGTCTGCTCCTTCTCCGAGTCCAGGATCCGGTAGCGGTGCAGCGCATCCAGGCGATGCGCTTCATTGGCAGGCTTGTCGGGCTTGATCATCCAGCACTCGAGTGATGGCAGCTGCCACCCAGTCTAGAGGAAAGCCACCGGGCATGGCGCGGCCCGGCCGGGTCTTACCAGTCCAGTTGTCCCGGCAGCAGCCCGCGCAGTTCCGGCTCGCTGAGGTTGCGCCACTGGCCCGGCTTGAGCGCGCCGATCTTGATGTTGTCGATGCGCACGCGACGCAGCTGGGTGACCCGGAAACCGAACTCGGCCGCCATCAGGCGGATCTGCCGGTTGAGCCCCTGCTGCAGGGTGATGCGGAACCCGAACTTGGCGATACGCGAGGTACGGCACGGCAGGGTCATCTGGTCGTGGATGCGCACACCGCGGGCCATCGCGCGCAGGAATTCGTCGGTCACCGGCTTGTTCACCGCGACCAGGTATTCCTTCTGGTGCCCGTTTTCCGCACGCAGGATCTGGTTGACGATGTCGCCGTTGCTGGTCATCAGGATCAGGCCTTCCGAATCCTTGTCCAGCCGGCCGATCGGGAAGATGCGCTGCTCGTGCCCGACGAACTCGACGATGTTCCCCTTCACCGAACTTTCGGTGGTGCAGGTCACCCCGACCGGCTTGTTGAGCACGATGTAGACGTGGCGGCGACCGCCCGGGCGGCTGGCCTGGCGGGCACGCAGGGGCTGGCCGTCGACCAGCACCTTGTCCTCTTCGCCGACCACCGCGCCGGTACCGGCGGGACGTCCATTGACAGTGACGCGACGTTCGCTGATCAGCCGGTCGGCCTCGCGACGGGAGCAGAAGCCGGTTTCGGCGATGTATTTGTTGATGCGGATGGTCATGCCCCCATTATCCGGCATTGTCGCGCCCACGGCATCCGTTCAGAGCGGGCGCACCGCGTCCAGCTGTTCACCGTCCATCACCCGGTCACGTCCGGCGCGCTTGGCCCCGTACATCGCATGGTCGGCCCGGCGCAGCAGTCCGGCCAGGTCATCATGGTCGGGCCGCCACTGGGCCAGGCCGATGCTGGCGGTCAGTGCCAGGCCGTCCACCTGCAACGCCACCCCGGCCTCGGTGATCCGGCGCCCCACCTGCTGCAGCCGCGCCGCGGCGATATCGCGCGGAGCGCCCGGCAACAGCAGAAGGAATTCCTCCCCGCCCATCCGGAACACCTCGTCACGCCCGCGCAGGGCGCCGCGCAAGGCCCCAGCCACCGCCTGCAGCACCGCATCGCCGGTGTCGTGGCCATGGCGATCGTTGATTTCCTTGAACAGGTCGATGTCGAGGAAACCGATCACCAGCGGTGCGCCCTCGGCACGTGCGCGTTCGATCTGCACGCCCAGCTCGCGCAGCCCGGCGCGGCGATTGGGCAGCCCGGTCAATGCATCGGTGTCGGCCAGTTGGCGCATCTGGTCACGTTGTTCGCGCAGGTTGCCCAGGCGCTGGTTGAGCGCATAGGCGGCCATCATCAGCAACCAGGTCACCCCCAGCTGCAGCGCTTCCACACGGTGCGCCAGCAGCCACTGGGCACGGGCCAGGTCGGCGACGATCATCACCAGGAACGGGGCCAGCGCCACCAGGCCGATACTGGCCCAGCGGTCACTGCGCGACCATGCCCATACTCCTGCCAGCAAGGCCGCCATGCAGCCGGTGAAGTGCGCCGCCTCCAGCACATCCGAGGTCCAGCCCAGCAGCGTCCAGTCCATCCAGGGCACCAGCAGCGCCACCGCGAACAAGGCGCCACTCACGGCCGACACCACGCCACGCGAACGCGGCCAGGCGCGGTCGCCTGCGTTGAGTCGCCACAGCATCGGCAGCAGCACGGCCTGTGCGCAGGCGGTCAGGCCAACCAGCCACCAGGCACTGTCCACGCCGATCGGGAACCACGGTTCCGGATACCCACTCAGCCCCCCCAGCACGGCCTGCCACAGCACGAACACCGCGCAGGCACCAACGTAGACCAGGAAAATACGGTCGCGGGAGGTCAAAAATCCCATCAGCGCCGACAGTGCCAGCGCCAGCGCAACCGCCACGCAGGCGGTACGCGCCAGCAACCGCGCGGTATCGCGCTGCTGTACCGGACTAGGCGCGCCGAGCCGCAGCGTAGGGCCCCAACGCTCCTTGAGCGGTGTCGCCCAGGACACATGGATCGGCTCCAGACTTCCGGCGCGGGGCACGGTGACCATGCCGATGCCGGCGCGGAAGCGCGAATCCCGCGTGCGGGCATCGCCCATGTTGCCGCAGATCTCACGGTCGCCGTGGCGTATCGACACTTCGCCCGCATAGACGTTGAAGATATCCAGCGCCTGCGGCTGGCCCGACCAGCCGCCTTGCGGGGCGGGAATATCCAGCTGTTGGCGCTGTCCGCGCAGCATGTAGGGGGCACAGGCGCGATGGGGCGTCGGCTCGTCGGTCGGTCCGCCCAGCAGCAGGTAGTCGCGCACCGGCTGCGGTGCCGCGGCGGCATTGCACAATGACAGCAGGCCGGACAGCAGCACCGCAGCCAGCACCCACCCGCCCCTGTTCCAGCGGCCCGACCGTACTATCGTGCTCCCCACGCACCACCCGCCTGCTTGCCATCCATGTCGGGAGATTATCGCAGCCCGGCTGATTTCACGCCGGACCGCCGCCGCGCGCGGGCGAGGACGCGCTTCAGCCGCGACCCAACCACTTCCCGTGCGTGTCCTGGCGCACCGGGTGCAGGGCGGTCTGGGTGATCCGCTCCAGCGGCTGCGGACGCTCGATCGCATACCCCTGCAGACCCTGTACGCCCATCTCCACCAGCTGCGCTGCCTGCGCTTCGGTCTCCACCCATTCGGCGATCACCTCCAACTGCAGTTCGCGCCCCAGCGCGGCGATGGCGCGCACGGTGGCACGGCTGACCGGGTCGGTCTGCATGTCGCGCACGAAGGTGCCATCGATCTTCAGCAGGTCCGCCGGCAGCTGCCGCAGGTAACCGAAGGACGAGAGTCCCGAGCCGAAGTCATCCAGCGCGATGCGGCAGCCGCGCGCCTTCACCGCATCGATGAACTCCCGCGCCTGCGCAAGATTGCTGATCACCGCCGTTTCGGTGATCTCGAAACACAGCCGCTTGGCCAGGGTCCGGTTGCGTTCCAGCAGGTCACTGACGAAGGCCAGGAAACTGGGCTCGGCGATCGACTGCGCCGAGACGTTGACGTTGCAAAGACCCAGCCGCGCCACGTGCGCGGGACACACCTGCAGGTGGCGGATCAGCATCGACAGCACGCAGCGGTCCAGCGACATCCCCATGCCGTAGCGCTCGACCGCTGCGATGAATTCGCCCGGGCCATGCAGCACGCCCTGCTCATCGCGCATCCGTACCAGCACTTCGTAGTGCAGGTAGCCCGGATCGCCGACGGTAGCGATGCGCTGGGCGTACAGCAGCATGCGATTGTCAGCGATGGCATGGCTGACGCGGCGCAGGCGCTCGGCCTCGTTGCGCCTCTCATCCAGCGCCATGCGGTCTTCGTTGAAGCAGTGCACGCGGTTGCGCCCGGCCTGCTTTGCGGCATAGCACGCACTGTCGGCCGCGCCCATCAACCAGTTCACGTCAGGCGTATCGGCGCCCACTTCGACCACGCCCACGCTGCAGCTGATCTTCAGCGTGTCTTCGCCGAACTGGATGCCGGCCTGGCCCAGCGTGCGGATCACCCGGTGCAGCACCTGCCGCGCTTCGTCCTGACTGGCACGCGCGAGGAACAGCGCGAACTCATCGGCGCCCAAGCGTCCCACCCAGTCGCCATCGCGCACGGAGCCCTTCAGGTGCTCGGCGAACGCACGCAGCATCTGGTCGCCCGCCGCGTGCCCTACCGTGTCGTTGACCAGCTTGAAATGGTCCAGGTTGAGGTGGCACAGCGCATGCACGCCGCCCTCGTTGCGTACCTGCTGCAGGGCCTGTTCGAGCAGCCGCTCGATCTCGCGGCGGTTGATCAGCCCGGTCAACGCATCGTGGCTGGCGTGGTGCTGCACCTCGCGCACGAGTGCGTGGTTCTGGGTCACGTCTTCGACGATGGCGAAGATCGAAATGCCCTGCTTGCCGCGCGGCACCGCCGTGCCGCTCCAGCGTCCCCACATCAGGCTGCCATCGGCGCGCAGGAAGCGCAGCTCTCCGGCCTTCAACTGCCGCGGCCAGTCGATCTCGCCGTTGCCATCCAGCACCAGCTCGCCATCGGCCAGCAGCTCGCGCAGGTGCATGTGCACCAGCTGGTCGCGTGATCGTTGCAGCAGGTCGGACAGCGCCTGGTTGACCTCCATCAGGCCGCCGCCGCCATCGATCTTCAGCATGCCCACGCTGGCCTGGTAGAACGCCGCACGGAAGCGCGCCTCCTGGTCCATCAGGTCGATGCGCACGCGCCGCGCCAGCAGCACCGCCACGATGGCGATGGCCACCACCGACAGGGCGCCGACAATCAAGGTGGTCAAGCGCACCAGCGAGGACATGTGCACCAGCGCGAGCGAGAAGCTGCGCGCCGTGTCCTGCAGCTGCAGGTCCAGTTGCTGCAGCCGCTGCTGGTACGCCCTGGCCTGGTCGCCTTCGATGGGCCCGGCGGCGATCCGGCGCTCCAGGTCATCGCCGATGCGGGCGATCTCCAGCAGCGGCGCGTCGGTCTCCCGCCACAGCCGGGAGGCCTCGCGGAAATAGGCCAGGTCCCTGCCATGACGATAGGAAAGAATCAGCCGATTGAGGTCGCCCTTGGCGTTGTTGCCGCGCAGGAACGCGGCGCGGGCGGCGGCGGTATCGGGTGGGTCGCGCTCCAAAGCGCGGCGCGCTTCGAGGTCGGCCAGCGGAACATCCAGCTGCGCGCGGGCCTGTTGCAGGTGCCCCGGCTGGCCGCTGTCCAGATACTGCTGCAGCGAGGCCACCGCCTGCTGCTGCGCGCGCGACCAGTGGCTCTGGCCAACGATCCACGCGGTGGACGCGGCCTGCAACTCCTGGATGAGCGCGGAAATGCCCACCAGACCGACGGCCATGCCGGTCAGCAGGGCGAAACGCAGCGTAAGACCGCGCGTCCTGGCACCTGGTCGCATCCCCGCACCGGCTTCAGCCATACATGGAACCCCCGAATCCGTGGTTGGTCCTGCTTGCCGCCTTCACATCATGCACGCTAGACCCGGCGCTGTCTGCACCATGCGAAACCACCCGCCGGTGGCCACAGCATTGTCCCGGGACAAAAAAAAACGCCAGCCCGGAGGCTGGCGTTGGATTCAACCGATCACGCGCGGATCAGAAGTTGCGCGGACCACGCGGCTTGAAGCCTTCGCGGCGCGGCGGACGATCATTGCCGCCCGGGGCACCCGGACCACCCGGACCACCCGGACCACTGCGGCGCGGACCGCCCTTGTCGAAACGCGGCTTGGACGGGGCACGGGGTGCCTGGCTGATGTCCTCGCCCGGCTCCACGCGGCGCATGTTGAGCTGCTGGCCGGACACCCAGACCTTCTTCAGGTGGGTCAGCACGTCCTGCGGCATGTCGATCGGCAGGTCGAGCACCGAGAAACCATCGTGGATGTCGATGCGACCGATGAAGCGGCTTTCCAGCCCCGCTTCGTTGGCGATGGCGCCGACGATGTTGGCCGGCTTCACGCCATGCTGGTGGCCCACTTCGATACGGAAGGTTTCCATGCCCTGCTCCGGTGCACCGCGCGGCGGCATCTCACGGCGCGGACGCTCCTGGAAACCTTCTCCTTCGGCACGCGGGGCGCGGTCGAACTTCGGCCGGTCGCCGCGATCGAAGCGGTCGCTCCGCTCCGGACGCTCGGTGCGCTCGAACCGCTCGCGCGGGGCACGCTCTTCGCGCGGCGCACGCACCGGCGGCTGCAGCAGGAACGGGGTGTCACCCTGCATCATCTTGGCCAGCGCGGCGGCGACGTCGATCGCCGGCACGTTGTTCTCGCCTTCGAAACGCTCCAGCAGCTGGCGGTAGAAGTCCAGGCCGCCCTGGCCCAGCGTTTCGCTGATGCGCGCGGTGAACTTGTTGACGCGATTGTCGTTGACCGCTTCCACGCTGGGCAGCTGCATTTCTTCGATCGGCTGGCGGGTGGCGCGCTCGATCTGGCGCAGCATGCCCTTTTCGCGCGGGGTGGCGAACAGGATCGCCTCACCGCTGCGGCCGGCACGGCCGGTACGGCCGATGCGGTGCACGTAGCTTTCGGTGTCGTACGGGATGTCGTAGTTCAGCACGTGGCTGATGCGTTCCACGTCCAGGCCGCGCGCGGCCACGTCGGTGGCGACCAGGATGTCCAGCTTGCCTTCCTTCAGCATGGCGATGGTGCGTTCGCGCTGGGCCTGCTGCATGTCGCCGTTGATGGCGGCAGCGGCCAGGCCACGCGCCTGCAGCTTGCCGGCCAGCTCTTCGGTGCCGGCCTTGGTGCGGGCGAAGATGATCATCGCATCGAACGGCTCGACTTCCAGGATGCGGGTCAGCGCATCCAGCTTGTGCATGCCGCTCACCCACCAGTAACGCTGGCGGATGTTCGCCGAGGTGGTCGTCTTGTTGGCGATGGTGACTTCGGCCGGATCCTTCAGGTAGGTCTGGGCGATGCGACGGATGGCCGGCGGCATGGTGGCCGAGAACAGCGCCACCTGGCGCTTCTCCGGCAGCTTCTTCAGCACCGCTTCGACGTCGTCGATGAAGCCCATGCGCAGCATTTCATCGGCTTCGTCCAGCACCAGCGTCTTCAGCTCGGACAGGTCCAGCGTGCCGCGGTTGAGATGGTCGATGACGCGGCCGGGGGTGCCCACCACGATGTGCACGCCACGACGCAGCGCGGACAGCTGGGTGGCATACGGCTGGCCGCCGTACACCGGCAGCACGCGGAAACCGGGGATCTTCGACGAATAGGTCTGGAAGGCCTCGGCGACCTGGATGGCCAGTTCGCGGGTCGGGGCCAGCACCAGGGCCTGCGGCTTGCTCTGCTGCAGGTCGATGTTGGACAGTACCGGCAGGGCGAACGCTGCGGTCTTGCCGGTGCCGGTCTGGGCCTGGCCCAGCACGTCGCGGCCTTCCAGCATCGCCGGGATGGTGGCGGCCTGGATCGGCGAGGGGGTTTCGTAACCGACGGCGGCAACCGCCTGCATCACGGGCTCGGAAAGGCCGAGCTGCGCGAACTGCAGCGGCGCCTGGGTATCTTGGGACATGGGGAACTCCGAAGGCACTGCCACGAACGTGGCAGGCGAAAAAAGGGGGGTATTTTGCGCTTAGGGCGCCCTTCTGACGCGTGCCCCGGCGCTTTTTCGAGTGCATAGCTTACAGCACCTTGCATGAACGACGTGCACGGCATGTCATCATCGCCTGCCCGGCTACCGCCGGACCCGGTGCGCCAGCGTCGCGGCTGCCGCACAATGGGCGCCGTTCTTTTCAGGAATACCCCATGCAGATCCTTGAATTCGACCTCGACGGCGAGTACGTCGAGCTGAAGCAGCTGCTCAAGCTGACCGACCTGGTCAGCAGTGGCGGCGAAGCCAAGATGGCCATCAGCGAGGGCCTGGTGCTGGTCGATGGGGCCGTCGAACTGCGCAAGGCCTGCAAGATCCGCGCAGGCCAGCAGGTGGAATTCAACGACAGCGTGATTCGCGTGCTGGCGCTGCCGCCCGAAGCAGAGTAAGCCCCGGCGGCACGCGGCGGCGGCCGCCCGCTACCCCGCTACGGGCTGGGTAAGCCGGTCGGCGATCAGCCGGCGGAACGGGCGCACGCCCTGCGCGATGCGCAGCCCGGCCGCACGCAGCAGCCGCGCCGGCACGCGATCATCGGTGTACACCCGGGCGATGGCGTTGGTGGCCTCGTACAGCGGCCGCGAGGCCAGTCGGTGTTCGCGCTGGTAGCGGGCCAGCATGCGTGCATCGGCGATATCGGCGCCACGCGCCTGCTGCGCGATGATCCCGCGCGCCAGCCGCTGCTGGCTGGCCAGGCCCAGGTTGAACCCATGCGCGGTCACCGGATGCATGCCTACCGCAGCGTCTCCGATCAAGGCCGCACCGGCGGCGATGAAGCGTTCGGCGTACACGCCCACCAGCGGATACGCCTGCGGCATGGCGACCGGCTGCATGCGGCCCAGCCGGTGTTCGAAGAACCCACTGACCGCTTCACCGAACGCGCCCTCATCCATCGCCAGTAGGGCCTCGGCCTGTCGCGGCGGCAGGGTGATCACCGCCGATGCCAGGCCACCGTTGAGTGGCAGCAGGGCCATCGTGCGGCCATAGCCGAACCATTCCCACGCCGTGTGGTGGTGGTCGCGCTCGACCTGCATCCGGCAGACCAGCATCGTCTTGCCGAAGTCCTGCAGGCGCGCACCGATCCCCAGCATGCGCCGGGTGGACGAAAACCGACTGTCGGCCGCCACCACCAGCCTTGCATGCAGGGTGCTGCCGTCGTCGAGCAGCACCTGCTGGCCACCGTCGACCGCGCGCACGCCCTGCACCCGGCGTCCGTCGCGCAGCTGCAGGCCGGGCTGGTCCTGCACGGCATCCCACGCCGCGCGACGGATCAGGTGGTTGGGCACCAGCCAGCCCAGTGGATCGCCACTGCGGTGGTCGCTGGCGAAGGTCAGCGCGAACGGCGAGCGTCCGTCCAGCACCCGCGCCTCACGCAGTTCGGCGACCTCCGCCGCCGGCAGCCTGTCCCACAGCTGCAGCTGTTCGAGGATCTGCCGTGAAGCATGGGTCAGCGCGATTTCGCGGCCATCGAACGCCGCCTCGGCCAGCGCCTGCCGCGACTGTGGTTCGACCACGGTCACCTGCAGGCCACTGCCTGCCAGCGAGCGTGCGAAGCAGAGCCCGGCCGGGCCTGCGCCCACCACCACCACATCCGTGCCGTGCATGCTGCTGCCCTCTGATGTCATGTCCGGCGCCAGCATAGCGACGCCGGCACGCGCGCGGCCTTGATCTGGATCAGGCGTGGCAGTGACGGTTCACAGCAGCGCCCACAGCAGCATCAGGATACCGACCAGCGACACCACCCATGCCAGGCTGCGCACGTACGGGATGCCGGCCGCATACAGCGGCACGTAGGCCAGTCGCGCCCAGAAATACAGCTGCACCGCCAACGCCGTGCTGCTGTCCTGCCTGCCCGCCACCACCACCGCGATGGCGGCAGCGGCGAACACGGCGAAGGTTTCCAGGAAGTTGGCCTGCGCGCGTTGCAGCCGCCCCGCCAGCAGCCCCGGTGGCGGCGCCTGGCCATCGCGGGCTGACGCGTTCCAGCGCGTGCCGCGTTCGCGGGTAATCGCCGCGGCCGCCAGCATCACCTGCACCAGCCCGAGCACACCGGCCCAGGCCAGCATCTGCAGTTCGATGGCCATGGCTCAGGTCCCCGGCGCGCGGACGCTGTAACCGGCCAGGCGCCAGACGCGGTCTTCGTCCAGGCGGAAGCTGACCAGCTCGCGGACCGGCTGGGCGCTCTTCTCGAAACGGGTGGGGTAGGTCACGTTGAGGTACAGGCCCTCAGGCACCGCCGCACCGGCATTGAAGCGGACCCTGCTGATGCTCGGCTGGCCCCGTCCTACCAGTGCGCCCAGGCGGCTGCGATCGGCCGCGATCTGTTTGGCGAACGCATCGCGGGCAACCGCCTTGCGTGCTACCGCCGAGGCGCCATCCCACAGCTGTGCGGCCTGCCCCCCATCGACCAGGCGCACGGCCTGCAGGGCGGCCGCACTCATTTCGGCGTTCTGCTTGTCCAGCTGGGCCTGCTGGGCCGGGGTCAGCTGCTGGGCCGGCGTGCCCGGCCGTGCCGCTGCCGGTGCGGTAGCCGGCGCGGCTGCCGGCGCTGCAGCGGCGCGCGGCGCAGGCTGCGCTGCCGGCTGCTGGGCCATGGCGGTGAAGGGCAACAACAGGGACAGCACCATCAACGAATGCTTCATCGGACACCACCGCTCAAGGAGAAGTGCCCGCAGTCTACGCCAGCTTCGCCCGCTTGCTTCACGACTCCGGCAGTGCACCCGCATCGCGCTGGCGCTCGGCCGTGCTGGTCGCCCCGGAAGCGCCCGGCGCTTCGATGGCAGCGTCCGCGTCCGCCGAATCGCCAGGGGCGGGTGGCAGGGTCGCCACGTCGATCTCCGACAGCGGGCTGTCCGATGGGCACACCTCGTCCGGGAAGCCGTATTCCTTCTTCAGCGACTGGCCGCAGGCATTGACTGCTTCCAGCTCCGCGCCTTCGCGCTTGCACTGCTGGTCGAACGCCACCAGGAACGCATCCTTGCGGCGCACGAAGTCATCGCCACAGGCGCGCATCTGCCTGATCCGCTCCAGATCGTCCTGCACCGCGTTGGTGCCATCCAGGCCGAACTGGCGCAGCTCCCCGGCGCTGAGCAGGCGCAGGCTGCGGTTGGGCACGGTCATCATCAGGTCGGCCACGCCCACCGCCACGCCGTTGCGCTGCAGGTAATCCTTGACGTTGTCGTAGACCTCCTGCAGTTCGCGGTTGAGTTCGGCGCGCGAGGTGGCCTTCGAACTGATCCGCATCATCCGATGGATGCCGACCTTGCCCGAGACCAGCCGGTTGTCACCGGCCGCCAGCACGAACACGCAGGCGCTGTGGCAGATCGAGCCTTCGCGGATCCAGATGGTCCAGCCCGACTCACCGATGGCATCACCGGCCACGATCGCCGATTCCACCTGCCCGCCACTGGAGTCCAGGTCGAGGATGCGCTTGTGGATGCCGAGCTGTCCGGCGACCACCGCCAGCCGCCAGCTCAGCTCGGCGAAGCCGGGGTTGATCTTGCCGCTGTAGCGCACGCGCAGCAGGCCGCGCTCCACGCAGGGCTGCAGGGCCTGTTCCAGCTGCGCGCGCTCCAGACCCGGCAGCGGCTCGCCATCGCCCGGATCGGCGGCGTAATCGGTGCTGCAGCTGATCCACGCCTGCCCGTTTTCAAGCCACGCTGCCGGCCACGTCCGGTCAGCGCGTTCGGCGGGCCGGGCCACCGGACGCGGCGCGTCGGCCACGTTGATGGACACCATGTGGTCGCCATCGGCACGGGGCGCCCGTGTGGCCGCTTCATTGGCAGTGACGTTGCCGGGGTTCTCCAGCTTGCTGCACGAAGCGAGGGCGAGGCATAGCAGGGGCAGGCACCATCTGGGCGACATGAACCATCGAACCGGGAAGAGGACACGATCACAGTCTAGGGCCTGCGCGCAGCGCCGCGACAACACTTGCTGAATCCACCCCGGCGCGCCGCATGCATGTCCGAAAATGGCGAGCCTGGCCCTGCCCCGGGGCCTAGACTGTCGCCATGCCTTCGCCCGCCGCCCTCGACACTGCCACCTGCGAACGGGCCCGCCTGGCGCGCGACGCGCGCTTTGACGGGCTGTTCTTCACTGCCGTGCGCAGCACCGGCATCTATTGCCGTCCCGTGTGCCCGGCGCCGCCGCCGAAGCCGGCCAACGTGACCTATTACGCGAACGCGGCCTCTGCTGCCGCCGCCGGCTACCGACCGTGCCTGCGCTGCCGCCCGGAACTTTCACCAACCGCGCAGCAGGGGCTGGAACAGGACACGGTGCGCCGGGCGTTGGAGCTGATCCACGCCGGCTTCCTGCAGGACGCCAGCGTGGCCGCACTGGCCGAACGCGTTGGCGTGGGCGCACGCCAGCTGCAGCGCGTGTTCGTCGCCGCGCTGGGGGTGACGCCGCTGCAGCTGCACACCACCCAGCGCCTGCTGCAGGCCAAGCAGTTGCTGACCGAAACCCGGCTGCCGGTGACCGATGTCGCGCTCGCGGCGGGCTTCAACAGCCTGCGTCGGTTCAACGATGCCTTCCTGGCAGGCTGCGGCATGCCACCGAGCGCCATCCGCCGGCTGCCCGGCGCCGCTTCGCAGACCGGTGAGGGCCTGCGCCTGCGATTGGGCTACCGGCCGCCGCTGGATTTCGGCCTGATGCTGCAGTTCCTGCGCCGGCGCATGATCCCCGGCATCGAGCGCATCGAAGAAGACGGCTATGCACGCGTGATCGGTCCGCCCGAGCGCCCTGCCCTGCTACGGGTGCATGCCGATACCCGCCGCAGCGAGCTGGTGCTGCAGCTGGACGGCGTCGACCCGCGGCAGATTCCGCACGTGGTACGGCGGGTACGCCACATGTTCGACCTGGATGCCGACCTGCGCCAAGTGCACGCCACGCTGCAGGACGAGCCGCTGCTTGCGCAGGGCATCGCGCTGCGGCCGGGGCTGCGCGTGCCCGGCGGCTGGGAGGGCTTCGAAGTGGCGGTGCGCGCGGTGCTGGGGCAACAGGTCAGCGTGGCCGCCGCGACCACGCTGGCGCGGCGGCTGGTGCAGGCGTATGGGCGGGCGCTGCCGGGCATGCCAGACGGACTGGACCGTCTGTTCCCGCAGCCGGCGCAGCTCGCCGACGCACCGCTGGAAGCAATCGGCCTGCCGCGAACGCGCGCGGCAACCCTGCGTGCACTGGCACGGGCCTGCGATGCAGGTGATCTGGATTTCCGCCCGGGCCAGCAGCTGGACACTTTCGTGGCGCGCTGCGTTGCATTGCCGGGCATCGGCGCCTGGACCGCGCACTACATCGCGCTGCGCGCGCTTGGCCAGCCTGATGCCTTCCCGGCCGGCGACCTGGTGCTGCAGCAGATGCTGGGCACACCCGGAAAACGCCTGACCGAGCGCCAGGCCGAGCAGCGCTCGCAGCCATGGCGTCCGTGGCGCGCCTATGCCGTGCTGCACCTGTGGCATCTGTCCACCCCGTTCACCGGAGTTCCGTCATGACCCTGCACTACGACCGTTTCGACAGTCCGATCGGCGAACTGACCGTTGCCGGCGATGCACACGGCATCGCCCACATCCTGTTCCCGCAGAACCGCCACGATGCCAAGGGGCGCGAGCACTGGGTACACCACCCGCCCACCGTGCGCGAGGCACGCGAGCAGTTGCTGGCGTACCTGCACGGTGAGCGGACCCACTTCGATCTGCCGCTGGCACCGCGCGGCACGCCGTTCCAGCTGCGCGTCTGGAAGGCGCTGGCCGGCATCCCGTTCGGCCAGACATGGAGCTACCTGCAGTTGGCGACCCTGCTTGGCCAACCCACCGCTACCCGCGCTGTGGGAGCGGCCAACGGGCGTAATCCGTTGCCGATCGTGCTGCCGTGCCACCGGGTGATCGGTCGCAACGGCGCGCTGACCGGCTTCGGCGGCGGGCTGGAAACCAAGGCCGCGCTGCTGCGCCTGGAACAGGGGGATGGCGGCCTGTTCCCGCGCCAGTGACGTTGGTTGTCTTGGGTGCGTCATCGCCTCGCCCTAGAATGGTGCGATGACTCGACGCCCCCTTGCCTGGATGCTGGCCGCGATCCTGCCGCTGGCTGCCTGTACCACCGCCCCGCCGCGCTCCAGCGAAACCTCCCCTGCTGCGGCAGCGACGCGGGAAAACGCGCCGCACAAACTGCTGCTGGTCTCCATCGATGGCCTGCGCGCCGATGCTCTGGACCGCGGCATCACGCCCAACCTGCAGCGCATCATCGACGGCGGGGTGCGCGCGAAGTGGATGACGCCTTCGTATCCCTCGTTGACCTTCCCCAACCATTACACCCTGGTCACCGGCCTGCGCCCGGACCACCACGGCATCATCCACAACAGCATGGACGTGGCCGAACTGGGCCGCTTCAAGCTGAGCGAGGCGGCGACGGTGACGCGGGTGGAATGGTGGGGCGGCGAGCCGATCTGGGTCAGCGCAGAGCAGGCCGGGGTACGCACGGCGACCTGGTCCTGGCCGGGCAGCGAAGCGGAAATCAAGGGTATCCGGCCCAGCCAATGGCGCCGCTACGATGAAAGCATCGCACTGGAAGCACGCGCCGACAGCGTGCTGGGGTGGCTGCGGCAGACCGATGCCGATGCACCGCGGCTGGCCACGTTGTACCTGGAGACGGTCGACAAGGCCGGGCACCGGCACGGTCCGGATTCGGTGCAGTACAGCGCGGCGATCAAGCAGGCCGATGCCGTGGTGGGGCGTCTGCTGGATGGCCTGCAGCAGCACGGATTGAGCGCGGACACCAACGTGGTGGTGGTCTCCGACCACGGCATGGCAGCGGTAGCGCCCGGCCAGGTGGTCGCCACCGAAGACATGGTGGACCCGCGCTTGGCACGCAACATCAGCACGGGCCAGTCGATTGGTTTCGAGCCGGTGGAAGGGCAGCGGGCCGCCGCCGAACGTGCCCTGCTCGGCCGCCACGCGCAGTACCAGTGCTGGAAGAAGCAGGACCTGCCGGCACGCTGGCACTACGGCAGCAATCCGCGCATTCCGTCGATCGTCTGCCAGATGGACGAGGGCTGGGATGCGCTCAGCCGCGAGAGCATCGCGCGCCGCAGCTACGAGGATCGGGGATCGCACGGCTATGACAACGCGCTGCCTTCGATGCGTGCGGTGTTCATCGCGCGCGGTCCGTCGTTCAAGCAGGGCCAGGTGATCGCGCCGTTCGACAACGTGGATGTGTATCCGTTGCTGGCACGGCTGCTGCAGGTGCCGGCGGCCGCCAATGATGGCGATGCGGATCGCCTGCTGGACGCGCTGCGCTGACGGCGTGTGTGTGCCGGGCTGCGCCCGGCGCCTGCTTTTTCAAGCGGAAGGCAAGGCAACGTCAAAGGCTGCAGGGCTGTGTGTTGGCGGGGCGGGGTGGCTGTGCAGGACACGCCGCAAGTACGTCCCTGTAGGCTCGCTTTTCGCATCCGTGCGAAAAGACGGTCCTGCACAGCCACCCCGCCCCACCTTCGACAGGCCGACGGCGGCCACGGGAAATGCAGTGGTTTGAGGGGTGGGAGAAAGATGGGGTCAGAGTCCTTTCGCGCAGCGAAAGGACTCTGACCCCTGCCTTTGTTTTTTACGCGGGTGGCAGCCACCGGAACCTGTCAGGGGGGCGGGCGGTGGGGCTGGGCGGGGGCGTTGAGCGCCATGGATGGCGCGAAACGAGGCCCGCATGGATGCAGCTTCTGCCGTCCCCCGACCAGCCCCACCGCCCGGCCCCAAGCACGTAGCCAACTGTAAGCCGCCGCCCACGAGGGGGTCTCACCCGTTCGCACCGCGCAACAGCCTGTTGCCCATCCGGGGCATGTGCCCGCACACCGCGCATGCGATCCTGCGCCCCTGTCCCCGCCAGCGAGATCGCCCGCATGACCACCCTCATCGCCCCCCGCGTGCACGACATCGGCGGTCTGGAAGTCCGCCGTGCCGTGCCGTCGCTGCAGGCACGCAGCGTCGGTCCGTTCGTGTTCGTCGACCAGATGGGCCCAGCCCTGCTCAACCCCGGCACCGGCATCGACGTGCGACCGCATCCGCACATCGGCCTGGCCACGGTGACCTTCCTGTGGTCCGGCGCCATCGGCCACCGCGACAGCCTCGGTTCGGACCAGGTGATCCGCCCCGGCGACGTCAACTGGATGACCGCCGGCCGTGGCATCTCGCACTCCGAACGCACGCCGCCACCGGAGCGCGAACACGGCCATCCGCTGCATGGCATGCAGACCTGGATCGCACTGCCCAGGCAGTACGAGGAAGTCGAACCGGCCTTCCACCACCACAGCGCCGCCACCCTGCCCCAGCAACGCCGCAATGGCGCCTGGCTGCGGGTGATCGCCGGCCGTGCGTACGGCGAGGAATCCCCGGTCAAGGTGTTCGCCGACACACTCAACGTGGCCATCGACCTGGACCCGGATGCGGAGATCGACATCGACACCGGCCACCGCGAACGCTCGCTGTACATCCTCGACGGCCAGGCGCAGCTGGACGGCGTCGACGTGCCCGCCCAGCACCTGATCATCCCGGCCGATGGCGCCCGCGGCCGGCTGCGCGCGAAGACGCCGGTCAAGGCGATGCTTATGGGCGGCGAGCCGCTGGATGCACCGCGCCATCTGTGGTGGAACTTCGTCTCCAGTTCCCAGGAGCGCATCGAGCAGGCCAAGGACGATTGGGCAAACGGACGCTTCGGCACCATCCCGGGCGACGCAACGGAATTCATCCCGCTACCGGCGAAGTGAGCCGACGGCCTGCGCGTCACTGAGCCGTCAGGCTGGCTGGCAGGATCTTCCCGGCCCGCTACGGCCCACCGGTCCGTGGAATTTGGTTACCGATGAAACCGCGATTTGTGCACTTGCTCACGTTCCGTTAAGGTCAAGGAATACCCGCCAGCTGGGCTGGCGGGCCGACGCGGCATCCGGGGATGGATGCCAGGTCGCAACGGCGACCACGCCGGCCCGCCGCTGGCGGTGCCGTCGACTTGAACGCCTCTGGGGGAACTGCATGAAAATCGTCTCTGCTGCCGTACTGCTGTGCCTGTGCGCCACTGCCATGAGCGCCCACGCGCAAAGCGCACCCAAGTGCCCGTCGCTGCCGGCTGCCAGCAACCTGCAGTGGCAGGAGCAGGCCACCGGCGATTTCCTGGTGTGCCGCGCGACCACCAGCGACGGCCGCGAAGTCCTCAGCCTGATGCTGACCGGCAGCGATCCGGAGCTGCGCTTCCCGCGCGCGTTGCGCCAGGAAAAGGACAGCTTCGCCGGCGAGGAGCTCTACTGGTACCTGCCTGACCTCGGCGGCCAGGAACCCCCGGGCTTCGCCGACCGCCGCGTCAGCGTGGTGAAGATCGACAAGAACCGCTACGCACAGTTGGCGCTGTATCCCGGCGACAGCGAAGAGCGCGCCGGCCTGCAGCAGATGATCCGAAGCATGAACCTCAATCCGGCAGCCGTGGCCGCCGGTCGCTGATCATGCGCCCCCTGTGGGCGGGGCCGGTGGATGACCGGCCCAACGCCACGGTGGCCTCAGAAACGGCCTTCCTGGAAATCCACGAAGGCCTGCATCAGTTCCTGCCGGGTGTTCATGACGAACGGCCCGTGCCGCATCACCGGCTCACGCAGCGGACGGCCCGCGACCAGGATCAGCCGTGCACCAGCGCTGCCAGCGGCGAGGTGCAACGCATTGCCCCCGCCAAGCACCGCCATCTGCTGCGCCGCCACCGGCCGCGCATCGTCGCCGGCGCCAATCTGCAGATCGCTTTCGAACACATACGCGAACACGTTGTGGCCATCCGGCAGCACGTAGTCCCACGCCGCGCCAGCGTCCAGGGTGATGTCCAGATACACCGGATCGGTCGCCGGCTGCGCGATCGGCCCGGGTGTGCCGTCGACCTCGCCGGCGATGATCTTGACCGTCACGCCGGCCACCGGGGTGACCTGCGGGATGCGTTCCGGGGCGAACTCCTGGTACTTCGGCGCGGTCATCTTGTCGCGCGCCGGCAGGTTCACCCACAGCTGGAAACCGCGCATGCGGCCACTTTCCTGCTCGGGCATTTCTGAATGCACCAGCCCACGACCCGCGGTCATCCACTGCACGCTGCCCGGGGTAAGCAGGCCTTCGTTGCCATGGTTGTCCTTGTGCCGCATGCGCCCGTCGAGCATGTAGGTCACCGTCTCGAACCCGCGATGCGGATGGCTGGGGAAGCCGGCCAGGTAATCCTCGGCCTTGTCGGTACCGAATTCATCCAACAGCAGGAACGGATCCAGGTCCGGCAGCGCGGAGCCGCCGATCACGCGGGTCAGGCGCACGCCGGCGCCGTCGGAGGTGGGCGAGCCTTCAATGGTGCGCAGCACGCGTGCCGCGGTCTGGGTGCTCATGGAAACTCCAGCAAAGTGTCTACCCGCAAGATGGCGGCTGTCGCGGGCAGCGCCAAGCCCTCGCACCGCAACCCATTGTTCCAGCGGTGCCAGCCACGGCCGGGGAGGTGCCGTGACCGCGTTACGACCAAAGTACTAGCTGGGAAACACCCTGTCTGCATTGACCCGACACGGGGCAAGGCGGACCCTTGTGATGTTCTTAAGGGAGAGTTCACCTCATGAAAGGCTTCTCAAAGCTGGGCTGGGCACTGCTCGCACTGCTCGGCGCATTCTGTCTGGGCACCGTGGCGCTGCGCCGCGGTGAACCCATCAACGCCTTGTGGATCGTGGTCGCCGCGGTCTCCATCTACCTGATCGCCTACCGCTTCTACGGCCTGTTCGTGGCCAGCAAGGTGCTGCAGCTGGACCCCACGCGGGCTACGCCGGCAGTGCTCAACAACGATGGCCTGGACTACGTCCCGACCAACAAGCACGTTCTGTTCGGCCACCATTTCGCCGCCATCGCCGGTGCCGGCCCGCTGGTCGGCCCGGTGCTGGCCGCACAGATGGGCTACCTGCCCGGCCTGCTGTGGCTGGTGGTCGGCGTGGTGCTGGCCGGTGCGGTGCAGGACTTCATGATCCTGGTGCTGTCCAGCCGCCGCAACGGCCGCTCGCTGGGCGACCTGGTGCGCGAGGAAATGGGGCCGGTTCCAGGCACCATCGCCCTGTTCGGTGCGTTCCTGATCATGATCATCATCCTGGCCGTGTTGGCGATGGTGGTGGTCAAGGCGCTGGCGGAAAGCCCGTGGGGCATGTTCACGGTGATCGCCACGATGCCCATCGCGATCTTCATGGGCGTGTACATGCGCTACATCCGCCCCGGCAAGATCGGCGAGATCTCGGTGGTCGGCCTGATCCTGCTGCTGGGTTCCATCTGGTTCGGCGGCATCGTCGCGGCCGATCCGGTCTGGGGCCCGGCCTTCACCTTCACCGCCAAGCAGATCACCTGGATGCTGATCGGCTACGGATTCGTGGCATCGGTGCTGCCGGTGTGGCTGCTGCTGGCACCGCGTGACTACCTGTCCACCTTCCTCAAGATCGGCACCATCATCGCGCTGGCCGTCGGCATCCTGATCGTCATGCCCGAACTGAAGATGCCCGCGCTGACCCAGTTTGCCGCCAGTGGCGACGGCCCGGTGTGGAAGGGCGGGATGTTCCCGTTCCTGTTCATCACCATCGCCTGCGGCGCGGTGTCCGGCTTCCATGCGCTGATTGCCTCGGGCACCACGCCCAAGCTGCTGGCCAATGAAGCGCACGCGCGCTACATCGGCTACGGCGGCATGCTGATGGAATCCTTCGTCGCGGTGATGGCGCTGGTCGCGGCCTCGATCATCGAACCCGGCATCTACTTCGCCATGAACAGCCCGGCCTCGGTGATCGGCGCCGACGCGGTGTCGGCGGCGCACTACATCACCACCAACTGGGGCTTCACCATCACCCCAGAGCAGCTGGAAGCCACCGCGGTGGCCATCGGCGAGCCGACCATCCTGCACCGCGCAGGCGGCGCGCCGACCCTGGCCGTCGGCATCGCGATGATCCTGCACGAAGCGATCCCCAGTGCGGGCGATGCGATGATGGCGTTCTGGTACCACTTCGCCATCCTGTTCGAAGCCCTGTTCATCCTGACCGCGGTCGATGCCGGTACCCGTGCCGGTCGCTTCATGCTGCAGGACCTGCTGGGCAACTTCATCCCGGCGTTGAAGAAGACCGAGTCCTGGTCGGCCAACATCCTCGCCACCGCCGGCTGCGTGGCGCTGTGGGGTTACCTGCTGTATTCCGGCGTGGTCGATCCGTTCGGTGGCATCCAGACCCTGTGGCCGCTGTTCGGCATCTCCAACCAGATGCTGGCCGGTATCGCGCTGATGCTGGGCACCGTGGTGCTGTTCAAGATGAAGCGTGACCGCTACGCCTGGGTCACCGCGGTGCCTGCGGTGTGGCTGCTGATCTGCACCACCTACGCCGGCCTGATCAAGATCTTCGACAGCAACCCGGCGCAGGGCTTCCTGGCCCAGGCCCACAAGTTCCAGGATGCCATCGCCAGCGGCACCATCACCGCACCGGCCAAGACCGTCGGCCAGATGCAGCAGATCGTGGTCAACGCCTACGTCAACACCACGCTGACCGTGCTGTTCCTGCTGGTGGTGTTCTCGATCCTGTTCTATGCACTGAAGACCATCGCCGCCGCACGCCGCACGCCGCAGCGCACGGACAAGGAAACCGAGTACGTGAAGCTGCTGCCGCACCAGATGGCGGACCTGTGATGAGTACCGAACTGGTACCGGTCGGCCAGCACCAGGCCCATCGCCGCATCTGGCGGCGCCTGGTGCAGACCGCGCGGCTGTGCTGCGGCATCCCGGACTACGACAACTACGTCCGGCATGTGCTGGAGAACCATCCCGACCGCACGCCGATGGACTACAAGACGTTCTTCCGCGAGCGCCAGGAAGCGCGCTACGGCGGCAGGAACGGCGGACGCTGCTGCTGAGTCAGACGAAAACTGCGGGGCTTGGGCCCCGCCGTTTTTTCATGTTCCAAGGAGGAACTTCAGTCGATTACAAGCGGGCTCAACGATACCGTGGCATTGCCTGCTGCCCCGGTGTGGTCGACGTAGGTTTGCCCTTTCCTCAGGAGGTAGAAGCTCTCGACATAATCATGATCGTCTACGAACCACCCATCGGGCATGATTTTCAACACTTCATCCGCGATGCGCCCCACCAGCGCCACCGTGGGTTGGAACGGCCCGATGGCGACGGTTACCGCGGCAAGCAGGCCACTCAGCATCGTCTTGTAATTGGTATTGCCGTCTTCCTCGAACATCTGGATGTTGGCGAGCCCGAATCGATATTTGTTCCACACCACGAGTTCCTGGTTCGGGTAATAATCGGTCTTGTCGTAATCCAGCCAAGGCATCTCGAAGGTCCGCATCTCCGCCTTGGCTTCGTCGACCTGGATGCCCGACTCGATGGCGAATATTTCGGCAGCGCCCTTGATGTTGGGCTCCTGATCGACTTTCAGGCGGATCTTGTCCAGCACGGTCAGCTCGAGCGCCTCGCCTGCACGCCGCCCACCCAGCGTCTGCAGCCCTTTTTCGCGCAGCCCTTCATTGACCACGGCCAGCCCTTCGTGTAACGCCGCGCGCGTATCGATTCCCACCATCAGCAAAGGGAACGGCGGCAACGTATCTGAATCGACATCGACTACGCTACCGTCTGCGCCCCGGGCGCTCACCTTGGTCCAGTGCCGGTCGTCTCCGATCGGCGTTGCGGCAACACGGACCCGGCGGGCATCAACATCGTCCACGCTGGAATCCGCGGGCATTACCAGCCTGAGCTGCATCAAGGGCGCACCTACGGCGGGAAGGCCCTTCAGTTCGCGGAGTCGACGTTCGGCGTCAATCAACTGCGCAGAGGCAGCCCCCCGCATGCCTGGGTCGAACGTAGCGAGCACCTCGCTCACTGCAACAGTGGTCAGCGCCTTGTCGCGCATCGCCGAGATCGCTGTTTCTATGAACCCCGGTTGACGTAGCAGGTGAGTCACCTCAGCCGACGTGGACGCTAGCACCGCAGGCACGCTATCCGGTGTTGTCGGCGATGCTGCGGCCGGGCTGGCAGCTGAGACGCTGGCAATCGCAAGGGTGATCGCCAAGACACAGACGTTCATTTTCATACTTTGCTCCTTCTGTTGGAAAAGCCGTTTTCCGGCGAGTTCGCGCGGCCTTCGCGTCAGCATCAGGTTGCGCGGCAGGAAGAGTAAGGCTGACTTCGGTGGCTTTTCCTGACCTAGAGCGCACTATCCAGACAGTTGATCGCGCAAAACGTTGAACAGCGACGTAATCGCCATGAGCAGCGCGCTTCACGTCCCGCTTTCCGGCAACGGGACAGGACTGACGTCATCTGCGCGGTCGGTGCCCTCGCAGTGACAGGCAACGTTGTTCCGCGCCGGCCACATGGCCGCTACGGTGTAGGTAACGACGGAAAACGAAGTGTGTCCATGTCCGTCCCGCGCGCATCCGTGATGGCCATCTCAAAGCGAAGGCGGCGAGTGGCGGAATGTCCTCGCCAACCCACTGCGAGAGCTCATCATGAAACACGTGCGAGAACAGCTTTGCGCTGCACTCCTGGCTGCAGCGCTTCCGGCGGCAGGCCAGAATCCACGCCCAGCCGACGTGCTCGATATTGATCGACCATTCGATCAGTATCTATGGATAACCGCACATAACGCGGCCAACCACGGCAGCCTGATCCCCAATCAATCGATCGACATCTTCAGGCAGCTGCAACGCGGGGTCCGAGGATTGATGCTGGATATCTATGAGCGCGATGGACGATTGGTTACCTGCCATGCCGATTGTGCTTCTCACGGACGTAAAGCGCCGCTGGAAGACGATCTTCGCCTGGTCGACTCGTTCCTGGACACCAATCCCGATGCCGTGGTGACGCTGCACCTGGAGGACCACAATACACGCCAGGCGATGCAGGCTTTTACCCGGAATTTTCCCGAGCTTTTCCGTCGCTCCTTCAATCCCGACGATCCACAGTGGGCCATGCACGGCACCGCATGGCCCACGTTGCGCGAACTCATCACGGCGGACCAGCGCCTTCTGATCACCAGCCAGCGAGCGGAGCTGTCCGGCACCTACCCGCCGTCGCGCGCCTACTTCATGCACGATCAGGCCATCACAGCCGAGAACTACTGGAGCCTGGGCGCCACGATCTTCACCCACGACCCCAGCTGCCGCCCACGCTGGGACCATGTCCCGTTGAACAAGCGGGGGTCCGCCTACGACTTGCCGCGCCTGTTCGTGATGAACCACTTCCATGGCGTGCCGGTGCGCCTCCACAGCAGCACGGACAACCGCCTGGACATCGTGCAGAATCGCCTGTCCACGCATTGCCTGCCTGCCGCGGAACGAATGCCGAACTATCTGGCAATTGACTTCATCGAGCGCGGCGACATGCTTGAGCTTGCAGAAACCTTCAACAACGGCGGGCTCCTGGCCTTCGCCGACAACCATGCCCAAGGCAATCCGATGTGCAGTTTCAGTACCGCTTTTGACCGGACGTGGAGCCTCGTCGCGGAACCGCGCATGGGCTGCGAGAACGATGAAATCCGATCGTTGCAGTTTCGAGGCGCGCGGCAGGGACAGCGAATCACGCTTTACGACAGCCCCGAAGGAAACCAGGCCGATGACTACACCGTCATAGATGTCCTGCAGGACATCCCTTGGGAGTCCCCGGAGTTCATCCAAACACTTGAGCAGGATGCCGACACGCCACGCCTGAGGGTCCGCCATCATCGCGTCAATGGACTGGATGGCAAGGTGTCGCGCATTGCAGTGAGGTCCGCCGGCAATCATTGATCCCGGCGGCGCCTCTCCCTGAAATGGCAGGCGCAGCTATCGGCTCATGCCCCGGCCATCGCCTTCAGGATCAGCCCGGTGACATACGCAAGGCCGGTTCCGGTCGCATAGCCCACCGTTCCGAGCAGCACGCCGACCGGCGCCAGCGACGGGTGGAAGGCCGCAGCCACCACCGGTGCCGACGCTGCCGCACCGATGTTGCCCATTGAACCGACGCCGAAGAAGAACAACGGCGCGCGCATCAGCTTGGCCACGATCCACAGCACCAGCACGTGGGTTGCCATCCAGATCAGGCCGAGCAGGAACAACCACGGACGATCCAGCAGCGACAGCAGGTCCATCTGCATGCCGATGCAGGCGATCAGGAAGTACAGGAACACCGTGCCCAGCCGCGAGGCACCGGCCGATTCCAGCTGGCGCGCGCGGGTGAAGCTCAACGCCAGGCCCAGCGCGGTGGAGAACAACACCACCCAGACGAACTGGCTGTCCAGGCTGAACTGGCTGGACCAGCCGACGTTGGCCTTGAACCAGGCCGCCAGCGGCGCGGCGATGGCATGCGCCAGCCCCACCCCACCCAGCGCCACACCCACGATGACCATCAGATCGGTCAGGCTGGGAATGCGCGCGTTCTGCGCCTCATAGGCGCTGATCCGCGCCTTCATCTCATCGATGGCACGGGTGTCGGCGCCATTGCGGGCATCGATCTGCTGCGAGCGGTTGGCCAGGAACAGCAGGATCGCCATCCACAGGCTGGCACAGGCCACGTCGACCACCGCGAACTGGCCGAAGGTGGTGGCATCGGTGCCGAAGATTTCGCGCATCGCCACCATGTTGGCACCGCCGCCGATCCAGCTGCCGGCCAGCGCGGCCATGCCCGCCCAGGTATCACCGGACACGGTTTCAGGATGGATCAGCTTCATCACCTGGAAGGACACGATCGCACCGAGCATCACCCCGGCGGTACCGGCGCAGAACACCACCAGCAGCTTCGGGCCCAGCTTGACGATGCCCTTGAGGTCGATGGACAGCGTCAGCAGCACCAGCGCTGCGGGCAGCAACACGTCGCGTGCCACCGGGTTGTACAGCGCGGTGGCATGGCCATCGATCAGGCCGGCGGTGTTGTAGATGGCCGGGATGAAGTAACACAGCAGCAACGCCGGAACCCAGGCGAATATCTTCTTCAACAAAGGCGTGGGGCCACTGGCCGCCCAGAAAATGAGCGCAAGGGTGGCGGCGATGAGCCCCAGGCCGACGATGTCGCTGGAGATCAGGGCGGTAGCGGGTTCGGTCGGCATGCAGTCCTCTGTCGATCGAAAAGTGACGGGCGAAAAAAATGGTTCTTCTCCCATCTGAGGGGAGAAGGCGCACGGCCGACCAGCTAGATTTGTAGTTGTCGAGACAACAAACCGAGGCCGGCCGTGGCCAAGCTGGATTGTATGCCGTTGCTGGGAGGCTGGGCGGGGTATCGCCTGGATGGGTGGCGCCGCGAGGCACGTGGCGCAGCCACGTGGCTGGTGCTTTCGCTGGTGCCCGATTCACGCCGCCGCCGACGCTGCAGCGGATGCGACAAGTGGGTCGTGGCCATCCACGACCAGACGCTCCGGCGGGTTCGTGACCTGCCTGTGTTCGATGCGCCGGTCGAGTTGGAGATCCAGCGACAGCGACTGGCCTGTCCTCGCTGCGGGCCAAAGCTGGAGCATCTGGATTGGTTGGAGCGGCATGCCCGGGTAACGCAACGGCTTGCGCAGAGCGTGGCACGCATGTGTGCCACGACCTCGATCCATGCCACCGCAAAGTGGCATGGCTTGGACTGGAAGACGGTCAAGGCACTTGATTTCAGGCATCTGGTGCAGACGCTGGGGCCGGTGGACCTATCGGACGTAAGAGTGATCGCGATGGACGAGTTTGCGATCCAGAAGGGCCATCGCTACGCCACCGTGGTGGTCGAGCCATCACGCAAGCGCGTGCTTTGGGTCGGTCGAGGACGCAGTCGCGCTGACGTGCGCCCCTTCTTCGAGTTACTCGGAAGGGACGGCTGCGAACGCATCCAAGCGGTCGCCATGGACATGAATTCGGCATTCGACCTGGAAGTGAAAGCCCAATGCCCCAACGCCGAGGTGGTCTACGACCTCTTCCATGTCGTGGCCAAGTACGGGCGCGAAGTCATTGATCGGGTGCGGGTTGACGAGGCCAATCGCCTACGCACCGACAAGCCCGCGCGACGGGTGGTGAAGACCTCGCGCTGGCTCCTGCTGCGCAATAGGCAAAACGTCCCAGCCGAGCAGCGCGTCCAACTCGAGGAGCTGCTGGCCGCCAACAAAGCCCTGCTGACCACGTATCTGCTCAAAGACGACCTGAAGCAGCTGTGGCGCTACCGAAGCCAGAGCTGGGCGGAGAAGGCCTGGCGGTCATGGAAGCATCGCGCCCTGCGAAGCGGGCTGGAGCCGCTGCGCATCTTTGTCCGCCGTCTGCAACCATATCTCCCGGGCATCCTGGCCCACTGCCGATGGCCGCTCGGGACGAACCTGGTGGAAGGCATCAATAACAAGATCAAGGTCATCAAGCGCGTCGCCTACGGATACCGAGACGACGCGTATTTCTTCCTGAAGATCCGGGCGGCCTTCCCCGGAGTTGGGTGAAGAACCAAAAAAATGCCGCAGGAGGCGGCACCCGCCGAGCTTACCATCGGCCCTGCCCGGCCGCATGCCGCAGCGCGGCTTGCCCGGTCCTTCGCCGCTGCGCAGAATCCGCCGGAAATCCCCCGGAAACCCGCCAGGAGCACGTCCATGGAACTCGGTGCTTTCTCCATCAGCCTTTCAGTGAAAGACCTGGATGCGTCACGTGCGTTCTATGAGGCGCTGGGCTTCAGCGTGACCGGTGGCGATGCCGCCCAGGACTGGCTGGTGCTGCGCAACGCCAACACCGTGGTCGGGCTGTTCAAGGGAATGTTCGAAGGCAACTGGCTGACCTTCAACCCGGGCTGGGACCAGCAGGCCAAGCCGCTGCCCGGCTTCACCGACATCCGCCAGCTGCAGGCCCGGCTGGATGCCAGCGGCGTCCCCCTGAGCACGCGCGCCGATCACGACGGTAACGGGCCGGCGCACGTGATGCTCAGCGATCCCGATGGCAACGTGATCCTGATCGACCAGCACGTGCCGCGCCCTTCAACCTGAGCGCGAGGCGCTGACATCCAGGGTAGCCAGGGTGCCACGCGGCTGTACCGGTTCAAAATGCAGCGTCCACCCCAGGTGCTCGCACAGGCGTGCCACCAGTTCCAGGCCGATGCCGGCGTGTTCGTTGCGCAGCCCGCGTGCCATGCGCGCGTGGATGGCGGCGATCTCCTCCGGACTCATGCCGTGTCCGGGGTCACGCAGGGTCAGCACGCCGGCCGAGGTCAGTTCCAGCTGGATGCTGCCACGTCCACTGTTCTCGATGGCGTTGCGCAGCAGGTTGCCGATCGCCGCCTGCACCACCGCCAGCGGCGCGATCACATCCACCGGCGCGGCCTGCAGGCCCACGGTCAGGTCCTTGTCCCCCAGCAGGTGACGATGGTCTTCGATGATCTGCAGCAACAACGGGGCCAGTGCGATGCGCTCGGCGCGCGCGGCCAGCCGCGCCGGATCACGGGCCAGGACCAGCAGCAGTTCGATCAGCTCCTCCACGTCCTCTGCCGTGCGCTGCACGCGCTGCATCTGCTGGCGTGCGCGCTCGGGCAGGCCCGGTTGCTCCAGCGCCAGCTCCGCTGCGCCGGTGATCACCGCCACCGGGGTACGCAGTTCGTGGCTGGCGGTACTGATGAAAACCCGTTCGCGCTCGACGAACTGCTCGTTGCGCGCAAGGTAGTCGTTGAGTGAATTGGCGATGGTATGCAGCTCGGCGCTGCCACGCGGATCCACGCTGATGCGCTGGCCCGGCGCCCCCGGTTTCAGCGCGCCGATGTCGCCTGCCAGCAGGCTCAGCGGGCGCACCACCCGCTGCATGCCCAGCCGCGCCATCACCACGGTGACGATCACCATGACCAGCCCGGCCAGCAGCACCCAGCGCGTGGCGAACTGTTCCAGCGCTTCGAAATCGGAAATATCCAGCGCGAGTGCCAGCCGGCCCATGGTTTCCGTCTGCCGCACCATCACCGCCGCCTTGCGTTCGCCGATCGGGATGCCGTCATGCAGCCCGGGATGCAGGCCGCGCAGGGTTTCCGGCGTGCTGGCCTGGTCCAGCCGGTACAGGCTCAGCGTGTCCGAATCCTGCCATCGATACTGCGGGTCGCGCTCGCTGTGCAGGATGATGCTGTCCAGTTCGGAGTTCAGCAGCGCGCGCCACGCCGCGTGCTCGGCATGTTCATGCACGTTGTTGCCCACGCCGAACACCGCCAGCGAAATCAGCGCAAGATAGGTCAGCAACCAGCCCAGTACGCGCCGGTACAGCGGCGCCGGCCTAGCGGCCATCGATCATCTCTCCTTCCTGCACGGCCAAGCGGTAGCCGACCCGCGGCAGGGTATGCACCAGCTTGCGCGCGAACGGTCCGTCCACGCTGCGGCGCAGTTCGTACACATGCGATCGCAGCAGGTCGCCGTCCGGCGGCTCATCACCCCACAACGCGAACTCCAGCTGCTGGCGGGTAACGGCAGCCGGACTGGCGCGCATCAGCACTTCCAGCAGCTTGCGGCAGGCCGGGTACAGGTGCAGCACCTGCCCTGCGCGCTGGGCTTCCAACGTGGACAGGTCCAGCACAAGGTCGGCCACCTGCAGGCGCTTGCGTGGGTTGCGTCCCTGCGCACGCAGCAGCAGCGCATCCAGCCGCACCTCCAGTTCGGGCAATGCGAAGGGCTTGGTCAGGTAATCATCGGCGCCTGCGCGGAAACCGGCGATCTTGTCGGGCAGTTCGTCGCGGGCCGTGAGCATGATCACCGGCACTTCCGAGGCATGTTCGGCGCGCAGGCGACGAAGGACTTCCGGGCCCTCCATGCGCGGCAGCATCCAATCCAGGATCAGCGCATCGTAGAGCTGCGTGGTGGCCAGGTGCAGGCCGGTGATTCCATCGGGCGCAACGTCCAACACGTGCCCGCGCGACTCGAAATAGTCGAACAGATTGGCGACCAGTTGCCGATTGTCCTCGATCACCAGCAGACGCATGCGCGTATCCATCCCGTAGTTCCCTGCATGGTAGCGCCGCCGATGTCGGAATCCCGTGCCCCCCCCCCCCGCGCTTCCGACGAATTTCCCACGCGCCCGGATGGATAGTCCGGCTTTGCCCGGATGCGCCCCCCCCTTGTCCCCGCCTTCCTTCCCCCGTGCGCGCTGGCGCCTGCCCCTGCTGTGGCTGCTGGTAGTGATCGCGCTGGCGGCCGGCATCGGCATGCGCCTGCCGCAGCCGCCGGACGAGCCCCGCTTCGTGCTGGCCGCGCGTGCCATGCTGGACTCCGGCCAGTGGCTGGTGCCACACCGGGGCAGCGAGTTCTACGCCGAAAAGCCACCCGTGTACATGTGGATGCAGGCAGCGACGCAGCAGGTGCTGGACTGGAAGGGAAGCTTCCTGCTGCCGTCCCTGCTGGCCGCCCTGCTCAGCCTGTGGCTGGTGGCCGACCTGGCCCGTCGGCTGTGGTCGCCGCGGGTGGCGCCCCATGCCATGGCGGCCCTGTTCTGCAGCCTGCAGTTCGGCCTGATGGCCAAGCGCGCGCAGATCGACATGGTGCTGGTGGCGATGACCACGCTGTCGTTGTGGGGCCTGCTGCGGCACCTGTGCGAACGCCGCAACCTGCCGGCGCTCTGGCTGGCCGGCATCGCCGCCGGCGTGGGCACGGTCACCAAGGGGGTCGGCTTCCTGCCCCTGCTGGTCGTGCTGCCGTGGTTGGCGTGGCGGTCCGGTTACCGGCGGCTGCGCGGCCACGTGGCGCCGGGCCCTGCCCCCTCCACGCTGGCCTGGCTGCTGCCGTCCTTCCTGCTCGGCACTGCGGTCTGGCTGGCGCCGCTGGGTTGGGCCCTGCTGCGCCAGCCCGACCCTGCCCTGCAGGCCTATGCGCATGAACTCCTGTTCAAGCAGACGGCCACCCGTTACGCCCATGCCTGGCATCACGTGCAACCCGCCTGGTACTACCTGCAGGTGATGCTCACGCTGTGGCTGCCCGGCAGCCTGCTGGTGCCCTGGCTGCTGCGGCCGTGGTGGCGGCGGCTGCGTCGCACCGATGCACGCCTCTGGCTGCTGCTGGGCTGGGCCGTGCTGGTGCTGCTGTTCTTCATCCTCAGCCCCGGCAAGCGCGAGGTCTACCTGCTGCCGATGCTGCCGGCGCTCGCGCTGGCCAGTGCCCCGCTGTTGCCCGGCCTGCTGCGCCGGACCGCTGTGCGCCGCTACCTGGTGGGCTACAGCATCGCCTTGGGGCTGCTGGCGATCACCGTCGGTGCCCTGTTGGTGTACGCCGCGCCATGGGCCGTGGCGCAACTCGAGCGACGCGCGATGCCGACCAGCCTGTTGCCCGTTCTGGGGGCAGGCCTGCTGGTCCTGGGAACCGCCGTACTGGGGATATCAGCATGGCTGCGGCAACGCCACGCCGCCGCGCTGGTGCTGGTGACCCATGCCTTGCTGTGGTGCGTGTACGGCGTCGTGCTGCTGCCCGCGATGGACCCCTACGCCTCCGCTTCGGCCCTGATGCAGCGTGCAGGCGCACGGATCGGGCCACGGGCCGAACTGGGCCTGCTGGCCTGGCGCGAACAGAACCTGCTGCAGGCGGACCGACCGGTCCGCGAGTTCGGCTTCAACCGTCCGTGGGACCTGCAATGGCAGGACGCCGGCCAGTGGCTCGCTGCTGCGCCACGGACACGCTGGCTGCTGGTGCTGGATGCGGCGATGAGCCCCTGCGTGGATATCGCGCAGATCATCGACATCGGCATGTCCAACGGCAATCGATGGCAGCTGGTACCGGGAACGGCGTGGTCCCGCACGTGCCACGCAGAGGCGGGCGGGGCAAGCGACGCTGAAGACTGAGCCAGCGTGGCGGGATGGTCGGGTTTAACCGAAGCCGAACATCGCTCCGATTTTTCTCCGACAACGCGCTCCCTAGCATGGCCGCCGATCCACCAAAGGCCTTGTACATGCACCGCTCCGCTGTTCCCGGATATCCGCTCCCACGCATTTGGCAGATCGCAAGCAGCGGATTCACCGCACGCCACCTGTGGCTGCCCTTGATCGCGGCCTCCCTGATTTTCAGCGCGCTGGTGCTGGGCGGTGACCAGTGGATCGCCGATCGCATCTTCGCGCTCGAAGGCCAGCACTGGCTGCTGCGCGATGCGTGGGGCACCACCGTCCTGATGCACAAGGGCGGCAAATGGCTCAGCGCCACCGCAACGCTGGTGCTGCTCGTGCTGTGTTTCCACCACTGGCGCTACGGCAGCAATCGCCACCTGCGCTGGGCGCTGCTGTACCTGGTCCTGGCCATCGCACTGGGCACTGGCGCGGTATCGCTGCTGAAATCGCTGACCCACATGGATTGCCCGTGGGACCTGCTGCGCTATGGCGGACAGCGTCCGTTCGTCGGCCTTCTGCAGGCGCGGCCCGCCATCCTGCCCGCCGCCGCCTGCTTCCCTGCCGGCCAGGCCAGTGCGGGTTACGCATGGGTCAGCCTGTACTTCTTTGCGCTGCTGTGGCGACCGGCCTGGCGCTGGCGCGGGTTTGCCGTCGGCCTGCTTGCCGGCATCGCGCTGGGGCTTGCCCAGCAGCTTCGCGGCGCGCATTTCATGTCGCACGACCTGGGCACGCTGGGCGTCTGCTGGCTGCTCTCGCTGGGCCTGTATGCGCTGGTGCGTTCCCGCCTGCCGCGTCGGGCGTGGCACCCAGCGGGAGCGCGCGCATGAATGCCACCGTCGCACGCGGCGTACGGCTGCCGGCCATGGCTTGGCTGCAGTGGCGCCCGCTGATCTCCAGCGAGGCGCTGATCGCGCTTGCCAGCCTGTACTTCGCCGTCGCAGGCAATGGGCTGTTCTGGACCAGCGCAATGGCCACCCACCCCGGCAGCATCTGCTATGCCGTGTCGCTGCTGCTGCTGCTGCTCGGGACCCACGCCTTCCTGCTGGGTCTGCTGGTCTGGCGCTGGAACGGCAAGGCCGTGGTCAGCCTGCTGATCCTGCTGACCACGCTGGCTTCGCACTACATGAGCCGTTACCACATCTACCTGGATGCGGACATGCTGCGCAACGTGCTGGCAACCGACCGCCGCGAAAGCCGCGAGCTGCTCACCGCCTCGCTGGCCGGGCCGTTGCTGATCGGCATGCTGCCGGTGGTCGCGCTGTGGCGGGTGCAGTTGGCGCAGCGGCGCTGGACCGGCACCCTGCTGTGGCGCGCCGGCTTCCTGCTGCTCGCCGCCAGCGTGGCACTCGGCGGTGCGCTGCTGTCGTTCCAGGAAATCTCGGCGTTGATGCGCAACCAGCGCGAAGTGCGCTACCTGGCCACGCCCGCCAATGTCCTGCTGGGACTGCCGCGCGCCCTGCGTGGCGACAACCCGGTGCAGCGCGCGCCCAAGCTTCCGATCGGCACCGATGCCAAGGCAATGCCCCGCGCGGCGGGAAGCAGGCCACGCCTGCTGCTGGTCGTCATCGGCGAAACCGCGCGTGCGCAGGACTGGGGGCTCAATGGCGGCACGCGCCAGACCACCCCGGAGCTGGCGCAGAAACAGGTGATCAACTTCCCCGACATGCATTCCTGTGGCACCAGCACCGAAGTATCGCTGCCCTGCATGTTCTCGCCCTGGGGACGCCGCGACTACGACGAGAAGAAAATCCGTGCGCACCAGTCGCTGCTGCATGTGCTGGACCATGCCGGCATCGCGACGCTGTGGCGTGACAACCAGTCCGGCTGCAAAGGCGTCTGCGATGGACTGCCGTTGCAGTCGCTTACCGATGCCACCACGCCGGGGCTGTGCGCCGACGGTCGCTGCATGGACGAAATCCTGCTGCAGGACCTGCCGGCACAGGTCCGCGCGAAACCCGGTGACCGGGTCATCGTGCTGCATCAGCTGGGCAACCACGGGCCAGCTTATTTTGAACGCTATCCGCCGCGCTTCCGCCGCTTCACGCCTACCTGCGATACCGCTGACCTCGGTCGTTGCACGCGTGCCCAGATCGCCAACAGCTACGACAACGCGCTGCTGTACACCGACCATGTGCTGGCCCAGGCGATCGGCCGCCTGCAGGGGATGCAGGACTACGACACCGCGATGATCTATGTCTCCGACCATGGCGAATCGCTGGGAGAGAAAGGCCTGTTCCTGCACGGGGTGCCCTACGCGATCGCACCGCAGGAACAGACCCATGTGCCGATGACGATGTGGTTCTCACCGCAGTTCGTGCGCGACCGCAGGCTGGACCTGGCCTGCCTGCGCGAGCGTGCCGGCCAGCGCACCGACCACGATGCGCTGTTCTCCTCCGTGCTGGGCCTGATGCAGGTGCGCACCGCGCTGTACGATCCGCAGCACGACCTGTTCGCCCGCTGCGAAGGCTGATCGGCGTGCGTCGTCCCGCCCCGTAGTGCCTTTCATTGCACTGCCCCTTGCGGCAGCGGGCCCGGGCCACTAGCCTTCAGCGGTCGTTCACCACCCAAGGACCACCCGTGAAACACCGTCATCTCCTGTTGGCGTCGGCAATCGCCGCCGCCACGCTGTCGCTGGCCGCCTGCAAGAAGGAGCCCACCCCGGGCACCGACACCGCGACCGCAACGGCGCCGGCCGGCGAAACCGCCGACCAGTTCGTGGCCCGCATCAACGCCGAATACAAGGCCGCGTACCCGGAGATGACCTCGGCGCAGTGGCTGTCGTCGACCTACATCAACGGCGATTCCGAACGCGTGGCGGCCAAGGCCAACGAACGCTCGCTGACCCAGCTCAACAGCTGGATCGAACAGGCGGCGAAGTTCGAAGGCCAGCCGATGTCCGACGACAGCAAGCGTGCGCTGCAGCTGCTCAAGCTGATGTCGTCGATGCCAGCCCCGCGCGACCCGGCCAAGCTGGCGCAGCTGACCCAGATCGCCACCCGCATGGAAGGCAGCTATGGTGCTGGCAAGTACTGCACCGACGCCAATGATCCGAACTCCTGCCGCCAGCTCGGCGACCTGGAGCAGGTGCTGTCCAGCAGCCGCGACTACGACCAGCAGCTGGATGCGTGGCAGGGCTGGCACGGCACCACCAGGAACATGCGGGGCGATTACCAGCAGTTCGTCGGCCTGGTGAACGAAGGTGCCAAGGGGCTGGGCTTCGCCGATGCCGGGCAGATGTGGCGCAGTGGCTATGACATGCCGCCGGAGCAGATCGGCCCGGAAACCGATCGCCTGTGGGAACAGGTCAAGCCGATGTACGAGCAGCTGCACTGCTACGCCCGCGGCAAGCTCGACGCCACCTATGGCAAGGACAAGGCCGAAGTGGGCAACGGCCTGATCGCCGCCCACCTGACCGGCAACATGTGGCAGCAGGACTGGTCCAACCTGTGGGACCAGCTGCAGCCGTATCCTGGTGCCGGCAGCCTGGACATCACCGCTGCGCTGGAAAAGCAGTACCAGGGCAACCTCAGCGGCGCGCTGGCCAAGGCCGGCAGCAACGCCAACGTGGAAAGCCTGTACAAGGCGCAGCGTGAAGCCGAACTGCGTACCGCGCGGCAGATGACCGAACGCGCGCAGGACTTCTACGTGTCGCTGGGCATGCCGGCGCTGCCGAAGTCGTACTGGGAGAACACCCAGTTCATCAAGCCGCAGGACCGCGACGTGGTGTGCCATGCCAGCGCCTGGGACATGAACATGGAAGGCGACGTGCGCACCAAGATGTGCATCAAGCCGAACGAAGAAAACTTCACCACGATCTACCACGAGCTCGGCCACATCTATTACGACCTGGCCTACAACCCGCTGCCCCCGCTGTTCCAGGGCGGTGCCAACGATGGCTTCCATGAAGCGATCGGCGACACCATCGTGCTGGCGATGACGCCGAAGTACCTGAACTCCATCGGCCTGGTCGACAAGCCGGAAGAAAGCCGCGAAGCGGTGATCAACAACCAGATGCGCATGGCGCTGTCCGGCGTGGCCTTCCTGCCGTTCGGCCTGATGATCGACCGCTGGCGCTGGGGCGTGTTCGACGGCTCGATCACCCCGGACAACTACAACAAGGCCTGGTGGGACCTGAAGGCGCGCTACCAGGGCGTGGCCCCGCCGACCACGCGCGGTGAAGAGTTCTTCGATCCGGGCGCCAAGTACCACGTGCCGGGCAACACGCCGTACACCCGCTACTTCCTGGCGCGGATCCTGCAGTTCCAGTTCTACAAAGGCCTGTGCGATGCGTCCGGCTACAAGGGACCGCTGCACGAATGCAGCTTCTACGGCAACAAGGAAGCCGGGCAGAAGTTCTGGTCGATGCTGAGCAAGGGCGCCAGCCAGCCGTGGCAGGCCACGCTGAAGGAGCTCACCGGCGGTGACAAGCTCGATGCCGGCCCGATGATCGAATACTTCACCCCGGTCAACGCCTGGCTGAAGGAGCAGAACCAGGGCCAGGTCTGCGGTTGGCAGGCCAGCGCGGCCGCGCCGGCAGCACCGGCAGCGCCTGCACAGCGCTGATCATCCGGTGGCGTCGGGCATGGCCCGGCGCCACCATCGGACGTCATGCAACGCCGGGCATCGCCCGGCGCGATCAAGCGGGGTCAGTTGGCCTTGCCAGCGGCCATCTTCGCTGCCAGCGCGTCCTTGAACTCATCGAAACTGAGCCCCTGCGCATTGGCCTCGGCCTGCGCGGCATCGCGCAGCGCATCCGAATACACCAGGCGCACCGGCGTACCCTTGCGTTCGTGCAGTTCGCCGGCCTGCATGATCAAGGCCAGCACCTGGGCGGCGCTTTCACTCTGGCCGGCGATGCGGCCATCCATGCCCAGCACCCATTCACCATCGCGTCGCACCACGCCGGCCAGCAGCGTGCGCTGCTGGTCACGCAGTTCGGCGTGCGGCTCGACCGGCGAGGCCTGCGCGGCTTCGCGGTTGGCGGCCTGGGTTTCGCGGCGCCGGCGGATGTCACGGCGCAGTTTCGAGGTGGTCGACATCAGCGGAGTACGGGCAATCGGGGCGCCAAGGATACCGCACGCCACGCGCGGACCTGCTTCACGGCGGGCCGCCCGCGGCCACCCGCAGTGCCTCTTGATCGCGCTCGCGCCGGTGTTCCCAGTACCAGAACACGAAGCCCACGGCGAAGAACGCCGCCTGGCCCAGGGCCAGCTGCAGCGGCGAATGGCTGAGCAGCGGCGACACCAGCCCGGCCACCAGAGTGCTGACCATCAGCTGCAGGAAGGCCTGCAACGACGACGCCAGCCCGCGCTGGTGCGGATACATGTCCAGCACCGCCAGCGCCAGGATCGGGAAGATCAGCGCCATGCCCAGGCCACCGATGAAGATCGGCAGCACCGCCCAGGGCAGCGCAAGCTGCGGCGCGGTGGCCACGTAGGCGATGTTCAGCACGGCGGACACCGCGCAGCAGATGAAGCCGATGCTGACCTGGCGGGTCGGCGTGGTGCGGCCGGCCATGCGCCCGGACAGGAACGAACCGGCCGTCATGCCGCCGATGGTCGGGATGAACAACCAGGCGAATCCGCCCTCGCCCAGCCGCAGGTGCTGCATCACGAACATCGGCGCGGAGGCGATGTACAGGAAGATGCCACCGAAGTTGATGCTGCCGGCCAGCGCCAGCCGCATGAAGCGAGGATTGGAGCCGATGCGCAGGTAGTCGCGCACCAGTCCGCGCGGCGACAACGGCGTGCGCGCGGCGACCGGATGGGTTTCCGGCAGGAAACGCGCGGTGGCCACCAGCAGCAGCAGCGAGAACACCACCAGGAACCAGAAGATCAGTGGCCAGCCGGCACCGCTGAGCAGGATCCAGCCGCCGATGATCGGCGCGATGGCCGGCGCGATGCCGAAGATCATCGACACCTGGCTCATCAACCGCTGCGCATCGTGGCCGTGGTACAGGTCACGGATCACCGCGCGGCCGACGATCATGCCGACGCCGGCCGACAGGCCCTGCAGCGCGCGGAACATCAGCAGCGTGGTCAGGTCGGTGGACAGGGCACAGCCGACCGAGGCGCCCACGAACACCACCAGGCCGCCGAGGATGACCCGCTTGCGTCCCCAGGCATCGGACAGGGGGCCGTGCGCCAGGCTCATCAGGCCATAGAACAGCAGGTAGACACTGACGGTCTGCTGCACCGCCACTTCGTCCACCCCGAGCCGCTGCGCCAACTGCGGGAATGCCGGGAAAATGGTGTCGATGGAGAACGGGCCGAACATCGCCAGGCCTGCGAGCAGCAGGGCCAGACGGCGGGTCGAAGGCGAGGCGGCAGTCATGGGAGCGTCCGGAGGAGCCGCGCAGGCCATGCGCGGCAGGCGCCCGACCCGGCCCAGGCAGGACAGGAAGGTGGCGCCGGATGAATACGAGAGTGGTGCCATGATAGGCCGTTGGCCGCCCCAATACCATGCGATCCGGACCGGATCCGTCCGGTGGGTCGTAACGCATTCAGCAGGGTCTACCGGGCCGCCGCCCCCCCGGCTTCCACGCGGCCCGCTATAATCGGCGGGCAACAAGGTGGGAGAAGCAGGACACCGCTGCCGAAGGCGCAAACGCCCGTAATCGCTCAGGCCCGTGACCACCCGCATCAAAACTCTGGAGAGACCGGTTCGATCCGGCGCCGAAGGGGCACGAAGCCGCGCACACGCGCGCTTCCAAACTCTCAGGCAAAAGGACAGAGGGGCGCCCCGCGGGCTGCTGATCGGCAGCCTGCCCACGTGCGTGCCCTTTCCCGACGGATCCTTCGCCATGTCCCAGAACACCCCTTCGTTGCGCGAGCTTGAACACCACAACGCGTTCGTCGAGCGCCACATCGGCCCCAACGACGCGGAGATCGCGCAGATGCTCGGCGTGGTCGGCCATGCCTCGCTGGATGCGCTGACCGACGCCATCGTGCCGGCCCGGATCAAGTCGCCGGCGCCGCTGGCGCTGCCCGAATCGATCACCGAAGTGCAGGCACTGGCCAAGATCCGCGCCATCGCCGACCAGAACACCGTGCTGCGCAGCTTCATCGGACAGGGCTATTACGGCACCCACACGCCGAACGTCATCCTGCGCAACATCCTGGAAAATCCGGCGTGGTACACCGCCTACACCCCGTACCAGGCCGAGATCTCGCAGGGCCGCATGGAAGCGCTGATCAACTTCCAGACCCTGTGCGCCGACCTGACCGGCATGGAAATCGCCAACGCCTCGCTGCTGGACGAAGCCACCGCCGCCGCCGAGGCGATGACCCTGGCCAAGCGTTCGGCCAAGTCGAAGTCGGACACCTTCTTCGTGCACGACGCGGTGCATCCGCAGACGCTGGAACTGCTGCGCACCCGCGCCGAGCCGCTGGGCATCGTGCTGCGCGTGGGCACCCCGGCTGAAGCACTGGAAGCGGAGGCGTTCGGCCTGCTGCTGCAGTACCCGGACACCTTCGGCCAGGTCGCCGACCACAAGGCGCTGGTGGATGCCGTGCATGCGCGCGGCGGCCTGGTCGCCGTGGCCACCGACCTGCTGGCACTGACCCTGCTGTCCGCCCCCGGCGAATGGGGCGCGGACATCGTGGTCGGCAACAGCCAGCGCTTCGGCGTGCCGTTCGGCTTCGGCGGTCCGCATGCGGCCTTCATGGCCTGCCGCGATGCCTACAAGCGTTCGATGCCGGGCCGCCTGATCGGCGTTTCCATCGACGCCCAGGGCAACCCCGCCTACCGCCTCACCCTGCAGACCCGCGAGCAGCACATCCGCCGCGAGAAGGCCACCTCCAACATCTGCACCGCACAGGTGCTGCTGGCGGTGATGGCCTCGATGTATGCGGTGTACCACGGGCCGGACGGGCTGACCCGCATCGCCCGCCGCACCCACCGCCTGGCGGCGATCCTGGCCGCGGCCCTGCGCAGCAACGGCGTTGCCGTCGGCAGCGACTTCTTCGATACGCTGCACGTGACCGGCATCGATGCCGCCGCGATCCACCAGGCCGCACGCGCGGCCGGTTACAACCTGCGTGCCATCGACAGCAGTTCGGTCAGCATCAGCCTGGACGAGACCGCCACCCGCGAGGACGTGGTCGCGCTGGCCGCCGTGTTCGGTGCGCAGGCCGACGTGGATGCGCTGGACGGCAGCACCGCCGACGCGATCCCGGCCGACCTGGTGCGCCGCAGCGACTTCCTGACCCACCCGGTGTTCAACACCCACCACAGCGAGCACGAACTGCTGCGCTACCTGCGTTCGCTGGCCGACAAGGACCTGGCGATGGACCGCACGATGATCCCGCTGGGTTCGTGCACGATGAAGCTCAACGCCACCGCCGAGATGATTCCGGTGACCTGGCCGGAGTTCGGCAACATCCATCCCCTGGTGCCGGCCGACCAGGCCGTGGGCTACAAGGCGCTGATCGAAGGCCTGGAAGCAATGCTGGTGGAATGCACCGGGTACGACGCGGTGAGCCTGCAGCCCAATTCCGGCGCGCAGGGCGAATACGCCGGCCTGCTGGCGATCCGCGCCTATCACCGCTCGCGCGGCGATGACCATCGCGATATCTGCCTCATTCCCGATTCGGCCCACGGCACCAACCCGGCGTCGGCGCAGATGTGCGGCATGAAGGTCGTGGTGACCAAGACCGACGCCAACGGCAACGTCGATGTCGAAGACATCCGACGCAATGCGGAAAAGTACAGCGACCGCCTTGCCGCGCTGATGGTCACCTACCCGTCCACGCACGGCGTGTTCGAAGAAGAGATCGTGGAGATCTGCGAGATCATCCACCAGCACGGCGGCCAGGTGTACACCGACGGTGCCAACATGAACGCCCTGGTCGGCGTGGCCAAGCCCGGCAAGTGGGGCTCGGACGTGTCGCACCTGAACCTGCACAAGACCTTCTGCATCCCGCACGGCGGTGGTGGTCCCGGCGTGGGCCCCTGCGCGGTGAAGTCGCACCTGGCCCCGTTCCTGCCGCGCGTGCTCGGTGGCGAAGGCGATGTCGGGATGGTTTCGGCGGCCTCGTTCGGCAGCGCGTCGATCCTGCCGATCAGCTGGATGTACATCACGCTGATGGGCAGCGAAGGCCTGCGCAAGGCAACCCAGGTCGCCCTGCTCAACGCCAACTACATCGCCACCCGCCTGGCCCCGCACTTCAAGACCCTGTACACCGGCCGCAACGGGCTGGTGGCGCATGAGTGCATCCTGGACGTGCGCCCGCTGGAAAAGACCAGCGGCATCGGTGCCGAAGACATCGCCAAGCGCCTGATCGACTTCGGCTTCCACGCGCCGACGCTCAGCTTCCCGGTCGCCGGCACGTTGATGGTGGAGCCGACCGAAAGCGAATCCCAGCACGAGCTGGACCGCTTCATCGACGCGATGATCCAGATCCGCGAAGAGATCGCTGCCATCGAAGATGGCCAGCCTGGAGCGCGAGGACAACCCGCTGAAGAACGCACCGCATACTGCCACCGCGGTGACGGCCAGCGAGTGGACCCACGCCTACCCGCGCGAACTGGCGGCGTTCCCGCTGGCCAGCCTGAAGCAGTCCAAGTACTGGCCGCCGGTAGCCCGCGTGGACAACGTGTACGGCGACAAGAACGTGATGTGCGCCTGCATCCCGGTCGATGCGTACAAGGATGACGAAGTCAACGCCTGACCGGGTCAGCACGACCGGACCGCTATGACGAATCACGGCCCGCGCAAGCGGGCCGTTTTTTTTGTATCCGAGCAATCCGTCCAGCGCGGCGCCCGGACGCACCGTCGCATTCAGCATAGCCGACAGCGACCATTCCGTAATTTCCTACAGCGGTCGCCGCGATCTCACGTTCGCTATTAACGTCACGTCTCATTCAAAAACCACGCAGTGCTCATCGGTAACGGCACTGCGTCGCGGACGTAAAAGTAAGCCGAAATTCTGCTAGACACGTCACATTCCGACATCACCAACGGGCAAGCCGCAGCGCATTGTGACTCCACGTTCTGACACCGGCCAGCCAGGACGAAACCCCGATCGCGAGCGGGGTCGAAACCGCCGCCCATCCCGGTCGACGGGAACTTTCAAACGGAGAATCATCATGAGTCATCTGAAAGCCATTGTCGCTGCCGCCGCTCTCGCCTTCACCTTCGCCATTCCGGCTGCCCATGCGCAGCCTGCGCAGGACCGCGGCGTCGCGGACTGCGCATTGAAGTTCGCCCTCTGCCTGACGTCGGGCGGAGATGTGCTGACCTGCGGTACCGCGTTCGCAAAATGCGTTGCGGCAGGCGGTGTGTCCACCGCGGTCGCCGATCGCCGCGAGCCCTGAGGCCGATGGACGCGGGCGCCGACGCGCCCGCGTCCTCCTCAAACGCTGGTTTGCACTTCAACCCGTCTCTTCAACAGGAGTTGTCATGTCCTTTTTCAAAAGCGGTGTCCTCGCAGTTGCCATGACCTTAGCCGCCTCGCTTCCTGCAATGGCCCAGTCATCGGAACCGCGCGCCGCGTCGCTCGACTGCGCCAAGGCGTTTTTCCAGTGCTACTACATCAATGGCCGCGACCTGGTCAGCTGCACCCTGGAGCTGGGCAAGTGCCTGGCCGGCGCAACCAGCGTCGCACTCCCTCCAACACCCACTCGCTGAGCCCCTTGGGCGATGCTGACTTAAAAGGAAAAAAAATGAACATTCGGATCCTTGCCGGCAGCCTATTGCTGATCGGCGCCATCGCTGCCCCTCCTGCACACGCACAAGCGGTGCCAACCGGCAATCCGCTCACCTGCGGTATAGAGTTCGCAAAATGCGTGGCGACCACCGGCAATTGGCTGACCTGCGGCATCGGCTACAAGCGCTGTATCGATACGCCCAGCATGACGCGGGTATCACTTCCGGTGACAGTCGACTGAGGTGGCGCACACACGCGACCGGTGCACCGGTCGCGCGTGTGCCGGCTGATCCGATTCCTGCCCGATCCTCAGTGGCCTCCGGCGCGGATGCGACGAGCGAACGCACTGCAGCCGGCGATGAACAGGGTCAGGACCACCATCGACAGGAACTGCAGGCGGGTCTGGTCGCCGTACAGCAGCAGCGCGAAGATCAAGGCCAGGATGGCCAGCGCCAGCGCCGTCAACCAGGGGAAAGCGGCCATACGGAATGGCAGCGCCACCCCTGCGCGGTCCGCCCGCCGACGCAGCACGAGCTGCGACAGCAGCGACAACGTCCACACCAGCAGGCAGGTGGAACCGACGATGTTAAGCAGCACCGGCAGCACCCTGTCCGGGAACACCAGCTCCATCACCGTAGCGGCGAAGCCGAACAGGACGCTGGCCAGCACCGCCAGCACCGGCACCTGGCGACGGTCGGCCCAGCCGAGCACCGCAGGCGCCTCGCGGCGCTGTGCCAGCGAGAAGATCATCCGCGAAGCGCCATACAGGTTGGCGTTGAGCGCGGACAGCAGCGCGATCACCGCAACCAGCGTGATGGCGGTGCCGGCACCGGGGATATTGGCTGCTTCCAGCACGGCGGCGAACGGCGATTTCAACGCCTCGCTGGTCCACGGCACCACCGCGATGATGACGCTCAGCGAACCGATGTAGAACACCAGGATGCGCCATGCCACGGTACGGATCGCGCGCGCGATGCTGCGCTCGGGGTCCTCGGTTTCAGCCGCGGCGACCGCTACGATCTCGGTGCCGCCGAAGGCGAAGATCACCACCAGCAGCGCCGCGCCGACGCCGGCCAGGCCGGTCGGGGCAAAGCCGCCATTGCCGGTGAAGTTGGACAGGCCCGGTGAGGTGGCATCCGGCAACCAGCCCAGCAGCAGCGCCGCACCGATGGCGATGAAGCCAAGGATCGCGGCCACCTTGAGGATTGCGAACCAGAACTCGAACTCACCGAAGTTCTTCACCCCCAGCAGGTTGATGGCGGTGAAGAACAGCATGAACGCCAAGGCCGCCATCGGCACCGACAGCCCGGTCCATACCGTCGCCAGCAGGCCGGCCGCGCCTACCGCTTCGGCGGCGATCACGATCACCAGCTGCACCCACCACAGCCAGCCGACGGTGGCACCGGCGGTCGGGCCCAGTGCGTCGGCGGCATACACCGAAAACGCCCCGCTGGTCGGCTTGTTGGCCGCCATTTCGCCCAGCGCGTTCATCACGATGATCACCAGCGCACCGGCGACCAGGTAGGACAGCAGCACGGCCGGGCCGGCCAGCTGCACGCCAACCCCGGAGCCGAGGAACAACCCGGCGCCGATGGCACTGCCCAGCCCCATCATGATCAGCTGGCGGGGCTTGAGCGCATGCCCAAGGCGGGGGGTCGAAGCAGGAGCGGCAGGCGTCGGGTTGGCAGGCATCGAAGGACACTGTGTGCGGCAACAAGGCCGTCACATTACCTTGTCCGGCGCGCCGGTGGGATAGGCCGGATGGCCTGCCGGCTCAGCCGCCTGCCAGTTCGGAGATGCGCGCCCGGTAGGCGCGTGGGGAAAGCCCCGCCTCCGCCTTGAACTTGCGGGTGAAAGCGCTCTGGTCGCTGAAGCCGCAGGCCTGGCCGATGCTGGCGATGCTGTCGTTGCCATGCAGCAGATGCATGGCCATCTGGATCCGCAACCGGGTAAGTACCTGTTGCGGGGTCATCTGGAACACCTTGCGGAAGCTGCGCTCCAGTTTGGACAGCGAGAACCCGGTGATGTCCAGCAGGGTCTGCATGCGCACGTTCTCGGCGTAATGCGCATTGAGGTGGGCCAGCGCCAGTCGCAGGTGCTCGTACTGCGCGCCCAGGCTGTGCTTCTGCCCCAGGTCGCGGGAAATGCCGATCAGCCCCTTGATCTCCCCTTCCACGACCAACGGACGCTTGCAGGTCAGGCACCAGCCCGGTTCCCGGTTGGCGAACAGGTGCAGTTCCATCAGGTTTTCGATCACCGCCCCGGCGATCACCCGGGCATCCTGGTCGGCGTAGTCCGCGCTCAGGCCGGTGGGATAGATCTCCGCCGCCGTCCGACCGATCACGTCCTTGCGCGATTTCAACCCGAGCCGGCGCAGCATGGTCTGGTTGATGTGGGTGTAACGCCCCTCGCGGTCCTTCATGAAGAACAGCACGTCCGGAATGGCGTCGAACAGGGCTTCGATGTCGGCAGGTTCAACACGCATGCCCACAGCATAGCCGACCCCCGTTTTGCCTGCGCGCTCACCTGCACGGGACCGTGGATTAACACCTGACCGGCCACAGTCGAACAGAGACCCCGCCAATCCACCAGGAGATCCTTCAATGGCCGCCAGCAAGCCCTCCGGCAAGCGCGCACCCGCCCAGCCCACGTCCGCACCGTCGTCCAGCGAGGCGCTGGAACAGCGCGGCCAGGGTGATGAACTGCACCAGCTGGCCGGTGGCTCCCACCCGGTACTCACCAGCAACCAGGGCATTCCGGTTTCCGACAATCAGAACTCGCTGCGTGCAGGGCTGCGTGGCCCCAGCCTGCTGGAAGACTTCCTGCTGCGCGAGAAGATCACCCACTTCGACCACGAACGGATCCCGGAGCGCATCGTGCATGCGCGCGGCAGCGCCGCCCATGGCTACTTCGAGCTGACCCGTTCGCTGGGCAAATTCACCCGGGCGAAGGTGCTGACCGAAGTCGGCGTCAAGACGCCGGTGTTCACCCGCTTTTCCACCGTGGCCGGCGGTGCCGGTTCGGTCGATACCCCGCGCGACGTGCGCGGATTCGCGGTCAAGTTCTATACCACCGAAGGCAACTGGGACCTGGTGGGCAACAACATCCCGGTGTTCTTCATCCAGGATGCGCTGAAGTTCCCGGACCTGATCCACGCAGTGAAGATGGAGCCGGACCGCGCCTTCCCGCAGGCGGCCAGCGCACACGACACATTCTGGGATTTCGTGTCCCTGATGCCCGAATCCATGCACATGATCATGTGGGCGATGAGCGATCGCACCATTCCGCGCTCGCTGCGCATGATCGAAGGCTTCGGCATCCACAGCTTCCGCCTGCTCGACGAGGCGGGCAATTCCACCTTCGTCAAGTTCCATTGGCGGCCCAAGCTGGGGCTGCAGTCGACGGTATGGGACGAGGCGCTGAAACTGCAGGGTGCTGACAATGATTTCCAGCGCCGCGACCTGTTCGAGGCCATCCAGCGTGGCGACTTCCCCGAATGGGAACTGGCCGTGCAGCTGTTCACCGAAGAAGAGGCCGAACAGTTCCCGTTCGACCACCTGGACCCGACCAAGATCGTCCCCGAATCGCTGGTTCCGCTGCAGGTGATCGGCCGGATGGTACTGGACCGCTGGCCGGACAACTTCTTCGCCGAAACCGAGCAGGTAGCGTACTGCCCGGCCAACGTGCCGCCCGGCATTGACTTCAGCAATGACCCGCTGCTGCAGGGGCGTTTGTTCTCCTACCTGGATACCCAGCTGATCCGCCTGGGCGGGCCGAACTTCCACCAGATACCGGTCAATGCACCGAAGTGCCCGTTCGCCAACCACCAGCGCGACGGCCACATGCAGATGCAGGTGCCCAAGGGCCGGGTGGCCTATGACCCCAGTTCGCTGGAAGCCGACACGCCGCGCGAGACGCCGGCCGGTTTCCGCAGCCATGCCACCTTCGATGATGGGCGCAAGGGCCGCACCCGCGCCGAGAGTTTCTCCGACCACTTCAGCCAGGCACGGATGTTCTTCCGCAGCCTGGAGAAGCCGGAGCAGGCCCACCTCGCTTCTGCGCTGGTGTTTGAGCTGTCCAAGGTGGAAACCGCTGCGGTGCGCGAGCGCACCGTCGGCCAGCTGCGCAATATCGATGACAGCCTGGCCCAGCGCGTGGCCGACGGCCTGGGCATGGCCGCGCTGCCGGACCCGGTGCCTGCCGCCGTGCCCGCGCAGGACCTGCCCAACGCCCCGGAAGTGCGCACCATCGGGCGCGGCAAGGACAGCCTTCAGGGCCGCTGCATCGGCATCCTGTTCGACGAAGGATCCGACGCCGGCGTGATTGCCGGGCTGCGCAAGGCCGCGCAGAAAGCCGGCGCGGACGTGAAGCTGGTCGCGCCCAAGCTGGGCGGCGGCGTGCTCAGCGACGGCAAGCGCCAAGCCGCGGATGGTCAACTGGCGGGTACGCCCTCGGTGGTCTTCGATGCGGTCGCGGTGGTGCTGAGCGCGGATGCGGGCAAGGCGCTGTCCAAGGAGTCCGCCGCGATCGATTTCGTCAGCAACGCGTGGGCACACCTGAAAGCTATCGGCCACGATGACGGCGCCAAGGCGCTGCTGAAGGCCGCCGGCGTCGGCAATGATCCCGGCATCGTGGGCGCCGCGGACGCGCAGGCATTCATCCGCGCGGCCGCGCTCCGCCAATGGGCACGCGAACCGAAACTGCGCCTGCTGGCCTGACAGCGGGCCGCACCCGGCGGTTACATCGGTGGGTGACAACCCTCGGACGGGTGGGTAACGACCCTCGGATGGGTGGGTGACGACCGTTGGTCGTCACGCTCTCAGCGCGGAGCTGGCTTGCCCGCTCCGCGCCCCGGCGCAGCCACCTTCGCCGCCACCACTACCGCCTGCACCCGGCGAACCGCGGCGATCGGCACCGTTTCGGCCCGTCGCTGCGCCGGCCACCACAGGAAGACGAACGCGCTGCTGGTGCCCAGCAGCCGCGCCTGGCCCGGCAATGCCGCCGCGTCGCCGATCAGGTGCACGGTCACCGCATCACCGTCCCGGTGATCGCGGATGTCCGCGCCGCGCTGGGCCACGTAACCGGCCGCCGCCACCGCCATGAACAGGGTCACGGCCACGGTCATCGCGGTCAGCGGACGCATCCGCGTCGCCTCCCAGCTGGTGAACACCGAACGCCCCAGCAGCATCTTCCACGCCCGGTTGCGGCCGGCCAGCCGCGCCACGGCATCCGGATTGCGCAGGCGCAGCGTCTCCGGCCAGGTCACCAGCAGCACCAGCAACACGCCCGACACCAGCAGGCCGATGTATACCGGGTCGCGCACACCGGCGACGAGGAAATCGCTGGCCTGCAGGTAATCCAGGATCGACAGTCCGAAGCCACGGTAGAACCAGTAGCTGCACCACAGGCCGAGCGCGGAAACCAGCAGGTAGGCCGTGGTGAACAACAGCGCCGGCTCGCGCCGCATGCGGTGCGAGGCCCGCAGCACGAGGGAATCCTCATTGCCCTTCGAAACCGGTATCAACGACCAGTCGAACGCGCTGGGCCGACTGCCCGGCAGCCCGCCGGCAGGTACTGCGTTGTCACTGCTGTCCATGGCATCCCCTTGTCTTGCGCCCAGCATCGGCCAAGATGCGCCGCAGCGGTAGTGTCGCGCGTGCTCACCCCCCCTCCCGTCGTCGAACACGCGCGGCGCTGCATCGTCCGCTCAGCCTCCCCTCAGCCTTTTCACGGTGGCTGCGCATGCCCCATGGGCATGGTGGAGGCATTCGATCAAGGAGTTCCCGATGCTGCCCAAACGCCTGCCCCTCTCTTCCCTGCTGCTCACCTGCCTGGGCCTGGCCGCCGCGCCGCTGGCGATGGCCCAGGCGCCTGCGCCTGCCGCCCCCGCGCAGGCGGCGGCCGGGCAACCGGTGAACATCGAACCGCGCTCGCCGCTGCACGCCCAGGTCCTGCTGGACCGCGCGAACTTCTCGCCCGGCCAGATCGACGGCGAGGTCGGCTCGAACCAGCGCCGCGCGGTATCCGGTTTCCAGGCCGCGCGCGGACTGAAGGTCACCGGCGAACTGGACGAGGAGACCTGGCAGGCACTGCAGGCCGACAGCACCAACATGCTGGTGCGCTACACGCTCACCGCCGAAGACGTGGCCGGTCCGTTCCAGCCCACGCCCAAGGGGCCCGCCGCACAGGCACAGCTGAAAGCACTCGGATTCGGCTCGGTGGCTGAAGCACTGGGCGAACGCTTCCATGCCTCGCCCGACCTGCTCAAGGCACTCAATCCGGGCGTGGACCTGGGCAAGGCCGGAACCACCATCCAGGTGCCCAACATCGGCGGCGGTGCACTGCCGAAGGCGGCCAAGGTGCTGATCGACAAATCCGACTCCACCCTGCAGTTGCTGGACGACCAAGGCAAGGTGCTGGCCCAGGTGCCGGTGTCTTCCGGCAGCCAGCACGATCCGCTGCCGATCGGCGAGTGGAAGATCCTCGGCGTTGCCCGTGACCCGACCTTCCATTACAACCCCAAGCTGTTCTGGGATGCGAAGAAGGGCGACAGCAAGCAGACCCTGCCGCCGGGCCCGAACAATCCGGTCGGCGTGGTGTGGATCGACATCTCCAAGCCGCACTATGGCCTGCACGGCACGCCCGAGCCGGGCCACGTGGGCAAGACCGAATCGCATGGCTGCGTGCGCATGACCAACTGGGATGCGCTGCGCGTGGCCGATGCGGTGGGACCGTCGCTGACCGTGGTGATGCAGGAGTAAGCCGATGCGCGTGATGCCGTTGATCGCAGTGGGACTGGTGGTGGGCATCGGTGCCGGCTGGTGGCTGTTCGGCCAGCACGGCCAGGCGGTGGATATCGCGCCGGTGGATCCGGCGTCGGTGATTGCCGTGCCCGGTGAACCGGCGCCGTCGCCATCGGTGACGCCCGAAGCGGTGTCCGGACCGTCGCCTTCATCGCTGCAGGTGACGGCCGCGGCGCCCGCCCTGCCGGCCGCGCCGGTCGCCACGCCTGTCGTGGCGCCCGCCGGCAGTGGGCTGCTGTTGCCAGTGCAGGGCGTCGCAGCGTCGCAGCTGCAGGACACCTTTACCGATGCGCGCAGCGAAGGCCGGGTGCACGATGCCATCGACATCATGGCGGCCGAAGGCACGCCGGTGTTGGCGGTGGCCGACGGCCATGTCGAGAAGCTGTTCGACAGCGACAAGGGCGGGCTGACGATGTACCAGTTCGATCCCGATGGCGTGCACTGCTATTACTACGCGCATCTGCAGCGCTATGCCGACGGGCTGGCGGAGAAGAAGCAGATCAAGCGGGGTGAGGTGATCGGCTACGTCGGCAGCACCGGCAATGCGAATCCGGAAGCGCCGCATCTGCACTTTGAAGTGCATGTGCTGGGGCCGGAAAAGCAGTGGTGGAAGGGGGAATCGATCAACCCGTATCCGTTGCTCACGGGGCGGTAACCGGCCGCTGCGCTCGCCGACCATGGGTCGGCGCTACCAATGTCCGCTGCGTGCCGGCCGCTGCGCTCGCCGACCATGGGTCGGCGCTACCAATGCCCGCTGCGTGCCGGCCGCTGCGTTCGCCGACCATGGGTCGGCGCTACCAATGTCCGCTGCGTGCCGGCCGCTGCGTTCGCCGACCATGGGTCGGCGCTACCAATGCCCGCTGCGTGCCGGCCGCTGCGCTCGCCGACCATGGGTCGGCGCTACCAAGGCGGGGTGGGTCTGGTAGCGCCGAGCCATGCTCGGCGGGAACCGGGACCGCGCATTACACCGTCAGTTCACCATTTTCTTCGCCGTCCCACCAGGCGATGCGCGAGGCACGCACGTGAAGCAGCACGATGCCCGGGGTATCGATGCCCTGCTCGAACCAGCGCTCCAGATCCTTGACCCAATGCTCGGCGAAGGTCGCCTTGTCGGTATGCAGGTGGCAATGCCCCTGCACCGCGACGAAGATCGGCGGCTTGCCCAGCAATGACTTGGCACCGGTGAAGGACAGGCCGACTTTCGGATCGCGGCGGATGTCGGCCACCATGCGGGTGTTTTCAAACGTGAAAAACCAGCTGTCGCCATCGTAGTCCACGTCGCCGTTGTTGCTCACCGGCCGCGCCGCGTGCTCGCCGCCGTCGGTGGTGGTCTGCAGCATGACGAAATCGATGTCGGCCATTTTTTTGGCCAGGTCCTGCAGGGTGTAGGCGCTCATCGGTGATTCCTGGTTGGTGATGCGCCGAGGGTGGAGCGGTCGCGGTAAATGCACCGTGTAGGGCCAGCGAGGACGATGTGCAGTGTCATCACCGGACATCCGGGGACTCCTGCGCGGCAGCGTGCGGATGCGTTGCGGAGGGCGCTTCGGTGACGGCATGCTGTCCTGCCAGGTGGGCGATCAGCGCCAGCATCGCAACGGCCCTGCCCTGTGCGTCCAGGGTCTGTTCCAGCCGCTCGACCAGGTAGACCGGCAGGTCGAGCATGGCATCGCCGATAAGGGCATGCAGCCGCGTGCCGGGGGGAGAGAAGACGCCCATGGTTGCCTGTTCCTCGCTGCGGGCCACCCGCGGGATGCGGGTGGCGGACGGTGCGGGTTGGCATACCGGCGCTTTACGAAGTCAATCAAAACCGGCGGATGGGTTACATCCCCACACACCGCCCGCCGTAGAACCGGCGTGACGATGCATTCTCCGCCGTCCCCGAAGGGCAACAACAGAGTGACTTCGATAAAGCATTGCAGGATGCCAATCCCGGCGCGTGCTGTTGCACCCGCCTGTGCATCGTCGATGCAGGACACCGCTGCGGCTATGGGCCGATGTGCAAAACGACAGAGGGCGTGACGACCGGTGGCCGTCACGCCCTCTGCTGGAGCCCGCCGAGCATGGCTCGGCGTTATCGTTTTCCCACCGGGTGGCCCGGCGTTATCGCGTTATCGCCGGGATCAGGCAAACGGGTCCTGCAGGACCATGGTGTGGTCACGGTCCGGACCGGTCGACACGATGCTGATCGGGCAACCGGCCAGCTCTTCCAGCGACCGCAGGTAGGCGCGTGCGGCCGGCGGCAGGTCGTCCCAGTTGGTGATGCCGTGGGTGTTCTCGGTCCAGCCCGGGAACTCCAGGTACACGGGGGTGCACTCTTCCCAGCCCTGGCCATCCAGCGGGGCATATTCGGTGCGCTTGCCACGGTATTCGTAGGCGATGCAGATCTTCAGCTTTTCCATGCCATCCAGCACGTCCAGCTTGGTGATGCACAGGCCGCTGATGCCGTTGATCGCCACCGCGCGCTTCAGCGCCACGATGTCCATCCAGCCGCAACGACGCGGGCGACCGGTGGACGCACCGTACTCGGCGCCACGGTCACGGATGCCCTGGCCGATTTCATCGTCCAGTTCGGTCGGGAACGGACCACCGCCGACGCGCGTGGCGTACGCCTTGGCGATACCCAGCACGTAATCGATGGAATCGGCGCCCACGCCCGCACCGGCGAGCGCACCACCGACGGTGGTGTTGGAGCTGGTGACGTACGGGTAGGTGCCGTGGTCGATGTCCAGCAGCGCGCCCTGCGCCCCTTCGAACAACACCCGCTTACCCTGCTTGCGCAGGTCGTGCAGGATGCCGGCCACGTCGGACTTCATCGGCTGCACGTACTCGCCGAAGGCCAGTGCCTCGTCGAAGGTCTGCTGGAAATCGACCGCATCGGTGCCCAGGTACTTGGTCAACACGAAGTTGTGGTAATCCAGCGCGGTGCGCAGCAGTTCTTCCAGCTGCGCCGGGTAATGCAGGTCGGCGATGCGGATGCCGCGACGCGCCACCTTGTCTTCGTACGCCGGGCCGATGCCACGGCCGGTGGTGCCGATCGCCTTGCCGCCGGCAGCGCGTTCGCGCGCCTGGTCCAGGGCGATGTGGTACGGCATGATCAGCGGCGCGGCCGGGGAGATCTTCAGGCGCGAACGCACTTCCACGCCGGAGGTTTCCAGCTCGGCGATTTCCTTCTGCAGCGCGGCCGGCGAGATCACCACGCCGTTGCCGATCAGGCACAGCGCATCGGCGCGCAGGATGCCCGACGGAATCAGGTGCAGGACGGTCTTCTTGCCATTGATGACCAGCGTGTGGCCGGCATTGTGGCCACCCTGGAAACGCACTACGGCACCGATTTCCTCGGTGAGCAGATCGACGATCTTGCCCTTGCCTTCATCGCCCCACTGGGCACCAAGCACTACGACAGACTGACCCATGACGGGCTCCTCGAATTGTGTGCGGCCATCGGGGCCGCGGACGGGTAAACCGTGGCGAGGCTGGCCAGCGCGGGGTGGCGGCTCCAACGGGGAGGCGCCGGCGATGGAGGGCCCGGACACGGAAAAAGCCGAACGGGAGGCCCGTCCGGCTTTTGTGCATTATCCGGGTTTCGGGGGGCAGGTGCCACCCCGACCAGGGTCCGGGTCAGCCCCCGTTGGGGTCGGCCGCAGCGGCAGCGGCGCGCCTCGGAAACAGATGGTCGAAGGGCTGGGTGGGGCGTGGCGTGCAGCCGAAGGCGCTGTCGAAGCCCTGCACCAAGCGGGCCAGTCCCGCGCGGAACGGGCCGGGCGGATGGGCATCTTCGGCAACCTGCCTGCGCAGTTGCCGCCGGGTTGGGTTGGCGGCATGCAGCCCCGCGGTGGCAAGGAAAAAGCGCGGCAGATCGAACGGCTCACCTGCTGCATCCGCCTCCGCCTGCCCGGCACGTCGCGCCGCACTGATGCCGCGCAGGTCACACGCCGCTTCTTGTTCCACACGCGTGGCGTTCAAATGGATATCGTCTACCCATAAATCCCCGATACGCTGTCCGATGACGGTATCTTCGCGTGCCATCAGTGCTTTGGTCTCGGCACTCAGTTCGCCCGCGTCGCCCATCACGTGCGCGATTTCATGCCCCAGCATCAAACCCAGCGTGCCCCAGCGCTCCTCACGGGATGCACCGAGCTGTTCAAGGCCGTGCAGCAGCGCCGGTGAGAGCCTGACCCGAAGGTCGTTCACGTTCGTGCCAAGCGAAAGGTGATGCGCAGGCCCTGCAATGCTCGAATCGGCAAGACCTTCAATGATGGCCAGATCGTTGCGCGTGGCGAGTGCGTCGAGCGCCTGCATATTGGCAAGGTGCGAGGGCGAGCCGATGAATCCGTCCCAGCGGACCTGATGGCCTGCGTCGTCGAAAACCAGCTGGACGGCCTCGAGCCCTGCTTGCAGCGAAGCACGGTCCGCATCGGGCAACGCGGACAGCGCCAGGTCGTCGATGAAAACCTGGCGGATCGCATCGAACATCGCCAGCGCCGGTGCGGTCAGCGCCGGTGCCATGCGCTGGCCGTACCAGGCACTGAGCAGCAACCTGCCGCCGCGGCTCGCATCCAGCTGTTCCAGCCGTTCTTGTGGTTGGAAACCGCCCTGCAGGTACCGCTGCGCGCGACGCGCCTGGTGGTATTGCAGGAATGCCTGCCAATCGGCAAGCGGGCGCTGTTCAAGCAGCAGGTCCAGCTTCCTGCAGCTCTCCATGGTGATGTACAGCGCCGTCATCGGATCCAGGCCCAGCGATTGCCAGACGGTCTGCCAGGCAAATTCCGGCAGCGCGGCCTCGGCTTGGACAAGCGAGTAGGAGTCGAGCTGTACAGGTGCCTGGGCCAGCGTGCGTTCCATCTCCATGACATTGTCGGCTGCTGCCGCCGCCGCCGCGGACGCCATGCCGGACGCGTGCAGCAGATCGGCAATGCGATGGCGGTAAGCCAGCACGTCGGGATGGGAAATGGGCAGGCCATAGATCGCGACATCCGGGCTGCCAAGTGCGAAGTCGGTGGCCAGAATGCCGTTGCGGAAGACGCGCTCCAGGCCCAGCACCGACTCCTGACCTCGCAGTATCCCCTGGCACAGGTGCTGCTCGATGTCCGCACGGCTGGCGAGCGCGGCAATGGCATCACGCTGCGGCTGGAAATGCGACCACTGTCGGCCCGCAGGATCGGCGGCGGCGGCCCAGGTTGCGGCCAACGCGGCCTCGGCGTTCCCTGCTGTGGCCGATGCCTGCTGTGCCATCGTCAGCAACGACGCACTGCAGCGATGGCGCATGTCAGCGAAACGGGTCGGGATCTCACGTGCCGGTGGATGTTCCAGCTTCCAGAAGCCATTGGCGTAGTTGTCGAGCTGGCTGCAGGGGGTGGCAAACCAGGCCGCGATGCCCTGCCAGAGCAGCGAGCTGCCACCGCCGCCGCTCTCTTCGGCTACCGCAAGTGCCTCTTCGTTGGCCAACCCGGCCAAGGGCTCGGTGAACGAAGCAAACAGGCCGGGGTGGAAACCGCGGGGTGGCATTGCCGGCGGCTGGAGTGCGGCACGCGGGACGTTCTGGACCCGCGTGGCGGTCGTCGCCGCGGCCTGCCCGGCCAGCAGCAGCGCGGTCATCACCGTCAACGTGGACCGACGGTCCCAGGGCCTGTTGCCGACGTAACACACCCCGGAGGGGGGCCGCGGCGGTACGCGCACTCGGGCAGACACCGGCTGCCTGCCTGCGGCCCTCGCGGCCTCGTTGCGGCCCTGACGCACGCGCATGGTAGCTGTTTCAATCGGCATCGCCCTACCTCCTGCTGGTCGAGGCTTGACGTTAATGACAGACGTTTCAGCCTGCCAAGAGCCATATGCGACGAAGCGCGATGGATGAAACCCTTAGTGCCGGGCCCACCACAGCAGGCTCAGGCCCGCCAGCAGCACCAGCCCCCCGAAGCTGCGCAGGGCGGGACCGGGCATGTCCAGCAAGCGTTCGGCCATGCGCTTCCACGCCAGTGGCGCGGCAAACAACAGCAGCCCTTCCAGCACGGCCACCAGGCACAGCGCGGCGAACAGATCTTTCATCCAACAGCTCCACAAAAAGCACGGGGCCCGGACATGCCGGGCCCCGTGGGAAAACGACTGCGACTCAGCGGTCGCTCTTCAGGTACTGCAGGAACGGATCATTCTTGTCCAGCACGATCACGCCGTTGCCATCGGTCAACGAGTTCCGGTAGGCCTCCAGGCTGCGGGTGAACGCGAAGAACGACGGATCGGCCGAGCCGGCCTCGCCGTAGATGCGTGTTGCATCGGCATCGCCCTCACCGCGCAGGCGCTGGGCATCGCGTTCGGCTTCGGCCACCAGCACCGTCGCCTCGCGATCGGCCTGGGCACGGATGGTCAACGACTGCTCCTCGCCTTCCGCTCGCAGCTTGGCCGCTTCCTGCTTGCGCTGGGCGCGCATGCGCTCGTACACATCGTTGATCACCTGGCTGTCGGTCGGCAGGTCGATCTGCTTGATGCGCAGGTCGATGATCTGCATGCCCAGGCCCTTCACCGCTTCGTTGATGCCGGTCAGCTGGTCGGCGATCAGTTCGCTGCGGTCACCGGACACCAGCTCGGTCAGCGAACGCGAGTTGATCTGGTTGCGCAGCGAATCGGTGATGATCGGTGCCAGGCGGGCATTGGCCACGCGCGGGTCGCCACCGGTGGCGCGGAAATAATCGCCCACGTTGGAGATGTAACCGATGGCGAAGAAGTCGACGCTGACGTCCTTCTGTTCGGCGGTGAAGTAACGCGCCGGCGCGGTATCAAGCACCTGGAAGCGGCGATCGAACACGCGCACCGTTTCCACCAGCGGCACCTTGAAGTGCAGGCCCGGCTTGATGTCGGCGCGGACCACGCGGCCCAGGTTCAAGACCATGCCGGTCTGGTCCTCACGGACCACGAACACCGACCCCAGCAGGCCGAACAGGATCACGACCACCAGGCCGATCCACAGTGAACTCCTCATTGGCTGCCCTCCTCACGGCCGCTCGGTCGTCCCGTCGGGCGGCCTGTCGGCCGGCCTGCATCACGCGGGGTGGGGCTTGCACTGCCGGTCACGGCAGGCAGCACGACATCCGGATTGGACAATGGCAGCTGCGCTGCACCGGTCGGGCGGGATTCGCCCGGGAACGGCACGTACAGGACCTGGCGGCTGTCGCCACCGATCACCTTGCGGTTTTCGGCCAGCACCTGTTCGACCGTTTCCAGCCACAGGCGCTTGCGGGTCACGTCCGGCGCGTTCTTGTACTGCTGCTGCAGCAGCGTGAAGCGCTGGGCATCACCTTCGGCGCGCGACACCACGGCCGCCTTGTAGCCTTCGGCGGTGGTACGGGTACGGGCGGACTGGCCGCGTGCTTCCGGAACCACCTTGGCCGCGTAGGCCTGCGCTTCGTTGATCAGGCGTTCCTTGACCTGCTGCGCACCGTTGACCTCGTCGAAGGCCGGCTTCACTTCTTCCGGCGGACGCGCATCGGGCAGGCGTCAGGCCGGTCACGGTGACACCGGTGCGATACGCGCCCAGCAGGGTCTGCAGGCGGGTTTCGGCGGCGGTCGCCAGCGGGCCACGGTTGTTGAGCACCGAGTTCAGGTCGGCACGACCGACTTCTTCGCGCACCGCGCTCTGCGCCGACTGCTCCAGCACCTGGTTGGCATCGTAGGTGCCGAACAGGAACAGGCGCGGATCGTCGATGCGGTACTGCACGTTGAGCGAGACGTTGACGATGTTCTCGTCACGGGTCAGCACCGGCACCGAGACCGAGAAGGTCTTGATTTCCGTGGCGTTGACCTTGGTCACCGACTCGATCGGCCAGGGCAGCTTGAAGCTGGGGCCCGGCTGCAGGATGCGCGAGAACTGGCCGAAGCGCAGGACCACGCCACGCTGCTGTTCGCCGATCAGCTGGAAGCTGGAAAACAGCAGCAGCAGGACCGCCGCGATGGCGATCCAGCGGACGATGCCGCCATCGAACATTTCCTTCAACGGCCCCGGGAACCCACCCCAGCCACCACCAAATCCGCCGCCGCGGGGCTTGGAAGGCCCCCGCCGGTTGTCTTCGGGACGGTGTCCGTCCCTGTTGCCGCCGGGTGTATTCCAGGCCATGCACGCTCCATCTGAATTGGGCCGCGCCACGGGCCCTTCCCGTGACACCAGCCTTGTACCGGTTTCCCTGATTCTACAAGATGGGGCGGACCAGAAGGATTGGAAGGGGGTAAGGTGATATTTCCCCGTCAGCGAGCGTTCCAATGTCCCTGCCCGACAGCTTCAGCGCCTTCCGCATCCACAAGGACGACCACGGCCACCGCAGCGGCCTGGAGCCCCTGCAGGTGGACGATCTTTCCCCCGGGCAGGTGCTGGTCCGCGCGCAGTGGTCGTCGGTCAATTACAAGGACGCCTTGGCCGGAACCGGCCGCGGCCGCATCCTGCGGCGGTTTCCGCTGGTCGGCGGGATCGACGTGGCGGGCGTGGTGGTCGCTTCGACCGACCCCGCCTGGCGCGAAGGCGATGCGGTGCTGGCCACCGGCTGCGGCCTGAGCGAGACCCGCGACGGCGGCTACAGCCAGTACGTGCGGCTGGAATCGAGCGCGGTCATTGCCCAGCCGCCCGGGCTGACCCCGCGCGAGGCGATGGTGCTGGGCACCGCCGGCTTCACCGCCGCGCTGGCGCTGCTGCGCATGCAGGACAACCGCCTGACGCCGGACCACGGGCCGCTGGCGGTAACCGGCGCCAGCGGGGGGGTCGGCAGCCTGGCGGTGGATATCTTCAGCCGCGCCGGCTATGCCGTGCATGCGGTGAGCGGCAAGCCGGAGCAGGCCGACTGGCTGCGCGCGATCGGTGCCAGCGAGGTGCTGCCGCGCGAGGTGCTGGCCGATACCGCGCCGCTACAGTCGGCGCGCTTCGGCGGTGGCCTGGACAACGCAGGTGGCCCGATGCTGGCCAGCCTGCTGGCACAGACCGTGGGCTACGGCAGCGTGGTCAGCGCGGGACTGGCCGCCGAGCCGACCCTGGACATGACCGTGATGCCGTTCATCCTGCGCGGCGTATCGCTGCTCGGCGTGTCCTCGGCCAGCGCACCGCGGACGCTGCGCGAGCAGGTCTGGGAACGGCTGGGCAGCGACTGGAAGCCGGCGCACCTGCAGCAGATATGCACGCGGGAAATCGGGCTTGCCGAGCTGCCGCCGGTCTTTGAAAGCATGCTTTCGGGCGGAGCGCACGGGCGTACCGTGGTGCGGATCGACTGAACGTCGCAGGCGGGCGACGGACGGCACGTTGTCGCCTTCTCCCCAAGGCGAGCGGCACACTACACTGCGGCATCACCTGGGGAGCAACATGGCACGCATCCTGATCGTCGACGATTCACCATCGCAGCTGTTGGGGATACAGCGCATCGTCGAGAAGCTGGGTCACCAGATCCTGACCGCCACTGATGGGGCGGCCGGCGTGGAAACCGCGCGCGCCGAACTGCCGGACCTGGTGCTGATGGACGTGGTGATGCCCAACCTCAACGGCTTCCAGGCCACCCGCACGCTGGCCCGCGATGAAAGCACCCGCCACATCCCGGTGATCCTGGTGACCACCAAGGACCAGGACACCGACCGCATGTGGGGCATGCGCCAGGGCGCAAAGGCGTACATCACCAAGCCGTTTTCCGAAGACGAACTGTCCGAGGTGTTGGAGCGCGTGTTCGCCGGCCAGCCCTGACCGGGCGTCGGTCGAACGGGTGGGACCCCCTGGCGCGTGGCTGTTGTCTGAAGCTGCAGCCGGGGGTGGGCCGGGCGGGGAGGCTATGCGGGGCACGCGCAAGTACGTCCATGTAGCTCTTCGCGGCTCCTGCCGCTCAAGGCCCCGCATAGCCTCCCCGCCCGCCCCCCTGACAGGTTCCGGTGGCCGCCACCCGCGCAGAGAAAGAACAAAGGCAGGGGTCAGAGTCCTTTCGCTACGCGAAAGGACTCTGACCCCATCTCTCACCCACCCTTCCAACCCCCGCCGTGTCCATGGCCACCATGGACCTGTCGAAGGTGGGGCGGGGTGGCTGTGCAGGACCGTCTTTTCGCATGGATGCGAAAAGCGAGCCTCCATGGACGGATTCACGGCGTGTCCTGCACAGCCACCCCGCCCCGCCAACACAACAGCCCTGCAGCTTTTGCCGTTGACGTGAGCTTTTGACGTTGCCTGCGCTTCAAGCGGTGCGCAGCACAACAAACCCTCTCAGATCGACTCGCCGAACGCCTTGGCCAGGTTGCGGTAAGCCTCGGCCTGGGCCTCATCGTTGGCCGCCGGCGCCACGATCTCCAGTTCCACGATCTGGTCGCCGTCCGGGTTGCCCGGCAGGCCACGGCCGCGCAGGCGCAGCCGGCGCCCGGCATCGGACCCTGCAGCCACCTTCAGTTCCACCGCACCGCCCAACGTCGGCACGCTGATGCTGGTGCCCAGCGCCGCCTGCCACGGCGTCACCTGCAGGGTGTACAGGATGTTGCGACCGTCCACCTCGAACTGCGGGTGCGCGGCGTATTCCACTTCCAGCAGCAGGTTGCCACCATCCGTGCCCTGCCCGCCCAGCCGGATCACCTGGCCCGGCTTGATGCCCTTCGGCACGCGCACGTCCAGCTGGCGGCCGTTGACCGTGATCCGCAGCGTATCGCCGTTGTAGGCCGCTTCCAGCGGAACCGAAAGCTTGGCCCGGGTGTCGCGCTGCGGGGCGTGGCCACCGCTGCTGAAGCCAGGACCGGGGCCGCGTCCGGCCGCGCCACGCTGGCGCGCGAACAGGCTCTCGAAGAAATCGCTGAAGCCGCCGTTGGCACCGCCTGCGCCGCCACCGAACACCTCCTCGAAATCGAAGCCACCGCCCCCGCCGTAGTTGGGCGGGACATTGAACTCCTCGCCCGGCCGGTACCCCTGGGCCTTCAACTGGTCATACGCCGCGCGCTTCTGCGGGTCGCGCAGCGCCTCGTACGCCTCGTTGATGCCCTTGAATTTTTCTTCCGCGCCGGCTTCCTTGCTGACATCCGGGTGGTACTTGCGCGCCAGCCGCCGGTAAGCGGTCTTGATTTCGGCGTCGCCTGCGCTGGGCTCCACGCCCAGCGTGGCGTAGTAATCCTTGAATTCCATCGTTCTACCTCGAGTGATCCGTCGGCACCGGGGGCGCCAACCCGCGCCTATTCTAGCGGCTGCCGTGTGCAGGCCCGGACGTTGCCGTCCCCCGTCGCCTGCCAGATCGGGCGTGCACGCGGGATTTTCAATCCGTTGACGCGGCCATCCCATCTGCGTGCCTACGCTGCCCGCTTACCAGGAGCCCCCCATGAGCATCCAAGCTGGCGACCCGATCCCGGAAGTCACCCTGAAACGGATCCGCGACGGCGTGGAGACGGTCGACACCAAGGCCTTGTTCGACGGCCGCAAGGCCGTGCTGTTCGCCGTGCCCGGTGCGTTCACCCCCACCTGCTCGGCCAGCCACCTGCCCGGGTTCATCGAACACTTCGACGCATTCCGCCAGCGCGGCATCGAGGTGTACTGCGTGGCGGTCAACGACCCGTTCGTGATGAAGGCCTGGGGCGAAAGCCAGCACGTGCCCGATGGACTGCTGATGCTGTCCGACGGCAACGGCGAACTGGCCCGCGCGCTCGGCCTGGAAATCGATGCCAGCGCGTCCGGCATGGGCATGCGCTCGCGTCGTTTCGCCCTGTACGTGGACAACGGCACGGTGCGCGAGGCCTGGATCGACGCCCCCGGCAAGTTCGAGGTGTCATCGGCCAAGCATGTACTGGCGCACCTGCCGCACTGATCAATGTAGTACCGCAATCAACGATAACGAAGGAGAAAAGGCCAGCCATGTCTAAGCCAGCCAAGCACCCCCACCCCGCCCATCCCGCCGGCATCAGCGATCGCCAGACTCTGCGCGACAACGCCCGGCGCAATATCGAAGATGGCGCGATCACCGATACCTACAACGCCGACCGCAAGGCGGTCATCCAGCTGCTCAACGATGCACTGGCCACCGAATACGTGTGCGTGCTGCGCTACTACCGCCACTACTACATGGCCAAGGGCATGCTCGCCGACGCGGTCAAGGCCGAGTTCCTGGAACACGCGCAGCAGGAACAGGCGCATGCCGGCAAGCTGGCCGAACGCATCGTGCAGCTCGGCGGCGAGCCGGACTTCAACCCGGACACCCTGACCGCACGCTCGCACGCCGAGTACAAGGAAGGCAGTGACCTGCGTGACATGGTGCGCGAGAACCTCATCGCCGAACGCATCGCCATCGACAGCTACCGCGAGATGATCAATTTCGTCGGCGACAAGGACACCACCACCAAGCGCATCCTGGAAGAGATCCTGGCCCAGGAGGAAGAGCACGCCGACGAGTTCGCCGACCTGCTGGATGGCTGGATCGGCAAGTAAGCCGACTCAGCGCACCACGTTGAACCGCACCTGGGTCCAGGCCCCATCGCTGGCCAGTGCGGTCAACGTGTGCCGTCCTGGCTGTTCGAAGCGCTGGCTGAACGGCTGGGCGCCGCGGGTGCGGGCGATCCAGCGGCCGTCCAGCAGCCAGTCGATGTCGTGCTCGCTGCCGAGCGCACGCAGCTGCAGGCGCACGCCTTCGACTGCCCCCGGCGCGCGCGCCAGCGACGCCCCGTCGTTGAGCCCGTCGATATGCAGGGCGATGCTGGCCTGGCGTCCGTCGTCGCGACAATCCGGTGCCAGGGCGGGCAGCTGCGAGGCGGCCCGTGCCGCCTGCGGCAGCCACGGCGACAGCAGCGCCGGCCAGCGCGCGACTTCGCGGTCTTCCGCCTGGTGCGGCGCGCTGCAGTCGGCGGACAGTCGCAGGCCGCTTTGCAGATCAGCCTGGTAGCGCTGCCGGCCCGGCTGCCAGCGCCGCGCATCGCGCTCGGCGAAGGTGGGGGGCACGCTGCCATCAAGCAACCATGCACTCAGCCGGCGCTGGCACAATCCCGCCGGCAGCTCGCTGGCGAGTTCCCCGGTCGGCCAGCACACGTCCGCCTGGGTGACACTGGCCGGACGCGGCGGCGCGGCGCTGGCACGGCCCTGGCGCGGCAGGCTGTCGACCACCTCGAACATCAGCGGCAGTGCCGTCACCGCCCCGTACTGTCCGGGCAATGGCGTGCCGTCCGGCCGCCCTACCCAGACCCCCACGGTGTACTGGCGCGTGCTGCCGATCGCCCACGCGTCGCGGTAGCCGTAGCTGGTGCCGGTCTTCCACGCGACCCGCGGCCGGCCGCCGAGGTCGAAGGTATCGGTACCCTGCCCCGGGCGCGGATTGGCTTCGAGCATCTCGCGCACGATCCACGCCGCGCCCGGAGACACCAGCCGGCGATCTAGCACGGGATCCGCATCGGTATAGCGCACCCGACCGGCGATGCCATCGCGGTTCAACGCAGCGAAGGCACCGACCAGGTCCTCCAGCCGCGCGCCGGTGCCGCCAAGGATCAGCGACAGGTTGGGTGAGCTTCCACGTGGAAAGCGCAGCTGGATCCCGGCATGCGACAGGCGCGCGGCGAAGCGCGCCGGCCCGACCCGGTCCAACAGGTCCACCGAAGGCACGTTGAGCGACAGGCGCAGTGCGGTGGCCGCGCTCACCGGGCCATTGAAAGCCTCGTCGAAATTGCCGGGGCGGTAGCCACCGAAGCTCTGCGGTGCGTCCACCAGCAGGCTTTCCGAGTGGATCAGGCCGTCATCCAGCGCCATCGCGTACAGGAACGGCTTGAGCGTGGAACCCGGCGAGCGCCACGCCTGCACCATGTCCACGTGGCCCAGCCGCTGGCGGTCGCCGAAGTTCAGCGTGCCGACGTAGGCGCGTGCCTGCAGGGTCTGGTTGTCGACCACCAGCAGCGCCGCCGACGTCCGCTCGGGCAGCGTGGAGAAGTAGCTGGAAAGCCGGCCCTCCAGCGTGCGCTGCAGGTCGATGTCGATGCTGCTTTCGATGCGTGGCTGACCGGGTTGCGCGGCACGCAGGCGCTGCGCCAGCAAGGCGGCATGCAGGGGTGGACGCAGCGAACGGGTGACCACCGTTTCCACGCGTGCATCTTCCACCGCGTCGGCGGACCAGCGCCCCAGCGAAGCCATCCGTGCCAGTACCTTGTCACGCGCCTGCTGCGCTGCCTGCGGATGGCGGTCCGGACGCAGCCGGCTGGGCGCCTGCGGCAGTACCGCCAGCAGCGCTGCCTCGGCATGCGACAGCTGCGCCGCCGGTTTGCCCAGGTAGGCCCAGCTGGCCGCTTCAACGCCCTCGATGGTGCCGCCGTAGGGCGCGCGCTCCAGGTACAGGGTCAGGATCTCGCGCTTGGAAAGGTGCGCTTCCAGCTGCAGCGCGCGCAGCATCTGCTTGGCTTTTCCCCAGGGCGTGCGCGTATGCGGGTCAAGGATGCGCGCCACCTGCATGGTCAGCGTGGAGCCGCCCGACACGATGCGCCCCTGCCCCAGCATCTGCGTGCTGGCGCGCAGCAGCGCGACCGGGTTGATGCCGGGATGGCGCCAGAACCAACGGTCCTCGTAGCCCAGCAGGGCCTGCAGGTACAACGGGGAGACCTGGTCGACCGAAGCCGGGTAGCGCCACACACCTTCGGCATCGCTGAACGCGCGCAGCGGGCTGCCGTCGCGCGCGACGACCAGCGTGCTGGTATCGCGCTGCTTCGGTAACGGCGGCGGGAACGCCAGGTCGAGCAGCAGCACCGCCAACAGCAGCGCCGCGCTGCCCCAGCGCAGCCACGGCCACAGCGGCCGCAGGCTGCGCCGCAACCGGCGCAGGCCGCGTTTGATCACCGGCGGCCCCGTAGGCAGGCCGCAGCGTGGCGGCCCGCCCGCCGGCTCACGGTTGCACCACCGTGATCGTGCTCGGGTTGCTGCGGCCGACACCGCGCAGCTGCGGTCGGTACATGTCTTCAACCAGCGACGGCGGCACCGTGTAGGTGCCCGGAGTGACCGCGCGCACCAGGTAGAACAGCGTCGCCTTGCTGCCACGCGACAGGTTCAGTGCCGCCACGTAGCGGTCATCGCGGAACTCCTCGTGCTTGACGTCGGCCGCATCCCCGCGTGCGCTGATGCCGATGCCGTCCACCACCACGTCGGCCCACTGCTTGGCATCACCGAGGTTGAAATTCTCGATCTCCAGCCCGGCCGGCAGCAGGTCGGTCAGCAGGGCGTCGGGCATGCTGCTGTCCGGGGTGACGGTGACGCGCACGATCAGTGCCTCGCCTTCCTTCAACGGACGCGGCGTCCACGGCTTGCCGTCGGTGCCGAACCAGCTGCGCTCCACCCCGATCACGCTGTTGTCCGGCGCCGGCGCGGTGCGCGGAATACCCGCCACGTCGATGCTGGCGAACATCGGCGGCTCGCCGGTGGGCGCAAAGCGCACGCCACTGAGCAGCTGCGCGGCATCGAAACCGCGGCCGAACAGGCGACGCTCCCCGATGCTTTCGGTCTGCGCACCGATCACCAGCTCACCGGCCACCCGCTTCTTCTGGTTCGCGGCCAGCGCCTTGCCCAGGCGGGCGATGGCCACCTGTTCCTGGGTGCTCAGCCACATCCAGCCACGGTTGCGGCGGCTATCCAGCTCACGCCCGAGGTCCACCGAACGCGCATCCCAGGCCGGCTTGGCCAGGTTGTGCTCGTGGGTCAGCGCGATCATCAGCGCGTCATCGCGGATCGCGCTGCCGTAGTCACCGAAGTACGACGGCCGTTCGCTGCTCGGCTTGGCGAAGCCGGCCGCGATGGCCGCTTCACCGCGCTTGCGGTCACCCTGCAGCGACAACGCCACGCCCAGGTGCACCAGCGGCAGGCCACCGATGGCCTTGGCCCGTTCGTTGTCATACAACGTGCGCAGGGTGCCCAACGGCGCGCGGTTGACCCGCGCCAGCACGTAGCCGGAGTAGGCCTGGTTGGCGAACTTCAGGTTGTCACGGCGATCCTGGCCATAGAACTGATTGCCGCCGGACAGCAGGTCCTCGCTGAGCCGGTTCAATGCCTTCTGCAGCACGTTGTCGGGTACGGCGAAACCGGCATCGCGGGCATCCAGCAGGAACTCGGTGATGTACGGCGTCAGCCACGGATTGACGTAGCCGTCGTCGCCCCACATGGAGAAGTTGCCGTTGGCCACCTGCATCGAAGCCAAGCGACCGAAGGCGCCTTCCATGCGCTCGCGGCGCACCTTGGCGTCCAGTCCGTCGGCACCGAGCATCGTCGACGTGGCCTGGTCCAGGATCAGCGCGGCGTAGCCCTTGCTGGTGGTCTGTTCGGCACAGCCGTATGGATAGTTCAGCGCCCCCTGCAGGGCACTGGCGAAGGGAATCGGTGGCAGCGGGCTGACCAGCAGGCGCGCGGTCACCGATTCCGGCATCAGGCCGTCCATCAGGCTGCCATCCAGGCTGATCGCAGCCAGCGGATCCAACGTGCGCACCTGCGAACGCAGCACCTGCGGCCAGGCCGCACGTACCGGCAGGTCGTAGCGGCGATCGGCCTTGAAGCCGTTGCCGTCCACCCGCACCCGCACCTTGGCCACGCTGTGCCCTTCGCGCGCACTCAGCGGGAAGCTGAGCGTGCTCTTGGCATCGGCCGCCAGCTGGATGCTGCGCGTGCCCTCGGCCAGGCTCAGCGGGCCTTCGGTTTCCACCCGCACGTTGAACTGGCCGGGCTTGCCGGTGAAGTTCTGCACGTCCAGGGTGACCGTGCTGCGGTCGCCCGGGGCCAGCACGCGCGGCATGCTGGCTTCGGCCAGCAGCGGGGCGCGCACCACGGTTTCCACATCGCGCTTGCCATAGCTTTCATCGGCATACACCAGCGCCGACACCCGCAGCGTGCCGTTGAAATCCGGCACCTTCAGGCGGACCCGGGCATTGCCCTTGGCATCCAGCTTCACCGGCCCGGTGAACAGGTCCACGGTCTGCACCCGCGCGGTCGGCCGCTTGGCCTGCGGCAACGCCGCCAGCGCCATGTCGCCGCCGAATTTCAGCTTGCCGCTGCTGCCGTCGAAGCTTTCGATGACGCGGCTGTAGATGTCATAGGCATCGATGCCCAGCCGGCGCTGCGCGAAGAAATGCGCCGCCGCATCGGGCACCGGGAAGCGGGTGATGTTGAGGATGCCCACGTCCACCGCGGACACGGTCACGTGCGCGACCTTGCCGGCCAGCTGCGGCACGCTCACGGTGACCGGCAGGTCCTGCTCCGGACGCATCTGCTTCGGCGCCACCAGTCCCACCGCGACCGTGCGCGCCTTGCGGTCCATCGGCACGTGCACCACGCCCACCGCGCGTGCCGGGGTCACCTTGCTCGGTGCGCTGCCGCCACGGAACACCAGCGCGGTGATGTACACATCGTGGCGCTCCCAGTCGGCGGTGACCGGAATCCTGAAGGTGCTGCCCGGCTTGGCGTCGATGTCCTGCACGTAGATCATGCGATCGGTTTCCACCATCAGCAGGCCACGACCTGCATGCGGCGGCGTCACCGTCACTTCCAGCGTGTCGCCGGCCTTGTAGCCGGTCTTGTCCAGGCCCAGCTTGACCTTGTCCGGGCGTGCATCCAGGCCCCGGTTGTCGTCGCCCCAGCTCCAGCCTGCGCGGAACGGGTAGCGGCTGGACAGACCGGTGGCCGGATCGAATACGTCCACCCGGTATTCGCCCCACTCCACCGGCACGTCGAAGGCCACCGCGCTGGTGCTGGCGTCGACGGTGCGGGTGTCCTTGTTCTCGAAGCGGCGGGTGAAATCGTAGTCCCAGCGATTGTCGTTGAACGCCCAGTGGTAATCACGGAGCTCGCGCACCAGGGTGACCTTCAGCCCCTTGGCCGGCTGCGGCTTGCCGGCCGCATCCACGCGCATCAGTTCAAAGCGCGCGGTGCCATTGGCATCGGCGCCGTCGTCCGGGTTGAACAGCGGGCGCACGCCGACCAGCGCCGCGGCCGGCCACATCACCCGCTTGAGGGTGCGGTTGACGGTGCGTCCACCGGTTTCATACAGGCTGCCCGACAACACCACCGCCACCGGGGTCTTGGCCTTGGCGGCTTCTTCCGGCAGGTCCACATCCTGCTTCAGCATGCCATCGGCGGGCAGCGTGGTGTCCACCACGTCCTTGGCTTCGCGCGGCAGGCTCACCGTCGGGTCGCCGAAGAAGTAGCCCGGCAGGCCTTCCACCGGCGTCTGTTCCACCGCCACCGCCAGGCGCGCGGTGAAGCGATTACCGTCGGCCGGTGCGCCATACAGATAGGCACCGTTGGCCTGCAGCCGCAGCGCATCACCGGGTTTGAGGCTCTTCTGTGCGCTGTCCAGGTCCAGCTTCATCCGCTCCGGCAGGAATTCTTCGATGCGCAGGGTCATGCCCTGGATCGCTTCCTTGCTGGCCGGATCGGTGCGGAACTCGACCTGCCAGCGGCCGGTCGGCGCATCGGCAGGGATCAGCTGTTCGAAATTGAAGTAGCCCTGTTCGCCGGGCTGCAGCTGGGTTTCGCGGAAGATCTTGCCATCGGGCTGCTTCAGCCGCAGGAACACCGGCTGGCGTGCCTTGGCATCCTTGCCCGGTGCAACCGGCTTGCCATCGTTGTCGCGCAGCAGCGCGGACAGGCGCACGGTCTCGCCGGGACGGTACAGGTCGCGCCCGGACCAGGCGAACACATCGAACCAGGCGTTGTCGCGCCCGGCCACCGCGAACTCGCTCAGGTCCAGCGCGGGCTGGTTGAACGGCAGGAAGCTGGTGTCCTTGCCGCTGCCGGCGACCAGCACGTGGCTGGCATCCAGGGTGTAATCCAGCAGCGCGTTGCCGTTGCCGTCGGTGCTGCCGCGCAGGACCACTTCGCCCTTGCCGTCCAGCACGCGCACGTCCACCTTCTTCAGCGGCGCGCCGTCCTTCAGCGAGGCGGTGTGGACGAACAGCTTGTCCTTGTACGCGCGGGTATGCAGGCCGATGTCGCTGACACTGAAGAACGCGGTATCGAACTCACCATCGAAGGCACCGGTGCGCTTGAGCACGGCGAAGTACAGTCCGGGCTCCTGCAGTTCCTTGATGTCCTGGGTCGGCAGGTAGGTCAGCACGCGCTCGTTCTGCTTGCCGCCCAGGATGAAGCGGTTGACGTAGACCGGTTCGGCCAGGCGGCTGATCGGCGTGCGTTCGCTGTAGTCGCTGTCCAGTTCCCAGCTGCCGCGGCGGCCGCCGCGCTGGTACTGGCTGAAGAACGTCGGCAGTTCCTTCTCGCGCACGCGCAGGAACTCCACGTCCACTTCCGGCACGTTGACCGACACCACCGGCAGGCCGCGGCTGTCGCGCGCCGGCAGCACGCTGCCCTGCGAGGCGAAGCCGGCCACCGGGGTCAGTTCGCCGCTGAACACCTTCTGCCGCAGTTCCTTGCCCAGCCTGCTGCCGTCGGCGGCCAACAGGTCGGCCGACACCACCAGCGAATATTCCCTGGCGGCTTCCACGAACGGGTAGCGCAGGGTCCTGCCGTCGTCGGACAGGGTCCAGCTGCTGTCATCGGTGCCGACCTTTTCCTCGAAGCGCACCAGCGCGTCGAAGTCCTGGGTGCCGACCAGCGGGCGCGAGAACTCCAGCGCCAGCGACAGGCCATCGTTCTTCTGGTCCGGGTAGGCGCGCAGCAGGGTGAACTCGGTCACCTGCTCGGCCTTGGCGGTGATCGCCTCGCCGCTGGCGGCGGGCAGCTGCCCGCTGTCGTTGCGGTTGCAGCCGGTGATGCCGGCCAGCAGGCTTCCTGCCATCAGGGCCGCCGCCCATCCCCACTTCCGAAGCCGCTGCGGACCGGTCATGTCGTCACTCCTTGAACAAGGCGTGCATTATGCCCCGCGCGCACCGGTAGTGACGGCCGCTGGCCGTCATCCGGCGCCACGCTGACGGCCAGCGGCCGTCACTACCGGTTCAAGCGGCCGTCAGTACCGGTTCAAAGGGTATCGGCCGGGACGCGGACGGCGCCTTCCATCAGCACCCGGGCGCTGCGGCTCATGATCGCCTTGGTCACCGTCCACTGCCCGTCCACCTGCGCCGCCTCGGCGCCGACCCGCAGCGTGCCCGAAGGATGACCGAACACGACCGACGTGCGCGCCCCGCCGCCCGCCGCCAGATTGACCAGGGTGCCCGGAATCGCCGCAGCCGTGCCGATGGCGACCGCGGCGGTGCCCATCATCGCGTGATGCAGCTTGCCCATCGACAACGCCCGCGCATGCAGGTCGATCGACGCGGCGGCAATCGCCTTGCCACTGGAAGAAACAAAATCCTGCGCCGGCGCCACGAACGCCACCTTGGGCGTGTGCTGGCGGGTGGCCGCCTGCTCGATGCGCTCGATCAGCCCCATGCGCACCGCGCCGTGCGCGCGGATCGCCTCGAAGCGCTCCAGCGCCGCGCGGTCTTCGTTGATGGCCGGCTGCAGTTCGGTGCCGGTGTAGCCCAGGTCGGCGGCGTTGAGGAAGATGGTCGGGATCCCGGCGGTGATCATCGTCACCTTGAAGGTGCCCACGCCTGGCACCTCCAGGTCATCAACCAGGTTGCCGGTCGGGAACATCGCCCCGCCGTCCTGGTCATCGGACGGGTCGAGAAATTCCAGCTGGATTTCCGCCGCCGGGAAGGTCACCCCGTCCAGCTCGAAATCGCCTATTTCCTGCACCTGGCCATCGCGCATCGGCACGTGGGCAATGATGGTCTTGCCGATGTTGGCCTGCCAGATGCGCACGCTGCACAGTCCATCGCGCGGCACCCGCGCCGGGTCGATCAGGCCATTGCTGATGGCGAAGGGGCCGACCGCCGTGCTCAGGTTGCCGCAGTTGCCGCTCCAGTCGACGAAGGCGGTGTCGATCGACACCTGGCCATACAGGTAATCGACATCGTGGTCGGGGACCGACGCCGCCGAAATGATCACGCACTTGCTGGTACTCGACGTTGCCCCGCCCATGCCATCGGTGTGCTTGGCATACGGATCGGGCGAGCCGATCACCCGCATCAGCAGCGCATCGCGCGCCGGCCCGGGAACCTGCGCGGCGGGCGGAAGATCCTGCAGGCGGAAGAACACGCCCTTGCTGGTGCCACCGCGCAGGTAGGTGGCGGGAATGCGGAGCTGCGGAAGAAAGGTCATGGGATCACTCCAAGGAGGAAGGTCGGCGAGATCGTCATGCAACCTGAGACGCTTCCAGGAAGTCCTGCGCAAAGCGCTGCAGCACGCCGCCGGCCTCGTAGATGGACACCTCTTCGGCGGTATCCAGCCGGCAGGTGACCGGCACCATCAGCTGGCTGCCGTCGCGGCGATGGATGACCAGGGTCAGCTCCGCGCGCGGCAGCCGCGCACCGGTCACGTCGAAGGTTTCGGTACCGTCGATGCCCAGCGTCAGGCGGGTCACGCCCGGCTTGAACTCCAGCGGCAGCACGCCCATGCCGATCAGGTTGGTGCGGTGGATGCGTTCGAAGCCTTCGGCGGCGATCGCTTCCACACCGGCCAGGCGCACGCCCTTGGCCGCCCAGTCGCGCGAACTTCCCTGGCCGTAGTCGGCACCGGCGATGATGATAAGCGGCTGCCGGCGCAGCATGTAGGTCTCGATCGCTTCCCACATGCGCAGCACCTGGCCTTCCGGTTCCACGCGGGCCAGCGAACCCTGCTTCACCACCCCGTCCACCACCGCCATCTCATTGATCAGCTTCGGGTTGGCGAACGTGGCGCGCTGCGCAGTGAGGTGGTCGCCGCGGTGCGTCGCATAGGAATTGAAGTCCTCTTCCGGCAGGCCCATCTGCGCCAGGTACTCACCGGCAGCGCTGCTGGCCAGGATCGCATTGGAGGGCGACAGATGGTCAGTGGTGATGTTGTCGCCCAGCACGGCCAGCGGACGCATGCCGCTGAGGGTGCGGGCACCGGCCAGCGCACCCTCCCAGTACGGCGGGCGGCGGATGTAGGTGCTCTGCGGACGCCATGCGTACAGCGGGCTGATCGGCGCGCCGTGCTCCACCTTGAAGGTGAACATCGGGTCGTAGACCTTGCGGAACTGTTCCGGCTTCACGCTGGCCTTGACCACCGCATCGATCTCTTCGTCGCTCGGCCACAGGTCCTTCAGGGTGATCGGAGTGCCCTGCGCATCGACCCCCAGCGCGTCCTTTTCGATATCGAACCGCACCGTGCCGGCGATCGCATAGGCCACCACCAGCGCCGGCGATGCCAGGAACGCCTGCTTGGCGTAGGGATGGATGCGGCCATCGAAGTTGCGGTTGCCCGACAGCACCGCGGTGGCATACAGGTCACGGTCGATGATCTCCTGCTGGATCACCGGGTCCAGCGCGCCGCTCATGCCGTTGCAGGTGGTGCAGGCGAAGCCGACAATGCCGAAGCCCAGCTGCTCCAGCTCGCCCAGCAACCCGGCCTCTTCCAGGTACAGCTGCACCGCCTTGGAACCCGGCGCCAGCGAACTCTTCACCCACGGCTTGCGGGTCAGCCCGGCGCGGTTGGCATTGCGCGCCAGCAGCGCCGCACCAATCACGTTGCGGGGGTTGCTGGTGTTGGTGCAGCTGGTGATGGCGGCGATGATCACCGCGCCATCGGGCATCAGCCCGCCGGCCTGCTCGAGCTTGCCGGAGACCAGCTTGGCCTCGTCGGCGATCCCGCGCGCGGCCAGTTCACTGGTGGCCACGCGCTTGTGCGGATTGGACGGGCCGGCCATGTTGCGCACCACGCTGGACAGGTCGAACTGCAGCACGCGCTCGTACTGCACCTGCGCCAGGTCATCGGCCCACAGGCCGGCGGCCTTGGCATAGGTTTCCACCAGCTGCACCTGCGCTTCCTCGCGGCCGGTCAGGCGCAGGTAGTCCAGGGTCTGCTGGTCGATGGAGAACATCGCCGCGGTGGCGCCGAACTCCGGTGTCATGTTGGAAATCGTCGCGCGATCACCAATGCTCAGCGCGCTGGCACCGGCGCCGAAGAACTCGATCCACGCACCGACCACCTTGGCCGCGCGCAGGAACTCGGTCAGCGCCAGCACGATGTCGGTGCAGGTGATGCCCGGTTGCGGGCGGCCGGTCAGTTCCACGCCGATGATGTCCGGCAGGCGCATCCACGAGGCACGGCCGAGCATCACGCTCTCCGCTTCCAGGCCGCCGACGCCGATGGCGATCACGCCCAGCGCATCCACGTGCGGGGTGTGGCTGTCGGTGCCCACGCAGGTATCCGGGAAGGCCACGCCATCACGCACCTGCACCACCGGCGACATCTTCTCCAGGTTGATCTGGTGCATGATCCCGTTGCCCGGCGGAATCACGTCCACGTTCTTGAACGCCTTGCGGGTCCAGTTGATGAAGTGGAAACGGTCTTCGTTGCGACGGTCTTCCACGGCGCGGTTGCGCTCGAAGGCGGCCTTGTCGAATCCGGGATACTCCACCGCCAGCGAGTGGTCGACGATCAGCTGGGTCGGCACCACCGGGTTGATCTGTGCCGGGTCACCGCCGGCATCGGCGATGGCGTCACGCAGGCCGGCCAGGTCGACCAGCGCGGTCTGGCCGAGGATGTCGTGGCACACCACGCGGGCCGGGAACCACGGGAAATCAAGGTCCTGGCGGCGCTCGATCAGCTGCCGCAGCGAGGCTTCCAGGGTGGCCGGGTCGCAGCGGCGCACCAGGTTTTCCGCCAGCACGCGCGAGGTATACGGCAGCGTGGCATAGGCGCCGGGCTGGATCGCATCGACCGCGGCCCGGGTATCGAAATAGTCCAGCGCGGTGCCGGGGAGGTTCTTGCGGTACGACTCATTCATCATGGGGCTGGTCATGGCTGGCTCTTGGACAGTGGCGGGCCGGGCGTCGCGTCACCGGCAGGGACGGCGTTGCAACGCCACAACGGAACCGGGACGGCATCGCCGTCCCGCTCCGCCCGGCACCCTGCGCGAGGGTGCCGGGTCACGCGTCAGGCGCGCTTGTCGATCGGCACGAACGCCTGGTCTTCCGGACCGGTGTAGTTGGCACTGGGGCGGATGATCTTGCCATCGATGCGCTGTTCGATGATGTGCGCGCTCCAGCCGGAGGTGCGTGCGATGACGAACAGCGGGGTGAACATCGCCGTCGGCACGCCCATCATGTGGTAGCTCACCGCGCTGAACCAGTCGAGGTTCGGGAACATCTTCTTGATGTCCCACATCACTGTCTCCAGGCGCTCGGCGATGTCGTACATCTTCATGCTCGACTGTTCTTCGGACAGCTCGCGGGCGACGTCCTTGATCACCTTGTTGCGCGGATCGGAGACGGTGTACACCGGATGGCCGAAGCCGATCACCACTTCCTTGCGCTCCACGCGCGCCTTGATGTCCGCCTCGGCTTCATCCGGGCTGTCATAGCGCTTCTGCACTTCGAACGCCACTTCGTTGGCGCCGCCGTGCTTGGGTCCGCGCAACGCGCCGATGCCGCCGGCGATGGCGCTGTACATGTCGCTGCCGGTGCCGGCAATCACCCGGCAGGCGAAGGTCGAGGCGTTGAACTCGTGTTCGGCGTACAGGATCAGCGAGGTGTGCATCGCCTTGACCCACGAATCCTGCGGCTTTTCGCCGTGCAGCAGGTGCAGGAAGTGGCCGCCGATGGAGTCATCGTCGGTCTCCACGTCGATGGCACGGCCGTTGTGGCTCCAGTGGTACCAGTACAGCAGCATCGAGCCCAGGCAGGCCATCAGCTTGTCGGCGATGTCACGCGCGCCGGGATGGTTGTGGTCGTCCTTTTCCGGCGACACGCAGCCCAGCACGGACACGCCGGTGCGCATCACGTCCATCGGGTGTGCCGACGGCGGCAGTTCTTCCAGCGCGGCCTTCACCGCGGCCGGGATGCCGCGCAGCGACTTCAGCTTGGCCTTGTAGGACACCAGCTCGGCGCGGGTGGGCAGCTTGCCGTGCACCAGCAGGTGGGCGATTTCCTCGAACTCGCTGGTGGTCGCCAGGTCCAGGATGTCGTAGCCACGGTAATGCAGGTCATTGCCACTGCGGCCCACGGTGCACAGGGCGGTGTTGCCGGCGGCGGTGCCGGACAGGGCGACGGACTTCTTCGGCTTGAAGGTCGGGGTGGCGGTCGTATCGTTCATGGTTTTCCTCCCGGAAATCGTGGCAGCAGGTTACTTCCTGGCGGCGAACAGCGCATCGAGCTGCTGCTCGAAGGCGTGGTAGCCGATCCGGTCGTAGAGTTCGTTGCGGGTCTGCATGGCATCCACCACATTGCGCTGGTGGCCGTCGCGGCGCACCGCTTCGTACACGCTTTCGGCGGCCTTGTTGGCCGCGCGGAAGGCCGACAGCGGGAACAGCTGGATGGCCACGCCGGCCGAGGCCAGCTCGTCACGGCTGAACAGCGGGGTGGCGCCGAATTCGGTGATGTTGGCCAGCACCGGCACCTTCACCGCATCGACGAAGCGGCGGTAAGTGTCCAGGTCATAGGCGGCTTCGGCGAAGATGCCGTCGGCACCGGCTTCCACGCAGGCGATGGCGCGCTCGATGGCCGCGTCCACGCCGTCGACCTGGATGGCGTCGGTACGCGCGATCAGGAAGAACGCCAGATCGGTCTTCGCATCGGCGGCGGCCTTGACCCGGTCCACCATCTCGCCCTGCGACACGATCTCCTTGCCCGGCCGGTGGCCGCAGCGCTTGGCGCCCACCTGGTCTTCGATATGGCAGGCACCCGCACCGGCCTTGATCAGCGACTTCACCGTGCGCGCGATGTTGAACGCGCTCGGCCCGAAGCCGGTATCGATGTCCACCATCAGCGGCAGGTCGCACACATCGGTGATGCGGCGCACGTCGATCAGCACATCTTCCAGCGTGTTGATGCCCAGGTCCGGCAGGCCCAGCGAACCGGCCGCGACGCCACCGCCGGACAGGTAGATGGCGCGGTAACCGGCGCGCTTGGCCAGCAGCGCATGGTTGGCGTTGATCGCACCGATCACCTGCAGCGGTGATTCGGCAGCCAGGGCCTGGCGGAAGCGGGCGCCGGCGGAAACGAGGGAAGCAGTCATGCAGCAATCCTGTCAGGGGTCAGCGTAGGGCAGCGCAAAGAACGTGCCAACCGGCAAGCCATTGATTTTCCTGCCTTGCCTGACCGCGGATTTGAAACATATGAAACATCGAAACAGATGTATCATGAAACATCCTGCCGACCGCGACGCCCATGTACCTGCCCCGCCCTCCCGACAGCGCCGGCGATGCCGATCCCACCCAGCCGGTGATCTGGACGGTGAGCGTGTCCCGGCTGACCGGTCTGCTGGGCGATGTCATTCCCGAATTCGACCGCCGCGCGCGCATCGAGCAGATCAACCTCGGCTTCGAGGAGGCCGTTGCGGTGATCAACCAGCGGCTGCGCCAGGAACACTGCGACGTGGTGATCGCTGGCGGCTCCAATGCCGCCTGGCTGCGCAGCCGGCTGGACGTGCCGCTGGTGCCGATCCAGGCCAACGGCTTCGACCTGATGGAAGCACTGGCGCGGGCGCGCCGCATCGCCCCGCGCATCGGCCTGGTCACCCACGCCAGCGACGTGCCGACCTTCGGCAGCTTCCAGGACAGCTTCGGCCTGCAGATCGAGCACCGCCGTTTCGTCACCCGCGAAGATGCGCGCGACTGCATCGCCGACCTGCGCGCCAACGGCATCGAAGTCATCGTCGGCACCGGCATGGCCATCGACCACGCTGAAGCCGCCGGGCTGCAGGGCGTGCTGCTGTATTCGGCCGATTCGGTCCGCCAGGCCTTTGAACATGCGCTGGAGCTGACCCACACACTGGCACGTTCGGGCAGCCGCCGCCTGCCGCTGCGGCAACGCCGCGGCAACCGCGCAGGCCAGGGCACGGCGCTGCTCGGCGACAGCGGCGCGATGGCCGAGGTCCGCCAGCACATCGCGCTGTACGCCCCGCATGACAGCACCGTGCTGGTCAGCGGCGAGACCGGCACCGGCAAGGAACTGGTGGCCCGCCAGCTTCACGCTGAAAGCGGGCGACGTGGCCGCTTCGTCGCGTTGAACTGCGGCGCGATCAGTGAATCGCTGCTGGAATCGGAACTGTTCGGTTACAGCGACGGCGCGTTCACCGGCGCCCGCCGCGGTGGTCGCATCGGGCTGGTGGAAGCCTCCGACGGCGGCACGCTGTTCCTGGACGAAATCGGCGAGCTGCCGCTGCCGTTGCAGACCCGCCTGCTGCGCGTGCTGGAAGAGCGCGAAGTGCTGCGCGTGGGCGCCACCGAACCCACGCCGGTCAACCTGCGCGTGGTCGCCGCCACCCTGCAGTCGCTCGAGCAGCGCGTACAGGCCGGCCAGTTCCGTCGCGACCTTTTCTATCGGCTGGCGACCTTGCGCATCGTGCTGCCGCCGCTGCGTGCACGGCGCGGCGACGTCGCCCTGCTGGTGCACCACTTCTTCCAGCAGCTGCGCGGCATCGACGCCCCGCTGGACGAGGACGCCATGGCCCTGCTGGGTGCGGCGGACTGGCCCGGCAACGTGCGCGAACTGCGCAACCTGGTCGACCGCCTGCGCATCCACTGGCAGCCGGGCGACGGCCTCATCGATACACACCGCCTGCTGTCACTGGCACCGGAACTGGCGCAGGGCACGCCCGCTTCGCCTGCCGCGCCGCTCGCCGCCGGGCGCCCGTCCAGCGTGCAGCTGCAGCAGCTGCTGGCGACCCACCGCAATGATCGCGAGGGAATGGCGCAGGCGCTGGGCATTTCGCGCACCACGCTGTGGCGCTGGCTGCGCGCAGCGGGGCTGTGACGAGCGATTCCCTGCTGACGAGCCGTCGTCATCCACCACACCCTTGCTATCGCCGCGCCGCCCAGCGCGCGTCGAGCGCGAAACGTCCACTTCCGGCCAGCGCCAGCCACGACAGCAGGACCGCCAGTGGCACCTCGGTCAGGTAGAAGAACCAGCTCAGCCAATCCAGCACGCCAAGCCCGCCGGGAATGCGTGCGACCCCATCGGTCAGTGCCGCCACCACGCAGATCGCCGCCAGCAACAGCGCCGACGGACGACTGAGCAGGCCGGCCACCAGCAGCGCCCCGGCCACCCATTCGATTGCGCCCAATACCGGCGCGCTCAGCCCGGGAAACGGGATGCCGGCATCGTGCAGCGTGGCCACCATGCGTTCCCGACCCGGCACCGTGAACAGCTTGTTCCAGCCCGAAATGCTGAACATCCCGCCGGCCACCACGCGCGCGGCGAGCAGCAGCCACGACTCCACGCCGCCGCGTAACGGCGCAACCGACCAGACCCTGCGCAGAAGCTCCATCCCGACTCTCCCTTCCCGAAAAGAACCGAAGCTGCAACGGTCTGCCCTGCCGGCACATGAAGCGGTCACTGGCGTGCGGCTGGGGGAACCCGATACAGCATGCAGATCACGTCATGAACTCGCGGCGCCGCGTGCTCAGGGATACAGCTGGCGCTTGCTCCAGCTGCCATCGGCGGCCTTCTCGTAGCACCAGCGCTCGTGCAGGCGGAACTTTGCCCCGTACCAGAATTCCACGCGGTCCGGCACCACCCGCAGCCCGCTCCAGCCGTCCGGACGCGGCACGTCCTGGCCGTCGAAACGCGCCTCTGCCGCGGCGACCCGCGTATCGAATTCCTCGCGCGAGGACAGCGTCCGGGACTGGCTCGATGCCCACGCACCGATCTGGCTCAACCGCGGCCGCGAAGCAAAGTACGCATCCGCCTCGGCATCGTCGACCTGCTCCACCGCACCTTCGATGCGCACCTGGATGCCGGCCTCGCGCAGGCTGCGCCACAGGAACAACAGCGCCGCCCGTGGATTGGCCTGCAGCTCACGCCCCTTGTGGCTGTCCAGGTGCGTGTAGAAGACGAAGCCGCGCGCATCGAAGGCCTTCAGCAGCACGGTGCGCGCGGACGGGCGTCCTTCCGCGTCGGCAGTGGCCACGGTCATCGCGTTGGGCTCGATCTCGCTGCCCTGCCGGGCCTCGTCGAACAGCGCCGAGAAGGTGGACAACGCTTCGGTGTAGAGCTCGCTCATGACGCTTCATTCCTGCAGGGATTGGGCTATTGTGGCGGCATGAAGGCAACTGCGTACACGACCACGACGAAAGGATTCCCGGACACGCTGGCCGAACAGGCGCTGGATGACGCGCTGGCCAGCGGCGCCGAGGTGCCAGTATTGGCGATCAGCGGCCTGCAGGGCAGCGGCAAATCGACGCTGGCCGCGCAGGTGGTGGCGCGTGCACAGGCGCGTGGCCTGCGGGCCGCGACGCTGTCGGTGGACGATGTCTACCTGACCCGCGGCCAACGCCAGCGGCTGGCGCGCCACGTGCATCCGCTGCTGGTCACCCGCGGCCCGCCTGGCACGCATGATCTGCCCTTGGCGCATGCGGTGCTCGATGCGGTGATCGCCCGCGCGCCCACCTCGCTGCCACGTTTCGACAAACTGGCCGATGAACGGCTGCCGCCGGCGCAGTGGCAGGTCCTGGATGCACCACTGGACCTGCTGGTGTTCGAAGGCTGGTTCCTGGGCACGCCGGCGCAGCAGCCGGACGCGCTCGACGAACCACTCAATGCCCTGGAGCGCGATGCCGATACCGACGGACGCTGGCGGCGCTGGTGCAACCAGGCGCTGGCCGACCACTACGCCCCGCTGTGGCGGCGCTGTGACCGGCTGTGGTTCCTGCAGCCGCCGGATTTCGCGGTGGTTCCGCGCTGGCGCTGGCAGCAGGAACAACACCTGCAGGCCGCCCAGCCCGGACGCAGTGGCATGACCCGGGCGCAGCTGGAGCGCTTCGTGCAGTACTACGAACGGGTCAGCCGGCAGGCCCTGCGCACCCTGCCGGCGTTGGCCGACCGGGTGATCGCGCTGGACGCCGAACGCCGCATCGTCGAGGTCCGCTGAGCCGGATCCGCGCGACGCGGAACGGCCTTATTCAACCAGGAAGGTGACCTTCAGGTTGACCCGCCACTCGGTGATCTCGCCGCTTCCGCTGGTCACCACCTTGGTCTCGTTGATCCAGGCGCCCTGGATGTTCTTCACGCTTTCGGAAACCTTCTTCAGCCCGCTGCGTACCGCATCCTCGACACTGGTCTTGGAGGAGGCGTTGATTTCGATGACCTTGGCGACCGACATGGTGGCTGCTCCGTGGCGCGCGGGAAGCTCCGCGCCGGCCAAGGCTGGGGCGTAGGGGCGTAAAGGAATGTCACGGAGGTGTTAGCATCGCAGGGCATGAATCCCGCACCGAACCTGATCCTGATCGGCCCCATGGGGGCCGGTAAAACCTGCATCGGCCGTCGCCTCGCCGAACGGTTCACGCTGGACTTCATCGACCTGGACCAGGTGATCGTCGACAACGCCGGCGCCAGCATCCCCACCCTGTTCGAACTGGCCGGCGAAGCCGGCTTCCGCCAGCATGAACGGCAGGCCCTGCAGCAGGTGCTCAGCGGCCACGGCCAGCTGGTGTCCACCGGTGGCGGCGCGGTGCTGGATGCCGGCAACCGCCAGGCCATCGCCGCGCATGGCTATGTGGTCTACCTGCGGGTCAGCGTTGCGGCCCAGCTGGAACGCCTGGCGCGCGACAAGGGCCGCCCGCTGCTGCAGCGGCCGGACCGCGAACAGGTGCTGCAGGACCTGGCCTACCACCGCGATCCGCTGTACCGGCAGCTGGCCGACCTCACCCTGGATACCGACCTCTATACCGCCGCCGAGGCCACTTCCCAGCTGGTGGTGAAGCTGGCCGCGCACTGGCAGCGACAGGACCTCATCGCATGACCGACACCCCCCCCCTGCACGTCGCCGTCGGCGGCGAGCATCCGTATTCGATCACCATCGGCCTGGGCCAGCTCGCCGACGGCCACGCCCTGGCCCGCCATGTGCGCGGTCGCCACGTGCTGCTGGTCAGCGACAGCGAGGTCGCCCCGCTGTACCTGGCCGGCGTGCGTGCGGCGCTGCTGCAGGCGCGACCGGACCTGCTCATTGGCGAACACGTCCTGCCTGCCGGCGAAGCGTCCAAGACGCTGGCCGAGTTCGGCCGGGCCATCGAAGCGCTGGCCGCGCTGGGCGCTACCCGCGATGCCTGCGTGCTCGCGCTGGGCGGCGGGGTGGTGGGTGACCTGTCCGGCTTTGCCGCCGCCTGCTGGATGCGCGGGGTGGACTGCGTGCAGTTGCCGACCACGCTGCTGGCCATGGTGGATTCGTCGGTGGGCGGCAAGACCGCGGTGGACATCGCGGCGGGCAAGAACCTGGTCGGCGCCTTCCATCCACCGCGCGCGGTGATCGCCGACACCCAGGTACTTTCCACGCTGCCGGTGCGCGAACTGCGCGCCGGCCTGGCTGAAGTGGTCAAGTACGGGGCACTCGGCGATCCGGAGTTCTTCGACTGGCTGCAGCAGCATGCGCAGGGCCTGTCTGCCGGCGACAGCGCGCTGCTGGCCGAAGCCATCGCGCGCAGCTGCGCCCACAAGGCCGCCATCGTCGCGCGTGACCCGCTGGAAAAGGGCGAGCGCGCCCTGCTCAATCTCGGCCACACCTTCGGCCATGCGATCGAGACCGAGCAGGGCTACGCCGCCCCGGGCCGTGATGCGCTCAACCATGGCGAGGCGGTCGCGGTCGGCATGGTGCTGGCGGCGCGGCTTTCCACCGCGCTGGACCGCGCGCCCGCCGCCGACGCCGATCGCCTGGTGGCCTTGCTGCAGTCACTGCAGCTGCCGGTCGCCATTCCCGCCGGGCTGGCCCCGCAGGCGCTGCTGGAACGCATGCGGCTGGACAAGAAGAACGTGGCCGGGCGGCTGCGGCTGGTGCTCTGGCGCGGCATCGGCAAAGCCGAAGTGGTGGCCGATGTGCACGACGAGGCCGTGCTGGCGGTGCTGGCCGCCGGCTGAGCGCGCAGCCTTCAGGCATCGGGTCAAGCATGGGGTCAGAGTCCTTTCGCGTAGCGAAAGGACTCTGACCCCTGCCTTTTTTTTTCTACGCGGTGGCGGCCACCGGAATCTGTCAGGGGCCGGGCGGTGGGGCTGGGCGGGGGCGTTGAGCGCCATGGATGGCGCGAAACGAGGCCCGCATGGATGCGGCTTTTGCCGTCCCCCGCATAGCCCCACCGCCCGGCCCCTTCCAGCTGCGGCTTTCAGCTACCCGCGAGGGGCCTCACCCGTTCGACCGCCCCCCCGATACCCCGCCGCCTGCCCGTTCCCGCGGCTTTCGGACGCGCCGTAGTAACCCGCCTTGTCTCCGGGTCACATAGCGCGGCGCTACACTTGCACCATGCATGCCTTCCTGCAACACCCTGCAACCGGCACCGAAGCGCCCCGCTTCCTGCGCCTCACCCTGCTGCCGGACCTGTTCGGTGGTTGGGAACTGCTGCGCGAAACGGGTCGCATCGGCGGCCGGTCGCAGCTTCGCTGCGAGCTGTACCTGGAGCAGGATGAGGCCCGCGCGGCATTCGACAAGGCGCGCGATGCAGAACTGCATCGCGGCTTCGCGCTCGTCGAAGGCAGCACCTGATCGCACCTCCCCCGCACCGCGCCCATGTCCCACCCGCACAAGGAACACCCTTACGTGACCAGTCCCCTCCGCAATGATCGCCTGCTGCGCGCCCTGCGCCGCGAACCGGTGGACCACACGCCCGTCTGGCTGATGCGCCAGGCCGGCCGTTACCTGCCGGAATACCGCGCCACGCGCGCCAAGGCCGGCAGCTTCCTGGCCATGGCGAAGAATCCGGAGATCGCCTGCGAGGTCACCCTGCAGCCGCTGCGCCGCTTCCCGCTGGACGCGGCGATCCTGTTCTCCGACATCCTGACCATTCCCGATGCGATGGGCCTGGAGCTGTACTTCGTCGAGGGCGAAGGTCCCAAATTCCGCCATCCGGTCCGCGATACCGCGGCCATCGCCCGGCTGGCGGTGCCGGACATGGAACAGGAACTGCGCTATGTCATGGACGCGGTACGGGTGATCCGCCGCGAACTGGATGGCCAGGTGCCGCTGATCGGTTTTTCCGGCAGCCCGTGGACGCTCGCCTGCTACATGGTGGAAGGCGGCGGCAGCAAGGATTTCGCGCGCATCAAGGCGATGGCGCTGAACCACCCGCAGGAACTGCACCGGCTGCTGGAGGTGGTGACCGATGCGGTGATCGCCTACCTCGGCGCGCAGCGCGCGGCCGGCGCGCAGGCGCTGCAGGTGTTCGACACCTGGGGCGGCGTCCTGTCCCCGGCGATGTACCGCGAGTTCTCGCTGCGCTACCTGCAGCGGATTTCCGCCGAACTCGAACGCGGCCAGGGCAGCGAGCGCACGCCGTTGATCCTGTTCGGCAAGGGCACCGGCCTGCATCTGGAAGCCCTGTCGCACACCGGCGCCGATGCGCTCGGCCTGGACTGGACGCTGGACCTGGACGAGGCCGTGCGGCGTACCGGCGGACGGGTCGCACTGCAGGGCAACCTGGATCCGACCACCCTGTATGCCAGCCCCGAAGCGATCACCGCGGCGGCCGGGCGGGTGCTGGACACCTACGCGGCCGGCAACGGCGGTTCGCGCGAAGGCCACGTGTTCAACCTCGGCCATGGCATGTCGCCGGACATGGACCCGGCCAGCGTGCAGGTGCTGGTGGACGCCGTGCATCGGCTCAGCGCGCGCTGACGCTTTTCCCTACATGGCGGCATGGCGTGCGTTGATCGCGCCATGACCGCCATTGGGTGATGATGTCGCCTCCCGGTCGTGCGGATCCAAGCCCGATGACGTCAAGCTACGCCTCCATCCGTCCCCTGCTGTGGCTGGTGTCGCTGGCGATCTTCATGCAGATGCTGGATTCCACCATCGTCAACACCGCGCTGCCGGCGATGGCGCGCAGCCTGGGCGAAAGCCCGCTGCAGATGCAGTCGGTGGTCTTCAGCTACGCCCTGGCGGTGGCCACGTTCATTCCAGCATCGGGCTGGATCGCCGACCGTTTCGGCACCCGGCGCACCTTCCTGGTCGCGATCATCCTGTTCACCCTCGGGTCGCTGGCCTGCGCACTGGCCCAGAGCCTGCACCAGCTGGTGGCCGCGCGCGTGCTGCAGGGCATCGGCGGGGCCATGCTGCTGCCGGTCGGGCGGCTGGCGGTGATGCGCTCGGTGCCGCGCGAAGACTTCCTGCGGGCGATGAGCTTCATCGCCATCCCGGCGCTGATCGGCCCGTTGATCGGTCCCACGCTGGGCGGCTGGCTGGTGGAAGTGGCGTCCTGGCACTGGGTATTCCTGATCAACCTGCCGATCGGGGTGATCGGCTACCTGGTGGCGATGAAGGTCATGCCCGACCACTACGCCGCGCATCGCAGCCGCTTCGACCTGCGCGGCTATGTGATGCTGGCCTTCGGCATGGTGGTGCTGTCGCTGGCCCTGGATGGCATCTCCGGAATGGGCACCCCGCATGCACTGGTGATGCTGATGACGGTGGCCGGGCTGGCCGCGCTGGTGGGCTACTGGCTGCACGCGGCCAACTCCACCGCGCCGCTGTTTTCGCTCGCCCTGTTCCGCGTGCCCAGCTACCGCATCGGCATCCTCGGCAACCTGTTCTCGCGCATCGGCAGCAGCGCCATGCCGCTGCTCATTCCTCTGCTGCTGCAGGTCGGCATGGGCATGAGCCCGATGAGCGCTGGCCTGATGATGATCCCGGTGGCCGCCGCCGGCATGGTGTCCAAGCGGCTGGCGGTGAAGCTGGTGGAACGCTTCGGCTACCGGCGCGTGCTGATGACCAATACCGTGCTGGTGGGCCTGGCCATGGCCAGCTTCGCACTGATGTCGCCGGACCAGCCGCTGGGCTGGCGACTGCTGCAGCTGGCGCTGTTCGGGGCGGTCAATTCGCTGCAGTTCACCGTGATGAACACCGTGACCCTGCGCGACCTGGACGTCGGCTTCGCCAGCTCCGGCAACAGCCTGCTGTCGATGGTGATGATGCTGGCGGCAGGCTTCGGCGCCGCCGCCGCCGGCAGCCTGCTGGCGGCCTTCGCGCCGCTGGAATCACACGGCGCCACCGCGGCCCTGCATGCCACGTTCCTGTGCGTGGGCGCGATCACGCTGACCTCCACGCTGATCTTCTGGCAGCTGCCCGACACCGGCCCGGACCCGAAGCAGATCGAGGAAGTCGCCGAATAGCGCAGCTGCCGACCGCGATCGGCCCCGCGCCCGGCGCTATCGGGACATCGCCCGGGCGATCGCCTCGGCCAGCAGGTCGCCGGTCACCGGCTTGCGCAGGAAGCCCTGCATGTCCGCAGCGCCGACGCGCTCGGCCAGGTCGGCATCGGTGCGCGCGGTCACCGCCAGCAAGGGCAGCACATGGCCTTGGTTGCGCAGGTGCAGGGCCAGGTCGAAGCCACTCAGGCCGGGCAGGTCCAGGTCGAGCAGGCCGATGTCGAAGCGTTCACCGGCCATCTCGCGCAGGGCGGCCAGCGCGTGCTCGGCATGCACCACCTCGTGCCCGCGCGCGCGCAGCAGCCCGCCGACCACCTCGGCGACGGTCGGATCGTCTTCCACCAGCAGGATGCGCAGCGGAAGCGCCGGCGCCGGGCGCAGCTGCGTGGCGGGCGCACCACTGACGTCCAGCGCGTGCAGCGGCAGCGGCAGGTCGACGCGGAACCGCGTGCCGCGGCCCAACTGGCTTTCCACGCTGATGTCGCCGCCCATCGCCAACGCCAGTTCGCGGCTGATCGCCAGCCCCAGCCCACTGCCGCCGTACTGGGCCGCGGTACGCGCCCCCTCGGCCTGTTCGAAGCGCCGGAACAGGCGTTTCTGCAGTTCGTGGCTGATGCCGGGCCCGGTGTCGGCGACCTCGAAGCAGAGTCCGCTGGACGGGTTTTCGGCGCGCGCCAGCAGGGTGATGGAGCCGCGCTGGGTGAACTTCACCGCATTGCCGAGCAGGTTCAGCAGGATCTGCCGGACCCGCAGCGGATCCCCTTCGGCGGCCAGGCCCGGATCCAGCTCGTTGTACAACGTGAACTGCACCGCTTTCTGCCGCGCCAGCGGCGCGGTCAGCGCCTGCACTTCGGCAAGCAGCGCGTGCAGGTCAATGCTCTGCGACTGCAGTTCCAGCCGGCCCGATTCGATCCGCGCCAGGTCCAGCGCATCGTTGACCAGCAGCAGCAAGTGCTCGCCCGCGCTTCGGATCGATTCGGCCTGGCTGCGCTGGCGCGTGTCCAGCGGCGATGACAGCAGCAGTTCGGTCATGCCCAGCACGCCGGTCATCGGCGTGCGCACCTCGTGTCCCAGATTGGCCAGGAAGCGGGTCTTGGCCGCCGATGCCTGCTCGGCCACTTCCTGCTTGTGCACGGCCATCTGGTAGTCATGCCGCCGGTGCAGCCGCCGCCGGTACAACCAGGCAAAACCGCTCAGCAGCAGCAGCGACGCGGCGGCCAGCACCAGCACGCCGGTAACGCTGCGCCACCACGGTGGCAGCACCTGGAATTCAAGCGTCTGCACCCGCGACCAGACGTGGTCGGCGGAGCGTGCCTGCACTTCCAGTGCGTAACGCCCCGGCGGCAGCGCCGAGAACACCCGCTCCCCGCCTGCCCCGCCATCCACCCAGTCCGGGTCATAGCCCGCCAGCCGGAAGCGATAGACATTCGAGGCCGCATCACTGAAGGACAGCAGCCGCGCCACGATGTGCAGGTCACGGTCACCGTCTTCGATGGTCACGGCTGCATCGTGGGTCAGCTCGACCACCTTGTCGCCGCGACTGACCTCGACCCGCTCGATCACCAGCGGCGCCTGCCGCGTGGGCGGCCCCACCTTCAGCGGATCGAACACCACCAGCCCGGCCGGCGTGCCTGCCAGCAGCTGTCCACCGGCCGCGGTCACCAGCGTGTTTTCACGGAACTCCTGGCTGGGCAGGCCGTCATGCACCCCATAGAGCCGCACGCTCGGCGCGCGCGGGTCCACCCGCAGCATGCCGCGCGGGCTGCTGGCCCAGACGATGCCGTCGGCCCCCACCGCCAGCCCGTTGGCGGCCAGCGCCGGATAGCCCTGCACCGCGCCGATCGCGCGGTGCCGCTGCAGCGCATTGCCGTTCCACCGGTGCTGCACCAGGCGACCATCCTGCGACAGCCAGACCTGGTCGTCGGCCGCCAGCACCATCGCATGCACGGCCCCGGAAGGACCGCCATCGACCTGCACGAAACGCGCCCCCTGCGCATCCCATTCCTGCACGCCGGCGCTGCTGGTCAGCCAGGGCAGGCCGCGCGGACCGCATTCCAGGCTGGTCGCGAGCTGGCCCGACTGCAGCCCACCCTGCCCAAGCGGTACGTCATGCAGCAGGTGCCCGTCCAGGTCACGCGCCTGCACGCCGGGCGGCGACATCGTCCAGACCTGGTCGCCGCACACGGCGATGTCCTGGACGTTGCCCTCCATCACCGCATCCCGGCCGACCCCGGTGCCCCAACGCAGCAGTTGGCGACTGGCCGGGTCGTAGCGCAGCAGCGCATCCATCGATCCGATCCAGACCCGCCCGCGGGCATCCTCGGCCACCGACAACAACCAATGGTTGCCGTTGACCCAGGTCAGGTGCTGCTGCACTTTCCCGGTGGCCGGGTCCAGCTTGTCCAGCGCGCCGTGGCCGCCCACCGTCCACACGCCCCCATCGCGCGACGCCGCGGTGCCCAGCACGAAGGCATTGCGCAGTGACGAAGGCTCGTCTTCCAGCCGGGCGAGCACCGAAAACTGCCACCAGCGCGGCAGCAGGTGCCACAGCCCGGCATTGGTGCTGGCCAGCCAGATGCCGCCTTCGCGATCCTGGAAAGCGCCGCTCCAGTTCGGGCGTACCCGCCCCCGCGCGAGCGCGCTGTACAGCGGCACCTGCTGGTAATGCCCTTCCACCCCCCGGCCCAGTCCGGAACGGGTGTCCAGCCAGTAGCCGCCCTGCTCGTCATGCAGCATCACGCCGAGCACCTGGTCCCCGGCCGGTACCGGCCAGGGCGCAGGTTCGAAGCGCCCGTCGGCGCGCCGCACGATGACACTGCCGAGCGTGTTGATCCACAAGCTGCCATCGGCGTCGGCGGTCATTCCGTTGATCACCGCATCGGCGGGCAGCGCATCCGGCATGCGTTCGAAATCGCTGCCGGTCCAGCGCGCCAGTCCGCGCTTGGTGCCGACCCACAGCGTGCCATCGGGCAGCGTGGCCAGGAACGGTACGCTGTTGGACGGCAGGCTGCGCGGGTTGCCCGGCTCGGGCAGGAAGCGCTGCAACCGGTCCTGCGCATCCAGGCGGTACAGGCCGCCCTCATAGGTGCCGAACCAGATCGCACCATCGGGGGTGGAGGCGACGCTCCACACCGTGTTGCTGGCCAGCAGGGGCTGGCTGGCGCGGTCATAGAAACGCATCTGCCGGCGGTCGGCGGACAGCCGCACCAGCCCGGCGTTTTCCGTGCCGATCCACAACTGGTTGCGCGCGTCGGCCAGCACCGTCCAGATGCGGTTGTCACGCAGGCCATCCTCAGCGCGCCAGATGCGATAGCTGCGGCCGTCGAAGCGCGCCAGCCCGTCGTTGGTGGCGATCCAGAGATAGCCCAGGCGATCTTCGGCCATCCGGTTGACGGTGTTGGAAGGCAGCCCATCGAACACGGTCAGCTGGCGTGGCGTGGGCGGCACCGGCTGCGCCAGCACGTGCGCTGGCACGCACAGCAGCCAGGCCGACAGCAACAACGCGATTACATTCCCACGCCCCATCACCCTTGCCATCTCCGCATTGCCGTCCCTCACCTGCCAGACCGCGCGTTCAACGCAGCGGTGGATGCGACAGCACATCGCCGTCCCGGCATGGTAAACCGAAGGCCTGCCCTTCGCGCGGGGCGCGCCGCGGGCAATCCGCTGCCACGGCAGGATTCACGGCCATGGACGGCGCTGGCGCGCGCGCGCAATGGCACCGACCAGCATGTCGCCGGTCACCGGCTTGCGCAGGAATCCGTCGAATCCTGCTGCCAGCACTTCCGCTTCCGCATAGGCGTCGGAACGGGCGGTCACCGCCACCAGCGGGAAGTCATGCGCGAGGGCGCGCAGTTGCCGCGCCAGGGCCAGGCCGTCCAGCGCAGGCAGGTCCAGGTCCAGCAGTCCGACATCGAAGGAGGAGGTGGTCACTTCGGCCAACGCCGCCAGCCCGTGCAGCACATGGACCACGCGGTGGCCGCGCGCCGACAGCAGGCCGACGATGACCCGGGCCACGGTCGGATCATCTTCCACCAGCAGGATCGCCAGGCCGGGCAGCTCCAATGAAAGCGAATCGGCGCCGGGCGCAGGCGGCCCAGCCTCCTGCTGCCACGGCAGCGGCAGTTCCACCCGGAAACACGCCCCGTGGCCCGGACGGCTCTGCACGCCGATGCGCCCGCCCATGGCCACGGCGAGTTCCTGGCAGATCGCCAGCCCCAGCCCGGAGCCACCGAAGCGCGAGGCGGTGCGGGGTCCCTCGGCCTGTTCGAAGCGCTCGAACAGCCGCGCCTGCTGCTCGGCACTGATGCCCGGACCAGTATCGATGACCTCGAAGGCGAGCCCGACCCCGCCCTCGCAGGGGTGGGCTTCCAGGCGCACCCCGCCACGTTCGGTGAACTTGATGGCGTTGCCCAACAGGTTCATCAGGATCTGCCGCACGCGCATCTCATCGCCGCTGGCCGACACGTAGCCGGGCATGCCGACCCGGCGCTGGAAGTCGAGCCCGCGCTGCCGCGCCAACGGTTCCATCAATCCCTGGACTTCGTCCAGCAGCGCACCGAGGTCGAACGGCCGGATGTCCAGTTCCAGCCGGCCGGCCTCGATGCGCGCCAGGTCCAGCGCATCGTTGACCAGTCGCAGCAGGTGGGTGCCGGCCTGGTGGATGGCGCCGGCGTAGCCGCGCTGCTGCTCATCCAGCGCCGAATCCAGCAACAGTTCGCTCATGCCCAGCACGCCGGTCATCGGGGTGCGCACCTCATGGCCCAGCGTGGCCAGGAAATGACTCTTGGCCTGCGATGCCTGCTCGGCCAGGTGCTGCTTGTGCAGGCTCAGCTGCCATTGCTGGCGACGCCGCAGCCGCAGCCGCACGTAACCGCCCAGTGCCGCCAGCAGCGCCACGCCGCTCACCGCATACAGCGACAGCGCAACGCCGCTGCGCCACCACGGCGGCAGCACCTGCACGTGCAGGTCGGGGGCGGCGGTCCACTCACCACCGGCGCGGCGTGCCTGGACTTCAATGCCGTAGCGGCCTGCCGGCAGCCGCGACAAGGTGCGTTCGCCGTCCACCGCCGGCACCCAGTTCAGGTCGTATCCCTCCACGCGGAAGCGGTAGGCGTTGCTCAGCGGATTGGCAAAGGACAGCAGGCGTGCGTTGATCTGCAGGTCGCGATCATCCGGCCCCAGCACCACCGGGGCCCCGAGCGGCAACTCCTGCCAGCCTTCGCCGTCGTCGCGGCGCACCCGCAGCGCGCCGAGCACCAGCTGCGATGGCGGCAGTGCGGCATCGCGCACGCCGGGGTCGAAGCCCACCAGGCCGGTCTGCGACACCGCCAGCACGCGCCCTGCCGCGTCCTGGGCGGGGGGACGACCGGTGAACTCGGCATCCGGCAGTCCATCACGTTCGGTGTACAGCCGCAGTTGCCGGCTCTGCGGATCCCAGCGCATCAGGCCGCGCGGACTGGTGGCCCACAGCTGCCCGTCCGCGCCAGGCACCAGGCCGCCGATTGAAACCGGAGGCACGCCTTCATCTGCCGCGACCTGCTCGCGCAGGGTCAGGCCCAGGCCATCCCAGTCATAACGTTCAAAGGCACCCTGGCGTGCCAGCCACAGGCTGGTCGAGGTCATCCAGGCGATGTCGAAGATCGGCCCACGTGACACCCCCGGCACGGCGATGAAGGTGTCGTCCTGGAAGCGCAGCACGCCCATGTCGCCGACGATCCATGGCTGGCCACGGGCGTCGAAGCGGATCTGTTCAACCGGCGCTTCACTGCGCCCGGGCAGGTCGGCGGCCAGCACTTCGCGCAGCACGCGTCCATCACCGGCACGCTGCTGCAGGCCATGGTTCATCACCGACAACCACACCGTTCCATCCGGCGCGGCGCGCATCAGGTCGATGCGTTGGCGCAGGTCCGCACCGCCGTGGATCAACCAGTCACGATGGGTACCCCGGCGGGGGTCGTACACCGTGATGCGCCCGGCACGCCCCAGCCACACGTTGCCGTCGGCACGTGGCAGCAGCGACCAGATGGCGCCGCTGCCGATGGTTTCATCGCTGACCAGCAGCGACAGCGTGCCTTTTCCATCCAGTCGGTACACGCCATGCGCCGCGCCGATGTAGAAGTCGGTGCCATCACTGGCGGCGCTGAGCAGGTATTGGCTGTCCAGTGGCTTGCCATCCAGCTGGTACCACGTCGAAAAGCGCTTCCAGTCCGGCGGCAGATAGGCCAGGCCCTGGGTGAGCAGCGCGATCCAGATGCCGCCTTCGTGATCCTGCAGCAGGTCAAGCACGCCACTGTGTGCGGTCAGGAAGCCACTGCCGCGGTCGCCTTCGAGCCGCCGCAGCTGCTTTTCATCGCCACGCAGCAGCCCCTCCGATCCGCCGACCCAGTAGCCGCCCTGGCGATCATGCAGGACCATCGAAGAGCGCAGCGTCCCCCCTTGTGACCACTGCGGACGATGTACCCGGTCGTCGGCATCGATGCCGAACATGCCCTCCGCCTGGGTCCCCACCCAGACACTGCCGCCGGCATCGCGGCTCAGCCGCAGCACCGCCGTCGTGCCCAGGGTGGCCACGCCAACCCGCTCGAAGCCGGTTCCGTCCCAGCGCGCGACGCCCTGCTCGGTGCCGATCCACAAGCGTCCGCGTTCGTCCACCAGGCTGGAATAGATCGTATCGCTCGGGATGCTGCGCGGATTGGCCGGATCATGGCGGAACACCTGCACGTTTCCGGCTTCGTCGCGCCGGCACAGCCCGTACGCGCTGGTGCCGATCCACAACGATTTGTCGTGATCGGCCAGCGTCCAGAACTGTCCCTGGCAGGTTTCGTTGAGATCGTTGATCGACTCGAAGGCATCACGGGCCGGTCCCATGCGCACCAGGCCCACGCCGTTGATGCCCAGCCACAGCCGGTCCTGCGCATCCACCAGCAACGTTTCAATCTCGTTGCCGGGCAGGCTGCCTTCCACCTGCGGGTCATGCCGCCAGCTGCGCAGCGACACGCCGTCGTAACGCGCCAGCCCACCGTCGGTCGCGGCCCACAGGTAGCCCTGGCGATCCTGCGCCAGCGCGGTCACCATGCGCGAAGGCAGGCCTTCGGCGGTGCCCAGGCGCCGCAGCCGGGGCGTTTCGGCGGCGTCCTGCGTGGCGGCCATTGCCGGGCCGGGCAGCAGCCCGGCCAGCACGGTGCTGGCCATTGCCAGCAGCCATCCCAATGCCCGTCCATGATGCATGTGCCTGACCATCGCTTCCCCTTGGATGCCGGCGATTGTCACACAGCCTTGACGAGGCGTCCGTCGAGGCGGAGGCTGCCGCTGTCGTTGCCGACACGCCCTGACAGCCAAGGCGTCATCGGCACCATGAACTGTTGCAGCCATGTGGCTGCTCGCGAAGCCGGTGCCGTGCGTATGATCGTCACGTCCCCCTGCAGGAGCCCACCGCGTGCTGCAACGTCTCACCGTCGCCTTGCTGCTGTCCGCCCTGCCCTGCATGGGACTGGCCGCCACGCCGCTGTACCGCCTCGACCCGGTGCATACACGGGTGCTGTTCGCCATTGAACACGCCGGCTTCTCCCATGCACTGGGCACCGTATCGGGCAGCGAGGGCGAGCTGTATTTCGACCCGTCCAACTGGGCCGCCTCGCGGCTGGACGTACGCGTGCCGATCACCCGCCTGGACCTGGGCGATGCGAAGTGGAACCAGGCCACGCTGGCGCGCAACCTGCTCGACGGCGAACGCTTCCCCGAAGCACGCTTCGTGTCTACCCGGGTGGAACCGATTGATGACACGCACGCACGCGTCATCGGTGGGCTGACCCTGCGCGGGGTCACCCGCGAGGTGGTGCTGGAGGTGACGCTTAACGCCCTCAAGCGGCATCCGCTGCCACCGTTCCGCCGCACCGCCGGTTTTTCCGCGACGACCACCTTGAGCCGCCATGACTTCGGCCTTACCGCGTGGTCCAGCATGATCGGCGACAGCGTGCAGCTGCGTATCGAAGCCGAGGCGGTCCGCGACCGCAACGGCGCTGATGACGAACCGCCTGCCGCCTCGCCGGCGGCCCCTGTTGCGCCCGAACCGCCTGCCAGGAGCACGCCATGACCCGTCCCAATGCACAACGCTGGGGAGGCGTGAGCCAGTCCCTGCACTGGCTGATCGCCATCCTGATCCTGACCCTGGGGGTGGTGGGATTGACCATGGGCGAACTGCCGAAGACGCCGAAATATTTCTGGGTGTACACCGCGCACAAATCCCTGGGCATCAGCGTCCTGGCGCTGGTGGCCCTGCGGCTGGGCTGGCGCCTGTATGCCGGTGCGCCCCCGGCGGTGCCGGGCACGCCGAGTTGGCAGGAACGCGTTGCCAGTGCGACGCACGGGCTGCTGTACGTGCTGATGTTCGCCATTCCGCTGTCCGGCTGGATATACGACTCGGCCAGTGGCCTGCGCCCGTTCCGCTGGTTCGGGCTGGTCGACGTGCCCAAGCTGGTGGCACCGGATCCGCAGACGGTCGCCGTGTCGCATGCCATCCATGAGTACGGTTTCTGGCTGTTGATCGCGGTGGTGCTGGCGCATGCTGGCGCCGCGCTCTACCACCACTTTTTCCAACGCGATGCCACGCTGGTGCGCATGCTGCCGCGCGGCTGGCTCGCCTCTTCCCAGAAGGATTGATTCGATGAGCATCAAACTGAGCACCCCGTCCGCCGTCGCTGCGGCCCTGGCCGGCCTGCTGGCGGCCTCGCCGGCGATGTCCGCCGACTACGTCCAGGCGGCCGGCGCGCCGGGATCCAACCTGGCCTTCGCCACCAAGTACGACGGCGAAGTCTTCGCCGGCACCTTCCCCGGCTTCTCCACCCAGCTCAGTTTCGACCCGGCCAATCCGGCGGCGGGTTCGCTGGACGTGGCGATTCCGTTGGCCGGTGCCCGCAGCGGCAACAGTGACCGCGACTCCACCCTGCAGGGCGCGGACTTCTTCGATGTCGGCAAGTTCGCCACCGCGCGTTACACCGCCAAGGGGTTCCGCGCGCTTGGCAATGATCAGTTCGCCGCAGACGGCACGCTCGAACTGCGTGGCGTCAGCAAGCCGGTCACCCTCACCTTCACCTGGACCCCGGGCGCACAGCCGGTGCTGAAGGGCAAGGCAACGGTGAAGCGGCTGGACTTCGGCGTCGGCGGTGGCGACTGGGCCGATACCAAGACGATCCCGGATGAAACGGCAATCAGCACCGTGGTGACCTTCAAGGCGAAGTGATCGACAGGCATGGGAGGTGCCGGCCAGCGGCCGGCACTACCTGTCTTCCGCCAGCCAGGCCTGCACGTCAGCGGCGTGGAACGGCCAGTCCAGTTCGCGGTCCGACCCGGCATCGCGCAACACGGGGACGCGGGAACCGTAGCGCCGTTCAAGCCCCGGCTGGTCATCGATGAACAGCGAATCGAAGGCAGGAAAATACGCCTGGGCGAGCACCGCCAGCGCCTCGTCGCACAGTTGGCAGTCGTCGCGCTGGTACAGGATGAACACAGGCAGGGCTCCAGTGACCGGCTTTGCTGCGGCGCAGCCAAGGATGGGCTGCGGCAACCGCTAGAATAGCGGCTTTCCCGGTACCCGCAGCGCGGCATCCATGGCAGTCAGCACGTTCGACGTCTTCAAGATCGGCATTGGCCCGAGTTCCTCGCACACCGTCGGCCCGATGAAGGCCGCCGAGCGCTTCGTGCACCGCTGGCTGCTGGACCCCGGCCGGCTGCAGGACGTGGTGCGCATCCGCGCCGACGTCTACGGGTCGCTGGCGCTGACCGGTCGCGGGCACGGCACCGACAAGGCGGTCCTGCTGGGGCTGGAAGGCCAGCGACCGAACCTGATCGACCCGGACATCATCCCGGCGACGCTGGAACGCATCCGTGCCAGCAAGCGCATCAACCTGATGGGCCAGCACGAGATCAGCTTCGACGAAAAACGCGACCTGGGCCTGAACAAGCGCCAGAAGCTGCCCTACCACACCAACGGCATGCGCTTCACCGCCTACGGCGCCAACGATGAGCTGATCGCCACGCGCGACTACTACTCGGTCGGCGGCGGCTTCGTGGTCAACCAGGATGACGCGGCGGACGACCGCATCGTGCCCGACGAGACCCCGCTGCCGTATCCGTTCAAGAGTGGCGATGAGCTGCTGGCGCAGACCGCGCGCAGCGGCCTGAGCATTGCCCAGTTGATGTTCGAGAACGAAAAATCCTGGCGCAGCGAAGACGATATCCGCGCCCAGCTGCGTGAGATCTGGGAAGCGATGCAGGCCTGCGTGGCCCGCGGCATCCGCCAGGAAGGCGTGCTGCCCGGCGGGTTGAAGGTGGGCCGCCGCGCGCCGGCGCTGCATCGCGAACTGTCGTCCAAGCCGGAAGCCGCAATGCGCGACCCGCTGACCACGCTGGACTGGGTCAACCTGTACGCGCTGGCGGTGAACGAAGAGAACGCTGCCGGCGGCCGCGTGGTGACCGCCCCGACCAACGGCGCGGCCGGTGTGCTGCCGGCGGTGCTGCACTACTTCGACCGTTTCTGTCCGGGCGCGAACGAACAGCGGATCTTCGACTTCCTGCTGACCTCGGCAGCGATCGGCATCCTGTACAAGGAAAACGCCTCGATTTCCGGTGCCGAAGTCGGCTGCCAGGGCGAGGTGGGCGTGGCCTGCTCGATGGCCGCCGGTGGCCTGGTCGCCGCGCTCGGCGGCAACCCCAGCCAGATCGAGAATGCAGCCGAGATCGGCATGGAACACAACCTTGGCCTGACCTGCGATCCGATCGGCGGCCTGGTGCAGATTCCCTGCATCGAACGCAACGCGATGGGCGCGGTGAAGGCGATCAATGCATCGCGGATGGCGATGCGCGGCGACGGCAAGCACAAGGTATCGCTGGACAAGGTCATCAAGACCATGCGCGACACCGGCCGCGACATGCAGGACAAGTACAAGGAAACCAGCCGCGGCGGGCTGGCGGTCAACGTCATCGAGTGCTGAGCTCGCTGAACACCGTCGCTGACGGTAGGTGACGGCCGCCGCTGCAGGTGGCTGACGACCACCGCTTGAGGTGCGTGACGACCGTTGGTCGTCACGCTTTTCGGGGTAACCTCAGGCTTTCCCCCCGGAGCCCCCCATGCGCCTGTTGGCCGTCTCCCTGCTTGCCTGCCTTCCCTTCACCGCGCTCGCCGCTGACAGCTACGGCGCACGCCTGGAAGGCTTCGACTATCCCCATCCGGTAAAGACCTTCGCGTTGCAATCGCAGCGCCAGGCGCTGGAAATGGCCTATCTGGATCTGTCACCCTCGCGTACGCCGATCGGCACCGTGGTCCTGCTGCACGGCAAGAACTTCTGCGCGGCAACCTGGAAGGAAAGCTTCCAGCCGCTGCTCGATGCCGGCTATCGGGTGATCGCGCCGGACCAGGTGGGCTTCTGCAAGTCCAGCAAGCCACAGGGCTACCAGTATTCGTTCGGACAGCTCGCAGCCAACACGCATGCGCTGCTGCAGGCGCTGGGCGTGCAGCGCGCGCACATCGTCGGTCATTCGATGGGCGGCATGCTGGCAGCGCGCTATGCGCTGATCTACCCGGATGCCACGCAGTCGTTGTCACTGGTCAATCCGATCGGCCTGGAAGACTGGAAGGCACTCGGGGTGCCATGGCGAAGCGTCGATGCCTGGTATGCGAACGAACTGAAAACCAGTTTCGAATCGATCAGGAAGTACCAGCTGGATGTGTACTACAACGGCGACTGGAAGCCGCAGTTCGAGCAGTGGGCGCGGATGCAGGCCGGCATGTATACCGGGCCGGGCAAGGAGGCAGTGGCGTGGAGCCAGGCGCTGACCTCGGACATGGTGTTCAACCAGCCGGTGGTCTACGAACTGAAGAACATCACGGTGCCGACCACGTTGTTCATCGGCCAGACCGACCGCACCGCCATCGGCCGCGACCTGGCACCGCCTGCGGTGAAGGCAACGCTGGGCGACTACCCTGCGTTGGGCAAGGCCGCGGCCGCGGCCATCCCGGCAGCGCAGCTGGTGGAGTTCGCCACGCTGGGACATTCGCCGCAGGTGCAGGACCCGGCAGCGTTCAACAGCGCACTGCTGCGCTTTCTTGCTGCACGCCTCTGAGCGGCATCAGGGGCCGCCGAGGGCGGCCCCTGATGCTTTCGCGGATGCGACGCAGGGTCAGCGCGCCAGGGCCAGCACGCTGACGCCATTGAAGGTCGCCTCGCCTACCACCCGCAGGTACCAGGTGCCCGGCTGCGGACTGGCCACCACGATCGCTTCGGCAGTGCCGGCACGGCGGGAGCGGTACGCCGCATCTTCCACCGAAGGGGGGGCGCCGGGCGCGGCATACAGACTGACATCGCCGCGGCCGCCGAGGCTGCGCAGGTTGAGGCTGCGCGTGCCGGCAGGCACCTCGACCCGGTACAGCAACGACTGCGCCTCGCCACCGCCCAGCCCCTGCAGCAACACGCCACTCTGCAGTTCAGGTACCGGCGGCTCCGGCAGCGTATTGCCCAGTGCCAGCTGCACCGCACGGCCGGCATCGGCAAGCCCCGCACCAATGGAGCGGTTGGCCGGCGGCTGCACCGGGAACGGACGCACCGACTCCACCAACAGCTCGCGCACCTTCGCAGGCGTCAACGCATCCTTGCCCGCAGCCACCGCCGCCGACTGCATCAGCGCCACGATGCCCGCCACATGCGGCGATGCCATCGAGGTGCCCACCATGCCGACGATGATGTCCCGGCCTGCCACCGTCGCGCCATCATTGCCGGTGGACCAGACATAGCCTCGTGATATCCCGGCGCCACTGTCCGGATCGCCACCCGGAGCGGCCAGGTCCACGCGTGGGCCGTAGTTGGTGTAGCTGGCGATCGTGCCGCCCACGCCGGTGGCGCCCACGGTGATGACGTTGTCGCAGCTTGCAGGACTGAACTGCGAGGCATCGGCGTTGTTGTTGCCCGCCGCGACCACCACCGTGGTGCCACGCGACACGGCGAAGTCGATCGCCTCCTGCGTGGCCGGGTCCTGCGAGCAGGCGCCACCTCCGCCCAGGCTCATGTTGATCACATCGGCCGGGGTCGGATTGACCGGGACCCCGTCGATGCTGCCGCCCGCGGCCCAGACAATCGCATCGGCGATATCGGAGGTCAGGCCACCGCAATGGCCCAGCACGCGCACCGGCTGCACCTTCGCCCCCCACGCGGTTCCCGCCACGCCAAGCCCGTTGTTGGTCATCGCCGCTACGGTGCCGGCCACATGGGTGCCGTGCCAGCTGCTGTCGGCGCTGCCACCGCACCAGGGCATGGAAGCGTCGGTCCAGTCACCGGTATCGGTGGCATCGGGATCGCGCCCGTCGCCATCGCCGGCGATATCGGGCTGATCAGGCGATTGGCCGTACCAGGAAATGAAATCATAGCCGGCAACCAGGTTGTCCTTCAGGTCCACATGCGGCGTGGAGCCCGTATCCAGCACCGCCACCACCACGCCTTCGCCGGTGCTGTGGTCCCAGGCCTGTGGCCCGGCGATGCCGCCCACCGTGTTAAGCAGGTCCCACTGGTAGATCGGCAGCTGCGGATCGTTCGGCATGAAATCCAACGCGTACTTGCGTGAATCCAGCTGAGCGTACTGCACATCTGGATCCTGGCGAAGCTGCTGCAGCACTGCCTGCGCTTCGGCCTGGTCGAGCGGACGCGATGCCGCCACGATTTCCGCACCGGTGGCGCCGCGACGCAGCGCCTTCAGGCCCAGCGCTGCGCGCGCAGCCTGCGTGCCGGCGCTGCGCGCGGCGGCAGCACTCAGGCTGGACTGCACGCGGCTGCGGTCACGCGCCGGCGCACTGGCCGGCTTGTACTTGATGATGAAGCGTTGCACCGGTGCAACCGCGGGTTCTGCGGGGAGCTGCCGCAGCGGGACCACGCTGCGCGCCACGGCAATGTCGGCGGCGTGGGCCAGCATCGGCACGCTGCCGAGCGAGATGGCGAGGGCCAGAAGACTGGCCTGGGGAGTGAAGCGTTGACGCATGCGTGTTTCTCCAGAAGGACACATCAGGAAGAAGGCCGCTCCGATGAGAGCGGCCCCGGGGGTTCACAGATCGATGCCGAAACCGATGCCGGCGGAACGGTCGCTGCCACTGAACGCACCGCCCAGGCTGAAGCTGGCGCGCTCGCCGACCTGCTTGCCATAGCCGACCGAAAGGGCCTGCTCACCGTTCTGCCAGCCCGCGCCCACGGCCACGCGACCCCGTGGGCTGCGGCTGCCCGACGCGTTGATCGCCATGTTCATCATGGCGCTGCTCATCGCACCCTGGCGATCGATGCGCCGGTCCTGCTGGTGCAGGCGCTGGTCCACGCGCTGCGACAGGTCGACGAAGCGGTCGTCCATTTCCTTGAAGCGCGAATCGGTATACGTGCGTGCCGATGCGAGCGTCTGTGCATCGCCGGCCTGCATCTGACCGAGGTTGGCCGCATCGGTCGCGGCCGTGCCCGTACCGACATTGGAGATGCGGCGGGCATTTCCTGCACTGCCGACCGACACCACGTTCGCCTCATCCGCGACCGCGCCTTCGCCTATTGCAACCGAGCCCTTGCCGCTGCCTGCAGTGACCAGCCCGGGGGCCGCTTCACCACCGCCGTCGCCGGGCAATGGACCGACCGGCGGAGTGCCACCGTCTCCTGGGCCAGGACCCGGCGTTGCAGGGGCGCCCGATTCCAGCGCGCCCACGCGGTTGCCGAGCGCGCTCACCGCGCCATCCAGTGCGCTGACCGCACCGCCGACGTTGCCGAAGCGGGCACCCTGGACCGTATACACCGGCCCGATCAGCATGCCGTCGCCGCCCAGCGCCGCACCGCCGCCCAAGGCGCGCACCACGTCGGTGTGCTGGTTGACGTTGACCGCATCAGTGGCAGCCACGCCTGCGCGCAGGTTGCTGATCGACGTGCCCTGCTCCCCGCCCAGCGTGATCCGGGCCTTGTCCTTGTCCTCGTAGCGGACCGCAGTGGCACCGAGATCCCCCAGCCCGTCTCCGAGATCGGCAATGGCGCTGTCCATCTGCCGCTTGTTGACCGCGTCGGTCGCTTCCGTGCCATCGGCGACGTTGACGATCTGGCGCTCGGCCCCGGCGCTGCCGACCGACACCGACCTTCCACGATCAGCGCGACTGGACGAACCGATAGCTACCGAATCACTCGCCTCCGCCACCGCTGACGCGCCCAGCGCTACCGACTGCCAGCCGCTGGATCTGGCACCGGGCGCGATCGCCACGGCGTTGGTGGCAGTGCCCTGCGCGAATTCACCAATGGCGACGCTGCCACTGCCCAGTGCGTCGGCAAACGAGCCGATCGCCAACCCGCTCCATTCCGTTGCCCGAGCTCCGATGCCGTAGGCGGCGGAGTACAACCCCGTAGCCTCTGCGTTCCACCCTACGGCTGTGGAGCCATGCATCAGCGCTTTCGCACCGTAACCTACGGCGGTGCCTTCGGATCCGGCATGGCTGTAGGCTCCCACGGCAACGCCGTAGGCGTCACTGGCCGACGCCCCGAAGCCCAGTGCCGTCGCCTGCTCGACCGCAGTAGCGGCGGCACCCACTGCCAGCGAGTTGACGCCGGTCGCCTGGGCGCCCGCACCAAATGCACTGGCGCCCGGTGCGGCCGCCAGCGTCGTCCGTTGCACCTGCACGCCATCGACCAGCCCGAGATAAGTTCCGCCGACGGCTGTATTGAAATCTCCGGTCGCCGCGGAACCTTGGCCGATCGCCGTTGCGTTGGTTCCGATTGCGCTGCTGGCGCCGCCCAAGCCAATGGCGCCGTCGCCGAGCGCCAGTGCCTGCGGTCCCACCGCCGTTGCGCCTTCACCGCTGGCGAAGGGGTCGTCACTGCCGTCATCGGCACCGTCCACGGCTACGAAGCGACCGTTGCCGGCCTTGGCTTCGACACGCTTGAGCTGGGCCAGGTTCACTGCATCGTGGTCCTGGGTGCCGTCAGCCACGTCGGTGATCTGGCGCTGGATCACGCCGTGGCGTTCGCCCATCGCATCCCACCACTCCTCGGAGGCGCCGACCGACACGGCGTTGGCGCGGGTGGCCAGCGAACCATGGCCGAGCGCGACGCTGTCGGTGGCCTGCTCCTGCACCCACGACGCGCCGATGGCCACGCTGCGGTCGGCGTAGGCGATGGACATCGTACCCAGCGCGGTGGCGTATTGACCGTGGCTGTAGGCCAGCTTGCCGACCGCCACGCTGCCGTAGCCGTCGGCGAAGCTGCTGCCGCCCACCGCCGTGGCTGCACTGCCGGACGCGCGCGCGGTCGCCCCGACCGCCGTTGCCTGGTAGGCACCAGCGTGGCTGTCGTTGCCGACCGCCACCCCGAAGGCTTCACTGGCATCGGCCAGGGTACCCACCGCGATACCATTCCAGCCTGCGGCGCTGGCATCCCTGCCCAGTGCCATCGAACCCAGGCCCGTGGCGCGTGCGTTGCTGCCCAGCGCAGTGGCATAAGCGTAATCGGCCACACTGTCCGCGCCGATGGCGATGTTGTTGGACGCCATCGCCGGGTTGTCGTTGCCGATCGCCTGTGCATTGCTGCCCAGCGCAATGTTGTTGCCGCCCACGCTGCGCGCTTCCTCGCCGATGGCGATGCTGTCGTTGCCATGCGCTTCGGCCAGCCAGCCCAACGCCACGGCCTTCTGGCCGAACGCTGCACTCATCGGCCCCAGGGCCGTTGAATCGCTACCGGACGCACGCGCCGAGGCACCCAGCGCCATGCTGTTGCGGCCACTGGCATCGGTGTTGGATTCAATGCAGAGACCGTCGCAGACGTATTCCGCACCCAGGGCCATCGCTCCATCAGCCCGTGCGGCTGCCTTGTAGCCGGCCGCAATGGCGCGGAACCCGTCGGCCTGGCTGGATGCCCCGAGTGCCACGCTGCCATGGCCGCGCGCCGCGCTGAACGGGCCAAGCGCTGTGGAGAAGTCGCCCGTGGCCAAGGTGCCCACACCAACCGCCATGCTGGCCGGTCCGTCTGCGACGGCCTGGGTTCCCACGGCCACCGAGCTGTTGCCATTGGCCTCGGCCAGCCCGCCGACGGCCACGCTGGCGTAGCCGTTGGACGAGGACAACGAACCCAGCGCCAGCGCGCCCTGGCCGGCTGCGGTGCTACCGTCGCCAAGGGCGATCGACGATTGTGCGGTGGCGGATGCGCCACTGCCCTGCGCGATCGCGCGCTCGCCCAGCGCGCTTGCTCCACCGCCCAGCGCAAGCGAATCATCGCCGGTCGCCAAGGCACTGCCACCGGCAGCTACCGCGCGCTCGCCAGTGGCCAGGCTGTTGCTGCCCACCGCCAAGCTTTCAGCACCGTAGGCGGCGGCGTTGCTGCCGGTCGCCAGTGCCGCCTTGCCTTCGGCAGTGGCCTGGCTGCCCAGCGCCGTGGCCTTTTCACCGTGCGCGAGCGCATTGGCACCCAGCGCAGCGGCGCGGTTGCCGACCGCCTGCGTGCCTGCGCCCACGGCCACGGTGAAGTCACCGCCCGCAGCGCGCGCGTTGGCACCGATGGCCACACCCGCTTCGCTGTTGGTGCCCGCGTTGAAGCCTGCGGCGAAGCTGCCAGGTCCATACGCCTGCGCCTGAGCGCCGACAGCGGTAGAGCCCTGCCCGGCTGCCGTACTCAATGCCCCCAGCGCGGTTGCAGCCTGGTCCCCTTCGGCCGTTGCACCGGCACCGGCGGCGGTATTGCCGAACCCCGCCGCCACGCTGCCCTGGCCTATGGCGGTGCCGGCATCACCGATCACACTGGCGCCTTGCCCGAACGCGGCGCTGCCGATTCCCTGTACCCAGGCCTCGGCACCCACTGCAGTGCTGGCGTTGCCATCGGCGGTGGCGCGCGAGCCGATCGCGATCGCCTTGTTGCCGCTGGTCGAGGCGCGGTCGTTGCGGTCGGCGTCGCCATCTATCGCGATGTAGTCGAGCTCGCCCATCTTCGCGCGTACCTCGTCCAGCTGCGCCACGTTGACTGCGTCGGTTGCCGCGCTGCCGGCCTTGACGTTGGTGATCTGGCGTTCCTGTCCGCGGCGGCCGACCGAAACGGTTCCGGCGCGGTCGGCCAGTGCATTGCTGCCCAGCGCCACGGCATCGGCCGCATCGGCTTGCGCGTACGCGCCAAGCACCACCGAGCCAGCACCCTGTGCGCTCACGGTGGCGTTCTGCCCCAGCGCCGTGGCGCCCTGGGCCAGCGCGCGTGCACTCTGCCCCACCGCGGTGGCCGACCCGGCCGTCGCCCGTGCGTTGCTGCCGAACGCGGCGGCGCCCACAGCGGTCGCCCGTGCCTGGCTGCCGACGGCAATGGCATCGGCGGCCTGCGCGCGTGCCAGCACACCGACGGCGACGGCGCCATCGGCGGACGCCTGTGCATCATCCGTTCCGTCACCGCTGCCGCCGACGGCGACATAGCCGCTGGTGGGCGTGGCGGCCGGTTGCACGCGCAGGTCCTCCGTTGCAGAGGCGAAGCCGGCCGGCAACAGCAGCGCACCGGCAACGACGACGCATCCGGCGAGACGACGTCGGGCGCCTGCGCCACCGGCCTGGGTAGCGAGCTCCGATGCCACCACCAGCTGCTGCAGCGAGCGACTCCACACACGACTGAAAATCTTGTTCATCCCGCACCTCATGATTCGAAGGGCAACAGACTCCCGTCCCGCTATGGACCGGTGCGATGCACTGGTCTGGAGCGTGGCCCGAGTGTCCAGAGGGACGCTGTACAGGGCATTCGTTGAGTGCGCCCCGCAGCGACGCTGAGCAACGTACGATTCAGCCGCGATTGCTGTCACGCACGCGTTGTCACCAAATATTCACCACTTCTCACCGTTCCCCGGGTGCCCTGCCGTGCGGGTCTCCGCCGCACGCTTGGACACCCTTGCACACGCAGGCTGGACGTCGGCAGCCGGCATCCGGTGGTCCATCGCATGTTGCGGTTACTCCGGTCAGCCGGGTCAGGGCGCGAACACGTAGCCGGCGCCGTGGACCGCCGAAAGCGGAAACGGATGCCGGCTTGCCACCGCGACCTTGCGCCGCAGGCGGTGGATCAGCGAATCCAGCCGATGCATGTCGAAGGAGAACGGATCGGCGGTCAGGGTCGCGGCCAGCGCCTCGCGCTCGACCACTTCGCCGGCGTGCTGCATCAGGCAGTGCAGCAGCGGGCGCTCGCTGCGCGTCAACTGCACCGGCTGTCCACACGGTGCCAGCAGCCGCCAGCCGTTGCCGTCCAGTCGCCAACCCGGCTCAGCGGGGCGTGCAGACGGATCGTCGACCCGACGCAGTCGCCGGGCGAGGCTGTGCAGAGTGGCCGCCAGCAGCGCCGGTTCCGCAGGCTTGACCAGGTAGGCATCGGCGCCCTGCACCAGTCCGCGGACCTGGTCCTGCGGGCTCCGGCGCCCGGTCAACATCACCACCCCGACGGCCGGAAAACGCGAACGCAGCGACTGCGCCAGCTCGAAGCCGTCGGCGTCCGGCAGCCCGACATCCAGCACGATGATGTCGGGCCGGTGAGTCACCAGCAGGTGCTCCAGCGCGGCCGCCGTGCCCAGCCCGACTACGTCGAAGCCATGGTCGCGCAGGCGCGGCACAAGAATCCTTTCGCGAAGCACCGCATCGACTTCAAGCACGGCCACGCGCAGAGGGCTGATTACTAAATCGTTCACTGCAAACTCTTCGATCACTGCCATAAATCGATCATAGGCAGAACCGCGGGCTCAGCAGCGCTCGATTGTCTCCTTCCTCGCAATGCGCAGCACGTCATCCAGCAATGCCGCCGCCGTGACCTCCGCGCCCGCGCCCGGGCCCTGGATCATAAGAGGCTGATCGCGATATCGATCACTGTGGATCGCGACACGGTTATCCGTGCCCGCACCTGACGCGAGCGGATGCTCCGCCGCCAGCGCCTGCACACCCACGCGTGCAGCGCCCGCTTCGACGCAGCCGATGAAGCGCAGCACCTGGCCCGCTTCGCGTGCGCGCAGCCAACGCTGGTGGAGTGGCGCATCCAGCTGCGCGAGCTGTTCCAGCGCCTGCGCGTGCGGCAGCGTGGCCAGCGCCGCCGGCACCAGCGAATCGACCTGCACCTGTCCATCGGCGAGGTCCAGCCCGCTTGCACGCGCCAGTATCAACAGCTTGCGGCGGACGTCCTCTCCAGAAAGATCGAGCCGCGGGTCGGGCTCGGTGAAGCCGGCATCGAGCGCTTCGCGGACCGCCAGCGAGAACGGCTGGCTGCCGTCGTAGCGGTGGAACAACCAGGCCAGCGATCCGGACAGCACCCCTTCGATGCGAAGAATGCGATCCCCGCCTTCCACCAACGCGCGCAGGCTGCTCAGCAACGGCAGGCCCGCACCGACCGTGGCACTGTCGCCATAGCGTGCGCCACTGTCGGCACAGTGCGCCGCGATCTGCATGGCGCGCTGCGCATGCGCCCCCTGCCCCAGTTTGTTGGCGGTCACCACGTGCACGCCGCGCGCCAACCAGTGCGCGTGTTCGGCCGCGACCGTTTCACTGGCCGTCGCATCGACCACCACGTCACCGGCGTGCAGGCTGTCGGCCTGCTTCCACGGTGCGGCTGCGTCGCTGAGCCGGGGCGCTCGGCGCAGCGCATGCAGGGGCTGTTCCGGCGCACCGTCGCAGGCCAGCACCGCGCGCGAGTTGGCCAGCCAATCAAAGCGCGGCAAGGCGAGCCCGCGTGACTGCAGCGCCTGGTAGCGCGCGACGAACGCGGTGCCCACGGTGCCGGTGCCCAGCAGCGCCAGGCGGCGCGGCGCGGCATGGCCCAGTTCGACCACCTGTGCGTTCATGCGTCCACGACCTGTTTCTGCCGCGCCTGTGCATCGACCACGGCCGCCGCCCGGTCCAGTGCAGCGGCCAGGTCGGCCAGCAGGTCGCGTTCGGATTCGATACCCACCGACAGACGCAGCAGGCCTTCGCTGATACCAGCGGCCTGGCGTGCCTGCACGGTCATCGCCGCATGGGTCATCGTCGCCGGATGCGCCACCAGGCTTTCCACCCCGCCCAGCGACTCGGCCAGGGTGAAGTACTGCAGGCCATCAACGAAGGCACGCACGGCCGCGTGCGGATCGCCGCCGTCGCAGTTCACCAGTTCGAAGGACAGCATGGCGCCGAAACCGGATTGCTGGCGTGCGGCGATGGCATGCCCCGGGTGGTCGGCAAGGCCGGGGTAGTACACCGCGCTCACCGCGCGATGGGCGGCCAACAGTGGCACGATCGCCGCGGTGTTTTCCTGGTGCACGCGCAGGCGTGCATCCAGCGTGCGCAGGCCGCGCAGGGTCAGGAACGCATCGAACGGCGAACCGGTCAGGCCCAGCGCATTGGCCCACCAGGTCAGCTGCTGCGCCAGTTCCGGATCGCGCGCCACCACCGCCCCCCCCACCACATCGCTATGGCCGTTGATGTATTTGGTGGTGGAATGCAGGACCAGGTCGGCGCCGAACGCCAGCGGCTGCTGCAGGGCCGGCGACAGGAAGGTGTTGTCGACCACCACCAGCGCGCCGGCCTTGTGCGCGGCATCGATCACGAAGCGCAGGTCGGTGATGCGCAGCAGCGGGTTGGACGGGGTTTCCACCAGCACCAGCTTCGGTGAACCGGCCAGCGCCTGGGCCAGCGAGCGCGGGTCGGTCAGGTCGGCGGTGACCAGCTTGAACTGGCCTTTGCCTGCCAGTGCGTTGAACAGCCGCCAGCTGCCACCGTAGGCATCGTGCGGCACCACCAGGGTGTCTTCCGGTCCCAGCAGCGCCTGCAGCACCAGGCTGATCGCGCCCATGCCGGTCGCGGTGACCACGCCGCCCGCGCCGCCTTCCAGCTCGGCCAGCGCCTCGCCCAGCAGGTCGCGGGTCGGGTTGCCGCTGCGGGTGTAGTCGTATTGGCGCTTGTTGCCGAAGCCGTCGAAGCTGAAGTTGGAGGACAGCACGATCGGTGGGGTCACCGCACCGTAGGCGCTATCGCGGTCGATGCCGGCGCGCACTGCGGCAGTGGTGCGGCTACAGGACGGCGTGCCGTTGTTGTCGTGGCTCATGCGGTTTCTCCCGGGATGCGGATGGCGTTGGCGAGGATCGCGTCGATGCGATCGGTTTCTTTCAGGAAGGCGTCGTGGCCGTAGGGCGAGCGCAGCACGCGCAGGCTGCCGCGCGGGCCCAGCCCTTCGACCAGGCTGACCAGGTCGGCCAGCGGCACCAGGCGGTCACCTTCGACGGCCACCACCACGGTCGGCAGCAGCAGCTGCGCCGGCTCGATGCGGTGCAGGTCGATGGATTCGGACAGGCGCAGCCAGGCCGTGACCGGCGTGCGCGCGACGTACTGCGCGGCGGCGGCGTCCAGGTAATCTTCGGCGGCCACGCGCACGCGCCCATTGATCACTTCCGGCGCGGCGTCGAAGCGCTCGCTGAACTCTTCCGGCGTGCGGTAGCTGAGCATCGCGAACTGGCGTGCCAACGCCAGGCCGTTTTCATCACTGCACTGCAGCTGGCCCAGGGCCACCGCACGCCGCTGCAGCGCGCGCCATGCCGCTGCATAGGGATGCGCGCGATGCGCACCGCTGACCACCACCAGCCGCTGCACGCGCGGGCGGTGGCGCACGCCGAACTGCTGGGCGACCAGCGCACCATAGGAGTAACCGACGAAGGCCTGCAGCTGCGCGATGCCGAGATGGTCCAGCAGGATCGCCAGCGCATCGGCCTGGTCGGCGGTATCGATCGGCACGTCCAGCGCGCCATCGGCGCCGATGAAATCGAACGCCAGCACGCGCAGCAGCTGCGGGTCGAGCGTCCGCCCCGGGCCGACCAGGCCTTCGGCCCAGCCCTTTTCGACGAACTGGGCATTGGCTGCCACGTGGCGGTTGGCGGAAATGCCACCGGCCAGCACCACCACCGGCGCGTCGGCAGGGCCTACCCATTCGTAACGCAGGCGGATCGGGCGGGGGCCGGCGTGGCGCATGTCCAGCACCGCGGCGAACTCGCCGCGTGCGGCATGCACACGGTCTTCGACCGGCACGCTGACGGGAACAAAGGAGTCGGGGCGGAGGGCGGTGCTGGGGGCGAAGCTCATGGCGGCATCCAATAAGGAAAACGGCCATCGAGCCTTCGCGGGACTCGCGTCCAAGTCCTGCCCTTGCAGGGCACGGCTCGAACCATCTTCCGGTAGACACGGGGTCCCCGCAGGATTTGGCACCTACGCTGACGCTTTCGCGCCTGCGGGCTGCCCCGGCTTCAAAGGGCCTGTCCCTCTGCCGGTCTCGATGGTGGAGCCACGATGCCAGTGTATTTTCGTCATGTCAATCCCTTCATGCGGATGAAGAGATGGATTCATTCGCAACTTCCGCCTGCCGCTGCGCGGGCTGCTACAGTCCGCCCTCCTGCTGCCACGCCGAGCCTCGATGCGCCGTCTGCTGCCGTGCTGCCTGATCCTGCTGTCCGCGTGGGCGCGGCCCGCCATGGCGGCAGACACCGCCGACTGGCGCGCCGGCTGGGGCCTGTCAGGCGCCCCCGCGGCCGATTCGTTTGCCTACCAGTTACCGTTCGATGCCCGCCGCTTCAGCGTGGGACAGGCGCCGCAGGGCCGCTTCAGCCACCGCGACGCCGAAAACCGCCATGCGGTGGACTTCACCCTGCCCGAAGGCACGCCGGTTCTGGCCGCGCGCGCCGGCCGGGTGACCCGGGTGCAGGCGGGCTTCAGCGGCAATGGTCTGGACCCGCAGCGGGACCGCGAGCGCGCCAACTATGTGCGCATCGTGCATGACGACGGCAGCATGGCGGTCTACGCGCACCTGCAACACGCGGGCGTGCGCGTGCGTGAAGGCCAGCAGGTGCAGGCCGGCCAGCTGATCGGCCTGTCCGGCAACACCGGCTACAGCACCGCCCCGCACCTGCATTTCGCCGTGCAGCGGCAGCGCGGTACCCAGCTCGAGTCGATCCCGGTGCGCATCGTCACCCCGCGCGGCCAGCTCCACTTCGAAAAAGGGGACGGAGGGGATTAAGGCGCATTCGGCCCGAACGCGGCCTTTCACGTCTTAATCCCCTCCGTCCCCTTTTTCGGCGATAATCATCGGCTTACTTCATTGATCTGCGCCCCGGGCGGGCGCCCCCTGCCATGTCCGAAGTCGCCACCGAAGCCGCGCGTCGCCGTACGTTCGCCATCATTTCCCACCCTGATGCGGGCAAGACCACGCTGACCGAAAAGCTGTTGCTGTTCGGCGGTGCGATCCAGATGGCCGGCTCAGTGAAGGGCCGCAAGGCTGCACGCCACGCCACGTCCGACTGGATGGCGCTGGAGAAAGAACGCGGTATTTCGGTTACCTCCTCGGTGATGCAGTTCCCGTACGAAGGCAAGATCGTCAACCTGCTCGATACGCCCGGCCACGCCGACTTCGGCGAGGACACCTACCGCGTGCTCACCGCGGTGGACTCGGCGCTGATGGTGATCGACGTGGCCAAGGGCGTGGAAGAACGCACGATCAAGCTGATGGAGGTCTGCCGGCTGCGCGACACGCCGATCATGACCTTCATCAACAAGCTGGACCGCGAGGGCAAGGAACCGATCGACCTGCTGGATGAAGTGGAAAGCGTGCTCGGCATCCAGTGCGCGCCGGTGACCTGGCCGATCGGCATGGGCCAGCGCCTGAAGGGCGTGGTCCACCTGATCTCCGGCGAGGTGCACCTGTACGAGCAGGGCCGCAACTTCACCCGCCAGGACTCGATCATCTTCCCGTCCATCGACTCGCCCGGCCTGGCCGAGAAGATCGGCGCGCAGATGCTGGCCGACCTGCGCGACGAACTGGAACTGGTGCAGGGCGCCAGCCACCCGTTCGACCTGGACGCCTACCGCGCCGGCAAGCAGACCCCGGTGTTCTTCGGTTCGGGCGTGAACAACTTCGGCGTGCAGCCGCTGCTGGACTTCTTCGTTGAACACGCCCCGTCACCGCAGGCGCGTGCCAGCACCGGCCGCGCCGTGCAGCCGCAGGAAAACAAGCTGACTGGCTTCGTGTTCAAGATCCAGGCCAACATGGATCCGCAGCACCGCGACCGCGTGGCATTCATGCGGGTGTGTTCGGGCCGGTTCGCGGCGGGCATGAAGACCCTGCACGTGCGCACCGGCAAGGACATGAAGCTGGCCAACGCACTGACCTTCATGGCCAGCGACCGCGAGATCGCCGCGGAGGCCTGGCCGGGCGATGTCATCGGCATCCACAACCATGGCACCATTTCCATCGGTGATACGTTCACCGAAGGCGAGGCGATCACCTTCACCGGCATCCCCAACTTCGCCCCGGAACTGTTCCGCCGTGCGCGCCTGCGCGATCCGCTCAAGCTCAAGCAACTGCAGAAGGGCCTGGCGCAGTTGTCTGAAGAGGGCGCGACCCAGTTCTTCCGTCCGCTGATGAGCAACGACCTGATCCTCGGCGCGGTCGGCGTGCTGCAGTTCGACGTGGCCGCGTACCGCCTGAAGGACGAATACGGCGTGGAAGCGACCTTCGAACCGGTCAGCGTGGTCACTGCGCGCTGGGTCACCTGCAGCAATGAAAAGAAGCTGGAAGAGTTCCGCGAGAAGAACGCGCTGAACCTGGCGGTGGATGCGGCCGGGCAGCTGGTCTACCTGGCACCGACGCGGGTCAACCTGCAGTTGGCGCAGGAACGCGCGCCGGACGTGCGGTTCTCGGCAACCCGTGAAGCGGCCTACACCGCTACGTCCTGAACCAGAGGGTCATGGCCGGGCGTGCAAGCGCCGGCCATCGCGGCGATGATAGGGGGGATGCAGGTCCCCCTCCCTGCGACCCACTCCTCTTCCATGACCTCTGTTGAATCGATCCGCGAGGAAATCGCCAGTGCGTTGACCCATGGCCTTGGTGCGGTATTCGCCCTGGCCGCCAGCGCCGTGTTGATCACCCTGGCCGCCATCAACGGCGATGGCTGGCAGCTGTTCAGTTCGATCGTGTTCGGCGTGGCGCTGCTGCTGCTGTACACCGCCTCCACGCTGTACCACGCGATCCAGCACCCGGTGGCCAAGGGGCGGCTGAAGGTATTCGACCATTGCGCGATCTATGTGCTGATCGCCGGCACCTACACTCCCTTCATGCTGATCGGCCTGCGCGGTCCGTGGGGCTGGGGCATGTTCACCGCGATCTGGATCCTGGCCCTGGCCGGGGTGGTGTTCAAGCTGTTCTATACCGGCCGTTTCAAGGCCCTGTCGACGGGCATCTACATTGCGATGGGCTGGCTTATCGTGGTGGCGATCAAGCCGATGCTGGCGGCGATCGACCTGTGGACGCTGGGCTGGCTGCTGGCCGGCGGGCTGTCCTACACGCTGGGCACCTACTTCTACCACCGCGAATCGATCCGTTATTCGCATGCGATCTGGCATCTGTTCGTGATCGGCGGCAGCGTGTGCCACTTCGTCGCGGTGACTGCGCAGGTGTTGTGAGTTCGTGCGCTTGCGCGCTGCTTTGAAGCAACCGCAAAAGCAACGTCAAATGCTGCAGGGCTGCTAGCTGGTGGGGCGAGGTGGGTTGGCGGGGGACGGCAAGAGCCGCTCCTGCGGGCCTCGATGCGCGCCATCCATGCCGGGTCCACGCCATCGCATTCGCGCTGTCGCTCCCACGCTTTGCTGCGCAAACCGCGGGCCCCGTCTCCCCCCCCACACCCCGCCGCTTCGCGGCCGCCCCTGACTCAGGGGCTCCCTTCGCCGGCCACGTAGCCGCGAAAGGACTCTGACCCCTGCCTTTGTTCTTTTATTTTCCTGCGCGGGTGGCGGCCACCGGAACCTGTCAGGGGGTCGGGCGGGGAGGCTGTGCGGGGCCTTGAGCGGCAGGAGCCGCGAAGAGCTACATGGATGTATTCACGCGTGCCCCGCACAGCCTCCCCGCCCGACCCACTCGCAGCGACAAGCAGCAACACCCGAAGAGCCACCCGCGAGGGGGTTCCACCCGTTCGCCCACGCCCCCTGCACATCATCCGAATGCCCGCTTCGCACCCTGTGCACGATGAACGGGCAACCATGCAGCAGTGAACGACACCTCGCCCCCCGTACCTGCACGTCCTTCCCGCTGGCGCATGCGCCGTCCCACCAAGCGCGGGCAACGGTGGCTCGCGATCCTGGTGTTCCTGCTCGCCGCGATCCTGCTGCTGATTGCCTTGTGGGACTGGAATTGGTTCAAGGGGCCGGTGGAGCGGGCGGTGCAGGCCAAGACAGGACGTGCGCTGCATATCGGCAACCTCGACGTGGATCTGGGTCGGGTGACCACCGTCCGCGCCGACTCCATCACCTTCGCCAACGCCGAATGGGCCAGGCAGCCGAAGATGGCCAGCGCGGACCGCGTGGAAATCGACGTGCGGGTGTGGCCCCTGCTGCGGGGCAGCGTGCAGCTGCCGGAGATCCGCCTTACCCGGCCTGATGCGCTGCTGCAGACGGCGCCCAAAGCCGACCAGCCGGGCAACTGGGATTTCATGGGCGAAAGCAGCGGTGGCGAACCGCTGCAGCTGCGTCGGCTGCATATCGACGACGGGCGCCTGCAGTTCCTGGATGAACGCGGTCGCACCGATATCCAGGTGGCCGTGCGCAGCGGCGAGCCGAAGCAGGCCGATGCCGCGCCACCGCTGCTGGTCAGCGGCAAGGGCTCGTGGCAGGGCAATGCGTTCACCTTGAACGGCAACACCGAATCGCCGCTGGAGCTGACCAACAGCGGGCATCCGTTCCGGATTCATCTGGATGGCCGCGCCGGCGCCACGCATGCCGTGGCCAGCGGCACGCTGATCAATCCTTTCCAGTTCCAGACCTTCAAGCTGCGGTTCCGGCTGAGTGGCCAGGACCTGGAAGACCTGTATCCGCTGGTCGGCATCGCCCTGCCCTCCACGCCCCCGTATCGGCTGGACGGCCAGCTCAGCCGCAACCACCAGGTATGGGGCTACGAGAAGTTCAGCGGAACGGTCGGCGACAGCGACCTGGGCGGTGATGTGAAGGTCGAAACCGGCGGCGAGCGACCGCGCCTGACCGCCAACCTGGTGTCCAAGCGACTGGACTTCGACGACCTGGCCGGCTTCGTCGGCGCGCCGCCCAAGACCGGGGGCGATGAAACCGCCAACGCCGAACAGAAGGCCGAAGCCGCCCGGCTTGCGGCCAAGCCGACCGTGCTGCCGGATACGCCGTACGACCTGGGCAAGCTGCGTGCGATGGATGCCGACGTGCGCCTGAAGGCCCAGCGGATCAATGCCCCCAGCCTGCCGCTGGACGACATGGATGCCCATCTTTTCCTCGATGACGGCCTGTTGCGACTGGAGCCGCTGAACTTCGGCGTGGCCGGTGGCGACATCCGCAGCACCATCCGCATGGACGCGCGCCGTCCGCAGATCGCCACGTCACTGAAGGCCAGCGTGCGCCGCGTACAGCTTGGCCAGCTGTTCCCGGATGCGAAGCTGGCCGAACAGGCCTCCGGCGGCATCGGCGGGGAGATCGACCTGACCGGCAACGGCAACTCGATCGCCGCGATGCTCGGCAGCAGCGACGGCAACGTCGCCGTCGGCATGGGCAAGGGCCACGTCGGCAACCTGATCATGGAACTGGCCGGTTTGGACGTGGCCGAGTCGCTGAAGTTCCTGTTCACCGGTGACAAGCAGATTCCGCTGCGTTGCGCATTCGCCGATTTCGGGGTGAAGGACGGCCTGATGGACAGCCGGGCGCTGGCGGTGGACACCACCGACACGCTGATCGTCGGCGAAGGCACCGTCAACCTGAAGAACGAGCAGATGGACCTGCTGCTGAAGCCGCGGCCGAAGGACATCAGCATCCTGGCGTTGCGCTCGCCGCTGCGGATCAATGGCACCTTCAAGGATCCCGGGTTCCGGCCGGACTTCAAGGCGCTCGGACTGCGGGGTGCGATCGCGCTGGCACTGGGCAGCATCGCCCCGCCGGCCGCCTTGCTGGCGACCTTCGAGCCCGGCCCGGGCAAGGACAGCGACTGCGGCGGCAAATACGCCAAATAAGGGTAGTGACGGTCGCTGGCCGTCAAACCCGGGACGCCTCAGCCGGCCACGATGTACTGCTGCAGCTGTTCCAGCTCCTGCGCCTGCGCATCGATCACCGCCTTGACCAGGTCACCGATCGATATCACGCCCAGCACCTTGCCGTTGTCCACGACCGGTAGATGGCGGATGCGGTGATCAGTCACCACCTGCAGGCAGTGCGCCACGTGCGCCGTCGGCGCCACGGTCACCAGCTTTGCGGTCATGATCTCTGCGACCTGCGTATCCCGTGAGGAGCGGTCCCGCAGCACGATCTTCCGCGCGTAATCGCGCTCTGACAGGATGCCGGCCAGCACCGGCCCGTCCATCACCAGGACCGCGCCGATGCTTTTCTCCGCCATCAGCCGGATCGCGTCGATCACCGCCGCGTCCGACCTGACCGCATGCACTTCAGGAGACTTGCCGTCCAACAGTTGCCGAACCGTGGTCATCTGCCTGCCCTCCCAGGGTGGGTTGCCACCCAGAGTCTGCCACGCCCGGAGCGATCCAGGTGTCAAGCAGGTACAGCGGCCGCTGCTTGGACTCCTCGTACAGACGCCCCAGGTACTCCCCGATCAGCCCCAGGGCGATCAGCTGCACGCCGCCCAGGAACAGGATCACCGCCATCATGGTCGGCCACCCGGCGACACGGTCACCATACAGCGCGGCCTTGACCACCACCCCCACGGCGAACACGAAAGCGCCGGCAGCGGTCAGCAATCCCAGATAGGTAGCCGCCCGCAGCGGCACGGTGGAAAAGCTGGTGATCCCTTCCAGCGCGAAATTCCACAGTCGCCACAGGCTGAACTTGCTCGTCCCCGCGATCCGCGCATGGCGCTCGTACGGCACGGCGATGCGTCGGTAGCCGACCCAGCTGAACAGGCCTTTCATGAAGCGATGGCGTTCACGCAGCTCGCCCAGGGCGTTCAGTGCGCGCGGCGACAGCAGGCGGAAATCGCCGGTATCGGCCGGAATCGGGGTCGGCGACAGCCGACCGATCACCCGGTAGAACATGTTCGCGGTGGCGCGCTTGCTCCAGCTTTCGCCGGCACGGGCAAGCCGCGTGCCGTACACGTTGTCGTAGCCCTCGCGCCAGCGCGCGACGAACTGCGGGATCAACTCCGGCGGATCCTGGCAGTCGGCGTCCAGGATCATCGCCGCGCCTTCGCGCACCTGGTCCAGTCCGGCGGTGAGCGCGGCTTCCTTGCCGAAGTTGCGCGAGAGCCGCAGCGCCGAAACGCGCGGGTCCTTCCGCGCCAGTTCGCAGATCACCTGCCAGGTCGCATCGCTGCTGCCGTCATCCACGTACAGCATGCGACCGTCGATGTCGGGCAAGGTGGCGAACACCGCCGTCACCCGCTCGTGCAGGTGCGGCAGGGCCACCTCTTCGTTGTAGGCGGCGACGAGGACGGTCAGTTGATCGGGCTGCATCACAGCAGTGTACTCAGTCATCTTGCAGATACCCGCCGCCGCCCAACTGACGGGCCTGCCGTTGGATCCAGTTCGCCCGGCGCTGCACGTAAGGGCCCGGCCGGGCCGCACTGTACCGGCGCGGCGCCGGCAGCACCGCTGCCAGCCGCGCGCTCTCGGCGGGGGTCAAAGCCGACGCATCCTTGTTCCAGAACTGCCGCGCCGCCGCCTGCGCGCCATAGATCCCATCGCCGAACTCGGCGATGTTGGCGTACACCTCCAGGATGCGGTGCTTCGGCCAGAAGGTTTCGATCAGCAGCGTGTACCAGGCCTCCAGGCCCTTGCGCAGCCAGCTGCGGCCTTGCCACAGGAACAGGTTCTTGGCGACCTGCTGGCTGATCGTGCTGGCGCCGCGCACCCGGCCACCGCGTGCATTGTGGTCGCGGGCCTTCTCGATCGCCTGCAGGTCGAAGCCGTTGTGCAGCGGGAAGCGCTGGTCTTCGGCGGCGACCAGCGAAATCGGCAGGCTCGGCGCCATCTGGTCCAGGTCACGCCACTGGTGATGCAGGCGGTACTTCCAGTCGCCCTGCCCCAGCGCTTCGCCATACCGCCAGACCATCACGGTGGAAAGCGGCGGATCGATGAAACGCAGCGCCAGTACCTGCAGCACGCTGAACGCGGCCAGCAGCACCGGCAGCCACAGCAGGCGCCGCCAGCGCCAGCGCGGCGCGGCCGCGACATCGGCCACCTTGAGGTTTTCGTCCCCTGACCCCATTGATCGCTCACTCTTCTTTCAAACCGTTGTCGGCACATTATCCGGCAAGCCCTCTCCCTTATATACGCGCGGCCCCGAATCCATGAGCGACCACACCGACTCCCTGTTCCGCTTCCTGCTGCCCGATGCCGGCGTCCGTGGGGTGCACGTGCGCCTGCAGGACACCTGGCAGGAGATCCTGTCGCGCGGCGACTACCCTGCCGTAGCCGCTGGCCTGCTGGGCGAAGCGACGGTTGCCGCGGCGCTGTTCACCGGCCACACCAAGGTTGACGGGCGGCTGTCCATCCAGATGCGCAGCAGCAGCGCACTGCGCACGCTGTTTGCCGAATGCACCGCCGCCGGCACCCTGCGCGGCATCGCGCGCGTGGAAGACGGCGAGGATGCCCCGCGCGAACTGACCGCACTGGGCGAGGACGCGGTGCTGGCCATCACCATCGAAAACCCCGGCCTGGACCCGCGCGAGCCGCAGCGCTACCAGAGCCTGGTCGGGCTCACCGCACCGAGCCTGGATGAGGCCTTCGAGGATTACTTCCGCCAGTCCGAGCAGTTGCCCACGCGGTTGCTGCTGGCCGCAGATGGCCAGGGCGCCGCGGGCCTGCTGCTGCAGAAACTGCCCGGCGAAGAAGGCGATGCCGACGGCTGGACCCGCGCCAGCGCGCTGTTCGAGACGCTGGGCAAGGCCGAACTGCTGCTCACCCCGGCCGAAGAGCTGGTGCGCCGGCTGTTCCATGAGGAACAACCCGAGGCCATGGGCGACAAGCCGCTGCGCTTCGCCTGCTCCTGCTCGCGTGAGCGGGTGGAGGCCATGCTGCAGTCGTTGGGCGAGGAGGAGGCCCGCGCGGCCGCTGAAGCCACGGGATCGGTAGATGTGAAATGCGAATTCTGCGGACGGGAGTATCACTTTCCGTTGACGGAATTCGGGATACTGTTCCACGGTGCCGGAGCCTCCGTGCCGGCCCCTGAGCGGCTTCAGTAACCGTTTCCGCCCCAGCATGCCGACCATCTTCGCGAGTTCGTGTTCTGGGGAGGACAACGACTTGTTAAAGATTCATAAACAGCCTAGTCTCGAGTTCCCGCTTCCGCGGGAACTTGCCCTGCATTCGACTGTCTGACTGGACCCATGCCGAACTTCCTGCGCCTGCCACTTGCCCTGCTGATCGCCCTCGGGACGGTCACGGGCGCACATGCGCAGGCCAAGGACACCCGCACGGTCATCCCGGTCTGGAACAAGGGCAGTGGCAAGGTCGAAGCCCTGCTGTACCTGGAACCGACCGGCGAACAGATGGCCGGCGCACGCTGGCATTTCGGGCGGAGTTCACTGGATGCGGCCTTCGGCCTGTCCTCCGGCGATTCGCTGGGGCTGCTCTGCAACAGCAGCCGTGGCACCAGCATCAGCGGGCTTGCCAGTCATTGCATGCTGGCCAGCCTGGGCGATGACGAAGACACGCTGTCCAGACGATTCAGTGCCACGGCGGCCTTCAACCGCGCCGGTGGACGTGTCGGACTGACCGCCGGCGCCGGCCGCGAGACCCTGCCCGCCTGGCTGGCAGGACCGAACAAGTCGCCAGCGCTGCGTGCCGAGCAGAACGACCTCACTGTATTCGGTCAGAAGAACATCGGCCGCGAAGGCTTCGTGTCCATTGGTGGCACCTACGCCAAGGCGCGCCTGGTGCCGCTGGCTGATGCCGCGCCCTCGATCGTGGATCGCTGGGACAGCAAGAGCATCAGCATTGGCGCAGGCTATGGCAACTTCAGCGGCAACATCATCGGCCGCGTGGTCGATGTGCCCGGCCAGCCCGGCAAATGGGAAGGCCTGGGGGTCGGTCTGACCTGGCGTACGCCGTGGTCGGGCCAGCTGACGGTGGGTGCGGAGAACGTCGTAAGCCGTGGCAAGAACCCGTTCTCACCACGCAATGAGAGTAACGACGACGGCACTGTTCCGTATGTCCGTTACGAGCAGGATCTGTAAGCACTTGATCCCTGTAGGGTATTTTTGAGAACGCCCCGAATTCCGGGGCGTTTTCGTTTGCGGACTGCCTGAACGGGTTTGCCGAATTTCACCAAAATCACGCGAATCATTAACAAAGCTTTAATTTTCGAAAAGACGGAAGTAGTATCGGGATCAGCCCGGCGATTTTTGGAAGCGCCATTCGCTTTCGTCGCGGGCCACACCACGTAGCTACCAAGTCCACTTGGAGAGAGAGCCCAATGAACCGCAACAGCAATAAACTGCGTGACGCCGTCGTCATCGCGCTGATCACCAGCGCTGCAGGTACCGGCGCCGCCGTCGCGCAGGAAACCTCCGGCACCACCAACCTGGACCGCATCTCGGTCACGGGTTCGCGCATCCGTCAGGTCGACGTCGAAACCGCCCAGCCGGTGCTGACGATTTCCCGTCAGGACATCCAGAACCAGGGCTTCAGCTCGGTCGGTGACATCCTGCAGAACATCTCGGCCGCAGGCAGCCCGGCGTTCAGCCGCTCCTCCCCGCTGACCTCCAACCAGGAAGCAGGCGGTCAGTACATCGACCTGCGCAACCTCGGTGCGCAGCGTACGCTGGTCCTGGTCAACGGCAAGCGCCTGGGCATCTCGCCGGACGGCTTCCAGGACGTGTCGACCATCCCGACCGTCATCGTCGAGCGCATCGACGTGCTGAAGGACGGCGCCTCGTCGATCTACGGTTCGGACGCGATGGCCGGCGTGATCAACATCATCACCCGCAAGAACTTCGACGGTGCCGAAGCCAACGTCTACACCGGTCAGTACGGCCAGGGCGACGGCAAGAAGGAAACCTATGACTTCATGATCGGCTTCTCCGGCGATCGTGGTTCGGTGACCATCGCCGGTGAATACCACAACGAAGAGGAAGTCTGGGCCAAGGACCGCTGGTTCACCCGCAATACCTATCCGGGCTGGAACCACAACGCGTCCTTCACCAACGTCGGGCAGTGGGGCAACTGGCGTCCGGCCGGCAGCACGGGCGGCTACCAGGCGCCGAACCGTGGCGGCACCGCGCTGGGCGTGGGCCAGTTCCACCCGCAGAATCTCGACGACCGCAGCCGTTCCTCGGATCAGATGCACCTGCTGACCCCGCTGGAGCGCCGCTCGCTGTATGTGTCGGCCAACTATGATCTCGTCGACAACGTCCGTTTCGTCACCGACCTGCAGTACTCCAAGCGCAGCTCGGACCGCCAGATCGCCGGTTACCCGCTGCAGTCCGGCGCGTACGAAGACCTGAACCTGAGCGCTGACAGCCTGTACAGCCCGAACGGCGGTGCGACCGACGTCGAATGGCGCCGTCGTGGCTGGGAAGTGCCGCGCACCACCAATACCGACCTGACCACTTGGCGCTTCACGGCGGCCCTGGAAGGTTCGTTCGAGATCGGTGATCGCTACTTCAACTGGGATGCGGGCGCGCTCTACAACGAGAACGACGTTTCCGTCATCAACAACGGCAACTTCTACATCCCGGCCGTCCGCAACGCCGTCGGTCCGTCGTTCGTCAACGGCGCCGGCCAGGCCGTCTGCGGCACCCCGGGTGTCGGCGGCGCAGATGACACCATCATCGCCGGCTGCGTGCCGTGGAATCCGTTTGCCGGCTTCGGCACCGGCGCGGTCGCCAATTCGCTCGACGACGAAGCCGTGCGCAACTACCTGTTCCGCGAGGAGCACGCGACCGGCAACACCACCACCCACAACTACTTCGCCAACATCGCCGGCACCATCGTTCCGCTGCCGGCCGGCGACCTGGGCTTCGCGGCCGGTTACGAGTACCGCCGTGAGGAAGGCCAGTTCGCTCCGGATGCCATCGCGCAGTCGGGTGACTCGACCAACCTGGCTTCTGGCCCGACCGGTGGCAAGTACGATGTCAGCGAGTTCTACCTCGAACTGAACGTGCCGATCCTGGCTGACCTGCCGTTCGCCAAGGAGCTGACGCTGGACGTGGCGACCCGCTACTCCGACTTCAACACCTTCGGCGACACCACCAACAACAAGTTCGGCCTGAAGTGGCGTCCGATCGACGACCTGCTGGTGCGTGGTACCTATTCGGAAGGCTTCCGCGCCCCGACCATCGGCGACCTGTACGGCGGCTCCTCGCAGACCTTCACCACCGGCTTCATCGATCCGTGCGACAGCATCTACGGCAACGCCCGTGGCACCGCACGCTGCCTGGCTGATGTCCCGGCGAACTACCGTCAGCTGCAGCAGGGCTTCATCCCCGCTGACGGCCCGGCCGCACAGTCCCCGGTGCCGTTCACCTCCGGCTCGAATGAGTTCCTGCAGCCTGAACGTTCGGAATCCAAGTCGATCGGCCTGGTGTACAGCCCGAGCTACGTCAGCGGCCTGACCGTGGGCGTGGACTGGTGGAGCATCCGCATCGAAGACACCCTGGTCTCCGACAGCCCGAACCAGATCCTGGAAGACTGCTATGTCGGCCTGATCGAAGAGCGTTGCGCCCTGTTCACCCGTGACCCGGCCAACGGCAACATCGTCGGCGACCTGACCTACGGCAACCGCAACGCCGGTTACACCGAAACCGAAGGCTTCGACTTCGACATCAACTATGCGCTGGACACCGATTGGGGCCGCTTCTCGGCCAAGTCCGCGACCACGTACGTGAGCAAGTACGAGTCCAAGACCACCAACGATGCCGAAGAAGTGCCGTCGCAGTACAACGGCTTCAACGCCTACTTCCGCGTGCGCTCGAACCTGAGCCTGGGCTGGACGAAGAACGACTGGTCGGTCAACTGGAGCATGCGTTACTACTCCGGCACCAAGGAAACCTGCTACTTCACCGCACGCTGCACCCTGCCGAACTTCTCGGCACCGGACACCGGCGGCATCATCACCCCGATGAACGAGCTGGGTTCGACGACCTTCCACGATCTGCAGGTCTCCTACGCAGCGCCGTGGAATGCCACCATCGCCATCGGTGCGAACAACGTGTTCAACAAGGTTGCCCCGCTGATGATGGATCAGCCGAGCTCGAACTTCTCGTACTACGGCGGCTTCGATATCGGTCGCTTCCTGTACCTGAAGTACAACCAGAAGTTCTGATCGGTCCACTGATCAACAACGTCTGAAGCAACGGCCCCGAAAGGGGCCGTTGTTTTATCTGGTGGGTTGGAATGCAACAACGCCACGCACAAAAAAAAGAGCCGCTTCGCAGCGGCTCTCTTCAGCATCCTGGCTTGATGTGCTCAGCCCGGGATCAGCGTCTCGATCACGTGCTCGACGTAGGCTTCGAAGTCCTCGCGCGCCTGCTTGGGCTGCTGCAATTGCAGCGACAACTGCAGGAAGCCGACATAGGCCGCATAGGCCAGCCGCGCGCGATGGCGTGCATCGGTCGAACTCAGGCCCGCCTGGCGGAACGAGGCGATCAGGTAATCCATGCGCCGCTGCGACACACGGTCGATCACCGGACGCACCATCGGATGATCCAGCGCCTTCAACAGTTCGCTGTAGATGATGTGCGGCTGCACTTCATGCGCCACCACCTGGAACAGCTGGCGCAGGCGCACGCGCGGGTCGGGCACCTCTTCCAGGCTGCCGAACACCTGTTCCTGCTCGAACAGTTCCCAGCGCTCCAGCGCGGCCTGCAGCAGGGCGTCACGCGACGGGAAATGCCAATAGAAGCTGCCCTTGGTCACGCCAAGGCGGCGCGCCAGCGGCTCCACCGCGACGGCGCTCACGCCTTGTTCGGCAATCAGGTCGAGGGCGGCCTGGGCCCAGTCTTCAGCGCTCAGGCGGCTGTTGCGGCCGGCGCGCGGTTCGCCGGCGGGAGTTTCGGATTCGCTCATCTGGTGATTTAACCATACGCCGGGGTTCGTTGCAGTATGCCTCTGTATATAAAGATGTAAGTGCTCACCGACAGGCCGCTGCAGCGCACCATACGTGACAGTATTGACATCGAACCGAAGCGCTCCATACTAGCTGGTATGGTCACACCTCCTTCCCTCGCCCCGTTGTCCTCCCTGCGCCTGGACGCAGCGCACGGCGCGGTGCTGGCGGCCACCGCCGACACGGCCGGGCGCCGCGGCCCGATCCTGTTCGCACACGGCTTCGGCCAGACCCGTCATGCCTGGAACGCATCGGCCCGCGCGTTGGCCGCCCATGGCTTCCAGACCCTGGCCTACGATGCGCGCGGCCATGGCGATTCCGACTGGAACCCAGCCGACCTGCCCTACCACGGTGATCAGTTCGCCGATGACCTGATCGTGCTGGCCGGCGAGCAGTCGCGCCCACCGGTGCTGGTCGCCGCGTCGATGGGCGGCCTGTTCGGGCTGCTGGCCGAATCGCGCTGGCCCGGGCTGTTTTCGGCAATGGTGCTGGTGGACATCACCCCGCGCTGGGATACCGCCGGGGTGGAGCGCATCCTCAGCTTCATGACCGCCCACCCGCAGGGCTTCGCATCTCTGGCCGAGGCCGCCGACGTGATCGCGGCCTACCTGCCGCATCGGCCGCGCAAATCCGAAGATTCCCTGCGTGCACTGCTGCGCGAAGACGGCCATAGCCGCTGGCGCTGGCACTGGGATCCGCGGCTGGTGGCCGAACTGGCACGTGACAGCGAACAGCACCAGGACGCCCTGGCCGATGCCGCACGCAAGGTGAAGTGCCCGCTGCTGCTGGTCAGTGGCGGCCGCAGCGAGCTGGTCAACGCCGGCACCATCGCCGATTTCCTCGCGCTGGCCCCGCATGCCAGCCATGTACAGCTGCCGCAGGCCACGCACATGCTGGCCGGCGACGACAACGACGCCTTTACCGCTACTGTGTTGAACTATCTGGACGTGTTACCCCCGGCCCTGGCCGCAACATCGTCCGCCGAACCCGAGCACGTCACCGGAGTACGCTCATGAGCATCGTTCTTCCCTTCCTTGCCCTGTTGCTGGCAAGTGCATTCGCGGCTTATCACCGCATGCGCCTGATCACCTGGACGATCATCAGCGTGGCCGTGTTGGCCGTCTGCTGGTTCGTGCCTTACATCAACCAGACCGCCACCATCGTCGCGGCCGCCATCGTGGCGGTGATCGCCGTCCCGCTGCTGCTGCCGTTCATCCGCAAGCCGCTGCTGACCGCCCCGATGATGAAGGTGTTCCGCAAGGTGCTGCCGCCGTTGTCGCAGACCGAGCGGATCGCCCTGGAGACCGGTTCGGTCGGTTTCGAAGGCGAGCTGTTCACCGGTGACCCGGACTGGAACATCCTGCTGAACTACCCCAAGCCGCAGCTCACCGCCGAAGAACAGGCCTTCATGGATGGCCCGGTGGAAGAACTGTGCAAGATGGTCAACGACTGGGAAATCACCCACGTCCACGCCGACCTGCCGCCGGAAATGTGGGCCTTCATCAAGAAGAACCGCTTCTTCGGCATGATCATTCCCAAGCAGTACGGCGGCCTGGGCTTCAGCGCGCTGGCCCACCACAAGGTGATCCAGAAGCTGGCCTCGGTGTCTTCGGTGGTCAGTTCCACCGTCGGTGTGCCCAACTCGCTGGGCCCGGGTGAACTGCTCAACCATTACGGCACCCAGGAGCAGAAGGACCAGTACCTGCCGCGCCTGGCAGATGGCCGCGAAGTGCCCTGCTTCGGCCTGACCGGTCCGTTCGCCGGCTCCGATGCCACCTCCATTCCCGATTACGGCATCGTCTGCCACGGCGAGTGGAATGGCGAGCGCGTGCTCGGCGTCAGGCTGACCTTCGACAAGCGATACATCACCCTGGCCCCGGTGGCCACGCTGATCGGCCTGGCGTTCCGCATGTACGATCCGGACCAGCTGATCGGTGAAACGCGCGATATCGGCATCACCCTGGGCCTGCTGCCGCGCGAGACCGCCGGCGTGGAAGTCGGCCGTCGCCACTTCCCGTTGAACTCGCCGTTCCAGAACGGCCCGATCAAGGGCAAGGACGTGTTCATCCCGCTGACCCAGCTGATCGGCGGTGCCGCGATGGCCGGCAAGGGCTGGAACATGCTCAACGAATGCCTGGCCGTGGGCCGCTCGATCACCCTGCCCTCCACCGGCAGCGGCGGCGCCAAGGCCGGCGCGGTCATCACCGGTGCCTACGCCCGTATCCGCAAGCAGTTCGGCCTGTCGGTCGGTCGCTTCGAAGGCGTGGAAGAAGCGCTGGCCCGCATCGGCGGCAAGGCCTACAAGATCAGCGCGCTGTCACAGGCCACCGCCGCTGCGGTGGACCGCGGTGACGTGCCGTCGGTGCCGTCGGCGATCGCCAAGTACCACTGCACCAGCATGAGCCGTGAAGTGATCTCGGACATGATGGATGTGATCGGCGGCAAGGGCATCATCCTGGGCCCGCGCAACTTCGCCGGCCGCAGCTGGCAGGCCGCGCCGATCGCGATCACCGTGGAAGGCGCCAACATCATGACGCGCAGCCTGCTGATCTTCGGCCAGGGCGCGATCCTGTGCCATCCGTGGGTGATGAAGGAAATGAAGGCCGCGCAGGATCCGGACCGCAAGGCCGGCCTGCAGGACTTCGACCGCAGCCTGTTCGGGCACATCCGCTACGGCATCTCCAACGCCGTGCGTTCGTTCTGGTTCGGCCTGACCGGCGCCCGTTTCGGTGCCGCCCCGGGCGATGCCTACACCCGCCGCTATTTCCGCAAGCTGGACCGTTATTCGGCCAACCTGGCGCTGATGGCCGACATCTCGATGATGACGCTCGGCGGCAAGCTGAAGTTCAAGGAATCGCTGTCCGGCCGACTGGGCGACGTGCTGAGCCATGTCTACATGACCAGCGCCATGCTCAAGCGTTACCACGACGAAGGCGCACCGGTGGCCGACCAGCCGCTGCTGGCCTGGGGCTTCCATGACAGCGTGCACAAGATCGAAGAGTCGCTGTCGGCGGCGCTGCGCAACTTCCCGATCCGCCCGATCGGCTGGCTGATGTGGCTGCTGATCTTCCCGCTGGGTCGTCGTGCCGAAGCCCCGGGTGACCGCCTGAGCCGTCGCGTCGCCGCGCTGCTGATGGCGCCCAATGAAGCCCGCGACCGCCTGGCCGACGGCGTGTTCATGACCCCGTGCGAGAACAACCCCGGTGGGCGCATCAACAGCTACCTGGCCAAGGCCATCATGGCCGAGCCGGTGGAGCGCAAGTTCCTCAAGGCGCTCAAGAGCAAGGGCATCGAAGCGCTGGACTACAACAAGCAGCTCGACGAAGCCGTGGCCGAAGGCGTGCTGACCCAGGACGAGCGCAGCCTGCTGGAAGAGCTGCGTGCGATCACCCTGGAAGCGATCACCGTGGACGATTTCGATACCCACGAACTGCGCTCGGCCGGTTACTACGACCTGCCGCGCAAGGAAGCCGGTTCGCAGCAGGCAGCCTGACCGCCTCGCGACCCAACGGGGTCAGATTCCTTTTCCTGCGGAAAGGGCTCTGACCCCTTTTTTCGACCCGATGGGGTCAGACTTCTTTTCCGCAGGAAAAGGACTCTGACCCCTTTCTGACCCCTTTCTGTTGCCGTGTCAGTGCAGGTGGCGGCCGGCCTGCCAGATCGCCGCCAGCGCCAGCAGTGCGGGCACTGCCTGGATGTAGAAGATCCGCCGGTTCACGCTCCAGGCGCCATAACAGCCGGCCACCACCACGCAGACCAGGCTGAAAATGGTGATCTCGAAGTAGCGGACCAGTCCGACCAGGATGCCGGCGGCCAGGAAGCCGTTGTAAAGCCCCTGGTTGGCCGCCAGCACGCGCGTGGCCTGTGCCTTCTCCAGCGTGTTGCGGAAGGTCTTCAAGCCCAGTGGACGCGTCCACAGGAACATTTCCAGCACCAGGAAATAGACGTGCAGCGCAGCGACCAGCAGCGTCAACGACAACGCGATCCAGATCCAGTACATGGGCGATCCTCAGGTAAGTGCGCAGAGCTTACTTGAGGATCGGCAACCGGCGGGCTCGCGCGCGTCCCGCTAGCGGTCGCGCGGCAGCTTCTTTTCTTCGCGCAGCACGCCGAAGGCAGCCAGCGTCATCAGCGCAGCGACGACGATGCCCCCGGCAAACACGAGGTTGGACCCCAGCAGGGAAAGCCCCTTGTGCACCCAGGTGAAGCTCAGGTCCGCGCCGCGGTAGACCACGGTGTCGATGGCCGCGCCGGCCTTGTAGCGCCACTGGCGGTCCACACGGGTGTAGATGGTCTCGCGCGCCGGCTTGAACAGCGAAAACTCGCTGGCGCGGGTAACTACCTGCACCACCGCCACCAGCAGTGGCAGCGGCGAGGCCGCCAGCACCGAGAAGCCGACGATGATCGCCAGCGCCGGGATCAACAGCGCCGGCGCCACCCCATGCCGGGACAGCAACCAGCGCGTGAGCGTCAACTGCACCAGCAGGGTCAAGGCGTTCACCGCCAGGTCCAGGTGCGAATAAAAGGCCGTGCGCGCTTCCGGGTCCGGATACGCCACACGCACGATCGCGGCCTGCTGGTTGTACAGCAGCGTGCCCACGCCCACACCGAACAGCACCAGCAGTGCCAGCCAGCGCAGCAGCGGCTCGCGCGCGATCAGCTTCAGGCCATCCAGCACGCTGCCGCCCATCGGCTGCTCGCCGGACACCAGCTGCTGTTCGCGCTCGCGCAGGATCGCCCAGTGCCGCAGCCGCCAGATGCACAGCAGGCAGACACTGAGGAAACCGGCCGAGACCAGCATCAGGTTGGCGATGCCGACCCGCTGCACCAGCGCGCCGGTGATGGCCGGGCCGAGGAACGCGCCGAGCGTGCCGGCCGCACCGATGTAGCCGTAGTACGCCCGCGCCTGGGCGTTGGAGAACACATCGGCCATGAAGCTCCAGAACACCGCCACGGCGAACAGGTTGAACACCATCACCCAGAAGAAGAACGCCATGCCCCGGCCGGGCACGTTGCTGTCGAACATCAGGTGGAAGCCGAGCAGGGTGACGATGAAGAAGCCATACACGACCGGCATGAAGACGCGCCGTGGCTGCCGGCTGACCAGCCAACCGTACACCGGCTGCAGCACCAGCATGATCAGGAACACGCAGGTAAACAGGAACTGCAGCACGAACTCCTGCAGCGCTACGCCGTGGCTGCTGAACCAGCTGATCAGCGCTGGCGGGAAGACCTCCTGCAGGTCAGACGAGGAAGCCATCGCCTCGCGCACCGGGCGCAGCACGTAGTAGCCGCTGAGCAGGCAGAAGAAGTACAGGAACGACCACCACAGCGCGGGCGTATCCCGCAGGGCCTGCAGCAGCCCCCGCAGCGGGCCGCGTTGCAGCGGGGGATCCAGCGGCGCGCTCACGCGTCACCCGGCGCACACACGCGGCGGCAGCAGGAAAACATGGGCGACTCCGGGAGGCGAGGAAGCGCGTACGGTATCCAATGCACTGCAACATCGCCAGCGCGCCGCGCCAACCGGCCCGCGCAGGGAGGGTGCCGGATGGCCGCTGATCCGGCATCGAAATCCCAGTATTTTCAGCAAGATGCGCATTCATCTTCGCTTTGTTTGTGCAACGACGAAAAGCGAGGCTAGAATCGGTCACAGCAGTCGCGCTCGGGTCCCGATCAATGAACAAGAACAGCAGGCGTCGTCCGTTCCGCACGGCGGCCACCGGAATGCTGGGCATGCTGATGCCCGTCGCCCTTTCCACCACGGCGCAGACGTCCTCGCTGCCGCCGATGCCCACCAACATCGAAACCGCCGTTGCAGCGCCGGCGCATACCCAGCCGGCGGCCTACCGCACCGGGCTGACCGCCAATCCGCAGGCACCGGCGGCCGGCTTCAACGTGGCCAACATCGAATCGATGGCGCAGCAGCTCACCTATGGCGAGCGCGTGCCGGGCATGGCGGTGGCCATCGTGCAGGGCGGTCGCATCCTCAGCGCGCGCGGCTACGGCGTCACCGACGTCAACAATCCGCTGCCGGTCGATTCGCACACCGTGTTCCGCCTGGCGTCGCTGTCCAAGGCCTTCGCCGGCACCATGGCCGGGCTGCTGGTCAACGATGGCACGCTGCGCTGGGACAGCAAGGTCACCGACTACGTGCCGGGCTTCCAGCTGACCACGCCGGAGGCCACCGAGCGGCTGACCGTGGCCGACCTGCTGAGCCACCGCGTGGGCCTGCCCTACAACGCCTACGACCGCGACGTCGAAGCCAACGCCGAGTACTACACACTGACCCAGAAGCTGGGCTCCACCTCGCTGAAGTGCCTGCCCGGCGACTGCTATGCCTACCAGAACGTGGCCTACAGCCTGATCGGCGACGTGGTCTACGCCGCATCGGGCAGCTTCTACGAACAGGCTGTCGAACGTCGCCTGTTCAAGCCGCTGGGCATGGACGATGCCAGCCTCGGCCTTGCCGGCATCCAGGCCAGCTCGCGCTGGGCACGCCCGCACGTGCGCAGCCGCAACGGGTGGGTCTCGCTGACCCCGAAGCCGACCTACTACCGTCTCGCACCCGCGGCGGGCGTCAACGCCAGCGCCAACGACATGGCGCAGTGGCTGCTGGCGCAGACCGGCCACCGTCCGGACGTGCTGCCCGCCCCGCTGCTGGCCACCCTGCACGCTTCGCTGGTCAACACGCCGGGCGAAATGCGTTCGGGCTGGCGCCGTGACCGCCTGCGTTCGGCCGGCTACGCGCTGGGCTGGCGCAACTTCGATTACGCCGGCCATGAAGTGGTGTTCCATGCCGGCGCGGTGCAGGGCTACCGCGGCCTGGTGGCGCTGATCCCCGAACGCGACATGGGCATCGCCATCATGTGGAACGGTGAAAGCAGCCTGCCCAGCGGCCTGTTGCCGACGGTGCTGGATTCTGCCCTCGGCCTGCCGACCCAGCGCTGGCTGGACGTGGATACCGATTTCGGCAGCGACAGCCTGATGGCCGAAGGCGCGCCTTCGCAGGACAAGCGCAAGGGCGCCTCGTCCAACCGCGCCAGCGCCTCGCCGCGCTGAGCCGCCACAAAAAAGGGGACGGAGGGAATTAAGTCGAATTAATTCCCTCCGTCCCCTTTTTCGTGGATAAAAAAACCCCCTCTCCGCTGGGCTGTCGGAGAGGGGGCTTCAGGTACGGCTATCGGGAGATGCTTAGATCAGCGGCGCCGGGGTTGCCGGGAGAGCCACCGGAGCGGCCTTCTTGCGGCGTGCCGGGCTCTTGCGGGCGGCCTTCTTTGCGGCCGGCTTCTTCGCAGCTGCCTTTTTCGCGGTCTTCTTCACGGCCTTCTTGGCGGTCGCTTTCTTGGCGACTTTCTTGGTGGCCTTCTTCACTGCCTTCTTCGCGGTCGCCTTCTTGGCCGTGGCCCTCCTGGCTACCTTCTTCGCCGCCTTTTTCACTGCCTTCTTGGCAGTGGCCTTCTTGGCGACCTTCTTGGCGGGCTTGCGCGCGACCTTCTTCGCTGCCTTCTTGGCAGTCGCCTTCTTGGCAGTCGCCTTCTTGACGGCCTTCTTCGCGGTCTTCTTCACTGCCTTCTTGGCAGTTGCCTTCTTGGCGACCTTGCGCGCGGTGGTCTTCTTGGCCGCCGCCTTCTTCACGGCCTTCTTGGCGGTCGCCTTCTTGGCGACCTTCTTGACGGCCTTCTTGGCGGTGGCTTTCTTGGCTACTTTCTTCGTCGCCTTCTTGGCGGCGGGCTTCTTCTTCGCAGTTGCCATGGGATGGCTCCTCGTCAGTGATGGAGTGTTGAAACGCCCAGGTAAATCGAACCCGCTGAAGCTGCTCGCGGGGCCCGCCGACGCGTCTTCCGCGTCGTGACGGTTGCTGCGATGCGCGCTTCGATCGGCGAGGCTGGCATCGCGGCAGAACGTGTCGTGCAATTGCCGGGGGGAAGCTGGACCGACTCCACCGCGCGTGGCGGTGCAGCAGGTATCCGGGTTGTGCTTCGCGCCTGGCGGTTGATCGGTTGCACTCGGTTTGGCAGTAAAGGTCTGCTGGGCGAAACCTAATCACGCTTTTTTGGGCTGTCAACAACCCCCCGCAAAAAAATTCACGCCGCAGGTGTTCCGCGCTGGTCGCTGGCGGTGTGGCCGGCGGCGTTGCCGATCACCGCTGCAGGCATGCATCGACCGGCGCAGAGTGCGCGTGCGCATCGGCACGGCGAACGAAAGCACTTTAAACAAGCCTTATTCTGAAACAGCCGAACAACACGCACGATGTCGCGCTGTTGCGGCACGCAGCATGGCGGTGACCGTCGCCGCTTCCCCAACGCTTCGGAAACGGTCGCTTTTTTTTTCACACGCGGCGCGTCCAACTTTGCGACGCAAATGCGATTTTGCGCAAAACTTTTCGTTCCCTGCGCGCCAACCGCCAACCCTCGAACCGGCTGACAACGTCTTCGACAAACGCATGCTCATGCCCGAAGCCGGTGTCCGCTGCGCGCCCCGCGCATGAGCGAGGTGCCGCGATGCGGACAAAAAAAAGGACCGCCAGGGGCGGTCCTTCGGTCTGCCATGTCGACGACGGATCAGTGATCGTCGTCTTCCAGGACCTCGGCGTAGTCGTCCGGACCCAGCAGTTCGTCCAGCTCGGCCGCCAGGTCGCTCGGCTGCACGACGTACAGCCAACCCTCTCCGTAGGCATCTTCGTTGATGGTTTCCGGCTTGTCCGACAGGGCGGAATTGACCTTGATGATGGTGCCGGTGACCGGGCTGTACACGTCCGATGCCGCCTTGACCGACTCCACGACCGCGATGGTTTCGCCGGCCTTGGCTTCACCGTCGAGCTCGGGCAGCTCGACATAGACCAGATCGCCGAGCAGGCCCTGGGCGTGGTCGGAAATACCTACGGTGACGCTGCCGTCGGATTCGACGCGCGCCCATTCGTGGGACTTGAGGAACTTGAGGTCGCCGGGGATCTCGCTCATGGCACTGCTCCAGGAATACGGGTGTGGAAAAAACGCGGGTAGTGTAACCAACCGGCCGGGCCTGCTGGCAGGCCCCGGCCAACAAAACAGGATCAGGCGACCGGCAGCACGCCGTCCTGCGCCTGGCCTTCGCGCACGAACGGGAACTTGACCACGCGCACCGGCACGGCGCGGCCGCGGATGTCCACGCTCACCGCGCCCAGCTCACCCGCGGGAACGCGGGCGAACGCGATGCCCTTGGCCAGCGTCGGCGAGAACGTGCCCGACAGGATCTCGCCCTGGCCACCGGCGGTGAGCACGGCCTGGCCATGCCGCAGCACGCCCTTCTCATCCATCACCAGGCCGATCATCTGGCGCGCGTCACCGGCGGCCTTCTGTGCTTCAAGCACGTCGCGGCCGATGAAATCGCGGCCCTCGTCGAGCGAGACCGTCCAGGCCAGCGCGGCTTCGTACGGGGTGATCGCTTCGTCCATGTCCTGGCCGTACAGATTCATGCCGGCTTCCAGGCGCAGGGTGTCGCGCGCGCCGAGGCCGGCCGGCTTCACGCCCGACTGCAGCAGCTGGTTCCAGAACGCCACCACCGCGTCCTCCGGCAGCAGGATTTCGAAACCGTCCTCACCGGTATAGCCGGTGCGTGCCACGAACAAGGCGACACCGTCGGCCGAGGTCACCTCGGTGGCGGCAAAGCGCGCCAGCTTGGCCAGGGTGGCCGCGCCAGCGGCGTCGACCAGACCGATCACCGCATCGCGCGCCTGCGGTCCCTGCACGGCCAGGATGGCCAGGTCAGGGCGCTGCTGCACCGTTACGCCGAACGGGGCGGCCTGCGCGGTCAGCCACGCCAGGTCTTTCTCGCGCGTGGAGGCGTTGACGACCATGCGGAAGAAGTCATCGGCCAGGTAATAGACGATCAGGTCATCGATCACCCCGCCCCGCTCATTGAGCATGCAGGAGTAGAGCGCCTTGCCGGTCACCTTCAGCTTGTCCACCGAATTGGCCAGCAGGCGACGCAGGAACGGCTTGACCTGCTCACCGCGCAGGTCGACCACGGTCATGTGGCTGACGTCGAACACGCCTGCTTCCCGACGCACCAGGTGGTGTTCATCCAGCTGCGAACCGTAGTGGATGGGCATGTCCCAGCCCCCGAAATCGACCATCTTGGCGCCGAGGGCGCGGTGGGAATCGTTGAGCAGCGTCTTCTGGGTCATGACCGGTCCGGCAACAGGGAAACAAGGTCGCCATTATCCCAGATAGAGGCACAGCGCTGCGCGGTCCACTGCAGAAGCAAAGGCAAAGCGTGCATATTGCTCGTGGCGGGGCGGGGTCGGTTGGCGGGGGACGGCAAGAGCCGCTCCTGCGGGCCTCGATTCGCGCCATCCATGGGGGGTCCACGTCATCGCATTCGCGCTGCCGCTCCCACGCTTTGCTGCGCAAACCGCGGGCCCCGCCTCACCAGCACCCACACCCCGCCGCTTCGCGGCCGCCCCTGACTCAGGGGCTCCCTCCACCCGCCACGTAGCCGTGAAAGGGGTCAGAGTCCTTTCGCGTCGCGAAAGGACTCTGACCCCTGCCGTTGTTCTTTTTTTCATTGCGCGGCTGGCGGCCACCGCAACCTGTGCGGGGGTCGGGCGGGGAGGCTGTGCGGGGCCTTGAGCGGCAGGAGCCGCGAAGAGCTACATGGACGTACTTGCGCGTGCCCCGCACAGCCTCCCCGCCCGGCCCAGCGCCGGATATACAAAGCAGCCACCCGCGAGGGGGTCTCACCCGTTCGCTTCCACCTGCAGCACGCCATTGACCACCGCCACCACCCGCACCGGCGTTCCCGCCGCCAGGTCCGGCCCGGTCACCTGCCACGACGCATCGTCGATGCTCACCCGCCCCTGCCCCGCGACGATGCCCTGCTGCAGCACCGCGACACGGCCCACCAGCTGTTCGCTGCGCCGGTTCAACAGCGGCTTGTCGCTTTCGCGCCCACGGGTGCGGCCCCAGCGCCGATACGCCTGGATCGCCACCACGCTCAGCACCACGAAGGCCACCACCTGCCACAGCACCGGAATGCCCGGCACCAGCGCGGTGATCAGGAACACCGCCGCCGCCCCGATGCCGATCCACAGCATGAACGCGCCCGGTGCCATCGCTTCGGCGGCGAACAGCAGCAGGGCCAGTGCCCCCCATCCGACCACTTCCCAGCGCATGTCAGTCTCCAAAGCGCGGCGGTACCGCGCGGGTAGCCTTGTTTTCTTCCTGTTTGGCGAAGGCGTGCCTGGCCAGCTCGGCGACGCCGGCGATCGAGCCGATCACGCCACTGGCTTCCATCGGCATCAGCACCAGCTTCTGGTTCGGCGAGGTCGCCAGTTCCTTGAACGCTTCGACGTACTTCTGTGCGATGAAGTAGTTGATCGCCTGCACGTCACCTTCGGCGATCGCCACCGACACCATCTGGGTCGCCTTGGCCTCGGCTTCGGCCAGGCGCTCGCGCGCTTCGGCATCGCGGAATGCCGCTTCACGGCGGCCCTCGGCTTCCAGCACCGTCGCCTGTTTCTCACCGTCCGCGCGCAGGATCTCCGACTGGCGCGCGCCTTCGGCTTCGAGGATCTGCGCGCGCTTCTCGCGCTCGGCCTTCATCTGCCGCGCCATCGCATCGAGCAGGTCACGCGGCGGCTGGATATCGCGGATCTCGATGCGGTTGACCTTCAGTCCCCAGGGATTGGTGGCCTGGTCGACCACGCTGAGCAGCTGGGCATTGATCACTTCGCGCTGGCTGAGCGATTCATCCAGGTCCATCGAGCCGATCACGGTCCGGATGTTGGTCTGCACCAGGGCGATCATCGCCACTTCCAGGTTGGACACTTCATAGGCCGCCTTGGCCGCATCCAGCACCTGGAAGAACACCACCCCGTCCACGCGCACGGCGGCGTTGTCCTTGGTGATCACTTCCTGGCTCGGCACGTCCAGTACCTGTTCCATCATGTTCACCTTGCGCCCCACCCCGTAGACGATCGGGATCAGGAAGTGCAGGCCGGGCGACATGGTGTGGGTATAGCGCCCGAAGCGCTCCACCGTCCATTCATACCCCTGCGGCACCATCCGTACGGCCTTGAACAGGATGATCACGGCCACCAGGGCCAGCACCACGGTAAAGAACATCGTCGGGAACATCGCGCTTCCTCTTCCATGAAAACCGACCTGCAGCATACCGCGCGGGGTGGGTGTGCCGCGCTGGCGGTTTCTTTCCCTTTCGCGCTGCGGCGGCAGGCAGGGCTGTGCAGGACACGCCGCAAGTACATCCCTGTAGGCTCGCGTTCGGCTCCTGCCTCACGACGGTCCTGCACACCCCTGCCTGCCACCGCCGGACAGTGGGTCGGCCGCCTGGGGCAAACGACAGGAGAAGAGCAGCCTAGCGTTGCTCGGCTTCAGGACCGGCGCAGGAAACTATCAGGCAGATCGCAGGCTTCAGATCCGCGTGGTTGCCATGAAGCGTTCGCGGTCGTGCGCGGTGCGGCGGCGGATCTCCGCCAGGGCTTCGTTCTCGGTGGCTTCCAGCATCGCCTCGAACAGGCGCTGGAAGTGATGGCGCATCGCGTTGCGCGCTGCAACAGGATCGCGCGAGGCCAGGGCCTCGAAGATCGCCATGTGCTCGTCCGCGCGGCTGGCGCCATCGTCGTGGCACACCCGCGAATAGACCTCGGCCACCCGCGGCAGGTCGCTGCGCATGCGCCAGATCTGCTGCACGAAGTATTCCACCACCGGGTTGCCGGACAGGCGCGCGATGGTCAGGTGGAAGCGGCGGTCGAAATCACCCGCCTCGGCATCGGTGAGGTCGCGGCGGCACAGCGCCTCGGCCAGCACCCGCAGTTCGGCGATGTCCGCATCGTCCAGGTTGCCGGCCGCCAGCGCCGCCGCTTCGGCTTCGAACACCGCACGCGCCGCAGTCAGGTCGAAGGCGCTTACGTCAGGGAAACCGCCCTGCCCGTCCAGCGGACGCGGCTTTACATAGACACCCGAACCGATCCGGATGGCGATCCAGCCCTGCGCTTCCAGGGCGATTTCCGCCTCGCGCACGGTGACCCGGCTCACGCCGAAACGTTCGGCCAGCTCCCGTTCGCCGGGCAGGCGCGCGCCGGGCGGGAACTCTCCGTCCTCGATCAACTTGCGCAGTTTTGCGGCGATGGTCTGGTACAGGCGGTTGGCGGACATGGGCTGACCCTCGGTGGTTCCCTCCGGCACCGTCCCGGGCCACCGCACGCGGGGCTGGTCCGGTTGGAGCAACGGCGCGATCACCAGGACCGCGCCGTCTCGTTCAGAACTTGTATCGTACACCGAAAAATGCACGTCGCCCGTAGCTCACCACCTCGCGGAAGTTGCCATAGGATGGCTGGTAGGCCACGCGCGGTTCATTGGTGATGTTCATCAGTTCCAGCGACAGCGACAGGTTCTTGTTCACCCGGTAGCGGGCGCGCAGGTCCACGCTGGTGTTGTCATCGTAGTAACGGTTCTGCTGCGCGGTGTTGCCGGTGAAGTCCTGGTAGTAGTGCGAGCGGAACTTGGCGATGGCTTGGATGTTGAACGGGCCGACATCCCAGTACAGCGATCCGGACAGCACGTGCCGCGAGAACCCGCTCAGGCCCGCCGGCGCCACGATCGCCGGGATCAGCGTGCCATCGCTGGCCAGCTGCTCGCCCAGCCGCGAATCCTGGGTTTCATAGTCCGAATCGGCGTAGTTGTAGCTGACCTTGAAGCCGAGGCCATCGAAGGGCTGCGGCAGGTAGGAGAAGCGGTGCGTGGCACTGAGCTCCATGCCGGTCAGCGTGCTGTCTTCGTCGGTGGTGACCTGCTGGCGCACCGGCACGGTGACCGACTGCCCGTTGATGGTGTAGGTCTCATCGACCAGCGCGGTGGCGGTACCGCCATTGAACTGCTTCCAGTAGACGGCGGCGGCCAGCAGCGTATCCGGGTTCGGATACCACTCCAGCGACAGGTCGCCGTTCCAGCTCATCAGCGGCTGCGCGGCCGGATTGCCGCTGGCACTGATGTCATCCAGCGCATCGGCCAGGTTGCCGAAGCTGGCATCGCTGTTGACGTTGATGGTGCGGCCGGCGCCCAGCGCGGAGATGTCCGGACGCGACATGGCGCGGTAGCCGGCCACGCGCAGCAGCAGGTCGTCGCGCAGTTCGAAGGAGGCGTTGACGCTGGGCAGCAGCTTGTCGTTGCCGGCCTTGAAGGTCTGGGTGGTGAAGTCGCCGGTCGGCTGCAGGCGGATGGTGCCATCGCCGTTGTCCAGCACGGTCAGCCCGGTGCGCACGCCCTCCGAGCGCACATCGGTCTTGACCCAGCGCACGCCGACATTGCCGGTCACCGGCAGGCCGAACCATTCGCTGGCGAACTCACCCAGCAGGTACAGCGAGCGGGTCTTTTCGGTGATGTCCACGTTGTTGGGATCCGGCTGCGACGGGTCCAGCAGGCTGTCGCTGGTGCCGCGGAAGGACTGGTACAGGCACATCGGGTCGAAGTAGGCCCACTCGGAGATCGTGTTGCCACTGGCGGCATCCATGAAATCCTTCTGCGGGAAGGCCGTGCGGCAGGCCCGGTTGGCGGCGATGATCGCGGCCTTGTCACCCGCTACGCGCTGGTCGTAATCGGTGAGCAGGGTGTTGTCGCGCAGGGTGTAATCGGCCTGGCTGGCGCGCACGCCGCCCTTGATCCGGGTGAAGAAGCCGGATTCCGGCATGAAGCTGGCATCGAAGCGGCCGGCGCGGATCTGGTGGTCGTTCTCGGTCTGGCTGGAGGTCACGCGCGCCGCGCCGGTGTAGGCGTCCCAGTTGCCCGGGTCGAAGGCCGGGTCGAGGTAGACGCTCGGCACTTCGCCCTGCCACGCCCAGTCATAGTTCACATAGCCGGTGGCGCCGCTGCTGATGCCCGGCACGATGGCGTTGGCGGTGTCGCGCTGGTTGGCGCGCAGGCGGGTGGCGCGTTCGTTGTCCAGCCGCTCGGTATGCGAATACGACAGGTCGGTGGACAGCTCCCAGGCGGGGCTGGGGCGTACGATCAGGTTGAGTCCGCCGCCGGTGTATTCCTCGTTGCGCCAATAGCGGTTGGAGGTCGAATCGATCGACGTGCTGCCGGACAACGCGCGCACCACGCCGTTGTCGTCCACCTGGCGGTTGATGATGCCGCGGCGGGTGTTGGAGAGGCTCAGGTCGCTGCGGTTCTCATACCAGTTGCGGTCGGTGTGTTCGACATCGACATTGACCTCGACCACGTCATTGGGCCGCCACTGCACTGCGGCGAACTCACTCTGGCGGTCGTTGCGCTCCTGCTTCAGGCGGTAGATGCGGCTGCTGGGCACCAGGTAATACGGCGTGCCGGCGGCAATGGCCGCAGCACCCGGCTCGGTGCAGTTGGCGTTGGCGACATTGACCCGCCCGTCGCAGGCGTACCAGGTGGAGCCACTGGTGATGCTTTCTTCCGGATCAGACCCTTCCAGGCGCTGGATGCCCAGCGAGACGCCGAGCTTGCCGCCGTTGCTGAACTCGAACTGGTCGATGTAGCTGGCGGTACCGCGGTAGCCGATGCCATCGTCGTCCTTGTACTTCTTGTCGTACTCCGCCCAGCTGCCGCGCAGGTCCATCTGCACCGCGCGCTTGCCGTATTCCAGCGGCTTCACCGTCTCCAGCCCGATCGTGCCGGCCACGCCGCCTTCGATGATGTCGGCGCGCTGGGTCTTGTAGATCGCCACGGTGTTGATCAGCTCGGCCGGGAACATGTTGAAGTTCACCGAACGGTCGCCGCTGCCGTTGGTGATTTCGCGGCCGTTGAAGTTGGTGCTGCTCAGGAACGCGCCCAGGCCGCGGATCGAGATTTCCGAGGCACCGGTCTTGTCGCGGGTGGAGGCCGCGCCGGTCAGCGTCTCGATGGCGTCGGCCAGCGACGGCGCCGGCAGGTCACCGATGTCTTCTGCCGACAGCACGTCCGAAATGACCGTGTCGTCGCGCTTCTTGTTGATCGAACTCTGCATGGATTCGCGGATGCCGGTGACCTGCACCTGGTCCAGCGTGGTGGCCGCACCGGCGGCCGGCGGGTCGGCCTGCTGGGCCATTGCCGGGGCGGCAGCGCACAGGGCCACAAGCAGGGCGGCCGCGAGCGGGCTTGGATGGAACCGTGAAACGGGCAGTTCGGTACGACGCATGATGTCCTCCTCCCAAAGGATGTCCCGCAGACCGGGCATGGGGCGCACTTTCCACATGCCGACACATAAATGTCAACCAATTGGACTGATTCTTTCGTCTTACCTTTGGTATAGGCCAATTTGGAGGAAAAAGATGTGCTGTTGCAGCATGACTTGACGATCCTATTGCCCTACTTTGCATCCCAATTGGACTAGCACTACGGCTTACAATCATCCCCTGCTTCGCAGGCCACGCTTCGGAGGGAACACCATGCCGTCTGCATCACGCCATCTGACCGCCGCCCTGGTGCTGGGCCTGGGAATTCCGTTCGCACCGCAAGCCGATGCAGCCAGTTACCTGGTGCAGGACGCCGCCGAATACGCCACTGCCTCCGCCAACCTGCAGCCGGGCGATGAGATCGTGCTGGCCAGCGGCACCTGGAACAACGCGCGCCTGCTGCTGAAAGGCAACGGCACCGCGGCCGCGCCGATCACCCTGCGCGCGCAGGCGCCGGGCCAGGTGGTGCTCACCGGACAGTCCGACCTGCGCCTGGCCGGCCAGTACCTGCACGTGGCCGACCTGGTGTTCCGCGATGGCTACAGTCCCAGCGATGCGGTGGTCGCCTTCCGCGAATCCAGCAAGGCGGTGGCGCGCAACAGCCGGGTCACCGGCCTGGTGATCGACGATTACAGCAACCCGGATCCAGCCGACCAGGACCAGTGGGTGATGCTGTACGGCGCGTTCAACCGGCTGGACCACAGCCAGCTGCGCGGCAAGACCAACGCCGGCCCCACCGTGGTGGTGGTGCGTGATGCTACCCAGGGCCTGGACAACCAGCACCGCATCGACCACAACTGGTTCGGCCCGCGGCCTGCGCTGGGCGTCAACGGCGGCGAAACGCTGCGCGTCGGCACCAGCGATACCTCGCTCAGTGATTCCAACAGCACCGTCGAATCCAACTGGTTCGAAGGCTGCGACGGCGAAACCGAGATCATTTCCAACAAGTCCGGCGGCAACACCTATCGCGGCAACGTGTTCTACCGCTCGGCCGGGTCGCTGACGCTGCGCCACGGCAACGGCAACCGCGTGCTGGACAACGTGTTCATCGGTGAGGGCAAGGCCGGCACCGGCGGCGTGCGCGTGATCAACGCGCAGCAGCAGGTCAGCAACAACTATTTCCAGGCGCTGGCCGGCAGCAGCAACCGCGCCGGGCTGGCGGTGATGCACGGGCAGGCCAACGCCGCGCTGTCGGGCTACTCGCCGGTGGTGGATGCGCTGATCGAGCGCAATACCTTCGTCGACGTGGCCAAGGTCAGCTTCGGCGTGGGCTACAACGCGGCCAGCGGCATCGTGGTGCCACCCAGCAGCAGCCAGTTCCGCGGCAACCTGATCGTCAACCGCAACGGTGCCAACCCGGTGACCGTCGATGGCAGCCTGGCCGGCGTAGCGTTCAGCGGCAACGTGCAATCGCCGCTTGCCTCCACCGCGCTGCCCGGCGGCGTGGACAGCATGACCGTGACCCTGGTGCAGGCGCCGAACGGCCTGTGGTCACCCTCGCCGGCGCTGGCCGCTGTGGGCGCGGCAACCAACCTGGCGGTGATGCCGCGCGACGCTACCGGGGTCACCTGGTATCCCAAACAAGGGGAATGGACGGATGCGGCCACTGTTGGCCACCGCCTGCCCGCCAACGGAGCTGATCGATGAAACACACGTGCCTGTCGCTTGCCCTCGCCGTGGCCACCGCTACCGGAACCCTGTCCCTGCTGCCGGCGTCGACGGCCTTCGCCGCAGCGCTGGCCCCGGCCCCGGCAGCAGCGGAAAGCAGCACCGCCCCGGTGCTGGTGACCGCCGCGCAATGGCAGCAGATGGCCAGCGAGGGCGCGCGCTATCCCTGGTTCGCCAAGGAACAGGCGCGCAACAAGGCCATGCTGGAAAAGATGATGAAGGCCGGCATCGACGTGCCCTTCCCCAAGGACAAGGGCGGCGGCCGCACCCACGAACAGCACAAGCGCAACTACCAGGCGCTGCTGGCCGCCGGCACGCTGTACCGGCTCACCGGTGACACCGCCTACGTGGACTACGCGCGGCGCATGTTGCTGGAGTACGCCACGCTGTACCCGACGCTGGGACCGCATCCGGAAGGCCGCGGGCAGATCCCGGGACGGGTGTTCTGGCAGGTGCTGAACGACTCGGTATGGCTGGTCAATGCAGTGCAGGGCTACGACGCGATCCGCGATGCACTGCCGGCCAAGGACCGCCAGACCATCGATGACAATGTGTTCCGTCCGATGGCCGAATTCCTCGCCAGTGAGCCGAAGAACTTCGACCAGATCCACAATCATTCCACCTGGGCGGTGGCCGCCACCGGCATGACCGGCTACGTGCTGCGCGACCAGGAGCTGGTGGAAAAATCACTGCGCGGCAGCCGCAAGGACGATGCGTTCGGCTTCCTGCGCCAGGTCGACCTGCTGTTCTCGCCGGATGGGTACTACGAAGAAGGCCCCTACTACCAGCGCTATGCGCTGGCACCGTTCCTGCTGTTCGCCAATGCGATCGAACGCAACGAGCCGCAGCGCGGGATCTTCCAGCGACGCGATGGCGTGCTGCTGAAGGCGGTCGACGTGCTGGTGCAGAGCAGCTATGGCGGCCTGTTCTTCCCGATCAACGATGCGATCCTGGACAAGGGCGTGGACACCGAGGAACTGGCGGCCGGCATCGGCATCGCCTACGCCCGCAGTGGCGACGACCGCCTGTTGTCCGTCGCCGAACAGCAGGGCCGCCTGCTGCTGACCCCGGAAGGGCTGAAGGTGGCGCAGGGCCTGGCCGCCGGCAAGGCCAAGCCGTTCGATTACGCCCCGATGCTGCTGCGCGATGGCCCGGACGGCGACCAGGGCGGGCTGGCGATCCTGCGCATGGGCGGTGAGCGCGGCCAGGTGCTGGTGCAGAAGGACACCATGCAGGGCATGGGCCACGGCCACTTCGACAAACTCAACTGGCTGTTCTATGACAACGGCCAGCGGGTGGTGACCGATTACGGTTCGGCGCGCTTCCTCAACGTGGAAGCCAAGCGCGGTGGCATATACCTGGCCGAGAACCGCAGCTGGGCCAAGCAGACCATCGCCCACAACACCCTGGTGTTGGACGAGAAAAGCCACTTCAACGGTGACTGGAAGGTAGGCGAGGACCATGCCCCGTCGGTGCGCTTCTTCGAGGCGGGCAAGGACACCCAGGTCGCCTCGGCGACGATGCGCGATGCGTATCCCGACGTGGTGTTCACCCGCACCCAGGCCCTGCTGCAGCATCCGGAGCTGGGCCTGCCGGTGGTACTGGACCTGCTGCAGGTGAGTGCGGACAAGGCCGCGCGCTTCGACCTGCCGCTGCACTTCAACGGCCACATCGTCAGTACCGGATTCGAGGCCGAACGCTTCGTCGACCAGCGCCCCGTGCTGGGCAGGGCAAACGGCTACCAGCACCTGTGGCTGGATGCGCGCAGCACGCCGGGCAGCGACCAGCGCACGCTGGCCTGGCTGCTGGACGGCCGCTTCTACAGCTACCGCTTCGGCAGCAGCGCGCCTTCGCAGGCCCTGCTGGTGGAGAGCGGCGCCAATGATCCCGAGTTCAACCTGCGTCGCGAGCCGGCGCTGGTGCAGCGCGTGGACGGGCAGCGCGCGGTGAGCTTCTTCAGCGTGCTGGAACCGCATGGTGAGTACAACGGCACCGCCGAATACGTGCACGGCGCCGACAGCCAGATCCGCGAGCTGAAGCGCGCACGCGGCAGCGATGCCGAGCTGATCGAACTGACCCTGGCCAGCGGCGCGCGCATCGCGCTGGGCGTGGCCGATGACAGCAGCGCCGATGTCGAACACAGCGTCAACGTCGAAGGACGCAGTTACCGCTGGCGTGGCAGCCATGCGCGGATCGACCGCGCGGCCGGCAAGGGCGGCAGCCGATGAACGGCCCCACCGCCATCGCGCAGCTGCGCAAGGTCCCGGTGCGTTCGGCGGTGCGCTGGCTGATCGTCGGGCTGATCGCGGTCGCCACGGTGATCAACTACATCGACCGCAACGCGCTGGCGGTGATGTGGCCGGAGATCGCCCGCGAGGTGGGTGCGACCAAGGATGACTACGCGCTGCTGGTCACGGTGTTCATGCTGTTCTACGCCGCCGGCCAGTTCCTGTTCGGGCGCCTGTTCGACCTGATCGGCACGCGGATGGGCTTCGCCCTGTCGATCAGCGTCTGGTCGCTGTCCATCGCGCTGCATGCAGTGACCCATTCAATCCTGTCCTTCAGCCTGGTGCGGGCGATGCTGGGCGTCAGCGAAGCCGGCGCCTGGCCGGGCGCGGTGAAAGCCAATGCCGAATGGTTCCCCGCACGCGAACGTGCGCTGGCCCAGGGTGTGTTCAATGCCGGTGCCTCGATCGGTGCCATCGTGTCGGCCCCGGCGATCGCCGCGCTGTACCTCTGGCTGGGCTGGCGTGGCACCTTCGTGCTGGTCGGCGTGATGGGCTTCCTGTGGCTGCTGCCGTGGTTGTTCGTGTACCGCGCCGGGCCGGACAAGCATCCCTGGGTCAGCGATGCCGAACGTCGCCTGATCATGGAAGACCAGGCCGGTGCCGCCGATCCGGCGGCCCCCCGCCGCAGCGTGCGCGAACTGCTGGCGCACCGGCAGAGCTGGGGCATGCTGGCCTGCCGTTTCCTGCTGGACCCGATCTGGTGGCTGTTCGTGTCCTGGCTGCCGATCTACCTGGCCGAAACCTTCGGCTTCGACATCAAGCAGATCGGCCTGTTCGCCTGGGTTCCGTTCGTCGGCGCGATGCTCGGCAGCCTGACCGGTGGCTGGTTGTCCGGCCGGCTGATCCGCGCCGGCCACAGCGTGGACCGTGCCCGCAAATGGTCGATCACCCTTGGCTGCGTGGTGATGGCCCCTGCCCTGCTCGGCGCGGTGCTGGCGGCCGAGCCGCTGACCGCAGTGCTGACCATCGCGGCGGTGTTGTTCGGCTTCCAGGTGGCGATCGGCAACATCCAGACCCTGCCGGGTGACCTGTTCGGCGGACGCTCGGTCGGCACGCTGGCCGGCCTGGGTGGCCTCGCCGCGGTGGCCGGCACGCTGATCACCACCTGGCTGGTGCCGGTGCTGACCCGCGAGTCATACGCGCCGATGTTCATGCTGGTGGCCGCGCTGGTACCCCTCTCGCTGATCGCGTTGTGGTGGATCACCGGTCCGGTGCGCCGCCTCGATGCCCCTTCGTCCAATTCCTGAGCGCACGCCTGCGCTCCCTCTTCTCCCTCACGTAAACAAGGAGTTTCACCCCATGTCATTCCAGGACAAGGTGGCCATCGTCACCGGTGGCGGCCGCGATATCGGCCGCGACATTTCGATCAAGCTGGCTGCTGCCGGCGCCCGCGTCTGCATCAACTACGCCAACGATGAAGCCAGTGCACGACAGACCCTGGAGCTGATCCAGGCTGCCGGTGGACAGGCCATCGCGCACCGCGCCGACGTCACCGATCCGGCCGCCGTGGCCGGCCTGGTCGCTGCGGCGCAGGCTGCGTTCGGTCCCCGCATCGACGTGCTGGTCAACGTGGCCGGTGGCATGGTCGAGCGTCGCCCGCTGGCCGACATCGATCCGGCGTTCTTCCACAAGGTGATCGACCTCAACCTGACCTCGACCTACCTGACCACCCACGCGGTTGTTCCGCACATGGGCGAAGGCGCGGCGATCGTCAACTTCGCCTCGCAGGCCGGACGCGATGGCGGCGGCCCGGGCGCGGCGATCTATGCCACGGCCAAGGCCGGCGTGATGACCTTCACCCGCGCGATGGCCAAGGAACTCGGGCCCAAGGGAATCCGCGTCAATGCACTGTGCTGCGGCATGATCGCCACCCGCTTCCATGACGAGTTCACCAAGCCGGAAGTGCGCACCGCGGTGGCCGCCGGGACGCCCCTGCGTCGCCAGGGCCGGCCCGCAGAAGCGGCCGACGTGGCGGTGTACCTGGCGTCCGACGCGGCGGCCTTCATGACCGGTGCCAACGTGGACGTCAATGGCGGTACGTTCTTCTCCTGACCGGAGCTTTGCCATGTTGCGCTGGATCACCGCTGTTTCGTTTGCCGTTGGTTCGGCGCTTTCCGCATCGGCTGCCCCTGCGCAGCCGGTGTGGATCACCGCATGGACCGCCTCGCCCGCGCCGGATCGCCTGGATGGCACGCCGCAGGCCCCCGTGCAGTTCGCTGCGCAGACCGTCCGCCAGGACATGCGGCTGGGCAGCCGCGCCGATGCCTTGCGGCTGCGCATCAGCAATGAGCTCGGGGTTGCCCCGCTGCGCCTGCAGGACGTGACCGTGCAGGGACCGTCCGGCACTGCGCTGCCGGTGAAAGTGGCCGGACGCGATGTCATCGAGGTGCCGGTCGGCGCGGCCCTGCTGACGGACGTGGTGCCGCTGCACGCGGCCGCACTGGATGAGATCCGGGTCACCGGCTACTTCCCGCAGGCGACCCGGCCGGCGGTGCGCCGCACGACCGTGCGGGTCGTCGATGGCCGTCATCCGCGCATCGCCGATTCGGTGGCGGTTTCCTACCGGCAGAATGTGTTTTCCGCGGTGCTGGTGCAGCGCTCGGATCGGCCGTCGGTGATCGTGGCGCTGGGTGATTCCATCACCGAAGGCGCGACCGCCCAGCGCGGTGCGTACAACCAGTGGCCGGAACGCCTGGCGGTGCGGTTGCAGAACGCCTGCCCGGACCGCTTCGTGGTGCTCAACCAGGGCATCAGTGGCAACAAGCTGCTCGACCACGGCCGCAGCCACAGTGCCTTGTCGCGGCTGGATCGCGATGTGATCGCAACGTCCGATGCCGACCAGGTGATCGTGTTCGAAGGGATCAACGATATCCGCCATGGCGGCGGGCCGGCACCGCTGCCCGGACGCAACGCGGCGGACATGCAGGCCGGCTACCGGCAGATCGCCGAGCGGCTGCACCTGCACGGCGCGCGGGCCTTCATCGGCACGCTGACCCCGTTCGGTGGCTCGGAGCGCTACGAACCGGTTTCAGCGGCCACGCGCACGGCGATCAATGCCTGGGCACGCGGGCCGGACAATGGCTATGACGGGGTGGTGGAATTCGATGAGGCGCTGCGCGATCCGGCCGCACCGGAATCACTACCCGCCGGAATCACCCGCGACCACCTGCATCCCAACGATGAAGGCTATGCACGCATGGCCGACGCGATCGATCTCGGGATGCTGGGCTGCCGGGCGCGCTGATCGTCCAGCTGATCATCAGCCGGTGCGCGGGGCGAACATGATCACCGCCATGCCGGCCAGGCACAGCCCTACGCCGATCAGGTCCCATCGGCCGGGGCGGATGCCGTCCACCAGCCACAGCCAGACCAGCGCGGTGCCCACGTAGACACCGCCGTAGGCCGCATACACGCGTCCGCTGGCCTCCGGATGCAGGGTCAGCAGCCAGGCGAACAGGGCCAGGCTGGCCGCCGCGGGCAGCAACAACCAGGCGCTGCCATCGCGACGCAGCCACAGCCACGGCAGGTAGCAGCCGATGATCTCGGCCAGCGCCGTCAGCAGGAACAACCCGAAGGTTTTCACGACGCGCTTTCGGCGGCCTTCGCGTGCTGCCAGAGCGCTTCCTGGGCGTCCAGGTCCAGCTCGGCCAGGCGCGTGCCGTGTTCGCCGGCGCGGGCTTCCATCGCGCGGAAGCGTCGCTCGAACTTGTGGTTGGCACCGCGCAGCGCCCGCGCCCAGATCGAGATCGGCGTGGCGTGCCAGGTTGGCGCAGACGAACAACAGGTCGCCGAGCTCTTCCTGCAACCGGGCCTTGTTCGCCGCCACGTCACCGCGTTCGAATTCCTCGCGCAGTTCCTGCAGCTCCTCGGCGGCCTTGTCCAGCACCGGCAACGGTCCGGGCCAGTCGAACCCGACCTTGGCCGCGCGCGACTGCAGCTTCATCGCCCGCTGCCATTCCGGCAGTCCGCGCGAGATGCCGGCCAGCGCCGAAGCATCCGTCTCGCCCTTGGCGGCGCGCTCTTCGCGCTTGATCGCGTCCCAGTTGCGCAGCACCTCGGCAGCATCGCCCGCACTGGCATCGGCGAAGATGTGCGGGTGGCGGCGCACCATCTTGTCGTTGATGCTGCGTGCCACGTCGGCGAAGGCGAACGCGCCCTGCTCCTGCGCCATCTGCGCGTGGAAGACCACCTGCAGCAGCAGGTCGCCGAGTTCGTCGCACAGGTCGTCCAGGTCGCCGCGATCGATCGCATCGGCTACCTCGTAGGCCTCTTCGATGGTGTACGGCGCGATGCTGGAAAAATCCTGCTCCAGGTCCCACGGGCAGCCGCCCTGCGGGTCGCGCAGGCGCGCCATGATCGCCAACAGGCGGCCCAGTTCGGTGGCAGCGTCGCTCGTGCTCATGCAGTCTCCGGTTCGTCGGGGGGCAGCCAGTCGCGCCATGCCAGGCGGGTATCACCCAATGCCATGAAATCACCATTGAGCAGGCTTTCGCGGCGGTTGTAACGGAACGGCTTGCCGGTGGCGGTGGACAGCACCGCGCCACCGGCCGCGTGCAGCACGCACTGCCCGGCTGCGGTATCCCACTCGCTGGTCGGACCCAGCCGCGGATACACATCCAGGTCGCCTTCGGCGATCCGGCAGAACTTCAACGAGGAGCCCTGGGCCACGGTCTCGATATCACCCATGCGATCCAACAGCGCCTGCGTGCGCGCCGAACGGTGCGAGCGGCTGGCGGCGACCCGCAGCGGTGCCTGCGCCGGCACGCGGGTGCGCAGCACGGTGTCATGCGCGCCCTGCCGACGGTAGGCCTGCTCGCCACGCATCGCGTGCCACACCAGTCCGGTCACCGGCGCCAGCACCACGCCGAAGGTCGGCGCGCCCTGGTAGACCAACGCGATGTTGACGCTGAATTCGCCATTGCGCTTGATGAACTCGCGCGTGCCGTCCAGCGGATCCACCAGCCAGTAGGCGCCCCAGTGGCGCCGCGTTTCCCAGGCAGCCGCGGTGGCTTCCTCGGACAGGATCGGCAGGTCCGGCGTCAGCCGCGACAGGCCGCTGACGATGCGCTGGTGCGCGGCCAGGTCGGCGGCGGTGACCGGGCTGTCATCGGCCTTCAGGGTGATGTCGAAACCGGAGGCGTAGACCTGCATGATCGCCGCTGCGGCATCCTGGGCAATGGCGATCACGGTTTCGCGCAGGTCGGTAGTGAGGCGTGCGTGGGTCATGGCCCCGTCGCGCCGCGTTGCAGCCACTCACGGGCGATGAACAAGGCCGCCAGCGAACGGCCCTCGGAGAAGTCTTCGCGCAGCATCAGCTGGTCGATCCGCGACAGCTTCCACGGCACCACTTCCAGTTCTTCCGGCTCATCCCCCTGCAGCCGTTCCGGATACAGATCGCGCGCCACCACCAGCCACGACTGGTGGCTCATGTAGGTGGGGGCGAGTGTCATGGCACGCAGCACGTCCACCCGCTGCGCGCCGTAGCCGGCCTCTTCCTTCAGCTCGCGGTCGGCTGCCTGCTCCGGGGTTTCGCCGGCATCGATGCGGCCCTTGACCAGTCCCAGCTCATAGCGGTGCATGCCTGCGGCGTATTCACGCACCAGCAGCACGGTGTCGTCGTCCAGCATCGGCACCACCACCACCGCACCGTGGCCGCGGCTGACCAGGCGCTCGAAGCGGCGCTGTTCACCGTTGGAAAACTCCAGGTCCAGGTGCTGGCGCTGGAACGGGCCGTTTTCCTCATCGGTGATGCAATGGATGATCGGCAGGGGACGGCTCATGCGGTATGCCCCGCGCGGGCCGATAGAATGGACGGAGGAAGCAACATGTTCATGAGCCCACGATGCTAGCAGAGACACCCCCCTCCCCGCAGGACGCCCGCCCATTCGCTCTGGAGAACGCCCCATGCGCGTGACCCGCTGCCCCGTGTCGATGCCCCTGCAGGCCGGCCAGACCGTGTCCCTGCCCGAGGACGCCGCCAACCACCTGCTGCGCGTGATGCGCCTGCGCGAGGGCGATGCCTGCGTGCTGTTCAACGGTGATGGGCATGACTACGCGGCGACGATTGTCGTGGCCGGCAAACGCGATGCACAGGTGCGCATCGACGCCGCCACGCTGCTGGCCAATGAATCCCCCCTGCGGATCACCCTGCTGCAGGGCGTGGCGCGCGGCGAGAAGATGGACCTGATCCTGCAGAAGGCCACCGAACTGGGCGTGGCGGCCGTGCTGCCGGTCAATGCCGAGCGCACCGAAGTGAAGCTGGATGCCGCGCGCGCGGAAAAGCGGGTCGCGCACTGGAACAACGTGGTGCAGTCCGCCTGCGGCCAGTCCGGGCGTGCGGTGATTCCGCGCTTGGGTCCGCCCTTGGCGTTGGCCGCGGCGATGGCGGTACTGCCCGCCGACACCCTGCGCCTGACCCTGGATCCAGAAGGCAGCCACCGCCTGTCCACCCTGCAGGCGGCCCCTGCAGGCGGGGTGGTCATCGCCATCGGTCCAGAAGGCGGCTGGTCGCCGCGCGATCGCCAGCAATTGGCCGCCGCGGGCTTCCAGGGGCTGCAGCTGGGGCCGCGCATCCTGCGCACGGAAACCGCCGGGCTCGCGGCCATCGCGGCCCTGCAGGCACGCCTGGGCGACATGGGCTGAAGCGTTGCGCTCGCCGAGCATGGCTCGGCGCTACCAGTGCATCGGCGAGGACGCCGGTAGTGACGGCCGCTGGCCGTCATGCGGCTGCCGGGACGAGGCGGTGACGACCACCGGTCGTCACCCGCCGGTTCGCTTCTTCAGTGCAGCGAATCCAGCGCGGTTTCCACCGCGTCCAGGTTCGGCAGCAGCGCGCTCTGCTCACCCAGCAGCACGCGCATGTGCACGCTGTCGGGAAGCGTTTCTTCGGAAGCGTCGGCCAGCAGGCCATCGCGCGGCACCGAAATCAGCTGCGGGAAGCTCTGCGTCAGCAACGCGAAATACGGGCGCTGCGCGTTGCCGGCCAGTGCCTTGAGCACCACGACCTTGTTGTTGCCGCCGATGCTTTCCTCGCCCAGCCCGGACAGCCGTGCGAACGACACCAGCGGCACGTCCCAGCCGTGCCAGGCCAGCGTACCCAGCAGCCAGTCAGGACCTTCGGCGCTCGCCTGCACCTGCACCTTGGCCATCATTTCGGCCACGGTGGCATTGGGCAGCAGCACGCGTTCGGGACCGGACTGGATCAGGACCCCGCGGATTTCATCGTTGTTGGCATGGCTCACTGCGCTTCCCCTTGTTCCGGACGTGCCCAACGGGCACTGATGGCCTGTGCGAGCTCCTGCGGCTCACCGGCGAACATGCCGGCAGCCACCACGGCGGTGGCCGCAGCGGGGTCGTAGCAGCCCTCGCCCACCTGGCCGCCCACCCACGCGCCGGCCTCGGCCAGCGTCAGTGCCGGGTCGACCTGCAGCAGGTCGGCGCCGCTGAGCAGGATGACCGCGCTTTCGCCCGGCGGAAGCCGCGCCAGCTCCAGGCCCTGGGGCCGGCTTTCGAAATACAGTCCGCCGTCGCGCAACGCGGTGGCGCTGTCGTCGGAGAGGATGTAGACGTGGCCTTGCAGCACATCGGCGCCGGTCTCCGCCAGCAGCACCGGCAGTGGCGAAACGCGCGCCATCTGCTTGACCAGGTTGCCGTAGCGCGCGCCGTCCAGCGGCATCCGCACCAACAGCGGCACGTCCAGCGCCGACGGCAGCGCCGCCAGCAGGCGCCGCAGCGCATCCGGACCGCCTATGCCGGCCAGCACCACCACCGCGCCGCGGGCGCCGCGGCGTGGCCCGGTGCCGGGCGGCGTGTCTTCCATGTCCACCAGTGAAAGGTGTGCCGAATCGAACACCGGCAACGCCGGCGGCGCGGCGGCCTCGCGGGTCACCGCGGCCGGTGCGCTGTCCTCGTCGAGCAGCGCCCAGCGGCTGTGGTCACCCAGCGGCGGCGGCGCCACCGCGCCTGCATCGGCCGGCGTGGCAGGGGCGTCGCTGTCGGCGTCGGCGCGGGCCTGCGGCAGGTTCGCCGCCAGCGCCTGTTCCAGCGTCTGCGGTTCCTGCCAGTGCGCGGGGGCCTCATACAGGCTGTCGCCCGCCAGCAGATCCGCCGCGTCGGCCGCTTCGTCCAGGTGGAAATCCAGCGGCGCATCGACGTGCAGCTGGGCCGGCGTGTCCGGCATGCCGGGTTCGATCTGCAGGTCTTCTTCGACTTCCGCACCGGGTGGCAGCACCTGGCGGTGACCATGCAACTTGGCGGCCAGATGGCGCGCCCAACGCTGGGTTTCCCAGCCTTCGCGGCGTGCCGCCAGTTCGGCCTCGTCGAACACCAGGGTGAACGCCGGCGAAGACAGTGCGTCGTCCAGTCGCTCCAGCGCCGCTTCCACCGCGGGTTCCAGCGCGATCACCACGGCCTGCGGGGCAACCGCGATCAGCGTCGCGGCGTCCAGCACATCCGGGTCTTCTTCCAGCACCAGCGCCACGTCGGCCTGCACCAGCGCTTCGCGCAGGCGGTCACGGGCCGCGCCCGGGCGTGCCAGCAGCGCGACGGCCGGCGGCAGGCTTGCATCATTCTCGGACACGGGCGATCCCCAGCAGGTCGTACACGTTACGCATCAGGTCCAGCTCCTGGTACGGCTTGCCCAGGTAACGCTGCACGCCGATTTCGAAAGCGCGCTGGCGATGCTTGTCGCCGCTGCGCGAGGTGATCATCACGATCGGCACATCGCGGTAACGAGGATCGGCGCGCATCGCGGTAGCCAGCTCGTAACCGTCCATGCGCGGCATTTCGATGTCCAGCAGCATCAGGTCCGGCACGCGTTCTTCCAGCCGTTCCAGCGCTTCCACGCCATCGCGCGCCACGCTGACGTCGAAGTTGTGGCGTTCCAGGATGCGGCTGGTGACCTTGCGCATGGTCAGCGAATCGTCGACCACCATCACCACCGGCACCTGGCGCTGCTGTTCCAGTTCGGCCACCGGCAGCGGACGCTCCGGGTTGGCGACGAAGCGGCGCACCAGCGGTGCCACGTCCAGGATCACCACCACGCGGCCATCGCCGGTGATGGTGGCACCGTAGATGCCCGGGACCGACGCGATCTGCAGGCCGACCGGCTTCACCACGATTTCGCGGTTGCCCAGCACCTGGTCGATCGCCACGGCGGCACGCAGGTCGCCCGCACGCACCAGCAGCAGCGGCACCTGGGCCTGCCCTTCGGCACGTGCCGGGGCCTGGCCGATCAGGCTGCCCAGGTCATGCAGGGTGTAGTCCTCGCCGCTGTAGCGGTAGGTGCTGTCGCCTGCCTCGAAACGTTCGCGCGAAATGCGGCCGATGCCACTGACCGAACCCACCGGGACGGCAAAGGTGGTCTCGCCGATCTGCACGAACACCGCCTGGGTGACGGCCAGCGTCTGCGGCAGGCGCAGGGTGAAACGAGCGCCCTGTCCGCGGACCGAGTGGATTTCCACGCTGCCGCCGAGCTGGCGCACTTCATTGCGCACCACGTCCATCCCCACGCCGCGCCCGGCCAGCTGGCTGAGCTGGTCGGCGGTGCTGAAGCCGGAAGCGAAGATCAGGTTGTCCAGTTCGTTGTCGGCCAAGGCGGCATCGGCCTGGATCAGCCCGCGTTCCAGCGCGCGCCGACGGATCGCTTCGCGGTCCAGTCCGGCACCATCGTCAGCCACGTCGAGCACGATTTCAGAGCCTTCGCGGTGCAGGCGCAGCGATATCTCGCCTTCCACCGGCTTGCCCGCCGCACGTCGCTGTTCGGCCGTTTCCAGGCCGTGGGCGACGGAGTTGCGCAGCATGTGTTCCAGCGGCGCCACCATGCGATCCAGCACGTTGCGATCAAGTTCGCCGTGGGTTCCTTCCAGCGTCAGGTGGACCTGCTTGCCGGTATCGGTACCGGCTTGGCGGACCACGCGACGCAGGCGCGGCACCAGCCCGTCGAAGGGCACCATGCGCGCACGCATCAGCCCATCCTGCAGTTCCGAGCTGACCCGCGACTGCTGTTGCAGCAGCGAATCGTACTGGCGCGAGAGGTCGTCCAGCACCCCCTGCAGGCCGCCAAGGTCGGCTGCCGATTCGTTCAGCGCGCGGCTGAGCTGCTGCAGCGTGGAGAAGCGGTCCAGTTCCAGCGGATCGAAGCTGTGGTCGGCCTGCTCCTGCTCGCGCTGGTAACGGGCAACGATCTGCGCCTCGGTTTCCAGGTCCAGGCGGCGCAGCTGGTCGCGCAGACGCGCATTGGTGCGGTCCAGTTCGCCCATGGCGCCGCGGAAGGCACCCAGCTGCTGTTCCAGCCGCGAGCGGTAGATCGCCACTTCACCGGCGTGGTTGACCAGGCGGTCGAGCAGGTCGGCACGCACGCGCACCTGTTCCTGCTGCGGACGCGCGCCGCCTTCTTCCTCGCCGCCGGCTTCCACCGGCAACGGCGCGGACAGCGGCAGGCTGGCGATGAGCGCGGCGGCGCTGGACGCGGCAGCGGTCGGTTCTTCTGCCTCGGCCTGCGTGGCCGGGCGGCCCTGGGTGCGTGCCTCGAAGGCGGCCACCAGGTCATCGGCCGCCGCCACCTGGCGATGGTTGCCGGTGAGGGTCAGCATCTGGTGCAGGCGGTCGAAGCCACGCTCCAGCAGCTGCACATCGCTGTGTTCGATGCTGGTGCGTCCGGCGAACACTGCTTCCAGCAGCGATTCGATGCCGTGGCCAAGATCACCGATCGGGTTGATGCCGGCCATGCGCGCGCCGCCCTTCAGCGTGTGCAGGTCGCGCTGCAGGCCGGCCAACGGCTCACGGTCCTCCGGCGTGCTGCGCAGCTCGCTGATCAGGCCATCGCAGTGGTCAAGCAGGTCCTTGCCTTCCTCGACGAAGATGTCGACCAGCTCGCGGTCCAGCACGCTGAAGTCCAGCGCATCGGCGGCCACCTCGGTGTCTGCTTCGACGGCTTCGACGGCTTCGACTGCTTCGCTGGTTTCGACCGTGACACCGTCGTCTGCTTCGACGTCCTCGGCATGGTAAGCGGCCTGCAGGGAAACGTCCTGCACTTCCTGCAGCGCCTCGGCGCCGGCAGCGTCCACGGCAGACAGTTCGTCTGCTGCGACGCCAGCGTCGATGGCGGAATCTGCTGCCGGTGCAGCAACTGCCTCCATTTCGAAATACGGCTGCTGAGCGGCTTCTGCTTCGGCTTCTGCTTCGGCTTCTGCTTCGGCTTCTGCTTCGGCTTCGGCTTCGGCTTCGGCTTCTGCCTCTGCTTCGGCTTCGGCTTCGGCGGCAGTCGGCTCCGGTTGATCGACCTGCGGTGACAGGGACGGGGCCTGGTCTTCGATGAACTCGCCAAAGGGCGCTTCGTCGTCTACCGATGCATCGTGGCCGGCAACGGAGACTGCCTCGTCGGCGTCATCCTCGACTGCGTCGTCGATGACGTGCAGCCCTTCTTCCAGCGCTTCCTGCAGCGACACCGCATCGCCGAACGCCGCGCTGCCCTGCAGTTGTTCGGGCAGCGCATCCTGCGCCTGGTCATCGCCCGCCTCGAAGCGGGGCTCGAGCGGTTGCCCATGCGGCGCCAGCGCTTCGATCGCACCCGGCACGTAGCTGTCAGGAAGTGCAGCATGCGCTGCATCATCCAGGTACAGCGACAGATCCTCTGCGCCGGTCAGCTGGACCTCGACATCGCGGTCCTGCACCGGTTCGCCGGTGACCTGCGCGCTGTCTTCGGCGGTTCCGGCAGCGTCTTCGGCCTCTGCAATGAAGACCGGTCCGGCGTCCCATTCGTGGCCATCAGACGAGGCCGGGGCCGGATCCAGGAACGAGGAAAGATCGTGGGCGCCGGTCAATTCCACCGCGGTATCGGCAGCGTCGGCAGACGCTGCGATCTGCTCGTCGCGCGAGTCATCCGGGACCGGTGCGGTGTGTCCATGCTCGGGCAGCAAGCCGGATTCGCTGACCTGCAGTTCGCCGTCGTCCACCATCGCTTCGGCGATCTGCTCGACCTCGGCCTGCTGGACCAGATCCGCAAAGTCGATCGCATCGACATCGCCGTCGGCATTGCTGGCTTCGGTGGCATCGCCGGCATCTTCCTCCTGCGCCTCTTCAGGCGCATCGGAGACGTCTCCCAGCACCGGCCAACGCGCTTCCGGCAGGGTCGCGGCGAGCGCCTGCAGGCGTTCGGCAAGCGCCTGCTGCAGCGGCACGCGGGGCGATTCGGCCTGCAGCGCCAGCATGGTGGCTTCGATCGCGCGCGCAGTGGCATCCAGCGCGTGCACGCCGTCATGGCTGGGCACTTCGGACGCCGCCAGCGAGCGCTTGATGTAGCTTTCGGCCGCACCGGTGACCGAAGTGATCTCCGGCACATCGGTCATAGCGAAGGCACCGTTCATGGTGTGCACGGCGCGCAGCAGCGGGTCGGAGACCGGCTGCGGTTCGACCCGCGACGATGCCAGCCACCCGTGCAGGGTGGCCATGTGCGCTTCCACTTCGGCTTCCAGGATCTCGCGCAGCACGCTGTCGATGCTGGCCGGCGCGCCCTCCAGCGACGCTGCCGCCGCATCGGTGGCGAACGCCGCTTCCAGCGCATCGATCCCGGGCTGCTCGTCCGCTGCGGAACCCGTGGCCGCCACCGGATGGGCGGGCAGCGGCACGTGGAAGGTTTCTTCGCCGGCGCCGACGCGGTCGGCAATCGACTGCAGCGCCTGCAGGTCCGCGCTGACGCGCTGGCCACTGCGCAGCGCTGCATTGAGTTCGGGCAGGGCGTGGTAAGCCTGTTCCACCACGGCCACCACCGCCGGCGTTGCCGGGCGGGAGCCATCCAGCACGCGGTTGAGCATGCCTTCGATCTTCCAGGCAAACTCGCCCAGCGTACGCGCGCCCACCAGGCGGCCACTGCCCTTCAGGGTGTGGAATACGCGGCGGATCGGGCGCAGCCGGTCCATGTTGTCCGGTTGCGCGCGCCAGGCCGGCAGCAGCCCGCCCAGGTTGATCAGTTCTTCGTCGAACTCTTCCAGGAACACCTCGCGGATATCCTGGTCGATGTTCTCGGCCTGCTCGTCGAACCCACCGTCAAGCGTTTCGGCGGTGGCAACGGGCGTTTCGGCCAGCACCGGTGCCTGCGGCTCCGGCTGCGGATTGAAGTCCGCCGCCGCGGCGGCCAGCTCGGCCAGGAAACGTGCATCGGCATCGTCGAGCGCAACGGCCGCGGCCGGCGGCGCGTCGACGTCGATCGACGGCTCGGTTGCCGTCGGCGCGAACGCTGGCGGTTCGGCTGGGGTGATGACATCGAAACCTGCCGGCGCTTCGATGACCGAGGCTTCCAGCGCTTCCAACGACAGGACATCGTCGGCGCGACTGATGGCGCCCTCGTCGAAGTGGAAGCTGACCGGCATGACCGCATCGTCTTCCGCCTCGACTTCGGCGAGCACCGGGTCGAAGTCAGCGCCATCGATCAGCAGCAGGCCCTCGTCGGTATCGCCGAGCACTCCCGGCACGTCGCCGAGGGTAGGCTGGGCATCGGCCACGGCCGTCAGATCCACCTGGGCGATCGGTTCGACCGTCCAGCGCGTGGCATCGGCGGCATCTTCTGCGACGACCGGATCGAAATCGGTGAAGGTCGGCGCGCGGCTGTCGTTCGCATCCGCTTCCGCGTGGAAGCTGCCGAGTTCCCAGGCCGGGACCGGCGGCGGAACCGCGGTGGTCGCGGCGAACACCAGCGTCGGTGCGGTCGGTTCGGTCGCTGCGCGCTGCAGGGGCGCGTGTCGTCGGAGGCCTCGACCGACGGGGCTGCGACGTCTTCGTCGGCAACGTCCGCTGCGGTTTCCAGCACCTGCGCCTGCACGGTCGGCGCGGCGTCGAACACGAAGTCCGGCAGTGGCGGCGGGACCTGCGCGGGGGCGGCAGCCAGCGGCGGCAGCTCCAGCGTTTCCAGCCCCGGCACCGTGAGCGGCGGCGGCAGCACGGCTTCGCGCTGCACCGGCTGCGGCGCCGCTTCGGCGTTCGGTTCGACGGCGGCCGCGCTGGCGACCGGCAACGGCCAGTAGCGCAGGGCTTCCAGGCTGCTGCGGGTGATGTCCAGGATGCTTTCGCGTCCGGCGCGACGATCGCGCAGGGCTTCCAGGTAGTACTCCAGGCTGGCCATCGCATCGGCCAGCGTGTCCAGCTGGCGTCCGCTGGGCACGCGCTGGCGACCGATCAACTCGGCGTCGATGTAGAGCTGGACGCCCTTCAGGTAGTCGGCCGGTACCGGCAGGTCGAGCATGCGCAGCGCGCCGCCGACTTCGCCCAGCAGGCGCGGTACGTCCTGCAGCTGTTCGTGGTTCCAGTTGGTTTCGATGAAGGCGACGAAGTGCTCACGGGCCACGGTGAAGTTGGCGATCGCTTCGTGCGCCAGCACTTCCAGCGTGCGCCGGGTTTCAGCGGCGGACGGGTCGTCTTCGCCGCTGCCGGTGGCGCCCAGGTGGGCGACCTGGTCATCCAGCGAGGCGTCCACGTACAGCAGCGCACCGGCCACGTCGAGCAGCAGGCTCTCGTCGATCTGCTGCTCGCCCGCGACGACGCTGCTGAGCGCATCGCGCTGCTGCACCACCACGTTGCGCGCGACGTCCAGGCCCATCATGGCCAGCGTATCGCCCACCGCGGCAAGTTCGTTGACCTGCTGCTGCAGCTGCTGCGGCTGTCCGCCGGTGCGCAGGTGCAGGTCCAGCGCATCCTTGATGCGCAGCAGTTCTTCCTTCACCGCATTGCCAACGGTGTCGAGCAGTTCGCGGTTGCGTCCGCTCAGGCTGCCACGGGCATGGTCGAGTTCGGCTTCGGTGGCGCCGACGCTGTCCGGCGCAAAGGCCAGCAGCACGCTTTCATTGATGCCGGCCACGCCACGCGCGGCACGGATTTCGTTGAGCAGCGGCAACAGCACGATCGGAATGTCGCGGTGGCCGTTCTGGAGGCGTTCCAGGTAATCCGGAAGCAGCACGCTGCCGCGCATCAGGGTCGCGCAGGATTCATCGCGCTCGGCGACCTCGCCACTGCCGATCGCCACGGCGAGCTGTTCAAGTTCCTCGGCCACCATCGCCGGTGCGTACAGCTCCACCATGCGCAGCGTGCCCTGCACCTGGTGCAGGTAGCCGGCGCACAGGCGCATGCGGCTGGCGTCGGCGGGCGCCTCGACGAAGTATTCGACCTCGTTGCGCACCTGGCGCAGGGTCTCATCCAGCTCCGGCTTCACCCAGCCCAAGGCGGCATGGCTCATTGCATCGCGCAGGGTACTCATGGGCGGACTCCGGTCGCCAGCGAACGCATGCCGCGCGGGGCATGGCATGCAGTGTGGCGGAAATAGTGACGATGCTTCATCAGATGATCCTTGCTTCCCCGTACTGCCGGCTTACGCCGGCAGCTTGAAGTCGGCGACCGAGCGGCGAAGGTCGGCGGCCAGCTGTGCCAGGTGGCCGATCGATTCGGCGGTCTGTCCCGCACCCTGCGAGGTCTGGCCGGTGATCTGCCGGATCACGCCCATGGTATGGGTGATGTCCGATGCGGCCGACGACTGCTGCTGGGCGGCCACGGAGATGTTCTTGATGAGGTTGTTGAGGGCGTTGGACACGCGCTCGATCTCGGTCAGCGCGGTGCCGGCGTCTTCGGCCAGGCGTGCACCGGACACCACCTCGGCGGTGGTCTGCTCCATCGAGGTAACCGCTTCGTTGGTATCGGCCTGGATGGCCTGCACCAGGCCTTCGATGCGTCGCGTCGCACCGGAGGTGCGTTCTGCCAGGCGCTGCACTTCGTCGGCCACCACGGCGAAACCGCGACCGGCTTCACCGGCCGAAGCCGCCTGCACCGCGGCGTTCAAGGCCAGGATGTTGGTCTGCTCGGAAATGTCGTTGATCAGTTCCACGATCGAGCCGATTTCCTGCGAAGACTCACCCAGCCGCTTGATGCGCTTGGACGTTTCCTGGATCTGGTCGCGGATCTGGTCCATGCCCTGGATGGTTTCGCGCACCACGCCGGCACCTTCGGCGGCGATCACCACCGAGCGCTGCGCCACTTCGGCGGACTCGGAGGAGTTGCGCGACACCTGTTCGATGCTTGCCGCGATTTCGCCGATGCGGTCAGATGCGGTGGTGATCTGGTTGGCCTGGTGGCCTGCCGCTTCGGCCAGCTGCATCGCCGTGGCCTGGGTTTCCTGGGTGGACACGGCGACCTTGGCCGAGGTGTCGTTGATGGTGGTCACCAGGTGGCGCAGCTCGTCGACGGCGTAGTTGATGGCGTCTGCGATGGCGCCGGTCATGTCTTCGGTCACCGACGCTTTCACGGTCAGGTCACCCTCACCGAGCGAGCTGATTTCATCCAGCAGCCGCATGATGGCCTGCTGGTTGCGGCTGTTGAATTCCACCTGGGTCTGGTAACGCAGCTCCTGCTCGCGCGAACGTCCGCGCACCGAGGTGCTGACGAAGCCGATGATGGCGATCAGCGACAGGATGCCGGACACCACGCCGATCCAGAAATTGGGGAACAGGCGGGTATCGCTGACCGAGCCAAAGGACGAGAACGCGTTGAACAGGCCCTTGCTGTCGGCCAGCATGTCCGACGAACCCGCGGTCAGGCTGGCGGCGGCGGCCTGGGCGGCGAACAGCTGGCGCGAACTGGCCAGGATCGCATCGGCGTCGGTCTTCATCGCCGTCCACTGCTGCTGGGACTGCTCCAGCGCGGCCAGCGCGGCGGCGCCACGTACCGCGACGATGCCCATGTCTTCGTTACCGTTGCGCAGGCCGTCGAGCACCTGGCTGAACACGGTGATGTCGCGTGCCAATGCATCACCGGCCGCCGCGGCGGTCGAGCCACCGGCGCGCATTTCAGTGACCCGGCGCGCCATGGTGCCGGCGACCACGACCTGCTGCAGCGCGCTGTAGATCTGCGATGACGGTGCGCCGGAGGCACTCATCGCACGCACCACTTCGTTCAACTGGGCCTGCAGGCCCGGCACGGCACCGGTGAAGTTGTTGGCGTTGCCGGCCAGGGTCAGCACCGCCGGCTCGCTGGACACCAGCTGGGCGGCGCTCTTGGCCAGCGGCTGCCAGGTCGCGGCCAGCTTGCCGATCGGGGCGGACACACCGGGTTCGGTGCCGTAGCGGCCCTGCAGGGTGGCGACGTTTTCATCGATCGCGGCGCGGGTGGCCTTGAACGCGGTGAAGGCCTGCGCGTTGCCGGCCACTGCCTCTCGTCCCTGGTTGGCCAGCTGCTGTGACAGCACCTGCAGGTCGGCCGCCTTGGTGCTGGCGTCGGCCAGGCGGCTGCCCTGCCAGGTGGCCACGCCGGTGTTCAGGCCGAACAGGGCCATCGCCAGCAGCAGCAGGATCAACCACGCGTTGGTGCCACCGAGGCGCACCTTGGCCGCCTTGCTGGTATCGGAAGCAGTACTCATCGTTCAACCTCGATGTTCAATGCAATGCAGGAACGGAAACTGCGGTTCAGGCCGCGGCTTGCCGGAATTCGGGAGTGCGCGACAGCAGCGAGAGCGAGAAGACGCCCCAGTCGTGTTCGTCGGCATGGAAGGCACGTTCGACGAAGTGGGCGTAGCGCCCTTCGGCCAGTCCGCCCACCGCCACTTCCTGGTCCAGCTCGAAACTGCGCTGGCCGTAGAGTTCGTCGATGGTCAGGGCCACGTCGCCGCCGGCCTGGCGCATGACCAGCACGCGCTGGCCTTCCTGCTGCACCGTGCGCGCGCCTTCCAGGAACAGCTTCAGATCGATCACCGGGAACAGGTTGCCGCGCAGGTTGCCCACGCCGAGCAGCCAGGGCTGCGCGCAGGGCACCGGCGTGACCGGTGGCATCGGCACGATTTCCACCACTTCACGGAAGTCCGAGACCAGCCGGCGATGGCCGACCCGGTACCCGACGCCACGCCAGAGATCCTGCGCGAACTGGCGTTCCGGCAACTGCACCGCATGGGCCAGGCTGCGGCGCTCGTAGGCTTCGAGGATGTCGAAGGGAGAGCGCATCAGGACACCAGCTCGTTGATCCGCGCGATCAGGTCTTCCTCGCGCGGCGGCTTGACGATGTAATCGGCAGCCCCCTGGCGCAGGCCCCAGGCCTTGTCGGTTTCCATCGCCTTGGTGCTGACGATGATCACCGGGATGTGCTTGGTGGCCGCATCGCGGGCCAGTGCGCGGGTGGCCTGGAAGCCACTCATGCCCGGCAGGACGACGTCCATCAGCACCAGCTGTGGCAACTGGCTGCGGACCAGTTCCAGCCCGGCTTCGGCGTTGTCTGCCTCTTCGACTTCATGCCCTGCCTTGCGCAGCCATTGGCTGAACACCGCACGGTCGGTCGGTGAATCCTCGATCAGGACGATACGAGCCATTTTGCCTTTCCCCCCTGGTCAGGCGTTGACGTATGTGCGGATGGCACCCAGCAGTTCTTCGCGCGTGAAAGGCTTGGTCAGGTACTGCTCCGAGCCGACGATGCGCCCGCGCGCCTTGTCGAACAGACCATCCTTGGACGACAGCATGATCACCGGCGTCGACTTGAACAGCTGGTTGCCCTTGATCAGCGCACAGGTCTGATAGCCGTCAAGACGCGGCATCATGATGTCCACGAAGATGATCTGCGGCTGCTGGTCTGCGATCTTGGCCAAGGCCTCGAAGCCGTCGGTGGCGGTCACCACCTCGCAGCCTTCGCGTTTCAGCAGCGTTTCCGCCGTCCTTCGAATGGTCTTCGAATCGTCGATGACCATCACCCGGAGTCCTGCGAGCTCCCCGCCCGCAGTCATGTTCTCAGTCATTACCGTTCCCCATGCGCGGCACTTCGGTCGGCGCCGCTGCGAAGGCGTATCTATATCGCACTTGCGTGACCGCCAGCAAGTTCGGCGACGACTTTCGTGCGCGAGGCCCGTCCGGCCGTGGCGAAGGGGGGTGGATCGATTGGCCGCACGCACCGTTGCGCGCAGACAGGCGGGCACGCCGCGGGCGGAGCCGCTACCATCAGCACCTTGCCTGACAGGTGCCGCCATGCCGTTGAACGTCATCGTGGTGATGGACCCCATCGCCCATATCAAGATCGCCAAGGACACGACCTTCGCCATGCTGCTGGAGGCCCAGCGCCGCGGCCACGCCCTGCACTACGTGAAGCCCGGCGGATTGAGCCTGGACAACGGCCGCGCCGTCGCCCTCACCGCCCCGCTGCAGGTGCGCGACGACCCGACCGACTGGTACACCCTGGGCGGGTTCAGCCAGACGGTGTTCGGCCCCGGCCAGGTCGTGCTGATGCGCAAGGACCCGCCCGTGGATGCCGAGTTCATCTACGACACCCAGGTGCTCGACGTGGCCGCCACGGCAGGCGCGCGGGTGGTCAACAATCCGCAGGGCCTGCGCGATTACAACGAGAAACTGGCCGCCCTGCTGTTCCCGCAGTGCTGCCCCCCGACCCTGGTCAGCCGCGACGCCAAGGCGCTGAAGGCCTTCGTGCTGGAGCACGGCCAGGCGGTGCTGAAGCCGCTGGACGGCATGGGCGGACGTTCGATCTTCCGCAGCGGCACCGGTGATCCGAACCTCAACGTGATCCTGGAAACGCTGACCGACGGCAACCGCAAACTGACCTTGGCGCAGAAGTTCATCCCCGACATCACCGCCGGCGACAAGCGCATCCTGCTGGTGGACGGCGTGCCGGTGGATTACTGCCTGGCGCGGATCCCGCAGGGCGATGAATTCCGCGGCAACCTGGCCGCCGGCGGACGCGGCGAAGGCCGCCCGCTGAGCGAACGTGACCGCTGGATCGCCGCCCAGGTGGGCCCGGAGATGAAGCGGCGTGGCATGCGTTTCGTCGGCCTGGACGTGATCGGCGATTACCTCACCGAGGTCAACGTGACCAGCCCGACCTGCGTGCGTGAACTGGACGCGCAGTACGGCCTGAACATCGCCGGCCAGCTGTTCGACGCCATCGAGGCCGACCTGCCGCGATGAGCGCGATGGTTTCCCTCGCTGCCAGCGGCCGCGAATCACAGCGGCTGGGCGCGACCCTGGCCCTGTCCGTCGCCCTGCATGCGCTGCTGATCCTGGGCGTGGGGTTCGCGGTGCGCGGCGACGCCCCCCTGGTGCCGACGCTGGACGTGATCTTCACCCAGACCCAGACCGCGCTGACGCCCAGTCAGGCTGATTTCCTGGCCGCCGCCAGCCAGGTCGGCGGCGGTGAGCATGACAAGGCGATGCGTCCGCGCGAAAGCCAGGCCGGTGTGGTGCCGCAGGCGCTGCCCGGCAGCAGTCCCGTACCGCAGCAACGGCAGGATGCCGCTGCCCCGCCGCCACCGCAGTCGCGGGTGGTGAGCAGCCGCAATGGCGAAGAGCAGGTCGCCCGGGCCCAGCAGCAGCCGATGCCGGAACAGCCGCGCCCGGATGCGCCGTTGAACGCGCGCGAGCAGCGCGATGCCGAGATGGCCCGGCTCGCCGCCGAGGTGCACCTGCGCTCGGCGCAGTATGCGAAGCGGCCCAACCGCAAGTTCGTTTCCGCCAGCACCCGTGAGTACGCGTGGGCCAACTACCTGCGCGCCTGGGTCGACCGGGCAGAACGCGTGGGCAACCTGAACTACCCCGATGAAGCGCGCCAGCGTCGACTGGGCGGACAGGTGGTGATCACCGTGGGCGTGCGCCGCGATGGCAGCGTGGAAAGTGCGCGCATCCTGCGCTCCAGCGGGACCCCGCTGCTGGACGAGGCGGCCCTGCGGGTGGTGCGGCTGGCGCAGCCGTTCCCGGCGCTGCCGCAGACCAAGGATGACGTGGATATCCTGCAGGTGACCCGCACTTGGGCGTTCCTGCCCGGTGGCGAACTACGCGACGACTGAGGGTGTGTGTGCCGGGCTGCGCCCGGCGGCTGCTTGTTCGAGCAACGTCAACGTCAACGTCAACAGCTGCAGGGTTGCTTGCTGGCGCGGCGGGATGGCTTGGCGGGGGACGGCAAAAGCCGCTCCTGCGGGCCTCGATTCGCGCCATCCATGGCGCTCTACGCCCCCGCCAACCCACCCCGCCCCACCTTCGACAGGTCCATGGCGGCCATGGAACCTTCGGTAGCGCCGACCCATGGTCGGCGGAGGGTGGGGGGAATGGGGTCTGATGGACACCGCCGACCATGGGTCGGCGCTACCGCTCTTCCTTTTTTTCAATACGCGGCTGGCGGCGCCCCGGAACCTGTCAGGGGTCGGGCGGTGGGACTGAGCGGGGGCGTTGAGCGCCATGGATGGCGCGAAACGAGGCCCGCATGGATGCAGCTTCTGCCGTCCCCCGCACAGCCCCACCGCCCGACCCAGCGCCGGATACAGAAAGCCGCTACCCGCGAGGGGGTCCCACCCGTTCGCTGTGTCACCGCTGCCTGGACGCCCGCAACGCCTGTTGCTCAACCAGCGTCAATGCCACGTTGTCGCGCAGGTAGGCCGGTTCCACCCGCTCAGGAGCGATCGCTTCGCCGCGCGCCAGCATCGGCAGGGCGAGCGCCAGCACGTCCGAAGCATGCGGCAACGCGGTGGCGTCCACACAGCTCAATGCATCGCCCAACTGCGCCACGATCGCGCCCTCGGCCGCGGCAAAGCCGGTACCCACGCCGGCGCAGCGGATGCCCTCGGGCAGCACCACGGCCTGCGGCGGGCACACCCGCTCGGCATCCTGCAGCAGGGGCACGCCGTCGACCTGCTGGTAGCGGGCAACGTAGACCTCGCCCATCCGTGCATCGATGGCGGCCAACACCTGTCCTGCGTCGGCCGGCGCGCGCATCGCCAGCGCCTGCAGCGTGGAAACCGGGACCAGCGGACGATCCAGCGCGAGCGCAACGCCCTGCGCCAGCGCGATCGCCAGGCGCACGCCAGTGAACGCGCCGGGACCGCGGCCCAAGGCAATCGCATCGAGCTGCGAACGCGCGATGCCGGCTTCGGCAAGCAGTTCCTCGGCCCATGGCAGGGCCAGTTCCGCGTGTCGGCGCGGTGCGATCTCGAAGCGCTCACGCACCTCGCCATCCACGTGGACGGCAACGGAACAGGCTTCGGTGGACAGTTCAAAGGCGAGCAGTTTCATCGTGTCATTGTTCAGAACAGGGAGAGCGGCGTACCGGGCGGCAGCACGTCATCGTGAAGAGGCGCAGGCGCCGCCGGCGTCCATTGTGGGGCAAAGAACGCCTGTACATCGGCCAGCGCGCGGGTGCGCCGGAACGGCGGCAGCGAGTCCAGGAAGATCCGGCCATAGCCACGGTTGAGCAGCCGCGGGTCGCACAGCACCAGCACGCCACGGTCGGTCTCGCTGCGGATCAGCCGGCCAACGCCCTGCTTCAGCGCGATCACCGCCTGCGGCAGCTGCTCGTCGCGGAAGGGGTTGCCGCCCTGTGTCCGGATCGCATCCAGGCGGGCCTCGAACACCGGGTCATCCGGCGCGGCGAAGGGCAATTTGTCGATGACCACCACGCTCAACGCATCGCCGACCACGTCCACCCCCTCGCGGAAACTGGCCGAGCCCAGCAGCACGCCGTTGCCGGATTCGCGGAAGCGCTGCAGCAGCGTCGCACGCGGCGCCTCGCCCTGCACGAACAGCGGCCAAGGCCCGCCGCGCAGCGCCTCTGCGGCCTCGCGCAGCGCCCGATGCGATGCAAACAGCAGGAAGGCGCGCCCGTGCGAGGCCTCCAGTACCGGGCGCAGGGTGACGATCAGCGCGGTACCGAAACCCCGTGCGGCCGGGTCCGGCAGCCCTTCCGGCAGGTAGCACAGTGCCTGGGTTGGCCAGTCGAAGGGGCTGGGCTGGACCAGGGTGCGCGGGTCGTCCAAGCCCAGTCGCTGGGTGACGTGGTCGAACCCGCCGCCCACGGTCAACGTGGCCGAGGTGAATATCCACGCCGCCATCGTGCGTTGCCGGTGTTCGCGCAGTGGACCGGAGACATCCATCGGCGTGCGCTGGCAGCGGAATCCCCGCGGGGTCAGCTCGTACCACAGCACGTCACCGGCGTCGGCAGGCACCGCGTCCGGCTCGGCATTGAAGTCCGGCAGCGGCGCGTCATCGCCCAGCCAGCGGCCGAGCCGTGACACCGCCTCGCGCGCCCGCGCATGGCACGCGTCCAGCCCGGAGGAGGCCTCACGCAGGCTGTCCAGAACCTGCAACAGCGCGTGCAGTGCGCTCATCGCCGCATCGAAGCCATCGCGCACCTGCGGCACCGCCAGTGCACGCCCCTGCGTGCCGCGCTGCGGCAGCCCGTCCATCGCGGTACGCAGGTCGATCAACGCGTGCTCCAGCGCGGACACCGGCGCCTGCAATGCCGCCTGTGCGCCGGCGACGCTGCGCGCTTCCAGCAGGCAGTCGCGCGCCAGTTCCTGCCAGGGCCGCATGCCGAAGCCTTCGCCGAAGAACTGCGCGGCCAGTTCGGGCAGCTGGTGGGCTTCGTCGATCACGAAGGCCTCGGCGCCCGGCAACAGCTCGCCGAAGCCTTCCTGCTTCAACGCCAGGTCAGCCAGCAGCAGATGATGGTTGACCACGACCACGTCGGCAGCCTGGGCCCGCTGGCGCGCCTGCACCACGAAGCAGTCGTCGTAGTAAGCGCAGTCCGGCCCAAGGCAGTTGTCCACCGTGGAAGTGACCATCGGCAGCAGCGGGGAGTCATCGGCCAGGGCGTCCAGTTCGGCCATGTCGCCGTGCCGGGTGCGCCCGGACCAGGCCAGGATGCGCTGGAACTCGGCCGCCTGCTGGGGGGTGCTGAAACGCGGCTCGCCGCGGGCCTGTTGCAGGCGGTAGCGGCACAGGTAATTGGCACGCCCTTTCAGCAACGCGCTGCGGTGGCCGACACCGAGCGCCTGCCGCACGCGCGGCAGGTCGCGGTGGTACAGCTGGTCCTGCAGCGCACGGGTCCCGGTGGAGATGATGGTCTTCATGCCGGACAGCAGTACCGGCACCAGGTAGGCGTAGGTCTTGCCGGTGCCGGTGCCCGCTTCGGCCAGCAGCAGGTCGCGCTGCTGCAGCGTCTCGGCGATGGCTTCGGTCAGGCACAGCTGTGCCGGGCGCGGCACGAACGCGTCCAGGTGGGAGGCGAGCGCCCCGCCCTGGCTCAGCGCCTCGCGGCTGGCATGGACAAGATCAGGCTTCATCAGCGCTGACAGGATACCGGGTGGGGAGCGTTTTCGCCGGGCGGCGCCCGGCAGCGCAGAAGCTGACGTCAAGATCAAGGTCAACGTCAACGTCAACGTCAACAGCTGCAGGGCTGCTTGATGGTGGGGCGAGGTGAATTGGCGGGGGACGGCAAGAGCCGCTCCTGCGGGCCTCGATTCGCGCCATCCATGGCGCTCTACGCGCCCGCCAACCCACCCCGCCCCACCTTCGACAGGTCCATGGTGGCCATGGACAAAACAGGGGGTGGCAGGGGGGGAGAAACAGGGGGTCAGCGTCCTTTCGCGCAGCGAAAGGACGCTGACCCCTGCCTTTGTTCTTTTCATTACGCGGGTGGCGGCCCCCGGAACCTGTCAGCGGGTCGGGCGGGGAGGCTATGCGGGGCCTTGAGCGGCAGGAGCCGCGAAGAGCTACAAGGACGTACTTGCGCGTGCCCCGCATAGCCTCCCCGCCCGGCCCAGCCCCAGCGCCGGCTGCAGAAAGTGGCCACCCGCGAGGGGGTCCCACCCGTTCGCCAACCTCAGTAGCGCATGATCGGCGGCACGGTGCAGCTGGCAATCTGCGCATGCGCAGATACCGCATTCTCCTGCTCGCCGCGCGCCAGGCGCGATTGCTCAATCGTCGCCCAGTGCCGGCGGCACAACGGCCCGGTCTTGGAGCCCAGCTGGATCGCCTGCTGCGCGAACTGTTCAGCCGGCGCCCACTGGCCCTGCAGCAGCGAGATCTCGGCGCGCTCCTGCAACACTGCCGGATCTTCCGCCACCAGGCCCAGCGCCTGGTCCAGCTGCGCGGCAGCGGCCGCCAGGTCACCGGCCTGGCGCTGGGCGTGCGCAGACTGGCGCAGGTCGTCGACCTGCGGATCCCGCAACGGCGCCACCGACAGCTCCTTGTCATCAGGACCGGCGGCGGCTTCAACGGCGGCCATGCGCTGGGCCGGCGTGGTGGTATCCACCGGTGCCACCACCGGCGGCGGCGCGCTGACACAGGCAGCCAGCGAGGCGCTCAGCGCCAGCGCCAGCAGAGACACGCGCGGAAAACGGAAAGACATGGCAATCACCTCGGGGATGTCGAAGGCGCTGGCTGCGCCGAAGGTTCTGCCGGCGCGTCCGGCTTGGGATCCAGGCCGAACCAACTGCGCCAGCCCCCACCCTGCTCGCCGCCCTCTTCGGGCAGCGCGGCGGGCGGGGCACACGGCGCGTACGCCGGCGCGTAGCCGACCACGAACGGGAAGCGGCGTGCGCCCGGACAGGTTTCATCGGTCGATCCGGTGCCGCTGGCTTCAACGTACTGGTAGTCCAGGCCCTTGTCACTGACCCGCAGCGGCGCGGTCGGCAGCCGCGAGAAGATGCCGGACCAGACCCGCATCGCGCCGGTGGCGCCGAACAGGCCGGTCTGCTCGTTCTGGTCGTTGCCCATCCACACCACCGCCAGGTGGTCACCGGTGTAACCGGCATACCAGCTGTCACGGCCATCGTTGGAGGTACCGGTCTTGCCGGCGGCCTGCAGGCGCGCCAGGCCATCGGCGTTCAGGCGCTGCGCGGTACCGCTGGACACCACCTGCTGCAGGCCGATGCTGATCAGGTTGGCGGCAATCGAATCGCCTTCCTGGGCAGGCGCCGGGGTCTTGTCGTAGCGCTTCAGCAGCTTGCCCTGCGGGTCCAGCACGCCACGCACCGCATGCAGCGGCTGTATTTCACCGCCGGATGCCAGGAACTGGTACAGCTGGGCCATCGCATACGGGCTCTGGTCGGTCGCGCCCAGGATCACCGCCGGATTCGGCTCGGCCTTGATCCCGGCCAGCACGTGGATGAGCTGGGTCACCCGCTCCGGGCCCACCTGCATGCCGACCCGCACAGTGGCCTGGTTGTACGAATGCGCCAGCGCATCGACCAGCCGCACGGTGCCGTGGCTGCGGTTGTCCGCATTGCCCGGCGACCAGTTGCGGTTGCGCCCCAGCTTCACGGTGACCGGCGAATCATCCACCCAGCTGGCCAACGAATAACGGTCCGGCTGGGCAAGCGCCAGCAGGTACACGAACGGCTTGAGCAGCGAGCCGACCTGGCGCTGCGCCTCGATGGCCCGGTTGAAGCCCGGCGCGGAAACATCACGGTTGCCGACCACCGCCAGCACGTCACCGTTGTGCACGTCGGTCAGCACCAGCCCGGCCTGGATTTCCGGTCGCTTCTTGTTTTCCAGCGACTTCACGGTGCGGGTCACCGCCCCTTCGGCATAGGCCTGCGCGGACGGCGCCATGCCGCTCATCACGCTCATGCCTGCGCCCTGCAGCACGGATTCGGGGTAGTCATGACCGAGCTGGCGCCGCACCAGGTCGATGTAGGCCGGGAACCGGTTGGCGGCGACGATGCCGGGGTTCTTCGGCACGCCCAGCGGTGCCTTCACCGCGCGCTGGTACTCCGCATCATCGATCAGCGTGGCTTCGTGCAGCTTGCCCAGCACGAAGTTGCGCCGGTCCAGCGCACGCTCCGGGTTGCGCCGCGGATCGTAGTAGGACGGCCCCTTGACCAGTCCGATCAGCAGCGCGATGTGCTCGCTTTCCAGCGAAGCGAGATCGCGCCCGAACCAGAACTCGGCACCGGAGGACATGCCGTGGATCGCCTGGCTGCCGCGCTGGCCCAGATAGACCTGGTTGAGGTAGGCCTCGAAGATGGTGCGCTTGTCATACCGCGCTTCCATGATCAGCGCGAACAGCACCTCGTTGAATTTGCGGGTGACCGTCTGCTCCTTGCCGATGCCCAGCAGCCCGCTTCGTGCCAGCTGCTGGGTCAGCGTGGAAGCGCCCTGCCGGCTCTGTCCACCCGAGCGCACCGTCACCCACACCGCACGCGCGATGCCGGACAGATCGATGCCGTGGTGACGGTTGAAATCCTTGTCTTCCACCGCCTGCAGGCCGGTGACCAACAGGTCCGGCGCTTCCTCCATGCGGATCAGGCGGCGCTCTTCCTGCTTCTGCCCGTACAGCGTGGCGATGCGCGCAGGATCCATGCGCGCGGCCTTGAGCGCCTTGCGCCCTTCGGCATCACGCAGCGAGGCGATGCTGCCGCCGGACAGCGTCAGCTCCACCCGTCGCGGCGCCACGCGGCCGTCGACATCGTTGTAACCGCGGCTGGAAATGGTGAAGCGCGAGCCCTGCACCGCGTACGTCGCCGGCGCCTCACCGACGCCGTCATCGCGGTACGCCGAGGCGGCCAGCTCGGTCTTCAGCGTGGCAGCGTCCATTGCCTTGCCAGGCACCAGCACCAGCGGTCGCGCGTACACCCGCGTGGGGATCTGCCAGCGCAGCTCGCCGAAGCGCTGGGTCACCTGATGGTTCAGGTAGACCGTATACGGAATGAGGAAGCCCAGCCCAAGCGCAACGGCGGCCATGCTCCAGGTGATCAACCGGCGGCGCCAGGGCGAGGGGCCGGTCTCGTTGTCGTCGTCGAGATCGTCGATGTCGTCGGAATCGTAGCGTCGGGGCACAGGCAGGGCGCGATATTTGAATGCGCCGAGTCTACCCCAGCCCTCGCGAAGACCGCTTGTCCCTGGCCGCGCGGTTGGCTTCAGTTCAAGCAGTCGGGTGCCATCGCTGCAGCAACAGCCGTGGCCTGGGCCGTGCCCCCCGACTCAACCCGGCAATCCACCGCCGCGTCCCAGCAGGCCATCACGCAGGCCCCTGCACATGAACACCAGCCGCTGCCAGCGCTGGGGAAGGAAAAGCGCATTGCCAACGAACTTGAGCACCAGCCGGGGCACATCCTGGGCTATCCATACCCGGGGGGTGTAGCGGCGGCGGTAAAGCAGCACCCGGTTGCGCATGATGAAGTACAGACGGAACGGCTTGTGCACGATCACACCGTCCTGCTTCACCCATGAGGCACGCAGCTCCTCGCCGATGCTGTGCGCCATCTGCGCATCGCAGATGCCGTGCAGGGAGAACCCGGCGCGCTTGGCACGGAAGCACCAGTCCATGTCGAGGTTGTCGATGAACAGCGCTTCGTCCATCGGTCCGATCCGCTCCAGCGCCGCCACTGGAACCAGAGAGCCCGAGGTAATCAGGAAATCACAGGAAATCCGCTGCCCGGCACCACCGCGCAGTTTCCGGTTGAGCGGGAATCCAAAGCGAACGAACGGTGCCAGCTCGCCGCTTCGCGCGTCGCGGAACTGCGGCCCCACGGCCGCCACATGCCCTGCCTGCTGCAGGTCAACGAGGGCCGTGCCCAGGGTCTGGACCATGCCTTCTGCAAGCACGCTGTCCTGGTCCATCAGCAGCACGTACTGGAACCCCATCTGGCGGGCGCGTTCGCAGGCACGATTAAGCGCAGCGCCGAGGCCGACATTGAGCCCCGAAGGCACCACGCTGACGCGCTCCTGCCCGGCAAGCAGACCGGCCACGTCGACCGCGCGGCTGCCGTTGTCGAACACGACAACATGGCCCACCTGCGAAGCAACGCTTGCCACGACCTTCCGCAGCAGCACCGGATCCGGTGCGTAGGTCACGATCACCGCACAGACCATCAGCGCATCGAAATCGCTGGACTGCCCCGCGCCCGGGGTGTTGCGCAGGACGATCTCGGTGGGAGGAACAGCAGCAGACATGGCAGGCCGTGGCAGAAAGGTGCAGCGGCAGGACTATAGCGGACACCGACCGCTGCCGACAGCGCAATGGTTCAGCGTCCAATATCCCCGGCCTGCCGTACCCGTGCTTCAAACGCGGGCAGCTCAGCGAGCGTGGGCTGCCACTGGCGTGCCTGCTCGGCCGCACGGGTGGCGAACCCCACATCGCCACTGCCCAGGCGTTCGCTGCCGATCGCCAACCACCGCAGGGCCAGTCGATTGCGCGCCACCCCGATCGCCGCGTTGGTCGGTGCAAGGGTCTGCCATGCCTGCAGGCAAGCCCCGGCCGCTTCAACCCGGTTCTGCCGCAGCGCGTCTTCGAAGCAATGCCGGCTGGCGGGCAGCAGCCGCTTGGCGGCGGCCATCACACGCAGGTCATCCGGGGCCAGCGACTGGGCTTCGCGAAGCGCGTCGAACGCGCTGGCGCCGGGCGGAGCAATCAACTGGCCGCGAGCCTCGGCCTGCTGCAGGCGCTCCAGCAAGCGCTCGAGCTGTTGCCTGCCTGCACGCGAGGGTGCGATGCGTCCCTGCTGTGATTGCCGCGCCACGCGGGCCCGCTCAACCTGCTGGCGTGCTGCGGCAACCTCGCGTGGCGATGCCTGCATGCGCTGCGCATCATCCATCCGCGCCACGGCGTCGGCGAAGCGATAGTCCGCCGCGAGCCGCAGCCCCTCTTTGACCAGTGCCGCCGCCAGCCGTTCACGCTGTGCGGTGACCACCGCCTCGTCGCCGGCAGCGTCCAGCGCCGGTTGGAGCTGCTCGATGGACGCATCCAGGCGGCCCCGCCGCAGCTCGCTGGCTGCGCGCCGGACACGCGATTCGAGCGCCCGTGAAAGCGCTTCCTGGCTGGCTGGAATGTCGGCATGGCCGGGGTCGTAATCGCGTGCTCGCTGTACCAGCCGCGCCGCCTGCCTGACATCACCTTCGTCACTGGCTGCACGGGCGCGCAGCAGGAGATCGCTCAACGCATCCTCGCGTGCTTCAAGCGCCGTCACGTCCAACGGACGCAGTTCCAGTACGCGCTGCAACAACGGCAAGGCATCATCGGGCGTGTCATCCAGTCGTCCGGCAGCCAGGGCCTGGCGCGCCTGGGCCAGCAGCGCGTCCAGGCCCGCGCCCGCAGCGCGGCGCTCCCGAAGCTGCCGCGCGAGCGCCTCGCTGTCCCGCTGCGGCACCTGCAACTGCCGCGCCAAGGCCAGGGCCTCGGCGGCTTCCTCCAGCGCGCCGCTGGCCAGCGCAGCCTCGCCCGACCGCAGTGCTGCGGCGCCGGTCCGCGCAAGACCATTGCGCGCCTCACTGCGATCGCCATCCAGCGCCAGGGCTGCCTGGAAATAATCGCGCGCGCCGCGGCCATCGGCACTGCTCAGCTGCCCTGCCGCCAACGCGCGATCGCCCTGCTCGATCAGCTGCTCTATCTGCGGCTCGTCCCAGAACCAATCGGCCAGCGGTCTGCGCAGCAGGATCAAGGCCAGGAACAGCACGCCGGCAGCCAGCAGCGCCCAGCGCCATATCCTGCGCGTGTGCCGCGCCTGCACCCACCACCAGCGCCCCTCCCGGCGCACGCGCTGCAGCGCGTCGTGTCCCTGCTCGCCTGCGCGACGCGAATTCCTGTCCATGTGCGAAGACTAGCCCGGTTGGCGTGAAGTTCAGCCCAGTCTGCGCACCTGGCTCACGCCCGGCAGTGCGTCCATCTTGCCCAACAGCGCGGACAGCTGGTCGAAATCGCTGACCTTCAAGCGCAGCCTGAGGTGCGCCTGGCCGCTGTTGCGCACGTTGTCACTGTGGATATCCAGCACATAGGCGTCTTCCTGTGCGATCAGGTTGGTGATGTCCTTCAGCAGCCAGCGTCGGTCCACCGCATCGACCACCACGTCCACTTCATAGCCGCTGCCAGCCTGGCCCCATTCCACCGGCAGGATGCGCTGCGGGCTGGCCGCCGACAGGCGCGCCAGCGACGGGCAGTCGGCACGGTGCACGGTCACCCCGCGGGTCCGCGTCAGGTAGCCCACGATGGGTTCACCGGCAACCGGCTGGCAGCAGCGCGCCAGCTGCACCATCAGGTTGCCCACGCCCTGCACGGTGAACTTGCTTTTGCCCAGGCCTTCACGGCGTGCCGTCGGCCGCGGCAGCGCCGGGGGCGCCGGTGGCTGGTTGGCGGCCCGTTCGGCCTCCAGCAACGCGCGACTGACCTGGTTGGGACCGGTGTCTGCCAGTGCCACCTGGATGTACAGGTCCTCGACACTGTCGGCATGGAACTTCTTCAGCACGGCGCCCAGGTCCGCCTGTGCCAGTCCCAGGCGTTTCAGCTCGCGGTCCAGCAGCTCGCGACCGGCCTGCACGTTGCGCGCGCGGTCCAGCTTGTGGAACCAGTTGCGCACCTTTTCGCGCGAACGGTTGCTGGCCAGGTAGCCATTGGCCGGCAACAGCCAGTCGCGCCGCGGATCGGCTTCCTTCGCGGTCCGGATCTCCACCCGGTCACCGCTGCGCAGCCGGTAGGTCAATGGCACGATACGCCCGTTGATCTTCGCCCCGCGGCAGCGGTGCCCGACCATGGTGTGCACGTGGTAGGCGAAATCCAGCGGCGTCGCCCCCTGCGGCAGGTCCATCACCTCGCCCTTGGGACTCAGCGCATACACGCGGTCTTCGGTGAGCTCGGCATCCAGCGCGCCGGCCAGGCCACTGGCCGATGCCTCCTGGGCCTGCTCCAGCAGCTGCCGCATCCAGGTGATCTTGCGGTCGAACGCCTTCTCCCCGCCCTTGCCGCCCTCCTTGTACTTCCAATGGGCGGCCACGCCGAGCTCGGCCTGCGCGTGCATGTCATGGGTGCGGATCTGCACCTCGATCGTGCGTCCTTCCGGACCGACCACCGCGGTATGCAGCGAGCGGTAATCGTTGGCCTTGGGACGGGCGATGTAATCATCGAATTCGCTGGGCACCGGCGCCCACAGCGCGTGCACCACGCCCAGCGCGGCGTAGCATGCCCCGACGTCGTCCACCATCACCCGCACCGCGCGGATGTCGTACAGCTGATCGAAGGACAAGCGCTTCTTCTGCATCTTCCGCCAGATGCTGTAGATGTGCTTCGGTCGGCCGCTGACTTCGGCGTTGATGCCATTGGCCGCCAGATCGCGTGACAGCAGCTTCTTGACGTTCTCCACGTAGCGCTCGCGGGCAATCCGCGTCTCGTCCACTTCGCGTGCGATGCGGCGGTAGGTGTCCGGCTCGAGGTAGCGGAACGCCAGGTCTTCCAGCTCCCACTTCAGCTGCCAGATGCCGAGCCGATTGGCCAGCGGCGCATGGATGTCACGCGTCAGCTGGGCCAGCGCGCGACGCTGCTCTTCGTCGTCCAGTCTGTCCGCCGCGCGCATCCGTGCAAGCTGCCGGGCCAGCAGCAGCGGCACCACGCGCAGGTCCTGGATGATCGCCAGCAGCAGCCGACGCAGGCCTTCGCTGTTGCGGCCCGCCTCGCGCCCGGCATGCAGCGCCCACACCTGGTCTGCGGCATCCAGGCCGTCCAGCAGCCCATTGACCGCGGCCGGGTTGCCCAGCGGCAGGCTGGCACTGCGCTCACGCAGCGCCGGCAGGTCGAACAGCAGGGCGGCCACCAGCGAGCTTTCGTCGGCGGACAGCAGCGCCAGGGCATCGAAGGTGTCGCCCAGCACCGACCAGTTGGCCTCGACACCGCCCTGGTGCCCGGCCAGCGTCCACTGCCCGAGCAGTGCCGTGCGCAGCGGTTCGTGGACCGCTGAGGCGGAGGGGCGGTTCAACAAGGCATCCAGGCCGGGTACGGAAGCGCGGTTCACAACGATCACGGATAAGACAGGTACGACCTACACTAGCGCCGCACCCGTTCAGGAACAATCGTTGCGCGGACATCCGGCCGCCTATGTTCATGCCCGGCGTGGCTGGCCTACACTCGGCCCACTCCCTCTGGAAGCCGCCCATGACCCTGCCCTCGCCCCGCCTGCTTGCCTGCTCGCTCGCCCTGCTGGCGTTTTCCTCGACGGCCTGGGCCCAGCGCGTGGTGGAGGGCGACCTGCAACAGCAGATGAGCCCGGCCGAGTTCAAGGCCGCCGGACTGGACAAGCTGGAACCAACCGAACTGGCCAGCCTGAATCGCTGGCTGCAGGGCAAGGTCGAAGCCGCGTCGGCCGCCGCCCTGCAGGTCGCGCGCGAAGAGGGCCGCAAGGCCGTCGTCGAAGAGAACCGCGGCTTCTTCGACTTCGGCAGCCGCGAGCCGATCACCAGCGTGCTGCCCGGCGAATTCCGCGGCTTTGCCCAGGGTCGGGTGTACGTACTGGCCAACGGCCAGCACTGGGAGCAGACCGACAGCGCCAACGTCGGCGGCGTGCGTCGGCAGGATCCGCAGGTCAGCATCGCCCCGTCGGTGAGCGGTGCCTGGTATCTGCAGATTCCCGGCGTCAACACCCGCGCCAAGGTGAAGCGGGTGAAGTGAAGGCGGGCCGGGCCGACCGCGCCCGGCCGGGCTCCGCGCTAGCGCGCCTTGTGCAGTTCGGCGACGCGCTGGGCGACCTTCTTGGCTGAAATACCGCCGCGCCCGATCAGCTCCTGCGCGAACAGCGACACCCGCAGTTCCTCGATGTCCCAGCGCAGTGCCTGCCATTGCGGCCGGTCCTGCATGCCTTGCTCGCGTGCCTTCTGCAGCGCCTCCAGGAACGGATGCAGTTCCAGCATGCGGGCCTGGTCGCGCGGCGGATCGCGCTTGGCGCGTTCGGTCCGCAGCAGCATCGCCTTGAGATAGCGCGGATACTGCGACAGCGCGTCGGCAGGCGTGTCACGCAGGAAGCCGGCATGCACCAGCCCGGCCAACTGCCGCTCCATGTCATCCAGATTGCCGCGTGCCCAGCCCATCAACGGTGCCTCGAGCGCCGGCTTGATCTCAGCCACCAGGCCGAGGATCGACTCGGCCAGCTTCAGCCGCTCCATCGCTTCGGCAAACAGTGACCTGGCCGCGCTGTCGCGCCGCTGCGCGAACGCCTGCGGGTCACGGATCGCATCCAGGCCTTCGGCCAGCACGGCATTCATCGCCGCGTCCACGATGTCACCGCGCAGCCGCTCCTGCGACTCGATGGCCGCATACAACAAGCCGGTTTTCGGCGACACCGGCAGCTGCTTGCGCGCCTGCTTGGCCTTCTCGGCCAGCCCGATCTCCAGCAGTCGGCGCACGCCGCGCGGATGCGCTTCAGCGGCCTGCTGCGGATCGGCGAAGATGCGCAGCGCAGCCGAATCCCCTTCGTCCACCAGTGCCGGGTAGGCCGGTACCCCGGCTTCGCCGGGCACCTGCAGCGGGATCGGGGCAGGCGGGAAATCGCGCAGGCCTTCTGCCGCCATGTCACGCCCAGCACGCGCAGCGAAGGCATGCCCGGCCTGGTCACCAAAGCGTGCGCGAAGCCCGTCCAGGTCACGCGAGGTCGCCAGCACCTTGCCCTGCTCATCGCGCAGGCGCAGGTTCATGTGCAGGTGGGTATCGACCGACTCCAGGTCGAAATCGAGCGCGGCCACCGCTGCCCCCGTCGCGCGCGACAGGAAGCGCGCCAGCTCGCCGCGGATGTCATCGGCACTGGGCTGCGGGAATGCTTCGGCGAAGGCCCGGGCGAAGTCCGGTGCCGGCACGTAATTGCGCCGCATCGCCTTGGGCAGGCTGCGGATCAAGGCCGTGGCCTTGTCCGCCACGAAGCCCGGCGCCAGCCAGCCCAGCTGCACCGGATCCAGTGCATTGAGCAGGTGCAGCGGCACGTCCAGGGTCACGCCATCATCGTCGGCGCCCGGTTCGAAGCGGTAAGTCAGCGGCAGCCGGGCATCGCCCAGCGCGAAGTACTTCGGGAACCGGTCTTCTTCGCTGCCTTCGCCCGGCAGCAGATCGACCAGTGACCAGGACAGGCCATGCCGCTGCGCAGGCGGCAGGCTCTTCCACCACGCATCCAGTCCGGCCGCGGAATGGATCTCCGACGGAATCCGGTCCAGGTACCAGCGCGCCTGCCAGCCTTCGTCGGCGACGATGCCGGCGCGGCGCAGCTTGGCTTCTTCCTCGCGGGCGTGTTCCAGCACCTTCTGGTTGTCGGCGACGAAGCTGGCGCGGGTGGTGATCTCGCCGGTCACCAGCGCCTGGCGAACGAAGATGTCGTGCGCTTCGGCCGGTTCGATGCGGCCGTAATGCACCGGCTTCTTCGGCGCCAGCACCAGCCCGAACAGGCTGATCTGTTCCGAGGCCAGCACCTGTCCCTGCGCGCGTGACCAGTGTGGATCGAAGTGCTTGCGCAGCAGCAGGTGCGGCAGCTCGGCGATCACCCAGTCCGGCTCGATCGCCGCATTGGTCAGGCCCCAGATCTTCTGCGTATCCAGCAGGGTGGCGGCAAGCAACCACGGGGGCGGTCGCTTGGCCAGGGTGGAGCCCGGGAACGGCTGGAAGCGGCGCTGGCGGGGTGCCTGGAAATCGCCTTTTTCAGTCCGGTGGCCGATCTGCGTGGGCAGCCCGGCGATCAGCGCGCGGTGCAGGGTCTGGTAGGCAGCCGAACGGGCGCGTTCGCTGAAGCCACCGCCTTCCGGTGCCTGCTCCTTCTGCGCACGCACCGCCACCGGCGCAGGCGCCTGCTCGGCCGGCTTGCCCTCGCGCGCCAGTCGCGCGGCGCGGTGCAGCTGGCCACGCGTGGCCTTGATCGCAGTGGCGTCGTCGCTGGCCGCGGCCGGTGCCTTGCTGCCGGCCAGCAGCGGCGCCAGCGAGGCCTCGCTGGCCTCTTCGGTCCAGCCCAGTTCCTCGCACAGCAGGCGCAGCTGTCGATGCAGCTCGCGCCATTCGCGCATGCGCAGGAAGCCGAGGAAATTGCGCCCGCACCAGTCACGCAGCTTGGACTGGGTCAGGTCTTCATGCGCCTGCCGGTAGGCATCCCACAGCCGCAGCACGCCGACGAACTCCGAGCGTCCATCCGCGAACTGGGCATGCGCGGTATCTGCGGCGCCACGGGCTTCGGGCGGACGCTCACGCGGATCCTGGATGCCCAGGAACGAGGCGATCACCAGCATCGGCTTCAGGCAGCCGGCCGCCTGCGCGGCCACCAGCATGCGCGCCAGCTTGACGTCTACCGGCAGCCGCGCCATCTGCCTGCCCACGGCGGTCAAGCGGCGCTCGCCATCGACCGCGCCGAGCTCGGCCAGCTGCTGCCAGCCGTCGGCAACCGCGCGCTCGTCCGGCGCTTCCAGGAACGGGAAATCCTCGATCCGTCCCAGGCCCAGCTGCAGCATGCGCAGGATTACCCCGGACAGGCTGGAGCGCCGGATTTCCGGATCGGTGAAGTCCGGTCGGGCCTGGAAATCAGCCTCGGCGTACAGGCGGTAGCAGATGCCTTCGGCCACGCGTCCGCAGCGGCCCTTGCGCTGGTTGGCGCTGGCCTGGGAGATCGGCTCGATATGCAGGCGATCCAGTTTCTGCCGCGGGCTGTAGCGCTTGACGCGGGCAAAGCCCGGATCGACCACGTAACGGATGCGCGGCACCGTCAGCGAGGTCTCGGCCACGTTGGTGGCCAGCACGATGCGCCGGTTCGGGCCCGGGTTGAAGACCCGGTCCTGGTCCTGATTGGACAGCCGCGCGTACAGCGGCAGCACTTCGGTGTTGCGGTACTTGCGCCGTTCCAGCGACTGGTGCGCATCGCGGATCTCGCGTTCGCCGGGCAGGAAGATCAACACATCGCCACGTGCATCCAGGCGGGTGATCTCGTCGATGGCACTGACGATGGCATCGTTGACCGTGCGTTCGCCCTGCGCTTCGCCCTCGCCTTCCAGCGCGCGGTAACGCACTTCGACCGGATAGGTCCGCCCTTCCACGCTGATCACCGGCGCATCGTCGAAATGTTCGGCAAAGCGCCCCGTATCGATGGTCGCCGAGGTGACGATCAGTTTCAGGTCCGGGCGCTTCTTCAGCAGCTGTTTCAAGTAGCCGAGCAGAAAATCGATGTTGAGGCTGCGTTCGTGTGCCTCGTCGACGATGATCGTGTCATAGCGCGACAACCAGCGATCGCTGGCGATCTCGGCCAGCAGGATGCCGTCGGTCATGAACTTGATGCGGCTGTCTTCGCTGACCTTGTCGTTGAAGCGCACCTGGAAACCCACCAGCTGGCCCAGTTCGCTGTTCAATTCCTGCGCCACGCGGCTGGCCACCGCACGCGCCGCGATCCGCCGCGGCTGGGTGCAGCCGATCATCCCCGCCTCGCCGCGGCCGGCAGCCAGGCACAGCTTGGGCAGCTGGGTGGTCTTGCCCGACCCGGTTTCACCGGCGATCACCACCACCTGGTGGTCACGGATCAGCGCGATGATCGACTCGGCTTCACGCGCGATCGGCAGCTGCGGGTCCAGAGTAATGGCCGGTTTCTGGCTGGCCCGTGCCTGGCGGCGCTGTACCGACGCCTGCAGTGCCTGCTCGAACGCCTGCGCCAGCCCTGCATCCTGCGGCTTGGACTGCCAGCGCGAGAGCATGCCGAGCAGGCGCCCGCGGTCGCGGGTCATCGCGCCGTCGAGGGCGGTCCGCTGCTGCGACAGGCGGGAGGCCGGGTTTTTTTCAATAGAGTTCATCAATCAATTCGTTTAAAAACTTGATAGCGACCAGACATTAGTTCTGGTCTATCGTGAAGATCATCTCATCCACAAGGAGAAACGTCCCCATGGCAAAGACCAAGAGCATCACCAAGGCCCCGGCACTGGCAAAGGCGAACGTCGCCAAGACCGGCAAGCAGAAGCTCGCCGCGGCCGCTCCGTCGGCACCGGGTATTGATATCGGGATCAAGGAAGGCGAGCGCAAGAAGATCGCCGACGGGCTGTCGCGCTACCAGGCTGACGCATTCACCTTGTACCTGAAAACCCACAACTTCCATTGGAACGTGACCGGGTCGATGTTCAACTCGCTGCACGCCATGTTCGAAACCCAGTACACCGAACAGTGGGCTGCCCTGGACGAAGTGGCCGAGCGCATCCGCGCACTGGGCTTCAACGCACCGGGCTCCTACCGCGAATTCGCCGCGCTGACCTCCATCCCGGAAGAACCCGGCCTGACCAACAGCGCCGACTGGCGTGAAATGGTACGCCAGCTGGTGGTCGCCAACGAAGCGGTCTGCCGCACCGCCCGCCAGGTGCTGGACGTGGCCGACGACGCCGACGACGCCCCGACCGAAGACCTGATGACCCAGCGCCTGCAGACCCACGAAAAGTACGCCTGGATGCTGCGCTCGCTGCTGCAGTGAGGCAGTGGGGCGAAGCCCCGCTGCCTCACTGCCCCCGCATCCCTCCTATCCCCCCGCCTTCGGCGCGCCCCCCTTAACAAAGGGGGCTTGCACGCTGTTGGATGGCGTGGGTGGTGCGGTGCAGGGTGTCTGATGGTTTCCGCCGAGCACGGCTCGGCGCTACCGGAGCTCCGCTCCTTACTGCCCCCGCATCCCTCCTGTCCCCCCCGCCTTCGGCGCGCCCCCTTTAACAAAGGGGGCTTGCACGCTGTTGGATGGCGTGGGTGGTGCGGTGCACGGTGTCTGATGGTTTCCGCCGAGCACGGCTCGGCGCTACCGAGGCGGCCGATGAACTGTCGGAGGTGGGGCGGGGAGGCTTGGCGGGGGCGTTGAGCGCCATGGATGGCGCGAAACGAGGCCCGCAGGAGCGGCTTTTGCCGTCCCCCGGCCAAGCCTCCCCGCCCCGCCCAGCACGTAGCCCCGCTGCTTGAAGCGTCAGCAGACCAGCAACCCGCGCGAACGGGTAAACTACCGGGATGCCTTCCAGTCCCGCGCACGAGCTGCTCCGCCGCGTCTTTGGTTACGACGACTTCCGCGGCCCGCAACGGGACATCGTCGAGCACGTCGCTGCCGGCCATGACGCCCTTGTCCTGATGCCCACCGGCGGCGGCAAGTCGCTCTGCTACCAGGTCCCGGCCCTGCTGCGCGACGGCTGCGGCATCATCATTTCCCCGCTGATCGCGCTGATGCAGGACCAGGTCGAAGCCCTGCGCCAGCTCGGCGTGCGCGCCGAATTCCTCAACTCCACCCTGGACGGCGAAACCGCCGCGCGCGTCGAACGCGACCTGCTGGCCGGCGAGCTGGACATGCTGTATGTCGCCCCCGAACGCCTGCTGACCGGCCGCTTCCTGTCCCTGCTCTCGCGCAGCCGCATCGCCCTGTTCGCCATCGACGAAGCGCACTGCGTGTCGCAGTGGGGCCACGACTTCCGTCCCGAATACCGCCAGCTCACCGTGCTGCACGAGCGTTGGCCGGAGATCCCGCGGCTGGCGCTGACCGCCACCGCCGATCCACCGACCCAGCGCGAGATCGCCGAGCGCCTCGACCTGGCCCAGGCGCGCCACTTCGTCAGCTCCTTCGATCGTCCCAACATCCGCTACACCGTGGTGCAGAAGGACAACGCGCGCCAGCAGCTGACCGGCTTCCTGCGCAGCCACCGCGACGAGGCCGGCATCGTCTACTGCATGTCGCGGCGCAAGGTCGAGGAAACCGCCGAATTCCTGTGCAGCCAGGGCTTCACCGCCCTGCCCTACCATGCCGGCCTGCCGGCCGACGTGCGTGCCAACAACCAGCGCCGCTTCCTGCGCGAAGACGGCATCGTGATGTGCGCCACCATCGCCTTCGGCATGGGCATCGACAAGCCCGATGTGCGCTTCGTCGCCCACACCGACCTGCCCAAGTCGATGGAGGGCTACTACCAGGAAACCGGCCGCGCCGGCCGCGATGGCGAACCCGCCGAAGCCTGGCTGTGCTACGGCCTCGGCGATGTGGTGCTGCTCAAGCAGATGATCGAACAATCCGAGGCCGGTGAAGAACGCAAGCAGCTGGAGCGATCCAAGCTGGACCACCTGCTGGGCTACTGCGAATCCATGCAGTGCCGCCGCCAGGTGCTGCTGGCGGGGTTCGGCGAGACCTATCCGCAGGCCTGCGGCAACTGCGACAACTGCCTGACCCCACCGGCGGCCTGGGATGCCACCATCCCGGCGCAGAAGGCGCTCAGCTGCGTGTACCGCAGCGGGCAGCGCTACGGCGTGGGCCACCTGATCGACATCCTGCGCGGCAACGAAAACGACAAGGTGCGCCAGAGCGGCCATGAAAAGCTGAGCACCTACGGCATCGGCAAGGACCTGGATGCGCGGACCTGGCGCAGCGTGTTCCGCCAGTTGGTGGCCACCAGCGTGCTGGAAGTGGACACTGCCGGCCACGGCGGCCTGCGCCTGACCGACGCCAGCCGCGAGGTGCTCAAGGGCCAGCGGCAGATCAGCATGCGCCGTGACAGCGCCCCCGCCAGCAGCCGCGAACGCAGCAGCCAGCGCAGCGGCAGCGGCCTGTCGGTGCTGCCGCAGGACCTGGCGCTGTTCAACGCGCTGCGTGGGCTGCGCGCCGAACTGGCCCGCGAGCAGAACGTACCGGCCTTCGTGATCTTCCACGACAGCACCCTGCGCAACATCGCCGAACAGCGCCCGACGTCGCTGGACGAACTGGCCCGGGTCGGGGGAATCGGCGGTACCAAGCTGTCGCGCTACGGCCCGCAGTTGATCGACGTGGTTCGTGAAGAAGGCTGAGGCGTGGTGCCTTGTCCTGCTCCAGGGTTGAACCCGCGGTTCAGCCGGGGCTGCATCAACCCGGCGATCCCGCTAAGGTAGCGCCATGTCCGTGGCCTCCCTCCTGCTGCGCGTGGTGCTGATGCTCAGTCTGTTGCTCAACGGGCTGAACGCGGCCATGGCCGGAGGACACCGGATGGACGCGGCTGAAACCGCCCCCGCTGCAGCGCCGCCGTGCCACGGCCACGCCCCGGCACAGACCGGCATGCAGCCCCCGCACGCCGCCGATCACCAGGCCCAGGCAGCGCCGGACGATGCCCACTGCAAGTTGAAGGAGTGCGTGCGTACCTGCGCGCAGCAACCGGCGCTGGCCGCCGAGGGACTTGCCCTGTTGGCCGCCGACTACGCCGGCACACGGCCGCCGCAACAGCATGCACCGGGCCATCCCACGCCCGCGCTGCCCCGCATCCAACGCCCTCCCATCTGCTGATTCCAGCGCCCACGCCGGTGGCGTGACTTGATGCTGGCCCGCGCGCCGCTGCGCCGGGTCGGTGATTTCCTGCGTCTGGAGTTTCCTACAATGCGTTTTTCTTCTTCTTACGGTCCGGGCCTCCCGGCCCAGCCGTCACGCCGCCTGTTCGTGCAGGGCCTGGCCGCCGGTGGCGTGGTCGCCGGGGCCGCCGCCACCGGCCTGCCATCGCGCGCGTTCGCCGCCGCCGGCCCGGCCCTGGCCACCGCCCCGCAGGTGCTCGGCCAGGCCCACATCGAACTGGCGATCGGTGAATCGGCGGCCAATTTCACCGGCCGTACCCGTCCGGCCATCACCGTCAACGGCAGCCTGCCCGCGCCGATCCTGCGCTGGCGCGAAGGCCAGACCGTGGACATCCACGTGCGCAACACGCTGGCCCACCACCCCACGTCGATCCACTGGCACGGCATCCTGCTGCCGGCCAACATGGACGGCGTGCCGGGCCTGAGCTTCAACGGCATCGCCCCGGGCGAGGCCTACCACTACCGCTTCACCCTCAAGCAGTCCGGCACCTACTGGTACCACAGCCATTCCCTGTTCCAGGAACAGGCCGGGCTGTACGGCGCGCTGATCATCGACCCGGCGCAACCTCCCCCGTACGCGTTCGACCGTGAACACGTGATCCTGCTGTCGGACTGGACCGACCTGGATCCCGGGGCACTGTTCCGGCGCATGAAGAAGCTGGCCGAGCACGACAACTACTACAAGCGCACCCTGCCCGACTTCCTGCGCGATGCGCGCCGCGATGGCTGGGGCGCGGCGCTGTCCGACCGCGGCATGTGGGGGCGGATGCGGATGACGCCGACCGACATCTCCGATGTCAACGCGCATACCTACACCTACCTGATGAACGGCACCGCGCCGGCGGGCAACTGGACCGGGTTGTTCCGCAGCGGCGAGAAAGTGCTGCTGCGCTTCATCAATGGTGGCTCGATGAGCTACTTCGACGTGCGCATCCCCGGCCTGAAGATGACCGTGGTCGCCGCCGATGGGCAGTACATCCACCCGGTCAGCATCGATGAGTTCCGCATCGCCCCGGCCGAAACCTTCGATGTGCTGGTGGAACCCAGCGGGCAGGATGCGTACACCATCTTCTGCCAGGACATGGGCCGCACCGGCTTTGCCGCCGGCACCCTGGCGGTACGCCACGGCCTGCAGGCACCGGTACCCGCGCGTGACCCGCGCCCCCTGCTGACCATGGCCGATATGGGGCATGACATGGGCCACGGCATGAACCACGCGATGGACCACGGCGCGATGGCCGGCCACGGCATGGACCACGCGATGCCGGCGATGGACCACGGCGCCCACGCCGGACACGGGGGCCACGCTACAACCGCCGCCATGCCCGCGAAGGTCACCCATCCACCCAGCGAGCGCGGCAATCCGCTGGTGGACATGCAGAGCAGCGCCACCGACCCGAAGCTGGACGATCCGGGCATCGGCCTGCGCGACAATGGCCGCCAGGTACTGACCTACGGCGCGATGCGCAGCCTGTTCGACGATCCCGATGGGCGCGAGCCCGGCCGCGAGGTGGAACTGCACCTCACCGGCAACATGGAGAAGTTCGCCTGGTCCTTCGATGGCATCCCCTTCGCCGGGGCCGAGCCATTGCGGCTGAACTACGGCGAGCGCATGCGCATCGTGCTGGTCAACGACACCATGATGCAGCACCCCATCCACCTGCATGGCGTGTGGAGCGACCTGGAAGATGCGCAGGGCGATTTCCAGCTGCGCAAGCACACCGTGGACATGCCGCCGGGCACCCGCCGCAGCTATCGCGTACGCGCCGATGCACTGGGCCGCTGGGCGTTCCACTGCCACCTGCTGTACCACATGGAAGCGGGCATGATGCGCGAAGTGAGGATCGAAGAATGAGCGTCTGCTTGAACCTTGCGCGCAGTGCCTTGGGCCTGGCGATGCTGGCGGCGCTGCCCGCGCTGGCACAGTCGCACGACCACCACCCCGCCCCTGCAGCACCGGTGCTGGACCACTCGAAGGTGGACCATTCAACGATGGATCACTCAACGATGAACCATTCGAAGATGGATCATGCCGGTAGGGAACATGCGCACAGCAACCACGCGCAGCATGATGCTGCCGGATTGCCGCGCGAGCCGATCCCCGCGGTCACCGACGCCGACCGCGCGGCGGCCTTCCCGGTCATCGACCACGCCGCCATGCAGCACGCGCCGTCGATCAACAGCCTGCTGCTGGTGGATCGGCTGGAACACTGGGACGGGCGCCATGGCACCGGACAAGCGTGGGAAGCCACCGGCTGGATCGGCGGTGACATCAACCGCGTGTGGCTGCGCAGCGAAGGCGAACGCAGCGGTGGTCGCACCGATGCAGCGGACCTGGAGGTGCTGTATGGCCGCAGCATTTCCCCGTGGTGGGACGTGCTGGCCGGCGTGAAGCAGGACTTCCGGCCGGCGGACGCGCGCACCTGGGCTGCGCTGGGCATCCAGGGCCTGGCGCCGTACAAGTTCGAAACCTCCGCCACGCTGTACGCCGGCTCCGGCGGCCAGCTGATGGCCACCGCGGAAGTGGAGTACGAGGTGCTGCTGAGCAACCGGCTGATCCTGCAGCCGATGGTCGAAGCCACGCTGGCCGCACGTGATGAGCCGGCCCAGCGCATCGGCCGCGGACTCAACAAGGTCGAAGCGGGCCTGCGCCTGCGCTATGAGTTCAGTCGCCGCTTCGCGCCGTACATCGGCATCAGCCACGAACGCCTGTTCGGCGCCACCGCCGACCATGCCGACGATTCACATGTCCGTGATACGCGCTGGGTGGCCGGCGCCAGGATGTGGTTCTAGGACGCGTTGAAACAGGCCCCGGTACCCCCTGTGTGCCGGGGCCTTCTACAATGGGCGATGCCCACCACCCTGCGCCGCGCCTGCGTGGACGATGCCGCCGCACTGGCCGACATCGCCATCGCCACCTACACCGAAACCTTCGGCGATTCATATCCGCCGCAGGACCTGCAGGCCTTCCTGCACGCGCACTACAGCCTGGAACCGCAACGCGCCGAACTGGCTGACCCGCACGCTGCAGCGTGGCTGCTGGAAGCCGATGGACGCGCCGTGGGCTATCTGGCCGCCGGACCGAACAGCCTGCCGCACGCCCTGGCCGCAGCCGGAGACATCGAACTCAAGCGCCTGTACGTGTCGGCCAGCCACCAGAATGCGGGGCACGGCGAGCGCCTGATGAGCGCGTTCCTGGATTGGCTGGACCGCCCGTCACGGCGCGCCCTGTGGGTGGGCGTATGGTCGGAAAACCACGGCGCGCAGCGCTTCTACGCGCGCCATGGCTGCTACAAGGTGGGCGAGTACGATTTCATCGTCGGTGACTCGCGTGACCGCGAGTACATCCTGCATCGCCCTGCCTGACGGACTCAGAAATCGAACAGGTCCGACAGGAAGCTTTCCTTCTTCTTTTTCTTGTACCCGTGCTGGTTGTACTGGCCCTGCTGCGCATAGCCGTCGTTGTGGCGCTGGCCCAGGTGGCGGGTATCGCGGTGCTGCACGGCCACCGGCGGCGGTGGCTGCTGGCTGTAAGCCGGCGCTGCGGCCTGCACCGGTGCGGGCGGCGGGACGGCCGGCGCGGATGCCGAACGCTCGATGATCTTGTCCAGTTCGCCACGGTCCAGCCACACGCCACGGCATTGCGGGCAGTAATCGATCTCGATGCCCTGGCGTTCGGACATGGTCAGCGCCTGGGTCTTGCAAACGGGGCACAGCATCGCTGGCGCTCCTGCTCGTGGGGGGACCTGCACTGTACCCGCACGCCGATGACTGCATGGCAACGGCCCTGACGATCGGCACATGGACCTCCGGCGTATGCGCCTGCGCTGCAACGGCGACATAGTGCCGCATGACCCACGCAAGGATGCCCTGATGAGCCAGCCTTCCCGACTCCCCCGCCTGCCCGCCTCGCTGGTGCTGCTGCTCGCCGTCGCGCTCGGGCTGTGGGTGCGCGATATTGCCAAGGCCATCGGCACGCCGATCCCCGCCCTGCCGATGCCCTTCGGTGGCAGCCTGCTGGACAACCTGCTGGCCACCGCAATCGCGCTGCTGACCGCCGCCCTGCTGCTGGCACCGGGGAACTCGCTGGCCCGCAGCCTGGGCCTGCAGTGGAACGGCCCGCGCGGACCGCTGCTGGTGCTGCTGGCCACCGTGCCATGCTGGATCGGCTTGTGGTGGCTGGGCGCGCTGGCCACCGACATCGACCTGCTTGCGCTGCTGATGTTGGCCCTGGTGTTCCCCCTGGCCGAAGAAATCCTGTTCCGCGGCCTCGGCTTCGTGTTCGCCCAGCGTGTATTGGGGTGGCCGTGGTGGCTGGCCGCCAGCGTGCAGGCGGTGCTGTTCGGCGCCGTCCATTGGCTGGGCGTCGGTGGCCCGGAAGGCGGGGCGATGGACGCGCTGGTGTTCGCCGTGACCGGCATCGGCGGCTTCATCTTCGCGCTGCTGAACCGCCTGGACGGATACACGCTGTGGAGCGGGCTGGCCCTGCACGTATCGCTGAACCTGGCCTGGAACGTTATCACCGTAGCGGATGCCATCGCCATGGGCTGGCAGGGCATCGGCCTGCGCCTTGGCGCGGCAGCGCTGGCGGTGCTGCTGTGCTGGCAGCTGCCGGCGCGTGCGCGCAGGCCGGTGCCGCTGTAACCGGATGTTACCGGTTCCTGCACGCCGGACTCACCCCCTGCCCGCGCATACTTGCGCGCCGCTGGGGCCAGGAGCCTCCGCTGCCCTTGTTCCAGTCGTGTCACGGAGCCCGTGCGTCATGTTGTTGTCAAAGCAGAATGTGCAGCCGCGAGTGCTGCTGATCGAAGATTCCGAGGAAACCCTCGAGCTGAGCCGCCTGACCCTGGAAAGCCAGGCCTGTGAAGTGGTGGGCGTCAGTTCCGCCGAGGCCGCCTTGGGCCTGCTGAATGCCGGTGAGCGGTTCGATATGTTGTTCACCGATGTCTGCCTGGGCGGGATCAGCGGCATCGAGACCGCCAACCGCGTGCGTGCGGCCTTCCCGCGCCTGCCGATCCTGGTCACCTCCGGCATGTGCCAGCACGAGGTATTGCCCCTGCTGCACCCGGGCATCCATTTCCTGCCCAAGCCGTACAACATGAGCGAACTGCTGGATGCGATCCGCATCTGCTTCCGCCATTCCGGTGAAGGCCTGCCGCACGACGCGCCGCAGGCCGCCTGAGCGGCCGGCCACGGGCGCACCGGCCGAAGCGATGCTAGATTCAGTGCACCGCTTTCGCAGAGGCCGCGCCCGTGACCCGACTGACCGCCAAGGATTTCCATCCGGACCTTCTGGAACTGTATGACGGCTACGTACATGGCCGCCTGAGCCGTCGCGACTTCCTCGACCGCGCTGCCGCCTTTGCGATGGCCGGCGTGGCGGCCACCACCCTGCTGGCGGCGCTGAGCCCGGATTACGCGCTGGCCCAGCAGGTGCCGTTCACCGATCCGGACATCGTCGCCGAGTACATCACCTATCCCTCGCCCAATGGCCACGGGCAGGTACGCGGCTACCTGGTCAAGCCGGCCAAGGCTGCCGGCAAGCTGCCTGCCATCGTGGTGGTACACGAAAACCGCGGCCTCAATCCCTATGTCGAAGACGTGGCGCGCCGCGTGGCGAAGGCCGGCTTCATCGCACTGGCGCCGGATGGGCTGAGTTCGGTCGGCGGCTATCCGGGCAACGACGTGCGCGGCCGTGAACTGCAGGCGCAGGTCGACCCGGAGAAGCTGATGAATGATTTCTTCGCCGCCATCGAATACCTGCGCGCATCATCGCTGGGCACCGGCAAGGTCGGCATCACCGGCTTCTGCTACGGCGGCGGCGTGTCCAACGCAGCGGCCGTGGCCTATCCGGAACTGGATGCCGCGGTGCCGTTCTATGGTCGCCAGGCCAAGCCGGAGGACGTGGTCAGGATCAAGGCGCCGTTGCTGCTGCACTTCGCCGAGAAGGACGACAACGTCAATGCCACCTGGCCGGCCTACGAGGCGGCGCTGAAGAAGGCCGGGACAACGTACGAGGCCTACGTCTACCCCGGCACAAACCATGGCTTCCATAACGACTCGACCCCGCGCTACGACGAGGCCGCGGCCACGCTGGCCTGGGACCGGACGCTCGGCTGGTTCCGTAAGTATCTGGCGTGATGCCCTGCGGCGCCGGGGGGTACCCGGCATCGTCTTTCAGCGGATCAGAGCCGGATGCCCGGCCGTGCGCCGAGGGTCCCCATGGTGAAGGTGTAGCCTTCGTCCATCAGGAACTGTCGCATGCGCATTTCCGCTACCTGCGGGGCGCCCAGGCTGCTGGGGCCGTACAACGCGTAGACCACCGTCCCGCTTTCAATATCCTCGCGACGCACCGAAATTCCCGGCACCGCCGCGGCGGCCGCCCAGCCGGCACGCAGCTTGGCCGGCGCGATCGACTGCCCGTTGCGCAGCCTGAAACTCAACCAGCGTGTTTCAGAGTTGTCCTGCCGTTCGTACTTCGCCATCTGTGCGCTGTCCTCCCGAACCAAGCTTGACCATACTCGCCTTCCATGTCACATCAGAATGAGACGGTATGCGCCTCAGCCATCCCGTGGCCGCACGTGCAGAGCACGAGGGAGCGGTCATGGGCGCGCGATTCATGCAAGCGGCCCACCCGGATAAGCCCCAGCCTTCTACAAGAACACAGCGGGAGACGCGCGATGGAAGCAACTCCTCTTCACTACAACGATAACCCGCCAGCGCTCAGGCGGCCATCCATCGCCCTCAGCCTGTCCACTGGTCTACAGGTAGTGGAACTGCGCGACAGCGTGATCGTGGAGATGGTGCAGAACCGCGAGCTGCCGCCAAACCGGCGCGTGGCGCCGCCATCCTGCGCGCAACGCGCGCGGCGCGTCTGCAGCGCGCTGGTGGGTGCATCCACGCTGGCCTACGCGCTGTGGTCGGTGATCAACTACATCGCCCCACGGGGTGATTCCAACAGCTCGGGACTGCCTCGGCAGAAGCCTTTCGATTTCGATCATCTGTAGCCAACAAAAAAGCGCCTCGGGGGCGCTTTGTTGATGCTGCCTGCAATGGTGGGCCGTGATGGATTCGAACCATCGACCAAAAGATTAAAAGTCTTCTGCTCTACCAACTGAGCTAACGGCCCATTGCTGCCCCCGGCTTGGCACCGGGGGCGAGCATTCTACCCTGATTCGGGCGCCGGGGTGAAGCGCCCGCGCCGATCAGGCGTAATGCGTGGGGTCAGCCACGCCGGCTTCGTCGAAGCCCTGCGCGCGCAACCGGCAGGCATCGCAATGACCGCAGGCGGCGCCTTCGGCATCGGCGTTGTAGCAGGACACCGTAAGGCCGAAGTCAACGCCCAGGCGCACGCCTTCACTGACGATCTGCGCCTTGCTGAGAAACTGCAGCGGCGCGTGCACGGTGATGCCCGCCCCTTCCACGCCGGCCTTGGTGGCCAGGTTGGCCAGCGCCTGGAACGCGGCGATGAACTCCGGGCGGCAGTCCGGATAGCCGGAGTAATCCACCGCGTTGACGCCGCAGAAGATGTCGTTGGCGCCAAGCACTTCGGCCCAGCCCAGCGCCAGTGACAGCATGATCGTATTGCGCGCCGGCACGTAGGTGACCGGGATGCCCTCCCCGCCCGCCTCCGGTACGTCGATGTCACCGGTCAACGCCGAACCGCCGATGCTGCGCAGGTCCACGTCCACGGTCTTGTGCAGGACCACGCCCTGGGCGGCGGCCACGCGGGCGGCGGCTTCCAGTTCGGAGGTGTGGCGTTGCCCATAGCGCACGCTGAGTGCGTGCACGGCGAAGCCCTGTTCCTGGGCGAGGGCGATGACGGCGGCCGAATCCATGCCGCCGGAGAGAAGCACGACTGCCTTCTTCATGGGTGAATCATCCGGTTTGGGGAGGGGAGCCAGCACGCTGTCCCGCGCCGGGGTGAATCAGCAACGACGCGGCAGCTTACCTGCCCGGCTCGTCGTTCCACAGCAGTTTGTGCAGCTGCATCTGGAAGCGCACCGGCAGCCGGTCAGCGACGATCCAGTCGGCCAGCTCGCGGGCGGTGATCTCGCCCTTGCTGGGCGAGAACAGCACCATGGTGCGTTCTGCCAGATGGTGCTCGACGACCATGGCCTTGGCCCAGTCGTAGTCTTCGCGGCTGCAGATCACGAACTTGACCTGGTCGCGCGCGGTCAGCAGCGGCAGGTTTTCCAGCTTGTTGCGCGCCATCTCGGCCGATCCGGGGGTCTTCAGGTCGACCACCCGCGATACGCGCGGATCCACCTCGGACACATCCAGCGCACCGGAGGTTTCCAGCGACACGTCCATGCCGGCGTCGCACAGCTTCTGCAGCAGGATCAGGCAGCGCTTCTGCGCCAGCGGCTCACCGCCGGTGACACAGACGTGGCGCACGCCCTGGGCCAGCACCTCGGCCACGATGGCATCGATGTCCCACCACGTGCCGCCATGGAAGGCGTAGGCGGTGTCGCAGTACTGGCAGCGCAGCGGGCAGCCGGTCAGGCGCACGAACACGGTCGGCCAGCCGGCGGTATCCGCCTCGCCCTGCAGCGAGGTGAATATCTCGGTGATCTTCAGCCGCGGCAGCGGCGACTGGACGATGTCACTGGGCGTGGTGACGGCGTTGGCGGGCGTGACGTTCATGCGTAATGGTGGGGACCTGAAACGAAAGCAGCCGAGCATGGCTCGGCTCTTGAAAAACGGGTTCCGGCACGGGGCTCAGCGGATCTGCTGGCCCAGGCGGATCGACTGCAGGCGGTCCTGCGCGGTGCGCGCGGCGTCCGAGCCGGGGTACTGCGCCACGACCGATTCCAGGGTCTGCTGGGCCTGCTCCACCTGGCCTGCGCCAAACTGGGAAAGGCCGACTTTCAGCAGGCCGCCGGAGGCCTTGTCGTGGGTCGGATAGCGCGAGATCAGCTCACGGAAACGCTGCTCGGCCATCGGGAAATTGCGGGTGGCGTAATAGCTTTCGCCCAGCCAGTACAGCGCATTGGGGGCGTAGACACCGCTGGGATACAACTCCAGGAAGCTCAGGAACAGCTGCGCGGAGTCATCGTACTTGCCGGCCTTCAGTGCATCGAAGGCAACGTTGTAGGTGGTGCGCTCATCGCCGCTGACCGCCAGGCTGCCTGCATCGCCATGTACCGAAGGCGGCCGCTCTGAAGTGGCCGCTGCGGGTGGCTGCACGGCCGGAACCGGGGGAAGCGGTGCATTGCTGCCGGGAGCCGAAGGAACGACCGGCGCTGCGCCACCTTCAAGGCGGTTCAGGCGTTCGTCCAGGTCCAGGAACGCATCCTGGTTGCCCTGCTTGAGCTGGGCGTTATCGTGCTGCAACTGTTCGATCGTGCCCTGCATCTGCCCGACCTGCTGGCGGAGCTGGGTGATCTGGTTCAACAGGTCGGTGTTGGCACTGTTGTTGTACAGCTGCTGCTCGATCGCGCCGACGCGGTCGGCAAGGCTCTGCCGCTGCGCGTACGCCGGGGCGGCAGCCATGAAGGCTGCCGCCACGACCAGCATCAGATTGATGCCGATGCGCATGGATTACTGCGCGGTGTAGACGATTTCGACGCGACGGTTCTGCGACCAGCAGGACTCGCTCGAATCGGTGCAGACCGGACGCTCTTCACCGTAGGACACGACGGTCAGCTGCGAAGCCGAACCACCGTTTGCCTGCAGTGCCGAGCTCACGCCGTTGCCACGACGCTCGCCCAAGGCCTGGTTGTACGCGCGCGAACCGCGCTCGTCGGTGTGGCCCTGCAGGGTGATGCGCGAGGACGGACGGTCACGCAGGTACTTGGCGTGGCACGCCATGATGGCCTGGAACTCGTCCTTGACCGAATCCTGGTCCAGGTCGAAGTACACAACGCGCTGGCGCAGGCAGGCATCGGTGTCCAGGTCGCCCGGGCCGTACAGGCCGGAGGTCGACGGGCCGGTCGGCTGGGTGGTCGAGCCGGTGTCAACCGGCGGAGCCGGCTGTTCCTTCACCTTCTTGGAGCAACCGGCCAGGACGGCCACGGACAACAGGGAAACAAGCAGAACTTTGGTGGTCTTGTTCATGGCGATACCTTTGAGGCTCCTAAGCCGGTGAATGGGGTAAATCTCGGAAAATATTAACACTCTTTTAGCGCTTGGTACGGTATGGCGACCATGCGGGCTCACGAACATCACCATCAGCCAGCACCAGGCGCTGGCGGACACGTGCATCGGCCGACACCGCGTACAGCACGCCACGACCACCTTCACGGGCGGCGTACAGCACCATGCTGGCATTCGGAGCGAAGCTGGGCGACTCATCCAGCGAACCGGTGGAGAGCGTGCTCCAGCGCGGCGATCCCAGTGAGCTGTCCATCATGGCGACCTTGTAGCTGTTGCCCGAACCCTGTGCCACGGCGATCTTCTTGCCGTCATAGGACACCGACGGCTTGGCGTTGTAGTTGCCCTGGAAGGTAACGCGCTCGGCGCTGCCACCGCTTGCAGAAACCTTGTAGACCTGCGGACGGCCGCCGCGGTCGGAGGTGAAGTACACCGCGCTGCCATCCGGGGCCCAGGTCGGCTCGGTGTCGATGGCCAGGTGGTTGGTCAGCTGGGTCAGCTGCTTGCTGCCCAGGTCCATCGAGTAGACCTCCGGGTTGCCCGAGCGCGACAGCGTCAGGGCCAGCTTGCGGCCGTCCGGGGAGAACGCCGGGGCGCTGTTGATGCCGCGGAAGCTGGTCACCAGCTCACGCGCGCCAGTGGCGATGTTCTGGATGTAGATCGCCGAATTGCCGCGCTCGAAGCTGACGTAGGCCAGCTTGCCGCCATCCGGGCTCCACGACGGCGACAGCAGCGGTTCGGCCGACCGCACGATGGTCTGAGGGTTGTAGCCATCCGAATCGGCGACCATCAGCGCATAGCGCATGGCATCGCCACGACCGCTGGCGGTGACATAGGCGATGCGGGTCCAGAAGGCACCACGCACGCCGGTGATCTTTTCATAGATCGCATCGGCCATCTGGTGGGCGACATCGCGCATGGCGTTGCCCCGTGCGGTCATCGCCAGGCCCAGCAGGCGCTCGCCCTTGGGCACGTCATACAGCTCGTATTCCACGCGGTACGCACCGGCACCGGCGTCCTGCACGCGGCCGACCACGATGTAGTTCTGCTTCAGCGCGCGCCAGGTCGGGAACTGGATGTCACCGCCGCGGGTGGGCTTTTCCACGATCTGCGCTTCGGGCAGCGTGCGGAACTGGCCCGAACGGTCCAGGTCGGCGCGGATCACCGCGGCCACGTCGGTCTGCGGCGCAGCGGCCGAACCCTCGTAGGGCATCGGCACGACGGTGATCGGCGTGGCCGAGGCACTGCCGCCCACGATGTCGATCTCAAGGCCCTTCTGCTGCGCAAGCGCGGCAAAGGGAAGCAACAGGGCCGCGAACGCGACCATCCAGCGGGGCATCTTTTTCATGGAATGCTCAGTCAAGGAACCACAGCGAGGGATAGCAGGAACGGGGTGAACGGTTTCGCAATCATGAACCAGACCGGTGTGAAAGCAAGGTCTCCGACAATCTGTAGTGACGGCCGCTGGCCGTCAAAGGGATTGGCCGCGGACCCATCAACGAAGAGGCCCGCTGGCACCAGCGACCCTGTGACGGCCAGCGGCCGTCACTACCGGGCACTCAGTCCGGGCGGAAGTTGAGGATCAACTCGCGGTTGAAGACCTGCTCGAACCCCGCGTACGGCAGCGGCTGGGCATTGAGCACCGCCGCTTCGATCGAGCGCTTGCCGGCCTCGTCGTAGGGACAGCTGGCGCCGACCTTGGCCGACAGCACGCGGCCACCGCGCAGCTGGGTGATGACGATCTGGCAGCGCTGGCCGGAGGCGATGTTGTCCGGGCGGATCCAGGTGTCCTGGACCTTGGCCTGGATCGCCGCGGCGTACTTGGCGCTCAGGTCGTCACTGGTGCCGCCTGCCCCACCCGCCGGCTGCGCGGCCGCACTGCTGCTGGCGCTGGCATTGGACGCGGCCGCCGCGTTGCGCGCCGCCGCCACCTGGCGCAGGCGCTGCTCGGCCAGCTTGGCTTCCTTCTCGGCCTGCTCGCGGCGCGAACGCAGCTCGGCGATCTTCTTCTGCTTGTCCGCCTCGGCCTTGGTTTCGTTGGCCTTGCGCTCGTCCTCGGCGATCTTCTTCTGCCGGTCCGCTTCCTGCTGCTTGGCCAGTCGTGCGCGCTGTTCGGCCTCTTCCTGCCGCTTGCGTTCGGTCAGGTCGATCTGCTCCTGGCGACGCTTGGCCTCCTGCTCCTGCCTGGCCTTTTCCTGCGAAACCGCCAGCGCGCTGACCGCTTCCTGGTCGACCTTGTCCGGCTGCGCCACGCGCTCCTGCGCCTGCGACTGCTGCGGGGTTGGCGCGTCCATCGGGCGCGGTTCGGGGGTCGGCTGCGGCGGCGGAATGGTGTCTTCCGGGATCGGCTCGGGCTCGGCGATGGGCTCGGGAATCGGCTCGGGCAGGGTCTCCAGGCGCTCGGACTGGCGCAGCGCCTGCCGGGCCGCCGATGCTTCGGCGCTGGACAGGGCCATGTCGGCCTGCACCGCCGGGTCCCCGGCAGCGGCTTCGGTGTTGCGCTCGGGCGACCACAGCCACGCCACGATGAACACCAGCGCAAGCAGCAGGTGTACCAGCGCAGCCAGGCTTACCGGCCAGGCCCAGCCCTGTTCTTCGTCGCGCGGCGGCGGCAAGGCGTCACTGTGCATCGGTGGCCAGGCCAACCTTTTCCACGTTCGCGCGCTTGAGCACGTCCATCGCGGCCACGACCTTTTCATAGGCCACGGCGCGGTCGGCGGCGACGATCACGCGCACCGCCTTGTCCTGCGCGACGATGCCGCCCAGCCGGGCCTGCATCTCCTCCGAAGACATCGCGTTGGGCTGCTTGTCGTCGGGCAGCTTCAGGCTCAGCTGGCCGTCTGCGCGCACCGACACGATGATCGGGTCCTGCTTGCTTTCCAGCGCCTTGGCATTGGAACGCGGCAGGTCGACCTCGAAGCTCAGCGTCAGCAGCGGCGCGGTGACCATGAAGATGATCAACAGCACCAGCATGACGTCGATGTACGGCACGACGTTGATTTCGGATTTGAGCTTGCGACGCTTGCGGCGACCGATGGCACTCATGGTGGGATCCTCGCCTGGGCTCAGTCGTCTGCGCCGGTCTGGCGCTGCAGGATGGAGCTGAACTCATCGGCGAAGGTTTCGAACCGCACCGCCATGCGCTCCACGCGGGTGGTGAAGCGGTTATAGGCCCATACCGCGGGGATCGCCACGAACAGGCCGATCGCGGTGGCGAACAGGGCCTCGGAAATGCCCGGTGCCACCGAGGCGATGCCGGCCTGCTCACCGCTGTTGATCATGTCGTGCATGGTCACCATGATGCCGAATACGGTGCCGACCAGGCCCACGTAGGGCGCGGTGGAGCCGATGTTGGCCAGCAGTTCCAGGTTGCGTTCCAGGCGGTCCACTTCACGGGTGTAGGTGGTGCGCATGGCGCGCTGGGCGCCTTCCAGCAGCGCGCGGCCGTCCAGCCCGCGACGATCGCGCAGGCGGTTGTATTCGCGGAAACCGGCTTCGAAGATGGCTTCCAGGCCGCCCACGCTGCGGTTGCGGTCGGTGGCCGAGGAATACAGCTTGCCCAGGTCCGCGCCGGACCAGAAGCGGTTCTCGAACTCGTCCGCTTCACGGGTGGCCTGCGAGAACACGCGGGCCTTGCGGAAGATGATCACCCAGCTGATGAACGAACCCGCCAGCAGCAGCAGCACGATGATGATCACCGGGATGCTGGCCTTGGTCATCAGCTCCCAGTAATTGATGCCGCTGCGCGAGGCCTGTACGGCGGTTTCGGCGGCGGCGCTGGTGACGTCCTCCGGCAGCGCCTCGACCACCGTGGCCTGCAGGCCCAGAAGCATTGCGATCATCGTTGTTCCTCAGTCTGCAAATCAGGATTGTGTGGAATTTCGGGGTATTCGTGCGACTTCATGACAGCAAGCAGTGCGTCGTCCATGCCACGCGGGCGGAAGGACTGCGCGTCCAGCGCGGCAATCCTGACCTTCGCGTCCAGCAGCAGCTGGCCATCGCGCAGCACCTGCTGGGCAAAGACCATGCTGGCGCGCCGGCACTGCACCAGCGTGGCGGTCACCTGCAGCGCATCGTCCAGCCGCGCCGGCTTGAGGAAGTCCATTTCCATCGAGCGGACCGCGAACACCATGCCGTGCTCGATGCGCATGCGCTCCTGGCCGAAGCCCAGCGCGCGCATCCACTCGGTACGGGCCCGCTCCATGAAAGCCACGTAGCGGGCGTGGTAGACCACCCCACCCGCGTCGGTATCTTCCCAGTAAATGCGTGTCGGCCAACTGAACCGCAGCTCACTCATTGTCGGATTGCTCGGCGAAAAGGTCTACCGGGGCGGCCTTGGGCTTCAGTCCCAGATGGCGATACGCGCGATGGGTGGCCATCCGGCCACGCGCGGTGCGCACCAGGAAGCCCTGCTGGATCAGGTAGGGTTCGACCACGTCTTCCAGCGTGCCACGTTCTTCGGACAGCGCGGCAGCCATCGATTCCACGCCCACCGGGCCGCCATCGAAGTAGTCCACCAGGGTGCGCAGGAAGCGCCGGTCGAGCTCGTCGAAGCCTTCCGGATCGACCTTCAGCATCACCATCGCGGCCTGCGCCACGTCCTGGTCGATATGCCCGTTGGCCTTGACCTGGGCGTAATCACGCACGCGCCGCAGCAGCCGGTTGGCGATGCGCGGGGTGCCACGCGAACGGCGTGCGATCTCCCCTGCCCCGTCGGCGGTGCAGTCGATGCCGAGGATCTTCGCCGAGCGGCGCACGATGCGCGTCAGTTCTTCGGCGGTGTAGAACTCCAGCCGCTGCACGATGCCGAAGCGGTCGCGCAGCGGTGCGGTGAGCAGGCCGGCGCGGGTGGTGGCGCCGACCAGGGTGAACGGCGGCAGGTCGAGCTTGATCGAACGCGCCGCGGGGCCCTCGCCGATCATGATGTCGATCTGGAAATCTTCCATCGCCGGGTACAGCACTTCCTCGACCACCGGCGACAGGCGGTGGATTTCATCGATGAACAGCACATCGTGCGGCTGCAGGTTGGTCAGCAGCGCGGCCAGGTCACCGGCCTTTTCGATCACCGGTCCGGAGGTCACCCGCAGCGCCACGCCCAGTTCATTGGCGATGACGTGGCTGAGGGTGGTCTTGCCCAGGCCCGGCGGCCCGAAGATCAGCACGTGGTCCAGCGCATCGCCACGTGCCTTGGCCGCCTGGATGTAGATGTCCATCTGCTCGCGCACCGGCACCTGGCCGAGGTAATCGGCCATGCGTTTGGGGCGGATGCTGGCATCGACGGCGTCATCCTCGCGGGTGGCGTCGGCGCCAATGATGCGGTGTTCGGTCATCTGCCGATTATGCGGCAAATCGGTCGCACGCCGTGCGATTGGTGGGTGATCGAACGGGTGGGACCCCCTCGCGGGTGGCTCAAAGCCGCAGCTGGGGGTGGGCCGGGCGGTGGGGCTGGTCGGGGGACGGCAGAAGCTGCCCCTCCGGGGTCCGGCCCAGCCGCTGGGCGGCTGTGCGTTCGGGCGCTTGCGAAGCGGTGCTTCGCAAGCAAAGCGCCCACACCCATGCGTGCCTCGTTTCGCGCCATCCATGGCGCTCAACGCCCCCGCCCAGCCCCACCGCCCGACCCCTGACAGTTTCCGGTGGCCGCCACCCGCGCTAAAAAAAACAGAGGCAGGGGTCAGAGTCCTTTCGCTGCGCGAAAGGACTCTGACCCCATCTGTCGACCCCACTCCCCAACCCTCCGCCGACCATGGGTCGGCGCTACCGAAGGTTCCATGGCCACCATGGACCTGTCGAAGGTGGGGCGGGGAGGCTTGGCGGGGGCGTTGAGCGCCATGGATGGCGCGAAACGAGGCCCGCAGGAGCGGCTGTTGCCGTCCCCCGCCAAGCCTCCCCGCCCCGCCAACCACTAGCCCGCAGGCTTTTGCAGTTGCCGTTGCCGTTGCAGTTGCCGTTGCTTGCGCCTCAAGCCGCGCGCAGCGCAGAAAACCCTAGATCTCTACCTGTGCGCCCAGTTCCACCAGCCGGTTGCCCGGAATCCGGAAGAACCCGGTCGCCGGCGCGGCGTTGCGGTGCATCAGCGCGAACAGCTTGTCACGCCAGATCGGCATGCCGCGGTTGGCGGTGGCCACGATGGTTTCGCGGCTGGCGAAGAAGGTGGTGTCCATCGGATCGAAGTAGATCCCGCCGTGGTCGCACGAACGCATCAGCGCCAGCGGCACGTCCGGGGTCTCCATGAAGCCGAACTTGACGTAGACCCGGTGGAAATCATCACCGACCGATTCGATCTTCAACCGATGCCCCTCCGGCGCGTACGGCACCGGCAGGGTCACCACGTGCAGGAACACATTGCGCTCGTGCAGCACCTTGTTGTGCTTGAGGTTGTGCATCAGCGCATGCGGCGCCACGGTCGGATCGGCGGTGAGGAACACCGCCGTGCCCGGCACGCGCACCGGCGGCGCCAGCATCAGCCCCGGCAGGAACGTATCCAGGCGGATACCGTCCTTGCGGATCTCGTCACGCAGCAGTTCGCGACCGCGGCGCCAGGTGCGCATCAGGGTGAACAGCAGGATGCCCAGCACCACCGGGAACCACGCGCCCTGCATCAGCTTGGCGCCGTTGGCGATCACGAAGCCCAGGTCGATGATGAAGAACACCACGCACAGCGCCACGATCCAGTGCCGCGACTTCGGCCACAGGCTGCGCGCCACCAGGGCCAGCAGCAGGGTATCGATCAGCATCGTGCCCGACACCGAAATGCCGTAGGCCACCGCCAGGTTGGACGAGCTCTGGAAGGCCAGCACCAGCCCGATCACCATCACCGCCAGGCCCCAGTTGATGCCGGGGATGTAGATCTGGCCGATGGTGTCGTGCGAGGTGTGCTTGATCCGCATGCGCGGGATGTAGCCCAGCTGCATCGCCTGGCGCGATACCGAAAACGCCCCGGTGATCACCGACTGCGAGGCGATCACCGCAGCCATCGTGGCCAGGATGATCATCGGGTACAGCGCCCAGTCCGGCACCGCTTCGAAGAACGGGTTCTTCACCGCCTCGGGATGCTCCAGCACCAGCGCGCCCTGGCCCAGGTAGTTGATCACCAGGCACGGCAGCACGAAGAAGTACCAGGCGTGGCGGATCGGCTTGGCACCGAAGTGGCCCATGTCCGCGTACAGCGCTTCGCCACCGGTGACTGCAAGCACCACCGCGCCGAGGATGAACACCCCGTGCCAGCCGTGGTCCATGAAGAAGCGGATCGCCCACCACGGGTTGAAGGCTTTCAACACTTCGGGGGCATCGACGATGTTGTACAGGCCGATCGCCGCCAGCGAAATGAACCAGATGCTGGTGATTGGCCCGAACGCCTTGCCGATCTTTTCGGTACCGAAACGCTGCGCGGCAAACACCGCCAGCAGCACCACGATGGTGATCGGCAGGATGAAGCGATGCAGGCCGGGCGCTGCGATTTCCAGGCCTTCCACCGCGCCCAGTACCGAAATGGCCGGGGTGATCACCCCGTCGCCGAAGAACAGCGAGGCGCCGAAGATGCCGAGGATGCCGACCACGTAGGCCGAACGCGAGCCCTTGCTCAGCGTCCGCTGGGTCAGCGCCATCAGCGCCATGATCCCGCCTTCGCCCTCGTTGTCGGCGCGCATGATGATGGTGACGTACTTCAGGGTCACCACCAGGATCAGCGCCCAGAACGACAGCGACAGCACGCCCAGCACCGTGTCGTGGTCGCTGGTCAGCCCGTAATGGCCGGAGAACGCTTCCTTCAGGGTGTACAGCGGGCTGGTGCCGATGTCACCGAACACCACGCCGATCGCACCGACCACCAAGGCCATGCTGCTCCCGGTGGGTGCATGGCCGTGGCTGCCATCTTGCGGGTTGCTGGGGGTGGACATGGCGGGGCTCGGTGGGGGTATCGAAAGGTAAGGGGCGGCTTCAGCGCAGGGCCGACTGCAGCGCCTTGCGGATGACCATGGCGACGTCGTCGCCCTCTGCATTGGCGTCGCGCGCCATGCGCGCCGCTTCGGCCGGCTTGTAACCCAGCTGCTGCAGCGCCACGGTGGCTTCGGACACCGGATCGGCCGCGGCCGGCCCGCTGCTGGATGGCAGTGCGCCGCCTGCGCCCAGCTGCGCGGCACGGTCGCGCAGTTCCAGCACCATGCGCTCAGCGGTCTTCTTGCCGATGCCCGGGATGCGGGTCAGCGCGGTGACGTCACCGGACTGCACCATCCGCACGAATTCTTCCACGCTGGCCGCCGACAGCACCGCCAGCGCAATCTTCGCGCCGATCCCGCTGACCTTCTGCACGTCGCGGAACAGGCGGCGCTCGCCGTCGCGCAGGAAGCCGTACAGCGAAACGCTGTCTTCCTTCTGCGCGTAATGCGTGTACAGGATCACCTCACGGCCGATGTCGGGCAGGTCGTAGAACGTGCTCATCGGGGCTTCCAGCTCGTAGCCGACCCCGTTGACGTCCACCACCAGCCACGGCGGCGCCTTGTAGGCGACGATTCCACGCAGGCGACCGATCATGCAGCAGTGCTCCTCATTTCCGGCCCCACGCCTGGCGGGCGCTGAGCCCCAGGCGGTTGGCCGTGGCCCGTACGTGGGCATGGGTGATGGCCACGGCCAACGCATCAGCGGCGTCGGCCTGCAGCTTCGTCTTCAGGCCGAGCATGAGCCCGACCATGTGTTGGACCTGTTGTTTTTCCGCCCCGCCGCGTCCGACCACTGCCAGCTTGATCTCGCTGGCCGCGTATTCGCTGACCGGCAGGTCGCGCAGCACCACTGCCGAAATCGCCGCCCCGCGAGCCTGGCCGAGCTTCAGCGCCGAATCCGGGTTGCGCGCCATGAATACCTTTTCGATGGCCACTTCATCGGGCTGGTAGGTCACGATCAGCTCGGCCAGCCCCAGCACCAGGATCTTCATCCGCTGCGGGAAATCATCCGCACCCAGCAGCACCAGCGGCTGGTGGTGGACATGCGTGACCCGGCCGGCCGCATCGACGTCGATGATGCCCACCCCGGTACGTTGCGAACCGGGGTCGATGCCGAGGATGCGCGTCATTGACAGGCTTAGGCGTGCGCGCCGAGATCGGCATTGGAGTAGACATCCTGCACGTCGTCGAGGTCTTCCAGCATGTCCAGCAGCTTCTTCACCTGCAGGGCCGTGTCGCCCTCCACCGCAATATCGTTGTCGGCGCGGAAGGTGATTTCGGCATGATCACCGGCCAGGCCGGCGGCAGCCATCGCATCGCGCACGGCATGGAAAGCGTCCGGCGCGGTGACCACGTCGATGGAGGCGTCATCGGGGTACACCACGATGTCGTCCGCACCGGCCTCGATCGCCGCTTCGGTGATCCGGTCTTCGTCGGCGCCGGGCGCGTAGCTGATCACGCCCAGGCGCTTGAACATGAACGCCACCGAGCCTTCGGTGCCCATGTTGCCCCCGCACTTGCTGAACGCATGGCGGACATCGGCGACGGTGCGCACCTTGTTGTCGGTCAGGCAGTCGACGATCACCGCCACGCCACCGGGCGCATAGCCCTCGTAGCGGATCTCTTCGTACTCGACGCCTTCCAGCTCACCGGTGGCCTTCTTGATCGCCCGCTCGATCACGTCCTTGGACATGTTCGATGACAACGCCTTGTCCATGGCCACGCGCAGGCGCGGATTGTTGTTGGGGTCGCCTCCGCCACCACGCGCGGCAACGCCGATCTCGCGGATGATCTTGGTGAAAATCTTGCCGCGCTTCGCGTCAGACGCGTTTTTGCGGCCTTCGATGGAGGGACCTCTACCCATGGGGGCTTCCGTTTGGCAGCTTCAGGAACAGGGCGCGGATTCTACCTGATCGGGCGCCACTACCGTGTCCACCCCGCTGCACGGCCCGCTGCGGTCAGGCCGCAGCCGACGCCTGGCCGGGATGGAAGCGCCCATGGCGCAGGAACTGCGCGGTCTGCCGCGCCGCATCCAGCGAAAACACCAGCCCACTGTGGCTGCAGCGCACGACACAATGGTCAGCCAGGCCCGGCAGCCGCGTTTCAGCCAGCGCCACGGTGCCGTCGGAGTCGCCTTCCAGCGCCCCCAGCAGGCTGCCGAGCCCGTGCGGCACGCAGCCGGCGATCAAGCCCACCTTGGCCGCGCCGTGCCAGTCCGGCAGGCCATCCAGCAGCAGTTCGCTGCTGCGCCCGAGCGCGGCGGCCCAGCCGTGTTCGGCGAGGATGCGGGCCGTGCCGCTGCCGCGCAGCGGGGATCCCAGGCAGACCACCCGCTCTACCTGCAGGCCGGGATCCTGGCGCAGCGCCTCCAACGCCACCAGCCCGCCCAGGCTGTGGCCGACCAGCGACACCGGACCGCGCTGCTGCAGGCGCTCCAGCAGTTGCGGCACGGCGACGTCCGGGCCGCCGAGCACGCTGGAATAGCCGAAGGTTTCGACCTGGAAGCCACGCGCGCGCAGGCGCCAGGCGAGCGGGCCGACCCAGGCGCGGGCGTTCCAGATGCCATGCAGCAGGAGAACCGATTGCGTCATGACCCCAGTTTGACGCATCTGACCAATCGGGGCGACCGTGACGGCGGCGTCGCACGGAACTCGATCAGATTTCCGACCCGCCGCGGACGCAGCGTCTGCCGGGAGTCCAGCAGCGGACGGCCTCCGGCCCACGCGGACAGCGCCACCGACTCGCCGCCGTCCAGGTTCAGCGAGACGTTCGGCGGGTCCTGCAACCGGTCCAGCCGGGCCAGCGCGCCGGAAAACGCCGAAAGCGTCCAGCCGCTGCCGGCGCAGGTGCGCTGGTCCATCGGGGCGGCGACCAGACGGATGCGCGCGCCCTTGCCGGTCACCGTGGGCACGCTGATCGCAGCCCGTGGATTGGCATCATGCGCATGCCACAGTACGCCGGGCGCGACCTGGTCGCCACGCTCGAAACTGAAATCAGGCGGCAGCCGGTATCGGGGATCGCCGTCGGCCCGCGCCGCGAACACCGGCTCACCCTGTTCGCCCAGCAACGGCGCGCAGGCCAGCGATGAGCCATCGGGGAAGGCCAGTTCGCAGTAGTCGCCGGCGTAGGCCGTCGGCAGCGGCAATGCCGCGCGCAGCGCCCCCCCACGACCACGCGACGGGCCGATCGACAGGTGTTCAGGACGGTCCGGGCACGCGCGCTGGAGGAAGTTGAAGTAACCGCCACTCAAGCGTACGCAGGCAAGGTTCGGCTGCCCGTCCTCCGGCGGCAGCGACGTATCAAGCAGTCCATCGCCCTGCACGACGCGACCACTGAACCGGGACGGATCCAGGCTGATCCAGTCCAGCCGCCTGGTCGCAGTGGCAGACCCGTCGGTGGCCGGCTGGCCGACCACGGTGTCCTGCAGCCCCACCCGATCCACGAACGAGGGCCACGCATGCAGGCGCACCCCGACCATGCCGGGCGCCAGGGTGGTGACGCTCAGCGTGCGGCGCAGCTGCCGCCCCGCCACCAGGGCCTGCCAGCGGGCCAAGGCCTTCGCTTCGACAGGCAGGCCGCCGTTGTGGACGCCCCGCGGTTTGATCGAAGGCGGACGACCGGTGGCCCCGAGCGCCGGAGACAGCCTGACGGGAGTTGGTGTAGTGGCGAGCGGGGGGGGTGAGGTGGTCATGGTGTCCGGGCTGAAGGGTGCCGGTGTGTCGCATTCGGCACACGCATTCCCGTGGCACACGACGGCTGGAAAGAGTGCGTGTTTGAAGACTATCGGAACTGTTGATTGCACCACGGATCCTGCCGTCTTACCCCCTGAAAATGTCACTCAAAAACAGCTATCTGATTGATTTTTTCCTCGTTAACGCAGGACTCAGCGCAAAGAGGAACGCCGGTCCGCAGGCTATGCGTCCCTTTCCTGCACCTGACGACGATGACCACATACATGGAGACGTGGGCGCTGCCGATACTGCAGCGTGCCGCCTCATCACTGCCGCTGCCGCTGGACATCCCCGCAGCGGCCTACACGCTGCTCGACGAAGCGGGGGTGGAATGGCACGTGGAGCCCACCGCCGAGCACCTGGTGATCCACTGCCGGCTCGCCGACGATGGCCTGCAGTGCGACATCGACCGGCTGCGCACGCTGCTCGCCCATCACCATGAGCCTCACGTCATGGACGGTGCATGCATTGCGTTGGATGCACGACGCGGCGTGCTGCGGCTGGTGCAGGCGTACGCCAGCGATTCGGGGGCGCTGCACGATCTGCCCGCTGCGTTGCAGCGCCTGCAGGCGGTCCGCCGCCGCCTCCTCCCCTCCTTCTGAAATCAAGGATCTCACTCTCAATGCTGAGCGTCTCCCAGACTTCCCCTTCCCTGCTGCCGCCTGCCCGGCGGCGCCCACTCTCCCATTGCCGAACACGCCTCGATGCTGTTCGGTGCCGCCGTGCCCGCTGTCCCGGTACTCGGCCAGGGACGCGCCGCCGCGGAGTTCGACGTAGGCCGGGACGCGCGCAAGTTTGTCGCTGGCTGGCCCTGCGTCGCGATGCTGGGCGGCAGCGTCGAGTCTGCGACTGCCGGTGAGCGCTCGCCACTGGAAGCCACCTTCTTCTCCGCGGCCAACCCGACCGACGGCGGAACCCGCGACCTGTATCTGCAGGCTTATCAGAACCACTCGCACGACAACCAGAGCGTCCGCAGGGAAATCGGCCAGGCCGCACTGGCCCAGGTGCGGCTGCAGGCGCAGCTGCTGGACCAGCAGGTCCCCCTCGACGAGGTGAAGACACGCCAGGCGTATCGGCTGGACACAGCTACTGGCAAGGGCGTGCCGTACCTGCACGATCGTGATGCGCCGTTCGCCGCCGCGCTGGACAGTGGCGAGGGCCCCATCCATACCTTCCTGCCAGGCTACGCCACCGGGGACCGCTACTCGCTGATCCTCGCCACCCTGATCAATCCGCGGCTCAACGTCTCGATCGCCTACAGCCGCGGAAATCCGACCGAACAGGCCCATGCCCGCGAGGCCTTCGATGTCATCCGAAGTGCACTGGCCGCCAGCGGACAGGCCGATGCCACGCATCGGGTCGCACTGTATGAGTACACCGGGGAGAGCCTGAAGAAAGCGCGTGAATCGCTGGATGACAGCGCTACACGCGCCGAGTTCAAGCACGTGGAGGGTGCTGCGACGCCGCTGGCCGGCGGCGTGGAGCACGCGTCCACCCATGTATTCCACATATCGGCGACCACCGAGCTCATCGCACGCCGCTTCCGCGACTCGGCCGTGTCACCCGAAGCACGCTGTGCCGAGGTGCGCGACAAGCTGGTTGCGCTGGTCGATCCGGACGTACGTACGCGCATCGACGCGCTGGTCGAGAAGGTCATCGCCGAACAGGGCATCCAGCCGGCCGCCGCCGCGCTGTGGATCGCCGATCGCGAATACGCCAATGCACGTGAAGCGGAGGCTATCTCGCGGCCGATGATGTTCGAGCAGATCGCCGATGCGCTGGCTGCCGAAGGCATCCCGGTGTACTGCGTCGCCGATACCTACATCAACCGGGCGCGCGATGAGAACGGCAAGGACCGCCTCACCGACCGTCATCCGTACCGCCCGCAGCTGCACCCCCACATCGGACGCTTCTGGGCGGCCGAGCTGGACGGTGAACGCATACTTGCCCCCCGCGAAAACCAGTGGTATTTCATGCACAAGCTGCTGGACACGGTCGGTGGGCCGGTGATCGGAATCCGCAGCGGGGCGCTGGAGCCCTTTGCGTTGATGGGGCACCAGGTGATCTATCTGGAACACAAGGACATGTTCACACCCGAACGGCATGCCTGCTGGCAGGGCATAGTGCCTTACCACCGGCTGATCACCGGTCACACCACCGGCTATCTGAACAAGCAAAACGAGATATTCCGCGGGAATGAAATCCGCAGCCTGCTCAGCGACACCCTGCGGCGCAAGGCGCTGCTGGGACCGCAGCACAGCCAGCCACCGGCGGCCGACCCTGACGGGGTGGCGACCCGCGAGGCGCTGTCTTACCGGCAGCAGCAGATTGTCGGCGTGGAACAGGACCTGCGCAGCGGGGTCCTGAGTGGCAACGAGCTGAAGTTGCTGGTCGCGATGACAGCAAGCCGCGCGACCGCATGGCAGACCGCATCAATGCCCGCAACGTTCAGTAGCGCCGACTGAGCTGACGACGCCGGCCGTGGCCTACGCTGCCGTCTCCGGACCGGCGTCAGCGGCCGGCGTTCGCCGCAGGATGAACTCCAGGTCGTTGGTGTCACCGACCGGGAACAGGTACTCGCCCACTTTGTGGAAGCCGTACCGGGCATAGAAGCGTTGCGCGCCAAAGTTTTCCGACCAGACCCCCAGCCACAGCGGACGCGGGCCGTCGCGTTCCAGCCAGGCCAGCGCGGTCTCCAGCAGCCGGCTGCCCCAGCCGCTGCTCTGCTCGGTCTTGACCAGGTACAGCCGCTTCAGCTCGCCATCGCCAGGCCTCACATCCGGATGCGGCAGGCCGCATGGGCCGGCCGCCGCGTGACCGATCGCCACGCCGTCGTGCTCCAGCAGCCACACCGCGTAATCCGGGTGCGCCAGGATGATCCGCTGGCGGTCCACGGCGTAGTTCTCGTCGAGAAAATCCCGCAGGTGCTGCGGCGGGTACAGGTGGCCGAAGGTTTCGGTGAAGGTACGCGCCGCGAGCACTGACAAGGTCGCTGCGTCGTCGACAGTGGCACGGCGGATGCGGTAGGAACCCTGGACCATGTGCTTGCCCTTGTAGTGTCGAGCAGGCGCGACGGCGCTGCCGGAAGGCTGCCGGCGGGTATCCGGCAGCCGTTGGATGCCTCAGGCCTTCTTCGGACGCACCTGGATGTGCACTTCGGCCAGCTGTGCATCGGCGATCGGCGACGGCGCATCGGTCATCAGGCACTGCGCGCCGGTGGTCTTCGGGAACGGGATGACGTCGCGGATCGACTCGGTGCCGGCCATCAGCGCGGCGATGCGGTCGATGCCGAAGGCGATGCCACCGTGCGGCGGCGCGCCGTAGTTCAGCGCATCCAGCAGGAAGCCGAACTTGGCGCGGGCTTCTTCGGCATCGATGCCGAGCAGCTCGAACACCGCGCTCTGCATGTCCGGACGGTGGATACGGATCGAACCACCGCCGATCTCGTTGCCGTTGAGCACCATGTCATAGCCGCGCGACACCGCGGTCTTCGCGTGCGTGCGCAGGTCGGCGATGTCATCCACCGCCGGTGCGGTGAAGGGATGATGCAGGGCGACGTAGCGCTGTGCTTCCTCGTCCCATTCGAACATCGGGAAGTCGGTGACCCACAGCGGTGCCCAGCCATCGGCGACCAGGCCGAAGTCCTTGCCGGCCTTCAACCGCAGCGCGCCCATGAAATCGGACACCTTGTTGTAGCCACCCGCGCCGAAGAACACGATGTCCCCCTTGCCGGCGCCGACGTGGGCCAGCAGCGCGGCAAAGCCGTCTTCGCTGAAGAATTTCTGGATCGGCGAGCTGATTTCACCGTTCTCGCTCACCTTGATGTAGGCCAGGCCCTTGGCGCCGTACTTGGCGGCGTGGGCGGCGTATTCGTCGATCTGCTTGCGCGACAGCGTGGCGCCGCCGGGGATGCGCAGCGCCGCCACGCGGCCGTCGGCATCGTTGGCAGCGGCGGTGAACACCGGGAACTCACTGGACCTGACCAGCTCGGCCACGTCCACCAGTTCCAGCGCGATGCGCAGGTCCGGCTTGTCCGAGCCATAGCGACGCATCGCCTCGGCCCAGGTCATGCGCGGGAAGCGGGCGTCCAGCTCCACGTCGACCACTTCCTTGAAGATGCCGCGGATCATGTCCTCCACGAAATCCTGCACGTCCTGCTCGCGCACGAAGGCGAACTCCATGTCCAGCTGGGTGAACTCCAGCTGGCGGTCGGCACGCAGGGCCTCGTCGCGGAAGCAGCGCGCGATCTGGTAGTAGCGGTCGAAGCCGGCCACCATCAGGATCTGCTTGAACAGCTGCGGGCTCTGCGGCAGGGCGTAGAACTCGCCCGGATGCATGCGCGCCGGCACCAGGAAGTCGCGCGCGCCTTCCGGGGTGGCCTTGGTCAGGATCGGGGTCTCGATGTCCTGGAAGCCACGCTCGTCCAGGTGGCGGCGCAGCGCCTGCACCAGCTTGATGCGGGTGCGCTGCATGCGCTGCATCTCCGGGCGGCGCAGGTCCAGATAACGGTACTTCAGGCGGGTTTCTTCGCCCGGGTTCTCGTGTGCATGGAACGGCAGCGGCGCGGCCTTGTTGAGCACGGTGATGGCCGTGGCGATCACTTCCACCTTGCCGGTGGCCATCTTGTCGTTGACCGCGTGGCGGGCACGCACCACGCCTTCCACCTGCAGCACGTCCTCGTAACCGAGCGAGGCGGCCACGGCGAACACTTCGGCGTTGTCGACCTCCACCGTCACCTGCACGATGCCCTCATGATCGCGAAGATCGATGAAGCAGACGCCGCCCTGGTTACGGGCCACGTCGGTCCAGCCGGCGAGGGTGACAGTCTGGCCGATCAGGGTCTCGTCGACCAGGCCGCAGAAGTGGGTACGCATGGGGGAAAGCTCCGCTGTTGTACGCCGGCGCCAGGAAGGACCGGAAAGCCCGTTATTCTGGGGCCGAGCCCCCACCGGGGGCAAATCCTTGGCAGTCACGCCGATTTAATCCGGTCCATCCCTATATTCGCCCACCATCGACCGCTCGGGGATGTCGCCATGAACCGCTGGACCCTGGCCTGCCTGGCCACCGCGCTTGCCTGCTCTACCCCGCTGTTTCCCGCCCATGCCCAGATCGGCACCCGCGCCTACGCGCCGGAAAACCTGTCCCAGCTTTCCGGCAATGATCGCAGCCGGGTGATCGCCCAGGAGTATGCCGACCAGTCCAATGGGCGCCGCATCCCGGACGACCAGTTGCAGTTCTATCTGGCCCAGGTCAACTCCGGCTGGGGCTTTTCGCGCATCAGACAGGACATCGCCACGTCACTGCGCGGAGGCGGAGGCGGAGGCGGAGGCGGAGGCGGCGGCCACGGTGGCAACTGGGGCGGCGGCGGCGGCGGCGGCGGCCGCCAGGACAGTGGCAGCATCCGCTGCGAGAGCCAGAACAACCGCGAGCGGGTGTGCAACACGGCCTGGCGCAACGCGCGGCTGGTCCGGCAGATCTCCGGCTCGGCCTGCGTGGAGGGACGCACCTGGGGCACCCGCAATGGCGCGGTCTGGGTCAACGGTGGTTGTCGCGGCGAGTTCGCCGAAGCCCGCGGCTCCAGCGGGGGCAACTGGGCCGGTGGCTGGGGCGGGGCCAACAACAATTACAGCGTCACCTGCAGCAGCAACGACAAGCGGCGTTCCAGCTGCGCATGGGAAGCACGGCGCGGCCGGCCGGTGTTGATCGAACAGCTGTCCGGCAGCGCCTGCAGGGAGAACCAGAGCTGGGGGTACAGCAACGGCAGCCTGTGGGTCAGCAACGGCTGCCGCGCACGCTTCGGCGTGCGCTGACCACCCGTCGGCAGTGACGGCCGCTGGCCGTCAGCTTTCCTGGGTGACTACGGTCGGTCGTTACGCCCCTGCCGCTGCGCTCGCCGAGCATGGCTCGGCGCTACCTTGCTTCCGGTAGTGACGGCCGCTGGCCGTCAGCCTCCTGCCCTGGTGGGTGACGACCGTTGGTCGTCACGCTGTTTGTCCGCGCCCCACGGCGCCGGCGGCAATGCCACCGGCCGGGCCAGGTCGAACACCACGCGGAAGCGTCGCCCATCGGGCCGGGTCAGTTCGTAGACGAACTGCCGGTCCGGGTCGATCTCCATCGCCCAGGTGTTGTGCGTGGAGGCCAGCATGTCGGCCTTGCGGAACATCGCCACCGAATCGGTATCGACCGGGAACTCCTGGCGCTGGGCCGTGCCCGGGCGCTTGCTGTCGCCGCCATACAGGGTGATCGCATCCGGGCTGCCGTCGGCATGCCGGTGGTCGTGCTTCAGGCGCAACCCGGTCTCGGTGCGGCTGAGCACCCAGGTGCGCGAATGGTCATCGCCGACATGGAACGGGATCCGCAGCTCGTGGGCCGGGTCCTCGCAGCCACGCACGTGCATCACCAGCGGTTTTCCCGCGAACGGGTCCGGCCCGGTGCTGGCCGGATTGTCTTCCACCACCTGGCCGGCAAAGGCCTTGCCGCAGTAAGCGGCCACGCTGGCAAGGAAGGCATCGGCCGGCGCGTTGGCCACCTCGTGCGCCACCGGGTCAGGGGAAGGGTTGCTGCAGCCTGCAAGGGCCAACAGCGTAGTGAGACAGGACGTCCGGAGCAGGTTCATCGCTCCACCCTACCCAGCCACGTCGCAGGGCGCAAACCCTGCCGGCTTATTCGCTCTTGGCAGACGCTGCCGCTGCCGGTTTCTCCGCCAGGTTCTTCTTGTTGGAACCGAAGTCGGTCTCATACCAGCCACCGCCGGCCAGTCGGAACGAAGGCGCGGTGATCTGCCGCTTCACCGTCTCCTTGCCACAGGAAGGGCACTGCGTCGGGTCTGCATCGGCAATTTTCTGCAGGCGGTCAAAGGCGTGGCCGCAGTCGGCGCAGGCGAATCCGTAGATCGGCATGGTAGTGGTCAGATGGGAATCAGGCGCGCATGTTAAGGCATTGCAGGCAGCCCGGCAGACCCCATGTGTTAAGGTCGGTGACGTGTTTGCCCAACCTTCCCCACGAAGGTCGCACCCATGTTGCGGCTGACTTCACTGCTGCTTGGCGTGGCGTTGCTGCTTACCGGCGGCGGCCTGCTGGGCACCCTGCTGGCCGTGCGCGGCGGGCAGGAAGGCTTCAGCGCCAACGCGCTGGGCTGGGTGATGTCCGGCTACTTCGCCGGCTTCTTCGTCGGCACCTTCACCGCCCCGCCGCTGATCCGGCGCATGGGCCACAGCCGCGCCTTCGCCTTCCACGCCGCGCTCGCCACCATGGCGGTGCTGCTGCATCCGCTGTGGCTGGATCCTTGGGGCTGGGGCCTGCTGCGGGTGGTCACCGGCATCGCGCTGGTCGGCCTGTATACCGTCATCGAAAGCTGGCTCAACGCCGAACCCGACCCGCAGCGGCGCAGCCGGGTGTTTTCGCTGTACATGATGATCAACCTGTCCGCGCTGGCGCTGGGCCAGGTACTGCTGATGCTCGGCGATGCCGGCGCGGCGGCGATGTTCACGGTCACCGCGCTGCTGGTCTGCGCGGCCATGCTGCCGGTCACCGCCACCCGCCTGCAGCAGCCGGACGTGCCCAATGTGCCGCGCCTGAAACTCGGCAACCTGTACTCCCTGGCGCCGGTGGCAACCGTCGCCGCCGGTCTGTCCGGGTTGGCCATGGGACCGTTCTGGGGCCTGCTGCCGGTATTTGCCGGGGACATCGGCCTGAGCGGCGATGGCGTGCCGTTGTTCATGCTGGCGGCCATCGCCGGCGGCGCCCTGCTGCAATGGCCGCTCGGCCGCATCAGCGATGGCCACGACCGGCGCATCGGCCTGATGGCGGTCAGCCTGGCCGCCGCCGGGCTGGCGGTACTGGCGGCCATGCCGCTGATCCAGCAGCAACTGCACGTGATGTTCCTGCTGGTGTTCTGCTACGGCGGGCTGGTGTTCGCGCTGTACCCGTTCGCGGTGGCGCACATGCTCGATTACCTGGCCAGTGAAGACCTGCTGTCCGGCTGCAGCAGCCTGCTGCTGGTGCATGGCGTCGGCGCGGCGGTCGGCCCGGCCATCGCCGGCGCGCTGATGAGCCGCTTCGGCGCCCCCGCGCTGCCGCTGTACTTCGCGGCCGTGTTGATCTGCCTGGCCGCCTTCACCGGCATGCGGCTGCTCTCGCACGCGCGCCTGCGCACCCATCCGGCACCGTTCCGCGCGATGTTGCGCACCACGCCATCGGCGCTGGAACTGATGCCCGAAACCGAAACTCCCCTCCACCCTGAAAAGGAAACGCATTGACTGTTGGAAGCCCTCCCTCTGCTACCGAACCCGTAATCCCCGTTGTCGAAAGCGCAGCACCGCCGCAACTGATATTGGCCACCGACCTGGATGGCACCTTCCTGGCAGGCAGCGCCGAACAGCGCCACCGCCTGTACCGGCTGATCGACCAGCATCCAGGGATCCAGCTCATCTTCATCACCGGCCGCGGCCTGGAAGCGGTGATGCCCCTGCTGTCCGATCCCTCGATCCCGCGCCCGGATTACATCGTCTGCGATGTCGGCGCGACCGTGGTCGATGGCCACACCCTGCAACCTCTGCAGCCGCTGCAGTCGATGATCGAAGCGCACTGGCCCGGCGAGCACGTGGTGGCCGCCGCGATGCGCCCCTACACCGCGCTGCAGCGCCAGGACGTGCCACAGGAACGCCGCTGCTCGTACTTCTGCGATCCGGAAACGCTCGCACCGCTGCGCGCGCAGATCGAACAAACCGCACGCGCGCTGGGCTGCGACGTGCTGTATTCGGCTGACCGTTACCTCGACATCCTGCCGCCGGGCACCGACAAGGGCCGCACGCTGGCCGCCCTGGCGCGGACCCTGGGCCTGCCGGTCGAACGCATCCTGGTCGCCGGTGACACCCTCAACGATCTTTCCATGTACGTCGCCGGTTTCCGCGGCGTGTGTGTCGGCCAGTCCGAACCGGCGCTGCTGGACGCCACCGCGGGCCAGCAGCGCACCCTGCATGCGCAGGCCCCCGGCTGTGGCGGCATCCTGGAAGCGATCACCCATTTCAACCTGCTCGACGCCCGCGATCCCCACCTGGCCGCACCCGCGCCGGTGTCGCACGAAGGCGCCCAGCTGCTGATGGTCTACCACCGCCTGCCGTTCGATGAAGCGATCGAGGACGGCAAGCTGGTGCAGCGTCCGCCGCGTTCGCCGAACGGCATCATTCCTTCGCTGCTGAGCTTCTTCAAGGGCGGGCAGAAGGGCAGCTGGATCGCCTGGGGCATCGATGACCCCAAGCACCGGCCGTTCCAGCGCCACGTGCAGGTGGACGAAACCCAGTACCCCACCCTGCGCGCCACCCGCGTGCCGCTGAGCCGGCAGGAAGTGGACATCTTCTACAAGCGCTTTTCCAAGGAAGCGTTCTGGCCGATGCTGCACGTGTTCTGGGAACGCGCGCGCTTCCGCGAAGATGACTGGCAGGTATTCCTGAAGGTCAACCGCAAGTTCGCCGAAGCCACCGCGGCCGAAGCGGCGCACGGGGCGACCGTGTGGATCCATGATTACAACCTGTGGATGGTGCCGGCCTACCTGCGCGAGCTGCGCCCGGACGTGAAGATCGCCTTCTTCCACCACACCTATTTTCCCTCGGCCGACGTGTTCAACGTGGTGCCGTGGCGACGCGAGATCATCGGCAGCCTGTTGTCGTGCGATTACATCGGCTTCCACATCCCGCGCCAGGTGGAGAACTTCGTTGACGTGGTGCGCGGGGCCGCGCCGGTGGAACGCCTGGCCTGGGAAAACTGCGCGCCGCGCTTCCTCACCTACGGCTGCGCGGTGGGGCTGGACACCATGACCACCCGCCTGCGCGTGGGCGATCGCGAAGTGGCACTCGGCGCACACCCGGTCGGCACCGACCTGCGCCGCATCCACGACACCCTGGCACGCAGCGACGTGCGCAACGACATCTTCAAGCTGCGCCGCGAGATCGGCGCACGCAAGCTGGTGCTGTCGGTGGAACGGCTGGACTACACCAAGGGCACGCTGGCCAAGCTGGAAGCCTTCGAACGGGTGCTGGAGCAGCATCCGGAGCAGTGCGGCAAGGTCACCCTGCTGATGGTCTGCGTGCCGGCGGCACGCGAAATGACCGTGTACCGCACCCTGCAGAACCAGATTGAACAGGCCGTGGGGCGCATCAACGGCCGCTTCGCGCGGCTGGACTGGACGCCGGTGCGCTTCTTCGCCAAGGCGTTGCCGTTCGAACAGGTGGTGGCGCACTACGCAGCCGCACAGGTGATGTGGATCACCCCGCTGCGCGATGGCCTGAACCTGGTGGCCAAGGAGTTCATCGCCACCCACGGCATCGAAGGCAGCAACGGGGTACTGGTGCTGAGTGAGTTCGCCGGTGCGGCCGCGGAGCTGAAAGGCGCGGTGCTGACCAATCCGCATGACCCCGCCGACCTGGCCGCCGGCCTGATGCAGGCGCTGCTGATGCCCGAAGAAGAAGCCGAAGCGCGCCAGCGCCAACTGCACGGCATCGTCGAGTACTACGACGTGGACCGCTGGGGACGCGAGTTCCTGGAAGCGGTGGAAGGCAGCGGCAGGGCCACCTAGCCTGCAGTGCCGGGCACGGGCGGCACTCCCCGGCCGCCCGGCAACCTGCGTGGCGGGCGAGCCTGCTCGCCCCCACGTCAGCCGATCATTCCCTCCGCCAGCGCGGCGACCCGGGCCAGCACCGCATCGCGCTGGCCACTGTCCACGCTGGCACCCTGCAGGTAAGCGGTGAGCACCCACGCGCTGCCACCGCCCAGCGGCCACAGCACGCCGATGTCGTTGCGCGTGTCCTTGCCGTTGCTGCCGGTCTTGTCACCCACCCGCCATCGCGTGCCCAGGCCCGCACGCAACGTGGCGTCGCCGGTTTCATTGTCGATCAGCCAGTCCGCCAGCTGCTGCCGCGATGCCGGCTGCAGCGCATCGCCGAGCACGAACCGCTGCAGGCTGGCCGCACTGGCGGCCGGACTGGTGGTGTCGCGCGGGTCGCCGGGCGTGAACCGGTTGAGCTCCGGCTCGTAGCGGTCACTGCGGGTCACCGCGTCATCGTGGGAACGCATGAACGCGGTCAGCGCCGGCGGCCCGCCCAGGCGGCGCAGCAGCAGGTTCGCCGCCGGGTTGTCGCTGGTCACCATGGTCGTGCGGCACAGGTCGCGCACGCTCAGGTCCTTGCCCACGTGGCGGCGGGTCGTCGGCGCATGCTCCATCAGGTCCTGCGAGCGCATCGGCAGGCGCTCATCCAGGAACCCCGGCTGGCCCTCGGCGCGATGCAGCGCCGCCGCCGCGATCATCCATTTGATCGTGCTGCACATCGGGAAGCGCTCGTCCTGGCGGTGCCCTGTCCGCTTGCCGGTGCGGGTGTCCAGCAGGGTCACCCCAAGCCGCCCGCCGCTGGCCTTTTCCAGCGCGGCGAAGTCAGCAGCGGTGGCGATGCGGCCTGGTACGGCGGCGGGCGCGCCGCCTGCCAGGGCCGGCACGGCGAGTGAAGAGGCCAGCGCGACGGCACTGGACTGCAGGAAATGGCGGCGCGACAACATGGGCGTTCTCCAGTCGAGGTAGGCCCATGGTGGGGCCCCGGCGGGCAACCGACCAGCGCGACGTACTGGGGACAGCCCCTCGAAAATGTCATGACGGAATGAGCGGAATCCGCCACCCGCGACGGTATCAAGGTGGCGCGCTACCATCCGCCATCAATCCAGCTCAGCACGGCCTGCCATGTTGTCGCCTTCGCTTCCGCTCAACGCCCTGCGCGCCTTCGAAGCCGCCGCGCGCCACCAGAACCTGACCCGCGCCGCACTGGAACTGTGCGTCAGCCAGGCGGCGCTCAGTCATCAGATCCGCGGCCTGGAAGACCGGTTGGGCGTTCGCCTGTTCCATCGGCTGCCGCGCGGCGTGGCGCTGACCGATGAAGGCGCGGCGCTGTATCCGGTGATGAACGAAGCCTTCCACCGGATCAGCCTGGCCTTGGCACGCCTCACCGGCAGTGGCGAAAAGGAGGTGCTGACGCTGGGGGTGGTGGGCACCTTCGCCACCGGCTGGCTGCTGCCGCGGCTTGCCGACTTCGACGCCGTCCATCCGGATATCGAGCTGCGCCTGCAGACCCACAACAACCGCATCGACCTGGCCGGCGAAGGCCTGGACCTGGCCATCCGCTTCGGCGACGGCGACTGGCAGGGACAGGTCTGCACGCGCGTGCTGGCCGCGCCATTTGCGCCATTGTGCGCACCGGGTCTGGCACGCCGGCTGCGCGTGCCGGGCGATCTGGCCGGCCTGCCGCTGCTGCGTTCGTATCGCAGTGACGAATGGCCGCGCTGGCTGCAGGCCGCGGGCATCAGCGGGGTGGAAGCGCGCGGGCCGGTTTTCGACTCCTCGTTGACCCTGGCCGCCGCCGCGACCATCGGCGCCGGCATCGCGCTGCTGCCGCTGTGCATGTTCGAACAGGAACTGGCCGAGGGCCGCTTGCAGCAACCGTTCGCGCAGACGGTCGAACTGGGCAGTTACTGGCTGACACGGCTGCGTTCGCGCACGGAACGCGAACCTGCGCGGCGTTTCGCCGCGTGGTTGCAGGGCGCCGCCTGACCCACCGATGCAGGTGCGGACCGTGGTCCGCACGCGCAACGGCAGTCAGCCTTCCAGCAGCGCCATCCAGGCCGCTTCGGCCTTTTCCAGCTGCGCTGCCGTCGCTTCGCGATCGCGTCCCAGCACCGCCATGCGCGTGGCATCGGCGTAGTTGGACGGATCGGCCAGCTGCCGGTCCAGTTCGGCCAGGCTGGCCTCCAGTTCGGCCACCTTGCCCTCCGCGGCCGCCAGCTTGTGCGGGTTCGGTGCCTTCTTCTGCACCACCTGGACCACCGGCTCGGTCTTCACCGCCACCGGGGCCACGGTTTCGGCCAGCTTGGCCTTGGTGCCCTGTGCCTGCGGACGGGTACGCAGCCACGCCGCGTACTCGTCGAGGTCGCCGTCGAACGGCTCCACCACGCCATCGGCCACGCGCCAGAACGTATCGCAGACCAGGCCGATCAGATGCCGGTCATGCGACACCATCACGATGGCGCCCTCGAAATCGCTCAGCGCTTCGGCCAATGCCTCGCGCATTTCCAGGTCAAGGTGGTTGGTCGGCTCATCGAGCAGCAGCACGTTCGGCTGCTGGTAGGCGATCAACGCCAGCGCCAGCCGTGCGCGCTCGCCACCGGAGAACCCATCCACCGACTCGAACGCGCGGTCGCCGGCGAAGTTCCACTTGCCGAGGAAATCGCGGAACGACTGGTTCGGCGCGTCCGGGGCGATATCGCGGAAATGCTCCATCGGCGACTGCCCTTCGTGCAGCGATTCCACCGTGTGCTGGGCGAAGTAGCCGATCTTCAGGTCCGGGTGTGCCGCGCGATCACCGCTGATCGGATCCAGCTCGCCGACCAGGGTCTTCACCAAGGTGGTCTTACCGGCGCCGTTCGGACCGAGCAGGCCGATGCGCTGGCCCGCTTCCAGACCGAAGCCGACGTTGTGCAGGATCACCGAATCGGCGCCGTAGCCGGCCTCGACATGGTTCAGCCGGATCAGCGAGAACGGCAGCTTGGCCGGCGGTGCGAACTCGATGCGGAACTCGCGTTCTGCACGCACCGCTTCGGTGCCGGCCATCTTGGCCAGGCGCTTCATGCGGCTCTGCGCCTGTGCCGCCTTCGAGGCGGTGGCCTTGAAGCGGTCGATGAAGCTCTGCAGGTGGGCTCGCTCGTTCTGTTCCTTCTCGTGCGCGATCTGCTGCTGGCGCAACTGCTCCGAACGCTGGCGCTCGAAGTCGGTGTAGCCGCCGGTATAAAGCTTGGCGCCGCCGTTGTGCAGGTGCAGCGTGTGGGTCGCCACGTTGTCCAGGAACTCGCGGTCATGCGAGATCAGCAGCAGCGTGCCGGGATACTTCAGCAGCCACTGCTCCAGCCAGTACACCGCGTCCAGGTCCAGGTGGTTGGTCGGCTCATCGAGCAGCAGCAGGTCGCTGGGCATCATCAGCGCGCGCGCCAGGTTCAGGCGCACGCGCCAACCGCCGGAGAACGAGGACACCGCACGGTGGTGCGTGTCGGCCGGGAAGCCCAGGCCGTGCAGCAGCTTGCCGGCACGCGCTTCGGCGTCGTAGGCACCGACTTCGGCCATCTTCGTATGCGCTTCGGCCACCGCTTCCCAGTCCTCGCGGGCGGTCGCAGCGGCTTCTTCGGCGAGCACCGCTGCCACTACCACGTCGCCGCCCAGCACGAAGCTCAGCGCCGGATCCGGCAGGGAAGGCGTTTCCTGGGCCACGCTGGCGATACGCACCTTGCCGGGCAGGTCGACATCGCCCTTGTCGGCTTCCAGTTCGCCCTGCACGGCGGCAAACAGACTGGACTTGCCGGCACCGTTGCGGCCGACCACACCCACCCGGTAACCGGCATGCAGGGTCAGGTCGACGTTGGACAACAGCAGCCGCTCGCCGCGGCGCAAGGCGAAATTACGGAGGGAGATCATCGGGGGGGTCCATATAACGGAATGGAATGTGCTGGTGAGCACCTTTCCTGCGACGCAATTCTAACGTTAACGAATACTTGACGTATCCCGGGGGCGCGCCAGGGTCGTTCCTCTCTCTCCCACGGAGGTCGGCCAGCGCCTCCCGGGCTCCTCCCCCAAGACCCTGTCATTGCGGCTAAATGGTTGCTTCTGCAATGGTTTTTGACGTTACCGTCATTTGACAGGGGATTAAATTGTCGTTAATTGCTGTATTGCGCACCGCAACAACGCCGTCCCGCTCCCCGAGATGTCGCCCCGGTGCCTCCCCCAACCGGAGCCACGTCCTGATGACCCGCAAGACCAGCCAACTCGCCGCCGCCGTCGCCCTGGTGCTCGGCGCGTCCGCCTTCTCCGCCGCCGCACAGACCGCCAACACGCTCGACACGGTGATCGTCACCGGCACCCGCGTGGCCGACCGTACGGTCGCCGAATCGCAGTCGCCGATCGACATCATCACCCCCGAGGCGCTGCAGTCCACCGGCACCTCCGAACTGGCCACCGCGCTGTCGCGCGCCCTGCCCTCGCTGAACTTCCCGCGCCCGGCGCTGACCGACGGCACCAGCGGCATCCGCCCGGCGCAGCTGCGCGGCCTGTCCCCGGACCAGGTGCTGGTGCTGGTGGACGGCAAGCGCCGCCACACCTCGGCGATGATCAACGTCAACGGCAGCATCGGCCGTGGCGCCTCGGCGGTGGACATCAATGCCATCCCGATCGGCGCCATCGAACGCGTTGAAGTGCTGCGTGACGGTGCCTCGGCCCAGTACGGTTCGGACGCCATCGCCGGTGTCATCAACATCGTGCTGAAGGGCAGCGGCAGCGGCGGCAGCCTGGCCATCGACCACGGCCAGTACGCCGCCGGCGATGGCAACAAGAACCAGCTCTCCGGCGATGCCGGCTTCACCTTCGGCGACGGCCGCGGCCAGGTCCACCTGGCGGGCCAGTACAGCCAGCAGGACGAAAGCAACCGCGCCGGACCCTACCTGGGCACGACCCCGAATACCGGCAACTTCCCCGACATCGGCGAGAAGACCTTCGTGGTCGGCGATCCGCAGGTAGATGCCTCGGCAGTTTCTGCCAACGCCAGCTTCGCCTTCAGCGACAACGTCACCGGTTACGCCAACGCGCTGCTCAGCAACCGCGACATCACCTCGTTCGCGTTCTACCGTTCGCCCAACCACAGCGGCCAGACCGCATTGCTGGCCCAGGTCTACCCGGACGGCTACGTGCCGCAGATCAACCAGTACTCCAAGGACCGTTCGGTGGTGGCCGGCGTCAAGGGCAGCACCGAAAGTGGCTGGACCTGGGACCTGAGCGCCAACCACGGCGAGAACACGCTCGACTTCCACACCCGCAACAGCATCAACTACAGCCTCGGTGCGACCAGCCCGAGCGACTTCTACGATGGCACGCTGAAGTACACCCAGGACATCTTCAACGCCGACTTCACCAAGTCGCTGGACTGGGGCCTGGCCTATCCGGTCACCCTGTCCTTCGGTGGCGAGTACCGTCGTGAGACCTGGGAACAGCGTCCGGGCGAACTGAACTCCTACACCGGCAGCGGCGCGCAGGGCTTCGGCGGCTTCACCCCGATCAACGCCGTCGACGAAGACCGCGACAACTACGCCGTCTATGCGGGGCTGGAGGCCGACCTGACCGACAAGTTCTCCGCCGGCGTGACCGGTCGCTACGAGGATTACTCGGACTTCGGCGACAAGTTCTCCGGCAAGCTCTCGGCACGCTATGCGTTCACCGACAAAGTTGCCCTGCGCGCCACCGCCTCCAGCGGCTTCCGCGCCCCGTCGCTGGCCCAGCAGAGCTACCAGGCCGTCACCAGCACCATCGTCAACGGCAGCTTCGTCGAGCGCGGCACCTTCCCGGCCGCCAGCGCGGCCGCGCAGGCCCTGGGTTCGGCACCGCTGAAGGCGGAAACCTCCACCTCCTACAGCGTCGGCCTGGTGCTGCAGCCGGTCGACCGCCTGTACCTGACCGTGGATGCGTACCAGATCGAGATCGACGACCGCATCGCGCTGTCGTCCAACATCACCACCACCGGCAACACCGCCGTGGCCGACCTGCTGACCGGCCTGGGCCTGCCGCAGGTCACCGCGTTCTCGTACTTCACCAACGGCCTGGACACCCGCACCCGCGGCGTCGATGCCGTGGCCAGCTATACCGTGCCGTTCAGTGCCAGCAGCCTGGAACTGACCGCCGCCTACAGCTACAACGACACCGAAGTGAAGAAGTTCGACGCCTCGCCGGCTGCCTTCCAGGCCCTCGGCATCACCCAGGCGCTGATCGGTCGTGATGAAATCGGCCGCATCGAAGACAGCTTCCCGCGCGACAAGGCCATCGTCAGCGGCACGTGGCGTTCGGATCACTGGGAACTCGGCCTGGCCGCCACCCGCTACGGCAGCTTCACCGTGCGCAACTCGGCCACCGCCACCCGCGACCAGACCTACGATGCGAAATGGGTGCTGGATGCATCGGCCAGCTACAAGCCCAGCGAGAACTGGACCCTCACCCTGGGTGCGGACAACCTGCTGGACGAGTACCCGGACCGCACCGTGGACCTGCAGAACTCCACCTGGGGCATGCTGCCGTACAGCAACTACTCGCCGTTCGGCTTCAACGGCGCCTACGTCTACGGCCGCATCCGCTACACCTGGTAACGGCGGCCGGGAATCCGGCACGGCAGCGTTCATCACTGTCGTGCCGGGCACGGAAAGATCCGCGAGCTCGAGAATTGTGCGTGCAGGCACTCATTGGGCAATCAACGCATGCCATGATCAGGTCATGATTCATGGAGCCGTCCAATGAAGTTCCCCAGCTGTGTTCGCCCTTTACTGGCGTCTGCATTCGCATGGGCGGCAATGGTCGCGGCGTCGCTTTCCGGGTGTGCAGGAGATCACGTGAAACCGAGCTATTCCAAGTCCAGCCTTGCACCCATAGTCGTCAGCAGAGTGTCAGACACCACACTGTCGGTGCAGTTCGAAGAACCTGCAGAAAGCATGTTTTATGCGGGCGGTGTCAGCTATACCGTCGAAGCCAATGTCATGCGCATCGTCATTGATCGATGCCGCATTTCAACCGAATGTGTGACCATGCTACCGCGTCATATCGTTCCTGGCCCCGCCAAGCCTGCCAGCCAGGATATTCCCCTGCTGGCGCCGCGAGTTGTCATGGTTTTCCTGGATGGTGAAGAACAGGTCTTTCCGTGAGCGTGCCCATGGACAAGGCAGTTCTAGGAATCCACAGCGATGTTGACCCCGCCACTGAGGGCTCTTTCAATCAGTTTGTCGATGGTCATGCGTGGATAACCGTTACCCGCGGCGGCAGCACGCAGTACTACGGGCTGTGGCCGGATGAGCACCCACGTGCTGATGACAATGGACCCGGGATGGACATCCGCTCGGGGATGGAAGCTCGATTCACGCCGTCCGCCTCGCGATACTACGAGCTATCCGCCGAGCAGGAAAAGCAACTCGACCGGGAACTCAGCCAGAACGTCACCTGGTCCTATACAAATACCTGCGCATCGTGGGCATCAGCAACCGCTGCCAAGGTAACGGGGCAGCGACTGGACGCGGGCGAGTTGCTGCTCACCGATACACCTCGGGAACTGATTGAATCCATCCGGGCAGCCGAGCGCGTGCATCCTACCAGTCCTGCAAGCCCGCAGCCTGCGGCCGAATCCAGACAGGAGAACTCCAGCTCATCTTCACTGAGCCGAACTTCCATGGATATCCATCAGCAGGCCACCGAAGGCGTCCATGCCCTCGATGCATCGCTTGGTCGCGCACCTGACGGTTCCAGTCAGCGCATGGCCGCGAGCCTGGCCGTTCTTGCCCGAACGCACGGCTTGGAGCAGATCGACCATGTGGTTCTCGGGACAGCGACCGGCCCGTCGTCTGAGGGCCGGAACATTTTCATCGTTCAAGGAGGCTTGAACGATCCAGCCCACAGACGTGCGCACATGGGCGTGGAAGCCGCATTGCAGCCGTCGGTCGATGAATCGCTGCAACGACTCCAGCAGGTTGATCAGGACGCGGCCATGGCCCAGGTCGCCCCCGGACCAGTGGAACAGGCCCAGCAGCGGCAGCTGGGGTGAACGGGCGGCATCCCGTTGGCGCCTGGGTGGACGCAGGAGATCTATTTGCCGTTATCACCAGCATCGGTGAAAATCGGGACATCCCCCGATTTACTGCGAGACCTGATGCACCATGACACCGACCTGATCAACATCGTCGCCGTTGGCCTCGGGCTCGCCTTCATCTTCGGCGCGCTGGCCAACAAGCTGCGTTTGTCTCCGTTGGTCGGGTATCTGGTCGCTGGCATCTGCGTAGGTCCGTTCACTCCCGGCTTCGTCGCCGACCAGGCACTGGCCAACCAGCTGGCCGAACTGGGCGTGATGCTGCTGATGTTCGGTGTCGGCCTGCACTTTTCGCTGAAGGACCTGATGGCGGTGAAGGCCATCGCCATCCCCGGGGCCATTGGCCAGATCCTGGTGGCCACCCTGCTCGGCTGGGGCGTGGCCAGCCTGATGGGCTGGCCGGTCATCCACGGCATCGTGTTCGGTTTCTCGCTGGCCACGGCCAGTACCGTGGTGCTCCTGCGCGCGATGGAAGAACGCCGCCTGCTGGAAACCCTGCGCGGCAAGATCGCCGTCGGCTGGCTGATCGTCGAAGACCTGGCCTGCGTGCTCGCCCTGGTGATGATGCCGGTGCTGGCCGGCGTGTTCGGTCCCGATGCCGCCAGGGAAAACCACAGCATCGGCAGCGTACTGGCCGACATCGGCTGGACCTTCGTGCAGCTCGGCCTGTTCGTGGCGGTGATGCTGGTGGTCGGCCGCCGGGTCATTCCATGGATCCTGGAACGCATCGCCGGCACCGGATCGCGCGAACTGTTCACCCTGGCCGTGCTGGCGATCGCGCTGGGCGTGGCCTTCGGTTCGGCGATGCTGTTCGGCGTGTCCTTTGCGCTGGGCGCGTTCTTCGCCGGCATGCTGCTCAACGAATCCGAACTCAGCCACAAGGCGGCCACCGATTCGCTGCCGCTGCGCGATGCGTTCGCCGTGCTGTTCTTCGTCTCGGTCGGCATGCTGTTCAACCCGATGATCATCGTCGAACACCCGTGGCAGGTGCTCGCCACGGTGCTGATCATCATGTTCGGCAAATCGGCCGCCGCGTTCTTCATCGTGCGGGCATTCGGCCACCCGACCAGCACCGCGCTGACCATCTCGGCCAGCCTGGCGCAGATCGGCGAGTTCGCCTTCATCATTGCCGGGCTTGGCGTGGCCCTGCAGATCCTGCCGCCTACCGGACAGTCACTGGTTCTGGCCGGTGCGCTGGTGTCGATCATGCTCAACCCGCTGGTGTTCGGCCTGCTGGATCGCTGGCAGGCCCGCCAGCTTGCGCTGCAGCCGGCCGAACCGGAGCCGGAAGAAGCCGACGGTCCCTCGCGTGACCTGCATGACCATGCCATCGTCATCGGTTATGGCCGGGTCGGCAGCGAACTGGCCCAAGTACTGCGCGACAAAGGCGTGCCGGTGCTGGTCATCGACGATAACAAGGAACACGTGGAAAGCGCGCACGCAGCAGGCATCGCGGCGATCCGCGGCAGTGCCGCGGCCCGACCGGGTACTGGCCGAAGCGCATCCGGAGCGCGCCAAGATCGCGGTGCTGGCCATCCCGCAGCCGCTGGAAGCCGGCGAGGCGCTGGCCAAGCTGCGCGCGATCAATCCCGGCCTGACCCTGCTGGCCCGGGCACACAGCGATGCCGAGGTGCGCCACCTGCTGGAACATGGTGCCGACGGCACGGTGATGGCCGAACGCGAACTGGCGTATTCGCTGGCAGAGATGATCATGTCCACCCCGCCCTATCGCACGATGGGCCAGCAGCACAGCATTCCGGTGGTGTGAGCCCTGGCCGCCGCTGGCGGCCGCCGATTCGGAGAATGTCCCCGGCCGACCCGCATCGGCCGGGGACTGCCTTGCCACGCCCTTGGAGAGGCAGGCCCACCGTAACCCAGACAATGCGCCGCGGTGATGATGCTGCGCCATGACGACCAAGCCGGACGCCATCAGGCGCACGCGGAGCAGTGCACCCGGCGACAGCGAAGCGCTTGGCAGCATAACGGGCATCTGCCTGCAGGGGACGCATCTGGCCCTTTCTGCGACGGCACGCGCGAGGCCACGCTGTAGGCCTACCGCAGACCGGAGAAGGCCTCATGCAGATGGACCCGGCAACTACCGCAAGGCAGCGTAACGGAACGTTCCTCAACACGCTGCGGGGCGCTGCGCCGCCGTCGCGAGCCGCCCGCCAGCATGCACGATGGGGCAGCGGAACGATCCCGTTGCGGCTGCACAACAGCCCGGCCAACCTGGTCACCGGCGTACTGTTGCTTACCAGCCTCGCGCCCGGCCCCTCGCTGCCAGGACCGGTGGCCGCGGGTGGCCGCGCGCCCCAGCGGATGCAGGACCCATCCTCTCCCGTGGTGGCCTTGTTGCCGTCCGCGCAGGCCAACGCGCCTTACAGGGCGCTGCCTGTCGACCTCCCTCTTACCGGAGCATGCAGCCCCAGCGCGGTCAGCAATGGCGTCATTACCGCCTGCATCACGCACCCGCGCCGCTGCGCGGCCGCGCTTACCGCCGGCACCCTGGCAGCCGTCGGGGGTGTGGCGTATGCCGGCATGGTCGCGGCGACAACCGCCCTGGCCCATGCCCCGGTGCCGCCGCCCTATCTGGCCGGCGATGCGCCTGCGCCGCACGATGAGGTGCAGGCTGCCGTCCACCAGGCCAGCGTGCTGGAAGGCGATGGCGCCGTAGCCTCGCTGGAAGATGCGTTGCTGCAGATCGCGCGCGAGTGCCGGGATGACCGCAGCTGCCGCGCCCGTGCCATCAACGAGCTGCTGCAGCACGTGCCTTCATCCACGCTGGCGCAGTTGCAGCAGATCGTCGCGCGCACCGCAGTACCGGCGCAGGAAGGCCGGCAGAACGCGTGGCCGTTGCCCGGCACGGCTGCGGTGCCGTTCAGCGCCGTGTCCCAACTGCACGAACTGGCCAGCACCCTGGCGGACCTGTACACACCGGCGGTGGCCGCGTTCCAGGACGACATGGAGACGATCGTCGGGCGGCACGCAGCGCGCACGCGCTGGCCGCGATGGAAGCCCCGACCAGATCCAGCAGCGCTGGATCGCTGCCAATGCCTACCGACAGCAGGCCATTGCCGGATTGCTGGCGCGTGATGTCGGCCAGGTCGCGCACCTGCCGTATACGCTCCATGGGCTTGCGCACCTGTTCATCGCAGACGGCACCGAAGCGTTCAACCTGCATGCCACCGTGCCCGCAGCCGGCACCACACCGCCCACGCGGCGCGTGCTGCTGGTCGCCCACAGCGACATGATCGGCCGCGCGTTGGGCTCGGAGGGCGCATATGACAATGCGTCCGGCGTAGCCACGCTGCTGCATATCGCCCGCCAATGGCAGCGTGATCCGTCCAACAACGGCACCCAGCTGGAGCTGCTGGTCACCTCGCATGAGGAACTCGGCTTCCTTGGGGCACGCGCTTACGTGGCCGACTGCCTGCAGCAGGGCAACTGCCCCGACTTCGTGGTTAACGTGGACATGGTCGGCCGGGGTGGCCATGCCTATGCGATATCCGGCACCGAACAGCTGGCTGGATCGCCGCACCTGGGCCAGCCGTCGATGTACCTGCAGGCACCGCCGGTCAGCCCCATCGAACAGCGCGCGCGCGTGCAACTGGAACAGCGCCTTGCCGCACGGGGCTTCACCCATCCACCGGCGGAGGACGCACCGTGGATGACCTCGGACAACATCGCGTTCCAGAATGCCTCCATCCCCTGCGTAGGCCTCAGTCAGGTCAGTGGCGCCGACGCCCGGCAGTGGAAGCAGTGGGAAGACGCCCGCAAGACGTGGCAACGGCTGGACGCGGCAGTGGACTGGGAGCGCTGGGAGGCTCGGCAGAAGGGCGCGCAGCTGCCGCCAGAACAGGCGCGGGTGCTGGACCAGCGTTACCAGGCCGCGGCCGCGGCATACGCCGTTTACCGGCGCCTGCGCGAACAGCATGCGAATGCGCCGCCGAATCTGATCCATGGACCACGTGACCGCCTGCATCGCGTCAATCCCGCAATGGGCGTGGACTTCGCCGATGCCCTGCTGGATGGCCTGCGCCACCTGCAGTGGGACGCCGAGTCGCCAGCCGCTGATTCTGCATCCCTGCACCACTGAGATCATCCGATGCCCATCTCCGCAACCCAGGCCCGTACCCAGGCGGGCCAGCACCAGCACCGCCTCCAGCGTGCCAATGCAACCTCGCTCCGGACCACCCGGGGGCAACGATCCGGCGTGCCGACCACGCCGCTGCACCTGCGCGAGGTGAGCAACCAGCGTGCCGTCGAGCTTGGGGCGGCCATCCGGCAGCGATTGGACGCGCAGCGCGTGGCGCGGGACATTGGCGAGCTCACCGATGAGCTTGCTGTCGCGCTTCAGGCACGCAACCGGCAACCCACCGGCGCGCCGTCCATGGCGATGAACGTCCACGGCGTCTGCAACCAGATCACCTTCGCGCTGATGCTGACCACAGTGCTGCCGCCGAACACGATGCGACCGGCAAGCAACCCGTTTCCGGCGATGCGCGCCACCGATCACACCTTCCTGCCGCCAGATGCGATCGTCCCCGCCTGGCCTCCGGGGGCGCGTGCCATGCAGCCCGATATGGAAATGGCCGTGCGCACGGACGATCCGCTGCTGGGGGACGTGCCGGCCGTCGTCCACGCCGCATCGGATGCGGCGCTGGCCACCTGCCTGCACAGGCCGCGATGGTGTGGGACCGCGTTGTGGACCGGTGCCGGCGTCACGGCGTTCTGGGCAGCGGCCGCCACTGCCGGATACCTGCTGAGCCGTGACACGGCACGCCAATACACACTTGATACCGCCCGGCTGCTGCCGCCGCTGCAATTCAACGCCAGCGAACTGGACCCCACCCAGCCTGCCTGCACGTCGCTGGGCGCGCACGTCAACCGCCTCTGGGAGAAGGACAGTGCATTGCAGCGCAGTCGCACGCAGCTGGGTACCCTGGACCACCTGCGCAGTAACGCGCTGCTGGTCTGCCAGCAACTGGCCGAGCAGATGGCCAGCGAAACGGACCCGGATACGCCCGCGCGGGTGATCGGTGACCTCTGGAGTACCGGCATGGATGAAGCCGGCATTGAAGTCGCCGGACGCGCGCCGCTGCAGCCGACCCTGGACGCCATCGCCGCGCTCACCGACCGGCCGGCGCTGACCGCCTGGCTGTTCGATGCATCGGCGCGCGGCGCGAACCCGTTGTTCGACTTCAGCGTGCTGCCTGACCAGATGCACCCGGACACCTACATTGCCTACCTGGCGCAATCCGGGCTCGGACTGCCTGACAGCGCGTGGTACGCCGCCCAGGACAAACAGGACCTGCTGGCGGGGTACGAGCAGCATGTCGCACGCACCCTGGTGCTGTCCGGTACCGACGCCGATGCGGCTAAGCGGCTGGCCGCGGACATCGTGACGCTTGAGCGCGCACTGGCCGCTGCGTCCGAGCCGTTCGCGGTGCTGGCCATCGACGACTCCCGCTATTACAACCCGGTTTCGCCCGCACAGGCGCAGCACCACACCCCGCACCTGTCGTGGAACGCGTTCTTCAAGGCCCAGGGACTTGCCACGCCGGAGCGCTTCTCGCTCGGCATGCCCGGGTTCTTCGAACGCCTCGATGCATTGCTGGCCAGCACACCGCTGGACACCTGGAAGGCCTACCTGCAGTTCCATGCCACTGACTCGGCGGCGCCCTGCCTTTCCAGTACCTTCGTCGATACCCACGATGCCTTCCATGGTGGCCTGCTCAAGGGGCGGCAGGCAGCAGTGCCGCGCTTCGCTCGCGTCATGGGCATCATCCAGCAGGAAGCCGGGGATGCCCTGGGGCCGGCCTACGCGCAGGTCGCCTTCTCACCGCAGAACGAGCGCCACGTGAAGGCGATAACGCGCCAGCTCACCGCTGCGCTCGGCAACCGGCTGCAGCAATGCGACTGGATGGACGACCCCAGCCGCAGCCAGGCGCTGCAGAAGATGGACGCGATGCGGATCGACATCGGGCGGCCTCCGACATGGCCACGTTGGGGCTACGTAGGCACCAGCCGCGACAGCTTCCTGGGCAACGTGCAAGCTGTGCGCGCCCATGCCCAACGGCGCAACACCGCGCTGCTGGGCACGCCGGTGGAGACCGGGCACTGGAAGCTGACCCCGCAGACCGTGGATGCCTACCAGGATTCCGCACTGAACCGGATCGTGATTCCAGCGGCGCTGTTGCAGCCTCCGCTGTTCGATCCCAGCGCAGACGAGGCACTGAACTACGGTGGCATCGGTGCGATCATCGGCCACGAGATGGCCCACGGTTTCGACAGAATCGGCACCTTCGCCGATGCGCACGGCAACGAAATGGACTGGTTGTCACCGTACAGCCGCCAGCAGTTTGAAGCACGCGCAGCGCAGTTGCGGGACCAGATCACACAGTATGGGGATGCGGGCGGCGCGGTGGACAGCGACCTGACACTGGACGAAAACCTGTCCGACCTGGGCGGGCTCGCCATCGCGCTGCAGGCCATGCGCCAGGCAACTGCAGGTACGCCGGATCCGATGATCGACGGAATGACGCGCGAACAGCGCTTCTTCGCCAACAACGCGCTGATCTGGCGCATGATCAGCACGCCGGAACGCGCAGAGCTGGAGCGGGCGACCAACAACCATGCCCCGGGCAGCGTGCGCGCCGACGTGGCCGCGTCGAACCTGCCCGCGTTCGCCCGCGCCTTCAACTGCACGCCGGGTACGCCGATGGCGCGGCTGCCCGCCGACCAGGTGCGCTTCCTCTGATCGCCGCCGCCGGGGCGGCCCGGCGGCGTCAGACGGTCGCTCAGCCCTTGTGGAACTGCAGCTGCCCGCCTGCTGCGTCCACGGCGATGGTATCGCCACTGGCAAATTGGCCGGACAGGATCTTCTGCGCCAGCGGATTCTCCAGCTGCGACTGGATGGCGCGCTTGAGGGGACGGGCGCCGTAGATCGGGTCGAACCCCACGCTGCCCAGCGTCTCGAACGCGCCATCGCTGACCTGCAGCCGCAGGCCGCGTTCGGCCAGACGTGATTCCAGCCCGCGCATCTGGATCCGCGCGATCTGCTTGATCTGCGGCTTGTCCAGCGGGTGGAACACCACGATGTCGTCGAGGCGGTTGATGAACTCCGGACGGAAGTGGGCCTGGACCACGCCCATCACCGCGGCCTTCATCTGGATGTAGGCCTCCGGGGAATCGTCACCGCTCATGTCCTGGATCTGGTGCGAGCCCAGGTTGGAAGTCATCACGATCACGGTGTTGCGGAAGTCCACGGTACGCCCCTGGCCATCGGTCAGGCGCCCATCATCCAGCACCTGCAGCAGGATGTTGAACACGTCCGGGTGGGCTTTTTCGACCTCGTCCAGCAGGATGATCGAATACGGGCGACGACGCACCGCTTCGGTCAGGTAACCGCCTTCTTCGTAGCCGACGTAACCCGGGGGCGCACCGACCAGCCGGGCCACGCTGTGCTTCTCCATGAACTCGCTCATGTCGATGCGGATCATCGCATCGGTGCTGTCGAACAGGAACTCGGCCAGCGCCTTGCACAGTTCGGTCTTGCCGACGCCGGTCGGGCCCAGGAACAGGAACGAGCCACTGGGACGATCCGGATCGGACAGTCCCGCGCGCGAGCGGCGCACCGCATCGGACACCACCTTGATGGCCTCTTCCTGGCCCACCACGCGGCGGTGCAGTTCGTCTTCCATGCGCAGCAGTTTTTCGCGCTCGCCTTCCAGCATGCGGTTGACCGGGATACCGGTCCAGCGCGAGACCACCTCGGCAATCTCTTCGGCGGTCACCCGGTCCTGCACCAGCTTGAACTCGGTGTTCTCCGCCTCCTGCGCGGCAGCCAGCTGCTTTTCCAGCTGCGGCAACTGGCCGTACTGGATTTCGCTCATGCGGCCGAAATCCTGCCGGCGCTGGGCCGATTCCAGCTCCAGCTTCACCTGCTCGATCTGCTCCTTGATCTTCGTTGCGCCCTGCAGCGCCGCCTTCTCCGATTTCCAGATCTCGTTGAGGTCGGAGAAGTCGCGCTCCAGCGCATCGATGTCGTTTTCCAGGTCGGCCAGGCGCTGGCGAGACGCCTCGTCCTTCTCCTTCTTCAGCATCTCGCGCTGGATCTTCAACTGGATCAGCCGTCGCTCCAGGCGGTCCAGTTCCTCCGGCTTGGAATCGATCTCCATGCGGATGCGCGAGGCGGCCTCATCCATCAGGTCGATGGCCTTGTCCGGCAACTGGCGGTCGCTGATGTAACGATGCGACAGCGTCGCCGCCGCCACGATCGCCGGATCGGTGATCTCCACCCCGTGGTGCACGGCGTACTTTTCCTTCAACCCGCGCAGGATCGCGATGGTGTCTTCCACCGTCGGCTCGCCGACCAGCACCTTCTGGAAGCGCCGCTCCAGCGCGGCATCTTTTTCAATGTATTTGCGGTATTCGTCCAGCGTGGTGGCACCGACGCAATGCAGTTCACCGCGCGCCAGGGCCGGCTTGAGCATGTTGCCGGCATCCATCGCACCGTCGGCCTTGCCGGCGCCGACCATGGTGTGCAGTTCGTCGATGAACAGGATCACCTGCCCCTCGCTCTTGGCCAGGTCGTTGAGCACGCCCTTCAGTCGCTCTTCGAACTCGCCGCGGAACTTCGCACCGGCGATCAGCGCGCCCATGTCCAGTGACAGCACGCGCTTGCCACGCAGGCCTTCGGGCACTTCGTCGTTGATGATGCGCTGGGCCAGGCCTTCGACGATCGCCGTCTTGCCCACGCCCGGCTCGCCGATCAGCACCGGGTTGTTCTTGGTGCGCCGCTGCAGCACCTGGATGGTGCGGCGGATCTCTTCATCGCGCCCGATCACCGGATCCAGCTTGCCGCTCTCGGCGCGCGCGGTCAGGTCGATGGTGTACTTCTCCAGCGCCTGGCGCTGTTCTTCGGCGCTTTCGGACTGCACTTTCTCGCCCCCGCGCAGCTTGTCGATGGCCACCTGCAGGCGTGCCTTGTCGGCACCGGCCGCGCGCAGCGCCATGCCCAGGCTGCCACCGTCTTCCAGCGCCGCCAACACGAACCACTCGCTGGCGATGAAGGCATCGCCCTGCTGCTGGGCGAGCTTGTCGGTATGGTTGAGGAGGCGGTTCAGGTCATTGCCGATGGACAGGTTGCCGGCCTGGCCGGACACCTTCGGCAACGCGGCAAGCGCCTCGTCCAGCCGCTCGCGCAGCACGGTGACGTTGACGCCGGCCTGCGACAGCAGCGGCCGGGTGCTGCCGCCGGGTTGGTCGAACAGCGCACTGAACACGTGCACCGGTTCAACGATGGAATTGTCGCGGCCCACGGCCAGCGACTGCGCGTCGGCCAGCGCCTGCTGGAAACGCGAGGTGAGCTTGTCCATCCGCATGTCGAATCCTCGATCAGAGAAGCCGGCCACGCCGGCACTACCCATCAGATGCGGCTGCTGCCGCGGGTTTCAAGGGTGCTTGAGATCATGGTTCATGCGAAAGAAACACCGTGTGCAGGCCATGATCACCGGGTCCTGCCATCGGCCACGCGATACTGCGGTGGCCTTCACGACACGGGACCGACATGCATTACGAGCTCTATTACTGGACCGGCATCCAAGGGCGCGGCGAGTTCGTGCGCCTGGCCCTGGAAGACGCCGGTGCCGACTACACCGACATGGCACGGGTCCACGGTGATGCGGTCATGGATGCGTTCCTGGCCGGCAAGGCTGAGGGCGGCCGGCCGTTCGCGCCGCCGTTCCTGAAGGCCGGCCGCCAGGTCGTGGCCCAGGTTGCCGCCATCCTGGACTTCCTGGGCCCGACCCTGGACCTGGTGCCGCATGCGGCCTCACGCCGCGTGCAGGCGATCCAGCTGCAGCTGACCATCGCCGACCTGGTGGCCGAAGTGCACGACACCCACCACCCGATCGCCGCCTCGCAGTATTACGAAGACCAGAAGCGCGAAGCCATCGCACGGGCCGCGTCGATGCGCAGCGAACGCATGCCGAAGTTCCTCGGCTACTTCGAGGACATGGTCAAGGACAACGGCGGGCGCCACCCGCTGCGCGAGCACTCCTACGTCGACCTGTCCCTGTTCCAGCTGCTGGCCGGGCTGGACTACATGTTCCCGCAGCGGATGCGCGCCCTGTGGCCGTCGCTGCCGTTGCTTGCCGCACTGAAGGAGCGCGTGGAAAAACGCCCCGGCATCGCCGCCTACCTGGCATCCGAACGCCGGCTGGCGTTCAACACCAACGGTATTTTCCGCCATTACCCGGAGCTGGACGGCCCCAGGTGACCCCGGTAGTGACGGCCGCTGGCCGTCATGCCCTGTCCCGGCAGTGACGGCCGCTGGCCGTCATGCCTCCCGCGGGGGCACCGGCTGCTTCTGCAACGACAACAGCCCCAGCAGCACCGCAAGCGCCACATAGGCACCTGCGAACTGCCAGCTGATGATCCGCGCCAGGCCCTGCAGGTCCCATGGCAGGTAGATGCCACCGCGCGGGTCCACCGAGTGGATCAGCCCGAACACCGTCAGTCCGGCAGCCACCAGCAGGAAGCCACAGGCGCGGCGCAGGCGCCCGTCCACCATCGCCGCCACCGTGGCGATCCACAGCATCGAAGTGATGATGAAGCCATTACCCAGCGCGAAGATCACCGCCAGCTCCGGCAGCCCATGGCCGTCCACCTTGGTCAGCATGGCGACCATCTGCTCCGGCGCGATCCAGCCCGGCGCCTTGATCGCCAGCAGGTAGGCCGCCGACGGCAGGAAGCCCAGCACCATCGCGCCGGCGTGCTGCTTCGGCGTGGCCTGGAAGGCCTGGGTGGTGATGTCGATGCCCACGTACACGATGATCGGCGCCAGCACCGCCAGCGGCAGCCACTGCACCAGTCCGGAGACGATGCCGAGCATGCCGCCGATGCCGATGAACAACCCCGTCAGCAGCGTATAACCGCTGCGTGCGCCCATGTGCTTGTACGCCGGCTGGCCGATGTACGGCGTGGTCTGCGCCACGCCGCCGCAGACACCGGCCACCAGCGTGGCGATCGCCTCCACCAGCAGGATGTCGCGGGTGCGGTAGTCATCGCCGGCCGCGCGTGCGCTTTCGGAAACGTTGATGCCGCCGACCACCATCAGCAGGCCGAACGGCAGCAGCAGCGGCAGGTAGGTCATCGCCGTCGGCAGGCCCTCCAGGAAGCCCAGCGAAGGCAACGGCAGCACGATCTGCGGCGCATTCCACGCCGGCACCGCGAAGCCCGGCGCGCCCAGCCCGGCCAGCCCCAGCCCGTAATACAGCACCGTGCCGAACACGAAGGCCAGCAGCACCGCCGGACCCCGCACCGGCAGCTTGCCCTTGGCGATCAGCACGTACAGCAGCAGGCCCAGGGTCACGAAGCCGACCAACGGCGAGCGCAGCGTTTCCAGCAGGGGCAGCAGGCCCATCAGCACCAGCGCGATGCCGGCGATGGACCCCAGCAGCGCCGCCCGCGGCAGCGCGCGGGTCACCGCCTCGCCGAAGAAGGACAGCACCAGCTTCAGCAGGCCCATGATCACCAGCGAGGCCATGCCAAGCTGCCAGGTGGCGATGGCGGCCGCATTCGGGTCAAGGCCCTGTGCCTTGAAGGCCACGAAAGCCGGGCCGAGCACCAGCAGCGCCATGCCGATGCTGGTCGGCGCGTCCAGGCCCAGCGGCATCGCGGTCACATCGTCGCGGCCGGTGCGCGCGGCCAGGCGCCGCGCCATCACCGTGTACAGCAGATTGCCGACCAGCACGCCGAAGGCAGTGCCGGGGAACATGCGGGTGAACACCACCTCGGCCGGGAACTGGAACATTCCCACCAGCGCCATGGCGATGAAACCGAGGATGGACAGGTTGTCGACCACCAGGCCGAAGAAACCGTTGAGATCGCCGGCGACGAACCAGCGCCGCGGAGCGGCAGGAGCAGGAACGGACATGAGGGGGCAGGAAGGGGTGTGGGGACCGCCGATGGTAGGCCCCGCAGGGGCCGCATGCCAATGATGATTGGTTGGGGTCAGAGTCCGGGGTCAGAGTCAGGGGTCGGATTCCTTTTCCGCGCAGAAGGACTCTGACCCCTGAATCCGACCCCTGACTCTGACCCCGGACTCTGACCCCCGCTGCGGGGACCTCAGCGCTTGAGGAAGTTGTCCGCCAGCAGCTCCTTGACCTCGCCGATGCGCCCGGCCAGCACCGCCTTGGCCATGTAGCGCGCGGTCCCGATCACCTGCCCCGCCTCTACCTGCGGCGGCATCACCAGCTCGGTCGGGGCGGTGTGCACGTCCAGCAACGCCGGCCCCGGCTGGGCCAGCAGGTCCTGCACGGCCAGCGCCAGATCCTGGCTGCGGGTCACCGTGCGGCCATGGAAGCCGATCACTTCGGCCAGCTTGCCGAAGTCCGGATTCTTCAGTTCGGTGTAGTAGTCCAGCAGCCCTTCGACCTTCTGTTCCAGCTCCACGAAGTTCAGCGAGCCGTTGTTGTACACCACGATCTTGATCGGCAGGTTTTCCTGCACGGCGGTCAGCAGGTCGCCCATCAGCATGCTCAGCCCGCCATCACCGCACAGCGCGACCACCTGGCGGCCGGGGAAGGCTTTCTGCAGGCCCAGCGCCTGCGGCATCGCATTGGCCATCGTGCCGTGCAGCAGGCTGGTCAACGTACGCCGGCGGCCGTTGACGCGGATATGCCGCAGCACCCATACCATCGGCGAACCGCAGTCGGCGGTGAACAGCGCATCGTCTGCGGCGTGCTGGTCCAGCAGTGCGGTGAGGTACTGCGGGTGGATCAGTTCGCCCTCGCCGGGCGCCTCTTCTTCGGCACGCTTGGCCAGGGCCTTTTCGCGGTGCCCGATGCACTCGTCCAGGAAGTCGGTGTCTTCGCGCGGCGGCAGCATCGGCAGCAGCGCCTCCAGCGTCGGGCCGATATCACCTACCACGCCGAGGGTCACCGGGTGGCGCCTGCCCAGGTGGCTGCCATCGTGGTCGACCTGGATGATGGTGGCCTTGTCCGGGTAGTACTGGCCCCAGGCGAAGTCGGCCCCGAGCAGCAGCAGGGTGTCGCACTCCATCACCGCATGGAATCCCGACTCAATGCCGAAGATGCCGGTCATGCCCATGTTGAAGGGGTTGTCCGGCTCGACGAAATCCTTCGCCCGCGAGGTGTGGGCGATCGGCGCCTGCAGCCTGCGTGCCAGTTCCAGCAGCGGCGCATGGGCGCCCTGGCAGCCGGCACCGGCGTAGATGCCGATCCGCTGGCCCTGCCCCAGCAGTTCGGCGATGCGCAGCAGTTCATCATCGCCCGGCCGCAGCACCGGCTGGGTGTAATGCACCGCGAACGGCGGATCGTGCTTGACCACCTGCTCGCTGATGTCCGACGGCAGGATCACCACCGCCACGCCGCGCCGGCTGATCGCTGCCTGGCAGGCCAGCGTGACCACGCGGCGCGCCTGTTCGGCGCTGTACACCTGTTCGCAGAACACGCTGCAGCTGGAGTAGACCGCCTTGAAGTCCACTTCCTGCGGGAACTCCATGCCCAGCTCGCTGGTGACCACCTGGCTGGCGATCAGCACCATCGGCGCCTTGTTGCGGTTGTTCTCGAACACGCCGTTGATGAAGTGCAGGCTGCCCGGCCCACACGAGCCGGCGCAGGCCGTCAACTGGCCGCTGATCAGCGAATCGGCGCCGGCCGCGAAGGCGGCGACTTCTTCATGGCGCACGTGCACCCAGTCGATGTCACTGCCATGGATGGCGGTGGTCACATGGTTGAGGGTGTCACCGACAATGCCGTAACAACGCCGCACGCCGGCCTGCTGCAAAGTCTCGACGACGATATCGGCAACGCGCTTGCTCATGGCCTGGGCTTCCTGGAACGAGGGAAGCCTGAGCATGGACCGGGGCCGGTGATACCGCCGTGGGGATCACCCCTGTTCCGGCAAAGCGACCTGTACCCAGCCGATCACCGGCCCGCGCGTGGGATTGCGGTAGCGCACCTGCAGCCAGCCATCGCGCGCATCCAGCAGCTCCACGCGGTCACCGGCAACCAGGTAACGGCGGGTGTCGGCATCGCCAACGGCGCGGTACAGCGCAAGGCGCGCCGGCACCACGCGTGCGTTCACGCCACGCAACGGCACCCCGCTGGCAGGCGGGGCGAGGCCATCGCCGATGGCATGCTCCAGCGCGCGGCCGGCTGCGTCGTAAGTCGTCCACACCGCCAACGGTCCGGCGTCGGCGCCGGCTTTGTCGACCGCCAGCACCGCGGCCAGCGCCTGCGTATCGAGCATCAGCAGCTGCTCGGCGCGGTACAGGTAGAGTTTTGCGTCCTGGTACCGGTAGAAATCGGTGTACCACATCGGGCCGCCGCGGCAGGTGCTGACCAGGGTGCGGGTGGACGCATCCACGCGCAGCGACCACAGCCCGTCGCAGTTGGCTGGGGTACCGCTGGGCGCCGCCAACGGCTGCAGCCGCGCCGTCCGGGAATCGTAGCGGTACACCGCTACGGCTTCGTTGACCTGGCCGACGCTGGCGCGCACCACCAGGTCCTGCAAGCCGTCGAAATCGACGTCATCATGATCCAGCCGTGAGCGGCCTTCTTCGTCGGCGACTCCTTCCAGCTGCTGCAGCGCGGCGTCCTTGCCGATGCGAACCTCCACGCCGCCATCGTCCCGCACGCGCGCCCGTACCGGCACACCGGGCGCGGCGTCGAACGCCACGCCCCCCGCATCCTGCGCCTGCGCGGGCATCGCCATGCCGACGCTGCACAGCGCCATCAACAGCAGGCTGGCGCGCATCCGGTTCAGAAGGACACGTCCACCGGCTGCCGTGACCACAGCACCGACTGGTGCCTGGTGGCGGTTTTCCAGGCCAGGCGGATGGCCTCGATGTCGGCCCGGCGCTGCGGGCTGTCTTCGTGCAGCACCACCAGCACCTTGGTGCGCAGGCGGTTGGGTTCGGGATCACCGCGGAACAGCCACTGGCCGTAGGCGTCGAACACGGTCAGCCCGTCCGGGAAGCGCGGGGTCACTTCCTTGTCCAGGAAGGCGCGCCACTGTGCATCGCTGATGGTGTTGGCCTGCTCGCGCTCACCGGCACCGCGCTCTTCGCCCACCCCGAAGTACAGCTCGCTGCGCACCCAGCCCGCCGCCTGCGCCGGCCGCGCCGCATCGCCCTGCATCGTGGCCGTCGTCGCTGGCGTTCCCGGCCCGCTGGCAGCCAGGCTGGCGCAACCGCTGGTGGCCAGCAACACGGCAAAAACAAGGGACAAACGCTTCATATCGATCACTCTCCAGGAGACGGGTGCCCATCGCGCCGTGCACGACAGGCAAAACAGCGCAGCAGCGTACACGGCCCAGCCAGTTGCATCTGCAACCACCTTCATGCCGTCCGGTCATCTGCTGATGCCGATGAAAACGGGACTTGCGTCCCACAAGCCATCACGCCAAGATAATATATCGCTATATCCGGATGGATGTAATTGCAACCATCCCCTCCCCTTCCCCACGTTGTCGCTCCCGGAGTCCGCATGTCCCCCCGCCTGTCCGCGTCGCCGCTTGGCCTCGCCATCGCGCTCGCGCTTTCCCCGTTCGTCGCTTCGGCGCAGGACGCCACCAACCTGGACACGGTGATCGTCACCGGTACCCGCGCCTCCGACCGCACCGTGCTGGAATCGACATCGCCGGTGGACGTGCTGACCGCCGAAGACATCCGCAAGGCCGGCGTCATCAACGGTGAGCTGGGCAGCGCGCTGCAGTCGCTGCTGCCCTCGTTCAATTTCCCGCGCCAGTCCAACTCCGGCGGCGCCGACCACGTGCGCGCCGCACAGCTGCGCGGCCTCTCGCCGGACCAGGTGCTGGTGCTGGTGAACGGCAAGCGCCGCCACCACAGCGCGCTGGTCAGCACCGGCAGCAAGATCGGCCGCGGCACCACGCCGGTGGACTTCAATGCCATCCCGGTCAGCGCCATCAAGCGCATCGAAGTACTGCGCGATGGCGCCGGTGCGCTGTACGGTTCGGACGCGGTGGCTGGCGTGATCAACGTCATCCTGGACAACACCCCGGAAGGCGGCGCCATTGAAGCCAGCTTCGGTGCCCACCACACCGACCTCAAGCCGATCGGCCGCACCCTCACTGACGGCCAGACCGGCAACTTCAGCGCCAACGTCGGTACCGCGCTGAGCGATGACGGCGGTTTCCTGCGCGTCGGCGTGGAATACAAGAACCGCGAAGCCACCAACCGCGCCGGCTTCGACCAGATCCCGCCGTGGGACCAGACCGATGCCAACCTGGCCCTGCAGGGACAGCGCAACTACGTGCTCGGCGACGGCGCCAGCAAGGACCTCAACGCCTGGTTGAACACCGAAATTCCGTTCGGCGAAACCAGCACGTTCTACGCGTTCGGTACCTACAACCAGCGTGACAGCGAAGGCGCGAACTACTTCCGCTACCCGGACGGCGAAGCCAACTGGAAGGAGATCTATCCCAACGGTTACCGCCCGATTTCCGAAGGCGAGAACCGCGATGTGCAGGCCGTGGCCGGTGCGCGTGGCCAGTGGGGCGAATGGACCTACGACGCCAGCCTGGATTTCGGCCAGAACGACTTCACCTACCGCATGCACAACACCTTGAACGCCTCGCTCGGCCCGACCAGCCCGACGCGCTTCAAGACCGCCGACTACCAGTACGCGCAGTCGGTGGCGAACCTCGACCTGGGCCGGGTGTTCGAACAGAGCGAGACCATCACCCACACCCTGGGCCTGGGCGCGGAAGCACGCCATGAGCGCTATGAAACCCGCCCCGGCGATCCGGACAGCTACGCTGCCGGTCCGTTCACCGACCGTCCCACCGGTTCGCAGGCCGGCGGCGGCCTGACCCCGCAGGATGCGGCGGACCTGGCGCGCGACGTAGCCAGTGTGTATGCCAGCGTGTCCAGCCAGATCGGCGATCACTTCTCCAGCGATATCGCCGCGCGCTACGAGCACCATGATGACTTCGGTGGCGAACTGACCGGCAAGCTGGGCCTGCGCTATGAGTTCACCCCGGCCTTCGCGCTGCGTGGCTCGGTGTCCAACAACTACCGCGCGCCGTCGCTGGCGCAGATCGGCTACGAGTCCACCTCCACCGGCTACAACGCGGCCGGCCAGCTGGTGCAGGGTCGGCTGCTGTCGGTGAACAATCCGATCGCCCGCGGGCTCGGCGCCACCGACCTGAAGCCGGAGAAGTCGCTCAACACCAGCCTGGGCTTCACCAGCCGCATCGGTGACAACTTCGACGTGTCGCTGGACCTGTTCCAGATCGACATCGATGACCGCATCGCGCTGTCCGAAGCGATCACCGGCGATGCGCTGACCGATTTCGTGCAGCAGCAGTACGGCATCAGCGGCCTGGAAAGCGCCAGCTTCTTCGTCAATGCCGCCGACACCCGCACCCGCGGTGCCGAACTGGTGGCCAACTGGCGCCACGCGCTGGGCGATGGCCAGCTGCAGCTGACCGGTACCTGGGCGTATGCCAAGACCGAACTGAAGAACGTGCTGCCGACCCCGGCCGCGCTGCAGGCCCTGGACCCGGCATATGTGCTGTTCGGCGTGGAAGAGAGCAACACGCTGACCGACGCCACCCCGCGCACCCGCGCGCAGTTCTCTGCTTCGTGGAGCAACGACCGCTGGTCGCTGACCAGCCGCGTCAGCCGCCACGGCAGCGCCACGCGCGTGTTCAACTTCGGCGGCGGCTTCGAACCGACCCAGACCTACCAGGCCGAGTGGCAGCTGGATGCGGAAGCCGAATACCGCATCACCCCGCAGTGGAGCGTGGCGATCGGCGGACAGAACCTGACCGACAACTACCCGGACCTGTCCAACGAAGACATCTACTACTACGGCAATCTGCCGTACGACGTGTTGTCGCCGATCGGCAGCAACGGCGCGTACTTCTACGGACGCGTGCGCTACACCTTCTGACCGCCGGCGGAAGACCCGGATGTGACGGCCGCTGGCCGTCACATCCTGCAAGCGGTGACGACCAACGGTCGTCACCCACCGCCACCCACTGCCACCCGCCGAGCCCCCGCTGCGATGACCCCATGCTCACGCCTGCGCTGGCATCGTGCCGGGCATGGCAAACGACCTCCCCCTTCGTCCGCCACCGCCGTTGCTAGACGATGCCTGCGCATTGTTCCTCGACGTGGATGGCACCCTCATCGAGTTCGCCGACCGCCCTGACGCGGTGACCCTGCTGCCGGAAGTGCGTGAGGCCATCGGCCGCATCAGCGACCGCCTGGAAGGCGCCGTGGCGCTGGTCAGCGGCCGCCCGCTGGAACAGCTCGACGCGCTGTTCGCGCCGTTGCACCTGCCTGCCGCCGGCCTGCATGGCCACCAGCTGCGTGGCGCGGGCGGCACCGTGCACGACAGTGCCGAGGATGAAAGCACCACCGAATGGCTGCATGCGCTGCATCAGCAGGCGATGCGCTTCGCCCACGGCCACCCTGGCGTGCTGGTCGAGGACAAAGGCCCCAGCATGGCCCTGCACTGGCGCGGTGCGCCGCACGCCGCCAACGACGTCCGCGCCTTCGCTGACCGCCACATCCGCGGCAATACCGGCTATCGGCTGCAGCCGGGCGACCACGTGGTCGAATTCGTCCCGGTCGGCAGCGACAAGGGACGCGCGGTGCGTCGGATGATGCAGTACCTGCCCTTCCGCGGTCGCCTGCCGGTGTTCATCGGCGATGACCTCACCGACGAACACGGCTTTGAAGCGTCCAACGGGCTGCATGGCTGGAGCGTGCTGGTCGGTGAACGCGAGCCCAGCGTGGCGGTGTTCCAGCTGCAGGACATACGCAGCGTGCACGGGTGGTTGCGTGAGAATGCGTGGTAGGCCGGCCCCCACGGCCGCAGACGAGAAGCTTTGCCCATGTCCCAACCTGATCTGAACCTCGGTGTCGTCGGCAACGGCAGTTTCGGCGCGTTGATCGACCGCCAGGCACGCGTCGTATGGAGCTGCCTGCCCACCTTCGACGGCGACCCCACCTTCTGTGCGCTGCTCAGTCCCAACCAGCAGGAAGGCGGCGATTTCGCCATCGAACTGGAAGACCTGGCCAGCACCGAACAGGAATACCTCAGCAACACCGCGATCCTGCGCACCGTGCTGCGCGACAGCCACGGCGGTGCGCTGGAGATCATCGATTTCGCGCCGCGCTGGCGCCAGAACGACCGCTTCTACCGCCCGGTCAGCCTGATCCGGCAGGTACGCCCGATCGCCGGCAGCCCGCGCATCCGCGTATTGGCGCGCCCGCTGGCCGACTGGGGCCAGCGCGTGCCCGACTCCACCTGGGGCAGCAACCACGTGCGCTGGGTCCTGCCCGACCACGTACTGCGATTGACCACCGACGTGCCGATCCGCTTCGTGCGCGACAGCCTGCCGTTCGTGCTCAACCATCCCGTGCACCTGGTGCTGGGCGTGGATGAATCCCTCAACCGCTCACTCAGCGGCTACGTGCAGGAATCCTTCCAGCGCACGCGCGATTACTGGCGCGAGTGGGTGCGCTACCTGTCCATCCCGCTGGAATGGCAGGAGGCGGTGATCCGCAGCGCGATCACGCTCAAACTGTGCCAGTACGAAGACAGCGGCGCGATCATCGCCGCGATGACCACCTCCATCCCCGAGGCGCCGGGCAGCATCCGCAACTGGGATTACCGTTACTGCTGGCTGCGCGATGCCGCCTTCGTGGTGCGCTCGCTGAACCGTCTGGGTGCCACCCGCACCATGGAACAGTTCCTGGGCTACATCTTCAACCTGGCCACCGCCGACGGCACCCTGCAGCCGCTGTACGGCATCGGCTTCGAAGCCACGCTGGACGAGCACGAAGTGCCTTCGCTGTCCGGCTACCGCGGCATGGGCCCGGTGCGCCGCGGCAATCTGGCCTGGGTGCAGCGCCAGCACGATGTCTACGGCAGCGTGGTGCTCGCCTCCACCCAGCTGTTCTTCGACCGCCGCCTGCAGGATCCCGGCGACGAGCACGCGTTCGCGCGGCTGGAACCGCTGGGTGAACAGGCCTACCTGCTTCACGATGTCCCCGATGCCGGCCTGTGGGAGTTCCGCGGCCGCACCGAAGTACACACCTACACCGCCGCGATGTGCTGGGCTGCCTGTGACCGCCTGTGCAAGATCGCGGTGCGCCTGAAGCTGGATGACCGCGCGTTCCATTGGCGCGAGCGTGCCGACACGATCCACCGCCGCATCATGAAGGAAGCGTGGAGCGAGGACCTGGGCCACTTCACCGATGCCTTCGGCGGCCACCGCCTGGATGCCTCGCTGCTGCTGCTGGCCGACATCGGCTTCATCGAAGCCAAGGACGCCCGTTTCATCGCCACCGTGGAAGCGATCGGTCGCGACCTCAAGCATGGCGACGCGCTGTACCGCTACGTCGCCCCGGATGATTTCGGCGCGCCGGAGACCAGCTTCACCATCTGCACGTTCTGGTACATCGACGCACTGGCCGCGATCGGCCGGCTGGACGAGGCGCGCGACATGTTCGAAGTGCTGCTGTCGCGGCGCAACCACCTGGGCCTGTTGTCCGAAGATCTTTCCTTCGAAACCGGCGAGGCGTGGGGCAACTTCCCGCAGACCTATTCGCACGTTGGCCTGATCACCGCCGCGATGCGCCTGTCGCGTTCCTGGCAGGAGGCCTCGTGAGCCGCCTGGTCGTTGTCTCCAATCGCGTCGCCATTCCCGGCGATACCCGCCCGGGTGGCCTGGCGGTGGGCCTGCTGGCCGCGCTCAAAGAGCGCGGCGGGCTGTGGTTCGGCTGGAGCGGCAAGTCGGTCAAGGACACCAGCGGCGCGCTGCACGAGCAGGTGGATGGCGATATCCGCTACGTCACCATGGACCTCAACAAGCGCGACGTGGACGGGTACTACAACGGCTTCGCCAACCGCACGTTGTGGCCGCTGCTGCACTTCCGCCTGGACCTGGTGGACTACGACCGCGGTACCCGCGAGACCTACCACCGGGTCAACGAACTGTTCGCCAGCAAGCTGGCGCCCCTGCTGCGCGAAGACGATATCGTCTGGATCCACGACTACCACCTGATCCCGCTGGCAGCGATGCTGCGCGAACGCGGCATCGGCTGCCGGATCGGCTTCTTCCTGCACGTGCCGCTGCCCTCGGCGGACCTGCTGCAGGCCATGCCCGACCACCTGCGGCTGTTCTCGGCGCTGTACGCCTGCGACCTGGTCGGCTTCCAGACCCAGCGCGATGCGGACCGCTTCCAGACCTACCTGCGATTGTTCGGCGGTGGCCGCGTGCTCGGCGACGGCAAGCTGGAAGCACCGGACGGGCGCACCTTCCGCGCGGCCGCCTTCCCGATCGGCATCGACACCGAACGCATCGCCCAGCAGGCCAAGGCGGCGGCCAACAAGCCGGCCGTGAAGGACCTGCGCAACAGCCTGCGTGACCGCCAGCTGGCGATCGGCGTGGACCGGCTGGACTACTCCAAGGGCCTGCCGGAGCGCTTCAAGGGCTTCGAGCGCTACCTGGAACGGCACGCCGACCAGCACGGCAGCCTGACGTACCTGCAGATCGCCCCGGTGTCACGCGGCGATGTCACCGAGTACCGTGACCTGCGCAGCCAGCTGGAGCAGATCGCCGGCCACATCAACGGCGGCCACGCCGCCCCGGACTGGACCCCGCTGCGCTACGTAAACCAGAACTTCACCCATTCCACCCTGACCGGCTTCTACCGCGCCGCTGCGGTGGGACTGGTGACGCCGCTGCGCGATGGCATGAACCTGGTAGCCAAGGAGTACGTGGCCTCGCAGGACCCGGACAATCCCGGCGTGCTGGTGCTGTCACTGCTGGCCGGCGCGGCCGATGAGATGAAGCAGGCGCTGCTGGTCAATCCACATGACCTGGACGGTGTCGCCGATGCCATCGCCACCGCGGCCACCATGCCGCTCAAGCGCCGCCAGGAGCGCTGGAACGCGATGATGGACCACCTGCGCCGCCACGACATCAACCACTGGCGACAGACCTTCCTGCAGGCCCTGGAGGCCTGAGGAGGCAACGGTAGCGCCGACCCATGGTCGGCGAGCGCAGCGGGCCGTTGCCGGACACATGCCGCCGGGCACCGACCGGCGCTATTCGATCCAGGCCAGCGTCGCCATGCGCCCGGTACGCCGGTCGCGGCGGTGCGAAAACAGGTCGGGGTCGGCCATGGTCGACAGGGTGCCGCCATGGATGTCGGCCGGCTGCATGCCCGCGGCGACCAGGCGCATGCGCGCCAGCGCATACAGGTCCACTTTCCAGTGGCCCGGGCGCGTCGCCACGAAGGCAGCCGCTGCGGCAGGGTCATGGCCGACGAAGGCATGGTGGACCTCTTCGCCGATTTCATAATCAGCCGGTCCGGCCGCCGGCCCCAGCCAGGCCAGCAGCGCGGACGGTGGTGTCTGCATCGCCGCCACGGTCGCTTCCAGCATGCCATCGGCCAGCCCGCGCCAGCCTGCGTGCGCGGCCCCCACCTCGCTGCCATCGCGTGCAGCCAGCACCACCGGCAGGCAGTCCGCGGTCAGGATGGCCAGCACCACACCAGGCACCGACGTCACCGACGCATCGGCGACCGGTTCGCATGCGCCGGCCACCGGCGCCGCGTCGAACCGCAACACCGTGGTGCCATGCACCTGGCGCAGCCAGTGCGCCGGCGAAGGCAATGCCAGGCCGGCGTGCAGCAGGGCGCGGTTGCGCTCCACGTGGGCCGGCTGGTCGCCATCGGCGGCATGCCGGTTGCCCAGGTTGAACTGGTCGAACGGCGGCAACGACACCCCCGCCCCATGCCGCCGCGTGGTCAGCGCGCGCACGCCGGCCGGGGCAGGCCACTGCGGCATCAGCAGGGGCAGCGCGCCGTCCATCAGCGGCGGTCGCGGCCGCGCTCGCGCTCGGCGAACAGCTCGCTGTCCTCGCGCAGGGCCTTCAACAGCTGCAGCATGTCCTCCGGCGGCGGTGCGGTGTTGCGCACCGTCTCGCCGGTGATCGGGTGCACGAACTCCAGCGTTTCGGCATGCAGGGCCTGGCGCTTGAAACCGCGCAGCGCGGCGACCAGCTCGTCGCTGGCGCCCTTCGGCAGTTTCAGCGCCCCACCGTACAACTGGTCACCGACGATGGCGTGGCGCAGGTGCGCCATGTGCACGCGGATCTGGTGGGTACGGCCGGTTTCCAGGCGGCATTCCAGCGCGGTGTGCGCGCGGAAGCGCTCGCGCAGGCGGTAGTGGGTGATCGCTTCCTTGCCGTCTTCACGCACCCCCATCTTCAGCCGGTCGCGCGGATGCCGGTCGATCGGTGCATCGGCGGTACCACCAGCCACCAGCGCCCCGACCACCACCGCCAGGTACTGGCGATGCACCTGGCGTGCGGACAGCTGTTCCACCAGCGCGGTCTGCGCCTGGAGGGTGCGGGCGATCACCATGACGCCACTGGTGTCCTTGTCCAGCCGGTGCACGATGCCTGCACGCGGCAGGGACGCCACCGACGGATCGCGGAACAGCAGCGCGTTGACCAGGGTGCCGCTGGAGTTGCCGGCGCCCGGATGCACCACCAGGCCCACCGGCTTGTTGATCACAAGCAGGTGTTCGTCTTCGAACAGCACGTCCAGCGGGATGTCCTCCGGCTCGGCGTGGGTCTGGGTTTCCAGCACCGCGTTGAGCGTGGCGACCTCACCGCCGCGCACCGGGTCGCGGCCGCGCACGGTCACACCGTCCAGCAGCACGTCGCCGGATTTGATCCACTCGGTCAGCTTGGAACGGGAGTATTCGGGGAACAGTTCGGCCAGCACCGCGTCGAAACGACGGCCGGCGGCAGTATCGGGGACAACGGCCTGGCGGGCCTGTTCAGCAGCGGATTCGGACATGGCGGCAACTTTTGGAGACGAAATTGGGGGTCCCGTGGACAGGTTTCAGTCGCGGGACAGGACACTAGGCTATCATCGACCCTTCGTATTCCAGCCGCGTCCCGCCTTGACACCATGATCCGACGCTCTTCCCCGCTCTTTGCGCCCGTCCGCCTGACCGCCCTGCTGCTGGTCCTGGTGATCGCCGCCACTGGTTGCAACCGTGGCACCAAGGGGGACAACCCCGATGAAGGCCAGCCGGTCGAGACGTTGTACCAGAAGGCCCACGGCCTGATGGAAGGCGGCAACTGGAGCGGCGCGGAAACCAGTTTCCGCCGCCTGGTGGCCCAGTACCCGTACGGCCCGTACACCGAACAGGCGATGATCGAAACCGCCTACGCCCAGTTCAAGGCCGGCAAGCACGACGATGCGGTGTCCAGCATCGACCGCTTCATCCGGACCTATCCGACCCATCGGAACGTGGCGTACATGTATTACCTGCGCGGCCTGTCCAACAGCAACCGCGATACGGTTTTCCTGCGCCGCGTATGGTCGCTGGACGCCAGCCGTCGCGATCTGTCCACCCCGCGCCAGGCCTATGCCGATTTCAACATCGTCATCGACCGCTATCCGAACAGCCGCTATGCCGAAGACGCGCGCCGCCGCATGACCGAGCTGCGCGACGTGTTCGCCCAGCATGAGCTGGACAATGCGCTGTACTACCTGCGCCGCGAAGCGTGGCTGTCGGCCGCCGGCCGTGCCAACTACCTGCTGGAAACCTACCCGCAGAGCGCCTACCAGTACGACGCAGTCGCGGTACTGGCCGAGGCCTACACGCGCGCCGGCAATGAAACGCTCGCCGGCGATGCACGCCGTGTGCTGGAACTCAACGCCCCGGACCACCCGTGGCTGCAGAACGACTGGCCCAACTACCCGTGGATGATCCGCAAGCTCAACCCGTTCGCGGGTGAGAAGTCGGCCACCACCGGCATGCGCAACGCGACGATGAATCGCAAGTAATCCGGCGCATCTGTCGTTGAAAACCAGAAAGCCCCGCAGTCGCACTGCGGGGCTTTTCTGTTCCGGGAACCGGTCGCCGCTCAGCCGGCTGTGTCGAGGTCGCCGGTAGTGCCGGCGGCGATGCGGGCGTTGATCCCCTCCAGCATCAGGCCAACCATGTGCCGGCGCTGGTGCGCGGTGATCGGCTCGGCGGCATCACTGGCGAAGTTCCGTTGCACCCACTGCGACAGTTCTTCGGCAAGTGACTCCCGATAATGCTCCGGCCTGGTGTTGATCACTTCCCGACCGATCGATTCCAGCAGGTCCCCGAGTTGCAGTCCGGTCGCCCGGGCCGCCCAGTCGAAGCGTTCCATGCTGCTGGCACCGACCCGCTCGCCCCTTCCGCTGCCACTGTCGCTGTCACGCAGCAGCTGCAGCACGTTGCCCACCGTCAGCGGCGCGCGCTGTGCCTGCAGGTCCAGGCCGGTGAGGTCACCGATCTCGATCTCCATGCGTTGCATCGCATCCTGGTACACCGTCCTGCCGCGGAATTCGGCATGAATGTCCCTGCGCAGCTGGTCCAGCGAACGGTAGGTTGCCAGCGGCAGCGGCCCCGGCTCGAGCGACGCCTCAAGCTGCGCCCCTGCCCGTAGAATCACATCGGTCGAACTTCGCTGCAGCGCATCGATGCACCACGGATCCTCGCCGCCCGCGCAGGTGTCGGCCGCCACTTCCATCAGGCAGAGCGCCGCGCTGCGCGCTTCCGGCAGGCTGCGGGACGCTATCCGGTGGAGGCAACTTTCGAAGCGCGGCTCGGCCTCCGCAAATCCGGCGGGCGCGTCACTCAAATGAAGATCAGGGTCGATCGGCGCCATCCAGTGCCCACCCTGGTTGCAGATATCGGCTATCGGCAGATCCACCAGTCGATGGCTGCGGACAGGATTGCTTGCGCGCTGGCGCGTGGCATGGCCATGGGTAGCGTGCTGTAGTCCGGCCAAAGCGCCCAGGCCGGCGACGAACATCTCGGCGACTCGCATTGTTCTGGTGCTCCCTACTGTGGTGAGACTCCACGATAGGCCGCGCCTTGGTGACTGTCGCGATGGGCGTCACAGCCTCGGCCTCTGGCCCCTCAGGATGATCCAAATCTGCAACGCGCGCAGGACCAGGCTCTCCTCAACGGGTGGCTGCGCCTGCGCGCTGGATGAGATCTCTGGCCAGTTCCCCGATCAGGTGTCATATCCGGTCGCCGTTGAGCGGCGCATTCTATTTTCAGTAATGCTGAATACCACGGGTCACCGCACGCCAGGCCCGTGGATAGTCCTCAGAATCTGATGACGTCGATGACCTTGCGTACAACCCTGTTTTCATAGTTCGCGCCTGCGGGTACATACGCTTCGCCCTTATGGATCCGGTACTGCCCCGTCCGAAAGGCCTGCTCATCCTTCACGCGCGTAGTCTGATGGAACTGCGCGGCATTTGCCTGGCGGACTTCACGCTCCATCGGTGGCCGGAGTACCCCATCGCTGCATGCCTCGCTGTGTACGGCATTCACCACGTCGTCCGTTGTGAACAAACCGGGCTCACCCAGGTTGTCATTGTCCACGCGCTCTTGCATGTTGCAGCTCGCCACGAGCGTGCGCGCGTCCTCATTGATCCTGTCTCGAACGTTCGGCAGCGCCAGGACGAGCGTAGCAGCGCTGTCAATATTGCCCTGCACCGTATCCGGGTCCGGTAACGTGACCGGCATGTGCATGCCGCGCTGGGCCAACGCTACATACTGCCCGGCCGGTGAACCGAGATCAGGTGTCACGCGGGCCATTTCGCGGATTTCATCCGGACTGGATTGCCGGTTCATCGCATGGTCGATGACTACCTGCCCCATGCAGTGCGCTTCGGTAAGACGTGGCTCAAGGCCGTCGATGTGACGGCTGCGCATGCAATCGCCCACCTCCTTCCCGATGGCCTGGGCCCGCAGCGTCCACGGGTCGTCGGCCGCAGTGACTGGCATGGCGCTGCCGTGCTCCCTCAGGGCCACAACGCGTCCGCCCAAAGGGGCAGCGGCGCCCGAACGCACCCCGGCCAGCACCGACAGTCCGATGACCACGGCCTTCCCGGGCTCACGCAGCGCGTATTTCACGCCCCGCATCGTGGCGTTGGCTACCTGGGTCAAGCCGTTGGACAACCAGCCTGAGGATGTTGCGGGGGTACAGTGGACCGGCTTTCCCTCCGTGCTTGCCACTGCACGCGTGACAGTCCCAGCGATCATCATGCCCATGCGGCGCTCTCCTTTTGGTTGGGAGCCCCATGGTCACAACTTCACTGCAGCCCGCATCCAGATTGCGCTCAGATCTGGAAGAGGTCCGCGCCGATCAACGCCATGGGTTGGCCCACAGCGGATGTTCGTGACGCCGATGAGCGACCGGGCACCTGCATATCCTATGGAGTTGCCCTGGCCCCCATCAGCCCTGGTAGCCATTACTGATCGGGTAGCGCCGCTCACGCCCGAACGCGCGGCGGGACACCTTCGGTCCCGGCGCGGCCTGGTGGCGCTTCCATTCGCTGATGCGCACCAGCCGCAGCACGCGGTCCACCACCTCGGGGGCATAGCCGGCCGCGACGATCTCCTCGCGCGACTGCTCCTGGTCGACGAAGCGGTACAGGATGCCGTCCAGCACGTCATAGGCCGGCAGCGAATCCTGGTCGGTCTGGTTTTCGCGCAGTTCCGCCGACGGCGGCCGACTGATCACCGCCGGCGGAATGACCGGCGCGCCGCCCACGGTGTTGCGCCACTTCGCCAGTCCGAACACCTCGGTCTTGTACAGATCCTTCAGCGGTGCATAGCCGCCGCACATGTCACCGTAGATGGTCGCGTAACCGACGGCGTACTCGCTCTTGTTGCCGGTGGTCAGCAGCAGGCCACCGAATTTGTTGGCCAGCGCCATCAGGATCACGCCACGGCTGCGACTCTGCAGGTTCTCCTCGGTTATGTCCGGCGTAGTGCCTTCGAACATCGGCCCCAGTGCTTCCATCAGGCCCTTGAACGCCGGCTCGATGTTCACTTCCTCCAGCTTCACCCCGAGTGCCTGGCACTGTTCCCTGGCCAGGTCGTTGGACAGCCCGGCGGTGTAGCGCGACGGCAGGCGCACCGCCGTGACATTCTCCGCGCCGAGGGCATCGACCGCCATCGCCAGCACCAGCGCCGAATCGATGCCGCCGGACAATCCCAGCCAGACCTTCCTGAACCCGTTCTTGCCGCAGTAATCCTGCAGGCCGCGGGTGACCGCGCGCCAGGCCAGCGCGTCCATGCTCTCATCGCCGTCGTCCATCCACAGCAGCGGCATGAAGCGGCGCGCCTCACTTTCATACTCCACCACCAGCCACTGTTCGGCGAACGCCGCCGCCGCCGGGTGTACGGTGCCATCGCCGTCGGCCACCACCGACGCGCCGTCGAAGACCAGCGCGTCCTGGCCGCCGACCACGTTGAGGTAGGCAATCGCCGCGCCGGTCTCGCGCGTGCGCGCGGCCAGCACCGCATCACGCTGGGCGTGCTTGCCGCGCTCGTAGGGCGATGCGTTGGGAACCACCACCAGCTGCGCGCCACTGCGCACGGTGTCGGCCAGCGGCTCGGCGAACCACAGGTCTTCGCAGATCAGCACGCCTACCGGCACGCCGTTGACCTCGAACACGCAGCTCGGGCCGTCCGGGTCGATATCGAAATAACGCCGCTCGTCGAACACCGCATAGTTGGGCAGCTCGCGCTTGCGGTAGGTCTTTTCCACGATGCCATCGCGCAGCACGCTGGCCGCGTTGTAGACCACCGCACCGGCCGGCTCGGGCCAGCCGACCACCGCCGTGATACCGGTGCAGGCCCGGGCGATGCGCTGCATTGCCTGCTCACAGTGCTGCAGGAACCCCGGACGCAGCAGCAGGTCTTCCGGCGGGTAGCCACTGATGGCCAGTTCCGGGAACACCACCAGGTCGGCACCGTGGTCATCGCGCGCCTGCTCGATCATCTCGATGATCCGGTCGGTGTTGGCGGCGACCGCGCCGACCGGGAAATCAAACTGCGCCATCGCGATGCGGATCGAAGCCATTAGAGGTTCCAGCCTGTGGTTGCCATGCCGCCATTGTAGCGCCGCGCCCAAACGCAGAAAGCCGCCCGAAGGCGGCTTTCTGTTTACTTCTTTACAGACACGTAGCCGCTGCGCGGCTGCGGTGTTACTTCACCAGCTTGGCGATGGCAGCGCCCAGGTCGCCCGGCGAACGCACGGTGACGACACCGGCCGCTTCCATGGCGGCGAACTTGCCTTCCGCAGTGCCCTTGCCGCCCGATGCGATCGCACCGGCGTGGCCCATGCGCTTGCCGGCCGGAGCCGATGCGCCGGCGATGAAGCCGACGACCGGCTTCTTCACGAACTGCTTGATGTACTCGGCACCGGCTTCTTCCGCGTCGCCGCCGATTTCACCGACCATGATGATGCCTTCGGTCTGCGGATCTTCGTTGAACAGCTTCAGGCAGTCGACGAAGTTCAGGCCGTTGATCGGGTCACCACCGATGCCGATGCAGGTCGACTGGCCCAGGCCCACTTCGGTGGTCTGCTTGACCGCTTCATAGGTCAGCGTGCCCGAACGGGACACGATGCCGATCTTGCCCGGCTTGTGGATGTGGCCCGGCATGATGCCGATCTTGCACTCACCCGGGGTGATGACACCCGGGCAGTTCGGCCCGATCAGCACGGTATCCGCATGGGCGCGGGTCAGCACGTTCTTGACGCGCAGCATGTCCAGCACCGGGATGCCTTCGGTGATGCACACGATGACCTTGATGCCGGCCGCAGCGGCTTCCAGGATCGCATCAGCCGCGTACGGCGGCGGCACGTAGATCACCGACGCATTGGCGCCGGTGGCCTGCACGGCATCGGCCACGGTGTTGAACACCGGCAGGTCGATGTGGGTGGTGCCGCCCTTGCCGGGGGTCACGCCGCCGACGACCTGGGTGCCGTACTCGATCATCTGAGTGGCGTGGAAGGTGCCCTGCTGGCCGGTGAAGCCCTGCACGATCACCTTGGTGTTCTTGTTGATCAAAACTGACATTGGATTTCCTTCGGTGTCGGATCAGGCGGCGTTCTTGACAGCTTCAACGACCTTCTTGGCGCCGTCGTTGATGTTGTCAGCCGGGATGATGGCCATGCCGCTGTCACGCAGCAGCTGCTTGCCTTCTTCCACGTTGGTGCCTTCCAGGCGCACCACGACCGGAACCTTGACGCCCACTTCCTTGACCGCGGCGATGATGCCTTCGGCGATCATGTCGCAGCGGACGATGCCGCCGAAGATGTTGACGAAGATGCCTTCGACCTTGTCCGAGGACAGGATCAGCTTGAACGCTTCGATGACGCGCTGCTTGTTCGCACCGCCGCCCACGTCCAGGAAGTTCGCCGGCTCGCCGCCGTTGAGCTTGATCACGTCCATGGTGGCCATGGCCAGGCCTGCGCCGTTGACCATGCAGCCGATGTTGCCGTCCATGGTGACGTAGTTGATGTCCAGCTCCGAAGCGGTCACTTCGGTTTCGTCTTCCTGGGTCTTGTCGCGCATGGCGACCAGCGCCTTCTGGCGGAACGCGGCGTTGTCGTCGCTGTCGAACTTGCCGTCCAGCGCGTACAGGTTGCCGTCGTCCAGGATCGCCAGCGGGTTGATTTCAACCAGCGCCAGGTCCTTTTCGTTGAAGAGCTTGTACAGGTTCACCATGATGCTGGCGAACTGGCCGGCCTGCTTGGCGGTCAGGCCGAGCTTGAAGCCGAAATCACGGCCGTGGTAACCCTGCACGCCTTCGACGAAGTCGACGTTCAGCGAGTGGATCAGCTCCGGGGTTTCAGCAGCAACCTGCTCGATTTCCACGCCGCCTTCCGAAGAAGCGATGTAGGTGATGGTCTTGGTGCCGCGGTCGACCAGGACCGACAGGTACAGTTCCTTGACGATCTCACCGGCGGTGGTCACCAGCACCAGGTTGACCGGCAGCTCGACGCCGGCGGTCTGGTAGGTGGCCATCTTGGTGCCGAGCATCTTGGCCGCAGCGGCCTTCACGTCGTCGGTGGTCTTGCAGAACTTGACGCCGCCTGCCTTGCCGCGACCGCCAGCATGGATCTGCGCCTTGACCATCCAGGGGCCCTGGCCCAGCGAGGTCGCTGCTGCGACTGCTTCGTCCGGGGTAGCCGCGACCTTGCCGGCCGGGACGGGAATGCCGTACTCGGCAAGCAGCTGTTTTGACTGGTATTCGTGGAAATTCATGCGTCACCGTGGGAATAGGAACGACCGCACGCATCTCCTCCAAGGCTCCCTCACGGGCACCGGCACGGACCGCGGCGGGCCCGCTATTGTGGCTGACCCCGGCGCGTGGCGCAAAGACAGCGGGATGACACACGCCGCGGCGCCGGATTTTTCTGGTTTTTCAGTTATTTGTGGCTGCCCCCCGGGATCGGCCGGCGCGCCTGGCGTGGGATGGCGCGCAGCCGGCGCGCGGCAACCGGCCGGCCGGGACCCCATCCATGCCTATACTGCACGCAAGCCAGAAGGGGAGTTTTGGCGTGGCACCGACCGCATCACTGATCGACCGCATCGAGTCCATTCCTCGACGCGAACTGTATTTCTTTGCCCTGTACCGGCTGCTGATCGCCACCGCGATCGCCGGGCTGATGTTCAGCCCGATGGCCGACCTGCTGGGGCAGGCGAACCACCCCGAGCTGGCCACTTACGTGTCCGGCGGCTACTGGCTGTTCTCGGTGCTGATGCTGCTGCTGGGGCGCAGCGAACGCTGGCTGCAGCAGTTCGTGCTGGTCGGCGTCAGCCTGGACATCGTCGTCGCTTCGCTGCTGGCCCATGCCCTGCCCGGGGCCAGCGCCGGCATCTCGATGTCGCTGCTGTTCAACATCGCCGCCGCCGCGACCATGCTGCCGTTCCCGATGGCGCTGGGGCTGGCGGTGGGGGCCAGCGTCGCCACCGTGGCCGAATATCTGTGGAAGCTGCTGGAAGGCGGCGCGCCCACCCGTACGCTGGCCGAACTGGCGATGTTCACCACCAGCTACCTGGCGCTGGCATTCATCAGCTCGCAGGTCGCCAACCGCGCCCGCCACAGCCAGCAACTGGCCAACCAGCGCGGCGACGAAGTGGCCAACCTGTACCAGATCAACGAACTGATCATCCGCCGCATGCGCACCGGGGTAATGGTGGTGGACGGCCAGAACCGCATCACCCTGGTCAACGAAGCCGCATCGGCGCTGCTCGGCGACCACGACGTCGGCAGCGGCGGTGAGCGGCCGGGCCTGACCCGCACAGCACCGGAACTGGCGCGCCGGCTGCATCGCTGGCGCACCGGCGGGAACCAGGAAGAGACACCGCTGATGCTGTCCCCGGACCAGCCCGAAGTGCAGCCGCGATTCGCCCGCCTGTGGGCCGGCAGTGACCTCACCCTGGTGTTCCTGGATGACTCCAGCGTGGTGTCCAAGCGGGCAGAATCACTGACGCTGTCCGCGCTCGGCCGTTTCTCGGCCAGCCTGGCGCATGAAATCCGCAATCCGCTGGCGGCGATCAATTACGCGGTGCAGCTGCTGGAAGAAGAAGACGGCAACTTCAGCGAAGGCGACCGTCGCCTGCTGCAGATCATCCACCAGCAGTGCCAGCGCACCAACGGCATCGTGGAAAGCGTGCTGGGCCTTGCCCGCCGAGAACGCGCCAACCCGGAAAACGTGGACCTGGTCGCGCTGGTCCGCCGCTTCGTGCTGGAGTACAAACAGGGCCTGTCGCTGGAAACGGACAGCGTGGAATCGATCATCTCGGAAACCTCGGTCGCCGCCATGGTCGATCCGCGCCACCTGCACCAGGTGCTGACCGCGCTGGTCCACAACGCACTGAAGTATGGCCGCATCGGCGAACAGCCGGCGCGCGTACGCTTGCGTCTGGGGCGGCTGGAGGGCAGCCCGGTGATCGATGTGATGGACCGCGGCCCCGGTATTCCCGACGCCGTCGCCGCGCAGTTGTTCAATCCCTTCTTCACCACGTCCGAGCATGGCACCGGGCTGGGCCTGTACATCGCCCGCGAACTGTGTCGTGCCAACCAGTCGCGGCTGGAATACGTGCCCGTGCCTGCGGGCGGCGCCTGTTTCCGCATCATCCTGCCCGCCCCGCACACCTTTTCGTCAGGATGACGGCCCCCGCCGTGCGTCAATGATTTGTCGGCATCGCCCCCCCTCCGCTATCTTCTTCCCCATGAACGAAACCCGTAGCGCACTGGTCGTCGACGACGAGCGCGACATCCGCGAACTGCTGGTGCTGACGTTGGGCCGGATGGGCCTGCGCATCAACACCGCCGCCAATCTCGCCGAAGCACGCGAGCTGCTGGCCAGCAATCCGTACGACCTGTGCATCACCGACATGCGGCTGCCCGATGGCAACGGCATCGAACTGGTCACCGAAATCGCACAGCACTACCCCCGTACGCCGGTCGCGATGATCACCGCCTTCGGCAGCATGGACCTGGCCGTGGAAGCACTGAAGGCCGGCGCGTTCGATTTCGTCAGCAAGCCGGTGGACATCGCGGTGCTGCGCGGGCTGGTCAAGCACGCACTGGAACTCAACAACACCGAACGCCTGCCGGTGGCCGCCCCGGCCGAACAGCAAGGACGCCTGCTCGGCGGCTCACCGGCGATGGACACCCTGCGCAGCACGCTGGGCAAGGTCGCGCGCAGCCAGGCACCGGTCTACATCCTGGGCGAATCCGGGGTGGGCAAGGAACTGGTCGCGCGCACCATCCACGAACAGGGCGCGCGCGCGGCCGGTCCGTTCATCCCGGTCAACTGCGGTGCCATTCCGTCGGAACTGATGGAAAGCGAGTTCTTCGGCCACAAGAAGGGCAGCTTCACCGGCGCCCACGCCGACAAACCCGGCCTGTTCCAGGCAGCACACGGCGGCACCCTGTTCCTGGATGAAGTGGCCGAACTGCCGCTGCAGATGCAGGTCAAGCTGCTGCGTGCCATCCAGGAAAAGTCGGTGCGCCCGGTCGGCGCGTCAGCGGAAATCGCGGTGGACGTACGCATCCTGTCGGCTACCCACAAGGACCTGTCCGAGCTGGTTGACGAAGGCCGCTTCCGGCATGACCTTTACTACCGCATCAACGTGATCGAACTGCGCGTGCCGCCGCTGCGCGAGCGTCACCAGGACCTGCCCGAACTGGCCGGTGCGATCCTGGCCCGGTTGGCGCGTACCCACGGCTGTGCGGTGCCGCTGCTGGCACCGTCGGCGCTGGATGCGCTCACGGTGTACAGCTTCCCCGGCAACGTGCGCGAACTGGAAAACATTCTGGAGCGCGCACTGGCGCTGGCCGAGGGAGACACCATCGGCGCGGCCGACCTGCGCCTGCCACAGCCGAATGGCCGTTCCGGTGGCAGCGCCGCCGCGCCGCCGGTGGAAGCGGTGGTTGACCTGCCGGCCGGCAATGCCGCCCTGCCCTCGTACATCGAACAGATGGAGCGCACCGCGATCCAGCGCGCGCTGGAAGAAAACCGCTGGAACAAGACCCGCACCGCTGCGCAGCTGGGCATCACCTTCCGCGCACTGCGCTACAAGCTGAAGAAGCTCGGCATGGAATGAGGGTAGTGACGACCGCTGGTCGTCAGCCATGCGAAATGACGGCCAGCGGCCGTCACTACCCGAATTCCGATGCCCTGGTAGCGCGGAGCCACGCTCGGCGAGCGCGCAGCGCGGCACCGCGATTGACGGCCAGCGGCCGTCACTACCCGACTTCCGATGCCCTGGTAGCGCCGAGCCACGCTCGGCGAGCGCGCAGCGCGGCACCGCGATTGACGGCCAGCGGCCGTCACTACCCGAATTCCGATGCCCTGGCAGCGCGCGGCGGGCTCAGCGGACTTCGGAAATTTCCACGCCGTCCAGACCCTGTGCCAGCGTGCGCGCATCGCCGCCCTGGCTCAGCTTGATCTTCAGGCGCACTTCGTTCTGCGAATCCGCATAGCGCAGCGCATCTTCGTAGCTGATTTCGCCGGCCTGGTACAGCTCGAACAGGCTCTGGTCGAAGGTCTTCATGCCCAACTGGGTGGACTCCTTCATCACTTCCTTGAGCTTGTGGATCTCACCTTCGCGGATGTAATCCTGCACCAGCGGGGTGCCGAGCATGATTTCCATCGCCACCTTGCGCGAACGGCCGTCCGGCGAAGGAATCAGCTGCTGCGCGACCACGCCCTTGATGTTCAGCGACAGATCCATCAGCAGCTGGTTGCGACGGTCTTCCGGGAAGAAGTTGATGATGCGGTCCATCGCCTGGTTGGCGTTGTTCGCGTGCAGCGTGCACAGCACCAGGTGACCGGTTTCGGCGAAAGCGATGGCATGGTCCATGCCTTCGCGGGTACGCACCTCGCCGATCATGATCACGTCCGGCGCCTGGCGCAGGGTGTTCTTCAGCGCCGCTTCCCAGCTGTCGGTATCGATGCCGACTTCGCGCTGGGTAATGATGCAGCCCTCGTGGCGGTGCACGAACTCGATCGGATCTTCGATGGTGATGATGTGGCCGGTCGAGTTGTGGTTGCGGTAGCCGATCATCGCCGCGAGCGAGGTCGACTTGCCGGTACCGGTCGCGCCGACGAACAGGATGATGCCGCGCTTGGTCATCGCCAGCGTCTTGATGATCGGCGGCAGCGCCAGCTCATCCACGGTGGGAATGCGCGTTTCGATCCGGCGCAGCACCATGCCCACCTGGTTGCGCTGGTAGAAGCAGCTGACACGGAAGCGACCGACCCCGGACAGGCCGATGGCGAAGTTGCACTCGTGGGTCTTTTCGAATTCCTCGCGCTGCGCCGGCGTCATCACGTTCAGCACCAGGTCGCGGCTCTGCTGCGGCGACAGCGGGGTCTGGGTGATCGGAGAGATCTTGCCGTTGACCTTGATCGCCGGCGGCATGCCCGCGGTGATGAAAAGGTCCGAGGCGCGCTGGTGCGCCATCAGCTTGAGGAAAGAAGTGAAATCGATGGTATTGGTGGCGGCACTGTTCACGGCAGACTCCAGGAAACGGGACGGGGGCTCGGCACGGCGGCCCGCGGTGCGCGCCGAGCCGACGCGCGCCGCCCGCCGTCGCCTGCCTTACTCGAACAGGCGCTTGTCCTTGGCGTACTCTTTGGCCTGGTTGCGCGTGATCAGGCTGCGCTTGACCAGATCCTGCAGGTGCTGGTCCAGGGTCATCATGCCGTGCTGCTGGCCGGTCTGGATGGCCGAATACATCTGCGCCACCTTGTCCTCGCGGATCAGGTTGCGGATGGCCGGGGTGCCGACCATGATTTCCCATGCTGCAGTACGACCGCCGCCCACTTTCTTCAACAGGGCCTGCGAAATCACCGCGCGCAGCGATTCGGACAGCATCGAGCGCACCATCGGCTTTTCGCCGGCCGGGAACACGTCGATGATGCGGTCGATGGTCTTGGCCGCCGAACTGGTATGCAGCGTGCCGAACACCAGGTGGCCGGTTTCCGCCGCGGTCAGGGCCAGGCGGATGGTTTCCAGGTCGCGCAGTTCGCCGACCAGGATGATGTCCGGATCTTCACGCAGGGCCGAACGCAGCGCTTCGTTGAAGCCGTGGGTATCACGGTGCACTTCGCGCTGGTTGATCAGGCACTTCTGCGAAGTGTGCACGAACTCGATCGGGTCCTCGACGGTGAGGATGTGCCCGTACTCGTTCTTGTTGATGTAATCGATCATCGCCGCCAGCGTGGTCGACTTGCCCGAACCGGTCGGACCGGTCACCAGGATCAGGCCCTGCGGCTGCTGGATCACCTCGCGGAACAGCGGCGGGCAGGCCAGGTCCTCCAGGGTCAGCACTTCGGACGGAATGGTACGGAACACCGCACCGGCGCCACGGTTCTGGTTGAAGGCGTTGACACGGAAGCGCGCGAGCGACGGAATCTCGAACGAGAAATCGACCTCGAGGAACTCTTCGTAATCGCGACGCTGCTTGTCCGACATGATGTCGTAGACAAGCGCATGCACCTGCTTGTGGTCCAGCGCCGGGATGTTGATGCGACGGACGTCGCCATCCACGCGGATCATCGGCGGCAGGCCTGCGGACAGGTGCAGGTCGGATGCTTTGTTTTTTACGGAAAACGCCAACAGCTCGGCGATATCCATGAGCGGCTACTCCCCAACAACGGCTTCGACTGGAAGGATCTTTCCCCGGGCGTCAGTATAGCGTCCTGTCAGACCGGAACGCGTCACGTGCAAAGTCCCCTGCCCGGAATACTGAGCAACCTGCAGAACGCGGCGCAGGCCGCCGGGCGGCCAGTGCCCACCCTGCTGGCCGTGTCCAAGACCCAGCCGACCGCGGCGATTGCCGCGTTGGCCGCCGAAGGCCAGCGCGCCTTCGGCGAGAATTACGTACAGGAGGCCCTGGCCAAGATCGAGGCGCTGCAAGGCCTTGGACTGGAATGGCACCTGATCGGCCACCTGCAGTCGAACAAGGCCGAGCCGGTCGCACGGCATTTCCAGTGGGTGCAGAGCGTGGACCGGCCAAAGCTGGTGGCCGCCCTGGCACGCCATCGGCCGGCTGACCTGCCGCCCTTGAACGTGCTGATCCAGGTCAACATCGACGACGAAAGCAGCAAGCATGGCTGCCAGCCCGCGCAGATCGATGCGCTGGCGGCCGCCGTCGCCGCCGAGCCCACCCTGCAACTGCGCGGGCTGATGGCCATCCCCGCGCCGTGGCCCGACCCCGCGCGGCGCCACGCCGCCTTCGCCCGCATGCACGCGCTGCAGCAGGCGCTGCACGGCCGGTATCCGCAGGCCGACACGCTGTCGATGGGCATGAGCAGCGACTACGCCGAGGCCGTCGCCGACGGTGCCACCCTGGTCCGCATTGGCACCGCGCTGTTCGGCGCGCGCGTCCGTCCGGCTTGAACTGAAAGGAGCATCCGCATGACCGATTCCTCCATCGCCTTCATCGGCGGCGGCAACATGGCCCGCAGCCTGATCGCCGGGCTGGTTCGCCAGGGCACCCCGGCCGCCGACATCCATGTCGCTGAACCCGTGGCGGCGCTGCGCGATGCCCTTGCCGCCGATTTCGGCGTCACCCCGCACGCCACCCCCAGCGAGGCCGCTGCCCAGGCCAGCACCTGGCTGCTGGCGGTGAAGCCGCAGGTGCTGCGTGAGGTATGTGCCACGCTGCAATCCCTGGCGACTGAAAAGCGCCCCCTGCTGGTCTCCATCGCCGCCGGCATCACCAGCGCCCAGCTGGACCGCTGGCTGGGCGGCAACATCGCCGTGGTGCGTGCGATGCCCAATACCCCTGCCCTGCTGGGCGCGGGCGTTACCGGCCTGTATGCCACCGCCCAGGTCACCGCTGCGCAGCGCGCGCAGGCGGACCGGGTGCTGTCCAGCGCCGGCCGCACCGTATGGGTGGACGATGAAGCGCTGATGGATTCAGTCACTGCCGTGTCCGGCAGCGGCCCGGCCTATGTCTTCCTGCTGGCCGAGGCGATGGAGGCGGCCGGCATCGCGCAGGGGTTGCCGCCCGAGGCGGCGCGCACGCTGGTGCAGCAGACCCTGCTGGGGGCCTCACGCATGCTGGATGAAGCCGGCGAAGCGCCGGCCGAGCTGCGCCGCCGGGTGACCTCGCCGGGCGGCACCACGCAGGCGGCGATCGAAGCGTTCCAGGCCGGCGGCTTCGAGCCCCTGGTCGCGAAGGCCCTTGCCGCCGCCCAGGCACGTGGCCGCGAACTGTCCGCCGCCAACGATTGAAGCGCCAAGGGGAGTGACGGCCGCTGGCCGTTCTGCGCGTTGCTTCCCGCTCGCCGCGCGTGGCGCTACGGTGCCGGTTCAGGGACAGGCGGCACCGGAAACCGCTCTAGCATGAACTCTACGAAACACTGCAACCGCGGTCGCGGCCGACGATCAGGCAGGTAGATCAGGTTCATTGGCCGCGGCACTGGCAGATGGTCGGCCAGCAACGCAACCAGCCGCCCCGCGGCGATGTCTTCCCCCAGCAGTGCCGTGGGTTGCAGCACCAGACCGGCACCGGCCAGCGCCGCCAGCCGCAGCGCCTGCCCATCGTTGCTGCTCAGCCGCGCCTGCCCCCTCCCAGTCCACCGGTTCGCCATTGGCCAGCTGCCAGCCATGCCCCCCCCGCCACGCCAGGTGGCTCAGGCAGTCATGCGCGGCAAGGTCGGACGGCACCTGCGGGGTGCCCCGACGCCGCAGGTACGCCGGTGACGCGCACAGGCTCATCGCGTAGGGCGGCATCGCGCGTGCCACCAGCGCGCCGGAAGGCAGCGCGCCCACCCGGATCGCCGCATCGAAGCCATCCTCGATCAAGTCCACGGTGCGGTTGCTGAGATCCAGCTCAATGTTTACCAGAGGCTGCGCCTGCAGCAACGATGCCAATGCAGGCGCGAGCACGCAGCTGCCCCAGGTGGTCGGCGCGCTCACCCGGAGCAGCCCGCGCGGCTGCAGTTGCAGGCCAGCCACGCTCGCTTCGGCCTGCTGCACCTGCTCCAGCACCTGGCGGCAACCCGCCAGGTAGGCCACGCCGGCCTCGGTCAGCCGCTGTCGGCGCGTGTTCCGCTGCAGCAGCGCCGTGCCCAGGTGCGCCTCCAATTGCTGGATGTACTTGCCCACCATCACCGCCGATACCTGCAGGTGCACGGCGGCGCGCGAGAAACTGCCATGGTCGGCCACCGCCACGAACGCCCTCATGCAGCGCAGGGTTTCCATTGCGAACTCCTGGTTCTGAATGATCGAATCTTACACCCCTTACCGAAACCTACGATGGGGATCACACTGCGCGCATCCCCAACGGAGAAGCAGCATGAAGATCCTGATTGTCGGCGCGTCTGGCACCCTCGGCCAGGCCGTCGCCGCCCACCTGGGCCAGCGGCATGAAATCCTCGGCGCGGGCCGCCACAATGGTCAGTACCAGGTCGACCTCACCGACGACCACAGCGTGCAGGCGTTGTTCGAGGCCACCGGCCCGCTGGACGCGGTGATCGCCACCACCGGCCAGGTCCACTTTGGTCCCCTGCAGGACATGACCGCCGCCCAGTTCGACAGCGGCCTGCAGGACAAACTGCTCGGCCAGGTACGGCTGGCGCTGGCTGCGCAGCACCACCTGCGCGCCGGCGGCTCCATCACCCTTACCAGCGGCATCATCAGCGCCCAGCCGGTCCGCGACGGCAGCAACGCCACCGCCGTCAACGCAGCGCTGGAAGGCTTCGTGCGCGCCGCGGCGTTCGAACTGGCGGCGCGTGGACTGCGCATCAACGTCGTCAGCCCGACCGTGCTGGAGGAATCAGCGGCCGCCTATGCGCCGTATTTCCCGGGCTTCGAGCCGGCACCCGCGCGCCGCGTCGCGCTGGCCTACCAGCGTGCGGTGGAAGGCATCCAGAGCGGGCAGACCTTCACCGTGTGGTGAAACAGCGGATGCCGATTCAGGTCGGCCCGACGCCCCGCTATTCCCAGCGCTGTGGCCCGTCGCCCTGCGCAGCCAGCATGTCATCCGGGTTGGCCAGCCGGCAGCGCTTCAGCGAAAGACAGCCGCAGCCGATGCAGCCTGTCAACTGGTCACGCAGGAACTGCAGCAGCTGGATGCGCTCATCCAGCTCGGTACGCCAGCGGGCGGACATGCGTGCCCATTCGGCCTTGGTCGGCGTACGTCCTTCGGGCAGCTCGGCCAACGCCGCACCCACCGCTTCCAGCGGCATGCCCACGCGTTGGGCCACGCGGATCACCGCCAGCCGCCGCAGCACCTCGCGCGGGAAGCGGCGCTGGTTGCCTGCGTTGCGCAGGCTGCGGATCAGCCCCTTGCGCTCGTAGAAGTGCAGCGCGGACACCGCCACGCCGCTGCGCTTGGCCACCTCGCCTACACTAAGCTCCTGCGTCGCCATCACTTGACCTCAACCTTGGTTGAGGCGCGATGCTGCCGCCTCCGCTTCGCCAATACAAGTGCCTGCATGAACGCCCCCGCCGCCTCGATCGCTCCACCGGATGATGCTTCCATTCTTTCGCCGCGCTATCGCGCCACTACGCTCGGCATGGTCGCGCTGGTGGCACTGGTGGCGTTCGAAGCCTTGGCCGTGGCCGCAGCGATGCCCACCGTGGCGCAGGCGCTGGACGGCCTGCGCCTGTACGCACTTGCCTTCGGCGGTGCACTGGCGACCAGCGTGATCGGCATGAGCGTGGCCGGCCGCCTGTGCGACCAGCAAGGGCCGGCGCGTCCGCTGTGGTTTGGACTGGGCTTCTTCCTGGCCGGGCTGGTCGTGGCCGGACTTGCGCCGCGCATGGGCGTGCTGGTGGCCGGGCGCCTGCTGCAGGGCGTGGGCATCGGCGCGGTGTCGGTGTCGTTGTACGTGCTGGTGGCGCGCACCTTCCCCGAAGCGTTGCGGCCGAAGGTGTTCGCTGCATTTTCCGCCGGCTGGGTGGTGCCTTCGCTGGTCGGCCCGGCGATCAGCGGGTTGATCGTGCAGTACGTCGGTTGGCGCTGGGTATTCCTGGCGGTCCCGGTGCTGGCCCTGCCGGCCGCGCTGCTTTTGGTGCCGGCCTTGCGCGCCAGCGCGCAGGATCCGCGCACGGACGTGGCGGCACGCCCGGTGGTGCGCTGGGCGATCGGTACTGCGCTTGCCGCGCTGCTGCTTTACCTGGGCGGCCAGCAGCAGGGAACCGTCGCCGTCACACTGATGGCAGCGGCATTGGTGCTGCTCGTTGTCTGCGCCCGCCACCTGCTGCCAGCCGGGACCCTGCGCCTGGGCCGCGGCCTGCCCAGCGTGATCGCGATGCGTGGCATCGCCGCCTCGGCGTTCTTCGCCGCCGAAGCGTTCCTGCCGCTGCTGCTGCAGCGCGAGCGCGACCTGTCACCGCTGTGGGCCGGCGCCGCGCTGAGCATGGGCGCGCTGGGCTGGTTCTCCGGCTCGTGGATGCAGGGACACCAGCGCCACGGCTGGACCCGCGCACACCTGTTGCAGGCCGGTGCGTGGATGATGTGCGGCGGCCTCCTGCTGACCTCGCTGACCCTGCAGCAGGGCGTGCCGCTGTTGCTCGCCCTCGCGGGGTGGTCACTGACCGGGCTGGGCATGGGCCTGATCTACCCCAGCCTGTCGGTGCTCACCTTGTCGATGTCGGCGCCGCACGAACAGGGCGCCAACAGTTCGGCACTGCAGCTCAGCGAAGGCGTCGGCGTGGCGACCACGCTGGCGTTGTCGGGCTCGTTGTTCGCTGCCTTCATCGATGGCCGCGAGACGCTGGGCTACCTGCTCTGCTTCGCCGTGACGCTGCTGCTGGCATTGCTGGCAACGGTCGTCGCGCGGCGGATCTGACCGCAGCGGCTGCTAGGTGTTTTGAATCCGCCGATAGTACGCAACGACATACAACCTGCTTCTCGATTGCTTCTCTGCACTCTGGGAGGTCAGCCAAGTTCATTGCGTCCGTAAATCGCAACCATGCAGGTCCACCGCAAAGGACATCGCCATGCTTGCCAACGTGTTGCTTTTCTCAGCCGCCCTGGTCCCGCTCCCATTGGTCGGTTACCGCGACCGCATTGTGGAACACCGTGCGGACGGCGACGTCATACTCCGCACATCCGAGCACTCCGATTTCAATGGAGGCAAGATCCGCTTGGAACAGAAGTTGCGACGGCTCTCGGGACAGCGGTTCTTTATTGATTTCAGCGATCAACCCGCTGCCACGAAGATCTATCATGAAGCATTGTGCCTGAAGCAAGGAATGATCCCTAACACATCCACCGGAATCATAGGGGGTGAAGATGCCATTGCCGCGTGGAATTGTCGCGACGCGCGATCAGTACCGGGCTTGCCTGCCACAGCCGAAGAGATCGAGCTACTCCGCTTGGACCCACCACTCTGCTGCTGGAGCAGCCAAGTATTGAGTAAGCGTCGACAACAGGCGCTGCTTCTACGACAACGTTGAGTACTTCTCCAAGCCGTTCGATGGAACAGCCCAGATAGGCGTCAACTGCATTGGTTACAAACAAGGCTTCCTCACTACTCAGACGCAGGCCTGTGTGCCCCGCGCCTGTGGTGCGAGCGAAGGCACTTACGGCATCAGGTAAAGCGGATGGCGGCCCTGTGACGACCAAACGGTCGTCACCCACCCATCGCCAGACACCCATCGTCACCCACCAAGCGCCTGACACCCAGTTCCGGACGCCCGCTCAGGGCCGTGCGCCCACCTCGTCCACGTCCTCGCGCAGGATGCGGCGGATTTCCAGCACCGCCTGCGGGGTTTCCTGCACGCTGTGGCCGGAGATGATCACCTTCTCCGACACCGCCCCGTCCAGGTGCGCGCTCCAGTACGGCACCAGTCCGTCATCGGACTGCAGCAGCGGCACGTCCGGCTTGCGGTGGGCAATGATCGAGTGATATTCCAGCCCCGGCTGGATCGGCAATGAAGCCGCCGCCATCACGAAGGGATCGCTGGATTTGAGGTTGTCGATGCTGTTGGGCACGCGCAGCTTCTCGCTGCCGCTGCGCTGCGCATCGGCCTGCTGCAGGGTGTTGAACGCATCCTCGAACGACCCCAGGATCGTCAGCGGCAGGCGCACCAGGCGCCCGATCAGGCGCCCCACCCGGTTACCGGCGATGTCCGTGCCTTTGTGCGGGGCGGCGATGAAGATCGCCCGTTCCACGTTGGGCTGCGGCTGGAACTGCAGCAACGGTCCCAGCTTGGTCTTTACCCGCTGCAGGCGCTCGCCCTTCAGGTCATAGCGCGCCATCAGGTCATTCCACAGCACATCGCCTGACGAACTGAGCATCAGGCGCCCCAGCACGCCGCCCATGCTGTGGCCGATGAACACCTGGTCCTTCGACGCGCGCGATTGTCCGCCCGGATCGAAGTGCTTGAGCGTGCTGTTGAACGCACGCGAGATCTCATAGCGGTTCAGAGCGATCGGCGCATTGGTCGGGTAATACACCTGCCACACCTGGAACTCACGGCGCAGCTCTTCTTCGCCCATGATCTCGTTGGCCACGTTCACCCAGGCCTCGGGACTGCTGCCCAGGCCGTGCAGCATGAAGATGATGCGGCGGTTCGGATCCCACGGCTGCATCAGGTAGATGTGCGGTTCCTTGATCCCTTCGGCCATGCCGAACAGGGTACGCAGGGCCTGCGTGGCGAAGCCACTCTGCGCAAGCCACAGCCCGTAGGCGGCGGTGAAATTGCCGGCCAGCGGTACCTGCTGGCCATGCAGGTCCACGCGCTCGGTGGCCTCGGGCGAATACACGTCCAGCAGCACCTGGCGGGTCTGCAGTACTTCATCCAGCGAATCGCCCTTGAAGCGCAGCAGCGCGGTGGCATTGATCGAAGACATCTCGCTGTACTGCGGCACTTCATGCCTGCGCTTGGGTGCCGCACCATCCACCGGGGCATCGGCATCGGGCAGCGGGGTGCTCAACTTCGGCGGGTCCATCACCACCACCAGTTCCGCGCCGAAGCCATCGCGACGGTACGTGCTGCGCAGGCCGACGAAACTGATCGTGGCCGCCGACACCAACCGGGTCGGGATGCTGGGCATCGACAGGCGATCGTAGTCGGAGGTGATCGTCCAGCGCTCACCCGCCACCGGGGCGTTGTAATCCTCGCCCTCCAGCGCGGAGGCGCGCGCCCGCCGGAACACCACCGATGCGGTCTGTTCGGCGGCGTAGTTGTAGTAGTCGCGCACCTGGGTCTGGCGGTCTTCAAAGGCGCGGTCGGACGGTGCGCGCCCGCTGAAGAACAGGTACGCATAGGCGTAGCGGGCCGCTTCCAGCCAGGCATCCACCGCCGCATCGCTCATCGGCTCCTTGTCGGCGTGCTTGGGCTTGGGGCTGAGCGTCAACGCGGTCTGCACCCACAGCTCGGACAACGCCGACATGCGCTGTTCGGTGCTGATGCCATGGGTATCCAGCAGCGTCCTGCGGCATACCACCACATCCTTGCCACACTGGCTGGCGTCCAGCCCGACCACGCTCAGCGTCTCCTGCGACGCCGCGCTCAGCTTGCCGGTGGTCAGCACGTCGGACCGCTTGGTGGTCAGGTAGTCCGTGTTGGCGACCTGCTTCACCGTCACCATCGCGCAGCCACTGCCGATCAGCAGCACGCTGGCCGCCAGCAGCAGGCGCAGGCGGCGCTGCCAGTCCAGGGGGAATGCAGCGGCCATCATGGTTGGTCTTCCTGTGCGGTACCGGGAACGCCGCGGCGTATCCAGGCGGAGAAATCATTCTGCGCCCGCGGCTGCAGCGCACGCGCGGTGATCCGTGCACGTGCCTTCAGCGTGGCGAAGGAATAGCCCGGGGCCAGCGCACCCTGGTCAAAGGCATACTCGTCCAGGTAGCCCGACGCCAGCAGGCGGTAGTCCAGTGGCAGCCCCGGCGCGATGTGGCGCGCCAGGTCGAACACGATGGTGGTGCAGTTGCTGGTCAGCGTGTTGTAGAACGCAGGTGCGGCATCCAGGCTGCGCGCCTGATCGATGTAGCCGGCGAACAGCGTGCGCAGCTGCGCCTGGCTCAGCGCCTGCAGGCGGTACAGATAGACGTCTTCGCCGCGTGCATTGGTACGCGTGCGGATGATGTCGGTTTCTTCCGATGCCACCAGGGTCATCTCGAACTTGCGGAAGAAGCCGCCCAGCGCGGAGAACGACTCGCCACGTTCCTTGCGGATTTCCAGCGAGAACACCAGCTGGCGTCCGTCTGCGAAGCCGAACGACACCAGCGTGTGGGCGATGGCCGGGCCCATCCAGTACGACATCACCAGGTCGGCCGAGCGCAGCTGCTGCAGGTCGTACTCACGGCGTACCCAGCGCGCGTCGTAGTCCTGTTCGCTGCGCCAGGTGAAATCACGCACGTTGTCCAACACCACGTGGTGCCCATCAAAGGCGACCACGTGCAGTCGCTCGGCCACGTCATCGGCCCAGACGCGGTCCTGACTGGGGCTCAGCACCGTCCACCACAGGGCGGCACAGGCCATGCCCAGCACGTAGGCCGATCCCACCCGCTGGTCGGCGCGTCCGCGCGCAACGCGCAGCGCCATCCAGCCCGCAGCGAGCATCCAGGCCAGCGCCAGCAGCCCTGCCAGCCATACCGGCCCGGGCATCTGGTAGAACAGCAGCCCGCCGGCCCACAGGGCGCCAAGCAGCATGATGATCGCGATCGTCCAACGTCCTGCTGCCTTCACTGTGGTGCTGTCACTTCATCCGTGGGGCGCCTAGTTAGCCACAAGCCGCGTCGGGGCGGAATGGATGCCTGTTCAGGTTGAGCCGGAAGGCGTGACGAACGGTCGTCACCCACCAATACCTGATACACAATGCGGGCATCCACGTGGAGGACCCCATGGGCATCAGATCGGTTGCCGGAATCCCGGTCAACGAGCACCACACCGCCACCTGCCATTGCGGCGCGGTTGAGCTGCGGCTGCACCTGCCGCACGGCATCGTCGAACCCCGTCGCTGCGATTGTTCGATGTGCCGAAGGCGCGGCGCCATCGCCGCCAGCGTTCCGGAAGACGGCCTCCAGGTGGTGCGCGGCGCCGAACAGCTGAGGCTGTATCAGTTCAACACGCACGTGGCCGAACACTGGTTCTGCAGCATCTGCGGCATCTACACCCATCACCGGCGGCGCTCCAATCCACGCGAGTTCGGCTACAACGTCGCCTGCCTGCAGGGCATCGACCCATTCGCGCTCGGCGAGGTGCCCACCAACGATGGAGTGCACCACCCGGCGGACCGCCAGTAATCGGTCAGTGGCGGCTGCGGCGGGAGGGCGCGGCGACTTTCTGCCACGGAGAGATCGCCATGCGCCCGGCACGCGCGGGGCGCTTGAGGGTCAGCCGGCGCGCGTGCGCTTCCGGCAAGGCTTCCGGTGCGGGGGCAACCGGCACCGGGGCCGGAACGCTAAGCAGTCGGTCAATGAGCCACATGGCAGGTCTCCGTTGGGGGCGGGTGCGTCCACCCTATCCCCGCCCCGGCGACCGCCATGTGATCCGGCAATGACACCGCGATGACCGCGCTGAACGGCACCGCCCAGCCGATTCAGGCGGGCGTTTTCCGCCGCGACAGCCCGCGTACCAGCACGAAGAACAACGGCACCAGCAGGATCGCCAGCACCGTGCCGGACACCATCCCGCCAATCACGCTGACACCGATCTCGCGGCGGCTTACCGCCCCGGCGCCGGTCGCCAGGGCCAGCGGCACCACGCCGGCCACGAACGCCAGCGAGGTCATCACGATCGGCCGCAGTCGCAGGCGCGCACCCTCCAGGGCTGCCTCCACCGCCGTGCGGCCCGCGTTGTATTCGGCCTCGGCGAACTCCACGATCAGGATCGCGTTCTTCGCCGACAGGCCGATGGTGGTCAGCAGGCCGACCTGGAAGTAGATGTCGTTGATGAAGCCCGCACCGGTCGTGGCCAGCACCGTGCCCAGCACCCCCAACGGGATCACCAGCACCACTGCCACCGGCACCGACCAGCTCTCGTACAACGCCGCCAGGCACAGGAAAATGAACGCGATCGAGGCCAGGTACAGCCACAACGTCTGGCTGCTCGCCATCTGCTCCTGGTAGGACAGGCCACTCCACTGCAGGCTGACACCCTGCTCTTGGCCCACCAGCTGCTGCATGCGCTGCATGGCCTGGCCGGAGCTGCTGCCCTCGGCGGCACTGCCCTGCAGCTCCATCGCCGGCAGCCCGTTGAAGCGCTGCCGCAGCTGCGGGCCACGCGTCCAGTGGCTGCTGGCGAAGCTGGCGAAGGAAGCCATCTGGCCGTCGCTGCCACGCACGTACCACTGGCCGATGTCTTCCGGCACCGACCGGTACGGCTGGTCGCCCTGCATGTACACGCGCTTGACCCGGCCACGGTCGAGGAAGTCATTGATGTAGCTGCCGCCCCACGCCGCCGACAAGGTGGAATTGATATCCGCCTGCGACAGGCCCAGCGCACTGGCCTGCGCATGGTCGATGTCCAGCTGCAGCTGCGCCTTGTCACCCAGCCCGTTCAGCCGCACCGAAGACAACCCGGCATCGGCGTTGGCCGCCTGCACCACGCGCTGCTGCGCACCCTGCAGGGATTGGCGGCCCGCCGCGCTGCTGTCCTGCAGCCACAGCTCGAAGCCGCTGGACTGCCCCAGCCCACGCACTGCCGGCGGAGACAGCACGTTGACCTTGGCATCCACGAGCCCGGCGAAGTGCTTGTTGGCCCGGCCGATGATCGCCGCGGCACTGTTGTCGGCATCGCGCTCGCTCCACGGCTTCAGCGCCACGAAGCCCTGTCCGGCGTTCTGCCCGGTGCCGGCGTTGTTGCGCCCGACCACCACAAAGGCTACGTTGACATTCTGCTTTCGTTCTCGCGGAAATAGCGTCCGATCTCCTCGCCCAACGCCTCGGTCCTGGCCATCGGCGTGCCTTCGGGCGTATTGAACTGGAACATCACCAGGCCCTGGTCTTCCACCGGCAGGAAGCCGGTCGGCATGCGCGTATACAACAGCCCGACCGCGACCAGCACCACGAGATAGAAGGCCATCCAGCGCCGTGGGTGGGCCACGATCCGTCCCAGGCGCCCCTGGTAGGCATGCTGGGTACGCTCCACGCCGCGGTTGAACCAGCGGAAGAAGCGGCCCGGTGGGCGCTCCTTGTCAGCCGGCTTGAGCAGGGTGGCGCACAGCGCCGGCGTCAGGGTCAGCGCCACCAGCGCCGACAGCGCCATCGCCGATGCGATGGTGACGGAGAACTGCCGGTAGATGATGCCGGTCGCTCCGCCGAACATCGCCATCGGCAGGAACACCGCGCCCAGCACCACGGTGATGCCGATCAGCGCACCGGTGATCTCACCCATCGAACGTTCGGTTGCCTCGCGTGGTGGCAGGCCTTCCTCGTGGATGATGCGCTCCACGTTCTCCACCACCACGATCGCATCGTCCACCAGCAGGCCGATCGCCAGCACCATCGCGAACAGGGTCAGCGTGTTGATGGTGAACCCGGCCACCGCCAGGATGCCGAACGTACCCAGCAGCACCACCGGCACGGTAATGGCCGGAATCAACGTGGCACGCAGGTTCTGCAGGAACAGGAACATCACCACGACCACCAGCAGGATCGCCTCGATCAGGGTGTGCACTACCCCTTCCACCGACACCCGCACGAACGGCGTACTGTCGCGCGGATAGGCCACCTGCAGGCCCGGCGGGAAGGTCGGCTTGAGCCGCTCCATCTCCGCGCGGATCGCATCGGCGGTGGCCAGCGCGTTCGCGCCCGACGCCAGCGTCACCGAAAAACCCGCGGCCGGAAAGCCGTTGAGGAAGCTGCTCATCGTGTAGCCTTCCGCGCCGATCTCCACCCGCGCCACCTGGCCCAGGGTCACCGCCGCGCCATTGGGCAGTGTCTTCAGGATGACCTCGCGGAACTGTTCGGGGGTCTGCAGCCGCGACTGCGCGGTCACCGTGGCATTGAGCCGCTGGTCGGCCGCCGCCGGCAGCGCGCCGAGCTCGCCGGCCGTCACCTGGGTGTTCTGCGCTTCCACCGCGGTGCGGATGTCCGAGGGCATCAGGCCGTAGGCACGCAGCTGGTGGGGATCCATCCAGATCCGCATCGCATACGGTGCACCGAACACATCGATCTCGCCGACGCCGGGAATCCGGCTCATCGGATCCTGCACGCTGCTGGTCAGGAAGTCCGAAACATCCACGCGCTGCATCCGCCCGGTGGTGTCATACAGCGCCACCACCATCAGCGCATCGCCCTGCGATTTGGCGACCGTCACCCCCTGCTGCTGCACCTCCTGCGGCAGGCGGTTGATGGCCTGGTTGACGCTGTTCTGCACCTGTACCTGGGCGATATCCGGATCGGCCCGCTGGTCGAAGGTGACGGTGATGCGCGACTGCCCGTTGGACGAACTGGTGGACGAGAAATACAGCAGGTTGTCGATGCCCTTGATCTGCTGTTCGATCACCTGGGTGACGCTGTCTTCCACCGTCTGCGCGGAGGCGCCGGTGTAGCGGGCGGTGATGTTGATCTGCGGCGGGGCGATGTCCGGGTACTGTTCCACCGGCAGCTGGACGACCGCCATGCTGCCCAGCGCCATGATGCAGATCGCCAGCACCCAGGCAAAGATGGGGCGATGGATGAAGAAGCGCGAGAGCATGCGCGGGTCAGTCCTTGTTCGCTGCGGCGGGCGCTGCAGGCGCCGGGCCCACGGTCACCCTGGCCCCATCGGCCAGCCCCTGCCGGCCGCTGGTCACGATGCGCTCGCCCGGCTGCAGTCCATCCAGCACCAGCCACTGGTCCCCCACCGCACGCACGGTGCGGAACTCACGCTGGCGCACGATGTCCTGTGCATCCACCACCCAGGCCAGTGCATTGCCACGGGCACTGCGGTCCACCACCGGCTGCGGCACCAGCAGGGCCTGCTGGCGCGTGCCCTGCCCGACCATCGCGCGCACGTACATGCCCGGCAACAGCTGCCCGTCCGGGTTCGGGAAGGTGGCCCGCAGCGTGATGCTGCCGGTGCCCGGATCCACGTCCAGATCGGCGAACTGCAGCGTGCCCGGCAGCGGATACTCGCTACCGTCGGAAAGCTTCAGCGTCACCGGCGTGGTCGAATCCTGCACCCCGCCTTCGGCCACCGCCCGGCGCAGCGCCAGGAACTCGTTGCTGGACTGGGTGATGTCCACGTTCATCGGATCCAACCGCTGGATCTTGGCCAGCGGCTCGGCCTGGCCGGAGGTCACCAGCGCACCGGGAGTGAACAGCGCGCGGCCGATACGCCCGCCGATGGGCGCGGAAACCGCGGCAAAGCGCAGGTTGGTGCGCGCGGTTTCCACCACCGCGGCCGCTGCATCCACCGCCGCCGCGGACTGCTTGGCGGTGGCCAGCGCATCGTCCACGTCCTGGCGCGAACTCAGCTGTTCCCTGCCCAGTGCCTGCAGGCGCTGCGCGCGCAGGCCCTCGGCCACCGCCGTGGCCTGGGCGGTGCGCAGGTTGGCCTGGGCCTCGTTGGCCGCGGCCTGGTACAGCGCCGGTTCGATCTGGAACAAGGCCTGCCCCGGCTTGACCACCGCACCTTCTTCAAACAGGCGCTTCAGCAGCACGCCCGATACCTGCGGCCGCACGTCCGACTCCTCCGAGGCCGCCGTGCGTCCGGGCAGTTCCTGCTGCAGCGGCACGGCCTGCGCCTGCAGGGTGAGTACCTGCACGGTGGGCGGGACCGGCGCCTGCTCGGCTTTTTCACGGCTGCAGGCAGCAAGGATCAGGCAGGTCATGCCGGCACACGCCAGCCTGCGGGGAGCGGAAAGCCACATCGGGGATGTTTCCTGGGGAGGAACGTGGAAGGTCTGGCGGCGAATATAGAAGACCCGGGCGACGCTGGACGTGGATTTCAGATGAAACATTTTTCATTTGCAGTCGCTGCCCCGGGTTGCGAGGATGCATCGGACCTCCTTTCCGTATCGGTCCATGCCGCGCGTACTGACCATAGAAGACGACGCCGTCACCGCCGAAGAGATCGCCACGGAGCTGCGCAGCCATGGCTTCGAGGTCGAGCTGGCCGCCGATGGCATCGCCGGGCTGGCACTGGCCCGGCACGGGGGCTACGACGTGATCACGCTGGGACCGCATGCTGCCCGGGCTGGATGGCCTGGCCGTGGTGGCGCGCCTGCGCAACGAGGGCATCACCATCCCGGTGCTGATGATCAGCGCGCTGTCGGACGTGGATGAACGCGTGCGCGGGCTGCGCGCCGGCGGCGATGACTACCTGACCAAACCGTTCGCGTCCGATGAAATGTCCGCACGCGTGGAAGTGCTGCTGCGGCGCCATGCGCAGGTGGCGCCAGCGGACAGCCAACTGCGGGTGGGCGACCTGGAACTGGATCTGATGGCGCGCTGCGCGCGTCGCGGCGGGCAGGAAATCAGCCTGCTGCCCACCGAATTCAAGCTGCTGGAGTTCCTGATGCGCAATGCCGGCCAGGTGCTCAGCCGCACCATGCTGTTCCAGGAAGTGTGGGGCTACCACTTCGACCCCGGCACCAACCTGATCGAGGTCCACATCGGCCGCCTGCGCCGCCGCATCGAACAACCGGGCCGGCTGCAGCCGATCAAGACCGTACGAGGGAACCGGCTATGTCTTCGACCCGGCTTACTGAGGGCTGGCGCTCGTCCAGCAGCCGGTTGCTCGGCCTGTATTCGCTGTTGTTCATCGCCTGGTCCAGCGTGCTGCTGGGGGTGATGTACTGGCGCGTCTCGGATTACCTGGATGGCCTGTCCGAATCGGCGCTGCTGCAGCGCGCGCACCTGTTCCAGCGCTTCCAGGGCCCGACCATGGACGAAGCGCTCAGTGACAGCCTGCGCTATGACATCCACGGCACCTACGCCTACGGTGTGTTCACCGAACAGGGCAAGCATCTGTCCGGCCCGCTGATCGCGATGCCGCACGGCGTACAGCCCGACCAGCGCTCGCGCGAAATTCCCGGCTGGCGACTGGCCGATGGCGTGCGCGCGGAAAGCGGGCGTGCGCTGGCCGTCCGCACCCAGGACGACCGCGTGCTGGTGCTGGTACGGCAGAGCGGCAAGCTGACCGCGGTCAACAGCATCATCCTCGATGCACTGTGGTGGGGCGTGTCACTGACCGTGATTCCCGGGCTGGCCGGCTGGCATTTCCTGCGGCGCCGCCCGCTCAAGCGCATCCAGCAGATCGAAGCGGCCACCAACCGGATCATCGCCGGTGACCTGGGCCAACGCCTGCCGGTGTCCGACCGCCGCGACGAGATCGACCGCCTGTCCAGCATCGTCAACGCCATGCTGGAGCGCATCGAACAGTTGATGACCGAAGTGAAAGGCGTGTGCGACAGCATCGCGCACGACCTGCGTACCCCGCTCACCCGACTGCGCGCGCATCTGTACCGCACCCGCGTTGCGCTGGGCGATGACGGCCCGCAGGCGATGCAGATCGACCGCGCCCTGGCCGAAACCGATCTGCTGATGACCCGCTTCAGCGCGCTGCTGCGGGTATCGGAACTGGAAAGCGGCCAGCGTCGTTCGGCCTTCGAAGACGTGCAGGTCGCCGCGCTGCTGGAAGAACTGCACGCGTTCTACCTGCCACTGGCGGAAGAGAAAGAGCAGACGCTGGAGCTGGAAATCGGCGACGGCGCAAGCACCCTGCGTGGCGACCGCGAACTGCTGTTCGAAGCCCTGGCCAACCTGCTGTCCAATGCCATCCGTTTCACCCCCGAACACGGCCGGATCGTGCTGCGCGTGGTGGAAGACCAGGGCGCACCGCGCATCGACATCATCGACTCCGGTCCCGGCATCCCTGCCGAAGACCGCGAGCTGGTGTTCCAGCGCTTCTACCGGGGCCAGAACGAGTCCGGGCGGGCCGAGGGCTTCGGCCTGGGGCTTTCCATCGTGGCTGCCATTGCAGGGCTGCATGCCTTCCGGCTGCGCGCCGGCGGTGCCGACGACGGCGGGGCGTGGTTGAGCCTGCGCTGCGCACCCGAATCTCCGGTCTGATCCACGCGCGCCGCGCCTGCGAATCATTTGTATTCACATCTCCGCATCCGGATAATCCGCGGCATCAGTCCTCGCCGGTTCTGATCAACGCTCCACCTCCAGCCGTCGCCCGAGGATTCCTGCTGCATGCAACGCTCCGCCATCAAAGCCTGGTTCGTGGTCCACAAGTGGACCAGCCTGGTCTGCACCCTGTTCCTGTTGCTGCTGTGCCTGACCGGCCTGCCGCTGGTGTTCGGCCATGAGATCGCCCACCTCACCGGCGCCGATCCCGACGTGCCGGCCGCACCCGCCGATGCCACCCTGCGCGACCTGGACGCGCAGGTAGCAACCGCGCTGCAGCACTTCCCCGGCAATGTCCCGCTGTTCGTCGGCTGGGACCCGGACGCTCCACTGATGTACGTCAACACCGGCGCGCGCACCGATACGCCGGCCCCCCAGATGCAGACCGTGCTGCTCAATACCATCAGCGGCGAGCAGGTGCCCGCACCGCAGTTCAACGAAGGCGTGATGTACGTCCTGTACCGCCTGCACACCGATCTGTTCCTCGGCCTGCCCGGGCTGTTGTTGATGGGCGCGATGGGGCTGCTGTTCGTGGTGGCGATCATCTCCGGGCTGGTGCTGTATGGCCCGTTCATGCGCAAGCAGCGCTTCGGCACCCTGCGCACCGGCCGCAGCCGGCGACTGGCCTGGCTGGACCTGCACAACGTGATCGGCATCGTCACGCTCGGCTGGGCACTGGTGGTGGGCCTGACCGGTGCCATCAACACCTTGGCCAAGCCGCTTGAGCAGGCCTGGCAGACGCAGCAGCTGGGTGAGTTCGCCGCGCAGTATGCCGGCCAGCCCAAGCCCACCCAGCTGGCTTCGCTGCAGGCGGCGGTGGCTACCGCGCGCGCCGCCGAGCCGGATATGCGCCCGGCCTTCGTCAGTTTCCCCGGCACCGGCTACAGCGGTGACCATCATTTCGGGGTGTTCATGCAGGGTAATTCGCCGCTGACCGAACGCCTGTATCGCCCGGTGCTGATCGATGCGACCACCGGTGCACTGACCGCGCAGCCGCAGTTGCCGACCTACATGACGGTGCTGCTGCTCAGCCAGCCGCTGCACTTCGGTGATTACGGCAAGCTGCCGCTGAAGATCCTGTGGGCCCTGCTGGACCTGCTGACCATCGCCGTGCTGGTCAGTGGCCTGTACCTGTGGTTCAAGCGCGGCAACACCGCCACGCGCGTGGCGGAGATCGAACGCGCGCAGACCCAGGAGGTGGCATGAACAGTCCCTTCGTCGCACCGGCCTGGATAACGCTGGCAAGCCTGGTCGGGCTGGTCAGCGCGTTGATCGGCGATGGCTTGTTCGACGTCGTCTCGTGGGTGATCTTCAGTGGCCTGATCGCGCTGTTCCTGCGCGCGTGGATGAAGCGCGACCGGCGCTGATCCGCGCTGCGCGTTCGCCGAGCATGGCGCGGCGGCTTTCCGTTCCGGCACCGCGATACCTGACGCACGCCGCGCTGCGCGCTCGCCGAGCATGGCTCGGCGCTACCACCCCGCGCTGGCCCGCCCTGGTAGCGCCGAGCCGTGCTCGGCGGCTTTCCGTTCCGGCACCGCGATGCCTGACACATCCCACGCGGCGCGCTCGCCGAGCATGGCTCGGCGCTACCACCCCGCTGACCTGCCCTGGTAGCGCCGAGCCGTGCTCGGCGGCTTTCCGTTCCGGCACCGCGATGCCTGACACACCCCGCGCTGCGCGCTCGCCGAGCATGGCTCGGCGCTACCACCCCGCTGACCTGCCCTGGTAGCGCCGAGCCGTGCTCGGCGGCTTTCCGTTCCGGCACCGCGATGCCTGACGCAGGCCGCGCTGCGTGCTCGCCGCGCATGGCGCGGCGCTACGGCCTGGTGCAGGAGAACCACGCCGCCAATCCGTTGCTCAGCAGATCGTCCCAGTATCCCGCTGGCTGCGCCAGCCGATCCTGCTCCAACAGGCAGGGAGCCTGCCACACCAGTTCGGTGAAGCCTGCCTCTGCGAACGCACGTTCATAGTGCTCACGTGCCCAGCGGAACACGGTGATCCGCGCCGGTGGAGCGCCCGGGAACTCGATCTCCATCTTCGCGCCCTCCTTCCATGGCACATCGTCCAGCACCCGCACGCCGTGCATTCATGAGGGAAACCCTGCTGTGTAGCGTGATTTCCACGCTACGCAACGTCGGCTACCCATCCCGGCTTTCTGCTTCAGCGTTCGCACACCAGGTTCACCGACATGCAGTTGTGCACGTAGCTCTCCCAGTACCCTTCAGCGCGCGCATTGATGTCGGCCTGTTCCAGTACGGGCGCATGCCACTCCACTGCGCTGAAGCCTGCCGCACGGACCGCCTGTTCGTAGTGCGCCCGTTCCCAGCGATAGTTGATGATCAACGCAGGCGGTGATCCGGGGAACTCCAGGCGGAGCCGCGCGCCATGCTGCCACGGTTGTTCTTCCAGGACCTTTACCCCATAGGCCGCATAGTTGCCCAGCGCCAGGCGATAATCCGGATTCAAGGTCTGCACCACCAGCCGGCCGCCGCGCTTTACATGCGGTACCACCGCGGCGAACATCCTTCCCAGTTCGTCCAGCGAAGCGGCGTAGTTGAACAGATACGCTGCCAGCACGAGGTCGTACTCGCCAGCGAACGGCATCTGCATGACATCGTGCTGCTGGAACGTCATTTCGTCGCCGCGATACGCCGACAGGGCACGTGCGAAATCGATCATGCCCTGCGACTGGTCCACGCCATGGGCACTGCGCGCACCGTGGCGAAGAAACTCACGACCGTAGTAGCCCGATCCACAGGCCAGGTCCAGCACGCTCCTGTCTTTCACCGTGCCCGCCAGCCGCAGCATCGTGCGCACTTCGATGGGCCGGGTCGGCGAGGCGCTGGCGTACGCCATGTACTGGTCGACGATACTGTCATAACTCGCGCTCATCAGATCTTCCTTGGATTCAAAGAAACGTGATCTGAGACGCTATCGACTGGAATCGCGCAGTTGAAGAGGCAAACGCGACGCGTCGCATCGCTGCGTGCACCTCATCACGTGCAGCCGGCGCTCCCCATGAACGCATGCACGGCCGGATTATCCACATCGGTGCGCACGCAGAAGCTCAGGCTGAAATGCGCATCATCCGACTGCACGGGCCGGTAGCAGACTTCCGTATCGCGGAACCCGGCCATGCTGGCCGGCACGATGGCGATACCGGTCTCCACCGCCACCAATGACAGCACCGCATGCATGCCGTGTGCTTCCTGCACCACCTTGGGCATGAATCCGGCGGCCACGCATTGGCGCATCACGTGCGAATGAAAGCCTTCGCCTTCGGCAGCAGGCCAGGCGATGAACTCCTCGCCCGCAAGGTCCTGCATCCGCACCGATGGATGGGCAGCCAATGGATGCACGCGCGGCAACGCAATGACCAGCGCATCGGTACCGAACGCCTGCAACGCCAGCTCGGGCGCGGACGGGATCGGTGGGATGAGCACGCCCACGTCCACTTCGCCCTTGCCCAGCATGTCCTGTTGCTGGCGCGAGGTCGCTTCGCGCAGCTCCAGCAGCACCTGCGGATGGCTGCGCCGGAAGGCACGGATCAACTGTGGCAGGCGCCCGTACAGTGCGCTGCCCACGTAGGCCACGCGTACCCGCCCACTACGCCCGGCCGCGGCCTCGCGCGTGGCATCCAGTGCGTGTGCCGCCTGCTGCAGGGTACGCCGTGCTTCCACCAGCAGCACCTGGCCGGCGGCGGTCAGCCCCACGGTGCGATGGCCACGGATCACCAGCAGCGTGCCAACCTGCTCTTCCAGCCGGCGGATCGCCGCGGTCAGCGGCGGCTGTGACATGTGCAGTCGCGCGGCGGCACGGTGGAAATGCTGTTCTTCGGCAACGGCGACGAACTGGCGCAGCAAACGTAGGTCGATCATGGCAGCTGCGATGGACAGGAGCTGCTCAGGGTAGCAGTGCCCGCTGCCTGCTCCGCGGTTCGATGGCCGGCAGCGCGATCTCCGGCCATGCCGCATCGAAGGCATCCACGCTGTCGGCGGCCACGCCCTGCAGGTCGCGCGGGTAGGTCACGCCGGCAGGCTCCTGCGCGCGGGTGGCGTGGAACTGGCCGTTGCTCGCGCGCAGTACCCAGCCGCCCTGCACGCAGCGCGACGAGGCCAGCCAGGCCACACCGGGCGCTACCGCATCGGGATGCAGCTCGTCGGGTTCGCCGTATACGCCCCACATGCGCGTCTTGGCGACCGGCGATACCGCGTTGACGATGATGTTGTCAGCCTCTCCCTCCGCCGCCAGCACGTTCATCAGGCCCACCGCCGCGCTCTTGGCCATCGCGTAGCTGGCCAGCCCGTGCTGCACGTACTGCGGATAAAGCGCACGGTCGGACGTGGTCAGTACGATGCGCCCGCCGCCCGCCGCACGCATCGCCGGCCACGCCGCCTGGGCCAGCCATAACGGCGCCTTGGCGGCGATATCCAGCATGCGCTCCAGCTGCAGCTCGCCGATGTCTTCGACGGGCTGGTAATGCACCCAGCCGGCGTTGTGGATGATGAAGTCCAGCCGCCCGTGCTGGCCCAGCACTTCATCCACCAGCGCGTGGCACTGTGCCCGCGTATCGATGGAAAGCCCGCGGCTGGTGACATCCAGTCCTTCTATGCGCAGCCGTGCGGCGGCACGGGCTACCCGGTCCGGGTCGCGCCCTTCGCCATCGCGGTCGGCGCCGACGTCCTGCATCACCACTTTGGCGCCCAGGCGTGCCAGCAGGCGCGTATAGGCCAGGCCCAGGCCACCTGCCGCGCCGGTGATCAGGCCTACCTGTCCGTTGAAACTGAGGGGGGTATCGGTCATCCACACAGCGTGGACTGGCAGGGGCAGCGGCGGCCAATACCGTTCACAGACAGGAGTGATCCGTTGCGGGTATCAACGCAGGCGCCAACAGGTCAGTGCTGCACCACGTAGCGTGTGCTGCGCCCTCCGCCTGGCAACCTCATCAGGCAGCCTTTCTCCACCAGATCCGCAAGATGGCGCGTCGCTGTAGCCTTTGAAACCTTGGCCACCGCCGCATACTGGCTTGCGCTGATACCGGCCTCGAAGCCCTTCTCGCCACCGTCGAGCAAGCGGTTGATTACTTTGGCCTGCTCACTGGAAAGGTCATCCTTACGATGCGATTGCCAGAACCGCGCCTTCATCAGCACCCGTTCAATGCGCTGCTGTGCCTGCTGAAGACTGTCCAGCAAGGTGCGCAGGAACCACTGCAACCACATCGTGATATCCAGCCCGTCCTTCTGGCTGGCCTCCAGTACACGGTAGTAGCCCTGCCGATCGGCCAGGATGCTGGCGGACATCGCGTGGAAACGGATGGCCTGTGGTTGAGCCTGCGCCAGTGCCAGATCGGTGAGCGCGCGGGTGATACGTCCATTGCCATCATCGAACGGATGCAGGGTAACGAACCAGAAATGCGCGATGCCTGCCCGTAGCAAGGGGTCCAGCGCGGCGTTTTTCTCTGATGCTTTGAACCATGCAAGGAACGCGTCGAGCTGCACTTCGAGCCCATCACGCGGCGGTGCCTGGAAATGCACCACCGGTCGATCGATGCGGCCGGAAACCACCTGCATCGGCTCATCGCCGCGCAGTGCCCCGACCTGGATGCGCAACGGCAACAGGCTCTCGTCGTGGGCGGCGAACAACCACCGATGCCAGCGCAGCAGGCGCTCCATGTCCAGCGCCGCGTCCGGGTGCCGCGTGGCATCAAGCATCAGTTCGGCCATGCCTTCGCTGCGACGCGACGCGCGCCCCATCACCTCATCGACCAAGCCGAGGCGACGGGCCAGCGACGAGCGCACCGAGCCTACGTCCAGACGTTCTCCTTCAATCGCAGAAGAGGTAATGACATTGGACAGCAGCGTGTCCAGGGCATCGGTGGTCTGCGCGTCGTGGCTGATGGCCCCTGCCATGCCCAGGAGCTGGCCCTGCGCACGGTGACACTGACGCAGCAGCGGTTGCAGGTCAGCATCCCGCCAGCTGAACATGGGCCAGTTCGATTTCTGCCAGATCCATTGCGGCATGGGGCTCTCCCGGGCATCGTGAGCCGATTAGGCACTCTATTCGGCTCATCTTGTGAGCCGAATATACGACTTATTCGGCTCACGTACCAGTAAACGGTCCGATAAGCTCGCTTGGCGCCCGGATACCATGCTTCAGTGTTCAATGGAGATCGGCCAAGGATGAGACAGCTCGAAGCACGCGTTCCGCCGCCCATCGTGATGCTTGGCCTGATGGCCGCCGCGTTCGGCATCGCCGCTGCCACACCCGCACTCACCGCCGCCCCGCCATTCAAGGCGGCCCTGTCGATGGCGGCGGGCCTTTCCGGCCTCGCGCTCAACCTGGCTCCCAAGATCGCCTTCCGACGCGCCAGAACCACGGTCAACCCGTTGCGTCCCAGCGCGACCACGCACCTGGTCACGTCCGGAATTTATCGCTATACGCGAAACCCCATGTATCTGGGCCACGCACTGATCCTGCTGGGATGGGTGTTGTACCTGGGCAACGCCATGGCCTACGCCGTGGTTCCCGTCTTCATCGCGCTTGTATCCCGCTTCCAGATAGCACCGGAAGAGCGGGCACTGGGCGTGCTTTTTCCAGAATACGCTGACTACCGTCGACGAGTGCGCCGCTGGCTGTGAGACCTGCTGAAACTCAACATGAGCGTCGCCCACGAACCGCCAAGCAGAAGAGAGAACCCACATGATCGACCTTCAGGCCACCGACCTCCGGACGTTCCTCCCCTCCCAGGATTTCGCCCTCTCGCAAGCCTTCTATGCAGCGCTGGGCTGCGAGCGCGAGTGGTCGGACGACAATCTGGCCCTGTTCAAGCTGGGCCCTTCGCGGTTCTACCTGCAGCGCGGCTACGCGAAGGAATGGGCGGAAAACACCATGCTGCATGTTTCCGTACAGGATGCCGCCGCCTGCTTCAGCGCCATCCGCGCGCTGCTGGACACCGGCAAGTACCCTGGCGCGCGCGTGGCACCGCCACGGGCTGAGCCCTATGGTGCGCGGGTAACCTACGTGTGGGACCCCGCGGGCGTGCTGCTGCACCTGGCGCAATGGGATGCCAAGGACTGAGCGCGGCATGGTTTCCTGACGTGGTCTTGCCCGTATAGTCAGCCGCATGGACGAAAGAGCCGCGCAACTGGATGAGCTGATCAGGGAACTGGGTACGCTCTGCGATCTGCTGGCGCGCGACAGCGAGTGCGAATGGCGGCGCCACTTCGTTTCCTGCCTGCACCAGGCCGAGGCGCTGGCGGACAACCCGTTTGACCAGCAATCGCTCAACCTGCTCTCCGGCTCGGTCATGTCGGTGTTCGGCGGCATGGGCAGCTTCAACGACTACGTGCCCTTCAAGCATGGCCGCCTGATTGCCGGCATGGAAGCGCTGGACGAAGCGTCCGGGCGGGTCTATGAGGCCGCCCTTGCGCTGCGGGTGATCGCAGTGCGCGACTGACACCAACCTGTTGCCGCGCCTGCCGCGCGATCAACCTTCACCCTTCACTCCCAAACCTCCGAGACACCCATGGCTGATCCTTACAACACGGCTCGTCGTCCTGCTGGCGAAGCGCGTCTGGACGATTCGATGATCACAACCGCACTCGAGCTGCCCGGCTTCCGCGTGGTGCAGAACATGGGCGTGGTGCGCGGCATCACCGTGCGCTCGCGGTCGATCGTCGGCAACTTCCTGGGCGGCATCCAGACCCTGTTCGGCGGCAACATCACCATCTACACCCAGCTGTGCGAGCAGGCACGCGAAGAAACCTACCGGGACATGATGAAGCATGCACGGATGCTGGGCGCCAACGCGATCATCGCCATGCGCTACGACGCCACCGACATCATGACCGGGCTGACCGAGGTGCTGTGCTATGGCACGGCGGTGATCGTCGAACCTGCACGCAGCTGACGCGTCGGCAGGCGGTTGATCGCCTGCCGATGAGTGCTCAGGGGGAGGCCGGCTCCGCGCAGCGCGCTGCAGCCTCCCTGCCATCCACGAACGCCTGCACCGCGGTGACAAAACACGAAGGCGCCACCAGCGGCAACAGGTGCGCACCCCGCTCCACCGTGTGGAACTGCAGCGGGCCGGCCTTGGCCAGGGTGGCGGCGTGTTCGAGCGCGCCGGCGTAGGCAGTGTTCGGGTCCAGCGTGCCATGCACCACCAGTGTCCTGGGCAGGGTCTTCGGGCTCTGGCCGAACCACGCATCCTTCGGATAGTCCGGCACCGGACTGCCTACCAGCAGGCCGGGAATCGGGCTGACGAACAGGGCATCCTTCTGTTCAGCCTCCACCGTGTCCTTGGTCAGCCCCGGCCGGGCATTGTTCTCCGATGCAGAAATCAGCATCACCAGCGGCAGTGCGGGCTGGTTGTTGCCGCCCTGCCCCAGCCGAACCAGCGCCGCCTTCCAGTCGGTCACAGTGGTGTCCAGTGAGCGCGCATCGCCGTTGGACAGGTCCTGCACGATCTGCGGCATCCGATCGCGCAATGTCGGGAAGCTCAGCAGCGCGGCAAAGAAGCGACGCAGATCGCCTCCAGGTACCTGCGTGCGCCACGGCGCATCTGCCGGCGCGGCCAGCACGCGGCGGTACGTCGCCACGCCCGCCCCCCCGAGCGCCTGGCGCCCGACCTCATCGACCAGCGCGGTGCGGCGGCTCAGGTCCCACTGCTCGGTGCGCTCCGGCGGCACCAGACCATCCAGCACCAGACCATCAAGCGGCAGCGAGGTGACCTGCAGCGCGCGCAGGGCCAGCTGGGTGCCGTAGGAAACGCCATACAGCAGCACCTGGCCGTCGGCAGGCCGCTGGGACATCAACAGGCCGAGGTCCTGCGCGGCCTCGGTCGTGGAGAACGCTGCCGTGCGCGGCACGTTGGCATACATCGCGCCGATGCAGGGGCCCCACTCGCTGCCAGCCAATCCAGTGCCGTCCGCGCTGTCCGGCGCTTCCTGCTGCGGGCAGATGCGGGCCGAACGCCCGGTGCCGCGGTGATCGGGAATCACCAGGTCAAAGCCGGGAAACGCACGCTGGTAGGTCGCGATCGTCGGGTACAACGATGCCCCGGCCTCGCCTGGTCCACCGGACAGCAACCACACTTCGCCGCGCCGTTTGACTGAAGCAGGTGCCGGAAAGCGGCGCACGAACAGCGGGATGGTCTCCCCTTCCGGGGCGGCGTGGTGCAGCGGCACCGGCACCGTCATGCACAGTGAACCGTGCAGCTGCGCAGAGGTTTCGGCATCCTCACAAGGCCTTGGAACAGCGGGGGCCGCGGCATGCGCCAGCGTCGGCAGCGAAAACAGCAGGGCAACGCACAGCGCGGAGCGAAACATGACGACCACCTTCCCTGGAGTGAAGCGCGACAATGCCTGCTTGCCGGTATCCAGGCGCATGCCGGAAGTAACCTCTGGACGCGCCCAGCTGCTGCATTGAACATGACCCATCCCAAATGGAGCTCGGCATGGATCCGGCAACGTCCTTCCAGTTCGAGGTGCGATACCGCCCGGGCGAGTATCTTGCCCTGCTGCGCGCGCACATCTACACGACGGCCATGCCGGCGGAGCGCCGCTGGTGGAACCGGCTTTTCGTGAACCTGATGCTGGGCACCTTCGTCCTCGGGCTGTTCGCCTGGAAGTCGTTCCGGGTCGGCCGCTGCCGTTTTGAAATGGACGCGCACGGTTTCATCCGCCACAGCCGGGGTAGGCCGCAGGCGGTTTCCTGGACAACGGTGAAAAAGCTGCACTGGTACCAGCACGCGATGCTGATGGAACTCAGCGAATCGGGAGTACCGATCCCGTATCGCGTGCTGGAGCCGGGCCAACGTGAGCGGATCGCCGCCTGGGTAGCTGACTGCAGGCCGGAATCCCAGGCATTAGGAATTCGCGCGGCAGAGGTCAGGTAACCAGGTGCGCCTCGATCCACTGCTGGAAGTCGCGCATCACCTGCTCGCGTCCGATATCGTTGAGCAGGTCATGCGCGTGCTCCGGGTAAAGCCGCAGGGTCTTGTCGACGGAGCCTGCGGTGTCATGGAACAGCTGGCTGCCACCGGGCACGGTAACCTTGTCGGCGGTGCCATGGGCGATCAGGACCGGCAGGCGCAGCGTCGGGAAGCCACGCCGCAGCCGGTCGCTGCCAGCCAGCATCTGCGCCACGGTGAGCGCGGTCTGCTTCTCCCCCGCGATAAGCGGGTCGGCATCGAGCGCGGCGACCGCATCGGGCATGCGCGAAAACTCCTTGTTCGGCAGCGTCAGCACGCGCAGCTTCGGGAACGGTCCGCTGAGCCAGCGCACCAGCGCGAGCACCGGCGCAGGTGCGGGGACCTGCAGGGCGAAGCTTTCGCAGATCAGTCCGGCCAGCGCGTCCTGGTGTTCCAATGCGTATGCGCTTGCAATCACCCCGCCGGCACTGTGGCCGAGCAGGAACACCGGGACGGCTGGCTCGCGTGAGCGCGCCACGTCCATCAACGAATGCACGTCGGCCAGGTAATCGTCGAAATGCTGCACATGGAAGCGCAGCCCGCTGGACTTGCCACGTCCACGCAGGTCGACGGCGTACACCGCCAACCCGATCGCGGTGAACTGCGCGGCGGCCCACTGGTAGTGGCCGCTGTGCGAGTTGAATCCCGGCACGATCACCAGCACGGCGCGTACCGGGCCAGTCGGCCGCCAGCTGCGGATGAACAACTCGCCCTCGCCACCGGCGATGAGCTCTTCAGTACGCAATGGGCCAGGCAGGCGCGCATTGATCGGTGGCGCATGTGCTGCAGCAGGAAGGACAGTGTCCATGGCGGATCCTCGGTGAAGGGGGGAGGAAGCGAAGTCACAGACACCCGCGGCCGCCTCTTCGGGCATCCGCCACGTTGCGTCACTGATGACCCCACACAGGGGTCTACGCATATCCCGACCAACACCGGCCACGGCCGGTCAGCGCTTCGTGCCAGCCCGCTTCGCGCCAGCCCCAGCGACCTGTGGCTGATTGTCCCGTTCCTGTCCCAGGTCACGATCGAGCAGACAATCGATGAATGCACGCAGCGCCGGCAGCAGGTAACGGCGACTGGAGTAGTACAGGAACAGGCCCGGTACGGTGGGCGACCAGTCGGCGAGCACGCGCTTCAACCGTCCATCCTGCAGTGCCTCGGCAATTCCGTCGTCGTTGTAGGCGTACAGGATCCCCAGGCCCTGCAATGCGGCCGGCACCACGATGTCCTGGTGGTTGGACAGCACCTTGCCCTCGGGAACGAACTCCACGCTTTTCCCTTTCCTGCGGAACTCCCAACTGGCGATCTTGCCACTGCCCGGGAAGCGCCAGCCGATGCACGCATGCTGCTGTAGATCGGCCGGCACCTTGGGTTCGCCATGCCGCGCCAGGTACTCGGGGGCTGCCACCGCCAGCAGCTCCACGTCCGGTGTCAGCCGCACCGCGATCATGTCCTTCTGCAGCCGCCCACCCACCCGGATGCCGGCATCGAAGCCCTCGCCGGCGATATCGCGCAGGCCATCGTCGATCACGATGTCGAGCACCACATCCGGATGGGCCTGCGCAAAGCGGCCCAGCCGCGGGGCGATGAGCTTGCCGGCCGCCATGCCGAGCGTGTTGATCCGCAGCGTACCGGCTGTGCGTGCGGTGCTGCCTACCGCCTGCGCGACCGCGTCGTCCATCTCGCGCAGCATCGGCGCGATCCGCTCATGCAGCCGGCGTCCCGGCTCGGTGGGCGAAACACTGCGCGTGGTGCGGTTCAACAGGCGCACTCCCAGCCGCGCCTCCAGCTGCCGCACGATCTGGCTCAGCGCAGAGCGCGACAGGCCGAGATGGTCGGCGGCACGGGCGAAGCTGGCACGGTCGACCACCGCCGCGAATGCTTTCAGTTCTGCGAATTCGGAGCCGCGCATTGTGCCCTGATTCCTACATAGCCTGATCAGATAGTAGGCGATTCTGTTGACGGCAGGAACGGGCCATCCTGAGCCCGTACCTCAACCGGAGCCTGCCCATGAATGACCTGCACCTGCCCGAGCCGATCAGCGCCTACTTCACCGCCGATGCGCACGGTGGCCCTGCCGTCGCCCGCTGCTTCAACCCAGATGGACGCGTGCTGGACGAAGGCCAGACCCACACCGGCCTTGCCGCCATCGAAGCGTGGAAAGCGCACACCGCCGACCGCTATCGCTACACCGCCACCCCCATCAACGTAGAAAAGGACGAGCGCACCTATATCGTCACCAGCCACGTGGTCGGCGACTTCCCCGGCAGCCCGGTGGACCTGCGGTACGCCTTCACCCTGGAACGCGGCAAGATCGCCACGCTGGAGATCTCGGCATGAACTTCGACCTTCAACTGGCCGGCAAGCGCGTACTGGTCAGCGGCGGTACGCGCGGCGTCGGCGCGGCCGTGGTGGACGTACTCCGGCAGGCCGGCGCCCGCGTGGTCGCCGCCTCGCGCTCATTGCCGGTACAGCCCAGCGACGGTGTGCACTACCTTGCCGCCAACGTGGCGACCGCCGCAGGCGCGAGTGCGCTGGCGGTGGACGCGGTCCACCATCTGGGTGGCCTCGACATCCTGGTCAACGTGGTCGGCGGATCGTCCGCGCCTGCCGGTGGCTTCGCTGCGCTGGACGATGCCGAATGGAGCAAGGAGCTGGAGCTCAACCTGATGTCGGCCGTGCGGCTGGACCGCGCACTGCTTCCGGGCATGCTGGCGCAGCAGTCCGGCGTGATCATCCATGTCACCTCCATCCAGCGCACCCTGCCGCTGCCGGAAGCCACGATGGCCTATGCCGCCGCCAAGGCGGCGTTGTCCACCTACAGCAAGGCATTGTCCAAAGAGGTGACCCCGAAGGGCGTACGCGTGGTGCGGGTAGCGCCGGGCTGGATCGAAACCGAAGCCTCCGTCGCCCTGGTCGAACGGGTTTCCGCGCAGGCCGGGACAGACTACGCAGGTGGGCAGAAGCTGATCATGGACCAGCTCGGCGGCATTCCGCTGGGGCGGCCGGCCATGCCCCATGAAGTGGCCGACCTGATCGCGTTGCTGGCCTCCCCACGCGCGGCCTCGATATCCGGCAGCGAGTACGTCATCGACGGCGGCACCATCCCCACGGCGTGAGCCGCGCACGCCGTGGCCGATACGCGCAACCAGAACGGCTATGCTTGATCCTGCATGACACCCGCTTTCCACACCCAGGCAGGACGCAGCACCATGAAGGTAAAGAAAGCTTCCGTGCTGTGTTCAGCCGCGCTGGCGATGTCTGCTGCGTTGCTTACCGTTGGGTGTGGGGGAACGACGCGGAAGACGATCCTCTCCTCCGATAGCCTGAAGGTCGTGGCGATAACGCAGACGACCCTGGATATCAACGTCAGCAAGTACAAGCATTACACGACGTACGCGCTGTATCTGGAGGGCGACAAACTGTCGGACGCGGCATTCGCAGGCCTGCTGCAGGATGCCGACGCGACCGGCGAACAGATCGTCCATACCGACGCCATCGTGGTCGCCGACGACGCCGTCCTGCTGGCATCGCGCACCCGCGATGGGTCGGCTTGCTGGGCAACGCACCTGTCTGCTCAGGACGGCAAGGCGCGGCTGGAAAAGATCATCACCAGCACGACCGATTGCTCCCCACGACCCGCTTCGCCGGGCTGGAGTGCACTGTACGATGAGGCCAGCAACCTGGTCCTGGTGCGGACGCAGCCCTTCGCGGTGCATGCGATCACCGGCTACTGGCAAGTGCTCTGGATCGAGGGCGACGTGGTGGCCCTGTACGAGGACGAGCGCGAGAAGGAACGACTCGTCATCAAGCTGGTGCGGATATCTGCGGACGACACGCTTGCCGAACAGTACCTGCCGATGAACACCTATGCAGAGCCTGATCTGCGTCATGCCGCGCCGGAAGCTCGCAGGCAATGGCTGTTCGACAACTTCTCCGTCAGCCTCGGCACGCCCGCCTCGATCCAGCTGCGTCCTGACAACACGCTGAAAACCCTCACCCCGGAGGTCTGGGCGGAGTACCAGGAAATGGACCGTCAGGACAAAGAAGCCGATGCACGCGCGAGAGCAGAGGGCCAGGCCCGCCTGGAGGCGCTGTACCGGGAAGTGAGGGAAGCGGAGGCGACCAACAACCACCCCGCGAGCCGGATCAAGTAGACGGCGGCATTGCTACACTTCCCCGCTTTCGATGGCTCTGGAGAGCAGGGCAAATGGATTTTCCCCGATGGCTGTACGCCCTCACCGTAGCGGTGATGGCGATGATCACCGGCGCCGCATCCGCCGCCACTGCGGGCTCCAACCCTGCTGCCCCCTCTGTGTACTACGTGCGCCAAACCGTCAGCAGCGGCCCGGACGCAGGCGACGAGCAGACGCTGTCGGGTTACTACGAAGCGACATTGCAGCCTGCTTCGCGCGCAGGAACCCAGCTTCTGCTGGCGCCCATCTGGTCGCACCAGGTGGACGCGGCGGGCCACGCCAACTACCTGATTGACCTGGACCCGAACGAAGCGATTGAGGCGGCGCAACTGGCCGTGCTTGGCCACGGCTTCAGCGCTGCGGTAACGCGATCTGGTGACACCGGCGCACTGCGTGCAACGAACCAGGGCGCATGGACTGCACTGTCCAGGGCATCACCCGAAGCGGCCAACGCGCTGCTCTACCTGCACCAGGCGCCGGGACTGCGGCCGGTGCAACTGCCCGCCTCGGTGGCGGTGGGGGATGTTGTTGCGGGAACGCTGCGCATCGAACCCCGTGGCAGCGTCGAGACGAAGCTTCAGGTGATCGAGGTCACCCCGGACGCGGTGCTGATGGAGATGTCTGTTGCAGGCCCCGGCGCACAGGGCGACGGCCGGCTGGTGGTAGCACGTGGCGACGGCATGCCGATCGAGCTGCGGATGGAAGTGCGGTACGCGGCCAGCAAGGGCCAACCCGCAGCCGTCCGCCGCGTGCACCTGGCCGACACCGCCTACGACTCGATGCTGCAGATGAGCGACGATGTCGACAGCTACGTCAGCTATGCCGAGCAGGTGAGCCAGACGCTGCAGCGCGCGCCCTTCAGCGCCGTTGCGCCTGATCCTTCCGCCTACACGCATCGCGCGGCGGTACTGGGTGAGCTGGAAGACTACATGGTGGGCGCGGCCTCGCTGCCTACGCTGATGCCCTACATGGGCGCGTTCTGGTTTCCCGCAGAGAGCGGCACAGGACGCTGGCTGGCGATCGGTGCACGTTCCAGCGTGGAACGCGCCTCATCGGCCGGGCAAGGACAGCACGAACGCATCCTGATGTCCCGCCTGCACCGCGTGGCGATGTTGGATGCGGATGGGGCGGAGATCGCCGGGCTGCCGACGAAACGGGTCACGCCGACGCTGTTCTTCCCGGAAAAATACGCGGCCACGCAGAACGAGGTCAGCTTCCCCTTCCATCTGCCACTGGGCGCGCCGCGCGACGTGTTGGGCCGGATCGAAGCCGTGCGCATGTCCGTCGACGCCGAAGTCTATGCGTTCGAAACGACTGAAATCCTGCAGCCCGGTGAGCGTTCGGCACTCAACCCGGACATTACGTTGCTGCGCCCCGCTGCGCACAGGGCGACGCTGCTGCAGGGCAGGCAGTCGTGGAGGGCGAAGACCGGCCTGTACAGCGTGGTCGTCCCGCTGGACGAAGACGGAACCGTACTGCCCTCCGAGCAGATGACCATTGCCCCGCTGAAGCCGGCGCAACCAACGCGGCTGGCGCAGATGCCACTGGCCTGGGAGAACGGCAGGCTGCCGATGCGGACCGAGATCGCCACCGCCCGGCCCATCGCCGCGCTGCAGGTTCGCCACTATCGCTGGAGTTCGGTGCCCACGACATGGACCTTCCCGATGCGTGAGTGACGCCATCCGGTGCGCCCACGCGCGCGGGCAATGTATGCGGCGCCCCTTTTCCAGCCCGGCAATTCGCAGCTTCGTCGCCGTGACCGCGGCTTTGTCGCATGATCGTTACCTCTCCGCACCGGATCCGCTAGCGTGTCCTGATGGCCCGCCACCGCGCGCTATCGCCGCACAGCGGCTTGCTCTGGACCGAATGCTGACAGGGACGTAGATACCCATGAAACGCTGGCTCTTCCTGGCTGTGATCAGCCTCCCCTTCACCGCCGCGGCGGTTGTCATCCGCGGTGATGTGGACAATGCCCAGTACCGCATCGACGGTTCGGCATTTCCCGCATTGGCCGACATGCCCGGCGAAGGCCATGGCGCCCTGATCGCCCCGCGCTGGGTGGTTACCGCAGCACACGCAGCGCCGATGGAGGGAATGGACGCAGCGGTGATGATCGACGGCCAGCCCTATGCAGTGGAGCGCGTGTTCCTGCATCCCGGCTACCGGCGCATGCCGGATGCCCTCGGGCAGGAAGCACTGGCGACGGGAAGCCCGTCCCGCATCCATGCCTTCCTGGCGGCCTCCGACGATATCGCGCTGGTCAAGCTCGCCTCGCCCGCAGCAGGCGTGCGGCCCATGCGCATCTACCGGGGCAACGAGGAAGTCACCCGCATCGCCACGTTCATCGGCAAGGGTGCCAGCGGCAACGGCGACCGCGGCCAGAACCCGCACGACGCGCACCGGACCCTCCTGCGCCGCGCGGAGAATGCCATCGCCGGAGCCAACACGCGCTACCTCTGGTACCGCTTTGATGCCCCGCCCCACGCGCTGCCGCATGAAGGCGTGCTGGGCAGTGGAGACAGCGGCGGGCCACTGATGATCCAGGATGAGAACGGCTGGCAGCTCATCGGGCTGGGCTCTTGGATCACCGCAGTGCCAGAGCACGCATTGGAGGCGGGATTCTATGGTCAGGTCGTCCACAACGTGCGCATTTCGCGCTATGCCGACTGGATCGACAGCGTGATGCGGCGTGAGGGTGACTGAGTTACCGCCGATGCAGCGGCCGGCGAAAAGGTTGCAGTGACCAACGGGGCTTACGAAGACCCCGCGCGTGCACCACCGCGACGAGTCCCTGCTGGTGGCGGCCACGCTCGCCGCGCGGCTCGGCCTGGAGCGGGTATGGGCGGTGGATGACCACACCGCTGATTCGGCTACGCCCGAAGCCTCGAAGAAGGCCGCCGGCGAGGCGCTCATGAAGGCGTGGGACAACCCGCACACCAAGGCCCGCGCCGAGGCGGACGAGGCGCTGCACGCCAACCTCGGCAAACCCGATGGCCTGCTGGCGATCTACCGCGCATACAACGCACCGGAAGCGGCGATGCAGGCCTTCCACAGCGACTTCGGCGCCGCCCTTGTGGAGCCCTCGCCGCAGGCGTTCGGCCGCGATTATGTGGGCTACTGGGAAACCCGCAATCTGCGCATGGTCGCCAACATCCGCGACGTACTCGGGCACACGCCCGGCACGCGCATGCTGGCCATCGTCGGCGCATCGCACAAACCTTACTACGAGGCCTACCTGCAGCTGATGCACGACGTGCAGCTGGTGGATGCCGGGGAGGTGCTGCACTGAGGTGACACACTGTCGCGTCCTGCTACATAACGCCGTGCGTCGCGGACGGGCAAGGGCGCCCTTTCCGCATCGGCCGCCAGCGCGGACCGTTCGACCTGCGCATGCAGCTCGCCCAAGACCTCCAGCGTGTCCCTCACCCGGCAGAGGCTGATTACGCCGGCGCGGTACGCGCGTGCTGGAGAGCCGTAGAAATATCTGGGAAAACTCCTACACAACAACGCGTTAGCTGGAGCTTCTACCGGAATCGGCAGTCATCTATCTTGCCATGGAACCGAAAAATGCACATTTTTCCCACTGGTGTACGATGCCTCATACAACTCCAATCGATCCGGCTGCGATGAAGCCTACCGACACCCCGCCACCCCGTGTCCTGAAGTCAGGGAGCTTCGCCTCCGCCGCGGACACCGGAAAAAAAAGCAAAGCCAGCCTTGCGGCGAAAGACCGCCGACCCGTGCCACGCACCACCGACGCACAGCTTTCAGCCCTGCCCTCGATGACGGCAACCCAGCTCAAGCGGGGCGGCTGGCCGGGCGTGATGGTGCAGGTCAACAAGACCACGGCGGTGGCGGTGACCAACCATCATCGAACCGAAGGCCGTGATCCTCACTGCGGAACATTACGCAACGCTGGTCCAGCAAGCCGCAGGGACGAGCAACCGCAGCAGCGGCGCCGAAACCACGACCGTGCCCAAGGAGATTGCCCTGGCGCGGCTTCAACGCGCTTTCGATCAGCGCCTGGCCAAGCTCAAAGATGGGAAGTCGCTCGCCGCTGCTACGCGCAAGCGTGCGCGGCGCGGCAAGGTGACCCTCGGCACGCCGTTCTGAACGATGTCCACGATCCTCGTCCTGGCAGGGGTGAACGGGGCCGGCAAGAGCTCGCTGCTGGGGAGCATCGCCACCGCAGAAGGCTTGGTCTGGTTCGACCCGGATGCATTCACACGCGAACTTGAAGCGACGGGATGTCCTCACGACCAAGCCAATTCGAAGGCCTGGGAGGAAGGCAAAAACCGGCTTGCGCGCGCCATTGCCAATAGCGAGGACCATGCCCTTGAGACCACGTTGGGTGGCAGGACCATTTCCGCCTTGCTGCGCGAAGCAACGAAAACCCACGACGTCATCGTGTGGTTCTGCGGTCTATCCAGCGTCGATCTGCATATTCAGCGCGTCGCCCAGCGCATTGCGCAAGGCGGACATGCCGTCGCAGAGCACAGAATCAGGGAGCGCCATGACACCTCGCGTGAGAACCTGATCATGCTGATGGACGCGCTGCATACGGTGCATGTCTACGACAACACCAGCTCCGCACAGGACGGGGTCACCGAGCCGCAGCTTGTGCTCGAACTCGAACGTGGTGCCATTCTGTATCCGTCCAACCTCGACGAACTGGGCATGACGCCAGAGTGGGCGGCGCCAATCGTCGAACGTGCGTTGCAGCTCCACCCGCCGGCATGGCTCGAACCGGATGTCACGCGCCCACCGTCAATCTGAAAAGGACGCCCCGTGACCCACCACATGAGCCACGAAGAGTATGTCATCGACGTCCGGCGCCAGGCCGTGGCGCTGTGCTCCGGCATCCTGGACGGAACGATCAATGTGATTGCAGGCTGCCATTCGCTACATAGCCTGCGCTGGGAAGTCGACGTTGAGCAACACGATGAAGACTTCTTTCTATTCGCCATGATTTCATCGGAAATCGAAACTCTGCCCACTGGTGCCGAAGGCGATCAATGGGCCGCCGCTGCGCTGGCCGAAAGGGAGCCGGAAATCCAGAAAGCCATCGAATGGGCCCTGCCGCAAGCCGTTGTGGCGTGCAGATCGGTGGTGCAACGCTTCGGCCCGGATGGCTCCGGAAGCGGCAGCGCTTGATCAGTTACTAACCCGCCCTCGGCTACCTTTCGGGGACGCCTGAACTCCATACGCAAGGACGCCGTTATGCCCAGCTCGCGCTCATTCCGCCCTGCCCTGCTCGCCAGCATGCTTCTGGCACCGCTGGCGGCGCTCGCCCAGCCGGCGCAGACCTCTGCCGCCGCACGGCAATACCAGGCCATGCAGACGCTCAAGACGATGGCCGCTTCTACCAAGAGGCCTGCAATAGGCGAAATCGCGTCCCTGGTACGCAGCGCCAACAATCCAGATGTGCTGGTTGGCATGGCGGCCATGACGCCCAGGCAAGCACTGCGGATCTGTGGCTTCGCCGAACACGCCGTGCTGGTCTCCTCTGACATGATAGCTGACGGCGCCAACCGGACCGTGCTGCAGCGGATGGCGCCGGCGTGGAATGACGCAAAAGTGTTCGCGTTGGAGTGCACCGCCAGGTACGTATCGCTGCTCGGAACCAGCATGGCAAGACAGCCAGATGCACAGCGGACCGATGACTATCTGCCGCCCCTGCGCATCCATGCCGAGCTGCTGCTTCGCGACTATGCACGTGTGAGCGTCATCGTAGCCTCGCCCGGCACACCGCTGATGCAGCGCCAGTCCATCCTGCGCGAGGCATTGCCGGCGGCCAACATGGCCGTTCGCTCGCTATCGCTGCATTCACGCGCGCAACATCAGAAAAATGTGCAGCAGCAGGTCAATCAAGTAGCGAATGCAGATAAATCGCTCGTTACACCCCTGCTTGCTGTATTCAACACGACCGAATGCAACGATGCATGCAAGCTGCTCAATACGCAGCCTGCTACGTTGTGATGGCTTGATCGGCTTCCTTCCGGATCGACACGACACATGAGCGCTTAAGCATGCGTTCGGCGTGGCGCGCCTGGCTGTCTGCGATGACGTAGGCATCCACACGCTGCCGTACTTTTGCAGATCGGCTCATGTACGTGCACCCCTGCGGCTGTTGGTATGTAGCTGCTGGCGACGTAGAAGCGTCAGTCGGGATTGGCATCCTGTTGGGTAGAAACGAAATTGGCTCTGTTTTGCCCTCTGGGCACGGCGGAGAATGCACTGCATCGCGTGCCGGTTCCACGGTGGGCGATGTGAGGGGATCCCTGATCCGCCGGCTATTTTCGTATCTACCCCGGTATGCCAACCCGCATCGCCCGCCACCTCGCGCGTCTGCGCAGGTGGCCACAAGCCTTGGGAAGGATGACCGATGGAATCGCAGAATCCGCTTAGTGCCAAACGCCTGCACGCCTTGATCGGCGACAAGATCCACGAGTTCCCGCCGTACTTCATAGAGCGACTGGAAAAGAAGCTGGAAGAGTTCGAAGCTTCCCGCGAAAGTTCGTCCGGCGTCGTGCATCTGCACCTGGTACCGGACGTGTCCAACGACGCGCCAATGCTGGGCAAGGACAGCTACGCCGACCTCAAGCGCCACAGCAAGGTAGCCGTTCCCATCGCAACGCTGCAGGGCATCGGGGCGATCCTTGAAATCCTGCATTCGGTGCAGGTCGGCAGGCAGGATGGCGGCACGCAGGCCGTGCTGAGCGATCACCTGGTGGAGGGTCTTATCACCTCCGGCCGCGCACTGGTGAAGTCATCCATCGAATCCATGTGGAGTGCGACATGAGCGATATCAAATTCAAGATTCCCCCGATCAACAGCGCCGCCGCACGCGCCGCCGAGCGCGCGGACTATCTGGACGTGCGGATGCGGATGGAGGGCTGCGACGAATCCAGCATCGCACGTGCCCTGCTGCTGATAGCAGAACTGGACGGCATGTCGCGCATCGCCCAGGCCTGCGGCCTGAGCGTGGAAACCCTGCGCCGCCAGTTGAACGGCACCCGCCCGCTGTATCTGGAAACCGTGCTGGGCGTGATGCGCGCAATGAACCTGCAGCTCCGGGTGGAAGATCGCGAGCCGTTGCAGAGCTGACCTCATTCGGCCGCGTCTGCCCGGCGTCGATGGCAAAATGGCGAGGCGTGCGTTTGGCACGCACTGCCTCGCCCAGGACGCACGACCATCGACACGGACCTCCTCATCGCCGCCACGCTGGTGGTGGCCACCATCGCGCTGTGGGCCACGGCGCGCCTGCCCGAATACCTGACGGCGCTGCTGTTTTTCGCCGCTGCGACCGTATTCACCTCGGTGCCGCCGGCGACCATCTTTTCCGGCTTCGCTTCCGCTGCGTTCTGGCTGGTATTGAGTGGTTTCGTGCTGGGCGCCGCGATCAAGAAAACCGGGCTGGCCGACCGCTTGGCCGCGGCGCTGCAACCGCATCTGGCAGGGTCGTGGACGCGCATGGTGGGCGGTACCGTGGCGGTCAGCTACGCGGCCGCGTTCGTCATGCCATCCAACATGGGGCGCATCGCCCTGCTGATGCCAATGGTGCTGGCCATCGCGGAAAAATCCGGCATCCGCGCAGGCTCGCGTGGCTGGTTCGGCCTGGCGTTGGCGGTGGGCTTTGGCACCTTCCAGCTTTCAGCCAGCATCCTGCCCGCCAACGTGCCGAACCTGGTGATGGCAGGCGCCATCGAAGCCACGTACGGGCTGCACCTGCATTACCTGCCCTACCTGATTACCTTTACCCCCGTGCTGGGGCTGCTGAAAGGCGTGTTGGTAGTGGCGCTGGTATGCCTGTTGTTTCCCGCCCGGCCGACGCCGTTCAAAGCGGAAGCGCATGCCGTACCGTGGACGGGTAACGAGCGGCGGCTGGCGATCATCCTGCTGTGCACGCTGGCGATGTGGATGACCGACGCCCTGCACGGCATCTCGCCGGCGTGGGTGGGACTGGTGGCCGCGTGCGCCTGCCTGCTGCCGCGCGTCGGCTTCCTGACCAGCGATGAGTTTGGACAGGCCAGCAATTTCCGCACCTGCATGTATGTTGCGGGCCTGCTGGGGCTGAGCGCGTTCGTTGCCGCAACCGGGCTGGGCAGCCGGCTGGGCGAATGGATCATCCCGCTGCTGCCGCTGGACCCGGCGCAGCCGTTTGTCAGTTATCTGTCGGTATTCGGGCTGGGCGAACTGCTCAATGCACTGACCACCGCCAATGGCGTACCGGCGGTATTTACCCCGCTGGCGCAGGAGATTGCCGATGCCTCCGGCATGCCGTTGAACACGGTGCTGATGTTCCAGGTATTGAGCTATTCCACGCCGCTGCTGCCATACCAGGCATCGCCGATCGTGGTGGCGATGATGATGGGCAAGGTGCCATTGCGGCAGGGCGTGAAGCTGTCGCTGTGGCTTGCAGTCGCCACGTTGGTGATTGTGGCGCCGCTGCAATATGTTTGGATGGGGATGCTGGGGATGGTCGGGGGATAGGGGTCGCTTCGACTGCACCGTATTCGGCGTCGCCTGATCAGGCGTGGTTGAAACGTCCGTTCACTGCGTCGAGCAGATGGTCCACCGCGCCCGGCCGGCGGTTTCCCTGCACGAAACCGGACCAGTCTGCACGGGCGATTGAGCCCAGCACGATGCTGTCGACGTCGAACTTCTTCAGCGGCCAATGGCGGAACAGACGCTTGCCGGTCACGCCCTTGGCGATCTCGGCGATGCCCGTGTGCAGGCTGGCCTGGCGCACGCGCCCATACGCCTGTGCCACGCTCTCGCCGGGGCCTTCGAGATACTGCAGAAACCGGCCGCCATCGAAGAGCAGCACACCGCTGACATCAGCGGCACGGTTGAACGCTTCGGCATCGAAAACCAGCGCCTGAAGGTCCTGCGGGTCGATGCGCTTGCTGACCCGGCTCGTGTACACCACAGCTTCCAAGGACATGAAACCTCCTTGCGCTTCTGCGCTAACCAAGCAAGCAGAAACCTTAGCAGCTGAATGCGTTCATAGTTTGGACGGAAGCTGAATAGGGGGCACGGGGTGGCGTATGAGCGCAGAATCGGGCTTTAAGACCCGGGGGCGTGAATGAAGACTTCGCGAGAAGCTGCCACTGATAAAAAGCCTGCTGCGGACGCCGGGTCGACTGACCTTTTTGCTGCTCTGCGCGGGTTATTGCTTGCCCATGGAAGTGCGCTTTCTGTCGTGCATGACGACGACGGACATTTCTACGCGAACTGTCGAAAGCTGGATGCCAAGGGCAAGGCTCAGTTCTTCGGAGCGGTGAAGGTATCGGGTCGCAAGCATTCGTTTCACTTCATGCCGGTCTATGACTTTCCCGAACTGCTTGTCGAGGTCAGTCCTGCGCTGAGGAAGCATATGCAGGGGAAGTCGTGCTTCAACTTCACTTCGCTCGATCCGGCCGTGCTGGACGAACTGCAGGGCATTGTCGAACAGGGAGCGTCTCGCTACGAAGCTGTCAGTAAGCTTTGACATCGCCTTGCATATGCTGACTTTTTCGGCGCGCCCCACCCTTGCTGTCAGCGCGGTAACCGCCGATTAAAAAAGGTTCTTCACCCAACTCCGGGGAAGGCCGCCCGGATCTTCAGGAAGAAATACGCGTCGTCTCGGTATCCGTAGGCGACGCGCTTGATGACCTTGATCTTGTTATTGATGCCTTCCACCAGGTTCGTCCCGAGCGGCCATCGGCAGTGGGCCAGGATGCCCGGGAGATATGGTTGCAGACGGCGGACAAAGATGCGCAGCGGCTCCAGCCCGCTTCGCAGGGCGCGATGCTTCCATGACCGCCAGGCCTTCTCCGCCCAGCTCTGGCTTCGGTAGCGCCACAGCTGCTTCAGGTCGTCTTTGAGCAGATACGTGGTCAGCAGGGCTTTGTTGGCGGCCAGCAGCTCCTCGAGTTGGACGCGCTGCTCGGCTGGGACGTTTTGCCTATTGCGCAGCAGGAGCCAGCGCGAGGTCTTCACCACCCGTCGCGCGGGCTTGTCGGTGCGTAGGCGATTGGCCTCGTCAACCCGCACCCGATCAATGACTTCGCGCCCGTACTTGGCCACGACATGGAAGAGGTCGTAGACCACCTCGGCGTTGGGGCATTGGGCTTTCACTTCCAGGTCGAATGCCGAATTCATGTCCATGGCGACCGCTTGGATGCGTTCGCAGCCGTCCCTTCCGAGTAACTCGAAGAAGGGGCGCACGTCAGCGCGACTGCGTCCTCGACCGACCCAAAGCACGCGCTTGCGTGATGGCTCGACCACCACGGTGGCGTAGCGATGGCCCTTCTGGATCGCAAACTCGTCCATCGCGATCACTCTTACGTCCGATAGGTCCACCGGCCCCAGCGTCTGCACCAGATGCCTGAAATCAAGTGCCTTGACCGTCTTCCAGTCCAAGCCATGCCACTTTGCGGTGGCATGGATCGAGGTCGTGGCACACATGCGTGCCACGCTCTGCGCAAGCCGTTGCGTTACCCGGGCATGCCGCTCCAACCAATCCAGATGCTCCAGCTTTGGCCCGCAGCGAGGACAGGCCAGTCGCTGTCGCTGGATCTCCAACTCGACCGGCGCATCGAACACAGGCAGGTCACGAACCCGCCGGAGCGTCTGGTCGTGGACGGCCACGACCCACTTGTCGCATCCGCTGCAGCGTCGGCGGCGGCGTGAATCGGGCACCAGCGAAAGCACCAGCCACGTGGCTGCGCCACGTGCCTCGCGGCGCCACCCATCCAGGCGATACCCCGCCCAGCCTCCCAGCAACGGCATACAATCCAGCTTGGCCACGGCCGGCCTCGGTTTGTTGTCTCGACAACTACAAATCTAGCTGGTCGGCCGTGCGCCTTCTCCCCTCAGATGGGAGAAGAACCTTAAAAAAGCCCCCGCCGAGAAGCAGGGGCTTTGTCATTGCATGACGCGGAGGCACTGACATCTACCGATGAACTATCCGGTCATGCCGCCCGTGGGCGGATATGTTCGATCGTTTCAGCCAGCTCGACGCTGGCGATCGCCAGATCGTAATTGGTCTGCAGGTTCAGCCATACCTGGGCGGTCGTGCCGAAATAGCGCCCCAAGCGCAGAGCGGTATCGGCGGTGATGCCACGGCGTCCGGCAATGATGTCAGAGACGCGGGCAGGCGTTACATCAATTGCTGCCGCCAGCGCGCGTGCAGACATATTCAATGGGGACAGGAATTCTTCCGCCAGAATCTCACCAGGGTGGACCGGCGGGAGCGCGTTGGCGACATTCTTGTTCGCGATAGCGTTCTTCATGATCTATTTTTGCTACAGGTGTGGGCCTGTAGCGCCTCCTTGAAGGGGTCCAAGTCTTCTCTGACCCAAGGGTGGTTGGGCCGAGAGGCCCTCTCGGCAGCACCGAAAGTTCGCCCGCCGCTGCCGCGCTCCTCAGTGGTAATCGGTGACCTCTACATCGTAGGCATCGCCGCCTTTCCATCTGAAACAGATTCGATACTGGTCATTGACCCTGATGCTGAACTGCCCATTCCGGTCGCCTTTCAAGGCCTCCAATCGGTTGCCCGGCGGGGCTCTCAAGTCGTCCAGCTCGACCGCGGCCTTGAGATAATCCAGTTTGCGTTGAATCTGTCGTTCAATGTTCACCCAAGCCTTTACACGTCTGCCTTGGGCGAATTGTTCCGTGTCTTTGTTCGCAAATGATTTGAGCATCGGCCCTCCTTCACCAGGGCGAATGTATCGTATACCGATACACGATACAATGCAAGCCCCGTCAGGCTTGCTGCATCGCTGCACTCCGGCGGCGGCTGTGGCGGATATGCACCCTCGCGTACGCTGATAATCGCCTGCCCTTCGCACGTATCAAGCGCATACGAAAAAACCGGCCAAGGCCGGTTTTCGTGCAACACTTGAATATGGTGGGCGGTACAAGGTTCGAACTTGTGACCCTTGCCGTGTGAAGGCAATGCTCTACCGCTGAGCTAACCGCCCGATGCTGCTGAGCCGCTCATTATAGGGGCTTTCCCGAGAGCGTCAATACTTTTCAGATCACTTCTTCACATCGTGTGGGTCGGCTTTTCCGACGAGGTCAGGCCGGCCAGCAGCGTCTCGATCTTGTGCCGTACCGCCTCGCCTTCCTGCCCGTCCGCCAGCTGCACGCCGATGCCCGAAGGCCGGTTGCCCTGCGCCCCGGCCGGGGTCACCCAGATCACCTTGCCGGCGACCGGCAGGCGCTCGCTGGAATCGGGCAGGGTCAGCAGCAGGAACACCTCGTCGCCGAGGAAATAGCGCTTCGGCGTGGGCACGAACACCCCGCCGTTCTTCACGAACGGCATGTAGGCGCCATAAAGCGCGGCCTTGTCCTTTACGGCAAGGGACAGGATGCCCTGTCGGGCGTTGGTGGCGCTCATCGATTACCCCTTGGGTGCTGCCGTTCGTTGACCTTGTTCCAGGCCAGCAACAGTTCTACCACGGCCAGGTCCGCACGCACGGTGGTGCGCAGCAGGTCGCGGGTCCGGTTGGCAGCGTCGAACCAGGCTGCCAGCTTGTTCAAACGTTCCGGCGCGGTCAAGCCATCGCTGCTGGCCATCGACAGCGCCAGGTCGGCGGCAAAGCGCAGCCGCAGGGCCGCGTCTTCATCACCGGTCCATTTCTGAGCCAGCGCCACCGCCCCGGTGCGCCCGGCGGCCAGTGATTCCAGATCCTTGGTGACCTCGCGGCGCAGCTCCAGGCCTTCCTCGCGCAGCCAGGAGTCGGCCAGCCCGGGATGGCCGCGCGCGGCGTCCAGCGCTTCCATCGCATCGTCCTCGCGGTGGCCCTGCTGCTGCAGCCACGCCAGTGCTTCCTCGCGCGGCGGCAGCTTGAACTCCAGCCGCTGGCAGCGGCTGCGCACGGTCTGCGGCAGGCGCGCCGGGTCGCTGCTCACCAGCCACAGGTAGCGGCCGGGCTGCGGTTCTTCCAGCGTCTTCAGCAGGGCGTTGCAGGCCGCGCGGTTGATCGCATCGGCGGGGTCCACGATCACCACCTGGGCGATGCCGTACTGCGGCGTCAGCGAGAGCTTCTGGCCGATCTCGCGCACCTGCTCGATGACGATCTCGGTGCGCAGCTTGTCACCGCTCTTGTTGGGGATGAAGCTGATGATCTGCAGGTCCGGATGGGTGCCGGACGATATCAGCTGGCGCGCACGGTCGGCCTGCGGGCCACCGCCCTGGGTGAGCACGTGTTCGGCCAGTGCATCGGCCACGGCACGTTGGCCCAGCCCGGCCGGTCCCCAGATCAGCAGGCCATGGCCCAGCCGGCCGGCATCCAGCGCGGCGATCATCTGGTCATAGGCGCGCTGCTGCCACGGCGAAAATGCGCCCTTTCCGGTCGTGCTCATGCGCCCTCCCCGTTGTGCAGGAACTGCTCCACGCGGGCCACTACATCGGCTGCTACCTGCTGCTGCGCCTGGCTGGCGTCGACCAGCGCAAAGCGCTGCGGATCCTGCTGCGCACGTTCGCGGAAGACCGCGCGCACGCGCTGGAAGAAATCGTCCTGTTCGCTTTCGATGCGGTCCGGCCACAGGTCGCGGCCGTTGGCGCGCGCACGGCCGGTTTCCACGTCCACGTCCAGCAGCAGGGTCAGCCCCGGCAGCAGGCCGACCACGCGGCGTTCCAGGTCGGCGATCCACGTGGCATCCAGCCCGCGCCCGCCGCCCTGGTAGGCGTAACTCGAATCGGTGAAGCGGTCGGTCAGCACGAAGGCACCGCGGCGCAGGGCCGGCTGGATCACCTGGCGCACGTGCTGGGCGCGTGCGGCAAACACCAGCAGCAGTTCGGCTTCGGCGCTCAACGGCTCACCGGCGATCGCTTCGTCGTGCTTCAGCACCAGCGCGCGGATGCGTTCGGCCAACGGTGTGCCGCCCGGTTCGCGGGTCAGCACGACCTCGTGGCCATGCGCGCGCAGGCAGGCGTGGATGGCATTGATGGCGGTGGTCTTGCCCGCGCCTTCGCCGCCTTCCAGGCTGATCAGACGCGGGTGGCGCAGCAGCGCGGCACTCATTGCGCTTGGTTCTCCTTGGTGCGGTTCTGGCGCAGCTGCTGCAGGTAACGCGCCACGGCGACGTTGTGCTCTGCATAGCTGGCCGAAAAAATGTGCGCGCCGCTGCCATCGCCGACGGCGACGAAGTACAACGCATCGCCCGGTGCGGGCTGCGCGGCGGCGTTCAGCGCGTCGCGGCTGGGCATGGCGATGGGCGTGGGGGTCAGCCCGGCGCGGGTGTACGTGTTGTACGGCGTATCGGTGGTCAGGTGCACGCGGCGGATGTTGCCGTCGTAGGCCGGGCCGATGCCGTAGATCACCGTGGGATCGGTCTGCAGGCGCATGCCCATCTTCAGGCGGCGCGCGAACACGCCGGCAATCTGCGGGCGCTCGCTGGCCAGTGCGGTTTCTTTTTCGATGATGGAAGCCAGCGTCAGCAGCTCGTACGGCGAGTTGATCGGCAGGCCGTCGGCGCGCGAATCCCAGGCTTCGGTGAGCGCTTTTTCCATCGCCTCATGGGCGCGCTTGAGCACATCCACGTCGGTGTCGCCGCGCTGGTAGACGTAGGTCTCCGGCAGGAAGCGGCCTTCGGGGTGCTGGCCGCCGAAGCCGAGGCGCTGCATCAGCGCGGCGTCATCCAGTTCATCGGTGGTGTGCACCAGCGGTTCGGCACGCTTGAGCGCGGCACGCACCTGCCGGATGTTCCAGCCTTCGATGAGGGTGACGCGGTGCTGCAGCACGCGGCCCTGGCGCATGCGGGTCAGCAGCTCGCGCGGAGTCAGCGTGGCGTCCAGCGCGTACTCGCCGACTTTCAGCTTGCCGGCGGCGTCCATCTGGCGGGCGAGCAGTTGCCATTGCGCATCCTGGCCTTCGTCCACGCCGGCGTCGCGCAGCTTGCCGAGCACGGTGCTGAAGCCATCGCCGCTGGCGATGACCATGCTGTCCTTGCTGGGACTCAGCGGGCGGTCGGCGAACTGGCCCTGCTGGTAGAAGAACCATGCGCCGGCGCCTACGGCTATTGCACCGAACAGCACCAGGACGGTCACTACCATCAGACATCCGCGCTTGGCTGCCGCCATGGATTACCTCGAAGAATTATTCAGGTGAGCAGGATACCGCGAACGTGCAGCGCCGAGCCGTGCCCGGCGGGAGCGCAGGCGTGGCTGGAGCTGACGGCCAGCGCCCGTCACTACCGGTCCTTCTTGACGGCCAGCGGCCGTCACTACCGGCGGCCAGCGGCCGTCACTACCGGTCAGCCTTGCTGGCCGAGGGCGCGCATCAGGCCGCGGGCTTTGGCGCGGGTTTCGTCCAGTTCCTTGTCCGGGTCCGAATCGACCACGATGCCGGCGCCGGTGCGGAAGCTGACTTCGTTGCCTGCTACTTCGGCGGTGCGGATCAGGATGTTCAGGTCCAGGTCGCCGTCGCGGTTCAGCCAGCCGAAGGCGCCGGTGTAGGCGCCGCGCGGCACCTGCTCCAGCTCGTTGATGATCTGCATGCAGCGCACCTTCGGGCAGCCGGTGATGGTGCCGCCGGGGAACGTCGCGGCGATCACCTGGCCGGGGGTGACGTCATCGCGCAGGGTGCCGCTGACATTGCTGACGATGTGGTGCACGTGGGCATAGCTTTCCACGGTCATCAGTTCGTCCACCACCACGCTGCCCGGTGTGCAGATGCGGCCCAGGTCGTTGCGCTCCAGGTCGATCAGCATCACGTGTTCGGCGCGTTCCTTCGGGTGGCCGACCAGTTCCTGGATGCGCGCGGCATCGTCGTCGCCGTCGAAGCGCGGGCGGGTACCGGCGATCGGGCGGGTCTGCGCGTGGCCGCCGTGCACCGACACCAGCCGTTCCGGTGATGAGCTCACCACGTGGCGCCCGTGGCCGGTGAACAGGCCGGCGAACGGTGCCGGATTGGCGCGGCGCAGCTGGGCGTACAGCGCCTGCGGGCTCACTGCATCGGCAAAGCGCGCGCACCAGCGGCGCGACAGGTTCACCTGGAACACGTCGCCGGCCAGCAGGTAATCGATCACCCGGCGCACGCCGTCGGTGAAGCGCGCAGGCGCGTCTTCTTCCACGCTGACCGGCGGCTGCCAGCCCTGCCCTGCGGCCGGCACACCAGCGGCAAGCTGCGCCTGCAGCGTGGCCAGCAGCGCCTGCTGGCCCGCTTCGGCCACCAGGTAGCTGCGTTGTTCCAGGTGGTCATGCAGCACGGCGGCCGGGCAGCGCAGCGCCAGCGCCGTGGGTTGGCCATCTGCGCGCGCCATCGGCGGCAGCACGGTTTCAATCTGGCTGGCCACTTCGTAGTCCAGCAGCAGCGCCCAGCCGCCCCGGAAGGGCAGCGTCGGGCCCTGCGTGGGGGGCAGGCGCTCTGCCTGCCAGGCGCTGTCCAGCAGGTCCAGGAAGGCCCCTGCGTGGGCGCGGCCGGCATGGTCGCGGACGATGCCATCGGCATCCAGCCGCAGGAACGCCTCGCCGGCCACCAGCAGCAGGTCCCAGCGGCCTTGTTCGGTGCCCGACGCGGTCGATTCCATCAGCAGCGGGAAACGTGCCGGGTCGGCCTGCTGCAGGGCGAGCAGGTCGGCAGGGGTGTCCAGGGGCTGGATCAGGATCGGATCGGACATGTCGGCGCAGCGCCTGGAAGAGGAGGTGTCGGGCGCGGGGTGACGGGTGACGGTAGCGCCGAGCCATGCTCGACGGCTGTTGCGGTCACGCGTGCCGCTGCGCTCGCCGAGCATGGCTCGGCGCTACCAGAGCTGGACAAACCTCAGACGCGCTTGAACACCAGCGTGCCGTTGGTGCCGCCGAAGCCGAAGCCGTTGGACATCACCACGTCCACCTTCGCCTGGCGTGCTTCGTTGGGCACGTAGTCCAGGTCGCAGCCTTCGCCCGGCTGCTGCAGGTTGATGGTCGGCGGAATCACGCCGTCCTGCAGCGCCAGCACGGAGAAGATCGCTTCCACGCCGCCAGCGGCGCCCAGCAGGTGGCCGGTCATCGACTTGGTGGAGCTGACCAGCATCTTGTACGCGTGATCGCCGAAGGCGGTCTTCATCGCCATGGTCTCGCCCAGGTCGCCCAGCGGCGTGGAGGTGCCGTGCGCGTTGAGGTAACCGACCTGGTCCGGGTTGACGCCGGCGTCCTTCATCGCCGCCACCATGCAGCGTGCGGCGCCTTCGCCGCTCTCTGCCGGTGCGGTCATGTGGTACGCATCGGAACTGGCGCCGAAGCCGGCCAGCTCGCAGTAGATCTTCGCGCCGCGCGCCTTGGCGTGCTCGTACTCTTCCAGGATCAGGATGCCGGCACCGTCGCCCAGCACGAAGCCGTCGCGGTCCTTGTCCCACGGACGCGAGGCCGCGGTCGGGTCGTCGTTGCGGGTGGACATCGCCTTCATCGCGCAGAAGCCGCCCAGCGCGGTCGGCGAGGAGCCACGTTCGGCGCCACCGGCGACCATCACGTCGGCATCGCCGTACTGGATCATGCGCATCGCCGTACCGATGGAATGGTTGGACGTCGCGCACGCGGACACCGCCGAGAACGACGGACCCTTCAGCCCGGCGATGATGCTCAGCTGGCCCGGCAGCATGTTGATGATGGTCTTGGGCACGTAGAACGGCGAAATCTTCTTCCCTTCGTGGAAGTCGATGGTCTGTTCTTCGATGCCCAGCAGGCCGCCGATGCCGGCGCCGACGATGGCGCCAATGCGCTCGGCATTGCCTTCGTTGATTTCAAGACCCGAATCGGCCAGCGCCATGAAGGACGCGCCCAAGCCGTAGTGGATGAAGGGGTCCATCTTCTTGGCGTCCTTGCCGGACACACGGTACTTGCCGAACAGCGGGTTGTCGGCGGTGATGTCGAAATCCTTGACCTCACCTGCAATCTTGGTGGTGAAACGGTCCAGGTAGGCGTCGGCAACGTTGGTCAGCGGACCGATGCCCGAACGGCCTGCGGTGATGCCCTGCCAACTGCTGGCCAGGTCATTGCCCAGAGGCGAAACCATGCCCATGCCGGTAACGACGACGCGACGCTTCATTGCTCTCTCCTGACCCGAAAGTAGTGCGGGTATGACACGGGGTGGAACGTAATTGGATCCGCGCCCGTATGCAGCAGCGCAAATACACAGGGCCGCATTCGCGGCCCCATGGGATGCCGTGCGCGGTTACGGTCGAGCCGCCGCCGCGCACCAGCCGCCTTGCATCAGGCCTTGGTGTGCGACTTGATGTAGTCGATCGCCGCCTGCACGGTGGTGATCTTCTCGGCTTCTTCGTCCGGGATTTCGCACTCGAACTCTTCTTCCAGCGCCATCACCAGCTCGACGGTGTCCAGCGAGTCTGCGCCCAGGTCATCGACGAACGATGCGCTGGTGGTGACTTCTTCTTCCTTGACGCCAAGCTGTTCGACGACGATTTTCTTGACGCGTTCTTCGATGGTGCTCATGGGGTATTGCTCCAGATGGAGTAGTGGTTCAAAAAGACGCCATCGCAGACGATGGCCGTGGGATAGTGTAGTGGAAACCGGCGGCGCCTTGCATGCAAGCGAAACGCCATCCAGATCAACCACTTGCGGCGCGCTCCGTGCGCCCCGTGCTTACGGCATGTACATCCCGCCGTTCACATGGAGTGTCTCTCCGGTGATGTAGTTGGCTGCCGGGCCGGCCAGGAAGGCCACCGCATGGGCGATATCCTCCGGCGAACCCAGGCGTTCCAGGGCGATGTTGTTGACCAGCGCGGCACGCGCTTCGTCGGTCAACGCCTTGGTCATGTCGGTGTCGATGAAGCCGGGCGCCACCACGTTCACGGTGACCCCGCGCGAGCCGATTTCCTTGGCCAGCGACTTGGAGAAACCGATGATGCCGGCCTTGGCAGCGGCGTAGTTGGCCTGGCCGGCGTTGCCGGTCACCCCCACCACCGAAGCGATGTTGATGATGCGGCCCTTGCGCGCCTTCATCATGCCGCGCATGACCGCCTTGCTGGTGCGGAACACGCTGGTCAGGTTGGTGTCGATGATCGACGCCCAGTCCTCGTCCTTCATGCGCATCAGCAGGTTGTCGCGGGTGATGCCGGCGTTGTTGACCAGGATGCTGATCGCGCCGAATTCCTTGGCGATGTCGGCCAGCACGGTTTCCAGTGCGGCGGCATCGGTGACGTTCAGCGCGCGGCCGTGGCCACCCTGCGCGGCCAGGCGCTCGCCGATGGCCGCGGCACCGGAATCGGTGGTGGCCGTGCCGATGACCGTGGCGCCCTGGGCGGCCAGCAGGTCGGCGATGGCGGCACCGATACCGCGGCTTGCGCCGGTGACCAGTGCGATTTCACCCTGCAGGGGCTTGCTCATGATGCTGTCCTCGAATGGTGCGGTCGCCCGCGCGCGGCGCCATGCCGGGGGGGGCACGACGCAGGCGGGCAACGGGAAGGGGGTCAGGCCGACCATGCCTCGCGGGCGGCTTCGACATCGCCCGGGGTGGCCAGCGAACGGCCGTCGATGGTCTTGTCGATGCGCTTGACCAGGCCGGTCAGGACCTTGCCCGGGCCGCATTCGGCGATACGGGTGATGCCACGCGCGGCCAGCGCCTGCACGCAACCGGTCCACTGCACCGGCTGGTACAGCTGCTGCACCAGCGCGGCGGCGATGGCGTCCACGCCGTCGTGTACCTGGGCGTCCACGTTCTGCACCACCGGCAGCTGCGGCGCCTGCCAGGACAGGCCGACCATGGTTTCGGCCAGGCGGTTGGCGGCTTCGCGCATCAACGGGGTGTGCGAGGGCACGCTGACGGCCAGTTTCACCGCCTTGCGCACGCCCTTTTCAGCGAGCAGCGCCAGCGCGCGATCCACCGCGGCGGCGTCGCCACCGATGACGATCTGGCCGGGCGAGTTGTAGTTGGCGGGCACCAGCACCTGGCTGCCGACCGCTTCCTTGCACACCTCCAGCACCAGTGCGTCTTCGGCGCCGAGCACGGCGGCCATCGCGCCCACGCCCGCCGGTGCGGCATCCTGCATGAACTGGCCACGCAGGCGCACCAGGTGCGCACCGTCGTGCAGGCTCAGGGCGCCGGCAGCGACCAGCGCGGAGTATTCGCCCAGGCTGTGGCCGGACAGCAGCGACGGCTGCGCGCCGCCCAGTGCCTTCCAGGTGCGCCACACGCCGATGCTGGCGGCCAGCAGGGCCGGCTGGGTGTATTCGGTGCGGTTGAGCATTTCCTCCGGGCCGCCCTGGGACAGTGCCCACAGGTCGACGCCGGCACCATCGGATGCTTCCGTGAAGGCTTCACGCACCTGCGGGTGCAGCTCGGCCAGCTCGGCCAGCATGCCCACGGACTGCGAGCCCTGGCCGGGGAAAACGAAAGCAAGAGTGGAATCAGTCACGCGGTCATCCGCCTGGTTTGAATCGAAGCGGGCCATGATAAAGGCGATTGCCGCCTGCCGTCTGTACGTGCGCGTATGCAGGCAGCGCGGGAATGACGGCCGCTGGCCGTCAACCCAGTACCCGCCCGGTGCGGGAATGACGGCCAGCGGCCGTCACTACCCGGTGTCAGGTCAGCAGTTCCAGCAGGTCCAGCTGGCCATCGGCGAACCAGTCCACGCACACCACCAGCACCATCAGCACTCCCAGCGTGGTGGCGCCATGCACGATGAGGATGGCGTGGGCCAGCGCGCGCGCCGAACGGCCCATGCCCATGCTCGCCTTGGCCAAGCGCTGCAGCCGCCCGGTCACCGCATGCGCGTGCTCGCGCACCGGCGCCTGCGCACCGTCCATCGCTTCGGCCATCATCGCCTGCAGCTGCTGCGGGCGATCGGCGTAGTACTTGGCCACGCCATAGCCGAACATCAGCCAGTCGCGCGCCTGCGCCTGGTCCAGGTCCATTACTTCCAGCGGGTCTTCTTCGAAATCGATGAAGCCCACGTTCTGCCCGTCCCAGGTCAGGTTGCGCGGCAGCGGCTGGCCGAAATACGCGCCACGCGCATGCGCGGCGGCCATCGCCTGCATGGCGGCGGAAACCAGCACGTCGCGGCCGGCATCGTCGGCCTCGCGCAGGCAGGTATTGAAGGAACTGCCGTTGTCGCCCAGCACCAGCGCGGCATGGCCGCTGCCCAGCACCGTTGGCACGTTCACGCCCTGCGCCTGCAGCTCGCCCAGCCGGCGCGCTTCGGTCTGGCGGGCGGCATCGCCTCCGCGGTGCGGTGGCGGGCGCAGCGCATCCAGCTGGAAGCGGCGGGCGACGAAATTCAGCAGGCCCAGCGCGACCGCGCGGCTGCCTTCGCCGTATTGCTTCAACCAGGCCCGTTGCCCTTCGAGGGTAATCGGCTCAACCATGGGGATCCTCCATAACGCAGTACGGCCCCGAAGGGCCGTAACGACGTTTTAACGATGTCGTAACTGGCGCTATCAATAGCGCAGCAGTGCCGAACCCCACGTGAAGCCGCCACCGAAGGCCTCCAGCAACAGCAGCTGGCCGCGTTCGACCCGGCCCGAGCGCACCGCGTGGTCCAGCGCCAGCGGCACCGAAGCCGAGGAGGTATTGCCGTGCTTGTCCACCGTCACCACCACCTGGTCCATGGACATCTCCAGGCGCTTGGCAGTGGCTTCGATGATGCGCAGGTTGGCCTGGTGCGGGATCAACCAGTCCAGATCGGCCTTGCTCAGCGCATTGGCTTCCAGCGTCTCGTCGACCACCGAATCCAGCGCCTTGACCGCGTACTTGAACACGTCGTTGCCCTTCATCAGGATCGCGCCGCGTGCCTGCTCGCCTTCGCCGAAGCCGGCCGAAACGCCGACCGGGTTCCACAGCAGTTCTTTCTTGCTGCCGTCCGAATGCAGGTGGGTGCTGAGGATGCCGGTCTCTTCGTCGGCCTTCAGCACCACCGCACCGGCACCGTCGCCGAACAGCACGCAGGTGGTGCGGTCGTTCCAGTCGACGATACGGGTGAGGGTTTCCGCGCCGATGACCAGCACATGGCGTGCATCACCGGAACGAATGAATTTATCGGCCACGCCCAGCGCGAACACGAAGCCGGAACAGGCCGCGTTGACGTCGAAGGCAGGGCAACCGGTCGCACCGAGCTTGGCCTGGATCAGGCACGCGGTGGACGGGAAAATCAGATCGGGCGTGGTGGTACCGACCACGATCATGTCCAGCTGGCTGGCATCGATGCCGGCCGCCTCCAGCGCTTTCACCGCGGCGTGGTAGCCGAGGTCGCTGGTGGTTTCTTCTGCGGCGGCGATATGCCGCTCTTTGATGCCGGTGCGCGTAACGATCCACTCGTCCGACGTCTCGACCATTTTTTCCAGGTCGGCGTTGGTCAGCACTTTTTCCGGCAAATAGCTACCGGTGCCCGCGATCCTCGAGTAGATCCGCTTGCTCATCGACATTCCTGTTGCGCGGGCGGCCGTTGCCGGTGCCCGGGGGGATACGGCAAAGGCCGCTGCCTGGACGGCAGCGGCCTTCACTCACATCAATCTTCTTCGACGGAAGAAGTCTTGGTCTGGATGACCTTCTTGCCGCGGTAGAAACCATCGGCAGTGATGTGGTGACGCAGGTGCACTTCGCCCGTGGTCGGGTCGGTCGACAGCTGCTTTGCGCTCAGGGCGTCATGCGCACGGCGCATACCGCGGCGGGACGGGGTGACACGGGATTTCTGCACAGCCATGGGATTGCTCCAAACTCGGTTCGATGTTCTTCGTCGTTTCGTCGCACAGGACGCCAGCGCCCAGCACACTTTTCGCTTTCGCCGCAGCCGCCGACGATACCCGGCTGCATATTCGCTCGGTCGAGCCAGCCCGACCTTACTTTTTCTTCAACGCTGCCAACGCCGCGAACGGGTTGACCTTGTCGGTTTCTTCTTTGGTCGGGGCCCATTCCTGGTCCACCGCCTCGCCATCGGGCGAAAGGGGAACCACCGGGACCGCCAACACAAGTTCGTCTTCGACCAGCTCCAGCGGCACAAGCTGGCCATCTTCGGGCACCAGCAGGGCCTCGAAGTCTTCCGGAAGGGACGATTCCTCGTCTTCCTCACGGATCAGGCCGATCTTCTGCACCAGTTTTACCGGCAGCAGGAAACGCTGCAGGCTGCGCTGACAGATCAGCGGCAGCTCGGTATCGATGGTCAATTCCACATAGGATACCCGCAGGATGTCGTCGTGCGAGAATTCCAGTGCATACGTGCACTGGCCTTCAGCATCGGCAACAAGCCCTTGCAGGCGGGTGAATTGAGCCAGATCGGCCTGGCCGTCGAAGCGCCTTCGCGCTGCGACCATCCGCCAAGCATCCAGCGTTTCGGGCACGTTCGCGGACATAAGCCGCTGAATGTTAAGGACCGTCGCGGCCGCTGTCAATTACCTGCGGCTTCAGGCTTGTGGCGGGCCTCCGCCACGGGCCAGACTGGGCGGCCCAGAGCCCTGATTCTACGCATGAACAGCCTGTTGCTGGCCTCTACCTCACCCTACCGCCGCGACCTGCTGCAGCGGCTGCGCCTGCCCTTCGACTGCGCACGCCCGCAGGTGGACGAAACGCCGTTGCCCGGCGAGGCGCCGGCCGCGCTGGCGGTGCGCCTGGCGGCCGCCAAGGCCGCCGACGTAGCGCGGCGGCACCCGGGCGCATGGGTTATCGGGTCGGACCAGGTGGCCGACCTGGACGGCCAGCCACTGGGCAAACCCGGCACCGCTGAGGCCGCGCGGGCCCAGCTGGCCAGGATGTCGGGGGCGGCGGTGCAATTCCACACGGCCATCTGTCTCATGCGCGACGGAGAACGGCTGCAAGCACTGGATACCACCACGGTGCGCTTCCGGGTGTTGAATGAGGCGGAGATTGCCCGCTATGTGGAGGCCGAACAGCCGCTGGACTGCGCCGGCAGCTTCAAGTGCGAGGGGCTGGGCATCGCTCTGTTCGAGGCCATCGACAACCGCGACCCCACCGCCCTGATCGGCCTGCCGTTGATCGCGCTGTGCGCGCTGCTGCGCCAGGCGGGCATCGCAGTGCCGTAGTGACGACCGCTGGTCGTCAGAGGGCCTTTCTCGGCCCTGCTGAAGCGCGTGACGACCAACGGACGTCACCCACCCCTACCTTGGTCACCCACCCACACCACCCAGGGTTCCTCAGCGCGCCGGCACCACGAACGGCTGTTCCTGCCACTGCTCCACGCTGCCATCGTGGCCATGCAGGCGCAGGCCCAGCCAGTGCCGCCCCGGCGCCAGCGCGCGGGTATCCAGGCGCGCGTCGAAGCCCACGTTGGGATGCTGCGGATCGGTAGACTGCGGCCACGCCGAACGGATGTCGAAGTTGCGTCCATACACCGCGTCGGTCACCGGCCGCCCGTCCAGCAGCACCTCCACGCGTGACAGCCCCACCCCATCCTTGAACGCCCAGCCCTTCACGTGCAGGTCCGCCGCCACGATCTCACCGGAGGATGGCGCATCAAACCAGGCCATCGCCGGGGTGATGCAGGGGCCTTCGTCGCGCTGCGCCGGCAAGCGGAACAGCAGGAAGCGCTGGAAGCCGTGGTCGTTGCTCACCACCCGCGGCGGCGGGAGCGGGCCGACCTGCCCGCAGATGGCGCGATAGCGGTCCAGCAGCTCGCGGTAACGCTGGTCGCTGGGCGACAGCACCAGCAGCATCGGGCCGTCCCGCTTGCCGTCATGCAGCTGCCCCCACAGGCCCAGCTGCACGCTGCGCCCGTGCTTGTCGTTGAGCGGATGCGGCAGCACCGCGATATCCGCATCGCCCAGCTGGAAGCCCAGCTCCGCGCCGACCTTGAAGTTGCCGGCCAACACCTTGGTGCCCGGCGGCATCTGCTGCAGTTCTTCGCGCACGGCATCGGCAAGCGGCTGCCAACCGGCGAAATTGCGCGGGTAATACTTGTAACCGGCCAGTTGCTCACGCAGCTGCGGCGTGGACGCCATCAGGTAGTAACTGAAGGCCAATGCCAGCCCCGCGCCCGCCATCCACCATGCGGTGCGGCGCAGCCAGCGCGGCCAGCCATTGAGCACCACCGGCACGGCCACCAGCAGCGCCAGGTAGCCCGGCAACGGCCAATGGAAACTGATGCGTTCCACATCGGTGAAGAAGCCGAGCACGAAGATCGCCAGCGTGGACACGCCACCGACCAGCCCGAAGTAACGCCACTGTGCGCGCGCACCGCCCCCGGCCCGCGTGCCGGCCACGGCCACTTTCCACATCGCCACGCACAGCAACGGGGTGACCAGCATCGGCTGGATCACCAGGAACCACAGCCCGGTCCATTGGAAATCCCACGGATGGCGATCGACCACCTGGAATTTAAGCCCGGCCTCGTGGTTGTCCGCATTCCATGCCAGCAACGGCAGCCATGCCAGCACGCCCACCGCCAGCGCCACCCAGATGCGCGGATCGCGCAGCATTCGGCGGCCCTGCGGCAGCAGCAGCAGCGCGATGAAACCCACCGCGATCACGCCGATGAAACGGTAATGGCTGAGCGCGCCGATCAGCAGGCCCAGCGCCAATCGCATCGCGGCCGCGGCATCGACGGTGCGCAGCAGCCGCGCACCGGCGCCCAGGCACAGCACAGCGGCCATCGCCATCGGCACGTCCGGCACCGCCAGCATGCCCAGCGTGGCCGACAGCGGCATCAGCAGGGTCAGGCTGCCGGCCTGCCAGCCCGCCACGTTGCCGAACCAGCGCGTGGCGATGCGCGATACCGCCCACGGCAGCCACGCACCGATGGCCAGGAACGGCAGGCGCAAGGCCAGCACATGGTGTCCGCCGATCTCCACGCCCAGCCGTGCCAGCCACGCGGTGAGTCCCGGCAGGTCGGAGTAGGCGGCGGCCAGGTGCTGGCCTTCCTGCCAATAGAACGCTTCGTCGACGAACAACGGCAGGCGCGCGGCCACGACCAGCTTCACTGCCGTGATCAGTGTCCATAGCCACAGAAATATCGTGCGTGCGCGTTGTTCGCCCTGCATTGCTCTATAGAATCGAAGGAAGACCTAGCCAGAGACGACGATGGATTCTTCGCCCCCCGTGTCCCGCATGCTAACCGATGAACTGCGCCAAGCCCTGCTTGATGCGCAACAACAGGTCAACGCCCTGGTGCTGGGCAAGGCCCACGAGGTGCGGTTGGCCTTCGTCGCCCTGCTGTCCGGCGGGCATCTGCTGATCGAAGATCTACCCGGCCTGGGCAAGACCACGCTCGCCCACGCGCTGGCCTCCAGCCTCGGGCTGGGCTTCCAGCGCGTGCAGTTCACGTCCGACCTGCTGCCGGCCGACGTGCTCGGTGTGTCCATCCTGGATCCGGGCAGTCGCGAGTTCGCCTTCCATCCCGGCCCGGTGTTCACCCACGTGCTGCTGGCCGATGAAATCAACCGCGCCCCGCCCCGCACGCAGAGCGCGCTGCTGGAAGCGATGGCCGAACAGCAGGTCACCCTGGATGGCCAGACCCACGCCCTGCCCGATCCGTTCTTCGTGATCGCCACGCAGAACCCGGTGGACCTGTCAGGCACCTTCCCGCTGCCGGATTCGCAGCTGGACCGGTTCCTGCTGCGGCTGGCGATGGGCTATCCCAACGTGGAAGCCGAACGCGAGCTGCTGCGTGGCGTGGACCGTCGCGACCTGATCGCGCGGGCCACCCCGAAGCTGGACGACCACCAGGTGCGCGCACTGCGCGAGGCGGCGCTGCAGGTGCATGCCAGCGATGCGCTGATCGATTACGTGCAGGCACTGCTGACCCGCAGCCGGCAGCACGCCGGCGTGCGCGTCGGCCTGTCACCGCGTGCCGGGCTGGCGCTGCTGCGTGCGGCGAAGGCCCATGCGCTGCTGCTGGGCCGCGCGCATGTCATTCCCGAAGACGTGCAGACCTTGTTCATCGGCGTGGCCGGGCACCGCCTGGTCGGCGAAGCCGAGTCGTCGGCCGGCGCCGCGCTGGCACGCGCGATCCTGCAGACGGTGCCGGTGGATTGAACGCGCCCGTGCCTACGCGCCGGCAGTGGCTGATCAACTTGGCGCGCCCGCGCCAGCCGGAAACGCTGCCGCAACGGCTGGACCGCCGCCGCATCTACGTGCTGCCCACGCGGTTCGGGCTGTTCGTGGCCGCGGTGCTGGCGGCGATGCTGCTGGGCGCACTGAACTACAACAACAACCCGGCGCTGTTGCTGGCGCTGCTGTTGGCCGGCGCCGCGGCGGCCAGTGCGATCAGCGCCCACCTGACCCTGTCCGGCCTGAGCCTGGATGCCATCGCCGCCGAACCGGTGGCGGCCGGCCACCCGCTGCGCGTGCGCGTTGCGCTTTCCCAGCGCGAACAGCGCGGCCGCCCGGGCCTGCAGCTGGACCACGGCGATGCACGCAGCTGGACCGCAGTGCCCGCCGGCGGCCGCGTGGAAGCCGAACTGGAGCTACCCACTGCACAGCGCGGATGGCTGGACCTGGAGCGTATCCGCCTGTCCACCACCCAGCCGCTGGGCCTGGTGCGCGCGTGGTCGTGGTTCTGGCCCGACCAACCGCTGCTGGTGTATCCGCACCCTGAAAAACAGGGTCCCGGACTGCCCGAACAAGGCAGTGACCCGCTGCACAGCCGGATGGATGCGGCCGGCGAAGAACTGCATCAACTGCGCCCCTATCGCGCAGGCGACCCCCGCCGCAGCATCGCCTGGAAGCACTCCGCACGGCGCGACACGCTGCTGGTGCGCGAGTATGAAAAGCCGGCCGGCATCGAAGTGATGCTGGACTGGCGCCAGCTGCACGGACTGGACACCGAACAACGCATCGCCCGGCTTGCGCGCTGGGTGGACCTGGCCGAACGCGAGGGCCGCCGCTATACGTTGAAACTGCCGGGCCAGCCGGCCATCGGGCCTGCACAGGGCGCTTCGCACCACCACCTCTGCCTGCGCGCCCTGGCGCTGCTGCCGCATGACTGACCCTGCCCCCTCCCTGCTGGACCGCCATGCACGTGGCTGGGCCCTGGCCAGCACCGCGCTGGCCCTGCTGCCGTTGCTGCTGCAACTGCCCAGCGTGCTGGCTGCCACCATCGCCGGCGTCGCACTGCTGACCGCCGTGGTGTCGCGCCGTGGCCTGCTGCCGGTGACCGTGCGCCTGTTGCTGGTACTGGCGATGCTGGCACTGATCTACGTGCAGATGGGCATCCGTCCCGGCCGTGATACCGGCTGTGCGCTGCTGGCGGCGATGCTGGCGATCAAGTCCAGCGAACTGCATACCCTGCGCGATGCGCGCAGCCTGCTCGGGTTTGCCCTGTTCGCCCCGTTCGCCGCCTTCCTGCTCGACCAGGGGCCATTGACCACCCTGCTGGCCACCCTGGCCGGCGCCTGCGCACTGCTGTCGCTGCAGCGGCTGGCGCAGGTGGAAGGCCAGTCCCCGACCCCTGCGCTGCGTGTGCAGGTGCAGGGCGTGCTGCGCCTGCTGCTGATCGGCCTGCCGTTGGCGATGGCCACCTTCTGGCTGTTCCCGCGCCTGTCGCAGCCGCTGTGGGGCCTGCCGGACCGCGCGGTCAGCCGGCCCGGCCTGTCCGACAGCATGGAACCCGGCCAGTGGCTGGACCTGATGGCCGACGACACTCCGGCCCTGCGCGCGCAGTTCCATGGACCAGTGCCCCCGGCAGAACAGCGCTACTGGCGCGGCCCGGTGATGACCCACTTCGATGGCCGCAGCTGGATCCGCGACCGCCGCAACGAAGAGCGCGCGCCGGTTCCGGTGCAGGCCGGTGCGCAGCGCTGGAACTACACCATCGACTACGAACCCACCGACCGCCGCCAGCTGGTCGCGCTGGACCTGCCGGGCAGCGCACCGGCGGGCGCGCGACTGACCGCCGACTACAGCCTGGTCAGCGATCGCCCACTGGCGTCGCTGAGCCGCTGGACGCTGCAGTCGGCGCCGCCGCAGGTGTTCGCCGCGTCCTTGTCGCCGTGGCAGCGCCAGCTGTCGCTGCAGCTGCCGGAAGGCTTCAACCCGCGCACCGCCGCGCTTGCGCGCCAGTGGCGCGCCGAAGCAGGCAACGACGATGCCGCGCTGGTGCGCCGCAGCCTGGACTGGATCCGCGCCGAGTTCGCCTATTCGCTGGACGCTGAACTGCCCGGCCGCAACGCCGTGGACGAATTCCTCTTCGATCAGAAGATCGGTTTTTGTGAACACTTCAGCTCTGCGTTCGTGGTGCTGATGCGCAACGCCGGGGTGCCCGCGCGGGTGGTCACCGGCTTCGCCGGCGGCGTGCGCAACCCGCTCGGCGACTACTGGGTGGTGCGGCGCATGGATGCCCATGCCTGGGCCGAAGTGTGGCTTCCCGGACGCGGCTGGGTGCGCGTGGACCCCACCGCCGCCGTAGCGCCCGAACGCATCTACGACACCCTGGAAGACCGCCTGGGCGCCGAAGCGGGCGGCATGCAGGGGGCCTGGCTGCAGACCGGGCAGGCGATGGACTGGCTGCGCAGGGGCTGGAACGAGATGGTGCTGTCCTTCGACGCCACCCGCCAGCAGCAGCTGCTGCGGCCGCTGGGCATGCCCGACCTGTCGCCGGCACAGCTGATTTCCAGTTTGGTGGTGATTGCGCTGCTGGCGCTGGGGGCGATGGCCTGGGTGCTTGCCCGCGGCGAACGCGAGCGCGACCCGCTGCTGCGCGCCTGGCATCGACTGGGCCGCCTCTATGCGAAACAGGGCCTGGCACGCGAACCGTCGGAGCCTGCCATGGAATGGGCACGCCGCGTTGACGCCCGCCGGAGCGATCCTGCGTTGCTGGCACTCAGCCAGCGTTTCGTCCACGCGCGCTACGCTGGCACTCATGTCGACCACGCTTCATTATTGGCCGACCTGCGCAGGCATCGTCCGTCTTCCGGAGCCACACCATGAACATCAAGATTCTGCTTCCCCTGGCTGCCTCTCTGGCGCTGGCGGCCTGCGCGACGGCACCGAAGCCGCTGCAGGGCCAGTTCGCCGCCGTGACCCCGCGCGATACCGTGGCGACCCAGCAGGTGGGCGCGCCGGTGCGCTGGGGCGGCCGGATCATCGAAACGCTGCCGGGCCAGGGCCAGACCTGCTTCCAGCTGCTTTCGCGCCCGCTCAACGCCAGTGGCCGGCCGACCACCAGTTCCACCGATGCCAGTGACGGCCGCTTCGTTGCCTGCCGCGCCGGCTTCTATGATCCGGCGGTATTCGAAGAAGGCCGCGATGTGACCTTCATCGGCCGCGTGGACGGCTACGAGAACGTCAAGATCGGCGAGTACGATTACCGCCTGCCCAAGCTCGCCGCCGATGTGATCTATCTGTGGCCGGAACAGCGCCAGGTCGATGTGGTGCCCTATCCGTACGGTCCGTGGGGTCCGGGTCCGTGGGGCCCGTGGGGCTACGGCCGTTACGGCTGGTGGTGACCGCTGCTTGAGCTGCACTGAAAAAGCCGCCTTCGGGCGGCTTTTTTGTTCAGCGCGGTAGCGCCGACCCATGGTCGGCGGGAACCATCAGCCGCCTCACCCCCGGCATCCGCCGACCATGGGTCGGCGCTACCGAAGGTCGCGCGGCCGCCACGGAAGAAAGCGCAAGAGCGATCGCGCGGGTTACTGGCCCGGCGCGCCGAAGTGGCCCAGCGGGGCGCCGGCCAGCAGGTGCAGATGGATGTGGAACACGGTCTGCCCGGCATGCTCGCGGCAGTTCATGACGATGCGGTAACCGTCTTCGGCCAGCCCCTGCTCGCGCGCGTACTGCGCAGCGGCCAGGGCCAGTTTGCCGATCAGGTGCGCCTGCCCCGGCGTGACATCGTCCAGGGTGGGAATGACCTCGTTCTTCGGAATGAACAGCACGTGCACCGGCGCCTGCGGCGCGATGTCCTTGAAGCCCAGGACCTCCTCGTCTTCGTAAACGATGGTGGCCGGGATTTCGCGGCGGATGATCTTGCTGAAGAGCGTTTCACTGGTCATGGGTATCGCCTCTGTTGGTAAGTGCCGCGCGTGGGCGGCACGCCTTCACTCATTCCCGTACTTCGCTGCGCGTACCGAAGGCATGCGACAGCGTGCCACGATCGACGAACTCCAGCTCGCCGCCCAGCGGCAGGCCCTGCGCAAGACGGCTCGGCCGCACCTGCCGCGCACGCGCGAGCTGGGCAAGGTAGTGCGCGGTGGCTTCGCCTTCGACCGTGGCACTGGTGGCGATGATCATCTCGGTGATCTCGCCGGCATCGAGCCGCTGGCCGAGCAGCTCCAGCCCCAGTTCGCGCGGGCCGATGCCATCGAGCGGCGACAGCCGCCCCTGCAGCACGAAGTACACGCCACGGAAGCCGGTCGCATTCTCGATGGCCAGGCGATCCGCAGGGGATTCCACCACGCACAACTGGCTGCGCTCGCGGCTGTTGTTGGCACAGGTCGCGCACAGCTCGCTTTCACTGAAATCGCGGCACTGCGCGCAATGGCCGATGCGCTCCATCGCCTGCGCAAGCAGCGAAGACAGCTTCTGGCCGCCCTCGCGCTCGCGCTCCAGCAGGTGGTAGGCCATGCGCTGGGCGGTCTTCTGGCCCACGCCGGGCAACACGCGCAACGCTTCGATCAACTGGTCAAGCAGGGGTGCGGACATCATTCGGCTCGGGTAGAGCCGGGCCATGCCCGGCTGCGCTGCATCAGAACGGCAGTTTCATGCCCGGGGGCAGCTGCATGCCGGCCGTGGCCGAACCCATCTTCGTCTTCGACTCGGCATCGATCTTGTTGGACGCATCATTGAAGGCTGCGGCCACCAGGTCTTCCAGCATTTCCTGGTCGCCCAGCAGCGACGGATCCAGGCGCACCTTGCGGCACTCCTTGGCACCGGTGAGGGTGACGCTGACCATGCCGCCGCCGGCACTGCCGGTGACTTCAAGCTTGGCGATTTCTTCCTGGGCCTTCTGCAGGTTCTCCTGCATCTTCTGGGCCTGCTGCATCATCTGGGCGATATTGCCGCGCATGGTTCTTTACTCTTCAAAGGGACGGATGGAATCGGACACGAGCCGCGCGCCGTGCTGTTGGATCAGCACCTGCACTTCCGGATCGGCCATGAAAAACGCCTCGGCCGCCTGCTGGCGTTCACCACGCTGACGGTCCGATCGCTGGTGCAGGGTCTCGGCCGGCGCCTGCGTGGCATCGACCACGATCTTCGGCGGCGAACCCAGCGCCTTGCCCAGCATTTCCGACAGCGCGCCCAGCGCGCGTTCGGAACTCAGGTACTCAAATCCGGGCGACAGCCCCAGTTTCAAGACCCCGTGCTGGAAACTGATGAACGCCGCGTTGGCCGCAAGCTGGCGCGACGGCCCGCTCAGGCCGCTGGCGGCGACCAGTTCCAGCCAGTCTTCGGCGCAGGCCAGCGCCACCGACGCACCGCCCGGGGCTGCTGCTTCGGCCCCCTTGGCGGTGGGCGCGATGTCGATGCCTTCGGCGCGGAACGGCTTCGGCGGTGCCACCACCGCAACGGCGGGGGCTGCGTGCGGTGCCGGTTCGGCAGGCGGCTGCCACGGCGCGAGCATGGCCGCATCCGGACCGGCCAGTTCGGCCGCCAGTGCGTCGTCGCGCTGGTCGCTGTCATCGGCCGCCTCGATCTCCCAAGGCGGCAGATCCGGTTCGTTGGACGCCGGCGGCGGATCTTTCACCGGTGCCAGCGGCGCCGGCTCGGGATCTTCCACCGGCGTGGTGTCCGGCAGCGGACCGGGCTTGGGCGCTGCGGCCTGCACGCTGGCTTCGGCAACAGGCGCCGGTGCGGCAACACCCGCTGCGGCGGCGATGCCGGTCGCACCCGCCGAGCCGCTGGCCGATCCTGTCGAGCTACCCGACTGCAGGCCTTCGCCACCTTCCGGCGCACGCGGTACCGGCGGCACGGCAGCGGCCGGACGGAACGCCAGCATGCGCAAAACGGCCATTTCGAAGCCGGCGCGCGGGCTCGGCGCCAGCGGCAGGTCGCGGCGGCCGTTGAGGGCCATCTGGTACCAGAGCTGCACCACTTCCGGACGCACCCGCGCGGCAAAGCCGCCCAGGTCCAGGCCATCGGCGGCAATGGCGCCCGGCACCAGCTGCTGCACCTGGATCCGGTGCAGAGCATCGGCGAGCGCTTCCAGCACGCCGCTCCAGTCCGGCGAGAACTCCGCCAGCGCGGCCACCACCTTCAGCAGGCGCTGGCCATCGCCTTCGGCCAGCGCGTCGAGCATGGCCGCCACCTGGGTGCGATCCACCGTGCCCAGCATGGTGCGCACCACGTCCTCGCGCAGCGCACCGCCGGCGTAGGCGATGGCCTGGTCGAGCAGGGACAGTCCATCGCGCAGGCTGCCATCGGCGGCCTTGGACAGCTGCACGATGGCACTGTCGTCGGCTTCGATTTCTTCCGCCGCCAGGATCCGGGTCATCTGCCCCTGGATCTGGTCTTCGTCCAGACGCTTCAGGTTGAACTGCAGGCAGCGGCTGAGCACGGTCACCGGCAGCTTTTGTGGATCGGTGGTGGCCAGCAGGAATTTGACGTGCTCCGGCGGCTCTTCCAGCGTCTTCAGCAGCGCATTGAACGCCGCCTTGGACAGCATGTGCACTTCGTCGATCAGGTAGACCTTGTACTTGCCGCGCGAGGGCATGTACTGCGCGTTTTCGATCACTTCGCGGACATCGTCCACGCCGGTGTTGGACGCCGCATCGATTTCCAGCAGGTCGATGTAGCGGCCGGAATCGATGTCCAGGCAGGCCGGACACTGGCCGCAGGGATCAGCACTGGTGCCCTGTTCGCAGTTCAGCGATTTGGCGAAAATACGCGCGATGGTGGTCTTGCCCACCCCGCGGGTACCGGTAAACAGGAAAGCGTGATGCACGCGACCGCTGTCCAGCGCATTGGTAAGCGCGCGGACCACGTGTTCCTGGCCCACCAGCTCGGCAAAACGCTTTGGACGCCACTTGCGGGCAAGGACGAGATAGGACATCAGGCCACCGTCTTCATCAGGACGACCATTGTGCCACGCCTGTCCAGCCCCCTACGTCGGCAACTGCAGGGCCTTGTGTCCTGCCGCGCAGCCAGCTAGAATCTGCGGCCCCTGCAACGGCATTGTCGTTCCGCAGGGGAATCCGGAGAGGTGTCCGAGCGGTTGAAGGAGCACGCCTGGAAAGTGTGTAAGCGTCTAAACCGCGCTTCGGGGGTTCGAATCCCCCTCTCTCCGCCAGACAAATGAAAAGGGCTGCCCATCGGGCGGCCCTTTTTATTTGCCTGATGGACAGAGCGGCAGATGAGAAGCCCCGGGGTTCGACGGATCTGCAGGAGCAGATCCGGACAGCCGAAGGCTGGCCCCGAAGCGCAGCGTAGGGGCTGGGTGCAGGGATGCACCCAGCAATCCCCCTCTCTCCGCCAGACAAATGAAAAGGGCTGCCCATCGGGCGGCCCTTTTTATTTGCCTGGTAGGGAGAGTGGCAGATGAGAAGACCCGGGGTTCGACGGATCTGCAGGAGCAGATCCGGACAGCCGAAGGCTGGCCCCGAAGCGCAGCGTAGGGGCTGGGTGCAGGGATGCACCCAGCAATCCCCGCGGCCCTCAATCCCCCGACGCGTACAACAGCGCGATGTCCCGATGGTGCGACTGGCATTGCGGCCCCTCCTGCTTGACCACCGCTCGCTTGGCTTCGACCACCACCACGCAGCCGTTGGCGAAGCGGTACGAACGCTCGCCCGACGCGGTCGCCTCCTCGCGCGGCACCTCGTCCATCGGGCGCTCCGGCGCCGGGGCCGCTGTGTCGGCTGGATGCCCGCCATCGGCCGCCACGGGTGCAGGGTCCGCTGCAACGGGGGCTGCAGGCGCCGGCGCCTGTGCCGTGCATGCGGTCATCAGGCACAGCGCCGCTGCCGACCCGACGATGTGCAGCAGGTGGGTCGGCGCACGGCGCTGCAGGGCGGTATCGGGTGAAAACAGCATCGGCAGTCCTCGCGTAATGGGGGATCACCCGACACTACCTGCGCGTGCATTGGCATCCTGCGAACAACGCATTGTGCCCTGCCATACCGGCCTTGCTACGCTGGCCAGCCCTTCCCCCTCCGTGTACCGCATGCCCCCTGACCCGTCGTCCAGCCCGAGGCTTTACCAGTTCTACGTCGGCGGCACCGCAGGCCGCGCCAACATCGAACTGCACGACGTGCAATTCGCTGCCGTGCGGCGCGTGCAGGACGCCTACCCTGCCCTGCGCGAAGCCTGGTTCGGCGACCCCGGCAGCCTGCACCTGGACGGCTACAGCGTCATCGACTGGGCCGATGGCTTCGACGTCCATCTCGCGCCCGGGCCCGACCCGTCCGGACTCACGCTGTTCTTCGTCAACATGGGCGGCTATCGCGAGGACAGCCTGGCCGAGTTGCATGCGTTCGACCTGTTCGTGGCAGCCGATGCCGCAGGCGCCAAGGCGAAGGCACGGCGCAGCCTGCTGCAGGGCGCGCGGCAACTGCACAAGGATGATCTGCGCAAGGTCGACAACTGCCTGGCCCTCGGCGCATTCGGCGAGCTGCACGTGCATCTGCGGCCCAACGGATCCGGCAAGCCGCCGCGCCCGGAATGGCAGGGCTACCGGCCTATTGCGCGCAAAACCGGGACCGGATGAGGTGGCAGCGTTCCACCAGAGGGACTGTCGCGGCATTGATATCTACTTATAGTAAGTTACTTACAGTAACTAACTGAAGGCTATCCATGCATACGCTCATCGTGGTTCCCCACACCAATCCGGACGCTCTCACCCACGCCATTGCCAAGCGGGTGGCAGAGGGCATCATGCACGCCGATCCCAGCGCCAGCGTCGAGATCGCAGACCTGTCCGCGGAACGCTTCGACCCGGTGTTCAACATGGCCGACATCGCCCATTTCGAAAAGCGGGCCGCCGCCCCCGATGACGTGGCCCGGGAACATGAGCGGCTGGACCGCGCCGATACGCTGGTGCTGGTCTACCCCCTTTACTGGTGGTCGTTCCCCGCGCTGCTGAAAGGTTGGATCGACCGTGTTTTCACCAACGGCTGGGCCTACGACGAGAGTCCCGACGGAAAGGTGCTGAAGAAACTGCAGCGCCTGCGGGTACACCTGGTCGCCAATGGCGGCGCCGACGCGGGAATGATCGAACGCCACGGTTACGCCAAGGCCATGACGACCCAGATCGACCACGGCATTTTCGACTACTGTGGTGCGACGGTTGCCGGTTCTACGCGCCTGCTCGCATCGGATCCCGGCTTCCCGGCCGCGCACCTGGACACCGCTTTTGCGCTTGGACGCCGCATCGCCAACCCCGAGGACTGAGTCGTTGCCAAAGCACCCTGCCGCCACCACGCCGAGTGCGCGCCGTCGCCTGCCGCGCGAACAACGCACACGCCAACTGCTTGATGTGGCGTGGGCGCTGATCAGCGAAGAAGGCACCGACCAACTGACCTTGGCGCGGCTGGCCGACGCGGCAGGCGTCACCAAGCCGGTCGCCTACGATCACTTCGGCACCCGCAATGGCCTGCTCGCCGCGCTGTACGAAGATTACGACGTGAGGCAGACAGTTGTGTTCGATGCCGCCGTCGATGCGGCGCGCGACACGCTGCCGGAAAAAGCGCGCGTGGTTGCCACCAGCTACGTCGAGTGCGTGCTGACCCAGGGACAGGAAATCTCCGCGGTCGTCGCCGCGCTGGGCGGCTCACCGGAGCTGCAGGCGGTGAAGCGCCGCTACCAGCAGGCGTTCATCGAAAAATGCCAGCGCATTTTTGCTCCTTTCGCAGGCCCGGGAGGGGTTGCGGCTGCCGGCATGTGGGCGGTGCTCGGCGCTGCCGATACGTTGTCGCAGGCCGCAGCCGATGCCGATATCAGCAAGGCGCAGGCCTGCGACGAACTGCTGCTGACCCTGCTCGCGGTGGTGAAGCGGAGCGCGTGACGCCCCGCCATCACCTTGTCGCGCATCAACTGCTGGACAGCTTCATCAGCACCAGTCCACACACGATCAGCACGGCCGCGCCGATGCGCATCGCACTGACCTGCTCGCCCAGGAACACGATGCCCACCACGAATGCACCGACCGCGCCGATGCCGGTCCAGATGGTATACGCGGTGCCCAGCGGCAGGCTGCGCATGGCCACGGCCAGCAGCCAGAAGCTGGCAACCATGCCAACCAGCGTGATGAGCGTGGGGGTGAGCTTGCTGAAGCCTTCGGACTGTTTCATCGAAACGGCCCAGACAATTTCCAGCAGGCCGGCGAACAGAAGGTAGATCCAGGCCATGGCGGCCTCCTTTGCAGGGGCCAGGCCGTCCTGGACATTTCAACCCGGTATGGGGGAGGCCGTTCCTCCGGGGTGGATTCTAGCAACAGCAGGATCACCGCCCCACGTGGGGCCTTCCGTGGTTACAACGGATTCATGCAGATCAGGCATACAGGATGTCGGCAAGCACGGTCAGCTGACCTATGTGCCGTGGTCGCTCCGGCGCGACGATATCGTCGCCCACCTTCAATGCGACGCATTTGATCAGTTCGGTCCTGGTCAACGAGGAGCGCTGCAGGACCGTCTCGATGCGCTCATTGGCGAAGGCACTCAACTTCATCGACAACCGCTTGGCCGGCCCGCCCGCCTCCAGCTCTGCCGATCGTTTGGCCAGCGTCGCGAGCCCGGCTGATGTCTCCTGGCCGTGCGCGTAGCGGTTTACGTAGAAGAAGAACAACCGTTTGCGGAAGTCAGGCGTCGCCAGGGGCGTGATGCGGGCGGCAGCGGCATCCAGCATTTCAACGAACACTGATGGCACGTTGACCTCGAACGAGCACTGCTGCGCCGAACGCGCATTGGCCACCGCCGGCGTTGACTGGGCCGGGACAAGGATCACATCACCGCAGGTGTCGCACCGCCCCACCAGAATGTCGCGCGCGATCGCGCGCCCATCAGAGAACGGCACGTCACGGTATTCAAAGGTCGCGGTGACCCGACCGTCCTGATGACATAGGGCCTCCCTGTGATCCCCTTCTTCGCGGTAGAGCTTCATGGCCGTGTGGACTCTTGTCGGTGAACGCTGATGAACGTCGTATCGGAAAGGAAGTAGAACTTCACGTACCAGCCACCGGTGAGGATCTCGTGCACCCGGATGCCAGCATCCCTGTGGTGGGGCGAACTGCGGTGATCCTGCCCCCGCGCACGCTTGAGAATTGCGGCTAGTTCCGAGGCGCCGATACGCCCGGTCAGCAGCAGATTCTTGCTGCTGATGTCGCGGCGGACTTCGTGCAAGAAGTTGCCCGCCTGCAGGTCTCGGATCACCTGTTGCTTGGCTTCGTTGAATCCCACCATACACCATCCCATACGATACGTATCGTATCGAACACAGGCGCGAGCACCGTGTTAAGCGTAGGCATGGGGCGCAGCGCCGGAAGTCAGCCAATCCATTGTCGTGGTGCAGGGGAACATCGCTGAGTGCGTGCTGGCTAACGCAGGCACGCATGCGCTAGAATGCGCGCCTGCCGTCGCCCAGCGATGTGCAGTCCGGACCGGGTTCCAGGCGCTTCGCGCTGCGGCCCATGGCCGTGACAGGTCGCCAGCAAGGTGACCACGTCTCTATGGTGGCCCCGTCGGCCCCTCGCGACGCTAGATCGAAAATCCCGCCAGGGCCGGAAGGCAGCAACGGTATCGATCGACGCGGGCGCCGAGGTCAGCCGGCGGGGTCGCCACCTTTTCAGCCCCACCCTTGCAGCGCCGAAGGCTGCGGCAGGCGCCGCTGCCAACGTCGCTTGCGACGGCCCGAAGGGTGCCGGTCAGGAAGACCGGCATAGCCATGCCCGGCGAGCGCGAAGCGCGGCCTGCGTCAGTTCCCGCAATCCCGGAAAAATCCCGCCGCCGAGCACGGCTCGGCGCTGCCTGTTCGTAGCGCGCGTCAGGGCGCCTGCATCGCCGTCGGCGCTGCCAGCGGCACGCATTCGCCCGGCATCGCAACGCGGTGGCCGCGCGCGCGCAGTGCTTCGCCGTCGGCCACGCTGGCGTAGTGGTAGAGCATCATCCGCGCCTGCAGTGCCGCGCTGTATTCGCGCTCCAGGTCATCCACGCCGGTGTGCGACGGGTTGCCGTGCAGCCCGCAGTCATGGGCGATCAGTTCGTTGTCATCGGCAAAGCGCGCGAGCATTTCCGGGATCGGGCGGGTATCCCCGCTCCAGGTCAGCGCGCCTTTCAGGCGCAGCCCATAGGCCGTCTCCGGCCAGTGGTGGCGCGCGGGGAATACCTCCAGCCGCACCCCCTCGTGCCAGAACGCATCACCGACCACGATCAGCTGGAAGGCATCCCAGAAGTTGGCGCCACCCTCGGCCAGCACGTTCGGGTAATCGCCGATGCGTTTGTGCAGCAGCGGCACTACCGGCGCCGGCACATACAGCCGCACCTTGCCGCGGCGCTGCGCGCTGAAGAAGGTATCCACGAACAGGCGCTCGAAGCCTGCGACGTGGTCCAGGTGCACATGGGTGACGAACAGCGCCTGCGGCATGTGGCCGTAGTGCGCCTGGAACGCGGTCAGTCCTTCGCCGCCGCAGTCGATGGTCAGCCACGGCCGGCCATCGCGTTCGATCACCGACATCGGCGAACCCAGCTCCACCGCCGAGGCATTGCCGACGCCGAGGAAACGCAGCGACCAGTCCATCAGGTTCCCCGGTTCCACGCCAGGTCGTAGGCACGGCGCAGGCGGGCGAAATCTTTTTCCACGTCATCGGTGCTGCGCTCGCCGCGCAGTTTCAGCAGTGAACGCAGCAGGCGCTTGAGATTGCGCTCGCGCCAGGCGGTCGCCGGGATGCGCTGCACGCCCCGATCGAAGTCGATCAGCCAACCATGCCCGTTGCCATCGAACAGGATGTTGTGCGCGTTGAGGTCGGCGTGGTCCAGCCCGGCGCGATGGAAGCGCGCAATCAGGCGGCCGGTTTCTTCCCACGGCGCGCCGCGACCGGCGACCAGGGCACGGTCGGCCAGCGAGCGGACGTCTTCGATGCGCTCCATCAGGATCGCGCAGCGGTAACGCAGGCCTTCGCGCATGTAATACGCAGCGATGGGCCGTGGCACCGGCAGCTTGAGTTCACGCAGGGCGCGCATCAGCCGGAATTCGGCGAAGCTGCGGGTGTGCTGCGAGCCGCGCCACAGGTACCTGTCGCGGCTCAGCTTGGCCACCAGGCCACCGCGCAGGTAGTGCCGCAGCACGCTGGGGCCGAACGGCGCGTCGATGAACCAGGCACTGCCGCGGCCGCCCTCGCCCACCGGCCGCGCCCGCTCTCCCCAGTGCTGGGGCGAGAACAGACTGGCGTCGGCTTGCCGCAGCCGTTCGCGGTCGAACAGAATGGCACCCATCCCGCGACCATCACGGCAAGGCGTCAGCGCTTCATTGGCGTCGAATGCGACCATTCCTTCGAGTCTAACAACACCATGGCATCACCGTCCCCTTCCCTGTGCCTTTTGCGTTTGTCCGCGCTGGGCGACGTGACCCATGTTGTGCCGCTGGTACGCACGCTGCAGGCCGCGCGGCCGGGCATCCCGATCCACTGGGTGATCGACAAGGTCGGCTTGAAACTGCTGGACGGGCTGCCCGGAGTGACCTTCCACGCCTACGACAAGAAGACCGGGCTGGCGGGCATGAAGGCCCTGCGCGCGGAGCTTCCGGCCGAGCGCTTCGATGCCCTGCTGCAGATGCAGGTGGCGTTCCGGGCCAACGTATTGTCGGCCTTCATACCCGCCCGTCGCCGGATCGGTTATGACCGCAGCCGCTCCAAGGATCTGCATGGGCTGTTCATCAACGAACGCATCCCGGACCGCCCCGGCATCCATGTGCTGGATGCCATCGGCAGCTTCTGCGAGCCGCTGGGCCTGACCCAGACCGAGGTCAGCTGGGACCTGGCGGTACCGGACCAGGCGCATGCCTGGGCGCAGGCGCAGTGGCAGGACGATGGGCGGCCGGTGCTGATGATCTCCCCGTGTTCCAGCCATGAGCGCCGCAACTGGTATGCCGAGCGCTACGCCGCGGTAGCCAACCACGCCAGCGCGCGCGGGTGGCGGGTGGTGCTGTGCGGCGGCCGGAGCGAACTGGAACGGCGCACCGCCGACGCCATCCAGGCCCAGCTGGTGCAGCCGGCGCTGGACCTGGTCGGCAAGGACACGCTGAAGCAGTTGCCGGCCCTGCTGGCCCGCGCGGCGCTGGTGATGACCCCGGATTCCGGGCCGATGCACATCGCCAACGCGATGGGCACCAAGGTACTGGGCCTGCACGCGGCCAGCAATCCGCACCGCAGTGGGCCGTATTCGGACCGCCGCTACTGCGTGGACCGCTATGACGATGCGGCGCGCAAGTACCTGGGCAAGCCGGCCAGCGCGCTGAAATGGGGTACCAAGATCGAGTTCGACGACGTGATGGAACTGATCACCGTGGAGGACGGTATCGCTGCGTTCGAACGCTACGCCGCCGACCGGCAGTGACGGCCCGGTAGTGACGGCCGCTGGCCGTCACCCTGGAAGCATGACGGCCAGCGGCCGTCACTACCCGTCAATCTTGAAGCATGACGGCCAGCGGCCGTCACTACCCGGGCTGTCAGCCAGCGCGGTAGTCTTTGTATGACTTCTCTTCCACATACGCCGAACCCAGCGCGAGGTTGATCGCCTTCTTGATGCGCGCGCGTTCGTCGTTGCGCAGGTAGACGCTGCGCGCCAGCGCGACGAAGGCATCACCGAAGTCACCGGCCTTGTCCTGCAGGCGGATGTTGTCTTCGATGTCCCACAGCTCTTCGTTGACGGCCTTCAGCTCGGCACGCAGCTGGGCCACGTCCTTGCCGCCGGCCGGGTGGGCCATCCAGGTCTTTTCCAGCGCGGAGAGCTCGGTGCGCACGTTGGTCAGCTTGGCCTCGTCACTGATGCGCTCGGACTTGATCTGCAGGATGGAGATCTTGTCGAGCAGTTCGCCGAAGGCGACGGGGACGAGGATTTCAGCGGTCATGGGAGCACTCTCTGGAAGCAGAGGGAGATGATAGCGCGCGGGGGATGGTGGGCTGGTAAATGCAGGGCGCTGCGCTACGCGCGGCAGGGGGGGATTGCTGGGTGCATCCGTGCACCCAGCCCCTGCGCTGCGCTACGGGGCCAGCCTTCGGCTGTCCGGTTCTGCTCCTGCAGAACCGTCGAACCCCGCGGGGGTCTCTCCTGCCCGCTCTCGGCCAGGCAAAAAAGAAAAGGGCCACCCGTTGGGTGGCCCTTTTCTTTTTGTCTGGCGGAGAGGGGGGGATTGCTGGGTGCATCCGTGCACCCAGCCCCTGCGCTGCGCTACGGGGCCAGCCTGCGGCTGTCCGGTTCTGCTCCTGCAGAACCGTCGAACCCCGCGGGGGGTCTCTCCTGCCCCGCTCGGCCAGGCAAAAAAGAAAAGGGCCACCCGTTGGGTGGCCCTTTTCTTTTTGTCTGGCGGAGAGGGGGGGATTCGAACCCCCGAGGCGCTATAAACGCCTGCCTGATTTCGAGTCAGGTACATTCAACCGCTCTGCCACCTCTCCGGTTCCCCCGGCGTACCGGGGACGCGCATGATACGAGGATGCGCGGATATTCACAAGCCATCACCAGCAAGAAAGTGAAACTGCGCTGACTTCGCGGCTTGTCGGATGTCCGCCCCACCGCGATGATGGCGTTCTCCCTGCTGCATCCCCCTTTCCTGCGCGCTCCCCCATGATCGAATTCGGACACCTGACCCACCCCGGCCTGCGCCGCGCGCTGAACGAAGACACCTACTACGGGGACGGTGAGCTGGCACTGTGGCTGGTCGCCGATGGCATGGGCGGACACGCCTGTGGCGAGGTGGCCAGTGCGCTGGCACGCGAAACCATCGTGCGCGAGATCCGCCGCGGCGCGCCCCTGGCCCAGGCCATCCGCACCGCGGACGAGGAGATCATCCGTGCCTCGCGCCGCCGCAACGACACCCTGCCGATGGGCACCACCGTGGTGGCCGCCCGCGTGCAGGGCAACCGCTACGAAGTGGCGTGGGTCGGAGACAGCCGGGCCTACCTGTGGCGCGACGGGCAGCTGGCCCAGCTCAGCCAGGACCACAGCGTGGTGCAGGAGATGCTGGCCCAGGGCAACCTGACCCCGGAACAGGCGCGCGCGCACCCGCATCGCAACGTGGTCACCCAGGCATTGGGGGTGACCGATCCGGCGCATCTGAACGTGGCCACCACCGCCGGCGAGCTGCGCCCGGGCATGCAGCTGCTGCTGTGCAGCGACGGGCTCACCGAAGAGCTGGACGACAGCGGGATTTCCCGCACGCTGGCCTTCGATGACACCAGCGCGCAGGAATGCGTGGATTCGCTGGTGGCCGCCGCACTGGATGGCGGCGGGTCGGACAACATCACCGTGGTGCTGGTGCGCTGCCACTGAGGCAGTGGTCAGCGACAGGCAGTGCCGACGCCGGGCGTCAGGCGACGGCGGCCTCTTCCTGCTTCGGGCCATCCCACAGGGCGTGGCCGGCCTTCTTGCGCAGGCGCTCCAGGCGCGCGGCGTGGGCTTCCAGTTCCGATGCGGTGGCCTGCACGCGCGGGCGCGGCAGCAGCTTGGCCGGGTCGAACCCTGCCAGCGCCAGCGCCGCCGCACTGCCCTCTTCGCCCAGGTCGAAACCAAGGTCGTCCTGGCCGGAGGTCAGCGCGATGTACACATCGCCGAGGATCTGCGCATCGAGCAGCGCGCCGTGCAGCTGGCGGTGCGAATTGTCCACGCCCAGCCGCTTGCACAGCGCATCCAGCGAATTGCGCTGGCCGGGGAAACGCTCGCGCGCCAGCGCCAGCGTATCCACCACGGTGCAGCGGTCGGTGATCTTGCCGAACTGCGGCCCCAGCTTGGACAGTTCGTTGTCCAGGAAGCCCAGGTCGAAGGCCGCGTTGTGGATGATCAGCTCGGCGCCGTCGATGAAGGCCAGGAAGGCTTCGGCCACCTGCGCGAAGTCCGGCTTGTCGGCCAGGAAATCCAGGGTCAGCCCGGTGACTTCCTGCGCGCCGGGTTCGAAGTCGACGTCCGGCTTGAGATATTGGTGGTAATGGTTGCCACTGGGGCGGCGCTTGAACAGCTCCACGCAGCCGATTTCAACGACGCGGTTGCCCTTCTGCCAGGCCAGGCCAGTGGTTTCGGTATCCAGGATGATCTGACGCATGGGCTCAGTTTACCGCCATGCCGGTGTCGCGCACCCGGGTGGCCGCTTCACGCGCCAGCACGTCCACGCGTTCGTTGTCCGGGTCGCCGGAGTGGCCCTTCACCCAGCGCCAGTCGATCTGGTGGCGCAGGGTCGCCGCGTGCAGGCGCTCCCACAGTTCGCGGTTCTTCACCGGCGAACCGCCGGCGGTCTTCCAGTTCTTGCGGATCCAGCCGGGCAGCCATTCGGTCAGGCCCTGGCGCACGTACTGCGAATCGGTGAAGAGCACGATCTGGCAGGGTTCGCTCAGCGCTTCCAGGCCGGAGATGGCGGCCATCAGCTCCATCCGGTTGTTGGTGGTGTTGGGCTCGCCGCCGCTCAGTTCGCGTTCGTGCGCCTTGTAGCGCAGCAGGGCCGCCCAGCCGCCCGGGCCAGGGTTACCGAGGCAGGAGCCGTCGGTGTGTACTTCAATGGTTTTCATGCGTTTCCAGGATCGAACGGATCATGCCGGGGGTGGCGATCGGCCCCTGCCAGCGTACCTTCAGGGGCGTGGGCCCCGGCAAGGCAAACGTGCGCTTTTCGGCGCTGAACAGACACGCCGCGCGCAGCGGCGCCATTGTGCCGCCGCCCGCGCCGGACGGCCACAGCGGGCCGATGTAACGGGTGGGCCCGCATTCCAGGCCGACCTGCTCCAGCAGCTGGCGCAGGCGCTGCGGGGTGCGCACCACCATGCCATGCCGCCGCCATTGGGTGCGGTAGGGGCTGAACGGGTTGAGGCTGCTCAGGAACAGCTTGCCGCCGGGCATCAGCACGCGATCACACTCGGCCAGCAGCAGCGCCGCATCGGCGGCAGTCACGTGCTGCAGCACGATGGCGTGGACGCTTTCATTGGGCAGCGGCAACGGCAGCGCGCAGCGCGCTTCACCGGCATACCCGGTGCCGTCGCGGTACAGCCGCAGGCCACGCCCGCCCAGCGCCGCGCCCTGCAGCCAGCGCGGGCTGGGGCTGATCCACAACCACGGCTGCGCGGGCAGTCCGGCCAGCTGCGGCAGCAGCAACTGCTGCTCCAGCTGATACAGCAGCTGCGCCGGTTCGCTGTCGAACCACGTTTCGGGTGTCGCTTGACGGAGGCTCTGCAGCGCGGGCATGGTCCGATTCTATGCGACTCACTGCCCTGCCCGCATTGACGGACAATTACATCTGGTGCCTGGCCGGCGACGACGGCGCGGCCGTGGTCGTCGATCCCGGCGATGCCGCGCCGGTGCTGGCTGCGGTCGAGGCCGGACTGCGGCCGCAGGCAATCCTGCTCACCCATCACCACGACGACCACATCGGCGGTGTGGGCGCGCTGCAGGCGCGTTTTCCCGGCATCAGGGTGATTGCGCCAGAGGAACCGCGCATTCCGATGGCGACCGAGCGCGTAGCCGATGGTGAACGCGTTCAGGCAGTGGGGCGGACGTTCCACGTAGTATCCGTGCCCGGGCACACCCTCAGCCATGTCGCGTTTCACACTGATGAACACCTTTTCAGTGGAGATGCATTGTTCAGCCTGGGCTGTGGGCGCCTGTTCGAAGGTACGCCGTCCCAGCTGCTCGCCACCATGCGCAGCCTGGCGTCCCTGCCGGCCCAGCTGCTTGTCTGCTGTGCCCACGAATACACCGTGTCAAATGCCGTCTTCGCGCGGCATGTCGACCCCGCCAACGCTGCCCTGAGGCAGCGCCATGAGGAGGCACTGGCCATGCGCCGCGATGACCGCTCTACCCTGCCCGTGCTGTTGGCAGACGAATTACGAAGCAATCCGTTCCTGCGTACCCACACCGCGCCCATCCGTGCGGCGGTGTCGGCTCATCTGGGGCGGGAGATCACCGACGATGTCGAGGTGATGGCCGGACTTCGGCACTGGAAAGACGGCTTTCGCGCATGAGGCGCCGAAGTACATCGCTCGCCCTGGGGATCATGCTGGGGCTTGCCGGAACCGCCAACGCGCAGTCTTTGGGTGCGGGCCTGACCCAGAACCTGGCCGGCGCCGCCGCCTTGCCGCTGGATGCAGCGACCCTTCCCGCCCCCAGCGTGCGCAACGGCCAGGACATCTTCGCCAGCTTCCGCGAAGGCCTGGCTGAACCGACCTGCGATGCGGAGGCCACCAGCCCGCGCTGGCAGAAACAGTTCGCCCATGCGCCGGCCCGGCTGGCCAACCAGAACGATGATGCGCTGGTGCTGTTCGGCTACGTGGTGGAAGAACTGCGCAAAGCCAGCCTGCCCACCGAGTTCGCCCTGATTCCGTTCGTGGAAAGCGGCTACCGCCCGAGCGCACGCAGCGCGGCCGGTCCGGCCGGCCTGTGGCAGTTCATTGCCACTACCGCGCGCAACCACCGCGTGCCCATGAGCGAAGGCTATGACGGCCGTCTGTCGGCGGTGGATTCCACCCAGGCCGCGGTGCGCTACCTGAAGACCCTGCACGGGATGTTCGGCGGCGACTGGCGCCTGGCCACCATGGCCTACAACGCCGGCGAATACCGTGTGCTGCAGGGCCTGCGCAAGGCCGGCATGAATGCCACCAACGCGGTGCCGGCGGAGCTGCCGGGCCTTTCGCCGGTCACCCACGCCTATGTTGAAAAACTGCATGCCCTGGCCTGCGTGCTGGAAAACGCGGAAGAGCAGCCGTCGGTGATGGCCTCGCTGGACCGCACCGTGCCGGTGCTGAAGAGCCACACCCTCCCGGCCGGCACCAGCGTGCAGCAATGGGCGGCCCAGCGTTCGCTGGACCCGGCGCGGATTGCCCGACTGAACCCGGCCGCCAGCGGCCGTGGCCGTCCGCAGAGCGCCCCGGTGCGCCTGCTGGCACCGGTCAACACGCCTGCCGTGGATGCGTCGGCGATGGTGGCCAGCCTGGATGAGGCTGCGATGCCAGCCGTCGCCGTTGCATCAGCCCAGCCGGCGCCGGCCGCAGCACGCAGCGTGGTCAGCGCGGCAGACCGCCCGCGCAACCGCCGCCATACCGTGCGCAACGGCGAATCGCCGTGGACCATCGCACGCCGCTACGGCATGCCGGTCAAGGCGCTGCTCAGCCTGAACGGGCTCAGCGGCAAGGCCGTGCTGAAGCCCGGCGCGGTGCTGCGCGTCGAAGACTGATCGTCAACGTGCTTCGGTGTCCGCCGAGCATGGCTCGGCGCTACCGGTCGGCAAGGTGCTTCGGTAGCGCCGACCCATGGTCGGCGAGCGCAGCGGGCCGTTGCATCAGGCATCAACGCCGGGCATGGCTCGGTCCTACCGGTCGGCAATGTGCTTCGGTAGCGCCGACCCATGGTCGGCGAGCGCAGCGGGCCGTTGCATCAGGCATCAACGCCGGGCATGGCTCGGCGCTACCGGTCGGCAAGGTGCTTCGGTAGCGCCGACCCACGGTCGGCGAGCGCAGCGGGCCGTTGCATCAGGCATCAACGCCGGGCATGGCTTGGCGCTACCGATGGAACGCGCAACAAAAAGCCCGGCAGTGCCGGGCTTTTTGTTTGCCGCCGCGGCCAACCCTTACAGGTTGGCTTCGGTGGTCTGTACGACGAAACGCTTGCGGGTCGACTTGACGAAGGCGTCGGCCGCGGCCATGCCGTCGATCTGGCTCAGCTGCTGCTTGAGCTGCTGGCGCTGTTCGGCGGTGACTTCCTTGACGTCGCCCGGGGTGACCTTGGTCACCGCGAACACCACCGCACGACCCTGCACGTCCACCTTGCCGTAGCTCGGCTTGCCTTCGGCCGGCAGCGCCGCACCGAACACCGCGCGGTTGATCTCCGCGGTCGGTACCGGCTGGGTGCGCGGCAGGCCCGGCATCGGGCTGACCTGCAGCTTCTCGCTTTCAGCAAGCGCCTGCAGCGTCTGGCCGCCCTTCAGCTTGGCCAGCAGTGCATCGGCGGCCTTCTCGGCGGCCTGGCGGGTGCGGTCGGCGTGCACGGCGGCGATCACCTGCTCGCGCGCCTTTTCCAGCGGGATGGCCTGCTCCGGGGTATGTTCGGCCACGCGGATCACCACGCTGTGGTTACCCGAGTCGTCCAGCGCGATCGGATCGCTGGAGGTGCCGTCCTGCACCAGGATGTCGGAGAACGCAGCACGCAGCACGGCCGGGTTGGCGGCGATGCCGGTGGCATCCTGGCGGGTGAACGGACCGACGGTCTGCAGCGGCAGGTTCACCGCCTTGGCGGCAGCGGCCAGGTCGCTGGGGCTCTTGTTGGTCGCATCGACCACGCGGCCGGCCAGCTCGGTGTAACCGCGCTCGCCATCGGCCTTGGTCTGCTCGGCCATCAGCTGGTCGCGCACGTCTTCGAACGAACGTCCTTCACCACCGCGCACTTCGCGAACCTGGATCACGTGGTAGCCGAAGTCGGTCTTGACCGGGCCGATGATGTCGCCGGCCTTGGCCGCGAACACGGCATCTTCGAACGGCTTGACCATCGCACCGCGATCGACCCAACCGAGATCGCCGCCCTGCTCCTTGGACCCGGTGTCATCGGAGTTGGCCTTGGCCAGCGCGGCGAAGTCGGCGCCTGCCGCCTTGGCTTCGGCAGCCAGCTTGGCCGCCTTGGCTTCAGCGCCGTCGCCGGTGCTGATCAGGATGTGCGAGGTCAGGCGCTGTTCCGGCGTGGCGAAGCGTGCCTTCTCTTCGTCGTAGCGCTTGCGCAGGCTGGCTTCGTCCGGCGCGGCCGGTGCCGGCAGCGTGGCGCCGTTGATTTCCACGTATTCCAGCTTGACCGACTCGGCCTGGCGGAAGTCCTTGGTGTGCGCGTCATACCACTGCTTGATCTGCGCATCGGTGACCGGTGTGGTGTCGGCCGGCTGCTCGGGCAGCATGGCGATTTCGACGTCGCGGGTTTCACCCAGCAGCTTGAGCAGGCGCTCGGTCTCGGCTTCGGTGACGAAGCCGGAGTTCTGCAGCGCGCTGGGAATGATCGACTGCTGCAGGCTGGTGCGCACCAGCTGTTCGAACATCGCCGGGGTGCGCGGCGGATTGCCGCTGGCCAGCGCGATGCGGTACTGGTCGCCGTTGAACTTGCCATCGGGGCCAAGGAAAGCCGGGATGGTGGCGATGTATTCGCGCACGGCGGCATCGCCGATCACCACGCCGGACTGTTCGCCAGCCAGGCGCACGACCTGTTCGTCGATCAGCTGGTCGAGCACGGCGAGCTTGTTCTCGGCGCTTTCAAAGGCGCGCGGATCGAAGTCTTCACCCTGCTGCTGGCGCACGCGGGCGCGCTCCTGCTCGAAGCGCTCGCGGAATTCCTGCGACGTGATTTCGTGGTGCTTCCACAGCAGGCGGGCCGGCCACCAGGACGGTGCCGAGGACCACCAGGACGGCGGTGCCGATACTTTGGCCACGTTCTGCGCACCGACGCCACCGAGGTAGCTGCTATCGATGACGAACAGGAACGGGATCATCAGCAGCCCCAGGATCACGGTGACGATCCAGCCCGAGGTCTTGTCGCGAAGTTTCTGCAGCATGGGAAAAATCATGGCCTTGGTGGCGAGCCGCGCAGTGTAACCCGCTTCAGGCGCAGGCTCCAAAGCAGGTGCCACGCGGGGCGCGGCGCGGCCATAGGCAAGGCATAAAAAAAGCCCCTGGTTTTCACCAGGGGCTCTTCAATCGTGGCGGAGCGGACGGGACTCGAACCCGCGACCTCCGGCGTGACAGGCCAGCATTCTAACCAGCTGAACTACCGCTCCGCGTTGAAACTTTGCAGGCGCTCATTCTATCCGAAGATCGTTTGATTGCCCAGCCTCATGAACACTTTTTTTAGAAGTTTTTCACAAGGTGTTACCAAATCTGCAGTGGCGGAGCGGACGGGACTCGAACCCGCGACCTCCGGCGTGACAGGCCAGCATTCTAACCAGCTGAACTACCGCTCCGTGCTGCAAAACTTTTTGTCTTCCCTTCCGCCGAAGCGGTGGAGAAAACAAAGCCCCCAGGGTGAACCCGGAGGCCTCGTTGAAAATGGCGGAGCGGACGGGACTCGAACCCGCGACCTCCGGCGTGACAGGCCAGCATTCTAACCAGCTGAACTACCGCTCCACATTTCAAACTTTACCGCGGTGCTGTGGTGGGTGCTGAGGGTTTCGAACCCCCGACCCTCTCCGTGTAAAGGAGACGCTCTACCGCTGAGCTAAGCACCCCAGCGAGCCGCTTAGTTTACAGCATCCTTCAGGGCCTTACCAGCCTTGAACGACGGATTCTTCGAAGCAGCGATCGCGATGGTGTCGCCGGTCTTCGGGTTGCGGCCGGTGCGGGCAGCGCGGTCACGGACCTGGAAGGTGCCAAAGCCGACCAGCGTCACAGCATCACCGCTCTTCAGTGCCTTGGTGACGGCAGCAACGACGGCATCGACAGCGCGAGCGGACTCTGCCTTGGTCAGGTCAGCGGTCTCGGCAACGGCGTCGATCAATTCGGTCTTGTTCATTCTCTACAGCTCCTTATTGCGGGGGACCCGCGGATTAGCCAGGGACGCCATCGTTCATTGCAGCATGCACGACGGCAAATTGGATCGGTTCAGCGAATTGGATGCAGCTGATTCGCGAGTGCTGCTTTTATACCAGTGGCCCTACACCCGCGCAAGCCGAAAACCCAGCAATGACGCGGGTTTCGGCCGTTTGCGGTACGCGCTTCAGTGCTTGACGCGCGTGGCGGAAGGTGTCTTGGCCTTGCTGCGAACAGTGACGCGCTGCGCAGTCTTACGCGCCTTCTTCGGCGTCAGCGGACGCTCCAGCGCCAGGTCGAGCACCTGCTCGATGTACTTCACCGGGATGATGTCGATATCACGCGTGACGTTGGCCGGGATGTCGGCCAGATCCTTGCGGTTCTCTTCCGGGATGATGACCGTGCGGATACCGCCACGCAGTGCCGCCAGCAGCTTTTCCTTCAAGCCGCCAATGGCCGTGACGCGACCGCGCAGGGTGATCTCGCCGGTCATCGCCACATCGGCGCGCACCGGCACCTTGGTCAGGATGGACACCAGCGAGGTGACCATCGCCGCGCCGGCGCTGGGGCCATCCTTGGGCGTGGCACCATCGGGCACGTGCACGTGCACGTCCTGCTTCTGCAGGAAGGCGGCATCGATACCGAACTGCACCGCACGCGAGCGCACCACCGACAGCGCGGCCGAAGCGGACTCCTTCATGACGTTGCCCAGCTGGCCGGTCAGGATCAGCTGGCCCTTGCCCGGCACCAGGGTGGACTCGATCTGCAGCAGGTCGCCGCCGACCTCGGTCCATGCCAGGCCCGTCACCAGGCCGATCTCGTTTTCTTCTTCGGCGCGGCCGAAGTCGAAGCGACGCACGCCCAGGTACTTGTCCACGTTGCTGCCGTCCACCAGCACCAGCGCGCCCTTCTTCGCCTTCTTCCCCTTCACCGCCTTCGGCTTGGGCAGGCCGGCCGGACCGGCCAGCGCGATCTCCTTGACCACCTTGCGGCAGATCTTGGCGATTTCGCGCTCCAGACTGCGCACGCCGGATTCGCGCGTGTAGTAGCGCACGATGTCCTGGATCGCCGCACCGTCGATTTCCAGCTCTTCCGGCTTCAGGCCGGCCGCCTTGATCTGCTTGGGCACCAGGTAGCGCATGGCGATGTTGAGCTTCTCATCCTCGGTATAGCCGGGGATGCGGATGACTTCCATGCGGTCCAGCAACGGGCCGGGAATGTTCAGCGAATTGGACGTGGCCACGAACATGACTTCGGACAGGTCCAGGTCCACTTCCAGGTAGTGGTCGTTGAAGGAGTTGTTCTGCTCCGGGTCCAGCACTTCCAGCAGCGCCGACGACGGATCGCCGCGGAAGTCCATCGACATCTTGTCGATCTCATCCAGCAGGAACAGCGCGTTCTTGCTGCCCACCTTGTTGAGGTTCTGCACGATCCGGCCCGGCATCGAACCGACGTAGGTGCGACGGTGGCCACGGATCTCGGCCTCGTCGCGCACGCCGCCCAGGCTCATGCGCACGAACTTGCGGTTGGTCGCCTTGGCGATGGACTGGCCCAGCGAGGTCTTGCCCACGCCCGGCGGCCCGACCAGGCACAGGATCGGGCCCTTCATCTGCTTCACCCGCGACTGCACCGCCAGGTACTCCAGGATGCGGTCCTTGACCTTTTCCAGACCGTAATGGTCGGCGTCCAGGGTGTCCTGGGCGACTTTCAGGTCCTTGCGCACCTTGGTGCGCTTCTTCCACGGCACGCCCAGGATCCAGTCCAGGTAGTTGCGCACCACGGCCGCCTCGGCGGACATCGGCGACATCTGCTTGAGCTTGGTCAGTTCGGCCTTGGCCTTGGTTTCCACCGGCTTGGGCATGCCGGCTTCGGCGATCTTGCGGGCCAGCTCTTCCAGCTCGCCCGGCGCGTCGTCCAGGTCACCCAGTTCTTTCTGGATGGCCTTCATCTGTTCGTTGAGGTAGTACTCGCGCTGGCTCTTTTCCATCTGCGACTTGACGCGGCCGCGGATGCGCTTTTCCATCTGCTGCACGTCGATTTCGCCATCGACCAGGCCCACCAGCATCTCCAGGCGCTCGCCTACCGGCAGCACTTCCAGCAGGCGCTGCTTGTCGGCCAGGCGCACGCTGATGTGCGCGGCAATGGTGTCGGCCAGGCGCGCGGGCTCTTCGATGCCGGCCAAGGTCTGCAGCAGCTCCGGCGGCAGCTTGCGGTTGGTCTTGACGTACTGTTCGAACAGCGACATCAGCGAACGGGCGATCGCTTCGATCTCGCGCGCTTCGCGGCCGTCTTCGGCCTGGATCTCCACCGCGGTGCCCTGCAGCGCGCCATCGCGCTCGCCGACCTGGCTGACCTGTACGCGCGACAGACCCTCCACCAGCACCTTGATGGTGCCATCAGGCAGCTTCAGCAGCTGCAGCACCTGCGCCAGGGTACCGACCTGGTAGAGGTCGGCTTCCTGCGGATCGTCGGTCTCGGCCGACTTCTGCGCCAGCAGCAGGATGCGCTTGTCCGCTTCCATCGCCTTTTCCAGCGCATGCATGGACTTGTCACGGCCGACGAACAGCGGGATGACCATGTGCGGGAACACCACCACGTCACGCAGCGGCAGTACCGGCAGGTCGAGAGTCTCAGTTGGGGAACGGGCCATGGGGGCTCCAGGAAGGGGGGATACGCCTCTCCGGCTCCAGCGGGGCCAGAGACAAAAAAGCCGATGGCCCCGTTATGGGGCCATCGGCGCAAGGATGCAAGACGCTGCTAAAAAATACTTTCAAATCAAGCGATTGAAAGAATCATTCAGCGCCAGCGGCCTTCTGTTCAGGTGCTGGCGGGGTCTGGTAGATCAGGTACGGTTCGGACTTGTGTTCGATGACCGACTCATCCACCACCACCTTGCTGACGTTCTCCTGCGAGGGGAGCTCGTACATGGTGTCCAGCAGCACCGATTCCACGATGGTGCGCAGGCCACGGGCACCGGTCTTGCGCTTCAGCGCCTTGCGGGCAATGGCGGCCAACGCGTCCGGACGGAACTCCAGCTCGACGTTCTCCATCTCGAACAGCTTCTTGAACTGCTTGGTGATGGCGTTCTTCGGCTCGGTCAGGATGGTGATCAGCGCCGCTTCGTCCAGCTCTTCCAGGGTCGCGACCACCGGCAGGCGGCCCACGAATTCCGGAATCAGGCCGAACTTGATCAGGTCTTCCGGCTCCACTTCGGCCAGCAGCTTGCCGATTTCCTGCTTGCGCTCGGACGACTTCACCTTCGCACCGAAACCGATACCGCCCGATTCGGTGGAACGCTGCTGGATCACCTTGTCCAGGCCGGCAAACGCGCCGCCACAGATGAACAGGATGTTCTTGGTGTCCACCTGCAGGAATTCCTGCTGCGGGTGCTTGCGTCCACCCTGCGGCGGAACGCTGGCCACGGTGCCTTCGATCAGCTTCAACAGGGCCTGCTGCACACCTTCGCCGGACACATCGCGGGTAATCGACGGGTTCTCGCTCTTGCGCGAAATCTTGTCGATTTCATCGATGTAGACGATGCCCTGCTGTGCCTTCTCGACGTCGTAGTCGCACTTCTGCAGCAGCTTCTGGATGATGTTCTCCACGTCTTCGCCCACGTAACCGGCTTCGGTCAGCGTGGTGGCGTCGGCCATGGTGAAGGGCACGTTGAGCAGGCGGGCCAGGGTTTCAGCCAGCAGCGTCTTGCCCGAACCGGTCGGGCCGACCAGCAGGATGTTCGACTTGGCCAGTTCGACCTCGTCGTTCTTCTGCCGGCTCTCGATGCGCTTGTAATGGTTGTACACGGCCACGGCAAGCGTGCGCTTGGCGCGCTTCTGGCCGATCACGTACTGGTCCAGGACTTCGAGGATCTCGCGCGGCTTGGGCAGCGAACTGCGCGCCGACTGCGCTTTTTCCTCGAGCTCTTCACGGATGATGTCGTTGCACAGCTCCACGCATTCATCGCAGATGAACACGCTTGGACCGGCAATGAGCTTGCGCACCTCGTGCTGGCTCTTGCCGCAGAAGGAGCAGTAAAGGATCTTGCCGCTGTCCGTGGAACGACCTTGTCGGTCTTCGCTCATGCTTCGCTTACCTGGTTACCCCACCCGTTCGACGGGGGTTCAATTCGAGAATAACACAGGGCCGAGAGGGCACCAGCCCTGCCCGACCCTGCTTGTCCAGTCGGAAAATCGACTGCTTTGCTGTAATCAACCCGCCTGGATCGACTCTTCCGGGCGACGTTCAAGGACCTGATCGACCAGCCCGTAGGCCTGCGCTTCGACGGCGCTCTTGAAATTATCGCGCTCGGTGTCGCGGGCGATCGTTTCCAGCGACTGGCCGGTGTGCTTGGCCAGGATCTCGTTCAGGCGCGCACGCAGGGTCAGGATCTCGCGGGCGTGGATGTCGATATCGGTCGCCTGGCCCTGGAAGCCACCCAGCGGCTGGTGGATCATCACGCGCGAATTCGGCAGCGCATAACGCTTGCCGGCCGCGCCCGATGCCAGCAGCAGGGCACCCATCGAGGCGGCCTGGCCGACACAGATGGTGGCCACGTCCGGCTTGATGTACTGCATGGTGTCGTAGATCGCCATGCCGGCGGTGACCACGCCACCGGGCGAGTTGATGTAGATGCTGATGTCCTTTTCCGGATTTTCCGCTTCCAGGAACAGCAGCTGCGCCACCACCACGTTGGCCATGTGATCGTCGATCGGGCCCACGAGGAAGATCAGGCGCTCCTTCAACAGGCGCGAGTAGATGTCATAGGCGCGCTCGCCGCGGGCGGTCTGCTCGACCACCATCGGAACCAGATTGAGGGCTTTGGTTCGGTTGTCCATATCGTGAGGCACCTGTGTTGGGGGGAACGCCCCCGCGCCCTGGGGCGCGGGGTGTGGTGTTCTGCAGGAATCAGCCGCGGATCGCGTCCTGGAAGGACAGCTTTTCCTCGGTGTGCTGGGCGCGCTCGGCGATCCAGTCGATCACCTGCTCTTCCATCACGCGGTTCTGCAGACCCGACATGAGCTGGGGGTCGTTGCGGTACATCTCAATGACCTGCTCCGGCTCTTCGTAGGTCGAAGCGATCAGGCGCATGGTTTCATTCAGGCGCTTCGGCTCCAGCTTCAGGTCGTTGATGCGGGCCACTTCGCCGACCAGCAGGCCGACCAGCACGCGCTTGCCTGCCGCGTCCTTGAAGCCTTCATGGGCGTCGGCCGGCACCTGGCCCGGATCACGGCCGCTGCGACGGATCTGCTCGACCTGCTGGGCCAGCATCGCACGGGCTTCGTTTTCCACCAGGCGCGGCGGCAGTTCGACCGAGCTGTAAGCGGCAATCAGCTGCTCGCCGACTTCGCGACGCAGGCGGTTCATCAGGGCGCCCTTGAGCTCGCGCTCCAGGTTGGCGCGGATGTCCCTTGCGGAACTGCTCCACGTCGCCGGCCTTGACGCCGAAGCTCTTGATGAAGGCGTCGTCCACTTCTGGCAGCGACTCTTCGGACACTTCGGTGACCTTGACGGTGACCTGCACGGTCTTGCCGGCCAGCGCTTCAACGCGCCAATCGGCCGGGAACTCGACGTCCAGGGTCTTTTCTTCACCCTTGGCCAGGCCGACCAGGCCCTTTTCAATGGTTTCGAACATCATGTTCTGGCCGATGACGATCGTGCCCTTTTCGGTACCTTCGGCCGGCAGGCGCTCATCGCCCGCCTGGGAGAAGGTTTCCAGCGCGACCAGGTCGCCTTCCTGCGCGCCACGGCTGACCGGGGCCCAGGTACGGCGCTGCTGGCGCAGGTTTTCGATCATCTGGTCGATGTCGGCATCGCCGATTTCGGCCACGTGGCGGACCACGTTCAGCTTGGCAACGTCGATTTCGCCGAACTCCGGCACCAGCTCGACGGTGGCCACAAACGACAGTTCGCCCTGCTCACCCTTGTCGATGCGCGGGCTGCCGACCACGCGCAGGGCGTGTTCGCGGATGGCCGCGTCGAAGGTTTCGCGCAGCAGGCCGTCGACGGCTTCGCCACGGACCTGCGCGCCGAAGCGCTGCTCGATCACCTTGGCCGGCACCTTGCCCGGGCGGAAACCCTTGATGCGCGTGGTGCGGGCGATTTCGCCCAGACGCCCACTGATATGGGTGTTGAGGCGATCTTCCGGCAGCGAGAAGCTCAGGCGGCGTTCCAGGTTGCCGGTGGATTCGATCGAAGCTTGCATGTTGACTCCTGCCACCGGCGGCCCTGCTGGCCCCCGGTTCGATGTGATGGACGAAACGGTTGTTCGGACGCGACGGCGTTGACACGCATGCCCGCCGCAGCCCTTTAGTTTGGACGATAACGGGCGGCACTGCCAGCGGGGGTCGGTCAGGCGGGCGCGCGCATGAAACGCGCGGCTGGCGGGGGTGGCCGGACCATGGTGCGAAAGGGGGGACTCGAACCCCCACGCCGGTTAAGGCACTGGAACCTAAATCCAGGGCGTCTACCAATTCCGCCACTTTCGCTGGTCTAGCCGGGTATTGTCGCAGGCGCGGGGCGGTCTTGGGTAGGGCGGGTGCGATACGCTGCCACCGCTTGGCCTAGAATGGGTTGCACAGGCCGGCACGCTTCACCTCCCATGATGCCCGCCATGAACCCGCCCGCCGAGGAGGCGAGCACCGCATGCAGCAGCCGGCCGACGCCCCGCTGGGCGCAGACATCGCCCAGGACATCGCCCACATCGGCGCCATCGCGGCGGTGCCGCGGATCCTGGAAACCGTGGCCCACATCACCGGCTCGCGCTTCGCCGCCGTGGCCCGGGTCACCGACAGCCACTGGGTCGCCTGCGCCACCTACGACACGCTGGGCTTCGGCCTCGGCGTGGGCGGGCAGCTGGTGCTGGAAACGACGATCTGCAACGAGATCCGCCAGGCCCCACAGCCGGTGATTTTCGGACATGCCAGCGAGCATCCGCACTACGCCAGCCACCACACCCCGCGCCTGTACGGGCTGGAAAGCTACGTATCGGTGCCGATCTTCCGTCCCGACGGCAGCTTCTTCGGCACCCTGTGCGCGATCGATTCGGCGCCGGCGACATTCGACGAGGTCCAGGTGGTGCGGTCGCTGGAACTGTTCGCCGAACTGATCGGCAACTACCTGCACACCGAACAGCGGCTGCAGCAGGCGGTGGCCGATCTGTCGGCGGCCAACGACACCGCCGTGCTGCGCGACCAGTTCATCGCGGTGCTCGGCCACGACCTGCGCAGCCCGCTGCAGGCGGCCAGCATGGCGACCGAGATGCTGGAGTTCGAACCGCATACCGCACGCGGCGGCATGCTGCTGACCCGCGTACGTGACAGCATCACCCGCATTGACGGACTGGTGAGGGACGTACTGGATTTCGCCCGCGGCCGGCTCGGTGGCGGCATCCCGGTGGCGCTCACCTACGATGCCAACGTGGCCGCGCAGCTGATGCAGGTGGTGCACGAGGTCGCCGGCGCGACCAGGCGCAGCGACATCATCACAACGATCGCCGCGGATGCACCGCTGCTGTGTGATGCCGACCGTCTGTCGCAGCTGCTGGCGAACCTGCTGACCAATGCGGCCGTGCATGGCGCACCGGACCAGCCGATCACGCTGGATATCGAAACCGACGCCAACGGATTGGTGCTGCAGGTGCATAACGGCGGGGTGATCGCCCCGGACAAGCTGGGCAAGCTGTTTACTCCGTTCTCGCGCGAGGCCGGTGACCAGCCGCGTCCCGGCCTCGGACTGGGGCTGTATATCGCCGCGGAAATCGCCAAGGCACACAACGGCACGCTGTCGGTGGAATCCGATGCCGCGCACGGAACCCGCTTCGTGTTCGCGATGCCTGCCATCCCCCTCGCGCTGGCAGGCTGAGTTCCCCTAGCGCTGGCAAGAAAAAAGCCACCAAGCGCTTGCTTGGTGGCTTCTGTCTGGTGGGGTACGCGGCCGCGCATGCGCGCTGCCGCCCCACGCGTCGCTGCGCGAAACGCGGGCCCCTCTTATCAGCCCGCCAGATCCCCGCGCCTTCGGCGCGCCCCCTTGACTCAAGGGGGCTCTACTCCAGTGAACCTTCGTCGCTTGCAACCAACGCAGGAATCGTAGACAAGAAAAAAGCCACCAGGCGCTTGCTTGGTGGCTTCTGTCTGGTGGGGTACGCGGCCGCGCATGCGCGCTGCCGCCCCACGCGTCGCTGCGCGAAACGCGGGCCCCTCTTATCAGCCCGCCAGATCCCCGCGCCTTCGGCGCGCCCCCTTGACTCAAGGGGGCTCTACTCCAGTGAACCTTCGTCGCTTGCAACCAACGCAGGAATCGTAGGCAAGAAAAAAGCCACCAGGCGCTTGCTTGGTGGCTTCTGTCTGGTGGGCCGTCAAGGATTCGAACCTTGGACCTATTGATTAAGAGTCAACTGCTCTACCAACTGAGCTAACGGCCCGAAAATCGGGAGGCGAATTATGACGTGGTCGCGACACGTCTTGCAAGCTTTTTTTGCGTGCGATGCCATGGGCACCATGCGGACAAGAAAAAAGCCACCAGGGTGACCTGGTGGCTTCTGTCTGGTGGGCCGTCAAGGATTCGAACCTTGGACCTATTGATTAAGAGTCAACTGCTCTACCAACTGAGCTAACGGCCCGAAAAACTAGACGAATACTTTAAGCTGCATTACGTCTTTCTGCAACGGCTGATCTGCTTTCGGCTGACCTGCCTTGAATCAGTGGGGTGGCTGAGGGGATTCGAACCCCCGACCACCGGAATCACAATCCGGTACTCTAACCGACTGAGCTACAGCCACCACTGAAACGTCGGACCCAGTGGCATCGACTGCCTGCCGCTGGAACCTTGATTTCTGCCCTGCACCGCGCCGAAAAGCGACGAATGCCGAAGCAAGTCCGCTATTTTTACGGAGTCGCCCCGGAATTGCAAGCAGTTCTTCACGCATGCGTCCTCCATACGTCTTCATGCGCGCGCGGGGCCGTACGCTGCTGCCCGCGACCGGCCGCCGCGGCTGTCGCAATTACCTCTGCATACCCGCTACCACCGCACCGGATCGCGCGCTCCCCTGCCCTGCGCCACGGTGACCCTGCATGAACGAGCCCTGGATCGCTGGAGCCGCCCCCATGCTCCATGTCAGCGTGACCTTCTTTCCGGTGAGAGGTCGTTGCCATGAGTACCCGCTTTCGCCCTGTCCGCATCCGCACGCAGCTGCACCTGACCCTGCGCCTGACGCAGCGCCAACCGCCCGCTGACGGCGTGCCGCGGTGCGCGCTGTCCTTCCGCGCCAGCGCCCCAGCGGGCTGGTGGCTGACCCGGATGCTGCTGCAGTCCAACGAGTTGGATCGCCTGATTGGTGACCTGCAGCACCAGCAGTGCCTGCTGCCGGACGACGCCACGCAGCCGTGGCGGCGCCCCGGCTGGCTGGATGCGTCGCTGCCGCTGGGGCTGGCGCGGGGCGAATACGACGCGATGATCCAGGCACTGAGCGCGCGACGCGCGGACCTGCGGCGGACCTACCTGCCGCTGATGACCGCGATGCGCGCGGGCCGGTCCGTCCCGCAGGCAGTGGCTGCGATCATCGCCTGCTGACCGGTTCGCAATGGCCGATGCCAGCGGTCATACCGCGCCGCGCAGGGCGTCGCGGGCGCTGTCCACCAGCTCGCGCCCGAGCAGCAACAGTTCGTCCACCAGGGTGTCGCCGGGCGGCACGTCGGCGGTGGCGTCATAGGTATTGGCCTGCGCCTTCTGCAGGATCCGCAGCACCGCACCGAGCCCGCGCAGCTTGCGGTCGGCCAGCCGCACATCACAGCGCCAGGCATCGGCGGCCGTACAGGCCTCGTCATGGCATGCCGCCGCACGCAGGCGCTGCTGCATCGGTGGCAGGCCATGCACCGGCACATAGGCGGGTCGTACGTCGTCCTGCGCCATGAGGATGGCTTCGAGCCGCGACACGAAGCGCGGCGGCAGGTTATGGATGGCTTCGCCGATCAACGCGTACAGGCGCGTGCCGGCATCCAGCTGTGGCGACATCGGGAACCTCGCAGGGCTTGAAGCCACCTGCGCCGGAGCGCGAGGTGGCGGGCGATGCGGGTTGGAGTACCGGCAAGCATGTCTATCAAGAAAAACCGGCGGATCGGGAGATCCCCGCACATCGCCCGCCATTGAACCGGCGAGGCGATGCATTCTCCGCCGTGCCCGAAGGCCACAACAGAGTGCAGATAGACATGACTTGATCGGGACTCCAATCCCGGCCGACCCCGATGGGCCAGCAAGGACATCGTGCGCAGGCACGACCGCTGCGTCCATGAGGAAAATTGGAGTTTGTAGCGCGGATCCAAATGGCGCGCCGCGCCAGAGGATGATTAGAACTACGTCTACGCTTTAGCACTTTAAAATACGATTGGACTTTCCGGCTGCCTGAGCGACCAGAAACCGTCATCCAGCCCGACAATAATAACGTTCTCTTGACTTTCCTTCGGTGCTGGTAAAGAGTTCGTTCTTTGCGATGCTGCCTTGGAACGAGATCGCACCTTGTCCACCAAGTTAGCGCCTGGATGTGCTTTGCTGAAAGCGGAATGAAGCGTATGAGACAAGCCACTTGTCGGTACGAAAGCACAATGGCAGGTGATGAGGCTGTACACTCCTTCGTGCCTTCGGCTCAGCCGCCGCAAGACCCTAAAATTAAGATCGAAGGTCAACTTGCGGAGCGCCTACGGACGGCCGAGCACGCGCTGGTACGGCTCGATCTCGCAAGTGAGATGATACCGTCGATTGACTGGTTCATCTACGCTTTCGTGCGTAAGGAAGCGGTCATCTCGTCTCAGATCGAGGGCACGCAGGTGACCCTCATCGATCTGCTGAACTTCGAAGCCGAGCATGAGGTGGAGCCGGACGCGGATGTCGAGGAGATCTGCAACCATCTGGATGCACTGTCCTACGCACGCCAAGAGTTAGCCAAATCTGACGTCCTATCAATATCCATGCGGTTGCTGAACGGAGCACATCAGCGGCTCATGCACGGTGCGCGCGGAGCGACCAAGCAGCCCGGCGAGGTGCGACGGAGCCAAAACTGGATCGGCGGCAGTCGGCCAGGAAACGCCATCTATGTTCCGCCCCCTGTGCAGGCGCTTCCCAGCCTGCTTGGCGATTTCGAGAAATACCTTCATACGACAGACAACCTGCCACTGTTGGTAAGGGTCGGGCTGGCGCATGTACGATTCGAGAGCATCCATCCCTATCTCGACGGCAATGGTCGCTTGGGCCGCCTGCTCATTGCCTTGCTCCTCGAACACTGGGGGATGCTGAAGGCGCCGCTTCTTTATCTCAGCCTCTTTTTTAAACGCCACCGTGCCGAATATTTTCGCCGACTAACCGCCGTGCGCACCGACGGCGATTGGGAGGGCTGGACCGACTTCTTTCTCGACGCCGTGGCGACGATTGCCGACGAGGCCGTCGCATCGGCACGCGAGCTATTTGCCGTTGTCACATCGGACCGAGCCCGCGTACTGGCTCAGGACACGACATCTGCCTCAGCTGTGCGGCCGTTCGAGCTTTTGCCCAATCATCCGATTATCACTGTCGCGACCGCCATGACGCATATCGCGACGAGCAAGCCGACGGCCACTCGTGCCGTTGAGACGCTTATCGCTGCAGGCATTCTCGTCGAGACGACGGGCAAAAAGCGAGATCGCAGCTTCGCCTATCAAACCTATGTCGACCGACTGCGGATCGGCACTGAACTGGAGCACAGATAATGACCGATCGTTCGACCGCACTTTCTCTCCTCAGGCGGGCTCTTGGCGATAATGCGGCATCATTTCGCGATGGGCAATGGGAAGCCATCGACGCCTTGGTGAACAGACGGGAGCGTTTGCTGGTCGTACAGCGGACTGGTTGGGGTAAGAGTTCCGTCTATTTCATTGCCACCCGTATTCTCCGAGATCGTGGTCGTGGACCAACTCTCATCGTTTCTCCACTTCTCGCTCTGATGCGTAACCAGATTCAAGCCGCGAGTCGTCTTGGCATTCGCGCTCTAACCATAAATTCTACGAACAGAAACGAATGGCCGGCACTTCAACAGGTCGTGCGGGCCAATCAGGCTGATGCGCTTCTGATTTCTCCCGAACGTCTGGCCAATGACGATTTCGTGGAAAACGTCTTGCTACCAATCGCAGAAACGATTGGCTTGCTCGTCGTTGATGAGGCCCACTGCATATCCGACTGGGGCCACGATTTTCGGCCCGACTATCGGCGCCTCGTCAACGTTTTGCAGAGGATGCCGGAGAACGTCCCAATACTGGGTACGACAGCGACGGCGAACAATCGCGTCGTTGCGGATGTTCAAGCACAATTGGGCAACATTGGAATCGAGCGCGGAGCACTCACACGGCAAACACTCGCGCTACAGACGTTGCGCCTCCCCACGCAGGCAGCGCGTCTCGCGTGGCTGGTGGAACATACCAATGAACTTCCGGGCACAGGTATCATTTACACGCTGACAAAGCGCGATGCGAACCAGGTTACTGATTGGCTCAATCAGCACCGCATTTCTGCCCGACCTTACTATAGCGGCGTACTGGGCGATGGGTTTGAAGACTCCGACGCCTATCGTGAGCACCTTGAAGATCAACTCCTTAAAAACGAGATCAAGGTATTGGTCGCGACGACTGCCCTTGGAATGGGATACGACAAGCCGGATCTCGGCTTCGTCGTTCACTATCAGGCACCCGGATCGATCGTTGCCTATTATCAGCAAGTCGGCCGGGCCGGCCGTGGCATTGCTCACGCAGTCGGCGTTTTAATGTCAGGCGACGAAGATGATCACATCCACGAATTCTTTCGTGGCAGCGCGTTCCCGCGCGAGCGATGGGTTCAATCGATCCTGGAGGCGCTTGAAGACAGCGATGGTCTGAGCACGGCTCAAATCGAGGAAATAGTGAACCTGCGACACGGCCAGATCGAACAGGTACTCAAGTTCCTTTCCGTCGATAGTCCAGCCCCTGTCATCAAGGACGGCTCGAAATGGCAGAGAACCCCCGTCCCATTTCGCATGAATCATGAACGCATTCAGCGTCTAACCGAGCAGCGCGAGATCGAGTGGGGCGAAGTTCAAGCCTACATCGATGAACCGCGATGTCTGATGGAGTTTCTGGCCAACGCTCTTGATGATGTGAACCCGCAGGCATGCGGCAAATGCGCCAACTGCTTGGGCAGGCCAGTCGTGGATCCATCATTCACTCGCAAAACGGCGATCGTGGCCGGTCGTTTCCTGCGCCACTCCGAGATCGTCTTGGATTGCAACAAGCAGGTCGCAAAGGATGCCTTCGCCGAATATGGGCTCATAGGGAACCTCCCCTTAGAGCTCCGCGCAGAACCAGGTCGGATTCTTTCGCGTTGGGGTGATGCTGGTTGGGGGCAAGTGGTAGCTGACGACAAACACAATGGTCGCTTCAGAGACGAACTCGTTGATGCTGTTGCGGAGATGCTGCGCGATCGCTGGCAACCTAATCCGTCACCGACATGGGTCACCTGTGTCCCGTCCAGAAACCATCCGACACTTGTACCTGATTTAGCGCACCGCCTCGCGAAGGCTCTTGGCCTCCCGTTCGTGCCGGCAATCGTCAAGGTGAAGGACAATGAGCCCCAGAAGGGGCAGCAGAACAGGTTTCACCAGTGCCGCAACCTCGATGGTGTTTTCGCAGTCGTCGGGAACGTGCCCACCGGCGCTGTGCTCCTTCTGGATGACGTCGTGGACTCGGCGTGGACGATGACGGTGGCCGCTGCGCTTCTCAGGCAGGCCGGCAGTGGTCCTGTTTGGCCAGTTGCGTTGACTACTTCGAGCGTGGGAGGCTGACATGCATCTTACACCTCAAGCGCAGGCAGTAATGCTTCTAACCGTGTCGTTCGGGAAGTCAGATTCGCAGGATGGAAAGCCCTTCTCCAACAGCGAGTGGGCAAAATTTGCTATCTGGCTAAAAGACCATGGGCTGGAGCCTGCCGCCTTGCTGAAGGGGGATCTGGACTCTCTACTCACGGGCTGGGTGGATCGTACAGTTTCAATAGCGCGTATTCGAGCACTTTTAGGCAGGGGAGCAGCCCTTGGGCTCGCGCTCGAAAAGTGGCAGCGGGCTGGTTTATGGGTTCTAACGAGATCTGACCATGAATACCCAGAGCGACTAAAGCGGCGACTTCGTTCGGAGTCCCCCGCCGTTTTATTTGGCTGCGGAAACAAGGATCTTCTTAATACCGGCGGTATCGCGGTCGTAGGCTCGCGTGACGCCGACGATGAGGACCTCGCTTACACCGGAAGACTTGGTGCAGAGGCAGCAGCTCAGGGATATTCTCTTGTCTCAGGCGGAGCTCGCGGTGTCGATCAAAGCGCAATGCTTGGGGCTTTGGAAAGCCAAGGCACAGCCGTGGGTGTTCTTGCCGACAGCCTGCTTCGGTCCGCAACATCAGTGAAGTATCGCAAGCACATCATGTCTGGCGATTTAGCGCTCATTAGTCCCTTTAATCCAGAGGCAGGTTTTAATGTCGGTCATGCGATGTCGCGCAACCGATACATCTACTGCCTAGCCGATGCTGCCGTGGTGATCAGCAGCACGCGCAATAAGGGAGGAACGTGGAACGGAGCGATCGAAGATATCCGGGCGGGGTGGGTCCCGCTTTGGGTGAAGCCGAGCAGCGACCAGAACTCCGGCAATCGAGAACTTGCCCAGCGTGGAGCGAACTGGTTTCCGGAAGATATGACTTCGCTGTCAAAACTATTTGAGGGAACTCACTCCGCACCGCTGCAAAACTTGGGCAGCGAAGTTCCGCTGATTGCGCAAGATAATGAGCAAGAAGCCGAATCCGACAAGGAAAGAAGAACCGAAACCAGTGCACCAGGAAAAAGTTCGCTGTTATCGGAGCCATTAGTGGATGCGCCGGTCACTTCCGGCGTCTCGGTTCCCGAGAACAGCGTGTTGGTCGATGTAGACTTCTACACACTTTTCCTTGCTCGGATAGTTGAGTTTGCATCTGCCGCACCTATGACGGTGGACGATGTAGCTGCGCGCCTTGAACTGGAGAAGGCGCAGGTGAACGCATGGCTGAAGCGGGCTGACGATGAAGGAAAAGTTGCGAAGCTAACGAAACCTGTGAGATATCTAATCAATCCCACAGCGCGCAGGCAGGCCGCGTTATTTGGGTGATAAAAGATGATCTTGAATCATTGGGGAGCATGATTTGATTGGACGAGGCATAACTGAAGCCGCAAGCTCCGATTTAGACACAGTCTTGGCAGCACTTAGCCGCGACTATTCTAAATTGGGGCCGAGGATTAGGGAACTAAAGCACGAGGTGACGTGCAAGTCGGCGGGGGTCACGCTTCGCCTGCATTTTCCCGCCTTTCGACAAGGCAAGACCACTATTCACGAACTGGTGGAGTTGGCTTGGCTTCACCTGACGCCGTTCGCGTTAACGCGAAAGGAAATCGATGCGGTGAGAGCGCTTCAGTCAACTCTGCCGTTCGACGATTTTCTGATCAAGACCACCCAACTCAATGACACGGCCGCCAAGCTTTTTATTAAAGCGCACAAGGCAACAAATCGAAACGGCGAGGCTGGCGAACTTCTGCTCTATCTATTGACCGAGTGGATATTAGGCGCACCGCAGGTCATCGCCAAGATGACCTTGAAAACAAATTCGCAAATGCCTGTCCACGGTGCGGACGGTGTCCATGTTCGCTATTGTCCAGAGACCGCAAGGCTGTTTATGTATTGGGGCGAGTCGAAAATGTATGGTGAGGTCGGCGCAGCTATCACCGCTGCTGCGACGTCGATTGCAAAATCTTTGAAGCCCGACGAACTGGGCCACGAACTCCAGCTTGTTCAGCGAAACATCGATTTCACAGGCTTGGGAACCGACGGCAAAGCGGCGCTATTGCGATACTTGGACCCCCACGAGGAAGAATACAACGAACGCAAGGATGTCATCACCTGCTTAATCGGCTTCGATTTTGATGGTTTCCAAAAGGCTAGCGCTGCTGGTGATCAGGGTGCCGAAGACGCATTCGGCGCACTGGCGAAAGAGGCGCTTGTAGCAGTGGCACCGAAGGTTTCAGCCGCGCTCAAGACGGCTGGGCTGGATTCGCAGGATGTGGAGATGTTCTTCTTCCCGCTCCCAGATGTCCAGGAATTTCGCGATCTCTTTCAGGCTCGGATTGGTTGGCTGCCATGATGCAGGAGCTGGCTGATAAGGTTTGGGGAAACCCCGGCTTTCACGATGCCGCACATCGCATTGAGATCGCGTGGCTAACCAAAGAAATCGGTGGCATCGTTGATGGTGACGCCGACCTCGCGGACGCCACGCGATTGATGCGTTCAGCGGCCATCTTGGCTTGCTCCGAGACCGCAGATCATCGACGCGCGGCGTTCCGGGTTGCGACTTGTGCGTACGACTTGTTCGGCACTGGCCAAGTCCCCTTGGACCAGGCCCTACGTGTCGTGCTCACGCGTCTCGGCAACTTTCCTTCCATCGGCACCCGCGTGGACGTGGCTTCCGCGCGCACCAGTCTACCGCTCATGCTTGCCGCAGAAGAAATTGCGTCGGCTGATGCTCATGAAGTTACCATCAACGGACAAGCGGTGCTGCTGACCGACTTTCAGCGAAAATTGTGGCTGAATCTCATCCAAAGTCGCCGCATCGCGCTAGCGGCGCCGACATCCGCTGGAAAATCCTTTGTTTTGCAGGGGTATCTCTCGGCATTGTTCGACAGCGGGCAGCCAAAATCAATCGTGTACATCGTCCCGACCCGCGCCCTGATCGCTCAGGTGGCTGATGACTTGAAAATCCAATTTAGGGGATTGGCGCAGAATATTCCTGACATCGTGACGGTCCCTCTGGATGCTGAAACGACTCTCGCTGAGCGGACAATCTACGTGATGACTCAAGAGCGGGTGCAACTCGCCCTTGGAGCCCACCCCGATTTCAGTGCCAACGTCATCATTGTTGACGAAGCACATTCGATTGCGGACGGATCGCGGGGCGTACTACTGCAATGGGTCATCGACGATCTATTGATCCGAAACCCCGCATCACAAATTCTCTTCGCCAGCCCAGCGATCCGAAATCTAGATGTGTTTGGCAGGCTCTTTGGCCTGGACGACGTCGTCGAGTTTTCTTCGGTAGAGCCGACCGTTGCGCAGAACTTTTTGGTCACGACCGTCGAATCAGCAACCAAGGGCAAACTGGTGATCCAAACGGCTGGCGACGGATCCAGAGCGCTACGGCAAGTCGCAAAGCTGCAACTGGACCGGACGGTCGCGAGCCGAACAGAGAAACTTGTCCATATCCCGGCGGTGCTCGGACACGGGCATTCCAACATCATTTATGCCAATGGCGCCGCTGAAGCGGAAAGTGTTGCGCTCCAGCTTGCAGAGTTGATGTCCGATCGAGAACCAACCGAAGCACGGCTCGCGTTATCCGACTTGGCGAAAGAAGCGGTGCACGCCAATTATGCGTTGGTCGAGTGCGTCAAACACGGCGTGGCATTTCACTATTCTAATATCCCAACCCAACTCCGACGTGCGATTGAAGCTGCAGTATCGTCAGGCGATATCGATTATCTTGTTTGCACAAGCACCTTGCTTCAAGGTGTCAATCTGCCTGCCAAGAACATATTTATGTTTGCTCCGGAAAAAGGTCGAACTAGAGCACTTGAATCGACCGACTTTTGGAACCTTGCTGGCCGTGCCGGTCGGCTCAAGCGGGAATTTCAGGGGAACATCTTCCTAATCGACTATGACAAGTGGAAGAAGAAGCCACTCGATGGTCCAAAAGATTCCGTCGTTACGCCGGCGATTGAAAGCAGCCTTAGTAACCACCGTGACCAGCTAATGAATGTGATTGTTGGCGCGCCAACAGCAGTTCGCAGTGTTGAGACCGCTCTTGAGACGACTTTCGTTCGCCTCTATGCCGATTTTAAAGGCGGCGCTCTTGGTCAAACATTCGAACGAGCTGGTCTTCTGGCGGGCGATACACAGTCCAGTCTGTTGGAGGCTGCGCTTACGTCGGCCAGCGAGAAGCTAACGCTGCCAGCGGCAGTTCTCAGTCGAACTCCGAACATCTCCGCTCACAAGCAACAGCGGCTTTATGACCGGTTGAGCGCGAGGATAGCGTTAGGTGCCGATGTCGCGCGAACCCTCATTCCTTCTCATCCTCGGGAAAGCGAAGCATTCCAGTCATACGCGGATGTTTTGGAGCTGTGCCACGAAATCATCCTTGGTATCGACACCTCAAAGAACTTGCATCGGTTCCATGCCCTGATTGCGCGACGCTGGATGCTTGGCCACCCGCTTTCCCAAATCATCGACGACCAAATCTCGCGAAATTCTTCGAAAGCCGTTCGAACAACAATCAGGAGCACATTGGATTTGATCGAAGGTGATATCCGATTCCAAGCCGTCCGGCTGTTTGGTTGCTACAGTGCGCTTCTTGTCTACGCTCTCGACACCGCAGGCTTGGTGGACATGGCATCCAGCATTCCGTCTTTGCCACTCTACCTAGAGATCGGCGCATCAGACAAAACGATGATCAGCTTCATCTCTTTAGGATTGTCACGCGTCACCGCGATGAAACTGAACGAAATGTCTGCTCGTAAAGACCTCGATACCGTGGGCGCACTACAGTGGTTGCACACCCGTCCACTGGAAGCGCTGGGACTTTCACCTCTCTTGCTTGCTGAGGTGCGGGCGATTGCGATTGCCTAGAGATTCCACAAGCACACAAGCTTCGAACAGCGGCATTGGGAGGATGCCCAAGGTGCACTCAACGACATCGACAGTTAGCCGATGAGTGCAGTTAGAATTTTCCGTCCGCCAATTGCCGTCGCTTCTACGCTTTTTTTCACCACAAGTTATTTCTGTGCGGGAAACGGCGGTGTTTGGCGTTCTCAAATAGGGCAGATTTATGAGTATTTGGCGCGCCCGACAGGAATCGAACCTGTAACCGCCGGCTTAGAAGGCCGGTGCTCTATCCAGTTGAGCTACGGGCGCCCGAACCGGGTGGACCAACCCACTCCAACAGGGCGATGGTTGGTCGGGGTAGAGGGATTCGAACCCCCGACATCCTGCTCCCAAAGCAGGCGCGCTACCAGACTGCGCTATACCCCGGCGATGCTTCCTGCCAGGGCGGGGCCCACAAGCAGACGGGAATTGTGAACAACCGGACCTGGTTCTGTCAAACCTGCGCAGGGGTACGCAGGCGCGGCCCGGCCGGCTGCTGCGGCCGTGCGTTATGCTGGCTGCAGACGGCCGGATGGCCTCCCCTCCCCTCTTTTCGCACGGAGATCGCACATGCGCAGCGGCAACCCGGCTCTTTCCGAGTCCACCTTCCTTGACCTTGGCAGCGGCACCGTTTCCGCCCGCGGCGACCAGGTGATGACGCTCAACGGCACCGTCAACAAGACCGGCCTGCTGTTGCTGCTGACCGTGCTGACCGCGTCGTTCTCGTGGAGCCAGGCGCTGGTGACCGGCGGTGAGACGGCCGGTACGTTGTCGTCGGCCGGCATGGGTTACCTGATCGGCGGTGCGCTGGGCGGCTTCGTGCTGGCGCTGATCACCGTGTTCAAGAAGACCTGGTCGCCGGTCACCGCGCCGATGTACGCGCTGGTGGAAGGCCTGTTCCTGGGCGCGGTCTCGGCGGTGTTCGAACAGCGCTTCCCGGGCATCGTGTTCCAGGCCGTGCTGGCCACCTTCGGCACGCTGGTCGCGCTGCTGGTGGCGTACCGCAGCGGGCTGATCAAGGCCACCGAGAACTTCAAGCTGGGCGTGGTCGCGGCTACCGGCGGCATCGCGCTGCTGTACCTGGCGTCGATCGTGCTGGGCCTGTTCGGCATCAACGTGCCGGTGATCCATGAAGCCAGCGGGCTGGGCATCGCCTTCAGCGTGTTCGTGGTGATCGTGGCGGCGTTGAACCTGGTGCTGGATTTCGATTTCATCGAAAGCGGCGTGGAACAGGGCGCGCCGAAGTTCATGGAGTGGTACGGCGCGTTCGGGCTGATGGTCACCCTGGTGTGGCTGTACGTTGAATTCCTGCGCCTGCTGTCGAAGATCCAGCAGCGCTGAGCCGGCCGGGAAAAGGGGTCAGAGTCCGGGGTCAGAGTCCTTTTCTGCGAAAAGGAGTCTGACCCCTGCCGCGCCCCCTGCCGCGTCCCCTGCCGGGCGACTACCGTGCGGTCAGTGACGACTGCAGGGCAGCGTAGTGCGCCGCCAGATGATCGACCAGCGCGCGCACTTTCGGTGCGAGCGCGCGGGCATGCGGGTACAGCGCGTAATAGCGTCGCTGGCCGGCGGTCCAGTCCGGCAGCACGCGGATCAGGCGTCCGGCGCGCAGGTCGTCCTGCACGGTGAGTGCGGTGAACACGGTGATGCCCATGCCGGCAAGCGCGGCGGCATGAAGTGCCGGCGTTGCATCCACCGCCAGCCGCTGGCCGGCTTCGACCTCCAGCTGCGCCCCGCGCGGGCCCTGCAGCTGCCACGGTGCACGCGCGGTAACCGGACTGAATGCCAGTAGTGCGTGCTGCGCCAGATCGCTGCCGTGGCGCGGCAGGCCATGCCGGGCCAGATACGACGGTGCGGCCACCAGGATGCGGTCACAGCAGGCCAGTTCGCGCGCCACCATCTGGCTGTCCGGCAGTTCATGGGCAATGCGCAGCACCAGGTCGAAGCCACCGCCCACCACATCCACCAGCTGGTCGTCCGCGCACAGGTCCAGCGCGATCTGCGGGTGACGCGACAGGAACGCCGGCAACCAGTGCGGCAGCTCCTGGCTGGCGACCACCTGGGGCACGCTGATGCGGATGCGACCGCTCGGCTGCGCCTGTGCGGCACGGGCGCGGTTGTCGGCCAGTTCCAGCCGGTCCAGCAGCTCCACCGATTCGGCGTAATACTGGCGACCGGCTTCGGTCAACGCGAAGCGGCGGCTGTTGCGATCCAGCAGCCGTACGTCCAGATGGTCTTCCAGCTGCCGCAGTTGCCGCGACATCGCCGAATGCGTGGTGCCCATGCGCTCGGCGGCGGCGGTAAAGGTGCCGGCTTCGACAATGGCACGCAACGCACGCAACGCGGCGAAATGGTCCATCGTCGGCACGCTCCGGCAGCGCCCGCCGGGTGCGGGCGCTGCCAGCTTATCAGCGCGCGGCAGCGGCGGCCTTGCCGACCAGGCCGATGATCGCGTCGGTGGTCATGACGTCGCCATAGGTGTCTTCAACCGTAGCCAGACTGGCTGCGTGCAGCGTCTTGTGATCGATGCTCGTCCCGGTGGCCAGCTGCAGGTCACGGGTGGCGGTCGCATCGGAGGAGACGATCACCCGGTAACCGCGCGGTGCAGCCGCCGCATCACGGGCAGCACCCGACACGCAGGCGTGGGTCATCAGGCCGGTGATGATCAGCGTATCAATGCCGGCCTCCTTCAAGGTCTTGTCCATCACCACGGCCGAGGCACCGGCGAAGACGCTCACGTTGTCCTTCTGCACCACGGTTTCACCGGTGCGCGGCTGCATGTCCGGATGGAACTGCACGGTCTTGCCCCCTTCGGCGAACAGCGGAGCGCCGGCCGGCAGCACGTGCTGGACGTGGATCACGCGGATGCCCTTGGCATCGGCCGCCCTGATCAGCCGACGGGTGTTCTCCAGGGCACTGGCGCCATCGGGGATCACCATGCGGCCGCCCGGAAAGTATTCGTTCTGGAAATCGATGACGAGGACCGCCGTCTTGTCTGCCTGCAGGGCGTCGATCGGGAGGGCACCGGCCATGTGGCGGATGGTGGGATGGGCCGGCTCGGCGGCGGCGGCCGGGGCGACGGCGGCCATGCCGATCAGGCTGGCAAGACCGAAAGCTGCGATGTTCATGCGGTTGGTACCTTGGCTGCGGAGTGTGCAGCCAGCTTGACTCCTGCCCCGCATGCCGCACAGTCCAGAACCCGCACGCCATCTGTGCGTAGTCCGCACAGACCTCGAGAAGGGGTCAGAGTCGGGGGTCAGAGTCCTTTTTCCGCAAAAGGAATCCGACCCCCGACTCCGACCCCCGACTCTGACCCCTGCTCCAAACGCAACGAGGCGCCCGAAGGCGCCCCGCTGGTAGTGCAGTGACCGTACCGCCGCCGCTTACAGGCGGCTGGCGATGGCCTGGGCGAAGCCCATGGTGTTGCCGGTGCCGCCGAGGTCGCCGGTCAGCGAATCCTTGGCTTCCAGCGTGGCGACGATGGCCTTGCGCAGGCGCTCGGCGTTTTCCGGCTGGCCGATATGGTCCAGCATCTGCGCCGCCGCCAGCAGCAGGGCGCACGGGTTGGCCTTGCCCTGGCCGGCGATGTCCGGCGCGGTGCCGTGCACGGCTTCGAAGATCGCCGCGTTCTCACCGATGTTGGCGCCCGGGGCCAGGCCGAGGCCGCCGACCAGACCGGCGCACAGGTCGGAGATGATGTCGCCGAACAGGTTGGTGGTGACGATCACATCGAACTGTTCCGGACGCATCACCAGCTGCATGCAGCAGTTGTCGACGATCATTTCCTGGAACTCGATGTCCGGGTACTTGGCGGCCACTTCGCGCGCCACGGCCAGGAACAGGCCCGAGGTCGACTTGATGATGTTGGCCTTGTGCACGGCGGTGACCTTCTTGCGGCCGGTGCTGCGGGCCAGTTCGAAGGCATAGCGCACGATGCGCTCGGAGCCCTTGCGGGTGATGCGGGTACCGGAGAAGGCGGTCTCGCCGTCGGCCGACACTTCCTGGCCTTCGGCCAGGTAGGCACCTTCGGTGTTCTCACGCACGGTCACCAGGTTGACGTTGTCGAAACGCGACTTGGTGTTCGGGAAGGTGTGCGCCGGGCGGACGTTGGCGTACAGGTCGAAGTGGCGGCGCAGGCTGACGTTGATCGAGGTGAAGCCACCGCCGATCGGGGTGCTCAGCGGGCTCTTCAGCGCGATCTTGTTGCGCGCGATCGATTCCAGCGTGGAGGCCGGCATCAGGTCGCCATGCTTTTCCAGCGCGACCAGGCCGGCGTCGGCGTCTTCGTATTCCAGGCCGGCGTTGAGCTTGTCCAGGACGTACAGGGTAGCGTCCATGATCTCCGGGCCGATGCCATCGCCGCGGATGACCGTGATTTTCTGCGTCATTGATCAAATTTCCGAACAGGGGGAAAAACGCCGTCCGGGGGTGTCCGGTGGACCGGCGCAGGTAAGTTTCACCCGCAATTATGCCTCAGCCGGGTCCAAGCTCCCAAATAGACCAAAGTCCGAGGCCGGGATAGCGCCAAGCCATGCTTGGCGAGCGCAGCGGAAAGCGCAGAAGCAGACGGCCAGCGGCCGTCACTACCGTAGGGCAGGTAGCGCCAAGTCATGCCCGGCGAGCGCAGCGCCACCACCCCCCGGAATTCCGCCGAGGATGGCGCGGCGCTACCAGGGGCGGTCAGTGCTCGTGTTCGGCCGGGGCGGCGGCGCCGGCTTCAAGCTGGTCCAGGAAGTCCACCGCGCGGCGCAGGTGCGGGATCACGATGGAGCCGCCCACCACCAGGCCGACCGAGAACGTTTCGAAGAACTCATCGCGCTCCACGCCGGCGGCCTTGCACTGGGCCACGTGGTAGCTGATGCAGTCGTCGCAGCGCAGCACCAGCGATGCCACCAGGCCCAGCAGTTCCTTGGTCTTCACATCCAGCGCGCCGGCCTGGTAGGTCTGGGTGTCCAGTGCGAAGAAGCGGCGCACGACCTGGTTGGGTTCGGCCAGGATGCGCTCGTTCATCTTCTTGCGGTAGGCGTTGAATTCAGCCAGGCGGTCGCCGCTTTCGTCCGCTGCGCTCATGCTGCGCCCTGCCCGGCCAGCAGCGGCTCCAGCTTGCCTTCCCGGTGCAGGGCCATCATGTCATCGTAGCCGCCGACATGGACCTCGCCGACGAAGATCTGCGGCACGCTGGTGCGGCGGGTCTTGGCCATCATCTTTTCGCGCTCGGCGGCATCCAGGTCGATGCGCACCTCGGTCCACTGCTGGCCCTTGCTCTTGAGGAAGTTCTTGGCCGCCACGCAGTACGGGCAGACAGCGGTGGAATAAATGGTGATGGCGGGGGCGCCACCAGCAGGCTGTTCAACTTGGCTCACGGGAAACTCCACGACGGTTCGACTGTCTGTATATGGTAGCGGCCTGATGGAAAATCCACGCCATGGCCGCAACACTGTGGATTAACGATAGGTTTCCCCCCGGCCTGCCACGCTGGGGGACGCTGCCCGAGGACCGACCGCTTGCGACCGCTGCTGCTCTCCGCTGCCCTGACCCTCGCATTGGCTGTGCCGCTGGCCCAGGCCCAGGATTCGCTGCCCGATATCGGCTCGTCTGCCGGTGAACTGCTGACCCCCGCCCGCCAGGCCGAGTACGGCGGCATGATGCTGCGCGAACTGCGCAACTACGGCTACCTGCTGGACGATCCGCTCACCGCCGAATGGCTGCAGACCATGGGCACCCGGCTGGGGTCCAACAGCGCCCAGCCGCGCCAGCAGTACACCTTCTTCATGATGAAGGACCGGCAGATCAACGCCTTCGCCACGCTGGGTGGCTATATCGGGGTGAATGCCGGACTGGTGCTCACCGCCGAACGCGAGGACGAGGTCGCCGCGGTGCTGTCCCACGAAATCGCCCACGTCACCCAGCAGCACGTGCTGCGCGGGGTGGAACGGGCGCAGCGTGACCAGATTCCGATCCTGCTGGGCATGCTGGCGGCGGTGATCGCCTCGCAGCAGGCCGGCGGCAATTCAGCCGGCAACGCCACCATGGCCAGCATCGCCTCGGGCATGGGCCTGATGCAGCAGCGGCAGATCGATTACACCCGCTCCAATGAATCCGAGGCCGACCGGCTGGGCATCCGTACGCTGGCCCGCAGCGGCTACGACGTGGACGCGATGGCCGGCTTCTTCGAGCGCATGAGCGCTTCGATGCGCGGCAATGACGGCGGTTACAACGTGCCGGATTTCCTGCGCACCCACCCGGTCAACACCACCCGCATCAGCGAAGCCAAGCTGCGCGCCGAGCAGATGAAGAAGGACACCGTGGTGCTGACCACCGAGGTGCCCGGTGGCGTGCGCACCGAACGGGTGAACCCGAGCGATCCCGGTCTGTCCGACCCGATCACCCGCCGCAACAACCTGCTGCTGCCGCCGGGCATGCAGGTATCGGTGGGCCAGCTCAGCCGCGGTTCCAGCGGCGATTTCGACTGGGCCCGCGAGCGCCTGCGGGTGCTCAGCGCGGTGACGCCGTCTGAGCTGACCCGGGAGTACCAGGGGCTGGCGCGGCAGAAGGGCGGCCTGACCCCGGCCCAGCGCTACGGCCAGGCACTGGCCCAGCTGACCACCGGCACCGGCGGTGCGGCCGGCGCCGCGCGCGCCCTGGCTGAATTGAACGACGCCGACCCGGGAAACCTGTGGGTGGCACTGGCGCTGGGCGAAGCAGAATCCCGCTCCGGCCAGGCCGCCAAGGCCAATGAACGCTTCGAGGCGCTGCTGCGCGAGCATCCGGGCAGCCGCCCGGTGGCGCTGACCTTCGCGCAGATTCTCAATGAGCAGGGCGGCCAGGCGGCCGGACAGCGCGCGCAGGCGATGCTGCGGCCCCTGCTGTCACAAAGCGGCAACGATCCGGTCTTCCAGCAGCGCTTCGCCCGCGCCAGTGAACTGGCCGGCGATGCCCACCGCGCCAGCGAAGCCTATGCCGAAGCGGCCTACCTCAATGGCCGCCCGGAACAGTCACTGATGCAGCTGCAGGCGCTCAAACGCCAGCCCGGCCTGGATTACGTCACCCGCGCGCGGGTGGACGCACGCATCGAAACCATCACCCCGACCGTGCTGGAAATGCGCCGCCAGGGCGTCAACGACCCCGAGCTCGAGCGCCGCTGAGGTACGCCGCCCGGCGAGCTGCCGACCGCTGGTCGTTACAGCGGGGTCGATGGCGTCACAAACATGTCATCAAATCGTAGTCTACTGACGTCACTCCCGATCTGATGAGCAACTTGGTGGCCTCGTGCAGAAACGCATCCTGATCGTCGACGACGAACCCGCGATCCGCGAAATGGTGGCCTTTGCCCTGCGCAAGGGCGATTACGAGCCGATCCACGCCGGCGACGCACGCGAAGCACAGACGGCCATCGCCGATCGCGTGCCCGACCTGATCCTGCTGGACTGGATGCTTCCGGGCACCAGCGGCCTGGACCTGGCCCGCCGCTGGCGCAAGGAGGCCCTGACCCGCGAGGTGCCGATCATCATGCTGACCGCACGTGGCGAGGAAAACGACCGGGTCGGCGGACTGGAGGCCGGCGTGGACGATTACGTGGTCAAACCGTTCTCGGCCCGCGAGCTGCTGGCACGGATCCGTGCGGTGATGCGCCGGGCGCGCGACGACGACGAAGATGGCAGCGTGGCGGTGGGTTCGGTGCGCATCGACGGCGCCGCCCATCGCGTGTTCGCCAACGACCAGCCGGTGCCGATCGGCCCGACCGAATACCGCCTGCTGCACTTCTTCATGACCCACCCCGAACGCGTGTACACGCGGGCGCAGTTGCTGGATCACGTCTGGGGCGGCAGTGTGTACGTGGAAGAGCGCACCATCGACGTGCACATCCGCCGCTTGCGCAAGACGCTGGAACCGTTCGCCGCTGAAAACATGGTGCAGACCGTGCGCGGTGCCGGCTACCGCTTCTCCACGTCCACCTGATCACTGGTACTGCAATGCCGCGTCACATCCGTTCCGCCTGGTTCAAGACCCTGGCCACCCTGACCACGGTGCTGTTGTTGTCCGGGGTGGCAGGTTGGGCGCTGGGTGATGCGTGGATGGGACTGGCGATCGCCGCCATCGGCGCGCTGGCCTGGCACTACTGGCGGCTGCGCCGGGTGCTCGGCCGGCTGACCGCGCGCCAGCGCTGGGAGATCGCCGACGGTGCCGGCGTCTGGAACGAACTGGACCGCGTGGTGTCGCGCAACCAGCATGAAATGCGCGTGCGCAAGCGCCGCCTGCTGGACATGCTGCGCAGCTACCGGGCCGCGGCCGCCGCGCTGCCCGATGCGGTGGTGGTGCTGGACCGCAACAGCCAACGCGTACAGTGGTTCAACGAAGCGGCCACGACGCTGCTTGGCCTGCACCATCCCGGTGACCTGGGCCAGGCGCTGGTGCAGCGCCTGCAGCCGATGCCGCTGGCCCACTGGCTGGCCGGTGGACGCAATGCCGAACCGATCCTGGACGTGCCCTCGCCGGTGGATCCGGCGATCCGCCTCAACCTGCGCCTGATCCCCTATTCGGCCGACCACTGGCTGCTGATCGCCCGCGACGTCAGCAAGCTGCTGCGGCTGGAACAGGTGCGCCGTGACTTCGTCGCCAACGTATCGCACGAACTGCGCACGCCGCTGACCGTGGTGCATGGTTACCTGGACATGATGGATCCAGAGGACTTCCCCGGCACCGGGCCGATGCTGGAAGAGATGCGCAAGCAGAGCCAGCGCATGGCCCAGCTGGTGGAAGACCTGCTGACCCTGTCGCGGCTGGAATCGCAGGAAGCCGGCGATGCCGAAGTGGTCGCCATGCTGCCGATGCTGGCCACGCTGCGCCGCGAAGCCGAAGCCCACAGCCAGGGCCGCCACCAGATCACCGTGGAAGACCATGCCGGGGTGGACCTGCTGGGGTCGATCAAGGAACTGCACAGTGCGTTTTCCAACCTGGTTACCAACGCGGTGCGCTATACGCCGGCCGAAGGCCAGGTGCGGGTGATCTTCAGCCGCGAAGGCGACGGCGTGGTGCTGGCCGTGCACGATACCGGCTATGGCATCCCGGCCAACCACCTGCCGCGGCTGACCGAACGCTTCTACCGCGTGTCCAGCAGCCGTTCGCGCGAAAGCGGCGGTACCGGCCTGGGCCTGTCCATCGTCAAGCACATCCTTGGCCTGCACCACGCCCGCCTGGAGATCCAGAGCGAGGTCGGCAAGGGCTCCACGTTCTCCTGCCATTTCGATGCCGCGCACGTCCGCGCGCGCGATGTGGCCGCCTCCCTCCACGCCGAAGATTGAAGCCATGAGCAGCCTTGGATCCCTCCCCGCCGTGCCGCAGCCGGAATCCGATTCACTGCGGGATCCGGCGCTGTACATCAACCGCGAACTGTCCCAGCTGGACTTCAATTTCCGCGTGCTGGCACAGGCGCTGGATCCGCAGGTGCCGCTGCTGGAGCGCCTGCGCTTCATGTGCATTTCCTGCACCAACCTGGACGAGTTCTTCGAAATCCGCGCGGCGGCCGTGCGCCATGCACAGGAATTCGGGCTGCCACCGGCACCGGACGGCATGAGTCCGCAGGCGATCCTCACCGCCATCCACGACCGCGCTGCCGAGCTGGTGGACCAGCAGTACCGCTGCTGGAACGAGGTGCTGCGCCCGGCACTGCAGGAGGCGGGTATCGGCGTGCTCGGCCGGCATTCCTGGAACCACCGCCAGAAGCGCTGGCTGCGCGCCTACTTCCGCAACGAGATCATGCCGGTGTTGTCGCCGCTGGGCCTGGACCCGGTGCATCCGTTCCCGAAGATCCTCAACAAATCGCTGAACATCGTGGTGGTGCTGAAGGGCGTGGATGCGTTCGGTCGCAGTGGCCACCTGGCCATCGTGCGCGCACCGCGCTCGCTGCCACGCATCATCGAACTGCCCGAGTCGCTCGGCGAGGGCCGCAACTTCGTGTTCCTGTCCTCGATGCTGTCGGCGTTCGTCGACGAGCTGTTCCCGGGCATGGAAGTGGAAGGGGCCTACCAGTTCCGCGTCACCCGCAATTCCGAACTGGTGGTGGACGAGGAAGAAGTCGAGAACCTGGCGCTGGCCCTGCGCGACGAACTGGTCGACCGCGGCTACCGGCCCGCGGTGCGCCTGGAGATCGCCCAGGACACCCCGCGCGACATCGTGCGCACCCTGCTGCAGAACTTCGGCCTGACCGAAAACGCGGTGTATTACATCGATGGCCCGGTCAACCTCAACCGGGTCATCCAGCTGTACGACGTCCTCCCGCGCCCGGACCTGAAGTACCCACCGATGACCCCGCGCACGCTGCGCGATGGCGACGGCATCTTCGAAACCGTAGCCCGCCAGGACGTGCTGCTGCACCACCCCTTCGATGCCTTCACCGCGGTGTTGGACGTGATCAAGCAGGCGGCGATCGATCCGAACGTGCTGGCGATCAAGCAGACGCTGTACCGCACCGGCAAGGATTCGCTGATCGTGGAGGCGCTGATCCAGGCCGCCCGCAACGGCAAGGACGTGACCGTGGTGGTGGAGCTGCGCGCGCGCTTCGATGAAGAGGCCAACCTGGGCCTGGCCGATCGCCTGCAGGAAGCCGGCGTGCAGGTGGTGTACGGCGTGGTGGGCTTCAAGACCCACGCCAAGATGCTGCTGATCGTGCGCCGCGAAGGCCGCAAGCTGCGCCGCTACGTGCACCTGGGCACCGGCAATTACCACAGCGGCACCGCGCGCGCCTATACCGACATCAGCCTGATCACCGCCGATGCGGATATCGGCAACGACGTGCACCTGCTGTTCCAGCAGTTGTCCGGGCTGGCATCCAAGGCCAAGCTGAAGCACCTGCTGCAATCGCCGTTCACCCTGCACGCCGGGGTGCTCAAGCGCATCGAACGCGAGAAGGCGATCGCCGAATCCGGACGGCCGGCGCGCATCATCGCCAAGATGAACGCTCTCAACGAACCGCAGGTGGTGCGCGCGCTGTATGCCGCATCGCAGGCCGGCGTGCAGATCGACCTGATCGTGCGCGGCGCCTGCACGCTGCGTCCCGGCGTGCCGGGGGTGTCGGACAACATCCGCGTGCGCTCCATCGTCGGCCGCTTCCTGGAACACAGCCGCGTCTACTGGTTCGGCAATGCCGGCGCACCGGAACTGTACTGCGCCAGTGCGGACTGGCTGGAACGCAACCTGCTGCGCCGGGTGGAAACCGCGTTCCCGATCCTCGACCCGGCGCTGGCACGACGGGTGTACCGCGAAGTGCTGCAGAACTACCTGGACGACAACCTCAACGCCTGGGAGCTGCAGGCCGACGGCCGCTACGTGAAGCTGGCACCGGCGCATGACGAGGCCCCGCATTCGGCGCAGATGGGCTTGATGCAGGGCCTGTGAGCGCTGCCGGTCCGGCAACGTGAAGAAGGCGCGGTGACGAGCGGCACCCGCCTTCGGCTACCATTCGAGCATGCCGCACACATCGACTTCCCCGACCCTGCAAGATGGCGACCTGTTGGCCGCCATCGACATCGGCTCCAACAGTTTCCACATGGTCATCGCCCGCTACACGCTGGGGCAGCTGCGGGTGGTCGACCGCCTGCGCGAGACCGTGCGCATGGCCGATGGCCTGGATGGCAAAGGCGGCCTGTCCAGCGAGGCGCGACAACGCGCGCTGGAATGCCTGGCCCGCTTCGGCCAGCGCATCCGCGACGTGCCCTCGCACCGCGTGCGCGCCCTGGCCACCAACACCGTGCGCCAGCTGCGCTCGCCGCAGGCGTTCCTGATGCCGGCCGAAACCGCGCTGGGGCATGCCATCGAAGTGGTCAGCGGGCGCGAAGAGGCGCGCCTGATCTACCTGGGCGTGGCGCATGCGCAGCCACCCAAGGCAGACCAGCGCCGGCTGGTGATCGACATCGGCGGCGGCTCCACCGAGTTCATCATCGGCTCGGGCATGCAGACCCTGGAACGCGAAAGCCTGCAGGCCGGCTGCATCGCCAGCACCCGGCGCTTCTTCCCGGGTGGCAAGCTCAGCCGCAAGCGCTGGAAGGATGCGCTGGCCGAGATCGGCCGTGAATTCCAGCCGTTCGCCAGCAAGTACCGGGCGCTGGGCTGGGACGAGGCGCTGGGTTCTTCGGGCACCCACAAGGCGATCAGCGAGATCTGCGCGGCGATGAAGCTGAGCAAGGGCGCGATCACCGCCGAGGCCCTGCCGCAGCTGCGCGATGAACTGCTGAAGGCCAAGAAGATCGATGACATCGTGCTGCCCGGACTGGGCAGCGACCGCCGGCCGATCATCGCCGGTGGCGTGCTGGTGCTGGAAGCGGCCTTCCAGGCGCTCGGCCTGCAGAAGCTGCTGGTCAGCAAGGCGGCGATGCGCGAAGGCATCCTGTACGACATCGTCGGCCGTGCCGGCGAGAACGACCCGCGCGACGTCTCCGTGGCCGCCTTCACGGTGCGCTACGGCATCGATGTGCCGCAGGCCGACCGCGTGCAGGCCACCGCGCTGGCGCTGTTCGAGCAGGTGCAGCAGAGCTGGGCGCTGGATGCCGACGACCAGCGCATGCTGGCCTGGGCTGCGCGCCTGCACGAACTGGGGCTGATGATCGCGCACAGCGGTTACCACACCCATGGCAGTTACGTGCTGGAAAACTCGGACATCGCCGGGTTCTCGCGCCAGGAACAACAGATGCTGGCCGCACTGGTACGCACGCACCGCCGCAACGTGCCCAAGAGTGCGTTCGAGGCACTTCCCGAGCGCCTGGTGGTCCCGGCGCGCCGGTTGGCCGCGTTGCTGCGGCTGGCGGTGCTGGTCAACCGGGCGCACGAATCCACGCCGCTGCCGGTGCTGGAAATCACGGCGGAGGACGACCGGTTGTCGCTGATCGTGCCGCAGAATTTCATCGATCCCCGTCCGCTGCTGCGGGCCGACCTGATCGGCGAAGTGGACGGCATGACCGGCCTGGGATTGCAGTTCAAGCCGTTCGTGGCCTGATTCCGTAGCGCGGGCAACGTCAACGTCAACGTCAACAGCTGCAGGGCTGTCGTAGCGCCGAAGGCAGAGGCAGGAGCCGCTGCCAAGGTCGCTTGCGACGGCCCGTAGAGTGCCGGTCAGGACGAGCGGCATACCCATGGTCGGCGGATGGCGGAAATGCGGGCTGATTGATTCCGCCGGCCAGGGTCGGCGCTACCGCTTTTCGCCACCCACAGGCTCGCGGCCGCGGGAATCTGTCTGGAGTGGGGCGGGTGGATTGCAGGGGACCGTCGTGAGGCAGGAGCCGAACGCGAGCCTACAGGGACGTACTTGCGGCGTGTCCCCTGCAACCCACCCGCCCCACTCTGCCCTCAGCCCCGCTCTCCGCGGCACAGCTGAAAAATACTCACACACCCGGTCACGCGACGGTCGCAATCCGGTCATGCCCGGGACATGCCCGGCGACGAACATGCGTACAAACGGGAGAGTCCCATGCGCTACGCGATCGTCACCGAGACCTACCCTCCGGAAGTGAACGGCGTGGCCCTGACCGTGCAGGGGCTGGAGATGGGCCTGCGCCAGGCCGGACACGAGGTCGACCTGGTGCGACCGCGCCAGCACGCCGACCGCGACGCCGACCTGCTGGACGGCGCGCTGCTGGTCCCCGGTGCCGCCCTGCCTCGCTATCCCGGCCTGCGCTTCGGCCTGCCCGCACCGGTCCGGCTTGGCCGCCACTGGCAGGCACGACGCCCCGACGCGGTCTACATCGCAACCGAAGGCCCGCTGGGCTGGTCCGCCCTGCGCTGCGCGCGCCGGCTCGGCATCCCGGTCGCCACCGGCTTCCATACCCGCTTCGACGAATACCTGCCCGACTACGGCGTAGCCTGGCTGCAGGCCGCCGCGCTGCGCTGGATGCGCCGCTTCCACAACCAGGCCGATGCCACCCTGGTGCCCACCCGTGAGCTGCAGGATTTCCTCGCCGGCGAAGGCTTCGAACGGGTGCGGCTGCTGGCCCGCGCGGTGGACAGCCAGCAGTTCGATCCGGCCAAGCGCGATCCGGCGCTGCGCGAAGAATGGGGTATCGAGGGGAATGGTTTTGCCGCGATCTACGTCGGCCGCATCGCTGCGGAAAAGAACCTGGGGCTGGCGGTGAAGGCCTTCCGCCGGCTGCAGCAGCAGCGGCCCAAGGCTCGCTTCGTGCTGGTCGGCGACGGCCCGGCCCGCGAAAAACTGGCGCACGACAATCCTGATTTCCTGTTCTGCGGCGTGCAGCGCGGCGAAGCGCTGTCGCGCCATTTCGCCAGCGGCGACCTGTTCCTGTTCCCCAGCCGCAGCGAGACGTTCGGCAACGTGACCCTTGAAGCCATGGCCAGTGGCCTGGCCACGGTGGCCTTCGATTACGGCGCCGCACGCGAATACCTGCGCGATGGCGAGAATGGCGCGGCGGTGGATACCGATGACCAGTTCGTGGAGGCCGCGCTGCGCGTTGCCGGCGATGACACGCTGCGCGCCACGCTTGGCCAGCAGGCGGCGCGGGACATGAAGCGCCTGCATCCGCAGCAGGTGGTGGCCGAATTCGATGCCCTGCTGTCCGAACTTGCCCACGCCCGGAGGCTGCATGCGCACCACGCCGCTTGACCTGTTGATCGGCCGCGAAACCCGCTGGTGTCGCCGTGCCAACCTGTACTGCCGCCGCCGTCGCATCCGCTCACTGTTCGCGGTGATCAGCCGGCTGGGTGATGGCGTGTTCTGGTACGTGCTGATGGGTGCGCTGGTGCTGCTGGACGGCATGCAGGGGCTGCGCGCCAGTACCCACATGGCCGCCACGGGGCTGGCCGCGTTGCTGCTGTACAAGGGCCTGAAGCGCTGGACCCGGCGCCCGCGCCCGTGCAAGGCCGACCTGCGCATCCGCGCCTGGGTGGCCCCGCTGGACGAGTTCAGCTTTCCCTCCGGACACACCCTGCATGCGGTCTCGTTCACCGCCGTCGCCCTGTTCCATTACCCGTGGCTGGCGCCGCTGCTGGTGCCTTTCACGCTGGGCGTGGCGGCATCGCGCGTGGTGCTGGGCCTGCACTATCCCAGCGATGTCCTGGCCGCCACCGGCATCGCGCTGCTGCTGGCGTGGGCCAGCCTGAGCTGGCTGCCGCTGGCCGCGTGATCCCTGCAGGGAGCACGCATCGGATGTCTTGCCTACAATAGGCGCATGACCACGCTGTTCATTTCCGACCTGCACCTGGACGCGAGCCGTCCGGCCATTACCGATCTCTTCCTAGCCTTCCTGCGCAGCGAAGCGCTTGCGGCGGACGCGCTGTACATCCTGGGCGATCTGTTCGAAGCCTGGATCGGTGACGACACGCCTTCGCCTGCGGCCGATGCGGTGGCAGCGGCGCTGAAGGAGGTATCCGATGCCGGCGTGCCGGTGTACTTCATCCGCGGCAATCGCGACTTCCTGTTGGGCGAGCAGTACGCCGCCCGTGCCGGCATGCGCATCCTGCCCGATCCCAGCGTGATCGACCTGTACGGCACGCCGGTACTGCTGCAGCATGGCGACCTGCTGTGTACCGATGACATCCCTTACCAGCAGTTCCGCGCGCAGACCCGCGACCCCGCATTTCAGGCCCAGTTCCTGGCCCAGCCGCTGGCCGCGCGCATCGCGTTCGCGCAGAAGGCACGCGATGCCAGCCAGAGCCGCCAATCGGAAATGAAGCAGGGCGATCGCGCGCAGTTCGAAACCGTCACCGATGTCGCACCGGCCGAGGTGGAGGCGACCTTTGTCCGCTACGGCGTGGACACGATGATCCACGGCCATACCCATCGCCCCGCCGTGCATTCGCTGAAGGCAGGCGGCCAGGCCCGCACGCGCATCGTGCTGGGCGACTGGTATGAGCAGGGTTCGGTGCTGCGGTTCACTCCCGACGGGATGTCACTGCAGGCACTGTGATGCACCGGCTCAGCGGAAGCCGGCGATCATCGCGCGGGTGAGTTCCAGCACACGGCGGTTATCCGCTTCGTTGCGGTTGCCAGTGGCCTGGCCTTCGTATGACAGGTCCAGGCTGGACCAGTACGGAATGCGCCGGCAGCCGGTCGGGCAGTCGTAGGACATCACCGTGCGCCATCCCAGCGCTCGCGGCGGCTGGTACCAGTACCCGTGGCCGAAGGCGAACGGGACCCCTGCCGGATCACGTTTGATGTCGTGCCGGGCGCCTGCCAGATGGCCGATTTCGTGGGCAAGGACGTACTCCCCCGTGGCGCATTGCTCCAGCACGGCAATGAACGCACCGGCGGCGTCCGCTCCGATCTGGTCGGCGAGCCCGCAGGCAAACGCACGGTTCATCAGCAGCACCACGACATCGGCCGCGTGCTGGTCGCGCAACGCGTGGACCTCGTCCATGTGTCCGTCGCCAGGCGAGCGCAGGCGCCTCAGGTCCTGCTCCATGTTGCCGCTTTCCGCATAGGGCGTGACCGCGTACCCGGCCAGTTCCACATCCATGTCCACGCCGCTGCGCCGGTAGGTGAGGTTGGATTCGGCGATGGCCAGTTCGGCCAGTGCCCGCAGGTCGCCGGGGTAGCCGGCCACGGCGTCGGCCGTGGACACCACGAGCAGGCGGATCCTGCTGGTCGGTGCGATGGCCATCGGGCCGGCGGTGTCTACCTGCAGGGGCCCGAGCGGGATGTCGCCCGGTGGATGCATCGGCAACCGATGGGCGACCCCAGGCAGGGTCTGGTGCTGGCCGCCACCGAACGGAACGATGCGCAGAACCTGCTCACCCACGCGCACGACCGCGGTCACCCCCGCCGCAGAGCGGACCAGGCTGATCGCTCCTGCGGCACGCTGGCCGGCGACGCCCCAGCTGCCGGTCCACGCCACATCGCCGGTGGGCAGCGCGCGGGCGTGTTCACGCCGCACCTGGACCGGTTGGCCATCGACGTCGATCGTCAACGCTGGTGTATCGGCCTGCAGCGCGGAGGCCTCGGCGTCGTGCAGTTCCAGCAGCGGGGGAGCGGCAGAGGCCAGGGCGCCTCCGGCAAGCAGCAGGCCGGGCAGAAGAAGGGAGTGCAACATGATGATCTCCAGTGAGCATGATCCAGCGCCCCACGCCAGGCGCTGCGGACATCGGCTTGCGTGCATGCATTACGCGTCCATCCAGGACCCGGTTCCATCAGGAAATGCCGTCGTTGCCCCGCCCGCAGAACCGGACCGAACGTGGAGCGGGCACTGCCGCGCGCCACGCCCGAAGACGTGGCGCGGGGGCACACCCGTTGCACCCAGGCCGCAGCAAGGTCAGCGGAAGCCGGCGACCACGTGCTTGCGCTGCACCAGCACCCGCTGGTTGTCCGCCGTGGCATTACAGACGTGTCCTCGTGGGCGCTACCACGGGCCTGCCCGGGTTCCCTTGGACCCGGCGCCGCGCTACTGTCCGTCCACGGGAGGGCGCTCATGAGCTCAGTGCGGGGGGACGGCAGCACACGCGATGACGGTCTGCTGCGGATCGGCCTGTTCTTCGACGGCACGCGCAACAACGCGCTGAACCTGGCGCGCGGGCGCGCTGCCGGCACCGACCGCAACGCGCCGGCGCAGCCGCTGGCGCCGGTATGGCAGGCCGGCGATGCCTCGCCGTACCACAGCCGCATCACCAGCAGCTTCAGCAACGGGCTGACCAACGTGGCGCGGCTGCATGCGCTGTACCCCGACGGTCGCATGGCCGGCGCGGCCACCCCGTCGGTGGCCATCTATACCGAAGGCACCGGAACCCGTGACGGCCAGGCCGACGACCTGATCGGGCTTGCGTTCGGCGTGGGCGCCAGCGGCGTTCGCGCGAAGATCAACCGGGCGCTGCAGGACCAGCTTCCCGCCGCGCTGGCGCAGCTCGCACGGCACTGGCCGCAGCCGCTGCGCGGCGTCCGGGTGGATCTGTTCGGGTTCTCGCGCGGTGCCGCGGCGGCACGCGATGCCGCCAACCAGATCGACGCGTGGGGATCACCGCACTGGCAGGGACTGCTGCGCGAAGCCGGCCTGCACGTGGACGCTGCGTTCGCCCTGCCGCGCCCGGTGATCGGTTTCATCGGGCTGTTCGATACCGTGGTGGCGATCAAGGGCGGGCGCGCTGAACAACCGCTGCGCCTGCACCTGCCCGCGGGCATTGCCGGCAAGGTGCTGCAGCTGAGCGCACGCGACGAACATCGCGAGCACTTCGCCCTGACCACGGTGGCACCGGACCACGAAGAGATCCGGCTGCCCGGCGTGCATGCCAACATCGGCGGCGGTTATGACCAGACCGAAGAAGGCCCCAAGCTGCTGACCCGGCCACGCAGTGCGCAGCTGCGACGGCATGGGCTGGCCGAGTTCGCCGTCCCGTCGCGGGACGGGCTGCATCGCACCGAAAGCCACCAGCGCGCGCTGGCCGACGCCGTTCGCTGGCAGCAGCAACTGGGGCTGGATGCCACTGCGGTATGGGTGGACACGTGGCACCAGTGGGTGCGCCAGCGCCAGGCCGGAAGCCCCAGCGTGCTGCCCACGCCCACCTTGTTCGTCTATTCGGCGGTGGTGCTGAAGCGCCCGATCGACTGGCGTTACCAGCTCATCGCGCTGCGCCTGATGCATGCGCGCGCCGAAGAGGCGGGCGTGCGCTGGACCGATGCGTCCGATGCCTCGCTCGATGCCGGGTTGCCGGCCGACCTGCGCGGCATCGCCACCGCATTGATGGCCGGCCAGACGCTGGATGACGCGCAGGAGCGGCTGCTCAGGCAGCGTTACCTGATGCAGTCGGCGCACTGGAATTTCGACGCGCTGGGGGATACCGCGCTGACCTACGCCGCCGATGCCGGGGTCAGCGAGCTGCCGTATCGCCCGGGCCCCGGATTGTTCTACATCAACCGCCCCACCGCCGACGGCCAGCGGGTGGTGCTGCGCAACGCGTAAGCAGGGCTGCATCGGCCCGTGTCGTGTCCGGCTCGATACAGGGCAGTGAAACGCCACTGCGTCACTTTTGAGGGGGGTAAGCCAACAAGGTCGCGGCAGGTCCGGATTCCGCTCAGTACGTGCTGTCGCAGACGACGTGAAGGGATACTTACGCCCACATCCGTCGTGATCAGCCATCTCCTTAGACAGACCCACGGCGACAGCAGCTCCTCCATCAGCTGATCCCATTGGTCTGACGCAGTTCCCTCATGCTCGACTGACCCCTCATCCACACATGCGGGATCCCCAGATGATCATCACCTGTTCAAGGCGCAGCTTGCTCGTCGGCTCAGTCATCACGACCGTCGGCTCTCTTCTTCCTTCACACTTCGCACTCGCTGCGCCGCTCACTGCCAGCGGCGCGCCGGATGCATCGGATCCTGAGTTCTGGTACGGCGCATTCCGCAAGCTCACGTTGTCTGGGCTGGATGCAATTCCGGGGCTTGGCGGCATTCTGTCCGGGTTTGGCTCGTTCCTGCTGCCGCTGTCGCTCTCCGATCCGGAGGATGCGCGCTGGAGACGCTTCGTGGATGCGATCAACAAGATCACGGATGAGAAGATCGACACAGCGATCTACAATTCGGTCAGCGCTCACTTGTCAGGTATCACCAGACAGCTGCGCATCTACAAAGGGGCGCTGGAATCCGGCGACCAGGCACACATGCGTTCGGTCGAGGACGCCATGAACGTGTACATGCAAGGCATACTGCCGCAGTTCATGGAGCAGGGCCCGCGATATCGCCTCCTGCCCTTGTTTGCGCCTGCAGCCAACATCCATCTGGGCCTTCTTCGCCAGGCGGCGCAGCGAGCCCGCCGCAATGGTGAGACCCCGGTCGCCGACGACTACGCCCAGCAGCTTGACGAGTGCATTGAGGCCTACGGTCATCATTACGACACGGTGCTGGATGACCAATTGCCAAAGGAAATCAGCCGCCATCCGCACGACCATGACAGGAATCGCAGCCAGCCATGGGCCGCCGTACTCGCGTGGAAATCAAGACAGCAGCTTTGCCATGGGGATATGCGCAGCTGCTGGCCGTCTTTCAGCGAGCGGCGCTACCCCGACGCGGTGAGGCCCCGCCTGGATCGCGAAATCTTCACGCCGCTGTTTGGCTCCTACTACGACTGCAAGCGGCCTTTCCCAGACTTCCTGCCGTCGCACAACGCCCCGAAGGGGCCCATCACTACGGTGCGGATCGGGGGCTACAACTTCGTGGACGGCATGGAGCTGAATTACTTCCCGTCGCATGGCCCGGATGACACGAGCTCCACCGTCATCGGCGGAGAAGGGGGCGAATGGATCAGCATCAACGATGTGGGCGCCCGCAAGCACATCACCGCCATTGAAGTGGGCAGCGGCTATGCTGTCAACCAGATCCGGTTGACCTTCGGCGATGGCAGCCAGTCTGCGTGGGTCGGGGGGGGACGGCCGAGCGATCCGGCCACCCTCCATGCGTTTGATGGGCACCGCCTGTCGAGCGTGATGGGCTTTGGAACCGCAGCCGGCTATGGCGGCGTACTGTCAGGCTGCGTGTTCGGTTTCCAACTGCTGGAGATGCAGGCATCTCACGCACTGGGTGCACCCGTGCGACAGCACATTGAGTCCGTATGGCCGCAGGCACTTGCCAGGGGGTAAAAACCTGGAGGAGCCAACGCGGGCACGTATAGTGCCCCACGGCCGAGCTATCGGGCTGCGCCGCGGCGTCGTCTATCGGCGGTCCTGCTCGATCAGCTCGGCCAGTTCATCGGCATCGAATCCGGCCAGCAGGCGCGCTTCGATGTTGAACGGGCCGTGCAGGTAACCACCGGCGTATTCGACCAGCAGTTGCCGGAAGCGGGCGCGCGGCTCCACCCCGGCACGTTCGCAGTACCAGCGGTACCAGCGGGTACCTGCCGCTACGTGGGCGACTTCTTCGCGCAGGATGATCTCCAGCACGTCGGCGGTCTCATCGTCGCCGCAGCCCCGCAGTTTGGCGATCAGCCCCGGGGTGACATCCAGGCCACGTGCTTCCAGTACCCGCGGCACCAGCGCCATGCGCGCCAGTCCGTCGTGGGCGGTCTTTTCGCACATCTCCCACAGCCCGTTGTGGGCGGGGAAATCGGCATAGTCGTGGCCATGCGCCTGCAGCCGTTCGCGCAGCAGCATGAAATGCCGCGACTCGTCGTCGGCGCAGCTGACCCAGTCCGACAGGTAGGCGGCCGGCAGGCCACGGAAGCGGTACACCGCATCCCACGCCAGGTCGATCGCGTTGAGTTCGATATGCGCGATGGCATGGATGAAACGCGCGCGCCCTTCCGCACCGCCGAGCTTGCGGCGTGGCACGTCACGCGGGTGCACCTGCTGCAGGGTGGCCGGACGCCCGGGCATGCGGATCGGCTCGGGTGCCGGTGCATCGGCCGGCAGCTTCAGCCGGCCGGCACGGAATGCAGCGGCATGGGCCTGGGTCAGGGCCACCTTGCGCAGCGGGTCGGCCTCGGCCAGGCACTGCTGCGCTGCGCGCAGCAGGTCACCGGCGACGTCAGCGCAATCGACGTCGCATGGAGCCGTGGCACTCACGATCAGGCGCGGCGCTTGTGCTTGGCGTCGTCCGAACGCAGCTGCTGGATGCGTTCGAAGTAGCCCGGCTCGATGCCGGTCGGGTAATGCCCGTTGAAGCAGGAGGAATCGAAGTTCTGCAGCGCCGGGTTGCCTTCGCGCACCGCCGCTTCCATGTCTTCGATGTCCTGGTAGATCAGCCAGTCACAGCCGAGGTGGGCTTCGATCTCTTCCACGCTGCGGTTGTGCGCGACCAGCTCTTCGGCGGCCGGCATGTCGATGCCGTAGATGTTCGGGTAGCGCACCGGCGGCGCCGCGCTGGCCAGGTAGACCTTGCGTGCACCGGCGTCGCGCGCCATCTGCACGATCTGCTGGCTGGTGGTGCCGCGCACGATCGAGTCATCCACCAGCAGCACCACCCGGTTGCGGAACTCCAGGTGGATCGGGTTGAGCTTGCGGCGCACGGATTTCACCCGCTCGCCCTGCCCCGGCATGATGAAGGTACGACCGATGTAACGGTTCTTGATGAAGCCTTCGCGGTACTTCACCCCGAGCGTGTTGGAGATCTCCAGCGCGGCATCGCGCGAGGTGTCCGGGATCGGGATGATGGTGTCGATGTCGTGGTCCGGGCGCAGGCGCAGGATCTTCTCGCCCAGCTTGATGCCCATGCGCATGCGCGCCTTGTGCACCGACACGTTGTCGATCATCGAATCGGGGCGCGCGAAGTACACGTATTCGAAGATGCACGGGGTGTGTTCGGCCGGCTCGGAGCAGATTTCCGAGAACAGTTCGCCCCGCGCGGTGATCACCAGCGCTTCGCCCGGCTGCACGTCGCGGATGCGCTGGAAGCCCAGCACGTCCAGCGCGGCCGATTCGGAGGCGACGATGTATTCATCGCCTTCGGCGTGGCTGCGCTTGCCCAGCACCAGCGGACGGATGCCGTGCGGATCGCGGAAGGCCACCAGGCCCAGGCCGAGCACCACGCTGACCACCGCATAGCCGCCCTTGCAGCGACGGTGCACGTGGGAAACCGCGCGGATCGCCGCTTCGGGGGTGAGCTGCTTCTGTGCATCCAGTTCGTAGGCGAACACGTTCAGCAATACTTCGCTGTCCGAATCGGTGTTGACGTTGCGGCGATCCTGTTCGAATACCTGGCGACGCAGGTCTTCGGTGTTGATCAGGTTGCCGTTGTGCGCCAGCGCGATGCCGTAAGGCGAGTTGACGTAGAACGGCTGCGCCTCGTCCATGCCTTCCGAACCGGCGGTCGGGTAGCGCACGTGGGCGATGCCCACGCGACCTTCCAGCGTGGACATGGTGCGCGCGTCGAACACGTCGCGGACCAGGCCGTTGGCCTTCTGCACGCGAAGGCGGGTGCCGTCGACGGTGGCGATGCCCGCCGCGTCCTGGCCACGATGCTGGAGGACGGTCAGGCCGTCATAGAGCTGCCCGGCGACGTTCTGGTTGCCGACGATTCCGACGATGCCACACATGTTGCGTTATCTCCGCTGGGCTGTGCCCATCTACAGGGATGTTGGCCGTGCCTGGCCGGGGGAGCCGCCTTACGGGACAGCGGCAGGATCTGGACGCTCGGGCGCCGACTCGATGTTCGCGGGCAGTGCCGGGGCGTTTGCGGACTCGCTCGCCGCGCCCCTGGCCGGGTCCACGTTACGCGGCCATCCGCGTCCCGCCACCACCTCGCCGAGGACACCATTATCGCCTGTCGCGGTCGGCTTTCCCAACAGGCTTTCTGCAAATGGGGACGAACCGTTGGACGGCAAGGGCAAGCCGGCCGGCACCAGCCCATCCAGCGACGACGGCAGGCCCTTGGGCACCATCCGTTCGATCTGCTGCATCGGCCGTGAAACGTCCGGCAGCTGGGCGTCCATCCACCCGACCACCGGCTGCAGTGCCGCACGCAGGTGGGACTGCTGCCACGCCGGTTCGGCGGTGAGCGGGGTGAAGGTCGCCATCAACAGCAGCACCGCACTGATGAAGCCGCCGCGCACCAGGCCCAGCGCGCCGCCGAGCATGCGGTCGGCACCGCCCAGCAGCGCCATGCGCAGGCCGGCGCGGACCAGCATGCCGAGCACGGTGACGGCGATCAGCACGGCCAGGAATACCGTCACATAGCCGCCTACCAGGTGTCCGTTGCCTGGCTGCGCCGGCGCTGACCACAGATGGGCCACGTCGTTGCCGAACAGGAAGGCGGCCCAGCCGGCGAGCAGCCAGGACAGCGTGCCGACCACGATGCCGACGAAGCCCCGCACGAACCCCAGCAGGGTCGAGAGGGCGATCACGCAGGCCAGCACGATGTCGATCATGCGGGCGGGTTCCCTTGGGCGTCTTGGCCGGGAGTGGGCATCAGGGGTGCGGTCTGACCATGCCGGCCACGCCGACGCGGGCGGCGACCTGCGCCTTCAGCTGGTCGGCCTCGGCGCGGTTGGCGACCGGCCCGACACGGACCCGGCTCAGCACGCCCTTGTCGGTACGGACCTGGTCGACGAAGGCGCTGAAACCGGCGGCGCGCACTTTGTCGCGCAGCGCGTTGGCATCAGCGGCCTGGCCGAACGCACCCAGCTGCACGGCGAAACCGACGCCGCTGGCGGCCGGTGCGGCCGGTGCCTTCACTTCAGGCTTCACTTCGGGCTTGGCGGCCGGGGCCGGGGCCGGCGTTGCCGGCTTGGCCGCCACCGCCTTGGTTTCCGCAGCTGCAGCCGGGGCCGGGGTCGGCTTCGGTTCGGGCTTCGGCGCCGGCGGCGCGGTCGCCGGCGTGGCAGCGGCGCTTTCCGGCAGCGCCTGGGTCTGCACCGGGTTGCCGCCCAGCGGCGTGGTGGTGGCCGCCGGTGCCTGCGCGGTCGCGGCGGCGCCCTCGGCATTGGCGTCCAGGGTCACCACTTCGGCGCGCACGTCGCTGCGGATCTTCACGGCCTGCAGGCGCGCCGATTCGGCCTGGGCGCGGTCGACGAAGGGACCGACGCGGACGCGCCAGGCCTGCCTGCCGTTGATCGTGGCGGTTTCACTGAAGCCGGGCAGCTGCGCGCCCTTCAGGTGCGCGATCACCGCATCGGCGTCGGCCTTGCTGGCGTAGGCACCGAAGCTGACCGCGAAGTTGCCGGCGGCCACGGCCGGGCCGGTATCCACCGTGGCGGCGGCAGTGGCGGCAGGTTCCTGCAGCGGCGCGGCACCGCGCAGGCCACTGTCGCCCCCCGCGGGAGCGGCCAGCGGCAGTTCGCGTGTTTCGAACTGGGCATTGGCCGGCGCGCCGGGTACTTCCAGCGGCACGCTGTCGGCGCTGCTGTTGCGGGCAGGGCCGGTCACCAGCATCGGCAGGAAGATCACGGCAAGGGCCACCAGGACGATGGCACCGATCAGACGCTGTTTCAGGGACGTATCCACGGATGGCAGGCAACAGGTGGGAACTGCCGATGATTATACGGTCCCGCCGTGATGCAGCGTCGGCAACGGCTGAACGGTGATCAGGCGGCGGTCTTCAACCAGGCCAGCGCGTCGGCCGCGGTATGGAACGAACCGAACACCAGCACCCGGTCGCCCGGCCCTGCCTGGGCCAGCACCTGGGCCAGCGCGTCGGCCACCGAATCGGCGCGGGCGGCGTCGGCGGCAACGGTGCCGGCCAGGCGGCCGGCCAGCGCCGCGGCATCCTGGCCGCGCGGGCCTTCCAGCCCGGCCACGGTCCATGCGCTGACGACCTCGCCCAGCGCCTGCACGACCCCCACCGCGTCCTTGTCCTGCAGCGCCGCATACACCGCCAGGGTACGCCCGCTGACCGGCTCGGCCTGCAGCGCGCGGGCCAGCGCGGTGGCCGCCTGCGGGTTGTGGCCCACATCCACCAGCACGCTGACGCCATCACGTTGCAGGCGCTGCAGCCGTCCGGCGATCTGCGCGGCGGCAACGCCTTCGGCGTACGCGCTGCGCGGCAGCGAGCGACCGGGCGGCAGCTCCAGCGAGCGCAGCGCGGCAATCGCTGCACCGGCATTGGCCAGCTGCACCGGTCCCGCCAGCGACGGCATCGGCAACTCCAGGCGCACGGCGACATCGCGCCAGGCCCAGGTCTGCGCATCCAGTGGTTCATTGAAGTAATCACTGCCGGCGCGGATCGCGTTGGCGCCGATCAGGTAGGCCCGCCGCAGCACGCTGGACGGCGGATCGATCTCGCCCAGCACCGCCGGCTTCCAGCCACGCAGGATGCCGGCCTTTTCGCGGCCGATGCTTTCGCGGTCATCGCCCAGCCAGTCGGCATGATCGATGTCCACGGTGGTGATGACAGCCACGTCGGCGTCGATCAGGTTCACCGCATCCAGGCGGCCACCCAGCCCGACTTCCAGCACCGCCAGGTCCAGTCCGGCCTGCGTGAACAGGTACAGGGCCGCCAGCGTGCCGTATTCGAAGTAGGTCAGCGTGGTCTCGCCACGCGCGGCTTCGACCGCGCTGAAGGCCGCGACCAACGCGTCATCGCTGGCCTCTTCGCCATTGATGCGCACGCGTTCGTTGTAACGCAGCAGGTGCGGCGAGGTATAGGCGCCGACCTTCCAGCCGGCCGCGCGCGCGATCGCTTCGACGAAGGCCACCGTGGAGCCCTTGCCGTTGGTGCCGCCCACCGTGATGGTGCGCTGCGCGGGCACGCCCAGCTGCAGGGCGCTGGCAACGGTGCGCACGCGCTCCAGTCCCATGTCGATGGTGGCCGGGTGCTGGCGTTCAATGAAGACGAGCCAGTCGCTGAGCGTAGTGGGCAGTGCAGTCACGGTGGGACGTCCAATCGTTTCGGTTACAGGGCGCGGTGCTTGGCTTCGCCGAAGAACGGCGTGTGGTGGGCGCAGTCGTTCATGCGCACCACTTCCAGTTGTTCGATGTCCGGGCCTTCCAGCAGGTTCAGCGTGGTCGGTGCCTGGCGGAAGCTCCACAGGCGGCTGATCGGCAGGCCGAGGATCCGGCACAGGATGACCCGGTTGACCGCATCGTGGGCGACCACCAGCAGGGTGTCGTCCTCGCCGAGGCCTTCGGCGGCACGCGCCAGGCCCCGCCAGCTGCGGTCAAGCACCAGGCGCAGCGATTCGCCGCCCGGCATCAGCACGGTATCCGGTTCTTCGCGCCACGCGCGCAGGCGCGACGGGTCTTTTTCATGGATCTCGCTGGCCAGCAGGCCTTCCCACTCGCCGTGGGCGATTTCCTGCAGCTCCGGTTCGGTCAGCAGCATGTCGGCGCGGGCTCCCAGTGCGAGCTGGGCCGTGCGCTGTGCACGCGACAGCGGCGAGGCCACCGCCCGGGTGATGTCCACGGATTTCAAGCGCTCGCCAAGCGCCTGCGCCTGGGCTTCGCCGATCGGCGACAACGGGATATCGATCTGGCCCTGATAACGGCCTTCGGCGTTCCACGGCGTTTCGCCATGACGGGCAAGCAGGATGCGCATGCGGGGTACGGGTCCTTGGGGGGAGGAGGTCCGGCGTTTCGTTCACGTCCTGTGAAACCGCGCCGGAGCGCCATCATAACCGCTCCGCCTGAAGCCCTGCCGTGCGGAACGCCACGGCCACGGGGCCAGATCCAGCGGACCTGGCCCCGCGCCCGGTTACTGCGACAGGTTCAGTTCTTTCAGCAGCTGCGGTGCCGGCGCCACTTCCTGCATGATCCACTGCATGTAGCGGCTGTCCACGGCGATCATGCGGGTCATCACCGGGTCGAACACCCAGTTGGAGCTGACCGACTCCCAGTTGCCATCGAAGGCCAGGCCGACCAGCTTGCCGTGCGCGTCCAGCACCGGCGAGCCGGAATTGCCGCCGGTGATGTCCAGGTTGGACAGGAAGTTGACCGGCACCGAGCCGATGCGCTTGTCTTCCAGGCCGCCATAACGCTTGGCCTTGACCGCATCGAGCAGCGCCTTGGGCGAATCGAACGGGTCTTCGCCGGTTTCCTTGGCGGCGACGCCTTCCAGCGTGGTGAACGGGGTGAAGTTCACGCCGTCCTTGCCGTAGCCCATGACATTGCCGAAGGTGATGCGCAGCGACAGGTTGGCGTCGGGATAGACGAACCCGCCCTGGCTCTTCTTGTAGTCGGCCACGGCCTGCAGGTACAGCGGACGCGCGCTGAGCGATTCGCCTTCGCGGATCTTCTTCTGTTCTTCCTGCTTCAGCAGCGCCGGCATCACCGCCACCGCGTACTGGATGGCCGGATCGGTGCTGGCTTCGAACGCGGCGCGGTCGGCGCTGAGCCACTTCAGGCGCTCGTCCAGGCTGCCCAGCCGGGTGTTGCCCAGTTTGTTGACCAGTGCCTTGACCGCGTTGGCATCGCTGCCGGCCAGCCATTGGTTCAGCACCGCGTTGTCGCGCTGCGCGGCCGGCAGGGCCACGTACTGGTCCAGCCAGTACTGCTGCAGCTGCTGGTCCATCTTCGCCACGTAACGGCGGTCCATCTGGCGCACGCCACCTTCGATGGTCGGCAGGTCGCGCTGCTGGTAGCCGACTTCGCGCTCGGCGTCCGGCTTGCTGCGCTCGATCGCCGTGCGGTACAGGGTGATCGCCGAACCCACCGCCGAGGTGCTGTTGAACTGGTTGACGAACAGGTCGCGCTCGCGCGTGGACTTGCTGGTATCCAGGTGCTTGAGCAGCTGCGCATGCGCGGCCAGCGCCGGCTTGCCGGCCGTGCCCTGCTGCTTCAACCAGGCCAGGACCTGGGCCTCTTCAGCCTGCTTCTGGCCGGCCGCGTCGATCCGCTTGAAGCCTTCCAGCTGGCCGGCGTAGTTCTTGGCGACGTTGTTCATGCTGGCCGCGGTGGCGGCGTACTTCACCTTCACGTCGGCGTCGGCCTTGCCGGCATCTTCGATCAGTTTCAGCACCGCGTTGTAGTGGCGGGCGATGGTCGGATAGGTCCAGTCAGCGGTTTCGTTGAACTCGCCGGCCAGTGCGTAGCGGTTGGTGCGGCCCGGGTAGCCGGCCACCATCACGAAGTCGTCGGCGCCCAGCGGCTGGTCGGCGAACTTCAGGAAATGCTTGGGCTGGTAGGGCACGTTGTCGGCGGCGAAGGCGGCCGGCTTGCCGTCCTTGCCGACGTAGGCGCGGTAGAAGGAGAAGTCGCCGGTGTGGCGCGGCCACATCCAGTTGTCGATGTCGCCACCGAACTTGCCGACGCTGCCCGGGGGCGCGTAGACCAGGCGCACGTCCTTGATTTCCAGGTTGCGGAACAGGCGGTAGGTGTTGCCACCGGAGAAGCTGTACAGGCGGCAGCGGAAGCCGGCGTCGGCTTCGCAGGCGGCGACCTGGGACTTGTCGAAGGCATCCAGCGCGCGGGTGCGGGCCAGCGGGTCATTGCCGGCCGCGGCGATGGCGGCCTTGGCCTGGGTGGTCACGTCGGTGATCTGGTCGAGCACGTACACGCGGGCGTTGGGGCCGGCGCTGAGTTCGTCGCTGGTCTTCGGGGCGTTGAAGCCGTCCTTGATCAGGTTCTTTTCGGCGGTCGAGTTCAGCTGGATGGCGCCGTAGGCGCAGTGGTGGTTGGTGACCACCAGGCCCTGCGGGGACACGAAGCTGGCGGTGCAGCCGCCCAGCGCGACCACCGCGCCCATCGGGTCGCCGGTCAGGTCGGCCAGCTGCTCGGCCGACAGTTTCAGGCCGGCCTTCTGCAGCGGACCGGCGATTTCCGGCAGCTGCTGCGGCACCCACATGCCTTCTGCGGCATGGGCGACCTGGACCAGGCCAAGGCTGGCGACGATGGAGAAAGCAAGCACGTTCGAGCGCATGAAGCGGCCCTTGGGTAATGGAACCGTCGATTCTAGCCCGCCGCCCGGCTTCGGCAGGATGCCCGGAGGTCATGGGTCGCCCTGCCTGCGGGCTGGCGGGGCATCAGGGTCAGAAGCCGGGGCTGCGTCGTGCTGGCGGGGCGTCAAGGTCAAAAGCCTGGGCTGCGTGCTGGCGCGGCGGGGTGGCTGTGCAGGACACGCCGTTAACCCGTCCATGGGGGCTCGCTTTTCGCATCCATGCGAAAAGACGGTCCTGCACAGCCATCCCGCCCCGCCTTCGACAGGTGACGGTGGCCTGGGTTGCGACGGCCATGTTTGGCGGATTTGCGTCGGACGGCCCGCGCTGCAACATGGCGCGGGCGCCGGCGGCTTTATAATCCGCGCCATCTTTCCCCCTGTGAGTTCCACCGAGATGGCACAAACGATGAAGGCGCTGGTCAAGCGCGAAGCCGCCAAGGGCATCTGGCTGGAAGAAGTGCCGGTGCCGGTGCCGGGTCCCAACGAGGTCCTGATCAAGCTGGAAAAGACCGCCATCTGCGGGACGGACCTGCATATCTACCTGTGGGACGAATGGAGCCAGCGCACCATCAAGCCCGGCCTGACCATCGGCCATGAGTTCGTCGGCCGAGTTGCTGCGCTCGGCAGTGCGGTCACCGGCTATGAGGTCGGCCAGCGCGTTTCGGCCGAAGGCCACATCGTCTGCGGCCACTGCCGCAACTGCCGGGGCGGTCGCCAGCACCTGTGCCCGAACACCGTCGGCATCGGCGTCAACGTGAACGGCGCCTTCGCCGAATACATGGTGATGCCGGCCACCAACCTGTGGCCGATCCCGGACCAGATCCCGTCCGAGCTGGCCGCCTTCTTCGATCCCTACGGCAACGCCGCGCACTGCGCGCTGGAGTTCAACGTGATCGGCGAGGACGTGTTGATCACCGGCGCCGGCCCGATCGGCATCATCGCCGCCGGCATCTGCAAGCACATCGGCGCGCGCAACGTGGTGGTCACCGACGTCAACGATTTCCGCCTGAAGCTGGCTGCCGACATGGGCGCCACGCGCGTGGTGAACGTGGCCAACCAGTCGCTGAAGGACGTGATGAAGGAACTGCACATGGAGGGCTTCGACGTGGGCCTGGAAATGAGCGGCAACCCGCGTGCGTTCAACGACATGCTGGACTGCATGTACCACGGCGGCAAGATCGCCATGCTCGGCATCATGCCGCGGGGCGCTGGCTGCGACTGGGACAAGATCATCTTCAAGGGCCTGACCGTGCAGGGCATCTACGGCCGCAAGATGTACGAGACCTGGTACAAGATGACCCAGCTGGTGCTGTCCGGCTTCCCGCTCGGCAAGGTGATGACCCACCAGCTGCCGATCGATGACTTCCAGAAGGGCTTTGACCTGATGGAAGAAGGCAAGGCCGGCAAGGTGGTGCTGAGCTGGAACTGATTCGTCGTGCCTTCGGCACGCCGGATCAGTCCGCGCATGTTTCCTTGTCCCCGCGCCTGTCGGCGCGCGCCCTTGAACATCAAGGGGGCTCCACTCCAGCGGGAACATAGGTACAGCAATTGAAGAAGGCGCCCGCAAGGGCGCCTTCTTCGTGGTGAACCAGCTGCGATCCAGCTGCGCCTGAGCGCGCAGCCTGCTTACTTGCCGACGCCGACGGTGAACACCACGCGGTTGTCGGCCAGGTAGCCGTTGTTGTCACGGCCGGCGCCATCGGTGCCGTGGAAGCCCAGGCCGAGGTTGAACAGGCCGAACTGACGGCTGACGCCGATGTTGAAATCGGTGTAGTCCTTGCCGAAATCGGTCTCAAGCGAGGTACGTCCGACGTTGGCCGCCAGGGTGAACTCCTGCGGCAGCGCCCATTCCCCCCCGACGGCGTAATACCAGCTCTTGGTATCCGAACCGGACAGGTCGTTGGTGTAGGCCACGGTGAGCTTGTACTGCTCGGCGAAGGTGGTGGTGGTGATCAGCTCGTTGTAGTTGAGCTCGCTGGCACCGGGGTAGGTATAGCGGTTGAACAGCACGTCGAAGTTGACGTTGTCGGTGACGTCGAAGCCGTAACCGATCAGGAAGTCCACTTCGGTGCTCGGGTCGCCCGGCCCGAAGTCCACGCCCGACCCCCACACACCGGCATACAGGCCAACCGGGCTGGTGTAGGTGAAGCCGGCCTGCAGGGTCGGGTCTTCGTCGGTCTGCGACACGCCACGGAAGACGTAATCGGACACGGCGGTGACGTTCCAGCTGTAGGGCGACTCCGCTTCCTGCGCGCTGGCGGCGAACGAGGCGAGGGACAGGACAGCAGCAGCGGCAAGACAACGGACGGCGTGCTTCATGGGCGTCTCCGAAGGGGCAATGGCGGGGGAGGAGGGACATGGGGCGTGGCGCTGACCGGCTGCACGAATCCATCCGGTTCACGGTTTTTTAACCTGTTTGATATTGCAACGCAACACGTTCGTGCTCCCTGCCCCGCCGCCCTTCCGTGGCCGGGGCAGGTAAAATCCTCGTTTTCCCGTGTTGAGCCATGCTGCCGCCATGACCGAATCCTCGCCTGACCTGACCCGCCATTACGCCGAGGAACTGGACGCCATCCGCGCCCAGGGCCTGTTCAAGTCCGAGCGGATCATCACCAGCCCGCAGTCGGCGGAGATCACCCTGGAAGACGGCCGCACGGTGCTGAATTTCTGCGCCAACAACTACTTGGGCCTGGCCGACCATCCGGACCTTATCCAGGCTGCGAAGGATGCGCTGGACAGCCACGGCTTCGGCATGGCGTCGGTGCGCTTCATCTGCGGTACCCAGGACCTGCACAAGCAGCTGGAAGCGCAGATTGCCGGCTTCTTCGGCAAGCAGGACACCATCCTGTATGCGGCCTGCTTCGATGCCAATGGCGGCCTGTTCGAGCCGCTGCTGGGCGAGCAGGATGCGATCATTTCCGACAGCCTCAACCACGCCTCGATCATCGACGGCGTGCGCCTGTGCAAGGCCAAGCGCTTCCGCTACGCCAACTGCGACATGGCCGATCTGGAAGCGCAGCTGCAGGCCGCCGATGCGGCCGGCTGCCGCACCAAGCTGATCACCACCGACGGCGTGTTCTCGATGGACGGCTTCATCGCCCCGCTGGACGAGATCACCGCGCTGGCACAGAAGTACGGCGCGCTGGTGCATATCGACGAATGCCATGCGACCGGCTTCCTGGGCGCCACCGGCCGCGGTTCGGCCGAAGTGAAGGGCGTGCTGGAGAAGATCGACATCATCACCGGCACCCTCGGCAAGGCGATGGGCGGGGCGCTGGGCGGCTTCACCACGGCCAAGGCCGAAGTGATCGAACTGCTGCGCCAGCGTTCGCGCCCGTACCTGTTCTCCAACTCGCTGCCGCCGCACGTGGTGGCCGCCGGCATCAAGGCCTTCGAGATGCTGGCCGCCGCTGACGACCTGCGCGGAACGCTGGTGGCCAACACCACGTATTTCCGCGAAAAAATGGTCGCGGCCGGCTTCGACGTGAAGCCCGGCGTGCACCCGATCAGCCCGGTGATGCTGTACGACGCACCGTTGGCGCAGAAGTTCGCCGAGCGCCTGCTCGAAGAAGGCATCTACGCGATCGGCTTCTTCTTCCCGGTGGTGCCCAAGGGCCAGGCGCGCATCCGCACGCAGATCAGCGCCGCGCACACCCGCGAACACCTGGACCGCGCCATCGACGCCTTCACCCGCATCGGCCGCGAACTCGGGGTGATCTGACAAAAAGGGGACGGAGGGCATTAAGTCGTATCCAGCCGGTACAGGCTGGATACGACTTAATGCCCTCCGTCCCCTTTTTTGGGTCAGCGGCCCTTGGCGACGCGGATGCCGTTGGCTTTCATCCAGGCGTCGAACTCGTCGGCGGACATCTTCTTGTCGCCTTCGCTCATGTTGAAGCGGTAGCTGCCCCGCCCGTCCAGTTCGGGGACGCGTACTTCGATGATGTCCTGCGGCGGCGGTGGCGGGGCCTTGGCCAGTTCTTTCTTGTGGCTGCAGGCGGCCAGGGCCGCCAAGGGCAGCAGCAGGGCCAGGCGCAGCGGAGAGGTCAGGGAACGCAACACGGTGGGATACCTCTTTCAGTAAATGCAAAGCCGGGCCCCCCTTGCGCCCGGAGCGGGACCGACGCCAGGCGTCGGCCGCGGGTCTCAGCCCGGTCCTGCAGCGGCCTCCAGTTGCCGCTGGTCTTCCATCTGCAGCATCCGCCACTGGCCCTTGGGCAGTTCGCCGAGCTGCAGCCCGCCGATGCCGATGCGGACCAGCCGCAGCACCTGCAGGTCGAATGCCGCCAGCAGGCGGCGGATATGGCGATTACGCCCTTCGTCCAGCGTCACTTCCAACCAGCTGGTCTTTTCGCCGGTGCGCAGCAGCGTCACCCCGCGCGCGGCGAGGAACTCGCCTTCATCCTCGATACCGGCGCAGAATGCGGCGAGCATCGGCGCGTCCGGAATGCCATCCACCTGCACGTGGTAGGTCTTGTCCGGGCCGGTCGCCGGATCCATCAGCGCGGCCGCCCACTGCGGGTCATTGCTGAACAGCAGCAGCCCTTCGCTGGCCTTGTCCAAGCGTCCGACCGGCGCCAGCCACGGCAGTCCGGCGCCGTCGAAACAGCGATAGACCGTATCGCGGCCCTGCTCGTCCTGCACCGTGGTGACCAAGCCGCGCGGCTTGTTGAGCATCAGGTAGATCCGCGGCGCGGCATCCAGCGGTTGGCCGTCCACGCGCACCTGCTGGCGGCCGGCCTGGATCGGAAACTCAGCATCGCGGACGATGCGTCCATCCACGCTGACGCGGCCGGCGGCGATCCAGCGCGCGGCTTCAGTGCGCGAACACAGGCCTGCCTTGGACAGCACGCGTGCCAGTCCGTGGCGAACGCCTCCGCCTGGTGCGGGGACCGCGCGCGCGCCCATCGGGCGGGCACGGGCAGAGGGACGGGCAGGTGGGCGCGGTGGCCGCATGTCCTGCCCTGCCCCCACTTACTTCTTGTCAGCCGGCTTGGTCTCGGCGGAGGCTTCCACCGGGGCAACCGGAGCGACCGCGGTGGCCGGTACCGGGCGTGCCTTGACCACGCGCACGCCACGCGCCTTCATCCAGGCGTCGAACTCTTCGGCAGTCATGCGCTTGCCGTTCTGGCTCATGTCGAAGCGCCACGGCGTGTTGTCGAATGCGGTCTGCGGCTTGTAGGCGGCCGGGTCGTTCGGGCTCACCGCCGGTGCGCTCGGCATGGCCTTGGCCACGTTCTGGCAGCCTTCGATACGCAGGCGACGCAGGACGCTGTCCAGCGACTGGGCCTGTTCGTAATTGGTGGTCAATACGCCGGCGGGCATGCCCAGGCGCGAATTGCGGGTGAACAGCTCGCTCGCCACCGGTGCGATCGCGGTGGCCGGCAACGGCAGCGGGGCGCTGCTGGCCGAGACCGAGCAGTCCACGGCAGCGTGGGCGGCGGGAACCAGGGCCAGGGCCAGGACGACGGCCGATGCAGTGCGCAGCATGAGGAGCATCCAGAAAAGTAGGGAGTGGCGCGAGTTTAACAGCGACACAACGGCTTTCAAGATCCTACATTCAATGAATACGCCAACTCATTGGTTTTTTTGTTTTTTTCGGATAAACGGTAGCTCGCCATAGCGCAGAAACAACAAGACCCGGCCGAAGCCGGGTCCTGCTGTGTGTCTTACCGTTGAAACGTCAGAACTTAGTTCTTGACGTTCAGCTCGGTACGACGGTTCTTCGCACGGCCTTCCGGGTTGTCCGAACCATCAGCATTGGTGTTCGGAGCAATCGGGCGGCTCTCGCCGTAACCGACCGGGCCCTGCAGGCGCGAAGCAGCAACGCCGTTGGAGGTCAGGTAGTTGTACACGGCGGTAGCACGACGCTCGGACAGCTTCTGGTTGTACTCGTCGGAACCCTTCGAGTCGGTGTGACCAGCAACTTCAACCTTCAGATCCGGGTAACGGGTCAGGATCTGCGAGGCTTCGCTCAGGATCGCAACTGCGTCAGGACGCAGGTTGGCCTTGTCGAAGTCGAAGTTCACGCCCTTCAGATCGATGGAGACCGGGACCGGGCAACCGTCCGGACCGATGGTCTGGCCAGGCTGCGAATCCGGGCACTTGTCGTCGCAGTTGTTGACGCCGTCACCGTCGTCATCCAGGTCGGCGCAGCTCGGAGCAACCGGAGCCGGAGCCGGCACGGCAGCGACCGGAGCCGGTCCCAGCGGGATCACGACGCCGACCGAAGCCAGCACGTCGCCGAACCAGTCTTCGCTCGGAGCGGCAACGCTCTTGTCGTCGAAGTCAGCGCGGTAGGCCACTTCGGCACGCACGGCAACGCGCTTGTCGAAGGTGGTCTGCAGACCGGCACCGAGCTTGGCGGCGAAGTTGCCGTCCTTGCGCTCACGCGGGCCATTGGCGTCGACAGCAGCGAACTCTTCTTCCGACTTCTGGTAGCCCAGGCCGAACAGCAGGTACGGGTTCCAGCCACGGCCTTCCTGCACGAAGTGGCGACGCAGGTCCAGCGAGGCGCCGTACTGCGACCAGTTCAGGTCCTGGTTGGCGTCGAAGTTCGGGTTCTGATAGTTCAGCTCACCGTCGAGCGACCAGTTCGGGCTGATGAACTTGCCCAGGCCCAGGGTCACGAACGGAGCATCGTTGGTGGTGCGATCGCTGTCCTGGAAGTTGAAACCAGCCGAACCGGTCAGGTACCAGCGGTCGTCAAACTCCTGTGCCGAAGCAGCCTGGGCGAAAGCCAGACCACCCAGCAGCGCGGCGGTAAGGATCTTCTTGTTCATTGAGTACAGCTCCTATATCGGGGGTATGAAACCGGTAGAGGCATGGGCCAGCACTACGACAGCCGATTCAGCACGCCACCGCCGCGAACATTATGCTCAGGGGAGTGAAGGCCATGTTAACAGTCCCGTAACATGTGAAAAACGGGCGCCGGGCCTCCACCGGACCGGCGGTTGCACCCTATACAGGATCATGAAAAACCGCAACAGGCAGGCCTGGCAAGGGTTTTACCGCGCTTCAGTCTCGCACCGCAACATTTTGATTTGGCAGAAAGTCAAGGGTTCATCCGGCAGCCTGCGCCGTGAGGAACTTTATGCATCAGGCAAGTCTGAACGGCTACAACGCGCTGATCACGACGGAGCGTCAGCTGTATCTGCCCGGCTACATGGCGACACTGTGCTGCGTAAATTCCGCATCGCTGTACCTGTTTCTCGACCTTTACACGACCTATCGTGGCACCAGACGCTCCGAGGCCTGGTGCCATGCCCACTTCCCTGCCGCTTCGCCTCATCCAGTTGATTGCCGGCCTTTTCCTGTATGGCTTCGGGATTTCGCTGATGGTGCGGGCCGCCATCGGCGTTGCGCCGTGGGATGTGCTGTCACAGGGCATCGCAGCCCACACGCCGCTGTCCTTCGGACTGGCCACCAATGTCATCGGGGCCGTGGTCCTGCTGCTGTGGTGGCCGCTGCGACAGAAGCCTGGACTGGGCACCGTGCTCAACGTGCTGCTGATCGGTCCGGCTGCGCAGTTCGGGCTGTGGCTGCTGCCTGTGGTGGAAAGCCTGTCGCTGCGGTTGCCGCTGTTTGCGGGCGGACTGCTGCTGATCGCCGTAGCCACCGGCCTGTATATCGGCGCGCGCCTCGGACCTGGCCCGCGCGATGGGCTGATGACCGGGCTGCACGCCCGCACCGGCTGGCCGATCTGGCAGGTGCGCAGCCTGATCGAAGGCAGCGCGTTGCTGGTGGGCTGGCTGCTGGGTGGGAACGTGGGTCCGGGAACGTTGGCCTTTGCCCTGCTGATCGGGCCGCTGTGCGGGATGACGCTGGGCTGGTTCGGCATCGGCAAGCCCCCGCGCGCGGCACCGGCGGTGATTCCACCGGCCTGACCCGCGCCCGGTTGGCGAACGCCGGCTGCTTGCTGCGGCAGCGCGTCTTGCGACGCAGGCCGATTCACGGCACGCTGGGCGCTTCCGTACGCAAGCGTATCCACGATGACGCCAGCCAGCGACAGCGCCTACCCCCACCTGTTCACCCCGCTCGACCTGGGCTTCACCCAGTTGCGCAACCGGATCCTGATGGGCTCCATGCACACCGGGCTGGAAGACCGCGCCCGGGATTTCCCACGCCTGGCCGCCTATTTCGCCGAGCGCGCCGAAGGCGGCGTCGGCTTGATCGTCACCGGCGGCTTCGCGCCCAACGTGGTCGGCTGGCTGAAGCCATTCGGCGGCAAGCTCAGCTGGCCATGGGAAGTGCGCCCGCATCGCCAGCTCACGGCAGCCGCCCACCAGCACGGGGCGAAGATCTGCCTGCAGTTGCTGCATGCCGGTCGCTATGCCTACCACCCGTTATCGGTGGCGCCATCGAAGCTGAAGGCACCGATCAATCCGTTCACCCCGCGCGCCTTGTCCAGCCGCGGCGTGGACCGGCACATCGCCGATTACGCGCGCAGCGCGCGGCTGGCCCGTGATGCCGGCTACGACGGCGTGGAAGTGATGGGCTCGGAGGGCTACCTGATCAATGAATTCGTCGCCCCACGCACCAACACCCGCTCCGACAAGTGGGGTGGCGATGCCGCGCAGCGCATGCGATTCGCAGTGGAAATCGTGCGCCGCATCCGCGAAGCCTGCGGCCCGGACCTCATCATCATCTACCGGCTGTCACTGGTCGACCTGGTCAGCGATGGCAGCAACTGGCAGGAAATCATCGCCCAGGCGCAGGCCATCGAAGCGGCCGGCGCCACCCTGATCAACACGGGCATCGGCTGGCACGAAGCGCGCATTCCGACCATCGCCACCTCGGTGCCACGCGGCGCCTTCGCCGGGGTGACCGCCAAGCTCAAGCCACACGTCAACGTACCGCTGGTGGCCACCAACCGGATCAACATGCCGGACGTGGCCGAACGGATCCTGGCCAGCGGCGGCGCCGACATGGTGTCGCTGGCGCGTCCGCTGCTGGCCGATCCGCAGTGGCCCAACAAAGCACGTGCCGGCCGCCCCGAACGCATCAATACCTGCATTGCCTGCAACCAGGCCTGCCTGGACCACGTGTTCGACAACAAGCTGGCCAGCTGCCTGGTCAATCCGCGCGCCGCGCACGAAACCGAGCTGGTGTATCGACCCACCGCAACGCCGCGGCGCATCGCGGTGGTGGGGGCGGGACCGGCCGGCCTGGCCTGCGCGACCGTCGCCGCCGAGCGCGGCCACCACGTCACCCTGTTCGACGCGCACGACGAGATCGGGGGCCAGTTCAACGTGGCCAAGCGGATCCCGGGCAAGGAAGAGTTCCACGAGACCCTGCGTTACTTCCGCCACAAGCTGGAGGAAACCGGCGTGCAGCTGCGGCTCGGCAGCCGCGTCGGAGCCGCCGCGCTGGCCGGCTTCGACGAGGTGGTGCTGGCCACCGGCATCCTGCCGCGCAAGGTCGATTTTCCCGGTGCCGGGCACGCCAAGGTGGTGGACTACCTGGACGTGCTGCTCGGCCGCGTCACGGTGGGGCCGCGCGCGGCGATCATCGGCGCCGGCGGCATCGGCTTCGATGTCGGCGAATTCCTCAGCCATGCGGGCCCGTCGCCGTCGCTGGACACGGCGAGCTGGATGGCCGAATGGGGCGTGGACCCGAGCTTTGAATCGCGCGGCGCGCTCGCCCGCCCGGTCGTGGTTCCTTCTCCGCGCAAGCTCTGGCTGCTGCAGCGCAGTGCCGGCCGTCCGGGCGCCAGGCTGGGCAAGACCACCGGCTGGATCCACCGCGCCACGCTGAAGGCCAAGGGCGTGACCCAGCTGGGCGGCGTGGAGTACCTGGGCGTGGACGATGCCGGCCTGCATATCCGCGTGGAGGGTGTGGAACAGCTGCTGGATGTCGATCACGTGGTGATCTGCGCGGGTCAGGAATCGAACCGCAGCCTGCGCGACGAGCTCGCTGCTGCCGGCATCGTGGCGCAGCTGATCGGCGGTGCCGATGTCGCCGCGGAACTGGATGCAAAGCGTGCGATCGACCAGGGCAGCCGGGTCGCCGCGGCCCTCTGAGAAACATGAATAGGGGCACTCGGATTCGCTTTCCGACCCTGCCCCGAACCTGAATGTCAACCCGATTGATTCAGGATGCGTTGCGAAATACCCCCTTACCTTGCGCCAACTTTCCCGCTCACCACCCAGTTCCGGTGAGCAGGTGCGGCCCGCCTGATCGATCGTCGATCACTCTTCGTGGCCGCCCACGGGGTGACCCCGATGGTCGCCTCCCCATGACGCCAAGTCGTACCCCCGCCTCTGCCGGCCATGACGCCGACGGAACCGCCAGGTCCGGCCCATACGGAGCAAGGAGTTATATGAAACTGGCCTGGATTCTCTGGCTGTCGCAGTTGTTGCCGCAGCCGGCCGCTGATTCGTTGTGCCTGAGCACGACCGTTTACCTGGAAGCCCGCGACCAGACCGTGCGTGGCCAGCAGGCCGTCGCCGAAGTGGCCCTGCGTCGCCGTGACAGCGGCCTGTGGGGAGACTCGATGTGCCAGGTGGTGACGGCGCGCAAGCAGTTTGCCCCGACCATCGTCGCCCCCGGTACCCAGCTCGCCAATGACGCCGCGTGGCGCGAAGCGATGAGCGTCGCCTTCGATGCCGAACGCAACTGGGCGCTGCCGGTCAGCGAGCGCAAGGAGATCGTGCCCGGTGCCAGCCACTTCGCGGCGCTGTCGATCGCCAGCCCGAGCTGGCGCAATGCCTACCAGGTCGCCACCATCGGCGATCACACCTTCTACAAGGTGCAGAGCCTCAAGCCGCGCCAGTCGTAACGGACTGTTGTGCCAGCGCGTCATTGCCGCGCGCTGCGGGCTCCGCGATAGTGTTGGCCTGATGCCACCTATCCCGCGCGGAGTTCCCATGAAGCTGTACAGCAAGCCCGGTGCCTGTTCCACCGCCGACCACATCGCCCTGCAATGGACCGGCCAGCCGTTCGAGGTTGAACTGCTGGATCGTGAATCCCTGAAGAGCCCGGCGTTCCTGAAGATCAACCCGGTCGGTTCGGTGCCCGCGCTGGTCGATGGCGATTTCGTGCTGACCCAGAACGCGGCGATCATGGGCTATATCGCCGATACCCATCCGCAGGCAGGCCTGGCAGGCGATGGCAGTCCGCGCCAGCGTGCCGAAGCGGCCCGTTGGCTGTCCTTCGTCAATTCCGACGTGCACCCGGCGTTCTCCCCGCTGTTTGCGCCGGGCAAGTTCCTGGCCGATGAAGGGCAGAAGGAAGCACTGGCTGCGGCCGCGCACAAGCGCCTGCGCGGGATCTTCGAACAGGCCGATGCGCAGCTGGCCGACAAGCCATGGCTGGCGGGATTCCGCAGCTTCGCCGATCCCTACTTCTACATCACCCTGCGCTGGGCCGCCGCGGCGAAGGTCGACCTGTCCGGCCTGGAGCATCTTGCCGCGTACAAGAAGCGCATGGACGCCGACGCCGGCGTGCAGGCCGCCTTGCAGGCTGAAGGGCTGGCCTGAGCCCCGGCCTGCCGGACCCGCGCGCGGCAACGCTGCCCCGCGCAGGCCGGCCGCTCAGCGCTGGATATCAATATCGGTGCAGTTGAAAAAGCCCTCGTTGCCGGCATCGTCGCGCTGCCAGTAGTGGTACAGCACGGCGCGGCCGGCCCGGTCCGCAGGGAGGGGCAACTTCACGGTGTATGTCGGATACGGCGTGCCCGGCACGGGTTGCGGCGCATCTTCGTTGTAGATTTCTTCCAGGTCGTCCCAGCGCAGCGCCCGGCTGCCGTCATACGACGGCTTGGACAGGAATACCCTCATCCACGACGGGTTGTGCGCCTGGGTGAGGTCCCACACCAGCTCCAGCCGCCCCTGCGCATCGGGGGTGACCGGCTGGGCCCTCCAGGGCTGGGTGGCCTGGTCCAGGCCGCGCTTGCGCACATCGCCGCCGGCACACAGCAGCCCATCGGGAACGGCCGCCTTGATCTTTTCCAGGGTGTCGCCCATGTCCTGCGGATTCGCTGACAGCTCGTTCCACTGCTGGAACGGCCATGGATCCATCGTCTCCCGGAAAGCCTGTCGGCAGTCCGCACCGGGTATTCCACTGCCGTCGGCGGGCCAGTCGTAACCGCGCTCCTTGAAGCACAGGTATTGCCGGGCGATGGGCGAGGCGAGCGCGCCGTGGGCGTGTGCGTGGCCCGATAACGCCAGCGCGCCGACTACCGCCACAGCCACGACGAGGAGGATCGAAACGGCGCTGCCATCCACTTGACGCTTCATGGGCTGCATTCCTGTCTCAGACGCGACCGGACGATGGCCGCACGGACATTGCACCTTGCCCACCGGGGCGAATCGCCAGGGATACCCCGCGGCACGCTGCGGCAGTTTCAGCCGATGAAGCGCAGGGGTTTTCCTTCGCTGTCGCGAAGACAGGAGCGCCGGATATCGATCGACAGCACATCGGAGATCCGCGTCACGTCGGCCACGGGCCTGAGCGCCAGCCGCAGGCGCTCCCATGCGCCCGGCGAAAGCACGCAGGTGCGCTGCAGGTCATCGCCCTGCATGCGGTCCTGCTCGCCCCGTTCAAACGTCCAGCGCTTGCGCGGGCCGACGATCTCCAGCGGCAGGCCAGCAGCAAGGCGTACCTCCAGCAGCTCCCTCAGGGGCTCGGCCTGCCCTGCCCCGAGCACCAGGGTGGTGCTGCCGGACGCATCGCCGTCCTGCCAGTCCAGCATCTCCACCAGCAGCAGGCCGGTGGCCGCGCCCTGCGCCTGGGAACCTGCAGCGACGCGCGCGGCCAGATCGGCATTGGACAGCGCACAGGCGCGGCCGAGGTCGGTGATCCACAAGGGCATGACCGGTTCCAGCGCCTCCAGCACAGCGCCGGTCGACCCGCGCAGGATCGCGGCATGCTCGTCATCGGTCAGGCCCACTGCCTGCAGGAACTGCAGACGGCCGTTGGGAGTATCGCGCGGTGGCAGCTGCGGGTCTTCGATGAAGGCAAGGTGGCGCAGTGCCGTGGCGTGATCGGCGGCAATCGGTCCGTTGGCGTCCAGGTGATGGCCCGCCTCCAGCACGTTGCCGGTCTGGAACACATAGCGCGCCAGGTTCTGCAGCAGGCTCATCGGCCAGGTCGGCGGGCTGTCCGCCTCGGTGCTGCCGGCTGCAGCAGCCAGCCGGAAGGTCAGTTCGAAGCCGAAGCCGCTGACCTCGGCGTCGTCGCTTTCCTTGTCGAACAGTTCCGACAGCCCGTAGCTGACGTAGTGCCAATGCGGGCGACCCTGTTCACTCCAGTAGACGCTGACCCCATCCAGCGGGTCCTTGCCGCCGAGGGTCCATGGCAGCGCCGTGCCGAAGTGACGTGGCACCTGGCGGGGATGCACTGCGCCCAAGGCCTGGCTGATGGCATCCCAGCCAGGCGTACCGTTATCGTCGGTCATGGTGGTGGCACGCTCGGAAGCGGAAGCAATCTGCACGATGGAACCTGGACGACCCGGGCGCTCACTTTAGCCCAGCTGGCCGCCGACACGCAGGCAAAATGCGTCAGTTCGATTGAACCTTACATGCATCCCGGGCCGATCCATTCACCCGCTAGCTGATCGCTACCGGTTCGAGCTGTTGTCGTGTTTCATCCAGCCACCGCGAGGCCAGCGCGCTGCTGCGGGCCTTGCCGATGGCCGCCACCATGTCCGGCAGCAGCTGCTCCAGCGCCGCCGCATCGGTGCAGCGCTCGATCTTCAACTGCATGAAGTACCCCTTCAGGCCGAGGTGGCGGCGCACCGATGCACTCATCCAGTCGTGGAGGATGCGATACAGCTCCGGGTCCTGGCCGCGACCTTCGGTCAGCGCCGCGGGGCGTGTCGGCGCCGCCGTGCCACCGACCTTCTCGATCAGTCCCTGTGCGGCCAGTTGTTCCAGTGCGTCCGGCGGTGCACGCAGGCCCGGCAGCAGCGCACGCAGCACATCATCATCGCGCTGGCCGTCGACCATCAAAAGAATTGATCGGAGGGCGGCAGGCAAGCGCCGCGCGCGATCATCGATTTCCTGACGGCCAGCGGCCGTCTTGGCATGCAGCAGCGCCATCGGTGTACCCCCTGTCTGGACTCCCAATGCCCTCGGCTGCGGCAGCCACGCCTGATCCCCCAGGCGCGGCGCTGTGTGGCAGCGCGATGACAGGCCGAGCTTAGCGCAGTCGGGCAGCCGGCGGAGCTGCACTGCAACACGCCCTTTGCGCGGGGTCCGGAGCGTTGCCGCCTCCTGTCCCCGCGGACGGTTCAGCGTCCCAGTGCGCGCCGGATCTCATCCAAGGCCGCCGGGTCGTCCAGGGTGGACAGGTCGCCCGGATCGCGCTGCTCTGCCAGGGCCTGCAGCGAGCGCCGCAGCAGCTTGCCGGAGCGGGTCTTGGGCAGTGCGTTGACCACGTGGATGTGCGCCGGCCGCGCTACCGCGCCCAGCGAGGTGGTCACCGCCGCCATCATTTCCGCCACCACCGGGGCCGGATCTTCACCGTTGAGGCCTTGCTTGAGGGTCACGAACACCAGCGGCACCTGCCCCTTGAGTTCGTCCTTGACCCCGATCACGGCCGCCTCGGCCACGCGCGGATGACCGGAGATCGCCTCTTCTATCTCGCGCGTCCCCAGGCGGTGGCCGGCGACGTTGATCACATCGTCGGTGCGTCCCAGGATGAAGGTATAGCCGTCCTCGTCGCGGATCGCCCAGTCCAGCGAGCTGTACAGCAACTCCTTGAAGTGGCTGAAGTAACTCTGCAGGAAACGCGCATCATCATTCCAGACCGTGCTCATGCAGCCCGGCGGCAGCGGCGGGGTCATGACCAGCACGCCCTTCTGCCCCGGCGCGACCTCCCCCCCGGTGTTCTCGTCGATCACCTTCATCCGGTACCCCAGGTTGGGGAACCCGGGCGAGCCGAAGCGCACCGGTTTCATGTCCAGTCCCGGTAGCAGCGTGAGCGCGGGCCAACCGGTTTCGGTCTGCCAGTAGTTGTCGATGATCGGCTTGCCCAGTGCTTCGTTGGCCCAGTGGGCGGTGGGCTCGTCCAGCGGCTCGCCAGCCAGGAAGATGTACTTCAGCGCCTTCAGGTCATGCCGGCGGATGAAGTCGACGTCGTGCTTCTTCAGAACGCGGATCGCGGTCGGCGAGGAGAACAGCGTGCGCACGTTGTACTGCTCGCACAGCGCCCACCAGATGCCCGGATCCGGGTTGGTCGGCAGCCCTTCGTACAGCAGCGACGTACAGCCGCCGATCAGCGGACCATATACGTTGTAGGAGTGCCCCACCGCCCAGCCGACGTCGGAGGTGGAGAACATCACCTGGCCCGGCTGGCAGTCGAACACGGTCTGCATCGACTGGGCCATCGCCACCGCATAGCCACCGACATCGCGCTGCACGCCTTTCGGCTTGCCGGTGGTGCCGGACGTATACAGCAGGTAGCTCGGCTCGCTGGATTCCAGCCACTGCACGGGTACATCGACCTCCCCGATCTCGGCACGCAGGGTGGCGTAGTCCACGTCGCGCCCCGCCTGGCGCGGTTCGGCCGGGTCCAGCCCGCGCGACACGATCAGCACATGCGGGGGCGGATTCTGCGCTTCGGCGCAGGCCGCATCGACCATGCCCTTGTAGGGAATGAGCTTGCCGCCCCGCATGCCGGCATCGGCGGCGATCAGCAGCTTCGGCCGTGCATCGTCGATGCGCAGGGCCAGGTTGTGCGCGGCAAAGCCGCCGAACACCACCGAGTGCACGGCGCCGATGCGGGCGCAGGCAAGCATGGCAAAGACCGCCTCGGCCATGTTCGGCATGTAGATGACCACGCGGTCCCCATGGCCGACGTCCAACCGCTTCAGCACGGCGGCGAAATCGTTCACTTCGCGGTACAGCTGGCGATAGGTGATTTCGCGCGTGGTGCCGGTTTCGGTGGACACCGCGACCAGCGCGAGCTGGTCGGGACGTTCGGCCAGGTGGCGGTCGACGGCGTTGTAGCAGAGGTTGGTTTCGCCCCCGACATACCAGCGCCGGAATGGCGGATTGCTGTAGTCGAGCACCTGCCGTGGCGGCTTGTGCCAGTAGATGCGATTGGCTTCTTCGCCCCAGAATGCCTCCGGCTCGTCGATCGAACGGCGGTAGGTTTCTTCGTAGTCCATGACACAGCCCTCCCAGACAAAGTCATGGGATCGAGCATAGAGCGCAAGCAGCGGTGCGAACGCCCCGACCTTGGTCGTAGGTCAACGTCAACGTCAACGTCAAAAGCCCTGCAGGGGTGTGGGTTGGGCGGGGCGGGGTGGGTTGGCGGGAATCGCCGTGAATACGTCCATGTAGGCTCGCCATCCGCATCCATGCGGATGAGCGTTCCCGCCAACCCACCCCGCCCCACCTTCGACAGGTCCATGGAGGCCCTGGTAGCGCCGACCCATGGTCGGCGGAGGAGGAAAGATGGGGTCAGGGTCCTTTCGCAAAGCGAAAGGACCCTGACCCCTGCCTTTCCTTTTTCTATTACGCGGGTGGCGGCACCCGGAACCTGTCAGGGGCCGGGCAGGGAGGCTATGCGGGGCCTTGAGCGGCAGGAGGCGCGAAGAGCTACACGGACGTACTTGCGCGTGCCCCGCATAGCCTCCCCGCCCGGCCCACCCCCAGCTGCGGCTTCAAACAACAGCCACCCGCGAGGGGGTCCCACCCGTTCGCCGCGCCACCACCAGACGCAAAAAAGAACGCAGGGAAAGATGGGGTCAGAGTCCTTTCGCGCAGCGAAAGGACTCTGACCCCTGCCTTTACTTTTTCTATTCCGCGGATGACGGCACCCGGAACCTGTCAGGGGGCCGGGCGGTGGGGCTGGGCGGGGGCGTTGAGCGCCATGGATGGCGCGAAACGAGGCCCGCAGGAGCGGCTCTTGCGCGTCCCCCGACCAGCCCCACCGCCCGGCCCACCCCCAGCTGCGGCTTCAAACAACAGCCACCCGCGAGGGGGTCCCACCCGTTCGCCGCGCCACCACCAGGCGCAAAAAAAACGCCAGGACAAGCCCGGCGTTTCTTCGCAACCATCAAACGGGTGGATCAGCCCAGCAGGTGCGCCACGGCCGAACGCTCGTCTTCCAGCTCGGCCAGGGTCTTGTCGATGTACTTCTGGCTGAACTCGTCGATCGGCAGGTCCTTGACCAGCGTGTACTCGCCATTCTCGGTGGTGACCGGGAAGCCGAAGATCACGCCTTCCGGAATGCCGTAGGAACCGTCGGACGGCACGCCCATGGTCAGCCACTTGCCGTTGCTGCCCAGCACCCAGTCACGGATGTGGTCGATGGCGGCGTTGGCAGCCGAAGCGGCCGAGGACGAACCCCGGGCTTCGATGATCGCCGCGCCGCGCTTGCCCACGGTCGGGATGAAGGTGCCGGCGTTCCAGTCCTGGTCGTTGATGGCATCGGCGATGGACGCGCCATCGGCGGTGGCGAAACGGTAATCCGGATACATGGTCGGGCTGTGGTTGCCCCACACGACCAGCTTTTCCATGCCACCCACCGGCTTGCCGAGCTTGGTCGACAGCTGGCTCAGCGCGCGGTTGTGGTCCAGGCGCAGCATGGCGGTGAAGTTGCGCGGGTTCAGGTCCGGCGCCGACTTCATCGCGATGTAGGCATTGGTGTTGGCCGGGTTGCCGACCACCAGCACCTTGACGTCACGCTTGGCGACCTTGTTCAGGGCGGCGCCCTGCGCGGTGAAGATTTCCGCGTTGGCCTGCAGCAGATCGGCGCGCTCCATGCCCGGGCCGCGCGGACGCGCGCCGACCAGCAGGGCCACGTCGACGTCCTTGAACGCCACTTCGGCGTTGTCGGTACCGACGATGCCGGCCAGCAGCGGGAAGGCGCAGTCTTCCAGTTCCATGATCACGCCCTTCAGCGCGGCCTGGGCCTTTTCCACCGGCAGCTCAAGCAGCTGCAGGATGACCGGCTGGTCCTTGCCGAGCATTTCGCCGGAGGCGATGCGGAACAGCAGGGCGTAGCCGATCTGGCCGGCAGCGCCGGTCACGGCAACACGAACGGGTGCTTTCATGGGGGTTTCCTCTAGCTTGCGAGCGTTGGATTTGAACCGCGGGCGTGGCCGGGCGGCCTGGCAGGCGGCGGGGGATCATGAAAACGGCCACCGCAGGGTGGCCGTTTCAAAGGGGATCAGGCGCGCGAGGGAATCGACTTGTTCCACTCGGCGACGCGGTCGGCCTTGGCGGCCAGCACGGCGTCGGTATCGCCTTCCAGGGTGATCGAATGGATCACATCACCCTGCTTGACCGAATCGACGATGGCCTGGCCTTCCAGCACCTGGCCGAACACGGTGTGCTTGCCGTCCAGCCAGTCGGTCTTGATGTGGGTGATGAAGAACTGGCTGCCGTTGGTGTTCGGGCCGGCGTTGGCCATCGACAGCGAACCGACCTGGTGCTTCACACCATTCTTTTCGTCTTCGAACTTGTAGCCTGCGTCGCCGGTGCCCTGGCCGCGCGGGCAGCCGCCCTGGATCATGAAGTCGGCGATGACGCGGTGGAACACCAGGCCGTCATAGAAGCCATGCTTCACCAGGTTCACGAAGTTGGCCACGGTCAGCGGTGCCTTGTCGGCGAACAGCTCGACCTTGATCGGGCCCTGGGTGGTATCGAAAGTAGCGATCAGGGACATGCGGATCCTCAGGAATTCAGGTTGGAAAGGTCTAGCTCCCTAGTTTACACCCGTCCCGTTTCGGTCGCGGGTACGACGATCGTTGGAGATTTCGCAGCGGTTCTGTGTTTTCGTGGGGCCGCCGTACGGGGCGGGAGGGGGCGGTGCGGGGCACGCCGTGAATACCTCCTTGTAGGCTCGTCGCCGCATCCATGCGGCTCTAACGGCCCCGCACCGCCCCCTCCCACCCCGCCAGACAGATGGCCGCTGCTGTGGGGGGACGGAAGGCAAGGGCAAGGGCAAGGGCAGTCAAGCTTGCTGCGCTTGTGCCGCCGGGGCACGGAGAACTCGCAGGCGGGGTCGGGGCAGGCCACACAGGACTCTGTGAGGCAGGAGCCGAACTGAAGCCCCCATGGAAGGGTTTACGGCGTGTCCTGTGTGGCCTGCCCCGACCCCGCCCCACCGAGGAAATGGAGGCGCCGCGGCTCCGCCTGAATGGGGATCGGGCGGCCGGTGAAACAAGGTTTTCGCCAAACGCCCGGATCGCGGTATGATGATGGACTTCTTTTTCCAAATCCGGCGCCGACTGGCCCCCTTTCGCATGTCCATCGAAAATCTTCGCAACATCGCCATCGTCGCGCACGTCGACCATGGCAAGACCACCCTGGTCGATCAGCTGCTGAAGCAGTCCGGCACCCTGTCCGAGCGTACCGTCCTCGCCGAGCGCGTGATGGACAGCAACGACCAGGAAAAGGAACGCGGCATCACCATCCTGGCCAAGAACACGGCCATCACCTGGGAAGACAAGAAGACCGGTATCAAGAACCGGATCAACATCGTCGATACCCCCGGACACGCCGACTTCGGCGGCGAAGTGGAGCGCGTGCTGTCGATGGTCGACACCGTGCTGATCCTCGTCGACGCGATGGACGGCCCGATGCCGCAGACCCGCTTCGTGACCCAGAAGGCCTTCGCGATGGGCTTCAAGCCGATCGTGGTGGTCAACAAGGTCGACCGTCCGGGCTCGCGTCCGGAGTGGGTGATCGACCAGGTCTTCGACCTGTTCGACAAGCTCGGCGCCACCAATGAGCAGCTCGACTTCCCGATCGTCTACGCCTCGGCCCTGAACGGCTATGCCGGCCTGGAAGACAGCGTCCGCGACGGCGACATGACCCCGCTGTACGAAGCCATCATGCAGCACGCGCCGAAGCCGGAAGTGGATCCGGAAGGCCCGTTCCAGATGCGCATCAGCCAGCTGGACTACAACAACTTCGTCGGCGTGATCGGCATCGGCCGCATCCAGCGTGGCACCCTGAAGAAGGGCATGCAGGTTGCAGTGATCGACCGCGAAGGCAAGAAGCGCAACGGCAAGGTTGGCCAGGTGCTGGGCTTCCTGGGCCTGGAGCGCATCGAGCAGGACACCGCCGAAGCCGGTGACATCGTCGCCATCTCCGGCATCGCCGAGCTGACCATCTCCGACACCCTGTGCCATCCGGAAACCCCGGAAGCGCTGCCGGCGCTGACCGTCGATGAACCGACGATCTCGATGACCTTCCAGGTCAACAACTCGCCGTTCGCCGGCAACAAGGACCTGTCCGGTGGCAAGTTCCTGACCAGCCGCCAGATCAAGGACCGCCTGGACCGCGAGCAGGTCCACAACGTGGCCCTGAAGGTCGAACAGCTGGAAGACGCCGACAAGTTCCTGGTCTCCGGCCGTGGCGAACTGCACCTGTCGGTGCTGATCGAGAACATGCGTCGCGAAGGCTACGAGCTGGCCGTGTCGCGCCCGGAAGTCATCATCAAGCAGATCGACGGCCAGGCCATGGAGCCGATCGAGCAGCTGGTGGTGGACATCGAAGAACAGCACCAGGGCGGCGTCATGGAAAAGCTGGGCATGCGCAAGGGCCAGCTGAAGAACATGGAACCGGACGGCAAGGGCCGCGTGCGCCTGGAATACCAGATCCCGGCCCGTGGCCTGATCGGTTTCCAGAACGAGTTCAAGACCCTGACCCAGGGCTCGGGCCTGCTGTTCCACGTCTTCGACCATTACGGTCCGAAGGAACAGGGCAGCATCGCCAAGCGCCAGAACGGCGTGATGATCGCCAATGCGCCGGGCGCCACCCCCGCTTACTCGCTGGGACCGCTGCAGGAACGCGGCAAGCTGTTCGCTGCTGAAGGCGACAACGTGTACGAAGGCCAGCTGATCGGTATCCACTCCAAGGACAACGACCTGACCGTCAACGCGATCAAGACCAAGCCGCTGACCAACATGCGCGCTTCGGGCAAGGACGATGCGATCCAGCTGACCCCGGCGATCAAGTACTCGCTGGAGCAGGCCCTGGACTTCATCGAAGACGACGAGCTGGTCGAGATCACGCCGAAGGAAATCCGCCTGCGCAAGAAGGGGCTGACCGAAAGCGATCGCAAGAAGGCCTCGCGCGGCGGCTGAGCCGACACGTGAGCCAGACCGCTTACAACCCGGATCCGAAACGGCATCCGGGGCTGCATGTCATCGCCTTGCTCGAAACGGGCAAGGCGGTGCTTGCACTGCTGGCGGCGACCGGGCTGGAAATGCTCGGTCCGCAGCCACTGCGCGATGGGATCAATGCCCTGATCCGGCGTTTCAGCCTGGACCCCGATCACGGCACCCTGCCCTCGCTGCTCAACATGATCAGTCCCGACGCGGTGCATCTGGCGGCGGCGGCGATGCTCGCCTATGCCCTGCTGCACCTGGTGGAAGCCTGGGGCCTGTGGCGTGCCAAGGCCTGGGCGTCCTGGCTGGGCTGCGTATCAGCCGGCATCTACCTGCCCTTCGATGTGTATGCCATCGCCCGCCATCCCGGCTGGGCCTCCTGGACCGTGCTGGTGATCAACCTGCTGGTGGTCTACGTGCTCGCACGCGACATCCTCAAGCGCAAACCCTGACGACCCCGCGATACACTGGGCCGGTGACCAGGCCGCCCTGCATGCGCATCGTCCCTTTGTTGAAACCCTGTCTTCGCCTGTCCATCGTGCTCGCCGCGGTGCTGTTGGCGTGCCCGGTCGGCCTGGCGGCAGCGTCACCACGAGCGTCCACGGCGCATCCCGCTGCGGCAGCCGCGGCGCCTTTCGCCTATGCCGAAGCCGAAGTCACCGACCTGCAGGCGCGCATGCGGGCCGGCGAAATGACCAGTACCACCCTGACCACCGCCTACCTGGCGCGGATCGCCGCGCTGGACCGCGCAGGCCCGCGCCTGCGCGCCGTCATCGAACTCAACCCGGATGCCCTGAAGGAAGCCGCCCAACGCGACCGGGAGCGCCGCAGCGGCCGCGTGCGCGGCCCCCTGCATGGCATCCCGGTGCTGCTCAAGGACAACATCAACACCGCGCCCATGAGCACCACGGCCGGTTCACTGGCACTGGCCGGCTTCCGCCCGCCGGACGCCTTCCTGGTGCGCCGCCTGCGCGAGGCCGGCGCGGTCATCCTCGGCAAGAGCAACCTGAGCGAATGGGCCAACTACCGGGGCGAGGACTCCATCTCCGGCTGGAGCGCGCGCGGTGGCCAGACCCGCAACCCGTATCGCCTCGGCTACAGCCCCTGCGGCTCCAGCAGCGGCAGCGCGGTGGCGGTGTCGGCCAACCTCGCCGCGGTGTCCATCGGTACGGAAACCGATGGCAGCATCGTCTGCCCCGCCGCGATCAACGGGGTGGTCGGCCTGAAACCCACCGTGGGACTGGTCAGCCGCGATGGCATCATCCCGATCTCCTTCAGCCAGGACACGGCCGGCCCGATCACCCGCACGGTGGCCGATGCCGCCGCAGTGCTGACCGCCATCGCCGGGCGCGATGATGCCGACCCGGCGACCGCCACCCTGCCGGGCCGTGCGGTGTACGACTACACCGCGCGGCTGAATCCAGATGGCCTGCGCGGAGCCCGGATCGGGGTGATGGACAGTCCGCTCACCCAACGCCCCGGCATCGGCACGTTGATGCAGCATGCGGTGGACGAACTGCGCCGGGCCGGCGCCACGGTGGTGAAGGTGCCGGAACTGGATCCGACGCCGTGGGCCGAGGCCGAGCAGACGGTGCTGCGCTTCGAGTTCAAGTCCGGGCTGGAACGCTACCTGCGCCACTGGAAGGCGCCGCTGCGCACCCTGCCCCAGCTCATTGCCTTCAATACCCGACACGCCGCGCAGGAACTGCCGCTGTTCGGGCAGGAACTGCTCGAAGCCTCCGCGCAGGTGGGCACGCTGGGCGATGCAGGCTACATCCAGGCGCGCAGCCAGGCGCGGCGCATCGCCAGTGAACAGGGCATCGATGCGCTGCTGCGCGCTCACCAGCTGGACGCGCTGGTGGCGCCCACCACGGGCACCGCATGGCCGATCACCCGCAGTGGCGGGGACACCTTCCCCGGGGGCAGCTACGGTGCGGCCGCGGTTGCCGGCTATCCCAGCCTGAGCGTGCCCATGGGCCATGTCGATGGCCTGCCGGTGGGGCTGTTGTTCATGGGCACGGCCTGGGCCGAACCGCGCCTGATCGAACTGGGCTACGCCTACGAGCAGCGCACCATGGCGCGCCGACCACCGCCGCTGTAAGGGCAGCCGACCGGCCTGATGGCCCTCGTGGCGAGGCGTGCCCACCGACATGCCGCCGAGCATGGCTCGGCACTAGCCAACTGCCGGCTCGCCATCTTCGGCGCCGGGTGAGCGGATGTCCGGGGCCGCCGTCACCGCCACGCGGCGGCGCGGCGTGTCGGCGGCGTCTTCCATCTGCGCACGCAGCCGTGGCAAGGCCTGCGGATGCTCGCGGGCCAGGAAGTCCAGCATCCGTTCGCGGATCAGGCAGCGCAGGTCGAAGGCATCGCCGGAATTGCGCGCACTGACCAGCAGGCGCACCTGCAGGGTGTGTTCGGTGGTCTCGGTGACCTGGGTCACGCACACCCGTCCGTCCCAGAGCGGGGCGTCCTTGCAGATGCGCTCAAGCTCGGCGCGGATGGCGGGAATCGGCGCGCGGTAGTCCAGCCACAGGAAGGCGGTACCGAGCAGGTCGGCGCTGCGCCGGGTCCAGTTCTGGAAGGGGTTTTCGATGAACCAGGTCAGCGGCACCACCATCCGTCGTTCGTCCCAGATGCGGACCACCACGTAACTGCTGCCGATCTCTTCGATGCGCCCCCACTCGCCTTCCACGATCACCACGTCATCCAGCCGGATCGGTTGGGTCACCGCGATCTGCACGCCGGCGATCAGGTTGCCGAACACCGGCTTGGCGGCGATACCGGCCACCAGGCCGATCAGGCCGGCTGACGCCAGCAGCGCCGAGCCGATCTTGGCCACCATCTCGAACTGCAGCAGCACCAGCGAGGCACCCAGGATGATGATGCCGCCCATCAGCACGCGGCTGAGGACGCGGGTCTGGGTCTGGATGCGCCGCGCTTCCAGGTTGTCGGCCACTTCGATGGGATGGTTGCGCAGGATGGCTTTTTCACCTGCCGCCACCGCGCGCACCAGCAGCCAGATGAAGCAGCCGGTCAATCCGATGTGTGCCACCCGCTGGGCCTGTTCCAGCCAGCGGTCGTGCAGCGGCGTCGCCTGCAGCGCCGGCACCAGCAGCAACAGCGGGAAGGCCAGCGCCAGCGGCGGACCCAGCATCCGGCCGATGCGTGCCCGCCGTCGGTCCTTGCCCGCAAGCCGCCGATACAGCGCAAGGATGAGCCATGCGCCTAATCCACCAACCACCAGCGCGACGCCCAGCGGTACCACGTAAGCCTGCGCCCGTCCCCACTCGATCACCCTTGCACCTCCACGACCACGCGAAAGGATCAGCGTGTCGCAGCGGCCATGAGCATGGTGTCAGTCGTTCGTAAAAAGGGGGTCAGAGTCAGGGGTCAGAGTCGCAACTCCGACCCCTGACTCCGACCCCTGACTCTGACCCCGGACTCTGACCCCTTTCAGCCTGACCCCTTTCAGCCTGCCTGCTTGCGCACGATCGCCATCGCGATTTCCAGCGACTGCTCGTAGTTCAGCCGCGGATCCACGCTGGAGCGGTAGGCACGCTCCAGGTCGCGTTCGGTGAGCTCGCGCGCGCCGCCGGTGCACTCGGTGACATCCTCGCCGGTCATCTCCAGGTGGACGCCACCCAGTCGCGTGCCCGCTGCGGCATGCAGGTCGAAGGACAGCTCCACTTCACCGCGGATGTTGTCGAAGCGACGCGTCTTGTAGCCGTTGTCGGTGCTCTCGGTATTGCCATGCATCGCATCGCAGACCCACAGCACCCGACGCCCGTCGCGCTTCACCGCATCCAGCAGCGGGGGCAGCTTGTCGGCGATCTGCGCCGCGCCCATGCGGTGGATGAAGCTGAGCCGGCCCGGCTCGTCGTCGGGGTTCAGCACATCGATCAGGCGCAGCAACTGGTCCGGCTGCACCGACGGCCCGACCTTGATCGCGATCGGGTTGCGCACGCCACGCAGGTATTCCACGTGGGCGCCATCCAGCGCCGCCGTGCGCATGCCGATCCACGGGTAGTGCGTGCTCAGGTTCAGCCAGCCCTGCTGGCGCGGCACCTGCCGGGTCAGGCCCTGCTCGTACGGCAGCAGCAGCGCTTCGTGCGAAGTGTAGAAGTCGACGCGCTTGAGGTTGTGCACGCGCGAGCCGGAAATGGTTTCCATGAAGCCGATCGAATCTTCGATCGAGGTCACCATCTTCTGGTACTCCACCGCCAACGGCGAATGCCGCACCCACTCCAGGTTCCAGTATTCCGGGTGGTGCAGGTCGGCGAAGCCGCCGTCGATGAGCGCGCGCACGAAGTTCATGGTCATGGCCGAATGCGCATGCGCCTGCAGCATCCGCTTCGGATCAGGCAGGCGCGCGGCCTCGGTGAACGCCGGTGCATTGATCACATCGCCGCGGTAGCTCGGCAGGGTCACCCCGTCACGCGTTTCAGTATCGGCGGAGCGCGGCTTGGCGTACTGCCCGGCGAAGCGCCCGACCCGGATCACCGGCTTGCGCAGGCCGTGCACCAGCACCAGGCTCATCTGCAGCAGCACCTTGAGCCGGTTGGAGATCATGCCCGATTCGCAGTCGCTGAAGTTCTCCGCGCAGTCACCGCCCTGCAGCAGGAAGCGCCGCCCTTCCTGGGCATCGGCGAGCTGCTGCTTCAGTGCGACGATTTCCCACGAGGTCACCAGCGGCGGCAGCCGCTTCAGCTCGTGCAGCGCGGCATCCAGCGCCACCGGATCCGGGTAGCTCGGCATCTGCAGCGCGGTCTTGCCGCGCCAGCTCTCCGGCGACCAGTCGGCGGGGGGCAACGAATCAACGGACGACATGGCGGACTCCAGGACCTTCAAGGTAGCGCCGAGCCATGCTCGGCGGATCAGTTACAGCAGGCGCGCTCAGCGCATGCGGCGCAACGATACCAGCAGCGCCCACGCCGCCAGCAGAGCGAACCACGCCAGCGACCACATCGGCATCGTCAGCCCGAGGAAGGTCCAGTCGATGTTGCCGCAGTTACCGGTGCCGGTAAGCACCGTGCGGAACACTTCGAAGGGCCCCATGGTCTCGCTGAGGAACGCCAGCGGCGGGCCGCAGGTGGCACCGAACTCCGGCGGGATCATCTGCACATACACATGCCGTGCGGCAATGCCGATGCCCACGCCGGCGGCGATGAAGGCCAGTACCCCGTAGGTGACGCGGCCGGGACGGTTGGAGGGCCCGTGCAGCGCCCCGATCAGGAACACCAGGCCCAGCGCGGCGAAGGCGATGCGCTGGAAGATGCACAACGGGCACGGCTCCAGCCCCATCTGCAGCTGCAGGAAGATGGCATAGGCCAGCAGCCCCGCACAGATCAGGAATCCCAGCAGGAACTGGGCGCGGAACGGCCAACGGAACGGATTCATAAGGCGACTCTAGCCAGGCAGGTGCCAAGGGTAACCGACCGGCGCCGCCGTTCGAACCGCCACGCGCGTCGCCTGTCGGAATGCGGTCACCGGAAACGCAGAAGCCCGGCACGCGGCCGGGCTTCTGACGGTACAGCAGGAACCGGTCCGATTACTCGGCCACTTCCTCTGCAACGGCGGCCGGACGGTCGACCAGCTCGACGTAGGCCATCGGGGCATTGTCACCGGCGCGGAAACCGCACTTCAGCAGACGCAGGTAACCACCCGGGCGCGACGCGTAACGCGGGCCGAGGATGGTGAACAGGTTGCCGACGGCTTCGTTGTCACGCAGGCGGGCGAAGGCCAGGCGGCGGTTGGCGACGGAGTCGACCTTGGCCAGGGTGATCAGCGGCTCGGCGACGCGGCGCAGTTCCTTGGCCTTCGGCAGGGTGGTCTTGATCAGCTCGTGCTTGAACAGCGAGGCGGCCATGTTCTTGAACATTGCTTCGCGGTGGGCGCTGGTGCGGCTGAACTTACGGCCGGATTTCTGGTGACGCATGGTGGTGATTCCTTTGCAAGATTGAGTCTTTGGGGATCGTTGTCGCCGTCATGGCGCTGAATTCGGACTGCGGATGGTCCTGGCCGCCCGTCCTGGTCGGCCTGTCCGCGGACTGATCGTCCGTCGGTTGGTGTAGCGTCGAGCTTGTTCGACTGCGGGTACGGCAATCGAGCAAGCTCGACACTACGGTGCGAAGGCCCCACCGTTGCCGGTGGAGCCTTTCGCGATGCTGCAGGAAGCGGCTATCAGCCGAGCATGCCGTGGCTGGCGACGCCGGCCGGCGGCCAGTTCTCCAGCTTCATGCCGAGCGACAGGCCACGCTGGGCCAGCACTTCCTTGATTTCGGTGAGCGACTTCTTGCCCAGGTTCGGGGTCTTCAGCAGCTCCACTTCGGTCTTCTGGATCAGATCGCCGATGTAATAGATGCTTTCGCGCCTTGAGGCAGTTGGCCGAACGCACGGTCAGTTCCAGGTCGTCGATCGGGCGCAGCAGCACCGGATCCACGCCGTTGTTGGCCGGCTTGGCCGCACCGCGGTCGCGGTGGGTGAAGTCACCGAACACCGACAGCTGGTCGCTGAGGATGTCGGCGGCGGTGCGCACGGCTTCCTCGGCATCGATGGTGCCGTTGGTCTCGATATCGATGACCAGCTTGTCCAGGTCGGTGCGCTGTTCGACACGTGCCGCTTCCACGGCATAGGCGACGCGGCGGACCGGCGAGAACGAGGCATCCAGGACCAGGCGGCCGATGGCACGGGTTTCTTCGTCCGGACGACGACGCGCGGCAGCCGGCTGGTAGCCGAAACCACGTTCGATCTTCAGACGCATGTTGATTGCCGTATCCTTGGTCAGGTTGCAGATCACGTGGTCGCCGTTGAGGACCTCCACGTTGTGATCGACCTTGATGTCGGCAGCGGTAACGACGCCCGGACCCTGCTTGGACAGGGACAGGGTGGCGCTGTCGCCGGTATGCATACGGATGGCCACGTCCTTCAGGTTGAGCAGGACTTCAAGCACGTCCTCCTGCAGACCTTCGACCGTGGTGTACTCATGCAACACGCCGTCGATTTCGACTTCCGTGATCGCGAAGCCCGGGATGGACGACAGCAGGACGCGACGCAGGGCGTTGCCCAGCGTGTGCCCATAACCACGCTCCAAGGGTTCGATAACGACCTTGGCGCGTGTGTCGGTAAGGCGTTCGATCTGCGGGCCACGAGGACGCAGAACCTGGTTGGCGGTAACCGTCATGTTGCGGGTTCTCCTAGTGAACCCCCGGCCGTCGCCGGGGGCTCTCCAATGTGAATTACTTCGAATACAGCTCGACGATCAGCGCTTCATTGATGTCTGCAGGCAGGTCCGAACGATCCGGAACCGCCTTGAAGACGCCGGCGAACTTGCCGGAGTCCACTTCAATCCACGACGGACGCATGTCGTGCGTGGCCGAAACGGTCAGGGCTTCCTGAACGCGCAGCTGCTTGGCAGCCTTTTCGGACAGAGCAACCGCGTCGCCGGCCTTGATCTGGTACGAAGCCAGGTTGACCGACTTGCCGTTGACGGTGACGCCGCGGTGCGAGACCAGCTGACGCGCAGCCGGACGGGTCACAGCGAAGCCCATGCGATAGACGACGTTGTCCAGACGGGTTTCCAGCAGCTGCAGCAGGTTCTCGCCGGTGTTGCCCTTCTTGGTCGAGGCCTTCTTGTAGTAGTTGCGGAACTGACGCTCCAGCAGGCCGTAGATACGCTTGACCTTCTGCTTTTCACGCAGCTGGGTGGCGTAGTCGGACAGCTTGCCCTTGCGGGCAGTGGCGCCGTGCTGGCCGGGCTTCTGCTCCAGCTTGCACTTGGAGTCCAGCGCACGCGCCGGGCTCTTGAGGGAAAGGTCGGCGCCTTCGCGGCGGGCGAGCTTACAGGTAGGACCGATATAACGAGCCATTTCTTATCGCTCCCTTAGACGCGACGCTTCTTCGGCGGACGGCACCCGTTGTGCGGGATTGGCGTCACGTCGATGATGTTGGTGATCTTGTAACCGACGTTGTTCAGCGAACGAACGGCGGACTCACGACCCGGACCCGGGCCCTTGATGCGGACTTCCAGCGACTTCACGCCGTAGTCGAGCGCAGCACGGCCGGCCTTTTCGGCGGCAACCTGGGCAGCGAACGGAGTCGACTTGCGCGAACCGCGGAAGCCGGCGCCACCGGAGGTCGCCCACGACAGGGCATTACCCTGGCGGTCGGTGATGGTCACGATGGTGTTGTTGAAAGAAGCGTGGACGTGGGCAACGCCATCAGTGATGACGCGCTTGATCTTCTTCTTGGTCTTAGCAGCGGGCTTAGCCATTTATGTGTCCCTTACTTCCTGATCGCCTTGCGCGGACCCTTGCGGGTGCGGGCGTTGGTACGGGTACGCTGGCCACGCAGCGGGAGACCGCGACGATGACGCAGACCGCGGTAGCAGCCCAGGTCCATCAGGCGCTTGATCGCGATGCCGATTTCACGGCGCAGATCGCCTTCAACGATGTACTTGCCGACTTCCGAACGCAGACGTTCGATTTCCGGCTCCGACAGATCGCGGATCTTGGTGGTCGAAGCAACGCCTGCGACTTCGCAGACCTTCTTCGAACGGGTACGGCCGATGCCGTAAATGCTTTGCAACCCGACCCAGACATGCTTCTGGGCTGGCAGGTTGACGCCTGCAATACGCGCCATGACGCGGTTCTCCAGCTGAGTGATGGCCGACAGCGCACCGTGAAGGCGCGCAAATCCGGCAGGATGGATCAAAAATGGTAACCAACAAACGAACAGGTTCCGGTTTACTGGAAAGTCCGTGAAACCACGAAGGCTTCATGAACCTTGGCCCGGGGAGTGTGCCCAGGCTCCGGCGCCGGATCAGGTTGGTCGCGACGGCAATCCCGGGGGATTGCTGCCGTGGCCGCCCGCGCTACTCCTGCGCAGGACCACCAGATCTCACCCCCACCCGGAACCGCTGCGGGGGCCGCCCTTCTTTGGATAGCCGGGTCCGCGAAGCGGAGGACCATCACATCAGGAAGACGATAGTGTAACAGGGAGATCAGCCGCGCGCAAAACCGCCGCGGTTGCCGCCCTTCAGGTTTGCCTTCTTCAGCAGGCTCTCGTACTGGTGGGACATCAGGTGCGCCTGCACCTGGGCGATGAAGTCCATCACCACCACCACCACGATCAGCAGCGAGGTACCGCCGAAGTAGAACGAAGCATTCAGCTGCGTGCGCATCAGTTCCGGCAGCAGGCAGACGATCACCAGGTAGGCCGAACCGGCTGCGGTCAGGCGGGTCAGCACGCCGTCGATGTAATCGGCGGTGGCCTTGCCCGGACGGATGCCCGGAATCAGCGCGCCCGACTTCTTCAGGTTGTCGGCGGTTTCCTGCGAATTGAACACCAGCGCGGTATAGAAGAACGCGAAGCCGGTGATCAGGCCTGCGAACACGATCATGTGCAGCGGCTCGCCCGGGCCCAGGGCATTGGCGATCTTCTGCAGCCACTGGCCGGTGGCGCTCTGGTTGGCGGCCTGGCCAGACCACATCGCCAGCGTCGCCGGGAAGGCCAGCAGGCTGGAGGCGAAGATCGCGGGGATCACGCCAGCCATGTTGAGCTTCAACGGCAGGAACGAGGTCTGGTTCATGTACGCGTTGCGGCCACCCTGGCGGCGCGCGTAGTTCACCGTGATGCGGCGCTGGCCGCGTTCGACGAACACCACGAAGAAGGTGAAGGCCAGCACCACCAGCGCGATCAGCAGCAGCTGGATGAACTGGATGTTGCCGTCGCGGTAGGCGTCGAAGGTGTGGATGACCGCACCCGGCAGGCCCGCCACGATACCGGCGAAGATGATCAGCGACACGCCGTTGCCGATGCCGCGCTCGGTGACCTGCTCACCAACCCACATCAGGAACATGGTGCCTGCGGTCAGCGCGATCACGGCGGTCAGCACGAAGCCCATGCCCGGGGCATAGACCACGGCTGCGCCACCCGGCGAGACCTGGTTCTGCAGCGCCAGCGCGATGCTGCCGCCCTGCACCACCGCCAGCAACACGGCGCCGATGCGGGAATACTGGGTGATCTTGCGGCGTCCGGATTCACCTTCCTTCTGCAGCGCCTTCAGCGCCGGGAAGATGTGGACCGCCAGCTGCATCACGATCGATGCCGAGATGTACGGCATGACGTTCAGCGCGAAGATCGAGAAACGGTGCAGGGCGCCGCCCGAGAACATGTTGAACATGTCCACGATGCCGCCGCCCTGCTGTTCCATCATTGCAAGCATGGCATCGGGATTCACGCCCGGGACCGGCACATAGCAGCCGATCCGATAGACGATCAAAGCCCCGACCACGAACAGCAGACGTTGGCGAAGTTCAGTGAACTTGCCCATTCCACCCGCGAGGTTACCGATGCCAGCTTGCGCCATGATGCTATTACTCCGTTACGCTGCCGCCGGCAGCTTCGATCGCAGCCTTGGCACCAGCCGTGGCAACGATGCCCTTCAGGGTGTACGCCTTGGTCAGTTCGCCCTTGACGACGATCTTGGCCCGCTTGGCAATGCTCGGGACCAGCTTGGCTTCACGCAGGGTGGCGAAGGTGATCTCGCCGGCCGGCAGCTTGTCCAGCTGGTACAGCAGCACTTCAGCGGTGTCCTTGGCGATCGGCGAGTTGAAGCCGATCTTCGGCAGACGACGCTGCATGGGGGTCTGGCCGCCTTCGAAGCCGGCCTTGATCTTGCCGCCACCCTTGCGGGCGAACGAACCCTTGTGGCCGCGGCCGCAGGTCTTGCCCAGGCCGGAGCCGATGCCACGACCGACGCGGGTGCGTGCGGTGCGGGCGCCCGGTGCCGGGCTCAGGTCATTCAGATGCATGGTCATTGGATTATTCCTCAACCTTGACGAGGTAGTGAACCTTGTTGATCAGGCCGCGAACCTGCGGGCTGTCCTTCAGTTCACGCACATCGTTGAGCTTGCTCAGGCCCAGGGCGCGGACCGACAGGCGGTGCAGCGACTGGGAACCACGAAGGCCGCGCACCAGGCGCACCTTGACGGTCTTGCCGGTTTCATTAGCCATGGTTCAGATCCTCTACCTTCTTGCCGCGCTTGGCCGCGATGCGAGCCGGCGACTGCGTGGCAGCCAGGCCCTTCACGGTGGCACGCACCAGGTTGATCGGGTTGCGCGAGCCGGTCGCCTTGGCCAGCACGTTCTTCACGCCAACCGCTTCCAGCACGGCACGCATGGCGCCGCCGGCGATCACGCCGGTACCTTCCGAGGCCGGCTGCATGAACACACGGGCTGCGCCGTGACCGTCCTTGACCGTGTGCCACAGGGTGCCGTTGTTCAGATCGACGGTGACTTGGTTCTTGCGCGCCTGCTCCATCGACTTCTGGATGGCGACCGGCACTTCACGCGCCTTGCCGTAACCGAAACCGACCTTGCCTTCGCCGTCGCCGACCACGGTCAGTGCGGTGAAGGTGAACTGGCGACCGCCCTTGACGGTCTTGCTGACGCGGTTGACCGCGACCAGCTTCTCGATCATGCCGTCGTCGACTTTCTCTTCGCGGTTACGGTCGCGATCGCGACCCCGCTGCTGACGTTCTTCTGCCATTTTGATTCCTTGGTTGATTGGGTATGTACGGCTCGGGGCCGCTTATGGTTGTGGAGTGGTGCGTTGTTCCGTCATGTCGTTGCAGAAGAACGACAGCGTCCGGCCACCCTCTGGCCGGCGAGCAGGCGGAAAGGAACCCGCAGGCTCCTTTCCTGATCCCTTAGAACTGCAGGCCGGCTTCGCGGGCGGCGTCAGCCAGGGCCTTGATGCGGCCGTGGTAACGGTAACCCGAACGGTCGAAGGCAACCTTCTCGATGCCAGCGGCCTTGGCGCGCTCGGCAACGATGCGGCCAACCTTGGCGGCGGCGTCGGCGTTCTTGCCGTTCTTCAGGCCTTCCTTGACGTCGGCCTGGGTGGTGTTGGCGGCAGCCAGCACCTGCGAGCCGTCGGCGGTGAAGACCTGCGCGTACAGGTGCTGGCCGGTGCGCAGCACCGACAGACGGGCGACGCCGAGCACACGGATGTGGGCACGGGTCGACTTGGCACGACGCAGACGGGCGATGTTCTTGTTCATGATTTTTAGTCCTGGAAAGCTGAAGGTTGGGCTTTTCCCCGGGGAATCCGCACACGGAGGTGCGGGCTCCTGCAGGGGACTCGCACTTACGCCTTCTTGGCTTCCTTGCGAATGATGACTTCGTCGGAGTACTTCACGCCCTTGCCCTTGTACGGTTCCGGCTTGCGGAACGCACGGATCTTGGCGGCGACTTCACCGACGACCTGCTTGTCCGCGCCCTGGACCAGGATCTCGGTCTGGGTCGGGGTGCTGATGGTGATGCCTTCCGGCGCCACGTACAGCACCGGGTGCGAGAAACCGAGCGCCAGGCTCAGGTCCTTGCCCTGCATCGACGCACGGTAACCGACGCCGACCAGCTCCAGCTTGCGCTCGAAGCCATCGGTGACGCCCTTGACCATGTTGGCCAGGATCGCGCGGACGGTACCGGTCAGCGGCACGAGGGCTGCATCTTCGGTGCTCAGGGTGGCAACGCCGTTCTCGACATTGATTTCGATACCAGCCGGCTTGGCCAGCGACAGGGTGCCCTTCGGGCCCTTGGCGGTGACGTTCTCGTTCTGGACGTTCAGTTCGACCTTACCCAGGTCGATCGGCTTCTTGGCTACACGGGACATGTCTTACTCCTTTCGCCTTAGGCCACGAAGCACAGGACTTCGCCGCCGACGCCGAGCTGGCGCGCCTGCGCATCAGTCATGATGCCCTTGGAGGTGGAAATGATGGAGATACCCAGGCCGTTCATGACCTTCGGCAGTTCGCTCTTGCCACGGTACTGGCGCAGGCCCGAACGCGAGAAGCGCTTCAGGGTCGCGATGACCGGCTTGCCTTCGAAATACTTCAGCACGATTTCCAGCTCGGACTTGTTGTTCTCGAGCGCGGTAACGCGCAGGTCGGTGATGTAACCCTCGTCCTTCAGGACCTGGGCGATCGCAACCTTGATCTTGGACGACGGGGCTTTCACCGTCTGCTTGCCAACCGCTGCCGCATTCTTGATGCGGACCAGCAGGTCGGCGATGGGATCAGTCATGCTCATTATGAGTACCTTTGAGTGCACCGATATCCGCTTTCGCGAATTCTGTTTTTGTTCCTGGAATGGGCCAGAACCCTGTTACTCCCCCACGACAGGCGCAGAGCGAGACGCGGGAGTATACGCCAAAAGAGCCCGACTTGCGCCGGGCTCCCTGGTTTTTTCTGGAGGGCAGCTGAACTTGCCCTCCCTGGACCCGCCCTGCCCTGTTCAGGCAAGGCGGTCAGCTGTTACCAGCTGGCCTTGCGCAGGCCCGGGACGTCACCACGCATGGTGGCTTCGCGGAGCTTGTTGCGGCCCAGGCCGAACTTGCTGTACACGCCACGCGGGCGGCCAGACAGTTCGCAACGGTTGCGGTGGCGGCTCGGCGACGAATCGCGCGGCAGCTTCGACAACTTGGTGGAGGCTTCGATCTTCTCTTCGTAAGACGCGTCCGGCGAGGACACGATCTTCTTCAGAGCAGCGCGCTTGTCAGCGAACTTCTCAGCCAGCTTCTTCCGCTTGATGTCGCGGTTGACCATGGAGGTCTTTGCCATTTCGGTTATTCCTCGACGTATCAGTTACGGAACGGGAACTTGAACGCTGCCAGCAGCGCCTTCGCTTCCGCATCGGTCTTCGCCGTGGTGGTGATGGCGATATCCATGCCGCGGATCGCGTCGACAGCGTCGAAGTCGATTTCCGGGAAGATGATCTGTTCCTTCACACCCATGTTGAAGTTGCCGCGACCGTCAAAGGAACGACCGGAAACACCACGGAAGTCGCGCACGCGCGGCAGCGAGATGTTGATCAGGCGGTCCATGAACTCGTACATCTTTTCACGGCGCAGCGTGGTCTTGCAGCCGATCGGCCAACCATCGCGGATCTTGAACGACGCAACCGACACACGCGACTTGGTGACAACCGGCTTCTGGCCGGAAATCTTGGTCATGTCGCCGACGGCGTTTTCCAGGATCTTCTTGTTGGTCGCTGCTTCACCGACACCCATGTTCAGGGTGACTTTGACCAGCTTCGGCACTTCCATCGGATTCTTGTAGCCGAACTGCTTCATCAGCGCCGGGACTACTTCTTCCTTGTAAAACTTTTCGAGACGGGTATTCATCAGCGCATCCTCAGGCGTCGAGCGCCTCACCGCTGGAGCGGAACACACGCAGTTTGCGTCCATCCTCCAGCACCTTGAAGCCAACGCGCTCGCCCTTGCCCGTTGCCGGGTTGACGACGCTTACGTTGGAGATATGGATCGACGCTTCACGCTCGACCACGCCGCCGGCAACGCCTGCCTGCGGATTCGGCTTGGTGTGGCGCTTGACGATGTTCACGTTGGCGACGACCACACGGTCGCCGTCGACGCGGACGATTTCGCCCTGCTTGCCCTTGTCCTTGCCAGCGGTGACGACAACCTGGTCGCCCTTCTTGATACGGTTAGCCATGATTATCTCCTGTCGCTCACAGCACTTCGGGAGCGAGCGAGACGATCTTCATGAACTTCTCGGAACGAAGTTCACGCGTCACCGGTCCGAAGATACGGGTGCCGATCGGCTCCTGCTTGTTGTTCAGCAGGACAGCTGCGTTGCCGTCGAAGCGGATCAGCGAACCGTCCGGACGACGAACACCCTTGCGGGTACGGACAACAACGGCGTCGTAGACTTCGCCCTTCTTGACCTTGCCGCGCGGAATCGCATCCTTCACGGTGACCTTGATGATGTCACCGATGTGGGCATAACGGCGCTTGGAACCGCCAAGCACCTTGATGCACATCAGTTCCTTGGCACCGGAGTTGTCCGCGGCGTCAAGGTAGCTCTGCATCTGGATCATGAGTCAGATCTCCTTATTCAGCCGCACGCGTGATGACTTCCACCACGCGCCAGTTCTTGGTCTTGGACATCGGAGCAATCTCGGTCACGCGGACGACATCGCCTTCGTTGCAGGCATTGTCGGCATCGTGGGCGTGCAGCTTGGTCGAGCGCTTGATGTACTTGCCGTACAGCGGGTGCTTGACCTGGCGTTCCACCAGGATGGTGACCGTCTTGTCCATCTTGTTGCTGACGACACGGCCTTCGACCGTGCGCAGCGCTTTGTTTTCAGTATTGTCGCTCATAGCGGCCATCCTTACTTGATGCTGCCGAGCAGGGTCTTGGTGCGAGCAATCTCGCGCCGGACCCGGCGGATATCGTGAGTCTTCGGCAGCTGGCCGGTGACCTGCTGCATACGGACAGAGAACTGTTCCTTACGCAGGTCGATCAGGTGGGCCTTCAGTTCGTCAGCCGACTTTTCACGGAGTTGTTTGAGGTCCATCAGCGCACCGTCCGGGTTACGAAAGTGGTGGTGACCGAGAGCTTGGCGGCGGCCAGGCGGAACGCCTCGCGTGCCACGTCTTCGGTTACACCCTCGATTTCATAGATCATGCGGCCGGGCTGGATCTGGGCCACCCAGTATTCCACGTTGCCCTTACCCGAACCCATTCGAACTTCGATGGGCTTCTTGGTGATGGGCTTGTCGGGGAACACACGGATCCACATCTTGCCACCGCGCTTGACGTAGCGGCTGATCGAGCGGCGGGCCGCTTCGATCTGACGCGCGGTCAGCTGACCGTGGGCGGTCGCCTTCAGGCCGTACTCGCCGAAGCTGACAGCGTTGGCGCTCCAGCTCAGGCCGTCGTTACGACCCTTATGTACCTTGCGGTATTTGGTTCGCTTGGGTTGCAACATTGTCGTTACCTCGCTTCACGAGCCGGGCGCTGACGGTCACCGCGGTCGCCGCGATCGTTACGATCGTTGCGCGGGGAATCGTCCTGCTTTTCCTGGCCAACCTGGGAGAAATCGAAGACCTCGCCCTTGTAGATCCAGACCTTGATGCCGATGATGCCGTAGGTCGTCTTGGCTTCAGCGAAGCCATAGTCGATGTCGGCACGCAGCGTGTGCAGCGGCACGCGGCCTTCGCGGTACCACTCCGAACGGGCGATTTCAGCACCGTTCAAGCGGCCACCGACGTTGACCTTGATGCCCAGGGCACCGAGGCGCATCGCGTTGCCGACCGAGCGCTTCATTGCGCGGCGGAACATGATGCGACGCTCAAGCTGCTGCGCGATGGACTCGGCAACCAGCTGGGCGTCCAGCTCGGGCTTGCGCACTTCGGTGACGTTGATGTGCGCCGGGACGCCCATCATTTCGCTCACTTCCTTGCGCAGCTTCTCGATGTCCTCACCGCGCTTGCCGATCACCACGCCCGGACGGGCGGTGTGGATCGTCACGCGAGCGGTCTTTGCCGGACGCTCGATCAGGATCTTGCTGATGCCGGCCTGCGCAAGCTTCTTGCGCAGCATTTCCCGCACCTTCAGGTCGGCCGCCAGGTAACCAGCGAACTCGGCCTTGTTGGCGTACCACTTGGAGTTCCAATCCTTGGAAATACCGAGGCGGATACCAATCGGATGAACTTTATGACCCATGGTCTTTTCCTTTCCGCTTACTTGCCGGCGCCCACAACCACAGTGATGTGGCTGGTGCGCTTGAGGATGCGGGTACCGCGGCCTTTCGCCCGCGCCATGAAACGCTTCAGGGTCGGACCTTCATCTACCATGATGGTCTGGACCTTCAGCTCGTCGACGTCAGCGCCCTGGTTGTTCTCGGCATTTGCAATAGCCGACTCCACCACCTTCTTGATCAGGTGGGCAGCCTTCTTGTCCGAGAACTTCAGCAGGTTGACCGCACGCTCGGCAGGCAGGCCGCGCACCTGGTCAGCGACCAGGCGGGCTTTCTGCGCAGAGATGCGTGCGGAGCGCAAAATGGCTTTCGCTTCCATTGTCATCTCTCCTTACTTGCCGGACTTCTTGTCACCACCGTGACCCTTGAAGGTCCGGGTGATGGCAAATTCGCCGAGCTTGTGGCCGACCATGTTCTCGTTGATGAGAACCGGGATGTGGTTCTTGCCGTTATGCACGGCAATGGTGACGCCTACCATGTCAGGCAGGATCATCGAACGACGCGACCAGGTCTTGATCGGACGCTTGCTACCCGCAGCGGCAGCCACCTTAGCAACCAGGTGGTGATCGACAAACGGGCCCTTCTTGAGTGAACGTGCCATGGTCGATTAGCCCCTACGATCGCGGACGATGAACTGCTGAGTGCGCTTGTTATGGCGCGTCTTGTAACCCTTGGTCGGAACACCCCACGGGGTGACCGGATGCGGGTTACCCTGGCCGGCCTTCGCCTCACCACCGCCGTGCGGATGGTCAACCGGGTTCATGGCAGCACCACGAACGGTCGGGCGGACACCGCGCCAGCGCTTGGCGCCAGCCTTGCCCAGCTTCTCCAGGTTGTGCTCGTCGTTACCGACTTCACCGATGGTGGCGCGGCACTCGACCGGCACCTTGCGCATTTCACCCGAGCGCAGGCGCAGGGTGGCGTAGATGCCTTCACGAGCGACGAGCTGCACGGCGGCGCCGGCGGCACGAGCGATCTGAGCACCCTTGCCCGGCTTCAGTTCGATGCCGTGGATGGTGGTACCGACCGGGATGTTGCGCAGCGGCAGCGTGTTGCCTGCCTTGATCGGCGCATCGGAGCCCGCGATCACCTGGTCACCGGCCTTCAGGCCCTTCGGTGCGATGATGTAGCGACGCTCACCGTCGACGTAGCACAGCAGGGCGATATGGGCGGTGCGGTTCGGATCGTATTCGATCCGTTCCACGCGCGCCGGAATGCCTTCCTTGTTGCGCTTGAAATCGATGACGCGGTAGTGCTGCTTGTGACCACCACCAACGTGACGCGTGGTGATGCGACCGTGGTGGTTACGACCACCGGACTTGCTCTGCGGCTCCAGCAACGCTGCGTGCGGTGCGCCCTTGTGCAGATCGGGCGTAACCACGCGCACGGCCGAACGGCGGCCGGGGGAAGTGGGCTTGAATTTCATCAATGGCATGGGATGGACCTCAGGCCTTGGCCGTTACATCGATGGACTGGCCATCGGCCAGGCGCACGTACGCCTTGCGCCAATCGCCACGGCGGCCAGCGCGGTTACGGAAGGACTTGTTCTTGCCCTTGACGTTCAGCACGTTGACGGCCTCGACCTTGACGTCGAACAGCTGCTCGACCGCGGCCTTTACATCGGCCTTGGTGGCTTCGTTCGAAATCTCGAAGACATACTGGTTGGAAAGTTCCTGCAGGCGCGCGGTCTTTTCGGAGACTCGCGGAGCGCGCAGCACGCTGAAGATTTTCTCGTTGCTGCTCATGCCAGCCACTCCTCGACCTTCTTGACCGCGTCAGCGGTAATGATGACCGTATCGGCACCGACCAGCGACACCGGGTCCAGGCCCTGCACGTCACGCACTTCCACGTAGGGAATGTTGCGGGCCGACAGGTACAGGTGCTCGGAGGCTTCTTCAGTGACGATCAGCGGGCGCTTGCCCACTTCCAGGCCGGCCAGCTTGGCGATCAACGACTTGGTGTTGGTCGCTTCGACATCGAAGGCCTCCACGATCGTCAAACGGCCCTGACGGTTCAGCTCGGACAGGATCGCGCACATGGCGGCACGGTACTGCTTACGGTTGACCTTCTGCTCGAAGCTGCGCGGCTTGGCCGCGAAGGTGACGCCACCGCCGACGAAGATCGGAGCCGTCAGCGCGCCATGACGCGCACCGCCGCCCTTCTGCTTCTTCGACTTCTTGGTGGTGCCAGCCACTTCAGAACGAGTCTTCTGAGCCTTGGTACCAGCGCGACCGGCGTTGCGATAGGCGACGACGACCTGGTGAACCAGATCTTCGCTGAAATCGCGACCGAACACGGCGTCGGAGACCGAGACCTTGTTGTTGCTACCCGTGATAACGAGTTCCATCGTCATCTCTCCTTATGCCTTGCTCGCCGGACGGACGATCACGTCGCCACCCGCCGCGCCAGGAACGGCGCCGCGAACTGCGATCAGACCGCGCTCGACGTCGACCTTGACAACTTCCAGGTTCTGGGTGCTCTGCTGCACCGAACCCATGTGACCGGACATCTTCTTGCCCGGGAACACGCGGCCGGGCGTCTGGCGCTGACCCAGCGAACCCGGCGCGCGATGCGACAGCGAGTTGCCGTGGGTAGCGTCACCCATGCGGAAGTTGTAGCGCTTGATGGTGCCCTGGAAGCCCTTGCCCTTGGTGACACCCTGGACGTCGACGATCTGGCCGACTTCGAAGATGTCCGCCTTGACTTCGCCGCCGACGGCGAAATCGCCGAGCTGCGCGTCTTCAACGCGGAATTCCCACAGGCCACGACCGGCTTCGACCTTCGCCTTGGCGAAGTGGCCGGCTTCCGGCTTGTTGACCAGGGCAGCACGACGTGCGCCGACGGTCACCTGCACGGCGCTGTAGCCGTCGGTTTCGACGGTCTTGATCTGCGCGATGCGGTTCGGGGAAGCTTCAATCAGGGTCACCGGGATGGACTGGCCATCTTCAGTGAAAACGCGGCTCATGCCAGCCTTGCGGCCCACGAAGCCCAACGAATATTTCTTCGTCATGGTCGTAGTCCTCAGGTCAGCTTGATCTGAACGTCGACGCCGGCAGCCAGTTCGAGCTTCATCAGCGCGTCCACGGTCTTGTCGTTCGGATCAACGATATCGAGCACGCGCTTGTGCGTGCGGGTCTCGTACTGGTCACGCGCGTCTTTGTCGACGTGCGGGGAGACGAGGATGGTGTAGCGTTCGATCTTGGTCGGCAGCGGGATCGGGCCACGCACTTGCGCGCCGGTCCGCTTTGCCGTTTCTACGATCTCGCTGGCCGAACGGTCGATCAAGCGATGATCGAACGCCTTCAGCCGGATACGGATCTTTTGGTCCGCCATGACGGGGGTTCCTTCGTTAAAAGAGCGACGGACAAGGCCTCTGGGTTGCCATGTCCCGTGAATATCCTGCATACAGACGGCCCGCACTCCTGCAGGCCGACAAGGTCAATCCATTAACCTCAAAAACGTAGGCAGGTCGGTTTCCCGGCCTGCCCAGACGTAGAAGCATAGCGCACATACAAAAAGCCTGTCAACACAGTGTGTTGACAAAGCCTGAATGGCGCGACCGATCCTGGTCCGGGGAACACGAAACACCTCCTGTGTTTCTTTTCCCTTTTAAAGCACCCCGATGCCCTACCCAGGCAACACCGGGGTGCAGATTCTAACAGATTACTTGATGATCTTCGAGACCACGCCGGCGCCGACGGTACGACCGCCTTCACGGATGGCGAACCGCAGGCCTTCGTCCATGGCGACCGGGTTGATCAGGGTGACAACCATCTTCACGTTGTCGCCCGGCATCACCATTTCGGTACCTTCCGGCAGCTTGGCAGCGCCGGTGATGTCGGTGGTGCGGAAGTAGAACTGCGGACGGTAGCCGTTGAAGAACGGGGTGTGACGGCCGCCCTCATCCTTCGACAGCACGTACACTTCACCTTCGAACTCGGTGTGCGGCTTGATCGAACCCGGCTTGCACAGGACCTGACCGCGCTGCACGTCGTCACGCTTGGTGCCGCGCAGCAGCAGACCGGCGTTGTCGCCTGCCTGACCCTGGTCGAGCAGCTTGCGGAACATTTCCACACCGGTGACAGTGGTCTTCTGGGTGTCGCGGATACCGACGATTTCGATTTCTTCGCCGACCTTGATCACGCCGCGCTCGATACGACCGGTCACCACGGTGCCGCGGCCCGAGATCGAGAAGACGTCTTCCACCGGCATCAGGAACGGCTTGTCGATGTCACGCTCCGGCAGCGGAATCCAGCTGTCCAGCGCTTCGACCAGCTTGATCACGGCCGGCACGCCGATATCGCTCTGGTCACCTTCCAGCGCCAGACGGGCCGAACCGGCGATGATCGGGGTGTCGTCGCCCGGGAAGTCGTACTTGCTCAGCAGCTCGCGCACTTCCATTTCGACCAGCTCAAGCAGCTCTGCGTCGTCGACCATGTCGGCCTTGTTCAGGAACACGACGATGTACGGCACGCCGACCTGGCGCGACAGCAGGATGTGCTCGCGGGTCTGCGGCATCGGGCCGTCAGCAGCGGAACAGACCAGGATCGCGCCGTCCATCTGCGCAGCACCGGTGATCATGTTCTTGACGTAGTCAGCGTGACCCGGGCAATCAACGTGGGCGTAGTGACGCTCGGTGGATTCGTATTCGACGTGCGCGGTCGAGATCGTGATGCCACGTGCCTTTTCTTCCGGCGCGGCGTCGATCGCGGAGTAATCCTTGAACTCGCCACCGAAGCGCTCGGCACCGATCTTGGTCAGTGCGGCGGTCAGCGTGGTCTTGCCATGGTCGACGTGACCGATGGTGCCGACGTTGACGTGCGGCTTGCTGCGCTCGAATTTACCCTTTGCCATTTCTATCTACCTTTTAGTTTCTAAAGTGGAGTGGAGGACCTGAGCTGGGCTCAGGCCTTCTTCATGACTTCGTCGGCGATGTTGCTCGGTGCCGGCTCGTAGTGGTCGAATTCCATCGTGAACGTGGCACGGCCCTGGGTCTGCGAACGCAGCGAGGTCGCGTAGCCGAACATCTCACCCAGCGGGATCATCGCGTTGATGATCTCGGCCGAACCGTCACCGGTCACGCTCGAACCCTGCAGCATGCCGCGACGACGGCTGACGTCGCCCATCACGTCACCCTGATAGTCGCTCGGGGTCACGATCTCGACCTTCATGATCGGCTCCAGCAGGACCGGCTTGGCCTTGGAGAAGCCCTGCTTGAAGGCCATCGAGGAGGCCAGCTTGAACGCCATTTCCGAGGAGTCCACGTCGTGGTACGAGCCGAACACCAGCTTGACCTTGACGTCGACGACCGGGAAGCCCGCCAGCGGACCGCTGGTGATGGTTTCGCGCAGACCCTTTTCGATCGACGGAATGAATTCCTTCGGAATCACGCCACCGGTGATGTCGTTTATGAAAAGGAAGTCGTCCTTGATCATCGGACCGATCTTCGGATCGGCACGGTCTTCAGCGGTGATCGGCGACAGCTCGATCACGACGTGACCGTACTGACCCTTACCACCGGACTGCTTGGCGTGCTTGTAGTCCGACTTCACGTCCGACATCTGGATGGTTTCGCGGTAAGCCACCTGCGGCTTGCCGACGTTGGCTTCAACGTTGAACTCGCGCTTCATGCGGTCAACGATGATGTCCAGGTGCAGCTCACCCATGCCCGAGATGATCGTCTGGCCGGATTCCTGGTCGGTCTTGACGCGGAACGACGGATCTTCCTGGGCCAGACGGCCGAGGGCCAGACCCATCTTTTCCTGGTCGGACTTGGTCTTCGGTTCGACGGCCATCGAGATGACCGGCTCCGGGAACACCATGCGCTCCAGGATGATCGGGTGTTCCTGCGAGCACAGGGTGTCACCGGTGGTGGTGTCCTTCAGACCCACGGCCGCGGCGATGTCACCGGCCAGCACTTCCTTGATCTCTTCGCGATCGTTGGAATGCATCTGCAGGATGCGGCCGATGCGCTCCTTCTTGCCCTTGACCGAGTTCAGCAGCTGGTCGCCGGCGTTCAGAGTGCCCGAGTAGACACGGAAGAAGGTCAGCGCGCCCACGAACGGATCGGTGATGATCTTGAAGGCCAGCGCCGAGAACGGAGCCTTGTCGTCGGACTTGCGGCTCAGGGCGACGGTTTCGTCGTCCACGTCGGTACCGGTCACGTCCGGCACGTCGATCGGCGACGGCAGCAGCTGCACCACGCCGTCCAGCATGGCCTGCACGCCCTTGTTCTTGAACGCCGAACCGCAGTACATCGGCACGATGTCGGTGGCCAGGGTGCGCACGCGCAGGGCTTCGACAATCTCGGCCTCGGTCAGCTCTTCGCCGCCCAGGTACTTTTCCATCAGCTCTTCGCTGGCTTCAGCCGCGGCTTCGATCATGTAGGTGCGGGCCTCTTCGGCCTCCGCCTGCATGTCCGCCGGGATCTCCAGGTAGTCGAACTTCATGCCCTGCGAGGCTTCATCCCAATGGATGGCCTTCATCTTGATGAGGTCGACCACGCCCTTGAAGTTTTCTTCAGCGCCGATCGGCAGCTGCATCGGCACGGCAACGGCACCGAGCTTGGCCTTCAGCTGGCCAACGACCTTGGTGAAGTTGGCACCGGTACGGTCCATCTTGTTGACGAAGGCAATGCGCGGCACCTTGTACCGGTTGGCCTGGCGCCAGACGGTTTCGGACTGCGGCTGGACGCCACCGACGGCGCACAGCACGAACACCGCACCGTCGAGCACGCGCAGCGAGCGCTCCACTTCGATGGTGAAGTCGACGTGCCCGGGGGTGTCGATGATGTTGAAACGGTGCTCCGGCAGGGACTTGTCCATGCCCTTCCAGAACGCGGTGGTGGCAGCGGACTGGATCGTGATGCCACGCTCCTGCTCCTGCTCCATCCAGTCCATGGTGGCGGCGCCGTCATGCACTTCACCGATCTTGTGGCTCTTGCCGGTGTAGAACAGGATGCGCTCGGACGTGGTGGTCTTGCCGGCATCGATGTGAGCCATGATGCCGAAATTGCGGTAACGCTCGATGGGAGTGGTGCGGGCCACGGGGAGCCTCTCGATTTCTTGGATTTCGGATGGCCGAACGCCGCCTTTCGGCGGCCTTCGGATTGGCGCGACCCTTCCGGGGTCGCGGGGCAGCACTCAGATGGTGCTGCCCTGCCTGTTTTGCAAGGCCGTCAAGCTCACCAGCGGTAGTGGGCGAATGCCTTGTTGGCTTCGGCCATACGGTGGGTTTCTTCGCGCTTCTTGATGGCGCCGCCACGGTTTTCCGAGGCATCGATCAGTTCAGCAGCCAGCTTCTTCGGCATGGTGTTTTCGCCACGCTTGCGCGCGGAGTCGATCAGCCAACGCATGGCCAGCGCCATCTTGCGCGACGAACGCACTTCGACCGGCACCTGGTAGGTGGCACCACCGACACGGCGGGACTTGACCTCGACCGACGGAGCAACGTTGTCCAGCGCCTTCTGCACCAGCTCGATCGAGTTGGCGTTCTTTTCGCTGATCACGTCCATCGCACCGTAGACGATCTTTTCGGCCACGGACTTCTTGCCGCTCAGCATCACCATGTTGATGAAGCGGGCGATCGTTTCACTTCCGTGCTTCGGATCGGGCAGGACGGAACGCTGGGGAGTATTACCTTTACGCGACATGTGCTCTCTCCTTATGCCTTCGGACGCTTGGCGCCGTACTTCGAACGGGCCTGGCGACGCTTGGCGACACCGGAGGCATCGAGCGAACCGCGAACAGTGTGGTAACGCACACCCGGCAGATCCTTGACGCGACCGCCGCGGATCAGGACCACGGAGTGCTCCTGCAGGTTGTGGCCTTCACCACCGATGTAGCTGATGACCTCTTCCTGGTTGGTCAGGCGGACCTTTGCAACCTTGCGGAGGGCCGAGTTCGGCTTCTTCGGGGTGGTGGTGTAGACGCGCGTGCAGACGCCACGGCGCTGCGGGCACTTCTCGAGCGCCGGCGAGGCACTCTTGTAGGTGGTAGCTTGCCGCGGCTTGCGGACCAGCTGGTTGATCGTCGCCATCAGTAGGTTCTTCTGATTGGGGCCGGCAGATGCCGGCCAGAGATGCGGAAATGTTAAAGCAGACCATTACTGGCCTGCTGAGACAGACGATTGTAGCAACCTGCCAGAAACGCAGTCAAATGCGGTTCTGTCAAGCCCTTCCTTATCCTGGAAGGTTACGGGGGGGCCTCCGTGTACCCCGTTCAGACTGGCGGGAGAGACCGGAGTCTCCCCTGCCCTTTCACTACCACCGGGCGATGGGCCCGGTGCTGCAACCCGGCAGGTCCGGCCTTTCGACCGGACCGCCTTGCTTACTCGTCGCTGCCCGGAGCCTGTTCAGCTTCAGCAGGGGCTTCGATCACCGGCTCGGCGACGACAGCGGCAGCGGCAACCGGGGTGCCGGCCAGCGTCTGCATTTCCGAATCGGTCAGCCCGCTCGCGTTGCGGCGGCGGTTGGCGTGATACGACAGGCCGGTACCGGCCGGGATCAGGCGACCGACGATGACGTTTTCCTTCAGGCCGCGCAGGTTGTCCTTGGTGCCGCGGACGGCAGCTTCGGTCAGCACGCGGGTGGTTTCCTGGAAGGATGCCGCCGAGATGAACGACTCGGTGGCCAGCGAGGCCTTGGTGATGCCCAGCAGGACCGGATCGTACTGGGCCGGCAGTTCGGTACGGGCACCGAGGCGTGCATTCTCCTCGATAACGCGCTGACGTTCCACCTGTTCGCCATTCAGGAACTTGCTGTTGCCCTGGTCGGTGATCTCGACCTTGCGCAGCATCTGGCGGGTGATCACCTCGATGTGCTTGTCGTTGATCTTCACGCCCTGCAGGCGGTACACGTCCTGGATTTCCTTGACCAGGTAAGCCGCCAGCGGTTCGACACCCAGCAGACGCAGGATGTCCTGCGGGCTCGGCTCGCCGTCCACGATGGTTTCACCCTTGGTCACGTGCTCACCTTCGAACACGATCACCTGGCGGTACTTCGGAATCAGCTCTTCGTGCTCCGAACCATCGGTGTCCTTGATGATCAGGCGCTGCTTGCCCTTGGTGTCCTTGCCGAAGCTGATGATGCCCGAACGCTCGGCCAGCACCGCCGGATCCTTCGGCTTGCGCGCTTCGAACAGATCGGCCACGCGCGGCAGACCACCGGTGATGTCGCGGGTCTTGGACGCTTCCTGCGGGATCTTGGCGACCACGTCACCCACGCCGACGGCGGCGCCGTCCTGCAGGTTGACGATGGAGCGCGGCGGCAGCAGGTACTGGGCCGGCATGTCGGTGCCCGGGATCAGCAGGTCGTTGCCCTTGGCATCGACGATGCGGATCAGCGGACGCAGGTCCTTGCCCATCGAACCACGACGCTTCGGATCGGTGATCTCGCGCGAGGCCAGGCCGGTCAGTTCGTCGGTCTTCTCGATGACGGTGATGCCGTCGACGAAGTCGATGAAGCGCAGGAAACCAGCGACTTCCGACACGATCGGGTGGTTATGCGGATCCCAGTTGGCCACGGTCTGGCCAGCCTTCACTGCATCGCCGTCCTTGGACGCGATCATCGAGCCGTACGGCAGCTTGTAACGCTCGCGCTCGCGGCCATGGGCATCGAGCACCGAGATTTCGCCCGAACGCGACACCGCCACCAGCGAACCGTTGGCATGCGAGACCGACTTCAGGTTGTTGAACTTCACCGAACCGGTGGTCTTGACGGTGATGTTGTCGACCGCAGCCGCACGCGATGCCGCACCACCGATGTGGAACGTACGCATGGTCAGCTGGGTACCCGGCTCACCGATCGACTGTGCGGCGATGACGCCGACCGCTTCACCGATGTTGACGATGTGGCCACGGGCCAGATCGCGGCCGTAGCAGCGACCGCAGACGCCGAACGCGGAAGCGCAGGAGATCGTCGAACGGACCTTGATGGTCTGCACGCCGGCATCTTCCAGCTTGGCCACCCAGGCTTCGTCGAGCAGCGTGTTGCGGGTCACGATCGGATCTTCATCGTTGCCCGGCAGGAACACGTCCTCGGCCACGACACGACCCAGCACGCGGTCCTTCAACGGCTCCACGACGTCGCCGCCTTCCACGATCGGGGTCATGGTCAGGCCGTCGGTGGTACCGCAATCCACTTCGGTGATCACCACGTCCTGCGCCACGTCCACCAGACGACGGGTCAGGTAACCCGAGTTGGCGGTCTTCAGCGCGGTATCGGCCAGACCCTTACGGGCACCGTGGGTGGAGTTGAAGTACTCCTGCACGTTCAGGCCTTCACGGAAGTTCGCCTTGATGGGCGTTTCGATGATGGAGCCATCGGGACGGGCCATCAGGCCACGCATGCCGGCCAGCTGGCGGATCTGCGCCTGCGAACCACGTGCACCGGAGTCGGCCATGATGTACAGGGAGTTCATCGACTTCTGGTCGATGGTCTCGCCCTTGGCATTGATGACCTTCTCGGTACCGATGGTGTCCATCATCGCCTTGGCGATGCGCTCATTGGTGCGCGACCAGATGTCGACCACCTTGTTGTAGCGCTCGCCGGCGGTGACCAGGCCCGACTGGTACTGCTCCTGGATTTCCAGCACTTCGGCTTCGGCCTCGGTGAGGATGCCCTTCTTCTCGTCCGGGATCAGCATGTCGTCGATGCCGATCGACACGCCGGCGCGGGTCGCGTAGGCGAAGCCGGTGTACATCAGCTTGTCGGCGAACACGACCGTGTCCTTCAGACCCAGCTGGCGGTAGCTGGAGTTGATCAGGCGGCTGATGTTCTTCTTGGTCAGCTCGGTGTTGGCCAGCGCGAACGGCAGGCCTTCCGGCAGGATTTCAGCCAGCAGGGCGCGACCGATCGTGGTGTCCACGATCGAGGTCTTGTTCTGCTTGTTGCCGTCTTCGTCGGTCACCACTTCGGTGATGCGGACCTTGACGCGTGCGTGCAGTTCCACCACGCGGTTGTCGTAGGCACGCTTGACTTCGGCGATGTTGGCGAAGGCCATGCCCTCGCCCTTCTTGTTTTCCAGCGAGCGGGTCATGTAGTACAGACCCAGCACGACGTCCTGCGACGGCACGATGATCGGCTCGCCGTTGGCCGGCGACAGGATGTTGTTGGTGGACATCATCAGCGCACGCGCTTCCAGCTGGGCTTCCAGCGAGAGCGGCACGTGGACGGCCATCTGGTCACCGTCGAAGTCGGCGTTGAACGCGGTGCAGACCAGCGGGTGCAGCTGGATGGCCTTGCCTTCGATCAGCACCGGCTCGAACGCCTGGATGCCCAGGCGGTGCAGGGTCGGCGCACGGTTCAGCATCACCGGATGTTCGCGGATGACCTCTTCCAGGATGTCCCAGACTTCGGCTTCTTCGCGCTCGACCAGCTTCTTGGCGGCCTTGATGGTGGTGGCCAGGCCACGACGCTGCAGCTTGGCGAACACGAACGGCTTGAACAGCTCGAGCGCCATCTTCTTCGGCAGGCCGCACTGGTGCAGGCGCAGGTACGGACCGACCACGATGACCGAACGGCCCGAGTAGTCCACGCGCTTGCCCAGCAGGTTCTGGCGGAAGCGGCCCTGCTTGCCCTTGATCATGTCGGCCAGCGACTTCAGCGGGCGCTTGTTGGTGCCGGTGATGGCACGGCCGCGACGGCCGTTGTCCAGCAGCGCATCGACCGATTCCTGCAGCATGCGCTTTTCATTGCGCACGATGATGTCCGGCGCGCTCAGTTCCAGCAGGCGACGCAGGCGGTTGTTGCGGTTGATGACGCGGCGGTACAGGTCGTTCAGGTCAGAGGTCGCGAAGCGGCCACCGTCCAGCGGCACCAGCGGACGCAGGTCCGGCGGCAGCACCGGCAGCACGGTCATGACCATCCACTCCGGACGGTTGCCCGATTCCAGGAAGGCTTCGATCAGCTTGATGCGCTTGGTCAGTCGCTTCAGCTTGGTTTCCGAACCGGTGCTGGCGATCTCTTCGCGCAGGCGGGTCATTTCCGACTGCAGGTCGATGGTGCGCAGCAGTTCGTACACGGCCTCGGCGCCCATGGCGGCATCGAAGTCGTCGCCGTGTTCCTGGCGTGCGGTCAGGTACTGCTCTTCGGTCAGCAGCTGGCGGCGTTCCAGGGCGGTCAGGCCCGGCTCGGTCACCACGTAGGCTTCGAAGTACAGCACGCGCTCGATGTCACGCAGGGTCATGTCCAGCATCAGGCCGATGCGCGACGGCAGCGACTTGAGGAACCAGATGTGCGCGACCGGCGAGGCCAGGTCGATGTGGCCCATGCGCTCGCGGCGCACCTTGGCCAGGGTCACTTCGGTGCCGCACTTTTCGCAGACCACGCCGCGGTGCTTCATGCGCTTGTACTTGCCGCACAGGCACTCGTAGTCCTTGACCGGTCCGAAGATGGCGGCGCAGAACAGGCCGTCACGCTCCGGCTTGAAGGTACGGTAGTTGATGGTTTCCGGCTTCTTCACTTCGCCGAACGACCACGAACGGATCAGGTCGGGCGAAGCCAGCGCGATCTTGATCGCGTCGAAATCCAGCGTCTGGCGCTGCTGGTTGAAGAGGTTGAGCAGGTCTTTCATGGTGTTCTCCAGAAGGAGGAATGCGTTGTCGATGGGCTGTCAGAACGGAGCGGCGGCGCTGCTGCCCGGGAGCAGCAGCGCCTGCGCGATCAGTTGTCTTCCAGTTCCATGTTGATGGCCAGCGAGCGGATTTCCTTCACCAGCACGTTGAAGGATTCCGGCATGCCGGCCACCATCTCGTGCTCGCCGTCGACGATGTTCTTGTACATCTGGTTGCGGCCCTGCACGTCATCGGACTTCACCGTCAGCATTTCCTGCAGGGTGTAGGCCGCGCCGTAGGCTTCCAGCGCCCAGACTTCCATTTCACCGAAGCGCTGGCCGCCGAACTGCGCCTTGCCGCCCAGCGGCTGCTGGGTGACGAGCGAGTACGGACCGGTCGAACGGGCGTGCATCTTGTCGTCGACCAGGTGGTTCAGCTTCAGGTAGTGCATGTAGCCGACGGTGGTGTGGCGATCGAATGCCTCACCGGTACGGCCGTCATACAGCTGGGTCTGGCCGCTGGCCGGCAGGTCTGCCAGTTCCAGCATGCGCTTGATTTCCGCTTCGGTGGCACCGTCGAAGACCGGCGTTGCCATCGGCACGCCGTCGGTCAGGTTGCCGGCCAGGCGCAGCAGCTCTTCATCGCTGAACTGGGTCAGGTCGACGTGGGTGGCCACGTTGTCGCTGTCGTGGTTGTACACCTCGTCCAGGAACACGCGCAGCTGCGCCACGGCGGCCTGGGCTTCCAGCATGCCCTGGATCTTGCGACCCAGGCCCTTGGCGGCCCAGCCCAGGTGGACTTCCAGGATCTGACCGATGTTCATGCGCGACGGCACGCCCAGCGGGTTCAGCACGATGTCCACGGTCTCGCCCGAGGCCATGTACGGCATGTCTTCGACCGGCACCACGTTGGAGACCACACCCTTGTTGCCGTGGCGGCCTGCCATCTTGTCGCCCGGCTGGATGCGGCGCTTCACGGCCATGAACACCTTGACCATCTTCAGCACGCCCGGGGCGAGGTCGTCGCCGGCGGTGATCTTGCCGCGCTTGTCGGCGAAGCGACGCTCGAATTCCTTCTCGTGCGCCTGGATCTGCTTCTGGGCGCGTTCGATGGCTTCCGAAGCGTCCTCGTCCTTCATGCGCAGCACAAACCAGTCAGCCTTCTTCAGGCCGTCCAGGTAGGCGTCGGTGATGGTGTCGCCCTTCTTCAGGTTGGCACCACCGTTGACCACCTTGCCGACGATCTGCGAACGCAGGCGGGCGTAGATGGCACCTTCCAGGATGCGGTACTGGTCGTCGAAGTCCTTCTTGACGCGCTTGATCTCGGATTCCTCGATCTGGCGCGCACGCTTGTCCTTTTCGATGCCGTCGCGGGTGAAGACCTGCACGTCGATGACGGTGCCGTCCATGCCCGGCGGCACGCGCAGCGAGCTGTCCTTCACGTCCGAAGCCTTCTCGCCGAAGATCGCGCGCAGCAGCTTTTCTTCCGGGGTCAGCTGGCTTTCGCCCTTCGGGGTGACCTTGCCGACCAGGATGTCGCCGGCGCGCACTTCGGCACCGATGTACACCACGCCGGATTCGTCCAGGCGGTTCAGCGCCTGCTCGGACACGTTCGGGATGTCGGCGGAGATTTCCTCCGGCCCCAGCTTCGTATCACGCGCGACGCAGGTCAGCTCTTCGATGTGGATCGTGGTGTAACGATCCTCTTCCACCACGCGCTCGGAGAGCAGGATGGAGTCTTCGAAGTTGTAGCCGTTCCACGGCATGAAGGCGATCAGCATGTTCTGGCCCAGGGCCAGTTCGCCGATGTCGGTGGACGGACCATCGGCCAGCACGTCGCCACGCGCCACCACGTCACCCACGTTCACCAGCGGACGCTGGTTGATGCAGGTGTTCTGGTTGGAACGGGTGTACTTGACCAGATTGTAGATGTCCACGCCGGCGTCGGTCGCGCCGATGATTTCTTCTTCGACGATCTTGACCACGATGCGTGCGGCATCGACCTGCACCACTTCACCGCCACGACGGGCGTTGACGGTGACGCCGGAGTCGCGTGCCACGGCACGTTCGATACCGGTACCCACCAGCGGCTTCTGCGCACGCAGGGTCGGCACGGCCTGGCGCTGCATGTTGGCGCCCATCAGTGCACGGTTGGCGTCATCGTGTTCCAGGAACGGAACCAGCGCCGCGGCGACCGACACGGTCTGCATCGGCGAGACGTCCATGAAGTGCACTTCCGCCGGCGGCTTCAGCAGCGATTCGCCCTGGAAGCGGCACGGCACGAACTGCTCGGTCAGCACGCTGTCGGCATTGGTCAGGGCGTTGGCCTGGGCAATGACGTACTCGTTTTCTTCGATCGCCGACAGGAATTCGACTTCGTCGAACACCTTGCCGTCCACGACCTTGCGGTACGGGGTTTCAAGGAAACCGTACTCATTGGTGCGGGCGTACACGGCCAGCGAGTTGATCAGGCCGATGTTCGGGCCTTCCGGCGTTTCGATGGTGCAGACGCGGCCGTAGTGGGTCGGGTGCACGTCGCGCACTTCGAAGCCGGCGCGTTCGCGGGTCAGGCCGCCCGGGCCGAGGGCCGAGACGCGACGCTTGTGCGTGACTTCCGACAGCGGGTTGTTCTGATCCATGAACTGCGACAGCTGCGAGGAGCCGAAGAATTCCTTGATCGCCGCAGCCACCGGCTTGGCGTTGATCAGTTCCTGCGGGGTCAGGCCTTCGGATTCGGCCATCGACAGGCGTTCCTTGACCGCGCGCTCGACGCGGACCAGGCCCACGCGGAACACGTTCTCGGCCATTTCACCGACCGAACGCACGCGACGGTTGCCCAGGTGGTCGATGTCATCGACGACGCCACGGCCGTTGCGGATCTCGGTCAGGACCTTGATCACGTCCAGGATGTCCGACGATTCGCCATGCGCGGCAACCAGGCGCTTGGACTCTTCGTCATTGCGCTCGCCGTAGTACTTGCGGTCGTACAGCACGGCTTCGCCGGTGGTTTCCTTGCGGCCCACGCGACGGTTGAACTTCATCCGGCCGACCGTGGACAGGTCGTAACGCTCGAAGGTGAAGAAAAGGTTGTGGAACAGGTTCTGCGCGGCGTCCTTGGTCGGCGGCTCGCCCGGACGCATCATGCGGTAGATCTCGACCAGCGCTTCCAGCTGGGTCTTGGTCGGATCGATGCGCAGGGTGTTGCTCAGGTACGGACCACGATCGAGGTCGTTCACCCACAGGGTGCCCACCGCGTCCACGCCGGCCTTGCGGAAGGCCTGCAGCTGGTCGTCGGTGATCTCGTCGTTGGCCTGCGCCAGCAGTTCACCGGTGGCCGAATCGACCACGTCGTGCGACAGGATGCGGCCGACGATGTAATCGTCCGGCACGGCCAGGGCGGCGATGCCCGAGGCTTCCAGCTGCTTGACGTGGCGCGCGGTGATGCGCTTGCCGGCTTCCACGATGACCTTGTCACCGTCGGCCAGGTCGAAGCCCAGGGTTTCACCGCGCAGACGCTCGGCGACCAGCTCCAGCTGCACGCCTTCGTCGGGGTTGATGTGGAAGGTGTTGATCTCGAAGAACTCGGCCAGCATCTCTTCGTTGCTGTAGCCAAGCGCGCGCAGCAGGATCGACACCGGCAGCTTGCGACGGCGATCGATACGGGTGAACAGCGCGTCCTTCGGGTCGAACTCGAAGTCCAGCCAGGAACCGCGGTACGGGATGATGCGGGCGCTGTACAGCAGCTTGCCCGAGCTGTGGGTCTTGCCACGGTCGTGGTCGAAGAACACACCCGGCGAGCGGTGCAGCTGCGAGACGATGACGCGCTCGGTGCCGTTGACGATGAAGGTGCCGTTGTCGGTCATCAGCGGGATTTCGCCCAGATAGACCTCCTGCTCCTTCACGTACTTGATGGCCTTGGTCGACGACTCACGGTCGTAGATCACCAGGCGCACGGTCACGCGCAGCGGGGCGCCGTAGCTCATGCCACGCTGGCGGCACTCGCGCTCGTCGAACACCGGTTCGCCCAGCTTGTAGCCGACGTATTCCAGCGCGGCATTGCCGCTGTAGCTGGAGATGGGGAAGACGGACTTCAGTGCGGCGTGCAGGCCGTGGTCCGTGCGCTTGGCCGGATCGACGTTTTCCTGCAGGAACTCGCGGTAGGAATCCACCTGGATGGCGAGCAGGAACGGCACTTCGAGAATAGCGCGCGACTTGGCGAAATCCTTGCGGATGCGCTTCTTCTCGGTGAACGAATAGGACGTCATGAGATCTTCCACCTTGTTGTGCGGGGCGTGCGTCCACGACCCAAAAGGAAACTTGAAATTGTCAGTTGGAAGTCGCTGGTATTGCCGGCACCAGCACGCCTTCTATTGCTACTTCCAACTGCCAACTTGACTGCATCTGCGTGACCGCCGGCGCGCTTGGCGCTGGCCGGACGGGCCTTTTCCTGCAGCCCGTGTTGGGCTTTTTCAAACGATGTTTCGGGGTACCGCGTGAAACGACCAAAGGCCGGGGGCTTTACGCCCCCAGCCTTGGCTGCATCGCCGGAAATCGATGGCGACGCAAGGGATCTGCTTACTTGACTTCGACAGTCGCGCCAGCAGCTTCCAGGTCCTTCTTGATCTTCTCGGCTTCGTCCTTCGACGCGCCTTCCTTCACGACGCCGCCGGCTTCGGTCAGGTCCTTCGCTTCCTTCAGGCCCAGGCCGGTGATGGCGCGGACGGCCTTGATCACTTCGACCTTCTTGTCGCCCGGCGACTTCAGGGTCACGGTGAATTCGGTCTGCTCTTCAACAGCGGCAGCCGGGCCAGCGGCAGCAGCCACGGCGACCGGAGCAGCGGCGGAAACGCCGAACTTCTCTTCGATGGCCTTGACCAGCTCCATCACTTCCATCAGGGACTTCGAGGCGATGGCTTCGACGATCTGTTCGTTGGAAAGGGACATTTTGATTACCTTTGAATGATTTTCTGGATTGAGGTTCCGTCAGGAACCACGGTAGGTCGAAACTCAGGCGGTCTCGGCGACCGGCTCAGCAGCAGCAGCGGCTTCGCCACCACCCAGCTGATCCGCCAGTGCCTTGTTGGCGCGCGCGAACATCGTGACCGGCTCGGTCAGGACGCGTGCCAGCATTGCCAGGGCCTGGTCGAGGGTCGGCAGCGAGGCCAACACGTCAACGTGGCTTGCCGGGAACACTTCGCCACCGATGGCGACGACCTTGGGCTGCAGCTTATCGTTGCCCTTGGCGAATTCCTTGATCAGGCGACCGGCTGCGCCGGGCTCCTCGAGCGAGAACGCATACAGCAGCGGACCGACCAGCTTGTCCTGTGCACATGCGAATTCGGTGCCTTCAACAGCACGCGAAGCCAGGGTGTTCTTGACGACTTTCAAGAAAACGCCGGTTTCACGAGCCTGCTTGCGCATCGCGGTCATCTGGGAGACCGTGGTGCCAGCGTATTCGGCTGCGATCAAGGAGTGGGCCTTGGCGGCGACGTCTGCCAGCTCCGCGACTACTTCTTGCTTCTGGGACAGATTGAGAGCCATTGCACTCCTCCGATTGAACTCCGCTTACGGCTCCTGCCGTTTGCGGTCCTGGGCGGCATCCTTCCTGGACACCGGGAACATCGGGTTGATGTTCCGGGGGGTGGGCCGTTCCAGACCTGGACTCAACCTGGTATCAAACCAGAATTGCGTAAACCAGAAAAACTCCAGAAGGGCACCATCTACGCAGGGTGATCCAGGCGGATCGATTAAGCGTTCGTGACTGCTCCGGCGGCGACTCCCTGCCAAATCGAGCTTCCGTGCCCGTCGCCGGCATGCCACGACCGCACCTGCGGTCTTTGACGGCTGCCACCGGCGATGCGCTGCCGGCGGTTGCCTTCAAATGGGACGGATGCGGAACCCGGGGGCTCCACATCCGCTTCAAACACTTACTTCAGGGTCAGGGTCGACTGGTCGACGGTGACGCCCGGGCCCATCGTCGAGCTGACCGACACCTTCTGCAGGTACAGGCCCTTCGAGGTGGCCGGCTTGGCCTTGATCAGGTCCAGCAGCAGCGCCTGCAGGTTCGACTTCAGCGCTTCGTCTTCGAAGCTGGCCTTGCCGATGGTGCAGTGGATGATGCCGGCCTTGTCGGTGCGGTAACGCACCTGGCCCGACTTGGCGTTCTTGACGGCTTCACCCGGGTTGGCCGAGACGGTGCCGACCTTCGGGTTCGGCATCAGGCCGCGCGGGCCGAGCACGGTGCCCAGCTTACCCACGACGCGCATGGCGTCCGGGGTCGCGATCACGACGTCATAGTTCAGATCACCGGCCTGCATCTTTTCGGCCAGGTCGTCCATGCCGACGGCTTCGGCGCCAGCGGCCAGGGCTTCGTCAGCCTTGGCACCGGCCGGTGCGAACACCGCAACGCGGACCGACTTGCCGGTACCGGCCGGCAGCACGGTGGAACCGCGCACCTGCTGGTCGGACTTCTTGGCGTCCACGCCAAGGCGCACAGCCACGTCGATCGACTCGACGAACTTGGCGCTGGCGGTGGTCTTCAGGATCTTGATCGCGTCTTCGAAGCCATACGACTTGCCCGGGACGACGGCGGCCTTCAGGGCCTTTTCACGCTTGTTCAGTGCCATGTTATTAGCCCTCCACCACGATGCCGATAGAACGGGCCGAGCCGGCGATGGTACGCACGGCGGCGTCCAGGTCAGCGGCGGTCAGGTCGGGTTCCTTCGCCTTGGCGATCTCTTCCAGCTGCTTGCGGGTGACCTTGCCGACCTTCTCGGTGTTCGGGCGCTTGGAGCCCGACGAGATGCCAGCAGCCTTCTTCAGCAGGGTGGTCGCCGGGGTGCTCTTGGTGATGAAGGTGAACGTACGGTCCGAATAGGCCGTGATGATCACCGGAACCGGCAGACCCGGCTCGAGCTTCTGCGTGGCGGCATTGAAGGCCTTGCAGAATTCCATGATGTTCAGGCCGCGCTGACCCAGCGCAGGACCGACCGGCGGCGAGGGGTTGGCCTGACCGGCCTTCACCTGCAGCTTGATGTAACCGACAACTTTCTTTGCCATGAGTATGCTCTCCGGGTGCTAGCGCCTTACGACAACAGGCTCCCCATCGGACCGGGAATCACGCGTCCCGGCATCGCGTTTTTGAATACATGCAGAAGGCCACCTTTCGGCGGCCTTCACTTTTGCCAGATTCCTGGCAGGAAGCCGGGCACTATACCAGCCCTTTGACGAAGCGTCCACACTGGCAACATGAACGCCAGGCGGGGCCCGGCGCTGCGGCGATCAGCCGGTGGCCTTCTCGACCTGGCCGAACTCGAGTTCGACCGGGGTGGCGCGACCAAAGATCAGCACCGAGACGCGCAGGCGGCTCTTCTCGTAATTGACTTCTTCCACGACGCCATTGAAGTCGTTGAACGGGCCGTCGGTGACGCGGACCATCTGGCCCGGCTCGAACAGCACCTTCGGACGCGGCTTCTCGATACCGTCCTGGACCCGGTTCAGGATGGCCTCGGCCTCCGAATCGGCGATCGGCAGCGGACGATCAGCGGTGCCACCGATGAAGCCCAGCACGCGGGAGGTGTCCTTCACCAGGTGCCAGCTTTCGCTGTCGATGCGCGGAATGCCGCCTTCTTCGTGGGTCTCGATCTGGACCAGCACGTAGCCGGGGAAGAACTTGCGTTCGGAGCGGCGCTTCTGGCCAGCGCGCATCTCGACCACTTCTTCGGTCGGGACCAGCACATCACCAAACAGCTCCTGCTTCTCTTCACGAACGATGCGATCGCGCAGGGCCTGCGCAACCGACTTCTCGAAGCCTGAATAGGCGTGAACGACGTACCAGCGCTTCATGGGTATCTCCTTACCGGCTCAGGAACAGCTGAGTCAGTTTCTGAATGACGAAGTCGAACCCACCCAGCAGCAGACTGAGGATGATCACAACAACGATGACGACCCAGGTCATCCGGATGGCTTCCTGGCGCGTCGGCCAGACCACTTTGCGCAGTTCGAAACGCGACTCGGACAGGAACTCGCGGGTATCGCGACCCTTCCCGGTCAGCATGAAAACGGCAATACCGCCCGCCAGGCCGGCAATGACGGCAAGCGCGCGGATCTGAGCGGTCCAGGCACCCAGCTGGGTGGCGCGACCGGAGTCTGCGGAGAACCAGAACCACACGAACAGTCCGGCCAGCACCAGCAGGGCTGCGGCGACGTACTTGACGAGGTCTCCACCAGAAGTGGACGTATCCTTGGAGTGTTCGATCTTGCTGTTCATCCGGCTCGGGCTGCTTTAGCGGCGGACCGCTGGTTAGGAAGGCAGATGGCACGCCAGGAGGGACTCGAACCCCCAACCTGCGGTTTTGGAGACCGCTGCTCTGCCAATTGAGCTACTGGCGTACGTTATAAACTTTGCCTTGCCTTAGACGGCGAAGGCGGACCGAGGTTCCCGGCCCGCCACTCGCGCGACCGGCAGCTTTAGAAAAACCGCCGGTAGTGCAGATTACTTGATGATCTTGGAGACCACGCCGGCGCCGACGGTACGACCGCCTTCGCGGATGGCGAAGCGCAGGCCTTCGTCCATGGCGACCGGGTTGATCAGGGTGACAACCATCTTCACGTTGTCGCCCGGCATCACCATTTCAACACCTTCCGGCAGCTTGGCTGCACCGGTGATGTCGGTGGTGCGGAAGTAGAACTGCGGACGGTAGCCGTTGAAGAACGGGGTGTGACGGCCGCCCTCATCCTTCGACAGCACGTACACTTCGCCTTCGAACTCGGTGTGCGGCTTGATCGAACCCGGCTTGCACAGGACCTGACCGCGCTGCACGTCGTCACGCTTGGTGCCGCGCAGCAGCAGACCGGCGTTGTCGCCTGCCTGACCCTGGTCGAGCAGCTTGCGGAACATTTCCACACCCGTGACAGTGGTCTTGACGGTGTCACGGATACCGACGATTTCGATTTCTTCGCCGACCTTGATCACGCCGCGCTCGATACGACCGGTCACCACGGTGCCGCGGCCCGAGATCGAGAACACGTCTTCCACCGGCATCAGGAACGGCTTGTCGACGTCACGCTCCGGCAGCGGAATCCAGCTGTCCAGGGCTTCGACCAGCTTGATCACGGCCGGCACGCCGATGTCGCTCTGGTCGCCTTCCAGCGCCAGACGGGCCGAACCGGCGATGATCGGGGTGTCGTCGCCCGGGAAGTCGTACTTGCTCAGCAGCTCGCGCACTTCCATTTCGACCAGCTCAAGCAGCTCAGCGTCGTCGACCATGTCGGCCTTGTTCAGGAACACGACGATGTACGGCACGCCGACCTGGCGCGACAGCAGGATGTGCTCGCGGGTCTGCGGCATCGGGCCGTCAGCAGCGGAACAGACCAGGATCGCGCCGTCCATCTGCGCAGCACCGGTGATCATGTTCTTGACGTAGTCAGCATGGCCCGGGCAATCGACGTGGGCGTAGTGACGGACGGTGGATTCGTATTCGACGTGTGCGGTCGAGATCGTGATGCCACGTGCCTTTTCTTCCGGCGCGGCGTCGATCGCGGAGTAATCCTTGAACTCGCCACCGAAGCGCTCGGCACCGATCTTGGTCAGTGCGGCGGTCAGCGTGGTCTTGCCGTGGTCGACGTGACCGATGGTGCCGACATTGACGTGCGGCTTGGTGCGCTCGAACTTACCCTTGGCCATGGCTGCTTATCTCGAATTCGTCTTGGGGTGGTGCTGAAGATGGTGCTCACGAAAGGAATCGAACCTTCGACCTCTTCCTTACCAAGGAAGTGCTCTACCGACTGAGCTACGTGAGCGAGTTTTGCATTATGGCATGAACTGAAATATCTTCAAAGTTCTAAACATTCAATGGAGCGGGAGACGGGAATCGAACCCGCACAATCAGCTTGGAAGGCTGAAGTTCTACCATTGAACTACTCCCGCACCGGGAATTGCCACAACGTGAAACTACGTGAAACTGGTGGAGGGAGGTGGATTCGAACCACCGAAGGCGTAAGCCAGCAGATTTACAGTCTGCCCCCGTTGGCCGCTTGGGTATCCCTCCTTACCACCCCATGCCGTGGCGCCGAAGCGTTGCGGTGTGTGGTGGTGAGCCCGCAATTCTGCTGATCCGGCGGGGGTCTGTCAACACGTTTTTTCTTTTTTTTCACACGCTGTCGCAAACCCGTTGATACGCAAGGTTATTGGACGGGCAGCTGCAGCGCTTCGTCGGCAAAGATCGCGACATGCGGCACACCGTCCGCGCCGATCCAGCCCCGATACATGCCTTCGGTGCTGAACGGCAGCCCGATTTCGCCCTTCGCGGTGAGCACGATCGCCCCACCGTCGCCACCCAGCGCGGGAATCATCTCGTTGATCACTTCGCGGCCGGCCTGCGCGGCGGACGCGCCGGCCAGCCGCACGCGCGCGCAGATCTCGTGCGCGGCCGCGGTGCGCAGGTAGTACTCGCCCCAACCCGTGCCGGAAACGGCACAGCCCTCGTCGGCCCAGGTGCCCGCGCCGAGGATCGGCGAGTCGCCGACCCGCCCATAGCGCTTGTTGGTCATGCCGCCCGTCGACGTGCCCGCCGCGAGCGTGCCTGCGGCATCCAGCGCCAGCGCGCCGACGGTGCCGAAGTGCCTGGCGGTTTCCAGCTCGGCATGCGCCTGCCCTGCCCTCTCCTCCTGCAGGGCGCGCTGCAGCTGCTGCCAGCGCTTTTCGGTGCGGAAGTACGACGGGTCGACCAAGGCGACGCCCTGTTCGGCCGCGAAGGCCTCGGCGCCCTGCCCGACCATCATCACGTGCGCGGAGTGCGCCATCACCGCCTGCGCCAGCAGGATCGGGTTGCGCACCCGCTGCACGCCCGCCACCGCACCCGCGCGGCGCGTCGCGCCCTCCATCAGCGCCGCGTCCAGTTCGTTGCGGCCGTCATGGGTGAATACCGCACCGCGCCCCGCATTGAAGGTCGGATCGTCCTCCAGCACGGTGATCGCCCGGGTCACCGCGGTCAGCGCAGGGCGGCCCGCCTTCAGCTCGGCATGCCCCTGCAGCAATGCACTGCGCAGCGCTTCGCGCGCGGCGCGCTCCTCTTCAGCGGACAGCCCTGCGCGCTGCACGCCGGCACCGCCGTGGATCACCAGCAGCGGCTGCGGCTCCTTTGCAGCGGCGGCCGCCACAGCGGCGCCGGAGATCGTCAACAGCACGCACAGCATTCCCAGGCGCAGGTTCATTCGGCAACTCCATCCCCATCGTTGCCGACACGCTGCGCGGCGGCGTGGCCGTTGGCAAGTGCCGTTCGCTGCCGGTGCCGGGTTCTCCACACCCGGCGTGGAGAGCGATGGGGGTTTGGTGTGGACAAGTAGCGCTGAGCCACACACCGCAAGCGTTTCGAAAGGTGGCGATTATTTGTCCAGGCACCGCCGCGGTTTTCCACACCCCGCGTGGAGAGCGATGGGGGTTTGGTGTGGACAAGTGCCACTGAGCCACACGCCGCAAGCGTTTCAGATGCTGGTCATTATTTGTCCACGCAGAAACAGCGCCGCGCTCAGGCATGCTGCGGCTCACTCAAGCGAGCGATGTATCGCAGCAGCGAACGGCAGAGCCCCTCGTGGCGGTCGCGCTCGTGTGGTTAATGCGGCTGGGCCGGGCGGGAGGACGCTGCGGGGGACGGCAGAAGCCGCTCCTGCGGGCCTCGTTTCGCGCCATCCATGGCGCTCAACGCCCCCGCAGCGCCCTCCCACCCAGCTTGGGACACACCGCCTGAGCGCCGGCCACGCAAAAAAGAGAGAAGAGCAAAAAAAACGCAGAGCTGACCATTGGTCAGCTCTGCGTTTGCCTTATTGCCGTGGTGGACGCCAAGCGATCTGTCGCGGAGCCGGGCGGTGAGGCTGGGCGGGGGCGTTGAGCGCCATGGATGGCGCGAAACGAGGCCTGCATGGACGCAGTTTTTGCCGTCCCCCGCACAGCCTTACCGCCCGGCCCCAGCCCGCGACCAAGCACTTCGCGGCCAGCCTCGAGGGGACCGCCGCCCCGCTCGCAGGGGGCTTTTTTCCCTGCGCAACGGCGATTGAGGATCGCCCGTTGCAGGATCAGACGTTGAAGCGGAAGTGCAGCACGTCGCCTTCCTGCACGCGGTATTCCTTGCCTTCCAGGCGCAACCGCCCGGCTTCCTTGGCACCGGCTTCGCCCTTGAACTTGATGAAGTCGTCGTAGGCGATGGTTTCGGCGCGGATGAAGCCCTTCTCGAAATCGGTGTGGATGACCGCGGCGGCCTGCGGCGCGGTGGCGCCCTTGCGCACGGTCCAGGCACGGACTTCCTTCACGCCAGCGGTGAAATAGGTCTGCAGGCCCAGCAGCTGGTAAGCCGCGTTGATGACGCGGTTCAAGCCCGGCTCCTGCAGGCCGAGATCAGCCAGGAAGGTGTCACGGTCTTCGTCATCCAGCTGCGACAGCTCTTCTTCGATGGCCGCCGAGACCGGCACCACCTTGGCTCCTTCTTCGGCAGCGCGCGCACGCACGGCATCCAGGTGCGGATTGTTCTCGAAGCCATCTTCCAGCACGTTGGCGATGTACATCACCGGCTTCAGCGTCAGCAGGAACAGGTCGCGCACCAGCGCCTTTTCTTCTTCGTCCAGGCCGGCCGCACGGCCGGCCTTGCCGTCGGCCAGCGCCGCCTGCAGCTTGGCCAGCACCGGCTTGCGTGCCGCCGCCTCCTTGTCACCGCCCTTGGCCGAACGCTCGGCGCGGTTCAGCGCCTTCTCCACGCTGTCCAGGTCAGCCAGCGCCAGCTCGGTATCGATGGTGTCGATGTCCGACAGCGGGTCAACCTTGTTGTTGACGTGGATGACGTCGGCGTTCTCGAAGCAGCGCACCACGTGGGTGATCGCATCCACTTCACGGATGTGCGCCAGGAACTTGTTGCCCAGCCCTTCACCGCTGGCCGCACCGGCCACCAGGCCGGCGATGTCGACGAACTCGACCGCCGTCGGGATGACCTTCTGCGGATTGATGATGCCCGCCAGTTCGTTCAGCCGCGGATCCGGCACCGGCACGATGCCGACGTTCGGCTCGATCGTGCAGAACGGGAAGTTGGCCGCGGCGATACCCGCCTTGGTCAGCGCATTGAACAGCGTCGACTTGCCCACGTTGGGCAGGCCGACGATTCCGCATTTGATACCCATGTTCGACAACCTTTGGGGTGAAAGTGATTGGCGAAAAAGCGCACGCGCTGTTTGGCAAATCATTTTCGTCGTACCGCCGCCGAGCAGGGCCCGGCGCCCTCACGCTTCGCTGGGTTACTTCGGGGTGTGCAGGCGCTTCATCGCCTCGCTGAAATCACCCTGCACCGCCAACGGCAGCACGTCGATCGCATCATCGATGGCGCGCGCGATCAGCACGTCGTCGTCCTTCGATGCACGTCCCAGTACCCACGGCACCACGCGATCCTTGTGGCCGGGATGGCCGATGCCCACGCGCAGGCGATGGAAGCGACCATGCCCGAGCAGGCGGATGGTATCGCGAAGGCCATTCTGCCCGCCGTGGCCACCATCGAACTTCAAGCGCGCCGCACCCGGCGGCAGGTCCAGTTCGTCGTGGGCCAGCAGGGTTTCTTCGGGCTCGATCTTCCAGAACCGCTGCGCGGCAGTCACCGACTTGCCACTGAGGTTCATGTACGTGGCCGGCTTCAGCAGCCAGACCGGCTGGCCTGCGATATCGACCTTGGTGGTCTCGCCGAACAGCTTGCTGTCCACGCTCCAGCGTGCGCCCGCCTTTTCGGCCAGGGCCTCCACAAAATGAAACCCAGCGTTGTGCCGGGTCCGGGCGTGCTCGGCACCTGGGTTCCCCAGGCCGACGATCAGTCGCAATCCTGCCATTGTCTCTTCCTGTCACGGCCTGCCAGCGCTGCCGGCAGGTACGGCGCCCGTCCCGGAGGACAGGCGCCGCAACGGCATTACTCTGCGGCTTCTGCGTCTTCAGCAGCGTCGGCAGCATCTTCCTTGCCGTGCTTGGCGGTGACCACGGCATCGTCGTGATCCTTGCCCAGCGCCAGCGCCGGCAGCTCAACGCCCTTCGGCAGCTTGAGGTCGGACAGATGGATCACGCCACCGGCCTCCAGGGCGCCCAGGTCGACTTCGATCGACTCCGGCAGGTCCTTCGGCAGGCAGGACACGGTGACTTCCTTCACTTCGTGGGTGACCACGATGTCCGAAGCCTTGCCGGCCGGCGAGGTTTCTTCATTGATGAAGTGCAGCGGCACCGCAGCGGTCAGGACTTCGTTCTCGTTCACGCGCAGGAAATCCAGGTGCAGGATCAGCTGCTTGAACGGGTGGCGCTGCATGTCACGCAGCAGCACGCGCTCGACCTTGCCATCGAGGTTCAGGTCCAGGATGGACGAGTAGAACCAATCGTTGTACTGGGCCAGCCAGATTTCATTGTGGTCAAGGCTGATGGCCACCGGCTCGGCGTTGCCGCCGTAGACGATCGCCGGGATCACGCCAGCGTGACGCAGGCGGCGGCTCGCACCCTTGCGCTGCAGTTCACGCTTGGTGACCTTGATTTCATGGGTCTTGGACATTTTCTACTACCTGTTGGGTGCCCTGCCGTGTGGCGGGGCGGATGAAGGCACTTCCGCGACCAGAAGTGCCCTTGGAGGTCCCTGCCGTTACCGGCGGGGACGAAAAAAAAATCAATCCACGTACAACGAGCTGACCGACTCACCGAAGGCGATGCGGCGCATCGTCTCGGCCAGCATCTCCGCCACGCTCAGCTGGCGGATCTTGCTGCACACGCGCGCGGCGTCCTTCAGCGGGATGGTGTCGGTCACCACCAGCTCATCGAGCTGGGAATTGGTGATGTTGTCCACCGCCGGGCCGGACAGCACCGCGTGGGTGCAGTACGCGGCGACCTTGAGCGCACCGCGCGCCTTCAGGGCAGCAGCAGCGGCGCACAGGGTGCCGGCGGTATCGACGATGTCATCGACCATCACGCAGGTCTTGCCTTCGACGTCACCGATGATGTTCATCACGGTGGAGACGTTGGCGCGCGGACGGCGCTTGTCGATGATCGCCAGGTCGGCGTCGTCCAGGCGCTTGGCCACGGCGCGCGCACGCACCACGCCACCCACGTCCGGGGACACCACGATCAGGTTTTCGGTGCCGTAGGCGCGCCAGATATCGGCGAGCAGCAGCGGCGACGCATAAACGTTGTCCACCGGGATGTCGAAGAAGCCCTGGATCTGGTCGGCATGCAGGTCCACGGTCAACACCCGATCGGCACCGGCGGTGCTGAACATCTTCGCCGCCAGCTTGGCGGTGATCGGCACGCGCGAAGACCGCATGCGGCGATCCTGGCGCGAGTAGCCGAAGTACGGCACCACGGCAGTGACGCTGGCCACCGATGCGCGCTTGAGCGCGTCGATCAGCACCAGCAGTTCCATCAGGTTCTCTGCGCTCGGTGCGCTGGTCGGCTGGATCACGAAGACGTCCTGCTTGCGGACGTTCTCTTCGATTTCGACCTGCACTTCACCATCGGAGAAGTGCGACACCAGTGCCTTGCCCGGACGCACGCCCAGTTCCTTGCAGATGTTCTGTGCGAGGCGTTTGTTGGCGTTGCCGGAAAACACCAGCAGGTTGGGCGAATCTTGCATCATGATTGTCTCGGGCGGGGGCGAGTGGCGGAGATCGGGTTACCCCAGGCACCCGAAGGCCCCTGCGGCTGATTGCACCACGGCATTTCCACGTCCCGCGCAGACAGCTGCGCTGGTTGGCGCGGACCAAGCCGCAAGTGGCAGGGGCGGGAGGATTCGAACCTCCGAATGCCAGGATCAAAACCTGGTGCCTTGGGCCTCTTGGCGACGCCCCTGCATCAAATGAATCAGTTACGCTCGAGTGCATCCAGCAGTGGTGACCGGCCAACGCCCGCCACCACCCACGCCCGCAACTCCTTGGACAACTCCGCCCTGCCCGCCTGCGCAGCCAGCTGCGAAGGGAACTCGACGAAGCACCCACTTCCCGATCCTGTCAGCCGCGCCGTGCCGATGTTGCTCAACGCAGCAAGCACGGCCTCAACGGCAGGCTCGCGGCGGCGCAGCACCGGCTCGAACGCATTGCCGGACAGGTATCCGGAAACGAAGTCCTCTATTTTCGCCATTGGACTGTCGCGCGTCAAATCCGGATCTGCAAAAAGGGCCGGCGTGGGCACGTGGACCCCCGGATCGGCGATCACATACCACGCCGGTGGCAGGTCGATGGGGGTCAGCTGCTCGCCGATGCCTTCGGCCCAGGCGTTGTGTCCGCGCACGAAAACCGGCACGTCCGCCCCCAGCTGCAGGCCCAGCGCGGCCAGCGCATCCGGGTCCAGCCCGGTGCGCCACAGCCGGTTCAAGGCCACCAGCACGGTCGCCGCATCGGACGATCCGCCGCCAAAGCCGCCACCGGCTGGGACGTGCTTTTCGACGACGATATCGACGCCTTGGTCGGTTTTCGTGGCTTTTTTGAGCGCAACTGCCGCCCTTACCGCCAAGTCATCAGCCTCGGCGACACCGGGAAGCGACGCCCCTTGGCGACGTATCTGCCCATCCTGGCGCAGCCGCAGGCCGATCCGGTCACCCCAGTCCAGCAGCCGGAACACGGTCTGCAGCTGGTGATACCCATCGGCGCGGCGGCCGGTGATATGAAGGAACAGGTTCAGCTTCGCCGGCGCCGGCCACCAGGACCAGCCATCGGCGTCATCACACGACGGATTCATGGGTTGGCCGCGCCCCACTGGTCGACCACCAGCCGCACCTTGGCGTCGCCCTTGCTGGCTTCGATGCGCCGCGGCAGCGACTGCCGGCCGTCCTGCGCGGGGTACCAGTCCAGGTAATCCACCTGCCATCCGGCCTGCCGCAGCTGGCGCGGACGCCCTTCGGCGTCACGCTGCAGGGCGGCTTCGCCGCTGCCTTCCAGCACCAGTCCGCGGGTCCAGTCGGGCAGCTGGTTGACCGGGATGTCCCAGCCGGTCGCCTCGAGCAGCACGGCCTGCGCATCCGCACCCTCGCGCGGGCCACCGTCCAACCCTTCCAGCCGGCCGCTGCCCTGCATGGCGTCGCCCTGCAGGCGCCAGCTCTGCCGGGTCACCGGGGCGCTCAGCTGCACCTGGTAGGCACTGCCCTGCTGCCCCCAGTCGATCCGGCCGCTGCCGCCGTTCTTTCCCTTGCTGACCGCCACCCGCCCCTGGAACGACCAGTCCGGCTGTGAACGCAGCGCCTGCACGCGTGCCGCTTCGGCACGTTCGGCGGCCGGCGAAACGGTATAGGCCACGTCCGGCACCGGCGTCTTCTGCGAGCCGACCGACGTACAGGCGGCCAGCGCCACCGTGGCCGCGGCCAACAGCAGCGGCCGGGTCATTGAATGCATCATGGTTTCAGGGTCTCGCGGACGCGCTGCAGCGCGCGGTTGTCAGGGTCCAGCCTGGCGGCCTCGTCGAAGTAACGGCGCGCCTCGTCCTGCCGGCCGCTCACCCACAGCACTTCGCCCAGGTGCACGGCGATCTCGGCATCCTTGGCCAGCCCGTAGGCACGACGCAGCTGCACCAGCGCCTCTTCGTTGCGCCCCAGCCGATACAGCACCCAGCCATGGCTGTCGATGATGGCCGGGTTGTCCGGCTCGGCCACGCGGGCGCGGTCGATCAGCTCCAGCGCCTCCTGGTAGCGGTGGGTGCGGTCGGCCAGGGTGTAGCCCAAGGCATTCAACGCGGCGACGTTTTCAGGCTCGGTGACCAGCACCTTGCGCAGGTCGGCCTCCGCACGCGGGATGTCATCGCGGCGCTCCCAGGCCAGCGCGCGGGCGTACAGCAGCGCGTTTTCATCGGGATACGCGGCCAGCCCACGGGCCAGCGCGTCCAGCTCGCCGGCCTCGTCGCCGGCGCGCAGGCGCAGCTCGGCTTCCAGCAGGTAGGCGTCGCGGCGGGCTTCTTCGGCCAGCACCGCATCGGACTGCACGGCGCGCACCTCTTCCAGCGCCTTGGCCTGGTTGCCGAGCAGGCCCTGCGCGTTGGCCGCGCGCAGCCGGGCTTCGCTCAGTTCCTCGCCCCCGGGCACGCTGTGGTACCAGTCCACCGCCTCCTGGTAGCGCTTGAGGTATTCGGCGATCTTGCCCAGCAGCAGGCGCTGCGCCGGATCAGGCTTGCTGGCCACACGCGACAGCTCGGTGTACAGCGCGGTCAGCGCGGTGGCGTCATCCTGCTTGGCCAACAGCGATGCGCGCATGCCGTAGGTCTGGGTGTCCTGCGGTCCGCTGGACAGCACGCGCTCGGCAGCCACCGCCTCGTTCATGCTGTCGTAGGCAATGGCCACCGCATTGCGCAGGTCGACGCTGGTGCGGGTCTGCGGCTCCAGTGCCTGCAGCACGGTCACCGCTTCAGCGGTGTGTCCGGTCTGCTGCAGCTGGCTGGCACGCAGCAGCGCCACGCGCGGGTCCTGCGGGAAGCGGCGCACCACCTGGTCCACCATGCGCTGGGCCAGTTCCGGCTTGTCCATGCGCATCGCCAGCCGGCCGAACTCCTGCCAGACCTCGATCCGGTTGGGGATCGCATCGGCCTCGACAAGGGCTTCCAGCACCTGCGCCGGCACTCCCGGGTCGCGCCCACCACCGACCAGCGCGGCCAGGCTGAAGCGCCAGCCCTCTTCGCCGGGTGCGGCCAGCAGCGCCTTCAGTTCGGCTTCCGCCACCTCGGGCTTGCCCTGCCGCATCGCCAGCGCCGCCGCGGCGCTGCGCATCGCCAGCGAACGCGGTGCGCGTTGCTGCCACAGGGCCAGCGCCTGCGCGGCACGCGCATCATCATTGGCCAGCATGGCGATCCGGGTGGCACGTTCGGCCAGCCCGGCATCCCCTTCACTGGCCTGCGCGGCCAGCAGGTACTGCGCCGCCGAGTCGGGCAATCTGCCCGCCTGCAGGGCGAATTCGCCCACCAGCGCAGGCTCCAGCGAAGGCTCCTGGGCACGTTCGGCCTGGTCCAGCACGCGGGCGATGGAGGGGGCTGCCAGCGCTTCGCCCGCCATCAGGCTGAGCAGCAGAACACTGGAGATGCGAATCAATGCGGGCATCGACGGCATTGGGGCCTTAAAATGTGTGCCTATGGCCAGCAGCTTATCGCAAGCAACTGAACAATGACCCTGTGGGTGCTCGGACTGAATCACCAGACCGCACCGGTGGACCTGCGCGAACGCGCGGCCTTCGCCGGTGAGGCGTTGCCGCGCGCGCTCGGTTCGCTGCGTGACACCCCGCAGATCGCCGAGGCAGTGCTGCTGTCCACCTGCAACCGTACCGAACTGTATGCGGTGGCCGACTCCGAAGCCGCCCTGAACCAGTGGCTGCAGGGCCAGGCCGGTGACCTGCAGGGCTACCTGTACCAGCATGCCGACGCCGATGCGGTGCGCCACCTGTTCCGGGTCGCCACCGGGCTGGATTCGATGGTGCTGGGCGAACCGCAGATCCTGGGCCAGGTGAAGGACGCCTGGTCGGTGGCGCGCGAACACGGCCTGCTCGGCCAGCGCCTGGACCGGCTGTTCCAGCAGACCTTCTCGGTGGCCAAGCGCGCCCGCACCGATACCCAGGTCGGCGCCAATCCGGTCTCGGTGGCTTCTGCCGCCGTGCGGCTGGCGCAGAACTCGTTCGCGCGGCTGGACGATTCCACCGTGCTGCTGGTCGGCGCCGGGGAGACCATCGAACTGGCCGCGCGCCACCTCAGCGATGGCAAGGTGCGCCGCCTGCTGATCGCCAACCGCACCTTGGCCCATGCCCAGGACCTGGCCAGCCGGCACGGCGGGGTGGCCTTGCCGCTGGCCGAGCTGGACCGCCATCTTGCCGAAGCGGACATCGTGTTCTCCGCCACCGCCGCGCGCGAGCCGGTGATCCACCGCGACGCGGTGGCCGCGGCGCTGCGTGCCCGCCGGCACAAGCCGATGCTGCTGTTCGACCTGGCCGTGCCGCGTGACATCGAAGCCAGCGTGGCCACCCTCGCCGATGCCTTCCTGTACACCGTGGACGACCTGGAACGGGCGGTGGAAGACAACCGCCGCGGGCGGCGCGAGGCCGCTGCTGAAGCCGAAGCCATCATCGAGCTGCAGGTCGCCCGTTTCGTGGAGACCCAGCAGGCGGGCGCGCACCATGCGCCGCTGAAGCAGCTGCGCGCGTTCGGCGAAACCACCCGCGCGGAAATGCTGGAACGGGCGCGGGCGCAGCTGGCCAACGGCAAGCCGGCCGACGAAGTACTGGAGCTGCTCGCCCATGGCCTGACCAACCGCCTGCTGCACCCGCCCACCGCCGCCCTGCGCGCCGCCGCGCTGACCGGCGATGCCGACCTGACCCGCGCCGCCGAGCGCCTGTTCCCGGCGCAGCCGGGATACCACCATCCTGCCGTGAGACCTGATGACGCCGACCCTGCGCCGTAAGCTTGAAGCGCTGGCCGAGCGCCGCGAAGAACTCGAACGCCTGCTTTCCGACCCCAGAGTGGTGGCCGACAACAAGCGCTTCCGCGATCTTTCGCGCGAATTCGCGCAGCTGGAACCGGTGGCTACCGCGCTGGCCGAAGAGCGCCGCGCCAAGGACGACCTTGCCGCCGCCGAGGCGATGCGCGCCGACCCGGACCTGCGTGAGCTGGCCGACGAAGAAGTGGACGCCGCGCAGGCACGCCTGGCGCAGCTGGACCATGACCTGGCGCTGCTGCTGGTGCCGCGCGACCCGCGTGATGAGGGCAACCTGTTCCTGGAAGTGCGCGCCGGCACCGGCGGCGACGAAGCGGCGATCTTCGCCGGCGACCTGTTCCGCATGTATGCCCGCTACGCCGAACGCCAGGGCTGGAAGGTGGAAGTCGAATCGGACAGCCCCGGCGAACACGGCGGCTACAAGGAAGTGGTGGCCCGGGTGGTCGGGCGCGGCGCGTTCTCGCGGCTGAAGTTCGAATCCGGCACGCACCGCGTGCAGCGGGTGCCGGCGACCGAATCGCAGGGCCGCATCCATACCTCGGCGGCGACGGTGGCGATCATCCCCGAAGCCGATGAAATCGACGAGGTACAGATCAATCCGGCCGACCTGCGGGTGGATACGTTCCGCTCCTCCGGCGCCGGTGGCCAGCACGTCAACAAAACCGAATCGGCCATCCGCATCACCCATGTCCCGACCGGTGTGGTGGTGGAATGCCAGACCGAACGCAGCCAGCATGCCAACCGCGACAAGGCGATGAAGCGCCTGAAAGCGCAGCTGCTGGATGCCGAGCGTTCGCGCCAGGATGCAGCGCAGGCCGAATCGCGACGCCTGCAGGTCGGCAGTGGCGACCGCAGCCAGCGCATCCGCACCTACAGCTTTCCGCAGGGCCGCATCACCGACCACCGCGTGGAGGGACTAACGCTGTATGACCTGCCCAACGTGATGGCCGGCGACATGGATGCCTTGCTGCAGCGGCTTTCGCAGGAACACCAGGCCGACGCCCTGGCCCAGCTGGCCGCGTCCCCCTGATGCAGCCGGCCAGCCAGCGCCAGCAGCTGCAGCAGGCGGTCCTCCGCCAGCCGGCGGACTTCATCGCCTGGGTGATGCTGGCCGATGCCGAACTGGAAGCCGGCGACCTGGCAGCCGGTGAACAGGCCGCGCGGCGTGCCCTGCAGCTGCGTCCGCGGCATCCCGAAGCGCTGGCCCGGCTGGGCCGGGTGGCGTGGATGGCCGGCGCGCACGGCGATGCCGCCCAGCTGCTTGGCGAGGCCGCGGCCGGCGCGCCGCAGCACCCTGGCATTGCATTGTGGCTGGGCCACGCGCTGGAAGATGCCGGCGATGCCGAAGGCGCGGCGGATGCATACCGACGCGCCCACGCGCTGCTGCCCGACGAGCCCTACATCGCCGCGCAGCGGCTGGCCTGGCAGCGCCGCCTGTGCGACTGGCAGGACATCGATGCGCTGTCGCGGCAGGTCCGCGATGCCGTGGCCAGCGGCCGCGGCGCGGTGGAACCGTTTGCCTTCCTCAGCGAAGACGCCAGTGCCGCCGAACAGCTGGCCTGTGCGCGGCTGCGCGCGGCGCAGTTCAGCGGCGTGCGGCCGCTGCCGCCAACCGCGGTGCGGCAACGCGGCCCGCTGCGGATCGGCCTGCTTTCCAATGGCTTCGGCGCGCACCCCACCGGCCTGCTGACCGTGGCGGTGTTCGAACAGCTGCGGCAGGACCCGGCGCTGGATATCCATCTGTTTGCGCTCAACCGCTACGATGGCAGCCCCATCCGGCAGCGCCTGTCCGCCGCTACCCGCCTGCATGAGGTGGCCGGCCTGCGGCATGCCGACGTGGCGGCACGTATCCGCACCGAAGGCATCGACGTGCTGTTCGACCTGCGCGGCTGGGGTGGCGGCGGTGCGCCGGAAGTGCTGGCGCTGCGCCCGGCGCCGCTGCAGGTCAACTGGCTTGCGTATCCGGGCACGTCCGGTGCGCCGTGGATGGATGTGGTGCTGGCCGACGCGTTCGTGCTGCCGGCCGCGCTGGACGCACACTTCAGCGAACGCGTGCTGCGCCTGCCGCGTGCCTTCCAGCCTTCGGACAACACCCGCCTGCTGCAGCCGGCACCGGCGCGCGCCGCCTGCGGCCTGCCGGAGCACGGCGTGGTGTTCTGCTGTTTCAACAACAGCTACAAATTGAATCCGCGCAGCGTGGCGCGTGCCTTGCAGGTGCTGCAGGGCGTGCCCGGCAGCGTGCTGTGGCTGCTGTCCGGGCCGGGCCGCGCCGATGCCCGCCTGCGCGATGCGGCGCGCGCGGCCGGGGTGGATCCGGCGCGGCTGGTGTTCATGGCCAAGCTGCCGCATGCGCAGTACCTGGCCCGCTATGCACTGGCCGACCTGTTCCTGGATACCCATCCGTACAACGCGCACACCACTGCATCGGATGCGCTGTGGGCCGGCTGCCCGGTCCTGACCTGCCCCGGCGACACCTTCGCCGCGCGCGTGGCCGGCAGCCTGAACCACCACCTCGGCCTGCACGCGATGAACGTGGCCGACGATGCCGCTTTCATCGCCCGCGCCACCGCACTGGGCAATGACCCCGCCGCGCTGGCGCTGCTGCGCGCGCAGCTGGCCGAGGCACGCGCCGGCAGCGGCCTGTTCGACATGCGCGGCTTCGCCGCCGACCTGTCCCGGCTGCTGCAGCAGCTGGCCGGCGAACACGGCTGGCACGGCGCGCACACCGCCTGAACCGCGCACGCGGCACACTGCGGCTTCCACCTGACCGGAGTCGCAGATGGCAAAGCTCAAGCGCAAGGCCTACGAGGCCTTGCTGGAACCGATGCAGCTGGAACTGGCCACCATGGCGCGCTGGGTGCAGCTGACCGGCCAGCGCGTGCTGGTGCTGTTCGAAGGGCGCGATACCGCGGGCAAGGGCGGTGCCATCCAGGCCATCAGCCAGCACCTCAACCCACGCCAATGCCGGGTGGTCGCACTGCCCAAGCCGACCGACCGTGAAGCCACCCAGTGGTACTTCCAGCGCTACGCCAGCCACCTGCCCGCCGCCGGCGAGATCGTGCTGATGGACCGCAGCTGGTACAACCGCGCCGGCGTGGAACAGGTGATGGGCTACTGCACCGATGCGCAGTACCGGCAGTTCCTGCAGCAGGCACCGGTGTTCGAACAGCTGCTGGTGGACGACGGCATCCTGCTGTTCAAGTACTGGCTGGCGGTGGACCAGGCGCAGCAGGAGGAACGTTTCGCAGAGCGCCATGCTGATCCGCTGAAGGGCTGGAAGCTGTCACCGGTGGACCTGCAGTCGCGCGACAAGTACGAGGCCTACACCCAGGCCCGCGAAGCCATGCTGGAGGCCACCCACCGTCCCGGTGCGCCGTGGACGCTGGTGGACTTCAACGACCAGCGCACGGGACGGCTGACCCTGGTGCGCAACCTGCTCGACCGGCTGCCCGATACCCATGTCGACGAGGCGCTGCCGAAGCTGCCGAAGCTGAAAGGCAAGCTGCACCGCGAGCACTACGCGCTGCTGGAACCGATCGATGCGTTCCCGATCGACTGAGCCAGCGCTTCGGGGGCAGGTGCCTTCTGCGCTGCAGAAGAAACCTGGCCCCTGGCCTGCTGGCTGGTCTCAGGACTTGCTGCTGGCGATACGCGCTTCGATGTCCGCCGCCGTGACCGGGCCGACGAACGAGTGCACCACCTTGCCCTGCGGGTCCACCAGGTGGGTCAGCGGCAGGCCGCGCGGGGTGGCGAAGTCGGACGGCGGATCGTACGGGTCGACGATGGCGATCGGATAGGTCACCGGCCGCTCCTTCAGGAACGCCTGCATGTCGGCCGGTTCGATCTCTTCATAGGCCAGGCCGACCACTTCGATCTCGCTGCGCATCGCGTGCAGCGCCGACAGTTCCGGCATCTCCTTGCGGCACGGGGCGCACCAGGTGGCCCAGAAGTTCACCACCACCCATTTGCCGCGGTGCGCGGCCAGGTCATAGTCGGCGCCGTCGACGGTCTTGACCTTCAGCGTCGGGAACTCGGCGGTGACCCGCTCGGCGGCGGCGGCACCATCGGCTGCGCCCAGCGCGGCATCCGGATCGGCGGCAGGCGCCGGCGGGGTCGCATCGGTCGCCGGCGGGGTGGCGGCCGGCGCGTTCGCAGCAGGCTCGGCGGCCGGCTTGCAGGCGGCCAGCAGCACGGACAGGGTGACGACCAACAACGTGCATCTCATCGGGGCGTATCTCCGGGGGGATAGATGTCGCTGACGCGACGCTTGAGTTTCTCACGCAGTGGCAGGCGCAGTTCGTCCAGCGCCGCCAGCGCGGCCTGGCCCAGGCTGTCCTGGCGATACGGCAGGTGCTGTTCGGCCACCGGGATGCGCAGCTGGGTCGATTCGTACAGGTCACCCAAGGTCAGCTGTTCCAGGTCCCGTGCCAGCATCCACTCGCCGCTCTCCACGCGACGCACCAGCGCGATGCGCTCCATGTCGCACAGCAGCTGCTGCAGCAGCGAGTCGGTCATCATCGGCTCGTGCTGCAGGATTTCGTCTTCGTCCAGTGCCTTGCCCAGCACGCGCGCCTGCTGGAAGCGCCCGAGCAGGCGCAGCAACGCATAGAACTCGTAGCCCTGCGGCAGTCGCAGTTCCACCGGCTGGTAGCGGAAGGCGGCCATCGAAGAAGCCAGCGAGGCGCCCAGCAGCACCGCCACCCAGCACAGGTAGATCCACAGCAGCAGGATCGGCACGAACGCCACGGTGCCATACAGCTTCTGGTACGACTGGAAGCTGCCCAGGTAGGCACCAATGCCCCACTTCACCAGTTCCAGCAGGATCGCCGCCAGGATCGCACCGGGCACGGCATGCTTCCATTTGACCGTGTGGTGCGGCACCACGCGGTACACCAGCGTGATGCAGACGAACTCGATCAGCACCGGCGCCAGCCGCAGCGAAAAGTCCGCCAGCCACTGCCCTTCCTGGGTACCGAACAAGGGCAGCGCGAAGACCCGCGCCGACACCGCCAGCGAGGCGGCGGCCAGCATCGCGCCCAGGGTCAGCACGGTCCAGTAGACCAGGAAACGGGTCAGCTTGGGCCGCGACGATCCCACCCGCCAGATCTGGTTGAAGGTCTCTTCCACGCTGTTGAGCGTGATCAGCAGCGAGATCACCAGCGCGATGAAGCCCGCAGCGGTGAGCTGCCCGGCACTGGCGCTGAACTGCCGCAGGTAGCCTTCGGCCGCGCGCGCCGCGCTGGGCACGAAGTTGGAGAACACGTAGTCGCTGAGCTGGTCGCTCCAGCGGTCGAACACCGGGAAGGCGGACAGCACGCCGAACACCACGATCGCCAGCGGTACCAGCGCGAACACGGTGGTGTAGGCCAGCGCGGCAGCGGCCTGGAACAGGCGGTCATCAAGAAAGCGCCGCCACAGGAAACGGCCGAAGCTTGCCGCGCGCGGACGGTCGCGCGCGCGCTCCATCCATAGATTGATCGTGTTCAACGGTTCCATCGGCGCAAGGGTACCCGATGCAGGATGGCCGCAGGATAGCCATACTGGCGTCTCCTGGACGAGAAAGCGGGTTGGTGATGGGCGAAATCCTGGTGCTCTACTACAGCCGCGGCGGTTCGGTGGCGCGGCTGGCGCGGCAGATCGCGCGGGGCATCGGCGAGGTCCCCGGCATGGGCGCGCGCCTGCGCAGCGTGCCCGCCGTGGCCGCCGTCACCCAAACCGCGCGTCCGCCGGTCCCCGATGAAGGCGCGCCGTATGTCAGCGTGGAAGACCTGGCCGAGTGCGACGGGCTGTTGCTCGGCAGCCCTACCCGTTTCGGCAACATGGCCGCCCCGATGAAGCACTTCCTGGATGGCCTGGGCGCGGAATGGGTCAATGGCACCCTCGCCGGCAAGCCGGCCGCGGTATTCACCTCCACTGCCTCGATGCATGGCGGCCAGGAATCGACCCTGCTGTCCATGCAGCTGCCGCTGCTGCACCATGGCTGCCTGATCGTCGGCATTCCCTTCACCGAAGCCGCGCTGAGCCATACCACCAGCGGCGGCACACCGTACGGTGCCAGCCATGTCGCCGGTGCCAACGATGATCCACAGCCCAGCGAGGACGAAGCCACGCTGGCGCGCGCGCTCGGCCGTCGGGTCGCCGATATCGCACGGCGGCTGGCCTGATGGCACCGGGCGCGCGCAGCGTGCTGCTGCTCGCCCTGCTGGGGCTGGCCGCACTGTACGCCGGCTGGTTCCTCAATGATCGCCATTGGCTGGCCACCCAGCTGGTGTTCACGGCCCCGCCGCTGGCGCTGGCGATTGCACTGCGGATGGGCTGGCGCAAGGCCGGGTTCTGGGCCTGCGTGCTGGCGCTGGGCTGGTTCAGCCATGGCGTGATGAGCGCCTGGAGCGATGCCGGGACCCGCCTGCTGGCCTGGCTGGGGATCGGCCTGTCGCTGGTGGTGATCTTTGCCGGCAGCCTGCCCGGCCTGCGCGCCCGTTTCAGCCGAAAGCAACGCTGACGCCCCCACCGGGGGCCGGTATCATCTGCGTTCCTGTTCCTGCAGCGCCGTTCCAGGCTCCGAAGACATGCCCATGATGGAAGACCTCCTGATCGTCACCACCGGTGGCACGATCGACAAGATCTACTTCGACGACAAATCGGACTACCAGATCGGTGACCCGCAGATCGGCATGATCCTGCGCGAACTCGGCGTGACCTTCCGCTTCAACGTCATTCCGATCCTGCGCAAGGATTCGCTGCATATCAGCGATGACGACCGCGAGCTGATCCGCGCCACCATCGCCGCCCAGCCGACCCGCCACGTGCTGGTCACCCACGGCACCGACTCGATGGTGGCCACCGGCAAGGTGCTGTCGACCATCCCCGACAAGACCATCGTGATGACCGGCGCGTTGAGCCCGGCCCGCTTCCGCGGATCCGATGCGGAGTTCAACATCGGCTGCGCCATCGGCGCGGTGCAGTCGCTGCCGGCCGGTGTGTACATCGCGATGAACGGACGCATCTGGGACCCGCAGAGCGTGCGCAAGAACGTGGCCGAAAACCGCTTCGAAGCGGCCTGAGACCGATCAGGAGCCACCCCTCCCGGGCGGCTCCTGCGCGACATCACCTCACTGGGATGCCGCCACTTCGATGGACCGGACCACCGCGGCATCGGCATCTGCCATGCCTGCGCCGCAGCCCTGCGGGCAACCGACCAGCAACGGTCGCGCGGTCTCTTTCAGGATCTCGGTGACCTGGGCCGGGGTGAGGCGGCCATCGACAGCCGACTGCATCAACGCGACCACGCCGGCCACGTGCGGGGCCGCCATCGAGGTGCCGTTGTAGGCGGCATAGGCAGGCGCACCCGGCGTGGTGCGGCCGCTGTTGAGCGTTGAAAGGATGTTCTCGCCGGGCGCCGCCAGGGTGATTGCCCTGCCGTAGTTGGAGAAGCCGGCGCGTGCGCCACGCGAGGTCGTGGCCGCTACCGCCACCACCCCACGGCAGTTCGCCGGGCTGAACCGTGAGACATCGGCGTTGCTGTTTCCCGCCGCGACGACCACCGTTGCACCGTTGCGGATCGCGCCGTCCACGGCGGCCTGTGATGCGCGATCGCAGGCTCCCTGCCCGCCCAGCGACAGGTTCAGCACTTTGGCGGGATTTGCATTGCGCGGAATGCCCCTGACGGTGCCACCCGCGGCCCACATCATGCCGTCGGCGATGTCCGAGGTGTAACCGCCGCCCTTGCCGAGGACGCGGACATGCACCAGTTTGGCGTTGAAGGCCGTTCCGGCAACCCCCTGCCCATTATTCGTGGCCGCGGCAACGGTACCGGCCACGTGGGTGCCATGCCAGCTGGAGGGTCGGCCCCACTGGCTGTCGCCGACGTCATCCGGGTTGTCATCCCGACCATTGCCGTCGCCGGCCATGCTGCCGTTGCTGATGAAGTCGTATCCCGGAAGCGTGTTGGCATCCAGCTCCGGATGACGGGTACGGCCGGTGTCGATGATCGCCACCACCTGCCCGGCGCCGGTGGCCTTGTCCCAGGCCGACCGCACGTTGAGTGATGCGGCGCTGCTGGAGAAGCCCCACTGTTCGTTCAAGCGCGGATCGTCGGGGTCCAGCGCCGGCTTCAGGATGCGATCCACCTGCACGTGGTCCACGTCTGGATCACTCGCCATGGCCGCCATCCAGGCACCGGCCTGCGCGCGGTCCAGCGCTTTTCCCGCGCGCACCACCATCGGCCCGGTGGCCATCTGGCGCAGCACCTGCATGCCGCCGGTTGCCATGCGCAGACCGGATCCGGCACGGACCAGTGCCGCCTGCATCGCGCCTTCATCCTCGCCCAGCGCGCTCCCTTCACGCAGGTGGACGATGAACTGCTGATGGGTGTCCGACTGTACCAAGCCGGAAAGATCTACGTCGCCGGCATGGGCCGGTGCGCTGTACATCGCCACCAGCACGCAGGCAATGGCAGGTGACAGGAACGTTTTCTGGCAGGACATTTTCATCTGGAGTCTCCTCTGGTTTTGTGGCCAGTCGATCGTGTGCTTGTCCAGCTACGGCAGATATCGGCCATTTACCCACCTGCTCCCTCCCACACATCGCGCAGGCATGGAGGAAATCTCTTCAGCCCGGTCCGACGGCGAGGATGTTGGGGCGCTGCGCTACTCGGCCTTGGCCTTGACCATCAGTCCGCTGTAATCGGTGATCGCCTTGATCCGTATGTGCCAGGTTCCAGAGCCTGGCCAGACACGCACGCAGGTCTTGCTGTTGCCGGTGCCCTGGGGACGGCAGTTGTATTCGGTGTCGGTGGGCCGGAGCGCGTGGCGGGTGTACAGGTCAACGTCGCCGGATCCTTCGCCGATCTGCACCACCAGCATGTTGCTGCCCGCCGGCACGTTGAAGGTGTACCAGCGCTCGCTCCCGGCGCGACCAGTCAGCCCGCGGACCGGTACGTCGTCTGCAGTTCCGCCGAACCCGGATCCGAACCCGGACCGGTATCTCCCGCCGCTGCCCTGGCGACCACGACGCCCGCATCGACAAGTCCCGCGCCGCAGCCGCCCGGACAGGTCCCGGGCAACGGCCGCGCGGTGCTTCGCAGCAAGCGTCCACCTGGCCTGGCAGCAACGCTTTGGGCGCCTGCGACGCCGCCCATCATCGGGAAAAGCCGGGGGCACACCGAGGCAGATTCTGTTGATGGGCTCGCCATGACGCCCGACGGCAGGCAACCGCCATGGCCAGGCCGATACGACGACGCCCCGGCAGGGCCGGGGCGTCGAGGGACACGCTGGAACGGGTTTCGTCAGTACTGCGCGCGCACGGTCAATCCGGAGAACGTGCTGTAGGCCTTGATCCGCACGTGCCAGGTCCCCGCAGCCGGGTTGCTGATCGTGCAGGTCTCGTTGTTGCCGCTCAGGTAGGGACGGCAGGTGTACGTGGTGTCGGTCGGCGCGCTGCCCTGGCGCAGGTACAGGTCGGCATCCCCACTGCCGCCGCTGATCGCCACGCGCAGCTGGGTGGCCCCGCTGGGCACGCTGACGGTGTAGCTCAGCGCCGCACCGGATGCCGCCCCGAGTCCGCTCACCGCCACGTTGTTCTGCAGCACCGTGCCGGTGCCCGGATCCGGGTTGCCACCGCCGCCGCCCTGCGCAGCCACCACCGCCGCATCGGCGTTGACGATGCCCGCGCCGCAGCCACCGGAGCAGGCACCCGGCAGCGCGCGAGCGGTGTTCTTGATGATGGTTTCCACCTGCGCCGGGGTCAGCGCGGTGGGCGCCACCGACTGCATCAGCGCGACCACGCCGGCCACGTGCGGGGCGGCCATCGAGGTGCCGTTGTAGGACGCGTAGGTCGCCGAGCCCGGCACGGTGGTGCCGGTATTGAGGGTGGACAAAATGGCCTGGCCCGGTGCGGAGATGTCGATGCCGGCACCGAAGTTGGAGAAGCTGGCCTTCGCGCCGGTGCTGGTGGTTGCCGCCACCGCGATCACGTTGGCGCAGTTGGCCGGGACCGACGTGGAGACGTTGCTGGCTTCATTGCCGGCCGCCACCACCACGGTGGTGCCGCGTCCCACCGCGCCGTTGATCGCGTTCTGGTAGGTGGCCGAGCAGCTGCCGCCCCCGCCGAGGGACATGTTGATCACTTCAGCCGGGTTGGCATTGGCCGGCACGCCGCTGACGGTGCCGCCGGAGGCCCAGACGATCGCATCGGCGATGTCGGAGGTGTAGCCGCCGCACTTGCCGAGCACGCGCACCGGCACCACCTTGGCGTTGTAGGCCGTGCCGGCCACGCCAGTGCTGTTGTTGGTCACTGCGGCGACGGTGCCGGCGACGTGGGTGCCGTGCCAGCTGGAGTTGGACGCCGGATAACCCGCGCCACATTCGTTGGCTGCGTACCAGTCGCCCTCATCGTTGGGATTGTTGTCGCGGCCACCGCCATCGCGCGCCATCGCCGCGTCGCTGATGAAGTCATAGCCGGGCAGGATGTTCGCGTTCAGGTCCGGATGGCTGGTGATGCCGGTATCGATGACCGCCACCACCACGCCGGTGCCGGTCGACTTGTCCCAGGCCGGCCGCACGTTGATGGACGCATTGGACGTCCCGAAGCCCCACTGCTCGCCCAGGCGGGCATCGTTGGGCACCAGGGTCGGTCGCATGATCTGGTCGACCTCGACGTATTCCACGTTCGGGTCGGCGGCGAGCTTGCGCATCAGCAGTTCGGCCTGCGCGGCGTCCAGGGCCTGGTCGGCGCGGACCACGGTCGGGCCCAGCGCCAGCCGGCGCACCTGCTGCAGGCCCAGCGCGCGTCCCTGCGCAGCCGAGAGGCCCGATGCAGCGGTCTTGAGCGAGCTCGCCAGCGCGGACGGGGTGGCCAGCGGCGGACTGTTGTCGCGGAATTTGACGATGAACTGCTTGTGGGTCGGCGCGGACGACAGGCCGCTGAGGTGGACATCGCCGGCGAAAGCCGGGGCCACCAGCAGCAACGAGGTGAGCACGGAGCCCCCCATGACGACCAATGCACGCTGACGCAAACGCGGTTGCGAAACCTGGGACATCGGATTTCCTTTTCTGGGTTCTGGCATGGATGCCGGATTCGGCAGATGGCGCCGGTCGCGATTCGCAGGCTGCGCTGCATTGGCAGGAACCGGTGACCGGGGCGGACAGTCCCCCTGCGCTGTCCACAGGACCGAAGCTAGTCGGTTCGAGCCGATGACGACAGCGTTTCAGCCCCACTTCAGGGACATGAAATGTCGGAAATGAGACTTCTGGTGTCTAAAATTTGTAAAGGTGAAGGAACTTTCACGTACCTTTCACGGTCTTCGGCTGCTCTCTGGCCTGTCCTGGCATGACTGTGCCGACATCGGCCGTGCACTAAAAAAGCCCGTCACGGGGACGGGCTTTCCGGGGGCTTCCGCCGAGCGTGGCTCGGCGTTACCGGTTGCATGCCGAGCGTGGCCCGGCGGCATACCGTCAGCCGATCAACCCAGCTTGACCAGCCAGCCATGGCGGTCCGGCAGGCGACCGTACTGGATGTCGGTCAGTTCCTTGCGCAGCGACAGAGTCACTTCACCGGCCGGCGCGTTGATGTCGCCGACTTCGAAGCCTTCGCCCTTCAGCTGGCCGATCGGGGTCACCACCGCGGCGGTACCGCAGGCGAACACTTCGGTGATCTCACCGGAGGCCACGCCCTGCTTCCACTCGTCGATGCTGACCTTGCGCTCTTCCACCTTCATGCCACGGTCGCGGGCCAACTGCAGGATGCTTTCGCGGGTGATGCCTTCCAGGATGCTGCCCGACAGCTGCGGGGTCACCAGCGTGCCGTCCCTGTAGACCAGGAAGACGTTCATGCCGCCCAGCTCTTCCAGGTACTTGCCTTCGGTGGGGTCCAGGAACAGCACCTGAGAGCAGCCCTGCGCCTGCGCCTTCTGCTGCGGCAGCAGCGAAGCGGCATAGTTGCCGCCGCACTTGGCCGCACCGGTGCCGCCCTTGGCCGCGCGGGCGTATTCGGTGGACAGCCAGATCGACACCGGCGCCACGCCCTTGGCGAAGTAAGGGCCGGCCGGGCTGGCGATCACGTAGTAACCGGCCTTGTGCGCGCCGCGCACGCCGAGGAAGGCTTCATCGCCGATCATGAACGGACGGAAGTACAGGCTGGATTCGTCGGCCGACGGCACCCAGTCCTTGTCCAGCGCGACCAGCTGCTTCAACGATTCAACGAAGATGTCCACCGGCAGTTCCGGCAGCGCCAGGCGCTGCGCCGAACGCTGCAGGCGACGGCCGTTGGCCTCCGGGCGGAAGGTCCACACCGACCCGTCGGCGTGACGGTAGGCCTTGATGCCTTCGAAGATTTCCTGGCCGTAATGCAGCACCGCGGCGGCCGGATCGAGCAGCAGCGGACCGTAGGGGCGCACGTTGGCGTTGTGCCAGCCGGTGTCCTTGTCCCAGCGCACTTCCACCATGTGGTCGGTGAAGTGCAGGCCGAAGCCCGGCTTTTCCAGGATGGCGGCGCGTTCATCGGCGCTGCGCGGATGGGCCGAGCGGGTGACGTCGAAGCTGATGTTGGACTGGGACACCGGATGTTTCCTGTTCTGGTTGCGGTTGTTACCGGGATTCCACCACGCGGGCGGCGTACGGTCGGGTCAGAGCATGCCGGTTTCCAGCCGCGCCGACTCGGACATCATGTGGCGGCCCCACGGTGGGTCGAACACCAGTTCCACGTCGGCCTGGGCCACGGTGGGGATGATTTCCAGCTTGCTGCGCACGTCGTCGACCAGGATGTCGCCCATCCCGCAGCCAGGCGCGGTCAGGGTCATCTTGACGTCCACCTCGCGGCGGCCGTCGTCCAGGTGCTTGAGGTCCACTTCATAGACCAGGCCCAGATCGACGATGTTGAACGGGATCTCCGGGTCGAAGCAGGTGCGCAGCTGCTGCCACACCAGCTGTTCGACCTGCTCGTCGCTGGCGTCGTCGGCCAGCTCCAGCGGCGCCGGGGCCTCCTTGCCGATGGCATCGCCATCCCGCCCCGCGATGCGGAACAGGTTGCCTTCGACGAACACCGTATAGCTGCCACCCAGCGCCTGGGTGATGTAGCCATAGCTGCCGGCGGGCAGGGTCACCGTTTCGCCCTGCGGGACCATGACGGCCTCGCAGTCGCGTTCGAAGTGGACTGGTTCACTGCTACGGGAGTACATGAGGCTCGATCTGGGGGCTGCGGACGCGCCGCGCAAGGCGACATTTTAGCCCAGCGGCCCGGCGCCCGCCCGTGCACTGCGGCAAACCCAGTATCCTGTTGGCATCCAAAGGGAAATCCGCATGCCCTCTCCTGCTGTACGCACCAGGACCGTGTCCTGGCTCTGGCCCGTGATGTACCTGATCGGCGCCGGCACGGCCCTGCTGGCCTGGGTGTTTTTCGCATTGATGACCGGCCGCCAGCTGGGCTGGATGGCGATCGTGGTGGCGCTGGAACTGCTGTTCATGCTGCGCCTGGGCACCCTGCGCGGCGGCGTGCTGCGCGCGCTGCTGGTCGCCGGCGGTACGCTGCTGGTGACCGCGCTGGCCTGGTGGAGCATCGCCAGCGCCTGGCTGGGCGGGTCGATGGGGCTGACGCCCTGGGAGTCCGCGCTGCGCATGGGCCCGCACCTGGCGTGGACGCTGGTGGGGCTGGCCAACGTCACCGCCGACTGGCTGTGGCTGCCGGTGGCGCTGGTGTTCGCCACCTGGCTGGGCTGGCAGAAGCGCGTCTGACGCGAACCCGATGGCTCCGCTGGGTGACGACCGTTGGTCGTCACGCTGCTGCTCCCGGTAGTGACGGCCGCTGGCCGTCATGCCGCTGTTGCTCCGGTAGTGACGGCCGCTGGCCGTCATGCCGTTGTTGCTCCGGTAGTGACGGCCGCTGGCCGTCATGCCGTTGTTGCTCCGGTAGTGACGGCCGCTGGCCGTCATGCCGCTGTTGCTCCGGTAGTGACGGCCGCTGGCCGTCATGCCGTTGTTGCTCTGGTAGTGACGGCCGCTGGCCGTCATGCCGCTGCGGCGGGGGGCTTCAGTGCCCCCCATCCAGCCCTTTCAGTTCACTCACCAGCGAACCCGCCGCGGCCGCTCCATCGCCGTACAGCATGCGGGTGTTGTCCGCATAGAACAGCGCATTTTCAATCCCCGCAAAGCCCGTCCCGCGCCCGCGCTTGATCACCACCACGTTGCGCGCATTCACCACGTCCAGGATCGGCATGCCGTAGATCACGCTGGCCGGATCGGTGCGGGCCACCGGATTGACCACGTCGTTGGCCCCGATCACCAGCACCACGTCGGTGCTGGGGAACTCGGGATTGATGTCGTCCATGTCGGCGATCAGGTCGTACGGCACGCCCGCTTCGGCCAGCAGCACGTTCATGTGCCCGGGCATGCGACCGGCCACCGGATGGATGGCGAACTTCACCTTCACCCCGCGCGCGATCAGCCGCTGCGCCAGCTCCCAGATCTTGTGCTGCGCCTGCGCCACGGCCATGCCGTAGCCCGGCACGATCACCACGCGTTCGGCGAAGGCCATCATCGCCGCCACGTCGGAGGCATCGATCGGCTTCTGCGCACCGGTGATTTCCTGCGCCTCGCCGCCTGCACCGCCGCCGAAGTTGGAGAACAGCACGTTGCTGATCGGCCGGTTCATCGCCTTGGCCATCAGCCGGGTCAGCAGGATGCCGGCCGCACCGACCATCATGCCGGCGATGATCAGCGCCTCGTTGCCCAGCACATAGCCTTCGAAGGACACCGCCAGGCCGGTGAACGCGTTGTACAGCGAGATCACCACCGGCATGTCCGCCCCTCCGATCGGCAGGGTCATCAGCACGCCCAGTGCCAGCGCCAGCACGAAGAAGGCGATGATCGCCCACAGCGCGAGAGTGCTGGCGGCGATGATGCCCAGCACCACCACGGCCACCGCGACGATCATGTTCAGCGCCTGCTGCCCCGGCCAGGTGATGCGCCGGTCCAGGCGGCCGTCCAGCTTGGCCCAGGCGATCACCGAACCGGACAGCGACACCGCGCCGATGGCCGCACCGGTCACTGCCAGCGTCAGCACCATCGCCGAGGGCTGGCGTGCGGCCAGGTCGGCCAGTGCCTGCGCGCTCCAATGGCTGGTATCGCGGTTGGCCAGCGCGGACCAGCGCAGCAGTTCCACCGCACCGATGGCCGCGGCCGAACCCCCGCCCATGCCGTTGTACAGCGCCACCATCTGCGGCATGTCGGTGATGGCGACCTTGCCGGCCGACCACCACGCCAACCCGCCGCCCAGCGCCAGCGCGACCAGAATCAGCGGGATGTTGTGCAGTTCGGGCAGGAAGAAGGTGGCCACGGTGGCCACCAGCATGCCCAGGCCCGCCCAGCGGATGCCGCTGCGGGCGGTGAGCGGGGAGGCCATGCGCTGCAGGCCGAGCAGGAACAGCGTGGCAGCGACGAGGTAACTGGTCTTGACCAGCCAATCCAGCAGTTCAGGCGTGCTGACGTTCAAGGCTGCGGCTCCTTGGCGGCATCGGTGGGCGCCGGCTTGATGCTGGGCTTGAACATTTCCAGCATGCGCGCGGTGACCACGTAGCCGCCGGCGGCATTGCCTGCCCCCAGCACCACCGCGACGAACCCGAGGATCTTTTCCAGCGGCGTCTGCGCATGGCCCAGCACTACCATCGCGCCGATCAGCACGATGCCGTGGATGAAGTTCGAACCGGACATCAGCGGGGTATGCAGGATCACCGGCACCCGCGAGATGATCACATGGCCGGCGATGGCCGCCAGCATGAAGATGTACAGCGCAACGAATCCGTCACTCACCGGCACGACTCCCGCTCTGGATGTAGGCCCCATCATAACCACGCGCTGAACCGTGCGCGCTTTGCTGTCAACGCCGGCTGCCTGCACGCGTTGTCCATGGTGAGCCCGACGAAGGATCCGTACCCTGTGCTGGTGAGCAGCCCCCTGGCCCCGACCGCCGACGCACCGCCCGCATCGCTGGACCAGTTCCTGGCCGGGGTGGGACCGCGCGCGTTCCGCTTCGCCGAGGCCGGCCTGCGCCATCGCGAGGATGCACTGGACGCGGTGCAGGACAGCCTGATCCGGATGCTGGACTACCGGGACAAGCCGGCCGCCGAGTGGCCGCCGCTGTTCTGGAGCATCCTGCGCCGGCGGGTGATCGACCTGCAGCGCCGTCGCCGCTTCCGCCTGCCGTTCTGGCGTGACAACGTGGACAGCGACGGTGAGCCGGTGGACTGGGCCGATGAGGGCCCGGGCCCGGCCGAGGTCCATGCCGAGCGCGAACAGTACGATGCGCTGGTGCAGGCGCTGCGCGCGCTGCCGCCGCGACAGCGCGAAGCCTTCACCCTGCGCGTGCTGCAGGACCTGGACGGCGCCACCACCGCACGCGCCATGGGCTGCAGCGAAGGCGCGGTAAAGACCCACCTGGCGCGTGCCCGCGACGCGCTGAGAACCCTGATGGAGAATCCGACGTGAGCCGCACCCTGCCCCCAGACGACCAGCTGCACGCCCTGCACCAGCAGGCCGTACAGGCGCTGTCGCCCGCCACCTTGGCGCGCCTGCGCAGCGCGCGGCATGCCACGGCGGCATCACCGCGGCGCCCGGCGTGGTGGATGGCCACCGCCTTCGCAGGGGTAGCGGCGCTGGGCGTCGGCCTCAGCCTGCAGCTGCGCTCGCCGCCTTCGTCGGTGCCTGCGGTGGCGCCGATGGTGGCCGCGCTGGAAAGCGATGGCACCGCACTGGATGAAAACCCCGATCTTTACCTGTGGCTGGCCAGCACCGACCTGGCGATGGAGTGACCTGATGAACGCCTATCTCCCTTCCCGCCTGCTGCCTGTGCTGCTGGTGTTGCTGTGCGCCGGTGGCGCGGCATTCGCGCAGGATGCCGCGCCGCCGGCGTGGGAACAGTTGAGCCCGGCCCAGCGCGATGCACTGGTCGCGCCGCTGCGCGACCGCTGGAACAGCGCCCCGCCCGCGCAACGCCAGCGCATGCTGCAGCACGGCCAACGCTGGCAGTCGATGACACCCGAACAGCGCGACCAGGCCCGCAAGGGCATGCGCCGCTTCGATGGCATGAGCCCGGAGCAGCGCGAACAGGCCCGCGCACTGTTCGGCAAGATGCGCGGCATGAGCCCGGAACAGCGCAAGGAACTGCGCGCACGCTGGGGCACGATGACCAACGACCAGCGCCGGCAGTGGGTGCGCGACAACCCGCCGCCCCCGCGCAACCGCGACTGACCGGTAGCGACGGCCGCTGGCTGTCCTGTTGCGGTTTCGGTAGGTGACGACCGTTGGTCGTCACGCTGTTGCTCCGGTAGTGACGGCCGCTGGCCGTCAACCACGCACTCCCGGCTTGGCGGTCAGCGGCCGTCACTACCGCTCAGCCACCCGCCATCCAGCGCGTTTTGGCCAACAACTCATCGTCCCAGTCGAACCGCACTTCCCCGTCCTGCACGAACAGGCTGACGAAGTTCAACACGTTGCGCGCGTACATCTCGCTGGCCTGCGCCGCGCCCAGGCTGGCCAAGTTCAGCGGGCCATCCACCACCACCCCGGCGTGCTCGATGCAGTCGCCCGGCACGGTCACCGCACAGTTGCCACCGCTCTCCGCCGCAAGGTCGACGATCACGCTGCCCGGCGCCATGCCTTCCACCATCGCCTGGCTCAGGATCACCGGCGCAGTCCTCCCCGGCACCGCCGCCGTGCAGATCACCACATCCACGCCACGCAGATGGTCGGCCAGCCGCTGTTGCTGCAGCGCGCGCTCTTCATCGGTCAGCGCACGCGCATAGCCGCCCTCGCCGGCCGCACTCACCCCCAGGTCAAGGAAGCGCGCGCCCAGCGACTGGATCTGCTCACGGGTTTCCGGTCGCACATCGAAGCCTTCCACCTGCGCGCCGAGCCGCCGCGCCGTGGCAACAGCCTGCAGACCGGCCACGCCGGCACCTACCACCAGCACCTTGGCCGGCCGCACCGTACCGGCAGCGGTAGTCAGCATCGGGAAGAAGCGCGGCGCCCGTTGGGCGGCGATCAGCGTGGCCTTGTAACCGGCCATGCCGGCCTGGGAACTCAGTACATCCATCGATTGCGCGCGGGTGGTACGCGGCAGCAGTTGCAACGGAAACAGCTGCAGCCCCGGCTGCGAGGCCAGTGCAGTCAGCCCTGCATCGCGCGCCGGCTGCAGCAGCCCGACCACGCTGGCACCGGGCTTCAACCGTGCCAGCCGCGCCGGATCGGGTGACTGCACGCAGAGCAGCGCATCGATATCCGCCCAGCGGCTGTCATCGACCAGCAATGCGCCGGCATCCAGATAGGCCTGGTCAGGGAAGCCCGCCGATGTGCCCGCACCGGCCTCGAACCAGACCGTGGCACCGCGCGCGGCCAGTTTCTTCGCGGTTTCCGGGGTGAGCGCCACACGGCGCTCTCCTGGTGCAGTTTCCTTTACTCCCAGCAACGCTACGGCCATGCGCTTCCCCGCCAACGAGTGATGCGCCGATGGTAGCGCGCGCTTGGGGGTGGGGGTAGCGCCGAGCCACGCTCGGCGAGCGAAGCAGCAAACCGGGTTCCCTCACCACACTCCCGGATCGGTCATCAACTGCGCCTCAAGGCGCACATCAAACGCCTGCTTCATTCGCGACAACTGCTCCAGCCAGGCGGCATTGCCTTCGTAGCTGATGCAGGAAAGAAACCCGCCAGAGCTGCTGACCAGCGCCTTCATCGGCGCAAATCCGCCGTCGACCACCAACACCACTGTTGCCACTTCAAGGACCGGCTCCCTGTTCGGAAACGCGATGGCGTCATCGACTGCCAGCCGGCCCCGTACCGTGCGGCGCAGTGCCACGGTACCGCCTCCCACCGCGCGCTGGACGTCGTTGATACCGTCCACCTGGCGCTGCCACAGCACGGCCGTTTCCGGGCTCATACAGGTTTTCGCTTCGTCGAGGATCAGTTGCTCCAGGTCAGACAAGGCGTTTCGACGTGAGAACAGCGATCTCAGGATGGACTTCATTGTCTGTTCCCGCTGCCAGTTCCATGGAATCGCCCCGATTCCGCGCGTTCTACGCCTTCAAATCAAGGGCCAACAACGTCATGCGCACCGGCTCATTTAAAAAAAGGGGACGGAGGGGATTAAGTCGTAATCAGCTTGGTCGATTACGACTTAATCCCCTCCGTCCCCTTTTTTTCCGGACAGGTCAGTGGACGGTGGTGTTTCCGCGCGGATCCAGGCGGTCGATCACGCCTTGCATGGCGCTGTCGAAAGCGCCGTCGTCCACGTGCGGGCGCAGGCGGCCCAGGCGCACCATCACCGCCAGTTCTTCCGGCGATGCGACGCAGAAGCGAACGCCGCGGCGGTTGACGAACAGCAGCCGTTGCGAGATCGGGCTGATCCACGACAGCTTGCCGGCCTGCACCTTGCCGTCCTTGTCGATGAAGTCCAGCCAGATGCCGACTTCCATGCGACGGAATCGATCCGCGTCGGCATTGTCGAAATTGTCGTCTTCCACCGATGCGGTGACGTCCACCGATGCGGTATCCGATGCCGGCGGCGCAGGCAGCACCACCTGCGGCAGCTCGGGCAGCGCGCGCTCCAGTTCCGGGCGCGACTCGGCGATGCTCTGCAGGGTGTCGTGCAACGCATCCACCGCGCGTGCGGCGCCGTCACCGTGCACACCGACGCTGGCGAACACGCGGCCCAATGCCGGCTGCCAGGCCTGCAGCCACGGCTTGCCGACGATCTTGCGGCGCGCTTCAGCCACTTCATCCAGCAGGCCGTCGGCCAGGGTCAGGGCTTCGGCCACCGATGCCCCCTCTTCGCCTTCGCGCAGCAGCGCCAGGGTCAGGTGATGCTGCCACGGCTGGCGCAGGAACTCGGCGATCGCCTGCGGCAGCGTGGCGTCGGCGATGCGGCGATCCAGTTCGGCACTGGCGCGGGCACGGGCCATTTCCAGTTTTTCCTGGCCGCGCTGGGTTTCCGCGGCGCGCCGCTCGGCGATCTCGATCCGGCGCCGGTGCTGGGCCAGGAAATCGCGGAACTCTTCTTCCAGGGTCAGGAAGATGGCGAGGTTCTCATTGAACTCGGCCACCAGCCGTTCGATGATCTCTTCGACCTTGCCCATCAGCACGCGCTCGGCCTGGCTTTCGCCGGTGTTGCCTTCGCACGCTTCGGCCAGCGAATTGAGCAGCTTGCGAGCCGGATGGGTCTTCTGCACGAACATGCGGCGGTCCAGCATGGCGACCTTGACGAACGGCACCACCAGCCGGCCGATCAACTCGCGCGAACGCCCTTCCAGTTCGCGCTCGTCCAGCATCACGTCGAACAGCATGCCGACCAGGTCGATGGCATCTTCGTCCTGCGGGTCCAGGCGGGCCTGGCTGGGATCCACACCCAGCTGGGTGGCATTGGACAGCACTTCGCTTTTCAGGCGCTGCGCCAGCGATTCCCCGTCTTCGCCGATCGCCGCACGCAGCGTGGCACTCGGCGTGGCCTGCAGCAGCGACAGCACCGACATCATTTCGCGCTGGCTCAGCGGTCGCTGCTGGCCCACCGCGACCTGCGCGGCGGACGTGGCGTCCTCGCGCACATGGCGGGTCTGCCGCAGCAGTTCGTGCAGCGCATCCAGCAGCATGCCCTGCTCACCGCCGGGACCGCCCTGGCCACCGTCGACATCGCCGGCGTGGCCCTGCAGGTTGCCGCGCTGCTGGGCCCAGCGGTCCGTGAAGCGCTGCGCCCACGCCGGTGCGCCCTGGCTGCCATCGGCACCGTCGGCGCCGGGTGGATGACGGTGCTCCACCAGATCGTCGAGCATGCCCTGCGGCGGCGGGCTGGGCGCCCGTTGCGGAGCCGCGCGGCGCGGCGCGGAGACATTCGGCAGCACCCCGGCCTTGGCCAAGTGGTCGTCGACTTTTTCGTAGATCTTGCCGATCGGGGCGTGCAGGTCGCGCTCGCACAGCTTGATCAGCACCAGCCGCACTTCCGGGGCCAGTTCGCAGCCGGCGAAGGCTTCGTGGATGGCTACGCCCAGTTGTTCAGGGCTGATCGGGTTGGTGTCGGCGTCCAGCTCCAGGCCACCGCCGATCCAGCCCAGGCGCAGGTCGAGCCGACCCAGCACGGATTTGAAATCGCGCAGCAGCAGCATCGCGAACTGACGCACCGCCAGCCGCGATTCCAGCTCGTGTTCGCCGACCAGGCTCAGGCCATCGTCGCGGTGCCCGGACAGCGTCGCTTCGGCCGACAACGGCGCGCCGCTTTCAAAAGCCTCCCAGCTGCGCTGCAGGTGGGCGGAGAAACCGTCGCTGATCTCCTGGCGCCGACGACGCAGTTCACGCATGCCATCCAGGAACAACAACTGGGATGCGCCAGCAGTAGCGGCGCGATCGAACAGCACGTCGTCAAACCGCGAAAGCACGGTCGTGAACGCAAGCGTGATGGCCGGCAATGCCGCCTCACGGACCAGCATGAGCTGGGACACGTCGCGTCCCGGCGCTCCCATCGGACTGGGCGTCACCATGCGAGAAGGCTCCCCACCTTCGCAGAATCTCGATACGACAACGATGACATGACTGCCCGCGCCTCCCCAGCGCCGGCAGATCGATGGTAGGCCGTCCAAGCCACCGCGGACAGTGAAACAGTCCTCACTTCCGAACCTCATGACCAGACGACCGGCAAGGTACGTATCGTAAGCGCTGCGGGGCCTGCAGCGCGAGCACTGCAACGCGCTCGGCGCACGGCGGGGGCAAGATGGACATCACAGTTGTCGCTGGGGGGAGGTAACGGGCCGGCGGCCCGTCCGGCCTCGAACTATACCGCCGCCAAGGTGATGAACCGTTCATCTACAGCGTGAAGAGAGTTCGCACTTTGGCGGTTCGCGACGACGTGCGGGTCAGGGACTCAGCGGGGCGCCAGATGGCGCTCGCTATACTGACGTTCCGCTCCAAACGGATGGCTTTTCCGCATGTCTGAACCCGCTGCCCTGCTTGCCCTCGACGCCCGCCGTTCCGTGCCTTCGCGGCAGCTGGGCGAGCCCGGCCCGGACGCCGCCACCCTGCTGCGCATGCTGCAGTCGGCCGTGCGCGTTCCCGACCACGGCAAGCGCGTGCCGTTCCGCTTCCTGAAGATCAGCGGTGATGCCCGTCAGACGCTGGGCGCCTTCCTGGCCGAGCGCGCGCTGCAGCGCGACCCGGACATTTCCGCCGCGCAGCTGGACAAGGATCGCCAGCGCTTCGCGCATGCCCCGCTGGTGATCACCGTGGTGGCCAGCCCCAGGCCGGACGCCAAGGTGCCCGAGCAGGAACAGCTGATGACCGCCGGCTGCGTCTGCTTCGCGTTGCTGCAGGCCGCCCAGGCCTTTGGTTTCGGTGCGCAGTGGCTGACCGCCTGGATGGCCTTCGACCCGGCCGTACACGCTCACCTGGGGCTGGCCGACGGCGAGCAGATTGCCGGCTTCATCCACATCGGCACCCCGAAGACCGCCGTCCCGGAGCGCGAGCGCCCCGATGCCGCCACCCTGCTGCAGGACTGGACGGGCGTGGCGTGAGCGCGAGGGTGGACCCGCTGGATTCGCTGGATCCGATCGCCGAAGGCATCGCGCAGGCGCTTGCCGCTGACGCCGGTGCCCGCCCGCCGTTGTACCTGGTGGATGCCAGCATCTACATCTTCCGCGCGTGGCATTCGCTGCCCGACCAGTTCCAGGACGCGCAGGGCTGGCCGACCAACGCGGTGCATGGCTTTGCCCGCTTCCTGCTGGAACTGCTGGAGCGCCAGCGTCCGCAGCACATCGCCATCGCCTTCGACGAGGCGCTGGACAGCTGCTACCGCAACCGCCTTTACCCGGCCTACAAGGCCAACCGCGATCCGGCACCGGAGGAACTGCGGCGCCAGTTCGTGCACTGCAAGGCGCTGTGCGCCGCGCTCGGGCTGGCGGTGATGGGCCACGCTGACTACGAGGCCGATGACCTGATCGGCAGCGCGCTGCATGCGCACCGGGCCAGCCACCGCGGCATCATCATTTCCGCCGACAAGGACCTGTCGCAGCTGCTGCTGCAGCATGACGAACAGTGGGATTTCGCCCGCAACGTGCGCTGGGACATGCACGGGGTGAAGGGCCGGCTCGGCGTGCACGCGCACCAGGTCGCCGATTTCCTCGCGCTGTGCGGTGATGCGGTGGACAACATCCCCGGCATCACCGGCGTGGGCAGCAAGTCCGCCGCCGTGCTGCTGGCCCATTTCGGCAGCCTGGACGCGCTGTACGAGCGTCTGGACGAAGTACCGTTCCTGCGCCTGCGCGGCGCGAGCCAGATGGCGGTGCGGCTGCGCGAACAGCGCGAACACGCATTGCTGTGGCGCGAGCTGACCACCATCGCGTTGAACGCGCCGCTGGATGGCACCGTCGCCGGCATGCCGCGCGGCCAGGCCGACGGCGAACTGCTGGAAGGCTTGTGCAGCACCCTGCGCTTCGGCCCGCTGACCCGCCGCCGGCTGTTCGCCGCCGCCGGCCTGGCCGACGCCTCCGCACCACCCCCTTATCCTCCATCAAGCGAGTTCGCATGAGCCAGCGCAACAACGAACCCCCGCGCGTCGTCTTCGAAGGCAAGTTCCAGCGCATGGTGGTGCGCGGCAGCTGGGAGTACAGCGAACGCACCCATGCCGGTGGACTGGCGGCGATCATCATCGCGGTCACCCCGCAGGACAACGTGCTGTTCGTCGAACAGTTCCGCGTGCCGCTGCAGGCAAGGACCATCGAAATGCCGGCCGGCCTGGTCGGTGACATCGACGCCGGTGAATCCATCGAAATTTCCGCCGTGCGCGAGCTGGAAGAAGAGACCGGCTGGACCGCCGAACACGCCGAGGTCCTGATGATCGGCCCGACGTCTTCCGGTGCCAGCAGCGAGAAAATCGCCTTCGTGCGCGCCACCGGGCTGACCCGGGTCGGTGCCGGTGGCGGTGATGACAGCGAAGACATCACCGTGCACGAAATACCGCGTGCGCAGGCCGCTGCCTGGCTGGTGCAGAAGATCGCCGAAGGCTACGAGCTGGATGCCAAGCTGTGGGCCGGGCTGTGGATGATCGACCACCACCTGGACGGCACCCCGCGTGGCTGACACGGGAGCGCACGCACTGCCTGCTTTGCTGGACGCGCATGACCCTGCGGTCTACACGATCCACCAGCCGCAGGGCAGCGCCGACTTCCTGCTGCTGGCCGACCATGCAGGGCAGCAGATACCGCGCTCGCTGGCGGCACTGGGCCTGCCGCAGGCGGAGCTGGACCGGCATATCGGCTGGGACATCGGCATTGCCGGCACCACCCGCGCACTGGCACAGCGGCTGGATGCCTGGGCCATTGAACAGACCTATTCGCGGCTGTTGATCGACTGCAACCGGCCGCTGGCATCGCCGACGCTGATCCCCGAAACCAGCGACGGCACCGTGGTGCCTGGCAACACGGCGCTGACGGCCGCGCAGCGGCAGCAACGCATCGATGCCATCCATGCGCCGTACCACGCACGCATCAACGCGGAACTGGATGCACGCCGCGATGCCGCGCGCCCGACCCTGCTGGTGATGATGCACAGCTTCACCCCGGTGATGAACGGCGTGCAGCGGCCCTGGCATGCCGGCGTGCTGTATCACCAGGACACGCGTTTCGCGCAGCCGCTGCTGCGCGCGCTGGGCGCAGAGGGCGACCTGGTGGTCGGTGACAACCAGCCGTACTCGGTGACCCCGACCAGTGATTACGCGGTGCCCGTGCACGGTGAAGGCCGTGGCCTGGTGCATGTGGAACTGGAAATCCGCCAGGACCTGATTGCCGACGAAGCCGGCCAGCAGGCCTGGGCGGAACGGCTGGCGCGGATTTTCAGCCGCCTGCACGCGGAGCTGCTGCACCAGTAATGCTTTGGGTAGTGACGGCCGCTGGCCGTCATGGGTTCCGTGCATGACGGCCAGCGGCCGTCACTACCGGGGGGCGTAGCGTGCATGACGGCCAGCGGCCGTCACTACCTTCAGCGCGGCGGGCGCAGCCACAACGCAACCCCCACGCCCAGCAGCGCAAACGCCGCCGCGCCGTACTGCGCGTTGACCAGCCCCTGCAGCGCCTCGACGCTGCTGCCGGATGCATCGGCATGGCGCCCGGCATTGGCCAGCATCACCAGCACCGCCAATCCCAGCGCCCCGCCAATCTGCTGTGCGGTGGCGGCCATGCCCGATGCCACGCCCTGCTGCGCCGCCGGCACACCCTGCCCGGCCACGATCCACATCGCCGTCCAGGTCATGCCCTGCCCCAGGCTCAACACCACCACGCCCGGCAACAGCGCCCAGTAGCTGGCGCCATGCGGAAGCGCCAGTGCCACCGCCGCGATACCCACCGCACCGGCCCCCATGCCCCACGCCAGCACCTGCCGCGGCGAGCGCCGCGCCAGCATCTTTTCAGCCACGGTGATGCCATAGGTGCATACCAGCGTGGGCAGCAGGAAAGCCAGCCCAGCCTGCAGCGGACTCCAGCCGTAACCATCCTGGAAGTACAGCGCCAGGAAGTAGTACTGCACGCCGAAGCTGCTCATGAACAGCAGGGTCAGCAGCATCGCCGCACGCAGGCTGCGCAGCCGCAGCAGCGAGAACTGCATCAACGGATCACGGCTGCGCTGTTCAATCATTACGAACACCCCGAGCAGCACCACCGACACCAGCAGGCAGCCGAGCGTGGCCGGTGCCGTCCAGCCCCATTCCGGCCCCTGCACCAGCGAGGTGACCAGCAGGCTGCCGCCCAGCGTCACGGTCAGGCAGCCGGCCAGATCGAACGATCGACCACGCTGCGGCGCCGCGTCACGCGGCAGCCAGCAACCGCCCAGCACCGCGCAGGCACCGGCGAAAGGCACGATCACCAGCAGCACCGACGACCAGCCGAAGGCCTGGGTCAGCACACCGCCCAGCAGCGTGCCCAACGCCAGTCCACCGGCGCTGGCCATGCTCCAGATCGCCAGTGCACGATTGCGCGTCGCACCTTCGGCGTAGATGGTATTGATCAGCGAAAGCGTGGCCGGGAACAGCAGCGCCGCGCCGATGCCCTGCGCAGCGCGCGCGGCGATCAACGTCCCCGCGCTGCTGCTCAGGCCACCGACCAGCGAGGCCAGCGCGAACAGCGCCATGCCCAGCCGATACATGCGGCGACGGCCAAGCAGGTCGGCAGCGCGCCCACCCAGCAGCAGGCAGCCCCCGAAGGCCACGGTGTACGCACTGACGATCCATTGCAGCTGCTGTGCGTTGATCCGCAGCTGCACGCCCATCTCATGCAGGGCCACGAAGATGATGGTGGCGTCCAGGGCGATGATCAGCTGCGCCATCGCCAACAGGGTCAGCGCCAGGCGCGGGGGAAACGGGGAAGTGGGAGCGCGCATGCCAAAGGTCGTGCGGGGAAGGCGGGCAGTCTCATTGATGACGGCCGACATTGAAAGCGTGATACTTCGATTTCTGTAATGCGTCAGCGCATCAATCAAGGATCAGCGATGGATCTCAATGCCGTGCGCATGCTGGTGCAGGTCGCCGAGGCACGCAGCTTCACCACCGCTGCAGGACAGCTGGGCATCAGCCAATCCGGCCTGTCGCGGGCGATCGGGCGGCTGGAAAGCGCGCTGGGCGTGCGCCTGCTCCATCGCAACACGCGCAACGTCAGCCTGACCCCGGACGGTCGCCAGTTCGTGGAGCACTGCACGCCCCTGCTGTGTGGCCTGGAAGATGCCGAGCGCAAGCTCGGCGATCGGCCGTGCACGCCATCGGGGGTGCTCAAGCTCACCGCGCCGTCGATGTTCGGGCGCAAGGTGCTGGTGCCGATGGCGGGAAAGCTGATGGCCGAGCACCCACAGCTGCAGTTCGAGCTGGTGCTCAATGATCGCCTGGTCGATCTGGTCGAAGAAGGCTTCGATGCCGCGCTGCGCACCGGCCCGATCAGTGATGTGCGGATGGTCGCGCGGCCGCTGCGGCCGCTGCGCTGGGTGACCGTCGCCTCGCCCGGTTACATCGCCCGGCACGGCGCTCCGGCGACGGTGGATGCGCTGCAGGACCACACCTGCCTGGCGGTGCGCAACCTGCGCAGCGGGCGGCTGGTGGACTGGCAGTTCCGCCTGCACGATGGCCAGCTACGCGAATTCACCGCCGCGGCGCCGATGGTGTTCGACAGTGGCGATCCGCTGGTGGACGCGGCGTTGGCAGGGATCGGCATCGTGCAGGTGATGGATTTCGCGGTGGCCGATGCACTGGCGGATGGCCGTCTGCAGCGCGTGCTGCAGCCGTTTGAAGGCCGCGAACGCGCCTTGTCATTGATGTATCCACCGTCGCGGCAGGCCTCGCCGAAGATGAAGGTGCTGGCCGACGCGCTGCTGGCCGGCGACTGGTAGGCGCCGATAGTGACGGCCGCTGGCCGTCAGCTGCGAGGCGGTGAGCTCATACATATCAAAAGCCCCTGTAGACACGCCGCCTACCGGTGTGCGAAGGCCATTGGAAGCTACATCGCAACGGCACACCCGCCATTCGCCGTGCCTGCAGCTCCATAGCCATCCGAACCTCTCAGAGGTATGAACCGCGAAGATGGTCCCACCGCGCATCAAGATGAGCACTCGAAGACGCTGCCGCTGCCGGAGCACTGACCTCCTCCGTCTCGATAAGGTGCAGCAGATTCGAAGCAAATTCCGCAAAAGGCTCGAAGGTTGAACGCTCCCTCAGGCGAAAAAGTTCCAACTGGATAGCCAGCCATGCCCTTGCCTCCTCTGTTCGACCCATCAGGTACAGGGCAGTAGCTACCTTCTCGGGGTACCCGCCAAGCATATCGCTTCGCCACTTGGAGACTGCAACAACGGCCTCGTAGCTAGAGAAATCGCGCATCAATGGGACGTACTGCTCGACGAACGATGCAAGACGCTCCGATTCATGCTCCAGGTCTGCTTCCGACATGAAATTGAACGGATCGATACCTTTCTTGATGGTGTTCAACGAAAACGCAAATGTTGTAATCTCCGAGACTTTGTAATGCCGCTTTTCTAGACTGCAGATCAGCCGCATCAGCGGCACGCAATGTACGCCTACAGCTGGCGTGACGCGCACTCTATCGCCATAGAGGCCAGTGTTCAGGCCAACCCAGCCCTGAAAATCTGGCGATATATCCAGAGCGATGGTATGCAACCGCACCCGCCTGAATCCATGTCTCACCAGCGCCGCCTCGCATGCATCAAGTACGCGACGTTTGAACTTTCCGTTCATTCCCATCCGTCCGTTATCATTCAACTGCTCGCCAATGGCAATGGTCAATCAGTGCAGATCAGCTGTTGATCCCGCTTCTATACCTTTCCATCCGCTCCGCCTGACGCTCCAATGCCCATCCATGATTTCGAACGTCTGCCTCACGCAGATAGTCCCATCGCTTGTCGTAGTAGCTGCTGGGGGACACCGAAATCGGAAACGGAATCTCCTCCTCATCCATAATCTGGCGAAGTTTGGCGGCAAACGTCTCGAACGGCTGCCACGCCGGAGCGTCATCAAGACGAAATGGCTCGCGCTGCATATCCAACCATTTCCTCGCCTCGTCCGATCGCCCCATTAGATACAGCGCAGCTGCAGCCTTCTCGGGGTAGCCGCCAAGTATTCCGCTGCGCGCCTTGCAGACTGAAACTAGCGCCTCATAGTTGGCGAAGTCACGCATCAACGGAATCCCGCATTCCGCAATGACCGATGCGAGCCTCTCCGCCTCGGAAGCCAGGCTTTCCTCCGAGTCAAAGACAAATGGCGCAACGCCTCCCCTCAGATCGGAGAGCGTGTAAGCGAACGACGCGCTATTGGATATTGTGTACGGCCCCTCATCAATACGAGAGATCAAGCGTTCCATAGGGACGCAGTGAATCCCAATCGAAGGCGTCACACGAACACAATCCATGTACAGCCCACTGTTGAGTCCAACCCAACCCTGAAAATCCGGCACTAGGTCCAAGGCGATCGTGTGCATGCGAACACGCCTGAATCCGTGCCGCACCAGCGCCGCTTCGCAAGCATCGAGTACACGACGCCGAAATTTGCTGTTCATACCTGCCCCGCACTGGGCGGGAAAACGCTGCGCCTGTCACTGCCGGACACCCAGATGCGAATCATAGGAACGCCTCTCGCAGGTACTTCCATCGCTGTTCTAAGTAAGAACTTGACGACCCCGATGCCAAAGCTGATATGCCCTGCGTATCGATGAGGTGCAGAAGCTTCGTAGCAAATCGCTCAAAGGGCTCGGAGGTTGCAGGTTCCATCGCGCTGAAGCGTTCCAACTGCTTAGCCAACCAAGCGCGGGCTTCATCTGCTCTCCCCATCAGATACAGCGCAACAGCAGCCTGCTCGGGGTAGCCGCCAAGCATAGCGCTCCGCGTCTCCGAGATGGAAGCAATCGCTTCATAGCTCGCGAAGTCACGCATGAAGGGAGCGCACTGCGCGATGGTCGATGCGAGCCTCTCCGCCACGCGGACCACATCTTCTTCTGACATGAAGATGAAGGGCTCGACGTCCCTCTTTATGGTGCTCAGGCTGTACGCGAAAGTCGCACTCTCAGATATCTTGTAAGGCTTCTCCTTCAGAGCGCAGCAAAGTCGCATAAGAGGAGCGCAATGAATGCCCAATGCCGGCGTGATTGTCACATTGTCGAGATAAAGCCCGCTATTGAGTCCTACCCAACCCTGGAAATCTGGCACTATATCCAAGGCAATGGTGTGCATGCGGACCCGCCTGAATCCGTGCCTCACCAACGCCGCCTCGCATGAATCAAGTACGCGGCGCTTGAACTTTCCGTTCATTTCCATCTCTCCAATGTGAAGAATCTAGGCGTGACTTTCTCGCCAGGTTTCAGACCAGCCTTCTCGGCATTCCGGCCAACCGGCGTCACTGCCCTGCCAGCAGCGACATCCGCCTGAAGCGACCTCTGAGCTGGCGACAGCCTGGCATCTCCTGCTTTCGATTCAACGAGGCGGAGAGGCCATTCCTTCAGCACGAAGTCAACACGAGGGCGCATGCCGGTAGATGTTACGAACGTAACTTGGGTACCTGCCACCCTTTTGCCATACTTCGCACTCGTCTTCTGCTCCGCTCCTGCTCCAGCTTGAACATTCTTCGCCAACGTCTCAGCTCGCCTGCTCGCCGTCGTCGCTTGGCTTCCCGCCCTGACCACCACCCCGGCACCGGTCACAAACGGTACCGCCGTCGCCGCCGCATCTGCCGCAAGCGCGGCCATATTTTCGGGCGTAGCGCCTTCGCGCGCTATCTTGTAGGCGTCATACGCAAGCAGGCCGATGTCCACCAGCGTATCTGCGAGACGGCCATCAGGGTCAGTAAACGCGTACGGGCTGTTTGCCGCGTAGCAGTATCGGCAGAAGTTTCCCGCCGCGGTTCCATCAACGCCGATCGGGTCGGTGCTGATGAAGACACCCAGCTCCGGATCGTAGTAACGCTGCTGCATGTAGAGCAGCCCGGTCGCGCTGTCTGCTACGTGACCGGTATAGGAAGGCTGTTCGGCCCTGCCTTGGCCGATCGCCGCGCCGTAGGGCTCGTAATCGAACCGCTCGACGACCGTGCCGGCTGAGTCACTGATCGCGACCGGCGAACCCAGCGCATCGGTATGGATGTACCGCACGGTTTCGTGGGTCTGCGCCCCCCCGACGGCAGATGCCGCCATCAGCGCTGCTGACACCAGCCACTTGAAGATCTTCATCGCCCTACCTCCCCCGCGTTTACCTGCAACAGGAACTCACATGCCTCGCCACGCTCATCCGGCAGGACACGAAGGCCAAGCGGCCGCACCGCGGCCTTCCAAGCCCGGTTGATCGGAATCGACGACGCCTGGTGCAGGGATGCGCCGCGGAATCCCCGCCTCGCCCAAGTCCAGCAGCCCCTGCGCAAAGGGTGCACTGTCTGCGGAGCAGCCAGTCTCATTGCAGGCCCTGATGATGTGTGTCGGCGCGCAATAGATGCTGGAGTGCGCCTTGGAAACGCTGGTATCCGGCCCGGAATAGACGACCCGCTCAGGAGTGGAGCGCACTTCATAGCGCGATGCGCCCAATTCCGCTTTCCATTCGATCTGGCAGGCGACCTTGACCTTGCCAGCACACGTCCACCGCGTCTGCAGTGATTTCTGGATTGTCGGCGTGCGCGGCGGCGGTACCGACCTGACCTGCAGGAGATTGGAGAACGCCCCACAACCGGCCTCATTGCAGGAGCGCACCTGATAGTCATAGGTCCCGAAGCCCATCCCGCTGCGGGGCGCCTGGGTAGAGACGGTGGTATACACGCGCGACCAAGGGCCGCCATCGCGACGTTCGAGCACCTCGTAAGTAACCGCGAACGGTACGGCTGACCAGCTGATGACGTAACTTCCGTCCCCGCTATGCCCTGGCGCACTGATCGTCGGCGCTGCGGGCGTTCGGACGACCGACACTTCAATCGGCGCCGAGTACGGTCCCCAGCCCGCTTTATTGTTTCCACGCGCCCGATAGGCGTAGCGGCCGCTCGGCTTGTCGTGGAAGGTTTGTTGATGTATCGCCCCCGAAGCCACCTGCACCCATGGACCGCCGGCTACGCTCTCCTCCAGCGCGTAGCTGTCAGCGCCGCGGGCTTCACTCCAAGTGACGGCAAACGTACCGGTCAGATTTTTTGGAATGGCTGCCAGCGTGGGTGCGCCAGCCGGAGGGTAGAGAACCACGGTCGTCGCAATGTGGGACCAAGGCCCGCACCCCGAACGATTGCAGCCTTGGACCCGATAGTCATATCTGCCAGCCGGCTTTCCGCTATATTCCTTGGCCGTGTCGGCGGACGACAGGACTACACGCCAAGGGTCAAAAGCCCCGCTGCGCTCCTCCAGCGTGTAGGTAGTGGCGCCCGCTACGCCCGTCCAGCTGACTACATAGATTCCGTTGGCCGCCTCGCTTCGCAGACTGATGCTCGTCGCATCTGTTGGCGCCAACTGCACCACAACCGAGGCCGTAGGACTCCATGGACTGCAGCCCCCCGGACTGCAGGCGCGCACTTCGTAGCCATAAACGGCGGTTGGCCGACTGACCACCGCCCAACGGCGATCCGCCCCGTCCAGCACGGTATTCCAGGCACCGCCGCCGATCTGTTCCCGCAACTGATAGCGCGTGGCCCCGGCAGGCGCCGTCCATGTCGCTTCATAATTGCCGTCGGCACTGTAGTCCGGCAGCGAGAGCTGCGGCGTCAATGGCACAACAACCCGTGTCACTTCTGCGACCAGACTGCCATTGAGCGTTACGTACTCGGTACTGCTGCCGGTACTCCAGTCGTCCCTGCGGCGTAGCACACCATCATTTCCATAGAGTGACCGGACCCAAGCTCCGGTCTCCGGCTGCCAAGACAGTATCCGGCGGCCGTGCGCGTCGTAGCGGTACTGCTCCGCCCGCTCTATCCCGCGCAGCCGGTTTCCGGTATCGAACATGTAACCGACGGCATTTCGTCTTCTCAAATTTCCGCGCGCATCATAATTCAGACCAATGATGGTTTCGCCACGTTTGTTTCGAATGTTCGTCAGGCGATTACGCGCGTCGTAGTCATAGTCGTAGTGCCTGCCACCGTCCAACCTGGCGGCGCGAAGATTGTCCAGCGCGTCATACCCGTAGTTGAATACACCTGCCCCGCCAAATGAAGGGGATGCTGCAGTGATGAGACGGCCACGGCCGTCGTACGTCAGGGTACGTGTTCTGGTCGCGTCGCGGATATCGAGGATGGCAGACGGGTTGCCGTCGACGTCGTATTCGTATTGCACATCAATCGCACCGTGGGAATCGACCACGCGCGAAGGCATCTGCCGTGCATTGGTTTCCATTGAATGCACAATGCCGTTACCGTATGTAAAATCTTTCATGCCTCCGCCAGGGTGATAGCGGACGCCTGATACGTACGTGCCCGCTCGCGTAGGCTGGCCAAGGGCATTCGGTGCGTAATCGACTTCTGCTCCACTGGGGTAGGTGATCCCCGCGAGCGCGCCCAACGCGTTGTAGCGATAACCAAGCGATTGCAAACCGACAGCGGCATCGGTCGCGGTTTCGTGCACAAGCAGGCCACGCGTGTTGTAAGCAAACGTGTTGGTGACCAACCCTTCGTCATTGGCACTGCGTGTAACCACGCGTTCCACCAGCCCGTCGGCCGTGTATACCCAGTCCTGATCACCCGATCCGTCGGGGAACCTCACGCTGCTCAGTCGGTTTCTCGCGTCCCACGTTCTGAAAATCCTCTTTCCCTGAAGCTGATCCGAGTCCTCGTTGCAGGAATCCGTTGAAGGCAGATCGAGCCCCTGCGCGTCCCATGCGACATTACCTGCCGCATCGTAGGCAAACAGTGTTGCGCCAGTTTCGGGCTCGATGATTTTGCAGACCTGGCGTTCGCGATTCTGGACGTAGCTTCTTCGTAACTGGGTGCTGCCGTCGAGGTTTCTGCGGACAATGCTGCTCGGTTGGCCAAAGACATCCCGTGCGATCTCGGTGACGACACCTTCCGGCTGCTCTATCCGCAGCGGAGCATTGTAAGTGGGCTCACTGAAGGCCATGAAAGTCGTCACTGTGCTGAAGCCGCGCGGCGAGGTCACGCGCGTTCTTCCCCCCGGCAGATAGTCGGTGGTGGTCGTCAGCACTCCCTGTTCGGAGTCATTTGAAACGGAGCGGGCGCGCCCAAGGGGGTCGTGGCTCGTCCACACCCCGGTGCTGACCGAGGGTGAAGCTGCCAGATAGGAAGCAAATATCTGACGACCTGCCTCATCGTAGTCGAAGCGCTGCCAACGTTGCGTTTCGGTCTGTGCAGCGGCGTCGTAAGCCTCGGTCAGCAGCGGGCGCCACAAAGCATCGTAGTAGGTGGCATGCACTGAGTTTCCCTGGACTACCGTGCTGCGCCAGTGTCCGGCTGCGATGCCGTGCTCCTCGGCATGGATCTGCTCGAATCGAAGTGTGCTGGGCGTCCATTCGACATCCTCGTCTCCTGACCACCCGATGCGCGTGATTCGACCCAGAGCGTCATGCTCATAGCGTGTGATCGCACCGAGTTCATTGATGACTTCCTTGAGCCAGCCGTTGTCATCGATCACCGCCGATTGCGAGGCGCCGTCTGCGAATCGGATCAAGCCAGGGGTACCTCGCCGCCACCCAGAGAGATGGGTCGCGTTGCCCCTCGCATCGGTGGCCGAGGCTGGCATTCCATCTGCGTGGTACGCCATCCGCTGGACCAACCGCTCGTGGGCCCACTCCTCAATCGGTCGACTCAGTGAATCAAAGACTGTCCGTTCGACGACACTGCCTGTGTCCTCATTGGTGACTGACGCCGTCTGACCCAGCACCCACGCAACCCGGTCGTCGTGGTAGAGAACCCGATCACTGCGGTCACCGCTTGGTCCCTTGTGATTACTGCGAGTCGGCCGCGCCAAGGCGTCAAACTCCAACAGGCTACGTTGGTATAGCGTCGATTCCCGCTCGATTCCTTCGGCGACGATGGGCCTGACCTGGGCCGTGCTGGGGTCATCGCCATGAAGGATGAGTCCGTAGACAGGTGCAAAGGCCTGCGCGGCCGCCTCTTCATTGGTCATGTACAGCGAGTTGCGGGACTGTAGGGTCGTGCCATCGGCAGCCACGACGCGAGTTCCCAGCAGCCGCCCTTCGTTCAATGCATATTGGGCGCCGTAGATGTAGTGGGTCGATGTTCCATCTGGATTGGTGACTATGGCGGTCTTGTGCTGTTTGCACGTGGTGCAAGGGTATTCTGCGGGTTGTCCGATTGAGCCCCATAGTTTCTCCAGGCCCGCGCCGTACCGATAGCTCCAGACCAATGGCGCTCGAATGCCGGGACCGGTGATCGTCTTGTTGAGCAACGAAACGACGTCGAAGAAAAAGGGCGTGCGCAGTTCGTAGTAAATCCGGGTTCCTGCATTGTCGGAGATGATGCGCTGGGCGCATTCGCTTATGTGCAGGCCGCTGCGCCCGTGACGCAGATTCTTCAGATAGAACGTGCCTGTCGCACCTGAGGGATGGCCAATCTGCAGCGTGAGCTCCCCTGCCGCCTCGGGCGGCTGCTCCCTGCAATCCGGCCTTGAATGTCCGTCCCACTGCCCTACTTGCACCCTCAGGGCTGTGGAGTAGGAGTAGGTCCATTTCGAGTCGTCGGGCAGGACGACTTCGGTAAGCCTGACGGCCTCTTCCACGGTGCCGTACCGGTATCGCCACGTCCGTCCTGACGACGATGCGTATGCCAAGTGCTCGCCTTCGTACACAAGCACGATATCGCGGCCATCGTTGGACCATATCCGAACGGGCCGGCCCCGGCTGTTGTATTCGTACTGAACCCAGTTTCCGAAGCGATCCTCTACCCGGCTGGCCAGCAGGTAACGTCGTACGCGACCTACGCGTGCACGGTGGCCCACGCCAGTCGACTTCTCCATGGTGCCCGCCAGGCGACTGGTCGCGGTATCAAAGTGATAGACGATTCCCTTGGTCGTCTTCAGCCTGAAGCCTTCCCCCGTGAGGCCGCTCTTCATGGGGATGCAGTCGATCGCATCGCGTTGAGCCGTCGTCCATTTACGCTGGACCCCGTCTGCCGGCACTGGAGTGGATGGAAGCGCACCCAGCAGCGCCCGGTCGCCGTCGCCCGGGATATGGACGATATTGCCTTGCCATATCTCGGTCAGCTGGAAGATGGGAGGGTGGCCGGGCACCATCGTTCCCGTACAGCGGTCATCGGGCCAGCCGGAATTGGGAAAATTTCCAGAGATGCTGGGTACGTCAATCTCCCATCCGCCTACGCCGTCGATATTGGCGTTGAAGCTGGTGCTGCCTATCAGGTCCAGCTCTATGCTGAAGCGTCTTCTGAGTTGCACCGGCAGCGCGCTATTACCCGGAACGTCGATATCGACGTTGGCGAACTCGGTTTTACCATTGTAGAGGCTTACGTTCTCGCCGAAGAGATCGTCCTTGAGCGTGGACAGCTTCTGCGCTGTCTCCACCTGCTTCCTGTACTCCAGATAGTGCTCGATGGCATCTGCCGGGCCAGCGGCTATGCACAGCGCGAGTGCAAGCGCCATCCGAACCGAGCAACGTTCCGGTGTACCCATGACAACCTCCCCGAGCGCTTATCTGCGCGAAGCTGAGGAGGTGATGCTGCGGCTCGCGCAGCGCTGTCAGTCGATCACTTCCTTCAACACTGTGCGCGGTTCCGCACTTGGGCAGTGTTCAATCGTTTTTTATTGAACTGCATCGCTCAGGGAAACGCGAAAGTAGGGGTCAGTTATCTACTGGTTCCGGATCGATTGCGTCGGGTGGGGACTTGCACGCGGTGACGACCAGCGGTCGTCACCCACCGGGTCGGGGACGGTCACCCACCTGGTGCAGGTGACGGCCAGCGGCCGTCACTACCGTTGCTGTCTCACGGCCAGCGGCCGTCACTACCGTTGCTGTCTGACGGCCAGCGGCCGTCACTACCGGGGCGGGTTCAGGCGAACGAATCGGTCGCGCGCACCAGCGCGTCCACGTTCTCGGCTTCGAACGCGGAATGGCCGGAGGCCGGGCTGATCTCCAGCTTCGCCTTCGGCCAGGCCTTGCTCAGCTCCCACGCGTTGGCCAGCGGGCACACCACGTCGTAGCGGCCGTGCACGATCACCCCGGGGATGTCGGCGATGCGGTGCGCATCACGCAGCAGCTGGTCTTCCACCTCGAAGAAGCCACCGTTGACGAAGTAGTGGTTTTCGATGCGCGCGAAGGCGAGCGCGAACTGCGGATCTTCATGGCTGTTGACGAAGTCATCGTCCACATGCAGGAAGCTGGTGGCCCCTTCCCACACGCTCCAGGCCTTGGCCGCGGCCAGCCGGGTGGCTTCGTCTTCGCTGGTCAGGCGACGATGGAAGGCGGAAATCAGGTCGTGGCGCTCGACGGTCGGGATCGGCTTGAGGTAATGCTCCCACGCATCCGGGAACAGGCGATTGGCGCCTTCCTGGTAGAACCATTCCAGTTCCCAGCGGCGCAGCATGAAGATGCCGCGCAGCACCAGTTCGGTCACCCGCTGCGGATGGGTTTCGGCATACGCCAGCGCCAGTGTGGAACCCCAGCTGCCGCCGAACACCTGCCAGCGATCCACCGACAGGTGTTCGCGCAGTTTTTCGATATCGGCCACCAGGTCCCAGGTGGTGTTGTCCACCAGGTCCGCGTGCGGGGTGGACCGCCCGGCACCGCGCTGGTCGAACAGGATGATGCGGTACTTGGCCGGGTCGTGGAACTGGCGCATCTTGTCGCTGCAGCCGCCGCCCGGCCCACCGTGCAACATCACCACCGGCTTGCCGTCCGGGTTGCCGCACTGTTCGAAGTACAGCGTGTGGCGGTCATCGACTTTCAGGGTGCCGACGTCGTAGGGGGTGATGGCGGGGTACAGCGTACGCATGCTTGCAGCTCCGTGGTGATGCCCCGCGCGCGGCAGGACAGAGCCCTCATTCTAGGCCGGTCGCCGGCCCAGCGTGACCCGGTCGCGCTGCTCCAGGTCCTGCACCGTTTCCACTTCATTCAAGCCCGCCTGCTGCAGCAGCGCGCGGATCGCCGCGCCCTGGTCCCAGCCATGTTCCAGCAGCAGCCAGCCACCGGGCAGCAGGTGGGCGGTCGCCCCATCGGCGATCAGCCGGATGTCATCCAGCCCGTCGTGTCCGGAGGCCAGCGCGGTCGCAGGTTCGAAGCGCAGGTCACCGCGCGCAAGGTGCGGATCGTCGCTGGCGATGTAGGGCGGATTGCTGGCGATCAGGTCAAAGCGGCGTCCCTGCAGCGGCGCATACCAGGCTCCCTGCGCGAACGCCACGTTGGCCACCGTGTTGCGCGCGGCATTGCGCGTGGCCACCGCCAGCGCCTCGGCACTGAAATCGGTCGCCAGCACCTGTGCGAGGGGGCGTTCACTGGCCAGCGCCAGTGCGACGGCGCCGCTGCCGGTGCCGAGATCGGCGATCGTGCATGGCTGATCCGCAGGCAGCCGCGCCAGCGCCTGTTCGACCAGCAACTCGGTTTCCGGCCGCGGGATCAGGGTGGCCGGGGTGACCTCCAGCTGCAGCGTCCAGAAGCCCCACTGGCCAGTGATGTAGGCCACCGGTTCGCCTGCCAAGCGACGCGCCAGCAGTGCGTAGAAGCTGTCGCGCTCGGCCAGGCCGAGCGGATCCGTGGCATGCGCGAACAGCCAGCTGCGGGGTCGCTGCAGTGCATGCAGCAGCAACAGCTCGGCCTCGTGCCGGGCCTGCGCACCGCCCAGCCGGGCTGCGGCGTCAGCCAGCAGGTCGCGTATCAGCATGTCGGGTCGCGCGCTCATGGTCAGGACCTTGCGTGGGGGCGGCAGCTTAGCCCAAGGCGTCGCGACGAACCCGGCACGCGGCGACATCACGGGACCGGAGCCGATGCGCGTCGTTCAGCTGCAGCGTCACCCAGCATTGGCTGAGGCTATCAGGAGCCCGACCCGATCACGCACGCAAAGTCTCGAATCCATTGAGTTAAGACGGGAAAACCCGGCGACGTTATACACGGCGCCCCTTTTTATTAATAGTTACAGCCTATTGGATAGATGCGATCAATGCATTGTTCTTATTGAATTGAAGCCGGTACTCTAGGTCCTGTCGCTAGACCCACTCCCCTTCACCCAAGAGGAATATCCATGTCCCTGATCAACACCCAGATCCAGCCGTTCGAAGCCAATGCGTACCTGAATGGCGAGTTCATCAAGGTTTCCGACCGTACCCTGAAGGGCCAGTGGTCCGTCCTGATCTTCATGCCGGCCGCTTTCACCTTCAACTGCCCGACCGAAATCGAAGACGCGGCTGACCATTACGCCGAGTTCCAGAAGGCCGGTGCCGAGGTCTACATCGTCACCACCGACTCGCACTTCGCCCACAAGATCTGGCACGAAACCTCGCCGGCCGTCGGCAAGGCGCAGTTCCCGCTGGTCGGCGATCCGACCCACCAGCTGACCAATGCCTTCGGCGTGCACATCCAGGAAGATGGCATGGCCCTGCGTGGCACCTTCGTCATCAACCCGGAAGGCGTGATCAAGACCCTGGAGATCCACTCCAACGAGATCGCCCGTGACGTGTCCGAGACCCTTCGCAAGCTGAAGGCTGCCCAGTTCACCGCCGCCAACCCGAACCAGGTCTGCCCGGCCAAGTGGAAGGAAGGCGAGAAGACCCTGACCCCGTCGCTGGACCTGGTCGGCAAGATCTAAACGCTGCACGTTGCTCCCATGCCCGCCCCACGCGGGCGTGGGGGTGAACCGAAGCCAGCCGCTGATGCCAGCAGCCGCCAGCCCCTTCCCCTGCGGCTGTCTTCGGTTCACCCCTACCCCCTGCTGGTCCGCTACGCTCTGTCGCGGTGCCACGCCCCCGTTTTGCCTGAAGCCAGGAGAAGACCATGTTGGACGCCAACCTGCAGTCGCAGCTGAAGACCTACCTGGAGCGCGTGACGCGCCCCATCCAGATCACCGCGCGTGCCGATGACGGCGCCAAGGCGCAGGAGATGCTGGAGCTGCTGACCACCATTGACGGCCTGTCCGACCAGATCAGCCTGACCGTGCTGCGCGACGGCGTCGGCCGGGTGCCCTCCTTCGACCTGGGCAGCCCGGGCCAGGACATCCACCTGACCTTTGCCGGCCTGCCGATGGGCCACGAGTTCACTTCGCTGGTGCTGGCCCTGCTGCAGGTCGGCGGCCACCCGTCCAAGGCCACTGCCGAGGTCATCGAGGCCGTGCAGAACCTGGAAGGCGAGTACAAGTTCGAGACCTATTTCTCACTGTCCTGCCAGAACTGCCCGGACGTGGTGCAGGCGCTGAACCTGGCGGCCGTACTCAACCCGCGCATCCAGCACGTGGCCATCGACGGCGCCCTGTTCCAGGATGAAGTGGAGCAGCGCCAGATCATGTCGGTGCCCACGGTCTACCTCAACGGTGAGCTGTTCGACCAGGGCCGGATGACGCTGGAACAGGTGGTGGCCAAGCTCGATACCGGTGCAGCCAAGCGCGATGCCGCCAAGCTGGCGACCAAGGAGGCCTACGACGTGCTGGTGGTGGGCGGCGGTCCGGCCGGCGCGGCCGCGGCGATCTATGCCGCACGCAAGGGCATCCGGACCGGCGTGGCTGCCGAGCGTTTTGGCGGCCAGGTGCTGGACACGATGGCGATCGAGAACTTCGTTTCGGTGAAGGAAACCGAAGGCCCGAAGATGGCCATGGCGCTGGAACAGCACGTGCGCGAGTACGACGTGGACATCATGAACCTGCAGCGTGCCACCGGCCTGGTGCCGGCCGGCGACGACGGCCTGGTCCAGGTGCAGCTGGAAAACGGCGCGGTGCTCAAGTCGCGCACCGTGATCCTGTCCACTGGCGCGCGCTGGAGGCAGATGAACGTGCCCGGTGAAGACCAGTACCGCAACAAGGGCGTGGCGTACTGCCCGCACTGCGATGGCCCGCTGTTCAAGGGCAAGCGCGTGGCGGTGGTGGGCGGCGGCAATTCCGGCGTGGAAGCGGCGATCGACCTGGCCGGCCTGGTGTCCCACGTCACCCTGCTGGAATTCGACGACAGGCTGCGTGCCGACGAGGTCCTGCAGCGCAAGCTGCACAGCCTGGGCAACGTGACCGTGCTGACCAGCGCACAGACCACGGAAGTCCTGGGCGACGGGCAGAAAGTGACCGGGCTTGTCTACAAGGACCGCATCGGCGGCGATTCGCACCGGGTGGAACTGGAAGGCATCTTCGTGCAAATAGGACTGCTGCCCAATACCGAATTCCTGACTGACGTCATCACCCTCTCGCCGCGAGGTGAAATCGTCATCGATGATCGCGGCCAGACCAATCTTCCCGGAGTGTTTGCCGCCGGAGATTGCACGACCGTACCGTACAAGCAGATCATCATCGCCATGGGCGCAGGATCGACGGCTGCCTTGAGTGCCTTCGATCACCTGATCCGTTCGTCCGTGACCAAGAGCAGCGGTGCCGTCGCCGAAGCTGCCTGACACAGGGTCCCAGGTCACCGGGATCACCGCATGTCCGCTGGGTAAGCCACGCCGTCCCGGTCCCTACCCAATGAGGTCTCAGGATGAACCTACGTGATCTGAAGTACCTGGTGGCGTTGGCCGACCATCGCCATTTCGGCAAGGCCGCCACGGCGTGTTTCGTCAGCCAACCCACCCTTTCCACCCAGATCCGCAAGCTGGAAGAAGAGCTGGGGTTGCCGCTGGTGGAACGCGCGCCGCGCAAAGTGATGCTGACGCCCGCCGGCGTGGATGCGGCCGCGCGGGCCCGCGTCATCGTGGCCGAAGTGGAACAGATGAAGGAAGCCGCGCGCCGCAGCCGCGACCCGGAGGCCGGCGCGGTCCGGCTGGGGATCTTCCCGACGCTGGGGCCCTACCTGCTGCCCCATGTGATTCCACGCATCCGCGAGCGCTTCCCGCAGCTGGAGCTGCTGCTGGTTGAAGAAAAGAGCGACGTGCTGCTGGCCCGGCTGCGCGAAGGCAAGCTGGATGCCGCACTGCTGGCGCTGCCGGTGCTGGATGACCAGCTGCACACCGAGTTCCTGTTCGAAGAACCGTTCCTGCTGGCCGTGTCGGCCCAGCATCCGCTGGCCAACCGCCGCCAGCTGGATGTACAGGAGCTGTCCGCACAACGCCTGCTGCTGCTGGAAGATGGCCACTGCCTGCGCGACCAGGCGCTGGAAGTCTGCCGGCTGTTCGGCGCCAACGAGAAATCCGAGTTCCGCGCCACCAGCCTGGAGACACTGCGCCAGATGGTCGCTGCCGACGTGGGCATCACCTTGATGCCGACGCTGTCGGTGAAGCCGCCGGTTCCGCGTTCGGACAACATCCGGCTGCTCGACCTGGTCGGTGACAATCCGCCAAGCCGCCGGATCGCCATGGCGTGGCGACGCAGCTCGGCGATGAACGGGTTCCTGGAGCAGCTGGCGGACCAGTTCAAGCACCTTCCCGTCTCCCTGTTCACGTTGTCGGGCGGGCCGTTGCTGCCCTCACGACAAGCCGAAAGCGACATCAGCGCACTGCCGGGCTGAGCCGCAGCCGAACAATGAAGACGGCGGCGCGCGCGGGTGGGTCGATTCCTGCCCCGTTTGTCCCCACAATAGAATCAGGCGGCGCCAACTGGTGCCGCCTTTTGTATGGTCCCTTTCAAGGAGTAGTCCCATGACCACCGCAAGCGGCCTGCCGCCGTCCATTACCGTTTCTTCCCATGATCTGGCCCGTCTGGAGGCCCTGCTGGATTCCCCCGCCGCAAGCGCCTTGCCGGCTGCCGCTGCGCTGTCCGACGAACTGACCCGCGCCGCCGTGAAGGCGCCCGGCGAGATGCCCGAAGGCGTCGTCAAGATGCACTCGCGCGTTGAATGCGAAGATGCCACCTCCGGTGAGAAGCACGTCCTGACCCTGGTCTACCCGCGCGAAGCGAACGTCGACGAACACAAGGTGTCGGTGCTGGCGCCGGTCGGTACCGCATTGCTGGGCCTGTCCATTGGCCAGAGCATCGACTGGGATGCCCCCGGCGGACGCAAGCTCAAGCTGCGCGTCACCGCGGTGCACGACGACGCCCTCTGAAGAATTCCTGTTACCCGGCTGCGCCCCACGCGCGCCCGCACTGATGGAGCTGCAATGAGCACTACCACGTCCAAACTGGCCCAGCTGCGCGACCTCTCCGTGGTGGTCGCCGATACTGGTGATTACGACGCCATCAAGCGGCTGCAGCCGGTCGATTGCACGACCAATCCGACCCTGGTGAAGAAGGCGCTGGACCTGCCGGTCTATGCGGACCTGATCGCCCGCGAACTGGCCTGGGGCCGCGCACAGGGCGGTGACCGCGAAAGCGTGGTCAACGCTGTTGCGGACCGCCTGACCGTCGGTGTCGGCACGCTGTTGAGCACGCTGGTGCCGGGCCGCGTGTCCACCGAAGTGGATGCGGACAAGTCGCATGACACCGAGGCCACCATCGCCAAGGCGCGCCGCTTCGTGCAGATGTACGCCGACGCCGGCGTGCCGCGCGAGAAGATCCTGATCAAGATCGCCGCGACCTGGGAAGGCATCGAAGCGGCACGCGTGCTGCAGGCCGAAGGCATCGACTGCAACCTGACGCTGATCTTCAATCCCACCCAGGCCCTGGCCTGCAGCGAAGCCGGTGCGTTCCTGATCTCGCCCTTCGTCGGCCGCATCCTGGACTGGTACGTGGCCAACGGCCAGGCGCCGGCCAACATCGATGAAGATCCCGGCGTGGTGTTCGTGCGCGGCGTGTACGCCGAGTTCAAGCGCCGCGGTTCGCCGACCGTGGTGATGGGCGCTTCGTTCCGTTCCACTGCGCAGATCGAAGCGCTGGCCGGCTGCGATCGCCTGACGATTTCACCGGATCTGCTGGAAAAGCTGGATGCCGAGCACGGCGACCTGCCGCGCGCGCTGGTCGCAGGTTCCGCTGAAGCGGTGGCGACTGCACCGATCGATGGGGCACGCTTTGCCGCCGACCTGGCTGCCGATCCGATGGCGACGGAGAAGCTGGCGACCGGGATCGAGGCGTTCGCGAAGGATCTGGACAGCCTGCGGGCACGGATCCGCGCGGAGCTGTGATGGTGTTGGGGTGGTCGAACGGGTGAGCCCCCCTCGCGGGTGGCTGTTGTCTGAAGCCGCAGCTGGGGGTGGGCCGGGCGGGGAGGCTATGCGGGGCACGCGCAAGTACGTCCCTGTAGCTCTTCGCGGCTCCTGCCGCTCAAGGCCCCGCATAGCCTCCCCGCCCGGCCCCCTGACAGGTCCCGGTGGCCGCCACCCGCGTAATGAAAGAAATAAAGGCAGGGGTCAGAGTCCTTTCGCGTAGCGAAAGGACTCTGACCCCATCTTCCTCCCACCCTTCCAACCCACCGCATTTTCCAGGGCCGCCATGGACCTGTCGAAGGGGGGCGGGGTGGCTGTGCAGGACCGTCTTTTCGCAGGGATGCGAAAAGCGAGCCTCCATGGACGGATTCACGGCGTGTCCTGCACAGCCACCCCGCCCCACCAACCCGCAGCCCTGCACGCTTTTGACGTTGACGTTGACGTTGACTGAAAAGCCTCAGCCCGCCGCAGGCGGCAACCCGATCGGGCAGCTCACACCGGTGCCGCCGATACCGCAGTAACCATTCGGATTCTTCGCCAGGTACTGCTGGTGGTAGTCCTCGGCGTAGTAATACTCCGGTGCCGGGTACACGATCTCGGTGGTGATCGGCCCGTAACCGGCCGCCTGCAACTGCACCGCATACGCATCCCGGCTGGCCACCGCCGCGGCGTACTCGGCCTCGGTCAGGCAGTGGATCGCCGAACGGTACTGGGTGCCGGTGTCGTTGCCCTGGCGCATGCCCTGGGTCGGGTCGTGGCTTTCCCAGAACACCTGCAGCAGCTGCGCCACGCTGACCAGCTTCGGGTCGAACACCACCTCCACCACCTCGGTGTGGCCGGTGAGCCCGGAACACACCTCTTCGTAGGTCGGATTCGGCGTTACGCCACCGGCATAACCGACCGAGGTGCTGTACACCCCCGGCAGCGTCCAGAACTTGCGCTCGGCGCCCCAGAAGCAGCCCAGCGCGAAGCGGATCCGCTCGAACCCGGCGAACCGGTCCTTCAGCGGATGGCTGTTCACGAAGTGCTGGTTGCTGTGCAGCGGCAGCGGCTGGTCGCGGCCCGGCAGGGCCTCTTCCGGACGCGGCAGGCGCTGCTTGAAGGCCCCGATGCCGAGGATGCCGTTACCAAGTCCCAACATGTGGTGCTCCTAGGCCGGCTGTCCGGCAAGATCGTCTGTGTCTGAAATGGGGTCGCCAGGGGCAGGGCCCAAGTCCAGTCCGGCAACGATCGCTTCAGCTTCCGGCCGTGCCGCCTCGGGGATGGCCACCCGCAGCACGCCGAACAGTGGCAGCTCACCCATCCCGCCGAGCAGCGATTCGCCGAACACGAAGGCAGGAATGCCCGCATCCTCCAGCGCGTGCTTGACCAGATGCGCGTCAAACAGGTTGTCGGCCTTGTATACGATGTGCATGGCATCTCCTCGGAGGCTGGCTGCCAGCATACGCGCGCCCCGATGTACGGACCGCTGCCTGCAGCCGCACCGGGCAAGCCAGCCCCCGACACGCTAGACTGGCGGTCTTTCTGCCCTTGATTGCCGCATCATGTCCGAGCACACCCCTGCCAGCCCCGAGACCCCCGTCGACAGCCCCGAGAAGCGCGATTTCATCCGCCAGATCGTGCGCGAGGACCTGGCCAGCGGCAAGCACCAGGCGATCAAGACCCGCTTCCCGCCCGAACCCAACGGCTACCTGCACATCGGCCATGCCAAATCGATCTGCCTGAACTTCGGCATCGCCGGCGAGTTCGGCGGCGTCTGCAACCTGCGCTTCGACGACACCAACCCGGCCAAGGAAGACCCCGAGTACGTGGCCGCCATCCAGGACGACGTGCGCTGGCTGGGCTTTGAATGGAACGAGCTGCGGCATGCCTCGGACTACTTCCAGGCCTATTACCTGGCCGCGCAGAAGCTGATCCGCGACGGCAAGGCCTACGTGTGCGACCTGTCGGCCGAAGAAGTGCGCGCCTACCGCGGCACCCTGACCGAACCCGGCCGTCCCTCGCCCTACCGCGAGCGCAGCGTGGAAGAAAACCTGGACCTGTTCGCGCGCATGCGCGCCGGCGAGTTCCCGGACGGTGCACGCACCGTGCGCGCGAAGATCGACATGGCCAGCGGCAACATCAACCTGCGCGATCCGGCGCTGTACCGCATCAAGCACGTCGAGCACCAGAACACCGGTTCGGACTGGCCGATCTACCCCATGTACGACTTCGCCCATGCGCTCGGCGATTCGCTGGAAGGCATCACCCATTCGCTGTGCACGCTGGAATTCGAAGACCACCGGCCGCTGTATGACTGGTGCGTGGACAACGTGGACTTCGCGCATGACGATGCGCTGACCGCGCCGCTGGTCGATGCCGGGCTGCCGCGTGAAGCGGCCAAGCCGCGCCAGATCGAGTTCTCGCGCCTGAACATCAACTACACGGTGATGAGCAAGCGCAAGCTGATGGCGCTGGTCACCGAACAGCTGGTGGACGGCTGGGACGACCCGCGCATGCCGACCCTGCAGGGCCTGCGTCGTCGTGGTTACACGCCGGCGGCGATGCGCCTGTTCGCCGAACGCGTGGGCATCAGCAAGCAGAATTCGCAGATCGATTTCAGCGTGCTGGAAGGCGCGCTGCGCGAAGACCTGGACAGCGCTGCGGCGCGCCGCATGGCGGTGATCGACCCGGTCAAGCTGGTGCTGGTCAACCTGCCGGAAGGCCATGAAGAATCGCTGACCTTCAGCAACCACCCGAAGGACGAGTCGTTCGGCACCCGCAACGTGCCGTTCTCGCGCGAACTGTGGATCGAGCGCGAAGACTTCGCCGAAGTGCCGCCGAAGGGCTTCAAGCGCCTGCTGCCGGGTGGCGAAGTGCGCCTGCGCGGTGCCGGCATCATCCGCTGCGATGAAGTGGTCAAGGATGCCGACGGCACCATCACCGAACTGCGCGGCTGGCTGGATCCGGAATCGCGTCCGGGCATGGAAGGCGCCAACCGCAAGGTCAAGGGCACCATCCATTGGGTCAGCGCCGTGCATGCGGTGCCGGCCGAAGTGCGCCTGTACGACCGCCTGTTCTCGGTCGCCGACCCGGACGACGAATCGGAAGGCAAGACCTACCGCGACTACCTGAATCCGGAATCGCGCCGCACCGTGACCGGTTACGTCGAGCCCGCCGCCGCCATCGCGCCGCCGGAGCTGTCCTTCCAGTTCGAACGCACCGGCTACTTCGTGGCCGATCGCCGCGACCACACCGCGACCCGCCCGGTGTTCAACCGCAGCGTGACCCTGCGCGATACCTGGTCGGCCTGACCCCGACATCCTGCGCGCGCGGCCACCCCCGCGCGCCATCGCTGCCTGCCGCCCCTGCCCGTCCGCTTCATCGGACGCGGGCTACACTGCGCGCGGCTGCTGTTGTGTTCCACCCCCGTAATCCGATGAGAGGCACCCCGCGATGCTGTATGCGCAAGTCCACCTGACCCTTCCCGCCTGGATCCATGACCAGATCGACCTGGATCAGCGCTATCCCGGCGACGAGGCCAAGGTCGCGCTGGCCATCGCGCTGTCCAGGTCGAACGTCGAGCATGCCAGTGGCGGCCCGTTCGGCGCGGTGGTGTTCGGCCCGGATGACCAGGTCATCGCCGTGGGCGTGAACCGCGTGATGCCCCACAACACGTCGCTGGCGCACGCCGAGAACATGGCCTACATGCTGGCCCAGCAGCGCCTGCAGACCCCGCGACTGAACGATGTGCTGTTCCCGATCACGCTGGCGACGTCGTCCCAGCCCTGCTGCCAGTGCTACGGCGCCACCGTATGGGCCGGCATCGATCGGCTGCTGATCGGCGCCAGTGCGGCCGACGTGGAAGAACTGACCCCGTTCGACGAAGGCCCGCTGCCGGCGGACTGGGTGGGTGAGCTCAACAAGCGCGGTATCGAGGTGGTGCAGGGCCTCAACCGCGACGACGCGCGCGCCGTGCTGCGCGCTTATGGAGAAGCCGATGGCGCCCGCTACTGATACGTCTGCTGCCACGGCAGGGATAGGCCTGCTGTGCCTGTGCCGCCAGGGCTTCGAACCCGAACTGGCGGGCGAACTGACCGCGCGCGCGGGCGAGTTCGGTTTCGCCGGCTATGCGCGTACCCAGCGCAATGATGGCTACGTGCTTTTCATGTGCGACGAAGCCGCCGCGCTCAGCCGCATGCTGTCCTGGCGCGAGCTGATCTTCGCGCGGCAGAAGCTGGTGGTACTGGCGGAACTGCCGCAGCTGGATCCGGCCGACCGCATCACCCCGATGCTGGCGGTACTGGGCGATGCACCGCGCTTTGGCGACCTGTGGGTGGAACATCCCGATTCGGACGCCGGCAAGCCGCTGTCCGGGCTGTCGCGTGCGTTCGGCAACGCGCTGCGTCCGGCGTTGCGCAAGGCCGGCAAGCTGACCGACAAGCCGAACGAGAAGCTGCCGCGCCTGCACGTGGTGTTCGTCGACGGCACCCATGCCTTCGTCTGCGTCGCTGCACCCGCCGACAGTGCCCCGTGGGCGCTGGGAATACCGCGCCTGAAGCTGCTGCCGGACGCACCTTCGCGCTCCGCGCTGAAGCTGGAAGAGGCCCTGCTGACGCTGCTCACCACCGAAGAACGCGAAGCGCTGATGAAACCCGGCATGCGCGCGGCCGATCTCGGCGCCGCACCGGGCGGCTGGACCTGGGTACTGACCCGCCAGCACCTGCGGGTGCTGAGCATCGACAACGGTCCGCTGCGCCAACACGTGCTGGACACTGGACTGGTCGAACACCTGCGTGCCGATGGCTTCCACTGGTCGCCCGAACAGTCGCTGGACTGGATGGTCTGCGACATGGTGGAGCAGCCGCGCCGGGTGGCCGAGCGCATGGCGACCTGGTTCCGCGAAGGCTGGTGCAAGCACGCCATCTTCAACCTGAAACTGCCGATGAAGAAGCGCTGGGATGAAACCCGCCTGTGCCTGGAACTGTTCGAGGAACAGGCCGGCAAGTCGCTGACCGTGCGCGCCAAGCAGCTTTACCACGATCGCGAAGAAATCACCGTGCTGGCATCCCCACTGCGCTGAGCCGCCCGGTCCGCGCATGCCGGCGCGGTTCGGGCACCTGCGTCACCAGGACGCGGGACGCGCGCGTGGCAGCTCCATTTCGGCGCGCGCCGCGCCTGCACTGTTGATGACGGCCGATGCCGCCTCGATACGCGCGTACACCCGGGCGAGCGCGTCGGCATCGTAGTTTTCCACGCCCATCATCCAGTCCTTCGACCAGCGCAGTCCCGATACCCGCAGCTCGCTGCGCTTGGCTTCATACTCTCCCTGCAGGCGCTCCAGACTGCACGCCAGCTTGCGCCGGCTCATCGGCCGCGCCGTTTCCTGCAGCTGCTCGCACTGCAGCCGATCGTGCAGTTTCTGTGCCCGGCGGGAGGGCATCAGGCCGGCGTCGCTGGCATTGGCCACCGTGATCAGCACGCTCTCAACCGCTTTCCAGGTTCCCGCATCCAGCGGCTCGGCGGCTCGGCAGCTCGTGCCGGGCCAATGGCGCTGCAGCGCACGCAGGGGGGCCAAGCAGCCCTTTACCGCAAAGCTCACGGCGTGCCGCCCTGCGCGGCAGACGCCGCCACGCGCACTGCCCAGCTGAACTGCCGCGCCGCAGCGATCACCTCGCGGGTCGCGTTGATCTGTCCTGCATGGGTACTCCCTGGCCGCGTACCTCCGCTGTTCCGTAGCAGGGACTCCAACCTCCCGCTCTCCTCCTGCTTGAGCGCTTGTACCGCGTCAACCACCATCAACGGTGACAATGGCTTGTGTCCGCTCGCATGAGCTCCAAGCGAGCAAGCAGGCGAGCTGGATCCCGCATCAACGCGCAGGCATTCAGCGTTCCTGACCGCGCGGAGCAGGACGGCCAGCGGCTCGCGCTCCAGGTCTTTTCCGTTCGCGATGCGAAGGGCCGTGTCCACCCGGTCCGCCCGAGCGGGGTGGAACAACCTCCAAAGCGCGTTGCTCGCGTTCGTGGCCCAGTCGCTCACGTACATCTTCAATAATTCCTGCTGATTGGCGTTCGTGAGACTATGGCGGCTGCGCGCAATGGCAGCTTTCAGATTCGGCGCGCATGCTGCCTGGACTGTCCGGAGTTCGCTGATGTCGTCGTCACCCCGCCTCTACTTTTTCCTCCTGCTGCTCGCCAGCGCGGCCGCAGTCGCGCAACAGCCGCGTCCCGCCCCCGCGCAGAGCCAGCCGCTGCGCGATGACGGCGGCGTGGTGCGTGCGCAGGAGCTGTCCGCCGGCCGGGTGACCGGCAGCGTGGACATCGGAGTGCCGCTGGGCGAGACGCCGGTGACGGTGCGTTCGCTGACGCCGTCCAGTGCCGCCGGCCAGTACCGGATCCACTTCGCCGAACTGGACGTCGACGCGGACGGCTACATCAGTCGTGACGAGGCGCAGGCCAATCCATCGCTGGCTGATGAGTTCATTTCGCTGGACGTGAAACGCCGCGGCAAGCTGGATCGTGATGACCTGGCCGGGTGGTTGCTGGAGTGAGTGTTGAGCTGTGACGACCAACGGTCGTCACCCACCACGCGGGTCAACACCCACCACCACGCGGGTGGTCACCCACCTCGAAGGCGGCGGTCAGACCCCCGCCGCGCGCTTCCAGAACACCTGCAGCAGCGGTGACAGCTTGCCGGTGCAACCCAGCACGCGGCCGCGTGCCAGGGTCAGGTGCAGTTCGTCATTGGAGAACAGCCGGTTGATCCCATCGAAGCTGTAGGCGGCGATCGTGTTGTCGCTGCGGCGCTCACGCGCCCAGCGCTGCAGCCGCTGCGGTGAAAGCTGCGGCTGGCCACGCCGCTGCGCCGACGGCGCCAGCCAGCGCTGCAGCGCGGCCACGTCGCGCAGGCCGAGGTTGACGCCCTGGCCGGCCAGCGGATGCACCACGTGCGCCGCATCGCCCAGCGCCAGCACGCGGCCGGCAACGTAATGGCGGGCCAGCTGGCGGCGCAGCGGGAAAGCGGCGCGGCTGGACGCCAGCTGCAGCGCGCCCAGCCGCCCGCCGAAGGCGCGGGTCAGTTCGCGGTTGAACGCGGCCTCGTCCAGCTGCAGCACGCGCGCGGCCTCGTCTTCCGGCAAGGTCCACACGATTGAACTGCGTCGTTCGGCCACCGGCAGCAGCGCCAACGGTCCGCCCGGCAGGAAACGCTGCCATGCCGTGGCCTGGTTGGGCAGCTCGCTGTCCACGTACGCCACCACGCCACGCTGATGGTAATCGTGGCGGTCCACGGCGATCCCGGCCAGCTGGCGCAGCGTGGATTCGGCGCCATCGGCGGCGATGGCCAGGCCCGCCTCGATGCGGCGCCCGTCCTGCAGGCGCAGGCGCACGCCGTGCTCGTCCTGTTCCATGCCTTCGACGCGGGCCGGGCAATGCACCTCGACCCCGGCGCCCGGCAGGGCCGCCCACAGCCGATCCACCAGCAGGCCGTTTTCGATGATCCAGCCCAGTTCGCTGCGGCCGAAGCGGTCCGCGTCGAACAGCAGGTCATCGCCACCGGCGGCATCCCACACCTGCATGCGCCGATAGGGATGCGCGCGACCGCGCGTGATCGATTCCCACACCCCGAGCCGCTGCAGCAGCTGCACGTTGTCAGTGGCGAAGGCGAACACCCGCAGGTCCGGCTGCGCGGCCTGCCACGACGCCGGCTCGTGGCCTTCGACCACGGCCACCGACAGGCCGGCATCGGCCAGCGCCAGCGCGCAGGTGGCGCCGACCACGCCGCCGCCGACGATCACCACATCGGTACGTGCGCGGCGGCTCATGCGGCTTCTCCGCGGCACAATTTCGGTACGTCGCCGCGGAAGCCCATCGAACCGCCGACCAGCAGCGACTGCAGCGACGTGGCCTGAGTGGCCAGCAGGCCGAGGCTGCGCAGTGGCCGCAACAACGGTGCGTCATTGCTGGTCAGGCGCGCCAGTCCACCGGAGAACGCGATGGTCTGCGCACGGTCATCCCCGCGCCGCGCCGCGTAGGCGTGCAGCAGCGCATCGGCACCGGCATCGCCCTCGGTTTCCAGCAGCTCGGCCAGGGTCAGCGCATCGCGCAGGCCCAGGTTGAAGCCCTGCGCACCCAGGGGATGGATGGTCTGCGCGGCATTGCCGAGCAGCACCGCACGCTCGGCCACCAGCGCACGCGACAGCACCTGGCGCAGCGGATACGCCGCGCGCGGACCAGACTCCAGCAGGCGCCCGGCGCGCCAGCCCACCGCCGCCTGCAGCCGCGCCAGCCAGGCCGCATCGTCCAGCGCCATGACCGCATCGGCCTCATCGCGGGCCACCCCGTGCACCACGCCGAAATGGCGGTCGCCGCGCGGCAGCAGAGCAGTCGGGCCGGTATCGGTCAGGCGCTCCCATGCGGTGCCATCCGGTGCGCGTTGGCTGCGTACCCGCGCCACGAACAACGTCTGCTGGAAATCATGCTCATCCACGCCGATCCCCAGCGCGCCGCGCAGCCCGCTGGCGGTACCATCGGCACCCACCACCAGTCGCGCCTGCAGCGTGTGCTCGCCCTGGTCATCCTGCACGTGGACCTGGCGATAGCCATCGATGACCGCGCCCAGCCCGATGAAGCGCGCCGGACGCCGCCGCTGCAGCTGCGGCAGCTCCTGCAGCCGCGCCTCCAGCGCCATGCCGAAGTCACGCGCCCACCACCACCTGGCCGAACCACGGGCGACCGTAGTCGGCTGCCGCCAACTGCACGCGGCCGAAGTCACCGGCACGACTGACATGGATGCGGGTGATCGGACCCGGCGCACTGGACAGCTTCTGCATCACGCCCAGTGCGGTCAGTGCGTTGACCGTGGCAGCCGCAAAGCTGAGGTTGCGCTGGTCGAACACCGCCGGCAGCGCGCCACCTGCAGTGGCTTCCAGCAGGCACGCGCTGCGGCCGATGCGCTGCAGCGCAATGGCCAGGCTGGCGCCGACCAGCCCACCGCCGATGATCAGGACATCAACTCGTTCGCTCATGTCGCCATGATACGCGCTCGCCCGCCGCCCCTGCCCGGCTGCCGCCCCTGCGCGCTGGCCTGCAGGCGGTCTAGAATGGGGTTTGTTCACCCTCCCGTGTGCACCCCGATGACGACCTCCCTGCAACGTGCCGTCGTGCTGACCTGCCTGGTGCTGTTGATGGCCGCCACGCGGGTGAACCATTTCGCCGCCATTCCCGATGCGTCCTGGGCGGTGTTCTTCATCGGCGGCTTCTACCTGCGCAGCTGGACCCGCTGGGCGTTCCCGCTGCTGATGGCGCTGGCGGTGCTGGTGGACTGGATCGTGATCCACAACCTGGGGCTGGATTTCTGGCAGCACTACTGCGTGTCGCCGGGTTACTGGATGCTGCTGCCGGCCTACTTCGCGATGTGGGCCGGCGGCATGGCGCTGGGCCACGGCTACCATGGCGCGCAGTGGTCCACCCTGGCCAAGGCGGTGGCGCTGGTGGTCGCTGCCGTGGCGGTCTGCCACCTGTTCGCACAGGGCGGGTTCTACTGGACCACGCGCAACGTGGCCGACCCCACCGTGGGCGGTTGGCTGAAGAACTACGCGGATTGGTTCATGCCCTACCTGGGCACCACCGCCCTGTACGTCGGCCTGGCCGCCGCGCTGCAGCTGGCCGTCGAACAGGTCGGCAAGCTGCGCCAGGCCCAGCGCGACGTGCGCGGCTGAGGCGCGCAAGGATGGGCAACCGGCTTTCACGCATCTATACCCGTACCGGCGATGACGGCAGCACCGGGCTGGGCGACGGCAGCCGGGTCGGCAAGGACGATGCGCGGGTTGCCGCGTTCGGCACGGTCGACGAGGCCAATTCGGCGCTCGGCGTGCTGCTGGCCGTGCCCCTGCCCACCGATGTACAGGCCCTGCTGACCAGGCTCCAGCACCAGTTGTTCGACCTCGGCGGCGAGCTGTGCATTCCCGGCCATGCGGCCATCACCGACGCCGATGTCACCGCGCTGGAACAGCAGCTGGACCACTACAACGCCGACCTGCCCATGCTGAAGGAATTCATCCTGCCGGCCGGTGGCGAGGCCGCCGCACGCTGCCACCTGGCCCGCACCATCGTGCGCCGGGCAGAGCGCGAGACGGTCGCCCTTTCGCGCGTTGAAACGGTGCGGCCGCAGGCGCTGCACTACCTCAACCGCCTCTCCGACCTGCTGTTCGTGCTGGCCCGCGTGCTGGCCCGCGCCAACGGTGCCGGCGAAGTACTCTGGCAGCATTCGCGCCGCCACGGCTGACCTTTCCGGATCCCCCGCGCCCATGCTGGTCTACACCCATCCTTCCTGCCTGCAGCACGATCCCGGTCCGGACCACCCCGAATCCCCGAAGCGGCTGCAGGCCGTGCTCGACGCGCTGCAGGCAGCGTTCCCGGCACGGTTGGACTGGCGCCAGGCGCCTTCGGCCAAGCGCGGCGACCTGGCCCGCGTGCACGATGCCGAACTGATCGACCTGGTGCTGCAGCCGCAGACCGCCGACCTGCGGCAGATCGACATGGACACCCGCACGTCGCCGGGTTCGGCCACCGCCGCCCTGCATGCCGCCGGCGCCGGTATCGCCGCGGTGGATGCGGTGATGCTGGGCGAGGACCCGCTGGCGTTCTGCGCGGTGCGCCCGCCCGGCCACCACGCCACCGCCAGCACCGCCATGGGGTTCTGCCTGCTCAACAACATCGCGGTGGCCGCCGCACATGCGCGCGACCGCTACGGGCTGGAGCGGATCGCCGTGGTCGACTTCGACGTCCACCATGGCAACGGCACCCAGGACATCTTCCAGCTGGATCCCCGGGTGGCGTACTACAGCACCCACCAGGCCGGCCTGTTCCCGAATTCCGGGCTGCGCCGCGACCGTGGCGCAGGCAACCTGTTGAACATCCTGCTGCCCCCGGGCAGCGGCAGCCTGCGCTTCCGCAATGTCTGGGCCGACGAGATGCTGCCGGCCATCGACGACTTCCGCCCGCAGCTGCTGCTGGTGTCGGCTGGCTTCGACGCCCACCTGCGCGATCCGCAGGCCGACCTGATGCTGGAAGCAGAAGACTTCGCCTGGATCACCGCCGAACTGCACGCGCTGGCCCGCCGCCATGGCGGCGGCCGGGTGGTTTCGATGCTGGAAGGCGGCTACGACCTGCAGGCCCTGGCCGAGTCCAGCGTGGCGCATGTAGGGGCCCTGCTGGAGGGTCGGGCCGGGGCTGCCTGATGAACCCCGACTGCCACCGGTGAGCGGCCTTCATTGCCCCTATGCAATGGATGGGGCAAGCTACGGATCGTTTTCGCCTGAACCATCACGCGTGCGCAAAGCCCTCCGCCTGTTGCCTCTCCCCCTGGGTATCGCCCTCTGCCTGCCGGCGTTCGCCGAAGACAAAGCGCCGAACTGGGGTCTGTGCCCTGCCACCGACGTCCTGCCCGCCTTTGGCGAGGCACCGCCGGCGGACAAGGCTGCCGCCGAAACGCGCACCCAGCAGCCCACCGACATCGAGGGCGACCAGCTGTATGGCACCTCCACGGTGCCGCAGTACCAAGGCAACGTCGCGCTCAAGCGCGGTGACCAGTTCCTCGGTACCGATCACCTGAGCTTCGATACGGAAACCGGCAATTACACCGCCGAGGGCAATGTCCGTTACTCCGATTCGTCGATCCGGATGGTGGCCAAGCGCGCCGAGGGCAACCAGGAGGCGGATACCCACAAGATCTCCGACATCCAGTACCAGCTGGTGTCGCGTCGCGGCAACGGTGGCGCCGAATCGGTGGACCTGCAGGGTGCGGTCGGGCAGATGCACCGCTCGACCTACACCACCTGCGACCCGTCCCAACCGGTCTGGAAGCTGTCTGCCCCGCAGATCGAAGTGGACAACGACGAAGGCTTCGGTACCGCGCGCAACGCCGTGCTGCGCATCGGCAAGGTGCCGGTGCTGTGGGCGCCGTACTTCAAGTTCCCGATCGACGACCGGCGCCAGACCGGCCTGCTGTATCCGGAGCTGGGCGTGTCCGGGCGCAACGGATTCGATTATGCCCAGCCGATCTACTTCAACCTGGCGCCGAACTACGACGACACGCTGACCCCGCGCTACATGAGCAAGCGCGGCTTCATGCTGGACAACGAATTCCGCTACCTGTACGACGGTGGCCGCGGTGAGCTGCGTACTGCTTACCTGCCCAACGACGAGCTGCGCGACAAGGACCGTGGCCGCGTCGAATACACCGGGTACCACAACTTCAACGCGAACTGGCAGGCCCGTGCCGGGCTGGCCTGGGTCAGCGACGAGCGTTACCTGGAAGATTTCGCCAACCGGCTGCTGGGCGTGACCGCGTCCAACCTGCAGAGCCAGGCCGGCATCTACGGCACCGGGGAAACCTGGACCGCCGGCCTGATGGCCGACTACTGGCAGCTGACCGATTACACCCTGACCGAAGAAGCACTGCCCTACAACCGACAGCCGCGCCTGTTCGGCACCTGGGACCAGCCGATCCTGCCGTGGCTGGAAGTAGGCGTGTATGCCGAAGCGGTGCGCTTCGTGCACGACGACATCCACGACAAGATCATCGATGACGACGGCGAGTACGTGCGCAATGGCGTGGAACGCGAAGTGCTCGGCGGCTCGCGCCTGGACATCAAGCCCTACGTGACCATGCCCTTCAGTGGCGCGGCCTGGTATGTCACCCCGACGCTGGCCTGGCGCTACACCGGCTACGACCTGGAACAGGGCCTGGCCGACAGCATCCGCGCCAACAACCTGGCCGCGGCGGGCATCACCAACCCGACCCCGGACCAGCTGCGCGGCAACACCTCGCCCAACCGCAGCGTGCCGATCGCCAGCCTGGACGCGGGCATGTTCTTCGACCGCGAGACCACCATCGGCGACAAGCCCTACCTGCATACGCTGGAACCGCGCCTGTTCTACCTGCGCACCCCGTACCGCGACCAGAGCGAGCTGCCGGTCTTCGACACCCGTGACTTCACTTTCAGCTGGGGCCAGCTGTTCCGCGATTCGCGCTACACCGGCGCCGACCGCCAGAACGATGCCAACCAGCTGACGATGGCACTGAGCACCCGCTTCATCGACCAGACCAGCGGCCGCGAGCGGTTCTCGGCCAGCATCGGCCAAATCCTGTACTTCGACGATTCCCGCGTCACCCTGCCGAGCAATCCCAGCCCGGTGGAACAGGGCAAGTCGGCCTGGATCGCCGATACCAACTACATGATCAACGACCGCTGGAACCTGGGCGCCACCTACCAGTGGGATCCCAAGAACAAGCGCGAAGACCTGGCCAGCGTGCGTGCGCGCTACCTGATGTCCAACGACGGCATCGTCAACCTGACCTACCGCCACCGGATCAACCCCGATGGCACCAACCTGCTCAAGCAGGGCGACCTGTCCTTCCTGTACCCGATCAACCCGCGCTGGAGCGTGGTCGGCCGTTACTACTACTCCATCGAAGACAGCAAGCCGCTGGAAATCATCGGTGGCGTGCAGTGGGACAGCTGCTGCCTGGCGGTGCGCGCGCTGGCCCGCCGCTACGTCCGCAACCGCGAAGGCGAGCTGAATACTTCCTTCCAGCTGGAGTTCGTGCTGAAGGGCCTGAGCTCCATCGGCCAGAACACGGACCGTACCCTGCGCCGTGCTATCCTCGGTTACAACCGCGACGACCTCTATCTCGTGCCCCCCAGCACCACCGGCGCGACCCGCGACGACTACGATCCGAACCTGATCCCATGACCAAGACCTTCCCCGTCCTACTCGCCTCCCTGCTGGCGGTGTCCACTGCGTCCGTACCCTTGCAGGTACTGGCCCAGCAGACCCAGCCGCTGGATCGCATCGCCGCCGTCGTCGACGAAGACGTCATCCTGCAGAGCGAACTGGACCGCGCGCTGGCCAACATCAAGACCCAGTACGCCGGTCGCGAGAACCAGCTGCCGCCGGACGATGTGCTGAGCCGGCAGGTGCTGGAGCGGCTGGTGCTGGTCAAGCTGCAGGTCACCCGCGCCGAAGGCAGCGGCATCCGGGTTTCGGACCAGGAACTGAACCAGGCGATCAACTCGATCGCCCAGCAGAACGGCAGCAACCTGGACACGCTGCGTGGCCGCCTGGCCCAGGACGGCATCGATTTCGATGAGTTCCGCCGTTCGGTGCGTGACGAGATCATCGTCCAGCGCCTGCGCCAGAGCTATGCGCAGAGCCGCGTCAGCGTCAGCGAAGGCGAAGTGGATGCGGCCATCAAGCAGCAGGCCGTCACCGGTACCCAGTACCACCTCGCGCATATCCTGATCGCCACCCCCGATGGCGCCGATGCCAACCAGATCGCCACCGGCAAGCAGAAGGCCGACGGCGTCAAGGCGCTGCTGGACAAGGGCGAACTGGACTTCAACGCGGCGGCCGTGCGCTATTCGGACAGCCCCAACGCGCTGGAAGGCGGCGACCTCGGCTGGCGCTCCATGGACGAGATCCCGCAGGCCTTCCTGCAGGTGATGCAGGACATGAAGGCCGGCGACGTGGTCGGTCCGCTGCGTGGCCCCAGCGGCTTCCAGCTGCTGAAGCTGGTGGAAGTGCGTGATGCCAATGCTGCCGCGTCCACCGGCCAGACGATCACCGAATACCACGCCCGCCACATCCTGGTGCGCGTGACCGAGCAGCAGAACGATGCCGCCGCCAAGGCCAAGATCGACACCCTGCGTGCCCGCATTGCCGGTGGTGCTGATTTCCAGGCCGTGGCCCGTGATGCGTCCGAAGACACCAACAGCCGTGGCCAGGGCGGTGATCTGGGCTGGTTCCCGGTCGATGCGTTCGGTCCGGACTTCGGCCGCCAGGTCGAAGGCGTGACCGACGGCAACATCAGCCAGCCGTTCCGCACCGATGCCGGCTGGCACGTGGTGCAGCGCGTGGCGACCCGCCAGACCGATGTCGGCGTGGACAACCAGCGCGCGCAGGTCCGTGAAACCATCGGCCGCCGCAAGCTGGAAGAAGAGTACAACCGCTTCCTGTCCGAACTGCGTGGCGAAGCCTACGTCAGCTTCCGCAGCGGTGACCGGGCGGAAAACACCGCCACCCCGCCGCAGTCCTGAGCCATGCTCCCAGGCGCGAAGCTCGCAGGAGCGGTGCTCCCCGAGCTCGCCCTGGTACCGGGCGAGCCCGCCGGGATCGGTCCGGAACTGTGTATCCGCCTGATCCAGCAGCCGCGCACTGATTGCCGGCTGCTGGCCTTCGCAGACCCCGATACCCTGCAGGCCGCCGCCGCCGCGCTGTCGCTGCCACTGCAGCTATTGCCGGCCGATGCCGATGCCCGCGTGCCGGGCGATCTGCGCCTGCACCCCCTTCCCAATGCGGTGCCCAGCCGGTTCGGCCATGCCGACCCGCGCAACGCCGCGGCCGTGATCGGGGCGCTGCAGGCAGCCGGCCAAGCGTGCCTGGACGGCCACCTGGATGGCGTGGTCACCGGCCCGGTGCACAAAGCGGTGATCAACCAGGGCGGCATCGCCTACAGCGGCACCACCGAACTGCTGGCCGACCAGGCCGGGGTCAAGGTGGTGATGATGCTGGCCAACCCCATCGTGCGCGTTGCGCTGGCGAGCACCCACCTGCCGCTGCGCGAAGTCGCCGATGCGATCACCGCCGATGGCCTGGAACACACCGTGCGCACCCTGCATGCCGCGCTGCGGCGCGAGTTCGGCCTCGCCGATCCGCGCATCGCGGTGCTGGGCCTGAACCCGCATGCCGGGGAAGACGGCCACCTGGGCCGCGAAGAGCTCGATCTCATCATCCCGCTGCTGCAGCGGCTGCGCTCCGAAGGGATGCAGCTGATCGGCCCGCTGCCGGCCGACACCGCCTTCCTGCCCGCCAAGCTGGCCGGCTTCGACAGCGTGCTGGCGATGTACCACGACCAGGGCCTGCCGGTGCTGAAGTATTCCGGTTTCGAACAGGCGGTCAATCTCACCCTGGGCCTGCCCTATCCGCGCGTGGCGGTCGACCACGGCACCGCGCTGGAGCTGGCCGGACGGGGCATCGCCGATCCTTCCAGCCTGCAGGCTGCCGCTACCCTGTGTGCGCAACTGGCCCGGCAACGTAGACTTAGCGCATGAACCAGTACTCCCCCTCCGGCACGGCATTCACCGCCCCGGCCAAGAAGCAGTTGGGCCAGCACTTCCTGGCCGACCGCCACTACATCGACAGCATCGTGCGCGCGGTCAATCCCAAGCCCGGCGACCGCCTGGTGGAGATCGGCCCTGGCCAGGGTGCGATCACCCTGCCGCTGCTGCGCCAGCATCCCGAGCTGACCGTCATCGAGTTCGACCGTGACCTGATCGCACCGCTGACCGCCGCCGCCGCGCCACTGGGCGCGCTGACCATCATCCAGAGCGACGTGCTGCGGGTGGATTTCACCGCGCTGGCGCAGGCCGATGGGGGAAGCGGACAGATCCGGCTGGTCGGCAACCTGCCCTACAACATCTCCTCGCCGATCCTGTTCCATGCGCTGGACCATGCCGCCGTGGTCCGCGACATGCACTTCATGCTGCAGAAGGAAGTCGTCGACCGCATGGCCGCCGGCCCCGGCAGCAAGGTCTTCGGCCGCCTCAGCGTGATGCTGCAGGCGTACTGCGAAGTAACCTCGCTGTTCGTGGTGCCGCCGGGTGCGTTCCGGCCGCCGCCAAAGGTCGATTCGGCCGTGGTGCGGCTGGTGCCGCGCGATCCGTCCACAGTCGGCATCCACGATGCCAGGCGCTTCGCCGAAGTGGTCAAGGCCGCCTTCGGCCAGCGCCGCAAGACCCTGCGCAATGCCCTGAACAACGTGGTCAGCGCCGAACAGTTCGCCGCTGCCGGCGTGCGTCCGGATGCCCGTGCCGAACAGCTGGAGGTGGCGGAATTCGTCGCCTTGGCCAATGCAAGCTGATTACACTGCCAAGATGCACGACGACCAGTACGCCATGGACGTGGAAGTGGCTCCGCGCTTCCTCGATGACCAGTCCGCTCCCGAAGACGGACGCTTCGCCTTCGCCTATACCATCCGCATCCGCAACAGCGGCCGGGTCGCGGCCCGCCTGGTGGCACGCCACTGGCGCATCACCGATGCCGAAGGCCGGGTGGAGCATGTCGACGGCGATGGGGTGGTCGGCGAGCAGCCGCGGCTGCGTCCCGGTGAAGACTTCCGTTACACCTCCGGTGTCATGCTCGGTACGGAGCACGGCACGATGCAGGGGCACTACGACATGGTGGCCGACGACGGCACCGAGTTCGCCGCCGACATCGCGCCGTTCGTGCTGACCATTCCCCGAACCCTGCACTGACACGGAGGCCAGGCCATGAGCGTGTGGGCTATCGGCGACCTGCAGGGTTGCTATGACGTTACCCAGCGGTTGCTGGAAAAGATCCGTTTCGATCCGGCGCAGGACACGCTGTGGTTTGCCGGCGATCTGGTGAACCGCGGCGGCCAGTCACTGGAAACGCTGCGGCTGGTGCATTCGCTGCGCGACCACAGTGTGGTGGTGCTGGGCAACCATGACCTGTCGCTGCTCGCGGTGGGTTCGCGCAGCGAAGAAGAACAGCGCAAGGTCAACCCGGACCTGCTGCGCGTGGTCACCGCCGAAGACCGCGACGTGCTGCTGGACTGGCTGCGCATGCAGAAGCTGGTGCATGCCGACCGCGAACTGGGCTGGATGATGGTGCATGCCGGCATGGCGCCGAAGTGGACCACCCAGATGGCCGAAAAGCACGCGCGCGAAGTCGAGCAGCAGCTGCACGGCAACGGCTACCGCAAGCTGCTGCGCAACATGTACGGCGACAAGCCGATCTGGGCGCCGAACCTGACCGGCTACGACCGCTCGCGGGCGATCATCAACTTCTTCACCCGCATGCGCTATTGCACCGCACGCGGGCGCATCGGCATCGAAGACAAAGGCACGCCGGGCACCCAGGAACAGGGGCTCTACCCCTGGTTCGAAGTACCGGGCCGGGTCGAGCGTGACCTCAAGGTCGTGTGCGGCCACTGGTCAGCGCTCGGGCTGACCATCACCCAGGGCGTGCATGCCATCGATACCGGGGCGGTGTGGGGCGGCAAGTTGACCGCCCTGCAGCTGGATACCGACGAACTGCGTGTGGTGCAGGTGCCCGGTCGCGACGTGCCCGCGCCGGTTGCCAGTGCACGGCCCGCGCCGCGTGCGCCGAAGCCACGCCCGGAAGGCCAGCAGGCCGCACAGCCCAGGCCGCAGGCACAGACACAGGCGCAGCCCGGCGGGCAGCCGGCAGGCGGCGAGACGCGTACGCGTGGACCCCGCCGTCGGCGCGGTCGTGGTCGCGGCAACGGCGGCGGTGGTGCAGGCAGTCCGCCCACGGCGGAATGACCGCCGCACCCGCCGTCAGCGGCGGGTGTAGTGCACGAAGCGGAACGCGAACGGATGCCGCGCATCGGCCGCATGCGGCTGGCTGTCCGCCTGCTGCCACAGGGCTTCATCGACGGCCGGGAAATGCGTATCGGCCGGTACCTCGGTGTCCACCCAGGTCAGGTACAGGTCGCTGGCATGCTCCATCAGCAGGCGGTAGATCTCGCCGCCGCCGATCACGCACAGTTCTTCTGCGGCTTCCGCGCGGCAGATCGCCAGCGCCTGGTCCAGCGATGCCACCGCGCGCATACCGTCGAACGGCACCTGGCCACGGCGGGTCAGCACCAGGTTGGTCCGTCCGGGCAGCGCGCGACCCAGCGATTCGGCGGTCCTGCGCCCCATCAGCACCGGCTTGCCCAGTGTCAGCGCCTTGAAATGCTTCAGGTCGTCCGGCAGGTGCCAGGGCAGCTGGTTGCCCTGGCCGATACCGCGGCTGCGGTCCAGCGCGGCGATCATCGAAAGGCGCGGGGAACTCACACCGCCACCGGGGCCTTGATCGCCGGGTGCGGATCGTAGCCGTCGATGCGGATGTCATCGAAGCGGAAGCCGAACAGATCGGTGACCTCCGGGTTCAACCACAGCGTTGGCAGCATGCGCGGTTCGCGCGCCAGCTGCTCGCGGGCCTGCTCGAAATGGTTCGAGTACAGGTGGGCATCGCCCAGCGTATGCACGAAATCACCCACCCCCAGCCCGGTGGCCTGCGCCACCATGTGGGTCAGCAGCGCATAGCTGGCGATGTTGAACGGCACCCCGAGGAAGATGTCGCCACTGCGCTGGTACAGCTGGCAGCTGAGCTTGCCGTCCACCACGTAGAACTGGAACAGGCTGTGGCAGGGCATCAACGCCATCTGCGGCAGCTCGCCGACATTCCAGGCACTGATCACCAGCCGGCGCGAATCCGGATTGCGCTTGATCTCCTCCACCAGCCACTGCATCTGGTCGATCTGCCGGCCATCGGCAGCCGCCCAGCTGCGCCACTGCTTGCCGTAGACCGGGCCGAGATCACCGTTCTCATCGGCCCACTCGTCCCAGATCCGCACCTGGTTGTCCTTCAGGTAGGCGATGTTGGTGTCGCCCTGCAGGAACCACAGCAGTTCGTGGATGATCGAACGCAGGTGCAGCTTCTTGGTGGTGACCAACGGGAAGCCGTCGGCCAGGTTGTAGCGCATCTGCCAACCAAACACGCTGCGCGTGCCGGTACCGGTACGGTCGCTCTTCTCCGCGCCGTGTTCCAGCACGTGCCGCAGCAGGTCCAGGTAGGGCTTCATGGCTTGGCTCCGGCCGGGGCAACCGGCAGCACCGGCTGCAGCACCGGCGCGCGATGGGACATCCACAGCAGCACCAGGCCCAGCGCCACCAGCGGCAGGCTCAGGATCTGCCCACGGGTCAGCCAGTCGAAGGCCACGTAGACGCCGTTGTCCGGCATCCGCACGAACTCCACCGCGAAGCGGAACAGGCCGTACATCAGCGCGAACAGGCCGGACACCAGGTAACGGTTGCGCGGCTTGGCCGACACCGCCCACAGCACCGCGAACATCACCAGGCCTTCCAGGAAGGCCTCATACAGCTGCGAAGGATGGCGTGCGTACTGGTTCAGCGCACCGGCGGCGAACTCCGCCTTCAGCGTGGCGGTGTCGAGCTGCGCCAGCGGCGCGGGCAGCCCCGACGGGAACACCACGCCCCAGCTGCCGTCGGTGAACTTGCCCCACAGCTCATCGCCGATGAAGTTGCCCACGCGGCCGAAGCCCAGCCCCAGCGGCACCAGCGGCGCGACGAAATCCATGGTGTCGAAGAAGTGCAGGCGGTGCCGGCGCGACCACCACCAGCTGGCCGCGAGCACGCCCAGCAGGCCGCCGTGGAAGCTCATGCCGCCGTCCCACACCTTGAACAGCAGCAGCGGGTTGGACAGGAAATCGCCCATCGCATAGAACAGCATGTAGCCCACGCGCCCGCCCACCACCACGCCGAGCATCGCGTAGAACAGCAGGTCGGAAAAACCGTCGGCATTGACGCCCGGCAGGCGCCCTGCGGCGATGCGGCGCTTGCCCAGCCACCAGGCCGAGGCAAAGCCAAGCAGGTACATGATGCCGTACCAGTGCACCTGGATCGGCCCCAGCGAGATGGCGATGGGATCGATATCGTGGAAATAGATCATGGACGGTGCCTTGCGGGGATCGGGTTATTTTAGCGCCGCCAGCGGGACTCCACCCAGCTCAACCCAGAATCTGCGGCCAATCCGGCAAGGCGTCCTGGTCTGACCGCGCGCCCGGCGGAAAGTGCCCGGCGAGCAGGGTCGATACGTCATTGATCGCCATCACCAGCGCCGCCGCGGGATCACCTCCGCGCAGCCCTTCGCGCAGCGCGGCGCAGATCCGCTGCCAATCGGCTTCGGCGACCCTGCCGTGCAGTCCGCGGTCGGCGACGATTTCGATGGCATGGTCCGCCAGCAGCAGGTAGATCAGCACGCCGTTGTTGTGCGCGGTATCCCAGGTGCGCAGGTGCGCGAAGGCACGTTCAGCGGCCTGGCGCGCGGTCACCCCGCGCCACAGCGCATCCAGCGGCAGGTCGGCTTCCACCGCGAACATGACCTGTCCACCGTGGCGCTGCTCACCGGCGGCGATGGCCTGGGTAATCGCCTGCAGGGTGGCGGGCGGAAAGGTCCGCCGCACCGACGGGGACACGATATGGCGCAGCGCGCGTTGGATCATCACCAGCCTCCCGATGCGCCACCGCCGCCGGAGCGGCCACCGCCGCCGCCCCAGCCACCGCCGCCGCCGAATCCACCGCCGCCCCCGAATCCGCCGCCCCCGCCCCAGCTGCCGCCCCCCCAGCCGCCGCCGCCGGCGAACCGGCCCGGGTGCCCGGAGGTGACCGCCATCAGCAGCCCGACGAAGCCGGCAATACCGCTGGCCAGCAGCAACGAAGTGAACAGGAAGGCCACCACGGCCGCGCCGCCCCCCGCGATCAGCCCACGCACCGGCCGCGGCAGGCGGCCGAGCACGGCGCGCAGGATCGAACCGACGAAGAAGCCGATGACCACCGCTAAGATCCACCCATCGCCCCCACCCTCGCCCTGCTGGGTGCGGTGCGCGCTGACCGGTGCCGGCAGCGGCTCGCCGTCGATCAGCTTGACCAGCACGCCGGACGCCTCGGTGATGCCACCGGCATAGTCACCGGCGCGGAACGACGGCACCAGGTATTCCTGGATCACGCGGTTGGCGATCGCATCGGGGATCGCGCCTTCCAGGCCGTAGCCCGGTTCGATGCGCACCCGCCGGTCATCCTTGGCCACCACCCAGCAGCACCCCGTCATCCACGCCCTTGCGGCCCACCTGCCACTGGTCGAAAACCCGGGTGGTGTACTGGGCGATGTCTTCCGGCTGCGTGCTGGGCACGATCAGCACCTGCAGCTGGCTGCCCTTGCGCTGCTGCAGCGCCACCGCCTGCTGCTGCAGCTGGCGGACCTGCGCGGCATCCAGGGTGCCGGTGGTATCGACCACCGGTGAATCCAGCTGCGGGATCGCCGCCAGTTCCTGCGCGTGCAGGCTACCCAGCGGCAGGCACAGCAGCAGCAACCAGCCAAGCAGGCGCAGGTGCATCGATCAGCTGCCCGGCTGCGGCTGCGGCGCCGGCTGCGGGGCCGGCTGCTGCGGGGCCGGCGCACCGGTGTTGAACTTCACTTCCGGGGCGTTGGAAATCTGCGCTTCGTTTTCCACCGTGAAGTTCGGCTTGACCTGGTAACCGAAGATCTTGGCGGTCACTACCTGTGGGAACGAGCGGATGTAGGTGTTGTAGTCCTGCACCTGCTGGATGTAGCGGCCACGGGCCACGGTGATGCGGTTCTCGGTGCCTTCCAGCTGCGCCTGCAGGTCGCGGAAATTGGCATCGGACTTCAGCACCGGATAGTTCTCGGTGACCACCAGCAGCCGCGACAGCGCACTGCCGAGCTCACCCTGGGCCTGCTGGAACTGGCGCAGCGACGCTTCGTCATCGGCGTTCACATTGATCTGGCCGACCCGCGAACGGGCTTCGGTGACTTCGGTCAGCACCTGGCGTTCCTGGGTGGCGAAGCCCTGCACGGTATTGACCAGGTTGGGCACCAGGTCGGCGCGGCGCTTGTACTGGTTGAGCACTTCGGCCCAGCTGGCCTTGACCGATTCGTCCTTCTGCTGGATGGCGTTGTAGCCGCAGCCGGACAACAGGGAAGCCAGCAGGAGCAAGGGGATGAGGCGGGTCAGCAGGCGCATGGCCGGGCTCCACGGGGTGTTGGAAGCCGGAGCATCGCATGTTCCAGGTGAATGGGTTGCCGTGGGGGTGGTCGAACGGGTGGAACCCCCTCGCGGGTGGCTGGCTTACGGCAGCCGGGTTGGCGCCGGCCGGGTGGGCCATGCAGGACACGCCGTAAACCCGTCCATGGGGGCTCGCTGTTCGCATCCATGCGAACAGACGGTCCTGCATGGCCCACCCGCCCGGCGCCCTGACAGGTCCCGGGGGCCGCCAGCCGCGGAAAAAGAAAAAAGAAAAAGCGGTAGCGCCGACCCATGGTCGGCGGAAACCATCAAACCCCTTTTCCCTCGACATCCGCCGACCATGGGTCGGCGCTACCAGGCCCGCATGTTCCATGGCCACCATGGACCTGTCGAAGGTGGGGCGGGGTGGGTTGGCGGGGGCGTTGAGCGCCATGGATGGCGCGAAACGAGGCCCGCAGGAGCGGCTCTTGCCGTCCCCCGCCAACCCACCCCGCCCCGCCACCACGCAGCCCTGCAGCTCTTGACGTTGACGTTGACGTTGACGTTGCTCCAAAAGCGGGCAGCCGGGCCTGCGGCCCGGCAACCCCGACCCATCACCAGTTGCCGGCACCCGGCACCTGATGGGCCACCGCGCGACGGCGCATCAGCAGATTCAACCATTCCACCAGCACCGAGAACCCCATCGCCGCGTAGATGTACGGCTTGGGCACATGCACGTCCAGGCCATCCAGGATCAGCACCGCGCCGATCAGCAGGATGAAGGCCAGCGCCAGCATCTTCACCGTCGGGTTGGCATCGATGAAACGACCCAGCGGGTTGGCCGCCAGCAGCATCACCGCCACCGACAGCAGGATCGCCGCCACCATCACCGGCACGTGGTCGGCAATGCCGACGGCGGTGATGACCGAGTCCAGCGAGAACACGATGTCGATGATCGCGATCTGCAGGATCACCATGCCGAACACCGCCGACGCCTTGGTGGTGGTCGGATCTTCATCCTCACCGCCGGTGATCAGCTCGCGGATCTCCATGCCGCCCTTGATGATCAGGAACAGGCCGCCGAGGATCAGCACCAGGTCACGGATGGAAATGCCCATGCCGGCCACGGTGAACAGGTTCGCTTCCATGTGCGCCAGGTAGGCCAGCGACACCAGCAGCAGTATGCGGGTGATGCAGGCCACCGCGATGCCAAGCTTGCGCGCGAACGGGCGGCGCGCTTCGGGCAGCTTGCTGACCGCGATGGAAATGAACACCAGGTTGTCGATGCCGAGCACGATTTCCAGCGCACTCAGGGTGAGCAGGGTCAACCAGACGTTCGGATCGGAGAGCAGTTCAACAAATGCCATGGGGGGTCTTCGCAGTAAGTCGGGAGAGGGGTCAGAACAAGCGGGGGACCAGGATCAGCCCCCAGCACAGCAGTACATTCATCATCAGCACGAACACCGCGGCCGAGCCCATGTCCTTGGCACGACCGGCCAGTTCGTGGATTTCGGGACCATAGCGCTCGATGACCGCTTCGATGGCCGAATTCAGCAGCTCGGTGGCCAGCACCAGCAGCATCGAGCCGATCATCAGGATGCGCTCGATCGCACTGTCACCCAGCCACAGCGCCACCGGGGTGAACAGCAGCAGCAACCAGGCTTCCAGCCGGAACGAGGACTCGTGCAGCCAGGCCGCACGCAGACCCTGCCACGACCAGCGCGCGGCCTGCAGGATGCGACGCGGTCCACGCGGCATGTGGCCGAACTGGTCAGCCATGGCAGCGTGCTCCGGCGGGAGCGCTGGCGATCAGGTCGCAACAAGGCAACCGCAGGGACAGGGAGCGGACGGTCATGTAAAGCCAGGGTGGGCAGCAGGCCGCTATTTTGCCATAAGGCCACGCCTGGCACCCCGCCGCAGCCGGCAAGGGCCCTCCCGCGCCGTTATCATCCAAGGCTGCAACCCGCTGGAGATCCTGATGAACCTGCCACGCCGCCCGCTGCTGCTCGCCCTCGCCCTCGGCCTGTCCACCGCCGGCTTCGCCCACGCGCTGTCGCAGCCGCGGCCTGCGCAGGTGCCTGAAGAAGTCTCCAACGTAGCCTGGGCCGGTGACATGGCTGCCTTCGCCAAGGCCGACCAAGCCAGCCCGCCGCCGCGCGGCGGCATCGAATTCGTCGGCAGCTCCTCGATCCGGATGTGGGACAGCCTGGCCGCCGATTTCCCGGGCAAGCCGGTGATCAACCGCGGCTTCGGCGGTTCGGAAGTGCGTGACAGCACGTATTACGCCGACCGCATCGTGGTGCCGTACGCCCCGTGCAAGGTGTTCCTGTACGCCGGTGACAACGACCTCAACAGTGGCCGTACGCCGGCCCAGGTACGTGACGATGTCATCGCCTTCGTCGGCCGCGTGCACCGCGATCTGCCGTCGACGACGGTGGAGTACATTTCCATCAAGCCGAGCCCATCGCGTGCGCACCTGCTGCCGGGCATCATTGAAGCCAATGCGATGATCCGCAGCGCGCTGGCCTCACTGCCGAAGACCGGCTACACCGACATCTACACGCCGATGCTGGGCCGCGACGGCCAGCCGGATCCGGCCCTGTTCCGCGAGGACATGCTGCACATGACCCCGGCCGGGTATGCGATCTGGACCAACGCGCTGGCGCCGAAGGTCCACTGCGACTGAACCGCCCGCCGGGCGGCGTGACGGCCGCTGGCCCGGTAGTGACGGCCGCTGGCCGTCATGATTGCAGCGGCCGCTTCGCTCGCCGGGCATGGCATGACTTGGCGCCCCCCGTCCCCGGGGGCGTGACGGCCGCGCCCGCCTGCCCGCGTCGCGGTTCAGCGGAAGATGACGGTCGCTTCGGTGCCCTTGCCCGGCTGGCTGGTCAGGGTCACCTGCCAGCCGAAGCGGTCGCACAGCCGGCGCACGATCGACAGGCCCAGCCCGGTGCCCTGCGGGCGGTCCGGCTCGGCGCGGTAGAACGGCTCGAAGGCCTTCTCCAACGCCTCGGGGGACATGCCGATGCCGGTATCGTGCACGCGCACCCGGTCGTGTTCGACGAACACGTCCACGCGGCCTTCGTCGGTGTAGTTGCAGGCGTTGCGCACCAGGTTGCTGACCACTACCTGCAGCACCCGCGGCGGACCATGCAGCTCGACCACGCCGCTGGAATGCAGCTCCACGTGCACCGGGCGATCGACCATCAATTCGGTGGCAGTGTCCACTTCATGGCGCACCACCTCCACCACGTCGAACATCTCCATCTGCGGCTCGACATCGGCCTCGCGCGCCAGGATCAGGAAGGCATCGATCACCGCCTCCATCTCGCGGCCGGCGCGCTGGATCCGCTGCAGGCTGCGCTGCTGGCGCGGCGATGCGGTTTCATCGGCCAGCGCCATGTCACTGGCGACCCGGATCACGGTGAGCGGAGTGCGCAGCTCATGGCTGGCATCGCGGGTGAAATTGCGCTCGCGCGCGACGTTTTCGGTGACCCGGTTGGCCAGCGAATGCAGCGCCGCGGCCAGCTGCCGGGTCTCGCCCTGCATGTCGGCGGGCAGCTTCTGCGGGTCCAGGTCGCTGGCCTGCGGCTTGCCCGGGTCCCATCGCGATACCCGGCGCGCCAGCCAGTTGACCGGCGACACCAGTCGTTTGGAAGCGCGGTAGGTCACCCAGCTGGCGCCGTATACGGCCAGCAGGGTCAGCAGCACCGGGACGATGCCGAACCAGAACGCCAGCATCTCCGCGCGTGAGCGCAGGAACACCAGGTACAGCCGACCTTGCGGACGCACGTCCACCCAGACCAGCTGGTCGTCGCCGCGCAGCTCATGGAAGCCGGCGGGGAGATCACGCAGGTTGGCCGGCAGCGACAGGCTGGAGCGCCCGGTTTCCACCAGGTAGCCGCGGATGTTGTGCGTATTGGGCGGCGGCTGGGTGGGCGAGGCCTCGTGCAGCGTCCAATAGTAGGTCGCTTCTTCGCGCAGGGCGGCACTGACCAGGCTGTGCTTGATCACCAGCGATACCAGCCATGCACCAAGGAGTATGCCAAGGCTGGCCAGCACGGCCTGCAGGATGAAGGCGATACGTATCTTGCGCGGCAGGCCGTGCGGCATCAGGGGGATCACTACGGAAGATGGCCGCGCCGAGTATAGGCAGCGGGTGCGTCAGTCCCCCGTGCAGGGGCCGGCGGCGGCCTGCACGGGGACCATGACGACGATGTCAGCCCATCGGCTGGGCGATATCGGCGATGCGGTAGCCGGCGCTCTGCACGGTGTGCAGCAGCGGACGGTCGAACGGCTTGTCGATGATCTTGCGCAGGTTGTACAGATGGCTGCGCAGGGTGTCCGAATCCGGCAGCCCATTGCCCCAGATCTCGCGCTCGATTTCCTGGCGGGTAACCACGCGCGGCGATTCGCGCATCAGGATGGTCAGCAGGCGCAGGCCGATCGGCGACAGCTGCAGTTCGGTGCCGGCGCGGGTGGCGCGCATGCTGACCGGATCCAGCACCAGGTCGGCGACCTTCAGCACTTCCGAACCCACCTGCCGGCGCTCACGACGGATCAGGGCGCGCAGGCGTGCTTCCAGTTCCTGGATGGCGAACGGCTTGGTCAGGTAATCGTCCGCGCCGAAGCCCAGGCCGGTCAGCTTGTCGTCCAGCGTGTCACGCGCGGTCAGCATCAGCACCGGCGTGGACTTGCGGGCATCGTTGCGCAGGCGGCGGCAGACTTCGATGCCGTCCAGGCGCGGCAGCATCAGGTCCAGCACGACCACGTCGTAGCTGTTCTCAGCCGCCAGACGATAACCGTCCAAGCCGTCTTGGGCATAGTCGACCTCGAAACCACGGCCTTCCAGATACTCACCGATCATTTCGGAGATATTGCGGTTGTCCTCGACGACCAGAACAAGGCCGGAGGTTTCCTTCGTCTGACGCATGGTCTTCCCTCTAACTTCAGCTTTGTGAAACATGCCGGATCGACGGTGCACGCGGCGTGAAGTGGACGCACACGCTCGCTGAATGCTTCAGAGCAGCGGCTGCAGAAGCGGCCAGACGTTGGACAGCACCTTCGGCTGCGCGCTGGCGGTGGGGTGCAGGCCGTCGGACTGCATCATCCCCGGCTGCAGCGCGACGCCTTCCAGCAGGAACGGCAGCAGCGGCACCTTGTACTGGTCTGCCAGCGCGCGATACACCGCGGCCAGGCGCTGGCGGTACGCCGGGCCATAGTTCGGCGGCACATCGATGCCGAGCATCAGCACCTTGGCGCCGCCCTGCTGGCTGGCCACGATCATCTTCTCCAGGTTGGCGCGGATCTGTGCCGGGGTCAGTCCGCGCAGTGCATCGTTGCCCCCCAGTGCGATGACCACCACGCCGGGCTTCTCACGCGCCAGCAGGCCGGGCAGGCGCGTGGCCGCACCGGCGGTGGTTTCCCCACTCATGCTGGCGTTGACCACCCGTGCCGGCGAGCCCGAACGGGTGCTGAGCCGCTTGCCCAGCAGGTCCACCCAGCCGCTGCCGGCCGGGATATTGTGGGCGGCACTGAGGCTGTCGCCGAGCACCAGAACGGTCGTTGCTTGACCTTTGGCACACGCCAGCACCGGCAACAGCAGCAACCATGCCAGCAGCATTCCCATCCGGCCGATCGTCCGGCCTCGTCCTGTAACGCGCATTGGAGTCTCCTCATCGACAGCCTGTCCCCCCGCAGCGCGCCCGTCGCCATCGCCGTCGACCAGGTCGGCAAATCCGTGCATGGCCCGGAGGGTGAAGTCCACATACTGGACAACATCAGCATGACGGTACATGAAGGCACCTCGGTTGCGATCGTCGGCGCCTCCGGTTCCGGCAAGACCACCCTGCTCGGCCTGCTGGCCGGGCTGGACCTGCCCAGTCGTGGCAGCATCACCCTGGCCGGCAGCGTGCTCGGCAGCCTGGACGAAGAAGCCCGCGCCCAGCTGCGCGCGCGCGAAGTCGGCTTCGTGTTCCAGAGCTTCCACCTGCTGCCGGCGCTGACCGCGGCAGAGAACATCGCCCTGCCGCTGGAGCTGGCCGGACGCGAAGACCCAGCCCGGGTCGAGCAGGTGTTGGAGGCCGTCGGCCTGTCACACCGCGCGCGGCACTATCCACGCCAGCTGTCCGGCGGCGAACAACAACGCGTGGCGCTGGCGCGGGCCTTCGTGGCACGCCCGCGCATCCTGTTCGCCGATGAACCCACCGGCTCGCTGGACCAGGCCACCGGCCAGCACATCAGCGACCTGCTGTTCGCGTTGAATGCCGACAGCGCAACGACCCTGGTGCTGGTCACCCACGACCTGCGCCTGGCGCAGCGCTGCCAGTTCATCCATCGCATCGACAACGGCCGCCTGCAGCAGGTCACGCACGGAGCGGACGCATGAACCTGCTGCGCCACGCGCTGCGTTCGCTGCGCCGCGAAGCGCTGGCCGGCGACCTGCTGACGGTGTTCGCCGCGCTGGTGCTGGGCGTGGCGGTGATGACCGCGGTCGGCACGCTGGTGGACCGGGTCAACCTGGCGCTGGCCAACAGCACCGCCGAAATGCTCGGCGGTGACCTCGGCATCAGCGGGCGCGCCGAAGCGCCTGCCGAGCTGGTCACCGAAGGCACCCGGCGCGGACTGCAAAGCACCCGCATCGCCGCCTTCGGCAGCGTGCTGTTCCATGGCGAAGCCAGCCAGATGGCCACCATCAAGGCGGTGGAAGCCGGTTACCCGCTGCGCGGCCAGCTGCGCGTGCGTAGCGGTGCCGATGCCGTACTGAACGAAGCCGCCGCCGCACCGGCACGCGGGGAAGCCTTCGCCGATCCACGCCTGCTGCAGGCGCTGGACCTGCGCATCGGCGATCAACTGGAGTTCGGCGCAGGTACGCTGCGGGTGGCTGGCAGCATCGAATCCGAACCGGATACGTCCAGCGAACTGCTTACTCTGTCGCCCACCCTGCTGGTCAACCGCGCTGACGTGGAAGGCACCGGCCTGCTCGATCCGGGCAGCCGCATCAGCTACCGCACGATGTTCGTCGGCGAGCCCGAGGCCATCGCGCAGTTCCGCCAGTGGCTGCAGCCGCGCGTGCAGGGACTGCGCCTGCTCGGCGTCGGTGACACCCAGCGCGGGGTGCGTGAGTCGTTCCAGCTGGCGGGGCGTTTCCTCGGGCTGAGCGCCTTGCTGGCGGTGCTGTTGTCCGGCGTCGCCACCGCGCTGGCCGCCAATCGTTTCGCATTGAGCCGTATCGACCAGGTCGCCGTGCTGCGCTGCCTCGGCGCGCGCCAGCGCGACATCCTCGGCAGTCTGGCGCTGCAACTGCTGCTGATGGCAATCCCGGCCTGTGTGGTCGGCGTGCTGGTCGGCATGGCAGCGCAGGAAGGGCTGGTGCAGATCCTCGGCGGACTGGTGCCGCAGCGGCTGCCGCTGCCGCAGGCGATGCCGGCGCTGACCGGGGCCGGCATCGGCCTGCTGCTGCTGCTCGGCTTCGGCTTGCCGCCGCTGCTGCGGCTGCGCAACGTGCCACCGATGCGCGTGCTCAACCGCAGCTTCGCCACCCTGCCGCCGACCTCGCTGCTGGTGTACGCCGGCGCACTGCTGGCCAGCCTGGCGCTGACGGTGCAGGTCACCGGTGACCTCAAGCTGGCCCTGTGGGTTCTGGGCGGACTGGCGGCGCTGGCGCTGCTGGCGGCCATCGGTGGCTTCGCGTTGCTGATGCTGGTGCGTGGGCTGCAGCATCGCCTGCACGGCAATTGGCGGCTCGGGCTGGCGGCGCTGACCCGCCGCCGCGCGCTGGCGGTGATGCAGCTGGTCGGGCTGTCGTTGTCGCTGTGTTCGCTGTTGATGCTGGCCGTGGTCGGTCCGGGCCTGCTGCAGCAGTGGCGCGACCGCCTGCCGGCGGATACGCCGAACTACTTCCTGATGAACATCCAGCCGGACCAGCGCCAGATCGTGCTGGATGCGCTGACCGCACAGGGGGCGGTAGATGCCAGCGTGGAACCGTTCGCCACCGGTCGCCTGCTTGCCTTGAACGGTGAGGCGCCACGTCGCCGTGGTGATGACCAGGAGGCGGCGCAGGACACTGGCGCGCAGCCGGCAGCCGATGCGGACCACGACCGCAACCGGCCGCTCAACTTCAGCTGGCGCACCACCTTCCCGCCCGCCAACCAGCTGCTGCAGGGTCGCTTCTGGGCGGCCGACAGCACCGCCGCCGAAGCCTCGGTGGAGGAAGGCTGGGCGCGCCGTTACGGCGCCAGACTGGGTGACCGGGTGACGCTGCAGGTCGGCGAGCAGCAGCGTGACTACACCATCACCAGCATCCGCAAGGCCGAGTGGAACAGCTTCCGGGTCAACTTCTTCGTGCTGCTCAACGCCAATGCGGTCGGCGATGCGCCGCACAACCTGATTTCGGCCTTCCACCTGCCGCGCGCCAGGGCGGCCGGGCTGGGCCAGCTGGTACGCGAGCAGCCGAACCTGTCGCTGCTGGATATCGATGGACTGATCAGCGAGGTGCGGCAGGTGATGGATCGGGTCGCGCAGGCGATCCAGGTGGTGATGGGCTTCAGCCTGCTGGCCGGCGTGCTGGTGCTGCTGGCAGCGCTGCAGTCGACCGCCGGTGAACGGCGTTACGACAGCGCGGTGCTGCGCACGCTGGGGGCCACGCGGCGCCAGCTGCGCGGTGCGGTGCTGGTGGAATTCGGCGCGTTGGGGCTGCTGGCGGCGACGCTTGCGGTCGGTGCGGCGGCGATCATCGGCGTGGTGGTGTCGCGGCAGGTGTTCGAGCTGGCGCTGTTGCCGCCGTGGCCGGGGTTGCTGGCCGGTGGTGCGTGCGGGGTGGCGCTGAGTGTGTTTGCCGGATGGTGGGGCACGCGGCGGATCCTGCATACGCCGCCGGCGCTGGCGTTGCGCGAGGCATAGGCTGCAGGGGGTGGCTGGTGGCTGGCTACGGGCCGGGGCCGGGTGGGTGGGCTATGCAGGACACGCCGTAAACCCGTCCATGGGGGCTCGCTGTTCGCATCCATGCGAACAGACGGTCCTGCATAGCCCACCCACCCGGACCCCTGACAGATTCCGGTGGCCGCCACCCGCGTAGAAAAAAGAACAACGGCAGGGGTCAGAGTCCTTTCGCTTCGCGAAAGGACTCTGACCCCGTGTCCTGACCCCGTGTCCTCGAGGGCGTTCACGGATACGATGGCGCGCATTGCGCCTATGCGTTGCGGGATCGCACGCCGTTAGCGTGGAGACTCCTTCAAGGAGACTTCCCCGATGCGCGCGCCCGTGCTGCTGCTCTCACTCGCCCTGTTGTTGCCTGCCTGCGCCCATGGGCAGGCCTTCGTCCATCCCGGCATCCTGCTCGACGCGTCCGCGCTGCAGGCAACCCGGGACGCGCTGCGGGCGGGAGATCCGCTCAAGACCTCTGCGATGGTTGCCATGCGGCAGAGTCCGCTGGCATCGCTGGAGCATGTCCCCACACCGTTTGTCCGGGTGGAATGTGGTTCCTTCGACAAACCCAGCATCGGCTGCAAGCCCGAACGCGACGACGCCAAGGCCGCGTATACGCATGCGCTGCTGTGGGCTTACCTGGGCGAGCCGGCGCATGCACGCAAGGCGGTGGAAATCATGGATGCGTGGGCGACCACGCTGACCGGTGGCCACCACAACAGCAACGCGCCGCTGCAGGCGTCCTGGACGGCGCAGCTGTGGACACGTGCGGCCGAACTGATCCGGCACACCAGCACGGCGTGGCCGGAAGCGGATGCCCGACGCTTCGGCGACTGGCTGATCGCGCAGTACCTGCCGGACATCAACCGCATGGGGCCGTGCCCCGGTGGTAACTGGCATGCCAGCGGCATCGAGGCACGCATGAACATGGGCATCTACACCGATCGTCGCGATATCCATGACCGCGCCGTGGGCGACTGGAACACCCGCCTGCCAACCTATGTCTATCTGCCGGTGGACGGTGCTACGCCGTTGCCGCGTCCCGCCTGCGCGACCCCCATCGAAACCCTGTGGTTCGGACAGACGGTCATGGCCGCGGGCCTTGCAGAAGAAACCTGCCGCGACCTGGAGCATACCGCCTATGGACTGGCCGCCTACCTCAACGCGGCGGAAACCAACCGCCTGCAGGGGGGCAGCCTGTACCAGGCGCAAGGCGAACGACTGGTCGCTGCGATGGAGTTCCACACCGACATGCTGGCGCGGCCGGTGGTGCCGGCGTGGCTGTGCAAGGGCAAGCTGGTATCGGATGTGCGCGGCACCCTGGAGATCGGCTATTCCCATTTCGCCGGACGGCTGGGAAAAGCACTGCCGCACACCGCTGCCTGGCTGGCCGGGCATCGCCCCAGCCAAGGGGATTTTCATTTTCTCTGGGAGACCTTGACCCACGGCAGCGCGCTCGGCGAATAGGAGCCGTTGACCTGTCGCGCACGCCGCAGGCGCATAATCCGCCGACCCCACCGGCGTGATCGACATGGCCCAGTACCTCTACCCCGTGCTGCTGCTCCTGGGCAGCAACATCTTCATGACCTTCGCCTGGTATGGGCACCTGAAGTTCAAGAGCGCACCGTTGATGACGGTGATCCTGATCAGCTGGGGAATCGCGTTCTTCGAGTACTGCCTGCAGGTTCCCGGCAACCGCCTGGGCAGTGCGGTGTATTCCGCACCGCAGCTCAAGGGCATGCAGGAAGTGATCACCCTGGTGGTGTTCGCGGTGTTCTCCGCGTTCTACCTGGACCAGCCGCTGAAGTGGAACCACTACGCCGCCTTCGTGCTGATCGTGGTCGCTGCCCTGCTGATGTTCAAGGAATGAGCGGGCACGCCTCAGGCGTGCATCGCAGATGGCGGCGAATCAGCGGTGCCGTCCGCGCTTTCAAGACGTGCGATGCGCCGTGCGGTTGCACTGCCCAGCGATGACAGCGGGGCCAGGCTTGCCGCCAGCCCACTGCCCTGCTCCACTGCGTGCAGCTGCACCGCGCACATGCGCCAGCGCTGCCCGCCCAGGCTTCCGGCCAGGCGCCGCCACAGGCGCTCGCCGACACTGGCGTCATCGCTGCCGGCCGGGCGTATCGCCAGCCCGGCGACCAGCCGGTCCCATGCGAGGAAATCGCTGTCCGGCAACAGGTACAGCCGCCAGCAGCAGCGACCACGCGCGTCGGTGAAGCACAGGCTTTCGCGCACGCCTTCACTGTCCAGGCCCTGGCAGGCGTGGGCGGAGACCGCATCCTGCCAGCCGACCAGCTCATTGCTGTCGGCGCGGTACAGGCACAACACGGTGCCCAACGATGCCAGCTGGCTGGCCGTGGGCCGGCCGATGGCCTGCGATAACGGCAGGCCGCGCGGCATGCTGGCGCGTACTGCGGACAAGGCTCTGCTCATGGGATCACCGTGTCGTGCACGTGGTCGTGCGAAGGGATCCCCCGGGGCCGCCACCACCGTCCGAAGACGCTGGCCGGAAGACCGAGGGGGAGAGAGACAGGAGGGGCGGCGCCGTGTGGACCGCGTCGCGCGGTAACGCGGCGCTGCATCCGGGAGGAGAGCGGCCGACCCGTTTACTTGGTCAGGATCAACTTGTCGTTGCTGGTATGGCGCAGCCGGTAGAAGCGGTCACCATGCTGGATGAGGATCTCGCGACGCCCTTTCAGCAGGACCTCGCTGTCGATCACTTCCTCGGCGGGCACGGCACGGACCGGGCGGTCACGGAGGGTCAGGGTTTCGGGACGAAGCAGCACTGCTTGAGCATTCATCGTCTGGACTCGGTGCGAGGGACGACTCAAATGATAACGATTCTCAGTTCGCAATCAACACCCATTCTCAAATTGATTGATGGCATTGATGATTGGATTGTAATTTTCAATAGATCAAAACTATCGAAGGCAGCGCCGAGCCCCGCTCGGCGGGCACCTGCACACCGCCGAGCAAGGCCCCGCGTGCCCTGTATCAGGCGAACACCGCTTCCACCTGGCCCCAGACCTCCTCGTCCAGCGCATCCACCAGCTCAAGCGCCTGCAGGTTCTGCAGCAGCTGCTCGACCCGGCTGGCGCCCAGGATCACGCTGGACACGTTCGGATTGCGCAGGCACCAGGCGATGGCCAGGGTGGCCGGGGCGACGCCCAGCCCGGCCGCCAGTGCGGTGTAGCGCCGCACCTGCTGCAACCGCGCTGCGCCGTCCGCACCCAGCACGATGTCCTGCAGCCAGGCCATGTCGTCCAGCCCCAGCCGCGAACCGGCGGGGAAGCCGTCGTTGTACTTGCCGGTCAGCAGGCCCGACGCCAGCGGCGAGAAGGTCGTGGTGCCCAGTCCGGCCTCGGCATACAGGGGGGCGTACTCGCGTTCCACCCGGTCGCGGTGCAGCAGGTTGTACTGCGGCTGCTCCATCGTCGGGCCCTGCAGGTTGTGCCGACGGGCGACGTCCAGCGCTTCCTGGATTTGCATCGCCGACCATTCCGAGGTGCCCCAGTACAGCACCTTGCCCTGCCGGACCAGAGTGTCCATGGCGTGCACGGTCTCGGTGATCGGGGTATCCGCGTCGGGACGGTGGCAGTAGTACAGGTCCAGGTAGTCCACCCGCAGCCGTTTCAGCGCCGCATGGCAGGCATCGGTCACATGCTTGCGCGACAGCCCGCGCTGGGTGGGCGCCGGGTCCGCCGCGCTGCCGAAGAACACCTTGCTGGACACGCAGAAGCCGTCGCGAGGCAGCCGCAGGTCGGCAATCACATCGCCCATCACCTGCTCGGCGCGGCCGTTGGCATAGCCCTCGGCGTTGTCGAAGAAGTTGATCCCGTTGTCCCAGGCCGCCGCGACCAGGTTGCGCGCCTGGTCCCGGGCCACCTGGCTGCCAAAGGTGACCCAGGCGCCGAAGGACAGCGCGGAAAGCTTCAACCCGGAGGTTCCAAGGCGGCGGTAAAGCATGCACAACTCCTGCTGCAGGCCCGCAGATCGGGCCGGAAGGGGGTTCATTCTAACCGCGCCGCGTCGCCTGCATCCCTTGTCAATACAGCGCGTATCGGCGCTGATCGCCCCCCGCTGCGCGCTTTTCCTTGCCCCGGCCCCTGCCCTGCTCTAGGCTTCCCGTTTTTCGCGGTGCCCTCAGGGGATTCAACATGGTCGAAGGTTTGGGCAGGATCGGCTTCGGCCTGTTTGGTCTGGCGGTGCTCATCGGCATTACCTGGCTGTTCTCCAACAACAAGCGCGCGGTGGACTGGAAGCTGGTGGCGACCGGCCTGCTGCTGCAGATCGCGTTCGCCGCCGTGGTGCTGCTGGTGCCGGGTGGCCGCGACGTGTTCGATGCGCTCGGCCATGGCTTCGTGAAGGTGCTGAGCTTCGTCAACGAAGGCTCCGGCTTCATCTTCGGCTCCTTGATGAACGTGGAAAGCTACGGCTTCATCTTCGCCTTCCAGGTGCTGCCGACCATCATCTTCTTCTCCGCGCTGATGGGCGTGCTGTACCACCTCAACGTGATGCAGGCGATCGTGCGGGTGATGGCCCTGGCGATCACCAAGGTGATGCGCGTGTCCGGTGCCGAAACCACCAGCGTCTGTGCCAGCGTGTTCATCGGCCAGACCGAAGCCCCGCTGACGGTGCGTCCGTACATTTCGCGGATGACCGAATCGGAGCTGCTGACGATGATGATCGGCGGCATGGCCCATATCGCCGGTGGCGTGCTGGCTGCCTACGTCGGCATGCTCGGCGGCGGCGATCCGGAATCCCAGGCGTTCTATGCCAAGCACCTGCTGGCGGCCAGCATCATGGCCGCACCGGCGACGCTGGTGGTGGCCAAGCTGCTGATCCCGGAAACCGGCACCCCGCTGACCCGCGGTACGGTGAAGATGGAAGTGGAGAAGACCTCCAGCAACATCATCGACGCCGCCGCCGGTGGCGCCGCCGACGGTCTGCGGCTGGCCCTGAACATCGGCGCGATGCTGCTGGCCTTCATCGCGCTGATCGCGCTGCTGAACGCCCCGCTGACCTGGATCGGTGATGTGACCGGCCTGGCCGCGGCGATCGGCCGCCCGACCAACCTGTCCACCATCTTCGGCTACCTGCTGGCCCCGATCGCCTGGGTGATCGGCACCCCGTGGGCCGATGCCAGCACGGTCGGCTCGCTGATCGGCCAGAAGGTGGTGATCAACGAGTTCGTCGCCTACAGCGAGCTGTCGCGCATCATCAACGGCCAGGTACCGGGCGTGACCCTGTCCGAAGAAGGCCGGCTGATCGCCACCTACGCCCTGTGCGGCTTCGCCAACTTCAGCTCCATCGCGATCCAGATCGGCGGCATCGGTGGCCTGGCCCCGGAACGACGCCAGGATCTGGCCCGGTTCGGCCTGCGCGCCGTGCTGGGCGGTACCATTGCCACTTTCATGACCGCCACGATCGCCGGCGTCCTGACCCACTTTGGTTGATACCCTCGGGTACCACCGCGCTTCACTGAGAACCGTTTTCCTATGAGCAGCAACGTCGTCGTCGTCGGTTCCTTCAATGTCGATCATGTGTGGCGGTGTGAAGCACTGCCCGCACCCGGGGCGACCATCGCCGGGCGCTACAGCACCGGTCCCGGCGGCAAGGGCTTCAACCAGGCCGTGGCCGCGCGCCGCGCCGGTGCGCAGACCACCTTCGTCTGCGCGCTGGGCGAGGATGCCGGCGGTGCCATGGCCCGCGGCCTGGCGGCCCAGGACGGCTTCACCCTGAGCGCCGAAGCGAGCACCGAACCGACCGGCACCGGCGGCATCTACGTCGATGCGCGCGGCCGCAACACCATCGTCATCGGGCCCGGTGCCAATGCGGCGCTGAGCATTGGTTTCGTGCAGCAGCAGCAGGCGCTGCTGGCCGGCGCCAAGGTGGTGCTGGTGCAGCTGGAATCGCCGGTGGAAACCATCGAGGCCGCCCTGGCGGTAGCGCGCGAAGCCGGTGTCACCACCGTGCTCAACGCCGCCCCGGCCGATGCGCCATCCAGCATCGGCCTGCTCAAGCTGGCCGATGTCATCACCCCGAATGAAACCGAGTTCGCCGCGCTGCTCAGCCGCCATGTCGGCGAGCGCGTCGACCCCAACGATGTCGCCGCGCTGGACGGGGCCAGCCTGCACGCGCTGTGCCGCAAGCTGGTCGGCAGCGGCACCGTGGTGGTGACGCTGGGTGCAGTGGGCGTGTTCGTGTCGCACGATGAAGACACCCTGCGCGGTGACAGCCAGCCGTATTACCGCGTCGGCGCCGAGCAGGTGCACGCCATCGACACCACCGGTGCCGGTGATGCCTTCAACGGTGCGCTGGTGGCCTCCATCGCGCATTCGCCGGACGCACCGTTCGCGCGCCACGTGCGCTTCGCCAACCAGTTCGCCGGCCGTTCCACCGAGAAGGAGGGCGCCGCCGCGGCGATGCCCCACTTCACCCCGGACGACCAGCCGGCGTAAGCCCCGATCGCCCTGATAGCGCCGAGCCGTGCTCGGCGGATTGCCTGCACCCACGCACCGCTGCGCTCGCCGACCATGGGTCGGCGCTACCGGCCTGCTGCTCTGGTAGTGACGACCGTTGGTCGTCAGACGCTTGCCCGCCCGTGGTGGGTGACGACCGTTGCAGGCTGTGTAACAAGTCCGGGCCCGGTCGAGCTACGCGAGATCTGGACCTCCGGCAGACATGCAACTATGCAGATCTCGCGTAGCAGGGCGAAAAATGGCGACAATTTCGCCATCGGCCGACAAGGTCGGACTTGTTACACAGGCTGCGTTGGTCGTCACGCTGTTGCTGTCCTGCTGCGCTCGCCGACCATGGGTCGGCGCTACCTGCCCGGCGGGACACCCAGCCGCCCACCATGACCCGTGCCTGGGGGCGGCGGAAGCAACCGTCAAGCATCTGCTGATGCCGGTGTGGCATGAGCCCCATCCGGATTGGCCTGAACCGGGCGCTCCCGGCAGCAGCCCGGCCTGCGCGCCCGCACTACAATGGCCGCATGCAGATCGGCCCTTATTCCATTGCCCCCAACGTTGTGCTGGCGCCCATGGCCGGCGTCACCGACAAGCCGTTCCGGCTGCTGTGCAAGCGCCTGGGCGCGGGGCTGGCCGCTTCGGAGATGACCATCTCCGATCCGCGCTTCTGGACCACCCGCAAGTCCCTGCACCGGATGGACCACGACGGCGAGCCCGACCCGATCAGCGTGCAGATCGCCGGGACCGAACCGCAGCAACTGGCCGAGGCCGCACGCTACAACGTCGACCACGGCGCGCAGATCATCGACATCAACATGGGCTGCCCGGCCAAGAAGGTGTGCAACGCCTGGGCCGGCTCGGCGCTGATGCGCGATGAAGACCTGGTGGCGCGCATCCTCAGCGCGGTGGTCAACGCGGTCGACGTGCCGGTGACGCTGAAGATCCGCACCGGCTGGGACTGTGACCACCGCAACGGCCCGCGCATCGCCCACATCGCCGAAGACAGCGGCATCGCGGCGCTGGCCGTGCACGGCCGCACGCGCGACCAGCACTACACCGGCCAGGCCGAGTACGAGACCATCGCCGCGATCAAGGCGGCATTGCGCATCCCGGTGATCGCCAATGGCGATATCGATTCGCCGCGCAAAGCCGCCCACGTGCTCGCCGTCACCGGCGTGGACGCGGTGATGATCGGCCGCGCCGCGCAGGGGCGTCCCTGGATCTTCCGCGAAGTGGCGCATTACCTGGCCACCGGCGAAGCACTGCCCCCGCCGCCGCTGTCCGAAGTGCGCGACATCCTGCTCGGCCACCTGCAGGCGCTGCATGCTTTCTACGGCGAGCCGCAGGGCGTGCGCATCGCGCGCAAGCACCTGGGGTGGTATGCCAAGGATCGCCCGGAAAACGCGGCGTTCCGCGCAGTGGTGAACCGGGCCGAAGACCCCGCCAGCCAGATCGCGCTGACCACCGACTACTTCGATCGCCTGATCGCCGATACGCGCCAGACAGCTGCCGCTGAATGACTTCGACGCCGGGCAACGCCCGGTGCTACCCGGATACCCCCATGACGCCGCCGATTTCTTCGCCTACCTACCTGCACGGCTTTTCCAGCACCGAACAGGAGCGCCTGATGACCCAGGCCCGCCTGCTGGAGCCGACCATCTTCGGACAGATCGACTACACCGGCGTGCGCCGCCTGCTGGAAGTCGGCAGTGGCGTGGGCGCCCAGACCGAGATCCTGCTGCGCCGCTTCCCGGAACTGCACGTCACCGGCGTGGACCTGAGCGAAGCGCAGCTGGCCACCGCACGCGCCAACTTGGAAAAGACGCCGTGGTGCAGCGACCGCTACGTGCTGCAGCACGCCGATGCCGGTGAACTGCCGTTCGGCGCGCGCGCCTTCGATGGCGCCTTCCTGTGCTGGGTGCTGGAACACGTGCCCTCGCCGGCCCGGGTGCTGAGCGAAGTGCGCCGGGTGCTGTCGCCCGGTTCGCCGGTGTACATCACCGAAGTGATGAATGCCTCGTTCCTGCTGGACCCGTATTCGCCGCACATCTGGCGCTACTGGATGGCCTTCAACGACTTCCAGCACGACAACGGCGGCGATCCGTTCGTCGGTGCCAAGCTGGGCAACCTGCTGCTGGCCGGCGGCTTCCGCGACGTGCAGACCGACATCAAGACCATCCACCTGGACAACCGCGAGCCGGCACGACGCAAGACGATGATCGCGTTCTGGGAGCAGGTGCTGCTGTCGGCGGCCGAACAACTGCTGCAGGCCGGTACGGTGGACGAAGAGACCGTGGACGGCATGCGCCGCGAGTTCCGCCAGGTGCAGAACGATCCGAACGCAGTGTTCTTCTTCTCCTTCGTGCAGGCCCGCGCGACAGTCTATTGATGCGGCCTGACGGTAGCGCCACGCCATGCCCGGTGAGCGCGCAGCGCGGCCGTGACGACCAACGGTCGTCACCCACCGTAGCGTCGTCACCCCCGCAGCGTCGTCACCCACCACGGCGGCGCTAGGGCGCCGGCTCGTGCCAGATCCGGTCCCACATCAGGCTCAAGCGGCGACCGACGTCGGCGCGCGCTTCCGGGCTGCTGTAGTCCCCGCGCAGCTGCTCCGGCACGATGCCCCGGAACTGGCCATCGCGCTGCTCAGCCACCGCGAAATTGAACGTGTAATCCGGCTCCAGGCCCATCCGTAGGTCGCTCAGCACCAGCCGGCCATCCACCACCTGCGCGCGCATGAAGCCACGATTGAACCACTCCAGCCGCTGCACGGCCGGAATGTTCGCCGCCTGGCGCAGCGCCTGCACGTTGGAGGGGAATCCTTCGAACTGCATCTCGCCTTTGTCTGCCACCAGCGAACGATCGGCCACCACGTAGCCGCTGGGGGTCATCGCCACCACCCGCCACAACAGCGTATTGAACGGCATGGGCACCGAGAACCGCGGCGCATCGCCCAGACCCATCGCCGCCAGGCTGCGTTGCGCGGCGCGGTCCACCTGCGCCTTGGCCAGCAGGCTCCAGCCCAGGTAGCCACTGCTGACCACCAGTGCCACCGCCAGTGCCTTGCCGGCCCAGGGCCGGCTTCGCCCGAACCAGGCCAGCACGCAGCCCAGCAGCAGCCACACGGTGTACAACGGATCGATGATGAAGATGTTCGAGCCCATCGCCGGCGAGGGCCGCAGCGGCCACCACAGCTGGGTGCCGTACACGGTCATCGCGTCCAGCAGCGGGTGGGTCACCAGCGCCAGTTGCATCGCCCAGAACCAGCGCAGCGGCGACTGCGCCACCCGGCCGTTGCCGAAGCGCTTGAACAGCCACCACAGCAGCGCGGCCACCCACGGCAGCACCAGCAGCGAATGGCTGAAGCTGCGGTGCTCGGTCATCACCGCCACCGGGTCAGCGGCCATGAAGCCCAGCCACAGCGCGTCAAGGTCGGGCAGCGTGCCGAGCGCGGCACCGGCAAGCAGGGCGGCACGGCGATGGCCGGCCGGGGCGATGGCAGCGGCTACGGCGCCACCGAGTACGATCTGGGTAAGGGAGTCCATCGGACGATGCTAGCAGCCGCGCGTTGGCTGCGGTCTGCTGCCGCTGCGCTCGCCGGGCATGTCCCCGCCCCACCACGGTCCGGTCATGCTTCCCGGCTACCCTCACACCTGGGCACATGACCTTAACCACCGGCAACCTGTCGCAGTCCACAATGCACTTGCGACGCGCGCCGTGTATCATTCGCGCCCATCTTTCCATCCGAATTAAAGGATATAACGCCTGATGTCCAGCTACCTGTTCACTTCCGAATCGGTCTCCGAAGGCCATCCGGACAAGATCGCCGACCAGATTTCCGATGCGGTCCTGGACGCGATCCTGGCCAAGGACCAGCGCGCCCGCGTGGCCTGCGAGACCATGGTCAAGACCGGCGTGGCCATCGTGGCCGGTGAGATCACCACCAGCGCGTGGATCGACCTGGAAGCCCTGACCCGCCAGGTGATCCTGGATATCGGCTACAACAGCTCCGACGTCGGCTTCGACGGCGCCACCTGTGGCGTGCTGAACCTGATCGGCAAGCAGTCCCCGCACATCGCCCAGGGCGTTGACCGCAAGAAGCCCGAAGAAATGGGCGCCGGCGATCAGGGCCTGATGTTCGGCTATGCCACCAACGAGACCGACAGCTACATGCCGGCCGCGATCCACCTGTCGCACCGCCTGGTCGAGCAGCAGGCCAAGATCCGCAAGAAGAAGAACTCGCCGCTGTCCTGGCTGCGCCCGGATGCCAAGAGCCAGGTCACCCTGCGCTATGAAGACGGCCAGGTGTCGGCCATCGATGCCATCGTGCTGTCCACCCAGCATGCCCCGGGCATCAAGCAGAAGGACCTGATCGAAGCCGTCCGCGAAGAGATCATCAAGCCGGTGCTGCCGGCCAAGTGGCTGCACAAGGGCACCAAGTTCCACATCAACCCGACCGGCAAGTTCGAGATCGGCGGCCCGGTGGGCGACTGCGGTCTGACCGGCCGCAAGATCATCGTCGACACCTACGGCGGCTGGGCCCGTCACGGTGGTGGTGCGTTCTCCGGCAAGGATCCGTCCAAGGTTGATCGTTCGGCGGCCTACGCGGCCCGCTACGTGGCCAAGAACGTGGTCGCCGCCGGCCTGGCCGACCGCTGCGAAGTGCAGGTCTCCTACGCCATCGGCGTGGCCGAGCCGACCTCGATTTCGGTCACCACCTTCGGCACCGGCAGGATTCCGGACGAGCAGATCGAGAAGCTGATCCGCAAGCACTTCGACCTGCGCCCGTACGGCATCATCAAGATGCTCGACCTGATCCACCCGATGTACCAGCAGACCGCGGCCTACGGCCACTTCGGCCGCAAGCCGAAGGAGTTCAGCTACCTCAACGGCGAAGGCGAGACCGTCAACGCCACGGCCTTCTCCTGGGAGAAGACCGATCGCGCCGCCGCACTGCGCGCGGATGCGAAGCTGAAGTAAGCGGATCGCAACACGTACTACCCGAGGGGCCGCGCAAGCGGCCCTTCTTTTTTGGTGGGGCCGGCCGCGGCCCCCCATGCGAAGATGGCCGCATGTCGACCGAACTGAAATCCCACCAGCTCACCATGACCGTGTTGATGACACCGGACATGGCCAATTTCTCAGGCAAAGTCCACGGCGGTGCCGTGCTGCGCCTGCTCGACCAGGTGGCCTACGCCTGCGCCAGCCGCTACGCCGGGCGCTACGTGGTCACCCTGTCGGTGGACCAGGTGATGTTCCGCCAGCCGATCGCGGTCGGTGAACTGGTCACCTTCCTGGCCTCGGTCAACTACACCGGCACCTCGTCGATGGAGATCGGCGTCAAGGTGGTGGCTGAAGACATCCTGGAACGCAGCGTGCGCCACGCCAACAGCTGCTTCTTCACCATGGTGGCGGTGGACGAGGATGGCCGGCCGACCGCCGTACCGGCGCTGCAGCCCACCTCTTCCGACGAGAAGCGCCGGCACGCCGCCGCCCTGCTGCGACGCCAGCTGCGGCAGGAGATGGAACAACGCCATCTGGAACTGCTCGCATCCAATCCACCAGCGCCGGAATAACGATCCTGCCAGGACGCGGGACGACCTTGAGCTGGTGGGTGACGACCCTGCTTTGGCAGGTGACGACGTTGCTGGGGTGGGTGACGACCGTTGGTCGTCACGCTTCACCGCCAGGAGCGTGACGACCAACGGGCGTGACCCACCGAAACGGGGTCAGCCGACAGCGCCCTCAGCCGGTGTTCTGCACGCCCTGCGACACGCCGTTGACGCAGGCTACCAGCGCGCGCAGCAGGTCCTCGTCCTCACCGCCACTGGCACGCCAGCGCTGCAGCAGGTCCACCTGCAGCACGCTGATCGGGTCCACGTAGGGGTTGCGCAGGCGGATCGACAGCGCCAGCCGCTGGTCGTGTTCCAGCAGCGACTGCTGGCCGGTCAGCGCCAGCACCCAGCGTTCGGTCAGCGCCCACTCCTCTTCCACCTTCGGGAAGAAGCTGCCGTGCAGCTCGCCGGACAGCCGCGAGAACTGTTCGGCGATGGTGATGTCGCCCTTCGACAGCACCATGGCGATGTCATCCAGGAAGGTCCGGAAGAACGGCCAGTCCTGCGCCATCTGCCGCAGGGTGTCCTCATGGCCCGCATCCACCGCCGCCTGCAGGCCGCTGCCCACGCCATACCAGCCCGGGATCACCGCGCGCGCCTGGCTCCAGGCGAACACCCACGGAATCGCGCGCAGGTTGGTCAGCGCCGCGTCCTGGCCCAGCCGGCGCGAGGGGCGCGACCCCAGCGTCATCCGCTCGATCACATCGATCGGCGTCGCAGTGCGGAAATAATCCATGAAACGCGGCTGGCCGACGAACGCGCGGTAGGCGGTGCTGCTCGCATCGGCCACCACGTCCATCACCGGCCGCCACGCCTCCTCGCGCGGCTCGGGCACGCGCGGACGCAGGCTGGAACGCAGCACCGCGCCGGTGGCCTGTTCCAGCGAGCGCACCGCCAGCGCGCGGATGCCGTACTTGCGGTGGATCACTTCGCCCTGCTCGGTGACCCGCAGCCGACCGTCGATGCTGCCGCGCGGCGACGCGTCCACCGCATGGGTGGTCTTGCCACCGCCACGGCTGATCGAACCACCGCGGCCATGGAAGAAGGTCAGCGCGATACCGCTTTCGGCGGCCACCTCGAGCAGTTCCACCTGGGCACGCTGCAGGCCCCAGCGCGAGGCCGCGATGCCGCCGTCCTTGCTGCTGTCCGAGTACCCCAGCATCACCATCTGCACGTCGTTGCGGGCCTGCAGGTGCGCGCGGTACACCGGATCGGCCAGCAGGTCGCGCAGGGTCGCGGTGCCGTGCTTGAGGTCATCCACCGTTTCGAACAACGGCGCGATATCCAGCGGCACGCCGCCGGCCTCGTCCACCAGCCCACCACGGCGCGCCAACGCCAGCACCGCCAGCACGTCGCCGCGGTCATGCGCCATAGAAATGATGTAACTGCCCAGCGCATCGGCGCCATGCCGGCGGCGCGCATCGGCCAGCGCCGCGAATACCGCATCCAGCCGCTGGTTGCCTTCTTCGTCGGCCTGCGGCAGTGCCTGTTCGCCACTGGCGTAGGGCCCCAGCAAGGCTGCGCGTGCGCTTGCATCGCGGGCATCCCATGCGGCCTCGCCATCCAATGCGGTGGCCAGCGCGCGTGCGTGCACGCTGGATTCCTGGCGCACGTCCAGCCGCGCCAGGTGGAAGCCGAAGGTCTTCACCCGCCACAGCAGCCGCTGCACCGCGAAACCACCGGCGTGCTCGCCCCGGTTGGCGCGCAGGCTGTCGAAGATCAGCTGCAGGTCATCGATCAGTTCTTCCGGCCCGGCATACGCACCCTGCCCATCATCCAGCGTCGCCTGCAGCCGCGCGCGCATGCGGTCGTTCAGCAGCCGGTACGGCATGTCGCCGTGGCGCGGGCGCGACTGCACGTCCGGCAGCCGCTGCTGATAATCGGCCAGCCGCGCCTGCAGCGCATCGCTGACGCCGACCCGTTCGGTGGATTGGCTGAGCAGGCTGGCCAGCTGCAGCAGCTCCTTCTGGTACTGCGCCAGCACCGCGCGGCGCTGTGCATCCAGGGTGTTGCGGATGGTGCCGGCGTCCACGTTGGGGTTGCCGTCCATGTCCCCGCCCACCCACGTGCCGAAGCGCAGCAGCCGTGGCAAGGCCAGGCCTTCGCCGAAGGTATCGACCAGCGCCTGCTGCAGCGATTCGTACAGCACCGGGATCACGCGGTACAGCACCTGCACCAGGTAGAAACCGACGTGCTCGCGCTCATCATCCACGGTGGGACGCACCGGCGACGAATCGGTGGTCTGCCAGGACGCGGTCAGCGCCATGCGGAAGCGCGCATCGTCGGCGGCGGCCTCACCGGGGGTGCGCTGGCCATCCAGGTTGTCCACCAGGCTGGCCACCATCAGCTGCTCTTTCTCCAGCAGCGCGCGGCGCACCGCCTCGGTGGGATGGGCGGTGAACACCGGTTCGATGTCGATGCGCGGCAACCAGTCCTGCAGTTCCTGCAGGGTTACGCCCTGCGCCTTGAGCTGCTGCAGGGCATCCTGCAGGCCGTCCGGCTGCGGGGCGCGCGTGCCGGCGCGCTGGTAATCGCGGCGGCGGCGGATGCGGTGCACGCGCTCGGCGATGTTGACCACCTGGAAGTAGGTGCTGAAGGCACGCACCATCGCTTCGGCCTGCTGCGGCGAACGGCCGGCCAGTCCCTCGGCCAGGTCGGACAGGGGCGAGGCGTTCTCGCGCCGTGCGATGGCGCGGGTGCGCACGCTTTCCACATCGTCGAAGAAAGCGTCCGATACCTGCTCGACCAGCAGGTCGCCGACCAGTGCGCCGAGTCGGCGCACGTCGTCACGCAGGGGAATATCGGGGTTGGCGAACATGATGCTGCTGCGGAACTCGTTCATCGGCGACGCACGAACCTCAAGCAAGGATCCCTCGCCAAGCCTAGCGCAGTTCAATTGCCTGCCGACGGTTGGTTTCAGTAGTGACGGCCAAGCCCGCCTGGTAGTGACGGCCGCTGGCCGTCTGCTCCTGCCCGGTAGTGACGGCCGCTGGCCGTCTTCTGCCGTTCACCGCTGCGCTCGCCGAGCATGGCTCGGCGCTACCTTTTCCGCCGGGCACGGCTGGCCGCTACCTTTCCGCCTGGCGGCCAATACGTTCGCCCTTGCCGATGGTCTGCTCCAGCCAGCGTTCGCTCTCGGCCAGCATCGTCATGATCGATTCGCGCGCGCGGTAGGCGTGCGATTCGTTGGGCAGCATCACCAGCCGCGATGTGCCTCCCAGCCCCTTCACCGCTGCGAACATGCGCTCGCTCTGCATCGGGAAGGTACCGGAGTTGTTGTCGTCCACGCCGTGGATGAAGAGGATCGGGTCCTTGATGTTGCCGGCGTAGTTGAACGGCGACATCTTCAGATAGGTGTCCTGCGCCTGCCAGTAGTTGCGCTCTTCGGCCTGGAAACCAAACGGCGTCAGCGTGCGGTTGTAAGCGCCGCTGCGCGCGATGCCGGCCTTGAACAGGCGGCTGTGCGCCAGCAGGTTGGCGGTCATGAATGCACCGTAGGAATGCCCGCCGATGGCGATGTGATCGCGATCGGTGACACCGCGGCGCACCACCTCATCCACCGCGGCCTGCGCGTTGGACACCAGCTGTTCCAGATAGGTGTCGTTGGGCTCCTTGTCGCCCTCGCCGATGATCGGCATGGTCGGGCTGGCCAGCACCGCATAGCCCTTGGCCAGGAACGCCTGCGGGCCCCAGTAGCTGACCGCATTGAACAGGTACGGCGAACCGGTGACCTGGCTGGCGGCCGCCGCGCTTTTGTACTCGCCGGGGTAGGCCCACATCAGCAGCGGGCGCGGGCCATCACGCTTGGGGTCATAACCGGGCGGCAGCAGCAGGGTCGCGGTCAGGTCCACGCCGTCCTTGCGCTTGTAACGGATCTGTTCCTTGCTGACCCCGCGCAGCTGCGGCAGCGGATGGGCGAAGGTGGTGAGCGCACGCGGTGCAGCGGCCGCATCACCCAACGGCTGCACGAAGTAGTTCGCCGGCTGCTCCGGGCTTTCGCGGGTGAACAGCAGCGAGGCGGCATCGGCCCCCAGCAGCGCGATCGGCACCGAATAGGTCGGCGCCTGCGAATGGAACAGGCGGGTGGTCTTGCCGGTCGCCAGCTCGTAGCGGTCCAGGAACGGTCGGTCGCCTTCGGCCGATGCACCTGCTCCGTAGAAGTAGATGCTGTTGCCATCGGCGCTGGTCTGCAGCAGCGCGCGGCCGTTGTCATCGCGCAGCGTGCCCGGCTTGCCGGGATCGCTGTAACGGTCCTGCGCATCGCGGTCGAACAGCAGCTTCGGATCGGTCGCCGCCTCATCCGGGGCGATCAACCAGATCTTGGTGCGGCGGGTCTTCCACCACGACTCGTTGAGCAGGGCCAGGTCGCCGCGCGCCCAGGTGATGCCGGCATAACGGCTGCCAAGCCGGGCCAGGGTCACCGGCGGCCTGTCGAACGGGGCGGCCTGCATCAGCACCGCATCGCGGATGCTGGCCTCGCGGTTCGGATCCCCGCCGTCCTGCGCTTCGGCCCATACCAGGGTGGCCGGCGTATCGGCACGCCAGGTGATGTCACGCACGCCGGTCACTTCGGCATCGTTGCCGGTCGGCAGGCCTTCCACCAGCGGCCGCGTGGCCACGGCATGCACCAGCTTGCCGGCGCGGTCGAGCACGTCGATGCGGCGCGGGAAGCTGCCCACCGGCACCACGTAGGAGTACGGCCGTTGCACGCGCTGGCTGAGCAGGTAGCCGCCATCGGGCGAAAGGCTCAGGCCGAGATACACACCGGCCGCGCCGACGGCCTTGGCCTGGCCGTCCAGGCCGATTTCGGTGGGCTGGCTGGTGGCGTAGTAATCGAACAGGCGCGCGTCAGCCTCGTTCTTCAGCAGGTCCTGGTAGGTGCGGATGGACACCACGCCGCTGCCTTCGCTGGTCTGCTGGACGGCTGGGCCGGTTGGCGCCACCTCGCGCGATGGCGGGCTGCCGGCGTTGCCAAGGCGGCTCATCGCCAGCAGACCGCGGCTGTCGGGAAGCCACTGGTAGCCATCGCCGAGCACGGTGTTCAGCTCACCGCGCAGCCGGCGCGCGCTGGCGTTGGCGACGTCCACCAGCCACAGTTCGTTGGCACCGCTGGCCGGATCGACCTGGTTGAAGGCCAGCCACTTCTGGTCCGGCGACCATGCCAGGCTGGCCACCGACAGCGCCGGCGGCAGGCCGGTGATCTGCCGTTCCTTGCCATCGTTGATGCCCATCAGCCACAGCTTGGCGCCGTAGCTGAAGCGGCTGTCGGAGAACGTGCGCGGGTTGATCCGGCGGCCGGCCAACTTCAGTTCCGGCTGCGCCACCACCTCGATCGACGGCAGCGGCGGCATCTGCAGCATGGCGGCCAGATCGCGCTGCGGGGACAGGAACAGGCCCGGCGCGCGCGGCTGGTCCACCACCGCCTGCAGCGCGGCCGAAGGCAGCTCATAGCCGCTCACGGCGGTGGATTCAGCAGTGGCCGACGGGGCGGCCCACACGGCCGGCGTCATCGCCAGCAGGGCCATCGACAGCACCACTCCGTTCCAACGCCCCAGTGCGACGCACGCGCTTGCTCATGACCATCCTTTCGATGCTGGTGAATACCCGACCTTAACAGCCGCCGCGCCGTTCACCCCCTGCCGATGGTTGGGCCCCCCCCGGGCCGCGATATAATGGCGGCCTTCCCCTGCCGAGGGGCGCTGCGACCGGTCAACCGGCCAGGCTCGGAGGGTGGCAATGTAAAACGGCGCCCGGCTAGATACGAGCACCCGCTCGTCCACAACCGGAGCAATGAATGAACGCTGTTGCCAAGACCTTCTCCACCGAAGGTGACTACAAGATCGCCGATATCTCGCTGGCCGACTGGGGCCGCAAGGAACTGGACATCGCCGAGCACGAGATGCCGGGCCTGATGTCGATCCGTCGCAAGCACGCCGCCACCCTGCCGCTGAAGGGCGTGCGCGTGACCGGCTCGCTGCACATGACCATCCAGACCGCGGTGCTGATCGAAACGCTGAAGGACATCGGCGCCGACGTGCGCTGGGCCTCGTGCAACATCTTCTCCACCCAGGACCATGCCGCCGCGGCGATCGCCGCCTCCGGCACCCCGGTGTTCGCCTGGAAGGGTGAGTCGCTGGAAGAGTACTGGGACTGCACTCTGGACGCGCTGACCTTCACCCTGGCCGACGGCACCCTGACCGGTCCGGAGCTGGTGGTCGACGATGGCGGCGATGTCACCCTGCTGATCCACAAGGGCTACGAGCTGGAAAACGGCAGTACCTGGGTCGACGAGCCGGCGGCTTCGCACGAAGAGCAGGTCATCAAGAACCTGCTCAAGCGCGTTGCCAGCGAGCGTCCGGGCTACTGGGGCCGCGTGGTCAAGGACTGGAAGGGCGTCTCCGAAGAGACCACCACCGGCGTGCACCGCCTGTACCAGCTGGCCCAGGCCGGCACCCTGCTGATCCCGGCGATCAACGTCAACGACTCGGTCACCAAGAGCAAGTTCGACAACCTGTACGGCTGCCGCGAGTCGCTGGCCGATGGCCTGAAGCGCGCGATGGACGTGATGCTGGCCGGCAAGGTTGCCGTGGTCTGCGGCTATGGTGACGTCGGCAAGGGCTGCGCCGCTTCTCTGCGTGCCTACGGCGCGCGCGTGGTAGTCACCGAAATCGACCCGATCTGCGCCCTGCAGGCGGCGATGGAAGGCTTCGAGGTCAACACCATCGAATCCACCCTGGGCCGTGGCGACATCTATGTCACCACCACCGGCAACAAGGACATCATCCGCATCGAACACCTGAGCGCGATGAAGGACCAGGCCATCGTCTGCAACATCGGCCACTTCGACAACGAGATCCAGGTCGATGCGCTGAACGCGCTGGCCGGCGTGCAGAAGATCAACATCAAGCCGCAGGTCGACAAGTACGTGTTCGACAACGGCAATGCGATCTTCCTGCTGGCCGACGGCCGCCTGGTGAACCTGGGCTGCGCCACCGGCCACCCGAGCTTCGTGATGTCCAACTCGTTCGCCAACCAGACCCTGGCACAGATCGACCTGTGGGCGAACAAGGACAGCTACGAGAAGAAGGTGTACCTGCTGCCGAAGAAGCTGGACGAGGAAGTGGCCCGCCTGCACCTGGAAAAGATCGGCGTGAAGCTGACCACCCTGAGCCAGGAACAGGCCGATTACATCGGCGTGCCGGTGGAAGGCCCGTTCAAGCCGGAGCATTACCGCTACTGATTCGCGGGTAACCTCGCAGATCGTCTGGACGGGCGCCTTCGGGCGCCCGTTTTTGTTCGATTCCCGGTAGTGCCGGCCGCTGGCCGGTGTGCCTGGAATGCCGAGTCCGTAGCTTGGGTCAAGTCACGCCGGAGGCTACGGCGCTACGATCCCCCCATGACTCCGGCCATCAACCTGCTCCAACGCGAAAAAATCGCCCATACCGTGCGCAGCTACGTGCACGACGCGCAGGCCGGTTCCTATGGCGGCGAAGCCGTGCAGAAGCTGGGGCTGAAGGCCGAACAGGTGTTCAAGACCCTGCTCGCCAGCACGGAAACGCATGAGCTGCTGGTAGCCATTGTCCCGGTGGCCGGGCAGTTGGATTTGAAGGCGCTGGCCGATGTTGCCGGCTGCCGCAAATGCGCGATGGCACCGGTGGATGCGGCGCAGCGCGCGACCGGCTACCTGGTCGGTGGCATCAGCCCGCTGGGCCAGAAGAAGCGGCTGCGCACGTTCATCGATGCCAGCGCGCAGGGACTGCCGACGCTGCATGTCAGTGCCGGGCGCCGGGGGCTGGAAGTGGAGCTGGAGCCGGCCGACCTGGCGCGGTTGACGGGTGCGGTGTTCGCGACGATCCGGCGTTGAACGTGCTCGGTAGCTTCTCGCAAAAGGGGGCGCGAAAGGGGTCAGATTCCTTTTGCGCAGCAAAAGGAATCTGACCCCGTTTCCCACCGGTCATCGCCAACCCACAGCAGAAGCAGACGGCCAGCGGCCGTCACTACCGGCGCCCCCTATCCCCGCCAGTTGGCGTTGGCTTCCCAGAACGCCACAGCGCGCGCGTAGGCTTCGCGGTCCAGCGGCACGCCGGAACCTCCCTCCTCCACGCCCAGCGCGTTGCGCATCATGGTGATCGGGGCCATCGGTACTTCTTCGGGTTCGGCGGTGTAGATGCAGCCGACGATGCCCCAGTCGGCCACGATGTCGGTGCCTTCCTTCGCCAGCTGCTCTGCGCTGTACAGGATCACCACCAGGTAGTTCGCCACCGGTGATTCCACGCCTTCGAACCACCGCACCAGCACCGGTAGCTCATCGCGGTTGCGTGCTTCGTAGCCACTGCGCAGCTGCTGCCGGTTGGCTGCGGTGATCGGCACGGTCAGGCAGCGGGTGCTGGTCCAGTTTTCATACACATGCAGCTTGCAGAACGGCGCATAGCCGTCCAGCACCTTGAAGGGTGCATGGGTGTTGAGGTGCTGCACGAACTGTTCGGCCGAACAGTCCTGGATGGTGTTGGCGCGCGGCGTGCGCGGGAACAAGCGGGGGCGGGCGAATTCGGTCAGGACAATGGACATGGCGGCATCAGGGCGATCAACTCCGCCAGACTAGCCGCGCGGGCGGCACAGGGATAGTCAGCGACCTGTCCACGTTGGTGCCCTCACCGCCGTGGACTCGGCGCCTGCACGTGGAGGTGATCATCACCGTCGGGGGCCGCCCGCGCCTCCTGCGGCATCGGTAGCAGGCCATTTTCCTGCAACGTCTGGGCCACTTCGTCCACGGTGTAGCGGCGGCCCGACTGCAGGCCGTGCAAGGCGGCGAACGTGCACGCGTCGGGCGTATCGCAGCGCAGTGCGCGGGCCCCGCCTGCGGACGCGTTGGCCATGTAGTGCAGCGCTCCGCTGCGCCCGTTGGCATCGGCGAACAGGATCGTGTCGTCCAAGGCCAGGAAGCTTCCCAGATACAGCGTGAAGGGCCGAGGGTGGCCGACAGCCTGCACCAGGACCGGTGAGAACGGGTCCAGTGACCGGTTCAACGGCAAGGGATGATTCGCATGCAGTGACCGCGTTTCGTCGATATCGACGAACAGATTACGCGCCCGCGGGGCCACGTCGCCGGCCAGCACGTGATCGGCCGAGTCGGTGCAGCGCAGGCCGGTCAGCTTCTCGATGCTGGCCATGAGCAGAGCGAGGGTGTCGCCGACGATGGCTGCCCCGTGCGCCGTGTCGGTGATACTCAACTGGCCTGCCGCGCTCACCTCCACTTCCAGGAAACCTGCGTTGACGCCACTGTTTCCTGGGTGCTCGCGGTGCAGGAAATAGGCAAGATACAACCGATCATCGCCATCCACTCCGGTGTGCTGCATCACCGTGAAGCTGTTGCGCGGCATGAACTGCGGGTTCCATCCACTGGCCTCGGGTCGCAGCTGGTCATCGAGCAGCGACACCGTCAGCAGGGAGAAGATGCGCTCATCGCCCAGCCACCGCCAGGGCAAGGGTGTATCGAGCAGCATATCGTCCGCGCCACCATGGCGGCGTATGCTCAGGGGGCGCAGGGTGTGCGGCACGCGTTCGTGCACCAGTTCGCTCACCATCCAGCGCCCCATGCCGCGGGAAGTGGACATCGAGCCACCGAACAGGCCCTTGAACCAGGGCGTGTCACTGGAAGGAATGCAGAACCGCATCAGGGGCGGACGATAGCGTTGCTGCCTGACCAGCAGCCGGGCGACGCGCTCGTCGTCCACCTGCAGGCAGTCCACTGTGCCCTGGGGCGCAGCCAGCGCCTCGCGCGCGAAGGAGGGATGATCCGCCCGTGGCTGCGGGAGGACGCCGACTGGGCCCGACCCGGCCCGCTGCTGCGTTGACCCCACGGCCGCCATGCCGCGGGGCGCAGCAGCCGCACGCGGCTGCACTGCCGGATCAAGCCGTATTCCGGGAGGGTCGCCGCCGGTCTGCTCATCGGTGGACGGATAGACCGGACTCATAAGCAGTTCCTTGGGTCCGTCTGCGTAGCCGGCCATCGCGGCTTGCGCATAGCCGTGCATGGGTTCGCGCTGGCTGCTGTCGCCGTGCCGCCTGCCAGTGCCACTGCCACTGCCACTGCCACGCAGGCTGCCGCTCGTCATCGGCCTGCGCAGCGGCGCACTGCGGCGTTCCCCACCGCCGCTGGCCGGCCGCGCACCAGCATGCGCGGCATGCTGCCGCGGGTGCGGGTGGCTGGCGCCATCGCCTGCTCTGGGGGATGCCGATGCCCCCGCGAACAACCAGGCACCTGCACCCATCGGCGGCGCGCCGATGCTGGCGGCATGCGACGCAGCATCGCCGACCGGACCGACGCCACGGCGCTGTAGCTGGAGTGCGGTGCCCAGCGCAGCGTGGCCGACTGCCTGCGTGCTGTTGCCGATGCCTGATCGCCGATCGGTTGAGCCGGCAAGGCGCAGGCGGTCCATCGCCGCGTCCGCGTGCAGCACGCCGCGCAGGCTCTCATACGCCGCCCGCAGCCGTCTCACCATAGCGGCGGCAGACGAGGGCGGTGCCGGCAGTTGGCTCCCATCCGGGGTTGCATGCAGCTCATGCAGCAGCGCCACGGCGGCCAGCAACGCCAGCGTGGGATCATTGTCCAGCCCGTGCACCACCCATTCCGGCAGCAGCGCGTGCAGCGTTGCCCGTGCCCAGGCAAGCACCTGGGGCGGCGCGAGTGCCACCCACGGCAACTGTGCGGACGCTGCGGCGTATTCACCGCGACGCACGGCACCCAGCGCAAGGACGACGCGGCTTGCTGCATGCACGTGCGTCAGCTCCGGCCACGTCCGTGCGCCGGCCTGCGCGGCGCGGCGTACCAGGATGTCACCGCCCCAGCTGACCAGTTCGCGGCAGACCGCGGAAGAAGGCAACCGGCAGGTCCCCTGCTGCGGTGTGCGGTTGCCTACCTGATGCAACCGCATGGGGCGGGTGGCGGGCAGGATGGAACCAACGACGCCCATGATGTTGATGGAACCGGACGTGCTGCAGCCAGCAGACGGATGGAGGGGCATGGGGAACCTGCGGTTGGCGACGACCCGACGTTAGCGAAGCCTGCCGCCGGCGTACTGGCAGATACCGGTCATCGCCGCTCAACGCGCCGCCACCCGCACCCGCAGCCCCACCCCCAGGGCACGCAGCGTGCCCGCCACGGTGGCGAAGGTCAGCGTGCGCCTGCCCGCCAGCTGGCGGTGCAGCACCTCGCACGGCAGGCCGCAGACCCGGGCGACGCGGCGCAGGTCAGAACCCTCCACCAGGCTGAGCAGGGCTTCGGCAAGGATCGCGGCATCCCCGCCGCTTTCGACCAGGCAGCCGTCCAGGTGCCGGGCGACCTCGCGCGGGGTGCGCAGCAGGCCGCCGCCGCTGCCCCATGCCGGTTCATCGCGTGATGCGGCACGCCGTAACACTGCAGCATGCGTTCCAGCTTGTGGATGACTTCCGGCGGCAGATCATGCAGGCCTTCGCCGATCAGCGAGTGCAGGCGGGCGGCGTGGCGTGGGTGGGATGGCATGGGGGAACCTCGCAGGCCGTTGAGGCCGCCTGCGCCAGGGCGCAAGGCGGCGGACGATGCGGGTTGGAGTACCGGACCTTTCGAAAAAACCGGCGGATGAAATCCCCACGCATCGCCCGCCAGAGAGCTGGCGTGGTGATGCATTCTCCGCCGTGCCCAGGGGGCAAAACAGAGCCAATTTCGAAAAGTTTCAGGACTCCAATCCCGGCCGGTGCTTCTGCGTCACCGGCCCGGACATCCTGCGCAGCCAGCCCCCTTCGGGTCCATCAGGAAAGCTGCAATCACGCGAAAGGGGTCAGCGTCCTTTTCCCGCGGAAAAGGAATCTGACCCCGTCCCACCCAGCGGACGACAGGCAGGATCGCCGCGCAGGTTGCATATCCATCGCGATGAAGCGATATACTGACCCCGAGCCCGCCGCCGCCATTGCCATGACCTCTCTCAGTTTCGAGTTCTACCCGCCCAAGACCGACGAGCAGCGCAGCCAGCTGGACCGTACCGCCGCCAAGCTGCGCAGCTTCGGACCGGAGTACGTGTCGTGCACCTTCGGCGCCGGCGGCTCCACGCTCAGCTATACCTCCGAAACGGTGCGCCACCTCAAGCAGCACCACCGCTTCGAGGCGGCCCCGCATCTTTCCTGCGTCGGCGGCAGCCGGCAGGAAATCCGCGAGCTGCTCAAGCTGTACCGCGCCATCGGCTGCACCCGCATCGTCGCCCTGCGCGGCGACCTGCCTTCGGGCATGGGACACCCCGGTGACCTGCGCTACGCCGCCGAGCTGATCGATTTCATTCGTGCCGAGCACGGCAACGCGTTCCGCATCGAAGTCGGCGCGTATCCGGAAACCCATCCGCAGGCCAGCGATGCACTGGCCGACCTGAAGCACTTCAAGGCCAAGGTGGATGCCGGCGCCGATGCAGCGATCACCCAGTATTTCTACAACGCAGACGCCTACTTCCATTTCGTCGATGCGGTACGCGCGCTCGGCGTCAGCGTGCCGATCGTGCCGGGCATCATGCCGATCTCCAACTTCAGCCAGCTGCGTCGTTTTTCTGAACAGTGCGGCGCGGAAATCCCGCGCTGGATCGGGCGCAAGATGCAGGCTTACGGCGATGACAGCGAATCGATCCGCGCGTTCGGCGCGGAGGTGGTGGCGCAGCTGTGCCAGCGATTGCTGGACGGCGGCGCGCCGGGGCTGCATTTCTACACATTGAACCTGGCCAAGCCGACGACGTCGGTGCTGAAACTGCTGCGCAGCTGACGCGTTTTCATCGCACAGGCGGGCGCTGGGCGCTACCCTGCTGGCAATGAGAACCCTTGCCTGCCTGCCGTTGCTCCTGCTGCTGTCCGCCCTGCCTGCACCGGCCCACGCGCAGCAGGCGCCGCGCTTGAACCGCTGCACCGATGCTGGCGGACAAAGTGTCTACACCGATCGCCCCTGCGAAAGCCTCGGCGCCCGTTCGCGGCTGCCTGAACCCGCCACCGCAGCGGCCGGCAACACCCAGCAGCGCAATACGCTCGGGGCCAGCTGCCCGCGTCGGCTGAGTGAACTGGTGGGCGCGCTGCGTGGCGCGATGGCCGCCAACGACGTCAATCGGCTATCCACGCTGTACCTGTGGGGAGCGGTATCCGACGCCGGTGCGCAGCGCATCCTGGGCCAGCTGGAGTCCATCGCACGGCGTCCGCTGGTGGATATCGTGCCGGTCTACCCGCAACGGCAGGAACCGCTGCTGCCCGCGGCCGATGGCATGGTCGAAGCCGTGGACGACCGACCCAATCCGATCGCACTGCGGTTGGAACAGGTGCTGCCGGGCACCGCCACGCCGGCACGCAGCGTGCTGGGGCTGCGCCGGCAGTACGGATGTTTCTGGATCACGCTGTAAGCGCTTTGTTGCCGCGCTTGGCGCTTGCGATGGCCGGCGGGGTTCCGGTCCGGCAATGCGATGGCGGACGCAGGCCGTGCTCCGCGCTCGCCGAGCATGGCGCGGCGCTACTGTTTGCGCAGTCGCACGGTAGTCAGGTCAGGCAGGCCACAGGCCGCGGATGGAGGCGATGCCCTGGGCGCCGTGGCGGCGGGCGGTGACGATGTCATCGGGCCCCAGGCCGCCCAGCGCGTAGATCGGCAGGGCCACCTGCGCGCGCAGCGCGGCGAAGCGCTCCCAGCCCATCGGATCGGCACCGGGATGGCTGGCTGTGGCCTGCACCGGCCCCAGCACCACGAAATCACAGCCCAGTTGCTGTGCAGCGTGCAGCTGCGCCAGGTCATGGCATGAGGCCGCGACCAGCTGGTCGGCCGGTAGCGGCCGCTCCTGCAGCGTGGCCAGTTGCTCGGCCCCCAGGTGCACGCCGACACCGAGCGTGCGGGCCAGGTCGATATCGCGGTTGAGCAGCCACTGCCCTGCACGGCGATGGCCGCGTACCACTGCTTCGCACAGCGCCACGCGCCGCGGATGGTCGGGCGGCAGGCGCAGCTGGATGCGCTGGTGCCCTTCCGCCAGGGCACGCCGCAGCTGCTCGCTCCAGCGCAGCTGGTCGCTGTCGTCGTCGGCCGGCGGCGGGGTGATCAGGTAGCGGTCGGGCTGGCGCAGCGCGGCCACCACCGGCAGGTCGGCCGGCGGCATGGAATAGCGTCCCAGCTTTTCCGGCGCCACCCAGGTGATCGCCTGGCCTTCTCGGCCACGCGGGCTGCCCTTCCAGCTGCGGATATGCCGCACTTCCAGCACCAGGTCCTTGTCCGGGTAACACTGCGGCACGTCCATCAGCCAATCGCCGACGTCGGCCTCGATGCCGAGTTCTTCGTGCAGTTCGCGGGCCAGCGCCTGTTCGGAGCTTTCGCCGGGTTCGCGTTTGCCGCCCGGGAATTCCCACAGGCCGGCCAGATCGCTGTGTTCAGTGCGACGGTTGAGCAGCACGCGACCACGTGCGTCGGTGATGACGCCCGCCACCACATGGATGGATCGTTTGGGAGAAGACATGGAGGCAGCATGCCGAAAACGGCGGAGATGACGCAAGCTGCATGGATAGGCCGTGACGACCAGCGGTCGTCACTCACCGGAGCAGGAGCTTGACGGCCAGCGGCCGTCACTACCGGAGCAACGGGGGGGCAGAGCGTCCTGCGCGGCCGCTCGGCGAAAACGAAAACGGGCTCCCGAAGGAGCCCGTTGCCGTCCTGCTACTGCTCAGCGATGGATCAGAACGCCACGTTCCAGTTCAGCTGTGCACCGACTTCGCGCTGGCCATCACCGGCGCGGCCCTGCGCGGCGAAGGACAGTCGGCTGCGGCTGGAGGTATTGACCGACACGCCCAGCTCGGCGATGCCGACGTTGCGCGCCAGCGGCAGGCCCTGCACGGTGAAGCCGTTGCTGCCGGCCACGAAGCGGTGCGTCGAGTCCGCGCGCAGCTCACCGGCCGCGTTCTGCCAGGCCAGGCCGGCTTCCAGTCGCGCACCGTCCTGTTGGCCGCCGCTGATGTCCCACGCGGCGCGCACGCCGGCCGTGGTGGTCCACGCTTCGTCCTTGCTGGCAGCGATCGCCAGGGCGGCATTGCCCCCGGTTTCGACGCCGGCATCGGTGGACAGGCGGGTGTAGGCCACGGCCACGTACGGGGTCAGCGTCATTGCATCGTCGATCTGGAAATCCCAGCCGCCTTCGGCGAAACCACTGACCGCATGCGCGTCACGGCGGTTGGCCAGGCTCTGCCCCCATGCCGTGCCGGCACCGACGGTACGCCGGGTATCCAGCTGGTAATCGGCATAGCTGGCGCCGCCGTTGAGGTAGGCATTGTCGCCCCGGAAACCGGCATACAGGCCACCGTGCACGGCATCCACGTCGGTTGTCGCGTTGCGTGCATTGACCTGCTGGCGCAGGGACTCTGGGCCACCGGCCACGCCGACGATCCAGCGCTCGCCGATGCTCCAGTCGGCACCGGCCATCAGGCCCTGGCGGTGGTCGCGGGTGCGTGCTGCACTGCCGTTGCCATCGCGCTGGCTGGAGGCACCGCTGCCGCCGATCCAGGCAGACGGGCCGTCGCCGGCCGGCATGCCGCTGCGCAGGCGCTGGCTGATGCCATCGCGCAGGAAGCGGTCTTCCAGCAGCAGGGCGCGGTTGCTGGCGTGGATTTCACCGGACAGGTCATCAAACGCCAGGCGGGCACTGTCCGCGTCCAGCATCAGCAGGCGGTTGTACAGCGCAAGCGCCTCACCGGACTGCTGCAGCGTATCCAGCGCGGCCGCCGTGGCCAGCTGGTTGCCGGTCGCTGCGGCGGTGACGAACACCTCCAGCGGCGGCGGCGGGGTGACCGGATCGACCGGCGGGGTGATCGGATCCACCGGCGGTTCGACCGGCGGGTCGACCGGATCCACCGGCGGGTCCACCGGCGGATCAACCGGGCCGGTGCCCTTCACGGCGATGTTCAGCCGCACATCGTTGGCGGTGTAGCTCAGCGAAGTATCCAGGAACGCCGAACGCGAGATCACATCGTCGAAGGTACCGGTCACGCCCTGTGCTGCGCTCAGGATCGTGTAGGTCTGCCCGTCCTGGTAGCTGGTGGCCGGATCCAGCGCGGTGACGCGCACGCCGGTGTCGCCCATCTGGCCGACGTTGGCACCCCGGCCGATATACGCCTTGCCGGTCACGGTCAGCAGGTCGGCCTGCCCGTTGCCCAGCACGTCCACGTCGAAGAAGGCCTTGTTGGCGACCTGCTCAGGCAGCAACCCGTTGGCGTTGTAGAACAGGTCACCGTCGATGGTCATCGTGCCGACGCCGGCATTGCCCGGCGACAGCGCTCCACCGTTGCGCACATAGGTGGTGCCCACCGTGGCGTTGCCGGCCAGCACGCCGCTGCCGCTGACTTCGGCCAGCGAACTGCGCCGCACTTCGCTGCCCAGCCCCGGGCCGAAATCGATGTTCTGCTGGAAGCCTGCCGCGCCGTTCAGCACCAGGGTGCCGCCGCGCACGTCGATCAGTTGCTGCGCGGCCTGGCTGGGGCCTGCGTAGCCTGCACCGGTGTACATGTCCGAGTTGATCACCAGGCTGCCGCCGTTGACGGTGATATCGCCACCGAAGGCGCGCAGGTCACCGTCCAGCGTGGTGTTGCCGGCAGCCTGGGTCAGTGCGCCGCCATGCAGGTGGCCATTGGACGTTCCCGAGGAAACCGTCTGGATGGTGTTGCCCAGGGTGATGTCACCGGTGTGGTTGAACACCAGCCCGCCCGCGTTTGCGTCCATCGAGATTGCCGCGCCGTCCAGCGTGCCGGCCTGTTCGGCGGCCAGCCACTGCGGGCCGCCATCGGCGACCGACCACGTGGCCATGCCGCCGCCCAGCACCAGGTAGCCGCTCTGGTCCAGCAGGATGCCGCTGCCACCGGCCACCCGCCCACCGTTGTTCACGCTCAGCATGCCGTAGGGACCGCGCATCAGCACCGCGCCCACGGTCAGGCCGTTCACCGCTTCGATGGCCGAGCCGGCGCCACTGACACGCGTCTGTTCGTCCAGCAAAGCCGGCGCCATGGTGACGTCGTTGAGGCCGCCGCTGATGTTCACTGAATCACTGCGGATGACCGCACCATCGAGCACGTCCAGATTGGTGCTGATCGCCATGGCGCCGGTGTTGGTCCAGCGCGTGTCCGCACCGGTGATGCGCGCCGTGCTCGCGGTCGGGCCGTAGCTGTCCTTGATCGCCGCGCGATCGGATTCGATCACGCCACCGGCTTCCAGCAGCAGGTGGTTGCTTGCGTCCACGCGCGCGGCGCGGATCGCCGAGCCTGCACCGGTCACCACGATGCTGCCGGTCTGGCCGAAATCACCACTGCCCAGTGCGTCGTACTTTTCCGCATTGACCTCGTCGGCGGTGACCACGCCGCCGCCTTCGACACGCAGCGTGCCGTCACCGTTCTGGCCTACCCGCACGGTGGTGGCGTCGACCACCGATCCCGCCCCGCTTACCGTCAGCGTGCCGGTGGCGTTGTTGGAGGTGCCGAGCACCAGATCCTGCGATACCAGCTGGCCGCCGCCGCTGACGGTGATCTCACCGCGGCCGCCTTGGGTGGCACCGGACTGGGTGCCGGCGCCGACATGGATGCCGCGACCGGCTTCGACCCGGCCGCCGTCCACGTTGAGGCGACCCTGGCCGACCTGGCCGACCAGCAGGTTGTTGTCGGTGACGATCAGCTCGCCGCCGTTGCGGACGTTGATCGTGCCGCTGCCCGCCGTATCCGAACCCAGGCTGATGCCGAAGTTGTTCACCACCGTATACGCCATGGTGCTGGCGACGCGCCCGCCGTCGATGTCCAGCGAGCCGGTGCCCTGACGGCCGACCAGCAACTGGCGTGCGGTCAGGCTGGAGCCGGCGCCGCTTACCAGCGCGTTGCCGGTGCCGCCTGCGCCATACCCCAGCGATACGGTGTTGTTGGACGTGGCCGTGCCACCGTCGATCAGCTGCAGGGTGCCGGTGCCTGCCTCGCCGACGCGCAGCGCCGCGCCGGTCATCTGCAGGTAGGCGGTCGGGCCGATCACCCGCAGGGTGCCATTGGCGCCGGCAACCGTGCCCAGCGACACCAGGCCATTGGAGGTCAACTGGCCGCTGCCGATGAGGTCGATCGCCACCGTGCCGGTATTGCCGATGAAGAAGCCGTCGGCGTACGCACGGGTGTCGCCGATCACCTCATCGGAGGTGAAGTCGTAGGGCACGGCGAAGGCCGGTGCCGAGGCGGCACCCAGGCCCAGTGCAGCGACCACGGCGACGCCCAGCGTCGAACGGCGGCGCGCTGCACCGACCGCGCGACCCGGCGAGGACGTGCCGGAGGCGAGTTCGGAGGCGACCTGCATGGCGCCAGTGGCGCGGTTGAAGACCAAGCGGTAAATCCTGTTCATGAAACTCCTTGGATGACGATCAGGACGCGGCGAACCGCGTCGCGCGCGGGGGATGCGCGAGAGACCCTGCGTGTGGAAGAACGCGCGGGGCCTGTGACCCTAAGGGGCGTGTCAGGTTAATCCGAGGGGGTGCGCCCTACTTTCGTGTGGGGATATGCCCTACTTGTTGGTCAGAGAATTCCGATTAGCTTCAATCGGTGACATCAATCACACGAGGCACATCGCATGTGATGTGTTTGTGGTCGCGGAATTTCTTTGATTTCCAGCTTGTTTCAGGGCGCGCATGCCGCGCTCGCGGTGGCAACGGTGCGATCACGACGCCGAAAAACGGGAATCCACGCAAAAAAAACCCCGCTTGCGCGGGGTCTTTTCAATCAGCGTCAGCGACGATGACTCAGCTCAGCTGGCCGTGGCAGTGCTTGTACTTCTTGCCGCTGCCGCACGGGCACGGATCATTGCGACCGATCTTCGGCTCGCCGCCCTGCGCCAGGCCGTCCTGCTGCGCGGCCTGCACCTGCGCGGCTTCTTCGTCGGCGCCGTAGCCGCCGGCATCCTGGTGCTGGAACTGCGACTGGCTCAGGCGCGCCTGCACCTGCTGGCGTTCGGCCGCTTCCAGTGCCGCCACTTCCTCGTCGCTGCGAATGCGCACGCGCGAGAGCATGGTCACCACTTCGCGCTTGACGTCTTCCAGCATGCCGGAGAACAGCTCGAACGCTTCCTTCTTGTATTCCTGCTTGGGCTGCTTCTGCGCGTAACCACGCAGGTAGATGCCCTGGCGCAGGTAATCCATGCGCGCCAGGTGCTCCTTCCAGCTCTGGTCGAGCACGGTCAGCATGACGTGCTTTTCCAGCGCGCGCATGGTCTCCGGGCCGACGCCGGTTTCCTTCGCTTCGAAGTGCGCGTTGACGCGCTCCTGCACCTTCTGCGCGATGCCTTCGGCGTCCAGTTCTTCGTGGGCCTTGACCAGGTCGGTGACCGACATCTCCAGGCCGAAATCGGACAGCAGCGTGGCTTCCAGGCCCGGCAGGTCCCACTGTTCGTCGATCGAGTTCGGCGGCACGAAGCGCGCCACGATGTCGAACACCACGTCGTCGCGGATGCCATCGACGTTGTCCTTCACCGACTCGGCGTCCAGCAGCTCATCGCGCTGGGCGTAGATCACCTTGCGCTGGTCGTTGTTGACGTCGTCGAAGTCGAGCAGGTTCTTGCGGATGTCGAAGTTGTGCGCTTCCACCTTGCGCTGCGCCTTTTCGATCTGGCGGCTGACCAGGCGGTCTTCGATGACGTCGTCTTCCTTCATGCCCATCATGCGCATCGCCTTCTGCACCCAGTCCGAGGCGAAGATGCGCATCAGGTTGTCTTCCAGCGACAGGTAGAAACGGGACGAACCCGGGTCACCCTGGCGGCCGGAACGGCCACGCAGCTGGTTGTCGATACGACGCGATTCGTGGCGCTCGGTGCCGACGATGTGCAGGCCACCGGCGGCCTTGACCGCGTCATGGCGGACCTGCCATTCGGCCTTGACGCTGGCGCGCTGCGCGTCGCTGGCTTCTTCGCCCATTTCGTGCAGCTCGGTTTCCAGCGAACCACCCAGCACGATGTCAGTACCGCGACCGGCCATGTTGGTGGCGATGGTCACCGCGCCCGGACGACCGGCATTGGCGACGATGGTCGCTTCGCGGTCATGCTGCTTGGCATTGAGCACTTCGTGGTGCACGCCGGCCTTGCGCAGGTGCTCGGACAGCATCTCCGAGGTTTCGATCGAGGTGGTGCCGACCAGCACCGGCTGGCCGCGCTTGTTGCATTCCTGGATGTCGGCCAGCACCGCGTTGAACTTGCCCTGGCGGTTGAGGAACACCTGGTCCGGCGAGTCCTTGCGGATGGTCGGGCGGTTGGTCGGGATGACCACCACTTCCAGGTTGTAGATGCTCTGGAATTCGAACGCTTCGGTATCGGCGGTTCCGGTCATGCCGGACAGCTTGCCGTACATGCGGAACAGGTTCTGGAAGGTGATGCTGGCCAGGGTCTGGTTTTCACGCTGGACCGGCACGCCTTCCTTCGCTTCCACGGCCTGGTGCAGGCCGTCGGACCAGCGGCGACCGGCCAGGGTGCGGCCGGTGAATTCATCGACGATGACCACTTCGCCATCGCGCACGATGTAATCCACGTCGCGCTGGTAGATGGCGTGCGCGCGCAGGGCGGCGTTGAGGTGGTGCACCACGGTCAGGTTCTGCGCGGCGTACAGGCCTTCGGTTTCCGCATCGAGGATGCCGGCTTCCACCAGCAGGCGCTCGGCGTGTTCCATGCCCGCTTCGGACAGGTGGACCTGCTTGCCCTTCTCGTCGATCCAGAAATCGCCGTCACCCTCTTCGCTTTCCTGCTTGACCAGGTTCGGCACGATGCGGTTGACGCGGATGTACAGCTCCGGGGAATCATCGGCCGGACCGGAGATGATCAGCGGGGTACGCGCTTCGTCGATCAGGATGGAGTCGACTTCATCGACGATGGCGTAGTGCAGGCCGCGCTGGTAGCGGTCGGCCTTGGACAGCGCCATGTTGTCGCGCAGGTAGTCGAAGCCGAATTCGTTGTTGGTACCGTAGGTGATGTCGCTGCCGTAGGCTTCGCGCTTGTCGCCGTGCGGCATGCCCGGGTAGACCACGCCCACGCTCAGGCCCAGCCAGTTGTACAGCTTGCCCATCTGCGCCGAGTCACGGCGGGCCAGGTAGTCGTTCACCGTGACCACGTGGACGCCCTTGCCTTCCAGCGCGTTCAGGTACACCGGCAGGGTCGCCACCAGGGTCTTGCCTTCACCGGTGCGCATCTCGGCGATCTTGCCCAGGTGCAGCACCATGCCGCCGATCAGCTGCACATCGTAGTGACGCATGCCGAGGACGCGGCGGCTGGCTTCGCGGCACACCGCGAACGCTTCCGGCAGCACCTTGTCCAGGGCCTCGCCTTCGGCGATGCGCTGCTTGAACTCCGGCGTCTTGGCCTGGAGCTGCGCATCGCTGAGCTTCTCCATGTCCGGCTCCAGCGCATTGACCTTGGCGACGATGCGGTTGAGCTGGCGCAGCTGTCGTTCATTACGACTGCCGAAAACGCGGGTAAGCAGGCTGTTGATCATTGAGGGAACCGGTTGTCAGGTGAACGCCGGCACGGCTCCCTTCAGGAATCCGCCCGCCGCAAACGAAACGGGGCGCCCAGCGCCCCGTCGATGGCATCACCCATTGTAACTTGGGATGGAGGTCGGGGGTTTCAAGCGCTTGGCGGTTCGCGGGCCGGGGGGCCAGCATCGCCATGTTCGGCGGTCGCGGTAGCGCATGTGACGACCAACGGTCGCCACCCACCACCGCGGGGCGCTGAGGCTGCCGCTGCGCTCGCCGGGCATGGCCCGGCGCTGCCGCAGGACGATCAGCCGCGGGAAACGCGCCCCACCGGCGTGTTGCCGCCATCGCCGAGGAACTTGCGGGGATTGACCACCCGGCCGCTTTCCCAGACTTCGAAGTGCACGTGGGCACCGGTGGAACGACCGGTGGAACCGGCCTTGGCCACTTCCTGCCCGGCACGGACCAGGTCACCGACCTTCACCACCAGGCGCGAGTTGTGCGCGTAACGGGTGACATAGCCGTTGCCATGGTCGACATCGACCACGTTGCCGTAGCCACCCTTCACGCCGGAGAAGCTCACCACGCCGTCGGCCACCGACATCACCGGGTCACCGACCTTGGCATGGAAATCGATGCCCTTGTGGTTGCCGGCACCGCGCCCGAACGGATCGGCGCGGGTGCCGAAGCCGGAGGTGACGTAGCTGTTGCGGATCGGCATGCGCGAGGGCACCGCGTTCTGCTGCAGCTGGTGGTCGAACATCAGCGATTCCATCACCGAAAGCTGGCTGCCTGAAGCAGCGAAACGCTGCTCCAGCACCTGTAAGTCGGCGTTGATGTCCTTGACCGGGATGTCCACGGTGGGACCGCCGGCATCGCCGTCACCCAGGCCGGGGGTTTCCTGGAAGTCGAACTCGCCGTCTTCCAGCTTGCCCATCTGGGTCAGGCGCTCACCCAGGGCGTTGAGCCGGGTGGCCTGCGCCTGCAGCTCGCCGAGGCGGGCCGCCAGTGCGTTGACTTCGGTCTGCGACTGCAGGCGTACCTGCGCCAGTTCGCGTTCCTGGCGGTCGACCTTGGCCTGCAGGCGGGAGTCGCCGAGCAGGTTGGCGCCCATTCCACCGGCGAAGCCGATAATGCAGCCCATGCCCAGCACGCTGCCCAACAGGGCGCGGGGGCGGTCTTCGAAATAGAAGCGAAGACGCGCAAGGGGCGTTTTTGCCTTTCCATCACGCGTTTTGATTACGATCTTTTTAAATGCCATCAGTGAGTTTTCATGTCTGAGCCGAAATCCAGTACCCGTCCTGCCTCAGCACCGAAACCGGCACTGGATGCAGTCATGGGTGACAAGAGCGGGAACCCGCTGCGTCGTGCCTTGTGGCTCGATGCGTTGGACCTGCAGTTGCGCCCCCATCTGCCGCCCAGCCTGCGCAGCCATTGCCGGCTGGCCAACGTGAACGACGAGCACCTCGTTTTTCTCGTTGAATCTCCCGTGTGGCATGCCAAGGTGCGGCTTGCCGAAGCACAGTTGATCAACGCGGCCCGGTCCATCGGGCTGAAGGCCACCAAAGTGACCATCAAGACTGCGTCCCCCGCTCCACCACGCTCCCCAGCGATCGACAACCGGAATGGACCCCACGCAGTTTCAGCCGCCACGCACAAAGGGCTACGCGACGCCTTGGCTAGCCTCCAGGACACGAAACCGTCCAGGTCCTGATGACGGCGGAGCATCCGGCTCCGCTTCCCCGCGATGCCAACATTCCGTGGACGTGGCGTGAAACATTTGCGAGGACCGTGGGGCATCCTAACGGCGGATGGCCGATCAGTCGTTAGGGTTTTGTTATTTAAACGTTAAGTTCAGGCTTCCGACGGAACAGGTTCACAAACTGTGACGCGCTGAGCGCTTGGACGCGGCGCGTCACTCATTGCCGCGCCGCAAATGCAAACGCCGCCCGAAGGCGGCGTCAACGTGTTGAATATCAAGCCTTTTATCAGGCGTATGCCGGGGCGCCGTAAGCGACAGGTTCGGCTGCGGCAGGCGACTCGTAGCTCACCCACTCCCAGGCGGTGGCATCGGCCATCAGGGCCCGCACCAGCTTGTTGTTCAGTGCGTGCCCCGACTTGAACCCTTCATAGGCGCCCAGTACCTGACCACCGGCCAGGTAGAGATCGCCGATCGCGTCAAGGATCTTGTGACGGACGAACTCATCGGCGTAGCGCAGGCCGTCTTCGTTCAGCACGCGGAACTCGTCCAGCACGATGGCGTTGTCCATCGACCCGCCAAGGCCGAGGTTGCGCTCGCGCATGTATTCCAGGTCGCGCATGAAGCCGAACGTGCGCGCCCGGGAGATTTCCTTGGTGTAGGCCATGGTCGAGAACTCGATTTCCTGCCGCGACTGCTTGGCCGGGATCATCGGGTGGTCGAACTGGATGGTGAAGCCCAGCTTGTAGCCTTCATACGGGTCGAAGCGCGCGACCTTGTCGCCTTCGGTGACTTCGACGGTCTTCAGCACGCGGATGAAGCGCTTGGCCGCGTCCTGTTCGATGATGCCCGCCGACTGCAGCAGGAACACGAACGGACCGGACGAACCGTCCATGATCGGCAGTTCGGCCGACGACAGTTCGACGATGATGTTGTCCACACCGAGGCCGGCCAACGCCGACATCAGGTGTTCGACGGTCTGGATCTTGGCATCGTTGCAGGTCAGGCCGGTGCACAGGGTGACCTCGGTGACCAGCTCCGCCTTGGCCGGCACGTCGACCACCGGGTCCAGGTCCACGCGACGGAACACGATGCCATGGTTGACCGGTGCCGGGCGCAGGGTCATGTAGACCTTGTCACCACTGTGCAGGCCAACGCCGGTGGCACGGATCGTGTTCTTGAGGGTACGTTGCGGGATCATGGGGTGTGGCCAGGTGCATGCGGCGGGCCGCGATGGCCTGCCCAGGGGGTGGGACAGATTAACACGCGACCGCCCCTACCCCGGCTGAAGCCAGGCGGGTCACGGCGCGATGCAGGTGCAGCTCACGCATGACAGGGCGGCCGGGCCCATCCTGGCCCGGCGCCTGCAATGCAGGACATGGTGCTTGCCGCCGGGGAGGACAACCCCGGCGTCGGCGATCAGTCCGCCTGGCGGCGCAGGAACGCCGGGATGTCCAGGTAGTCGTTGGGCAGTTCGGCGGTCGGCGTGGTGGCGCTGCTGGACGCCGACGACGAGGGAGCCGAGGAGGTCGCAACGCTGTCGCTGCTTGCCCGACGCAGGCCCAGGCCCACGCCGCCGACGGCCTTGGACACGGCGTCGCCGCCGTTGTCGAAGTCGGAGAACTCCGGCTGGCCGGTGGTGGCGTTGCGGACCAGCTTGATCGGCGCACGCTCGCCCGGACGCTGGGTCTTGCCGGCAACGACGCGGTTCAGGCCGGTGGCGACCACGGTGACGCGTACTTCGTCCTGCATGTCCGGATCCAGCACGGTGCCGACCACGACGGTGGCGTCTTCCGATGCGAAGCCGTCGATGGTGCGGCCGATCTCGTCGAATTCGGCCATGGTGAAGTCCGCGCCGGCGGTGATGTTGACCAGGATGCCGTTGGCGCCGGCCAGGTTCACATCGTCCAGCAGCGGGTTCTGGATGGCCGATTCGGCCGCGGCCTGCGCGCGGTCATCGCCGCGGGCGGTGCCGGTGCCCATCATCGCCAGGCCCATTTCAGACATCACGGTGCGCACGTCGGCGAAGTCGACGTTGATCAGGCCCGGACGCACGATCAGGTCGGCGATGCCCTGCACGGCGCCCTGCAGCACGTCGTTGGCGGCACGGAAGGCCTGGATCATGGTGGCGTTGCGGCCCAGCACGGTGATCAGCTTTTCGTTCGGGATGGTGATCAGCGAGTCGCAATGCTGGCTCAGCTCCTCGATGCCCTTCAGCGCGACCTGCATGCGGCGACGGCCTTCGAACGGGAACGGCTTGGTGACCACGGCCACGGTCAGGATGCCCATTTCCTTTGCCAGCTGTGCCACCACCGGCGCAGCGCCGGTACCGGTGCCGCCGCCCATGCCGGCGGTGATGAAGACCATGTCCGCACCCTGCAGCGCGTCCATGATGCGTTCGCGGTCTTCCAGCGCGGCCTGGCGGCCGACTTCCGGATTGGCGCCAGCGCCCAGGCCCTTGGTGACGTTGGTGCCCAGCTGCAGCTGCAGCTTCGCACCGCAGTTCTTGATGGCCTGCGAATCGGTGTTGGCGGTGATGAATTCCACCCCGTCCACCGCAGAGTTGACCATGTGCGCCACGGCGTTGCCGCCGCCGCCGCCCACGCCAACGACCTTGATCACCGCATTGGGTGCCATCTTTTCGATCAGTTCAAAATGCGCCATGTCCGTGTCCTCGGTTGTATCCGCTTCCTTTGGCATGTTGCGGGGGAGGCATCCTGCCTTCCGCTGCATGCCGCCGTTGCGGCTGTAGTGGTGTGTTGTTGCGATGTGTTGCGGTGTTGCGGTGTTGCGTCTCAAAGCAGCCGGCCGGGGCCGGCATTGCCGCGGTCAGAACTCGCCGCGGAACCACGTTTTCAGTTTCTTGAACATGCTTCCCGCGCGCCCGGCCGGCAGTGACGGCCGGCGCGGATGCTCGATCTGGCTGCCCATCAGCAGCAGGCCGACGCCGGTCGCGTGGACGGGGTTGCCGACCACTTCGCCCAGCCCGGTGACGTGCTGCGGAATGCCCACGCGTACCGGCATCTGCAGCATTTCCTCGGCCAGTTCGACCACGCCTTCCATCTTCGAAGCACCGCCGGTGAGCACCATGCCGGCGCGCACCAGTTCTTCGAAGCCGGAACGGCGCAGTTCGGCCTGCACCATTTCAAAGATTTCTTCGTAACGCCCCTGCACGGCCTGGGCGAGTGCATGGCGCGGCATGCGGCGCGGCGGGCGGTCACCGACGCTCGGCACCTGGATGCTTTCCTCGGCGGTGGCCAGCTGGGCCAGCGCACAGGCGTAACGCACCTTGATCTGCTCCGCTTCCGGGGTCGGCGTGCGCAGCATGTGGGCGATGTCATTGGTGACGTGGTCGCCGGCAATCGGCAGCGAGGCGGTGTGGCAGATCGCGCCCTGCACGAACACTGCGATGTCGGTGGTGCCGGCGCCCATGTCGACCAGCACCACGCCCAGCTCGCGCTCGTCGGCGGTCAGCACCGCCACGCTGGACGCCAGCGAGGACAACACCAGGTCGTCCACCTGCAGGCCGCAGCGCTGCACGCACTTGCTGATGTTGGCCGCGGCCGACTGCGCGCACACCACCAGGTGCGCATGCACCTCCAGGCGCACGCCGGTCATGCCGACGGGGTTGCGGATGCCTTCCTGCGAATCATCCAGCACGTACTCGCGCGGGATCGCATGCAGGATCTTCTGGTCGGCCGGAATCGCCACTGCCTTGGCCGCATCGAGCACGCGATCCAGGTCGCCCCAGGTCACTTCGCCGTCGCGGATCGGCACGATGCCGGGCGAGTTCTTGCACTGCACGTGGTTGCCGGAGATCGAGGCGTACACCGAACGGATCTCGCAGCCGGCCATCAGCTCGGCTTCTTCCACCGCCCGCTGGATCGACTGCACCGTCGATTCGATGTCCACCACCACGCCGCGCTTGAGGCCACGCGATTCGTGCGATCCGATGCCGATCACCTCGATCGGGTTGCCCGGCGAGTACTCACCCACCAGCGCCACCACCTTGGAGGTGCCGATGTCGAGGCCGACGATCAACGATTTGTCACCCTTGCGATTCATGTCCTGTCCTGCGTTTTCTTCGGCGCTGCGGCCGGCGGTTCACCCCAGCTGAGGGTGAAGCCATTGGTGTATCGGAGGTCGGCGCGCTCGATCGGCGCGGCCTGGCTGGCCAACTGCGGCAACACACGTACATAGCGCTGCAGGCGCGAACGCGCATCGTCGCGCCCCACCACCACTTCGGTGCCGTTGCTCAGCAGCAGCGACCAGCTGCCACGCGCGTCCATGCTCAGCCGGGTCACGTCCAGCCCGGACGGGGCGAACATCGAACGCGCCTCGTTGTACAGCGTCACCACTTCTTCGGTCTGGCTGTCCGGGCCATCCAGCTGCGGCAGCTGCAGGTCGGCCAGCTTCTTCGGCGTGGGGAACAGCTTGCCCTGCTCGGACAGCAGGCGATCGTTGCCCCAGCGCGCGAACGGCTTGTGTTCGACCAGCGTCACTTCCAGCACGTCCGGCCACTGCTTGCGCACGCGGGCGCTTTCCACCCACGGCAGGCGCTCGATGCTGTCCTGGGCGTCCTGCAGGCGCACCGCGAAGAAGCCGGCGTGCGCATACGGCAGCAGTACCTTCTGCAGCTGTTCGGCCGGCACCCGCTTGAACTCACCGTGCACGCGCAGCTTGGCCAGCGGCCAGCGTTCGGCGCCCACCCAGCCGTTGAGCACGGCCACCACGGGCAGTGCCACCACGGACAGGGCGATCAGCCAGACGAAGATGCGCAGCACCGCGTTCATGCGTGGCGATTCTCCTGCGACGGGTCGGCCAGGGTCTGTTCCAGCACGCGCCAGACCAGCTCTTCGAAACCCAATACCGGCCTGCCCGGCCGCCTTGGGCACCAGCGAATGGCTGGTCATGCCCGGGGCGGTATTCACTTCCAGCAGGAACAGGCGGCCGGTGCTGCGGTCACGCATCACGTCCACCCGGCCCCAGCCGCGGCAGCCGGCGGCGCGGAAGGCGGCCAGCGCGAGGTGCCGGATGGCCTCTTCGTCGGCGCCATCCAGGCCCGGGCACAGGTACTGGGTGTCGTCGGCCTTGTACTTGGCGTCGTAGTCGTACCACTGGCCTTTCGGCACGATGCGGATCGACGGCAGCGCGACATCGCCGAGGATGCCGACGGTGAGCTCGTCGCCGACCACCATCTGTTCCATCAGCAGCTGGCCGTCGTAGCGGGTGGCCAGCGCCACCGCTTCGTCCAGGCCGGCGTCGTCGAAGACCCGGCTGATGCCGACGCTGGAGCCTTCGTTGGCCGGCTTGACCACCACCGGCAGGCCCAGCTCGGCGGCCTGCGCATGCACGTCTGCTGCGGTCACCTTGCGGTACTGCGGGGTGGGCAGTCCGACCGACAGCCACACCTGCTTGGTGCGGATCTTGTCCATGCTCAACGCCGAACCCAGCACGTCAGAGCCGGTGTACGGCACGCCGAAGGCTTCCAGCAAGCCCTGCACGATACCGTCCTCGCCCCCGCCGTTGTGGCCGTGCAGGATGTTGAACACACGATCGACCTCGCCGGCGACCAGCGCCCTGGACAGCGCCGGGATGCCATCGATGGCGAACGCGTTCACCCCGCGCGCCTGCAGCGCCTCGAGCACGTTGCGGCCGGAATCCAGCGACACTTCACGTTCGCTGGAGGTGCCGCCGAGCAGCACGCCGACCCGACCGAAGTCGGCCGGATCGCTGCTGCGCGGCGCCGGGAAAGTAAAGCCGCTCATGCCTGGCCCTCCACGCTGAAGCCTTCGGTGGCGATCTGCTGTGCCACCGCGCCGATGTCACCTGCGCCCATCATCAGCAGCAGGTCACCGTCCTGCAGTACATCGGGCAGCACGTGTGCCAGCTCGGCGGCCTTGCCGACCACCACCGGTTCACCACGGCCGCGCGCGCGGATGGCGCGCGCCAGCGCTTCGGAGTCGGCACCGGCGATCGGTTCTTCGCCGGCCGGGTAGACCTCGCTCAGCACCAGCGCATCGACGCTGGACAGCACCGCGGCGAACTTGTCGAACTGGTCGCGGGTACGGCTGTAGCGGTGCGGCTGGAAGGCCACCACCAGGCGCTTGTCGGCCCAGCCACCGCGGGCGGCGGCGAACACCGCCTCCAGCTCGCTGGGATGGTGTCCGTAATCATCGATGACCTGGACCCTGGCGCCGCTGGCGGTGGTGACTTCACCCAGGTCGTTGAAGCGGCGACCGACGCCGGCGAAGCTTTCCAGCGCGCGCGCGATGGCATCCGGGGCCACGCCCAGCTGCCAGCCGACCGCGGCGGCGGCCAGCGCGTTGAGCACGTTGTGCCTGCCCGGCAGGGCCAGCAGCACTTCCTGGCTGGTGCCCTGCGGCAGGCGCAGGGTGAAGCGCATCCGCGCCTCTTCCTGCACCACGTTCTCGGCGCGCACGTCGGCGTGGTCGCTGAGGCCGTAGCTCATCACGTGGCGCGGCGTCTTCGCCGCCAGCGCGGCCACTTCCGGGTCATCGATGCACAGCACGGCCAGGCCGTAGAACGGCAGCCGCTGCAGGAATTCGGCGAACGCTGCCTGCACCCGGGCAAAGTCGTTGCCGTAGTTTTCCAGGTGGTCGGCATCGATGTTGGTGATGATCGACATCAGCGGATTCAGGCGCAGGAAGCTGCCATCGCTTTCGTCGGCCTCGGCGACCAGCCACTGGCCACTGCCCAGCTTGGCGTTGGCTCCAGCCGCCAGCAGCTGGCCACCGATGACGAAGGTCGGATCCAGTCCACCTTCGCTCAGCACCGCCGCGGTGAGGCTGGTGGTGGTGGTCTTGCCGTGCGTGCCCGCCACCGCGATGCCGCGGCGGAAGCGCATCAGTTCGGCCAGCATGGCCGCGCGCGGCATGATCGGGATGCGCTGGCTGCGCGCTTCCATCAGCTCCGGGTTGTCTTCGCGGATCGCGCTGGACACCACCACGCAGTCGGTGCCGAGCACGTTGGCAGCGGAGTGGCCGCGCATGATGCGCGCGCCGAGGCCGGCCAGGCGACGGGTCGCGGTGTTGTCGGCGTTGTCCGAACCGGACACTTCATAGCCCAGCGTCAGCATCACTTCGGCGATGCCGCTCATGCCGGTGCCACCGATGCCGACGAAATGCACGCGCGGGAACGCGCGCACCAGGTCGTTGGTGTCGTGCAGGCGGCGGATCATGCGCAGCTCCGCGTGGTGTCGGCGCGGTGGCGCGGCACGTTGTTCATACAGCTTCCTCGAGGATGATATCGGCGATGCGCTCTGCGGCATCGACCTTGGCCAGCGCACGTGCGGCTTTCGCCATCTGCATGCGGCGGGCGGGATTTTCGGATAGTTCACGCAACAGTGACGTGATGCCGGTCACCAGCGCGTCGCCCTGCTTCAACAGCACGGCGGCATCGCGCTCGACCAGATACTCGGCATTGCGGGTCTGGTGGTCGTCGACGGCGGCCGGGAACGGCACCAGCACGCTGCCCACGCCGACCGCGCACAGCTCGGCCAGGGTGGAAGCACCGGAACGGCAGACCACCACATCCGCCCAAGCGAAGGCGTCGGCCATGTCGGCGATGAAGGGGGTGATTTCTGCCTCGACAGCGGCCTTGGCGTACGCATCCATGGCTTCGCCGTGCATCTTTTCGCCGCTCTGGTGGCGCACCGTCACCGGATACGCTGCACCCAGCGCGGCGATCGCCTGCGGCACGCCGGTGTTGAGTGCGCGCGCGCCCTGGCTGCCGCCCACCACCAGCACGCGCAGCGGACCGCTGCGGCCGGCGAAGCGCTGTTCGGGCGGCGCGATGGCAGCGATCTCGGCACGCACCGGGTTGCCAACGGCTTCTTCGCGGGCGGCGAAGCTGCCGGGAAAACCGGTCAGCACGCGCTGCGCGAAGCGCGACAGGAAGCGGTTGGTCATGCCGGGGGCACGGTTCTGTTCGTGTACCAGCAGTGGCAGGCCATGCAGGCGCGCGGCCAGGCCGCCGGGTCCGGAGGCATAACCGCCGAATGCAATCACCGCGCGCGGATGGCGGTCACGCAGGATGAAGCCAGCCTGGCGGATCGCGCGCAGCAGTCGCCACGGCGCGCCCAGCAGGGCCAGCTTGCCCTTGCCGCGCAGGCCAGCGATGTCCAGGGTGTCGATCGGCACGTCATGCTGCGGCACCAGGCGCGTTTCCATCTGGCCCGCGGCGCCCAGCCAGGTCACCGGGATGCCGCGTTCGCGCAGCACGCGGGCCACGGCCAGTCCCGGGAAGATGTGGCCGCCGGTGCCACCGGCCAGGATCATCACCGGGCGATCGGCAGAAGCGCGCGCGCTCATGACAGCCTCCCGAAGGTCGGTTCGATGCGCGTCTGCAGGCGGCTGGTGCCACGCGGAGCGGTGTCCTGCGCCGGTGCGTCCGCGCTCGTCTGCTGGCGGCTGGCGACGTTGGCCACGCGCCCCGGAACGGCGGCGGGCGCGGCGCCGGCCGGTGCGCGCACCACGTCCTCGCTGGCATCGTCGCCACCGCCCATGCGCACCGCGTGGCGGCGCTCGGCGCGGTCCAGTTCATAGGACACGCGCAGCAGCAGGCCCATCGCCACGCAGGTCATCAGCACGCTGGAACCGCCCGACGAGATCAACGGCAGGGTCAGGCCCTTGGTCGGCAGGATGCCCAGGTTGACGCCGATCGACACGAAGCTCTGCATGCTGATCCACAGCCCGATGCCGAAGGCGATGTAGCCGGAGAAGTGCCGCTTCATTTCCACGCAGCGCATGCCCAGCCACATCGTGCGCCCCACCAGCAGCGCATACAGCGCCACGATCAGGCAGGTGCCGATGAAGCCCAGCTCTTCGGCGGTCACCGAGAAGATGAAATCGGTATGGGCTTCAGGCAGGTAGTACAGCTTCTGCACCGAATTGCCCAGGCCGACGCCGGTCCACTCGCCGCGGCCCACGGCCATCAGCGCGTTGGACAGCTGGTAGCCGTCGCCCTGCTGGTCGGCCCACGGATCCAGGAACGAGGTGATGCGGCGCATGCGGTAGGGTTCGAAGATCGCCAGCGCGGTCATGCCGATCATGCCGAAGATGATCGGCATGGACATGCGCGGCATGTTGACCCCGCCCAGCACCAACATGCCAGCGGTGATCGCCAGCAGCAGGGTGGACGAGCCGAAGTCGGGCTGCAGCAGCATCAGCACCACCAGCGCACCGGCCACGCCGAGCGGCTTGAGCATCGCCGGCCAGGTGGCGTTGACTTCATCGCGGAAGCGCACCAGGTAGCTGGACAGCCACACGATGTACAGCACCTTGACCGCTTCGACGGTCTGGAACTTGGAGACGCCGAGGTTGATCCAGCGCCGGGCGCCGTTGACGCTGCTGCCGAGGCCGGGGATGAACACCACGATCAGCAGCGCGAAGCAGCCCAGCAGCAGCAACTGGTTGTACTGCTCGATGGTTTTCAGTTCGGTGCGCATGGCCAGCCCGGCCAGCACGATGCCCACCGCCAGGAAAATCAAGTGGCGGTTGAGGTAGTAGAACGGGCTGCTCATCAGCGCGATCGAACTGGACGCGACCATCACCACGCCCAGCCCGGTCAGCGCGATGATCGCGCCGAGCAGCCACTTGTCGAAGTGGCCTCCGATGGCTTCAAGGCGTGTTGCCTGGCGCGACAGGTCATTCATCAGCGCACCTTCAACGTGGCCAGGCCGACCAGCACCAGCACCACCGAGATGATCCAGAAGCGCACGATCACGCGCGGCTCCGGCCAGCCCTTCAGTTCGAAGTGGTGGTGGATGGGGGCCATGCGGAACACCCGCTTGCCGGTAAGCTTGAACGAGGCGACCTGGATCATCACCGACAGCGTCTCGACCACGAACACGCCGCCCATGATCACCAGCACCAGCTCCTGGCGCACGATCACCGCGATGGTGCCCAACACCGCACCCAACGCCAGCGCGCCGATGTCACCCATGAACACCATGGCCGGATAGGTGTTGAACCACAGGAAGCCCAGACCGGCGCCGGCGATCGCCGCGCAGATGATCACCAGCTCGCCCGCCCCCGGGATCTGCGGGATCTGCAGGTAGTTGGAGAACACCACGTTGCCCGATGCGTAGGCGAACACGCCCAGCGCGCACGCCACCAGCACGGTCGGCATGATCGCCAGGCCATCCAGGCCGTCGGTCAGGTTGACCGCGTTGGAAAAGCCGACGATCCAGAAATAGGCGATGGCCACGAAGCTGATGCCGGCCAGCGGCAGCGCCACCGACTTGAACATCGGGATGTAGAAGGTGAGCGCGGACGGCACGTCGGCGGTGAAGTACAGGAACAGGCCCGCGGCCAGGCCGAAGATCGACTGCAGCAGGTATTTTGTAGCGCGACTTCAGGCCGTTCGGGTCGCGGCGCACGATCTTGATCCAATCGTCGTACCAGCCGATGGCACCGAAGCAGATCATCACCGCCAGTACCAGCCACACGTAGCGGTTGCTCAGGTCGGCCCAGGCCAGCACGGCCAGGGTGACGGTGAGCAGGATCAGCGAGCCGCCCATGGTCGGCGTGCCGGCCTTGGCGAAGTGGGTCTGCGGGCCATCGGTGCGGATCGGCTGGCCGCCCTTGAACTGGGCCAGCCGGCGGATCACCGCGGGGCCCATCCACAGCGACAGGAACAGCGCCGTCAGCGCCGCCAGGATGGCGCGGAACGTCTGGTAGTTGAACAGCCCGAACGAGCTCTCCAGCTGCTGCAACCATCGAGCCAGTTCATACAACATGGGGGGCTTCCTCTCCTTGCGCGAGCAGCGCTTTCACGATCTTGTCCATGGCGCTGCCACGGGATCCCTTGACCAGGCAGCGCACGCCGGCCTGCAGGTCGTCCTGCAGCGCGCGCGCCAGCGCGTCATGGGTTTCGAAATGTCGTCCACCGTCGCCGAATGCAGCCGACGCGGCAGCGCTGAGCGGACCCAGCGTATACAGGCGCTTGATGCCGCCCTGGCGCGCGCGTTGGCCGGCCTGCGCATGCAGTGCCACCGCGTCCGGGCCGAGTTCGCGCATGTCGCCCAGCACCAGCCAGCCATCCTGGCCGCTGCCGGCGAGGGCATCGATGGCCGCCGCCAGCGAGCCGGGATTGGCGTTGTAGCTGTCATCCACCAGCACCGCGCCATTGGGCAGGCGATGGGCAATCTGGCGGCCCGGCACCGGTTCGGTGACCGCCAGCGCGGCCACGATCTGCTGCAGCGGGATACCCGCCGCCAGCGCCAGCGCGGTGGCTGCCAGCGCATTGCCGATGTTGTGGCGGCCCGGCAACGGCAGCGATACCGACGCCTCGCCGGCCGGCGTGTGCAGCACGAAGTGGCTGCCAGCGGCGTCGAAGCGGATCGCCGATGCGCTCACGTCCGCGCTGTGGTCCAGGCTGAAACGCAGCACGCCGCAACGCGGCGGGGTACCGATGAAATGCTGTTCGAACCACGGTGCGAAGGCGTCGTCGGCGTTGATCACCGCTACGCCATCGGCCGGCAGCGCGGCGTAGATCGCACCCTTGGTGCTGGCCACGCCCTGCAGGCTGCCCATCCGCTCCAGGTGCGCGGCGGCGATGTTGTTCACCAGCGACCAGCGCGGACGCACGATGTCGGTCAGGTAGGCGATGTCGCCGGGCTTGCCGGCGCCCATTTCATAGACAGCGAAATCCGCATCTTCCGGCGCGGCGATCACCGCCAGCGGCAGGCCGATCTCGTTGTTGAAGTTGCCCGGATTGGCATACACCACCTTGTGCGCGGCCTGCGCATGCTGGCGCAGGATATCCAGCAGCAGGGTCTTCACGCTGGTCTTGCCGTTGCTGCCGGTGATGGCGAACACGCCGGCGCTGCGATCGCGCTGCATGCCGGCGGCGATGCGGGCCAGCGCCAGCTCGCTGTCGGCGACCAGCACCTGCGGCAGGTTCAGCGGCAGCAGGCGCTCGACCAGCAGCGCACTCGCGCCGCGCGCCTGCGCATCGGTGCCGAAATCATGCCCGTCGAAGCGCTCGCCGCGCAACGCCACGTACAGGCTGCCGGAGCTCATCTGCCGGGTGTCATTGCTGATGGCATCGATGGCGACGTCGTCGCCATGGATTTCGCCACCGGCCCAATGCGCGATCAGCGAAAGCAGGGTGCGCCTCATGCCACGCCCTCCACGTGTGCACGTGACGCCAACGCTGCCGCAGCCACGTCGGTGTCATCGAAGGCGTGGCGGACGCCGTTGATCTCCTGGTAGGGCTCATGGCCCTTGCCGGCGATCAGCACGATATCGCCTTCGCCTGCCGCGGCAACAGCCGCAGCGATGGCACGCGCGCGGTCGCGCTGCACGTGCACCGCCGAAAGATCACTGAAACCGGCCAGGATGTCGGCCACGATGCGGTCACCGTCTTCACCGCGCGGGTTGTCGTCGGTCACCGTCACCCGGTCGGCGAGGCGTTCGGCGATCGCCGCCATCTGCGGGCGCTTGCCGGCATCACGCTCGCCGCCGCAGCCGAACACGCAGGCCAACTGGCCGGCGACATGGCCGCGCAGGCTGGACAACGCCTGTTCCAGGGCATCCGGGGTATGCGCGTAATCGATGACCACGGTGGGCTCGCCCACCGCGCCGCCGAGGCGGTTCATCCGCCCATGGATCGGCTGCAGCTGGCCAAGCACCGCCGCGATGGTGGCCAGCGGATGGCCCAGCGCATGCAGGGTGCCTGCCACGGCCAGCAGGTTGTCCACGTTGAAGCGACCAAGCAGCGGCGATCTCACCTCTGCGGTGTCGTTCGCGATCTGCAGGGTGAACGCCAGGCCCTGCCCGTCCAGCACGATGTCGCGCGCGCGTACGGCAGCGCCGGCGGCATCGCGCGAACTCACGCCGATCGCCTGCTGGCCGGCCGGCAGGCGCGCATGCAGCACGCGGCCGAAGGCATCGTCGAGGTTGACCACCGATGCACGCAGGCCCGGGCGGTGGAACAACCGCTCCTTCGCCGCGCCATAGGTGTCCATGTCGCCGTGGTAATCCAGGTGGTCGCGGGTGAGGTTGGTGAACACCGCCACGTCGTAGTGCACGGCATCGACGCGGCCCTGGTCCAGCGCGTGCGAGCTGACTTCCATCGCCACCGCCTGCGCGCCGGCGTCACGCAGCTCGGCCAGCAGCGCATGCATCTGCAGCACCAGCGGGGTGGTGAAGCCGGTCGGCTGCACAGCGCCGAACAGCCCGGCGCCCAGCGTGCCGATGCTGCCGCTGCGGGTGCCCAGCAGGTGCCAGGCCTGGGCCAGCAGCTGCACGGTGGAGGTCTTGCCGTTGGTGCCGGTCACCCCGACCATGCGCATCGCGCGCGATGGTGCGCCGTGGAACTGGTCGGCCATCGCGCCCATGCGCGCGCGCAGCCCGGGCACAGCGATGGCATCGGCCGGTGCGGGCAGCTCCTGCGGCGCAGGGGGTTCGAACAGGATCGCCGACGCACCGGCGCCACGCGCCTGGTCGACGAAACCGAGGCCATGCGCGCCGAAGCCGGCGATGGCCACGAACGCATCGCCGGCACGCACCGCGCGGCTGTCCATCACCAGCCCGGTGATGGTCACCTCGCGGCCGCCCAGGGCGACATCGGGAAGCAGGGTCGAAAGCAGCATGCTACGGCTCATTGCGTGCCTCCCGTCGGTGCGGGGGCAGGCGCGGGGGCCTGCGCGGCGGTCGGCAGCGCGGCGTCGAATTCAGCAGCGGCATCGGCCGGCAACACCACGTCCGCCGGCGGCGTCGGCAGCACCGAGGCCGAATGCCCGGTCTTGCCCGACTGCTGCGCGGTCAACCAGGACTGGATGTCATCCGGCGGCACGTCCATCAGGCGCAGCGCGCCGTCCATGACGTTGTGGAACACCGGCGCCGACACCAGGCCGCCGTAATACTTGCCCGCCTGCGGATCATTGATGACGATCACCGTGGCGAAGCGCGGGTTGCTGGCCGGCACCACGCCGGCGAACAGCGCGTTGTAATGGCCGCGTTCGTAACCACCGGGGCCGGCCTTGCGTGCGGTACCGGTCTTGCCGGCCACGTGGTAACCCAGCACCGCCGCCTGCTTGGCACCGCCCTGGGTGACCACGGTTTCCATCATCGCCACCACTTCCTTGGCGACTTCCGGATCGACCACCTGGCGCGCTTCGTTGTGCTGGCCCTTGACGAAGGTCGGCGGGATCAGCTTGCCGCCGTTGCCCAGCGCCGAATACGCCGTGGCGATCTGCAGCGGGGTCACCGACAGGCCGTAGCCATAGGACATGGTGGTCTTGGACGAACCACTCCAGCGCGCCGGGCGCGGCAGCACGCCACCGGATTCACCGGGGAAGCCGCTGCCGGGACGGCTGCCGTAGCCGAAGTTGTGCACCGAATCGTAGAACACCTGGTCGGTCATCTTGGCCACGACCTTGGCCGCGCCGACGTTCGAACTGCGGGTGATCACGCCGGTGACGTTGAGCACGCCGTTGTTACGCGGCACGTCGCGGATGGTGTACCGCCCCAGCGACATGTAGCCGGGGTTGGTGTCGATGATGGTGTCCTTGGTGACCACGCCGGCCTGCAGCGCGGACGCAATCGTCAGCGGCTTCATCGTCGAGCCCGGCTCGACCAGATCGGTCACCGCGCGGTTGCGGCGCGTGTCCGGCACCGCGCCATCGAGCGAGTTCGGGTTGTAGGTGGGCAGGTTGACCATCGCCAGCACTTCACCGGTGGCCACGTCCATGATCACGATCGAACCGCCCGCCGCCTTGTTGGCAACCAGCGCATTGCGCAGTTCGCGGTAGGCCAGGAACTGAATCCGGCGATCGATGCTCAGGGTCAGGTCCTTGCCCGGCGTGGCGGCGCGCAGCAGATCGCTTTCCACCGTTTCGCCCTTGCGGTTGCGGATCACCCGCTTGGCACCGGCTTCGCCGCGCAGCCATTCGTCGAAGGCCAGCTCCAGTCCTTCCTGGCCGCGGTCGTCGATGTTGGTGAAGCCGAGCACGTGCGCCATCGCTTCGCCCTGCGGATAGAAGCGGCGGAACTCGCGCTGCGCGGCAACGCCGGGAATCTTCAGCGCGACCACTTTTTCCGCATCGTCCGGGTTGATGCGTCGACGCAGGTACATGAACTCCTTGTCCGCCTTCTGGCTCAGGCGGCTGCTCAGGTCGTCCACCGAAAGGCCCAGCGCGGTCGCCAGCTCCGGAATGCGATCCGGCGTGCGCAGCAGTTCCTGCGGGTTGACCCAGATCGAAGCGACCGGGGTGGAGACCGCCACCGGCTCGCCGTTGCGGTCGGTGATCATCCCGCGCGAGGTCTTGATCGGCAGCTCGCGCAGGTAGCGCGCCTCGCCCTGGCGCTGGTAGAAGTCGCTGTTGATCAACTGCACGTACGCGGCACGACCGACCAGCGACACCGAACACAGGCCAAGCGCCAACGCCACCCAGCGCAGGCGCTGGCGCAGGTTGAAGGCGTTGCGGGGACGGTTGCGGCCGGTCTTGTTCATGGACGGACCACCACCACGTCGGCGGCTTCCGGGAACTTCATGCCGAGTTTTTCACGCGCCACCTGGTCGACCCGGTTGGCCTCGGCCAGGGTCGCCTGTTCCAGCTGCAACCGGCCGAATTCGATGTTCAGCTCATCGCGCACGCGCTCGGCGCGGGCCAGCTCGATGAAGGTCTGGCGATGGCGATGGCGCACGAACACCACCCCGATCGCCGAAGCGACCGTGCAGGCCAGCAGCACGATCAGGATCAACCGGCTCATCCGGCGACCTCACGCTTCTGCGCCACGCGCAGCACCGCACTGCGGGCGCGCGGGTTGCCGGACAGTTCGTCGTCGTTGGCCTTGATGGCACCGCCGATCAGGTCCAGCGTAGGCACGAACACCTGCTGTTCGGGCAGGCGACGGTTGCTCGGAGGCGCTTTGGCCAACCGGTTCATGTACTGCTTGACGATGCGGTCTTCCAGCGAATGGAAGCTGATCACGGCCAGCCGGCCACCGGGCTTGAGCCGTTCCAGCGCCGCATCCAGCCCGGCCTCGAGGTCGGCCAGTTCGCGGTTGATGTGGATGCGGATCGCCTGGAAGCTGCGGGTCGCGGGATGAATCTTGTCCTTGCCACGCGGCATCACCGAAGCGATGGCATCGGCCAGTTCGGCGGTGCGGGTGAAAGCCTGCTTCTGCCGGCGGGCGACCAGGGCGCGCGCGATGCGGCGGCTCTGGCGCTCTTCGCCATAGGTCCACAGCACGTCGGCGATTTCGGTGTCGTCGGCGCGCGCCAGCCACTGCGCCGCGCTTTCACCGCTGTCCGGGTCCATCCGCATGTCCAGCGGACCGTCCTTGCCGAAGCTGAAACCGCGCTCGGCAACGTCCAGCTGCGGCGAAGACACCCCGAGGTCGAACAGCACCCCGTCCAGGCCGGCGGCGGTTGCGTCCCACTGCAGCAACTGGGCGAAGCTGCCACGGAAAATCGACACGCGCGGGTCCGGCGCGAAGTCGCGCTCGGCCACCGCGATGGCGTCCGGGTCCTTGTCCATGACCAGCAGCCGGCCACCCGCGCCGAGCTGCTCCAGCACGCCACGCGCATGACCGCCGCGGCCGAACGTGCCGTCCAGGTAGGTTCCGTTTTCGATCACCCTCAGGCCGTCAAGGACCTGGGTGTACAGCACCGGCAGATGACCCGCCGGCGACTGCGACACCGGGAGGTGACCGGTCTGCGCTGCTCCGCGCACCCGGGCACCCCGGCTCACAATTTCAGGTCGAGAAGCCCATCGCCCAGATCCTCGTCAGACAACGTCTGCTGGATCAATGCGCGGTGTGCCTGCTCGCTCCACAGTTCAAATTTGTCACCCATGCCCAGCAATACCGCCTTTTTTTCGATGCCCACCGCGCCGCGGTGGCTGGCGGGGATGCTGATGCGGCCATTGCCGTCCAGCTCCAGATGTGCGGCCGAACCGACCAGTTTCTGCTGCAGCAGGCGCACCACCCGCTGCGTGTTCGGCTTGGCCATGACGTCGTCACGGACACGCTCCCACTCCGATTCGGCGTACAGCCACAGGCAGCCGGATTCAAAGGGGTTGTAGGTCAGGACCAGGCGGTTGTTGCTCACGCGCGCGACCAGGTCGCGATGAACGGTTGGAACCGCCATGCGCCCTTTATCGTCAACTGTGATGGCCGTCTCGCCCTGAAACACGACGCGTGCACCTTTCCTTCAGCGTGATGAAACATTGAACCACGAAAAACCACAAAAGACCCGGTTTTCCCTCTGTTGCCCACCTTATCAGCGGTCAAAGGGTTGTCAACAACTTTTGGAACAGGAAATCGCCTGTCTCATCAATAGCTTGCAGCGATCTTTAGAGACTTGTTCAAGGCTTATCCACAAGTGGCTGTTTCGTCTCAAATTTTGAGATTTCGGCGAAGTTCAGGGGTGTGCAGAGGGCGTGAAACCTCCGCCTCGCATTCATTGATCGTGCGGATTGCGTAGCGGGCAACTGCGCAAAACAGGACAATGGAACGCATGTGCCTGCTTGCTTTGGCCTGGCTTCACCACCCGCGCTGGCGCCTGGTGATGGCCGGCAACCGCGATGAGTTCCACGCCCGGCCGACCGCGCCGCTGTCACGCTGGGCCGACGCGCCGCAGGTGATGGGCGGGCGCGACCTGCGTTCAGGCGGTGGATGGACAGGCGTCGGTGCGGGCGCGCGGATGGCGGTGGTGACCAATGTCCGCGATCCGCTGGCCTCGCAGGCCGGGCCGTCACGCGGCGCGCTGGTCGCCGAGTACCTGCGCGGCAGCGCAGCGGCTGGCGTGCACGCCGACCGGCTCTCGCGCGTGGCCGCGACGTACGCCCCGTTCAACCTGCTGCTGGCAGACGCGCAGGCCCTGCACTTCCTCGGCAACCACCCGGCCGAACAGCAACAGCTGGCACCCGGTATCCACGGCCTGTCCAACGGCGCGCTCGACGCACCGTGGCCGAAGACGCAACGGCTGATGGACGCGCTGGGCACGTGGATCCATACCGGCACGTCGTCGCTGGAGCCCTTGTGGACGGCATTGGCCGATGAACACCGGCCGGCCGATGCCGACCTTCCGGACACCGGGATCGGACAGGAACGGGAACGCTGGCTCAGCCCGGCCTTCATCCGCGGCGACGATTACGGCACCCGCGCCAGCACCCTGATCCTCATCGACCATGACGGCCGGGGTGCGATCCACGAACGACGGTTCGGGCCGCAGGGCGTTGCCTTGGGCCAGGATCAGCTCAGTTTCCAATAACGCATCTGGGTCCAGAGCCCCGTTTGGTAAAAGGGGACGCGCCGACAGGCGCGGGGATTGGGGGCACGCTGCCGCCGGGCCCCCTGGTCTGCGCAGCAAACCAGGGGCGCTTCATCGCCAATGCGATGAAAGGTGGCGGAGCCGGCCGATAAGCCGGGTTCTGTCGTGGACAGTCATTCCTCTAGGCGTTACGTCACCGCAACGCTCAAGCAACCTACCCGGACCCGACGCGGGCCGCGCCATGAGGTCCCTATTTGGTCTTGCTCCAGGTGGGGTTTGCCGTACCGGTCTGTTGCCAGACTCGCGGTGCGCTCTTACCGCACCATTTCACCCTTACCACGCGCCCGAAGGCCGTTCGGCGGTATCTCTCTGTTGCACTTTCCGTCGGCTTGCGCCGCCCAGGCGTTACCTGGCACCTTGCCCTGTGGAGCCCGGACTTTCCTCGGCATCCCGAAGGATGACGCGACTGTCTGGCCGACTCCGCCGCGTGCATTCTCCCATATCCGCCCGTTTCCGGGGGCGGCGATGATCAGCTGCCGTACAGCGCCTTGCGCGGGGCACCGGTCAGTTCGGCTGCCAGCTTGGCCGCGGTGGACGGCGGCAGGTGCTCGCTGAGCGTGGCGTAGACCCGACGGCCTTCGGCCAGCTGCGCCTGTTCGTCATCGGCCGCGCCCTGCACCATCACCACGAACTCGCCCTTGCGCTGGTTCTCATCGGCGTCGACCTGCTGCTGCAGGCTGTGCAGGTCCCCATCGAGCACGGTTTCGAACAGCTTGGTCAGCTCACGCGCCAGCACCGCAGGGCGCTCTCCGCCGAACACCGCGGCCATGTCGGCCAGCGACTCGGTGATGCGGTGCGAGGATTCATAGAACACCATCGTGCGCAGTTCCCCGGCCAGGCCCTGCAGCCGATCACGACGGCCACTGGGCTTGGCCGGCAGGAAGCCTTCGAACGCGAAGCGATCACTGGGCAGGCCGGCCACGCTGAGTGCGGCGATCGCCGCGCACGCACCGGGAATCGGGCTGACCCGGATCCCGGCCTGGCGCGCCGCGCGCACCAGCCGGAAGCCCGGATCGCTGACCAGCGGGGTGCCGGCATCGCTGACCAGCGCCAGCGACTCGCCGGCCTGCAGGCGGGCCACGATGCGCTGCGCCAGCAGCTCTTCATTGTGGTCGTGCAGGGCCACCAGCGGCTGGGAGATGCCGAAATGCGACAGCAACTGGCCGGTACGCCGGGTGTCTTCGGCACAGATTGCCGCCACCGTGCGCAGCACCTCCTGCCCGCGCGGGCTCAGGTCGGCAAGGTTGCCGATCGGGGTGGCGACGACATACAGCGTGGCAACGGTCATTTCAGCGGCACTCCAAGGTCAAGGGTAGAATCCTAGCGTGTACCCGGCCACGGCCGCTGCCCTTACTGCATGGACCTGATCATGAACAAGCCTGTCGTCCGGATCTCCGCCCTGTCCTTGTCGCTGCTGCTGCTGGCTGGCTGCGCCACGACCAGCCTCACCAGCGCACCGGAGTCACCGGCCCAAGGGCAGGCCCTGCTGCTGATCGAACAGGGCCGGCCGCGCGATGCGGCGATGCAGCTGGAAAGCCTGGCAGGCACCCTGCGCGGCGCCGCACGCAGCAATGCGCTGGCCGATGCCGCGTTCGCCTGGCATGAAGCCGGCGATGCAACGCGCGCGCGCAGCCTGCTGTCCCAGCTGCAGCCGCGCCAGTTGTCCGCCGCGAGCCGCCAGCGCTACCTGCTGACCACCGCCGAACTGGCATTGGCCGACAAGCAACCCGCGCAGGCGCTGGCCGCCCTGTCCGAACCGGCCACCGAGCTGTTGCCGGCACTGGCACCGCGCTGGCAGCTGGCCCGCGCCGGTGCCCTGCAGGCCACCGGGGACGCCTTCGGTGCCGCCCAGGAACGCGCCCGCGCCAATGTGGGTCTTGCAGGCAAGCCGCGCACCGACAACCAGTCGGCGATCATCGGCCTGCTCGGCACGCTGGATGACGCGACCCTGCAGTCGCGCGCCGCCGCGCTGCCGGCCAACGATCCGCTGTACAACTTCGCCGGCCGTGCGTTGATCGCACGCGGCCTGCCGCTGCCGCGTCCGTTCGATCGCGATGCAGCCACCGCGCAGTTCGATACCAGCAAGCGCCCGCCGGCGATGAGCGATGGCTACCGGCCGCCGGTGAAGCTTGCGGTGCTGCTGCCGCTGACCGGCCGCCTGGCCACCGCCGCGCAGCCAGTGCGCGATGGCCTGCTGACCGGCTACTACGGCGAAACCCGGCGCAAGCCGGAAATTGATTTCATCGATACCGCCGGTACCGCGGCCGGCGCGCTGTCGGCTTACGACCGGGCCGTGAGCAGCGGTGCGGACTTCATCGTCGGCCCGCTGGGGCGCGACGAAGTGGATGCCGTCTACGGCCGCGCCCAGTTGCCGGTGCCGGTGCTGGCGCTGAACCGCGGCAAGGATGCACCGCCGGCCGGCAGCGCCGGCTTCTCGCTGGCGCCGGAAGACGACGGCGTGATGGCCGCCGAGTACCTGCGCGGCCGGGAGCGCGCCAAGGTGATCGTGCTGCACAGCGGTGACGACACCGGCCGCCGCACCGCCGCCGCGTTCGCCGAACGTTTCACCCAGCGCGGTGGCCAGGTGCTGGCCACGATCGGCGTGGCGGACACCGTGGGCGACATCAGCGCGCGCCTGCGCGCTGCCGGCCAGGCCGACGGCGTACTGCTGGCGGTACGCGCGCCGCAGGCCCGCCAACTGGCCCCGCAGCTTGCCCTTGCCGGCGTCGGCGGCGGCACCCGCGTAGGCACTTCGCAGCTGACCGTGGGCAGCGGCAAGCCCGAAGAAGACGTGGCGCTGGACGGCATCATCTATCCCAACGAAGCCTGGAACGTGCGTGGCGTGGCCGGCCTGCCCAGCGCCGGCACCGCCGGCCAGATGCTGCCGAGCGCACGCGGTGCGGCCGGTCGCCTGTTCGCCTTCGGTTTCGATGCGTGGAAGATCAGCGCGTACATGGAATCGCTGGCCGCCCAGGGCGGACTGTCCGGCGCCACCGGCACCTTGTACCTGGACGGCGGTGGCAACATCCTGCGCGTGCCGGCGTGGTCGACCTTCAGCGGCGGGCGGCCGATGCCGATCGCCAGTGCCAACTGACAGGGCCCGGCGTGGCGCGGCGGTCGAAGCGGCCGCCGAGCGCCTGCTGTGCGAGGCCGGTCTGACGGTGCTGGACCGCAACGTGAACTTCCGCGGCGGTGAGCTGGACCGGGTAATGGACGACGGCGGGACCGTGGTGTTCGTCGAAGTCCGCTACCGCGCCCGCGCGGATTTCGGCGGCGCCGCCGCCTCGGTGGACACCCGCAAGCAGCAGCGGCTGGTGCTGGCCGCGCAGCTGTACCTGCAGGCGCACCCGGCGCTGTGCAACCAGCCGTGCCGCTTCGACGTGGTGCAGGCCAGCGGCGACCCGCCGCGCCTGCAGTGGCTGCGTGACGCGTTCCGGCTGGACGGCTGAGCGCATTCTCCCTTTGCTTCTGCTGGAATCTCGATGAACACCGAACTGCCCGCCGCGCTGGTTGCCGAACTGTCCCTGCTGCTCGGTGTGGATGGCTGGCGAACCGACGCCGCTGCGCGGGATGCAAACGCGCAGGACAATTCCTGGCGCCGCCAGTTGCCGTTGGCGGTCGCGCTGCCGTCCACCCGCGAGCAGGTGCAGGCGATCGTCAGCGCCTGCCGCAGGCATCGGGTGGCCGTGGTCGCACGCGGCGCAGGCACCGGCACTACCGGCGCCGCCGTCCCGCTGCAGGGCAGCGTCGTGCTGTCGCTGGCACGCATGGCGCGGATCCTCGAGGTACGTGCCGGCGATCGCTGTGCAGTGGTAGAGCCGGGGGTGCTCAACGGCGACCTGCAGCAGGTGCTTGCGCCGCACGGGCTGTTCTGGCCGCCGGACCCCTCCAGCGCCGACATCTGCAGCATCGGCGGCAACCTGGCCTGCAATGCCGGTGGGCCGCGCGCGGTGAAGTACGGCACCAGCCGCGACAACGTGCTCGGCCTGGTGGCGGTGACCGGTACCGGTGACCTGATCCGCTGCGGCGGCGCCTACACCAAGGACGCCACCGGATACGACCTGACCCATCTGCTGGTGGGCAGTGAAGGCACGCTGGCGATCATCGTGGAGGCCACCCTGAAGCTGACCCCGGTGGCAGTCGCCCAGGCCGGCCTGCGGGTGCTGTACCGCGATGCCGATGCCGCCGCGCAGGCGGTATCGCGGGTAATGGGACAGCCGGTGGTGCCGACGCGACTGGAGTTCATGGACGCGCGCAGCCTGCAGCTGCTGCGGCGCAATGGCGCCGATGTACCCGACGCCGGGGCCATGCTGCTGATCGAAGCCGATGGCGACCATGACACCCTGCCCTACCTGCTGCAGGCATTGGCCAACGCCGCCGAAGGCGAACGCATGATCGCGCTGGACGTGGCAATGGAAGGCGCAGCGCGCGAGAAGCTCTGGGCGGCACGCAAGGCGCTGTCGCCGGCGCTGCGCAGCATCGCGCCGGGCAAGATCAATGAAGACGTAGTGGTGCCGGTGTCGCGCATTCCGGAGCTGGTGGGCGGGGTCCAGGCACTGGGCGCCGAGTTCGACCTGACCATCGTGACCTTCGGCCATGCCGGCAACGGCAACCTGCACGTGAACATCCTGTACCACCCGGACGACGCGGAAGAAAACGCGCGGGCGCAGGCCGCCCTGCCGCGCATCTTCGCGCTGACGCTGGCGCTTGAAGGCACGCTGTCCGGCGAGCATGGGATCGGCCTGGCCAAGCGTGATTTCATGGCCCAGGCCTTCACCCCGGAGACCCTGGCGGCAATGCGCGCCATCAAAGGCTCGCTGGATCCGGACGGCATCCTCAATCCTGGCAAGGTGCTGCCGCCGCCGTGACCGACGGCGACAACAAGTCAAGCACAGCGACACGTTATTCGTAGGTGGCCTTGACCGTGATGGAAGCAATTACGCTGCCCGAGGAGAACTCGGCATCCTTGGCGTGGTGATAGCCCACTTTGAACGGGTAACTGTTGGTGGAACTCGCGGCGAGCGAACGTTTGTCACCGCTCTTCAGAGTTACATCAAACTTTGCGCCATCCTTCAGCACGACTGCCAGGCCCCGCGCTGCGCCATCCCCAGCGGCCGTATTCTTCCAGTGCTCGGCATCTGCATCGGCGGCTGCACCGGTAAATTCAAGGTTGATTTTCTTGATGGCAACGCAGTTTTTGAAATTGACAGCAGCGTCTGTCATTTTAAGATCGCCCTCCTTTACGTCCGCGGCGTTCAGGTCTGGCAATTTCACTGCAGGAATGTCCAGTACACAGGTACCCGGTAACACTTTTCCGTTGATCGTCAGCGTTGCGGTATCGGCGAGCGCTGGGCCCGCACAGGCGACGAGGCCAGCCGAGATTGCAAGGCGGAGAGGGAGATTGAGTCGTCTTTTCACAGTCTTTCCTTTGAGATGAATAACGTGCCGGACACATGTCCGGCGATTAACGGGCGGAATCGCCCGCGTTATTGCCCTATCACGGCGCGACCGCCGAGGATGGGGATACGGGCACACAGACGCTTCGGCTCCAAAACAGCCCATAGGCATCTGCAGTGGATGGGCGCGTATAGTCGAGCCGACACGGTGCAGCGTTGGGCGGCCGCACGAAGACACTCCCGTCGCCATCGGAGGAATCGAGACGGATCACACCGCCCTGGGCAACGCTTCCCCGCAGCCGCCCAGCCGTGTCGTACACCGGCGCTGCAAACGGCAGCCTGTTGCCTGCTGGGTCGATCGCGTCGATGAAAAGCACCCGTTCCTGCACCACATCGAAGTGGACGCGTGCGATGCTGCCGCTGGTCGGCGCTACGCGTTGAGAGGTCTGCAGCAACTCAACATCCAGCGGAAGTCCAGCAGCGTCCAGTTCGATCCGGTTCCATCGGTAGGGCGTCAGGTAAGGAACCACGGCGTATCCACTACGACCCAACCGGAGTCCTTGTACATTGCGCACCCCCACCCCCTGCGCGCCCGGCGCCGCTACCAGTGCCGCCGCCCCAGCCATGCCGCCCATGCTGCGGCCAAACGTCAAACCATCGCGGTGAGCGATTGCGCCTCCTTCAATCATGAGATCATAGGAATCACCCCACGGCCCGCGGAAGGCGCTGGCAGCGATGCCAGCACGACTGCCTTGATAGGCAACATTGGCTTGATGAAGCGGGTGGGCATCGCCAGGATGCAGTGAAACGTGATAGCTCATAGCCTGCGCGGTGGACACCACGCCGGACACTCCCATGGTCAGCGGGCTGGATGTTCCTGGCGCGATCTGGACCATCGCTTGCGTACTGCGCAGCGACCGGCGGAGCGGCAGTGAAACCTGAAGTGCATAGTCGGTACCCGCCTTGGCCCCTCCATCACGGCGGCGCAATACGGTGGCCGACCACGTGGCAGTGCCCAGCCTGCCATGCAATCCCAACTGAAGGTCCACGCTGTTCGGCCGCTCGTTCCAGAACGACTCCCAACCTGCGCTGAGATGTATGGCGGCAACCGCACCCACTCGCTGGGAAAACGTCGAGTGCACGCGCCGCCGGGTACGCGCTGAGGCGTCGCCGGACACGCGGCACGCTTCGGTCAAGCGATCACAGTCAATGTTTTCCAATCGTCCTGCACGACCATAGCTATAGGCCGACATACTCAGGCTGCTGCCCGAGCGAAGCATCGTGTACGCGTAGGTCAAGCCCATGCGCTGCCCCGTCATTGCAGCGCCCAATCGAAGCAGGCGCTGGGAAACGACATCCCACCCGAGCGCGCCGACCGGTGTGCTCAACGCGCCCCCTGCCAGGACGGCCTGATAATTGCGCCGGTAGTGTCCCCCGCCCAGAAGCGTCAGATGATTGGCAACGCCACGCGCATAGGTCGCTTCAATGAAGCCCCGCGCGTCATCGGACGACCTGCCTGCCATGGCCAGTCGTCCCACCGTGAAACTGCGTTGCTCGGCGCCGTGCCGAAGCGCCAGCGGCGCGCCGCCAGCCGGTACCCTGTACCGCGTCTCGCTGCCGTCATCACCCGTTACCGTGACATCGAGGTCGCCCGAAAAACTGCCGCCGGGCAGATCATCGACAACGAAGGGCCCGGGAGGAACCGCCAGCTCGCGGATAATCCTGCCGCCCTGCCGAATGCGCACGATCGCGGCCGTCTGCGCGATTCCACGGACCGTGGGCGCGTAACCCTGCATGGACTCGGGCAGCATGCGCTCGTCGCTGTGTATCCGCATACCTGTGAACGGGACGCTGTCGAAGAACCGGCCGCTGGTTGATCCCTGGCCGAGCAGCATGCGCATGCCGGATGCGGGGAGATCACGTTCCAGCGCGGTATTGAAGGAATCTGCGCGCGTATGGGATTCATTGCGGCTGAGCCACGTCTGGCTGCGCAGGCGCCAACTGCCGAGATTGATGCCGCTCCACAGGCTGAGCGAGGACGCCTGCACGTTGTGTGTAATGCGATGTCGCGCCCTGTAGTCGACAAACGCGGCCGTTATGCCGTTGTCGCGCTCCTCCGGACTCACGACATCCGCCTTCAGCACCGGCTGGGCAGCCTGCGGAATGGTGATCAGAAGCTGCAGATCACTGTCGACGTAAGTCACGGTAGCGCCGGCCACCCGCTGCGGGAGATCGACGCATCCCTCGTTGTTTCCGGTACCGCCGAGCAACGCCGGATCGAGCGGCAGATCGCGAAGCAGTACTGCATCAATACAGGGCTCGACGTCGCGTGAAGGTGGGCGAACGGAGAATTCAATCTCCCGCTGCTTGAGCCGTTTTCCGTTGACGATGATGTCCACGACTCGATTTCCGGGCTGCAGCGTGGGCTCCATGAGATACGGGTCTAGCTGCGCATTGGCGCCCGGCAAAAAGCTCCGGCTGAAGCGGACATTTTCACCGGCGGTCGCAGAGATACATGTTCCGAAGAGCGAGACCACCGCAGCCGCACCTGAAAGGCAGGTCGCGGGGAAGCGTGTGAATCGCGAGGCAACAACAGACGACGTGATCATGGGGAATCGGCTCTCTCAAGCATCCCTCGGCGGCGCACGGCGCGCGTATCCGGTAGCTTTCGAGGACCCATGTTGCCCGCCGGATATCGCTTACGACATAAGGAATGTTGTGGCTGAGCATGCGATTTTCCTATGAATAATTCGCTCGTCCTGAACCTTTGTCGCTCGATATGTCAGAACGCTGCCCCGATGAACCAGAAATACGCACACTGCATTGTTTTCAGGCATTCATATTTGAATTGGAAATGACTTACTGCAGCTTGCCTGATACCCCTGACAATGCGGCGCGACCACTATTCAATCTCCGCGGCGCGCCGACTTTCCGGCAAATGTCGCTCCCCCGATTCGCACATCGTCATGCGTTCGATCCATCAGGCCCTCGCAGCTTTCTGCATTCTCTGTACAACGCCCATCGCAAGCGCGCACGTTCTTGCAATCCGTGGTGAGCTGCTGGCAGCGACGTGTGTCATCCAACCTGTGGGGGCCATGGTCATTGGACTAGGCGCGGTACCGCTGACCGCCGCAGATCAAGCCCTCCCCGCGATGCGCACGCCGTTTTCCGTCAGCATCCAGTGCGCAGGCGCGTCCGGTACACAGCGGCTGGGCGTACGTTTCGACGGCCCGCGCGCAGCCGACATGAAAAGTATCGCCCTGACCGCCGCCTCGACGGCCAGCGGGATCGGTGTAGCCCTCTTCGACGAGCACGATACGGAGATTCCGCTGGGCCAGGACTCGACCCGCTCGGTGAACGTGACATCCAAGCAGCCCTGGATTCTGCGTGGCAGCGCTGCCTTCAGAACAACCGGAGTCGAGGCATCGGCCGGAACGGCCTATGCCGAGTTTGAGTTGACGCTCATCTATCGCTGAATTCCTCAGGACACCCTACCCATGATTCGACAATCCATCATCGCGGCGCTGCTTTCTTTTGGCGTGCTTAGTCCGCCGGCCATGGCGGGGGTAACGATAGAAGGAACCCGTGTGATCGTCGATGGGGGCAAGCAGCGTACCGCCAGCATCCGGGTCCGGAATGAGGGCCAGGCACCAGCGATGGTCCAGATCTGGGTTGATGCTGGCGATGGGTCGGAGGCCTCGGAAATCGACAACGTTCCTTTTCGGATCAGTCCGGCAGATCAGCGTGTGCTGCAGGTCGGCGCAGGCCAGACCTTCCGCGTGACCTACGCGCCGCGGCCCTCTGAAGAACTGCCGACCGATCGCGAATCGCTGCTGTACTTCAATCTCCTCGACGTTCCGCCAGCACCGGACGATGCGCAACAGAGCACGTTGCAGTTCGCGATCCGCTCCCGGCTGAAACTCTTCTATCGGCCAACCGAAATTGCCGGTCGTCCCGCCGAAGCGGCAGAGATGCTTGAATGGACGCTGCGCCAAGAGGGCAAGCGACAGTGGCTGCAGATCGTCAACCCCAGCGCATTCCATATCACCTTGGCAAGCGTTACGTTGGCGGATGAGATCGAACTGCCCGCGAGCGTGATCGAGCCGAAGGGGACTCTGCAGGTGCCGATCAATCCCGCCACCAAGCGACCAACGCGGGTCACGTTTCAATGGATTGATGATTACGGCGCGACGCGCGAGCACCAGTCGGAAGTGGCCGTGCTTCCTGCGCATTGAACCTTACTTTTCTTTACAGAGGCGGCCTTCATTGCCGTAGACGCCATTGAATGCGATGCCAGATTCTACCCTGCCCTTATCTGCCCGTCTTCTGCTTGCCCTCGCTGCCGCGCCCGCATGTCCGCACGTGCTTGCTTGCGACGCCTCAGGTTCCGATAGCTCGTCCCATACTGTCGAGATACCTCAAGAGGCACAGCCTGATGTACAGCTGAGCGAATGGAAGACGGGACCGGTGGGCGGCAAGATCGCGAGCTGCAACCCCGGCGAGCGGATACCTCTGGAGTTCATTCCGTCCATGGTCGGTCTGGACTACGTCCGTGACGTGCCTATTGAAGGCAAGACCTATCCCGCGTACGGATGGGAAGCGAGTTCTCCGTTGGTCATTTTCCGGCTCAGGGGCGGAACGTTTGCAGCCCGAACCCACCTTCCCCTGAAACTGGATGGGCCGACGCACGGTTACTTCTATGCCGGCGGAAAGTTCGAACCTGATCAAGGCCAGGCCACTCTCAGCCTGCAGTACGCGCTCATCTCACGGGGCGGCATCGTCATGAGCGCTGGCACGCCACCGATGTTCAGCGGCACCAGCCGAAGGACAACACCCAGCACCGGCAACAGAGTAAGCCACGCTCACCGCCTTACGCTGCGTGTGCATTCACCCACGTGTACCTTGACGCCGCGCGCGGCCAACCTGCAGGACGCGACTGCCGCGCTGCTGGCCAACGAAGGCGATACCGCCCTGGAGCAGGACGTTGACGTTCGAATGGAGTGCCCCACCAGCGGGATCCACGTCGAACTCACTCTCAGTGACGCTGGCAACGCGGCCAAGGCCGGTAGCGAGCTGACGCCGGCGAAAGGCAGCACTGCAAAGGGCGTCAGTCTGCAGTTGCTGCGTAGCGGATCTCCAGTGCAGTTCAATCAGAAGTGGGTACACGGCACCAGTACCAAGGGTAGCCAAGTGATTCCACTCAGTGTGCGTTACCGGCGGACCAACGCCCCTCTGTCCAGCGGCACCATCATCGGCGAGGCGATTCTCAAGGCGGACTATCGCTGACAGCGGGACACGCCTGGTGCCGGCTTCAGGTGAAATGTTGATAACCACTGTATGCAATCAATCCGCTGCAACGCCCGCCGTCACCTCTGGTGATTCGCCCATACGGATCATCCGCCCACCGCTTGCGACGGCCATTTCCTGTATCAGGGCGATTGACCATTAGTTCCACAGCCGCTGCAGCGATGCCACGCAATGCTGTGGCCAGCTCCACCCGCGGCGTCGGGCGCAGCAGGCGCTGGCGCAGGTATTCAAGCGCAGGGTCTGCCGCAACGCACGTAACATCCAGCTTCTCACGTTGCCACAACTGCAGCGCTCCGGCCGCATGACCCAACGTTCCGCTCACCCAGATGTCAGCGCCACGCTGCGCGCCGTCGCGGCGGAATTCCTTGCCCTGCGGGAGCTGCCCGAGGGCGGTCACCGACAACGGCGACGCGCCCGGGCCTGGTGTCGCTGCCGATCAGGGATTGGCGTCAAACACCAACGTCATGTCACCTTCCCAGCGCGAACCGGGGAATTTCAGCATCTCCATCACCGCATCGCGACCAGCAGTGAAATGCAGTGACGAGCGGCGCTGCGTCAGGTAACCATCGGACGTGAAGCGCGGTGCCTGCCCGGCATCAGGTGACAAATGGGTGTTCTGCGCTGATCGGCCATCGCGCAGGTTGGTCATGCCCGGCAGAGTGGCCTCCACCTCCACCGGAACCAGCCTGTCTTCCCTTGCGTTGCGAATCCCGCAATGATCGCCCGCAGAATACTGGCAGCGCAGTTTCATGCTGAAGTCCATGGAGGTGGTGAGGTGGAACGGCAGCTCCTGGCGCAGCCGTGCCGGTGGCAGGCCCTGCCCGATCCAGCGGTCCCAACCGCCTTCCGGGGCAAGCTGCACGCGGGGTGACGCGCTGGCAAAGCGCACTTGGAAGTCGTGGATCACATCGAACACGAAGTTCATGCGCACGCCCTGTACACCCGTGATGTTGTCACCCAGATCAATGTCGGCCCCAGCGCCACCGGTTGTCCAGGTTTCCTGGGCAACGTAGCGGCCGTCCTGCAGCGTCGTCGCATTGGGCAGCGTTACGTGGATGCCAAACCCGACATCCCGGTAGGCGTAACTGCGCGATCCACGGGTGACGCTGCTGTAGCACTCGGCTGGTGTGGCCGGGGTGCGCACCAGCCATCCGCCCACCGACCAGCCAAGCCCACCGGCGCCCCTGATGGAGCTGCAGCCACCGCCAACGCCGTGGTACCACGGATCCTGGCCGCGGCCGAAGTTGAGCCGCATGGACATGGCCACGAAGCTGATCGTCGCCTCGAAGCTGCTTCCGCTGGAGATGTCGTGCAGCGTGATGGTGCGCGGTGGTGGAAATTTGATGTAGGTCGTCTCTCGCCGGGGGGACTCGCCCGCTGGATCCGCTTTTCGCCAGTACTCGCCGCCGCCGAGGTCAAAAATGTAGGCGCCGCTTCGCTTGCATTCGGCCTCCCGCCACCTACAGAATGCGCCTTGCGGCGTGGTGTTGCGGAAAGCGGTGTTGCCTGGGTCCAGGGCATTGGGCCTGAATTCGCCGGTGACCTCCGCCTCCACCACGCGGGCGGCGGCGGATGTTGCGGTCAGCGGCGCGAGCAGCAGTAGAACGGTTTTACGAATATCCATGGGAAGTCCTGCCTGATTCATTGAGCGGGCTGGCGTGTGACAAGCGCGGGCGGGCAACCAACGCCACCAACCATCACCACGTCGCCCTCCCGGGGGTGACGGTCTTCCTCCAGGTTCAGCACGCAGCTGACCAGCGTCGGGTAACGCAGTTCCAACATCCGTTCGCGCGCGCTCAGCTCCACGGTGAAGAAGCCCTGCTCCTGGCTGACACTACGGCCGGCATGATTGATCACCTGGACGCCACGCACGCCGTTGCCTTCAGCATCCAGCACCTGCCCCATCACGGTGAACGTGCGCAGCACATCAACCACCGCGTGCATGACTCCGCCTTTGTTGAGGTGGTAGCTGACCGCGGACGGCTGCACCGCAGCAGCCGGTGCATGCTGGCCCTGGAAATCGAACTGCACATGCCCGGGGCGATACGCAGTGACGGGAACGAAGTTGCGCCCTGGGTGCAGGTCGACGCTGCCACCGCGGCTGTCGTCGGCGCGCAGTGCGATATCGGGAAGATCGCTGCGCACCTCGACGATGATGCCTGTGTCCACGCTGCCGCTGCGCCCTTGGGCCACCACGGCAGCGTGACCACCGCCCACTACCACGGTGCTGTCCAGGTTGGCGCTACCGCTGACCCGGCCCGCGCCGGCGCTGCGCTGGAGCTGTACGTCGCCTTCAAGCAGCGGGTTCTGCAGATAGGCTCCGATGCCCGCAGCGAGGCCTTCGCGCTCAGCACTGACCATACCGTTGACGCGTTGCAGCAGTGTGCCGTCCAGGCGCTGGCTGGTCATCGCGGTGAGGTAGGCGTCGCGCCGGCCCGCATCGGCGGTGCGGCTGCCCAGGCTGCCACTGTAAGCGCGGCGCTCGCTGCCCAGCGTAATACTGACCGTCAGGTCCACGCCACGCTGCCGCCGGTAGTGGGTGAAGACCGCGCCCGGTCGATCGTAAGCTGCGACACGCCAGTTCAGGTCTTGGATACCGAACACCGTTTCTCGGCGACCGTAGGCGATGTCGATACCAGTGCCTTTGGTGAACCCACTGCTACGGGCGATGCGCAGGCTGGCATTGTCGCGATGGCTGAAGCGCTGGGTGATCGACAACGCCGTGGTGTCCTGCCAGCCGCCGCGTGTTTCCCAGCGTGGCGGCGCACCCGCATCGGGCGGTGTCCAGTAGCGCTGCTCTGCCCAGCTGCGCGCGTGGTTGACCACCGCCGAGCCGGTACGGTAGCGGTAGAGACCCTGCAGGTCCACGCCCCGACCGCCTTCGGGTGAGGTGTAGGCGTTGATGAAGGTGCTGAAGCGATCACTGGCCTGCCAGTCCATCGACAGTCCAGCCGCATGGCGGTCGCCGGTCTGCTGGACCGTGGCGCCAGCGATCGCACGCGGGTGCAGCAGGTAATTGGCCACGGCCCCTGCCGCGACCTGCCCGTTGCGCGGCGACCGGGCAGTGTCGAGAACTCCGCGCTGCTGCCCGACGAACGCGCTGTAGCGCCAGCGTCGGGAGGGATCACGCCAACGGTTGGGCTTGTGCACCGACGCGGTTTCCCGCGATACCTCCCGTGCTTCTTCGATGACCCGCAGCTCGACATCGTAGATGCCGCCAGGCAGGCGCCGGGTGTCGACTTCCTGGATGCCAGGCTTCACCGCCTGCGTGGACAGCAGCTTCCCGTCGCGCAGGATCTCCACGATGCCCTCCCGGCTGGCGGTGACATAGATCGGGTAGGCACTGACGCTGCGTGTATCGGCCAACAGCGCATCGGACGAGCCGAACATCACCCCGAGCGCGGTGTCGTTTTCCGTGCCAGGTGCACGTGGCTGACGGATGATGCCTTCGAATGTGGGCAGGAAGTAACCGGCGCGCATGAAGTGGTCACCCAGTTCGCGCTGGGCGTACAAGGCGCTGAGGTAGTGCGCCCTGCTACCGGGCTGGGCGTAATACTGGTAACTGCCCAGCGTGCTCCAGCGGCCAATACTGCCCTGGAGTTCGGCACTGTAGCGCGCTGTGGAGGGGTGATCCTGGCCACCGTGTACGGCCAGGCTGTTGCGGACGATCAGGCCATGGCTGCCGGTCGCCGGCAGCGCAAACGTGCGTTCTTCCCGCGTTGCACCTGCCGGGGTCAGCAGTGTCAGCAGGGAGTTGGCCAGGCTGTAGTGCAACGCGGCCAGGCCACCACAGCGCGATGCACAGACGCCCAGAGGCTGTGGCTCGGCCAGCGCGTCGGTCCAGCGCGTGCGTTCGGTGTGCGGCAAGGGACTGTCGCTGCTGTCGACGAAGCCGATGAGCTGCAGCCGGTTGTCGTCGTGCAGCAGCACCTCGGCATCCCCCAGGTACTGACCGTCCAGCTCCACACGCACGGTCAGCGGGTTGCCGAACAGATGCTCGCGGAAGTCGGCCGGCATGCGCTCGCGCTGCTCGAGCAGGCTGGCCTGTTCGGCCGGTACCGATGCGTATGCGCCGCTGGCGAACAGCAAGGCCGCGACCGCGATGCCAAGGCGCGCCGGACGCGGCCGGTGATGGATGGAAGAAGGAAGCATGGGAGTAGACGGGGCCCGTGCCGCACGCGCTGTGCGGCAGGAAGGGTTACCCGCTTGGCTGGCCTCAGATGTTGCTTTCGAAGATCATGTGGAATTGACCACCGTAGGTGCCCTGCTTGTAGCCGCCATTCGGCAAGACCGGAGCGATGGCGAAGGTCAGCGATTTGCCGGACGCTGCCTGGGTGGCATCGGCGACAGTGATCTTCTTGGCCGCGGTGGCCAGTACCTCCTTGCCGTCCAGCTTCACTTTCAGCTGGACCACGTCGGCTGCGGAGGACATCTGCGCCGGCGCGGCCAGATAGGCAGTGATGGCCGCCGTCGACTTCACGTTGATGACGCGCCCGGTCAGTTCGCGCAGCTCCTGGCGGGCGGTGTCCCACGGCAGGGTCTGCGGCAGGCCTTCCCAGCCATCGGGCGTGGACACCTGCAGGCCGTTGGGATTGGGAATGTCAGCGGACACGTTGATCGTGATCGACTTGGTTTCGGTAGCGGCAAGGCTGACGGCCGGGGTGATGAGCAGGACTGCGGCGGCAGCCATCGCGTGCTTCAGCATGGACATGGATACTCTCCAAAGGGGGGGGGGGGACGGATAAAATGACCAGGATTAAGGCATAACTAACCGAACAGGCACCTGGCGGCCCGTTGGGGAATCACTTAGGGGCAAGCGGGGCGGGCCTCAGCGGCGCGTGTCGATGCTGCGCTGCCGTTCGCCCTCCCTCAGGTCGTAGCGGACGAAGTGAGTGTCCGCGCGCTCGAGTTGATGTGAACGGCCGGGCCGCACATGCACGATGATGCCGGGCGAGCAGCTGTCTGGATTGGCCCGCTCGCACTGGCGCAGGTTGTCCAGGACAATGGTTGCGTTACCGTGGTTGTGGACCTGGCCGGATTCCAAGCGCGTGTCGTAGCGCGAGTGTTCCGGCGCAACGAATAGCACGGTGCCAAATCCGGTGAACACGCGGATGGCCGAGGCGACCTCCGACGCTTGCTCCGCCTGCTCCTGGCTGAGTGGGAATTCTTCGGTACCGGGCGCCACCGGCACGAAGCGCAGGCGGTAGTAGCGTTCGTGATCACGTGTGCCCCGGTACACCAGCCGCGTGGCCTGCTGACCGTTGCCTGCGATGATCAGGCGGCTGGGACTGGCGATGACGCCATGCGCCTCGGCAACGCTGCGCACCAACGCCGCGTTGTCTACGGGTACCTCGCTGGACTTGCCGTCGGCATCGAAAGCGATCTCGGCCACTTCCACCCGGACGTAGGCCGTGGCGTCACCAGTGTTGCGGATGCGCTTGAGCAGGTGACTGTGCCCGGGCTGGAGGTAGTCGAACAGGGCGCCGACATTGATCTGCGGTGAACCGGCGTAGCTGGGGAACGCCAGCGCACACACCAGCAGGATAGGGACGACACGTGACATTGGACCGCTCGTTGTCAGGAGCGGATATTGTGTTGTCGCACCCAGCAGCCGACTATAGGGTTAGTTGCAAAGATGCCTCGAACTGTGCAGCACCCGGTAACTCGCCATGGGTTCAACCGGACATTCCCTGCAGGTTCAATGGGCGCGCCGCATCGGCGAGCGTGGACTACGCGATCGCGCTTACGCGAAATGCTGGTAGCCGCCGGGACCGGCCTCACCTTCGCATTGTACGGCGTGCCCCTGCACGATGCGGCCGATGCGGGTGAGCGGCAGGCGCAGCGATGCGGCCACGGCATGCAGCGCGTCGCGCTGGTTGGCGGCGGCAGTGAAGCACAGTTCGTAATCATCGCCGCCACGCAGGGCGCACGCGCGCGCGGCATCGCGGCCGAAGCGCGCACGCAGGCCCGGTGACAGCGGCAAGGCGTCGGCATCGACCACGGCGCCCACGCCACTGCGCGTGGTGATGTGCCCCAGATCGGCCAGCAGGCCGTCGGAGATGTCCACGGCGGCGTGTGCGAACGCACGCAGGCGCAGGCCCAGCGCCACCCTCGGGGTGGGCCGCAGCAGACGCTGCCGCAGCATTTCGTCATCGCCCGGCACGGCAGCGGTGGCGATGTTCAACGCGCCGCGTTGCCACAGGTGCAGCGCAGCAGCGGCATCACCCAGCGTGCCACTGACCCAGATGTCATCGCCGACCTGCGCGCCATCACGGCGCAGCGCCTGCCCGTGCGGGACCTGCCCGAAAGCGGTGACCGACAACGACAACGCCCCCCGCGTGGTGTCGCCGCCGATCAGCCGCCACTCATGCGCATCGGCCAGTGCGAAGAACCCATCGGCGAAGGCATCGATCCATTCTTCGCTGGCTTCCGGCAGGGACAAGGCCAGTGTGCCCCAGGCCGGGGTGGCGCCCATTGCGGCGAGATCGGAAAGATTCACCGCCAGGGTCTTCCAGCCGATATCGGCCGGCATCGTCTCCGGCGGGAAATGCACGCCGCTGTTGAGCGTATCGGCGGTCACTGCCAGCCAGTGGCCGGCCAGCGGCTGCAGCAGCGCCGCATCGTCGCCGATGCCGAGTACGATGTCATCGCGCCCCTTGCTGCGGGCGCGGATACGATCGATCAGGGCGAATTCGGCGAACGACATCGGATGTCAGCGGCGCTCAGTTTCCGCTTTCGGTCTTGCGCCATTCCACCGCGGCACGATCCAGCACGCCGTTGACATAGGTGTGGCCGTGTTCGGACCCGAAACGCTTGGCCGATTCGATGGCCTCGTTGATCACCACCCGGTAAGGGACGTCCGCGCGGAAACGCAGTTCGAAGGCCGACAGCCGCAGCACCGCCCGTTCGATCGCATCGACTTCTTCGATGGTGCGGTCCAGGTACGGCGCCAGCGCCTGGTCGATATCACGACGGTTGTCGAGCACGCCATGCACCAGTGCTTCGAAGTACGCCAGGTCGGCGACTTCGCGTGCCTGTTCGTGGGCGAACTGGGCGACCAGCGATTGACCATTGCCGCCGGAAATCTGCCAGGCGTAGATGGCCTGCACGGCACGGCGGCGCGCGCGCGAACGCAGTACGGGATCGACGCCATCGCGGCGCACGGGTCTGCCGGACGGCCTGCCCTGGGAATTGTTGTTCATGGCAGCTGCTCCAGAAGATTGATCATTTCCAAGGCGGCCAAGGCCGCCTCTTCACCCTTGTTGCCGTGGCTGCCGCCGGCGCGGGCTTCGGCGTCCTCGGCACGTTCCACCGCCAGTACGCCGTTCAGCACCGGCACGCCGAAGTCCAGCTGCACGCGCATCAGGCCCTCGGCGCAGCGGTCGGCCACGTGCTCGTAATGGCGGGTATCGCCGCGGATCACGCAGCCCAGCGTAATGATGGCGGCGTGCTGGTGGGCAGCGGCCAGGCGCGCGGCGACCAGTGGGATTTCCCAGGCGCCGGGCACCCGGATGACATCCACGGCGTCTTCGCTGATGCCATTGCCGGCCAGGCTCTGCCTGGCGCCGGTGACCAGTGCGTCGGTGATGCGGGCGTTCCAGCGGCTGGCCACGATGGCCAGGCGCGCCGATCCGGGAGAGCGAAGATCGCCTTCGAAATGGCTCATGTGCGGGTTTGGGGTACGTAAGAGGGGGCAAGTTTACCGCGCGCGGGCGGTGCGCGGGCCCTCGGCGGGCCCGCCTGCACGATGCGGGACTCAGCAGCCCAGCGTTTCAACCACTTCCAGGCCATAGCCGGCCAGGCCGACCTGGCGACGCGGAGTGCCCAGCACGCGCAGCTTGCCCAGCCCGAGGTCGGACAGGATCTGCGCGCCGGCTCCGTTGCGGCGCCACTGGCTTACATCCTTGTCCTTGCCGGGGGCGATCGGCTGCGGCTGCTGGCGCAGCCGCGCCAGCAGGGCCTCGCCGTCGCGCGGGGCCGACAGCACCACCATCACGCCGCTGTCTGCCGCAGCGATCGCGCGCAGCGCATCGGTGGCGGCCACGCCGAAATCATCACGGCGCCAGTGCAGCAGGTCGGCCAGCGGGTTTTCCACCTGCACCCGCACCAGGGTGGGGGTATCGGCATCCGGGGTGCCACGGACCAGTGCGAAATGCAGGTCATGCGCGATGCGGTCGCGGTAGGTGACCAGGGTGAACGCACCGAACTCGGTGTCGATTTCCCGCTCATCGACGCGCTCGACGGTCTTTTCGGTGGCCAGCCGGTAGGCGATCAGGTCGGCGATGGAGCCCATTTTCAGGCCATGTTCGCGGGCGAACACTTCCAGCTCCGGCCGCCGCGCCATGCTGCCATCGGGGTTCAGGATTTCGACCAGCACGCCGGCCGGTTCCAGCCCGGCCAGCATCGCCAGGTCCACACCCGCTTCGGTGTGGCCGGCGCGGGTCAGCACGCCGCCCGGCTGGGCGATCAACGGGAAGATGTGGCCCGGCTGGTGCAGGTCGCTGGCCTTGGCCGTGGGCTTCACCGCAGTGCGGATGGTGTGCGCACGGTCGTACGCGGAAATGCCGGTGGTCACGCCCTCGGCGGCTTCGATGCTGACCGTGAAGTTGGTCTGGAACTGCGCCGTATTGGCCTGCACCATCGGCGCCAGGCCGAGGTCGGCGGCCCGTTCGCGGGTCAGCGGCAGGCACACCAGTCCACGTCCATGGGTGACCATGAAGTTGATGTCGCTGGGCTTGACCAGCTCGGCGGCCATGATCAGGTCGCCTTCGTTCTCGCGGTCTTCGTCGTCGACGATGACCACCATGCGGCCCTGGCGGATGTCTTCCAGGATCTCGGGGATGGGGGCGAAGTTCATGCGCGTGCTCCTTCGCCCAGCAGGCGTTCCACGTAGCGGGCGACCAGGTCGATTTCCAGGTTCACCGCACTGCCGACGGCCGTGCTGGAGAACGCGGTGTGCGAGACGGTGTGCGGGATCAGGGCGACCTCGAAGCCTTGCTCGTCTACTTCATTGACGGTCAGGCTGACCCCGTCGACGCAGATCGAGCCCTTCTTGGCGATGTAGCGGCGCAGGCTGGCCGGGGCAGCGAAGCGCCAGCGCTGCGCGCGTGCGTCGTCGTGGATGGACAGGACCTGTCCCAACCCATCCACATGCCCGCTGACCAGGTGACCGCCGAGGCGATCGGTCGGGCGCATGGCGCGCTCCAGATTGATCACCGCACCGTCGGCAAGCTGGCCCAGGGTGGTCAGCCCCAGCGTTTCGGTCGACGCATCGGCCTGGAAGGTCTGCGCGTCGAACGCGATCACGGTCAGGCATACGCCATTGATGGCGATGCTTTCGCCCAGCTGGACGTTGTCGAACGGCAGGCTGCCGACGTGGAAGGTGAAGCGGACATCGCCGCCGATGGTTTCGCGAGCGGCTAGGTGGCCGAGGCCTTCAATGATTCCAGTAAACAAGTAACGTTCTCCGCGGAAGTGAGCGAAAAACGCCGCAAGGCAAACAGGCACGCACGGCACCGCAAGGTCCCGTGGCACCGTCTTCTTTCATCCGGACTATGACCGTCGGCTCCGGCATCGGACCGGATCTGCTGACCTCCTGCCGGGGTGACCCTGCCGGAGCGCTCGCGGGCTCGTGCCAGGGGCACCTACCGCCGGTGGGGAATCGCACCCCGCCCTGAAGACGTTTGTGTACCGGCGAACCGGCGGCGCCAGTGTAACAAATGGACCTGAAGGCTCGCTTTTTGTGAAAGTTTCGTTAGAATCCGCGCCGAGTGCGACAAAGATGTCGCCCCGGGCGGTCCATCCGGCCGCCTGCAATGGAACGCAACCTCATAGGAACTCACGCATGCGCAAGATGCTGCTGGCCGCTTCCCTGCTCGCCCTGTCGCCGCTGTCGGCCTTCGCCGCCGACGAGCTGAGCTACACCTACGTTGAAGCCGGCTGGACCCAGTTCAAGGTGAACGATGACTTCCTGGACGACCCCAAGGTCGACGGCGGTTACATCCGTGGTTCCTTCGCGATCGCACCGCAGGTCTATCTGTTCGGCGCCTGGTCGCAGGTGTCCAAGTCCTACGGCTTCGACGGCGGCAGCCTGAAGCTGGAACTGGACCAGCCTGAGTTCGGTATCGGTTACCACATGGGCATGAGCGACCGCGTCGACTTCACCGCCGACATCGCCTGGACCCGCCAGAACGCCGAGCTGACCCTGAAGGAGACCGGCTTCGATACGCTGCGCCAGAAGGACCACTTCAACGCGGCCCGCGGCACCCTGGGCGTGCGTGGCAAGCCCTCGGCACGCACCGAAGCCTGGCTGAAAGCCGGCTACATGGATGGCAGCGACATGGACGGCACCTGGGTCGGCAACGTCGGCGGCCAGATCAACATCACCCCGATGTGGGGCGTGGTGGGTGAAGTGCAGGTCATCGAAGACGTGACCCAGTACTCGGCCGGCGTGCGCGCCAGCTTCTGATCGATCCGATCACCGATGGACAGAAACGGACTCCGCAAGGAGTCCGTTTTTTCATGCCTGCCGGGTCGAGACGACCACTGAAGGGCGCAGCAGCAGCCGCAGGTCATCGCCGACCTGGCGCTGATCGATGAGGCGCAGGCGCCGCTGCTGGTCCATCGCGTCGATACCCAGGCCGGCGAACAGCGGCAGGCCGCGTTCGCCAAGCAACGTCGGCGCCTGGTAAAGCAGCAGTTCGTCCACCCATCCGGCCGCCAGCAACGCACCGGCCAGGGTGGCACCGGCTTCGGTGTGCACTTCATTGATGCCCCGCTCTGCGAGCAGGCAAAGCGCCGCACCCAGATCCAGCCGACCGGCCACGCTGGGCACGCTGGCGAACTGCGCATCGGCGGCATCCGGGGCACTGACTGCAGCGTCGTGCAGATACAGCGTAGGCGCCCCGCCTTCGCGCACGCGCGCGCACTCAAGCGAACGCAGCCGTGCGTCGAGCACCACGCGCAGCGGCGGCATCACCTCGATGCCGGGCAGGCGTACGGTCAGCTGCGGGTCGTCAGCCAACACCGTGTCGGCCCCGGTCAGGATCGCGCCCGCCCTCGCCCGCCAGTGCTGCACGTCTTCCCGCGCGGCCGGCCCGGTGATCCATTTGGAGCGGCCATCGGCCATCGCGGTGCGGCCGTCCAGGCTGGCGGCCAGCTTGATGCGCACCCACGGGCGGCCGCGTTCAACGCGCGACAGGAAGCCGCGGTTGAGCTCCCGTGCCTGCACGGCCATCAGTCCTTCGTCGACCTCGATCCCCGCAGCGCGCAGCAGATCGAATCCGCCGCCGTCGACCTGCGGGAACGGATCGCGCAGGGCGGCCACCACGCGGCTGACGCCGGCTTCGATCAGGGCCAATGCACAGGGTGGCGTGCGGCCGAAATGCGCACACGGTTCAAGGGTGACGTAGGCGGTGGCCCCCCGGGCCTGGTCGCCCGCTTCGCGCAGTGCGAACACTTCGGCATGCGGGCCGCCGGCACGTTGATGCCAGCCCTGCCCCACCACCTGCTCGCCGTGGGCGATCACGCACCCGACCATGGGATTGGGGCGGGTGGTATAGGCAGCACGTTCGGCCAGGCGCAGCGCACGTGCCATGTGCAGGTGGTCCAGCGCGGAGAAAGCGCTCATCGGTGCTCCTTGGACACAGGCGCGCAGCGGCGCGCGTCAGCCTTTCTTTTTCTTGGTCAGGGCGATCACATCGCCCAGCAGCTGCAATTGTTCGGTGCTGGCCGGCAGATCGCGTTCCAGCTTTTCAATCTCTTCGCGGAAGTCCGCGACATCCTCGAAGCTGCGGTAGACCGAGGCGAAGCGAACGTAGCCGACATGGTCGAGCTTGCGCAGTTCGTTCATCACGAACTCGCCAACGCGGATGGAGGGCACTTCGCGCTCTCCGCAGATGCGCAGCTGGTGGATCACCGACCGCACCGCCGCTTCGATCTTGTCTTCCGGCACGGGACGCTTCTGCAGCGCGCGGTCGAAGCCGGCGCGCACCTTGCGCGCTTCGAACGCCTCGCGGCTGCCATCGCCCTTGACGATGGTCGGCAGCTTCAGCTCGATGGTTTCCAGCGTACTGAAGCGCTCGCTGCAGGCCTCGCACTCACGCCGGCGCCGAATCGTCGCGCCGTCTTCAGAGACGCGCGAATCGATTACACGGGTGTCGGCATGTTGGCAGAACGGACAATGCATGGGGCGCCTTGAGTCTCGGAAACGTCATGCGATGGACATGGCGGCGTCGCAACGGTACCTGAGAAGGCCATGAGCAGCAAACAAACGCCGCTCATGGCAGGGGCAGGCGCGCGGCCGGGCGTTACCGCCCCGACCGCTGGGGCCGTGATCGCTCAGCCGTAGACCGGATACTTCCGGCATTGCGCGCTGACCGCATCGCGCACGCGTGCGATCACCGCTTCGTCCGCCGGTGCGTCCAGCACGTCGGCGATCCAGTTGGCCAGATCGACACAGTCCTGTTCGCCATAGCCGCGGGTGGTCACCGCCGGGGTACCCAGGCGCAGGCCGGAGGTCACGAACGGCGAACGCGGGTCGTTGGGGACCGAGTTCTTGTTGACCGTGATGTGGGCCTTGCCGAGGGCCGCTTCAGCGTCCTTGCCGGACACGTCCTTGCCGATCATGTCGACCAGCATCAGGTGGTTTTCGGTGCCGCCGGAAACGATCTTGTAGCCACGCGCAATGAGGGTCTTCGCCATGGCCTGGGCATTCTTCACCACCTGCTGCTGGTAGCGGGTGAAGTCCGGCTCCAGGGCTTCCTTGAACGCCACGGCCTTGGCCGCGATGACGTGCATCAGCGGGCCGCCCTGGATGCCCGGGAAGACGATCGACTGCAGCTTCTTGACCAGTTCTTCGCTGGCGCCCTTGGCGATGATGATGCCGCCACGCGGACCGCGCAGGGTCTTGTGGGTGGTGGAGGTCACCACGTGGGCGTGCTCCAGCGGGCTCGGGTAGACGCCGGCGGCGACCAGGCCCGCCACGTGCGCCATGTCAACGAACAGGTACGCACCGACTTTGTCGGCAATGGCGCGGAAACGCGCCCAATCGACCACCTGCGAATAGGCCGAGAAGCCGGCGACGACCATCTTCGGCTTGTGCTCGACGGCGAGGCGCTCGACTTCATCGTAGTCGATCAGGCCCTGGTCGTTCACACCGTACTGCACCGCATTGAACAGCTTGCCCGAGGCATTGACCTTGGCGCCGTGGGTCAGGTGGCCGCCGTGCGCCAGGCTCATGCCCAGGATGGTGTCACCGGCCTGCAGCAGGGCGAAGTAGACCGCCTGGTTGGCCTGCGAGCCGCTGTGCGGCTGCACGTTGGCGTAATCAGCGCCATACAGCTGCTTCAGACGATCAATCGCCAGCTGTTCGGCGATATCCACGTACTCACAACCGCCGTAATAGCGCTTGCCCGGATAGCCTTCGGCGTACTTGTTGGTCAGCTGGCTGCCCTGGGCTTCCATCACCATCGGGCTGGCGTAGTTCTCGCTCGCGATCAGCTCGACGTGGTCTTCCTGGCGCTGGGACTCATCGGCGATGGCCTTGGCCAGTTCGGGGTCGTAGCTTTCGATTCGGACGTCGCGCGGGAACATCGGTTTCTCCGGGGGCAGGCAGGAATGGAACAGCAAGGCGGTCAATTGTAGTGCCTGCGCCCGGAGAGGGGCCATCGCCGCAGAACGCCGTGAACGACGACGGCGCCCTTATCGGGCGCCGTCTGGGGCGATGCGGGGTACCCCGCTCTCAGCGGCCGTTGATCACGAAGTCGGCGAGGATCCCCGTGGCGATGGCCACCAGCAGCAGGTTGCCCCGGTCATCGCGGACCCAGTGGTGACCGCGGGGCGGACGACGCACGTGATAGCTGTTGTAATCATTCACGACATAGATCGGACCACGGTAGTAATCGCGGTAGCGGTGACCGACCTTCCAGCCATAGCCAGGGCCAGGGCCATACGCCGGGCGGTAGGCCGGCCGGTAAACCACGCGCGGCGGCGGGGCTGGACGGTAGTAACCGGGATGGCGCCGGTCATCCCGCCAGTCGCGGCGGTCATGCCGCCGGTCGTCACGCCAGTCGCGGCGCGCTTCACGGCGATGATCACGATGGTCCCGACGATCATCGCGACGGTCATCCCGCCACTCGCGACGGTCGTGACCACGATGACGGTCGTTGTCGGCAAATGCCGGAGTGACGGCGGCAAAGGCCAGTGCGGAGGCCATGGCACCGGCCAGGAATCGATTGATGCGCATGGTCTACCTCTGCAGGATGGGTGGGCGATGTCCATATTGCCCATGCGATCTGAATGGATTCCCGCTGGAAACGCTTCCTCCGTGGCCGGAAAGGCCCCTGTTCATTTTCCGGCAAGGCTTCAGCCGCCCTCGCTCGCCGTCCAGCTTCCAAGCAGGTTGACCGGCGCGCCGGTGCCTTCAACGGACACGTAGTAGACGCCGGCCTTCAGTCGGGGCAGGAGGCAACGCCGCCACGCATCGCCTTCGTCCCTGCACACCGCTACCGGGAAGCCGCCGCCAGCCGCTTCTCCCTTCACCTGCAGGGTGACGGTGGCATCCCCGCCCCAGGTGCGCAGGTCCACGTCGGATGCCTTGCTCAGGCGCAGCTCCAGCGTCTGGGCGAAGGTGGCTGCGCTGCGACGACGGGGAAAGACCGGCACCACCTGCCCGGACTTGAGCTGCGGACGCGACGGCAGCAATGAAAAGTCGGCGCGCATATCGGTGGCGCCGCCCCGCAGGCTGATCCGCAGGCGGCGCCTGGAGCTGCTGGAGGGCAGCGCCACCAGCCCGCCGACGATGCGCGTGCCATCCAGCGCCACCTCCCGCAGCGGCTGGCCGTCGGCGAGCGACACCAGCAGGGTGCCGGACAGACCCGCGCCGTCCGCTGCGGCGACCAGCTCGTATGGCAGCCATTTCTCGGTCGCCGCCACTTCGACATCGAACTCCCTCACGGCGCCCGCGGCCATCTGCAGATCCAGCACCTGGAGGTTCGGCAACAGCAGGGGAGGTGCCTGCTGGGCGGCCACCGATACCGGCAGCAGGGCGCTGAGCAACAACAAACCGAGAGCTTTCATGCGGGATCTCCATGGGTTGGAGCCATCAGCCTGGACGCTGCCCCGGGCGATCACAGTCAGGTTTCAGGCCGTTGTCGAGTGTGCAGGCCCACTCGTCCGGCTCGGCGTTTTCCCAGTGCTGAACCTGCCACCGGCTGCCATGGCAGTGAAAGGGGGGATCGGCGATAATGCTGGGTCAAATATTCCGTTTTCCGCCGGCCCGGGCTTTCGGCCCGGTGGATCGACCCTCTGGGAGACTTCATGTCCTCGCAATACATCTACACCATGAACCGCGTGTCCAAGGTGGTTCCGCCCAAGCGGCAGATCATCAAGGACATCTCGCTGTCGTTCTTCCCGGGGGCGAAGATCGGCCTGCTGGGCCTGAATGGCTCGGGCAAATCCACCGTGCTGAAGATCATGGCCGGCGTGGACAACGATTTCGAGGGCGAAGCCCGCCCGCAGGCCGGCATCAAGGTGGGTTACCTGGCGCAGGAACCGGAGCTGGACCCGACCAAGACCGTACGTGAATCGGTCGAAGAAGGCGTGGGCGAAGTGCTGCAGGCACAGGCCGCGCTGGATGCGGTGTACCTGGCCTACGCCGAAGAGGGTGCCGACTTCGACAAGCTGGCCAAGGAACAGGAGCGGCTGGAGGCGATCCTCGCCGCCGGTGACGCGCACACCCTGGAAAACCAGCTGGACGTGGCCGCCGATGCGCTGCGCCTGCCGCCGTGGGACGCCATCGTGGGCACCCTGTCCGGTGGTGAAAAGCGCCGCGTGGCACTGTGCCGCCTGCTGCTGCAGAAGCCGGACATGCTGCTGCTCGATGAGCCGACCAACCATCTCGATGCCGAATCGGTGGAATGGCTGGAACAATTCCTGGCGCGCTACACCGGCACCGTGGTGGCCGTCACCCATGACCGCTACTTCCTGGACAACGCCGCCGAGTGGATCCTGGAACTGGACCGCGGTCGCGGCATTCCGTGGAAGGGCAACTACACCGACTGGCTGACCCAGAAGGACGAGCGCCTGAAGCAGGAAGACAACCAGGAAAAGTCGCGCCAGAAGGCGATCCAGAAGGAACTGGAATGGTCGCGCCAGAATGCCAAGGGCGGCCGCACCAAGGGCAAGGCCCGCCTGGCGCGCCTGGAAGAACTGCAGTCGGTCGATTACCAGAAGCGCAACGAGACCAATGAAATCTTCATCCCGCCGGGCGAACGCCTGGGCAACGCGGTGATGGAGTTCAAGAACGTCTCGAAGAAGTTCGGCGATCGCCTGCTGTTCGACAACCTGAACTTCCTGGTGCCGGGCGGCGCCATCGTCGGCATCATCGGCCCCAACGGCGCCGGCAAGTCGACCCTGTTCAAGATGATCACCGGCCAGGAAAAGCCGGATACCGGCGAAATCGTGGTCGGCCCGACCGTCAAGCTGTCCTACGTGGACCAGAGCCGCGACGCGCTGGAAGGCAACCACAACGTCTTCCAGGAAATCGCCGGCGGCCTGGACATCCTCAACATCAACGGCGTGGAGATCCAGTCGCGCGCCTATATCGGCCGCTTCAACTTCAAGGGCCAGGACCAGCAGAAGCTGGTCGGTTCGCTGTCCGGTGGCGAGCGTGGCCGCCTGCACATGGCCAAGACCCTGCTGCAGGGTGGCAACGTGCTGCTGCTCGATGAACCGTCCAACGATCTGGACATCGAAACCCTGCGTGCACTGGAAGATGCGCTGCTGGAGTTCCCGGGCAACACCTTCGTCATTTCGCATGACCGTTGGTTCCTGGATCGCATCGCCACGCACATCCTGGCCTTCGAAGGCGATTCGCACGTGGAGTTCTTCCAGGGCAACTACCGCGAGTACGAAGAAGACAAGCGCCGCCGCATGGGCGACGATGCCGCGCCCAAGCGCCTGCGCTTCAAGGCGCTGAAGTAAGGCAACCGGAAAGGCCGCGCTCGCGCGGCCTTTCTGCATTCCGGCAGGTCACGACCGTTGATCGTGACACCTGATCGTCACGAGACTCCCATGGCCCTCTTCGAACGCCTGTTCCAGCTGCAGCAGCACGGCACCACCGTGCGCACCGAACTGCTGGCCGGCCTGACCACCTTCCTGACGATGTCCTACATCGTCTTCGTCAACCCGGACATCCTGTCCACCACCGGCATGGATGCCGGCGCGGTGTTCGTGGCTACCTGCCTGGCCGCCGCGCTGGGTTCGCTGGTGATGGCCTTTGCCGCCAACTTCCCGGTCGGCATGGCGCCCGGCATGGGGCTGAATGCGTTCTTTGCCTTCACCGTGGTCGGCGCGGCCGGCCTGCCGTGGCAGCAGGCGCTGGCGGCGGTGTTCATTTCCGGGCTGGTGTTCCTGGTGCTGTCGCTGACCGGTGTGCGCGCCTGGCTGGTGGCCGGCATCCCGGCTTCGCTGCGCTCGGCGATCGTGGCCGGCATCGGGCTGTTCCTGGCGATCATCGCGCTGCAGAAATCCGGTGTGATCGTCGGTAACGAAGACACCCTGGTGGCGCTGGGGCCGCTCACTACCGCCCCGCCGCTGCTGGCCCTGGCCGGCTTCCTGCTGATCGCCGTGCTGGAGGCGCGCCGCGTGCGTGGTGCCATCCTGATCGGCATCCTGGCGGTCACCGGCGCCGGCTGGCTGCTCGGCAGCGTGCAGTACCAGGGGCTGGTGTCGCTGCCCCCGAGCCTGGCCCCCACGTTCCTGCAGCTGGACCTGCCTGGCCTGCTGCACCATGACGGTGGCGCGCCGCTGGCGGTGCTGCTGCAGGTGGTGCTGGTGTTCGTGCTGGTGGAGGTCTTCGATGCCACCGGCACGCTGTACGGCGTGGTGGGCCGGGCCGGCCTGCTGAAAGTGCCCGGCGCGCAGAAGCGCTTCGGCCGCGCACTGCTGGCCGACAGCACGGCGATCGTCGCCGGCTCGCTGCTGGGCACGAGCAGCACCACCGCCTTTGCCGAAAGCGCTTCCGGCGTGCAGGTGGGGGGGCGCACTGGACTGACCGCGCTGGTGGTCGCCGCGCTGTTCCTGGCGGCGTTGCTGTTCTCACCGCTTGCCGCGATGGTGCCCGGCTATGCAACGGCCCCGGCGCTGCTGTTCGTGGCCGGCCTGATGCTGCGTGAACTGGTGGAAGTGGAGTGGAACGACCTGACCGAGTCGGTCCCGGCGGCGTTGTGCGCGCTGGCGATGCCGTTCACCTATTCCATCGCCAATGGCCTGGCGTTCGGCTTCATCGCCTACGCAGCGCTGAAGGCCGGCACCGGGCGCTGGCGCGAGGTCCACCCGGCGGTATGGCTGGTGGCCGGATTGTTCGTGCTGCGCTTCGCGCTGGAGTGACCGCGCTGCCGCAACGCTCGCCGAGCATGGCGCGGCGCTGCCGAAGCCATGGGTGACGTCGCGCCACGCGCGCCGACTGTTGGTAGCGCCGAGCCATGCTCGGCGAGCGCAGCGGTAGGCGCGGCGGATCAGACGCCCGGCGGCAACTCGAAAACCTGGCGCAGGTAGGCCAGGTAACCGGGATCGTCGCACATGCTCTTGCCCGGTGAATCACTCAGCTTGGCCACCGGCTGTCCGTTGCAGCGGACCATCTTGATCACGATGTTCAACGGCGTCGGGCCGAGATCGTTGGTCAAGTGCGTGCCAACGCCGAAGGCCACCTGGCAGCGGCCGCGGAAGTAATCGAACAGGCGCATGACCTTTTCGATATCCAGCCCGTCACTGAACACCAGCACCTTGCTGCGGGGATCGACGCGGCGCTGCTGGAAGTGGGCCAGCATGCGGTCGCCCCAGTCGAAGGGGTCGCCGGAGTCATGCCGCACGCCGTCGAACAGCTTGCAGAAATACATGTCGAAATCGCGCAGGAACGCATCCAGGCCGACCACGTCGGACAGCGCGATGCCGAGGTCGCCGCGGTATTCGCGTGCCCACGATTCCAGTGCGGCCACCTGCGAATCGCGCAGGCGCGGACCGATCGCCTGGAAGGCCTGCAGGTACTCGTGGGCCATCGTGCCGTGCGGGGTCATGCCGTACAGCCGGGCGAAATGCACGTTGCTTGTACCTACAAGCTGCGCGCCCAGCGCGTCACGCAGCAGCGGCAACAGACGTGCATGCCAATCACGCGAGTAGCGCCGGCGCGTGCCGTAGTCGGCGACCCGGCACTGCTCGAAACCGGGGGTGTCACGCAGCAGCGCCGCCTTGGCCTGCAGCCGTCGTTCGCCTTCGGCGATGTCGGCGGTGGTGGTGTTGCGGAACCAGACCTCGTTGATGATCGCCAGCAGCGGCACTTCGAACATGATCGTGTGCAGCCACGGCCCGGTGATGTCCAGCTCGATCTCGCCGGGCACGCTGTCCGAGGCACGCAGGGTGATGTACTTGCGGTCCAGGTGGAACAGGCCGAGGAAGTCGGCGAAGTCGGGCTTCACGAAGCGCAGGCCGCGCATGTAATCCAGTTCTTCGCTGTTGAAGCGCAGGCTGCACAGGTGGTCGATCTCCGCGTCGATCTGATCGATGAACTGCGCAAGGTCGATGCCCGGGGTACGGCACTTGAACCGGTACTGCACCGTGGCGCCGGGGTACTGGTGCAGCACCGCCTGCATCATGGTGAATTTGTACAGGTCGGTGTCGAGCAGGGATTGGATGATCATGCCGCCATTATGCGCCGCGTGCGGGGGTTGTTGCCGGGCCTGCGGCCCGGCGCCCGCTTCTTCAAGCCGGAGCAACGGCGAGAGCGACGGCAACGGCAACGGCTGCAGGGCTGGCGGATTGGCGGGGCGGGGTGGGTTTGCGGGGGACGGCAAAGACTGCGTCCATGCGGGCCTCGATTCGCGCCATCCATGGCGCTCAACGCCCCCGCCAACCCACCCCGCCCCACCTTCGACGGGTCCCTGGTGGCCTTGGAATCTTCGGTAGCGCCGAAGGCAGAGGCAGGAGCCGCTGCCAACATCGCTTGCGATGGCCCGCAGGGTGCTGGTCAGGACGACCGGCATACCCATGGTCGGCGGAAGGGGGGTAAGGGGGGTCTGATGGATGCCGCCGACCATGGGTCGGCGCTACCGCTTTTTTTTCATTTTTTTACGTGGCTGGCGGCGCACGGAACCTGTCAGGGCGCCGGGTGGGTGGGTCATGCAGGACCGTCTGTTCGCATGGATGCGAACAGCGAGCCTCCATGGACGGATTCACGGCGTGTCCTGCATGACCCACCCACCCGGCGCCAAACCAGCAGCCAGAACCAGACGCCAGCCACGAGGGGCTACGCCGCTCGCAGCAGCCTCGGCACCTGCAGCAGTGCATGCGCCCAGATCGCCCCCCACACCGCCACCCGCACCGGCAGGCTGCGCTGCCGTGCCTCGAAGCGCTGGAAATACCGCCACAGCCCACGATGCTTGTGCCATTCCACGAAGAACGGCCGCGAGCGGCTGGACACCCCGCGTACGTGCAGCACCTGCAGGTCGTTGGCAATGGCCACCACGCCACCGGCGCCGCGCACGCGACGGCACAGGTCGAGGTCTTCAGCGTGCAGCCGGTAGCCGGCATCCCAGCCGCCGATGCGGTCGAACAGCGCGCGCGGCATCAGCATCACCGCACCGGAAATCGCCGGCACGTACTGCATCGCCACGTCCGGATCACGCGCAAGGGCGAGCTTCGACCCGCTGCCCGGCGAACGCAGCATCGCCAGGAAATCCGGATCACGCCGACGCACCGCATCATCCGCGCGGCCGTGCTCATCCACCTGCTCGACCCCCAGCAGGCAATCGCCCAGCGGCTGCGCACGCTCGCACAGCACCGCCAGGGTATCCGCTCCCACCATCACGTCAGGGTTGATGAAGGCCAGCCAGGGGCTGCTGGAATCGGCAACGCCCTGGTTGTTGGCCGCAGCGAAGCCGGGGTTGTCCGGGTTGGCGATGAAGCGCACGCGCGGATCATGGCTGGCATGGCGCTGCAGGATGTCCACGGTGTCGTCCACCGAGCCGTTGTCCACCACGCGGATCTCGGCGATGCCGCGCGCGTCGCGCAGGCGCTGCAGGCAGTCCTCGATGGTGCTGCTGCTCTGGTAGGTGACGACGACGGCGACGATGGCGAGGTTCAAGCGTGCGGCTCCTGCAGCGGCGATGCGACGCCGAACAGATCGCCCTGCGCCTTGGGCATTATCGCGCGCTGGTAGCGAAGCTGCAGGTCCTCACGTGCGGCACGCAGCGGATCGTGCATCAGGAAATCAGCCAGCCGTGGCGTCCACGCCGGCCAGCGACTGGCCAGCGCCTCCAGGTCACCCGGCGCATGCCGGCCCTCGTCGGCCCGTGCCACGAACGCGGTCTCGCACAGTACGTTGCGCCAGCCGAGGCCGGCCATGCGCAGGCCCAGGTCGATCAGCGCCGCGCTCCAGCCGCCATAGCTGTCGGCGTCCAGGCCACCGGCACGTTGCCGGGCGGTGCCCCGCACCAGCACCGCGTGGGTCACCGCCGAAGGCAGTTCCGGATGTTCCGGCGGCATGCCGGCGCAGGCCTGCGAGAGCGCAGCAGGTGCCTCCGGCACTGGATTGACCTCGCCCATCCGCGGCCATGCAATGGTCTCCCCCGCATTGCACCACGGCGTGGCCGTGGCGATCGAGGCATCGCGTGCGAAGCAGGCCTGAAGCTGATCCAGCCAGCCCACTCCGGGCACGCTGTCCGGCGCCAGCACCGCAACATCCAGGCCCGCGCAGGCGCGCAGCATTTCATCCAGATGGGCGACTTCGCCCAAGGGCCGCGCGCGGCGTGTGTACTCGGCCTGCAGCGGCGTGTGCGCCAGCCAGTGCTGCACCACCGCCTGCGCGCGCGGGCCGGCCTGGGCATCATCGGCCAGCCACACCGCCGTGCCGGCTGCGGTGCCGGCATCCAGTGCCGCCAGGCAACGGTCCAGCGACGAATCATCCACGCCCAACGGCAACAACACGATCGCCCCCATCCCGCCTCCGCTGGTGGATGCACGGCGGGCGGGTGCCACGGCCGTGTGCCGCCAGCGTAGCAAGCAGGGCGGCCGCAATGCGACTGCCCTCGTCGCCGATTACTTCTGGCGCGGGGTGTTGATCGGTTCCATCGCGCGGAAGCGCCGGCTGTATTCGTCGGTCAGGTTGCGCGATTCCTGGCCGTTGCGCACGATCGTCGGGGTCAGCAGCACGATCACTTCCGAACGTCCGCTGTTGCGGCCCTTGGTACCGAACAATGCACCGATCACCGGAATGCGGCTCAGGCCCGGGATACCGTTGCTGCTGTCGGTGCCGGAGTCGGTGGTCAGCCCGGCCAGCATGATCGTGTCGCCGCTCTGCACCGCCGCTTCGGTGGCCAGCTTGCGCGTGGTGATGCGCGGGTTGCAGCCGCCGCTGGCCTGGTTGCAGTTGCTGGCGACCTGCTCGGCGTTGCTCACCTCCTGCACGATATCCATGAAAACGGTGCCATCGCGGGTCACGCGTGGCCGCACCTTCAAGATCACGCCGGTATCGATGTACTGGACCTGGCCGTAGGTGCCACCGCCCACGCCGCTGTTGAACGAGGTGCTGGTGATCGGCACGCGCTCACCCACGTTGAGGGTCGCTTCGGCATTGTTGCGCACGAAGATGGAGGGCGTCTGCAGCAGCCGGACATCGGATACTTTGTCCAGTGCGGTCACCACGGCGGCGGCATTGTTGCGCGCGATGGTCCATGACGCGCCGTTGCCTGTCACCACGCCGAACAGGGATTGCCATCCACCTGAAGGGCGCAGGTTGGCGTCCAGACCCAGTCCGGGTCCGATCAGGCTGGCAGCGGACGCGTCGTCGCTTCCGCGCGTCAGCGAGTTTTCGAAGAACCAGTTCACGCCATAGCTCAAGTCACCGGTCAGCCTGACCTCGGCGACCTGGGCTTCGATGTGCACCTGCATCGGCATCACGTCCAGCTTTTCCACTACCTCGCGGATGGAATGCCAGGCCTGCGGCGTGGACCGTACCAGCAGGGTGTTGGTTTCCTCCACGGCGGACACGCCGACGGTGTCACCGCCGACCTCCAGGGTGACGCTGGCATTGCCTGACTGGCGCTGCGGCAGGTTCATCGAAGGTCCGCCCTGGCCACCGCCGCTGCCGGAGCTGCCCAGCGCACTGCTGTCCAGGCCGGCGTCCTGCGCGCGGCTTTCGCCACCGTCGATCCGCGAGCTGGCGGCACCCGGTGCCAGTGACGCGCCGCTGTCGCCGCCACGGCCACCGCCGCTGCTGCCGAAGGCTTCGGCCAGCCGCTCGGCCAGATCGCGCGCCTTGACGTAACGCAGTTCGTAGGAGAACAGCCGCGGCGCACCGCCGGCGGTGTCGATACGGTCCAACCACTGCTGGATCTGGTCCAGGTAACGCACCTGCGGGGTGATCACCAGCACCGCATTGGCGTTCTCCAGCGGCAGGAAGCGCAGCATGCCGGCACTGGGCGTTTCACTGTCCTTGCCGAAGATCTTTTCCAGGTCGGCGGCGACCTGTTCGGCCTTGCCCGAGCTGATCGGGAACACGCCGACGGACATGCCCGACAGCCAGTCGACATCGAAGATCTGCACAGTGCGCAGGTAGTTTTCCAGTTCCGCGCGGGTGCCGCCGAGGGTGATCACATTGCGCCCGCTGTCGACGTTGACGATGGCGTTGGGTCGCGCATACGGCTCCAGCACCTTCTTCATCTCCGTGGCGGAGATGTACTGCAGCGGCACCACGCGGACTTCGAACCCGCGCGCGTTGGCGGCCGGGGCAGTGCTCGGCGCCACCGTGCCGGCCAGGGCCTGGTCGGCGGCGACGATGTTGTAGCGACCGCCGCTGTAGACCATGCGGGCGTTGTTCCAGCCCAGCACCATCTCCAGCAGGTTCAGTGCCTGCGCACCGGACACCGGCTTGGGCGTGGCCAGGGTGACCGTGCCCTGCACGCCCGGCGCGATGACGTAGTTCTGCCCCAGCAGGTCGCCCAGGATCGCCTTGACCACCGCGTGCAGCGACTCGCCTTCGAAGTTGAACGTGGCATCGCCGCTGCTCGCCTGCGCCAGCGCGGGCGACGGGGCGGATGCGGCACTGCGGTTGATCATGGTGCCGGTGCCGCGCCGGATCACCGCCTTCGGCGCGCCGTCCTCGGCGGCCAGTGCAGGATCGTTGGCGGGCACGCTGGTGCCGCTGTCAAAGCGCGCCGTGCGGCGCACGTCCGGGGTCGGCACCGTGGTGCACCCGGCCAGCAGGGCGAGGGCGAACGAGCAGGAAAGGTAACGCAGGTTCATGCTTTCACTCTAAGGGTTGGCAGCGCCGCCGGGGGGCGGCGTCGACTGGCGTTGCTGTTGCTGCTGCAGCTGTTCGCGACGGGCACGGATGCGTTCGCGGATGGCACGCATCTGCTCTTCGCTCGGGCCCTGGTTGGCAGGCCCTTCCTGGGTGGCCGGCGCGGGTGTAGCGCCGGCAGGGAGGGCTGCCGGCGTGGCCTGGCCTGCGCGCGCGCTGGCGGCGGACACCGACGGTGCGGCGGCGAGCGGCCGGATCGGACCGGTGGCACCCGGATTGCGAAGCTGGGTGGGGGGTTGCCCGCCCTGACCGTCGAATACCGCCAGTTCCAGCACCTGCGCACCGTCAGGCCCGAGCACGGTGGCGCGGCGCGGCTCCAGCGCCAGCAGCTGCCAGCCTTCCAGCGCTTCGCCATTCAGGCGCAGGCGCAACGAGCGGTTGTTGTCACCGGACAACGTGGCCATACCGAAGCTGCCGCTGAGCAGTACGCCGGTCAAGCGCAGTGCCCCGCCCGGCGTTGCCTGCGGTTGCCCGCCCAAGCGGAACGGGTGCGGACGGCGGTCTTCGGCAAACACCGGGCGTTCGGTGATGGCGCTGAAGCTGGACGGCGCCAGCATCGGATCCGCCACGACATCGGCAAGCATCGGCAGGCGCGGCGCGGCCACCTCGCTGTTGTCCTCGCCACGGATGTGGGTGCCCACACCGAGCACCGTCGCCAACCACGCGGCGGCGGCCAGCAGGGCAAGCCCGAGCAGGATCGCTCCACGCAGGCTGAAGCGCTCACTCTGCATCGATCTGCTCCGCATCGGCGGGCGGGACGCGGGTGGCATCGTCCTGCCCGCTGGCCGGGGCCGGATCCGCCACCGGGGCGCTCTCTGCCATGGCGGTTTCGCCATCGCCGTCGGCGGTGGCCGCGCCTGCGGCGGCTGCCGCACCGGGATCGACGCTTCCGGGCTGCAGATAGCCGATCAACTCGAACGATACATCCAGGCCGGTGCCGGCTTCATCGGTGGACTGCTGGAAGCGCTGCGCGAGCATGTTGAGGTTTTCCACGAACAACCGCGGGTTTCCGGTTTCCAGGGCATGCAGCACGCTGGCGGTTTCGTCCACGCCGCAGCGCAGCCGCACCTGCAGGGCGACCCGGGTATAGCTGGCCTCGCTGCGGTTGTCCGGCATGGGCGTGCGGTTGCTGACCACGCAGCCGCGGTTGCCCGGGCTGGCAGACAGCACGACGTCCTGCACGCGTGAAGACAACGCGGCCGCAGCCGCTTCGGCGGTGGCTTCGGGCAGGAATCCGGGCCGCTCGCGCAGCGCCTGCTGCACCTGCTGCAGGCGTGCGCTCACTTCCGGTCGCTGGTCGATCTGCACCTGCACGCGGTGCTGGCGCTGCTGCAGTGCGCTGATGTCCTGGTCGATCGCACGCCACGGCACGGTAAAGAAGGGGTGCACCAGCAACAGGTAGACCAGTGCCAGCACGGCCAGCAGCAGGGCCAGCGCCAGCCAGCGGTCACGGGGTGTCGGCTGCATCGGCATCGGCCGCTCCCTCTTTCGTCATGGCAGCAGCGGCGGGAGCGGCAGCACGCAGCTCGGCAGTCAAGGTGAAGCGGTCACGTCCGCCTGCCGTTCCATCAGCCTGCAGCACGCCGGTCAGGTTCACCCGTTGCCACAACGGTGATGCCTGCAGCAGCGGCACCAGCTGGTTGGCCTCGCGGCTCAGGCCGATCAACTGGAGCTGCTGGCCTTCCACGCCGATCTTCTCCAGGAAGCTGCCGTCAGGCAGCTTTCCGCTCAGTTCAGTCCACACCGCCAGCATCGTCGGTCGCTTCGCGCGCTCACCGTCCAGGAAGCGCGCTCCATCCACCAGCGCCTGCAGCCGTGCGCGTTCATCGGCAACGCCACGCGCGTTGCGCGCACTGCGCTCCACGTCCGCACGCAGCGTGTCGGCCGCCTGTTCGCGGTTGTTCAGCAGCTGGCTGCCCGCCAGCAGCAGCATCACCGCCGCTGCGACCGCCATCAGCAGTTCCAGACGCAGCTGGGGGTTGCGCATGTGCCGGCGCAGCAGTGGCGGTAGCAGATTCACCTGCAGCGGGTTGCCGGCGGGATCGATCACGTCGATGCCGCTGACCGCATCGGCCCAGCTGCCCACGGCCTGCTGCCACTGCTCCAGGCGCACCCGCGGCAGCACCACCAGTTCAACGTCCAGCTGGCCGGTGCCGGCATCGCCGAGCAGGCGTACGTCATGGGTCACCTGGTCGGCGGTGAAGGGTGTCTGCCGATCGATCTCGAAGCCCATCACGTCCAGCAGGCGACCCGCTGCGGCAGTGGGAACGCGCAGCGTGCGACGCAGCACCTGTGCGCCATCCAGCAGCCAGTAGCGCGGCAACCGCTGCAGGCGCGGGGGCAGCGCGGCCGCCAGCGCCGTCGCCTGGCAGGGCCAGGCCAGGCTGGCCACGCGCAGGCGCTGGCTGCCGATTTCGCGTTCCAGATGCAGCTGGTCACCCTGCTGCAGCAGCAACAGGCGGGCAGGCGCCCAGCCCAGTGCCCACTGCCAGCGCTCGGGCAACCAGGCCAGCAGCGAGCTGCGCCACCACCGCAGGAAATGGCCGGCACGCGGCGCGATCTGCGCGGTGACCTGCCTGAATCCTTGCTGCCATGCTGTCATTGCGACGCCATTCCCTGCTCCCATTCAAGCACTGTGTAAGCCCGTCCCATCGCCACGTTCCGGGCATTGCGCACCACTGCCCGGCTGGTGGCGATGCGCCCCCGGTCGTCCGTGACCCGACAGTCGATACTATAGGTGCCGCTGCCGGTGGCAATAGAGGCCGGACGCGAAGGATCGTCGGCACCGCTCCATTCCTGTTCGCGCTGGGCCAGTACCAGCGCCGCATCCAGGCCCAGTGCGGTCAGCACCGGCGCGCGGGCGAAACGCGCGTCCGGGCGCGCCTGGCGGCCGTGCAGGGTCAGCATCGGGCGCATCTGCAGGTACAGCGCAGGGGTCATGCCCAGCACCCGCTGCAGCTCCCCCAACGTTTCGAAACGCGCGTTGCGCGGGCCATACGGCAGGCCGGCGGCGACATAGTCGGGCAGCTCGGCACCTCCTCCGGCAGGACTCAGGTCATCGCCATCACGCCAGTCGATGATGGCGCCGGCCAGCTGCGTGGCCTGCGCCTGGGGCACCTCCAGCGCCCGCAGGAAGCCCTCCAGCAGGGCCGGGTCGGCCAGGTTGAGGTTGATCTTGCCGCTTTCGTCCTCGATGCGGATATCCACCTTCGCGCCGTCGTACTGCCAGCGGTACAGCCGGCCATCAGGCTGCCACGGTGGCCGCGCGGGATCGGCGCGCAGCCGCGACATTGCATAGGCCACCCCTGCGTGGCCGATTTCCTGCGCACGGGCGGTGTCGTCCTGCACACGCTGCTGCAGTTGTTCGATCCGCGCGGAAAGGGCGAAGGCGCCGACCAGCGCGGTGAGCAAGGCGATCAGCCACAGCACCAGCACCAGCGCCGCGCCCCGCTGCATGTGCGAACGCGTCGGGGTCATCGCGGCTGCTCCTGGCCGGCGTTTTCAATCGCCACGCGCAGCTCCGGCCACGCTGGGCCGCGCAGCGGCTGCACCTGCACCGCTACCAGCACCGGTGGGCGCCGGGTATCGGGCCAGGCGTCCATCCAATCGCCCATCGCGCCAGTGGTCTCGTCCATGCCACGGTAACGCAGCGTCACCTGGCGCAGGCCATCGGCCAGCAGCTCCGGCGCGCGCGGAGGACGTTCCTGGATCTGCACGCCTCCCTGCACCATCACCAGCCCCAACTGCAGGCGAACGCCCTGCCCGCTGCGCACGACCTGCAGGTCATGCACGTAGGAACCGCCGCGTCCCAGGTACCCCGGAACCTCGGAAACGAAGCGCAGGCGCTGTGCTTCGCCGATGAAATACAGCGGCTCGCGCGCCGGGTCGGCCGGCTCGATGCGGCTGCGCAGGGCCTGGCCCAGCTGCCGCCGCAGCAGCCCCTGAACGGCCCGCATGCGTTCGTTGTCGGCGGCCATCGTCTCGCCGCGCTGGCTGATCGTCATCGCCGAACGCACGGTCACGAAGGCCAACGCCAGCCCGGCCGCCAGCAGGGCGGTGGCCAGCAGCACTTCGATCAGGGTAAAGCCTGCCGCGCGCGGCTTCATGGGCTTGCCTCCAGCGTCGGCGGCAGCAGGCGCAGCGTGCGCCAGCGCAGCTCACCGGCGCGCGGCTGGGTCCATCGCACCTGCAGTTCCAGCTCGACCAGGCGCGGGCCGGCAACGGCCTCGGACCCCGCGGCGGTCGCCGGCGCCGCACGCGGTTCCACGTACGGACGCACCTGCAGTTGCCACTGGTAGCGTCCCTGCTCCCAGCGTCCCTGCTGCCGGCCTTCCTGCAATGGCGATTCGATTCCCACGCCGGTCAACAGCGACTGTGCATGCAGGACCGCCCGGGTGCGGGCGTCGGCCTGCCCCACCTGCCGCGCGGCACCGGACAAGGTGCCCAGCAGCAGGGTCAGTGCGATGGCCAGCAATGCAAATGCCACCAGCACCTCCAGCAGGGTGAAGCCGCGCGCATGGCGGCCCCCCCGCAGCCCCGACCGGGACCGCGTCATTGCACTGCATCCGGACCGGAGCGGACTTCGCCGGTCAGCCAGCCCACATCGATGCGCCATCGGGCATCCCCGCGCTGGATCACGATGCGACCGCCACTGGAGCCGCCATCGGGATGGAATTCAATGGCGCCACGTCCCGCTCCCTGCTGCAGCTGCGCGGCCCCTTCGAAGCTCACCTGCAATGACTCGGGCAACGTGCCACTGCGTCCGCCCGCGCCTTCCCAGCGGCGCGCACGCGGTTCGATGACGAAGCGCTGCACCGATCCCCGCGCGACCGCTTCGGCCCGCGCAAGGCGCAGCTGGCTGGCCAGTTCCTTGCCGGCGTTGCGCAGCTGCGCACCGGCCATGCCACGCGCGAACATGCCACCGGTGACCAGCCCGACCAGCGCGATCAGCGCGATGACCAGCAGCATCTCCAACAGTGACATGCCGCCCACGCGCAGCTGCCGCGTGCGCCGCGGCGACCTGCGCTGGTGGTTCAGCCCGGACATGGACGGCCCTGTTGCTGCATCACTGCTCGTAGCGGATGTCCGCATCGAAACTGGTGCCACCCGGCTTGCCGTCCTTGCCCAGGCTGATCAGGTCGTAATCCTGGCTTTCGCCCGGGGCGCGGTATTCCAGCGGCCGGCCCCACGGATCGTCCAGGTCCGACGCCTTGGCATACGGTCCCATCCATCCATTGACGCCACTGGGAGCGGTTACCAGTTCATCCAGCTTGCCCGGCAGGCGGTTGGTATCCAGGCGGTAGTTTTCGATCTTGCTGGCGATGGTCTCCACCTTGGCCTTGGCCAGGTTGGCCTTGCCGCGGTCGGCGCCACCCAGCACGCGGCTGGCCACCAGGGTGAGCACCGCGCCGATCAGCACGATGACGATGATGATTTCCAGCAGGCTCATGCCCGACTGCCGGCGAGCGGAGGTGAAAGCTTTCAGGGGACGGTGTCGCATCGTCAGGGGTTCCTTTCCACGGGGAAAACAGGGTCAGCCAATTGCATTGGTCAGGTCGTACATCGGTACCAGCACGGCGATGATCACCAGCCCCACCACCGATGCCAGCACCAGGGTGATCGCCGGCACCATCGCCGACAACATGCGGTCGATGCTGCGTGCGGTTTCCTGCTCGAAGGTGTCGGCGGTCTTCAGCAGCATGGTATCCAGTGCGCCGGATTCCTCGCCGACCTGGATCATCTGCAGCGCCAGGCGGGGGAAGCGCTTGCCACGCGCCAGCGCGGCCGAAAGGCCGTTGCCGTTCTTGACTTCATCGGCCGCCAGGTCGATGTCGGCGGCCAGCGCGCGGTTGCCCAGCACGTTGCGCGCGATGCCCAGCGCGGCCAGCAGCGGCACGCCATTGCGCAGCAGGGTGCCCAGGGTGCGGGCCAGCCGCGCGGTTTCCAGCTTGCCGAGCAGGCCACCGATTCCCTTGCGCTGCAGCAACCAGCCGTCCAGCGCCAGCCGGAACGCGGGCTGCCGCGCCTTGCGTTCGCCCAGCCAGGCCAGCAGCGCCGGCACCACGATGAACAAGATCCAGCCATCGCGCACCAGCAGGCCCAGCTGCAGCACCAGCTGGGTGAACCACGGCAGCGCGACATCCAGGCTTTCGTACATCTGCGCGAACTGCGGCACCACGTAGCCGAGCAGGAACAACAGCGCCCCCCCCACCACCACCAGCAGGATCGCCGGGTAGATCAGTGCATTGACCACCCTGCCCTGCAGCGCGCGGCTGCGCTCCAGGTAGTCGGCCAGGCGCTGCAGCGTGTCGTGCAGGCTGCCGCCGGCTTCACCGGCGCGCACCATGTTGATGTACAGGCGCGAGAACAGTCCGTGCTGGCGTTCCAGCGCACTGGACAGCGATGCGCCGCCGCGCACGGTATCGCGGATTTCGCTGACCACGCGACGCGAGCGTTCGTCTTCCGGCAGGCTCAGCAGGATGGTCAGGGCCCGGTCCAGCGGCTGGCCGGCACCGAGCAGGGTGGACAGCTGCTGGGTGAACTGCAGCAGCGCGGCGCCCTGGAACGGGCGCTGCTTGAACAGGCCACGCAGGCGCCCCGCCTCCAGCCCGCCTTCGCTGGCCAGCCGGGTTTCCATCGGCAGGTGGCCCTGCTCCTGCAGGCGGAGCACCAGTTCGGCCTGGCTGGCCGCTTCCATCTGGCCGTCCACCACTTCGCCCTGCGCATCCAGTGCCTTGTAACGGAACACCGGCATGCTCAGCTTTCCTCGGTGGTGCGCAGGACTTCTTCCAGCGTGGTCTGCCCGGCCAGTGCCTTCAGCAGGCCGTCTTCGTACATGGTGCGCATGCCGCCACTGCGGGCGATGCGTTCGATCTCGCCCATGCCGTCGCGGCGCATCACCGCGCGCCGCAGTTCATCGTTCATGACCAGGAATTCCACGATCGTGGTGCGCCCCAGGTAACCGGTGGGCGCCAACGTCGATGGCCGCGGACGGTACAGGTGGATGGTGCCTTCCGGCTGCAGCCGGCGCAGGTCGAAGCGTTCGATTTCTTCCGGCGAAGCGGGATAGCGTTCGGCATGCGTGGGCTCCAGCCGGCGCACCAGGCGCTGGGCCAGGATGCCGTTGATGGTGGAGGTGAGCAGGTAGTCCTCCACGCCCATGTCGAGCAGGCGGGTGATGCCACCGGCGGCGTTGTTGGTGTGCAGCGTGGACAGCACCAGGTGGCCGGTCAGCGCGGACTGGATCGCGATGCGCGCGGTTTCCAGGTCGCGCATTTCGCCGATCATGATGATGTCCGGATCCTGGCGCACGATGCTGCGCAGCGCATTGGCGAAATCCAGCCCGATCTGCGGCTTGGCCTGGATCTGGTTGATGCCTTCGATCTGGTACTCGACCGGGTCTTCGACGGTGATGATCTTGACGTCGGCGGTGTTGAGCTGGCTCAGCGCGGTGTACAGCGTGGTGGTCTTGCCCGAGCCGGTGGGGCCGGTGACGAGCAGGATGCCGTGCGGTTGTTCCAGCACCTTGCGGAAGGCCGGCAGGAATTCATCGGTGAAGCCCAGGCGCTGGAAATCGAACACCACCGTTTCGCGGTCCAGCAGGCGCATCACCACGCTTTCGCCATGCGCGGTGGGCACGGTGCTGACGCGCAGGTCCAGCTCCTTGCCCTGCACGCGCAGCATGATGCGTCCGTCCTGCGGCAGGCGACGTTCTGCGATGTTCAGCCGCGCCATGATCTTGATGCGGCTGATCACCGCGGCCGTAAGGTTGGACGGCGGGCTCTCCCCGTCGATCAGCACGCCGTCGACGCGGTAGCGCACCTTCAGGCGCGTTTCGAAGGGCTCCACGTGGATGTCCGAGGCGCGCAGCTCCACCGCACGCTGGATGACCAGGTTGACCAGCCGGATCACCGGCGCTTCGGAGGCAAGATCACGCAGGTGCTCGATGTCATCCACCGCGGCGCCTTCGCCATCGGCGGTTTCCACGATCGCCCCCATGGCACTGCGGCCCTGGCCGAACCAGCGTTCGATCTGGTCGTCGATCTCCGCACGCTGGCCAACCCGCGGATGTACCGCCACGCCCATGGCCAGGCTGATCGCCTGGCAGGGATAGGGATCATGTACGTCGGCCTGCCACAGCAGCAGGCCCTGTTCATCCAGCGAAACCGGACAGACATGGAACTGTTTGAGGAAGCGCAGGGTGACCGGCAAGGCGTCGACCAGCGACGGCGGCGGTGTTTCCGGCATCTGTCGCGCGTCCAGCAACGGCACCCCGAGCACCTCGGCGCTGACCTGTGCCTGGTCGCGTTCGGACACCAGCCCCAGCCGCACCAGCAGCGACAGCAGGCTGCCGCCGGATTCGGCGTGCAGGGTGCGGGCGCGGACCAGATCGGCATCCTTCAAGCGCCCGCGCAGCAGCAGCGCGTCGATCAGCGACGTTTCGATGGTGTCCACGTTGACCTGGTCGGCTACTGCGTTCACGAAATGCCTCGCCTGCAATCGTCCAGACTTTAGCAGTTCGCCGTCAGTCACAGCCGTTCAGCACGGGAAAATCTCGATTGCGTCAAATAAAAAGGCCCGCCAGGCGTGCTGGCGGGCCTTCCACGTCAAGACGATGACTTACTGCGTGGCGAGCAGCGAGACACCGGAGAACGCCGCGTCACCGGCCAGCTTCACGTAGTACGTACCTGCTACCGGCGCGGTGATGCGCACGGTTTCGGCATTGCCTGCACGGGTCGACTTGGCGGTGTACACCACGGTCGAAGTACCGGTGTCCGCGCCCACGTGCAGCGACACATTGCCGGTGCCGCCGTAGGTGACGAAGCTGACCGGCTTGCCGGCCGCCGCTACGAAGCTGTAAAGCTTCTCGCTGCCACTGGCACCGGCGATGCCGGCCACGGCGACCTTGTTGGTCAGCGGCGTGGCGGGCGGCGCGCAGTTTTCGGTGCACGGCTCCTTCAGGGCTTCATCCAGCGCGGCCTTGGCGTCGACGATGCCGGTGCCGATCGGCGTGCCGGCCGGGATGGTGACCGGGAACGCGCGGGCGGTCTTCTTCAGCAGCGTCTCCATTTCCGCCGGGGTCAACGGATCGCGGTCGGCATCGGCCAGCGCGCCCTGGACCAGGGCGGCCACGCCGGCGACATGCGGCGATGCCATCGAGGTGCCGGCCATGCCCATGTAGCTGTAGGCACCGGAGGTCGGGGTGGTGGTGCCGTTGTAGCCGGCCTGCCACACGTAGCCACCCGGATTGCCATCGACACCGCCACCGCCGCCCGGTCCGGACAGGTCGACGACCGTACCGAAGTTGGAATAGGAGGCGATGCCGCCGGTGATGCGGCTTGCGCCCACCGCGATCACGTTGCTGCAGCTGGCCGGACGGAAGTTGGCTGCATTGGAGGCCGAGTTGCCGGCTGCCACCACCACGAGGGTGCCGCGCGACACCGCACCGTTGATCGCTTCCTGGTACAGCGGGTCACAGGCCGAGCCGCCACCCAGGCTCATGTTGATGATGTCGGCAGGCGTGGTGTTGGCCGGAACCCCGGCCACCGTGCCACCCGATGCCCAGGTGATCGCGTCGGCGATGTCGGACAGGTAGCCACCGCACTTGCCCAGCACGCGCACCGGCAGCACGCTGGCCTTGTGCGCCACGCCGGCCATGCCGAGCGCGTTGTTGGTTGCTTCGGCAATCGTGCCGGCGACGTGCGTGCCGTGCCACGAGCTGTCGTCGGCCAGCGAGCCGTCGTAGCATTCGTTGTCGTTCTCGACCCAGTCACCCATGTCCAGCGCACCGGGGACGCGCTCATCGGTCGGGCGGCGCGAGGTTTCGGCGTCACTGATGAAATCGTAGCCCGGCAGCAGTGCACCGCTGGCGAAGTCCGGGTGCTGCGGCAGGATGCCGGTGTCCAGCACCGCTACCACCACGCCTTCGCCGGCAGCCACATCCCACGCCGCCGGTGCATTGATGCCACCAGTGGCGCTGTTCAGATGCCACTGGTACTGCGCGTAGTACGGATCGTTCGGCACCAGGGCGGGCGTTGCATCGGCCTGCACGACGGCACGGGCGCGCGCCGGGGTGCCGGCGTCGATGGCATACATGCGTGCATCCGGCACGGCGTACTGCACGGCCGGGTCGGCGCGCAGTTCAGCCAGCACCTTGTCCAGGTCGGCGCTGCCCAAGCGGGTCTTCAGGCGGATCAGGTCGGCACCCACGCCAAGCCTGCGCACGACCTGCGGGCTGAACGCGGCAGCGCGCGCGCTGGCGGTCGAACGGTTGCCGGACAACGTGGCACGCGACAGCGCACCATTGACGACCGCCACCTTGGCAGCGCTGGTGCTCGCCGCGCTGGTGCCGGCCTTGTACTTGACGATGATGCCGTTGGTCGCCTGCTGCTGCGCGGCGGGGACCTGCTGGGGGGCGCTGACCTTCAGGTCGGCGGCCTGGGCCATGCCCGCACCCGTCGTCAGCGACAACACGGCGGCGGCGAGTACGTTGATGCGAAGGTTGTGCTTGTTGATCACGTCGAAATCCTCTTCTGGGTCGATGGTGGAACCAAACCTGCGGCCTTACTCCTTGCAACTACCCCTGGCTGGCCTCGCCAGGGTTGCCGTGACCCGCCCCCTCAGGCTTCACTGGCCGGCGACGACCGCGCGCGGTCGCCACCGTGTTTCTTCGCTCGTCCAGGCGTTACCAGCCGAAGCCGGCACCGACGCCTACCGAGCTGTCATCACTGCTGAAGGCGCCACCGAAGGTGACCGTCGCACGGTCGCTGACCGCACGCTGGTAGCCCAGTGACAACGCCGATTCGCCGCCCTGGAAACCGACGCCGACGCCAACCCGGTTCTGCGTACGCACGCCGGCCGCACTGGTGGCCATGTTCAGCATCGCCGCGCTCATCGCGCCCTGCTGGTCGATGCGGCGATCCATGTTGCGCAGCTTGCCGTCGACATCACCCTTGAACACGTCGAAGCTGTCGGCGACCGACTTGATGCGCGAATCGGTATAGCTGTTGGCCGAGGCCACGCCGCTGTCCAGCTGGCCCTTGTTGACCGCGTCGGTGGCCTGGGTGCCGGCGGCGACGTTGGTCACCTGGCGCTCGTTGCCGACGCTGCCGACCGACACCGAGTTGGCACGGTCTGCAACCGAACCCTGGCCCAGTGCGACCGAGTTGTCCGCCGATGCCGTCGCGCCCAGCCCGATCGCCGTGGCACCTGCGCCACTGGCGACCGCGCCCTGGCCGACCACCGCCTGCGCGCTGGCCTGCGCGCTCGGGGTAGCGGCCGGCAACGCGCCGCCGGCGGCGGTGGACGGTCCATTGCCACCGGCGGCCGGTGACGGCGCGGTGCTGACCGGCGTGCCTGAAGCCAGGCTCTGGCCCAGGTTGGAGACCCGGCTGTCGAGTGCGGTCAACGCGTCACCGACATTGGTGTAGGTGTTGCCCTGGATGATGTAGTTCGGTGCGACGAACACGCCCTGCAGGCCGACGCTGGCGCCACCGCCCAGCATGCTGGCCGCATTGGCCAGCGACTGGAACAACTGGCCACCGTTGACGGCCTGGCGGCTGTCGCCGCTGATGCTGCCGGCGGCGATGTTGTCCACCACCGTGCCCTGCGCGCCGCCGAAGGTCAGCTTGCCGTGCTCGGAATCGTCATAGGCCAGGGTGTTGGCCTGGGTGGTCTGCAGGCCGCCGATGCGGCTGTCGATATCGCTGACCTTGGTTTCCACCGCACCCACGCGCTGGTTGGTGCTGGTCAGCTGCGAACCGGTCACCGCATCGCTGCTGTCGGCGGTCAGGCGGCCTTCGGCCACGTTGACGATGCGACGGGTAGCCGGTGCACTGGCCCCATTGCCGCCGCCGACCGACACCACGTTGGCTTCCAGTGCCTGCGAACCGGCGCCCAGCGCGACACTGCGCGCGCCACTGGCAACCGCATCACCGCCGAGCGCCAACGAACCGGAGCCGGAGGCGATGGCCGAATTACCGACGGCGGTGGCGTTGAACGCGCTGGCCTGCGATAGACCGCCGACAGCCGTGCTGAAGTCACCGCTGGCGTCGGCGCGGAAGCCGAGGCTGGCGGCCACGCTGCCGCCTGCGCTGCTTTCCGCACCCACGGCAGTGGCGGCATCGCCGGCAGCCGTGCTGAAGTAACCGACCGCCACCGATTCCACGCCCGATGCCTCGGACAGGGCACCGGCGGCGGTGCTGCCGGTGGCACTGGCCACGCTGGCCGCGCCGAAGGCCGAACTGGACTCCGCCGATGCACTGCTTTCGGCACCGTTGGCGGTGGCATATTCGGCCGATGCAGCCGCATTGGCACCGCCTGCGGTGGCATTGGCGGCTGACGCCAAGGCATTGAAGCCAACCGCCGAGGCATTGGCACCCACCGAGGTCGCGCCACTGCCCAGCGCAACCGCGCCATCACCGAGGGCGTTGCTGGCTTCACCTGCGGCCAAGGCGTTTTCACCGTCGACGAGGGCACCGGCATCGCTGTCTTCGCTGCCGCTGGCGGCGAAGTACCTGCTGGCCGTTGCACCGGCTGCGGCCACCGCTTCCAGCTGGGCCAGGTTGACCGCATCGGTGGCCTGGCTGCCGGCAGCCACGTTGGTGATCTGCCGGGTGGCACCAGCGCCACCGACCGACACGCTGTTGTCGCGGTCGGCGATGGAATCGGCACCCAGCGCGACGCTGTTGAGCCCAGCGGAAGTCGCCGCGTTGCCGATCGCGGTGCTGTTGACCCCGGACGACCACGCGCCACCGCCCACCGCCGTGGAGTAGTTGCCCGATGCTTCGGTGGCATACAGCCCACCGAGCGTGCCACCGACGGCGACCGTGTTGGTGCCGCTGGCGATGCTGCCCTGGCCGGCCGCCGTGCTGTACGCACCGCTGGCCACCGAATCACCACCCAGGGCCACCGCATTGGAGCCGGAAGCGTTGGCGAAGCTGCCCAGCGCGGTGGTGTTGAACGCCGATGCCTGCGCGTAACCGCCGACCGCGGTGCTGTAGCCGCCGGTGGCTTCGGCGGCGAAGCCGAAGCTGGCCGCCGTGGTACCGATGGCCACTGCTTCGGAACCCACCGCCGTCGCGCCGCTGCCGTCGGCGGTGCTGAAGTAACCCACGGCCACGGCCTCTTCGCCGCTGGCTTCGGCCAGCACGCCGCTGGCGGTGCTGCCGGCGCCGCTGGCCACGCTGCCGGCACCGAAGGCCGCACTCATTTCACCCGAGGCCAGGCTCTCGGCACCGTTGGCGGTCGCGTACTCACCGGAAGCAACCGCGTTGGCACCGCTGGCGCTGGCGTTGGCCGCCGTGGCCTGCGCATTGAAGCCGCTGGCGCTGGCATTTTCACTTGATGCCAAGGCATTGAAGCCGACGGCTGCAGCGTTGGTTCCGATCGCGGTCGCGCCACTGCCAAGTGCAACCGCCCCGTCGCCGATGGCGTTGCTGGCTTCACCTGCCGCCAGTGCGTTTTCGCCTTCAACGAAGGCACCCGCATCGCTGTCTGCGCTGCCGCTGGCCTGGAAGTACTTGCTGGTGGTTTCCCCTGCTGCCGCCACGGCTTGCAGCTGGTCCAGGTTCACCGCGTCGGTGCCCTGGGTGCCGGCGGCAACGTTGGTGACCTGGCGCTCGTTGCCGGCACTGCCGACCGACACGGTGTTGGCACGATTGGCCACCGAGTCGGCACCCAGCGCGACCGAGTTCACCGCACTGGCGGTGGAGAAATAACCGATGGCGGTGCTCTGGTCGCCGGTAGCGAACGCCAGCGTACCGGCCGCCGTGGCGTTGTCACCGCTGGCCTGCGCACCCGCGCCCACCGCCGTGGCCGCTTCGCCGCTGGCCTCGGTGGAGATGAAGAAGCCCAGGCCGGGCAGCAGGTCGACCGGACCACCGATGGCCGTGCTGCTGGTGCCGGTGGCGACGGTCTGCGTACCGATGGCCGTGGAGTAGTCGCCGATGGCGTTGGACACCGCACCGAAAGCCGCGGATTGCGCGCCGGAGGCATACGCGCCCAGGCCGTAAGATGCTGCACCGAAGCCGCTGGCAACGGCGCTGGCACCGACGGCGGTGCCGCCGAGTCCGGCACTGGTGGCACCGGTATCCACCGGCACCCCGCCATTGGTGATCAGCGGATTGCCGTCCTCGTCCACGGCCACGCCGCCGACGGCGACGCTGCCCGGGCCGGTGGCCTGCGCGTTGTTACCGAACGCGGCGCTGTTCTGCCCGGCGGCCAGGGCGTTGAAGCCCACTGCCGTGGCACTCTGGCCCACCGCGGCAGCCCCGCTGCCGAGCGCAGTGGCGCCATCGGCCAATGCGTTGGACGCCTCGCCGATAGCCGTTGCGTTGGCGCCCGCTGCAAGTGCTCCGGCGTCGCTGTCATCGCTGCCGCTGGCCTGGAAGTACTTGCTGGTCGCTTCACCGGCGGCGGCCACCGCGTCCAGCTGGTCCAGGTTCACCGCATCGGTGCCTTCGGTACCGGCTGCGACATGGGTGACGTGGCGTTCGTTGCCGGCACTGCCCACCGCTACGCTGCGTTCGCGATCGGCGACCGAACCGGCACCCAGGGCCACGCTGTTGTCACCGGCAGCGCTGCTGCCCGCACCGACCGCGATGGCACTTTCGCCCAGCGCTTCGGAATTGGTACCGATGGAGATGCTGTTGATGGTATTGCCAAGCGCCTGGTAGCCCAGTGCGACGCTGTAGTCACCGTAGCCGAATGCACCGCGTCCGACTGCCGTGGAGCTGGCGCCGTCGGCCCAGCTGTTGTAACCGATGGACGTAGCGCCGCTGCCGCTGGCCCATGCCGCCGGACCAAACGCCGAGGCATTGGTCGCCGTCGCCCATGCGCTGGAACCGAACGCCGTGGCGCCTGCCGCGGTGGCGAAGCTGTAGCCACCGACGGCCGTGCTTTCATCGCTGCTGGCCCACGCGCTGTCACCGATCGCCACGCTGTAGCCGCCGGTGGCGCGCGCCTTGTTGCCGCCGGCAAAGCTGTTGTCACCGGTGGCCTGTGCGCCGGAGCCGAAGGCATTGCTGACCAGGCCGGTCGCCTGCGCCGCGTTGCCCACCGCCGTGGAGCCCGCGCTGGCGCTGGTGCCGGTCAGCACGGCGCTGCCGTCATCGTTGAAGATCGGCGAGTTGTATTCGTCATACGCCTGGCCGAGGCCACCGATGGCCACCGCGCCTTCGCCGCCGGCGCTGGTGTTGCGGCCCACCGCCACGCTGTCGTTGCCGACCGCAGAGGCACCTGCGCCCTGCGCCACGGCACCCTCACCGATGGCATTGCTGGCCGAACCGGCCGCCAATGCGCCTTCGCCTTCGGCCCATGCGCCGACGTCGGTGCCGGTCTCCGGCTGTGCCTGGAAGTACTTGCTGGTGTTCTCCGCCCCTGCAGCAACCGCATTGAGCTGGTCCAGGTTTACCGCATCGCTGCCTTCGGTGCCGGCCGCCACGTTGGTGATCTGGCGCTGCAGGTCGGCGTTGCCGACCGACACGCTGTCCGCGCGGGTGGCGATGGAGTCGGCACCCAGCGCCACGCTGTTCTCACCGCGTGACTCGGCCGCATTGCCGAGCGCGGTGCTGTTGGCACCCGGTGACCAGGCACCTCCGCCGACGGCGGTGGAGTAATTGCCGGATGCTTCGGTAGCGAGCAGGCCGAACAGCGCCCCACCCACCGCGACGCTGTTGGTGCCACTGGCGATGCTGGCCTGGCCGGTCGCGGTGCTGTAACCGCCACTGGCCACCGAATCGGCGCCCACCGCCACCGAACTGTTGCCAGTCGCCGCACTGCCGGTACCCATCGCGGTGGAGAAATCACCGGTGGCGTTGGACACCGCGCCGAACGCCGACGCCTGCGCGCCGCTGGCATAGGCGCCCACGCCGTAGGACGAAGCGGCGAAGCCGCTGGCTTCGGCGCTGGCACCGACGGCGGTGCCGCCCACGCCCGCACTGGTCGCGCCGGTATCCACCGGCACCCCGCCGTTGGTGATGAGCGGGTCGCCATTGGCGTCCACTGCCGCACCGCCCACCGCCACGCTGCCCGGGCCGTTGGCCTGGGCGTTGTTGCCGAAGGCGGCACTGTTCTGGCCGCTGGCCAGCGCGTTGAAACCGACTGCCGTGGCATTGCTGGCCACGGCGGTTGCGCCGCTGCCCAGTGCGGTGCTGCCGTCGGCCAGCGCATTGGACGCCTCGCCGATGGCGGTGGCATTGGCGCCGGCGGCAAACGCACCGGCGTCGCTGTCGTCGCTGCCAGTGGCCTGGAAGTACTTGGCGGTGGTGTCGGCCACCGCAGCGACCGCATCCAGCTGTTCGAGGTTCACCGCATCGGTGGCCTCGGTACCGGCGGCGACGTCGGTGATCTGGCGCTCGTTGCCGACGCTGCCGACCGCGACCGAGTTGGCGCGCACCGCTTCGGAATTGGCACCCAGCGCCACGCTGTTGGCGCCCCGCGCCGTGCTGTAGAAGCCGACCGCCGTGCTGTCTTCGCCACTGGCCCAGCTCTGCGCGCCGAGCGCGCTGGCGCGGTCGCCGGGTGCATAGGCGAAGTAGCCGATGGCCGTGGCCTGCTCGCCGGACGCTTCGCTCAGCGTGCCGCTGGCCAGGCTCAGGTCACCGCTGGCGATGGCACCGGCGCCCACGGCCGTGGCCGATTCGCCGCTGGCCTGGGTCTGCACGAAGTAGCCCAGGCCCGGGATCAGGTCCGCCGGTCCGCCGATGGCCACGCTGCTGGTGCCGGTGGCGACCGATTCGGTACCGATGGCGGTGGAGTAATCGCCGATCGCATTGGACACCGCACCGAAGGCGGCCGACTGCGCGCCGCCGGCGTAGGCACCCAGGCCATACGAAGACGACGCAAAACCACTGGCCTCCGCGCTGGCACCGACGGCGGTGGCGCCCACCCCGGCGCTGGTCGCGCCGGTATCCACCGGCACGCCGCCGTTGGTGATCAGCGGGTTGCCATCGGCGTCCACCGCCGCACCACCGACCGCCACGCTGCCCGGGCCGTTGGCCTGGGCGTTGTTGCCGAAGGCGGCGCTGTTCTGGCCGCTGGCCAGCGCGTTGAAACCGACCGCTGTGGCATTGCTGGCGACCGCGGTAGCACCGCTGCCGAGGGCCGTGCTGCCATCGGCCAGGGCATTGGACGCTTCACCGATGGCGGTGGCGTTGGCACCGGCGGCAAAGGCGCCGGCGTCGCTGTCGTCACCGCCGGTGGCCTGGAAATACTTCGCCGTGGTGTCGGCGACGGCCGCCACTTCGTCCAGCTGCTCCAGGTTCACCGCGTCGGTGCCCTCGGTACCGGCGGCGACGTTGGTGACCTGGCGTTCAAGCCCGGCCGAGCCGACCGACACGCTGCCGGCGCGGTCGGCATAGGAACCACTGCCCAGCGCCACGCTGTCCGCACCTTCTGCCACGGCGCCGGCGCCCAGCGCCGTGCTTCCGTTGCCGAGGGCATACGATCCACTGCCAATGGCGGTCGCATAGCGACCCGCGGCTTCGGTGGCGTACTGGCCGCCGAGCGTGCCGCCGACGGCAACGGTGCCCTCGGCGGTGGCCAGCGCGGCATCACCCAGCGCCACGGCGTTGGCGCCGGAGGCGACGCTGCCGGCACCGGCGGCGGTGGCCGACGACCCGGATGCGGAGGCGCTGCCGGTGCCGTTGGCCTGGAAATAGCTGGCAGTGGTTTCGGCGATATCGGCCACCGCGTCGAGCTGGGCCAGGTTGACCGCATCGGTGTCGGCGGTGCCGGCCTTCACGTTGGTGATCTGCCGCTCGCTGCCAGCGCTGCCGACCGACACGCTGTCGGCGCGGGTGGCGACGGAATCTGCGCCCAGCGCCACGCTGTTGCTGGCCGATGCCACGCTTCCTGCACCGAGGGCGGTGCTGCTGGTCGCGCTGGCCTGCGCGCCGCCACCGAAGGCGGACGAAAGGGATTTGCTGGCGATGGTGTCGGCGCCGATGGCGACCGCGTACAGGCCGGTTGCAACGCTGTTGTCACCCACGGCCACGGCGGTCGCACCGGAAACCACTGCGGTGCCGGTCACCGCGCACTGCGCCAGCGAGCCGTCTGCCAGGATGCATTCTTCGCTGCCGCCCACCGCAACGGACTGGGCAAGGGCCGCCGGCGCGAACGCTCCCCATCCCAATGCCATCGCCAACGAGGCGCCCACCAGGATCGGACCACTGCCTCGGCGGCGCTTGTCGATGACGTTGCCGGGCTGGTCGGAAGAGGCCAGTTCCGAGGCCACGACCAGCTGTCCGAGTGCTTTGTTCCAGACCTTGCGATAAATCCGATTCATCTGAGTACGACTCCTGGTTGGACTGGTTTTCGGGCAAAGCAACGCCACCGCCGGGCGCAATGGCCCAACGTCCCCTGAGGGCGCTTGTTTCGCGTGATTTACTGCAGTTGCCGAACGGCGAGCAGCGGAACTAACAGCGGTGCGCGCGGTCCTGCGGGTACGGCTGACTGAATGTTTCCAGAACGAGATAGAGGTTTAACGTGAACATTTTCCTGACGTCAATACCTTGACGAAGAAAAAAGAAATGACGTGATTGCCTTCTCGGTTCCGTGCATTCATGTGAACGGGCTGTTATCCAGTGATGAACGCGAGGTGTGCCTGTTCACTCAGCGATCGGCGCCCAACGTCGTCCATTTCGACCGGACATGAAAAAACCCGCCGGTTGCCCGGCGGGTTCTCAGTACGCCTGCGGATTGGCGCTGCGCATCACTGAATGGCGTTCAGCTGCACCATACCCGTGCGTTGCGGAACATCCGCATCCACGGCGAGTCGCCCTGCCATTCAGCAGGCGCCCAGCTGAGGTTGAGCGCGCGCGGGGTGCGCTCCGGATGCGGCATCATGATCGTCACCCGGCCATCGGTGCTGGTCAGGCCGGTAATGCCCTCCGGCGATCCGTTCGGATTCAACGGGTACTGGCTGGCCACGCTGCCGTCGCCGTCGATGTAGCGCAGCGACACGCGTGCAGCGGCCTGGTCCACGGCGGTGTCGAACACTGCGCGGCCTTCGCCGTGGGCCACCGCCACCGGCAGCCGCGAACCGGCCATCCCGCGCAGCAGGATCGACGGCGATTCCACCACTTCCAGCAGCGAGGTACGCGCTTCGAACTGCTCGCTGGCGTTGCGACGGAACTGCGGCCAGTGCTCGGCACCGGGGATGATCGCCTTCAGCTGGCTGATCATCTGGCAGCCGTTGCAGACGCCCAGCGAGAAGCTGTCTTCGCGCGCGAAGAAGGCCGCGAATGCATCGCGCAGCGCACTGCGCTCCAGGATCGAGGTCGCCCAGCCGCGGCCGGCACCGAGCACGTCGCCGTAGCTGAAGCCACCGCAGGCGGCCAGGCCGGTGAAATCAGCCAGGTCCACGCGGCCTTCGATCAGGTCGCTCATGTGCACATCGAACGCACTGAAGCCGGCACGTTCGAAGGCGTTGGCCATTTCAACCTGGCCGTTGACGCCCTGCTCGCGGAGGATGGCGATCTTCGGCCGCACCCCGGTGTTGACGAACGGCGCCGCCACGTCCTCGTCGGCATCGAAGCCGAGCTTCGGCTTCAGGCCCGGCGCGTTGAACGCACGCGCGACCTCGCGTTCCTGGTCGGCGGTGTCCGGGTTGTCACGCAGTTTCTGCATGGCGTGGGTGACCGACCACCAGGCGTCGAACAGCGCCTCCCAGCGCCACTCGACCACGTTTTCGCCGTGCAGCGACACCCGCACCACGGGGGCGGTGGTCGGACGTGCGATGCGCTGCGCGCATTCGGTCAGCGCGTGGCGTTCGACCAGGTCGGCAAACGCCGCGCGGTCTTCGCGCGCCACCTGCACCACCGCACCCAGCTCTTCGTTGAACAGGCTGCGGAACGGATCATCGCCCCAGGCGTCGAGCAGGATGTCCAGGCCCATGCGCGAAGCGAACGCCATCTCGCACAGTGCGGCGAACGCGCCGCCGTCGCTGCGGTCGTGGTAGGCCATCAGCAGGCCATCACGGCGTGCATCGCGGATCAGTTCGAAGAAGGCGCGCAGGCGCTGCGGGTCATCCAGGTCCGGCGCGGTGCCACCGAAGGCCGGCAGTCCGCCGTGGTCGGCGTGCACCTGGGACAGGATCGAACCGCCCATGCGCTGCTTGCCGGCACCCAGGCCGATCAGCCACAGCTCGCTGTCCACATCGCGCTGCAGCAGCGGCGTGAGCTGCTGGCGCACGTCCAGCACCGGCGCGAAGGCGGTGATCACCAGTGACACCGGCGACACGCTCTTGTGCGCCTGGCCGGCGTCGTGCCACTGCGCCTGCATCGACAGCGAATCCTTGCCCACCGGGATGCTGATATCCAGCTGCGGGCACAGCTGCATGCCGACGGCCTTGACCGCGTCGTACAACAGCGCGTCTTCGCCCTCATGGCCGGCAGCGGCCATCCAGTTCGCCGACAGCTTTACTTCATCCAGCGCATCCACCGGCGCGGCGCACAGGTTGGTGATCGCTTCACCGACCGCCATGCGTGCCGAGGCGGCGGCATCCAGCAACGCCAGCGGGGTGCGTTCACCGAGCGACATCGCCTCGCCCACCACGCCGTCGAAACCGGTCAGGGTGATCGCCACGTCCGCTACCGGCACCTGCCAGGGGCCGATCATCTGCTCGCGCGCGGTCAGGCCACCGACACTGCGGTCACCGATGGTGACCAGGAAGTTCTTCGCCGCCACGGTCGGGTGCGCCAGCACGCGCAGGCCGGCTTCATGCAGGTCCAGCCCGCTGGTCTTCAGCGCCGGCCAGCGCGGCGCCGGCGGGTGGTTGGTATCGCGGTGCATCTTCGGCGGCTTGCCGAACAGCACGTCCATTGGCAGGTCGATCGGCGCGTCGGCCGGGGTCGTGCCCGGCGTGGCACCGTAGGCCACCACCAGGTGCTGTTCGGTGGTCGCCACGCCGACGGCTGCGAACGGGCAGCGCTCACGCGCGCACAGCGCGGCGAATTCGGCCAGCCGTTCCTGGGCCACGCCCAGCACGTAGCGTTCCTGTGATTCGTTGCACCACAGCTGCATCGGCGACAGCGACGGATCATCGGTGGGCACCTTGCCCAGGTCGATCACCCCGCCCACGCCGGAATCGTGCAGCAACTCCGGGATGGCGTTGGACAGGCCACCGGCACCAACGTCGTGGAAGAATTTGATCGGGTTGTCCACGCCCATGCCGACGCAGCGGTCGATCACTTCCTGGCAGCGACGTTCCATTTCCGGGTTGTCGCGCTGCACGCTGGCGAAATCGAGGTCTTCGGCACTTTCACCGGAGGCCACCGACGACGCCGCGCCACCGCCCAGGCCGATCAGCATCGCCGGGCCACCCAGCACGATCACCGCATCGCCCGCCTGCAGCGGAATCTTGTCGACCTGCACGCGGTCGATCGCACCGAGGCCGCCGGCGAGCATGATCGGCTTGTCGTAGGCGCGGGTGATGCCGCCTTCGGCCAGCTCGAAGGTACGGAAATAGCCCAGCAGGTTCGGCCGGCCGAATTCGTTGTTGAACGCGGCACCGCCGAGCGGGCCATCGAGCATGATGTCCAGCGCCGGGGCCATGCGCGGGTTCAGCGCGCGCGGTGCTTCCCACGGCTGCGGCAGGGTCGGGATGCGCAGGTGCGACACCGAGAAACCGGTCAGGCCGGCCTTCGGCTTGCCACCACGACCGGTCGCGCCTTCGTCGCGGATTTCACCGCCGGCACCGGTCGCCGCGCCCGGGAACGGTGCAATGGCGGTGGGGTGGTTGTGCGTTTCCACCTTGATCTGGAAGGCGCTGGGCACGACCGCTTCGCTACGGTACTCGCCGCTGGCCGGATCCGGGCGGTAACGCGCGGCCGGATGGCCTTCGATCACCGCGGCGTTGTCGCTGTACGCGCTGAGCGTGTGCTGCGGGGTCTGCTGGTGGGTGTTCTTGATCATCCGGAACAGCGAACGATCCTGTTCCTGGCCGTCGATGGTCCAGCTGGCGTTGAAGATCTTGTGCCGGCAATGTTCGGAGTTCGCCTGCGCGAACATCATCAGCTCCACGTCCGACGGCTTGCGGCCGAGCTGGCCGAAGCGCTCGCGCAGGTAGTCGATTTCATCCTGAGCCATGGCCAGGCCGAGGCGCTGGTTGGCGCCTTCCAGGTCATCCAGCGCCACGCGTTCCAGCGCGCCGCGCGCCGGCGTGGAGAACAGCGTGCTGCCCTGCTCCACGGTATCCAGCACCGATTGCGTCATCGGGTCATGCAGCACCTTCACCAGCGCCTGCTGCGCGGCCGGATCGGTCGGCCAACCCAGCACATCGATGCGCAGGCCACGTTCGACCCGGCTGACCGGCTGGCCCGCACCGCGCACCAGTTCGGTGGCCTTGCTGGACCACGGCGACAGCGTACCCAGGCGCGGGACCACGAAGCGCTGGATGGCGCCGTCGGCCACGGGCTCGGCCCGTTCGCGCGCTTCCAGGATCCGGCACAGGGTGGCGGCATCGGCCGTGCCCTTTCCGTCGGGCTGGATGAAGTACACCTGCCAGGCTCCGCTGATGCGCAGATCGGCGGCAATGGACTGCAGGCGGGATTCGAGACGTTCGCGGCGGAACGCCGACAGGGCGGGCGCGCCCTCGAGGACCATCATGTCCGGGGAACCGTGGTTGGGAAACGGGCCCGATAGTGTACCGGAAGCGGGGTGGCCGGCCCCGATGGCCGATAACTGAAGGCCGCTGCGCGGACCACGCGCAAAGGTGATCCCCCGGCCCGACGAGCACGCTGCCATGCTTTCCGCTTCCGCGACCCTTCTGTCCACTACGCCAGGGCACCTGTCCTCGACCGCCCTGGTTCGCCAGGGCCTGCGCCAGATCCGCGCGGCCGGGCTGGACCGCGCCCCTGCGCCCCGGCATATCGCCAACGCCTGCCCAGGCCGGGTCGCCGCGCATCAGTCAGACCCGGGCGGGTTGCGTGCCGTGCGTGAAAACGCGATGCGCTTCTGGCGCCAGCAGGAGAACCCGCTGAGCCTGCTGGGCAACGCGCCGAAGCCGAAGCCTTTGCCAGCACGGCCGCTGTATGCAAGCGTGCCGCTGCCGCCCTCGCGGGTGTTCGCGCTGGCGCGGACGGGTCCGTGGAGTGCCCCTGCGCAGCCTGCCCCACCCCGGGTGGTCGGCGCGATCCTGAAGCGACATGAGCCCGGGCTGGCGCTGGAGGACTGGCTCGCCTCCCTGCCCGTCCCGCCGCACCGCGACCCTCGCCATCCGTTGGGCCTGATCAGCCCGCATGGCCTGCCACTGCTGGAGCGCAACATCTGCCAGGGCGATCGTCCGTGGCCCAGCCGCACCAGCACCAGTGTCGTGCGTGGCGCGGTTGCACGGGCAGTCGCCTTGAAACAGGCGCGGGACCGCGGCAACGAGGGCTCGCCGTGGCGATCGGCGAAGGCGCCCCCCTGCGCGCATGACACCAGGCCCGACTCGCCCGACAGTGGCCTGTCGATGGGGTCCGGCGATGAGGAACTGCGCTCCGACGAAGCGCTCTGCGCACAGGCCGCCGCCTGTGCGCGCCAGATCGCCGCACGGCGCCAGCACTACCCGGACATGGCCCGCCTGGAGGACCTGCTGCGGGGACTGATCCCCACGCCATCGGCGCACTGCCCGCATCCACCGCACCACTACCCCACCCGACCGCAGAAGAGCGAGCTGCATCCGTACGGCATTCATCGGGCGCTGATCGGCCTGCGCCGCTGAAGGGGGCGCTGGCCTGCGCGATTTCTGGCGGCGAGGCGACGCTGCAGGTTCCACCTTCGCCTTCCTTCCCACCGTGAGACAGCAGCATGATTGGCATCCTGTATTCAGCCCCTAGCTCCATCGTGCGCCCCATCGTGCGCACCATCGCCAGCTTGCCCCGCGCGGTCCCCAGCAACCCGAGCGGTGGGTTGCTGTCGAGCATCGCCAACATCACCACCCTGCCGCGCCAGCCCCAGCAGATGGAAAACTACCGCGCCGCTACACAGGCGTGGATGCCGCGCGCAGTGTCCTCGTTCGCAGGGACCCCGCAGGCGTCCACGACCGGACAGCGCAGGCTGTGCAGCTTCACCGGATTGCTGCTTGGCAACTCGGGCAGGTTCAATGCGGCAGATGTCGCTGCGCACCTCGGCAAGACGTCTCACCGGGTGCTCTCCGTGACTACGCCCGTGATGGTGGTCAGCGCCGCGGCGAACCCGGCCGGGACGGCTGACCGCTCTGCATCGCCGCTGACCGCGTCGCAGCCACCGCGTGCCGCACAATCGGCCGTTGGCGATGCGGCGAATGCTGCCCCGACGACTGCCGGCGCAGCGTCTCCGGTCCCCCCAGCGCAGCCGCCGCGTGTCGAGCCGAAGATCAGCGGCGACGCGGTCCTGAGCCAGATTGCCGCAATCAGGAAGCAGTGGCAGGACGGCATGTTCGCCAGGCCCACCGGCGCGCTCCAGCCGCGGGGCTTTTCAGCGGAGCAGATCCAGGCCGAGATAAAGGCCGCGCGCAACGTCACCCTTTGAAGTGGACCACCGGCGGCGCACCTGCATGCGCGCCGCCGGCTACCCCGTTCTGCAGGAAAGCGCCATGCCAGCAACTTCAGTCGCCTCTCCGGTCCTCTACGCACCTGCGTCGCCCATGCACAGGGCGACCCCGTGTATCACCGGGGCGGGCCGCCGCCCCATGCCACTGACGAACATGCGCAACGCGGAACCGGCTCCCTGCCGCTTCGCCCGCACCGGCGTTGCGACTCCCCGCCCGGCAGAGGGCAACCTGCACGCCCAGCCGCAGCACCTCGCAGCGGCAGTGCCCGATGCGCAGCATGGCCCGCTGTTTGTGTCCCCGCCGGATAGGCTGTGCAGGGCCACGTTCGACCGCCTTATCGGTGAAAGCGGTCTTTCGCTCAGACTGCTGTCCTGCCAAGCACTGAAGGACCTGCGGCAAGCGCTGCTCGCGGCTGCCGATGCTGATCGGACGCTGACAGCGGGAGAGAAATCCAGCCTGATCGCCGGACTGAACCTTGAGCTGTTGCAGCGTCCGGGCACCTGGAACGAAGGCAGCGGCGACCTGCAGTCGCTCATCGTCAACGTGGCCGGATGGCCGCAGGGACGCGCCCTGCGCATCGTGGATACCGACCATGACGCGATCCATCTGTATCGCCCCGGCGAGCCCGAACAATGCCATCGCGGCAACGGGCCGGAGCTGCCGCCACCCGAGGACGACGAGATCATCCTGCTGCGGCATGGCAACCACTTCAGCCTGATCCGCCGCGACCAGGATGCGGTCATCGAGGACGTTCCGGCCGATGGCGACTGCTTCTTCAGCTGCATTTCCTCGGCCCTGCAGGCCGAGGACCGGGCCACCTCGAACCTGGACCTGCGCAGGCAGCTGGCCGACCTGATCTGGAGCAGCCCGGAGCTGCTGCTGGTGGCCAGTGCGCATGACGGCGCGCTGGCGCCCGCGCGTCCACTCCAACCCGCGCCCGTTGACGACTCGGTGGATGCCGCTGCGGTCGCCAGTCCGCAGGCGCTCACCGCCGACCTGTCGACCGTTGCCCTGGACAGTTACCGCGCGGGGATGGCGTCGTACCTGGCCGGAGATGTCTTTGCACCGGACAGGCTTCAGCAGTTGCACGAGGCGCTGGTCGAGGGGTCCATGACAATGCTGGGTGACAGCATGAGCGACCTGCCGTTGCCGCAGTTGGATGCCGTCCGTTCGCAACTGGACGCGGCGTTTGAAGAATTCCGGGAGCAGAACAGCGAGGCGTTGGAGGCGATGCAGCGCAAAATTACCCGTTCGATCAAGCAGGCGCGCTCGTCCTAAGTGGAACGTATCAAGAACGTACTGGCTGCGGGAGAGGGTGCTGTCCGGAATTGAATAAGCACGCCGCGGGCGCGGAGACCGACGGCGACGTTACTGCAGTCCGAAGTCAGGCCGCCGCGTCGGGGTCTCTGGCGCGAGGGCAAAAAGCGCACTGGCGCACGGTTTCACATCCGATTAGATGACAACGTTGTCGTAACCGCCGCGCAGCACGCCGACGGTAGCATCCGGCCCCCTCAGTCGCCTGGCTCGGCGGCCACCGGACCCGCGTCACGTGCGGCGCCACCGCGGCCCGTACGACAACCTGATTCGATCGGAGACACATCATGCATGACCCGATTGCACGCAGTGCCGCTCGTTCCGTCCGCCTTGCCCGTCATCGTCCTGCGTGGCTGCTGGCCCTGGCCATCAGTGGCGCCCTGCCCGCGCTGGCGCAGGCCGCCAACTGCAGCGGCGTGGCCCAGTGGGACCAGGCCAGGATCTACCGCGCCGGCGATACCCTGCAGAAAGGCGGCGTCCTTTACCAGGCAAAACAGGACATCTGGAACGCACAGCCCGACCATCCCGCCGGCGCTCCGTACTACACCAACCTGGGCGCCTGCGACGGCAGCGGCAGCAACCAGCCGCCGGTGGTCAGCCTGACCTCGCCGTCAAACGGCGCCACCTTCAGCGCCGGCAGCACGGTCACCGTCAGCGCCAACGCCAGCGATGCCGACGGCAGCATCAGCAAGGTCGAATTCTTCCGGGGTGGCAGCTCGATCGGCATCGACACCAGCGCGCCGTACAGCGCCAGCTGGGCCAATGCCAGCGCCGGCACGCATACCCTGCGCGCGGTGGCCACCGACAACAACAATGCCACCACCAGTACCGCCACCATCACCATCACCGTCAACGCAGCCGGTGGGGATACCACCGCGCCCAGCGTACCCGGCGGGCTGGCAATAGGAACCCGCACGGCCAACAGTATCGCGCTGAGCTGGAATGCGGCCAGCGACAACGCCGGCGGCAGTGGCCTGGCCGGCTACGACGTGTACCGCAACGGCGCGCTGGTGGGTTCGCCATCGGCCACCGCCTATGTCGATGCGGGCCTGTCACCGTCCACGACCTACAGCTACCGCGTGCGTGCGCGGGACAACGCCGGCAACGCCTCCGCCCAAGGCAGTACGGTCAGTGCTGCCACGCTGGCCGGCGGCGGTGATGGCACCGGCAAACGGGTCATCGGTTACTTCACCCAGTGGGGCATCTATGGCCGCAATTATCGGGTGAAGAACATCGACAGCAGCGGCTCTGCGGCCGGCTTGACCCATATCAACTACGCCTTCGGCAACGTGCGCAACAATCGTTGCGAGGTCGGCATCACCCAGCCGTCCGATGCCAACACCGGCGCCGGCGGTGACGCGTACGCGGATTACAGCAAGTCCTTCGCTGCCGGTGAAAGTGTCAGCGGCAGCGCCGACAGCTGGGACCAGCCGCTGCGTGGCAACTGGAACCAGCTCAAGCAGCTGAAGGCCAAGCATCCCGGCCTGAAGGCGCTGATATCGCTGGGTGGCTGGACCTGGTCGCGCGGCTTCTCCAGCGCCGCCCGCCCGGAGAACCGCCAGGCGTTCGTGGCCTCCTGCATCGATGCCTACATCCGCGGCAACCTGCCGGTCACCGATGGCGCAGGCGGACCCGGCGCGGCACTGGGCGTGTTCGACGGCATCGACATCGACTGGGAGTATCCGGTTGCCTGCGGCATCGCCTGCGGGGCACCTGAGGACAATGCCAACTTCACCGCGCTGCTGGCCGAGTTCCGCCGCCAGCTGGATGCGGTGCGCCCCGGCCTGCTGCTGACGGTGGCGGTCGGCGCCGGCATCGACAAGATCCGGGTCACCAATCCCGCCGCCTATCATCCGTACCTGGATTACATCAACGTGATGACCTACGACTTCCACGGCGCGTGGGACCCGCGGACCAACCATCACTCGGCGCTGTTCAATACCGCCGCCGACCCGTCCACCGGCGACCAGCTGCTGTACAACAGCAATGACGCCATCGAGGCGTTCATCGCACGCGGCGTGCCGGCCTCGAAGTTGAACCTCGGCATCGGCTTCTACGGGCGCGGCTGGAACGGCGTGGGCGGCGGCAACAACGGCATGTACCAGACCGCCTCCGGTGCGGCGCCCGGCACCTATGAAGCCGGCATCGAAGACTGGAAGGTGCTGAAGAACCTGGGCTGGCCAACCTACACCGACGCCACCGCCGGCGCCACGTGGGCCTACAACGGCAGCACCCTGTGGAGCTACGACACCCCCGCCAACGTGACCCGCAAGATGGGCTACGTCAAAGCGCAGGGCCTGGGTGGCGCGTTCTTCTGGGAGTTCAGTGGCGATGATGCGCAGGGCACGCTGTCACGCAGCATCAGTGATGGCCTGAAGTAAGCCCGGGACGGCTCTCCGCGCTCAGCGCGGGGAGCCGTCGTTGGGTCGATGGGCAGCTCAGTTCTGCCGGGTTGGAACCGACGGCGGCGCACTGGCGGAGTGTGACAGCGCGGCGCTGTCCAGGCGTCCATACGGCGTTGCCGGTGCCAGACAGAAAACGCGTGCAGGCGACAGCGGCCAGTTGCCGGATGGGGCGTTGTTGGCCGACGGCGCCTTCAGGAATACGGCGTCGTCCTCTGCTCCCAGCGGCCAGGTCGCCGAGTCGTTGCTGTCGATGGACACCTGGCGGATGAGCTCCCGCCCACCGGCGCGGGTGGCGGCTCCGTCGTTGCTGACCGCCGTCGTGACGACCGACGGCGGTGGCCGGTTGCCTACGACAGTGGGCACAACGGGAATCGGGTGACCGCCTGCAGGCGGGGGCGGCGTGTCGAGCCTGGTCACCGTCTGGACGAGGGCAACAGGGGAAGAAGCAGGCAACATGGGCAGGTATCCGGCAAGGGGACCCTTACAATGCGCGACTGCGGCGGCGTCGACTTGCAGTTTTGCAGCACCGCGCCGCCGTTCACGGCGCCGGATGGCCCGGCGCCATGACCGATGTCCGCATCAGCGCGCGCGGCGGTCCAAGGCGGCCTTCAGCTGCGCCGGCGGCAGGTAGCCACCCAGCTGGGTGCCGTCTTCGGCGAAGATCGCCGGCGTACCATTCACGCCCAGCTGCTGGCCCAGTGCGTACTGCATGGCCACCGGGTTGGTGCAGTTCTTCGCTGGCACCGGGCTGCCCTGCTTGGCGGCGGTGAGCGCCTTGCGACGGTCACTGGCGCACCAGACCGAGATCATGTCGGTGTAATCCTTGCTGCCCAGGCCCATGCGCGGGAAGGCCAGGTATTCCACCGTGATGCCGTTGCGGTTGAGCTCGGCAATATCCTGATGCAGCTTGCGGCAGTAACCGCACTCGATGTCGGTGAACACACTGATCGTGTGCTTGGCATTGGGCGCGGCGAACACGATGCGGTCACCGTGGTTGGCCTTCTCCAGCAGGCCGCGGCGATACGCCAGCAGGCCTTCGCTGTTGACCAGCGCCTTGGCCTGGATGTCATAGGGCTGGGACTGCATCAGGTACTTGCCATCATCGGACACGTACAGCACCTGGCCGGATACGACCACTTCACGGAAGCCCGGGAACGGCGCCGCACCGATGTAGTCGGGCTTGAAGTTGGGATCCAGCTGGGTCAATGCGGCACGGACACTCTGTTCCGCACCACCGCGTGGCGACGCGGCGGAGGCCGTCGTCGTTTTCGCGGCCGGCGGCGCGGGCTGCGCGCACGCACTGAGGCTGAGCATGCCGAACAGAGCGGCAGTAAGAACTCGGAACATCGGGGGCCCGCGGGATCATGAGGAAAGCAGATTCTCGCACAGCAGGGCTGAGCGTCGTGCGATGGGCTGCCGGTGTCGCAATCGCCTGAGCGATTGATGGAAGCTTTGATGAAACGCCTGCCGCATGCTCTTTGCAAAACAATACGGGGCGCCTCCATGCAGATCCTCAGCCAGCTCGGATTGATGTTCCGGGCGAACATGCTCCGTCAGCTCAGCGCCAAGGTGGAGCTGGCCAGAACCCATTACTCGCCTTCGCGTTTCACTGCCGCGCTGATCGGCATCAACAACCGGGAGCAGCAGCTTGCAGAGCGCTTCAGCCGCGGACACCTGAGCCTGGAAAAGCTGCAGCGGCAGGCAGCCCGCCTGGCCAGCCATGAGGTCCTCCTCAATGCCCGGCGGACGCCGGAAGCCGACAGGGATGTATCGCCCGCACGCCGACCGGTCCAGACCGCCACGGCGTTCCGCAGCGTATTGCTGCGCGCGTACTGCCGATCCGACGGTGCAGCCAGGGAAAAGGTGGCTACGCTGCTGGCACCGGATACGGTGCGCGCCCGGGCACGCACCATGCTGGCCGACGCGGTGTGGAAGGGGCACCTGGTGACTGTCGGTGAACTGGCCGCGCAGGTCCGCCTGCAGGCCCACCACGAAGCACTGGACGCCGGCTGTGCACCGGATCAGCTGCCGCATATCGAACGTGATGCCATGCGGCAGATCCTCGCCTTCGTCGGTGCATCGCACCGCCATGCCGCTGCAAGCGAGGCCTCGCCCTACGTCCATCAGCTGCTGCAGGCCACCGTCGACGCGCTGCGACTACGCAGCGAAACGCCGCCGCAAGCCGCTGCCGACTTCCAGGTTCCGCCGTCATGGGAACGAATCACGGACGCGTTCTGGCGGCCCGGCGCGGCACCGCCGGCGTACGCGGCCTTCAGCGCAGCCGTCGCGGCGGCCGTGGACGACGCCCTGCCCCCGGGCCTGGCCGACGCTACCCTGCCGGAGCAGCGCTGCCGCCGCACGTTCGAACTCCTTCAGTACCTCCGCCATCACGCCCCGCCGGCGTCGCGGCCTGGCGATGCCGAAGCGCGTGCGCTGCTCGAACGCCACGCCCAGCGCCTTGAAGGTGAAGCGGTCGATGTCCTCATCAAGGCCAACGACAAGGCCGCCCATGCGTTCCGGCGCAGCGCATCCTCCGGCTCCAGCGACGCCTGACCGATCAGCCGCGCGGATGGTGCCTGGCGTGCAGCTTCTGCAGGTGCTCGCGCGCCACCAGCGTGTAGATCTGGGTGGTGGACAGCGAGCTGTGGCCAAGCAGCATCTGCAGCGCGCGCAGGTCGGCCCCGCGGTTGAGCAGATGGGTCGCGAAGCTGTGGCGCAGTGCGTGGGGACTGATCCGCGCGATATCGATGCCAGCCACCACCGCATAGCGCTTGACCAGGTGCCAGAACGCCTGCCGGCTGGGCGGGCGCAGGCTCGGTTCAATGAATAACGGCACCTGGCCGCTGGCGTCGGCGGGCACGCTGCGTTTGTTCGCCAACTGCGGCCGGGCTTGCTGCAGGTAACGCTCCAGCCAGTGCTGCGACTCTTCACCCAGCGGCACCAGGCGCTCCTTGCTGCCCTTGCCGGTTACGCGCAGCACGCCCTGGCGCAGATTCACCGCGGTGGCCGGCAGGCCCACCAGTTCGCTGACGCGCAGGCCGGCGGCGTACATCAGTTCCAGCATCGCGCGGTCGCGCAGGCCCAGCGCCGTATCCACGTCGGGGGCCGCCAGCAGCGCATCGATCTGGCTTTCCGCCAGTGCCTTGGGCAGCAGCCGTGGCAGTTTCGGTGGGTCCAGCAGCGCGGTCGGGTCATCGCTGCGGGCACCCCGGCGTACGCTGTCGGCGAAGAACGCGCGCAGGGCCGACAGCAGGCGGGCGTTGCTGCGCGGGGACCAGCCGTGGCGGGTACGCCAGGCCAGATAGTCGAACAACCCGGCGCGATCGACGCCGACAAGGCCGCCGACCTTTCCACTACGCCAGCGCGCCAGCCCTTCCAGGTCGCGCCGGTAGCTGTCCACGCTGGCCCGTGCCAGGCCATGTTCGGCCCAGGCCGCATCCAGGAACCGGGTGATCGCCACCGAATCGGCGGCATCCAGTTCGGGTAGCGCCTGGACCAGCTGGCGGCGTTCTGCGGGTGTGGAAGCAACGGACATGCGGGCAGGATACGCGGCGCGCAGCGCACCCCACCAGCATTGCGTATGCTTCCTCGCATGGCTGATCCGCATGATGCCCCCGCCGCCCCTGCTGCTACCGCCGTGCGCCCTGCCGCGCTGCTGGGCTGGCGCCTGCTCGCCTTGCTGTACGACCTGTTCCCGGCGCTTGCGTTGTGGATGCTGGCCGGATCGCTGTTCGTCATCGCGTTCACCGCCACCGGCCATGCCACGCACGAAAACATCGCCCCTTTCAGCCGCTGGCAGTGGGCGCTGTGGGCGTGCTGCTGGGTGCTGACCGGCCTGTACGCCACCTGGAGCTGGCGCCGCGGCGGCCAGACCCTGGGCATGCGGCCGTGGCGGATCGCGGTCACTGGCGATGATGCGCAGGCGCCATCACTGCGCGCGTTGTGGGCGCGCTATGCGGTTGCCAGTGTGTCCTTGGGCCTGGCCGGACTGGGCTTCTGGTGGGCCTTGGTCGACCGCGACCGGCTGACCTGGCACGACCGCGCCAGCGGCACGCGGATGATCCGCCGGCCTAGGCGCTGAGGTCCGGCGGCTTGGCTGAACCAACGCCTCACTGTCATCAAGCTGCAATCGATCCGCGATAGATCGCAGGGCGGCACGCTGCGTAGCCTGTGCGGCCAATCCGTTCAATGTCGTGATGATGATGCGCCTGCTGCTGGCCTGCGCGTGCCTGTGGCTGGCCGCCTGCTCTCCTACTGCTTCCACCTCGCTGAGCGAACGCCTGGTGTCGCCCGGTGGCGCTTCGCCGTTGCTTGACCAGGCCCATATCGCAGCCACCATTGCCACCCTGCCCAACCGCAGTGGCTACATCACCAGCCGCGAACACGTGCGCCTGTTCTGGCGCGCTTTCGATGCCGGCGACTATGGCCTGCGCTACCGCTATGCGCGCCCGCGCCATGAAGGCGGTGAGCCGGTGGACATGGACCTGCGGCTGGAGCCGCCGCGGCCGTTCCATGCGCAGGCGCCGCGCGGCACCGTGGTGGTGCTGCACGGCTGGATGATGAGTGGCGATGCGATGCTGCCGTGGTCGCTGCAGCTGGCCCAGTCCGGCTACCGCGTCATCACCATCGACCTGCGCAACCATGGTCACTCGGGCGGTGGCCCGGCGGGGTATGGAACGGTGGAATCGGACGAGGTGATCGAGGTGATCCGTGCCTTGCGCGCCCGCGGTGAGGTGCAGGGCCCGTTGTATCTGTTCGGGGTGTCCTACGGCGCGGCGACCGCGCTGTTCGCCGCCGAGAAGCTGGGCGGCGCCGTACAGGGCGTCGTGGCGATGGAGTCCTTTGCCAACGCCGGCGATGCGATCCGCAGCATGATCCCGCACCTGCTGGCCAGCCAGCCGCATGGCTGGCAGGCGCAGGCGGTGGCAGCGTATGCCCGCTGGCGGTATGCCGACCAGGACATGGACGCGGTGATCGCCGCAGCCAACCGGCGGTTGGGGGTGGACCTGGACCAGGTGGACGTCAGCCGTGCGGTGGCCGCCAGCCGCGCCTGCGTGCTGCTGCTGCACGGTGACCAGGACCAGCATATCCGCGTGGACCAGGGGCGTCGGCTGGCGCAGGCGAGTCCGCGTGCGCATTACATCGAAATGCGCGGCGAAGATCACATCACCCTGCCGATGCGGATCGATCTGCTGGGCGGCGTGGTGGACGACTGGATGTCGCGTGATATGTCTGCCCCGGACGGCCTGTGCCCTGCGCCGCGGACGCCGGTCGAGGCGAATTTCATGGCGCTTGCCGGCGGCGTGGGTGGGTCGAACGGGTGAGACCCCCTCGCGGGTTTCGGTTGATGAGCGGCTTCTGGGGTGGGGCCGGGCGGTGGGGCTGGTCGGGGGACGGCAAAAACTGCATCCATGCGGGCCTCGTTTCGCGCCATCCATGGCGCTCAATGCCCCCGCCCAGCCCCACCGCCCGACCCCCGACAGGTTCCGGTGGCCGCTACCCGCGTGATGAAAATAAAAGAGCAAAGGCAGGGGTCAGAGTCCTTTCGCGTCGCGAAAGGACTCTGACCCCATCTCTCCGTCCCCCCACAATCCGCCGACCATGGGTCGGCGCTACCCAAGCCACGACGGACCTGTCGAAGGGGGGCGGAGGCCATGCGGGGCACGCGCAAGCCCGCATGGCCCCACCGCCCGACCCCCGACAGGTTCCGGTGGCCGCCACCCGCATAGAAAAAGAATAAAGGCAGGGGTCAGAGTCCTTTCGCTGCGCGAAAGGACTCTGACCCCATCTCTCCGCCCCCCCACCATCCGCCGACCATGGGTCGGCGCTACCGAAGATTCCAAGGCCCCCGCGGACCTGTCGAAGGTGGGGCGGGGTGGGTTGGCGGGAACGCTCATCCGCATGGATGCGGATGGCGAGCCTCCAGGGACGGATTCACGGCGATTCCCGCCAACCCACCCCGCCCCACCCACATGCAGCCCAGCGCTCTTGACGTTGCTGTTGCTTCGGCAGGTGCCGGGCGCAGCCCGGCAAACAAAACCTCAGCCCGACTTGCGCCGGAACAGCATCGCCGAAATGCCCAGCATCAGGATCGGCGGCAGTGCGTACGCCACCCGGTAATCAAACTTCAACGCACCGGCCATCCGCCCGAAGAACAGCTGCAGCAGCCAGAACCCCAGCGCGAACAGGATGCCCAGGAACAAGCGCTTGCCCATGCCACCGCTGCGCAGCGAACCGAACGCGAACGGCACCGCCGCCAGGCACAACGCCAGCACGTTCACGGGATAGAACCAACGACTCCAGTACACATCCTCGTAGTCACGCGCATCCAGGCCATTGCGCTCGCGGTATTCGATGCTGGTACGCAGGTCAGCCGCGCGCAGGTTGCGCGGCCGCGAAATACCGGTCGCCAGCGCCGCCGCATCCAGCTGCGAATCCCACTTCTCGCTTGGCACTTCCTCGCGCGTCAGTGAACGGTCGCCGAAAATGTCCCGGCGCACCTGCTTCAGCATCCAGCCAGACGCATCGTGCTCGGCGGTGACGGCATGGGTCAGCGACACGATCTCGCCCTCCGGGCCGATGCGGTACATGCGCACGTCGTGCAGCACCAGGCGCGTGCCACCGCCCTCGATCAGTTGCTCCTCACCGCCCTGCGCGTTGAGGAAGGTATCGCCCTCGCGGGCCCAGACACCGGCGTAGCGGGCCACGGACATGTCGCCGCCGCGCTTGGCGCTCATGCGGATGTTGTCGGCGCGCTCCTGCCCCCACGGGGCGAGCGTTTCGCCGCTGATCACCATCGCGCCGGTCAGCAGCGAAAGCGCGACCGCCACCGACAGGCTCAGGCGACGCCGCGACAGGCCCAGTGCGCGCAGCGCGGTCAGTTCGGACGTCGCCGCCAACTGGCCCAGGCCCATCAGCGAGCCGATCACCGCCGCCGTGGGGAAGAAGGTGTAGGCGCGCCGCGGCACGGTGTACAGCACCCATGCCGCCGCATGGCCCAGGGTATAGCCGTTCTTGCCGACATCCTTGAACTCGCCGGAGAAGGCCATCACCACGTCCAGCCCCACCAGCACCGCCCAGGTCAGCAGCACGGTGCCGAACACCGCCCGGCCCAGGTAGTAATCGAAACGCATCGGACGCGGAATCATGCGGTCACTCTCTTCGGGCGCGACAGGTGGCCGTCACGCAGGTACATCCAGATCGCCAGCCCCAGCAGCGGCAGGGTCAGCCACCACAGGCCGAGCCCATCGGGCACCTTGCCATCGGCGATCCAGCCGGTGCCGATGAACATCAGGTTCATGCCCACCATGTAGGCCAGGAAGGCCAGCATCATCCGGCCGTAGCGCTGCTGGCGCGGCGAGCTGCGCGCCAGCGGCACGGTCAGCAGGGCGAAGGCCAGCGCGATCAGCGGGGGGGCGATGCGCGAATGCAGCTGCGCCTTGGCCTGCGGGCGCTTGTCGCCGATCAGCTGGCTGGTCGGCAGCAGTTCCGGGTCATCGGACTGGCGGGTCTGCGCGCCGTCGGGCATCGCCACGTCGTTGCGCGCGAAGGTCGCCAGCCGGTAGCCCTTGCCGCCGTCGGCGGGGCCTTCGATCTGGTGGCCGTCGTTCAACTGCAGGTAGCGGCGGTCCTTGCCCTCGAAGAACAGCTTGCCGCTGGCGGCCGATACGACCTCGATGCGGCCCTCGCGGGCGCGGTTCATGAACACCCGGCCAAGCCCGGTGCCGTCCGGGGAAATGGAGGACAGATACACCACCCCGCCGTTGGACAGGTTGGTGAAGCGCCCCGACTCCAGGCCGGCCATCAGCACGCTGCGGTTGGCCTGGTCGATCATCTGCTCGCTGGTGCGGTCGGCCCAGGGGCCCAGCCACAGGGAACAGGCACCGATCAGCCCGACCACCGGCAGCACCAGCAGCAGCAAGGGTTTGAGCAGGCGCCGCGGGCCCACGCCGATGGCGGTGATGACCGCCATTTCCGAGTCGCGGTACAGCCGGGCGACCGCCAGCAGCAGGCCCAGCATCAGCGCCAGCGGCAGGATCAGCGGCATGTAGACGATGAACTGCAGGCCCAGCTGTGAGAACAGCAGGCGGGCAGGCAGGCGCCCATCGGCGATGTTGCCAAGGATATCCACCAGCACGCCGCCCACGCTGACAACCAGCAGGACGATCAGGGTGGCCAGGAAACTCTGGACGAAATCGCCCAATAGATAGCGGTCGAGCTTCAACATGGGCCGTGGTTTAAACTCTCAGGTTCGTTCGCGGGTCCGCCCAGTCTACTGGCTGGACGTAAACGGTCCGCGATTGTACGGATATGCCAACGGAATCTGATCAATGGCCCTGCAATTCACCCTGAACCAAGCGTCGCCGACCTCTGCCGGGGTCGACTGCGTGGTCGTCGGCGCCTTCGCCGATCTTTCCCTGTCGCCCGCCGCGCAGGCGCTGGACGCCGCCAGCGGCGGTCGCCTGGCCGCCCTTGCCCAGCGCGGCGATGTCTCCGGCAAGACCGGTGCCACCACCCTGCTGCACGACCTGCCGGGCGTCAGCGCCCCGCGCGTGCTGGTGGTGGGCCTGGGTGATGCCGCCCGCTTCGGCGTGCCGCAGTACCTGAAGGCCATTGGCGACGCCGTGCGCGCGCTGAAGACCGGCGCCAGCCGCAGCGCGCTGTTCACCCTGGTCGACCTGCCCGTCAAGAACCGAGACGCGGCCTGGGCGATCCGCCAGGCGATCATCGCCGCCGACCACGCCAGCTACCGCTACACCGCCACCTTCGGCAAGAAGAAGGCCGAAGACGCCGGCCTGCAGCAGCTGGCGATCGCCGGCAGCGACGAACAGGCCCTGCTGCAGGGCCAGGCCATCGCCAGCGGCGTGGAGTTCGCCCGCGAGCTCGGCAACCTGCCGCCGAACTTCTGCAACCCGGCCTATTTGGCCGACGTGGCGGTGAAGTTCGCCGGTGAGCACGACGGTGCCGAAGCGGAGATCCTGGACGAGACACAGATGGAAGCGCTGGGCATGGGCTCGCTGCTGGCCGTCGCCCGCGGTTCGGCCAACCGCCCGCGCCTGGTGGTGCTGAAGTGGAGCAACGGCGGCGACGCCAAGCCCTACGTGCTGGTCGGCAAGGGCATCACCTTCGATACCGGTGGCGTCAACCTGAAGACCCAGGGCGGCATCGAGGAGATGAAGTACGACATGTGCGGTGGCGCCAACGTCATCGGCACCTTCGTGGCCACCGTCAAGGCGCAGCTGCCGCTGAACCTGGTCGTGGTGGTGCCGGCGGTTGAAAACGCGATCGACGGCAATGCCTACCGCCCGTCCGACGTCATTACCTCGATGTCCGGCAAGACCATCGAAGTCGGCAACACCGACGCCGAAGGCCGCCTGATCCTGTGCGACGCGCTGACCTATGCGCAGCGCTTCGAACCGGCCGCGCTGGTCGACGTGGCCACCCTGACCGGCGCCTGCATGGTGGCCCTGGGCCACCAGACCGCCGGCCTGATGACCAAGCACGACGACCTGGCCAACGAACTGCTGGCCGCCGGCGAGCACGTGTTCGACCGCGCCTGGCGACTGCCGCTGTGGGACGAATACCAGCCGATGCTGGATTCCAGCTTTGCCGACGTCTACAACATCGGCGGACGCTGGGCTGGTGCGATCACCGCCGGCTGCTTCCTGGCGCGCTTCACCGAAGGCCAGCGCTGGGCCCACCTGGACATCGCCGGCGTGGCCAGCGACGAAGGCAAGCGCGGCATGGCCACCGGTCGCCCGGTCGGGCTGCTGAGCCAGTGGCTGCTGGACCAGGTCGCCCGCGCCTGATCCACTGTCGCCCTGTGGCCGGCCTCCGTGCCGGCCATGACACGGCCCGGTTTCGACCGGGTCTTCGCCTGCAACCCGGACCCCGCCATGCCCCGCGCCGATTTCTACCTGATTGCCAAGCCCCGCTTCCTGACCGAGCCGCTGCGCCTGGTCTGCGAACTGGCGCGCAAGGCCAACGATGCCGGGCTGTTCACCCTGGTGCTGGCGCGCGACCAGGTCCAGGCCGAAGAACTGGACGAGCTGCTGTGGTCCTTCGATGCGGAGGCCTACATCCCGCACCAGATCGCCGGCGAAGACATGGATGAAGAAGAGGCGCTGGTGCTGATCGCCGTGCCCGGTGGCGTCGAACCGGCGCGCCCGCTGGTGATCAACCTGCGCGACACGCCCTGGATGGGCGAATGCGAGCGCGTGCTGGAAGTGGTGCCGGCCGACCCGGACGCACGCGAGCCGCTGCGCGAACGCTGGCGGCAGTACAAGGACGCTGGTTACGCTCTTTCCAAGCACGACATGTAAGCCGGCGCCGGACCTGCGCTGCCCTTGATGCGCCGAACGATCGCCCTGAATTCCCCCCGAACATCTCCTGGTTGCCCCGCATGACCCGACTCGACTCCAGCTACGACCCGACGTCCTTTGAAACGGACACCTACGATGCCTGGGAAAAGGCTGGCCACTTCAAGCCGTCGGGCAAGGGCGAGCCGTACACCATCCTGCTGCCGCCGCCGAACGTGACCGGCACGCTGCACATGGGCCATGCCTTCCAGCAGACCCTGATGGACGCACTGGTGCGCTACCACCGCATGCGTGGCTACGACACGCTGTGGCAGGTGGGTACCGACCACGCGGGCATCGCCACCGAGATGGTGGTCGGCCGCAACCTGGCGCTGGAAGGCAACGGCGAGACGCGCGACACGCTGGGCCGCGAAGCGTTCATCGGCAAGGTGTGGGAATGGAAGCAGCAGTCCGGTGACACCATCGAGCGGCAGATGCGCCGCCTCGGCACGTCGGCCGACTGGTCGCGCAGCACCTTCACCATGGACCCACAGCCGTCGCAGGCGGTGATCGAAGCCTTCGTGCGCTGGCACGAACAGGGCCTGATCTACCGCGGCCAGCGGCTGGTCAACTGGGATCCGGTGCTGAAGACCGCGATTTCCGATCTGGAAGTGGAGAGCGCCGAGGAAGACGGTTTCCTCTGGTCGATCGCCTACACGCTGGACGACGGGCTGACCTACGAGCACGTCGAGCGTGATGCCGACGGCGTGGAAACGCTGCGCGAAACCCGCGATTACCTGGTCGTGGCGACCACCCGCCCGGAGACCCTGCTCGGCGATACCGCGGTGATGGTGCACCCCGAAGACGAACGTTACCTGCACCTGATCGGGCGCAGCGTGACCCTGCCGCTGACCGGCCGCAGCGTGCCGGTCATCGCCGATGACTACGTCGACCGTGCCTTCGGCACCGGCGTCGTCAAGGTCACCCCGGCGCATGATTTCAACGATTACCAGGTGGGCCTGCGCCACAACCTGCCGATGATCAACCTGTTCACCCCGGTGGCGGCGATCAATGACAACGCCCCGGAGCGTTTCCGCGGGCTGGACCGCTACGACGCGCGCAAGGCCGTGCTGGCCGAACTGGAAGACCTGGCGGTGCTGGTGGAAACCAAGCCGCACAAGCTGCAGGTGCCGCGCGGCGACCGCACCGGCCAGGTGATCGAGCCCTACCTGACCGACCAGTGGTTCGTGAAGATGGACGAGCTGGCACGGCGTGGCCTGGAGCTGGTCGAAGGGACCGATGGGAAGCCGGGTGCGGTCGGCTTCGTGCCGCCGAACTGGATCAACACCTACCGCCACTGGATGACCAACATCCAGGATTGGTGCATCAGCCGCCAGCTGTGGTGGGGCCACCGCATCCCGGCGTGGTTCGATGCAGCAGGCACCTGCTACGTCGGCCGCGACGAGGCCGAAGTGCGCGCCGCCAACGGGCTGGGCGCCGAGATCGCGCTGACCCAGGAAAGCGACGTGCTCGAGACCTGGTTCTCCTCGCAGCTGTGGCCGTTCTCCACGCTGGGCTGGCCGAACGAACAGGCGATGGCCGAGCGCGGTTTCGACCGTTACCTGCCGTCCTCGGTGCTGGTCACCGGCTTTGACATCATCTTCTTCTGGGTCGCCCGGATGATCATGGCCACCGACAACCTGACCGGCAAAGTGCCGTTCAAGGATGTCTACTTCACCGGCCTGATCCGCGATGGGCAGGGCCAGAAGATGTCCAAGTCCAAGGGCAACGTGCTGGATCCGCTGGACATCATCGATGGCATTTCCATCGAGGACCTGGTGGCCAAGCGTACCGGCGGACTGATGCAGCCGCGTGCCGCTGAAAAGATCGAAAAGGCGACCCGCAAGGAGTTCCCGGACGGCATCGCCGCGCACGGCGCCGATGCGCTGCGCTTCACCATCGCCGCGCTGGCCACCCACGGCCGCGACATCAAGTTCGACATGAACCGCGCCGAGGGCTACAAGAACTTCTGCAACAAGCTATGGAACGCCAGCCGCTTCGCGCTGATGAACACCGAAGGCGCTGCATACGAAGGCGCGCCCAAGCCTCGCACCGATGCCGAGCGCTGGATCCTCGCGCGGCTGGCGGCCACCACTGCCGAAGCGCAGGGCCACTTCGCCGCCTACCGTTTCGACCTGCTGGCGCAGTGCCTGTACGAGTTCGCCTGGAATGAATTCTGCGACTGGTTCCTGGAGCTGAGCAAGCCGGCCCTGAACGGCGCCGACGCGGCCGATGCAGACAGCACCCGCCACACCGTGCTGTACGTACTGGAAGCGCTGCTGCGCCTGCTGCATCCGCTGACGCCGTTCATCACCGAACAGCTATGGCAGCAGGTGGCGCCGCGCCTGGGCATCGGCGGCGATTCGCTGTCGCTGCGTCCCTACCCCAGCGCCGAAGAGTTCGCCGGTGACTATGCCCAGGCCGAAGCGGACGTCGAATGGCTGAAGGCGGTGATCAGCGCCGTGCGCCGCGTGCGCAGCGAGCTCAACGTGGCCCCGTCCCGGTTGGTGCCGCTGCGCCTGCAGGCCGGGCTGGAACAGGACCGCGTGCGCATCGAACGCTTCGCAGCCTCGCTGTCGTTCCTGCTGAAACTGGACACCATCCAGTGGCTGGCCGAAGGCGAATCCGCCCCCCCGGCGGCCCCGGCGATCGTCGGCGAGCTGAAGCTGCTGGTGCCGCTGGAAGGGCTGGTGGACCTGGATGCCGAACGCGCGCGCCTGGACAAGGAACTGGCCCGCGTGCAGGGCGAAAAGGAAAAGAGCGAGGCCAAGCTGGCCAAGTTCACCGACAAGGTGCCGGCGGCGGTGGTCGAGCAGGAGCGCGTGCGCCTCGTCGAATGGACCACCCAGCTGGCCGGCCTGCAGGAACAGCGCGCCAAGCTGTAACGCACGGCACCGGTAGTGACGGCCGCTGGCCGTCCCGCGCTTCGGGCGGCCGCTGCGCTCGCCGAGCACGGCTCGGCGCTACCTGATCGCCTGCCACGGTAGTGACGGCCGCTGGCCGTCACACGCTTCAGCCAGCCCGCTGCGCTCGCCGGGCACGGCTCGGCGCTACCTGATCGCCTGCCACGGTAGTGACGGCCGCTGGCCGTCACACGCTTCAGCCAGCCCGCTGCGCTCGCCGAGCACGGCTCGGCGCTACCTGGCTTACAGCGGCGGCATCCTGTCGATGTCGTCGGCCACCAGTTCGATGGCCATCACCAGCGCATCCTCGCGGCCATCGGCGGCGGGGTAGTAACGCGGACGACGACCGATCTCGTTGAATCCTTCGCTGTGGTACAGCGACAGCGCCGGCGTATTGGTCGGCCGCACTTCCAGGAACACGCGCTGCACGCCGCGGTCACGGGCCAGGCCGACGATGGCGCGCAGCAACTGGCGCCCGCGTCCGTGGGACTGGTTCAGCGGATCCACGCAGATGTTCAACAGGTGGGCTTCGTCGGCGGCGATGCTCAACAGCGCATAGCCCACCAGCAGGCCGTCCTCTTCCATTGCCAGACCGGGATAGCCCGCCCGCAGGCAGTCCAGGAAGATGCCGCGCGTCCAGGGGTACGGGTACCCCCGCTCCTCGATCACCATCACTGCGTTGAGGTCACTTTCGCGCAGCGCACGCACGCTGGCCTGCGCCGGACGGGCCACCGCACTCATGCCTGGCGCCCCTTGCGGCGCAACGCACGCAGGGTTGGCCACAGCGCGCGCTTGGCGGCCGGATCGGCGCGCAGGGCGTCCAGCGGCCAGCTGTCCATCAAGGCCTGCGTCTGTGGATCATTGGGATTGCAGCCTGACGCACGCAGCAGAGCGATCTGCAGGCGATCCGGCAGGCGTACCGACGGGCGCCGTGCAGCGTTGGCGCGCGGCGCGGCATCGGTGTCGCTCTGTTCCCCGGCAGCAGGGCGCGGGGCGACCGGCGTGCGCGGGGCAACCGGTTCCGGCGCGGTGCGCGGTGCCGGCGGCGCCTGCCGGGTCACTGCAGGGCGTGATGCCACCGGGGCGACGCTCAGTTCAACCGACTGCGGCTCGATCGCCTGCGTCATGGCCACCGCAGCGGCAGCGGCTTCCAGCTCGGCCGCCAACGTGCCTTCATGCAGCACGCTGTAGCCCATCGCCTGCAGCCAGGCCTGCTGGGCCGGAGTCCACAGGACGGGCAGGTCGGTACTCACGCCGCGTCCGGGCGCTTTCGCAGGCGCTGCATGGCCCACATCACCAGCCCGGACAGCGCGTAGATCACGCCCACTGCCAGCAACACACGCGGCAGGTCGATCACCGCGATGGCGATACCGATCGGCAGCAGGGCCAACACCAGGAACGGCACGCGGTCGGCACGCGGGCCTTTCGCCCCGCCGCCCTTGAAGCTCCAGAAACGGATCCGGCTGACCATCAGCAGGGCCGACACCAGGGTCACCCCCAGCGCCACGTAGCGCAGCTGCTCACCGGTCCAGCCCAGGGTGCCGTCGGCGAAGGCCCAGACGAAGGACATCATCAGGCCGGCCGCGGCCGGGCTGGCCAAGCCGACGAACCAGCGCTTGTCCACCACCGCCACCTGGGTATTGAAGCGGGCCAGGCGCAGCGCGGCGCAGGCCGCGTACAGGAAGGCGACCGCCCAGCCGACGCGGCCCAGCAGTTCACCGTCGAACTTCAGCGAAGACAGGGCCCAGTGGTACATCACCAGCGCCGGCGCCATGCCGAAGCTGACCAGGTCGGCGAGCGAGTCGTACTGCACGCCGAATTCGCTGCTGGTGCCGGTCAGACGGGCGACCCGGCCATCCAGCCCGTCCATGACCGCGGCCACGAACACCGCGATGCTGGCGTAGACGAAATCACCGTTGGCCGCGGCGATGATCGCGTAGAACCCGGCGAACAGGCCCGCCGTGGTGAACAGGTTGGGGAGCAGGTAAATGGTGCGCGAACGCGGCGGCGGCGGTGTGATGGGATCCATGCCCCGAGTTTAATCGACTTGCCAGCCGACGGCTGCGGTGCTGCAATCACGCTTTCCCGCCGGTCAGGCCTGGAGTCTCCATGCGTACCCTGTTCTGCTTGAGTTTCCTGCTGTTGGCCAGCGCATCGGCGTTTGCCGGTCCGGTCTACAAGTGGAAGGACGCCAATGGCGTGACCCAGTATTCGGAGAGCCCGCCCGCCGGCAAGGCCTTTGAAACCCGGCAGCAGACCCGCGACCCGGGCAATCTGCCGGCAGCGGCGGCGACCGACACGCCGCTCGCCCCGCAGTGCGTCACCGCGCGGGCCAACCTGGCGCTGCTCGATGGCAGCGGTCCGGTCATGCAGGACACCAATGGTGACGGCACGGCCGAAACCGCGCTGGACGACACCCAGCGCGCCAACCAGCGCGCGCTCGCCGAAGCGGCCGCCAAGGCCTACTGCCCGCAGGCCTGAATCCCGCCCGCTGCCCACGACAGGCGCCGGGCTGGCAGAATAACGGCTTCCGCCGTTAGATGATGCCGACGATGCGCCTGTCCCAGTTCCACCTGCACACCACCAAGGAAACCCCCAGCGACGCCGAGCTGACCAGCCACCGGCTGATGCTGCGCGCGGGGATGATCCGCAAGCTCGCCTCCGGCCTGTATATCTGGTCGCCGCTGGGCCTGCGCGTGCTGCGCAAGGTCGAGCGCATCGTCCGCGAGGAAATGGAAAACGCCGGCGCGGTCGAACTGCAGATCCCGACCATCCAGCCGCGCGAGCTGTGGGAAGCCACCGGGCGCTGGGAGAAATTCGGCCCGCAGCTGCTGAAGATCAAGGACCGCAAGGATCAGGAGTTCTGCTACAGCCCCACCGCCGAAGAAGCGCTGACTGATTTCGCGCGGCAGGAACTGTCCAGCTACAAGCAGCTGCCGGTCAATTTCTTCCAGATCCAGACCAAGTTCCGCGATGAGATCCGCCCGCGCTTCGGGGTGATGCGCGCGCGCGAGTTCCTGATGAAGGACGCCTATTCCTTCCACCTGCACGACGAAGACCTGGTCCGCGAATACGAAAACATGAAGGCGGCCTACAGCCGTATCTTCACCCGGCTGGGGCTCGATTTCCGCATGGTGCAGGCCGATTCCGGCGCCATCGGCGGCGATGCTTCGCAGGAATTCCATGTCATCGCCGATTCCGGCGAAGACGCGCTGGTGTTTTCGACCGGCTCGGATTATGCGGCGAACATGGAAGCGGCCGTGGCCGCCGAGCCCGCCGCCCGCGCCGCCGCGGGCGAGGCGATGCGCAAGCTTGAAACCCCGACCCAGAAGACCTGCGAAGACGTGGCCGCATTGCTGGGGCTGGCACTGCAGCGCACGGTCAAATCGGTCGCGCTGATGGCCGGCGAAACCTTCGTGCTGGCGCTGGTGCGCGGTGACCATGAGGTCAACGAAATCAAACTGGCCAAGGTGCCCGGCCTGTCCGACTACCGGTTTGCCACCGAGGCGGAAATCAGCGAATACCTCGGCTGCGTGCCCGGATTCCTCGGCCCGCTGGGTCCGGCCAAGGCGATCCGTGTCGTCGCTGACCCGGAAGTGGCCGCACTGGCCGATTTTGTCGTTGGCGCCAACGAAGTCGGTTTCCACCTCGCCGGCGTCAACTGGGGCCGCGACCTGCCGGAGCCGGAGATCGCCGATATCCGCAACGTGCAGGCCGGTGACCGCGCCCGCGACGGCGGCGAGCTGAAGATCGCCCGCGGCATCGAAGTGGGCCACGTTTTCCAGCTGGGCCGCCAGTATGCGAAGGCGTTGAACGCCACCGTGCTCGATGAAAATGGCAAGGCCGCGGTGCTGAGCATGGGCTGCTACGGCATCGGTATCTCGCGCATCGTCGCCGCCGCCATTGAACAGAACCACGACGAGGCCGGCATCGTCTGGCCCGAGGCGATGGCGCCGTGGCAGGCGGTGGTGTGCGTGATCAATCCCAAGGGGGACGCCGCCGTGTCCGCCGCCGCTGCCGAGCTGCTGGAATCGCTGCGTGCCGGCGGGCTGGATGCCGCACTGGACGACCGCGGCCTGCGCCCCGGTGCCATGTTCGCCGACATGGAATTGATCGGCATTCCGCACCGCGTGGTGGTTTCCGAACGCGGCCTGGCCGCAGGTACTTTCGAATATCGCTCACGTAGCGCGAGCGAGGCCGAGAGCCTGGATCGCGACAGCCTGATGCGCAAACTGCTCGGGTAAAAGAATAAAAGCCGGGTTAACCCCGGCTTTTCTTTTGCTGTTCACCCCAAAAGTGCTATTTCCTGTTTGTGCTTGCAGTAAATGCACATTACTCTTGGGCCCGAGCCAAGGACTGGCAGACCCTTTCCATATTGTCTGGAGCACTGCATGAGTATTGATCTGACCGGTCTGTCGGCCCGTGAACTGGGTGCACTGATCCGCACCGCCAAGAAGCAGCAGACCATCGTCGCCAAGCGTCGCCCGATCACCAAGGTCCGCGCCCAGCTGGAAAAGCTGGCCAAGGTCGAGGGTTACAGCATCGAAGAACTGTTCGGCGGCGCACCGGCACCGCGCGCCCGCAAGGCCGCGACCAAGGCACCGTCCAAGACCGCCGGCCGCAAGCTGGGCAAGGTTGCCCCGAAGTACCGCAACCCGGCCAACACCAAGGAAACCTGGACCGGCCGCGGCAAGCAGCCGCGCTGGCTGGCCGAGCTGACCAGCAAGGGCAAGAAGGTTGAGGATTACCTGATCAAGAAGGCCTGAAACCCCTCGCGATCATGAAAAACGCCGGCTGCGAAGCCGGCGTTTTTTTGTGCTCGCAACAGCGTGACGACCAACGGTCGTCACCCATCACGACCGCCGGCGTTCACCCACCACAGCCCACCGCTCTTCTTTCTTTTCATCCGCGGCAGCCAGCGCCGGAATGTGTCAGGGCGCCGGGCGGGTGGGGTCTGCAGGACGCTGAGCCGCATGGATGCGGCGATGCAGCCTACAAGGACGTACTTGCGGCGTGTCCTGCAGACCCCACCCGCCCGACGCCCTATCCGTAGACAAAAAAGGCTGGCAGCCGCGAGGGGGTTCCACACGTTCGCCAACCACAAACCTACAGCGTCTTCCGCGCCGGAATCAGCAGGTTTCCGAACAACAACCCGGCCACCAGCGCCATCACCACGTTCAACACGGTCAGGAACACCCCCTGCCCCGCCCCGACATCCTGCTGCTGCACCAGCGTCAGCACCCCACGCAGGCTGGTACTGCCTGGCACCATCATGATGATGCCCGGCAAGCGGATGATCGCCCCCGGCCGCTGCACCAGCCGGCCAAACAGGTTGCCCGCCGCCGTCAGCAGCATCGCCGAAAGGAAGATCCCCGCCGGCGCCCCCCACGCATGGCCAGCGAATTTGGAAATCGCATAGCCGGCCACGCAGGCCGCCAGCACCCACGGAAAATCGCGACGGCTGGCCTTGAACAGCATCGCGAAGGCGAACGCCGCGATCAGCAGCGCCGACCACTCCACCCACGCGCCCTGCGGCCGCGAAGCGCGCACCACCGGGTCCAGCCCGATCACATCGGCCAGCGTCACCGCGATCATCGCGCCCACCGTCAGCTTCATGATGGTGGTCAGCGCCCCGGCCACCCGCGCCGTGCCGGATACCCAGTGCTGGCTGGCCAGCTCGTTCACCGCATTGGTCAGCGACATACCCGGCAGCAGGATCACCAGCGAGGCGATCACCACGGTATTGAGGTTGAGCGCGCCGACATAGGTGGCCACCAGCGTGGCGACCAGCCCCGCCAGCAGCGCCGCCAGCGCTTCACTGGCCTCCTTGGTCGCCGCGCGTCTGCTGGTCCAGCGCCCCAGCAGGCCGATCAGCAGCCCGATCGCGCCAGCGGTGGCGATGTCCAGCCACGGCAGTTTCCAGAGCCCGGCCACGCCGGCCGCGCCCAGGCTGTAGGACAGCACTTCCTTGACCTTTCCGCGCAGCCCGGGATCAGCGTCCAACTGGCGCAGCGCAGTGTGTCCTTGGGCCAGGCTCATCCGGCCGTTTGCGACATCTTCGGCAATGCGATCGGCGACGCTGAGTTTATGCAGGTCGTTTTCGCCGGGCGCCAGCCTGATCACGCGGGTGATGTCGCTGGAACCAATCGCCTTGGCCGGATCACTGAAGCTGAGGATGATCCCGGTCGGGTTCGACCAGGGTTCGCAATCCAGCCCGAGCTGCTGGGCCAGGGCCACCACGGCGGCCTCCAGGCGCTGGGCGGTGGTGCCGTAGCTGTGCAGGCGCCCGGCGATCTCACAGACGAACGCCACGCGCTGCGCGTAGGTGGCGGGGGGCGAAGCAATCGGGGAGGCGTCTACAGGCATGCGCGGTAGTATTACCCAGCCCCGGCCCGTGCAGAAGGACATTCGGACTGGACCTACGCTGCATGCGACATGCACACGCTATGCTGCATCCTTGATGCCGACCATGACCTCCGACCAGACCCCCAAGATCGAACGCGATGCCAATGAACCGGGCCGCATCCGCCTGTCCGGTCGCTGGACGCTGCACACTGCCCTGCAGGCCGCCGAGGTGCTGCGCGAGGTTCCCGAAACCCTGACCGCCATCGATGCCACCGGCATCGACCAGCTGGATTCGGCCGGCGTGCTGCAGTTGCTGCGCGTGGCCCACCGCGCCGACCTGGGCCAGGACGCGCTGCAGTTCCGCGAGGACCACCAGGCGCTGGTCTGCACGATCGAAGAGGTGGCCGACGACCGGCCCAAGCCGAAGCGTGATTTCGGCGTGCTGGCCGCGCTGGACCGGCTCGGCCGAAGCATGCACGCGACCGGCCAGAACATCGTGGCACTGGCCAGCTTCCTCGGCGAAAGCCTGGTCAAGGGCGCGCGGCTGCTGAAGGAGCCACGCCGTTTCCGGCTGACCGCCACCGTGCACCAGATGGAGCAGGTCGGGCTGGATGCGGTGCCGCTGGTGGCCCTGCTTTCCTATCTGGTCGGCGCGGTGATCGCCTTCCTCGGTTCGACCATCCTGCGCGACTTCGGCGCGGAGATCTACGTGGTCGAGCTGGTCAGCATCGCCTTCCTGCGCGAATTCGCGGTGCTGCTGACCGCCATCGTGCTGGCCGGCCGCACCGCCAGCGCGTTCACCGCGCAGATCGGTGCGATGAAGGCACGCGAGGAGATCGACGCGATGAAGACGCTGGGCCTGGATCCGATGGACCTGCTGGTGCTGCCGCGCATTGTCGCCCTGCTGATCACCCTGCCGCTGCTGACCTTCATCGCGATGGTCGCCGGCCTGGCAGGGGGTATCACGGTCGGCGCCTTCGACCTGGATATTCCCCCGCAGATGTACATCGCGCGCATGTACGACACGATGGAAGTGCGCAACATGCTGGTCGGCCTGTCCAAGGCCCCGGTGTTCGCACTGGTGATCGGCCTGATCGGCTGCCTGGAAGGCCTGAAGGTGGAAGGCACCGCGCAGTCGGTCGGTGAGCGCACCACTTCCAGCGTGGTCCAGGCCATTTCGCTGGTGATCATCCTCGACGCCTTCGCGGCGCTGTGGTTCATGCAGGTGGGCTGGTGATGGTGAACGACGAACACACCGACGACATCCACGACGCCTCCGGCGAAGACGACGCGAAGCTGGCCATCCGCGTGCGCGGGCTGGTCAACCGCTTCGGCAGCCAGACCGTGCACGAAGGCCTGGACCTGGACGTACGGCGCGGCGAGATCCTCGGCGTGGTCGGCGGTTCGGGCACCGGCAAGTCGGTGCTGATGCGCTCCATCCTTGGCCTGCGCAGCCCGGACGAAGGGCAGATCGAAGTGCTTGGCCGTGATGCGCGTGGGGGCGACAGCGAAAGCCGCCTGCACATCCAGCGCAACACCGGCGTGCTGTTCCAGGATGGCGCGCTGTTCTCTTCGCTGACCGTCGGTGAGAACGTGCAGGTCCCGTTGAAGGAGCACCACCGCGAACTGCCCGAGCGCTGGCATTACGAGTTGGCGCTGCTGAAGGTGAAGCTGGCCGGCCTGCCCGCCGACGCGATCAACAAGCTGCCTTCGCAGTTGTCCGGTGGCATGCGCAAGCGTGCCGGCCTGGCCCGTGCGCTGGCACTGGACCCGCCGCTGCTGTTCCTGGACGAACCCACCGCGGGCCTGGATCCGATCGGCGCGGCGGCCTTCGACCGCCTGATCAAGACCCTGCAGGAAGCGTTGGGGCTGACCGTCTTCCTGATCACACATGATCTGGACACCCTGTATGCCATTTGTGACCGGGTGGCGGTGCTGGCCGACCGCAAGGTCGTCGCCACTGCGCCGTTGGCCGACATCGAGAAACTGGACCATCCGTGGATCCAGGAATACTTCCACGGACCCCGCGCACGTGCTGCGCGCGGCGAACAGACCGAGAGTGCCTGAGTCATGGAAACCAAAGCCAACTACGTGCTGATAGGCGCGTTCACCCTGATCACCGGCCTGGCCCTGCTGGCCTTCGGCCTGTGGGCAGCCAAGTATTCCTCCGACCGCACGTGGCAGGAGTACCGCGTGGTGTTCCGCGAGGCGGTCACCGGCCTGACCGTCGGCAGCCCGGTGCAGTACAACGGCATCGCGGTGGGGTCGATCACCGAACTCAACCTGGTGCCGGATGACCCGCGCCAGGTGGTGGCCAAGATCCGCCTCAATTCCACCACGCCGGTGAAGACCGATACCCGCGCCAAGCTGGCCATCACCAGCCTGACCGGCCCCTCGATCATCCAGCTCAGTGGCGGCACCCCGCAGTCGCCGACGCTGACCTCGGTCAACCGTGATCCGGCACCGATCATCCCCACCACGCCCTCGGCATTGCAGAACATCACCGACGTGGCCAACCGCATCGTCGAACGCATGGACCAGGTGCTCAGCGACCGCAACGTGGCCGCCATCAACGCCACGCTGGCCAACATCGAGTCGATCAGCGGCGGCCTGGCCGACCAGAAACAGGGCACCCAGGCGCTGCTGCTCAGCGCGCGCAATGCCGCACGCAGCCTGGACGACACCCTGAAGACCACCAACGGCACCATCCAGCGGCTGGACCAGAACCTGGTGCAGCAGCTGCCGGGCATCATCGAGAAGCTCGACGCCACGATGACCAAGATGGATTCGGCCGCCGGCAATGCCGATTCGATCCTCGGCGAGAACCGCGCGGCCATCAACAGCTTCGCCAGCGATGGCCTGGGCCAGCTCGGCCCGACCCTGACCGAACTGCGCGGCCTGATCCGCGACCTGCGCCGGGTCAGCGACCGGCTTGAGAACAATCCCGCGCGCTACCTGCTGGGCCGCGACGCACCGAAGGAGTTCGAACCCGAATGAAGCGCATGCCCTCCCTGTCCGTGACGCGCCTGCTGCTGCCGGCTGCCTTGTTGGCCAGCCTGACCGGTTGTTCGATCCTCTCCAGTGGTGACCGCAAGGCGGTGACCATCTACTCGCCCGCCGTCCAGGTGAAGGTCGATCCGTCCTGGCCGACCGTCGCCTGGCAGCTGGTGCTGTCCAAGCCGAGCGCCACGCGCATGGTCGACAGCCCGCGCATCAACGTGCGGCCGAGTCCTTCGGAGCTGGAAATCTACGCGGGCGCGACCTGGGCGCAGCCGGCCACCGACATGATCGAAGACGCCCTGCTGCGCGGTTTCGAGGACTCCGGCCGGATCGCCGGGGTCGGTCGCGCGGCGGCCGGTATCCGCGCCGATTACCGCCTGGCCACCGACATCCGCCGGTTTGAATCGGATTACCGCGGCCAGCGCACGCCGACGGTGGTCATCGAAATCAACGCCAAGCTGATCCATGTGGTCGACCAGCGGGTGGTGATCGACCGCACCTTCCGCCAGGAGCAGCCGGTGGGATCGACCGAGGTGCCGGCGGTGACCGCGGCCTTCGAGAAGGGGCTCAATGCACTGACCGCCGACGTGGTGGGCTGGGCGCTGACCAGTGGGCAGAAGGATGCGGACGGCGCGTCGCTGCGCTGATGGGCTGGTGATTGGGTAGTGCCCGGGGCTGGCCGGCGGCCCTTGGCAGGCAATGTCATAATCCGGAACTGCCTGACCCGTGACTCCGCCGATGCCGCTCACCACGTCCATTGCCATGTGCACCTACAACGGCGAGCGCTTCCTGCAGGCGCAGCTGGACAGCCTGTTGACGCAGCGCCCGCTGCCGGACCAGATCGTCATCCGCGATGACGTGTCCAGCGACGGGACGGGTGAAATCCTGGCAGCCTTCGTGCCCAAGGCCGAAGCGTTGGGTATCGTGGTGGACCTGCAGGTCAATGAACGCAATGTCGGCTACCGCCGCAACTTCGATGGCGCGCTGCGTGCGTGCACCGGCGAGGTCATCTTCCTCTGCGATCAGGATGATGTCTGGCATGCGGACAAGCTGTCACGCATGTGTGCCGAGTTCGAGGCACGGCCCGGACTGCTGGCGCTGCATAGCGATGCGCGGCTGATTGATGGGGAGGGCAAGGTGCTGCCGCGAAGCTTGTTCCGGTCGGTGGGCATTGGAGCGCGCCAGCTGCGGCTCATGCATGGCGGTGAAGGACTGCGCCTGCTATTGCAGCGCGACTTCGTAACCGGCGCCACCATGGCCCTGCGCAGGCGTCTGCTGGTTGTCGCCCTTCCGCTACCCGCCAAAACGTGGGTTCACGACGCATGGCTGGCCACATTGGCTGCGATCAACGGTGATGTCGACAGCATAGAGCAGATGTTGATCGACTATCGCCTGCATGATGGCAACCAGTTGGGCCTGGGTGGAAATGATCCGGTGTCACCTGCCGCCAGGCGCCAGATACATCTTGAGCAGGACTCGTCAGGAGATCTGCTGGTGAGGCTGCAGGAACTGGGCGCACCGGCGTCACTGCAGGCTGTGATCCAGTGCAAGCAGGGTCACATGGCAATCCGCTCGCGTCTGCCCCGATCGCGTGTCCGGCGGCTTCCTTTAGTACTCGCCGAGCTGTTCTCGGGCAACTATCGGCGTTTCGGACGTGGGGTGTTATCGGCCGCCGTGGACCTCGTTAAATCCTCCCGCTGACCCTGCTGATCGTTAGAAGCCGAGCGCGCTGCCAGGATCCAGCGAAAGGTGAGGTTGATACGCTCGGCATGAACTCGCAGCGATCTTGGCAGCGCATGCTGGTAATGGGTCTGCGTGCTACCGGCCATCACGAACAGGTCCCCCTCAGCGAGCAGAAATTCACGCTTGACCGCTGGCCGGTCGCGCCTGCGCAGCAGGAACCGGCGTGCAGCGCCCAGGCTCAGCGAAGCGATCACCGGCTGCGGCCCCAGCTCCGGCTCGTCGTCGCTGTGCCAGCCCATGCTGTCGGCACCGCTGCGGTAGCGGTTGAGCAGCACGCTGTTGAAGCGCGTACCCAGTTCCTCCTGCAGTCGATCACGAACGGGCATCAGCACATCCGCCCACGGATGCGGCAGAAAGTCTGCACCGGAGTACCGGTAACGTGCATCCGGATCGCCCATCCAGCAACTCAGCCGCGGCGAATCCACCCACCGTCCGAACATGCGGATACGGTGGGTTTCCCACGGGATAGCCTCCAGCAACGTCGCGTGCAGAGCATCCGCCTGTACCGGAGGCAGCCACCCCGCAAGGTGGCGTACATCAGCATCAGGCAGATCCTGCGGGAACAGCGTGCCCATCAGCTGCGTTTGAACGCTACGCCGGTCTTTTCCACCAGTTCAGCCTCATCGACGCCCGGCGCGGTTTCCACCAGCACCAGCCCGTCTCCCGCCACATCAAACATCGCCAGGTCGGTGATGATGCGGTCCACCACGCCGACACCGGTCAGCGGCAGCGAGCATTCCTTCAGTATCTTGTGCTCGCCGTTCTTGGCGGTGTGCTCCATCAGCACCACCACCCGCTGCACGCCTGCCACCAGATCCATCGCTCCGCCCATGCCCTTGACCATCTTGCCCGGCACCATCCAGTTGGCCAGGTCGCCGCTGTCGGTGACCTGCATGGCGCCGAGGATGGCCAGGTTGACGTGGCCGCCGCGGATCATCGCGAAGCTGTCATCGCTGCCGAAATAGCTGGCGCCAGCACGCGCAGTAACGGTCTGTTTGCCCGCGTTGATCAGGTCCGCGTCGATCTCCGCCTCGGTGGGGAACGGGCCGATGCCGAGCAGGCCGTTCTCCGACTGCAGCCAGACATCCACGCCGTCGGGAATGTGGTTGGCCACCAGGGTCGGCAGGCCGATGCCCAGGTTCACGTAGGCACCATCGGTCAGTTCGCGTGCGGCACGGGCCGCCATCTCGTCACGGGTCCAGGCCATCTCAGTTCGCCTCCTGGCGCACGGTGCGTTGTTCGATGCGCTTTTCGGGCGTCGGGTTATGCACGATCCGGTGCACGTAGATACCGGGCAGATGCACCTGGTCCGGGTCGATGCTGCCTACCGGGACCACCTCTTCCACTTCGGCGATGCAGACCTTTCCGGCCATCGCGCAGGCCGGGTTGAAGTTGCGCGCGGTGCGGCGGAATACCAGGTTTCCCGCTTCGTCGGCCTTCCACGCCTTGACCAGCGCCACATCGGCGCGCAGCGCAGTTTCCATCACGTAGTGCCGTCCATCGAACTCGCGGGTTTCCTTGCCCTCGGCCACCACGGTGCCGTAGCCGGTGGCGGTGAAGAAGGCCGGAATACCGGCCCCGCCGGCGCGCAGCCGCTCGGCCAGGGTGCCCTGCGGATTGAATTCGAGTTCCAGTTCGCCAGCCAGGAACTGCCGTTCGAACTCCTTGTTTTCACCCACGTAGGACGAAATCATCTTGCGGATCTGTCGGGTGGCCAGCAGTTGGCCCAGGCCGAAGCCGTCCACGCCGGCATTGTTGGAGATTACCGTCAGGCCGCCGACCCCGCTGTCGCGCAGCGCGGCGATCAGGGCCTCCGGGATGCCACACAGGCCAAAACCGCCGACCGCCAGGGTCTGGCCATCGGCGACCACGCCCTGCAGGGCGAGCGCCGCGCTGGCATGTCGTTTATCGCGCTTGCTGCCGGTACCGGAACTATCCATTGCGTTGCTGTCCCACACGGTAATGATGACGGCATTCTAACGGCACCCCGACCCCCGGCTGGGGTGCGGCGCAGCATTTGCCGCAGTGGGCACAGCTCGTAGACTGGCTGTCCCGGTCACGCCTGCATCCCGATGTGCGGCCAGATGCCGCCCTGTTGGAAAGATCGCCGATGTCCGTCCTGTTCGATGAAAATGATCTGTATCGCTGGCTCGACGAGCACACGATCCACAAGGCGGCCGGCTACCTGGACAGGGTGTATGACCTGCGCATGGAACGGGACCTCCTGCATGCCAAGGTAGAGGGCGCTGCCACCCAGCCTTATCGGGTAACGATCAACGTCAAGGCCAGCCTTCGCAGCCCCCACAGTCGCCTCCACGGCCGCTGCAGCTGCCCGGTAGGTGACAACTGCAAGCATGTGGCCGCGGTCATGATGTGTGCCGTGCACGGGCCGGATGAGGATAACGAAGACGAGGAAATCGAGGCGACGTTACCGCAGCACGCACAACCGGTTCGCGCAGAGCTGCTTACCCGTCTGTCCGAATGGCATGCTCAGCACGCTGTACGCACGGGGTCGAGCAAGGGAAAGCAGAACCCGAAAAGCATCGCGTTCGTCCTTTCCGTATTCCAGTTCCGCTTGGCCATCCACGCGTACAGGATGCGGAAGACGGCCGACGGCGCGCTGCAGCGCGAGAAGCGGCTCGACATCACCCCGGAGCTGATCATCGATCCCCCCGGATATGTTTCGCAGCAGGATATTGCTGTGCTGGGGCAGCTGTGGTTGCGCCAGCAGCGCAAGGGCGGCCGGCGTGTAGCCGTGCAGCCGTTGCTGGACATGATTCTGGCCTCCGGCCATGGCTGGGTACAGCACTCCGGCACCAGGCAGTTGCTGCCCCTGCGCGCGGGCCGCGCTCGCGCAGGTCACCTGGAGTGGAAGGCGGCCGACAGCCAGCTGGGCGCATGCTCCCGGCCGGTGCTGCAAGTGGACGGGAACGCCGACGGGGTGGTGGAAGGTCAGTGCGCCTGTTATCTGGACGAGAGAACCGGCGAGACGGGTCCGCTGCAACTGGCGGTGGCCAGCGCCGACGCCGATGCCTTCCTTGGGCTGCCGCCGTTGCTGCCCGACGAGCATGCCCTTACCGCGCAGATGCTCCAGCAGCTGGATCCTGCCCTGCCCCTGCCGCCGGCCACCGCCGATGCGATGCCCATCGCCCAGGTGGATGGCATGGTCCCGCACCTGATGCTGCATACCGAAGAGCAACAGCAGACGTGGGGCGCGCGAAGAGGTGAGATGCAGCGGCTGGAATTCGCCACGGTCTCCTTCGCCTACGGCGACCATTTCAAGCACCTCGATGACCCCTCGCGCTTCGTGCGGGGTGCGGACGGAACGATCGAGCTGCTGCCACGCGATACGGCCGAAGAGGCCCGGCGGGAAAACGAGTTGCGCAGCAGTGGACTTCACCGCCATCCGCAGTCACCAGCGCTGCTCAGCGGGGCCGGGCCCCACTTTCACCTGCGCTCCTACGACTGGGGCAGCTTCATGCTGCGCGAGCTGTCCCGACTGCAGGAACTGGGGTGGGTGGTCACCGTCCCGGAGGATTTCCGGCACCGCATCACCGTGGTGGACAGCGTGCTCTGGGATGTGCAGCCCGATGACACAGGCACTGGCTGGCTGGACGTAGCGCTGGACATCGAAATCGATGGCCAGACGGTGCCGCTGGCACCGCTGCTGGCGCAGTTGCTGCAGACCGATCCGCGCTGGACGCGGGGCGCGCTGGATGCCATCGACGACGAGGAGCGCATCCTGATCGCCTCCCCCACGGCAGGAGCGCTGTCATTCCAGGCGGGTCGGCTGAAGCCCGTCGTGACCCTGCTCGGCGACCTGTTTGGCAACGGCGCTGGGCCCCTGCGTGTTTCCGCACGCGACAAGGGACGCCTGCAGGCCCTGCAACAATCCCGAAGCCTGCAGCTGCGCGGCGCCACCGATACTGGCGCGATGGTCCAGCGGCTGTTGCAGGAGCCTATGCCACAACCGGTTGCGGCACCCATCGGGCTGGCTGCCGCCTTGCGGCCTTATCAACAGGACGGGCTGGCGTGGCTGCAGTACCTGCGCCAACAGGAGCTGGGCGGTATCCTGGCCGATGACATGGGACTGGGCAAGACGCTGCAGACCCTGGCGCACGTGCTGCTGGAAAAGGAAGGGGGGCGGCTGGACCGGCCCGCGCTGGTGGTCATGCCGACATCCCTGCTGTTCAACTGGCAGGAGGAGGCCGCGCATTTCGCACCCGGTCTGCGCGTGCTGGTCCTGCATGGCCCTGCCCGAGAGGCGCTGTTCGAACAGATTCCCGCCCACGACCTGGTGCTGACCACCTATCCGCTGGTGTGGCGGGATGAGGCCGCGCTGCAGGCGCACGCCTATCATCTGCTGATCCTCGACGAAGCCCAGCAGGTAAAGAACACCAAGGCACGCGCGGCGATCACCCTGCGCACGCTGCAGAGCCGGCACCGGCTGTGCCTGACCGGCACGCCACTGGAAAACCACCTGGGCGAGCTGTGGACCCATATCGACTTTGTCCTGCCGGCCCTGCTTGGCAGCGAGAAAACCTTCAACCTGCATTGGCGCCATGCGATCGAGCGCAGCGGTGACGGCCAACGCGCGCAGCTGCTGGCCCAGCGCGTGCGTCCATTCATCCTGCGCCGACGCAAGGACCAGGTAGCGACGGAGCTGCCGCCCAAGACCGTGATCACTCGCCACGTGTCATTGGAGGGTGGCCAGCGCGACCTGTATGAAACAGTTCGATCGGCGATGCAGGAGAAGGTGCGCGAGGCCGTCGCCGGCAAAGGAATGGCCAAGAGCCACATCGTCGTGCTCGATGCACTGCTGAAGTTGCGCCAGGTCTGCTGCGATCCACGCCTGCTTGCAGGCAGCGATGCTGCCACCCGGGCGCGGGGGTCGGCCAAGCTTGACCTGCTTATGACGTTGCTGCCGGAGATGGTGGAGGAAGGACGCCGCATCCTGGTGTTCTCCCAGTTCACCCGCATGCTGGAGCTGATCGCACAGGCGTTGGAGAAGATCGGCCTGGCCTTCGTCACCCTTACCGGCGACACCCGCGACCGGGCCACTCCGGTGCGCCGCTTCATGCAGGGGGAGGCACCGATATTCCTGATCAGCCTGAAGGCGGGCGGTGTCGGCCTGAATCTGACAGCTGCCGATACGGTCATCCATTTCGACCCCTGGTGGAACCCCGCCGCCGAGAACCAGGCCAGCGACCGCGCCCATCGGATCGGCCAGGACAAACCGGTATTCGTGTATCGCCTGATCGCCGCCGGCAGCATCGAAGAGCGGATCAGCGAACTTCAGCAGCGGAAGGCGGCGCTGGCTGATTCGATCCTGGAGAACGGCGGTGCGGCGGGGAGTGGCTTCAGCGAGGATGACCTGCAGGCGTTGCTGGAGCCGCTTCCGGGCGTGTCGGCGAAGAAGGGTAAGGGGACGCGGTAGCGCGGTCATGAATGACCCGCTGCGGTGGTGGCGCATGCGGCCCTGACAACGATTCCCATACACGCCGGCGTATAAACTACGGAGCTGGACCCCCCAATGGAGTGACCGATGCCCCTGCCCGCCTTCAAGGCCTATGACATCCGCGGCCGCGTGCCGGACGAACTGAACGAAGACCTCGCCCGGCGTATCGGCGTGGCACTCTCGGATCAGCTGGAGCCGGGAACCGTGGTCGTCGGCCACGACGTGCGCCTTACCAGCGCGGCGCTGCAGGATGCGCTGGTCGTAGGGCTGCGCGGCGCGGGCCGCGAGGTCATCGACATCGGCCTGTGCGGTACCGAGGAAGTCTATTTCCAGACCGATCACCTGGGCGCGGCCGGTGGCGTGATGGTGACCGCCAGCCATAACCCGATGGATTACAACGGCATGAAGCTGGTGCGCGAAAAGGCGCGCCCGATCAGCTCGGATACCGGCCTGTTCGCGATCTCCGATGCGGTGGCGGCCGATACCGCAGCCGCCCTGTCGCCCAAGGCAGGCCAGAGCGAGCAGCACGACAAGAGCGCGTACATCGCGCACCTGCTGTCCTACGTCGACGCCGCCGCACTGAAGCCGCTGAAGGTCGTGGTCAATGCCGGCAACGGCGGCGCCGGCGCGATCGTCGACCTGCTCGCCCCGCACCTGCCGCTGCAGTTCATCCGCGTCAACCACGAGCCGGATGGCAACTTCCCCAACGGCATCCCCAACCCGCTGCTGCCGGAAAACCGCGCCGCCACCGCCGAAGCGGTGCGTGAGCATGGCGCCGATTTCGGCATCGCGTGGGATGGCGACTTCGACCGCTGCTTCTTCTTCGATCACACCGGTCGTTTCATCGAAGGTTATTACCTGGTCGGCCTGCTGGCCCAGGCCGCGCTCAAGCGCCACCCGGGTGGCAAGGTCGTGCATGATCCGCGACTGGTGTGGAATACCGTGGAAATGGTCGAACAGGCCGGCGGCATCCCGGTGCTGTGCAAGAGCGGCCACGCTTTCATCAAGGAAAAGATGCGCGCCGAAGATGCGGTGTACGGCGGCGAAATGAGCGCCCACCATTACTTCCGCGAGTTTGCCTACGCCGACTCGGGGATGATTCCCTGGCTGCTGATTGCCGCACTGGTTTCCGAAAGCGGCCGGTCTCTGGCTGACTGGGTCGAAGACCGCATGGCGGCCTATCCGTGCAGCGGTGAAATCAACTTCAAGGTCGCCGACGCCAAGGTATCGGTGGCACGCGTGATGGAACACTTCGCCTCGCATGCGCCGGCGCTGGACCACACCGATGGCATCAGCGCCGATTTCGGCGACTGGCGCTTCAACCTGCGCAGCTCCAACACCGAACCGCTGCTGCGGTTGAACGTCGAAACGCGCGGAGATGCGGCGCTGCTGCAGTCGCGTACCGACGAAATCTCTTCGCTGCTGCAGCAGTAACATCAGGATGTCCGCACCCATGAACAGCATCCAGCCCGTCATCCTGTCCGGTGGCTCCGGAACGCGCCTGTGGCCCTTGTCGCGCGAGGCGTATCCGAAGCAGTTCCTGCCGCTGGCCAGTGAGCTGACGATGCTGCAGGCCACGTGGAAGCGCGTCGAAGCCATCGCCGCGCGCGGTCCGTTGGTCATCGCCAACGAAGAGCATCGCTTCGTCGCCGCCGAACAGTTGCAGCAGGTGGGTGCGTCCCCCGCAGCGATCATCCTTGAACCGGTCGGCCGCAACACCGCGCCGGCCATTGCGGTGGCGGCTCTGGAGGCCACGCGCGATGGCGCTGACGCGCTGCTGCTGGTGCTTCCGTCGGATCACGTGATCAGTGACAACGCCGCTTTCCTGCGCGCGGTCGAGCAGGCTGCAGGTGCCGCCGAAGCCGGCAAGCTGGTGACCTTCGGCATCGTGCCTGCCGGCCCGGAAACCGGCTATGGGTACATCAAGGCGGCCGCAGGCGAAGGCGCCCGCGCGGTGGAGCGGTTCGTCGAAAAGCCGAACCTCGCCACGGCCACCGATTACGTGGCCAGCGGGCAGTACTACTGGAACAGCGGCATGTTCCTGTTCAAGGCCTCGCGTTACCTGCAGGAACTGGAACGCTTCCAGCCGGCGATGTTGGCCGGCAGCCGCGACGCCTGGAGCAAGGCCCGCCGTGATGCCGACTTCACCCGCCTGGACAAGGACGCGTTCACCGCCGTGCCGTCCGATTCCATCGACTACGCGGTGATGGAGAAGACCGCCGATGCGGTGGTGGTGCCGCTGGATGCCGGCTGGAACGACGTCGGATCATGGACCGCACTACGCGACGTATCGCAGCAGGATGGCGACGGCAACGCGCACCAGGGCGATGTCATCGCGATCGACTGCCGCAACACGTATGCCTACGGCCAGCGCCTGGTGGCGATGGTCGGGTTGGATGACGTGATCGTTGTGGAAACCGACGATGCGGTACTGGTCGGCAAGGGCGACCGCATGCAGGAGGTCAAGGCCGTGGTGGCCCGGCTGAAGGCCGAAGGGCGCAGCGAAGCCACCTGGCACCGCAAGGTGTACCGGCCATGGGGCGCCTACGATTCGATCGACAACGGTGCGCGTTTCCAGGTCAAGCGCATCACGGTCAAGCCCGGTGGCACACTGAGCCTGCAGATGCACCACCACCGCGCCGAACACTGGATCGTGGTGAGCGGGACCGCCGAGGTCACCCGCGGTGAGGAAGTGCTGCTGCTCAGCGAAAACCAGAGCACCTACATCCCGCTGGGCGTCACCCACCGCCTGCGTAACCCAGGACGCCTGCCGCTGGAGCTGATCGAAGTACAGTCCGGCAGCTATCTGGGCGAAGACGATATCGTGCGCTTCGAAGATACCTACGGTCGGCAGTAGCCGACCGTAAGTCAGCTCGACGGGGTCAGAGTCCTTCCGCATGGCGGAAGGACTCTGACCCCTTGCCAGGCTTCAGCCTGCGATCTCGCCGATCACCCGCTTCAACCCGTCCTGCCAGGCTGGCAGCGCGATGCCGAAATCCTGCGTCAACTGGCGGTTGTCCAGCACCGACCAGGACGGCCGCTTGGCCGGCGTCGGGTACTCCGAGCTGGCGATCGCTTCCACGCTCGGTACCTTGGCCAGCACGCCGCGCGCGAGCGCTTCGGCGAAGATCGCCTCGGCGAACCCATGCCAACTGGTCTGCCCGGAAGCGGTCAGGTGCCACGTGCCGGACAGCCCGCCAGCGTGCTGCAGGGCCTGCGCGGTGACATCGGCGATCAGCGCCGCCGGGGTCGGCGTACCGACCTGGTCGGCCACCACGCGCAGCGCATCACGCTCGGCTCCCACGCGCAGCATGGTGCGCAGGAAATTCGCACCGTGCGAGGCGTACACCCACGCCGTGCGGAAGATCAGGTGGCGCCCGCCAGCTGCGCGCACCGCATCTTCGCCGTCGCGCTTGCTGGTGCCGTACACGCCCAGCGGCGCGGTCGGCTGGTCTTCACGGTACGGCGCGGTGCCTTCACCGTCGAAGACATAGTCGGTGGAGTAATGCACGAACGGTACGCCCGCACCCGCGCACCAGCGTGCGATCACCCCAGGCGATTCGGCATTGGCACGGAAAGCTGCCTCCACGTCCTGTTCCGCCTTGTCCACCGCCGTATAGGCAGCAGCGTTGACGACAGTCCGGGGCTGGACGCGATCCAGCAGCGCAACCAGCGAATCGGGCTGGTTGAAGTCTGCAATCTCACAGGTGCGGCCATCCGGCAGCAGGCCGTTGCGCGTGGTCGCCACCACCTCGCCCAGCGGGGCCAGCGCACGCAACAGCTCCTGCCCGACCTGGCCGTTGCCGCCGAATACCAGCATCGTCATGCGACGAACACCGGCAGGCGCTCTTCGGCGATGTCCTTCAGGAACGGGGCAGCCTCATCCTTTGCCGACAACGTCGGGTTGGAAATCGGCCAGTCCACCGCCACGTCGGCGTCGTTCCAGCGAAGTCCCGAATCCGCCTCCGCCACGTAAACGTCGGTGCACATGTAGTGGAACAGAGCGCGCTCGGACAACACCGCGAATCCGTGAGCGAAGCCCTCCGGGATCCAGAGCTGCCGCCGATTTTCAGCGCTGAGAATCACTGACGCGTGTTTTCCGAACGTCGGAGAGCCTTGACGGATATCCACGGCTACATCGTAGACCTCACCCTCCAGAACGCTGACCAGCTTTCCCTGCGGCCGAGGCCACTGGTAATGAAGGCCACGCAGCACGCCGCGTGAGGACGACGAGACGTTGCTCTGGACAAAGTCCATCTGCAATCCCTCGGCCTCAAAACGCTCCTTGTTCCAGCCCTCGAAAAAGAATCCGCGGGCGTCTCCAAAAACCCGAGGCTCCAGTACGACGCATCCTGGGAGCTGAGTCTGGACGATTTTCACGGAATCGAACCCCGCTGGGCCAAAGCATGGAGATACTGGCCGTAGGCATTTTTGATGAGCGGTGCGGCCAAGGACTCAAGCTGGGCGACGTCAATCCAGCCGTTGCCCAGTGCGATCTCCTCAGGGCAGCACACCTGCAGGCCTTGGCGGGTCTGGATGGTTTCAATGAAGTTGGAGGCTTCCAGCAGCGACTGGTGGGTGCCGGTGTCCAGCCACGCGTAACCGCGACCCAACGGCTCCAAGTGCAATGCACCCTCGTCCAGGTAACGTTGGTTGAGATCAGTGATTTCCAGCTCGCCGCGCGGCGAGGGCTTCAGTTCGGCAGCGTACTCACTCGCCTTGCCATCGTAGAAGTACAGACCGGTCACTGCGTAGTTCGAACGCGGCTTGGCCGGCTTTTCGACCAGGCCGATCACCTTGCCATCCTTGTCGAACTCGGCCACGCCGTAGCGTTCCGGATCATTGACCCAGTAACCGAACACGGTGGCACCGTCGGGACGTGCGTCAGCACGCTTCAGCACGTCGGTCAGGCCGTGGCCATGGAATACGTTGTCGCCGAGCACCAGGCAGCTGGGCTTGCCGTCAAGGAATTCGCGGCCGATCAGGTAGGCCTGGGCCAGGCCGTCGGGGCTCGGCTGCGCGGCGTACTGGATGTCCATGCCCCACTGCGAACCGTCGCCCAGCAGCTGCTTGAACAGCGCCTGCTCGTGCGGGGTGTTGATGATCAACACTTCACGGATGCCCGCCAGCATCAGCACGCTGAGCGGGTAGTAGATCATCGGCTTGTCATACACCGGCAACAGCTGCTTGCTGACGCCCTTGGTGATCGGATACAGCCGGGTGCCGGAGCCACCAGCGAGGATGATGCCTTTACGCTGCGTCTGCGTCATGGGTACGTGGTCCTTGTGGGCTCAGGCGGTGGTGCCGATGCGCTGCAGGCGGTAGCTGCCGTCAAGCACGCCGTTCACCCATTCCTGGTTGTCCAGGTACCAATCGACAGTGAAGCCGATGCCCTGCTCGAACGTGTAAGCCGGCTCCCAGCCCAGTTCGTCCTTCAGCTTGGATGCATCGATCGCATAGCGACGATCGTGGCCCGGGCGGTCGGTGACATAGGTGATCTGGCTGCTGCGCGGCTGGCCGTCTTCGCGCGGACGACGCGCATCCAGCAGCGCGCAGATCGCCTGTACCACTTCGATGTTCTGTTTCTCGGAGTTGCCGCCTACGTTGTAGGTTTCCCCGACGCGGCCCTTGGCCAGCACGGTGCGGATCGCTTCACAGTGGTCGGACACGAACAGCCAGTCACGCACCTGCTTGCCATCGCCGTAGACCGGCAGCGGCTCGCCGGCCAGCGCCTTGGCGATCACCAGCGGGATCAGCTTTTCCGGGAAGTGGTACGGACCATAGTTGTTCGAACAGTTGGTGGTCAGCACCGGCAACCCGTAGGTGTGGTGGAACGCGCGCACGAGGTGATCCGACGCCGCCTTGGACGCCGAGTACGGCGAGTTCGGCGCGTACGGCGTGGTCTCGCTGAACTTGCCGGTCTCGCCGAGGGTGCCGTAGACCTCATCGGTGGACACGTGCAGGAAGCGGAACGCCGCGCCCTTGTCGGCCGGCAACGCCTTCCAGTAGTCGCGCACCGCTTCCAGCAGGCCGAGCGTGCCGACCACATTGGTCTGGATGAACGCGCCCGGGCCGTCGATGGAGCGGTCGACGTGGCTTTCCGCGGCAAAGTTCAGCACCGCATCCGGCTGGTGTTCGGCCAGCAGGCGCGACACCAGCGCACCGTCACCGATATCGCCTTCCACGAAGACGTGGTCGGGATTGCCTTCCAGACTGCTCAGGGTCTTCAGGTTGCCGGCATAGGTCAGGGCATCAAGATTGATGACCTTCACGCCGCGGGCTGCTGCTTCGAGGACGAAATTACCGCCAATGAATCCGGCGCCGCCGGTGACAAGCCAAGTGGGCACTACCTGTTCTCCTGTATGGGATGAATATCCAGGCCTCCTTGGCCCGGGGGATTCAGCAGTAAAGGATACAACGGCCCCTGGTCGAGGGCGCCTTCGCGGAATGAACGTATCGCGCGGATGCCGCAGCGCAGCATCCACTAACCCACCGTACGCATTCGCATGGTTGGCAAACGCCAGTTAGAATCGGGGTCCCACCCCCGAACCGGTTGCTGTTGCCAGGACCGGACGACCCCCGATAGTGAAGGACCCGTACCAGATGAAAATCCTCGTCGCGTACAAGCGCGTGGTGGACTACAACGTCCGCATTCAGGTCAAGCCGGACGGTTCCGGCGTGGTAACCGATGGCGTCAAGCTGTCGCCGAATCCCTTCGATGAAATCGCCCTGGAAGAAGCCCTGCGCCTGCGCGACAAGGGCATCGCCAGCGAAGTCATCGTCGCCACCATTGCCCCGGCCGACGCCCAAGCGCACCTGCGCAACGGCCTGGCCATGGGCGCCAACCGCGCCGTCCATATCGTCACCGACCAGGCCGTCCAGCCGCTCACCGCCGCCCGCGCGCTGCTCAAGCTGATCGAAAAAGAACAGCCTGGCCTGGTCATCCTGGGCAAGCAGGCCATCGATGACGACGCCAGCCAGACCGGCCAGATGCTGGCCACGATCTGGGGCCGGCCGCAGGCGACCTTCGCTAGCAAGCTGGAGATCGCCGAGGGCAAGGCCACGGTGACCCGTGAAGTCGATGCCGGCCTGGAAACGCTGGAAGTGGACCTGCCCGCCGTGGTCACCACCGACCTGCGCCTGAACGAGCCGCGCTTCATCAAGTTGCCCGACATCATGAAGGCCAAGGCCAAACCGCTGGAAACCCTGCAGTTGGCCGACCTCGGCGTTGAAGCCGTGGATGGCCTGAAGACCACCACCTATGCCGCGCCGGGCAAGCGCAGCAAGGGCGTGATGGTCAAGGATGCCGCCGAACTGGTGGCCGCACTCAAGCAGAAGGGGTTGCTTTAATGAGCAGGATTCTCGTCATCGCCGAGCACCACGACGGCAAGCTCAACGCTGCCACCGCCAAGACCGTCAGCGCGGCAACCGCCATCAGCGGCGCCGAGGTGCACGTGCTGGTGCTGGCTGCCGATCCGACCGCCGTGGCTGCCGAAGCAGCGAAGATCAACGGTGTCAGCAAGGTGCTGACCGTGGCCAATGCCGCCAATGCCAACCCGATCGCGCAGGTGCTGGCACCGCAGATCGCCAAGGCCGCCGCCGGCTACAGCCACGTGTTCGGCCCGTCCACCACCTTCGGCAAGGACCTGATGCCCTGCGTGGCCGCCCTGCTGGGCGTCGCCCAGGTGTCGGACCTGATGACGGTTGAGGGCAGCCACACCTTCAAGCGCCCGATCTATGCCGGCAATGCGATCATCACCGTCGAAGCCCCGGCCGACCAGACCGTGGTCGCCACCGTGCGCAGCGCCTCCTGGCCTGAAGCCGCCCAAGGCGGCAGCGCCAGCGTGGAAGCACTGAGCGTGGACGCCAGCCTGCCGACGCATACCCGCTTCGTCGGCCTGGCTGCGGCCAGCAGCGACCGCCCTGACCTGCAGAGCGCCAAGCGCGTGGTCTCCGGTGGCCGTGGCGTCGGTTCGGAGGAGAACTTCAAGGTCATCTACCAGCTGGCGGACAAGCTGGGTGCCGCCGTCGGTGCCTCGCGTGCCGCCGTCGACGCCGGCTACGTGCCCAATGAGCTGCAGGTCGGCCAGACCGGCAAGATCATCGCCCCGGAGCTATATGTGGCGATCGGCATCAGTGGTGCGATCCAACACCTGACCGGCATCAAGGATGCCGGCACGATCGTGGCGATCAACAAGGATCCGGATTCGCCGATCTTCGAAATTGCCGATATCGGGCTGGTGGGGGATCTGTTCACCCTCCTGCCCGAGCTGGAAGCGGCGCTGTAAACATGCAGACACGTACGCCTCCGGAACCGGCAAGGCCGGTACGCCGGGGGCGTGCCGCGATCTGGGTTGCCACCACCGCCGCTGTCTACGTCCTGCTGCTGGTGTACGTGGACCGCGAACGCAACCTGTTCTCCCAACTGCGCCAGCTTGCCGGACCGCTTCTGCTGTGCGCGGCCCTGGTACTCCCTGGTTACCTCCTGCGCTATCAACGCTGGCGCCTGCTGCTCGGCGGGCTGGAGACCGTCCATGTCTCCTGGTGGAGGGGATTGTGGGGATACATCGCCGGATTCGCCTTTACCGCATCCCCGGGCAAGGCGGGCGAACTGTTGCGGATCCGCTACTTCGGCTGGCAGGGCATCGCGCCACGCAGCACGCTGACCGCCTTCATCTTCGAGCGGGCCCAGGATCTGCTGATCATCACCATGCTGGCGTCCGGTGCTGCGACATTGATCGCTGCGTTCGGGCTGCTGGTGGGATGCGTCGCCATGGTGGTGCTGGGGGTGGCCGCGCTGGCGCTCTCACCGGCGCTGGGGGCCTTCGCGCGGCGTGTCGTCGCGCGCTTGCCCGGTGCTTCGGTACGCCGGCTGGGCAGCTTCCTCGTGGAGGGAACCTGCGCTCTGGCACCGCTGGTGGGCGCCAGGCTGGCCGTGGAGTCCGCGTTGCTGGGCGCGCTCGCCTGGCTGTTGACGGCGCTGGCGTTCTGGCTGCTCTGTGACGCACTTGGAATCTCGCTGGCCATGCATCTTGCATTGGGTATCTACCCGCTGGCGATGCTGATTGGCGCGCTTTCGTTCATACCCGGCGGGGTCGGCACCACCGAAGCCGCCATCGTGCTGATGTTGGCCGCGACAGGTGTCGATACGGACCGCGCGCTCACTGCGGCCGTCGGCATTCGCCTGGCCAGTCTGTGGCTGGCCGTGCTGGTGGGCATGCTGGCGGTGGCACGCCTCGAAGTGGGCCGCCTGTGGCGCGTCCGCAGCTGACACCTTAAAGACACGCCCATTGACACACCACAGGCTTATACTATTCAGTCGAATTTCAGGGACGGGGAATTTTTATCCATGCGGCAGGCCATCAGCTACGAGAAAGAGGCGCGACGCACGTGAGTACCGCCAATCGTCCACTATGCGTTGATCTCGATGGCACCCTCCTTCGTTCGGACATTCTGTACGAATCGTTGCTCGCGTTGCTGGCGCGCAACCCTCTGTACTTGTTCCTGATCCCTTTCTGGCTGCTGGGTGGCAAAGCGGCGGTCAAGCGACAGCTTGCGTCCCGGGTCGCGTTGCCTGCCGAAACGCTGCCCTACGACGAGCGCGTGCTGGAGATCCTGCAGACGACGACCCAGCGCCCTCGTGTCTTGTGTACCGCTTCCGATCTGATCCTGGTACAGCCCATTGCCGATCACCTCGGGGTGTTCGACGAAGTCATCGCCAGTGATGGGAAGACTAACTTGTCGGGCCGCAACAAGGCCGACGCGCTGGTCGCTCGATTTGGTGAACGCGGCTTCGATTATATGGGTAATGGTCGGGTCGATCTGGATGTATGGGCGCATGCAGGCGGTGCGATCGTGGTCAACAACGGCGCTTCGCTGGCGCGCGAGGCCGCACGGCACACGGGGGTATTGGGGCACCTGCCGGCGCGCAACGGCGGGCTGCTTGCCTGGATCAAGGCCCTGCGCATCTACCAGTGGCTGAAGAACCTGCTGGTGCTGGTGCCCCTGCTCACCGCCCATCGTTTCCTCGACCCGGACGCCGTGCTTAACGCTGGCGTTGCGTTTCTTGCATTCGGCCTTTGTGCGTCGGGCGTTTACCTGTTGAACGATTTGTTGGACCTGACACCGGACCGCATGCATTCACGCAAGCGCAGGCGTCCCTTCGCGGCGGGAACGCTTCCCCTGCTGCACGGCTTGCTGGTCGCCCCGCTGCTGACCGTGCTGGGCTTTGCACTGGCGCTCGTATGCAGCCCTGCCTTCGCCGCCGTCCTGCTCTGCTATTACGTCATGACCCTGGGTTACTCGCTGAAGCTTAAGCGGATCGTGATGATCGATGTGGTCCTGCTCGCCGCTCTGTACACCGTGCGGATCATCGGGGGCACGGTAGCGATCGACTCCGAACTTTCGTTCTGGCTGCTGGCATTCTCGATGTTCGTCTTCCTCAGCCTGGCGATGCTGAAGCGCTATACCGAACTGGCAGCGGCCTTGGCCGATGGCAAGGACCTCGCCCTGGGACGCGGCTATTCCGTCGCCGACCTACCGCTGGTGCAGTCTCTGGGCACCGCAGCCGGCTACATCGGTGTGCTGGTGTTCGCCCTGTACATCAACAGTCCGGAAAGCATGCAGCTGTATGGCAATCCAAAGCTGCTCTGGCTGTTGTGTCCCATCCTGCTTTACTGGATCAGCCGCATGTGGGTCGTGGCGCACAGGGGCGGCATGCATGATGACCCGATCGTTTTCGCGGCCATGGACCGCGGCAGTCAGGTCGTCATCGCCCTCTGCGTACTGGTCGTGCTGGCAGCCATATGACTGCGCAGGCAGGCCAGTCCTGGGGGCGCTATCCGCGCGCCAGCCATACCCGGATCGCGCTGGACGACCGGACGGTCGTCCTTCCGGCCTCCGATGGAAGCCTGCTGCCGCATGGCAGTGGCCGAAGTTATGGCGATAGCTGCCTGAATCCTGGTGGCACGCTGTTGATGACCCGGTCACTTGACCGCTTCATCGATTTCGATGCTTCGAGCGGCGTCATCCGCTGCGAAGCGGGCGTCACTCTCGCCGAGATCATCGCGCTGGTGCTGCCCGCCGGCTGGTTCCTGCCCGTCACTCCCGGCACGCGCCACGCCACGGTGGGCGGCGCGATCGGTAATGATGTGCACGGCAAGAACCACCATCGCGCCGGAACCTTTGGGCATCATGTGCGCCGCCTGGAATTGTTGCGCAGCGACGGCAACCGGCTCGTGCTTGATGCCAACGATGCCTCTGGACTATTTGGGGCCACGCTGGGTGGGCTCGGGCTGACCGGCCTGATCACCTGGACCGAGCTGCAGCTGCGGCGGGTGCCGGGCCCGTGGATCGAAACCGAGTCGATCCGCTTCGATCACCTGGATGATTTCTTCGCACTGTCCAAGGAGTCCGGCGCGGACTTCGAGTACACCGTTGCCTGGATCGACTGCCTCGCCAACGGCAAACAGCTGGGCCGCGGTCATTTCCTGCGTGGCGACCACGCGCCGGGCGATGCGCAGGCAGCAACCCCCTCTTCATCCCCGCGACGAAGCATCCCCTTCGTCCCCCCTGTATCGCTGGTCAATGGGCTGACGCTGCGCCCGTTCAACACGATGTACTACTGGCGTCAGCCGGCACGCCGCCGTCGGCATGTCAGTCATTACCAAAGCTATTTCTACCCACTGGACGGCATCAACCACTGGAATCGCATGTACGGCCCACGCGGCTTCCTGCAGCACCAGTGCGTATTGCCGCCGGTGGTCGCGCGCGATGCAATCGCCGAGCTGCTCACCGAAATTTCGCGCAGTGGGCGCGGGTCCTTCCTTGCCGTGCTGAAAGAGTTCGGCACGCGGCCCTCGCCTGGGTTGCTGTCTTTCCCGCGGCCGGGAACCACTCTGGCGCTGGACTTCCCGAATGACGGGCCGGAGGTGTTCCTGATGCTGGATCGGCTTGACCAGATCGTCGCCGAGGCTGGCGGTGCGGTTTACGCCGCAAAAGATGCGCGCATGTCCGGCACGCTGTTCCGCCAAGCCTATCCCGAATGGGAACGTTTTGCCCAGTACATCGACCCTCGTTTCTCATCCGGCTTCTGGCGCCGGGTCACGGAGTAAGCATGCAGAAAATACTGATCATCGGCGCCACTTCCGCCATTGCCGAGGCGGTTGCCCGGGTATATGCCGTTCGCGCATCGGCCATTTTCCTGGTCGGCCGCAACGCGGCGCGGTTGGACAACATCGCTGCCGACCTGCGGGTGCGCGGTGCCCACCAGGTGGCTTCGGCCGCGCTGGATGTCAATGACATTTCCATGCACGCGGCGACGTTGGATGCGGCATGGTCCGCCTTTGGCGGCATCGATACCGTGCTCATCGCCCATGGCACGTTGCCGGATCAGGCGGCCTGCGATGCCTCGGTGGAACTGGCCTTGCGCGAGTTCGGCACCAATGGCACATCGACGATCGCACTTGCGGCGGACGTGGCACAGCGCCTGCAGGCCGGAGGCACGCTGGCGGTGATTTCTTCTGTCGCCGGCGACAGAGGACGCGCCAGCAACTACCTGTACGGCAGTGCAAAAGCCGCGGTGAGTACTTACCTGAGCGGCTTGGGACAGCGGCTGCGCCCCAACGGCGTGAATGTGCTGACGATCAAGCCCGGGTTTGTCGACACCCCAATGACCGCTGCCTTCAAGAAGGGCGCACTGTGGGCAACACCTGACAAGGTCGCAGCCGGCATCGCGAAGGCCATCGACAGGCGCCGGCCCGTTGCCTATCTGCCGGGCTTCTGGTGGGCGATCATGATGGTGATCAAGAACATCCCTGAATTCGTCTTTCGCAGGATCAAGCTCTGATGACCGCCAAGAACGCCAAGATCGTCATTACCGGAGCCGCCGGACTGGTCGGGCAGAATCTCATCGTCGAACTCAAGCAGCAGGGCTATTCCCAGCTGGTTGCCATCGACAAGCATGCGCATAACCTGGCCATCCTGCAGGCGCTGCATCCTGACGTGCGCGTGGTCCAGGCCGACCTGGCTGAGCCGGGGCCGTGGGCCTCCGAGTTCGTGGGAGCCCAGTGTGCGGTGCAACTACATGCGCAGATCACTGGAAAGACGACCGATCTATTCGTCCGCAACAACCTGACCGCCACCGCACATGTGCTGGAGGCCACAAAGGCCGCCGCCGTTCCGTACATGGTGCATATCAGTTCGTCGGTGGTGAACTCGGTCGCCGTGGATGACTACACCACGACCAAGCGCGACCAGGAAGCGATGGTGGTCGCAAGCGGCCAGCGCCACTGCGTGCTGCGGCCCACCCTGATGTTCGGCTGGTTCGACCCCAAGCACTTGGGCTGGCTCTCGCGCTTCATGGCCAAGACCCCTGTTTTCCCGATACCCGGCGACGGTCGCTTCATGCGCCAACCCTTGTACGAACGCGACTTCTGCCGCTGTATCGCCAAGTGCATCGAGATCGAGCCGGATGGCACGGTGTTCGACGTCGTGGGCGACACCCGCGTGGATTACGTGGACATCATCAAGACGATCAAGCGAGTCAAGAAGCTGCGCACGTTGATCGTGCACATCCCGATTGGCTTCTTCGCGTTCCTGCTGCGTACCTACTCGATTTTCAGCGCCAAGCCTCCGTTCACGGCGGATCAACTGAAGGCGCTGAGCGCGGGGGATGATTTCACGGGCATCGATACCGAGGCAGTATTCGGCGTACGGCAAACGCCGTTCGAAGACGCGATCCGCGAAAGCTACACCGACCCACGCTACAGCCACATCGTGCTTCAGCGCTGACCTCACTGGAACTGACGGACTATTCTCGAATGAGCAAATTCGCCATCATCGGCAGTGGCCCCATGGGCCTCATGGCAGCGCTGGAGCTGCTGAAGAAAGGCCACCAGGTCGACGTCTATGAGCGCGACGACCGTATCGGCGGCATGTCGGCTGACTTCGATTTCGATGGCCTGCGCATCGAACGTTATTACCACTTCATCTGCAAGACCGACTACCCGTTGTTCAAGCTGCTTGACGAGCTGGCCCTGTCTGATCGCCTGCATTGGACCGATACAAAGATGGGCTACTACTACCAGGGCACGTTGCACAAATGGGGAACACCCTTTGCGTTGCTTGGCTTCCCCCACCTGGGACTGGTCGACAAGATCCGCTACGCCCTGCACGTGATGCACACCAAGGGCATCAAGGACTGGACGGCGCTGGACAAGGAGAATGCGCGCGACTGGATCACGCGCTGGATCGGCCCTAAAGCCTATAAGGTGATGTGGGAGAAGGCATTCGCCCTAAAGTTCTTCGAGTACCAGGACAATCTCTCTGCATCGTGGATCGGGACGCGCATCAAACGCGTGGCGCTGTCGCGGCGCAACCTATTCAATGAGAGCATGGGCTACCTGAAAGGCGGCTCAGCGGTACTCTTGGAGAAAATGGCCGACGAAATCCGGCGCCTTGGCGGGCAAATTTTCCTTGGACAGCCTATCCAGCAGGTGACCTCTGAGGGTAGCCGCGCCACTGGAGTGCGTACTGCAACGGGTGAGCAGGCCTACGACGGCGTTGTCTCTACAACGCCGATCCAATACGTGCCCGCAATGGTCCCCGCGTTGCCTGACGCTTTCTCGGCTGCGGTTGCGGCAATCGAGAACATTCCCGTTGCCTGCGTGATCCTGAAACTCGCACACCCGCTTAGCAAAAACTTCTGGATGAATATCAGCGATGACCGGATATCGATCCCCGGGCTAATTGAGTACAGCAACCTCAATCCCGGCAAGCGTGAGGGTGAGCATATTGTCTACGCCCCGTACTACATGCCAAAGAGCCATCCGAAATGGCAATGGTCCAATCAGCAACTTATCGATGAGGTTATCGGCTACCTGCCCATGATCAATCCCGATTTCAAGGCGGACTGGGTACGGGCAACCCACTGCCATCGGTATGAGTTCGCGCAGACGATATGTCCACCCGGCTTCCAAGACATGCTGCCGTCCATGGCGACGCCGTTGGAAGGCTTCTACATGGCTGACACGGCGTACTACTACCCCGAAGACCGCTCGATCAATGAGAGTATCGACGTAGGCAGAAAGCTGGCGCAGGTCGCAGCGTCCCGATGAAGCATATGCAGATCATTCGATTTCTTGTGGCCGGAGGCATCGCCGCCTGTGCCAACTTCGGATCCCGCATCCTGCTTGGCCTATTCGCACCGTACGTCACCTCCATCGTCATCGCCTACATCATCGGTATGGCGACCGCGTTCACCCTGAATCGCCTGTTCGTGTTCACTAGCGCTGAAAACTCCTTGGGTTCCCAGGCAGGCTGGTTCGTTCTAATTAACGTGGCCGCGATTCTGCAGACCGTGGCCATCAGTCTACTGCTCGCGCGATGGGTGTTCCCCCTGACAGGCTTCCACTACCATCCTGAAACCGCAGCGCATGCAGTGGGGGTGATCGTACCCGTACTCACCAGCTACATCGGCCATAAACACCTCTCGTTTCGCCAGAGGCGCTGACCCATGAATCCGCATCAGAGAAGCGAGCCCATGCGTACACTGCTCTACCTGCCGTCCAGCCCACTGCAACGATTCGGTCTTGTACTGGCTTTTGCGTTTCTTGCCACACTGGCAAGCAAGGGCATGGCCGTGCTGCCCGGCTACGCCGTCGATGATTACGGCGTCAGCAATCTCGATCAGTCTCTGACTTTCTACCTCTCGCAGGGCCGTTATACCCAGGCCTTGCTGCAATGGGCCGCGACGGAGTTGGACATGCGCGTGCCGACCTTCTACTGGCCGTCAACCGTTCTGATCCTGCTCGCCCTGCCACTAGCCGTTGCGTTCGGGGCAACCCGGATTGGCGACGAGCGGACCCCCGTTGCGTGGCAGTGTGTTGGTGCAGCGCTGATCTGTGCTCACCCATATTTCAGCGAATACTTCACTTTCCGCCAGGCCCTGTTCAACGCCAGCGTCTATGTCGTACTTATGGCGGTACATCTATATTACGCCTACCGGATCGACGTCAAACAGCCCCTATTGTGTTCCGCCAATAGGTCGCCGCTGATACTGTCCTCGGCAGCCATGGCATTTGCCCTGGGCGGACATCAGTTGGTCTTCCCGATGACACTTGCCTTCGTTGCGATGTCGCTCATCGTTTCCTGGCGTGACCGACAGCGTCCCTGGATGCCCAACGTTTCCGACCTGAAGCAACTGGCTCCGCTGATTATCGGCGTGGCCTGTTACCTGATTCTTCACGTCGTGATCAAGCAGATCCTTGGGAATGCTGGCGACCCCCGCGGGCAGTTGCTGGACGTTTCGCAGATCCATGAGCGCATTGGCCAGGTATCCGCACTAATACGTCAGATTCTTTGGTCCGACGAACCGCTTTTGTCCGGTGCGGCAAAAGTTCTTTTGATCGTGCCGGCAGGAGCGCTTTTGATTGCAGCAGGATTCAGGGCGCCTTTTTCCACACTGTGGGTATTCGTCGTTACCATTGTGCTGATTGCCATGTCACTTGCACCTGTGGCGCTTTCAGGCACTTGGTGGCCGGTCCCGCGCGCGCTATCGGCATGCGGATTTGTGATCGGGACCACCGCAGTCGCATTGCTCATCCTCGCAGGCAACGGATGGCACGTGCGGATGGCGGCAGCCTGCTTCCTCGGCTCGTCGCTGCTGATGGTGTTGAACAGCGCAGCCATGCTCCAGGAGCAGCACCGGCTCAATCGGTGGGACATGAACAAAGCACAGCTGATCACCTACGATGCGGTCCGCAGATTTGGAGAAGATGCACTGGAGAAACTGCACTTCGTCAACGGAAACTGGACACATGCGAGTCGTCTGCGCACCACTGACGGAGATCTCAACGTCTCCGCACTGAGCGTTCCATGGGCACGTCCTGCGCTGTTGATGGAGGCCTCCGGCGTGCGGGCTCCCTCGACGTGGACCCAGGTAGATCCAGCCACTACCGAGTGCGCACGACGTCGCGCTTGGCCGGCAGAGGATGCAATGTACGAAGCAGCGGACGTAATTTACGTCTGCCTATGAATGGTTTGACCTTCCTCATTCATGCCTTGAGAACGTCACGTTGCAGTGCCTACCCTGCTTGCCATAGGAATGGTCGGAACAAGTCTGCACGAAATCCTATGGTAGCGCCGGCCGCTGGCCGGCAAGCCTGAGGTCCATCAGACACACATTGAAGGAACCTGGATTCAGCTGATATTTGGTGATGCCAAAGGCTTGCGCTAATGCACGAAGAGGCGCCGCGAGCTCTTCCTCAACGAGATCGATCGAGGGTTCCCTGGAAACGACTTTTGGCGCTGATTGAGCCGCACTACCCGATCGCAGGCCGCCGCGGCCGCCAGCCCTATCCGCTGGCGACAATGCTGCGCGTACCACTGCTGCAGCAGTGGTACGCGCTGAGCGACCCGACGATGGAAGAAGCGCTGTATGACACGGCGGTGATGCGCCGATTTGCCGGCATCAACAGCCTGGAGCGCATTCCTGATGAGACGACGGTTCTGGACTTCCGCCGGTCGCTGGAGACTCACGGGCTGGGCGCCAAGATGCTTGAGGCGTTCAATGCGCACCTGCATCATCAAGGCCTGAGCCTGCGTTCGAGCATGATCGTGGATGCCACGATCATTCATACGCCCAGCTCCACCCAGAGGGCTAACAAGGCGCGTGATCCGGAGATGCACCCGACCAGGAAGGGCAGTCAGTGGTGTGACCCGTCCTACGGTAGATTGACACCTTTGGTGTGGATGATCCGGCCGTTGTCAGGGAGGCAAGCACGCCCGATGCATCGCATCCGGCGCTGCATTTTGAGGGATAGGTGCGGGCACTCGGCGTAGTGGTTACACCGGCGCGGAGTCGCGGCACGAGCTTGAGGCTTCACAGCGTCTTTCTTGATCGCCAGGAATCGAGGCAAGGTGGAGGCCATCAGGAACGTCCGAGACCGCCGACAGCACGAGCGCTGAGAGAGCTGCAAAGCGAGCATGTGCGCGAAGATTGAGCATCCCTCCGGGTCATCAAGCGCCAGTTTGGTTACAGCAAGGTGCGCTATCGCGGCTTGGCCAAGAACAGCCCACAGGTGCTAACGCTGTTCGCATTGTCCAACGTATGGATGACCCGTCGGCAACTGGTGCCGGCCCAGGGATAAAGCCGCCTGGAGGCGCCAAACGGCACCTTCAGAATCTGGCTCTCATCAAGATCTGCTGCTTGGGCAAGGCGTGGTGGCCGGTCGGCTCATGATTACAGTACGGTGGTCGATCTGCGCAGATCAACCTGAGATCGGCATGGGAGTTACTAGCAGCTGAAAGGGTTGCAGTGGATGGAAATACGGTGTCAGCCATAGTAATTTTTCAGCAGGCGCGTGAGGTACCCTGGACCCAACTTCACTCCCACTGCCTCTGCCGCTATGGCGCACTCGCTGGTGTCGATCTCCAGCGGCTCGCCACGTCGCACGCAGTGATAGTTCGCCTTGCGACCCATGACACGTTCCATCTCGTGGACGATTGTCAGCATGGCGCTGGACTGCACATCGGCTACCGCGACCACCGAAGAGAACGTTTCCGCGTGCTCGATGATGTGCTCACCGATCATCGCTACATCGGCAACGTCGATCAAATTGCGCTCTGCCAATGTCCAGACATCAAATTGCTCGCCTGATTCGATCCGGGCGTGCAGGAAGTTGGTCAACGTATTTGGATTTCCGCCAAGGCCTACGACCTGTGGCAGGCGGAGCACGAGTCCGCGAGCGTCCTCGCGAACCAGCCGCTCCATGCGCGCCTTGTGTTCAAGGTAGGGTGTACGTCGTTCATGCGGATTACCTACCGCACAACTGCCGAAGTACACGACCCTCCGGAATCTGGTTTCGGACAACGAGCGTGAAAGCAGGAGATGTTCCCTCTCGAACTGCGCCCCATCTTGCTCCGCCGAATTGGAGACGCCGGCCGCTATCACGAGTACATCCTCGTCGTCTTGCCACCTCGGAGCGAACGCAGCGGAAAGGAGTCCGCGGCCAAGGATCACTGGCGGAGCCTCGATTCGGTTTCAGCCATATAGCCCGTTACTTTACGCAGTCGCGCCGTGAAGGCGTCCCACGTGCGCTCGCCGGCCATGCGACGATCCTGCGTGGTAACCCGTCGGGCGACCGCTGATGGATCTGCGGCAAGCGCTTCCAGCTTGGCTGCATATGCTTCGGGGTCATTCACTGCCTCGACAAGGCCGTCGGCTTCGACGAAGTCGATCACCCCCCCTACCGCAGGTGCGACGATCGGCAGGCCTGCCGCCGCGACATCCATGAGGATGGTTGGCATACCCTCCCATGCCGCAGTATGGAGATACGCGGTCTGCGCGGGATGGACGATATCGGCCACTCGCGCGAACTCACCGTGCATGACCACGTTCGGCATCTGTGAAAGCTGCCTCAGTGTCGGGTCCTCCGGCCCCAGAACCGCACGCCCATGGACATCAAAATCCCAGTCCGGCATGACATTCACGATGGCTAGTAGCAGATCCGGACGCTTCTGCCGGTCGAACCGTCCCGCCCACAACGCACGGGGCCGACCCCGCGAAACCTGCGCATCAGGCGAACGCTCCGGAACGGCTGGCCCGTCGTACGGGAAGGGCATCAAGGTGAAAAGCGTTTCCGGCACGCCAAGCTCCGACGACCAGATCAGCGGATAGACACTGTTGTCGCAGAACACAGTCTCCAGGTGCTTCGCGCAGTCGCGCAGATGGTTGCGCGCGTGACCAACCGGGATCATGTCCCTGACGTAATCGTCACAGAACAATGATGCATAAAGGCGCGTCTTCTGCCGCAACGCAAGTCCGCACAGGCCTATTGCCGACCACATGAGTCGCGAGTTGATGTTGTGGACCACTTTCGGCTGCAGTTGTAGAAGTAGACGCGTAAGCAATTGGACCTGTCCATCAAACACCATTTCACCCACTATCCGCCCAAACTCGACCACGCGTATGCCGTCAGGCACACGGTTGGCCCAAGGAGATGCGGCCGGCTCGGTCGTAAGGACCAGAATGTTCTCTGGGTCGATCTGCTCGGCCCATGCGCGCAGATGGTGCAACGCGCCTCGATCTGCCCCACCCGGGACCAGCCAGGGGAGCACCATCACATGGGTGAAGTTTCCGCTGCCGACCAGATTCAGCACCTCCCGGTAGAGCTCACCGGGGCGGGCGACAATCGGTATCCCGTAATGCTGATACTGACGCAGATCCTCATGAGCGCTTAGCAGCATGGGCTCGATATGCGCCAAAGCGAAGGTTTCCTGCTGAAGCCATTCCGGCATCGGTGGCGCTCCGTGCGCAGCCACATCGGCCGCCCGCCCCATGCGGCGCGCGATCCAACCCATGATGCGTCCAATCTCCATGCGCGGGTTCCGCAGCAGCTGACGATAGCTGACTTGCCTGGCAAGCCCTATCAATCGCCGGATCATGGCGCCCCCCCCCAGGTCAAAGAGGCGCGAGGGCGGCATGACGACCTGCATGGCTCGACTGGCTTCGTTCACCGAGCCGCTGAACTTGCGTCGATAGTAGTAGGCAGTTCCCGGCACAATCAGGTGCTCGAAACCGGCCGCGGTGGTTTCACAGTTCCAGTACCAGTCTTCGTACCCGAACCCCGTAGTCGCGGGAAAACAGGGCACGTAGGGTACTTCGTGGAATGCCTCGCGCATCCCGAACACGGCACTGATCCAAGGATTGACGAAGAGCAGGGAGTCACGCGAGTAATACCTTCCGCGCTGATCGACCTGCCAGTTGAACGCGTTATACATGCCGAAACTCACCACGAACTCGGGATGCAGGATTACGCGCCCGTTCTGCGTCCTGGCGAATTCGAGGTGACGCTCCAGATAGTCTCCGCTCACGAGATCGTCGCCATCCAAAGTCGCCAGATAAGTCCCGGTCGCTTTCGCGACACCAGCATTCCGCGCGAGCGCGGAATCACCCGCATGCGACTCCACGATCAGCTCTGTGCCGTCCAAGGCGGGATGCCCCCGGACCACGTCGCGCGTGGCGACGTCTGCATTGTCCAGCACGAGTATGAACTCAATCTTCCATCCAGCAAGGCGGGCGCGTTGCCGTGTCAAGGCATAGCTGCGCAATGTAGCGTGCGCAAGGACCCCTTCCTTGTGGAATGTTATGATGACGCTTAAATCAATGGCCACGCTTGTCTCTCCTGATCCGCCTCTCGGCCAGAGCTATCGTTGATTTCATCACCCATCGAGCGGGTGGCGCGTCCATGCCGGAAGAAATCCGTTCAACGATGCGCATGGGGTCGTCCTGGGCTGCCGGAGCGTCAGACGAGTCCGGCAGCAATTTCGCAAGCTCTGTCACCGCCGCGCGTAACTCAGCCAAGTCCCGCATTCCATTTCTGGACATCTCCGCCAGCGCAGCGTCCGCCTCAATGCGAGCTCGTTCGCTCAATTCAAGGTCCGCAGCATATCTGGCTCGGTCAGTTTCAAATTCTGCACGGTCGGCTGCATGGTTGCGTGAAGCCAGCACGTAAGCCGCGCGAAGCCCCTCGTAAGATGCGTCGATGGCATCGACGCGCTGCGACCACTGCCGGTGCTGTTCTTGCTGCTCTTCATCCTTGATCTCGATCAGGCGCTCATGTTCCTTATGTGCAATTGTATACGCGGCCACTACGCCAGCATACGATTCACGTCCACGGTCAATGTCGTCTGCCGCCCGCTCCAGTTCAGCCTGCGCGCGTGACAGTTGGCCGAACAGCTCGTGGTACTGCGCATCCAGCCAGTCCTTGCCTATCTGCAGCTGCGTCGCCCAATGCCGCGCGGCAGCGCTTTCCAGCTCGGATCTACGAGACCTTTGTGCCATTGAGACATTTGCCAAGGACCACCCCTTGGCAGCGGACCGACCCGGCTCTCCCGTGACCCGCAGCGCTGCCGCCGCACGCCCGGCGTCATCGATCAGCGCTGCCAGCTCAGGCATGCCGAATGTCTCAGGGGCTTCCAAGCTGCCTATGACCTCCGCCCAGTCGGGGAAAGCGGCCATCTGCCGCGCTTCCTCCAATGCACGGATCCAGAAGGCATGCGCGCTCTCGGGATCGCCTTCGGCGTGGCACATCCAGCCTAGTGCCAACGCCGCAGCCACCGTCTTGGTCCCGAGCAGCGGACTGTACCTGCGAACATCCAGAGCAAGGACGTGCGCGAACATCGCTTTCGAAAGGCTTCGCAGTCCCAACCGCTGGTACATCGTAGCCGCTACATAAGCCAGGGACACCTGCCATCTGAAGGCGGTGGGATTGACCGCTTCATGTTGGAGGTAATCATTAACCTGCCCCAACAGCATATCCGCTTCCGCAGTCTCGCCCCGCTCGAACCAGTCATAGCAGAGGACACACAATGCCGCCCCTGCATCGGCACTGGTGGGGGAGGCCTGTTCGAAGGCCTGCCGGGCGAGGCGGCGGCGAACATCCGGATGTTCAATTCTCAGGCCTATCGCAATAATCGACCGCACGATTGCGGGATCATCATAATCACGATCAAATGCGGTTATATTCGGGAGCTTTTCAGCAGGCCGGACAGGTAGCGGGAGGCCGGAAGGGCAGTACGCAACAACGCAGAGCGCAGTTGACCCCGAGGGAATCTCCACGGTGGAATCCGTCAGGTCAAACTCTGCTATCGAACTGCCTGCGAAGGCACCTTGCCACCACGCCCGTTCCGGGATCAAACCAGCCTCGTTCAATGCGTCGCGTGTTCGCTGCAGGAGAGCGGGGTCCGCTGCGGCGGCACCGATTGCGATTGCCATCCGCCCCGTCCGGCGCAGGCGGTGGCAGGCCAGCCGGGCGACCTGCCTGAGCGTCAGGACACTCTGCTGCTCGGCCAGGATGAAATCCACGGGTTGTTGCCTGCCTGGCGCCTCGAAAGGTTCATGCACACCGAAAGCCGAGGGATCTTCGACATCCACGCATGCCGCGCGCGTGCATTGCTCGACAATGCTTGCAGTTGGCGATTCTGGTCGCTGCATCACGAGCGCACGATCCCCGGGTCGCACGAACCTGCCCGCCAGCTCCGCCCATTCCGCGGCTGCCGATTGTTCTGGATTCAAGACCGCAGCGCTTCCGCGGCTGAGGGCCAGCAAGCGATAGCCAAACGCATCGAGCGCGTCGCCGATGCGGCTCGCGAGCAGCTGTCGCGGGTGCTGGCCCCAGCCTGATTGCGCGCCGCGTTGTATCCACTGCTCCCGGACGTTTGCAGGCGCCGTCGTTCTTATGACAGCGAGAACAAGCTCGGGGAGCTGACCCGACCAGAAGGCCGATTGCTCCTTCGGGGCCGGAACATGGACAAGGCAGGCGCGCAGTGCACTACTGCCTTGCATCGCCAGTTCCAAGTTCGGAAATCGGGTCACACCAGGGTGATGCGCGGCCAACCACGCAGTTCCCGTCTCAGCGCCAGCGACGCAGGCATCGACACCTCGCTGAAGCAGACAAGGCATGAGCTGCAGCGGGTCGTCGCCGACGACCGCCAAGCGTGTCGGCCCCATGATCGTGCATACAGCATCGGCCAGCAATTGCCCTACCGCGCCAGCAAGTTCGAGCCCGGGCGCCTCTAGAGCGGGAGGAAGGGGATTCATCGATTCGCTCGCTATATCCTGCGGTCAGCTGGACGCTTTACGCAGTTGCTTCACCTGCTCTGTCAGCTCATGGAACTGTCCATCAAGCCAGCGTCGGGCGATCTCCAGCTCCGCGGTATAGGATTCAAGCTCGGCGATGCGCGAAGTATGCTCCGCATACTTTTCTGCCAGCCATATCTTGGCCTCGACCGTACTGCGAACCGCTGAAGCTGTCATGTTCAGTGGCTCGTCTGCCGTGTCGCCCACGAGAACGGATCGATCGCGCAGATCGTCGTAATGGGACACGGACGACGGCAGTCGCAGGCAGGAAGCTGCCTCGGCATGATTCAGCAGAAGGGAGGTGACCGGTTTTTCCGGATTACCCAGTGCAGCATACGCCAGTGCAATGACGCTTGATGCAATTGGCCTCAGCTGAACATCGTCCAGGGAGGGACGCAGGAAGTCGGCGCAGTTGGTCCATGCAGTGGCAGCACGGTCCTGATGTCCCGCCCGAGCATGCACGATGGCAAGGAGACCAGACGCAAGGCCCGGGGTCAAAGGCAGCGACCGGTCGGCCACCAGCTCCTCCAGGGAAGCAATAGCCGCTTCGGCCTGGCCACTGAGGAGCAACGAACGCGAGATCGCGAGCGCATCGTCTTCGCCCCCGCGTTCAACATCGCCTGATCGACGTGCCAATACCAGCAACCATTCACCGTCGGAGGAGGGCCTTGTCAGCGGATCTATTTCAAGCATTGATCGAAGTGCGAAATGGCGCTTCTGGCCACCGCCGGCATCCTGCAGCCACGCCTTTTCGATAGTGAAGCCATTGCGCTGGAACTGCGCATGCAGGCGCGGCCAATCATAGACATGGAAATGAAATGGGTTCGGGTCCTCTCCAGTGTCATCCGACCAATCATTGGGAACACTGGCGTAGACGCGGCCGCCAGGCGCAAGAACGCGATGGAGCTCACTCAACAGCAAATCCGGTTCTGGAAGATGCTCCAAGGTCTCGACCGATACGGCGAAATCAATAGAACCGTCCGCCAGCGAGGCGAGTTCCTGTGCGTCGCCTACCGAAAAGCGCAACGCTGCATGTGGAGGAGCCGGGAAATTGACCATGGCGTAGCTTGCGGCATAGTCACTGGCATCAATACCCAGCAACGAAGATGCACGCGTCATCCTGGCGAGCTGATAAGTGCCATAGCCCAGCCCGCAAGCAACATCAATCACCCGGTCGCCATCTTTGATGAACTGGCCTGCTTGCGCATACCGCGTCATGTGCGCGTCGGAACGTCGGCCCGCTTCACGCGTCATGTCAGTATGCAGATCACGCTCGGCCACGAGCGCCGCAAGCGGATATCGCTCCAATGCCTCCGGGGGCACGGGCTCGAACGCAAGCATCAAAGGTCCGGTGAGCGTGTCAAGTTCGCCATAAGGAGCGACCATCTCAACCAGCGGGTGCTTGCGCCAGCCTGCCGAGATCCAGACCTTCTCCCAGAAAACGCGGCGTGACGAATCCAAGCCCTGCCCCACGATGATTACACAGACTGGCACACGTCGGCCCTCAAGCCACTTGGGAATGCTGGCAAGAGCGCTGTGTTCATCCTGCTCATCTGCGATGGCAACGACAGCCGACGCAAACTCCCCCTCGACCTGGATGCTCACGCCTGCACCGAGCAGGGCATCTCGCACTCCGTCAATGTCGCCTGACAACCTGACCGTCCCTGGTGGAAGCCAGGAAAGCAAGCGCTCCACGACGAACCGCTGCAGCGCGGGAGCCAGAGTGCGATCTGTCGCTTTCACGGTATCACTCATGCCACTTCCCCTATAGCTCGTTTCAGAGGATCTCGGCATGCATCCGCAGATCGCAGACACCGCCGAAAACGTATTCCTTCTGCCGCATGCCCACCTGGAAGAATGCCGCTTCATCGCGCCAGTGCAACATTCTCTGGGACCCGCCGTAGCGATCAAGCTCTTCCGAGACGGACGCCTGCACTTCATAGAAGTTCATGCCAAGCGCACAGTCAAACCCGAACCGAACCACGAAGGGGATGTCAGCAGGAAACAGCCGATCCCATACGCCTTTGCTGGTTGGCCCGTCGCTCGCCCTTCGTTGCATGTCCTGGTTCAGCGTTCCCCATGAGTACAACTTGACTCCCTCTTTGTTCCGCAGCCGCAGGTTCACGTGGAGCTTTTCAAGATCACGTCGTGGTCGAGCAGTGACTTCGATGATGACAGTGTCCCCCGGCAGGAAGTACGCGCATTCCGCTCCGGTTGCGTCCTTGACGGCTACCGACTCGATGAGGCAGTCAAGATCGCCGAACGAGAGTGTGTCGGAAATCTGTCGATCAGCGGCGGCAGGTTCCTCAGGGAGCTCGTCTTCCAACTCGGACTGCGGGACTGGGGCCAACACTTGCGACTCGATGATCTTCCGAGCGTGCTGGAGATGCTGCGCCGTTACCGATGCGTAATAAGCGCGTTCATCATCATGCAGGTGCTTGCGGTACTCCAACACGACCTCGGAGGACGGCCCGGCACAGCGCACGGATCCGTCCCGCAACAGGACGGCGTGATCTGTCAGCGTTCGTATTGACTCCTGATCGTGTGATACCAGCAAAAGCGTGCAACCGTTGGCACGCAGGGCCTCCATCTGCTGGAAACAGCGCTTCTGAAACAGCGCATCACCTACCGCAAGCGCCTCATCGACAATCAGGATGTCCGGCTCCACCTGGGTCTGCACGGCGAACGCCAAGCGAAGCATCATCCCACTGGAATACGTGCGCACCGGCTGGTCAAGGAAACTGCCGATGTCTGCGAACGCAGCGATGGCATCAAAGCGGTCCATGACCTCTCGCTCGGTCAGACCGAGAATCATGCCGTTGAGTACGACATTCTCACGGCCAGTGAAGTCTGGATTGAATCCGCTTCCGAGCTCCAGCAATGCTGCAATCCGGCCGTTGACCCGTGCGGTCCCCGTGGTAGGCGACAGCGTGCCGGCAATGATCTGCAGCAGAGTCGATTTACCCGACCCGTTACGGCCAATGATGCCTACGGCGTCGCCCCGTTTGACACTGAGGTTGACGTCGCGCAGCGCCCAGAACTCGCGCGCGCGCTGGCTGTTGGCGAGATTTGCAGCAAACCCCCCGGGCAGAAGCCGGCCCAGCCGGGGTAGCAGGGTCTGGGCGAGGCGCTGGGAGGGCTTTTCATAAATATGGAAGACCTTGCTGATCCCAGCCAGGTCGATGACAAGATCATCAGACGACATCTGCGAAAGCCCTCCGGGTACGCTGGAACCACCAATATCCGAGCCACAGGATCGCTCCGGACCAGCACACAGCCCAAAGGTAGGATCCCCAGTCTGGCAAGGTTCCCGCGACGATCAGCGCGCGGATCTGCTCGACGTAGATCGCCAATGGACTCAACCGCATCCACTGACCCACGGTGTCAGGGAAAATGATCGATGGATACAGGACCGGGGTCAGATATTGAAGAATGCGTGCCAACAGGCCAGCCAGCTGGTCGATATCCCTGAAGAAAACCCCCAAAGAAGCGAACAGATATGTCACACCTAGCGTAAGGGCGATCATTGGCACGATCAGGATCGGCAGCAGCACTATCTGCCAATGCAGTCCGAAGCTGCTGAAGACCAAGAAGACCACCAAGGCAACGCAGGCTACGCCAGCGTTGTAAAGGGACGACATGACAACGACCGCCGGGAGCACCTCCAGGGGAAACACCACCTTCTTCACAAGGTTGGGGCTACCAAGCACTGCCGACGGTGCACGCGCCAATGATTCGGCGAAAATGTTGTACACGATTAGTCCGATAAACAGCAGCACCGCGTAATCGGCCTTGCTATGCACTTCAATACCTTTCCATTTCGCATTGAAGATCGCGCTGAAGATGACGGTGTAGATCGCCAGCATGATCAGCGGCACGAGAACGCCCCACAGCGCCCCTAGTACCGAGTCCTTGTACTTCTTCTGGATGTCCCGGCCGGTCAGGCTTAACATCAATTCCAGACGACGCGATTTCATGCAGTCGCGCCCTGCAGCGCCCTCTCAAGATCCACCATAAGATCCCCCAATTCCTCGACCCCGACACTCAACCGGACCAGCCCCTCGCTGATCCCAAGCTTCTCCCTCCGCTCAACCGGAATCGAAGCATGCGTCATCACCGCAGGATGGTTCACCAGGCTCTCCACCCCACCCAGTGACTCGGCCAGGGTAAACAGCTCGGTCCGCTCGCAGAACAATCTAGCCGCCTCGAACCCACCCTTCAGCACGATCGACACGATGCCGCCGTAGCCGTTCATCTGGCGCGTGGCCAGTTCGTGCTGCGGATGGCTCGCCAAACCGGGATAGATGACTTTCTCAACGCCAGGCTGGGTTTCCAGCCACTGCGCCAGCGCCATCGCATTGGCGCAGTGCGCCTTCATGCGCAACGGCAGCGTCTTCAGGCCACGCAGCGCCAGGAAGCTGTCGAACGGGCCCTGCACGGCGCCAATCGAGTTCTGCAGGAAGGCCATCTGTTCGGCCAATCCGGTGTCGTCACCGACCACCACCATGCCGCCGACCATGTCCGAATGGCCGTTGAGGTACTTGGTGGCTGAATGCAGCACCAGGTCTGCACCGAGTTCCAGCGGGCGCTGCAGCATCGGCGAGGCGAAGGTGTTGTCGACCACGATGATCAGCCCGTGCTGCTTGGCGATCGCCGCAACGGCGGCGATGTCGACGATCTTCAGCATCGGGTTGGTCGGCGTTTCGATCCAGACCATCTTCGTGGCCGGGGTGATCGCCGCCTCGAATGCCGCCAGGTCGGTCAGGTCGACGAAGCTGAAATCCAGCCCGGCGGTGCGGCGACGCACACGCTCGAACAGGCGGAACGTGCCGCCGTAGATGTCATCCATCGCCACCACGTGGCTGCCGGCATCCAGCAGTTCCATCACCGTGGAGGTGGCGGCCATGCCGGAGGCGAACGCGAAGCCCCGCGAACCGCCTTCCAGCGACGCCACGCAGCGCTCATAGGCGAAGCGGGTCGGATTGTGGGTACGCGAATACTCGAAGCCCTGGTGCTCGCCCGGGCTGCTCTGCGCATAGGTCGACGTCGCGTAGATCGGCGGCATCACCGCGCCGGTGCTGGGATCCGGCGACTGGCCGCCGTGGATGGCCAGCGTGGCGAGCGACAGGGCGCGCTCGTGGGCCGGCTTTGAAGATTCAGACATATAAGAAGTTCCTGCTGGGCGCCCAAGGCGGTCGCCATTGAAGGGTCGGGAGTCTATCAGCGTGGCCTTAATGACCTTTGACGCGGATAAATGCGGATTCAGAACGTAAAATCTGCGAACGTCGCCCTACTGAACGCGACGACGCAGATAGTTCAGCAGGTCGATGCGGGTGATCAAGCCCAGGAACGTATCGCCGTCCATGATGATCGCCACCTGGCCGCGGTCGAACACCGGCAGCAGCGCCTCGATCGGCGACTTCACGTCCAGCCGGTCCAGCTTGCTGACCATCGCGGTGGAAACGGTGTCGCGGAAGCGCGCTTCATCGCCGTACACGTGCAGCAGCACGTCGCTTTCATCGACGATGCCGACCAGCGTGTCGCCATCGACGACCGGCAGCTGGGACACGTCATACAGTTTCATGCGCTGGTAGGCGGTGGTCAGCAGGTCGTTCGGGCCGATCACCACGGTGTCGCGCTGGCCATACGGCCGCAGGATCAGGTCGCGCAGATCGCCGTGCTGCGGGCGCTCCAGGAAGCCGTTGTCCAGCATCCAGTAATCGTTGTACATCTTGGACAGATACTTGTTGCCGGTGTCGCAGACCAGCACCAGCACCTTCTTCGGCGTGGTCTGTTCCTTGCAGTACTTCAGCGCCGCCGCCAGCAGGGTGCCGGTGGACGAACCGCCCAGGATGCCTTCCTTGCCCAGCAGTTCGCGGGCGGTGTGGAAGCTTTCGGCGTCGGTGATGGCATACGCCTTCTTGACCCGGCTGAAGTCGGAGATCGACGGCAGGAAGTCCTCGCCGATGCCTTCGACCAGCCAGCTGCCGGACTTGTCATTGAGCACGCCGTCGTTGATGTACTCGGCCAGGATCGAGCCGACCGGGTCGGCCAGCACCAGCTCGGTCTTGGGCGACAGCGTGGAGAACGCGCGCGACAGGCCGGTCATGGTGCCCGAGCTGCCGCAGCCGAACACGATCGCATCCAGGTCGCCGCCCATCTGCTCCAGGATTTCCGGGCCGGTGCCGAACTCGTGCGCCGCCGGATTGTCCGGGTTGCCGAACTGGTTGATGAAGTAGGCGCCCGGGATCTGGTCGGCGATGGTCTTGGCCAGGTCCTGGTAGTACTCCGGGTGGCCCTTGGCCACGTCCGAACGGGTCAGGCGCACTTCGGCGCCCATCGCCTTCAGGTTGAAGATCTTTTCCCGGCTCATCTTGTCGGGAACCACGAGCACCAGCTTGTAGCCCTTCTGCTGGGCCACCAGGGCCAGGCCCAGGCCGGTGTTGCCGGCCGTGCCCTCGACCAGCGTCGCGCCCGGCTTGAGGTCGCCGCGCTTTTCCGCCGCCTCGATCATCGACAGGCCGATACGGTCCTTGATCGATCCGCCCGGGTTGGCACTTTCGAGCTTCAGGAACAGCTCGCAGACGCCGGTATCCAGGCGCTGGGCCTTGACGATGGGGGTCTGGCCAATGAGGTCGAGGACGGAAGCATGGATGGGCATTCGGGGGACTTCGATTCGCGCCGCGCAGGGCCGGACATTGGATTATCCGCTGTATGGGCGTGAAGATGGTAGGCCTTGATTGCCAGCCGCTGCACCCATGAACCGTCGAAGCCAAGTGGCGCGGACGACATGGACCGACGAGGAGGTCCACGCCGCCCGCGACAGGGAACGCGGGGTGCAGCAGCCCGGGCACCACGACCTGCGGTGCCCGGGCGGTAGCGGCCTCAGCGGCACGCCAGCAGGGTGGCCATCACTGGCCGGAGCGCCCGACGGGGCGCGGATGCGTCAATGCGAGGGGGAGGAGTGAGATTGCGGGGCGGTCTCGAGCATGCGCAGGAGACGTTGCTTGGCCAGCAGTTTTTCCCGCTTCATCCGGCCCAGGGTGACATCACTCACGGCGAACACGCCGAGTTCGGCATCCATGCACTGGCGATTCAACTTCCGGTGTTCGTCATGCAGGGTCCGGAATTCCGGATCGCGCGCGCGGCGGGCCTCGATCTCGCTCTGGGACTGATCTTCAAACATGATGTACCTCCTTCAGCAGAAACACGAACGCCCCGGCCTGGCGGCACGGGGCGTCTGTCGGGGGAAGAAAGGCACGGTCGGCGCACAAGGCCACGTTCCGTCCGGCGTTCCACACTGGCCCGTGGATGTCTGCCTGTTTCGGTTCGTGCCCAGATTGCATCGGCCCGGCCCTCCCATCGTCCGGTCCGCGGAATGCGTCCCGGACGATTGACCCTACGCTTGCTGGAGGGGGGGTTCAAGCCCCCTGCGACAAAAAGAGCACATGCGGCGACGAGTGGTTCAGCCAGATGAGACGCGCCGCGCATTTATTAACGAAAACAATACTTTAAGGTGAAACGATCACCTCAGCCGAACGCGCGCGGGTGGATGCCGCCTTCTTGCCGGCGACCTGGATCCGGTTGCTGGCCACGCCTGCACCAACCAACGCATCGCGCAGGGCTTCGGCACGTCGCTGGCCCACGCCATTGGCATTGTCATAGGCCTCGATCCGTACCCGCCCCTTGCGGCCGATGTTCAGGTACTCGCCCAGCGCCTTGGCCTGGTTCTTCGCCGCGTTGGACAAGGCCGCCTGGCCATTGGCGTAGGCATCGCCGGTCAGCGTGAACACTTCACCGCGGCTGTCGAACTTGCTGGCGGGCAGCGCCTGCCCGGATACCAGCTCGGCCTCTTCGCGGGCCAGCTTGGCGGCGTTCTGCTGTGCGGCGCTGAGGCGCTGCTGCTGCTTGCCGGCGACGCTGGTCAGGGCATTTTCGGCGTCCTGGCGGGCCAGCACTTCACTTTCGGCGGCCAGCCGCAGGCGCTCGGACTCTTCGGCCTGGATCTGCGCCTGTACGCGCAGGCGCTCGGCCTCCTGCCGGGCACGCGCGGCCTCACGACGGCTGGCCTCGATCAGCAGATCGCTGCGGGTCCGCTCCAGCTGGTCGACTTCACGCTGGGCCAAAGCGGCGCGCACGGCGGTCTCGGCGATCTCCACCCGGCGCTCGGCCAGGTAGCGGGTCAGTTCCTGGTCGCGGCGCTTGGCAGTGCTGAAGGTGCTGACCGCCTGCTGTGCCTGCATGCGCTCGAACGCGCTCAGGTTGGCCGTATCCGGATTGGCCGATATCGCCATCAGGCGCTGGTTGAGCTGCAGCACCAGCGGGTCATCGGCGGCGACGGCCAGCAGCGGCAGGGCCAGCAGGCCGGCGGCGAGGTAGATCGAACGTGCGCGCATCAGCGGTTTTCCCCGGTTTCGAGCTGACGCTGCAGCTGGTTGACTTCATTGCGGCGCAGCTGCAACTGCGCGGTGGCGGTGGCTTCCTCGCTGCGTGCGCGGGCCAGGTCGGCATCGGCGGCGGCGCGCTGTGCCATCACCGGCGCATTCTTGCGCTCGCGACGGTCACCGGCGGCACGCTGGGCCTGCTCCAGCCCTTGCCGGGCCAGGTTGATCAGGTCCGGGGCGTACTGGTCGGCGTCTGCCTGGGTGGCCCGGTCCACTGCCTGGCGGGCCTGGGAAAGCTCCAGCGCCCCGTCCTGGGCGAGCGCCGCGACGGGGGCGGAGAGTGCGAATGCCAACGCCATCACATACAGGCCATGACGCATTTGTGCGAAGCTACGTTGATTCATTTGGGGAGGCCGTGCCGGTTGTTGTGCACGGCCATTGTCGTCATGCCGATGCCATGCTTGCAACTTGAGCCGTCGGCGACTCGTTTTTGGGGAAAAACGCGATGGATATCGGCTACTTCCTGAAGCTGATGACCGAAAAGAACGCTTCGGACATGTTTTTAACGACCGGCGCGCCGGTCTACATCAAGATTGAAGGCAAGCTTTACCCGCTGGGCAACACCGGCCTGCCGCCGGGCATGGTCAAGAAGATCGCCTATTCGCTGATGGACGAAGGCCAGGTGCCCCAGTTCGAACGCGACCTGGAGCTCAACATGGCGATCGCCCTGGCCGACACCGGGCGCTTCCGCGTGAACGTGTTCAAGCAGCGCGGCGAAGTCGGCATGGTCATCCGCGCCATCCGCAGCCGGATTCCCAGCATCGAAGAGCTGAACCTGCCGCAGGTGCTGAAGGACGTCATCATGACCCCGCGTGGCCTGGTGCTGGTGGTGGGGTCCACCGGCTCGGGCAAGTCGACCTCGCTGGCGTCGATGATCGACCACCGCAACAGCACCACGACCGGGCACATCCTCACCATCGAGGACCCGATCGAATACCTGCACAAGCACAAGATGTCGATCGTCAACCAGCGCGAAGTCGGCCTGGACACCCACGCCTTCCACAACGCGTTGAAGAACGCGATGCGTGAGGCGCCAGACGTGATCCTGATCGGCGAAATCCTGGATGCGGAAACGATGGAGGCGGCCATCGCCTTTGCCGAAACCGGGCACCTGTGCCTGGCCACGCTGCACTCCAACAACGCTGACCAGACCATCGAGCGCATCCTCAACTTCTTCCCGGAAAGCGCCCACCGCAACGTGTTGATGAACCTGTCGCTGAACCTGCGCGGCGTCATCAGCCAGCGCCTGGTGAAGGGCCACGACGGCCGTCGCCTGCCCGCCACCGAGGTGCTGATCAACACCCCGATGATCCGCGACCTGCTGCGTCGCGGCCAGGTGCACGAGATCAAGGCGGCCATGGAAGCCTCGCTGGAAGAAGGCATGGAAAGCTTCGACCAGTGCCTGTTCCGGATGGTCAAGGACGGCATCGTCGACATCGAAGAAGCGCTGCGCGCGGCCGATTCACGCGACGGCCTGGCGCTGAAGTTCCGCCTGTCCGAAGGCAGCAGCGGCGAGCATGATCCCTACGCGGACTTCTCCGCCGGCCAGCCCACCATCTCGCACGGCTTCTGAAAAAAGGGGACGGAGGGGATTAAGTCGTTTTCGACCCTAAACGGTTGAAAACGACTTAATCCCCTCCGTCCCCTTTTTCGTCAGGCGGCGTCGGGTTGCTTTTCGGGGCGGGCGGCGTCAAAGGCGGGGTGCGCCAGGCAGGCCGCCTCGATGCGGCGCAGGATCGGATAGCCGGCCAGATCCAACCCGAAGCGATGCGCGTTGTACAACTGGGGCACCAGGCAGGCATCGGCCAGGCCGGGCTGTTCACCGTGGCAGAACGTGCCGGTGTCGGCGCTGGCCGCCAGCATCGTCTCCATCGCCGACAGCCCTTCGGCCATCCAGTGCAGGGTCCACTGCGTGCGCGCATCCGCGGCCAGCTGCAGCGGCCCTTCCAAGTACTGCATCACCCGCAGGTTGTTGATCGGATGGATATCGCAGGCCACCAACTGCGCCAACGCGCGGACGCGCGCACGCGCCACTGGATCAACCGGCAGCAGCGGGGGATCGGCAAACACCTCGTCCAGGTATTCCAGGATCGCCATCGACTGGGTCAGCACCTGCCCACGATGCTGCAGGGTGGGGACCAGCTCCTGCGGATTCAGCCGGTGATAGCTGTCGCGATGCTGTTCCCCGCCCCCGCGCACCAGGTGCACCGCGTGGGCCTGCCAGGCCAACCCCTTCAGGTTGAGCCCGATGCGCACCCGGTAGGCGGCGCTGGAGCGCCAGTAGGTATGCAGGACGATCCCGCCCTGCCCGCCCGCCGCCGCCGCACCACCACCACTCACGGCTTGGCAGCCTGCTCGATGCGCTGTTCGATGGCGCCGAAAATGCTGGCACCGTTCGCATCCAGCATCTCGATGCGCACCACGTCACCGAAGGACATGAACGGCGTACTCGGCTTGCCGTCGCGCAGCGTTTCCACCGTCCGCAGTTCGGCGAAACACGACGCGCCCTTGCTGGTGTCATCGTTGGCGATGGTGCCCGAACCGACGATCGTGCCCGCGCTCAGCGGACGCGTCTTTGCCGCGTGCGCCACCAGCTGGCCGAAGTTGAACTGCATGTCCACTCCGGCGTCCGGCGCGCCGAACCAGGTGCCGTTGACGTGGGTCACCAGCGGCAGGTGCAGCTTGCTGTCCCGCCAGGCATCACCGAGCTCATCGGGGGTGACGAACACCGGCGACAACGCCGAACGCGGCTTGGACTGCAGGAAACCGAAGCCCTTGGCCAGCTCGCCCGGGATCAGGTTGCGCAGCGATACGTCATTGACCAGTCCGATCAGCTGGATGTGGTCGGCCGCCTGTTCCGGGCTGACCGCCATCGGCACGTCATCGGTGATCACCACGATCTCGGCTTCCAGGTCGATGCCGTGGTCTTCGCTGACCACCTTCACCGCATCGCGCGGACCGTGGAAACCCGCGCTGGTGGCCTGGTACATCAGCGGATCTGTATAGAAGCTGTCAGGCACCTCCGCGCCACGTGCCCGGCGTACCCGCGCCACGTGCGGCAGGTAGGCACTGCCATCCAGGAATTCATAGGCGCGCGGCAGTGGTGAGGCGAGCGCCTGCATATCAATGTCGAAGACCCCATCGGCATCGCCGGCATTCAGCGACTCCGACAACGCCTGCAACCGCGGCGCGCTGCGCGCCCAGTCTTCCAGCGCCGCCTGCAACGTCGCCGCGATACCGGTGGCACGCACCCCGTGCTGCAGGTCACGCGAAACGACGATCAAGGTGCCGTCGCGGCCGCCTTCCTTCAAAGAACCAAGCTTCATGGGCACATCCGGCTGAGGTGGCAAACAAGTTTCAAGTGTAATCAAACCCCCGCGACGCCGGAAAGCTGCGCCGCCGCATCGCAGGCAGTGTACGCCGGCCGCGTTGATGCAGCCGTCGCACGCGCGAAGGGCACCGGAACCTGTCAGAGGCCCGGGCGGGGAGGGTTCGCAGCGGCTCCTGGCGTAGTCGTCGGTGCTGCCCACCCGGCGGACACCAGGAACCTGTCAGAGGGCCGGGCGGGGAGGCGGTGCGGGGGCGTTGAGCGCCATGGATGGCGCGAAACGAGGCCCGCAGAATGCGGCCTTTGCCGTCCCCCCGCACCGCCTCCCCGCCCGGCCCCCATCCGGATCCGGCTTTTGCACCGAAGCACAACCTGAACACGCACCTTTGCGCCGGATCTCATTCTTCGGTTAGACTTCGCCGGTCTGCAGCGGCCGTCCGTTTCCCTCCGGGACCGCCGGCGAGCCAGGTCACCCGACCCCTCGCCCGCCCCCACTCCGGCGCCGTTCGTCACGCATTCCAGCCTGCGCTCTCCGCGCTGGCTGCACCCAATTTCTCGCAGCGCGGTTCACGGGAACGCTCCGAGTCAGCCGATCTCATCGATCTGCCCCCGCTTGGCCATTCGGTCAGGCGTTCTCTGTTTTTGGAGCTTTCTCGAATGTCTTTTGAATCCCTGGGCCTTGCGCCCTTCCTGCTGCGTGCGCTTTCCGAGCAGGGCTATGAAACCCCGACCGCCATCCAGGAGCAGGCCATCCCGCTCGCCCTGGCCGGCCGTGACCTGCTGGCCGGCGCACAGACCGGCACCGGCAAGACCGCTGCCTTCGGCCTGCCGCTGCTGCAGCACCTGGCCACCAATTCGCAGGAAGTGTCCAGCGGCGGCCCGCGCAAGCCGCGCGCCCTGATCCTGACCCCGACCCGCGAACTGGCCACCCAGGTGCACGACAGCCTGCGCGGCTACAGCAAGTACCTGCGCATCCCGAGCGCCTGCATCTACGGCGGCGTCGGCATGGGCAACCAGCTGGACATCCTGCGCCGTGGCGTGGACCTGCTGGTGGCCTGCCCGGGCCGCCTGATCGACCATATCGAGCGTCGCAGCATCGACCTGTCCGGCATTGAAGTGCTGGTGCTGGACGAAGCCGATCGCATGCTTGACATGGGCTTCCTGCCGTCGATCAAGCGCATCCTGGCCAAGCTGCCCAAGCAGAACCGCCAGACCCTGCTGTTCTCGGCGACCTTCGAAGAGAGCATCAAGCAGCTGGCGCTGGAGTTCATGCGCAACCCGGAACAGATCCAGGTCACGCCGAAGAACACCGTCGCCGAGCTGATCACCCACCGCGTGCACCCGGTCGACGGCGGTCGCAAGCGCGACCTGCTGCTGCACCTGCTCGCCCAGGACAGCCGCGAGCAGACCCTGGTCTTCGCCCGCACCAAGCACGGCAGCGACAAGCTGGCCGCGTTCCTGGACAAGTCCGGCATCAAGACTGCCGCGATCCACGGCAACAAGAGCCAGGGCCAGCGCCTGCGCGCACTGGCCGACTTCAAGGCCGGCCGCGTCACCGTGCTGGTGGCTACCGACATCGCCGCGCGCGGCATCGACATCAACGAGCTGCCGAAGGTGATCAACTTCGACCTGCCGATGGTGGCCGAAGACTACGTGCACCGCATCGGCCGTACCGGCCGCAACGGTGCCACCGGCGAAGCGATCTCGCTGGTTGCCCAGGATGAAGTGAAGCTGCTGCGCCAGATCGTGCGCCTGCTGGGCCGCGACATGGACATCCGCGACGTGCCGGGCTTCGAGCTGCAGGTGCCGATCCGCTGGGGCAACAGCGCCCCGGGCAAGGCCGACAGCGATATGGGTGACCGTGGCGTGCGCAAGACCTCGCATGCACGTCGCCCGCATGGCGACGCCCCGCGTCACGCCCATGCCGGCCCGAAGAAGACCGGCGGTGGTCGTCGTGAAGGCGGCGGTGGTGCCGGCCAGGCGCGTGCCGCGCAGGGCCAGGGCCAGCGTCGTGGTGGTGGCGGCCGCAGCCAGGGCAGCAGCCGCGCGGTCTGATCCGCGCCATGCGTAGCTGACGGCCTGCGCCGTCAGGCCTGCAATGCAGAAGGGACGAAGCGCGAGCTCCGTCCCTTCTTCGTTTACGCCCGCCGGGCAGCGCCGCGGCCGGCAGGCTCGGTCAGAAGCTGTAGGCCACCGTCACCCGCGCGTTGCGGCCCGGCTCGCTGTAACGGCCGATGCCCTCCGCGTTGACGTAGCCATACAACGTGTTGGTGCCCTCGAAGACGCCACGCACGCGCTGCCACAGGTAGTACTCACGGTCGGTCAGGTTGTACACGCCCGCGCTGACCCGCAGCTGCTCGGTGACGTTCCAGCTGCCCACCAGGTCGAGCACGGTATAGCCATCGGCCTTGCCCACCCAGTCCGGCGTCTCGCGCGTGCCGTTGGCCAGGGTGGTGTAGGCATCGTCGGCATCCTTGCCCCACGCATGGGTCAGGTTGGCGGTGACATTCCACACCGGCGATGGCGCGTAGCGCAGGCCGACCACCACGCTGGCCGGTACGATGCTTTCAAGCGGGTCCCCGTTGGCCTTCTCGCCTTCGCTGTAAGCGGCGGCAATGCGCGAAGACCACGCATCGCTGAACTGCCAGCGGCCTTCCAGCTCGGCCCCCTTCACCGTGACCTTGCCGGCGTTCATCGGCATCGTCGCGTTGTAGCTGTACTGGATCGGCGCGGTCGCGGTGGTGCGGTAGCCGTTGGCATACGCCTGGGCAGTGGTGACCGTCTCGATGAAGTTGCTGTAGCGGTCGCGGAACAGCGAGAAACCCAGCTGGCCACGGTCGGTGCTCCAGCGGTAGCCCAGCTCCACGTTGAGGCTCTTTTCCGCATCCAGCTCCGGGTTGGACGAAGACGTGTCGAACTGCACCTGGGCACCGGTGATGGCATCGAAGGCAACGGTGCTGCCGGTCGGCGAGTAAAGGTCGGCCACGCTGGGCGCGCGGAAACCACGGCCGACCTGGGCCCACACGGCGTGGTCGGGCAGGAAGCGGAACTCGGCACCGAGCTGCCAGCTGGGGGCTGAGAACTGCAGGTCGCGCACGCTTCCGGTCGGATCGACGAAGGTCGCGTCCACCGTCGGCGAGTAGTCATAGCGGTCGTAGCGGGCGCCGCCGCTGAGCACCAGCCGCTCATCCACCAGGGTGACGCTGTCACGCAGGTAGAGGTTCCAGTTGCGTGCATCGGTCTTCGGCACCTGGCGCGGATCCTGGTCCACGGTGGCGATGTCGCCGGCCGCCGTCCAGCGCGTGTCCACCGCCGTGAAGTCGACGTCGCGGGTCTGCCAGGCGAGGCCGTAGACGATGTCATGGCGCGTGCCAGCGTTGTCCAGCACCTTGCTGAAATCCAGCGCTGCACGGTCGAGGGTCTGCTCGGTGGAGCGGTTCTCGCTGCGCAGGCATGGCACGGTGCGGCCCGGGCAGCCACTGCCGGCGAGGATGGTGGTCAGCCCACGGCTCTCGGTGACCTGGTGGTCCAGCTGCGCTTCCATGCTGTCGAACAACGCGTTCTGCGCACGGTACTGCCAGCGCACGCCGTAACGGTCACGGTCGTTGCGGTCGTCACCGCGGCGCTCCAGGTAGCCCGGCGAATAGACCCGCGACAGGTTGTCCACTTCATTGCGGGCGCGGCCGCGCTCGACCATGAAGCCGAGCGTGTTGCGCTCGTCCAGCTGCAGGTCCAGCTTGCCCAGCAGGTTGTCGCGGGTGCTGTCCACCGGGTCCGGTGTACGCCTGCCGACGCCGATGCGGTCCACCGTGGTGTCGTACCAGCTCTCCGACTCATGGCCTTCGCGGCGGGTGTAGTCCAGCATCGATTCCGCGATGCCGGTGCGGTTGGCGAAGGTCAGCGTCCCCATCGTTTCATCGTTGGAACCGCTGTAACCGAACTTCATGCCGACGTGCGTATCGTTGCCGGCCGGCTTCAGGTAGTCGGCCGGATCCTTGGTGGTGAACACCACCGCGCCGCCCAGCGCCCCGCTGCCGGCGGTGATGGAATCGGCGCCCTTGATCACCTGCAGGCTCTTCAGCGTGTCGATGTCCACGTCGCCGCGGCCACCGCGGAAGAACTCATACGAACGCGCGGTCTCCACCGATTCGCCCAGGCTCAGGCCGTCCACGGTGATCGCCACGCGATCGCTTTCCAGGCCACGGATGTTGAAGCCGTTGTCACCGAAGCGGCCCATGTCGACCACGCTGACGCCGGGAATGTAGCGGATGGCTTCCTCCATGTTGTTGGCCATTTCCGCATCCAGGTCGGCGGCGCTGAGGACGGTGACGTTCTGGTTGCGCGACGTGTTCTTCCTGGCGCGCTCGGCTTCCACGCGCACGGTGTCGAGGGTCCCGGCATCGGCCGGTGCGTCGGCATGCGCGACGGGAATCGCGGACAGGCTGGCGAGCACCGCCAGCGAAAGCAGGGATAAGGACAGGTTCATCGGGAAAGCTCCGCAGGGAGAAAGGGCTGGACGTACGCCGTTCCTGGCTGTCGGCGCGCGGGGCGCCGGTGCGGGCTGGGAGGTCGTGGGAAGGGGGGCTGCATGCGCGCGGCGATCGGGCGCGGTGCGCGGGTGCCGGCAGCGTGTCGGCACCCGGTTGGATCAGGGCGTTGCCACCGGTTCCGGGTCGCGCGCATCGACGATCCGGTCGCCGTTGGTGTCCGCGCGCTCGAACAGGCGCTTGCCCGACACCTGGTACTCGGCGAAGGTCATCTGACCGTCCTTGTCGCTGTCCAGCGCACCGAAACGAACGCCTGCCTGGCGACCGCCGGCCTCGCGTACCTTGGCGCGCTGCGCATCCAGGCGGCCGGCAAACTCGGCGGTGTACTCGGCGAGCTCCAGCTGGCCATCCCCGTTGCCGTCGGTGGCGGCGAAGGTCGCCGCACGCGCAGCGTCGAACTCGGCCCGGTCGACCACCCCGTCGCCGTTGCGGTCATACAGTTCGAGCATGCCGTTGGCAGTGTGCGAGGTCGGCATCTTCAGCGGATCACGGTTGCTCGCCGCCGCACTCTCGCGGGTCGCTTCCTGGCTCTTCTCGTAGCCGGCCCAGGTGCGTTCACCGGCCGCGTCGAACTCATCGCGGCTGATGCGGCCGTCGTTGTTGCGGTCCAGCGCCTTGAAGCGCGTATCGGTCTGCCGCAGGTGCCCTTCGCGGGCCTTGGCCAGGCGCTCGTCGAAGCGCTGCAGGTATTCGTCGATGTACTCCTGCTTGTCCACGCTGCCATCGCCGTTGCGGTCGGTCGCGGCGTAGCGGGCGCGTCGGAACGCCTCGAACTGCGCCCAGCTGACCGCGCCGGTGTCCTGCGGATCGAACTGTTCAAGGAAATCCGCAGCAGCGGAGGACGGTGCCTTCGCGCCGGCCTGCGGTGCCTGTGCGGCAGCGCTGCTGGTCGCGGCCAGCAGGGCCATGACGATCACGATCTTGTTCATTCGGTTGGGCCTTGGAAGAGGTGGCTTACGGTTCCAGCACGCGGAAGCTGAGCGTGTAATTGTTGCCGTACTGCGGTGCAGCTGCGCCTTCCGGCGCCGCGCCGCGGTAGCGGATCAGCGCCAGGTAGGCGCCGGCGTGCTGCAGCGGCAGGCTGGCCTTGCCGGCGGCATCGGTGGTCAGCTCGATCGGTGCCGGCTGTGCCTGTCCATCGCCGAGCGCGCGGTTGATCTCCACCTTCTGCGCCGGCAGCGGCTTGCCGTCGTAGCGCACTTCGAACTGGAAGTGCTCGCCCACGTACAGGTCGCTCGGGTGGGTCACCGGCACCAGCTCCAGGCCCTTCCCATACGGCGCGAGCGCGTCGGTGGTCGGCGCGCCGGCGGTCAGGTACACCTCCGAACGCGACAGGCTCTGGTAATGCGAGACGATCTTCGCCCCCGCCGGCAGCGGCGCGGACGGATCGCGGCTGCTTTCGACCTTGCCGTTGACGTTGAAAGTGCGGAACACCGCGCCCAGGCGGTTGCCGGTGCTGAAACGGTAGGTGCCCTTCTTGCCCCGCAGGCGCTGTTCCACCACCGCGCGGGTCTTGAGCAGGTGCACGGTGTCCGGCGCGTGCTGCACGCCGTCCGGATCGGTCACCACGAAGGTGCTGTTGTCGAACACCACTTCAGGCACGAAGAAGGTTTCGGCAAAGCTGGCATCCAGCGTCACCAGGCTGGTGGGCTGGATCTGGAATGTGGCAGGCGCCAGGTAAGGCGTATGCGCATGGGCAGGCATCACGGCGGCGGCCAGCAACAGGCCGGCCAGCAGGCAGGTTTTCATCGGCATCTCGAGTGGAAGGCACCGGCCCCAGTCCGGCGGCGCACACTCTATGCCTATTGCGAATGATTCGCAATACGATTGTTGAGGCTGCGAGCGGCCGGGCCCCTCGCGGGGGGTGGTTTGTAGCGTTTTGCGGGTTTGGCGCCGGGTGGCGGGGCTGGTCGGGGGACGGCAACAGCCGCATCCTGCGGGCCTCGTTTCGCGCCATCCATGGCGCTCAACGCCCCCGCCCAGCCCCACCACCCGGCGCCCTGACAGGTTCCGGTGGCCACCCGCCGCGTAAGAAAAAAGAAGAAAAGCGGTAGCGCCGACCCATGGTCGAAGGAAACCCTCAGCCCCTATCCCCCAGCATCCGCCGATCATGGGGCGGCTCTACCCGGGCCACCATGGACCTGTCGAAGGGCGGGCGGGGTGGCTGTGCAGGACCGTCTTTTCGCATGGATGCGAAAAGCGAGACTACACGGACGTACTTGCGGCGTGTCCTGCACAGCCACCCCGCCCCGCCAACGCAACAGCCCTGCAGCTCTTGCCGTTGCCGTTGCCGTTGACGTGGCTTGAAAAAGCAGGCCGCCGGGCTGCAAACCCGGCAAACCCGACCGCTTACCCGCGCGGCTTGGCGGGGTTCAACAGATTGCCGAAGAACAGCGCATTGACCAGCAACCGGTCCGTCCCGTGCCAGTACTTGCGGTGCGCCGGATCATCGGCAAACAGCACCACGTTGCCCTGCCCCTGCGGCGACACCAGCAACCACGCCGAACCGCTCACCCGCGCACGATTGCGCTCGGACAGATAGCCATTCACGCGCACCTGCTCGTCCACCCGCACCACCGTGGAAAACGGATTGGCACTGGGCTGCAATACCACCGCGTTTTCCTTGTTCACCGCCAACTGCCGGCGCGGCGTGCCGAAGCCCAGCGGATGGCTGGTATCGATATCCGCGCTCAGGATGTTGCCACTCACCCGCTCGATGGCCGCGATGTCGCGCTGGTCACCGAACGCCTTGCGCGAGGCATCGGCGGTGTCTTCATCGGTGCCCAGCTTCTCGCCATCGGCCAGCTTCTTCTCGATCGCCCAGCGCGAGGCGGTGCCATAGGTCACCAGCGATCCGCCGGCCTGGATCCAGCGCTTCAACGCGGCAACCGCCGCTTCGTCCACGCCCTCGTACTTGCCACCGGACAACACGATCGAGGTGTAGCGGTCCAGCGCGACCTTGCCCAGTTGCGATGGGTCGATCTTGCTCGCCGGCAGCTGCAGCTGCTGGTCCAGCAGGAACCATGCCGAGCCGATCTCGGTCGCGTTGACGCCCTCGCCCATCACCAGCGCCACGGCCGGCTTGCGCAGCGCCTTGACGCTGTCGCTGCCCAGGTCGATGCCACCGCGGCTCTGGCCGCTGGCCAGCGCATACGCCTGCACACCACTGTCCCTGGCCGCGGCCTGCACCGCCTCCAGCAGCGCAGCGCCCTGCAGCGGCTGGCCGGCGACCGGCACCACGATGCTGCCCGGGGCGAAGGCCACCTCGCCGGCCGACGTGCCGGCGGTGAACGCCTGGAACGCGGCCCGCGTGGACAGCCCCTTGGCCTGCAACGCATACAGCGCGCGGCCGGCGTTGTAGTCACGCCAGTCGATCACGTACGCATAGCCGGCCTGTCCGCCCTGCACGCCCCCCTGGGCGTCGGCCACCGCGGTCACCCGCGCGCCCTCGCCGATCCGGCTCTTGCTGGCCGCGAAAGCCACCCCATACGCCGAGTGCGATCGCATACGAGGTACTGCCGTAGAACACATCTCCCTTGATCTGCGGGGTGTCGGCGAAAATCGAATGCACCAGCCGGAACTGCGGCTGCGCCGCCGGCACCACATAGGCGCTGCCGGGTTCGAAACGGCGTCCCTCCACGGTGACCGCCGATGCCAGCGCATGCACCTCGATCCGATGCAGCAGCAGCAGTTCCAGCAGCTTGCGGGTCAGCGCGGGATCATGCGCGTCGCCGAACACGAAGCTCTTCAACGGCTGCTGGCCCGCCTGCTTCAGCGCCGACTGGAAGAAGGATTTCTGCAGCGACAGCAGGCCTTCGCGCTCGGCCACCGCGCCGCGCACCGTGCCCAGCCCGGTGGCCACCTGGTTGCGGATTGTGAACGGGAACGTCAACGGACCGTTGACCGACTCCTGCACCCGTCCGCGCGAGCTCGCCTGTTCGACGGTCACCCCGACCGCACCATGGAAGTCCGGGTAGGTCGAGCCATACACCGGGGAGAAGTTGTCGTAGTTTTCACCGGTGTAGTACAGCGAACCGAGCGCATCCAGCGACGCGGCGTGGTACTTGGCGAGGGTCTTGTTGAACTCGTACGACGACGCCGGCAGCAGCGGGCTGTGCATGCTCTTCGGTGACGGCTCGAAGTAGTACGTGCTGTCCTTGCCCATCTCGTGGAAATCGATCTGGACGTTCGGATACCACTGGTGGAACACCTCGATCTTCGGCCGGCTGTCCTGCTGGGTCAGTGCCAGCCAGTCGCGGTTGAGGTCGGTGAAATAGTGGTTGGTGCGCCCCTGCGGGAACGGCTCCACGTGCTCCTTGTCGGCCGGATCAGGCGAGGCGGGGCTGGACGCGTACGCGTTGTGCCAGTTGGCGGCGCGGTCGCGGCCATCGGGATTCTGCGCCGGGTCGAACAGCACCACCGCGTGCTGCAGCCATTGCCGGGTTTCGGCGCTGCGGTTGGCCACCAGATAGTACGCGGTGAGCATCGCCGCCTCGCCGCTGGAAGTCTCGTTGCCGTGCACGCTGTACCCCAGCCACACCACCACCGGGCTGTCGCCGGCGGCGCTGCGCGGCTGCGCCGGATCCACCAGCGTGGCGTGCTGCTGCCGGATCGATTCCAGCCGCGCATGGTTCTGCGCGCCGGTCAGCGTGGCGATCAGCAGTGGACGGCCTTCGTAGCTGCGGCCGATCTCCTGCACCTTGATCTTGTCCGACAGCCGGGCCAGTTCCTTGAAGTAGCCGACCAGCTGGTCGTGGCGGGTATAGCGGCTGCCGACCTCGTAGCCTAGGTACTGCTGCGGGGTGGGAATGGCCGGATCGAAATCCGCCGCCTGCGTGGTCTGCGGGAAGAAGTAGGCGCTCTGCGCCTGCACCGGCGCGGCGGGAACAACGGCCACCGAGGCGGCAACGAACAGGGACAACAACACACTTCGATGGAAGGACACGACGATTCCCCAAGAATGATGGCGCTGCAGCGCCCGTACAGCCCGGCCGGCCCCGTGCGGTGGCCGGCCGGCATGACCGATGACACGCACGCGGCGGGTCAGAAGCGGTAGTCGAAGCCCACCGTGAAGTAGCGACCGCGCAGGTCGTACTGGCTGAAGTCATACGGTGCGCGGATGCCCGGGAACGAGGCGTCGTACGGCGGATCCTCGTCGCCCAGGTTCTGGATCTTCGCGTACAGAGTCAGCTGCTCGAAGCCGGTGTAACCCACGTACAGATCGAACTGGCTGTAGGAATCCACGCGGTCCTGCACCGCCTGCGCGATGGCGCTGGCCTTCTGGTCATAGCCACTGGTGTAGTACCAGGTCAGCGCGGTGCGCACGTCGCCGTAGCTCCAGTCCAGCGTGGTGGTGGCCTTGTCCTTCGGCAGCGTGGCGCCGAGGTTGCTGCCGGCGTAGTTGACCAGCGGTCCGCCGATCACGGTCGGGCGGCGGTAGTCGCGCACGTGGGTGTAGGCCGAACTCAGGTTGAAGGTGCCCAGCCGCTCGGTGGGGATGCGCTGGCGCAGCTCCACGTCGATGCCGGAGGTCTTCAGGTCGCTCAGGTTCTGGTAGCGGTTGTAGACGGCCTGGATCTTGCCGCGCTCATCGCGCTGCACGGCACCGGGCACGTCATTGGTCACCAGCGTCTGCGTGTTGTTGGTGCCGACCAGGTTCTCCAGTTCGATCTTGTAGTAGTCCACGCTCAGGTTGGTGTTCGCCCACGGCGACAGCACCACGCCGAAGTTGTAACTGCGCGTGCGCTCCGGCTTCAGTTCGGTGTTGCCGACGGTGAAGAAGGTCGGGTTCTGCCGCGAACCGGGCAGGTCCGGGTCACGCGGGTCGACCACGCTGCCGTAGGAAATGCTGGTGCTGTCCGAATTCTCGGAAAGCGACGGCGCGCGGAAGCCCTTCGACGCAGCGGCACGCACCAGCAGGAAGTCCAGCGGCTGCCAGCGCAGACCCAGCTTGGGCGAGAACGCATCACCGAAGTCATCGTAATGATCGGCACGCGCGGCCACCGACAGTTCCAGCTTCGAGGCCAGCGGTACGATGGCTTCGGCGTAGGCGGCGCTGACCGTGCGCTCGCCGTGCACTTCGGCGATCGCCGGACGCACCTGCAGGCCGGCATCGATCTGCCACGGGTTGTTGGAATCGAGCTTCTCGCGGCGCCATTCCACGCCGGAGGCGAAGCCGATGTCTCCGGCCCAGGTGTGGCCGAGCGTGCCGGAAATCTTCGCATCGATGCCCTGCAGCTTCGACTCGGCCGGGCGCAGGGTGGCGATGTTGATGCCATCCAGCACCGATTGCGGCGTCGCCGAAGGATCCAGCAGGTTGTAGCTGCCGGTGGCCAGCGCATCGGCCAGCGTCCAACGGTTGGCGAAGCCACCGGAAACCGTTTCGCGCTCGCTGCTGCGTGCGCCGAATGCACCCACTTCCCAGTCCCAGCGCTCGCTGCTGCCACGCAGGCCGACCAGGCCACGGTAGGACTGCGAGCGGTTGGTCTTGATCGTGCCGCCAAGGTTGAAGAATGTGTATTCGATCGGGATCGCGCGGCCGTACGGGTTGTACGGATTGCCAGCCGGCAGGTTGGACGACACCGGCTCGGCCAGCCCGGTATCGGCGTTCAGCGCGAAGCGGCCGCTTTCCAGGGTGAAGAACGGGCTGCTGCCGAACCAGGACACGCCCTTGACCTCGCTGTACAGCACTTCGCCGAATGCTTCGACGGTGTCGCTGAGGCGGAAGGTACCGTTGGCATAGGCCTGCCAGCGCTTGGTGGAGGGAATCAGCGTGGTGAACGGCGCCTGGTTGAAACCGCAGGTGTCGCCGGCGAGTCCGTCGATCGGCGCGCTGGCCACGCGGGTGGTGCCGTCCGGGCACTGGCCGCTGGCATCGAGCATCGGCACCGACACGCCGTTGACCAGGTAGCGTGCGCCCTTGGCCGACCAGCCGTTCCAGCGGCCGCCGGGCTGGTCGCTGTAGATGCCCGATTTCGTCAGGTCACGCTCGTCCTGGTCCAGGCGATCCCGGTTGTAGGCTTCCAGGCTGAAAAGGATGTTGTAGCCATCGGTCTCCAGGTCGCCCAGGCCACCGACGAACTTCAGCTTGGTCTCGTCCAGCCCGCCCTGGTCGGCGGTGCCGACGCTGCCGCCGACCTCCGCTCCCTGGTAGTTCTGTCGGGTGATGATGTTGACCACGCCGGCCACCGCATCGGAACCGTAGACCGCCGACGCACCGTCCTTCAGCACTTCGATGCGCTCCACCGCGACCAGCGGCAGCGCGTTGAGGTTGACGAAGGTGTCCGACAGGCCGTTGGCCGGGAAGCCGTAGTTGGCGAGGCGACGGCCGTTGAGCAGCACCAGCGTGTTCTTCTGCGACAGGCCGCGCAGGCCGATGCCGGCCGATCCGGACGCCCAGCCGCTGTTGGACGTTTCATTGGCGGCGTTGCCGGTGTTGGCGGAGATCGAACGCAGCACGTCGGCCACCGATGCCTTGCCGGTCGCTTCAAGCTGTTCGCGACCGATAACCTGCACCGGATTGGCGGTTTCGGTGTCGGTGCGTTTGATGTTGGAACCGGTGACACGCACGGCGGCCAGGGTGCTGGCATCGCCACTGGCAGTGGTATCGGCGGAGGTTTCGGCGGCGGCAGGCAAAGGCGCGGCCAGGGCGGCGGCAAGGGCCGCCACGAGCAGGGTGTGCTGGGGCATGTCGAAATCGTGGGGTGGGTGGTGGTAACAGTTCCGCAGTAGCACATGAATGGCCGCGCTACGACCAATAACATCTCTTCATACGGATATAAGAGAAGCTACCATCTCTTCATCGCGATGGAAAGGAAGTTGTTGCTCCTGAAACGGCTTTGCCAGCGCCGGGCCGCTACAATCCCCCCATGGAAATCTTCAAAGTCTTCATGATCGAGGCAGCGCACCGGCTGCCGAACGTGCCCCCGGGCCACAAGTGCTCGCGCCTGCACGGGCATTCGTTCCGGGTGGAGCTGAAGGTGGAAGGCGAGCCCGGCGCGGAAACCGGATGGATCATGGATTTCGGCGACGTCAAAGCCGCGTTCCAGCCGATCTACGACCGCCTGGACCACCACTACCTCAATGACATCCCGGGCCTGGAAAATCCGACCAGCGAGAACCTCGCCACGTGGATCTGGCAGCAGCTCAAGCCGGTGCTGCCGGAACTGAGCGAAATCACGGTGCACGAGACCTGCACCTCCGGGTGCCGCTATCGGGGCCCCGCCGGCCGCTGAGCAAGCGATTGATCCTGAACGGGTTTTGGTTCGGGATAGAAAATCCGCCGCCGCCTGTTGCAATGCAGCACGAAAGGCGTATGCTGCAATGCAACAGGTCGCGAATCACCGGATTCCGGAACCGCAGACCGCCAGAACACTGCATGGGTCCCTCCCCCCGTGCAGTCGCAGGACCCGACAGATCCCTCCCTCTGTCGGGTCCTTTTTTTTGCCTAGGGCCGTGCGCGCGGCAAGGCGAAGCGGAACACGGCACCCTGCGCGCTTTCCAGCAGGGCGATGTCGCGCCCATGCAGCTGCACGATGCGCTGCACGATCAACAGGCCGAGGCCACCGTTCTCGCCGCGCCGTGGCCCCAGCGCCGCGGGAGCCTGGAACAGCGTGGCACGCAGCGCCGGATCGACACCGGGGCCATCATCGCTGACCGTGACCCACAGGCTGTCCGCATCGACCGACAACGCCACCTGCACCTGTCCGCCCCGCGGCGTGTGCCGCAGCGCGTTGTCGATCAGGTTGGTCAGCACCCGCTCCACCAGCCCGACATCGGCACGCACCAGCGGCAGTCCCTGCGGGAACCGGGCATCCAGCTGCAGACCCTTGGACTGCGCGGACAACTCGAATTTCTGCAGCACGTCCTGCAGCAGCTCGGGCAGGGCGAAGACTTCCCATTGCAGCTGCACCTGCCCGAGCTCCAGCCGCGCCAGTTCGAACAGCGCGCGTGCCAGTACGCCGACCTTGGCACTCTGCGACAGCGCGATCGAAAGATAACGGCGGCGCTCTTCGACGCTCAGCGTCGCCTCCTTCATCGCCAGCGTTTCCAGGTAACCGTGCAGCGATGCCAGGGGGGTGCGCAGGTCATGCGAAATATTGGCCACCATCTCGCGTCGCTGCAGGTCCTGCTGGCGCAGCTGCTGCCACTGTTCGCCCAGCCGGTGCGCCATCTGCGCGTGCGCATGCTCCAGGATCAGCAGCTCGTCGCGCTCATCATCGTGCAGCGCGGGCAGCGACGGCAGGTCGGTGGGGGCGTCGATGTCGAACGACTGGATGCGCCGGGTCAAGTCACGCAGTGGGCGGGTCACCCAATAGAACGCCACCAGCCCGGCCAGCATGCCCAGCACGGCGACCAGCGCCACCGACCACAGCGTGGTCCGCCACTGGCTGCTCGCGGCCAGGTCGTCGGCGAGCATCTGCCGCTGTTCGCCGACCAGCACCACGTACACGTAACCGGCCGCGCGGCCCTGCACTACCAGCGGTGCCACGCTGAAGACCTTGCGCCCGCGTGCGCTGCGCGGATCATCGCCGAGGATCGGCAGCGGCGCGCCGGCCAGCAGCGCCTGCAGCGGCGCCACGTCCACCCGGTCACGGCGCAGGTGGCCACTTGGCGCGTCATGGCCGAGCACCCGCCCCTGATCATCCAGCAGGTACACCTCCACGCTGGGATTGACGGCCATCAACTGGCCGAACAGCGCGCGCACTTCCGGCTCGCGCATGCCGGCCTGGTCCATCAGCTCGCTGCGCTGGGCGATATGCCCGGCCAGCCCCAGCGACAACCGCTGCACCACTTCCTGTTCATGCCGCAGCGCCATCCGCATCTGCATGCCCAGCAGCGCCAGGCTGCACAGCACCAGCAGCGCGGCGAACACCGCCGCCAGCTTCTGCCACAGGCGCAGCTTCATGCATCACCTCCGGCGGCGACCAGCTTGTAGCCGCGGCCCCACACCGTGAGGATCTGTCGCGGGTTCGCGGGATCGGCTTCGATCTTGTTGCGCAACCGGTTGATATGCGTGTTGACCGTGTGTTCGTAGCCATCGTGGCCATAGCCCCATACCTGGTCCAGCAACTCCGCGCGCGCGAACACCTGCCCCGGATGGCGGGCGAAGAACAGCAGCAGGTCGAACTCACGCGGGGTCAGCTCCAGTTCCCTGCCCGCGTGCAGCGCCACCCGCGCCAGCGGATCCAGCCGCAGGCTGCCCAGTTCGATCGCACCGGCTTCCAGTCGCGCGCTCTGCGCCATCGCCTGCGCACGCCGCAGCAGCGCGCGCACGCGCGCCACCAGTTCGGGCATGGAAAATGGTTTTGCCAGGTAGTCATCGGCGCCCAGCTCCAGCCCGACGATGCGCTGGGTCTCGCTGCCGCGCGCACTGATGATGATGATCGGCACGTAGCGCGCCATCGCCCGGGCGCGTCGACAGATCTGCAGGCCGTCCACGCCCGGCAGCATCACATCCAGCACCAGCGCATCCCATGGGCCGTCCTGTTCCAGCAGGCGCATGCCGTCGTCGCCGGTGGCGGCATGCACCACCGCATAGCCCTCGTCCGCCAGGTGCAGGCGCAGCAGGTCGGCGATATGGACATCGTCTTCGACGATCAGGACACGCTGGGCGTCAGTCATGGAGGCAGGCAGGGGCGGTCAGGAAGCGTAAGGGCATTGTCAGCGCAGGCCGACCCGGATGTATCACGGAAAATTGAACTCTCTGTGAGGATTCGTTGATCGGCGTGGGCGCAGCATGGCCGCATCGTCCCTGCTTGAGATGGCCATGTCCCTGTCCCGACGTCACCTGCTTGGCCTTGGCGGCATGGCCGCTGCCGCCAGCGTGCTGGGCATCGGCGCCTGCAGCCGTGCCGCGCCGGCCGCCGCCGAAGCCGCCCCCGCCCGTCGTTTCGAGATCATGCGCAGCGACGCACAATGGAAGCAGCAGCTGACCCCGGCCCAGTACGCCGTGCTGCGCCAGCAGGCGACCGAACGCGCGGGCAGCAGTCCGCTGGACCGCGAAAAGCGTCGCGGTACGTTCCACTGCGCCGGCTGCGCACTGCCGTTGTTCTCCTCCTCGACCAAGTTCGAAAGCGGCACCGGCTGGCCGAGCTTCTGGGCGCCGCTGCACGATGCTGTCGGCGAACAGCGCGACACCCTGTTCGGCATGGTCCGCGTGGAGATCCACTGCCGTCGCTGTGGCGGGCACCTGGGCCATGTGTTCAACGACGGCCCGCGTCCGACCGGACTGCGCTACTGCATGAACGGTGCCGCGCTGACCTTCGAGCCTGCCGCACGCACCGATGCCAGCGATGCCGGCAGCGCCTGGCGGGTGCCGGTCTGATGTCTTTTCCCTTGTTGATGGAGCGTCGCTGATGCTGTTGCTGCTGGCTTACCTGGGGGGTGTGTTGACCCTGCTCAGTCCGTGCATCCTGCCGGTGCTGCCGTTCGTGTTCGCGCGTGCCGGCGGCTCGTTCCTGCGCAGCACCCTGCCGCTGCTGCTGGGCATGGCGATCACCTTCACCGTGGTCGCCAGCCTGGCGGCGGTGGGTAGCGCCTGGGTGGCACAGGCCAACCAGATCGGCCGCTGGGTCGCGCTGGTGGTCATGGCGGCATTCGCGCTGGCGCTGCTGTGGCCGGCGTTCGCCGACCGCCTGCTGGCACCGTTCCAGCGCATCGGCGCACGCCTCAGCGCGCGCGCCGATGCCGCCGACGACGCCGGACGCGGCGGTGCCTGGACGTCCCTGCTGGTGGGCATCGCCACCGGCCTGCTGTGGGCCCCGTGCGCCGGGCCGATCCTCGGCCTGGTGCTCACCGGCGCAGCACTCAACGGCGCCAGTGCCAGCACCAGCAGCCTGCTGCTCGCCTATGCCCTGGGTGCAGTCACCGCGCTGGCGCTGGCGGTGTGGGTGGGCGGCCGGGTGTTCAATGCGCTGAAGGCACGCCTGGGCCTGGGCAACCTGCTGCGGCGCGTGCTCGGGGTTGCCGCGCTGCTGGCGGTGGTGGCCATTGCGATGGGCTGGGACACGGGGGTTCTCACCCGGTTGTCCGCGGTCAGCACGGCACGGCTGGAACAGGGCCTGCTGGACGCCGTGCCGGGCGCGCAGCCGGCCGCTGTGGCGATGACCAGCACCGGTGCGGCGGCGGCCGATGTCCCGCTGCCGGTGGAAGGCGAACTGCCTGCACTGGACGGCACCACCGGCTGGCTCAACAGCCCGCCGCTGACCCGCGAACAGCTGCGCGGCAAGGTCGTGCTGGTCGATTTCTGGACGTACTCGTGCATCAACTGCCTGCGCGCGATGCCTTACGTGCACGAATGGGCCGAACGCTACCGTGACCACGGCCTGGTGGTGATCGGCGTGCACACCCCGGAGTTCGCCTTCGAGCGCAATCCGCGCAACGTGATGCGCGCGGTCGACCAGTTGAAGGTCACCTACCCGGTCGCGCTGGACAACGACTACGCCATCTGGCGCGCGTTCCAGAACCGCTACTGGCCGGCACACTATTTCGTCGATGCGCAGGGCCGCATCCGCGCGCACCAGTTCGGCGAAGGCAACTATGCGCACTCCGAACAGGTGATCCGCCGGCTGCTGCAGGAAGCGGGCCAGACCAACCTGCCACCGCCGGCCGATCCCAGCGCCGCGACCCTGCAGGGCGTTGCCGAACAGGCCGACATGGGCAACCTGCGCTCGCCGGAAACCTACCTGGGGCATGCGCGTGCGGAAAACTTCGCCTCCCCCGGTGGCATCGTCCGCGACCAGCAGTCCGCTTACGCCCTGCCTGCGCAGTGGACGTTGAACCAGTGGGCGCTGCAGGGCCCGTGGTCGGTCGACCAGGAGTCGGCCACGCTGGCGGCGGCAGGCGGACGCATCGCCTTCCGCTTCCACGCCCGCGACCTGCACCTGGTGCTGGCACCTGCGACAGAGGGCACGCCGGTCCGCTTCCGCGTGCTGTTGGATGGCAAGCCGCTGCAGGCCGCCGATGCGGGCGGTGACGTGCGCCCCGATGGCAGCGGCGTGGTCGATGAGCACCGCCTGTACCAGCTGGTGCGCCAGCGTGCCGACATCGGCGAGCACCTGTTCGAGATCGAATTCCTGGACCCCGGTGTCCAGGCCTACGCATTCACGTTTGGCTGAGGAGGTCCCATGAGATTCTCACTGGAACAAGGCATCGCCGCGGCCGTCGCGGCCGTGGTGGTGGGGGCGCTGGTGGTGTTCGCGGTCGATGCGGGCCCGGCCATCGGCGCGGGCATGGCGCCTGCACGCGCCGCCGAAGAAAGCCGCGCCCTGCCTGCACCCACCGGCGTGGCGGCGTTCAAGGACGAGCGCACGCAGGCCAGCGTGGTGTTCGCCGGCGGCTGTTTCTGGGGCGTGCAGGGCGTGTTCCAGCACGTCAAGGGCGTGGGTAACGCCGTCTCCGGCTACATCGGCGGCGACGCCTCCACCGCCCGCTACGAAACCATCAGCAGCGGCCGCACCGGTCACGCTGAAGCAGTGCGGGTGGACTACGATCCGCGCCAGGTCAGCTATGGCCAACTGCTGCAGGTGTTCTTCTCGGTCGCCCACGATCCGACCCAGCTCAACCGCCAGGGACCGGACCACGGCACCCAGTACCGATCGGCCATCTTCACCGACGACGCCCGCCAGCAGGCAGCCAACCGCGCGTATGTCGGCCAGATCGGCGCCTCGTTCGATTCCCCGGTGGTGACCGAGCTGGGCACCGGCAAGCGCTTTTATTCGGCCGAGGCCTATCACCAGAATTACCTGGAGCGGAATCCGCAGGCCGCCTACATCCGCTACTACGACGCACCCAAGCTGGTGGCCCTGCAGCAGCGGTTCCCGCAGTTGTACCGCCGCGAGGCGGTACTGGTGCCGATGAAGTAAGCAGGCAAAAAGACGCACGTCCATGGCGGACGTGCGTGGGGGAAATGCCGGAGCTGATGCCAGCGGCAGCCATCGTAGAGCGGGCGGGAACAGGGGTACAGTGGCAGACGCCCTCTTCTTGGTTGGTTACAGATGGACGCCCCACCCACCCTGCCCCGTTACCAGCAACTGGCTGATGAGCTGTCTACGGCGATCCACGCCGGCCGCCTGCCCAGTGGTGCGCGTCTGCCCTCGCTGCGGCAGATGGCACAGCAGCGCAAGGTCAGCTTGAACACGGTGATCGGGGCCTACCGCCAACTGGAGGATGCCGGGCTGGTGGTGCCGCTGCCGCGCTCTGGATTCCAGGTCGCTGCCCGCCTGCAGGTCCCCCGGCGCTCGCTGCGTGACGCGCCATCGGCCCCCACTGCAGCCGGCCAGCAGGTGTTGATGGCCAGGGTACTGGCCGCCCAGCAGCGACCGCGCGTGCTCGACCTGGCCTTCGCCGGTCCACGCGGCCGGGCCTTCTATCCCGGCGTGCAGTTGCAGCGGGCCACCGCGCAGGTGCTGCGCCGCAGCCTGGCCACGGTGGAAACCTATGCGCGCCCGGACGGCTCACAGGCGCTGATCCGGCAGATCGTACGGCGTGGACCGCGGATGGGCCTGCATACCGCGCCCGAACGGATCGTGCTGACCCACGGTGCGATGGAAGCCCTGCAACTGGCCCTGCGTGCGGTAACCGAACCCGGCGACGCCGTCGGGCTCGAAGCGCCGTCCTATTTCAACCTTTATCCGCTGCTCGCCAGCCTCGGCCTGCAGGCCATCGAACTGCCCACCCACCCCCAGCATGGGCTGGACGTGGAAGCACTCGATGCCCTGCTGGACACCACTGCGCTGGCCGCGCTGGTGGTCATGCCGACGGTGCACAACCCCTTGGGTTGCACCATGCCGGTTGCGGCCAAGCAACGCCTGGCTGAGATGGCGCAGGCACGCCGACTGCCGGTCATCGAAGACATCGTGTACGCCGAACTGCAGCACAGTGAACCGCTGCAGCCCCTGCTGAAGGCCTTCGACCGCGACGGCTGGGTGATGGTGTGCGCGGGGTTCTCCAAGACGCTGGCGCCGGATTACCGCATCGGCTGGCTGGAAGGCGGGGCGCTTCATCGACCGCATCGCCCTGCTCAAGTTCCATTCCAGCGGCGCCGAGTCGCGGCTGCTGGGCGATGCCGTCGCGGCCTTCCTGGAGGCCGGCAACTACGAACACCACCTGCGCCGCATGCGCCGGCTGTACCGCGAACAGACCAGCAAGGTGCGGCAACTGGTGTCCCTGCATTTCCCGCCCGGCACGCGCGCCACCGAGCCGACCGGCGGCTTCCTGCTGTGGGTCGAGATCCCCGGCGTGGACACCAGCGCGCTGTTCGAACAGGCGCTGGCCGAGGACATCGTGTTCATGCCCGGGCAGGTGTACTCGCGCGGCGCACGCTACCGGCATTGCCTGCGCCTGTCCTGCTGCCAGGAGCTGGATGCGCGTTACACGGCGGGCATCGCGCGGATCGGGGCGCTGGCCACGGCACTGGCCGCCAGCACCGCCGTGCCTTGCTAGACTGGCGGCATGTTCGCCACTTCTTCGCTGACCGGCAGCAAGCCGGAACAATACGCCCAGCTGCTGGACCAGGCCCGTGGCCTGGTGCATGGCGAGAGCGACCGCATCGCCAACGCGGCCAACCTCTCGGCGCTGATCTACCATGCCGTGCCCCACCTCAACTGGGCCGGTTTCTACCTGTTCGACGGCACTGAACTGGTGGTCGGACCCTTCCAGGGCCTGCCCGCCTGTGTCCGCATCCCCCTGCACAAGGGTGTGTGCGGTGCGGCCGCGACCGAACGCGTGACCCAGCGCATCGACGACGTGGACGCGTTCCCGGGCCACATCGCCTGCGATTCAGCCTCGCGCTCGGAACTGGTGGTGCCGCTGGTGAAGGACGGCGCGCTGATCGGCGTGCTCGACCTGGACAGCCCGTTGCTGGCGCGCTTCGATGCCGACGACCAGGCCGGCCTGGAAGCCATCGCCGCCGTGTTCGTCGACGCACTGCGATGAGCACCCTGCAGCTGCGCAACATCGGTCCGAAGAGCGCAGCATGGCTGCGCCAGGTCGGCCTGCGCAGCCGCGAGGAACTGCTCGCCATCGGATCGGTGGGAGCGTTCGTCAAGGTACGCCGGGCCGGCTTCAAGCCCAGCCTCAACCTGCTGTATTCGCTGGAAGGCGCCTTGCTGGACTGCCACTGGCAGGACCTGACCGAAGCCCAGCGCAGCGCGCTGGTGCAGGATTACGAAGCCCGCATCGCGCTGCAGCCGCTGAAGGCGCCGGGCCCGGCCTCCGGCCCGGTACGCGAGCAGCGATTCGACGACCGCGACGACTGACGGTAGCGCCGAAGGCGGCGGCAGGAGCCGCCGCCAACGTCGCTTGCGACGGCCCGCAGGGTGCCGGTCAGGACGACCGGCATAGCCGTGCTCGGCGAGCGCGAAGCGCGGCCGGTTTCAGGCAACCAAGGGTCCTGCTGCGTAACGACCGCAGCCCCTGGTGGGTGACGACCGATGCCTCTGGTGGGTGACGACCGTTGGTCGTCACGCTCCCTCCCCGCCGAGCATGGCTCGGCGCGACCGATTCCAACCCATCATCAGGGCTGCTGCAGCTCCAGCAGTTCTCCCCACAGCCCCGCATCCCCGCGCTCCACCCGCAGCCGCAGCCGCGTGCCATGGTCGATGCGCAGCGCCCAGCACAGCGCTACCGGCAGTCCACACACCTGCGACAGCACCATCCGCAGCGGTCCCCCATGGCTGACGATCAGCGTCGGTGCTGCATCCTGCGCTTCTTCCTCATCGAACAGCCGGTCCAGCGCGCGCGCGATGCGGCGTTCGAAGTGACCCCAGCTTTCGCCATTCGGCGGCGCGAACGCATGCGGATCGCGATGGAAACCCAGCAGTTCCTGTTCCGGCAGCGCTTCGATCGCCAGCCCGTCCCAATCGCCGAAATCGAGTTCTTCCCACTCGGGATCAGGCTGCACGTCCAACCCGCGTGGCACCGCCAGCGCGACCGCAGTATGCAGCGCGCGCAGGCGGGGCGAACTGATCACCCGCTCCCACTCATGGCCTTCGCAGGCCGCGCACAGCGCATCGTGCGCACCGGCCAGCAGCGGCGGATCGGTGCGACCGTCCAGGTGGGTGTCACGGCCGGTGCTGGCGTGGCGGACCAGGTCCAGGATCATCGCCAGCCCCCGCGGCAGCGGTCCTGCATCGGCAGGCAGGCACTGGGGCCTTGGCGCAAGGGGGCAACGCAGTACGGCATGGACGTCATGGGCAGATCTGGAACGAAACAGGCGCCATTCTAGTGCACCGGCGTACGCGGCCTGCAGCGCCGCACGCGATGGCTTAGACTGCGCGCACTTCAAGGTGACCTGCGGCGCTGGCTGGCAGGTTGAAACGGGAAGCCGGTGACGCATCCGCGTGATGCCACTCCGGCGCTGCCCCCGCAACGGTAAGCACGTCACAAGCGGACCTCACGCCACTGTGCCCCCAGGCATGGGAAGGCGTCCGCCCGGTGGATCCCCCACCGACGGCAAGCCCGGAGACCGGCCCGGAAGCACCAGGTTGCGATGCGGTGGGCATCGGCGACGGCCACCGCGCGCTTGCGTGGTGCGCATCGCCCTGTCTCCGCGTTGCAGCTCCCTTTTTGTCCGCGCGGGCGTGCGCGGCAGCCGGAGTTCCCCATGACATTGCAGTCCCGAATCCTTTCCCTGGCCGTGCTGGCCGCATTGCCCGGCATGGCTGGCGCACAGAGCGCGACCACCGCGCTGGACCAGGTGCTGGTCACCGCCACGCGCACCCCGATCGCCCTGGCCGACAGCCTCAGCCCGGCGCAGGTGATCGACCGCACCGCCATCGAGGCCAGCCAGGCCACGTCGCTGCAGGACCTGCTGCGCGGGCGCGCCGGCATCAACTTGGCCAACACCGGTGGACTCGGCAAACAGACCTCGCTGTTCCTGCGTGGCACCAATTCCTCGCACACCGTGGTGCTGGTCGATGGCGTGCGCATCAACACCGGTGACTTCGGCCTGGCCATGCTGCAGGACCTGCCGCTGGCGCAGATCGAACGCGTGGAGATCGTGCGCGGCCCGCAGTCCAGCCTGTACGGCGCGGACGCGATTGGCGGCGTGGTGCAGATCTTCACCCGTCGCACCACCGGCGGCTTCGCACCGCACCTGGAACTGGGCGGCGGCAGCAACGGCCTGCGCCAGGCCAGTGGCGGCATCGGCGGCGGCACCGAACGCGGCTGGTTCGGGCTGGATATCGCTTACCAGCACAGCGACGGCATCGACGCGTGCCGCGGCTCGGCAGCGACCTTCCAGGGCTGTGGTGCGGACGAGCCAGATCGCGATGGCTACCGCAACCTGTCCAAGAGCGCGCGCGGTGGCTACACCTTCAATGAACAATGGAGCGTGGAAGGCAGCGCCCTGCGTGCGGAAGGCGAGAACCACTACGACGGCTACTACAACTACTCCGAAACGCTGCAGCAGGTGCTCGGCGGCAAGCTCCGCTACACCCCGTCCGAGCGCCTGGCGGTGACCGCCAGCATCGGCCGCAGCGACAACGAATCGGACAACAGCGGTCCCTTCGGCGCGTTCGGCAGCGCGCAGACCCACCGCGACAGTGCCTCGCTGCAGGTCGACGCCAGCCTGGCCGACAACCAGCTGCTGAGCAGCGGCGTGGACTGGAGCGATGACAGCCTGGACGGCAGCAGTGCCGGCTACCTGGTCGACAGCCGCGACAACACCGGCGTGTTCGTGCAGTACCAGGGCCGCTTCGGCAAGCACCAGGTGCAGGCCAGCGTGCGCAACGACGACAACCAGCAGTTCGGCAACCACACCACCGGTTCGCTGGCCTGGGGCCTGGACCTGGGCGCGGGCTGGAAGCTCACCGCCAGCCACGGCACCGCGTTCAAGGCGCCGACCTTCAGCGACCTGTACGACCCGTGGAGCGGCGTTTCCGCGCTGGATCCGGAAAAGGCCCGCAGCAGCAACATCGGCATCGCGCAGCAGGGCCAGGGCTGGCGCTGGGGCCTGGATGTGTATGAAACCCGCGTGGATGACCTGATCACCTATGACGCGGCCACCTTCCGCATGACGCAGGTGGAAAAGGCCCGCATCCGCGGCGCCGAACTGACCGGTGCGACCACGGTGGCCGGCATCGACATCAACGCACAGCTGAGCTACACCGCCCCGCGCAACCGTACCGACGGCGCGCAGTACGACAACTGGCTGGCGCGCCGTGCACAGCAGACCGCGCGCATCGACCTGGATCGTCGCTTCGGCGACCTGCGCGTAGGCCTGACCGGATTCGGTGCCGGCAAGCGCTATGACGATGCCGCCAACACGGTAAGGCTCGCCGGCTATGGCACCTTGGACCTGCGCCTGGAATACGCGCTCAGCGATGACTGGTCGGTGCTTGCACGCGCCGCCAATGTCTTTGACCGGCACTATGAAACCGTCGCCTGGTACAACCAGCCCGGGCGCGAGTACCAGCTGAGCGTGCGTTACCAGCCGAAGTAACGCACACGGAGGCGGTCAGCCATCACAGGTAGCGCCGAAGGCAGCGGCAGGAGCCGCTGCCAACGAAACCGTTCGCCGAGCACGGCGCGGCGCTACCCGTCAGACAGCATCGGTAGCGCCGACCCATGGTCGGCGAGCGCAGCGGCCCCTCAGCAGACGCGCAGGCCCGGCAAACTGCGCAGGTCATCGACCACCGCCACCGCCTCGTTGTGCTGCAGGTCCAGCCCGCGCGGATAGCCATAACGCACCAGCGCCACCGGCATGCCGGCATCCAGCGCGGCGCGGTAGTCGGTCAACGAGTCCCCCACCATCAGGCAGTCGCCGGGCGCGAAACCAAAGTGCCCGGCGATATGCCGCAGCGGCTCGCCGCTGGGCTTGCGCTGCGGCAGCGAATCCCCGCCCAGCACCAGCGCGAAGCGCTCCCCGATTCCCAGGTGGTCCAGCAGCGGCTGTACCAGGTCGCTCGGCTTGTTGGTGCAGATCGCCAGCGGCACGCCACGATCCTGCAGCTGCGCCAGCGCCTCGGCGACGCCGTCGAACAGGCGTGGGCTGCGCAGCAGGCACTCGCGGTAGTGCACCATGAAGCCCGGCATCACCTGCTCCAGGTCGATCCTGCTGCCCGCCGCGGTGAATGCCTGTTCCACCAGCCGCCGCACCCCGTCACCGATCCAGGTCAGCACGGTGGCTTCCGGCACCCGCGCCAACTGCCAGTCTTCCAGCGTGCGGTTCAACGCTTCGGCGATGTCGCCGGCACTGTCCACCAGCGTGCCGTCCAGGTCGAATATCACCAGCGGATACGGATACGTCGCTACGTCGCTCACGGGCCTGCCATGTCATGCGTGGGAACCTGCAGTGTAACGGCCGCCCGCGGCCGCTTTATTGACCGGCGCTGGCTAGCAGTACGCGGCAAACGCCGGACTGGAGAACCGCTCCACCAGGAAATCGACGAAGCTGCGCAGCAACGTCGACTGCTGCCTGCGCGAAGCGTAGACCGCATGCAGGCCCATTTCTTCCAGCGTGTAATGGGCAAGCAGCGCGACCAGCTCACCGCTGGCCAGCAACGGATTGACCTGGTACGCCGGCAGCATCGCGATGCCGCTCCCGCGACGCACTGCCTCCAGCAGCAGCGATGAATCGTTGGCGCTGATGTTGCCGCCCACGCTGACCGCCACCTCGCGCCCATCGCGCTGCAGGCGCCACACCCCCTTGCCGACGTAATGGTGGGTCAGGCAGTTGTGCGTGGCCAGCTGTTCGGCGCTGTGCGGGGTGCCGTGCTGTTCCAGGTAGGCCGGCGCGGCGCACAGCACCGAACGGCAACCGGCCAGCCGACGCGCGATCAACGCCGGATCGATCTGCCGCGAAATGCGAACCGCCAGATCAATCCGCTCTTCCACCAGGTTGACGATGCGGTCCACCATCAGCAGTTCGATGCGTGCCTGCGTGTAGCGCTGCACGTAGTCTGCGACCGCCGGGGCAAGGTGCAGCTGGCCGAACGAGACACTGGCGGTCACCCGCAGTACGCCGTGCGGCTCGGGATCCTGGCTGGCCAGCTCGTCTTCCAGTTCCTGGCGCACGCCACGCATCTGCTGGAAGCGCATCAACGCGGTTTCACCCGGGCCGGTCAGTCCGACCCGGCGCGTGGTCCGGTGCAGCAGGCGCGCGCCCAGCCACTGCTCCAGCGCGGCCAGGTAGCGGGTGACCATCGGCCGTGACATGTCCAGCGCGTCCGCAGCCGCCGTCAGGCTGCCGCGCTCGGCGACTTCAATGAACACATCGATGGCGGTCAAACGGTCCAATTGCTCGATCCATGCAACAAACATGACCGTTATACGCTGTTTTTCGATCATCTGGCGACGCCTACAGTGGCCGCTCACCCCAACACGGAACGCCCCCATGAAGATCGCCCTCGTCGGTGCCACCGGCAACATCGGCCGCCAGATCGCCCGCCATGCCCTGGCCCGCGGCCATCAGGTCACCGCCATCGTGCGCAGTGAGAAGGAGCTGCCGGCCGAGCTGGACGGCGCGGCGCTGGCCATCGCAGCGCTGGACGACAGTGCCGCGATGGCCGCCGTCATCGCCGGCCACGACGTGCTGGCCAGTGCCTACGGCCCGCGTCCGGGCGATGACATCGGCCAGATCGCCGTGGTCGCCGGGCAACTGCTGCAGGCCGCGCGCCAGGCCGGCGTGCCGCGGTTGGTCGTGGTCGGCGGCGCCGGCAGCCTGGAAGTCGCACCGGGCGTGCAGCTGGTCGATACCCCGGACTTCCCCGCCGCCTACAAGCCCTACGCCCTGGCCGCACGTGAAGCGCTGAAGCAGCTGCAGGCCGTGCAGGACATCGACTGGACGTTCTTCTCGCCGGCTGCGGAAATCGGCCCGGGCGAAGAACGCGGCCAGTACCGCGTGCAGGCCCGGACCTTCCTTGCCGATGCCCAGGGACACAGCCGCATCAGCTACGCCGACTACGGCGCCGCCTTCGTCCAGGAGCTGGAAACCCACGCCCACCCGCACCAGATCATCACCGCCGCGTACTGAACCCCAAAAAAGGGGACGGAGGGAATTAAGTTCACTTAATTCCCTCCGTCCCCTTTTTGGAACAGGTCGCCCTGGAGGACCGGTTCGCGCACGCGGAATCCGCCCAGGCCGACCCCTACCAGCCGGTACAGCGTGTCCGGCGGCAGCTCCACGCGCTCGCGCAGGGCCAGCGCGATATCGCGCAGTTCCTCCATCGATTCCGGTGCCCGCTCCGGCGTGTAGCTGCGGGTCAGGATGCGGAACTGTGAGGTCTTCAGTTTCAGCACCACCGTGTGCCCGGTGCGGTCGGTCCTGCGGGTGGCGTTCCAGGTTTTTTCCGCCAGCTGGATGATCGCCGGAGCCAGTGCATCCAGCGGGAGATCCTCGGCGAAGGTGTCTTCGGAGGAAATCGACTGCACCGGCTGGTCCGGTTCCACCGGCCGCTCATCGATGCCGCGGGCGCGGTTGTACAGGCTGCGGCCGAAGCTGCCGAAGGCTTCTTCCAGCGCTGCCAGCGACCAGCTGCGCAGGTCACCGCAGGTCACGATGCCGCGTGCCGCCAGCTTGCCTTCCATCACCTTGCCCACGCCCGGCACTTTCTTCACCGGCAGCGGCAGCAGGAACGCGTCCATGCGCTGTGGGGTCACCACGAACTGGCCATCGGGCTTGCGCCAGTCCGATGCGATCTTGGCCAGGAACTTGTTCGGCGCGATGCCCGCCGATGCGGTCAGCGAGGTCTCCTCGCGGATCTGTGCGCGGATCTCGCGGGCGATGTCTGTCGCCAACGCGATCCCGGATTTCGGCACGGTGACATCCAGGTAGGCTTCATCCAGCGACAACGGTTCCACCAGGTCGGTATGCCGCAGGAAGATCTCGCGCACCTGCCGCGAAACGGCCTTGTAGCGCGCGAAGTCCGGCGGCACGAACACCGCATCCGGGCACAGCCGCTCGGCACGCAGCGCCGGCATCGCCGACCGTATGCCGAACACCCGCGCTTCGTAGGACGCCGCACACACCACCGAACGCGCGCCACGCCACGCCACCACCACCGGCCGGCCGCGCAGTGACGGATCGTCGCGCTGCTCCACCGACGCGTAGAAGGCGTCCATGTCAACGTGGATGATCTTGCGCATAGTGCTCATGGTGGGTGTTGGAAGGGCATTCGACCTTGGTGGGCCACACGCCGAAGTATGGTCGTTGCACATCAACAGGATGCGCGTTTTCAGCGGTAAACACTACGCGGGCGTACGGTGGAAATGTTTGATCGGGACGTGTGCTGTCATGCATCCTCGGGCGCTTGATCATCCGTTCTTCGCTTCCAGGATCGTGCTTTCCATGACTCGTCTCCACGCGTTCGACCGCGACCAGCTGCTGGCCAGCGCCCGCGGTGAACTGTTCGGCGCAAGCGCCGGGCGCCTGCCCAACGACCCGATGCTGATGTTCGACCGCATCACCGACATCCGTGACGACGCCGGTCCGCATGGCAAGGGCATGGTACGCGCCGAACTGGATATCCGCCCGGACCTGTGGTTCTTCAACTGCCATTTCATCGGCGATCCGGTGATGCCCGGCTGCCTGGGCCTGGATGCGATGTGGCAGCTAACCGGTTTCTTCCTGACCTGGCTGGGCGCACCCGGCCGCGGCCGCGCGCTCGGCTGTGGCGATGTGAAGTTCACCGGCCAGGTGCTGCCGGACGCAAAGCTGGTCAGCTATGAAATCGACATCACCCGTGTCATCAACCGCAAGCTGGTGATGGCCCAGGCCGACGCCCGCATGCTGGTGGATGGCCGCGAAATCTACGTCGCCAAGGATCTGCGCGTGGGTCTTTTCACCTCCACCGAGAACTTCTGATGCGTCGCGTCGTCATTACTGGAATGGGCATCACCTCGTGCCTGGGCAACGACCTGGACACGGTGTCGGCCAACCTGCGCGCCGGCAAGGCCGGCATCACCTACCTGGCCGACCACGCCGAAGCCGGGCTGCGCAGCCAGGTCGGCGGCCGCGTCGACCTGGACCTGGATGCCCAGATCGACCGCAAGCTGAAGCGTTTCATGAGCGATGCCTCGGCGTTCGCCTACATCGCCGCCCGCGATGCCATCGCCGATGCCGGGCTGACGCCGGAACAGGTGAGCAACCCGCGTACCGGCCTGATCGCCGGTTCCGGTGGTGGCTCCAGCGAATGGCAGGTGGAAGCGGCCGACATCCTGCGCAGCCGCGGCGTGCGCAAGGTCGGCCCGTACATGGTGCCGCGCACGATGTGCAGCACGGTCTCTGCCTGCCTGGCCACCGCCTACCAGATCAAGGGCCTGAGCTATTCGCTGTCCGCGGCCTGCGCCACCTCGGCGCATTGCATCGGTGCGGCGGCCGACCTGATCCGCCACGGGGCGCAGGACATCATGCTGGCCGGTGGCGGTGAAGACCTGCACTGGTCGATGAGCGTGATGTTCGATGCGATGGGCGCGCTGTCGACCAGCTTCAACGAGACCCCGACCACCGCCTCGCGTCCGTACGACAAGGACCGCGACGGCTTCGTCATCGCCGGTGGTGGCGGCATGCTGGTGCTGGAAGACTACGACCACGCCATCGCGCGCGGCGCTACCATCCACGCCGAGCTGATCGGCTATGGCGTGACCTCCGACGGTGCCGACATGGTCGCGCCGTCCGGTGAGGGCGCGGTGCGCTGCATGAAGATGGCGATGGAGAAGGTGGACCGTCCGCTGGACTACCTCAACACCCATGGCACCTCCACGCCGCTGGGCGATGTGACCGAACTGGGCGCGATCCGCGAAGTGTTCGGCGAGTCGATCCCGCCGCTGTCGTCGACCAAGGCGCTGTCGGGCCATTCGCTCGGCGCTGCCAGCGTGCACGAAGCGATCTACTGCCTGCTGATGATGCGCGATGGCTTCATCGCCGGTTCGGCCAACATCACCGAACTGGGCCCGAAGGTGGAAGGCTTCCCGATCGTGCGCGAAAGCCGCGAGCAGAAGCTGGACACAGTGATGTCCAACAGCTTCGGTTTCGGCGGCACCAACGCGGCGCTGGTTTTCGGCCGGCTCTGAACCGTCATCCGCGCCGCTGCGCTCGCCGAGCATGGCTCGGCGCTACCCCCTGATCGCAGCAATCCGGTAGCGCCGAGCCATGCCCGGCGTCAGCCGATCCGAAGACCGGTAGTGACGGCCGCTGGCCATCAGCCCCGCCACCGCGTCAGCCCAGCAGCGGCACCAACAACGCGCGCACGTCGTGCAGCGAATCGACGATGCGATGGCCCAGCGCACGCACCGCCGCATCCGGGTGCAGCAGGTCCGGCACTTGGATGGCGGTCATGCCCGCGGCCAGGGCGGCGCGCGTTCCCGTTGGCGAATCCTCCAGCGCCAGGCAGCGCGCGGGATCCTTGCCCAACCGTTGTGCGGCCAGCAGGTAGATGTCCGGCGCCGGTTTGGGGTGCTGCACGTCGCTGCTGGTCACCACCGCGTCGAAGTAGTCCAGCAGGCCACTGGCCGCCAGCTTGCGGCTGGCACGCGGCTGCCGCGTCGACGTAGCCACCGCGCGCGGAACCTCGTGCTGCCTCAGCAGCTCCAGCAGTTCCAGGATGCCCGGCCGCAACGGCAGCCCGTCCTGGGTGCGCGCGTCGTACAGTGCATGGCAGCGCGCCAGCAGCGCATCGATGCGCGCACGGTCGTCGACGTGACGCTGCAGCAGCTCCAGGCAGTCACGCTCGCCCAGGCCCACCATGTGCAGGAAGAACCCTTCCGGCAGCGCGATGCCCAGCGCCACCGACGCCTCGCTCCAGCAGGCGATCGACACGCGTTCGCTGTCGATCATCAGTCCGTCCATGTCGAAGATCACCGCATCCGGGCGGAACGGCAATGCAGGGATCGTGCTCACGGTGCGAACAGGGTCTCCAGGTCGGCAGCCGCCAGTTGCCGCCATTCGCCTTCTTCCAGACCGTCCAGCCCCAGCCCACCCACGCGGCTGCGATGCAGGGCCTGCACGTGATTGCCGGTGGCCGCGAACATGCGGCGCACCTGGTGGTAGCGGCCTTCGTGCAGCACCAGGCGCGCAGTGCGCGGCCCCTGCACGTCCAGCTCGGCCGGCATCAGCGGCGTTTTCTCCGATTCCAGCATCAAGGTGCCGCTGGCGAACAGCGCCGCCTCGTCACCGCGCAGGTCCTCGGCCAGCTCCACGTCGTACACCTTGGGCAGCTTGGACTTCGGCGAGATGATCCGGTGCAGCAGGCCACCGTCGTCGGTCATCAGCAGCAAGCCGCTGGTATCGCGGTCCAGTCGGCCCACCGTGGACAGCACCGGATCGCGGTCGCGGAAACGCGACGGCAGCAGGTCGTACACCAGCCGCCCCTTGTCCTTGATCGAACAGGTCACCCCGCGCGGCTTGAACAGCGCGATGGTCAGCCCTACCGGCGGATCCAGCGGCTCGCCGTCGACGCGGATCGCGTCGTGGGCCACCTGGTCGTCGGCATACAGCACCTCACCGCCGGTGTCGGTGATGCGTCCTTCGCGGAACATCCACTGCACCTGCTTGCGGCTGCCGTATCCCAGGTTGGCGATCAGCTTGACCAGCTTCACCGGCTGCCTCCGCGCACCGCCTCGATCAGCTTGAAGCCATCGCGTTCGGCCAGCACCCGCACCGTGCCGAAGCTGTCGTTGAGCACGTTTTCATACGGCAGGTGGCGGTTGGCCACCACGAACAGGCGGCCACCCCGCTTGAGTGCCTGCGCCGCCACCGCGATGAAGCGCTGGCCGATGTCCGGGCGGTTCTCGCGCGACGGCGTGTGGAACGGTGGATTGCTGATGATCACGTCGTAGCCGGGTTCGATCCCGGCGGTCACGTCCTGCCACAGGAACTGCAGCGGCAGCGCACGCGGCGGCTCGGCCAGGTTGACCCGCGCCAGGTCCAGCGCGCGGCCTTCGGCCTCGTACAGGTCCAGCGCGGTGATCTTCGGGCAGCGCTCCAGCAGCTCGCGCGACAGGTAGCCATAGCCAGCGCCGAGGTCGGCGGCACGTCCTGCCAGGTCGGCCGGCAGGTTTTCCGCCAGCAGCACCGATGCCGGATCGGTACGGTCCCAGGCGAACACGCCCGGACGGCTGGTGAAGCGGCCGCCGAGGATGCTGCGCGGCGCGTCCAGGCGTGCCCAGCGGCTGGCCAGTTCGACATCGTGCTGGCCCTGTGCCGGCGCGCTCCAGTACACCCGGCAGTGGTTCTTGGTCAGGCTGCCACCCAGGCCGGTCAGCTGCTTGAAGTCGCCCTCGCCGGAGCGTGCGCCTTCATCGTTGTGCTGGCAGGCGACGATGGTGCCACCCGGTGCCACCAGCTCTAGCGCGCGGGCGAACAGTGCGCGGGCTTCGTCGCGCTGGCGCGGCGGCAGCACCAGCACCAGGCCGAAGCGGCCGGCCTGGTCGGCGCCCAGCTCGGACGACACCACCAGCCCGGCCGACTCCAGCGCCTTGGCGAACGGGGCGAAGCTCTGCTCGCAGACCACTTCGCGGCCCTGCGCCTGTTCGCGCAGCGGCCAGCCGTCACGCGCGCGCAGGAAGGCGACCGGGCCTTCCGGCCAGCGCAGCAGGCCTTGGGAGAGCGGCAGGAACAGGGTCTGCAGGGGAGCGTCGTCGCGGGCGGCCATCGGGCACGTAAGCCTTGGAATCTTCAGGGGGCGTCCATTGTACCGGCTCGGCGCCACCGCCCCCGTGCGCGGTGGTTTTGCGAAAACCGAACATCCCCTTGATGCCGCCCGAACGTCCCAGCAGTCAGGGTAAGGGCACCCATCCCAGCTCTGGAGATACCGAATGCGTGCCTTGTTCGTCGGTGGCGTGGTCGACAACAGCGAAATGGATCTGGAGGGTAACCAGCCCCCCGTGCATTACCCCGAAGACACCGGCGGCGGACACTCCCGCTACCGCCTGCACCAGGTCGGCAAGACCAGCGATGGCACGGTGGCCTATGCGGTGTACGGGGCGCCGGACATCACCGATGAGGAAGTCAGCCGGGTTGCCGACGAACGCGCCTACGCGCGCCGTTTCGAAGCCGAAGCGTCGCTGTTCGAACACTGAAGGTTGCGTGGGCCGGGCAATCCCCGGCTCACCGCCGCCGCCCGGTCAGTGCAGGGCGGTGCGTTCGCCGGTGGCCTGCACGTGGCGTACCGCAGCCACGAGCTGGGCCACCGAATAGGGCTTGGCCACGTGTTCCTGGAAGCCCGATGCCAGCGCGCGACGCCGGTCGTCGGCCCGTGCCAACGCGGTCACCGCCACGGCCGGCAGCGCATCGGCGTCCACGCCCATGTCCTCGCGCAGCGTGCGGATCAGCCCATAGCCGTCCATTCCCGGCATGCCGATATCGGTCAGCAGCACATCGAAGCGCTCGTGCCGGTTTTCATCCAGCAGCGCCAGCGCTTCGCCGGCGGAGGAGGCCGAAGTGACCGCTGCCCCCTGCTCTTCCAGCATGCGACGCAGGTATTCAAGCACCTCCACCTGGTCTTCAACGGCCAGCAGGTGCAGGCCGCGCAGCGGATAGGGTTCGACGATCCGTTCGATGATCGGGCCGCCGCTGATCACTTCCCGCAGCGGACGCGATCCCTGGTCGGGCGAGTAGCGCGGCAGGCGCACGGTGAAGGTGGCGCCGTGGCCATGGCCTTCGCTCGCCGCGGCCACGGTGCCGCCATGCAGCTCGACCAGCTGCTGCACGATGGCCAGTCCCAGTCCCAGCCCGCCATGGCGGCGCGTGGTGGTGCCATCGGCTTGGCGGAAGCGGCCGAACAGGTGGTTGAGGAACTCCGGCGCGATGCCGTCGCCGCTGTCCTGCACCGTGACCTGCCACCCTTCGGGCAGGTCCTCCAGGCGCAGCGTCACCGCACCTTCGGCCGGGGTGAACTTGATCGCATTGGACAGCAGGTTCCACAACACCTGCTGCATGCGGGTGGCATCGCCCAGCACCAAGCAGGGCCGGTCCGGCACGTCCACGGTCACGTCCAGCGCCTTGCCTTCGGCGACCAGTTCCTGTGCGCCCATTGCCTGGCGCAGCTGCTCGCCCAGGTCCAGCACTTCCACTTCCAGCTGCACCTTGCCCAGCAGCATGCTGCTCAGGTCCAGCATGTCCGAGATCAGGCGCTTCTGCGCATTGGCACTGCTGGCGATCACGCCCAGCCCCTTGCGCAGCGGGCTGTCCGCTTCCACCCGCTGCAGCAGCAGTTCGCTCCAGCCCAGGATGGTGGTCAGCGGCGTGCGCAGCTCATGCGACAGCGTGGCCAGGAATTCGTCTTTCAGCCGCGCGGTGTTTTCCGCCGCCCCGCGCGCGGTGCGCTCGGACTGCAGCAGTTCTTCGCGCGCCAGTTCGATGTCGCGGCGTTCAGTCACGTCCGGGCTGCTGCCGGCCAGGCCGACGAAGTGGCCATTGCGCGAGAAACGCGGCCGTGCGTTCATCTCCAGCCAGCGCCACTCGCCGTCCGCGCGGCGTGCACGCACCAGGGCGTTCATCGAGCGCTGCGCACTCAGCGCACCACGCAGTTCGTACTCGAACACCGATGCATCATCGGGATGCACCAGGCCGCGCCAGACATCTTCAGGCACCCGGTTTTCATCACCGCCGAAGAACTCGGTAAAGGCGCTGTTGACGAAGCGCGAGTGACCCTGCTCATCCAGCACCCAGACCGGCATCGGCAGGCCGTCGGCCAGCGCACTGAAGCGCGCCTCGCTTTCGCCCAGCTCGCCTTCCATCCGCTTGCGTGCGCTGACGTCGAAGAACAGCACCGCGACCGTGTCATCGCCGGCGGCGCCCACCCGCACGGCATCCACCGAATAGGCGCGGCCCAGCGCCTTGGCCTCCAGTTCGAACTGGGTAGCCTCACCGGTGCGCGCGACGTGGCCGTAGATGGTGAACCAATCCTTTTCGTGGTTGGGTTCCAGCTCGCTCATCCGCCGCCCGACCGGATCCACCAGCCCGGTGTGCCGTTCGAAGGCGGGATTCACCTCCAGGAACAGGTAGTCCATCGGGCGATCCTGCTCGTCGAACAGGACTTTGATCACGCAGAACCCCGCATGCATGCGCTCCAGCGCGTGCTGGTACAGGCTTCCGCCACCTGCGGCGGCATGTGCGGGCAGGGCTTCCAGGGTCGAATTCACAGGGGACAAGGGCTTGGGCCGCCGGGTAGCAATGAACACAGCATGGTCCAGACTGCGTATTCGCAGCGTCAAGCGCCGTGCGTCATGCAAGGCGCGATGAACTGCCCGTAAGCATCTGCCGGGCCGTGACGCGGTGCCGCTTGTCCGCAGGCCCGGGCGGGACCACACTGCAGTCCACACCTACAGCGCCGCCCTGCGGTGCGGGAGCCTGCAATGCGCCGCCTTTCCACCCGCAGCCTGCTGCTGGCAGGCCTGCTCGCCACGGCCAGCGTGACCGCGCTGGCCGCCCCGCGCACCGTCACTGATCCGCAGGCGCCGCGTGCGCTGGAAACTGCCGGCCCTGTCAGCGTGAAGTGGAACGACCCCAAGACCTTCACCGAACTGCGCAACAGCACCAACCGCTTCGAAGCCGAGCGCGGCAACTGGGTGTACGAGCTGGCCGAGTACGCGCGCAGATCAGCGGAAAAGACCCTGCAGCCGGGGCAGACGCTGGACATCACCTTCGTCGACATCAAGCGTGCGGGCGACTTCGAACCGTGGCACGGCCCGCGTGCCAGCGACATCCGGATCATGCGCGACATCTACCCGCCGCGGATCGCCCTGCAGTACGCCCTGAAAGGCGCCGACGGGCAGGTGCTGGACCAGGGCGAAGCCGCGCTGCGCGACTCCGGCTTCCTGCATGGCAGCACCGGCATGCAGAGCAGCAGTGACCCGCTGCGCTACGAAAAGAAGCTGATCGACGACTGGGTGCGCCGCGACCTGGCCAAGCGGATCGCCGCGAACTGATCAACGCAGGTGCGCCGCGGCGGGTGTGACGATCGCGCATCGTCACTGCCCTTTCCCCTCACCCTTGCACATACTCCCGGCGCACCCGCTTCACCGCGCACGGCAGCTGGTAGGCACTGACCCCGCAGCGCGGCGCCAGCTCGGCCAGGCTCAGTGCCTGCCCGCCCCACAACTGCACCTCGCTGCCCACCCCTGCCTGCGCGTGCGCGGTCAGGTCGACGGTCAGCATGTCCATCGACACCCGGCCGATCAGCGCGCCCGGCTGGCCATCGATCACCACCGGCGTGCCATTGGGCGCGAACTGCGGGTAGCCGTCTGCATAGCCCATCGCCACCACGCCCACGCGGGTGCGCTGGCTGGCCACGAAGCGCGCTCCGTAACCGACCGGCTCGCCTGATTCGATCCAGCGCTCGGCGATCACCTTCGAACGCATGTTCATCACCGGGCGCAGGCGCGCGGTCACCGTTGAATCGACCGCCAACGGGTTGGCGCCGTACAGCATCAGGCCCGGACGCACCCAGTCACTGCGCACCTCCGGCCAACCGAGCAGCGCCGGTGAATTGCAGATGCTGGTTTCGCCGGCCAGCCCGGCCGTGGCCGTTGCAAACACGGCCGCCTGTTCGTGGGTGCGTTCGCTGTCCAGTTCATCGGCACGCGCCAGGTGGGTCATCATCACGATGCGACCGACCTGCGGCAGCGCGGACAGGCGTGCATGCGCGGCGCGGAAGGCATCCACGTCCAGCCCAAGCCGGTGCATGCCACTGTCCAGCTTCAGCCATACCGTCAGCGCCAGCGGACTGTCGAAGGCGGCCAGCGCCTCGACCTGCCACGGCGATCCGACGGCGGTCCACAGCCCGTGTTCGGCAATCAGCGGCAGTTCGCTGGCGTCGAAGAAACCTTCCAGCAGCAGGATCGGGGCCGAAATACCGGCCGCACGCAGTTCCAGCGCTTCTTCGATGGTCGCCACCGCGAAGCCATCGGCTTCCGCTTCAAGCGCCTGCGCACAGCGCACCGCACCGTGGCCGTAGGCATCGGCCTTGACCACCGCCAGCGCCTTGCCGCCGCCCAGTTCGCGCGCCAGGCGGTAGTTGCCGCGCAGCGCATCCAGGTCGATCAACGCACGTGCAGGGCGCATCAGCGACGCTCCGCGTGCGCGGCCACGGCGCCTTTGCCGCCGTAACGGAAAATGTCCAGGCCTTCGGTGCTGATCTGCGGCTGGCGCGCGCTCATCAGGTCGGCCAGGTAACGGCCGGACCCGCACGCCATGGTCCAGCCCAGGGTGCCGTGGCCGGTGTTGAGGAACAGGTTGCGCAACGGCGTGGCGCCGATCACCGGCGTGCCATCCGGCGTTGCCGGGCGCAGTCCGGTCCAGAACTCAGCGCGCGACAGATCGCCGCCCTTCGGGTACAGGTCGCGCACCACCCGCTCCAGCGTCTGCCGGCGCCGTGCCGACAGGGACAGGTCGAAGCCGGCCACTTCGGCCATGCCACCGACCCGGATGCGGTTGTCGAAGCGGGTGACCGCGACCTTGTAACTCTCGTCCAGGATGGTGGACGTCGGTGCCATCGCCGGATCGGTGATCGGCAGGGTCAGCGAGTAGCCTTTCAGCGGGTACACCGGCAGGTCCCAGCCCCAACGGGGCCACCAACGCGGGCGAGTAGCTGCCCAGCGCCACCACGTAGTGATCGGCGGTTTCCAGCTTGCCGTCCACGCGCACGCCGGTGATGCGGTCGCCCTGGCGCCCGACCCCGGCGATGTCCACGTCGTAGCGGAATTCCACGCCGGCCTCGGCCGCCATCGCGGCCAGGCGCCGGGTGAACAACTGGCAGTCACCGGTCTGGTCGCGCGGCAGGCGCAGCGCGCCGACCAGGCCATCCACGTGGGCCAGCGCCGGTTCGGCGGCCACGATGCCGGCACGGTCCAGCACCTCGTACGGCACGCCGTACTGCGCCAGCACTTCGATGTCCTGCGCCGAGGCATCCAGCTGCTGCTGGGTGCGGAACAGCTGGGTGGTACCCAGGTCGCGCCCCTCGTAGTCAATGCCGGTCTCGGCGCGCAGCTGGTTCAGGCAGTCCCGGCTGTATTCGGACATGCGGACCATGCGCGCCTTGTTGATCGCATAGCGTTCCTGCGTGCAGTTGCGCAGCATCTGCCACAGCCAGCGGTACTGGGCCAGGTCCATGCCCGGGCGGATCGCCAGCGGCGCATGCTTCTCGAACAGCCAGCCGATCGCCTTCTTCGGCACGCCTGGCGCCGCCCACGGCGAGGTGTAGCCGAAGGACAGCTGGCCGGCATTGGCGAAGCTGGTCTCCAGCGCCGGTCCCGGCTGGCGGTCGAGGACGGTGACTTCGAAACCGGCTTGGCGCAGGTACCAGGCACTGGTGGTGCCGATGACGCCGCTGCCGAGGATGAGAACGCGCATGAGACCTCTCCAACCCGATCAATTCCCTGCGCAGGAGCACGCCGGGACCATAATCGGAGAAGTATAGTCAGGCCGATCCAGCGAATTTGCGCGTTTTATGAAAGCGGAGCAGCATATTTCCCTGAAAACCACCTGCACAGGGCGATACCGTGGCCACCCGCACCCGCGAACTGGACAAAATTGACAGGAAAATCCTAAGGGTCCTGCAGGCCGAAGGGCGTATTTCCTTTACCGAGCTGGGCGAACGCGTCGGCCTGTCGACCACGCCGTGTACCGAGCGGGTGCGACGGCTGGAACGCGAAGGGGTGGTCACCGGCTACCACGCCCACCTGGATCCCACCGCACTGAAGGCCAGCCTGCTGGTGTTCGTGGAAATCAGCCTGGCCTACAAGTCCGGCGACATCTTCGAAGAGTTCCGCCGCGCCGCGCTGAAGCTGCCCAACGTGCTGGAATGCCACCTCGTCTCGGGTGATTTCGACTACCTGCTGAAGGCGCGCATCAGTGAGATGGCCTCCTACCGCAAGCTGCTGGGCAGCACGCTGCTGACCCTGCCGCACGTGCGCGAGTCCAAGAGCTACATCGTGATGGAAGAGGTCAAGGAGACCTGGAGCCTGCCGATCCCGGACTGAGCGATCTGCCCGCGGTATGCCGGATACAGGAATGCCGGCCTTTCGGCCGGCATTCGCAGGGATTACCACGCGCTGGCTCAGCGCTGCTGCTTGCTGCCCTGCTGCGGGTCCGGCTGCTTGCCGGGCTTTTTCTGGTCGGGCTGCTGTTGCTGTTGCTGCTGCTGGCGGCCCTGCTGCGGTTTGTCCTGCTGCTTGCCCATGTCGTCTTTGTTCTGGGTGCCCATGATCGTACTCGCGGCTTGTAAGGAGGCGCCTTGGCCGGCGCAGGTCCACCATCGCGCCCGGCGGGTTACTGGATGGCGAAGCGTGCGTGATGCTGCATGTTGATCGTGCTGACTGCGGGGGTCGAACGGGTGGGACCCCCTCGCGGGTGGGCTTTGATGCAGCTGGAGCTGGGTCGGGCGGTGGAGCTGGTCGGGGGACGGCAAGAGCCGCTCCTGCGGGCCTCGTTTCGCGCCATCCATGGCGCTCAACGCCCCCGCCCAGCCCCACCGCCCGACCCCTGACACGTTCCGGGCGCCGCCACCCGCGCAATGGAAATAAAAGAACAAAGGCAGGGGTCAGAGTCCTTTCGCTGCGCGAAAGGACTCTGACCCCGTCCCTCCGTTCCCCTCCACCTTTCGCCAACCACGGATCGGCGCCACCACGGCCGCCATGGACCTGTCGAAGGTGGGGCGGGGTGGGTTGGCGGAAACGCTCATCCGCATGGATGCGGATGGCGAGCCTACACGGACGTATTCACGGCGATTCCCGCCAACCCACCCCGCCCCGCCAACGCAACAGCCCCACAGCTTTTGCCGTTGCCGTGGCTGTAGCTTGTAAGCAAGCAGGTGCCGGGCGCAGCCCGGCAAACAACCAACCCACCCCTACGGCTTGACCCGGGAATCGACACCCTGCGGAACGCTGTCGTGATACCGCCCCGTGCGCGAATCGAACACCCGGTTCGGCCCCGCCGGCTTCACCCCCGGAATGATCCGCCCATCGCGGTCATACACCTTCGCCGGTGCCGTGCTCGCCGGGGGCGCCACGACCTGCGCCGGCCCCGTGCTGCGGATCGGCCCCGCCGCCGGCGGCGGGGCTGGCAATCGGCCGCGGAGCCTGCACCGGTGACGGCGGCGCAGGCTGCACCGCGCGCGGCGGCTGGGGCGCCGGCGGCGGCGGCGGCGGACTCACCGTGGTCGCACTGCGGGTCGCTGTCGGGCTGGACGGCGACGCCAACTGGGCCGACGCCAGCGCCGGCAACAACAACGCAGACAGCAGGAACAATGAACGCTTCATGGCAGGCCCCGGCAGTAGTTCAGCGCAGCGTGCGCCGTCCCCCGTGTGCCTGCCATGAACAGCACCGATGCTTGCATGCGCGGCGCCGCGCCCCCATCTCCGCAGGCATCCCCCAGGAGATACCGCATGAGCGCCTTCGACCTCACGCCCCCGACCGACGCACAGCGCCAGGCACTGGAATCCTCGCTCAGCCCTGACGAGGCCCGCGTGCTGCTCCAGCACGGCACCGAAGCGCCCTTCTGCGGCGTGTTCCTCGACAACAAGCGCGATGGCGTCTACTGCTGCCGCCTGTGCGCCCTGCCGCTGTTCCGCTCCAGCACCAAGTTCGATTCGGGTACCGGCTGGCCCAGCTTCTTCGCCCCGTTCGCCCCGGAACACGTGCGCGAGATCCGCGACATCAGCCATGGGATGATCCGCACCGAAATCACCTGCGCCCGCTGCGGCAGCCACCTGGGCCATGTGTTCCCGGACGGCCCGCCGCCCACCTTCGAGCGCCATTGCCTGAACTCCGTCTCACTTTCGTTCACCGAAAACGGCGCGTCGTATGACGATCCACTGCAGCGGGGCGGCGCCGAAGCCGAACCAGCGGGCTGATCCGCAGCGGCACGCCCGCCGACGGATTTCACACATTGCCTCTTCAGAAACCGCGTGAACGCGCCGTTAGGGAGATACCCCCTCTCCCTGCGTCGCGTCCATGCTCATCCTCATTGGCTTCCTCGTCGTCATCGCCAGCGTGCTCGGTGGGTATCTCGGCGCCCACGGACGACTGGGCGCGCTCTGGCAGCCCTATGAGCTGGTGATCATCGGGGGCGCCGCCGTCGGCGCGTTCCTGGTCGGCACCCCGGCAAAGACCGTCAAGCAGACCCTGAAAGCCAGCGTGGCCGTGTTCAAGGGCCCGCGTTACAAGCAGCAGGACTACATCGACGTCCTCAGTCTGGTCTACGAGCTGCTCAACAAGGCGCGTCGCGAAGGCTTCATGTCACTGGAAGACCACGTCGAGAAGCCCGGCGAAAGTCCCATTTTCGCCAACTACCCCAAGGTCCAGGCCGACCACCACCTGGTCGACTTCATCACCGACTGCCTGCGTCTGATGATCGGCAGCAACATCGAACCGCACGAACTGGAACCGCTGCTGGAGCTGGAGCTGGACAAGCACCATGCCGAAGCGCTGGCGCCCTCGCAGGTCATCACCAAGGTGGCCGACGGCCTGCCCGGCTTCGGCATCGTGGCGGCGGTGCTGGGCATCGTGATCACCATGGGCTCGATCGGCGGCCCGATCGAAGAAGTCGGCGCGCACGTGGCCGGCGCGCTGGTCGGCACCTTCCTTGGCATCCTGCTGGGTTACGGCTTCGTCGGCCCGATGGCCGCGGCGATGGAAGCACGCGCCGAGCAGGACAGCCGCATCTACGAATCGGTGAAGACCGCCCTGCTGGCCTGCCTGCGCGGCTACAACCCGAAGATCGCGCTGGAATTCGCCCGCAAGACGCTGCCGTCCGACGTTCGCCCGGCGTTCTCCGAATTCGAGCAGCACCTGAAGACGGTCAAGTAAGCCATGAGCGAGACCAAGCCCACCGTCATCGTCCGCCGGGTCAAGCAGAAGGGCCACGCCGCCCACCACGGCGGCTCGTGGAAGGTGGCCTACGCCGACTTCGTCACCGCGATGATGGCCTTCTTCCTCGTGCTGTGGCTGGTGGCGTCCACCAGCAAGCCCGAGCGCGGCGCGATTTCAGAATATTTCCGCAATCCCAGCCCGTTGTCCGGCACCAGCAGTACCCCGGCACCGGGCATGGCCGGGCCGGGCGGCGCCAGCACGTCGATGATCAAGCTGGGCGGGGCGGCCGATGTCAGCCGTGGCACCAGCAATGATCCCTTCCAGAACCAGCAGGAAAGCATTCCCAAGGCAGTCGACCCCGATACGCGCCAGCAGGAAAAGAAGCAGCTGGAAGCGCTGATGCAGGAACTCACCGAAGCGATCAGCAAGAGCCAGGCGCTGGAACCGTTCAAGGACCAGCTGCTGCTCGACCTGACCCCGGAAGGGCTGCGCGTGCAGATCGTGGACAAACAGAACCGGCCGATGTTCGACCTCGGCGGGTCGGCACTGAAGCCGTACACGCAGACCATCCTGCGCGAACTGGCCAATTACCTGAACCATGTGCCGAACCGGATCAGCCTGACCGGCCACACCGACACCGCCGCGTACAGCACCCAGCACGGCTACGGCAACTGGGAACTCAGCGCCGACCGCGCCAATGCGGCCCGCCGCGCGCTGGTGGATGGCGGGCTGGATGAGGCCAAGGTCACCCGCGTGGTCGGGCTGGCCTCTTCGGTGCTGTTCGACAAGACCAACCCGGCCAACCCGATCAACCGCCGCATCAGCATCGTGGTGATGACCCGCGATGCCGAAGCCTCTGCGCTGGCAGGCGCCGGCTCGCCGGTCGCGTTGTCCGCCGCCGTGGCCGATCCGGACGTGCAGGCCGCGCAGGTGCCGGCCATGGTGGGCGACGCCGCGCCGTAGCGCCAAGCGCGCCCTGCGCTGGGCCATTACAATGGCGGCCTTCCCTTTTTTCAGGCTCCCACCATGTCCAAGCTCTCCAAAGCCAAGCGCGACAAGCGCAAGAAGCAGCAGCCCAAGCGCGCCTTCGCCCGCCTGAGCGACCAGCAGCAGGTACAGAACCACGCCGTGCTGACCAACGAAGAAGGTCAGGTGGTCGCGGCGATCGGCCTGCAGGGCCGCCAGTGGCTGCTGTCGATCGGCGGCCAGACCATGGGCAACGCCGATGACCCCATGCCGATGCTGGCCATGCTCAAGCACCTGGCCAACGTGCAGGGCAAGGAAGGCCGCAAGGTCGAGCTGCAGTACTCCGAAGGCCTGGGCGAGCTGATCAAGATCATGGCCGCCGAAAAGGAACTGGACGCCGACGCCTACCTGGACCAGCTGGCCGCCGAGTTCGACAACATCGATGCCGAAGACGCCGCTGAAGGCGAGGCCGCGCAGGGCGATGCCGATGCCGATGCCGGCACCGACGCTGGCGAAACGGCCGCAGGCGGCGACGCCGAGGCAGCCACCGAGGCACCAGCCGACGCCGACGCCGACGACAAGCCGAAGGCCTGAAGGGCTTCGGGACCCCGGTGACGGTTTACGTCGACGACGCAGTACAGGCCTGGCGCGGACAGCGCTGGGCCCACCTGATGGCCGACACCCTGGCCGAGCTGCACGCGATGGCGGCGCAGCTCGGCATCCCGCGCCGGGCATTCCAGAACAAATCCAGCGGCGCGCACTACGATGTCACCGTGGCCTTGCGCGCGCAGGCGATCGTGCTCGGCGCGCAGCCGATTTCCCGGCATACCGACCGCGAACGGCTCAAGGCGGTAATCGCCAATGCCCGCGCGCAGTACCAGCCCGGGTAACGGGCGCCGGAACCGGTCCGCTCAGAACGGATCGCTGCCCAGCCGCACTTCCACGTTCAGCAGCGAACACAGCGCCAGCATCGCATCGTCGTCGCGGGTCAGCGCCATCCAGCCGGTGAAGCCATCGCTGCCGGCGTCCACGCTCCACAGCGTGTAATTGTTTTCGCGCAGGCGGTCGAAGGCGGTGGACATCAGCTGCACGCCGTCCAGCCCGATGCTGAAGTCTTCGTCGTCCAGGTCGCCGCCCCAGTGCACCTGCAGGTTGAAGCGCGCAGACAGCTCGTTGACCGCCGACATCAGCGATTCCAGGTCATCGCGCTCCACCTCGAAGCCGCTCTGCCAGCCGATCGCGGTGAACAGTGGCGGAATCCAGTCGCTGTCCGGCTCCAGCGGCTCGCCCTGGTCAGCCAGCAGCTCGCGCCAACGGTTGAACTGGGCCAGCGCCAGCTCTTCGTCGCCGGGATTGATCAGCACCAGCAGGTTCCACGCACGCGCCTCGAAATCGTCCTCGTCGTAGTCGTGGGCGTCTTCTTCGAAGTCGAAATAATCGCTGTTGTCGGGCATGTTCGGGATCCTGCGGTCATGGTGCTGTGACACGCATTCTGAGGCCTGGCGGACGCCGCCGGAAGCATCGGCGTTGGGTCGCGCGCCGCGTACGGGTATCCTTCACTGCATGAAGCCGGCCTTGGTGGCCGTCACAGTGAAGCTGAAATGAGCGATACCCCTCCCGACCACCTGGCCATCAACCCGGCCAGCCCCCACCACGATGCGCAGGCGCTGGAGCGCGGCGTCGGCGTGCGCTTCAACGATGTCGAACGCACCGATGTCGAAGAATATTCGGTCAGCGAAGGCTGGATCCGCGTGCAGGCCGGCAAGGCCCGCGACCGTCGCGGCAACCCGATGACGTTGAAGATCAAGGGCAGCGTCGAAGTCCGCTACCTCGACCTGAAGCCGCAGGCCTGATCAGGGTCCGCCGAGCATGGCGATGCCGGTCGTCCTGACCGGCAATCTGCGGGCCGTCGCAGGCCCCGCGCTACTCGCGCTGCCGCGATTCCAGCAGGTCCAGGTTGCGGATCAGCTTGCGTGATATCTCATCGGAGATCACCCCGCGGCGGGTCAGCCGGAACAGCTCCTCGCGCTCGGCGGTCAGCCCGGCGCCACGCAGCTGGCGGTAGCCGCGCTCCATCCGCCGCACCTTCTCCGGATCGGCATCCGGGCCATGCTCTTTTTCCAGGTTGCGCTGGTACAGCAGGCTCACCCGTGACGCCGCATCGTTGTACAGCTGCACGTTGTCGGTGGTCTGGTTCAGCACCAGCTGCTGGCGCATCCGCTCCACCCCGGCCAGCGCCGCCTTGGACGCCAGCTTGCGTGCCACGTCCTCTTCCTTGCGCTCGCCCGAATCGGCCGGCAGCTGCAGGCCTTTCAGCAGCTGCGGCAGGGCCACGCTGGCGCCCACCAGCGAGAACAGGATCACCGCCGCGGCCAGGAAGATCACCAGGTCACGCGCCGGGAACGGATCGCCACTGGGCAGGAACAACGGCAGGGTCAGCACGCCGGCCAGGGTGATCGCCCCGCGCACGCCGGCCACCGAGGTCGCCACCACGATGCGCCAGTTCGGTGCCTGGCGCTGCTCGTCGCCGCGACGGCGTGCCCGCAGCAGGTTCCAGCGCAGTGACAGCCATACCCACAGCAGGCGCAGCAGGATCAGCGCCAGGTTGATCACGATCACGTACACGGCCAGCCACCACGGACTCTGGTGGCCGCTCTCGCTCATCGTGGCCACGGCGCGCTCCACGATGCCCGGCAGCTGTTCACCCAGCAGCACGAACATGATGCCGTTGAAGCTGAACTGCAGCATGTTCCACACCGCCGAGCGCTGCACGCGCATGCTGCCGGACACGCGGCCGGTCAGCTCCACGTAGCTCATCGTGATGCCCGCCGCCACCGCCGCGAGGATGCCCGATGCGTTGATTTCTTCGGCCAGCAGGTAGGCGGCGAACGGAATCAGCAGGTTGACCAGCATCGCCGCGCCGGGCTCTTCGCCGAAGCGGCGCCACAGCCAGCGCTGGAAGGTGGACACGCCCAGCGTCACCGCCACGCCGACCGCCAGGCCGGCCGCGGCCACCCACAGGAAGGTCATCGAAGCGGTGGCCAGCGAGAACGAACCGGTCATCACCGCCGCCACCGCGAAGCGGAAGCAGACCAGGCCGGAGGCATCGTTGAGCAGGGATTCGCCTTCCAGGATGTGCATCAGCCGCTTCGGAATCGGCGCCTTGGAGGCAATCGCGCCAACCGCGACCGGATCGGTCGGCGAAATGATCGCCGCCAGCGCGAAGCACACCGCCAGTGGCATCACCGGGATCATCCAGTGGATCAGCAGGCCCGCACCGATCACCGTGAACACCACCAGCCCGAAGGCCAGTTCCAGGATCGCGCCCTTGTCGCGGAACAGGCCCTGCTTGGGGATGCGCCAACCGTCCAGGAACAGCAGCGGCGGCAGGAACAGCAGGAAGAACATGTCCGGGTCGAGCTCGTGCCCGCGGTTGAATACACCGGCAATCACCGCGCCCAGCGCGATCTGCACCAGCGGCAACGGCAGCGAAAACGGCAGGACGCGGACCAGGTAACCGCTGGCCACGACGGCGACCAGCATCGCCAGGACCACTTCAATGGTGTGCATGCATCATCCAGATGACGGCGCCAACGAGGGGAGGGATGGCCATGCGGCCAAGGCGCCAGGAACCGGAAAAAACTAGCACACCCCGGCGATCAGGCCCACGCCTGCATCGCATGGGCTCGGCGGGGCGACAGCAAACCGCCGGCGCCGTCGAAGCGGTACAGATCCATCGCAAGCATGCCGGCATCGATGCCCGCGTCGATGCGTCGTGCACCCAGTCCGCCCTCGCCTGCCGCGCCCATGGCGAAGTGCAGCGGCTGCAGATGCTCGTCGCTGGGATGCGCCTGCACGGCCCCCGGCGCCCGGGCCCGGTAGTCGAGCAGTGCCTCCACGTCGTCATCGGCCAGGCGCTGCTCCACCCAGCCGGTGAACGGCCGGACGTAGGGCGCTTCCTTGCCGTCCTGGTAACGGCGGAAATCGTGCAGGTTGTGGGTGATGCTGCCCGAGCCCACCAGCAGCGCGCCCTGTTCGCGCAGCGGCGCCAGCGCCCTGCCCAGCGCGAACTGGTGGGCCGGGCCCAGCTGCGGCTGCAGTGACAGCGGGACCACCGGAATCGAGGCATCCGGGAACAGGAAGCGCAGCGGAACCCAGGCGCCGTGGTCCAGTCCGCGGCCGACATCCAGCCGCGCCGGCAGGCCGGCATCGACCAGCAGCTGCTGCACCTGGGCCGCCAGCGCCGGCGCACCCGGCGCCGGGTACTGCAGCCGGTACAGCGCATCCGGGAAGCCGCCGAAATCATGGATCGTCGGTGGCAGCGGATGTGCCCCCACCAGCGGTTGCGCGCTCAGCCAGTGCGCGCTGGCCATGACGATGGCGCGCGGGCGTGGCAGGTCGGCCGCCAGCCCGGCCAGCCGCTGGCCAACCAGCCCGGGCTGCAGCGCGGTCATCGGCGAACCATGCGAGATATACAGGCTGGGCAGGCGGCTCATGGCGGACTCCTCGAAGGACGCATTGCAGCTTATGGCCAGCAGCCCGCACGAAAAATACGGCGCATCGAGTCGGTTTGTTGCAGGAACAGGAACAATGGTCTCACTGCCGGCGCGGCCTGCTGCCCGTTAGCGCCGAGGCCATGCTCGGCGGGAGTCCCGCAACGCGCGGGGCGCTCGCCGAGCGCTGCCGGCGCTACAGCACCACTTCCACCGCGTCCAACTGCTCGATCACCGTCTTCAACGGGGCCGGCCGGCCCAGCAGGTAGCCCTGCACCTGGTCGCAGCCATGCGCGGCCAGCCACTGCAGTTGCCCCGGCGTCTCCACGCCTTCGGCGATGATGGTCAGGCCCATGCTGTGACCCAGCGACAGCAGCGCCCGGCAGATCGAAGCGTTGCGCGGGTTGATCTCCACGTCGGCCACGAAGCTGCGGTCGATCTTCAGGATGTCCAGCGGCAGGTGCTGCAGGTAGGACATGCTGGAGAACCCCGTGCCGAAGTCGTCCAGCGACACGCAGATGCCCTGCTCGTGGAGGCGCTGCATGGTCTGCATCGCCTGGGCCGGCTTGCGCATCAGGCTGCTTTCGGTGAGCTCGACCTGCAACGCACCGCGTGCCAGCCCGAACTCCTCCATCGCGCGGCCGAACTCGCCGACCAGGTCGCTGTTGAAGAACTGCACTGCAGACACGTTCACCGCGATCGGCAGGTCGGCCCAGCCGGCATCCACCAGTTGCCGCTGGGCCTGCGCGGCCGCGCGGATCACCCAGCGCCCCAGCGCCAGGATCAGGCCGGTGTCTTCGCACAGCTGGATGAAATCGCCCGGCGGGATGAAGCTGCCATCGGCCTGCGGCCAGCGCAGCAGCGCCTCGAGCGCGGCCGGCGTGCCATCGCTGGCATGGCAGATCGGCTGGAAATACAGCTCGAATTCGGCATCGATGGCGTTGTGGATACGGCCGGCCAGGCGCAACCGCTCGGCCAGGCGTGCATTGACGCTGGGGTCGAAGCGCGCCAGTACATCGCCTTCGGCACGCGCACTGTGCGCGGCCTGCGCCGCCATGCCGATCACCTGCGCGGCCAGCAGCCCGTCGCCGGGCGCGTGCACGGCCACGCCGATGCTCGGCTCGAACTGGTGCAGCGAGTCCTGCCCGCGCACCGGCTCGGATACGATCTGCACCAGTGCATCCAACGCGTTCTTCGCATCGTGCGCATCGCTGAAGGCGAACACGAAATCTTCCGCTGGCTGGAACGCCAGCCAGCCGAACCGCGCGCCCAGTCCCCCCAGGCGCGTGGCCATCGCCTGCAGCACGGCGTCGCCGATGTCGCTGCCCAGCGCATCGGAGATCAGCCGCAGGCCCCGCAGCTGGATGAACGCCACCGTGTAGCTGCCGGCGCATTCGTCCAGCGCCTCTGCCAACGCGCGCGTATTGAGCAGGCCGGTCTGCGGGTGGTGGCTGGCGTGGTAGGCCAGTTCGCGCTCGTAGGCCAGCCGCTCGCTGACATCCTCGGCCAGCACCAGGCAGGCCGGATGGCCGTCGAAATCCAGCCGCGACAGATGCGCACGCACCTCGAACACCGATCCATCCTTGCGCTGGTGCAGCCGGATCTTCGCGTCCGCGGCTTCTCCAACGCGCGCTTCAGCGATGGCACCGCGTATCTCGTCCCAGCCTTCGCGTGGGCGGATGTCGAGAATGCTCATCGCCAGGAATTCTTCGCGCGTATAGCCGTACTGGCTGATCGCGGCCTGGTTGACCTCCAGGAAGCGCAGCGTATCGGGATCGAACACCCAGAACGGCGCTGGATTGCGGTCGAACAGCAGGCGGAACTGGCGCTCGGCCTGGTCGGCGCGCTCGCGCGCCAGGTAGCGCTCGCTGATGTCGGTCAGGGCGCCGATCATCCGCCGCTGGCGATCACCGATCACCACGCGCCGACCGCGCGCGGACACCCAGCGGACATCGCCGCCCGGCAGCACGATGCGGAAGACCTCATCCAGCACCGCATCGCCGGCGAAGGCCCGGTCGAAGGCCGCCTGCATGCGCACGCCGTCCTCGCGGTGCACGCGGTGGAAGAACTCGGACAAGGGCAGGGCATCGACGTCCACGCCGAAAATCTCGCGTGCCAGCGGCGACCAGTGCAACTGGCAGGCGTCTTCGTCCACGTGCCAGGTGCAGACATGGCCCACCTGGTGGGCCAGCAGCAGTTCGGCGTGGCCGGTGCGCAGTTCTTCGGCCAGCACATGCTGCCGCCGCGCCGCGCGGCCGACGCCCCACACCAGGCCGGCCAGCAGCCCGCAGTACAGCAGGAACATCGCCGCCGAGGCGTATACGTAGGGCCACCATGCGGCCAGCACTTCGCGATGGCCCAGCCCGGCATACACCGCAAGCGGGTACTGATGCAGCGTGCTCATCGCCGATATGCGCGCGACCCCGTCGACCGGGCTCGTTTCCACGCCCAGCGAACGCACCGCGTCACTGCCCAGCGCCTGTCGGTGGGCCAACGGAAACTGCTGCCCCACCACGTTGCCGTCCATCGGGGATCGCGCCAGCACGTGGCCTTCCACATCGCTGATCGACACCACCCCGCGCGTGCCGATGTCCATCCCGCCGATGATCCGCTGCAGTTCACTGGTATGCAGGCGCACCAGCAGCCAGCGGTCCTGTTCCAGCTGCAGCGCCAGCGGCAGCACCCAGTTCAGGCCATCGCGTCGCTGCGGCGGCCCCAGGTACAGGTCACTGCCGCGGCCACGCCGTTGCCCGTCCACCCACAGCGGCAGCTGCAGGTCGCCGACGCCGCTGGTCAGCGCGCGGCCGTGCTGGTCCACCACCACGATGCTGTCCAGCTCGGCATGCCGGTGCAGCACGCCGGCGATGTTCTGGTCCAGCAGGTCCGGTGCCTGTGCGGGCACGCTGCGGAACAGTTGTGCAGCGTCCGCGCCGACGCCCTGCATCGCCCGTTCCAGGTTGCGCATTTCCAGCCACAGCAGGCGCTGGCTGCCCACTGCCAACGTGCGGCTCTGGCGCTGGGCAACATCAAGGCGGCGCTGGAAGTCACTGGCCAGCATCGTCGCCAGGCCGGCGGCGAACAGCAGGCCGAGCAGCATTCCACCCCACAACAGGGCACGCTGCGGCCGAACCAGCATGCGGCTCAGTGCGGCCATCGATGGCAACGTCGGCGGTAGTGGCCAGATGCTCTCATGCGCGAACGTTTTCCTGTGATCCACACCTAAGCGGCCGCGGATCGACTTTCTTGACCGTGCTGTCTTCTCGCCGGCGGTTCCGCGTCGAACGCGCTTCCTCCCGGCCCCCTCGTGCAGCATGCATCACGTCGATGACGACAGGAAGAGTGTCTGCCCCTGTTCAGCCACATCCGGCACAGGCGACCCCCGCTTTCGGTACGGTTGCCGTTGCAACCAGCCCCGCCGGCAGGGATTAGACTGGCTGTTTCCCGTCGCCCGAGTACTCCATGCCTACGTTGCGTCGCGCTCCCCTGCTGCTGGCGATCACCGCCAGCCTGTCCCTTTCCCTGGCGGCCTGTGGCGGCGATGCTCCCCCGGCCACGCCCGAGGCCCCCCCGCAGGCAGAAGCGGCGCAGGCGCCCAGGCCGCAGCTGGGCAGCTTCGGTTTCGACGCTGACGGCATGGACCGCAGCATCGCCGCCGGTGACAACTTCTTTGATTTCGCCAACGGCAGCTGGGTCAAGAACACCGAAATCCCGGCCGACCGTTCGCGCTTCGGCAGCTTCAACGTGATCGCCGAAAAGACCCAGGCCGACACCCGCGCCATCCTGGAAGGGGCGGCCAACAACGCGCAGGCCAGCGGCGAAGACAAGCTGATCGGCGATTACTACGCCGCCTTCATGGACGAAGCCGGGATTGAACAGCGTGGGCTGGCACCGGTGCAGCCGCAGCTGCAGGCGATCGACGCGCTGGCCGACAAGGCTGCCCTGGCCCGCGCGCTGGGCGCCGACGTGCGCGCCGACGTGGACCTGCTCAATGCCACCAACTTCTATACCGACCGCCTGTTCGGCCTGTGGGTATCGGTGGACCTGCTGCAGCCGGCACGCACCGCGCCCTACCTGGTGCAGGGTGGACTGGGCCTGCCCGACCGTGACTTCTACCTGGGCGATGGCCGCATGGCCGAGCTGCGCAGGCAGTACCAGGAATACATCGGCCAAGTGCTGACGCTGGCCGGCGTTGCCGATGCCGGCGCCAAGGCGCAGCGCATCGTCGCGCTGGAAACCAAGATCGCCAAGGCGCACGCCACCCAGGAAGAAACCAACGACGTGGCCAAGGGGGCGAACCCGTGGACCCGCGAAGACTTCAGCGCCAAGGCACCGGGCATGGACTGGGCGGCCTTCCTGGAGGCCTCGGGACTGTCGCAGCAGCAGGACTTCATCGTCTGGCAGCCCAAGGCCGTCGCCGGCCTGTCGCGGCTGGTCGCCACCGAGCCGCTGGACGCCTGGAAGGACTACCTGACCTTCCACGCCCTCGACCGCGCCGCGCCCTACCTGCCGAAGAAGTTCGCCGATGCGCGCTTCGCCTTCCACGGCACCACGCTGAGCGGCACCCCGCAGCAGAGTGATCGCTGGAAGCGCGCGGTGGACGATGCCAACCATGCCATCGGCGAGGCCATCGGCAAGCGTTACGTGGAAAAGCACTTCGATGCCAGGACAAAGGAGCGCGCCGACGAGATGGCGAAGAACATCATCGCCGCGTTCGGCAAGCGCATCGATGCGCTGGACTGGATGTCGCCGCAGACCAAGGCCAGCGCCAAGGCCAAGGTCGCCGGACTGAAGGTCGGCATGGGTTACCCGGACAGCTGGCGCGACTACAGCAGCCTGGAGATCAAGCGCGACGACCCGCTGGGCAATGCACAACGCGCCGAACAGTTCGAGTACCAGCGCAACCTGGCCAAGCTGGGCAAGGCGCCGGACCATGGTGAGTGGGCGATGCTGCCGCAGACCATCAATGCGATGAACGTGCCGCTGGAAAACCGCCTGGTGTTCCCGGCCGCCATCCTGCAGCCGCCGTTCTTCGACGGTGCGGCCGACGATGCGGTGAACTACGGTGCCATCGGCGCAGTGATCGGCCATGAGATCAGCCACGGCTTCGACAACGCCGGCGCCCTGTTCGATGACACCGGCCGCCTGCACAACTGGTGGACGCCGCAGGACCTGGAGAAGTTCAATGCGGCCGGTGACGCGCTGGCGGCGCAGTTCAGCAGCTACGAGCCGTTCCCCGGCGTGCACGTCAATGGACGCCTGTCGCTGGGCGAGAACATCGCCGACGTGGCCGGCCTCGGCACCGCCTACGATGCCTACCAGCTGTCGCTGCAGGGCAAGCCCGGCCAGACGCTGGAAGGCTTCACGCCGGACCAGCGCTTCTTCCTCGGCTTCGCGCAGGCGTGGCGCAGCAAGAGCCGCGAGCAGGCACTGCGTAATTCGCTGCTGACCGACGTGCACGCACCCGGCCAGTTCCGTGCGCTGACCGTGCGCAACCTCGATGCGTGGTACCCGGCCTTCGAGGTCAAGGAAGGCCAGAAGCTGTACCTGGCACCGGAAAAACGCGTCAAGGTCTGGTAACAAGCGGGCGCAGGTAGGTGACGACTGTCAGTCGTCACTGCCCTTCGGCCACGCTTTCAACACCCCCACCCCAACCCCCATCCGCGCACACGCGCGGCTGGCCAGGCCATCCGGCAGCGCACGCCGGAACAGCGGCGCTGCACCCTGCAGCAGCCGCATCGACGCGCGTGCCTGCAGCCGTTGCCGCGTGCCCTGCTCCAGCATCTCCCCTGCCCACGGCGGCAGCAGTGCCGCCGCCGCGCCCAAGAACACGTTGCGCGACACGCCCGGCACCGGTACCGGCAGCCGCACCGACTGCAGGACCTGCAGCACCTCGCGGGCCCGCTCGTCCAGCCGCAGCTGTGGCTGCTGCCGGGCAAACCACGCATCCACTTCCGCCTCGCTGCGTGGCACGCCGGTCGCGCCCAGCGCCTCGGCCACGCGCCGGTATTCATCGTAGTAACGGTCGGCCAGCGGCCCGGGCACCGCACGCCCGTAACGGCGGAAACCCTGCAGGAACCCGTAGGCCTCGGTCACGTGCACCCACGTCAGCAGCTCCGGATCATCCGCCGCATAGGCCACCCCATCCACGCTGCCGCGCACGCTGGCATGGATGCGCCGCACCCGCGCCACCAGCTTTTCCACCTCGGCCGTGGGCGCATAGGTGGTGCCGGCCACGAAGGCGGTGGTGCGGCGCAGCCGGCCGACCAGGTCCTCGCGGAAGTTGGAATGGTCATACACCCCGGCCAGCGCACGCGGATGCAGCAGCTGCAGCATCAACGCACACAGCCCGCCGGCCAGCATCGATGGCAGTTCCGCATGCACCCGCCAGGTCATGCTGTCCGGTCCGAACCAGCCGGGGTCGCCGGCCGGGTGGTCATAGTCGATGCCACTCTGGCCGCGCGGAAAGGCGTCCAGCACCCAGCGCCGGATCGGGGCGGTCAGCGGATTCAACGGTGAAGACATGCGGCGGACCTGGATTCCTGATTGGCGCAGATTGCGCGTTTCCGGCCCATTGTGGGTCATCGGGGATGACCGGGCACCTCACTTGCTTCAGCGCGATCGCGGATGTGCGGCCGCAGCACGATTCACACTGCGACATCTTGTCGCAGGGCGTCCAGCTGATGCTGCGTCGCATCACACGATTCCACCGCCGGCGTATTCATCCCGGGCGCACACGCGGTCTTCGCACCGCCCTTATTGCGCCGCCCGCTGGAAGTGCTAGAACTGAATCCGCCTCACCGGTCCAACGCATCGCCGCACGTTCCAACAGGGAGCCCGCCATGATTGCTTTGTTCAAAGGTCTAGGATTGTTGTTGCGCGACAACGAGCTGTACCACAGCCCGTTCGAAAAACAGGTGGCCCATTGGCGCGGCATGAGCGAGCAGCAGATCCGCGACGAGGTGGCCGTACTGGCGCAGGCGAAGTGCCAATGGCTGATGGCGTCCATCGTCGGCTGGCAGGCCGCCTCTCTGCTGATCCTGGGGCTGATCGCCAACTACCTCTGGCGCGACGACTTCCATATCACCTTCACCCGCGTGGTGATCATCATCGGCTCCTGGGTTTCGATCCTGTTCGTGATCTGGTTCATGGCCAACATGTTCGACCAGCAGGCCGGTTTCGAACGCTGGATGAAAGCCTTCAACAGCCGCGCGCGCATCACCTCCAGCGCCGACAGCGTGGAATGCGTGGCCGATGCGCTGGGCATGGCCGAACACTATCCGGAAGTGCTGGATTACAAGCAGGCCGTCACCGAAAAGCGCGAACTGCGCCACGAAGACATCCGCATCATGACCGAGATCGGGCGCATGCGGCAGCACAGCGAACTGGTCGGTCGCCTCAACCATGTCGGCGAAACCAGCAGTCACCGCGACCTCACCCTGCAGCCCGCCTTCTGATCAGGAACGGGACGGACCTCCTCCGTCCCTTCCTCATGGTTACTGGCAGGGCGCGGTGGTGCTGTTGCTGACGCAGGTCTTGAAGCCGGTGGGCAGGCCTGCGCGTTTCTGGGTGTGGCCGGCGCGGATGTCGAACGCCTGCAGCATGCCGCGTTCGCAGTGGTGCTGGCCGTCGCAGGTCTCCTTGAAGACTTGGTAATAGCAGCGCCCGCTGGCACTGCGCACGCATTCAAACGACGCACTTTCCGCACGCACCGAGGTGCGGCTGAACAGCTGGTCGATGCCCTGTTCGCTGATGCGGGTGATCGAGGTGCTGGTGACCTTGTCCTGGCAACCGAACAACGACAGCAGGCAGCTCAGCACGGTGGTGAGATAACGCATGGCACGGTCCTTCCTGGTTGGCCCGGCGCGGGGTTACATGCCGCGGAACAGGCTCATGAACGGTTGACTGACGGAGAGCGTTTCAGGCCGGTCGCGCAGGCGCAGTACGCCGCGTCCGGTGTCATCGCGGCTGACCGCCGCCACGGCCTTCATGTTGACGATAGTGGAGCGATGCACCTGCCGGAACTGGCGCGCATCCAGCGCCTCCAGCAGCTCGCGCAACGGCGTGCGCAACAGGCTTTCGCCGGCCGCCGTCACCACCGTGGTGTACTTGTTGTCCGCGCGGAAATACACCACGTCTTCGAGCATGATCAGCACGGTATCGCGTCCATTGCTTGCGGTGATCCAGGCCAGCGGCGGGGTGTCGGCACGCGGTTGCCCGGTGCCCAGTCGCTGCAGCAGGCGCTCCAGCACCGCATCGTCGTTGCGCGCCGCCGGCAGGCGCGCCAGCAGGCGCTCGCGCGTGGCCAGCAGGCGCTCGTCGCTGACCGGCTTCAGCAGGTAGTCCATGGCACCCTGTTCGAAGGCATCGATGGCGTACTGGTCGTAGGCAGTGACGAACACCACCTGGGTGCGTGGGCTCAGCTCGCCCAGCGCGCGTGCCACCTGGATGCCGCTGATGCCGGGCATGCGGATGTCCAGGAAGGCGATGTCCGGTTGTTTCTCGGCCAGCTGCTCCAGCGCGCTGGCGCCGTCCTCGCACTCGGCCACGATGCGCAGCTCCGGCCACAGCCGGCGAAGCTGCTCCACCAACGCGCTGCGCAGCAGCTCTTCGTCTTCGGCGATCAAGGCATCAAGCGGCATGACGGGGCTCCTTGGCGGCCTGCGGCAGGGTCATGGTGGCGGCCACGCCGCTGGGGAAATTGGCCACGATCGCCACGCCGGCCTGCTCACCGCAGGTCAGGCGCAGACGTTCCCGCAGGTTCTTCAGGCCGATGCCGGTGCCGCTGGTGCCGTGGCCGAAGCCCAGGCCGTCATCGGCCACGGTCACGGTGACGTGGTCATCGAAGGCCCGCGCGATGATCCAGATCGTGCCGCCACCGGGCTTGGGTTCCAGGCCATGCTTGACCGCGTTTTCCACCAGCGTCTGCAGCGCCATCGAAGGCAGCCGCACGCCATGCAGTGCATCGGGCACCTGCACTTCCACGCCCAGGCGGGCACCCATGCGGATGCGCAGGATTTCCAGGTAGGCACGGGTGCGCTCCAGCTCCACGCCCAGCGTGGACACCGACTCGTCCATGCTCGGCAGCGAGCTGCGCAGGTACTGGATCAGGTGGCCCAGCATCACGTCGGCACGTGCGGGATCGGTGCGCGTCAGCACCTGCGCATTGGCCAGCGTGTTGTACAGGAAGTGCGGTTCGACCTGCGCGTGCAGCAGGTTCAAGCGCGCAACCGACAGCTCCTTTTCCACGTGGGTCTGTTCGGCGGCGGCCTGTTCGTCGCGACGCTGGTCGGCCACGCGGCGGCTGACGGCACGGGTCACCGCCTCGGCGTTTTCGTAGTTGCTGCCCTCGTCCAGCGCCAGCAGGTCGGCCCACCAGCCGGCATCGGGTTCGAACAACAGGGTCACCGTGCTGGTGCCCTGCCCCGGGGTGATCGTGGCCAGGATGCTGTTGCGCTTGATCGCCAGCCGCGCCGGCAGGTTCCAGCGCGAAGGCTGGCGGCCATTCCAGGGATCCACCCGGCGCACGTAGGCACGCACCTGCAGGCTGCCCGATGCGCTCTCGATATCCTCCACCCGCGGCAGTTCGGCGATGGCCGATTCCAGCAGCGCGAACGCCGGGCCGGCGTCCATCGGCAGCTCGATCTGCCGCCGCTGGCGGCTGGACAGCGTGCTGCCGTCCAGCTTGCCGGCCACCAGCCACACCCGCCGCACATGGGTGATCGCACTGCCCAGCGCCGACAGCATCAGGAACATCGCCAGCAGCCCGAACACCCAGCCCGGGCCATCGTTCATGCCGCTGAAGAGCCCGCTCCAGACCATGCCGGCCACGATCAGCGCCGCCGTCCAGGCCAACAGGTGTCGGAAGATCAGGGAGACGCTGGGGAACACGGTAGCCGCCTTCACGAAAGGATGGGCCGAGCATAGTGCGCCAGCCCACCACCGCAAGCACCGGGCGACGAAAGCCCTGAATCCGCCGACCAACCCAGCCCCGGCAGTGACGACCGCCGCCGTCAATCCCGCCCCGGTAGTGACGGCCGCTGGCCGTCAACCCAGCCCCAATGAGAGACGACCGCCGCCGTCAACCCAGCCCCGGTAGTGACGGCCGCTGGCCGTCAGCCCAGCCCCAATGAGAGACGACCGCCGCCGTCAACCCAGCCCCGGTAGTGACGGCCGCTGGCCGTCAGCCCAGCCCCGGTGGGTGACGACCGTTGGTCGTCACGCCCCCGCCTCAGCGACGCTCCGCAGCGCTCTGGTCGCGCACCGCACGAAACGCTTCTTCCGCGTTCCAGTTCGGCCACGCACGCGAGTTCGCCAGCTCGCTGCCCAAGGTGTACAGCACCTCCAGGTCACGCGCGGCGCCGGCGAATTTCCAGTCCGGCTGCCACTCATCGCCCTGCTGGTGGTAGCGCTTGGCGGTGTAATCGTCCGATGCCTTCTTGCCCGCCGCGATGCCACCGTCCACCCAATCCTGCCCGGCCGACCAGGACAACGCCGGCACGCCGCGCTTGGCAAACGGGAAGTGGTCGGAGCGGAAGAACAAGCCCGCCTCCGGCTTCGGATCCGGCGTGTAGCGGATGTCCCAACGCTGCGCCACGGCCTTCAGCTGGTCCAGCAGCTCGAAGCGTGCAGTGCCGTAGATGCCGAAATCGCGCGACGGACTGAACGGCGCCATGCCATCCATGTTGATCACCGCCACGGTCTTTTCCAGCGGATACAGCGGATGGGTAGCGTAGTACTCCGAACCCAGCAGCCCCTTCTCTTCGGCAGTCACGGCCAGGAACAGCAGCGAACGCTGCGGCTTCGGCGCCTTGGCGAAGCCACGCGCCAGTTCCACCAGCGACGCCGTGCCGCTGGCGTTGTCCAGCGCTCCGTTGAAGATGCGGTCACCGCGCGCATCCGGCTCACCCACGCCGATGTGGTCCCAGTGCGCGCTGTACACCACCGTCTCATCAGCGTGCGTGCTGCCTTCCAGGCGTGCGGCCACGTTGTGCGAGGTGATCACCTCGGTCTGCACCGCGTACTTCGCATCCAGGCTGGCGCCGGTCAGCGGCACCGGCTTGAAATCGCGCTGCTGCGCCTGGCGCTTCAGCGCCTCGAAATCCAGGCCGGCCGAGCGGAACAGGTCCACGGCCAGGTCGCGCTGGATCCAGCCCTCCAGCAACGGGTGGCTGTCGGCCGGCCTGTCACGCACCACGTCGAACATGGTGTTGGTATTGGACCCGGCCACGGTGGCCCAGCCATACGACGCCGGTGCCGTCTCGTGCACGATCAGCACGCCGAGCGCGCCCTGGCGAGCGCCTTCTTCGTACTTGTAGGTCCAGCGACCGTAGTAGGTCATGCCCTTGCCATCGAAGTCGCCCTGGCCGGTTTCGAAGTCCGGGTCGTTGATCAGCACCACGGCGATCTTGCCCTTCAGGTCCACGCCCTTGAAGTCGTCCCAGTTCTTTTCCGGTGCCTTCACCCCGTAGCCGAGGAACACCAGCGGTGCCTTGCTGATGTCGACCTGGTCGGCGCCGTTCATCGCCGCGCGCACCGCGATCTGCTTGCCCTGTTCCAGCGGCAGGGACGTGCCGCCCTGATGCAGCGCCAACTGCGGGGCGCCGACGATGTCGCCCTTCAGCAGCGGCACGGCCTGGGTCCACAGGCGCTTGCCGTCCTGCACATCACCCCCGGGCTGCAGGCCGGCGGCAGCGAACTGCTGGCTCAGGAAGGCGATGGTCTTTGCTTCGCCGGCGGTGGCCGGGGAACGGCCTTCGTAGGCATCGGAGGCCAGTTCCTTGACGTCGGCGGAGATCCGCGCGCCATCGAACTTCGGCGTTGCCGCCATCACCGCGGTGGACACCGACAGGGCCAGCACGCTCATTACCACTCGCTTCATTGCTCTCTCCAGCAGGGACTGCGACAAGACGTCGAGTGTAGCCGCTGCATGCCCCGGTAGTGACGGCCGCTGGCCGTCAGCTCCTGCCCCGCGCGCCGGTAGTGACGGCCGCTGGCCGTCAAATCATCGCGTCACCGCAACGCATCCGCCCGCGCCAGCAACGCCTCGCGTTCGCGCGCGTTTCCACTCAACCCAGCGGCGTGCACGAACGCAGCGCGCGCATCCGCTGTGCGCCCCAGCCGCGCCAGCACCTCCCCCTTCACCACCCACAGCGGCGCGTGCGCCTGCAGCCGCGGTTCAATCAACAGCGGTTGCAGCTGTCCCCACGCCACCAGCGCGCCTTCCGCGCGCAGCACCGCCACCACCCGGTTCAAGGCCACCACCGGACCCGGCTGCACCCGCAGCAGGCGATCGTACAGCGCCGCGATCGCGGCCCAGTCGGTGTCCGAAGCGACGCGCGCTCGTGCATGGCAGGCGGCGATACCGGCCTGCAGCACATAACGGTCGTCGTCGCCGCGCAGTTCCTTCGCACGCTGCAGTGCGGCCAGTCCGCGCGCGATCTGCAGCCAGTCCCAGCGCGTGCGATCCTGCTGCTCCAGCAGCACCGCACGCCCGCCTGCCCCGGTGCGCGCCGCACCGCGCGAGCCCTGCAGTTCCATCAAGGCCAGCAGGCCGTGCACCGCGGCATGCGCGGGCAACCGCACCGCGAGTATCCGCCCCAGCCGCAACGCTTCTTCGCACAGCGCCGGGCGCATCCAGTCTTCGCCATGGCTGGCCGCGTAGCCTTCGTTGAACACCAGGTAGACCACTTCCAGCACCGACTGCAGCCGCGCCGGCAGCTCGGCGCTGCGCGGCACCTCGAACGCCACGTTGCTGCGTTCCAAGGTGCGTTTGGCACGTACGATGCGCTGGGCGATGGTCGGCTCGGGCTGCAGGAACGCACGGGCGATTTCCTGCGTGGTCAGCCCACCCAGCAGGCGCAGGGTCAACGCTACCCGCGCATCGGCCGGCAGCACCGGATGGCAGGCCACGAACGCCAACCGCAGCAGATCATCGCCGATGTCATCGCCCAGTGCCTCGCTGTCGTCCGGCGGCGCCGGCGCGGCCGGATGCAGCGCCTCGCCCCATTGCGCATGCTGCCCGGCAATCCGCTGGCGCTGGCGCAGCACATCGATGGCACGGTTGCGCGCAGCGGTCATCAGCCAGGCTCCTGGATTGTCCGGCATGCCCTCCAGCGGCCAGCGCTCCAGCGCGGCCACCCAGCAGTCCTGCACCAGCTCCTCGGCACGGCCGACATCACCGCCCAGCATCCGTGCCAGGCGCGCGATCAATCCCGGCGACTCCATCCGCCACAGTGCGTGCAGCCGCTCCTGCATGCTCAGGGCGACTTCATGCAGTTGACCATCCACGGCTTGCCATAGCGGTCCTGCAGCATGCCCCAGCGGTGCGCCCAGAAGGTTTCGCCGATCGGCATGTGCACCACCCCGCCTTCGGCCAGTGCGGCGAACACCCGTTCGGCTTCCTCCGGCGTGTCCACGTCCACGTTGATGGTGGTGCTGCCCCCGCCGTCCTCGCCCGGGCCATCGGCGGCCATCAGCACCGCCGTGCCCACTTCCAGCTGCGAATGCGCCACGTGGTCCAGGGTCTCCGGCGGAATCTCATTGCAGCCGGGCGAGCCGTCAGGCGGCGGCATGTCGCGGTAGCGCATTTCCGCAGTGACCTTGCCGCCCAGCGCCTGTGCGTAGAACGCCATCGCGTCGTGTGCCTGGCCCTTGAAACCAAGGAATGGAATCAGTTTCATCTTCGGCACTCCCGTGAAGAGGTGGTTACGAACGACCAGCAAGGAGGGGTCAGAGTCGGGGGTCAGAGTCAGGGGTCAGAGTCCTGACTCTGACCCCTGACTCTGACCCCTGACTCTGACCCCTGACTCTGACCCCTGACTCTGACCCCTGACTCTGACCCCGTCAGCGACTCTGACCCCGTCAGCGCGCGGCGCTCTGTTCGCGCAGGCGCTGTTCCTTCTCGCGCAGTTCGGCGGTGAAGGCCTCGCCGAAATCTTCTTCGGCCATCAGTGGCCGCAGTTCCAGCACATCGCCCGGTGCGAACGGGGCGCGCTGCGCCCACTCCAGCGCCTCGTCCAGCGAGCGCACCTGCCACAGCCAGAAACCGGCCACCAGCGATCCGGGATCGGCAAACGGACCGGCTTCGACCTGCGGCGGCGTGGCCTCGCCGAAGTGCACGCGTTTGCCGCGGGCACTGGCATGCAGCCCCTCGCCCGCCAGCAGGATCCCGGCCCGCACCAGTGCTTCGTTGAAGTTGCCCATCGCGATGATGTCATCGGTGCTGGGCAGGGTGCCCGCCTCGATCCTGGCGTTGGATTTGACGAAAACCATCACCTTCATGTCTGCGCTCCCAAAGCGTCCGGTCCTGCCCGGCCTTCATGATGTCGACGAACCACGGGCAGGGAAATCGACATCGTGTGCAAACGGGGAATCACCGGCCATCCGGTCACTGGCAGGCACCGCGCAGGACCGCCTGATGCGGCGCCGCAGCACGCCCCAGCGCCGCGCTCCGCCATCATGGGCACCTGCCGCCAACGGACACTCCCATGCCGCAGTACGCCCTGCTGATCTATATCGACCCCGCCCTGCTCGGCGCGCTGCCCGGCGCGGAGTTCGATGCGCTGATGCGCGCGTGCCTGCAGCATGCCGATGCCCTGCAGGCCGAAGGCACCCTGCTGGCATCGCAGAAACTGCAGCCGATCGAACAGGCCCGCACCTTGCGGGTACGCAGCGGCCAGGAGCGCGTCCTGGACGGTCCCTTCGCTGAAACCCGCGAACTGCTGGCCGGGTTCAACCTGATCCAGGCACCCGACCATGACAGCGCCCTGCGCATCGCCCGCGGCTTCCCCTGGGCACGCTTCGGCAGCATCGAAGTGCGGCCCCTGGAAGACCTGGATGCCGAGCGCCTGCGCGTCGGCGCCTGAACCGGCACCACGCACCTGCCGCCTGCAGCGGCTCAGTCGACCAGCAGCACGCGCAGGTCGCGCACGCCCGAGGCTTCATTGCCACTGTGGTCGCGCGCATGCGCACGGATCACGTACTCCCCCGGGGGCAAGGCGGCGGGCTGCCAGCGCCCCACCGCCATCAATCCATCGCGCACGGTGTTGCTCGCCAGGTAACGGAAACGGGTGACCACGCTGCCGTGCACGGTGATGCCACTGTCCGGCGCATACGCCACGCGCACCGCCTGCTGCTGTGGAGGCATGCGGTTGAACACGATGTTCCAGCGTGGCTGCTCGTAGCCGGCCAGCGGCTGCCCGGCCGCATCCTGTATCTGGTAACCCACCTGATACAGGCCCAGCCGGCGCCGCGGCAGGTTGCCGTCCACCTGGTCCCAGGCCTCCACCACGATCTGCACGCCGCGCCCACTGCGTGATACCGGCACGCGCCCCTGGGCATCGGCGCGCAGTGGCTGGTCGGCATCATCCAGCAGCGCCACGTCGGTGATGCGCGGAGCCACGGTATCCACGAAACCATTGAACCCAAGCAGCGCGGCGTTGCGCTGGAAGCCGCTGCTGCCCACGCTCAGGTGCACGTGCGCCTGGCTGTTGATGCTGCCCAGCCGGTCGCCGGCCTGGATCCGCGTTCCGCGGCGCAGGCGGATGCGCTCCAGCTTGCCATCCGCATCGAACAGCTGCTGCCAGCGTTCGTCGAAGGCCACCCCGCGCGGATCGCGGCCCACCCGCATGTGCAGGTAACGCAGCGGCCCGACCTCCAGCCCTTCGGCCTGTCCGCCCACGGTCCAACTGGACAACGGGCTGTCGATCTTGCCATCGGCGATCGCCAGCACGGTCTGGCCGACATCGCCGCGCACGTCGAACCCATCGTGCAGGTGGTGCCGACTCTCGCCCTTGAAGTTGCCGCGCACCTCCCCCAGCGTGCCCACCACCTCGTGCCAGCCCAACTGCGGCGCCAGCGGCCAGCGGCCTTCCGTGCGCGGCAACGGCGCATCCACGGCTGGTCCCACCAGCGCCGGTGCCGGTGCCTGTCCCGGATCCAGCGCAACCACCCGGTGCAGGCGCCACGCCGCGGCATCGGCCACGCGCAGGCTTCCATCGGCGGCCACCGCCACGCCGCTGGGGCGGGCAAGCCGCGGTACCTGCCCGGTGCCAACCAGGGCGATCTGGTGGCCCTGCGCGGACACCTGCACGATGCGCCCGCTGCGGTCGCCCACGTACAGCACGCCGTCATGGCTGCGCGCCAGCGACAGCGGACCATTGATCACGTTGGAAGACGGCACCGGCGTATCCACCTGCCCGTCCATGCCCACCCGGCGGATCGCATTGTTATGGAAGTCCGCCACCAGCAGCGCGCCGTCGCCGTCCCACGCCAGCGCCACCGGCGTATCGAAGCGGGCCACGCCGGCGAAACCATCGATGTGCGCCGGCTCGCCGCCGCCGGCCAGGGTGCGCACCGTGCCGTCCGGGCTGATCACCCGGATCCGGTCGTTCCAGGTATCAGCCACGTAGACACGGCCCTGCGCATCCACCGCCACGCCCATCGGTCCGTCGAAGCGCGCCTGCGCGGCGGCGCCATCGGCGAAGCCGCGGGTGCCGCCAGCCAGTGTGGTGACCTGGCCGTCCAGCCCTATGCGGCGGATCGCATGGTTGCCGGTGTCGGCCACGTACACCACCCCGGCCGCATCGCGCGCCAACCCGGAAGGCGTATGGAAGCTGGCCTGCAGCGCCGGCCCATCGGCCAGTCCTTCAGCGCTGCCGGCCAGCGTGGACACACTGCCATCGGCGGCCATACGGCGGATGCGGTTGTTGTCCCCGGCGTCGGCCACCAGCAGGCTGCCATCGTCCAGCGCAAGCAGGGCGTACGGATCGGAAAAACGCGCCTGTGCTGCGGCCCCATCACGCAGGCCCGGCACGCCATCGCCGGCCAGCGGCTGCAGCTGCGCGGTCCAACCCAGCGGGGTCGGTGCCGGTCCTGCAGGTACGGCCTCGGTGACTGTTCGTGGCAGGAAGGTCGCTGCCACCGCCAATCCCGTTGCCACGGCCACCCCGATGATCCATCGCACACGCACCATCTGCATCCCTTCGTTCTTTTCGCAGCGAGGACGATAGCCGTTGCCGCAACGCGCGCCAAGGCAGGCCGCCGCGGCAGGCTCAGCGCGCGGGCACTTCGCTGCGGATGCCCATCGCCTCGCGGTAACGCGCGTACAAGGCCATCACTTTCTCCACGTAGGCCAGCGTTTCGGCATACGGCGGCACGCCGTTGTAGCGGCTCACCGCGCCGATGCCCGCGTTGTAGGCGGCTGCCGCCAGCACGTGGTCGCCCTTGTAGCGCCGCAGCAGGGCGCGCATGTGGCGGGCGCCGCCGTCGATGGACTGCGCGGCCGACAGCGGGTCCTGCACGCCGTAGTCGCTGGCGGTATCGGGCATCAGCTGCATCACCCCCTGCGCGCCCTTCGGCGACACCGCGGCCGCATCGAAGCCGCTCTCTGCATGGGCGATCGCGCGCAGCCAGGCATCTTCCACGCCGGTGGCCTTGGCCGCCGCCTTGAACTGTTTCGCATGCGGTGCCAGCTGCGCGGCGCCGACGCGGCCCAGCCCGGCATGCGCCGGCTCCCCCGGCGGGGTGGCCACGGTGAACTTCAGGTACACCCGCGATCCGGGCAGGTTGCGGGTGGAGTAGACCAGCCTGCCGTCCTGCTCGCGTTCGTACAGGGTGCCGCTGAACACCCCCATGTTCCCCCACAGGTTGGGCGCCTGCACCGCGCTGTCATCGATTTCCTTTGCCGTGCAGCGCGATCCCGGCTCCGGCGCGGTCGCCATGCTGACCGTGTTGCCCTGCACGCAGCGGTACACCGTGCGCGCCTGCGCCGACCCCCAGGCCACGGCCAGCAACAGCACACAGAAGCAGGCGGGCACGCGCATCGGCAGGAGCATCGGCAGGGAGGTCGGCGGCATGGTGTGCCGCGGGCGCGGAATCCCCGGTGAAGACGCCGGCTGACGTTTCTGGCCGCCTGGGCCGCTGCCCTGCGTAGCAGGCAGCCCACCCGTGCAGCGCCCGCGCCGGCTGCGTCCCCATCCAGCACAGCGTTCAGCTACGCTGTTGGGCAAGGCACGCCGGCAGGCAGCGCGCGGCCGAACGCCTTGCCCCCGGACACGGAGCCGTCGATGAATCGCATCCGCATGCAGCTGCTGATGGCCCTGGTGGGCCTGCTCGCCGCAGCGTTGCCGTTGGCGATGATGACCTGGCTCAGCTGGCACCACGCCGCCAACACCGCACAGGCCCAGCTGCGCGAGACCGCAGAACGCGCCCTGGAGCGCGCCGACCGCTCCTACCAGCAGGCGTTGTCCGCGCTGCAGGCCATGCAGCACAGCCCGCTGGCGCCGTGCAGCCCCGAGCACATCCAGCTGATGCAGACCCGGGTGGTCACCACCTCGTCGGTGGACCAGATCAGCTACTTCCAGCAGGGCCGCGTGCGCTGCACCTCCTGGGGCCGTCCGGTCGACGTGCCTGCGCCCAGCCAGCCCGACCACACCACCGCCGATGGCGCCATCCTGCAGCTGGACATCGAACCGCGCGCACCGTACGGGCGATGCATGTTGTCCCTGCGGTTGGACGATTACGAAGCGTTGATGGACCCGTACCACTTCGTCGACCTGATCGGCGCGCGCGACATCCGCATCGCCATCGCCACCCCGGATGGCCGGCTGATCGCCCAGCAGTCGCTGCCCGACCAGGCGCTGCTGCAATCGCTGCTGCGCGACCCCCGCACCGGTGATGACGGCACGCTGCTGTTCGCCAGTGCGCGCAGCGAAGCGTGGCTGGCGGTGGTGACCACGCCACGCACCGGCATCAGCGGGATCTTCCTGCAGCAGGCCTGGGTGCTGGTGCCGGTCAGCCTGCTGCTGGGCGCGGCCGCGATGGCCGGCACCCTGGCGCTGTCGCGGCGGCGTTATTCGCTGAAGGGCGAACTGAGCCATGCCATCCGTCGCAACGAACTGTACGTGGTCTACCAGCCGATCATCGAACTGGAAACCGGGATCTGCGTGGGTGCCGAAGCACTGGTGCGCTGGCGTCGCGCCGATGGCAGCGAAGTGCGGCCGGACCTGTTCATCCCCCTGGCCGAAGCCAGCGGACTGATCGGGGCGATCACCGATGAAGTGATCGAACGGGTGATCGTGGACATGCGCGACCTGCTGGTCGGCGACCGCAGCGCGCATATCGCCATCAACCTTGCACCGGAAGACATGATCAGCGGCCGCGCGCTGAAGGTGATCGCCGCCAAGCTGGCCGGCACCGGCATCGCCAACCAGCAGATCTGGCTGGAAGCCACCGAACGCGGCTTCATGGACATCGAAAAGGCCCGCGCCGTGATCTCGGCCGCGCGGGCACTCCGGGCATGCGGTGGCCATCGATGATTTCGGCGTGGGGTATTCCAACCTGCAGTACCTGCAGCAGCTGCCGCTGGATGCGCTGAAGATCGACAAGTCGTTCATCGATGCGATCGGCACCGACAGCGCCACCAGCCCGGTCACCGGCCACATCATCGACATGGCCAAGACCCTGGGGCTGTTCGTGGTGGCCGAAGGCGTGGAAACCGAAGACCAGCTGGCCTATCTGCACAGCCGCCACGTGGAGTTCGGCCAGGGCTGGCTGTTCGCCAAGGCGCTGCCACGCGAGGACTTCATCGCCTTCCATCGGCGCCGCCAGGAACTGTACGGCGCGGCGCGCGAAGACATGCAGAACACGCGGCGGCAGGCGGGCCATTGATCGTCGTCGTGCGGTTCATGCGGCCCGCTTATACTGGGCGCATCCACCTGGAGGCTTACGCCAATGCGCCACTGATGCCGCCGTCTTCGTCGACGGCCTGATTCTTCTCCCGCCCCTGCACGCAGGGGGAGTCGATGGCATCTGTTGGAGGTCTGCATGACCACGCATCCGCTCACGCTTGAACGCGTGACCTTCCGCCTGCCCGATGGGCGCGCGCTGTTTTCCGATCTGTCCTTCACCTTCGATCCCGTCGCCACCGGACTGGTGGGCGCCAACGGGGTCGGCAAGAGCGTGCTCGCGCGGCTGCTGGCCGGCACGCTGCCGCCCACGTCCGGGCGCTGCCGCGGCGGCGGACGGGTGTTCCTGCTGCCCGCGCTGAGTGGCCTGCCACAGGGCCGCGTGGCCGACCTGGCCGGCGTCGGCGAGGTGCTGGATGCGCTGGACCGGATTGCCGCAGGGCAGGTCCACGGCGAGGATTTCAACTGCGTCGGGGAGCGCTGGGACCTGCGCGAACAGTTGCGCCTGCAGTGGCAGCGCAGCGGACTGCCCGCCGACCTGCAACCGGAAGATCCGGCCGCGCGCCTGAGTGGTGGGCAGGCGATGCAGGTGGCGTTGTCCGGTGCATGGGCCAGTGGCGCGGACTGGCTGATCCTGGACGAACCCAGCAACCACCTGGATGCACGACGGCGTGCCCAGCTGCGCGACGCACTGCAGCGCTGGCGCGGCGGGCTGCTGGTGGTCAGCCATGACCGCGAACTGCTGGGCCAGATGGCCTGCATCGTGGAACTGGACGCGCAGGGGCTGCAGCGCTTCGGCGGCGGCTACACGGAGTACGTCCACGCCAAGGCGGTGCACGATGCCGCCGCGCAGGCGCAGCTGGACCATGCGCGGCAGCAGCACCGGCAGCAGCAACGGCACGCGCGAGAACTGCACGAACGCGCCCAGCAACGGCAGTCGCGCGGTGCCCGCAGCGCACGCGATGCCAACCAGGCACCGATCCTGCTGGGACTGCAGAAACAACGCGCACAAGCCAGCGCCGGTCGCACTGCGCAGCTGCAGGCGCAGCGCCTTGCCGACAGTGCGGGCCGCCTGCGCGATGCCAGCGCCGGCGTCACCGCCAGCGCCCACTTGGTGGCCTTCGCACCACCCAGCCCGCACGCCAGCCAGCGGGTGGTGCGGCTGCAGGGCCTGCAGCTGCCGCACGGCTGCCGTGCACCACTGGACCTCATCCTGCAGCGCGGCCAGCGGCTGGCCGTGGTGGGCGACAACGGCAGCGGCAAATCGACCCTGCTGCGGGTGCTGGCCGGTCAGCTGGCGCCGCGTGCCGGCAGCTGTGACATCGGCGTACCGGCCGCCCTGCTGGACCAGGCGCTGGCCACGCTGCACGCGGGCAGCAGCGCGCTGGCGACGCTGCAGGCGGCCTGCCCGGCCACGCCGGTGGCCGACCTGCGCACCCGGCTGGCCCTGCTGGGCCTGGATGCCGCGCGCATCGAACGGCCCAGCGCCACGTTGAGCGCCGGCGAACGGCTGAAGGCAACGCTGGCATGCACCCTGTATGCCGACCCCGCCCCGGGCCTGCTGCTGCTGGACGAACCCGGCAACGCGCTGGACCTGGACGCGCTGCATGCACTGGAAACCCTGCTCGGCCAGTTCACCGGCACGCTGGTCATGGCCAGCCATGATCCCGCACTGCTGCAGGCCATGCAGCCCACCCACGTGCTGCTGATGAACGAAAACGACTGGACGCTGCGGCCGTGGTGAAAGGACGTCCACATGCATAATGTTACTATGTAACACCCCATTCCTGATCCGCAGCCGATGAAATCCAGCCAAGCCGCCCTGCTCGACGCCAGCGCCGTCGCCCTGTCCAGCCTGTGCCTGCTGCATTGCCTGGCCCTGCCGCTGCTGGCCGCTGCGCTTCCGCTGTTCGGCGCCTGGGCCGAAGCGGAGTGGGTGCACGCCGTGTTCGTGGCCATCGCCCTGCCGATCACCGGCTTCGCGCTGTGGCGCGCCCACCGCCAGCACCCGCTGCCGGCGCCGGCCTGGCTGGCCGCTGCAGCCGGGTTGGCGCTGCTGCTGGCGGGCGCGCTGGAGTTCCCCAGCCACGACAGCGAAACGGTGGTCACGGTGGTCGGCAGCCTGCTGCTGGCGGCCACCCACCTGTGGAACGCGCGCCGTCGTCACCGCCAGTGCTGAGCAAGCGGTTACTGTAGGCGGCGGCCATCTGGCCGTGCAGGCAACGGAGCGCAGGCAATGTCAGCAAGAGGACGTGCGATCAAACGCGGCGTGGTGCCCTGGTTCGGGCTGTGCAGCTGGCTGGGCATGGTGATCGGCGTGCTGGTCGAACAGGCGGCCCGCGCGCTGGGTGCCAGCGGCAACAGCGCAACCGCCGTGGGCGTGCTGGCCGCGGCCATGTGTGGATTCTGCGCGGTGCTGGCCTCGCGCGTGCGCGATGAGCGCTGGCCATGGCTGGCATTGGCCGGTGCAGCCTTTTCCGCAGTGCCGCTGGCGCTGTTCCTGGTGTCGATGATCCTGCACTGAGCCGCGCACCGGTAACGCGATCCGCCGCTGCGTCCTACACTAGCGGCCCCTGATTGCTACGCGACCGCACCCGTGCCCCATTATTCCGGCCCCCTGTTGACCCGCGAATCCGCTACTGCCCTGCAGCGCGCGGCCGCTGCCGGCGCATCCAGCTGGACCGGTTCGCTGGACCTGGGACGCAGCGAAGAAGCCGTCGGCCTGTCTACGGACGGCTTCGTCTTCCGCGGCCAATCCTACCCGTGGCCGGGCAAGGTCAAGAACCGCACGCTGTACTACTGGGATGGCGAGGAGTTCCTGCCGATCTCGCGCTTCAGCGCATCACTGATCAAGCTGGTGCCCACCGAATGGGGCGCGCCGACCTTCGAGATCGACGGCATCAAGATGCTGCCCAGCGCCAAGCTGTCGCCGTTCGACGATGCGCGCCGCAAGGTGGAACTGATCGCCCCGGCGGGCAAGACCGTGCTCGATACCTGCGGTGGACTGGGGTACTTCGCTGCCTGCTGCCTGGATGCCAGCGTGGCGCAGATCCGCTCGTTCGAAAAGAACCCGGACGTGCTGTGGCTGCGCACGCTCAACCCGTGGTCACCGGATCCGGATGCGGCCAGTGCCGGTGGCCGGCTGCAGTTGGCGCAGGGCGACGTGTCCGAAGAAATCGCTGCGCTGCCGGGCAACAGCGTGGACGCCATCCTGCACGACCCGCCGCGCTTCGGCATCGCCGGCGAACTGTATTCGCAGGTGTTCTACGACCAGCTTGCACGGGTGATCCGCAGCGGCGGCAAGCTGTTCCATTACACCGGCGCGCCGAACAAGCTGACCAGCGGCCGCGATGTGCCGCGCGAAGTCGCCAAGCGGCTGGAAAAGGCAGGTTTCAAGGCCGAACTCGCGCTGGACGGCGTGCTGGCGACCTATCGCGGCTGAGCCGGTTGCTGCCACGGCACAGGTGCCGGCGCTTGGCCGACACCTGTCCGCATGGCCTTACATCGCCTGCGACACCGCGTTGGATGCGCCGGCCGCCACCGCGCCGGCTGCCGGTGCCAGCCCCATTCCGGTGGTGATCGCCGCGCCGGCGATATCGGCCCCCACCACCGCCAGCACCTTGCCCCAGCCCCAGCGTGCGGTGGTCACCAGGCCATTGCCGGCAGCGCGACTCTCGCCTTCCACCTTGGTCCAATAGGCCAGCGAATGGCGGCCCACGCTCAGGCTGGCCAGCACGTTGGCCGCGCCCTTCGAACGCGGGTCGAGGGTGGATACCGCTTCCTGCTCCAGCCGCTCGTACAGCGCCGCCGCGTTCTCCAGGCTGCCGGCCTTGGCGTTCACTTCGTCGATGCGCTGGAAGAAGCGGTACTCGCGTTCGCTGAACTGCGTGCGGTACGGGTCCATGTGCTTGGCCAGCGGCAGCGTCGGATCCAGGTCGTAGGTCCATTCGAAGGTCCTGCGGAACTGCTCCATCGACATCTCCGGCTTGTAGCCGCACTGGCCGACCAGGTAGTCCAGCATGTCTTCGATCGGTACGCGGTTGCTGCGCAGGCAGTCCAGGTACATGTTGTGCTGCACACCGACGCGGTCCTGCGGGTTGCCGGCAGCGAACGCACTGCCGCCGCAGCCAGCGGCCAGCAGCAGGGTGGAAGCGATCAGGGTCTTGTAACGCATGGTGGTTCCTTCAGTCAGTGGTGGGTAGGTGCAGGAACCACGGCAGGCCTCGGCTGCCACGCCACGTCCGCTGCACCGTTTCCACGCTAGGCAGCGCCCTGCCGCCGCTCAAGGATCGAACCGGGCCACGCCGGGGCGCTTTCGCAGGCGTTGCCTGAAGGCTCCTGCAGCGCAGCGCCCGGCGCTGCAACGGACTCAGCCTGGCACGGGCCGGCTTCGAAGAATCAACGGGTTGGCGCGATTCGTTCCCGGTTTGTTCCCGGCCGCGTCCTGTCCTGCTGCGGCCACCAGCGCCAGCATGGACGTCCATCCCATCCCGCAGGTTCCTGCCATGTCACCCATCCGCTGCTTGCTGCTGTGCCTTGCCCTCACCGCCTGCGCCCGCACTGCCGTCGCCCACGACATCGTCCCCGCGGACTGGTGCGTGGATGAAAACGCAAAGCCCGAACGCGTGGCCGCGTTCAAGTTCGATGGCGGCCAGATCCGCGATGTCATGGCCAAGTGCGGCATCCTCGAAGGCGAGGACCACTTCCACACCGTCGCCAACGCAATGGGCGAATGGTGCAGGATCGTGGCGCCGCGCCAGGACGCCATGCCCTTTATTTCAGGGCCGTCCAGCTTCATCGACAAGGACCACCATGCGCGCTACCGCATCGACGACGGCATCACGGGCATCTGCGCGGTCTGCGTGCGCCCGTCGCGCTGATCACGCACCGGCTTGCGCCTGCAGCGCCGTACTGCGCGCATGGGCCAGCACCCCGTCCACGCCAGCCTGCAGCTGCTGCCGGCTGGCCGCGTCCAGGGCCGGACACTGCGCCAGCACGTAGTAGGCCGTGCGCACCACGCTGCGCCATCGCGGCTGCCGCGGCAACCGCGCCACGGACAGGTAGCGTTCCAGCGCGCGTGCGCGCAGGCGCCCGTCATCCACGTTCACCCGCCACAGCCGGCTGCGCTCTGCCAGCTCCAGCCGGCTGCTGCCGGTACAACGCTCCCAGGCCTCCACCGATGCCAGCATCAACGCCACCAGCTCGCTGCGGAACGCCTGCGGATCGGCCTGCCTTGGCACGCCCACAGGCGCTTCGGGTGGCGGCGGCGGTGCGACCGCCGGCCGGGGCGCAGCTGGCAGCGGCGGTTCCACCTTCGTCGCGTACGATGCCGCACGCTGCCGGCGCCGGCGACGCCGCAGCGCGAACGCAACCATCACCGCCAGCATCATCGCCAGCAGCGCAGCAACGGGTCCAACCGCGCGCCCTTGCGAGGCCGGCGCACCTGCCTGCAGCCGACGCTCCTCTTCCGCTTCGAAGCGCACGCGCATCCAGTCCAGTCGTTGGTCGTGCTGGGCACGCGCCTGCGCCAACGCACGTTCGTTGGCACGCTCCAACGTCGCGTTCGCCGCCGTTACCTCGCCGCTGGCGCCCTGCACCGCAGCCAGCTCCCTGAGCAGATCCACTTCCACCGGGTCGCGGTCAGCCAGCGCCGCCAATGCCGATTCCAGCTGCATCCTGGCCTGCGCAAGCCGACCGTCTGCCCGCTGCACGCGGGCCACCTGCAACTGCAGGGCCGCCGGCAGTGGCAGCGACCAGTAATGGGCCAGCGCCAGCGCCGCTTCCTGCCAACCGCGGGCGGCGCCTACATCCCCCTGCGCCAAGGCCACCCGGATCAGCCCATCGTGCACGCGCAGTGCATACACCCGGTTGCCCGCCTGCTGGTACTCCTGCAGCGCTTGGCGCAGCCAGGCCGCGGCCTGCACGGGATGCCCGGCGTCCAGCGTCACCTCCGCCATCGATTCCAGCACGTGCGCTGCTTCGACGCCGTCGCCGGTCGCGCGGCTTGCCTGCAACGCCTGCTGGTAGTAGCCCAGCGCGGTCTCGCTTTCACCCAGCGCCCGGTACACATCGGCGATGTTGTTGAGCACCGCGCTGGTCGCGCCACCCTGCGCACGCCGCAGGGCAAGGCTTTCGGTCAGGCTGCCCAGCGCCCCACGGAAGTCACCGATGCGACGCTGCGCCGAGCCCAGGTTGTTGAGTGCGCGGGCCGTTCCTTCCGCATCATTGGCCGCACGCGACCACGCGGCGGCACATTCAAACCGACGCATTGCCTGGGGCAACCGCTCGCGACGATAGTCCAGCACACCGCGCTGGCGGGACACCGCTGCACGCAGCGCGTCCGCGCCGCTCCCGGCGTCGTCGACGACCGCGTCGGCACAGTCCAGCAGCCGCTCGGCATCCGCATCGCGCGCGCCCTGCATCGCCTCGCCGGCGCTTGCCAGCAATGCCGCCACGCCCTCCGCTGGCGCGCCGCTGGCAGCAGGCAACAGGCGGCTGCGGCACAGCCGCGCATCCGGCAACATGCGGTTCGTGGAAAGTCCGCTGCAGGCCGATGGGTCCGCCGCGCCGGCCAGTACCGGCCAGGCCAGCGCCAGCAGCACCCAGCCGCCCTTCACGATGGATCGCCACAGCGTCCGGTGCAGCATCCCGACTCCGCCGTCGTGCGCCTACAGCCGCCTACTCTAGGATCGCGGTGCGTCTGCACGCCGAAAACCGATCAGCGCATGCCACCTGCGACAGACGACGTCGCTGTCCATCAAGACTGCTGCGGTCCCTGTGGCCGATCACGAACCCGTTTGCCTGCTTCCCGCTTGGGCCGCGTTAACCTCGCTGTCGGATCCTGCCGTAATCTTGGCAGGACACCATCGCTACAGAGCACGCCATGACCGACGCCCATGCCCAGCCCGCCGATGAAGCCGAACGCCAGCGCGCGCTGGACGCGCTGCACATCGTTGGCAGCCTTCCCGAACCGGCCTACGAAGACATCGTCAAGGTCGCGGCGGCGGTGTGCGGCACGCCGATGGCGCTGGTTACCCTGATCGATCGCGACCGCCAGTGGTTCAAGGCGCGCACCGGCGTGGAGGGCCACCAGACCGAGCGCAACGTCGCCGTCTGCGACCATGCGATCCGCCAGCCCGAACACCTGATGGAGATCGGCGACCTGCAGCAGGACGCGCGCTTCGCCGACAACCCCGTGCTCAAGGAAATGGGTGCGCGGTTCTACGCGGGCATGCCGCTGGTCACCGACGACGGCGCCGCGGTGGGCAGCGTGTGCGTGGTCGACCTGAACCCGCGCGAGCTCAACGAAACCCAGCGCGAGGCGTTGAAGGCGCTGGCGCGTCTGACGATGTCGCTGATGGAAGCGCGCAGCCGCGAACGCGAACAGGCAGTGGCGGAAATCCTCAACCAGGGCCTGGAGATCGAAGCGGGCTCGGCACCGGAAGCGGCGGGCCGGTATTCGGTGGTGATCCTGGAGCTGCAGGACCTGGATGCGCTGTCGGCGCGGCTGGGCGAACGCGCACTGGAACGCCAATTGCAGCAGTTGGACCAGCAGCTGGAGCAGTGCCTGCAGCCCGCACGCGGCGACAGCATCAACCGGGTCACCGGCAGTGGCGAGTTCATCGCGGTGCTGGGCGTGGAGCAGGACGCCGATACGCTGGCCGCGCTGCAGAAGGTGGCCCAGGACCTGCGCCACACGCTGGGCGCATCGCTGCTGATGGGCAGCGCGGGTACCGACAGCGGCGAGCCTACGTCGGCGGTGTTCCTGCGCGCGGACAAGGCACTGAGCGCGGCGAAGGACAGCGTGGCGGTGTCCTGATGCTGCATGCCTGACACATGCCGCGCTGCGCGCTCGCCGAGCGTGGCTCGGCGCTACCAGAGCGACGCTTCCCGGATCGGCAGCTATTCGTAATCTACTTTCGCCAACGTCTTCACCCACGCCGGCACTTCCGGCTCACCCGCATAGAACGTCTTCGGCCGCTTCTCGGCCATGGCCCAACGGTGCAGCCAGCTCGGCCCGTAGCGGCCGTCATACCCGGTGGTGCCGCGCGCGTACGCAGCATCCTGCATCGCCTCGTCCAGGCTGACGAAGCGATAACCACGCCGCTGCGTCGCCGCCACCAGCTCGGCGAAGGTCGCCGCGTTGAGCTCGTTGGCATGCATCAGCCACACCTGCGGCAGCGCATAGCCCAGCAGCGCCACCGACTGCGCCTCGTAGTAATCCAGCTTGTTCAACATGTACGGCACGTAGCCGCGGCGCAGCTGCCGCAGCACGGCCTCGCGCGCCGGCGTGTCGGCCTGCTCGTTGAGCACGTTGGCATAGGCGAAGGCCCATACCCACTCTCCGTTGTCCACCGTGACCGGCGCGATGCGGTAGCCATGTTCGGCGAAGAATACGTCCATGCGCGCACGATCTTCCGCCGTGCGGCCGGCGCGCAGGTACGGGTGGCGCATCCACGTCGGCACCTGCCCGCGCTCGGCCAGCAGCGGGCGCAGCACCCGCTCACCGCGCAGGAAATCCTGCTGGAACGCCTCCACGCCCTCGGCATTCAGATCCATGTGTGACCATGTGTGGTTGCCCAGCGCATAGCCCGCATCCAGCCAGTCGCGCAGCATCTGCACCCGCTGCGGCTGCACCACACCGTCCACTTCCAGCTTGTTCTCGTTGACGAAGCCGACCACCGGCACGTTCGCCTGCTTCAACTGGCCCAGCAACGCCTGATGGCGCGCCTGCAGGTCCGCCGGCTGGATCTCGTCCAGTCGCGCCCATGGCAGGTCATCGATGGTGACCGCAATACGGCGGTCGATCCCGGCCGCATGGCCGACACCGGCGATGGCAAGCAACAGCAACGCAAAGAAACGTGAGGTCATCAAGGTCATCGGGGCCACGGCGCACGGGTAGTCGAGCAGCCCGTGACTCTAACGCTGTTTGGCCGCCCACATGTTGTCCACCAGGTTCGGATACGGTCGCCCGTTCTCCTCGGCCCGCTGCCGCGCGGCCGCCTTCTGCGCGTCGGTCAGCGGGCGCGATGCCTGCCCCTTCGGATTGGGCTTTTTCCAGGGCGGCGTGGTCGACTTGCGCATGAAAGATTCCCGTAGCGTGGACGCAACAACGCCCGGCGGGGAAGCCGGGCGTCGTTGCAGGCAACTGGCGCAGCTTACTTCTTGAGGAAGTTCAGCAGGGCCAGGTTGAAATCATCGGCATGGCTGACATTGCAGCCGTGCGGCGCATCCTTCAGCACCACTACTTCGCTGCCCGCGATCGCCTCGTGGGTGCGCTTGCCGGAGCCTTCGAACGGCACCGTGCCATCACTGTCACCGTGCAGCACCAGGGTCGGCACGGTGACCTTCTTCAGGTCCTCGCGGAAGTCCGTGGTACCGAAGGCCTTCTGGCAGCCCAGTGCGGCGGTCTGGTCGGACTGGTGGGCCAGCGCCACCGCTTCCAGGCGCTGTGCCTCGGTAACCTTCAGCTTGCCGTTGGCACTGAAGAACTTCTTGGTGAAGTCATCGAAGAAGGCTTCACGGTCCTTGGCCAAGGCGCCGGCCATCTCATCGGCGGCTTCCTGGGTCAGCGGGCCGTCCGGGTTGTCACTGGTTTTCAGCAGGTACGGCGGCACCGCAGCGGCGAACACCACGCTGTGCAGGCGCTCTTCACCGTGGTTGGCGATATAGCGCGCGACCTCGCCACCGCCCATCGAAAAGCCGACCAGCGAGACATCCTTCAGGTCCAGGTCTTCGATGACACCGGCCAGGTCAGCGGCCAACGTGTCGTACTCGTAGCCATCAGCCGGCTTGTCCGAACGGCCGAAGCCACGACGGTCATAGGCGATCACCCGGTAGCCGGCATCACGCAGCACCGGCACCTGGGCCTTCCAGGACTCAGCCGACAACGGCCAGCCGTGGATCAGGACAACCGGGCGGCCAGTGCCACCGGAATCTTCAACGTGCAGACGGACGCGGGACGCAGTCATGGCAACTCCATGGAAGGGAAGGAGGGTCAACGCTAAGGGGCCGGGGCTTGGGCCGTCGTGAAAGATCGGGGCGCCGTCGTGACATGGCCTGCACGGAGCGGACCGGCGCACCTGATCGCCTGCACCGCGCGCATGCCCCCACGCTGCCCTATCATGACAACACCGTTGAAACACCGATCCCGCAGGACCGCAGTACGCATGACGCAGCACTGGACACCTTCGCGCCTGGCCCTCGCCCTGCCCCGCTCTGCCGCATGGAAACTGCACCTGGATGGCGAGGACATGGTGATCCACCTCGGCGACGCGATCCACCGGCTCACCCTCGGCTTCGATGCGCGATTCACCGTGAAGCGCGGCCTGCTGTGGGCCAGCGTGGTGGTACAGCGCCGCGAAGGCCCGACCATCACCCTGGACGGCCTGTCCCACGCCGACGCCAGCACCCTCACCAAGGCCCTGCACACGGCCGAACAGGCGCAGGACCAGCGGGAGCGCGGCCCCGCCTTCCTGCATATCCTTGACCTGATGCGCCAATGGAATGGCGATGCCGAGGAGCTGCTGACTGAACGCCGCGCGCAACGGCGCTGGATCAGCCACGACGACCTGCAGGCGCTGCTGGATGCGCGTCCCGCGCTGGACATGGGATCCACCGCCCTGCACACCCTGTTCCATGACACCGACCTGCCGCTGGATGAAGACGAACGCGAATCGGCGCTGATCGAACTGGAGCTGTGGGAACAGGACTGGAGCGCCGCCTGCGACGCCGTCAATGCGCAGATACTCACGGCCGAGCGCAGCGCGTCGCGCGCCCTGCTGGACCGCGTGGAAAGCCGCCCGCTCACCGACGAACAGGCGCACGCGGTGATCTGCTTCGACAACCGCGTGCAGGTTGTGGCCGCCGCCGGTTCCGGCAAGACCTCCACCATGGTGGCCAAGGCCGCCTATGCCATCCGGCGCGGTTACGCCGAGCCCCGCCAGATCGTCATGCTGGCCTTCAACAAGGAAGCGGCCGGCGAACTGCAGCAGCGCACCGATCGTGCGTTCGCCCGCCTCGGCATGGGCGAGGGCGTGGTGCAGGCGCGCACCTTCCACGCGCTGGGCCTGGCGATCATCGCCAGCGTCACCGGACGCCGCCCGCAGGTGCCCGACTGGGCGGTGGATGCCACCCTCGGCCTGCATCGGCTGGCCGACCTCATCGACCAGCTGAAGGACCGCTCACACGCCTTCCGCACGCGCTGGGACATGTTCCGGCTGGTGTTCGGCCGCGACCTGCCGGCGCAAGGCGGCGCGATGGATGCCGACGGCTGGGACAAGGATGGCAGCGGCTACGTGCGCACCCTGCAGGGCGAGCGCGTGCGCAGCGTGGAAGACTGCATCCTGGCCGACTGGCTGTTCTACAACGGCGTGCGCTATGCGTACGACCGCAGCCAGACATTCGACCCCGGCGAGGACGCCTTCCACGCACAGTCCACGCAGTTCCATTACCCGGATGCCGGACTGCATCATCGGCATGGCGGCGCGGACACCGATCCGCTGCCGCACACGGATGGCCGCCATCTGGACACCGGCTCGCACGACCTGCGCATGGGCTGGGCCTTCGACGACCTCGAGCAGGCACTCGCCGCCGGTGGCGTGGCGGTGGATCCCAACCCTGACCGCGACATCCCGGACGACGGCCAGAAGCCGATGCCCGACGCCGAGCTGATCGGCCTGATGCGCACCTTCATCAGCCATGCCAAGAGCAACTGCCTGGGCCTGGATGACATGGCCGCGCGGCTGCGCGACCTGCCCGAGGATCAGTTCAAAGAGCGCTACCGTCGCTTCCTGGAGATCGCCGGACCGGTGCTGCAGGCCTGGGACGATGCACTGGATGCCGAGCACGCCATCGACTTCGAGGACATGCTCAACCAGGCCGCCGAGCATCTGGAACAAGGCCGCCATGCAGCGCCTTACACGCTGGTGATGGCGGATGAGTTCCAGGACGCTTCACGGGCACGGGCACGCCTGTGCCGTGCGCTGGTGCAGCAGCCGGGCACGTACTTCTTCGCGGTGGGTGACGACTGGCAGTCGATCAATCGCTTCGCCGGTGCCGACGTCTCGGTGATGACCCGCTTCAACGAATGGTTTGGTCATGGGCAGGTGCTGCGACTGGAGCAGACCTTCCGCTGCCCGCAGGCCCTGTGTGATGTTTCCAGCCGCTTCATCAGCGCCAACCCGGCGCAGATCCGCAAGCGCGTATGGTCCAGCACCCCGAGCCATGGGCCGGTGCTGCAGGCAGTCCAGGTCGCCGCGCGTGATCAGCTCACCGATGCCGTAAGCCAGTACCTGCAGCAGCTGCACGAAGCGAGCCTGTGCGGTGCGATGCCGGCGGGCCGGGACGGCAAGCTCAGCGTATTCGTGCTGGGCCGCTACAACGCGGACCGCGCCTACCTGCCCGGCAACTGGCGCGCACGCTTCGGCGCGACGCTGGAGGTCAGCTTCCTTACCGCCCACCGCAGCAAGGGCATGGAAGCGGACGTGGTGATCCTGCCGGCCCTGCTGGACCGCGCCTTCCCCAACCTGCGCGCGGACGATGACGTGCTGTCGCTGGCGATGCCCGATGGCGATACCTATCCGCTGGGAGAAGAGCGCCGACTGTTCTACGTGGCACTCACCCGTGCCCGGCGGTCGGTGGCGATGTTCACCGTTTCCGGAAAGCGCTCGGCGTTCCTGGACGAACTGGAGCGGGACGGCGCGGTGCAGGTGACCACGCTGGATGGACAGCCGGTAAAAGAGCGTCGGTGCCCGGCGTGTGGGACGGGCGTCATCGTGAAGAAGACCGGGAAGTACGGTGACTTCCATTCGTGCTCGGGGTATCCGCGGTGCGAGCACAAGCCGCGGGTGATGGCGTAGCAGCACATCGCCCGGGAACGGTAGTGACGGCCGCTGGCCGTCAGGCGGGACAGGAGCGGAATCGGTTCCCACTTCTCGCATTCCGGTATCAAGTGGAGCAACTGAGGACCTGAATCCGAGTGAAAACTGCTTGGCAGATTTCGCTCATACGCAAGCGTACAGACTCCATCTGTCGCTTTTGGCGCTGCTCTGTACCTTCGAAGCAAGACACACTTGCGCCCAGTTGGATTTCACCAGAAGTTCACATAGTATTCAGGTTATCAAAGGCGCAAGGAAGGCGCAGTACGCGCCATGCCTCCGACTCAGGGGATGAGAAGAATGGTGTTGTGCAAGCGAGGTCTATTTTTAAACGTTGCAACGCTGCTTGCGATGATGCCAATGAATCATATTGCGTCAGCGGCCTCATCAGACACCGAGGCAGCAAAGGGCATCCGTATTCGCTCAGTACTAGATGGCAACGGCGGAACCCGTACGACCGATCTAGAACGAATTAATGTATCGGAGAAGAGGCCTACGCAGAATTTTTTCTACTCTCCACGTTTTGCTCCTGGTGGTGACGGCGGAGCGCGCGGGGCATTCTTGGCTGCCAAGTCGTCCAAGGAGCAAGAAACAGACGACAAGCGTGATGCTTGCGAAAGCAAACAGGCAACTGGCCAGTCAACTGAAGGGAACCCAGTAGTTCTCTACACCGGCAACAAGGTGGAGCATGAAGTCGACTTCGCCAGTAACGGCGAGATGGGCCTCTACCTCCAGCGCACCTACAACCATCATTGGAGCGCCACCGGTCTGTTCGGCCGCCACTGGCTGAGCAACTTCGACTACTCGCTGGTCTACTCTGACGCCCAGAACATCCTATGGGCGCAACGTCCCGACGGCCGACGCATCAAGTTTCTGCTCGATACCGCCAGTGGTCGTTGGTACGAAGACAAAGCCCAGCCGGTTGCCTACATCACACGCGACGGCAGCGGCGTGCTTACGCTCTTCAACGAAGACCGCGGCATAGAGATCTATAACGTAGAAGGCTTCATTACGGAGCGCCGTAACGAGCAGGGAGTGAAGTGGACCTTCGCCTATAACAACCGCTACCTGCAGACCGTCACCCATTCGTCTGGCAGGAAGATCACCCTCGGCTGGACCAACGGGCAGCTTACCCAAGTTACCGATCCGGCGGGAGCAATTTACCGATACACCTACACCGCCAACGCATTCGGCAGTGGCACGGCAAGGCTAGCCAGCACTACCTTGCCCGGAACGCCCGCAACGACCATTGCCTACCACTACGAGGATGGGCGGTTCGCGGGTGGACTCACCGGTAAGTCGTTCAACGGCGTCCGCTACTCCACCTTCGCCTACGACGCCGACAGGCGCGCAACCCTGTCCGAACATGCCGGCGGTGTCGAACGCTATACCTTCGGTTATTCCGTGCTTAGCACCGAGGCTGTGAGCCCGCCCCCTGCCCCCGTTGCCCCCGGGAAGCCAATGACCGGCGGCACCGAACCGGAGGCGCCCTGGTGCGAGCCGCGTCCCGGCGGTGAAATCTGCTACGTGCCGCGCTCCCTTCCCGGCGGTGGCTTTGTTCCCGCGAGCATGAGCGCAGGCTTGCCAATGAACGCAGTCGCCAGCACGACGGGAACCAAGCAGCGCCCGGTGAAGATCCAGGTCACCACGACCAACCCGCTGGGCAGGCGCACCACTACCGCCTATGACGATGGCAAACAGGTATCAGTGACCGGCGATGCATCGCCGCGCTGCCCGGCGAGCTTCAAAGAAGCGTCCTACGATGCCAATGGCTACCCTGATCTTGTCCATGATTTCGCGGACAACCTTACCGACTACGACTACAACGCCAAGGGCTTCATGCTCAAGCGGGTGGAGGCGGTGGGGAGTAGCGCCGCCCGTACCACGCAGTGGCAATGGGACGCCACAACGAATCGTCTAATCAAGATGACCGTTCAGGGCGATCACGAGGTCACTTACACCTATGACAGCCGTGGCAATGTGGCCACGGTTACAACAAAGAATCTCAGTAGCAATGGCCAGTCCCAGCAGAGCCGCGTGCTTCGCTTCACATACACCTATCATTCCAATGGATTGAAGGCCACCGTCAAGACGGATGGCCCCCTTGCCCAGGACGACGTGACCGAGACCTACAACAGCCAGGGCGATCTGGCATCGGTCCGGAACGCGCTCGGCCATCAGGTTACTTACGCGAATTACAACGCATTGGGCCTGCCACGAAGGATCACCGGCACAAACGGTGAGGTCACCGAGATCACCTACGATGCTCGCGGGCGCGTAACGTCGCAGAGGCAGAGCATAGGTACCGGCTGGGCGACGTCCAGTACCACCTTCGACGCGGCCGGCAATGTGGCAAGCATGACCCGCCCGGATGGTGTGACCACACGTTTCAGCTATGACGCGGCAAAGCGGCTCATGCAGGAAGTACGGCCAATGGGCGATGGAACCTATGCGTGGACATACAACAGCTATGACAACGCGTCGAACCTGACGCGGACCGAAGTGCGCCATGCCGACTTTCCTATGGGGAGCGCGGTTACCGGCGCCGTCGACTCGATTACCCACGATGCGAACTGGAACTGGTCCGTCCGAGGCTGGGCCTGCACCTCCGGATCGAACAGCTCGATTGACGTTCACGCTTACGCTGACAACGGGGTCGCCCTCGGTGCGTTCACCGCAGACCAGCCCAGCGAACCTGGTGTGGCGGCCGCCTGTGGCGCGAGCGGGAGCAATTACAGATTCAATATCCCGATCACCCTCGCCCAGCGCCACCAATTGGGCGGCAAGAAGCTGACGGTTTTTGGGATCTCTCCCCTCGGTGGTAGCCACAATGTGGCACTCGCCGGTTCAGGTTCCCATGCGATCCCGGAGGCACCCGTCATCGGCCGCGTAGATGCCCTGAATCGCGACGCGAACTGGAACTACTTCTTGGAAGGCTGGGCGTGCTCGGTCGGCTCGGCACAGTCTGTCCGAGTCCATGGTTATGCCGGCGGTCCGGCCGGAAATGGTGCGCTCGCGTTTGACGTCGTAGCAAATAGGCCGACGGGTGCTGGGGTAGCGAACGCGTGTCAGAGCGGCGGGAATGCCTACGCCTTCGCAGTCCCTATCGACCTTGCATTACGACACGCGCACGCAGGGAAGCCGATCTACGTCCATGCTATCTCACCATTCGGCCACGACAATCCCCTTATCGAGCAGTCTGGGGCTCACGCTGTCCCATCTGCACCCGTCGCGGGAGATATAGGTGGCGTCACACGGGACGAAAACTGGAACTACTTCGTGGAGGGCTGGGCCTGTTCCGTTGGACACGCGGGTTCGATCGATGTCCATGCCTATGTCGGCGGCTCCGCGGGTACCGGAAGCTTTGCGGGGGTTGGTCGCGCGGATCTGGCAACCGGACCGGAAGTCGCCAATGCGTGTCAGAGCCACGGCCAAAACTACCGGTTCCGCTTGCCACTGGACCTATCGACTCGTAGCGCACACGGCGGAAAGGCGATCTACATTCATGGAATCTCGCCGTTCGGTCAGGCGAACCTCACGATCAACAACTCCGGCACATACAGCGTGCCATCGATCGTGCGCACGGCGGAGAATCTCAGTTTCAACACGACGCCCGATAACATCACTAACGGTGAAGGCACCACACTTTCCGCACAAGTGCGCAACACGGGCAATGTGGTCTGGTATGGCGATACCTACCTTGCGTGGGGCTTCATCCATCTCACCGAGAACATGCAGCTGAGTGCGCCTGTAAAGCCGGGAGAGATCGTAACCTTCAGTCGCCGCATTTCTCCTGAGAATCCAGGAAATGGCGGTCGCTACTTTGAGTACTCCGCACAGATGGCGACCAACGGCACAGCATGGGGTCCTCGCTCCACGACCGGTGTAACCGTGCACAACAATCTGCCCATCTGCACCGGCCGCATTTGTGAGGACCCACGCCGCGTCGCCCCAGGTGTTGGACTGGATGCCAAGGAAGGAGGACGCTGATGTCCGCATTGACCCTTGCCCTGATGGGCCTTAACAGCGTCGTGTTCAGTGTGAACTACGAATACGACGAAATGGGCCGACTGATTGCCGAGCGCGGTAACAGCGGTCAGAACGTACGTTATGCCTACGACGCAGAGGATCGTCTGACCCAGGTCACCGACTCGCAGAACCGCGTAACGCGCATGGAATACGACCCGCGTGGGAGGCTGCTCAGGCAGATTGATGCCGCGGGCGGAACCACCAGCTTCTCATACGACCTCGGTGACCGCGCGACGCGCGTGGTGGATCCACGCGGCCTGGCTACGACATATGCCTATGATGGATTCGGTCAGTTGTGGCGCCAGAACAGTCCCGATACCGGCACCACCTCGCATACTTTCGATGCAACCGGCCTGCTCACTGCGACGACGCGCAACGATGGCTCCAGCACGACCTACAACTACGATGGGCTGGGGCGAATGCTCTCCGCCAATTCCGATGGCCAGCAACTGGCCTATGTGTACGATACTTGCAGCAGTGGTAAAGGCAGGCTCTGTGGACTCCGTGCTCCCGGAACTGAGTCAAACTTTGCTTACAACGCTCAAGGACAGTTGACTGCAAGAATCGACTGGATCACGTTCGGCGGCACGCACTCGCAGAACTCCACCAGCTACGAGTACGACGCTCTGGGTCGGCCCGCCAGAATCGTCTACCCGGACGGAGCCGTGGCGGATTATGGCTACGCCGCTGGCGGCAACCTCAACTCACTCTCTGTAAGTGGAGGTGGCAGTACCCATGGAGTCATCAATGGCGTGCAGCTGAAAGCTACCGGTGCCAGAGCATGGCTGTCTTACGGCAACGGCCTTGGCAGGGGATACAACCACGATCTCGACGGCCGGATGACCGCTATGTCAGTAAGAGGACCTAGCGATTGGATGAGCTATCTCGACTATGCCTACAGTCCAGATAACGAGATCACCCAGATTTCAGACGCACGTACAAGCAGCCTCAGTCAGAACCTTGGCTACGATCGGCTGAGCAGACTGGGATCACAGAGCCGCAATGGCGTGCACAGCCAGCTTTCCCACGATGCTGGCAGCAATTTGATAGGCATCCAGACAGGCGCTGACTTGACGCGTTTTGTCATCGATTCTCAAAGCAATCGACTGCTGGAAGCTATTGATCCGTCGGGCACTCGACGCTATCAGTACGATGCCCTGGGCAACCGCATCAGTCAGACGCATGGCGGTCGGACTACGACCTATGACTATGGCGCCTTCAACCGGATGGAGCGAAGCAACGTCGATGGGCGTGTTACCGATTACCTGCTCAACGCTCAGGGGCAGCGTGTCAGCAAGCACAGTGCAACCAGCACAAGCCGTTACTTCTACGCTGGTCAGAACCAGTTGCTTGCCGAGCAGACGGACGGGCTGTGGACGAACTACCTGTGGTTCGGGAACGAACTGGTAGGCCTGGTGCGCAACGGCAACGTGCTCAACATCCACAACGACCATCTGGGGCGGCCGGAATATGCAACCGACAGAAATCATTCGGTTGTATGGAAGGCTTACAACTACGCGTATGGACGGAGCGTTACCCAAGACAGCATCGGCGGACTTAACATCGGTTTCCCAGGGCAGTACTACGATGCCGAGACAGGGCTTTGGTACAACGGCTTCCGGGATTACGATGCGGAGAGTGGGCGATATGTGCAGAGTGATCCCATCGGCTTGCATGGAGGAACCAACACTTACGCGTACGCAAGTGGCAACCCTGTTTCAAATATTGACTCACTAGGGCTTGAAACCGTGGGCTCGTTCAACAATGGCGGCCACAGGCTGAGCTGGGAGGATGGAAGAAACATTCGCCCCCCAGACTTCATCAAGGTTAGCGTCTCATTTTATGTTTTTGGAGCAGCCAGATCTTTCTCTAAGAGCGGTGCAATGTTCGCAAGTGGCGGGCTTAGCCGTCCCTATCCAAGGCCTAATGGTCGACTGCAGGCATCGATTAGCGTCGGCTGGTTGAACCAGTGCGAGGTCCCCACGGGCTCAGAGGTCGACAGGCACCTCGAAGGCTTCGGTATGTCCGGTGCCGGGGGCTACCGCGGAATCGGCGGCGGGATCAACATGTCGCCTGGTGGAGGCTCTTCAACCGAGATCGGCATTGGACTAGGTGGCGGATTCTCACCCGGCGAGATATCCCGCTACGATGGAGAATGGGGGGGAGGCTGGTGAAGATTAGACTGATTATTGGAATATTAGCGTTTATCGCAATTTCTTATTCCTGGCTATTTGTATCTCGCGGCGTACTGGATGGGGATTGGAGGAACAAGCCTACTAATCTTCAGTTGGCGACGGCGGCAAGTCACATTGAGCTACCCCCGGGTGGTGACTGGAGCGATTTTGTTTTCTTTTCCCGCGGCACCTACATTGGGGCCGCCAGGAGCTCCACAGTGGAATTGAATCGGGATGAGGCAGCGTCTCACTTCATTGACCTTTCCAAAAGCTCGCATTGGCGACTGCGCGACGATCACGCGACCTCAAGTTCGCGACGACTTAGGTTTTGCGATGGAAATTTCTCGCACGAAATTGAACTTACGAAGCGAGGTAGCACGACAAAGATTTATGCAGGGACTATATGGCATACAGATCGAGGCAGCCCCCTCTACTGTCGGGCCTAGTTTACTCGGTACGGACGCCCATACAGGACGTATGTAAGCTCCCTCCCAAGATATTCGTTCGTTGAAATCCTCAAGACCGAATCATCAGCGAGCACTTACCTTACTCTGATAAATCTTCAACCTATATGTAGGCGACCTCCCTCTAATAAACATCGTCCTTGACGCATCCGTGCTCCATGAAAATAACACTTCATTTTATTATCAGCGCGCCTGCCAGAACGCTTGAAACAGACGATATGAGGCGTCGGGCAGAGCTATCACTGTAGTTGTCGGTCTAGGTCTATCCGTGGTTGGCCGCATCGACCCCGTCAACAACACGCCGCTCAAGCCTGCACATGAAGGTGATAGCAGTGAATAAGAACAGCATTCATCTCATAAACGCGACGGTGACTTTCGCAATCTTCGGCGTATGCGCCGCACTGATGGCCGTCAAGGTTGTGGAAGGACAGGAACTGTTCTTCCGGCACTACTTACTAGGCTACCTGGGCTGCTTTTCCCTTCTTCTCTCGGTTGTGTGTCTGGTGAACTTTCTCAATAGGCGTGGGGGCTAGACCACCGTGGTGCAGCGCCCAGCGGTGCACGCAGCATGACCTTTAATTGCCAGCCGACCGCCAGATGCAATTACTCCTGCAGTGGTTGTCGGTTAGGATATCTGCCAATGACATCGCTTTTCACAACCACCTGCCCGTCGTGCGGAACACGTAAGCAGAGGTTCGGCGTATTGACGGCGATCAATCGATCCCAGGTCACGAGTTGCTGGGCCTGCGGCGAGAAAATTGTTTCGGAGGTGTACTACGGGAGATACGTTTTACTCATAGTTTACGTCCACATTGCATTTGCCGTCTTAGGCGTTCCGATAGTTCTAGGTATGGTCGCGAAGGACTGGCTTGTCGTCGCATTCTCACTGGCAGTTTTCGTTTCCCTGTGCTGGCCGGTTGCCGCTTACCTGCATGCGAATTATTCAGAGATCAGACGCGGCGACTCACGTAGTTGATCCAGCAAGGATCAATGAGTGCCCCTCTGTGGTCAGGGTGAGGTGCAGAAGCTGCTGAACGGGCGCCGCAAGGATCAGTGACGACCAACGGTCGTCACCCACCCTTTGTGGCCGTTGATACCGGGTTACAGGGCGATGCGCGCTACGCTTTCCTGTGCGCCTTTTTCTTCCTTGTCGCCGTTCTTGATGCTTACGTACAGCACGTTGTTCCTGGCATCCAGTGCCAGGCTGTTCGGGTGCGTGGGCACCGACCACTCGCCGATCTTCTGGTAGCTGTTGCTGTCGTAGCCGGTCACCGTGCCGGCTTCGCGGTTGGTCACGTACAGGCGCTTGCGCGGTGCGTCCAGCAGGATGCCCAGGGTGCCGGCGTCGGCCGGGATGCTGGCCAGTTCCTTGCCGGTGGAGCGGTCCAGTACCAGCACGCGCTTGCCGGGGTGCGTGGACGCGAAGCCTTCGATGCTGCTCCCCTGGTACTTGCGGATCATCTCCGATCCCTGGTCGGTGATGAAAAGGCGCGGGCCGGCCGGATCCAGTGCGATGTTCATCGGCTGCTCGGCGCTGACCTTGTAACGCTGTTCGACCTTGCCGGTGTCAGTGCCCACCACCACCACTTCGCCCAACAGGTTGCTGGTGTAAACGCGCTTGTTGGCCGCATCCAGCGCCAAGCCCGGGGCCTTTGCGTTGCCCAGGCCGGGGATGGTATCCAGCAGCTTCAGCGACTGCGTATCCACCACGAACAGCACGCTGCCCTCGCCGGAGTGCCCGGTGACGTACAGGCGGTGGTTGCCGCCGTCCACCACCAGCTCGCGAAGGTCGTGTGTGTAGCTGGCCTTGCCGTCCTTGCCGACCTTCTTTTCCATCAACTGCACGATGCCGATCGCCTTGTCCTGCGCGGTGTCGACCACCGTCACCGACGTGTCCACGGTGTTGCCCACATACAGGCGGTCGTTGGCATCGTCGAGCACCACGCCGAAGCCCTTGCGCTCGAGCGGGATGGTGGCCTGCACGGCCAGCGTGGACGGGTCCAGCTTGAGCACCTGGGCCGGGCCGGCGCCATCGCCGAAGCCACCGGAGGAGGCCACATACACCGCGCCCTGCCTGGCGCTGTAGGCCAGTTCGTACAGACCCTGCGCCACGGCATTGCGCTGTACGACGGCGGCACTGCTGGCGGTCGGCGTGGCGGCGTGGGCGGCGGGTGCGGCCATGCCGGCGGCAATCGCCACGGCCAGAGCAGCGACGGTGCAGCGTCGGGCCATGGCCGGGGTCTTGGAGAAGATCGAATTCATTCCAGCGTCCTTGTGTGAGTCAGGAGAGATCCTTGGCTCGCGCGGCCGCGTATGCAGTGCAGAAACACCGAAGCGGCCGGCCACACGACGACGGCGCGGGCAGGCTGGCTGAGGGCGACATGGTAACCCAGCTCTCTGCTCGCGGCATCCGCACAGCCGCTCGCGCACGGCCTATGGCGGCTGCGACGCGCTCCACCCGCTTCGGCCTCGCCAAGCGATCAGTCAGGTTCACGTCCATGCAGGGATGTCCATAGTCCAACCGCCCAACCTGAGCGGAGATTCTTCATGGCTACACCATCGGTACGTTCATGCCTGCTGCTCGCCCCGATCCTGCTGGCCGGACTGGGCCCCATGGCCTACGCGGCAAGCCCGCCTGAAACCGCCGAGGTCACCCTGGGCGGGTTCGTCTACCGCTGGCCCGTGAGCCAGCTTGACGGGCCCGATGGGCCGCCTCCACGGGGTCCGGTGGAGTTGACGTTGCTGGCACCTTCGATGACGCCGCGCATGGAAGCATCTCGCCCCCAGACTGGCTTTGGGGTGCAGGCGATGCTGCAGGATGTGCCCGTCACCATCGAATCACCAGAAGGCATCACGGTGAATGCGATGCTGGAACGCAGGCTGGTCAATGACGATCGCAGTGTGGTCGGATCGTTGGAGCGCCGTGATCCTCGTGAGCGCCTGGAGTTGCGGGTGCAACAGCCCGAACAGTGGGGGCTGTCACCGGCCACCATCAATGAACAGCTGATGGACACCTATGCGCGCGACTACCTTACCCGCTACGGAAAATCGCTGCCGCGCTCGCCAGCCTTCGAGCCGGATTGGTATATCGCGCGTGCCGCCAATGGTCGGGTCGGCACGTTCATTTCCTGCGACCGACCGCACACCGCGCTGCCATCAGCCGGCGGGCAGACCGCTGGCGATCCTGCAGCGAACGATGCCACCCAGCTCGCCAGCTGCATCCACTATTTCATCGATCCAGGCCGCAAGCTGTTCATCCAGATGAGCTACCAGCGGTCGTGGCTCAAAGATTGGAAGCACATGGAAGATGGGGTGCGTGCACTGATCGGGCGGTATGAGGTGCGGTAGAACGCATAGCAGCGGCCGAAAGCAGCGCGGCCCGCTCACCCCATGCGCTGCACGGCCGCCTGCTGTTCCTGCACCTGGGTCTGTTCCTGCACGGCCACCTGCTGTTGCGACTGGCTGATCTGCTGCGCCTGCTCCATCGATTCACTTACCGGCGTCTGCGCAGCGACCGCGGTGGGCATGCTGGCACGCAGGTGGGCAGGGTCTGATGGGTCGCCCTGTACAACGAAGACATTGGTGCCGGCGTGGCCCTGCTCATGGGCTTGGCTGAGCAGCACGTGGTCCACGCGGGACAAGCCATTCTCCTTGGCCAGGCAGAACAGGCTGCCGCACATGCGCTCGCTGGTTTCGTCGGGGGTGCGCCCGTGCTGCTCATCGATTACAGCTACTTTGCCACGGATGGACTCAAGCATTTCCCGATCACCGGCCGGCATATCTTGTTCGCTGATGAAGCGCTGCAGGAAGGTGCGCTCGGGCATCAGGTTGCGCTCCTCCTTGTTCAGTTCACTGTCGGGATAGGGTGCTCGAATGCTGCGGATGTATTGCTGGTTGCTGAGCGGCTTGAGCGAGCCCTCAAAGTCGCGATCCTGCATGAAGACCAAGTTCGTACGATGCAGGCCTGCATGGTTCAGTGCGCCCCATGTGAAGTCGATGCAGCTGTTGAAGGCGCCGTGATACTCCTTGCTGAACCCATATCCATTGGGATCTTCCCCGAATTCAATCAGCTTCTCGTACTGTGCCTTGCTGATTTCCATCGTGCGCGTGTAGAACGGATTTTCATACTTCTGAACGTCATCTCTCTTTACCTCACCTGGACCAGTTACCACGCCATGAGCAATGGGGGCAAAGCCATAGCTGGAGCTGTTGATTCCGTCTGACGTCTCGTAATAAACGTGGCCAGCCGCCGAAGGTTCGGCACCTTCGATGGGTGTCCCAGGGGCCGCAACATAGATGGAAACCGTATACCTCTTTTGCATGTTTCCCCTCACTTTCCCCTGTACTGGTAAGCCAACAGAAGCTCAGCATCTACTGAAGCAAGCTCAGGCTGGGGATTGATCAGCTTCAGCCGCAGCGTGTAGGTTCCAGGCCTCGCCTCACGTGCCCATGCAAACGCCAAGGACCTGCTGCTCGGTGCAGCACTTGATATCCCGGCCTCTGCAACGGATATCCGGTCGACGGTTGTATGTACCACGCGCGGGACGCGACCATCCGGTCCTACTGACACGAGCTCTGATGGCCCGTGACCTCGAAACTCCCTTCGAACCAAGGGAACCACTATCTGCTTACCGGACTCAGTGCGAGTCAGTTCCAGCTCCGCCTGCAAGCCTGACTCCGAAACAACGCGCGCTATTGCGGCCGAGGCAGCCTCATCTGCACCCGTAAGGCGAAGTCCGATCGTCAGCGTGCTGCTCGAGTCAGCCCCAGGAGGAGGAAGCTCGAACTCCACGATCAACGGCTCGGCCATCGCAGTCAGTGACAACGGCCTGACCAACGGCACGACGTCCTCGCGCGGCGCTACAGGTCCAGTTCTGGCCGTAGTCTCCGGCTCCTTTGCTGGCTGGCAGGCCACCAGCATGGCGCCGCAGCCACAGAGCACCAGTGCTGACAGGACAAACTTGATTGATCGCATCGGCATTCCAGAGTACTCCGGATAAAATACATCTTCGGCATGATGGACAGCCGCTAGTGCCGACCTTGGTCGGCATGTGCTGGGGAACGGCAGGTAGCGACGGCTGAAAGCGGCGTGGCCCACTCACCCCATCCGCTGCACGGCCGCCTGCTGTTCCTGCACCTGGGTCTGTTCCTGCACGGCCACCTGCTGTTGCGACTGGCTGATCTGCTGCGCCTGCTCCATCGATTCACTTACCGGCGTCTGCGCGGCGACCGCGGTGGGCATGCTGGCACGCAGGTGGGCGGGGTCTGATGGATCGCCCTGGACCACGAACACATTGGTGCCGGCGTGGCCCTGCTCATTGGCTTGGCTGAGCAGCACGTGGTCCACCCGGGACAAGCCATTCTCCTTGGCCAGGCAGAACAGGCTGCCGCACATGCGCTCGCTGGTTTCGTCGGGGGTGCGCCCGTGGGCAGCATCCAGAGACGCCACGCTGCGGTTGACCTGGTCCATCATTACGCGGTCGCTGTCGGACAGCAGGAACTGCTTCCAGTCGCGTTCCGGCATGGGGTTGCGCTCGACCTTGTTCAGGTCGCTCTCCGGGAACGGCGCCTTGATGCTTTCGATGGCGGGGATGTTGTTCAAGGGCTTCAGTGCGCCCTCGTGTCGCTCGATCGGGATCGGCCCGACCTGCATGTGCAGTCCGGCATGGTTCAACGCACCCCAGGTGAAATCGGTGCAGCCGTTGGAGAAGGCGTCGTACTTCGGGTCGAAGCCGAAGCTCGTGGGCTCGGCGCCGAACTCACGGATCTTCTCGTACTGCTCCCGGGTGACCTCGATAGTGCGCGCGTAGTACGGATCTACGTAACTCTCCGCGTCGAAGAGCGAGACCTTGCCCGTGTAGACGCCGTCGACGCGCTTGTCAGGCTGCCACCCCATGCTCTCTTTCTCTTTTCCGTTGTCCACCTGCAAATACATATGGCCTGTCAGAGAAGTATCACGCGGCGCATCGGGCTCCTCCGGATTGATCAATCGTGTACCTGGTGCTGCGGCGTATATCGTCACGGTGTAGCGATCGGATTTGCTCATGCTCATTTCGCTCTTGCGTTATATCCAAGAATCAATTCCGCCGGACGCCCCCGCAACTGGGGGCGTGACTCCAAGAGTTCTACGCGCAGGTGATATCTTCCTGGTGGCGGGCTAGCTGCACGGGCAAAGGAAAGAATTTTGGACAGAACGTCCTCGCGCTCCAAACCCGCCTCGTACAGCATCGTGCCATCCAGCCCGGCGGCCCTCACACCGGGCGTGAATCCGTCTTCGCCAAGGGGGATGCGCTCCCGCAGATCAGGCCCAATGCGCAGCAGTGGAACATCATTCCTCTGCTCACCCTCGATACGCTGCAGATGGACCCGAGCCGGCAGACCGCCACGGACGATCAGGTCAGAGTAGGCGATGAAGGATTTCACCTCCGTTCCCTCGATTCGTACCCCGATAATCAGCGACGACCACGCCAGCTCCCCCGGCGGCGGCAGATCAAACTCCAGATCCGCGATCACACCCGGCTTGTCCAGCGCCACGGGCCGCGTCAGCGGCACCTGCGTGCGTGCGGCGGCCTGCGTGGCATCAAGCGGCGCCACAGCAGGTGCATCGGGCGCTGATCCACTGCAGGCAGCAAGGGCGGCCAGTGCGACAGAGAGCGCAGTAGTTCGAAGGCGGCCTGGTGCCGATGTCAGCATGATGCATACCTATACGTGGCGTGCCGTCGCTGTAGGACGGGCGGGGTAGGTGTCCTGTCTTGCCGAGCATAAGGGAAGCGACTCAGCTGAGGGTGATGAGTGTCGCGCTTCATGCCTCCCTGCTGACGTTGGCTGCACTGGTGTGCGTCCCATGGGTCTCGGGGCGCTTCGGCAAGACCAGCAAGGGCGAGAAATAGAGCGGTCGGAACTGGCTTCTGCAGGGCCGTGCCCGACAGGGCAAACGTTGTCGCTTCCAATGGGCTCCAAAGGATCACCCCATCCGCTGCACGGCCGCCTGCTGTTCCTGCACCTGGGTCTGTTCCTGCACGGCCACCTGCTGTTGCGACTGGCTGATCTGCTGCGCCTGCTCCATCGATTCACTTACCGGCGTCTGCGCAGCGACCGCGGTGGGCATGCTGGCACGCAGGTGGGCAGGGTCTGATGGGTCGCCCTGTACAACGAAGACATTGGTGCCGGCGTGGCCCTGCTCATTGGCTTGGCTGAGCAGCACGTGGTCCACGCGGGACAGGCCGCTTTCCTTGGCCAGGCAGAACAGGCTGCCGCACATGCGCTCGCTGGTTTCGTCGGGGGTGCGCCCGTGGGCAGCATCCAGAGACGCCACGCCGCGGTTCACCTGGTCCATCATCGTGCGGTCGTTGTCGGACAGCAGGAACTGCTTCCAGTCGCGTTCCGGCATCGGGTTGCGCTCGACCTTGTTCAGATCGCTCTCCGGGAAGGGCGCCTTGATGCTTTCGATGGCGGGGATGTTCTTCGTGGGCTGCATGACGCCCTCGAATTTTTCGAAGGAAACAGGACCCACATTTGCGTGAAGTCCTGCGTGGTTCAGAGCGCCCCATGCGAAATCGGTGCAGCTGTTCGTGAAAGCGTTATACGAAGAATCGAATCCGTGCTCCTGAGGGGAAGTCGAGAACTCCCGTATCTTGTCGAACTGCTCCTGTGTCACCTCGATCGTTCGGGCGTAGTAGGGATCGGCGTAGGTACGCACATCGCTTGTGACAGGAGCCCCAGAGAAGCCGCCACCCGGGATGGGGCCGTCCGGCTGCCAGCCGGCACTTGCTCGATCATTGCCGTGCGCCGTCTCCAGGTACATGTGGCCTGTCATCGAAGTTCCTCGAACGACATCCGGCTGCTTCGCATCGAGCAGCTTTGTTCCTGGGGCAGCTACATAGATGGTCACGGTATAGGGCTGGTTCTTGTCCATGACTATTTCGACTTCCCGTTATAGGCGATGACCAGTTCGGCCTGCTGGCCCTCCAGCTGGGGTCGCTCCTCCAGCAACTCAACACTCAGCTGATATCTCCCAGGCGGAGGAGCTACCGCGAAGCCGAATGCAAGGACGTTGTAGATGGTCCCCGGCTTGATCAGTCCAACGTCTCGCAGCATTGCGCCATTTACGCTCTCCTGCCGCACACCGGGCGTAAGTCCGTCGGGACCTAAAGGGACTCGTTCGTGCAGATCATCGCCAATCCGCGTAAGCACGATGTCCGATGGGTGCGTGCCGCTCAGATTCTGCAGCCTGATCCTTGCGGGAAGCCCGCCATTCGCGATCATGCCAGAACGAGCGAGCATGGCCTTGGCCTTCTGCTCTTCGATCCTGACCCCTACGATCAGCGTCGAATCCGCATAGGGTCCCGGCGGCGGCAGATCAAACTCCAGATCCGCGATCACACCCGGTTTGTCCAGCGCCACGGGCCGTGTCAGCGGCACCTGCGTACGTGCCGCGGCCTGCGCGGCATCAAGCGGCGCCACGACCGGCGGCGACGGGGCAGGATCGCTGCAGCCAGCGAGCGCTGCCAATGCCACAGCGAGCGCGGCATTTCGGAGACGTCCTGGTGTCGGACTCAGCATGATGCATCCCTGTTCGAGGCGTACCCGCACGGACTGGCGGGCGGTCTGGTTTCCTTGCTGTGCAGAGCATAAGGGAAGTGGCTCAGGGGGAAGTGATGACCGTCACGGCACTGGGTTGGTCAGACGCATAAGGCGCCCCCATGAACTCAGCGAGTATTGAGCGATTTCTGAAAGCCATCTGGGGCGACACTGGCCACCTTGATCGCCTGTTATCAGGATGCCGATGAATATGGACACTGCGCGGATGGATGCGCGGACGCAGGTCTTTTCGATCGGACTTCTTAACTGGAAGTCCATGTCTTCCATTGCAGTGCTCTGCATTCTGCTCGGCGCCTCTTTCATGGCAGCCTCTCCAACGGGCGGAATTGTCTTCGCCGGCGCTGTGTCGGCCGGCCTGCTCGGGCTGCTGGGATCGACGGTGGCCCGCGCCCGAGTAGTACTGACTGATTCAACGATCCGGATTGGCGTGCTGCCCTACCGCGTGACGCTTCCCTATTCCGAACTGCTTTCAGACCAAGCTCACCAGGTGGCGGATGGGGATGCGGTCCGGCTGAAATGGCGGAAAAATGGAATAGGCCTGCCCGGGTTGTGCGTTGGCCACTTCACCACACGCTACGGGAGACCGGTTTTCGCTGCAGTAAGTGGTAGCAGGAACCGTGTCCTGATCCCGACCCGCCGCGACTTCGACCTTCTGGTTACCGTCGAAGACGCAGCCAAGCTGATCGCCGAAGTGCGTCGGCGACAGCATGGCTGTGCGCGGGTCGGCGGTCGATAGGAAATCCAGCTGACTGAATTCCGCTCCTTCGCTCACCCCATGCGCTGCAAGGCGCCCTGTGTTTCCTGCTGCGTCCTTTCGGTCTCTGCCTGCTGCTGGTGCTGCGCCACGGCGCGCTGTTCGGCGAGCTCGCTGGCCACGGCGAACTGCTGCATCGAATCAGCTACTGCGGTCATGGCGGCCTGCTCTGTCGGCATGCTGGCGCGCAGGTGCGCCGGGTCATTCGGCTCGCCCTGGACTACATACAGCATATGGCCGGCGGGGTTACGCTCGGTCGCGTTGCTCAGCAGCACGTGGTCCACCCGCGAAAGATCATTGTCCTTGGCCAGCACCAGCAGACTGGCGCTCATGCGTTCACTTACCTCGTCGAAGCTGCGGCCATGCTTCTCGTCCAGAGTGGCCACGCCCTGACGAACCTGCTGGTAAAGCGCGAAGTCGGGATGATCCCGCTGCGTGGGGTCCTGAGATTGAGGCGGCGCCGCGTGATGCTCCAGCGGTGGCTCGTAGGCGATGGGCTCCTGCGCAACCGCCACCTGACCAGGGACCACCGGGGGGCGGTGACTGTCCACCACGCCGGCGTCCGCGGCTTGAGCAACCTCTTCCTTTGGCGCCGAAGCAACGTGCAAGGTCTCGTCAGATGGCCGCACGCGTTCCGGCCCCTGCCCTTCCTGCACGGCGGCCACCGGCACGCGGTTAGTAGCGTCCGGCGGCGCCACTGCGGGGGCCGGCGCGGTATCCCGGGCGGCCGCCACGGGCGTCTCCGCAGACTGCGTTGCCCGCTGCTGCTCAAGCTCAGCTTGATCCGCCCGCGCCGACGTATCGGGAACCGCTGCGGGCGCGTCCACAGCTTGCGTAGACGCGCGCCCCCTGGCCGCCTCCTCCTGCCGCTGGGCAGGCAGCTCATCCTGGCGCTGACGCTCCGCCCGTTCTGCTTCCGCTGAAGATGGCGCGGCCCGCTGAAGCTCTGCAGGCCGCTCCGCCTCCCTCCGCACTGCCGCAGGCTCCACCGACGGCACTGACACCGCAGCTGCACAGGCCGCCGCCATCTCCGCAGCCTGCGTCGAGGCCATGGAAGGCTGCTGCACCGGCGGCACCGCCGTGCGGCCCATCTCGCGATCGCGCTGCACGTCCGCTTCCACCGCAGGCGTGCGCACCGAGTCTGGCTGCGTACCATTGGCCATCAGCGCCGCCACGGACGCCGCCTGTTGTGCATCGGTCGTCGCAGCACCCTGGCGGTTCGCTTCATGAAGCGCCTGGCGATGCGCGTCCTGCTCCTTCGGCGACAGTGCTTCAATGCGCAGCTCTGGCGTGTCCGGTACGGGTGCCTGTTGCTCCGGGCGCACGCTCACCGTGCCCAGCGTGGGAACCGCTCCGTCCGCCCGCTCAGGTGCGATGGATGCCTGCTGCCGGCTGGCCTGCACCCGGGCAATATCTTCAATTGTTGTGGTCGCGGTAAGCACCATCCGATTGCCGCCGGCATCGCTGAAGGCGGCAATCGCGCTGCCCGCACCCGGCGCGCGCGTACGCGGATCCGGCATCAGTTCCAGCACCACGTCGGGCGGCCGGCCGCTGCTTGCGAGGCTCTGCTCCACGGCAGCCGATATGGCGGCCAACTCGGACTCACTGCGTTCAATGCCGTGCTTCTGATACAGCGCCGCCACCTGCCCGCGGATGCCTTCCGGTGCCAGCTCCAGGTTGGACCGGATCCCGTTGGCCATCGCGGTCATTTCCGCGACACCGGCGTTCTGGCTACGCCAAGTGACGTCCAGCTGCTCGGCCAGGTTGCCATTGGCCGTGCTGTCGAAGACCAGGCCTTCGCTGATCCACCTGCCGTCCGCTTGGCGCGTGTAGTCATTGCCATCGCTGGCCCTGAGCGTATTGGCGTTGTCCCGCGCCTGTTGCACCGCCTGTGGAATGGACGGGTTGTCCGGTCCGCCGAAGTCGCTCCAGCGCTCCTGCGCGTGCGCCACCATGTAACGCGCGGCCATCGCAGCGGGAGTATTGGCAGCGTTCTGGGCGATCACCGTCCGCGATTGCTCATCCAGCGCAAGTGCCCGCTCGGGCGAGACCGCCTCATGCCGTGTCACGGGTACGCGGCCATCCAGCGTCTCCCTGATCTCAAGCTGCCATTCGCGAGACTGCGGGTCGCGGACGAACTCCCGGCCACTCTCGAACGGGGCGCGCGGCGGCTGGTCCACGCCGCTGGCACTGAGCCGGTACGGGTCCTGTGGCGTCGGCGGGTTGGCCAGCCCCAGCTCGTATGAGGCGCGTGCGGCCTGCCAGTTCAACTGGCGTTCCAGCGTGCCCGATGCCACGTAGGCGGCGCGGAAGGTCACGTCCTGCCCCTGCGCGTCCTGCACCGGCCGCACCTCGACCCCGCTGCCAGTATCACTGCTCTGCACCTGTTGCTGGTGCGCGCCACGCAGCCAGCGGCCCTCGGCGTCGGCCGGATCACGCGTCCACGTGCGGCCCATCGGATCGACCTGGGTGTAGATGCGTTCGATATCCTTCTGGTCGGCCCAGCGCTCGCCCAGGTAGGCGCCGACCGCGCCGCCGCCGATGCCCGTGGCCAGCGCACCCGGCCCTGTCCACGAGCCCGTGGCGAGCCCGACGCCGGCGCCTGCAACGAAGCCGCCCAGCGCACCGCCCACGTTGCGGCCCATGAAGTGCGCAGCGGTGGAATCGGCGCCTGCCGCATTGCCCTGCGCGTTCAACTCCACCCACTTGTGGCCGGACGTGGCGAAGTCGTGTGCCAGCAGCGCGACACCCGCCACGCCTGCGACCTTCATTCCCGGGCTGACGCGTGCAGCGTGCGCGGCATCGCCGCCCATCTCAGCTACCGCGGCGGCGCCCGGTGGACCACGCGGCGCGCCGGGCTGCCCGGGTGCGTGGGGCGTCAATTCCGGCACATCGGCATACAGGCGTGGGCCTGACCCAAACTGCGGCCGCGCAGCGACCCACTCCGCGCGCACGCGCGTCATGTCGGCCAGGTTCAAGGCATGGAACTCATCCACGGGCCGGCTGAAGAGCGTCTTGTCGACTGCATCCCAGCCTTGGATCGGTGTGAGGTGCCGACGTACCTGGGCCACGTCGACGGCGTGGCCGCTATTGATGGTGGCCTGCTGGGCGATGGTCCTTTCGAGTGCCTGGTATTCCGCAGCAGATGCGCTGACGAAGGCACGCGGATCAGGGCCGAACGCGCTGACCGGGTAGCCGTTGATGCGAACGTCCGGGTGCTCGAGCGCGGTAGCAAGTTCGAAATTGCTGAAGCCGCGATTGGGTGGTGCATTTTCGACGAAGGCGAGCAGTGGCTTGCCGGTGGCGATGGCGTTCTTGAAGTATTCGGCGCTGCCTGCGTTCCACATGATGTCTTGGAGGGCGGCGGCGTGGGTCCCCAGGGGCTCTACATCCAACGCCGTCATGAATTCCGCGAGCTTGCGTTCCATCACCTTGAAATCAGGGTGTCGCGATGGCGAGTCGTCAATATCCTGTATTAATTTACCCCAATGCGTGTCACCAATGATCCCGGCAGTTCCACCGACATCACTCTTGTAATCCAAAGCATTCCGGTAATTCGAAACATTCGAACCATCTCTGCCGGAGAAGGCGACATAGTCGACTCCCCGGGGAAGCTCAGGAGGATGGCTCCGCAATTTTTCTTCCAGATAATCTGCGTAGCTCGACGTAGCATCTGGCCCGGACCCCGGCGATTGGAGGTAGTCAACAACCACCTTCAATTTCTGTTCCGAAATGAGGCTGCGGTCAGCTTTATTCTTTGCGGCACTTAGCGTCGTCTTGGCAAAGTCCGAAAATTCAAATTTGGCCATCTCTGGATCCTCAGAAAATGTGCGCCGGCACAAAAACCTCTGCCAGGATGACCTCACCCTCGTTTGGCACGCCTGAGATTTGGATATCAGATAACCCTTCGCCGATCAGGGATTTAGAGCTTGCTAAAGCCACATACCGCAGGTCTACCGTATTGGTCGTCTGCCCCGCGAATGCAGCCACAAGCCCGCGTGCGATACTCTGCAGAAAAGTGAAGTCCGGCTCGATGCTTCCGAAGAGGGGCTTCATTCGAAGAATGTCGCGCAATACCCAAGGCGGACTAAGGTTCACGGTGTACGTCCACACCGGGCGATTCGACGTGCCGTCTACTCGCTGATCGCCAAACATACCAAGCCCGCCCACTGGCTCTCCGTTGCGTCTGAACGTGTACTGATACTCGATGGACCCGCCCGGCTCTGGCGGATCAGAAGCAAGCACTCGTGGAAGGAGAATAGAAATTCCGCTCCCCTCATCGAAAGCGGAACGTTCTCTAGGGATAAAATTGACCGCCATGCCTGTTCCTCAAATTATCTTCTGCGAAGTGCACCCAACCATGCGCTATCTTACCCTCTCGCGAACGGCGCCTTCGTCCCACGTGAGGGCACGGAAACTCGCGAGCGCCTCTGGCGAGCTGGTTGCTACGTAGCGCAAGCCTTCCCTGTTTCAAAGCTGATCCGCATACCTGTATCACCTGGCAAAGCGCGCCGGGATAGAGACCTCAGCGAGGACTACGGCACCATTGGCCAAAACGGGATTCTCGCCTGCAATCAGTACCCTGCAGCTCGCCAGCGCCTCTGATGTAGTGGTGACGACATAGCATGAGTTCTCTTTGTTGTTTGTCTGCCCCGCGTACGCGAGCACTAGCCCTCGAGAGAACTGCTGGAGGTACAAATAGTCGCCGTCCGAATTATCAATCCTCCTCTTTATTGCCAGCAGATCTTCGATCAGCCAATCATGGCCAAGGTCGAAAAAGAAGACATGCTCACGCCAACCACCTGACTCTATGATTTCATCAGGACCTGAAAATCCCAGCTCGCCTATGCGCTCGCCATTTTGATAGAGCCCGAACTGGTACTCAGTTCCTTGCGTACCATCCGGCAGCTCAGCAGGCAGAATCCGAGGTTCAGGGATGCTTATCCCACTGGCACGGTCATAAGAAGAGCCTTCACGCGCTTGAAAATGAAGTGCCATGTCTCGTTCTCCACCTCAACCCGCATGCTTGGGAACGAGAGCCTCTGCAAGGATGACTATTCCGTCATCCAGAACTTGAGTCTCGCCAGAGATGAAAACGCCCGCTGCAGAGTGGGCTTCGAACGTCGTAGCAGCAATGTAACGAAGGGCATCCACGTTGTCCGTACGGCCGGCATAAGCTGATACCAAGCCTTGAGCCAGCTTGCAAAGGAACTCGAAATCCTCACCATCCGCATGAAAAACGGCCTTGAACTCGAGCATGGCCCTGAGAAGCTTCTCTCTACCAAGATGGAACGTGAAGATCCACTCCCGCTGCCCGTCCTTTTCGACAACCACGTCGGACCCCAGGAAGCCCAGGCCATCGAGCCGCTTACCATCTCTCAGGAAAGCGTACTGATACTCCGTGCCTTCTCTCCCGTCCGCCAAGATCGCCGGGAGTATCCGCGGACGATTGATTGAGATCCCACTCACGAGATCGAATGAAGAATCAGGTCGAGCTTGAAAATCGGGGGTCATTTCGGACTTCCATCAGCATTGTCGAGAATGTGCGCACGCGTCCGCCGCCCTGAGCTAGCCGGCCAGCGGCCGGGACTGTCGTCGGATGCGCCTCCGTTCAGCGCAACTGGGCTTCGAGCTTTTGATAGAGCCCGAACTCGTACTCAGTTCCTTGCGGGAAGCGTCAGCAGGGTAGCCAGCTCAAACCTGGGGACTCAGTGCCTACGGGGAGTTCAGCAGGCGAGGATTGCATCGCCTTGGAAAAACAGACCTCGATGCTGGTGACAGCGTCTGGCCCCGAACCGGAAGACCTCAAGTAAGCGGCCACGTCACTCTTCTGTTGCAGCAACAGGGGACTGCCATCCGCGGAGTTCCTTGCGCGGCTTAAAGTCGCGAATACATAATCACCGAAGGCCGGACTGCTCATGGCGCTTATTCCTCAGGCGCGTGTGCTGGAATGGACGCTTCCGCAAGAATCAACACGCCATCAGCGGCTATCGCCTTTTGATCATAAATAAGGATGCCTGCGTTTGCCAGCGCTTCCGCAGTCGTCGTGGCGGCGTACTTCATGCCTTCGTCGTTATCTGTTCGGCCGGCGTAAGCGAGCACCAATCCCCAAGCAAATTCACACAGGAAGACGTAGTCATCCTCAGCTGCATCGACAAACAGCTTTTTGAATCCGACGACGGTTCTGATCAGGCGCTCATGCCCCAGATCAATGGTGTATGCCCATTCGCGATTCACACCTTCCCCAAGCATCGTCTCAGAGCCATAACAACTTAGCCCATCAAGAGACGCTCCATCCCGAATGAGAGAGTATTGGTATTCCGTACCCGGACGACCGTCTTCGAGGTCCGCAGGAAGTACGCGTGGCCGAGGTATTGATATCCTGCTGATTGGATCATATGAAGAGTTTGAAAGCGCCTGAAAGAAGATGGGCATGCCGGCTTCCTTTTTCCATTATTGTTAGCGAGCACCTTGAGGCAATTTCAAACTTCTTACGTTCACCAAGACACTTCACCCGCGAGTACTGTCATTGCCTCCATCAGTCAGGAGAGGCGGCCGCAATGGCGCTGACAGGATAGCCAATGATCACGCCCTGCGGATATTCCAGCAGCGTCACCAGCTCAAGCCTGTTGAAGCTGCCATCACGCGACGCGTTCTCAACCAATGCCAGCAGTGATCCCCCGGCAGCCACGGCGTTGGTGATGTACTCCACACACCCGGCGTTCCACATCATGTCATGGAGCGCACCGGCGTACTTTTCATGCAAGGGCGCGACCCCCTGCTCTTCCATGAAGGCTTCAAAAGCCTGCACCATCAGCAGAAGATCAGGATGCTGGTCTGCATTGATACCTCAACGCAGCTTGTAAAGCACCGCCGCGCCCGGCCGGGCTTCAAATGCCGGCACGGTCTGCTGGGTCAACGCGTTGCCCTTGGCATCCCATGCCAGCGTCTCGACCGGGTAGTCGTCCTTACGCGTCATTTCATCGATCTTGCTGACGATCACTGCCGCTGCGTCAGCGGCTTCCGGGTTCCAGGCGAACACGCCCACGCGGCCATAGAACACGGCCGGAGCGGAAGCATCCAGGCGGCGGTCCGGGCACATCACCAGGCCGCGGTCGACCATGACGCGCAGTGCGCCAACCGGCACCTTCTTCACTGTCGGCGTGGTGCGCTCGGCGCTGTGGCCGGGGCAGACGTTGGCGGCACGGGTGACCATGTTTGCGGCCACCTCGCGGTCCGCCTGGGCGAACGACAATGCGGGGCTGAGGCATAGGGCGAGCAGGGCAAGAGGGGACGTCCGGGTCATGGCAGGTTCCTTGGGAAGATCTGAACAAATCTGCACCAAATCCGATGGTAGTGCCGGCCGCTGGCTGGCAAGCTTGAGGTCCATCAGACACACGTTGAAGGCCCCCCCATGCAACTGACATTCGGTGATGCCGAAGGCCTGGGCCAGCGCAAGAAGACACGCCGCGAGCTGTTCCTCAACGAGATGGATCAGGTGGTCCCCTGGAAGCGACTGCTGGCGCTGATCGAGCCGCACTACCCGCTGACAGGCCGCCGCGGCCGTCAGCCCTACGCGCTGACGACCATGCTGCGCATCCACTTCCTGCAGCAGTGGTACGCGCTGAGCGACCCGTCGATGGAGGAAGCACTGTACGACACAGCGGTGATGCGCCGATTTGCTGGCATCAACAGCCTGGACCGCATCCCCGATGAGACCACGATCCTCAACTTCCGTCGGTTGCTGGAGACCCACGGGCTGGGCGGCAAGATGCTGGAGGCGGTCAACGCACACCTGCAGCGCCAAGGCCTGAGTCTGCGTGCGGGCACGATCGTGGATGCCACGATCATTCATGCACCGAGCTCCACCAAGGGAAGATCTGAACAAATCTGCACCAAATCCGATGGTAGTGCCGGCCGCTGGCTGGCAAGCTTGAGGTCCATCAGACACACGTTGAAGGCCCCCCCATGCAACTGACATTCGGTGATGCCGAAGGCCTGGGCCAGCGCAAGAAGACACGCCGCGAGCTGTTCCTCAACGAGATGGATCAGGTGGTCCCCTGGAAGCGACTGCTGGCGCTGATCGAGCCGCACTACCCGCTGACAGGCCGCCGCGGCCGTCAGCCCTACGCGCTGACGACCATGCTGCGCATCCACTTCCTGCAGCAGTGGTACGCGCTGAGCGACCCGTCGATGGAGGAAGCACTGTACGACACAGCGGTGATGCGCCGATTTGCTGGCATCAACAGCCTGGACCGCATCCCCGATGAGACCACGATCCTCAACTTCCGTCGGTTGCTGGAGACCCACGGGCTGGGCGGCAAGATGCTGGAGGCGGTCAACGCACACCTGCAGCGCCAAGGCCTGAGTCTGCGTGCGGGCACGATCGTGGATGCCACGATCATTCATGCACCGAGCTCCACCAAGAACGCTGACAAGGCGCGTGATCCGCAGATGCACCAGACCAGGAAGGGCAATCAGTGGTACTTCGGCATGAAGGCGCACATCGGCGTGGATGAGTTTTCCGGCCTTGTACACCATGTGGCATGCACCGCTGCGAATGTGGGCGATGTCACGGTCACGCACGAACTTCTGCACGGCAAGGAGGACTGCGTGCTGGGAGATAGTGGCTATACCGGAGCGGATTGTCGGCCAGAGCTTCAGGACTCCAAGGCGACGTTCTTCATCGCCAGGAAACGAGGCAAGGTGAAGGCGATCAAGAACGCGCGCGAGCGTCGGCAGTACGAGCGCTGGGAGAGCTGCAAAGCCAGCATGCGAGCGAAGGTGGAGCACCCCTTCCGGGTCATCAAGCGCCAGTTTGGCTACACCAAGGTGCGCTATCGGGGTCTGGCCAAGAACAGCGCACAGGTGCTGACGCTGTTTGCATTGTCCAATCTGTGGATGACCCGTCGGCAATTTCTGCCGGCCCAGGGATAAATCCGCCTGGAGGTGCCCAACGGCACCTTCAAAACCCCGTTTTCAACAAAATTCGCTGCTCAGGCAAGGCGCGAACGTCGCTCACCTCATGAATCCAGCGGTGCGGGTGATCTATTCAGATCATCCCAAGAACGCTGACAAGGCGCGTGATCCGCAGATGCACCAGACCAGGAAGGGCAATCAGTGGTACTTCGGCATGAAGGCGCACATCGGCGTGGATGAGTTTTCCGGCCTTGTACACCATGTGGCATGCACCGCTGCGAATGTGGGCGATGTCACGGTCACGCACGAACTTCTGCACGGCAAGGAGGACTGCGTGCTGGGAGATAGTGGCTATACCGGAGCGGATTGTCGGCCAGAGCTTCAGGACTCCAAGGCGACGTTCTTCATCGCCAGGAAACGAGGCAAGGTGAAGGCGATCAAGAACGCGCGCGAGCGTCGGCAGTACGAGCGCTGGGAGAGCTGCAAAGCCAGCATGCGAGCGAAGGTGGAGCACCCCTTCCGGGTCATCAAGCGCCAGTTTGGCTACACCAAGGTGCGCTATCGGGGTCTGGCCAAGAACAGCGCACAGGTGCTGACGCTGTTTGCATTGTCCAATCTGTGGATGACCCGTCGGCAATTTCTGCCGGCCCAGGGATAAATCCGCCTGGAGGTGCCCAACGGCACCTTCAAAACCCCGTTTTCAACAAAATTCGCTGCTCAGGCAAGGCGCGAACGTCGCTCACCTCATGAATCCAGCGGTGCGGGTGATCTATTCAGATCATCCCTTGGGTGGCTATGAGGCGAACTTAGCAACGGCGGGGGGGCGAGTTGCAAAAATGATGTGAGGCCGGGTGTCGCGACGGGCCGCGTTCACTGTCACTCCAGGCCCTCGCAGGGAGGGGCGTGGCGCCCGTGTAGGTGACGGGCTTGCCACACACCTGCATGACTTATGGCGGGTCGATGCCGTGTCACTTTTGCAGATTCGCCCATGTACGCAAGGGCCTATGGCTGATGGTATGGACGCGCTGGCGACGAAGAGCGTCAGCCGGGATTGGCATCCTGTTGCTACTTGGACTATTTGCTCTGTTTTGCCCTCTGGGCACGGCGGAGAATGCACTGCATCGCTTACCGATCCTACGGTGGGCGGTGCGTGGGGATCCCTGATCCGCCGGTTTTTGGTTCAGTAGCCCGGTATGCCAACCCGCATCGCCCGCCACCTCGCGCCTTGGCGCAGGTGGCCTCCAGCCTTGTGAGGTACGCCGATGGATTCGCACTACCCTCTTAGCGCAAAACGTCTGTATGCCCTGATGGGCGATCGGATGATCGACTTCCCTCCCTACTTCATCGAACGCCTTGAGCGGAGGCTCGAAGCGTTTGAAACCTCACGCACCAACGAACATCGCGTGATGCACCTGCGCGTGGTGCCAGAACCCGCAGCGGATGCACCTAAAGAGGGCAGCGGTTGCCACCGGGAGCCCCAGCGCACCGTGGATGTCGCCGTGCCGATCCGCACCCTGCAGGCGCTGGCCTCGATCTTCGAAGTGCTGCACTCGGTGCATGTCGGCCGGCAGCAGGGCCAGCCCGATAATGGCTTCGGCGAATACCTCGTCGAAGGGCTGATCATCACCGGACGGGAACTGGTGCGGTCATCGGCCGATGCCATGTGGAGCCGCTCTTGAGCGGGTCGGACGGCGGCTTCGCCAATGCGCGCGTCAGCAACCTGCGTGCAGCCGAGATGGCCGAGTACCTGGATGCCCGCTTGAACATGGCCAACTACGATGAAACCACGTTCGCGCGCTCATTGCTGCTGGTGTCCGAACTGCATGGCATGAGCCACATCGCGCGCGAATGCGGGCACAGCAGCGAGGTCATGCGCCGGCAGTTGAGCGGCAACCGGCCGCTGTACCTGGACAGCGTGCTGGGCGCGATGCGGGCGCTGGGTATCCGGTTGCGGATAGAGGTGGGTTGAGTGTCTGCTACGGGGCAGGTGCAGCCGGCGTGGCTGGCTGCGCTTGACGCCACGATGGTGCGCTAATTCGCCAGCGGACGGTGGGTGCCCACCTTGGAACCGAGCCCTCGTGGCTCCCCAAGGACGTTGATGCGATCATCCATTCACTCCTCTCAGCCAAAGATCCATGCCTACCTACTTCCAACCCCGATGCCTGCGCGAACCCGCTGATGATCGAAGTAGCCGGATTCATGTAGTGAGAGTCCAAGGTCCCCTACCGGACGGCAGTGACCCGGCGCAGTACGAGTTCCTTCTCTACCGCGGAGAAGACAGGTTCGGCGCCATGGGGTTGAGCGGCGGCTCAAACTGACTTGTGCGGGAGAAGGACATTGGCCGAGCTGTTTATCCCCGGACGCCCCGATGGACCTCGGCCAGACACGGCTGGGCGTTGATCGTTTAATCAGATATCAAGTGCGTCCACGAAGGATATGCCACTGACTCCTGCGTTCTTCGAGATGCCAGCGGCTTGGACAGCATTTCGGAAGCTCCTGTCGCAGAACGCGGACGGATTGAAGGGCGTCAAGAACACATGCGCACCCGCCAGCATGTCGCGCTTGAACACCAGCCTCGCACCACCTCCCAGGGAGTAGAACTTCCCCCGGACGTAGTCATCATCAACCTTGATCCTGAGCTGGGATGCGTCTTCGTCGAGTGCGTCCACTTCGCGCACGACATCGCACATGAAACGTGGCGGTCCGGCTGATCCGTCAGCCAGGCGAACTTCACATTCAACAAAAGCGAACGCTTCAGGATCCACGGCTGACATCGCCCGCTGAAGTCGCTCGGACACCAGCCAGTAGCCGCTGAAGCCACCTTCCAAGTCTCGCGGCGCAGGGCACGCAGATGGATCAAACACCACACGCGGTACTTCACTGAGCGGCGGAAATCCCCCCGCGTCTGGCCGCAGGATCAGCCGTGGGGATGTCAGTAGTTGCTGGATGTTCTCAAGGTACGCACCACGAAAGCGTCTATTGCTCTCTGATTCTGGGCCAAACATGAAGAACTCGCTGTCAGCCGGCGGGGCCGTTGCTTCTCGCTTCATCCGGTCGACCTCCTCTAGTAGCGCCTGAACCATGCTGCAGCCTGGACGTTGTGACTTCAAATGTCCGCCGCATCGGTAAACCACACCTCATGCGTTTGTGTTGCTGTCCCCATGCCTGTACCCATGATGGCATCGCGCAGACGGCGATCAACCGTCGCGGGTTGTGTCCGGTTGCAGCAGGAAGAACTCCCCGCGTCGCGGCTGATTCCGTTTCATTATCGATTGTCTATCGGGGCCGGGGGGCCGGGGGCTGGGAGAAAGAGCTCCGGCGCAACTCGCGATTGCCATCGCGGGAATATCTTCTAAGAGTCGTGACGTCAGGATTCAACCCACGCATCGTTCTGTTGTCGTATCGCATCGGCACTATCATCATCGACTCCTTCCTGGACCGTCTAGCTGCTGGCCTCACGATCACTGTAGCAGGCGTCCTGGTAGCAGCCACGCATGTCTATTTCCTTTGCTTGCTTCGATCAGACTGACCGGCTGCGCTTGAGCACCTCGCGGACAGCGTCCTCGATGCGTTTCCAGTCCTGAAGAAAGGCGCGCTTGTAGTCCATGCTGATAGAGAGCTTGCTTTCCACATCGACGAAGTAGTGGATGCACCGGTCTGGGGGGTCCGACCCAGCTGGGTTCCCTTGGTGTTGGGCGGATGGCGGCCTGGCGCAGGCACCCACGCTCAGCGCGACGGCGAGAGCACATCCCAGCAAGCGGCAGGAAGACAGCAGGCGCATTCGTGGCCTATCCATTGCGGGATGGTGTATGACTATAAGCATTCCTCGTAGGACGTAGGTGACACCGCAGGGTCAGAGCTCGGGAGTGGGACAAGGGTGCACACCGGGCCGGCACGCGGTAATGTCGGACAAGAGACAGAGGCAGGCCAACGCAATGTCGCACCATTGCCGATGCGTCTGCTGCCGAGCAACCCCACCGGGTCTGCACCGCAAGTGATTCCAAGGAGTAACTTCGTGCTGGATATGTCAAACCGTCGTAGCAAACTGAGCCTTGTCCTGCTGCTTTTCGGACTGCTTTTCCTGGTGCTTGCCATCGCCTACCACGTGAGTTTCATTGGCTTCGCCCTGATTCTGTTGGGCGCATCCGGCCTGCGTGATACGCGCTGGCAGGTGGGCATCATCTTCGCGTGCCTTGGCATGGCAACCGCGTGGGGCGGGTACCACGTGGGCAAGCAGCGGGCGATGGTCGACTCGTCTGGTTCAGCGGGTCAGACTTTTTCGCTTTCCGGCGGCGCCTCGCAATGGATCTGAAGTCCGCGCCGTCTAGGCGTTGGGCCCTACGACCCTGCAGATGACCCAGGAGGGATTGGTCCAATGAGTTTACTGGCACCGGGTCGATGCCTTGCTTTGGCATTGGCTGTAGCCCTCTACACGACGGCGTGCGTCCAAGGACCATCATCTGACAGGACGGAAGTGGAAGCTGTCCTGACTGAAAATCCGGCCGAGAGCCGCACCATGGATGGGTACACCTACACAACCAAGCCTGTTGAAGCCAAGATCGGACCCCACCGGTTTGCGTTCCCCGCCAACTACTACGATGACCAGATCGGCCCTGCTATCGGCGGTGGGGTCGGGTTGACGTTGATGTGGCCCGAGCTTGATGCTGCGCCTCCTGGGACGCGGTCGACACGCTCAATGTCCGACCATCACCGTGCGATCAGTATGTCCATTGATCACGTAGGCGCAGTGCCCATCGGCAATTTGCTGCAACGGATAACCAGTACGGAATCCAAGACCGAAGATGGCTCAGTCGAGCGGCAAGACCCACGTAATCGATTGGACAGGCGAAAGCCTGCGCCTGAGCAGTTCGGGCTTACCCCGTACGTAATCGATGAAGACCGGATGGCGGCCTATTCCAAGGACTACTTGAACCAGCGAGGCAGGCCACCAGTCCGCAATCCCAGATACGAGGATGACTGGTACATCGCCCGCTCCAGCGGCGACACACTGTCGACTTTCATCAAGTGTGACCAGCCCCAGAACGGTCGCCAAGGATTGCATATCAAGGGCGCAGCGCTGGTATCCGATGGAGCAGACAGGGTTGCCAGTTGTTCCCACTATTTTGTGGACCAAGCTGACAGCCTATCGGTGACCCTTTTCTACCCCAGCGTCCTGCTGAAGGACTGGAGATCCATCGAAGGTGCAGCGCGGACAGTGTTGGCCAGGTACCGAATCCGCTGATTCAGGCAGCCCATGATGTGCTTGGCAGCGATACCGATCACGAAGCCAAGAAGTTCTGAAGTTATCAAGCGCTGATGTGAGCTGCCCGCGAGCAAGATTTGCGAAGGGTGACCGCTTACCGAATCGTTGACGGAGCGCGCCCTACAATCCGTCCGATGACCCAGAAAGGATTGGTCCCATGAGTGTCCTGTCACCCAGTCGATGCCTTGCTTTGGCACTGGCCGCAGCTCTCAACACGACGGCGTGCGCTAAGGGACCATCATCTGACAATGCTGAAAAGGAAGCTGCCATGACTGAGAATTCGGCCGAGAGCCGTACCCTTGATGGGTACACCTACACCACCAAGCCAGTTGTGGCGGAGTTCGGACCACACCGGCTCGCGTTCCCAGCCAACTACTACGATGACCAGATCGGTCCTGCCATCGGCGGTGGCGTTGGACTTACCCTCATGTGGCCAGGCCTGCAGGCGGCGCCGCCGGGAACACGCCCTACCCGCTCGATGGCCGATCACTATCGTGCGATCGGAGTGCTGATCGACTACGTGGATGCGGTTCCAATCACAGGACTACTGGAGCGCATTGCGAGCACCGAGGCGATAACGCCCGAAGGTTCTGTCACCCGCAGAGATCCCACACGGCGACTGGATTTGCGTATTCCGCAGCCACCTCAGTTTGGAATCACTCCCTATGCCGTTGATGAAAAGAAGATGGCCACCTACTCCCAGGAGTATCTGAAGGAGTTCGGCGAGCTACCGATCCGCAACCCCCAGTCAGAGAAGGATTGGTATGTGGAACGGTCCAGCGACGGTAAGGTCAAGACCTTGATCAGGTGCAGTCAGCCGGACGATGGGCTGGATGGGCTGGTAGTCGAAGGCGATCTGCTGGTCCCTGATGGAGCCCGGATCATTGCGGATTGCACGCACGACATTGTCGATCTCAACGACAGCATTTCCATGACGATCCGCTACCCACGTGTGCTGCTCAAGGACTGGAAGGCCATCGAGGATGCCGTGCGGACCATGATGGCGCGCTACAGGATTCGCTGACTCTAGTAGAAGGCCAGGGAACTGATCATGAGCGGCTTGAATGAAGACGACATTGCCATCCTGCGTCGATACGCGGACAGTGGAAACCGTGAGCTCTACTGGAATTATCTGGCACAGAAGGAAGGTGGAGACGGCTATGGCTTGCTAGCCTTAGGCGTCGTCCGTAACGACAACCTGCCTGGCCAGGTAGCCAACGCCTACGCCCAGTCACAAGCCAGCACACAGCACGAGCGGGATCCCCGCCTGGACAATCGGGTGCTGAGTGAGCGCGAGTGGGACAGCTTTGGACAGACGCTGTTGGTGCGCGACGTTGAACTGCGCGAACGCTGGATGTCCCGCGGGAGGCCAGAGCTGGCACTGAATCTGCCCGGGCGCGACGTACAGGTGGCGCACGACGACGCATTCCGTCAACACGGTTTGGATCCGAACTGCTGGACACCTCGAATCCTGCTCGACGCCACTCGGAGAAAGCACGGCGAAGATGCGGCGGAAACAGTCTGAAAAGACATGCTGAGTAACGAGGCGCTAGGCACGCGTCGCGCGCTGGACACTACTGGCAACGCCTTCGCCGCCATGCCGTGGGCCCAAGCCAGCATGTATGTCGCGAAGCTCGGCGCGTATGAGCTGGCGATGGCCAAGGAAGCAATGCCAACCAATGATCCGAACGTCATCGGGATGCAGAGCTCTCACCATGTCTACAGTCAGCGGGAAGGAGCGTGGTACATCCAGGTTGAAGGCGCGATCCCTATCCGCGAGCGCAACGCCGCAGTGATCGACCGGCTGAGCGAAACGCGCGAACTCCGGCTTGAGCAGCAGGAGCGCGCCACCCAGTTCCATCCCGGCGACAATTACAGGACGCTGATCGACTCACCCAAGGTAGTTTCCAGCGATCTGCGGGGACCCGGTGGCGAGACTGATACGCGGCTGGTGATGGGGCCGGGGCATGCTGATTATCCGCTCTATCAGCAGGTACGCGGCCATGTCACCGCGCTGGATGCCAGGCTGGGGCGAGAGTTTGATGAAACGAGCGAACGGCTTACGTTGAGCCTTGTGGCGCTGGCTAAGGGTAATGGGCTTGAGCGGGCTGACCATGTGGTGCTGAGCGACGCGACCGGCGTGAGTGCTGCTGGGCAGCGCGTGTTTGTTGTGCAGGGGGAGCTGAATGATCCCGCGCATCTGCGGGCTTCCATGGCGACTGACGTCGCTGTGCAGGCGCCAGGTGAGGAGTCACTGCAGCAGTTGACTGCTGTCGGGCGGGAGCAGCAAATGCAGCTTGCGGCGCAGAGCCAGCAGGTGGAGCAGGATGCGGTTGCGAGGGATAGCCAAGCTATGAGGATGGGGTGAGGCGTCCGCCCGCTCGCGCCATTGCATAAGCAGCGTGCCTGGCCAGCCCGGCCGCACTCGGCCGCTGTTCGGCAACTTCAGGAAGACGCAATTTCCGTCCTTCGAAGGCCTCATAATCTGCGCCTCGCAGAGGCAACGCGAATTTTACGCGGAAGTCTTCGTCGATCCAGAGGTAGCCAAGGTCGAACAACGTATGCAGGTCAGAACGGAGAAGCAGACCGTTGTCAGCACGATTGGTGTGCTCTCCTTTATAGGGCGATATGTGAGCAGCCTCAAGGACATGTTCGGTGGTGCAACCTGAGATGGCGCACCTTCCCTGATAGGCAGCGAGTAGCTCCTTCCGAAAGGCACCTTGCCCCTTTCGCATGGCCACAGCTTTCATAATCCAGAGACGCGCATCATCCTCATCGGTGAGCGGCGAAGGATGCCGCTCGATCTCCGCGGCTCCCTGCGCCTCGGCCGCACCAAGCACATCCTTGCTCAAAGCCACTGCGTACCAGCTCTTGTCCTCTCCCTGCCTCAGATCGTAGTGGCCATGTATAGCCGGATCGAAACTCTGGTACCGAATAGGACTTCCCTCCAATCTGACTAAGCGGTCCCGTGGATGCCTGGGTACGGCATCGCTCCGCCAGTCTCGCCGAGCTCGGTCGTAGTGGACTCGGCTGGGTGAATTGACGGTCAGGTGTGCGAGATTCTCCCTCAAATCACTTTGCGTTTCTTCTGGATAGCGAGAAGACAGCCAGGTCCCTACTTCGGCGATGGTGGGTGTGCCGAGATCATCAACTGCGTCGGCCACATGCCAATACTTCACACTCCTCCGGTTGACGGAGGTGCCGCGGCTTTTAGCAGCATTCAGTCGCTCTCGTCTTGCCGCAAAAGCTTGCGGCTCATGCGAAGGTCTCCACTCGTAGAGCTCCGCAAGCTGGCCCTTGGGCGATTTCTGGAAGTCCAATTGCTCGAATAGACATGTTACGGGCTTCTCCCCCTCCATCAGGGGAACGCCAAGCCGTCCGCAGTACACAAAGGGCTGTCGGTCACGGATGCGGGCGAAGAGATGCGGGACAAGCTCTCCGGCGCCAATCTTTTGGATCACAGGACTCTGTTGTCGCTGACTGCGCTGGCTTTCCCAGTAGAAGATGTCTCCTTCGAACTCATCGAGGTAGTCATCCTCACTACTCTTCTGCAGAGTGACGAACAGCAGCACCGCGTTTTGCAGTTCGAGCACCCCCGTTCCCCACTGACTGGTTCTGATGCTTTCTGGAACCGGCAGCCCGCCCAACCTTGCCATCTCTTGGCGCGTGTACTCGGCTCCTACCTCAAAGCCACTGAGTTCAATTTCTGCGTCGAGCTTTGCCATTGCCATCCCTAGCTTCCGATTGAGGAAGTCTATTGCAAAAATGCTCGAATGCGCTAAGGCGAGGCGCTTTTGTCCTGCGGATGCAGCACGTGGGATGTCGCGAGGCGAGACTTAGCGTCAGCTGGAGCGTGCCATGCCCTCCGCTCCAGTGAACCCTCGGTAAGACTTCACCGGGGCCTGCAAAGCTTCTTGTAGCTCGCGCCGTTCCGCATTACCGAAAACGCGCGAATGCCGACACCCCGGCCAGTCTTGTGCTGGAACGTTTGACGCCTGGGCTCCACCGTTAGCGGTACTGAAAAGTGGAGGCAGGCACTATCGTTGGAACGTCGAAACATCCGACTCTAGCTTCGTCGGTCAAAAGGTCATCAGGCACTAACGCCTCTTCTTCCGACGCGAGGTTGAGTCTGAGCGCCTTACGTCAGACTGCCCCGAAGCATAGAGCCTGACGTAGGAGTCTAAGAGGCGCTCCAAAGCCAATTCGCCTGCATCGAATTTCTCCGGATTGCGGAGCTTGGAGAGAATAGTAACAAACTGGCTCGCCGGAAATTTTATTATAAGAGCGTCTTTCCCATAGAACTCGCGAAATGCGTCGAGCTCTGCACCCCGCCTGAGTCCCGACTCGGGGTCGCGGCAAATAATAATTGCTAATCGGCCGTACTCCTTTCCGAGGTATCCGTAGGCTTGCCTGAACTCTTCTACGCCGATTCTCTCGAAGTTTTTAACCTCAAATATGACTTGACGCGTACCGTAATCTTGTAGGACCCGCTTCCACACGCCCCCCCCCTGATTCGTAGCGACGATATCCCTGCGCTGGCTAGCGTTGGCATTAGGCCGCAACTGCACATTCGTCAATTCACGCGCAAAGCATATCTCCACTGCGCGCTTGCACCATTCCTCGAACTGCTGCGCGCCGGAAGAACCATCAGGTATAGTGTTAAGCTCTGATATCAGCTGTCCAAGCAATCTACGCCGCTGCTCTCCGCTATGGGATTCTATTGTGATCTCGTATTCATCAAATATCTCTTCGGCGCCATCCTGATCAATCTCGAAGCCTTGGATGTTTAGAGCAGACCAGTAGCAGGGATGGATCATAAGAATATCTGACTCACCAAATTGCTTGATGGGTCGTTTACCATCATGAGAGAAGACGAAGCTACCGTGCTGTCTATCAAACATGCCAACAAATCCTATACCGTATAGCGCCTTTATAGCCTCATCCGGACTGTTGAGGATTTCAAAATGCTGGACCTCTGCCAAATTAAGTCCAGCCGCACCCATTGCCCCACTAACTATATTGGCAGCCTCGCGCCAGCTTAGTTTCGCTTCGCATCCGGAGAATGCTGAGGTTAGAGTCTTCACACCAGGCAACACAGTTTCATATTCCTTCCCCAGATCGCTGTATCTCGTACTGGAGATTTGCTTGGCTGAAGCCTCAAAGTCGGCTTCGATCAGGGTGTTTCGCTGCTGCCTTTGTGCCTGGTAAAACGCGGCGTTTAGCAGAGCTATAACGTCCCTTGGCCGATATAGAGTGAGACGAAGACATTTCTTAAAACCTTCACGACCGTGGAGTTCGTTAGAAGTTATCGAGTTCCAAACCTTTATATCACTCTCTTTAGCGACGCCGAAAACGAAACGAACTCTTTTAGCAACAAGATAAAACAGCTCCTGAGGGTCCCAGTGAAGCCTTAGCACCTGTGATTCCAGATTGCGAGTAAAGTCTCTATCTTCCGCCTCGATCGCCCTCAGCATGTTGTCGCGTATAAATACTGCAACTTTCACTTTATCAAGCAGCGACGATCGCACTTCATCGGTGCCATAGAGAATTCCATCAATCAGACCCGTTCCCACAGCGTCTGGCTCATAGCCCTCATCCAGCCGATCGATTAATATTATGAAGGTCCTCTCAATCGTATTAAGCGCACCCATAACGGACGCACCGACCTTAGTAATGTCGAGGAACGCTGACAGCTCAGCTATCCGCTCCTCCTCCGATTCGAAGGCCTTGGAAAACATTTTGAGTTGCCCCCGAAGCCGGGTGATACAGTCGCCGCCCAGAGATTTCCACGTGACGATTCGATCCATGAGTAGTCGATCACCCTCGATGGAGCGCTTCGCCTTGTAGTCATTGCTCAAGCTAAGGGCGATCTCCATAAGCAATGCGTACTTCCAGGCAATTTTAACTCCGACCCGAATTCGAGATACCGTGTCACCAAACATTCTAGCCAATGGGCGTAGTCCGATAAGCTGCTCTTCCGTTGGCGCGACCTCGATTATTGGAAACTTTCTGCTACCCCAAATTTTACCTAACTGATAGACAAGAGCACTCTTACCAGTACCGCGGCGCCCCACCACGATAAATCTGTCCGAACTTTCAAATAGCGTTTTGTAGTCCTGCCACTCAAAGAAGGCACCATCCAAGGCTAGATGATCGTTCTCAGCCCTAAGGAAGATCTGAACAAATCTGCACCAAATCCGATGGTAGTGCCGGCCGCTGGCTGGCAAGCTTGAGGTCCATCAGACACACGTTGAAGGCCCCCCCATGCAACTGACATTCGGTGATGCCGAAGGCCTGGGCCAGCGCAAGAAGACACGCCGCGAGCTGTTCCTCAACGAGATGGATCAGGTGGTCCCCTGGAAGCGACTGCTGGCGCTGATCGAGCCGCACTACCCGCTGACAGGCCGCCGCGGCCGTCAGCCCTACGCGCTGACGACCATGCTGCGCATCCACTTCCTGCAGCAGTGGTACGCGCTGAGCGACCCGTCGATGGAGGAAGCACTGTACGACACAGCGGTGATGCGCCGATTTGCTGGCATCAACAGCCTGGACCGCATCCCCGATGAGACCACGATCCTCAACTTCCGTCGGTTGCTGGAGACCCACGGGCTGGGCGGCAAGATGCTGGAGGCGGTCAACGCACACCTGCAGCGCCAAGGCCTGAGTCTGCGTGCGGGCACGATCGTGGATGCCACGATCATTCATGCACCGAGCTCCACCAAGAACGCTGACAAGGCGCGTGATCCGCAGATGCACCAGACCAGGAAGGGCAATCAGTGGTACTTCGGCATGAAGGCGCACATCGGCGTGGATGAGTTTTCCGGCCTTGTACACCATGTGGCATGCACCGCTGCGAATGTGGGCGATGTCACGGTCACGCACGAACTTCTGCACGGCAAGGAGGACTGCGTGCTGGGAGATAGTGGCTATACCGGAGCGGATTGTCGGCCAGAGCTTCAGGACTCCAAGGCGACGTTCTTCATCGCCAGGAAACGAGGCAAGGTGAAGGCGATCAAGAACGCGCGCGAGCGTCGGCAGTACGAGCGCTGGGAGAGCTGCAAAGCCAGCATGCGAGCGAAGGTGGAGCACCCCTTCCGGGTCATCAAGCGCCAGTTTGGCTACACCAAGGTGCGCTATCGGGGTCTGGCCAAGAACAGCGCACAGGTGCTGACGCTGTTTGCATTGTCCAATCTGTGGATGACCCGTCGGCAATTTCTGCCGGCCCAGGGATAAATCCGCCTGGAGGTGCCCAACGGCACCTTCAAAACCCCGTTTTCAACAAAATTCGCTGCTCAGGCAAGGCGCGAACGTCGCTCACCTCATGAATCCAGCGGTGCGGGTGATCTATTCAGATCATCCCTAACGTCGCCGAAAGCATTTGGTTTAGCCAAGTTCCGCTGCTGCATCACTGATCATCCGTAGGATTAATATTTTAGTAATGAACTTGTGTCGCGGCGCCACTTTTGAGGAAGTTGAAACAGCGCTTGCAGGTAAGACGTCACCCCTTAGAGCGGCGCGAGTACGCGTCAAACATGCGCACAAGCCGATATATCGCAATTACCGATGCGAGTATTGAAGTTAGTGAGTAGCAGAACAGAATAAAGCAGATAAGCCAGAAGAGCTTTTGGATACAAGGAAGAAGGTCTGCCATAGGGAAACTGGCCGGCACCACTATTCGACTTGCGAAATCAGCTACCAGCGAAAGAAGCAAAGCCAACACCTGCAGGACTACAAAATGCATAAAGGTAGTCGTCAGCGATACAAACGCCGATGCTTTACCGACCTCAACACCAGAAAGAAACAGTCTAAAAGCCTCTGATCCGAAGCTGAGGAAAATAGCGTACCCCGCCAAACTAAAACCGAGGAGGTTCGGCAGAATGCTCTGCGGAAGTTCCCACCAACCTGGTTTCGTCCACACTTCGAAACCAGCGAGTACCATCGCGAGGGCTCCGTAGAAGTATATGGATTTGAAGAGCGCCGTCCATCCACCGTAGATCGCCCAGTACTCGCACAGGACTGAGAAGTCACTGCTCGACTTTCCCCGGCTCCCGTCGTTCATAAGTTACTCGCCCAGTGAGTCTGATTCAGATTCAATCAAACCTCTTGCGAGGCCGTCAAAGGCTGAGGCTTGGTCTTGGGCGTTATCATCGAATACTAGCCTCCGTTCTATTGGGTGGTCTCGTGTAGACAGGGGTTCGCCCGCGACATTTCCCTCAACGTACCCATTTCTTCGCGCAACTCTTGCCAGATTCTTGACATCGGGCGTCAGACTTAATGTTGCCCCACGTACGGCCGAGTACGTAACAGTGGACGTTCTTGCACCCATCTCGTTCATACTTTCCATGACCTTCCGCTCAATATCATCGAGACTGTCCGCGTTCGGCCTACTAAAATGAATTGAAATTTTTCTTAGGAATTTAGAGCTGATGATCCTGTTAAGTGACTCCTTGTCAGGAACAAAATTAACCTCAATGTCGCCGAATTCATCGGTTATTCCGTTTGCACTGAGCAATTCCGAGAAAAATTTCTCGGCCATTCTTGGACTAAAAGAGCGGACGCCGTCGTTAGTCTCCACGGCAATTAAATGAATTTGCGGTTCGAAGTAGAACCTAAACTCGTGATAGTTTGGCTGTATGCCCGCGACGACTCGTTTAACGTTATCGATACGCTTTGCATCTGCGGCAGCTCGAGTCTGCATATCGATCCACGCGCCGTCCATGTCGATCTGAGTAAACGTTGCAATATTGCCCGTCATTGACACTTTGCCGTTGCGCGCTTTATTGGTCCAAAGGTGGGACATCCACGCGTACCTATCGCCGTGTACACGAACGGCTCGATTTAACGCATGTGCTGCGGTTATTAATTTAAGGTACGTGTCAGCGCCGTTATGAGGGTGTGCTGCTACGTTGATCAAGGTCCCTGAGACTTGCCGTTCCATGCTCCCCCTGCTCCATAGTCTGTCGTTGTCCCCTCTTGAAAAAAAAGGGGCCGCTTCAGCGGCCCCTTCTTTTACTACGTGTGGGTGGCAAATCCAACCCCAATCAAACCCCAACAGGATTCGACTTCTCCACATCGATCTTGTACTGCTTGATCGCCCGGGCCACATCCTTGCCCGTCATCTTCCCTTCCTTGGCCAGCGCAGCAATCGCAGCATGCGCGATGTAGTAACGGTCAACCTCGAAGAAACGACGCAGGTTCGCACGAGTGTCCGAACGACCGAAGCCATCCGTACCCAGCACGGTGTAGTGCCCCGGGATGAACGCACGGATCTGGTCCGCGTACGCACGCACATAGTCGGTCGCGGCAATCACCGGGCCCTGGCGGCCTTCCAGCAGCTCGGTCACGTAGGCCTTGCGCTGTTCGCCTTCCGGGTTCATGCGGTTGTAGCGTTCCACGTCGAAACCATCGCGGCGCAGTTCGTTGAAGCTCGGGCAGCTCCAGATATCGGCGGTCACGCCGAAGTCCTTGTCCAGCAGCTCGGCCGCGGCAATCGCTTCGCGCAGGATCGTGCCCGAACCCAGCAGCTGCACGCGCAGCTCGTTCTTCTTCGGCTTGCCGGCGTCGGTCAGCAGGTACATGCCCTTGACGATGCCTTCGGCCGCACCTTCCGGCATTTCCGGGTGGGTGTAGTTTTCGTTCATCAGGGTGATGTAGTAGTACTCATCCACCTGGTCTTCCATCATCGCCTTGGTGCCGTGCTGCAGGATCACCGTCACTTCGAAGCCGAAGGTCGGGTCATAGCTGCGCACGTTGGGGATGCCACCAGCCGCCAGATGGCTGTGGCCATCTTCGTGCTGCAGGCCTTCACCGTTCAGCGTGGTGCGGCCTGCGGTACCACCCAGCAGGAAGCCGCGGGTACGCATGTCCGCGGCCTGCCAGGCGATGTCGCCCACGCGCTGGAAGCCGAACATCGAGTAGTAGATGTAGAACGGCAGCATCGGCACGTTGGAAACCGAATAGCTGGTACCGGCGGCCATCCACGATGCGATCGCACCCGGCTCGCTGATGCCCTGCTGCAGCACCTGGCCGCTCTGGTCTTCGCGGTAGAACATCAGCTGGTCCGCATCCACCGGCTTGTACTTCTGGCCGAACGGGGCGTAGATGCCGATCTGCCGGAACAGGCCTTCCATGCCGAAGGTACGCGCTTCGTCGGCCACGATCGGCACGATGTGCGGGCCCAGTTCCTTGTCACGCAGGGTGATGTTCAGGCTCTGCACGAAGGCCATCGTGGTGGAGTACGAACGTTCGCCGCTGCTCTTCAGCAGACGCTCGTAGGTCTCCAGCTTCGGTGCGTTGAAGCTCTTGCTGGCCTTGCGGCGACGCTGCGGCAGGTAGCCACCCAGCGCGGCACGACGTTCCTGCAGGTACTTCACTTCCGGCGAATCCGGGCCGGGGTGGTAGAACGGCACCTGGCCGTCCTTCAGCTGCTCGTCGGTCACCGGAATGTTGAAACGGTCGCGGAAGTGGCGCACCGCTTCGTCGTCCAGCTTCTTGGTCTGGTGGGTCGGGTTCAGTGCCTCGCCGGCGCTGCCCATGCCGTAGCCCTTGACCGTCTTGGCCAGGATCACGGTCGGCATGCCCTTGGTGTTGACGGCCTGGTGGTAGGCGGCGAACACCTTGTGCGGGTCATGGCCACCACGGTTCAGGCGCCAGATGTCGTCGTCGGAAAGGCCCGAAACCATTGCAGCGGTTTCCGGGTACTTGCCGAAGAAATGCTCGCGGGTATACGCGCCACCGAAGGCCTTGCAGTTCTGGTATTCGCCGTCGACGGTTTCCATCATCAGCTTCTTCAGGACGCCATCGGTGTCCTTGGCCAGCAGGGCATCCCAGTAACCGCCCCACAGCAGCTTGATCACGTTCCAGCCGCCGCCACGGAACACGCCTTCCAGTTCCTGGATGATCTTGCCGTTGCCGCGCACCGGGCCATCCAGGCGCTGCAGGTTGCAGTTCACCACGAAGATCAGGTTGTCCAGGCCTTCGCGGCCGGCCAGCGCGATCGCGCCCAGGGTTTCCGGCTCGTCGCTCTCGCCATCGCCGATGAAGCACCACACCTTGCGGTCGGACTTTTCGATCAGGCCACGGTTTTCCAGGTAACGCAGGAACTGCGCCTGGTAGATCGCGGCGAGCGGGCCCAGGCCCATGGACACGGTCGGGGTCTGCCAGTAATCCGGCATCAGCCACGGGTGCGGGTAGGACGACAGGCCACCGCCGTCCACTTCCATGCGGAACTTGTCCAGCTGCGCTTCGTCGATGCGGCCTTCCAGGTAGGAACGCGCATAGATGCCCGGGGCGCTGTGGCCCTGGATGAACAGCAGGTCGCCGGGGTGGTTGTCGCTCGGCGCGCGCCAGAAGTGGTTGAAGCCCACGTCATACAGCGTGGCACCCGATGCGAAGCTGGCGATGTGGCCGCCCAGGTCGCCCGGCTTGCGGTTGGCGCGCACCACGGTGGCCATCGCATTCCAGCGGATGATCGAACGGATGCGCCATTCCAGATCGGCGTCGCCCGGGCTCTTGGCCTCCAGGTTCGGCGCGATGGTGTTCACGTATTCGGTGGTGGGAGAGAACGGCAGGTACGCACCCGAACGACGGGTCAGTTCCACCATGCCTTCCAGCAGTTGATGCGCGCGCTCCGGGCCCTCGACATCAATCACGGCCTTCAACGACTCGATCCACTCCTGGCTTTCTACCGGGTTCGGGTCGTTGTTCAGCAGCTCGTTCAACCAGTTCATTAGCGCTCCCATTACCGCACGCACGCGCGCGACTGTTATTGATTTCTAGACCGCAAAGTGTAGCGCACCAGTGGCTTCCGTCACTTGGCTACGCCTGCGTATGGTCGTAAATGGCCTGTGTCCCTGCGGACTGTCCGAAGCTGTCCCAGCCAATGTTTCCAAGGTGTTACGTGCGCAGCGGACCGGGTTCCTTGCCCTGCCCGCCCCGGCCATGCCATTGATCCGGGACGGAAAACCAAGGATCGCGCCATGGTTGATCGCCCTACGCCGCCTTCCCCCGACCGGCCCGCCGGCCGCAGCCTGCGCACGCGGCTGATGCTGTGGTCAAGCGTTGTGCAGGCCGCATTGTTGCTGCTGCTGGTGACACTGTTCTATCTGGGTGCGCGCACGCTGGTGCACCAGCAGGCCGCCGAACAGCTGCGTTCGCTGGCTGACCAGACCGCGCGCAGCCTGGGCAATTCGCTGCGTTCGGCGGAAATCACCGGCGACATGCTGCTGTCCCCGCTGGGTCGCCAGGCCTTCGATGCCGCCCAGCTGGATGGCCTGCTGCGCGCGGCGGTGGTGGCCGACCCGAACGTGGACGGGGCCACGGTGATCATCGAACCCGGCCGGGTAGCCGACCTGCCCGATGGCTATGCCTGCAATGACGTGCTGAGCGATGGCAGCGTGCAGCAGTCCTGCAGCGGCCAGCTGGGGTTTGATGCTCACCGGCGCAGCTGGTACCGCGATGCGTTGCGCGCCAGTGGCCCGTGGTGGTCGGCGCCGTATGCCAACCCACAGGCAGAAGGGCGCCTGTTCATCACCTACAGCAATCCGCTGCGGCTGCCGGGCGAGCTGCTGCCGGCCGGCCTGGTCAGCGTGGACGTGCCGCTGGCGCGGCTGCAGCAGGACCTGGGCGAACTGCCGGTGACCGTCGGCCTGCGCGCTACGTTGCTCGGCCCGGACCACCGCGTGGTGCTCAGTTCCGTGCCGGAAATCGAACCCGGCATGTCCCTGCAGCAGTACCTGGAGCTGCGCCCGGACCTGGCGCCTTTGTTCGACCAGCGCGGGCCGGGGCTGGCACCCGGACAGGGACTGGCCCACCGCGGCAGTGATGGCACCCGCTTCCTCAGCCGCATCGCCCCGCTGCAGCAGCCCGGCTGGCAGGTGGTGCTGTCGGCCGATCGCGATCTGCTGCTGGCCGACCTGCGCGATGTGGCGCGCTGGGCCGTGGGCCTGGGGCTGCTGGGGGTGGGGGTGTGGCTGCTGCTGGTGCGCCGGCATGCGATGCGCCTGCTGCAGCCGATGGAAGCGCTCACCGCCGCCGCGCGCCGGTTCAGCGCCGGGCACTTCCACCAGCCGTTGCCGGTGCCGCGCGACGACGACGAAGTCGGCCAGCTGACCCGGTCGTTTGAAGGGGCGCGGCGTTCCATCGTGCAGCAGATGGACACCATCGCGCGGATGGCCAGCGCGCGCGAACGCACCGAAAGCGAGATGCGCATCGCCCATGGCATCCAGCAGGGCATGCTGGCGCCGCCACCGCGCCTGCACGCCGACGGCTTCCAGCTGCGCAGTGCGGCGCTGCTGGTGCCCGCGCGCGACGTCGGCGGGGATTTCCAGCACATCGCCCAGCTGGACCGCACCACGCTGTGCTTCGTCATCGGCGATGTGTCCGGCAACGGCGTGCCGGCGGCGTTGTTCATGACCCGCGTGCTGACCGTGCTGGAAGCGTCGATGCAACGCCATCGGCACCCGCCAACCATCCTGGCCGAAGCCGGGCGGCACATCGCCGAACGCAACCAGGCCTGCATGTTTGCCACCGTGCTGTGCGGGGTGGTGGATGTATCCAGCGGCCGCTTCGAACTGGCCAGCGCCGGCCATGAATCACCGCTGCTGCGCCAGGCCGATGGCCGCGTGCGCGTGCAGGCGATGCACAGCGGCCCGGCGCTGGGCATCAGCGCCGATGCCGACTACCCGTGCGCGCGCGGGCTGCTGGCGCCGGGCGACTACCTGCTGGCCTATACCGATGGCATCAGCGAGGCGCAGTGTCCGCGCAGGCGCTGGTTCGGGCTGGAGCGGCTGCGCGCGGTGGTGGCCGCCGAACCCGACGACCGCCGCGTTTGCGCCCGCGTGGTGGACGCATTGCATGCTTTCTGCGAAGGCGCCGGCAACCCGGACGACCTGGCGCTGGTCAGCGTGGGGCGGCAGGCGCTGTGGTCACCGCTGCGGCTGCGTGCGGCAGCCACCGCCGATGGCCTGGCCGAGCTGCTGCAGCGCCTGGTGGCGGGGTTGCAGGGCATGCAGGTGGACAGCGCGCGCATCGGCGTGGCGCGGCTGATGGTGGAAGAGCTGGGCACCAACGCGATGGCCTATCAGCGCGTGCTGACGCATGTGACTCTCGACGTTACCGCGACCCTGGATGAGGATGGCCTCGCACTGGACGTGCGCGATGACGGGCAGGCATTCGACCCCACCGTTGCGCCCGCGCCAGACCTGGATGCGGCAATGGAACGCCGCGCCATCGGGGGCTGGGGCCTGCACCTGGTGCGCTCGCTGAGCGACCACATCGAGTACTGCCGTCGCGATGGCAGCAATCACGTCCATCTTCTGCTGCTGCCCCGCGCAGCGCGCAAGGAGTAGTTGTCCATGTCACGCCTGACCCTGCGTATCGATCCCGGTGACAGCCCGTACCAGCGCGTGTTCGTGTCCGGCTGGCTTGATGGCAGCACCCATGCCGAACTGGACGCCGCGCTGGCGCCGCTGCTGCACGACGGCACCCACATCCTGGAACTCAACCTGGCCGGACTGGACTACATATCCAGCGCCGGCCTGCGCTCCATCTTCCGCGCGCGCAAGGCCCTGCACCCGCACGCCGGCCGCCTGCTGGTGATGCAGCCCCGCCCGGGCGTGCGCAAGGTGTTCGAACTGGTCAAAGCCGTCCCGGTCGAAGAGGTCTTCGCCTCCCAACAGGAACTGGACGATTACCTTTCAGCGATCCAGCAGAAAGTAGCCAGCGGCGAACTCTGACGGTAGTGACGACCGCTGGTCGTCAGCTCTCCCGGTCGGTGCCAACCCACCCCCGATGGGAGACGACCGTTGGTCGTCACATCTCTACCCCCAACCCCTTGCACCCAACCCCCTATCGATATATCGTTTCGACACCCGAACCGATATATCGAAATGACCCCGCCGCGCCCCACCCCCGCCACCACCCGCCTGCTCAGCCGCGGTGACCTGCGCCTGCTGGTGCTGGCGCTGCTAGGTGACCAACCGCGCCACGGCTACGAGCTCATCCAGCACGTCAGCGAGCTGTTCGCGCGCGCCTACACCCCCAGCGCCGGCACCATGTATCCGCTGCTGGCCAGCTTCGAGCAGGCCGGCTGGGTGCTGGCCGAAGACGACGCCGGGCGCCGCCGCTTCCGCATCACCGACAGCGGCCGCGCGGAACTGCTGGGCCGCCGCGATGAAGTCAAAGCCGCCCAGCACCGCGCCTGGCACCGTGCCCGCGAGATCGCCAAGGCCGATATGCCGCCGGACCTGCGCGATGCCCTGCGCCAGTTCAAGGGCGCGCTGGTGCGCCATCACGGCCGCTGGCAGGAAGGCGAAGCCGCCCAGGTGGCCGCCCTGCTGCTGCAGGCAGCCGCCCTGTTGAACGGCCAGCCGCCCGTGCCCGCCGCATCCCCCGAACCTGCGACCCCGCCCGCCTGAGCCAGCCCGGTCGCCCCGCGCCTGTCGCGCCCCCCTTCCCTCTTCAGGAATCCCCTATGTCTTCCCATGAAAACAAGCGCCTGCGCCTGGATGTCCGCTTCCGCGAACTGACCGTGCTGCGCACCGAAGAAGTCACCCCGAACATGCGCCGCGTGGTGCTGGGTGGCGCCGACCTGGCCGGCTTCGATTCACCCGGACCGGATGACCACATCAAGCTGTTCTTCCCCAACAGCAGCGGCGAACTGGTGCTGCCGACCATGACCCCCGAAGGCCCGCGCTACCCGGAAGGCAAGGAACATTCGGTGGCCCGCGATTACACCCCGCGCGGCTGGGACCACGACGCCGGCGAGCTGGCGATCGACTTCGTGCTGCACGGCGACCACGGCGTGGCCGGGCCGTGGGCCGCGCGCGCGCAGCCGGGCGATACGCTGGCCGTCGGCGGTCCGCGCGGTTCGTTCCAGGTGGCCGATGATTACGATGGTTATGTGCTGATCGGCGATGAAACCGCGCTGCCGGCGATTGCCCGCTGGCTGGAGATCCTGCCCGAAGAAGCCGAAGTGCAGGTGCTGATCGAAGTGGCCGACGAGGCCGAGCGCCAGGACCTGCCGCAGGGTGACAACGTGCGCATCCAGTGGCTGGAACGCAATGGCTTCCCGGCGGCCAGCAGTTCGCTGCTGGAAGACGCGCTGGTGGACTTCGAGGCACCGGAAGGCGATGTGTTCTATTGGATCGCCACCGAATCGCGCCGCGCGCGGATGATGCGCAAGTTCTTCGAAGGCCACCACGCCGTGCCGCGCGACTGGATCCGCTCCACCGGGTACTGGAAGGCGCACCCGGATGACACCGACGGCGACTGAAAGGTAGTGACGGCCGCTGGCCGTCAACCCGACAACCCGGTAGTGACGGCCGCTGGCCGTCAACCCGACAACCCCGGTAGTGACGGCCGCTGGCCGTCAACCCGACAACCCGGTAGTGACGGCCGCTGGCCGTCAACCTGACAAACCCCGGTAGTGACGGCCGCTGGCCGTCAACCTGCCTTTTGACGGCCAACGGCCGTCACTACCGGATTAACGCGATAATGGCGGCATGACCGACCTCTTTGCTGCCACCGTCGCCGCGGCGCTTTCGCGCCTGCAGACCGACCCCTCCGCCTTTGACACCGTGCTGGCCCCCCATGGCGAAGCCGGCGCACTGCGTCCTTCGCTGCAGGAACTGCTGGACACCCGCCAGCAGGCGCTGAAGGCCGACGCCGATGTCGGCCTGGTCGCCGACATGCTGCGCCGCGACCAGAAGTTCGCCCCGCCGGGGCGCCCGTCGATCCACCTGGTGCAGCTGCGCAAGCAGCAGGCCAGTGCCAAGCAGGCGGCGTTGATCGCGCGCCAGGCGTATGGCCGCGCCGCGCAGGATTTCGTGCGGGCGCTGTCGTTGAAGATCACTCCGCGGCTGACCCCGATCGCGGTGGCCGACCGCTGGATGCAGACGCAGTTGGGGTGATCCACGGCCGCTGCGCTCGCCGAGCGTGGCTCGGCGCTACCGGCTCGCCGAGTGTGTACCGGCGCTACTGAAGCAGCAAAAAAAAAACCCGCCGTCACCGGCGGGTTTTTCCGTTCAAACCACCTGGGTTCAGGCAGCCGGCTTTTCGCCGGTGGCTTCGGTGGTGATGCGGATCTTCACTTCATCGCTGACGTTCGGGGCGTACGCGCCGACGCCGAAATCGCTGCGCTTGATGGTCGTGGTGGCATCGAAGCCCGCCGCCGGCACCTTGGCCATCGGGTGCTCGCCGCCGCCGTTGATGGTGACGTCCAGGGTGACCGGCTTGGTCTGGTCCTTGATGGTCAGGTCGCCGGTGACGGTCAGCTTGTTGGTGCCGGCCGATTCCACCTTGGTGCTCTTGAACGAGGCAGCCGGGAACTTGGCGGCATCGAAGAAGTCGGCGCTCTTCAGGTGCTCGTCGAACTTGGCGGTGAAGCTGTTCAGGCCGGTCAGCGGCAGCTTTACTTCCACGGTGGACTTGGTCACGTCGGCCGCGTCATACACCAGGGTGCCTTCGGCGCTGCCGAAATGGGCGGTCGGGTTGGAGAAGCCGAAGTGGCTCCACTGCGCCAGCACGTCGGTGTGCGACGGATCCAGCTTGTAGGTGCCCGAGGCAATCTGGATCGCGTCGGCAGCCGGGGCAGCCGGTGCGGCAGCAGCGGCATCGGCGGCCGGGGTGGTGGTGGTCTGCTCGGTGGCGGCCGGGGTGGCGGCCGCATCGGTGGCCGGGGTGGCTTCGTCGGCCGGCTTGGAGCAGGCAGCGATCGCCAGGGTCAGGGCCAGCGGCAGCAGCAGCTTGGTGGTCTTGGTCATGTTCAGGACTCTCTCGATTTCAGTAAGGGAATGGACTGCAAACATCGACCCGTCCAAGCGGGACCGGCCGATTCAAACACAAACCCGGTTCAGACGATGCGAGCGGCTTCGTCGAAGGACAGGCGCGGCGAACGCGGGAACAGACCGGCGGTGTCGCCGTAGCCCAGGTTGACCAGGAAATTGCTGCGCAGCGAGGTGCCGGCGAAGAACGCTTCATCCACCTTGGCCGGATCGAAGCCGGTCATCGGGCCGGCGTCCAGGCCCAGCGCGCGTGCGGCCAGGATCAGGTACGCGCCCTGCAGGCTGCCGTTGAGGAAGGCCGGCTTCTGGCGGTTTTCCTGCGGGCCGTCGAACCACGCCTTGGCATCGGTGTGCGGGAACAGGTAGGGCAGCTTTTCGTGGAAGTCCAGGTCATGGGCGATGATCACCGTGACCGGTGCCGCCATGGTCTTGGCCAGATTGCCTTCGGACAGTGCCGGGGCCAGCTTGGCCTTGCCTTCTTCGGAAGTGACGAACACGAACCGGGCCGGGCTGGAATTGGCCGAGGTCGGGCCGAACTTCACCAGGTCGTACAGCGCGCGCAGCGTGGCCTCGTCCACCGGCTTGTCGTGGAAGTCATTCGCGGTGCGGGCAGTGCGGAACAACTGGTCAAGTGCGGCAGCGTCGAGTTCGTGCGACATGCATCCTCCAGGTAAAGAGCGTCAGTCCGGTGCTGCCTGCCAACAGGCCTGCAGCCGGGTCCATGCGGGGCAGTGTAGAGTGTCGCGTCTGTTGCAACACCCAGCAGGGCTGAAACGAATTAATGCCAATCGTGAAACGATCGAGTGCGCCCTCGACGATTACCGATGGCCGCGCCGGCAACGTCCGGCAGGCCGTGGCGCTGGCCAGCGCGCTGCGTCTGGGCACGCACCAACCCCTGACGCTGGTGCCGCGTGCGCCCTGGCGCTGGCTGTCGCCACGACGCCTGGCCGGTGACATCCGGCACGGTTACGGCGCGGCATTTGCGGCACTGGCGACGTCGCCTCCGACACTGGCAATAGGCTGTGGACGACAGGCCGCCGGGGCATTGCGGGCACTGCGTGCGCGGGGCAGCCGGGTGGTGCAGATCCTGGATCCGCGCATCAGCGCGCGCCACTGGGACCTGGTGGTCGTGCCCGAACACGACCGCCTGCGCGGCGGCAACGTGCTGACCCTGCTCGGCAGCCTGAACCCGGTGGACGATGACTGGCTGTCGCTGGGGCGGGCCGCCTTTGCCGATTTCGGCGGCCTGCCGGGCCCACGTACCGCGCTGCTGGTCGGCGGGCCGACCGCCCACGCGGCATGGGACGAACAGGCCATGCGCGGGGTGTTCGAGCAGCTGGCCGCGCAGATCCGCGAACAGGGTGGCAGCCTGCTGGCGACCACCTCGCGGCGCACCCCGCCCGCACTGGCAGATGCGCTGCGTGACACGTTTGCCGATATCCCGAACGTGATCTGGGGCGATGGCGGTGACGGGGTGAATCCGTATGCCGGGCTGCTGGGCTGGGCCGACCGGGTGGTGGTATCGCCGGATTCGGTGAACCTGCTGTCCGAAGCCAGTGCCACGCGCGCGCCGGTGATGGTGGCGCTGGCGGCCAGTGCACAGGGCCGCATGCAGCACTTCCAGCAGGCACTGCACGAACGCGGCCGGCTGCAGCCGCGTTGGCTGGACTGGGACCACGGGCCCATCGCGCCGCTGCGCGAAACCGGACGCATCGCCGCCGAAGTAAAACAGCGCCTGGCCCTGTAGTGCCGGCCGCTGGCCGTCATCCCCCGCCATAGGTAGTGACGGCCGCTGGCCGTCATCCCCGGCCACAGGTAGTGACGGCCGCTGGCCGTCATCCCCCGCCATAGTTAGTGACGGCCGCTGGCCGTCATCCCCCGCCACAGGTAGTGACGGCCGCTGGCCGTCATCCCCGCCGTGGTGGGTGACGACCGTTGGTCGTCACGCTGTCCGCGCTGCACCCGCCGACCCTGGCTCGGCACTACCGGTCTATGATGGCCGCGACATGGACCGTCCTTTCTCATCCCTCGCCCTGCTCCTGCTGCTCGTCCCGGCCACCGCCTGGGCCGACAGTGGCACCTGCCGCGAACGCTATCCCAGCCCGGCCGCCGAAGCGGCGATGTTCGACGTGGCCTGGACCACCGCCGAGCGCCTCGACGCCCTGCCCGACGTCGATGTGGTGATTGCCGCACGCGGCGGCCAGAACCTCAGCCGCTACGGCCTGCGCCACAGCCACCTGGCCTTCCTGCTGCGCGACGACGACGGACGCTGGCGCGCGGTGCACCTGCTCAACCGCTGCAAGACCGACCGTTCGCTTCTGTATTACGAAGGCTTGGCCAACTTCATCGGTGAAACCGGCGGCCATACCGATCTGCGCATCGGCCTGCTCGAACCTGCGTTGGCCGCCCGCCTGAAGGCGATGCTGCAGTCGCCGGCCACCGCCGCGCACGCACTGCACGAACCACGCTACAACGTGGTGGCCTATCCGTACCGCACCGATTTCCAGAACTCCAACGGCTGGGTGCTGGAAGTGCTGGCCGCGGCGATGGCCAGTGCCGATGGCGCCGCGCCCCTGCAGGACCGCGCCCAGGTGCAGCAGTGGCTGCGCGCCAACGGCTACCTGCCCAGCGTGCTGCATATCAGCCTGGGCAAGCGCGTGGGTGCGCGCGTGGCGGTGGCCAATGCCACCACGACCGACCACCCGGTGGCCGAGCGCGTGTCCGGCAACTATTCGGTGGTGAGCGTGGAATCGGTGTTCGATTTCCTGCGCGCGCGCCAGCAGCTGCCGCAGGAGCTTTCCATTCCGCATGTCCCCGTGGCCGGTGCCACGGCCGCTACGCCCTGACCCCCATTCCGCAGGAGACACGCATGTCCCGTTCCTTCGCCACGCCGGCACTCGCCCTGATCCTCGCCTCCTCCCTGCTGGCGCCGCCTGCACGCGCCGGCGAGCTCAACAGCAGCGAGGCGACGGTATTCATCTCCGTCGCGTTGACCCTGTCGATCCCGCTGGCCGCGTCGGCCGGGCTGGCGGGCCTGTCCGCGGCACCGTTCAAGGCCAGCGACCGGCACAAAGCCGCCAAGCGGGTGCCGGCCACGCCGCTGCCGGAAATGGAGGTGAAGGAGGTCAGCCCCCTGCCCGACGGCGGGCGCCGCGTGCAGCTGCAGGTGCCGGGCAAGGACGACCAGACCGCCACGCTGGAATGGCCGGCGCGCGCGGATGATCCCGGCGCCGGTTTCGTGGTCGGGCAGACAGTGGCGTTCGTGCCGACCCCGGCCGGCGCCGGCTGGAACGTGCACGATGCCGCGGGCCGCCAGCTGGCCTACGTGCCCACCGCCTACGCCGCAGCGGACAGCACCAGCGCTACCTGGTGATGGCTGTCGGCTGAACGCCCCGGCTGGCCGCGTGCCCTGCCGGGGCGGATAATGCGCGCCTTCCTTTGAACTCCCTGGCTCGCCATGTCCGTGCGCCCTGTCCCTGTGCTTGCCCCGATGACCCTGCGCGCGCTGCTGCTGGCGGTGCTGGCGATGGGCGCGGTGGTGCTGGGTTCGAACGTACTGGTGCAGTACCCGATCAACGACTGGCTGACCTGGGGCGCCTTCAGCTATCCGGTCGCGTTCCTGGTCAGCAACCTGATCAACCGCCGCTTCGGCCCGGGCCCGGCCCGTCGGGTGGCATGGGCCGGCTTCGCGCTGGCGGTGGTGCTGTCGTTCTGGGTGGCCACCCCGCGTATCGCGGTGGCGTCCTGTTCGGCGTTCATCGTGGCCCAGTTGCTGGACATCACCGTGTTCGACCGGCTGCGTCGGGGCAGCTGGTGGCGCGCGCCGATGGTGGCCACGACCTGCAGTGCCACGGTGGATACCGCGATCTTCTGGAGCATCGCGTTTGCCGGGTCTACGCTGCCGTGGATGAGCTGGGCGTTGGGCGATCTGGCGGTGAAGCTGGCGATCGGCGTGTGCCTGCTGGCGCCGTTCCGCGCGTTGTTGTGGAAGATGGCGCCGGTGAAGAGCGCGGGTTGACGGCGAAGGCATGACGGCCAGCGGCCGTCACTACCGGAGGCGGGACCGGTGGCGCCGAAGGCAGCGGCAAGCGACGGCGTGACGACCAACGGTCGTCACCCACCAACGCCCGAGTCACCCACCAACGTCTGGGCCACCCACGGCGAAGGCATGACGGCCAGCGGCCGTCACTACCGGGGTCACGTGTCGAACGGGAGCTTGGCGTTCACGCAGGCGGCGCTGATCGTGGCGCGTGCGTGTTCCAGTGTGTCGCTTGGCGCGGCCATGCGCGGGCGGCGGTCCAGCGTGCATGCCAGCCCCAGTTCCAACAGCGTGGCGTGCGCGGCCTGCAGTGCGCTGGCGCGTTCCGGCGGCAGCCAACCGCTGGCCGCCAGTGCGGCGATCAAGCCCGGCGTATCACGTGGTTCAAGCAGCGCCGGATGAGCGGACGCCGTGCCCAGTACACCCGCCTGCAGCAGGAACTCCAGGTCCGCCACGCCACCCGCGCCCTGCTTGAGGTCCATCCGCGCGGCATCGCTGCGGTCCAGTTCCGCGCGCATGCGCTGGCGCATCTTGACGATGTCCGCGTGCAACACCTCGCCGTCCCGCGGGCGGCCCACGGTCTGCGCGCGCACGTCTTCGAACGCCTCCAGCAGCCCGGCATCCCCGGCTACGCCGCGTGCGCGGACCAGTGCCTGGTGTTCCCAGGTCCACGCACGTTCGCGCTGGTATTCACGGTAGCTGGCCAGCGATGACACCAGCGCGCCCTTGCCCCCATCCGGGCGCAGCCGCACGTCGATGTCGTACAGCCGTCCGGCGGCGGTCACTGCGCCCAGCAAGGCCATCACCTTCTGCGCAAGCCGGGCGTACCAGCGCGCGGGTTCCAGCGGACGCGCGCCATCGCTGGCGTCCACCTCCGCCGGGTTGTCGTGCAGGAACACCAGGTCCAGGTCCGAGCCAAAACCCAGTTCCAGCCCGCCCAGGCTGCCGTAGCCGATGATCGCAAAGCGCCCGTCCGGGATGTCGCCGTGCGCGGCGCGCATGTCCGCCTGTGCCAGCTGCAGCACCACATCCACCACCACCTGCGCCAGTTCGGCCAGCTGGCGCGTCGTCTCCACCGCGCCCTGGCGGCCATCCAGGCTGGCCATGGCCATGCGGAAGCTCAGGGCCAAGCGGATCTCGTTGAGCCAGCGCAGCGCCGATTCGGGGTCTTCCACCGCCAGCACCTGCGCACACTCGGCCTGCATTTCCTCGCGGCTGGGCAGCGGCCCGGACACGCGCACGTCCAGCAGTTCGTCCAGCAGCAGCGGATAGGCTTCCAGCCGTTCGGCCAGCAGCGCGCTGCGTGCCAGCACGTCCACCAGCCGCGCCATGGAACTGGGCTGTTCGTCCAGCAGCGCCAGGTAGCTGGTGCGGCGCAGGACCGCCTGCAGCAGGCCCAGCACGCGCTTGAGCGCGGCATCGGGCTGCGGCGACCGCGTGGCGGCGTGCAGCAGGGCCGGCAGCACGCGATCCAACCGTGTGCGTGCCCCATCGGACAGCGACTTCACCCCGGACGACTGGGCGAAGTCGCGCAGCATCTGGTCGGCACCGTGGGCATCGGCGAAGCCGGCGTCCACCAGCAACTGCGCATCGCCATGTGCGGGCAGCCCGCGCCAGTAACTGGCCACGGCATCCGGCGCGGCCTTGCCTTTACGCGGGGCCAGCAGCGCGCCGAATTCGGTGCTGACGCGCTGCTGCTGCACGGCCAACGCATCGCGCAGGCTGTCGAAGTCCGGGTAGCCCAGGCCGATCGCGATGCGCAGCCGTTCCAGTGGATCGGCCGGCAAGGTGTGGGTCTGCGCGTCGCGCAGCATCTGCAGCCGGTTTTCCAGCCGGCGCAGGAACAGGTAGGCCTCGCGCAGCGCCGCGCCGTCTTCAGCGGCGATCTGCCCTGCGTCCACCAGCGCGGCCATCGCGTGCAGCAGGCGGCGCTCGCGCAGCACCGGTTCGCGACCGGCGCGGATCAACTGCAGCGACTGGCACAGGAACTCGATTTCGCGGATGCCGCCGGCACCCCGCTTGATGTCTTCGTGCATGTCACGCCGCGCGACTTCGGCGGTGATCGCCGCCTTCATGTCGCGCAGTCCATCCAGCGCGGTGAAGTCCAGGTAGCGCCGGTACACAAACGGGCGCAGCGACTTCAGCCACTCTTCGCCAGCATCGATGTCACCGGCCACGGTGCGGGCCTTCAGCCAGGCGTAGCGCTCCCAGTCGCGGCCTTCGCGCTGGAAATACTGGTCCATCGCCGCGAACGACATCGCCACCCGGCCGGCGCGGCCGAACGGACGCAGGCGCAGGTCCACGCGGTGGCTGAAACCATCGGCGGTGGTGTCATCGAGCAGCTTGGCCAGGCGCTGACCGACGCGTGCGAAGTACTCATCGGCATCCAGCGGCCGCGCGCCATCGGATTCACCGCGCTGGGCGAAGGCGTACACCAGGTCCACGTCGGAACTGAAATTCAGTTCACCGCCCCCCAGCTTGCCCAGCCCGAACACCACCAGCCGTTGCGCCTTGCCGGCATCGTCGCGGACCACGCCGTGGCGGCTGGCGAACTCGATTTCCAGCGCGCCCAGCGCCAGCTGCAGGCACTGTTCGGCCAGCTCGGTGGACCCGGCCAGGGTCTGCTGCACGCTGTCCATCCCGGCCAGGTCGCGCCATACCAGGCGGGTCGACATCGCCGCGCGGTAGCGCCGCAGCAGGCCGGGCCATTCGGCGGGCTGCTGCGGGGTGAGCTCCGGCAACGGCAACGGCGGGCAGTCGGGCTGGGTCAGGTGGGCGAGCAGCGCCGGCTGCCGGCACAGGGTATCGATGGCGAAGTCGCTGGCGACCGCCAGCTGGCGCAGGAAGGGTTCAAGCGGGGCGTCCGGCGCGCTGCCGAGGGCAATGGTCAGGCGTGCGAGGGCACGGTCGGCCAGCGGGACGAGGGCGTCGGGGAGCGGCGCGTAGGGTTGGGTCATGGGAGGATTGTAGGACGGTGCGGCGTGTTGACGGCCAGCGGCCGTCACTACCGGGGCGTATTCAGCTGCACGCTGCAGGCGTAAAAAAGCCCGCTTGCAGCGAACTGCCAGCGGGCTCTGCTCCCTCCCCCACGTCGGGATGCAGGGCCATCGTGCCGACTGCAAAAGCACATTGCACGCTGCACTGCAAAACAATACCGGAGGGTACAGAAGCCTTCACGCCGGAAGCGCCATCCCACCAAGGTCGCAGGCCCCGTACGGGTAGGTTTGGCCGATAATCGATCTTTCCCCTACGAAACATCGTCGTCATGCCTGCAGATCGCATCGCCAACGCGCGTCTCCGTGACCGCGTGGTCTCCGCCGAGGCCGCAGCCGCGCTCATCCAGCCCGGTGAAACCGTGGCCATGAGCGGTTTCACCGGATCGGGTTACCCCAAGGCCGTGCCGGTGGAACTGGCCCGCCGCATCGAAGCGGTGCACGCCCAGGGCCTGCCCTTCCAGATCAGCCTGATGACCGGCGCCTCCACCGCCCCGGAACTGGATGGCGCGCTGGCCAAGGCCGATGGCATCGCCATGCGCATGCCGTTCCAGAGCGACCCGGATGCGCGCAATCGCATCAACGAAGGCAAGCTTGACTACATCGACATCCACCTCAGCCACGTCGCCCAGCACGTGTGGTTCGGCTTCTATGGCGATATCGATACGGCGGTGATCGAAGTATCGGCGATCCGCGAGGACGGCGCGCTGGTGCCGTCCACCTCGGTGGGCAACAACAAGACCTGGCTGGACCTGGCCAAGAAGGTGATCGTCGAGGTCAACGAGTGGCAGCCGGCCGGCGTGGACGGCATGCATGACATCTACTACGGCACCGCGCTGCCGCCGCATCGCAAGCCGATTCCGCTGGTGCACGCCAATGACCGCATCGGCGAAACCACGCTGCGTTGCGACCCGGACAAGATCGTGGCGGTGGTGCGCACCAACGGCCCGGACCGCAACAGTCCGTTCAGCCCGATCGACAGCACCAGCGAGCAGATCGCCGCGCACCTGATCGAGTTCCTCAAGCACGAGGTGGCCAAGGGCCGCCTGCCGGCCAACCTGCTGCCGCTGCAGTCGGGCGTGGGCAACATTCCCAACGCGGTGCTGGCCGGCCTGGCCAAGAGCGGCTTCCGCGACCTGGCCGCGTTCACCGAAGTGATCCAGGACGGCATGCTCGACCTGCTGCGCGACGGCGTGCTGAGCTATGCCTCGTGCACCGGCTTCGCGCTGAGCCCGCAGGCCAACGAGACGTTCAAGGAAAACATCGATTTCTACCGCGAGCGCATCATCATGCGCACGCAGGAAATCTCCAACCATCCCGAGCTGGTGCGGCGCCTGGGCTGCATCGGCATGAACGGCATGATCGAAGCGGACCTGTACGGCAACGTCAATTCGACCCACGTGATGGGCACGCGGATCATGAACGGCATCGGCGGTTCCGGTGACTTCGCGCGCAACGGCTTCCTGTCGGCGTTCCTCAGCCCGTCCACGGCGAAGAACGGCAGCATTTCGGCCATCGTGCCGATGGTCAGCCATGTCGACCACACCGAGCACGACGTATCGGTGATCGTCACCGAACAGGGCCTGGCCGACCTGCGCGGGCTGACCCCGCGCAAGCGCGCGCAGGTGGTGATCGACAACTGCGCGCACCCGGATTTCCGCGCGCAGCTGCAGGATTACTTCGACCGCGCCAACCGGGACAGCTACGGCAAGCACACCCCGCACCTGTTGCCGGAGGCGCTGAGCTGGCACCAGCGGTGGTTGGATACGGGCAGCATGAAGGCCTGATGCCGTGCGGCGCACCAGGACGGTGAGCGGACGCTGAAAGCGCGCCGCGGCCGCATCGGGTTTGCTGGCGGCATGGACATACACCCGACCAGCATCCCTTCCCGCCCCTCCGCGTTTGCAGTCGTATCTGCTGACACCCGTGCGCCGGCTTTACCGACGCACGCTCCCCTGCGCGCCGTTTCCAATACGCCCGCGAGAACCGACAGGGTGTCGGTACCACCGCTGCTGCGGCTTGCTGCGGACGAAACCGGCAACGATCTGGTCGCGTGTCTGCGCCGACGTTGCGGGAAGGCCGGTGCACCGCAGCTGATCCGCGACGGACTGACCTTCATCGGCACCCTGACAAGGCAGGAATCGGCCGTGTACCTTCGCGCGACCACGCTGGCGCTGGCTGATGACGTGACGTTGGCCGCGTCGCTGGCGGAACAACGCCGACAGGGCACTGCGCCGTCGCCGGATGCACCGGCTTCACCGCTGCCGCCGCTGCTGCAGGAGTACAGGGATGCGATCGACCGCCTGCTGCGCGCCGTGGCAGCCAACGGTGCGGTGATGAGCGGAACCTACGGCTTTACCACCTACATGCGGCACTGCCTGTACCGCGTGGACACGGCCCCATCCGTCCATGTCGCCGGAACGGTGCTGAATGATGCACTGCACTGGCAGCGCGGTGCGCGTCAGGCGATAGCGGGAGTCGACCCGCTGATGTGGCCCCTGCGGGAAGGAGATCCGTTGGGACCGACGGCCTACGCCTTCGCATTGAACGAAACAACGCACGATGCAACGGCCGTGCTTGCCGAACTGCGCGCGTTTCATCCCTGGCCGACACCCGGTCAATCGCTTGCCACACCCGGCAAGGTGACCCGCTGATCAAGAATCCCCGCCCGCGCCCGTAAGGTGAGTGCGCGCCACCGCGCCTGCGGACGCCCAGGCAGCTTCCTGCAGCTACGCCCGCAACGCCACCAGCGAGTCCTGCTGCAGCTGTTCGTACAACGCGAACTCGTCATGCACTCGCGCGCCCAGCGCGGTTTCAAAGGCATCGCGGTTGGCATGCGCCGCATACGCGCGCTGTTCGCCGCCGCCCAGGTTGGACTGGAAAATGCCTGCGGCGCTGACCGGCAGGAAGTCTTCGTAGATGATCGGATCGGCGGTCGCCAGGCCATCGGCGATCAGCACTTCAGCCGGCAGTTCGGCCAAGCGCTGCCGGGCTGCACGGCCGGCCTCGGTCAGCTGGTAACGGTAGTAGCCCAGGCCTTCGCTGCGCAGCGTGGCGTGGTCGTCCGGGAAGCCGGCAAACGCCGCCTGCAAGCGCTGGCCATAGTCACCGCCGGTGCTGCCGGCGCCCTCGGTTTCGCGCGCCTGCGCCAGCAACTGGTCGTACAGCGCGCGGCCCTTCGGGGTCAGCGCCAGACCGCGCTGTTCGATCTCGCCGAAGCGTGCGGTATGGGTGCCGGCATCGCCGCCGTCGTCCTTCGGGAAATGCACCGGCTCTTCCAGCGCCTTGAAGCTGGTCTGCCGCAGCAGGATGGGGCACGCACGGCGCGGCGGGCCTTCGATGACCGCCTTGGCGGCCATGCCACGTTCGATCATCGCCGTCTGCGCCGCATCGATGTCCAGCGTGCGCGGAGTGAGGTGGTTGATGTGCGGGCCACGGAAACTGACCACGTCGGCGATCAGCCGATGCGCATTGCCCAGGGCATGGTAGGTATCCAGCGCCACGGTGGCGTCGCTGTGCCAGCGGAAGGTTTCCAGTGCTTCGGCGACGAAGCGTTCGGCGTCGGCGGCGTGCAGGCCGCCCTCGCGCTCGGCCTGTTCGACCAGCGCCAATGCGTCGTCGGTGAAGATGCGCCGGTGCGCCAGGATCTGCGCGGCCTGCTCGCGCAACGCTGGATCTTCGATCAGCTCCAGCCGCAGCAGCGAGGTGAACACGCGGAACGGGTTGGCGGCCAGCGCCGCCGCGTCGATCGGGCGGAAAGCGGTGGAATGCACCGGCACGCCGGCCACGCTGAGGTCGTAGTAGGCGACCGGATACATGCCCATCACCGCGAACAGGCGGCGCAGGGTGGACAGCTCTTCGGCGCTGCCGACCCGGATCGCGCCATGCCGCTCTTCATCCAGGCGGCCGCGGCCGTCGTTGCGCTCCAGCTGCGCGGCCAGCTCGGTGTCTTCGGCCAGCACCTGCGCGTTGATCTGCGCGACCAGGTCGACCAGGTCGCCGTACAGCGGCACTTCGGTGCGATACATGCGCGACATGGCCTGTGCGAACAGGCGGCGGATGGCATCGGGCGAAACGAATTCAGCAGCGCTCATGGGGTATCCAGCAAGGAACACGGAACATGCGTTGGCACGCATTGTCGCCGGGCCATCGCCGCTTTGAAACCCTGCCCATCCCCGCTGGCGCTGGTAGCGCCGAAGGCAGCGGTAGGAGCCGCTGCCAACGTCGCCTGCGACGGCCCGCAGGGTGCTGGTCAGGACGACCGGCATAGCCACGCTCGGCGGCAATCGGGCAGACCGCCGAGCATGGCTCGGCGCTACCGCTCCCCGCCCAGCTGGCGGCGCAGCGTGGCATCCAAGGTGATCGGGCGATCCCAATGCCGGTAGCTGGCCACGATGGCATGGCGCAGCGCGCGCTTGTGCAGGTTGTCCGGCGCCACCGGCAGGGCTTCCACGGCCGCCGCCCAGCCGGCATCGCGGTGGGCGCTGAACGCCCGTACCACCTCGCGGCAGCTCAACGTGATGGCCTTGGCCCAGAAGCAGGCAAAGTAAACATCAGCCGCGTGCCAGCCGTGGTTGTTGACCAGCGCGGCGGCGTAACCGCGATCCACCCCGCTGTAGCGCGCGACCTCGTCCAGGAAACTGTCCGGATAGCGTTCGGCGTAATGGTTGATGTCGGCCAGCCAGGTGTCGATCCACGCATCACCGGTGTCCACCGCGTAGGTGGCCGATTTTTCCGCTGTCTGCTGGGCCAGCGTGATCGCCGGCACCAGCAGCACGGACAGCAACAGCAGCGTTTTCAGCAGGCGCATCATGCTGGGATTGTGACCCAGCCGGGCCGCCGTGTCAGGTCAGCCGTGTCAGGTCAGCCGTTTCAGGTCAGCCGCTTCAGGCGGCCGAGGCCTTGGCTTCGATCGCCTGCAGCGCGGCCGGCCAGTCCCACGCCGTATCGGCGGTGACCATGCGCGGTTCATCGTCTGCCACGCCGTGCTCGGTTTCGTGCGCCCAGGTCACCGCGTAAGGCGTATGCACGCCCCAGCCACCGAGGGTCACCACCGGTTCGATATCCGAGCGCAGCGAGTTGCCGACCATCACGAACTGGTTGATCGGCAGGTCGAATTCGGCCAACACGCGGGCATAGGTCTGCGGATCCTTCTCCGACACGATTTCGATGCGCGGGAACAGGTCGTGCAGCTGGGCCACCTTGATCTTGGCTTCCTGGTGGAACAGGTCACCCTTGGTGATCAGCACGACGGGGTACTGTTCGGCGATCAGGGCCACCGATTCGCGGACGCCGTCGATGAGTTCCACCGGATGGCGCAGGGTGTCGTGGCCGATGTCCAGCATGCGCTGGATGTGCGTTGCGCTGACCCGGCTGTCGGTGATTTCGATGGCCGCTTCGATCATCGACAGGGTCATCGCCTTGACGCCATACCCGAATACCGCGAGGTTGCGCCGCTGCACATCGAGCAGGTGCCGGGCGGTCTGCGTGTCGTGCACGTCGATGTAGTGCGAGAGCAGGTCGAGGTAATCCTGTTCGGCCTTGCGGTAGTAATCCTCGCTCTTCCACAGCGTGTCGTCACCGTCAAAACCAACCAGGCCGATGGCGCTGCCGCGCGCGGGCGTGGATATCTTCATGCATGAAGAATAACAGGGCGGCCCACGCACTGGCCTGCGTGGGCCGCCCTGCCTGTTGCGGCGTGCCGACCAAGGTCGGCGCTTCGTGCTGCCGCGCGGTGCGCTCGCCGAGCGTGGCCCGGCGCTACGCGGGTGTTGCCGGGCTTAGTTGCCCTGCGCGCCGGCGGCGCCCTGCTGGGCCTGCACGAAGGCCTTGTATTCATCGGCCGACAGCTCGCCGTCCTTGTTGGTGTCGGCCTGGTCGAAGACCTGTGCGAGGCCGGCGTTCACCTGTGCCTCGGTCTTGCTGATGGTGCCGTTGCCATCGGTATCGATGCTGGCCCAGGTCTGGCCGCCCCCGTTGGCCTGTGCTGCAGCCTGGCCGGCGGCATGGGTAGCCTGGTCTGCGGCATTGCCTGCTTCAGCCGCCTGGTTGCCGGCCGCAGCTGCCGCCTGCTGTGCCTGCACGGCCTGCGCCTGTGCAGTGGCCGCCTTTTCCTGTGCGGCGCTCTGCGCCATGGCCGGAAGGGCGAACACACTGCCGGCGGCAACGAGGAGGGCGATCAGCGGCTTGCGGTTACGAAGAGTCATTGGGTGGTCTCCTTGGATGTGATGTTGCACGGCCATGTGTTCCGTACGGGGCCTACGTTGGCAGCGCGCCGATGAACACAAATTGGGCCGCGATCGGCCTTCATACGCGGCATTAACCACTACCGGCCGGGCATCGGCTACCGGCTTGGTTAGAAGGCAGTGAGCGGAAAGTAAGGTGCGCATTCAGCGGCCGCGTATTTAACGAGACGCGAACGAAATTCAGCCTGCGTCACCACGTTCCGGCGCTGACCGCGAACTGAACAACACCCAGCCGAGCGCGACACCGGACAGCGCACCGATGATTTCCAGCACCACGCGGCTGCCCAGTTCGTTCGGATCGTGGATGGTGGACAGGTAAAGGCGCGCGTAGAACGGCGATTCCATCCGCACGATACCCATGTAGAACAGCTTCCACATGTCGATGCCGGCGGCGATGACCACCGCGATACCGCTGGCCCAGCCCAACGCGTGGCCGTGGGTCCAGCGCAGCACGCGCGCGATGTGGTGGAACAGGAAATACACCAGCAGGCCCACGAGCAGGGCGATGCCCGCAGCTTCCAGGGTGCCGAGCAGACCGAAATGGAGGGGAAGGTTCATGGCCACAGTGTAATGGCCGGGCACCCCGCGCGAATCAGTCCACCGGCACGTCGTAGGCGGTGTGCGGGTCCGGCTCGGGCTGGAAGGTGTAGTGCCACCATTCCTTCGGGTAGTTGGCGAAACCGGCGGCGGCCATCGCCTGCAGCAGGTAGGTCCGGTTGGCCTGTTGCAGCGTGCTGAGTCCATCGGCAGCGGTGTGCGCACGCATGCCGAAGAAGTCGAAGTCGGTGCCCATGTCCAGTGGCGTGCAGCGCCCGGCTTCGCACTGCATCAGGCCCACGTCCACGGTGGCGGCGCGACTGTGGCCGGACTGCTCGGCGATGTAGCCCTCGGCGAACAGGCGGGACTTGTCCACGTGCGGGTACTGCATGGCCTTGCGCGAGGTTTCGTGCGGGTCCCGCGCCCAGGCCACGAAGGCCTGCACCGAACGCACCGGGCGGTAGCAGTCATGCACCTGCAATGCATGGCCCTGGCTGCGCAGCTGGCGTTCCACCTTCGCCAAGGCATCGGCGACCGGCGGCAGCAGATAGCAGGCAGCTGCCTCATAGCCGGGCACCGGGCGGCCGGTGAAGTTGTTGGAGGTGGCGTAGCGGATGTCCAGCGCGATGCCGGGCGCGCGCGTGCGGATGTCCACGAGCCCGGCCTCGGCGGCGCTGCGCGCAGGCGATACGGTCGGCGCTTCAGCGGCGCCGGCGCTGGTTGCCAGGGCAATCGCCAATGCGAGTGAAATGCAGGTCCTGGTAGTCATAGCTGAAGTCGATATCCGGGTCGATGGCACGCAGGTCCAGGGTAGGGACCGGCGTGTCGTTGGGCTGCAGCCACGCCTGCGCGGCCGGTTCCAGCGTATCCCAGCGCAGCACCCAGCGCGGTCCGGCCTGCACGACATCGGCCTGCAGCCGCGGCGATTTGTCCACGCTGAAGCGCAGCCTCCCCTGCTGCGGGCACAGCGACGCCTCGCCCAGCCAGGGATCGCGATAGCGGCCCTGCAGTGCTGCCAGCGCGGTTGCCGGCGCTGGCACTGTGGTGCGGGTATCGGGCAGCGGATCGGCCTCTGTCGGCGACGGCGCGCGTGCCTGCGCCAGTTCGTCCAGCCAGCCATCCACCCCCTGCGTGGCGCCCGGGGCGGTGTAGTGCTTCAACGCGGCCTGCATCAGCGCGGTGCGCGCATCTTCGCCTTCACCGTTGATCAGCAGCACCACGCCGACCTTGCGGTCCGGCAGCAGCGCCAGCGAGGAATACATGCCGGACATCGTTCCGGTATGCGCCACCTTCCACTGCCCGTCCAGGTCGGACAGGCGCCAGCCGTATCCGTAGCCGGCGAAGTGCGCGTTGTCCCAGCGCCGTTGCCGCTCGCCCAGGGGCATCGGCATCTGCAGCGTCCACAGTTGGCGGCGCTGTTCACTGCCCAGCCAGCCCGGCACCTGCGACGGATCCAGCAGCACCTGCATCCAGCGCAGCATGTCGTTCAACGAGCAGCGGATGCCACCGGCCGCCATCGACGGCGAATCCGGGCTGCTGTCGCCGTCCGCGGCGATCACCACGTTGCGCCCCTCGCGGCGCACGTGGGGCTGGGCGATGTTGCCCACGGCCGGGGGAGACCACGCGCCGACCTGGCAACGCGACAACCCCAGCGGGATGAACACCTGTTCGCGCATCAGCTGGTCATACGGCTTTCCACCGGCTGCGGCGGCCACCTCACCGGCGACCACGTACACGAGGTTGTCGTACGCATAGCCACTGCGGAAGCTGGTGACCGGCTTGAGGTGGGCCAGCCCGGCGATGATGTCGGCGCGCGTGAAGTGGTTCGGTTCCGGCCACAGCATCAGGTCGCCGGCGCCCAGGCCGAGTCCGCTGTTGTGGATGAGCAGGTCGCGCACCTGCATCTGTTCGCCCACCCAGGGATCGAACATCGTGAAGGACGGCAGGTGCCTGCGCACCGGATCGTCCCAGCGCAGCGTGCCCTGTTCCACCAGGCGGGCGAGCAGGGCGGCGGTCATCGCCTTGCTGTTGGAGGCGATCTTGAACAGCGTATCGGCGTCGATGCGGGCGCCGGGGGTATCGCCGCGGCTGCCTTCCGCGCGGCGGTAGACCACCTTGCCGTCGTCCACCACGCCCATGGCGATGCCGGGCAGCTGCTCACGCTGCATCGTGCGTTCGAACATGGCGTCGAACGGTGGGGCTGCAAGGGCGAACAGCAGCAGGGGCGCGAACATGGAATCAACCTTCAGCATGGATGGGTAGCGCCAAACCATGCTCGGCGAGCGAAGCGGCAGGGGCAAGAGCGTGACGACCAACGGTCGTCACCCACCAGGGCAAGAGCCTGACGGCCAGCGGCCGTCACTACCAGGACAGGCGGGTAGCGCCGAGCCATGCTCGGCGAGCGAAGCGGCAGGAGCAACGGCGTGACGACCAACGGTCGTCACGCACCGGGGCAAGAGCCTGACGGCCAACGGCCGTCACTACCAGGACAGGCGGGTAGCGCCGAGCCATGCTCGGCGAGCGAAGCGGCAGGAGCAACGGCGTGACGGCCAGCGGCCGTCACTACCAAGGCAAGAGCGTGACGGCCAGCGGCCGTCACTACCAGGACAGGCGGGTAGCGCCGAGCCATGCTCGGCGAGCGAAGCGGCAGGAGCAACGGCGTGACGGCCAGCGGCCGTCACTACCAAGGCAAGAGCGTGACGGCCAGCGGCCGTCACTACCAGGACAGGCGGGTAGCGCCGAGCCATGCTCGGCGAGCGAAGCGGCAGGAGCAACGGCGTGACGGCCAGCGGCCGTCACTACCAAGGTAAGAGCCTGACGGCCAGCGGCCGTCACTACCGGGGCCGGCCGTCGCTGCCGGGCTAGAAATTCCAGGCCACCACCAGTTGCGCGTAACGCGGTGCCTGCCAGCGGGTGCCGGTGTTGAACGTGGCTTCGCGGTACACGCCCGGCTGGCTTTCATAGCGCTGGTGCACGTTGATGACGGTCTGGTTGTTGAACAGGTTGTAGACCGACAGCCGCGCGCTCAGGTCGATGCCGTCCACCGGCAACCGCCAGGTCACGTTGGCGCCCATGGTCCACGTCCACGGCAGGTTGCCGAACGCACCGCGGGCGGTAGGCTCGAACACGCGCTGGTCGTAGCTGCCGCTGCAGTTGGCCACGCACAGCCAGCCGGTGCCGCCCCCGCTGCCTTCGCTGGAGGTACTGCCGCCGGCCACCGTGTCGCCCGGCCACATCACGCCGAAGGCGGTGATCGGGCCACCCGACTGCACCTGCAGCGTCGTGCCGAACGACCACTGTTCGTTCAACGCATACGCCGCGCGGAACTTGAACTGGTGGCGAAAGTCGTTGAACAGCGACCCGTAGCGTTCGTTGTTGGAAGGATGGTCCCAGTGCTGGACCATGCCGGTGTCGCCGTAGTTGGTATCCGAGTTCACCGGGCCTTCGAAATTGCCCTCGCTCTTGGACCACAGGTAGGACGCGTTAAACATCCACTTCTCGTCCCACGCACGGTCCAGCTGGAACTCCAGCGCCTTGTAGGTGCGCTTGGACTTGGAATAGCCGACCACTTCGCCACTGCCGCCCTTGCGGTAGCCGCTGTTGGCGGTGTCGATGGTGATCCAGCCTTCCTCGGCGCAGCCGATGCTGGAATCGCCCCAGATGGTCAGGCTTTCGCCGGGGTTGGCGATCGGCCACAGGGTGCTGCCGGTCGGACCGCACGGGGTGTAGTTCAGGCGCATGTCGTCCAGCGCGCGGGTCATGCGCCGGTAGGTCCCGTTGACGCCCCACGACCAGGCTTGGTTGATCATGGTCTGGAAGCCGAGGATGTATTCGTCCTGGTAGACCGCCTTCAGGTCCTTGTCCACGCTTTGGCGCAGATCGGCCGCGCCGGTGTTCATGCGGGTATCGGTGGGACCGACCTGCTGGCCAATGACCGGCGCCATGTACGGCGCACCGGTGACCGGGTTGCTCTGCTGCTGCCAGCCGTCGAGCACGTAGTAGGTGTATTCGTCGGTGAGCCCGCCGGCGAAATTGACGTTGATGTTGTTGGTCACCGGCAGGTAATAGCGGCCGGCGTTGCCGAACAGCTTGGTGCTGCCGTCACCCTTCATGTCCCAGGCAAAGCCCACGCGCGGGGCGATCAGGTCGTCCATCTTGATGAAGGCATCGCCATCGGCGGTGCGGTTCTCGAAGCGGTCCCAGCGCACGCCCAGGTTCAACATCAGGGTGGAGGTGACGTTCCAGACGTCTTCCAGGTAGAAGGCGTTGGCCTCGGTTTCGAAGGTGCCGCCGGACACGCGGTTGCGCGCGCGCAGCATCTGGTTGACCCCGGCCGGCACGTAGGCGTTGGCGCCGTCCCACACCTCATCGCCGGGCCGCGCCGCATACGCGGTGTAGGTCATCTGGCTCGGGCCCGGGTAGCGCGTGGACTGCTCGGTGGTCATCAGTTCCCGGTCCACGCCGAAGCGCAGCAGGTGGCGGCCGAGTGCCCATTCGAAGTCCAGCCGCGCGGCATCGCGGGTGTCATCGCGTTCGGCGATGGCGGTGCCGGTGGGATGGCAGCCGGCGCGCAGGCCGTTCAACTGGCCCAGGTAGGGTGCATAGGTGGCATCGGTGAACACGGCATCGCAGTACAGGTCCAGCGTGGAATTGGAGAACGCCCGCTGGTTGTTCTGGCCGACCATCGCCTTGGCGGTGAAGCTTTCGCCGAAGCGGCCGGTATAGGTGGCCGACCAGTTCTTGCCGCCGCCGTCGGTCAGCGTGTCACCGCCCCACTGGCCCAGCGTGCGGGTGTCCCAGGTGTAGCCGGACGAGGCCTGGGTGGTTTCGGTCTCGTCGGAGAACGCCAGCAGTTCCAGGGTGTGGTTGTCGGTGATGTTCCAATCCAGCTTGGCACCCCAGAAATCATCGTTGCCGCTGTTGTCGAACCAGGTGCGGCCATCGGATGACGTGTTGTTGCCATCGGTATCGCGCTTTTCGTACATCGCGAACAGGAACAGCCTGTCCTTCACCAGCGCGCCGGAACCCCAGACGTTGGTCTTGGTGAACGAGGTGGCGTCGGTGCTGGCGTAGGCGTGCGGCGAGCCGTCGCGGTGGAAATGATCGCGTGCCGCCGAGCGCCAGGCATTGGGTTCGAAGGTGACTTCCGCGCCGCCCTCGAACTCATTGCTGCCCGAGCGGGTGACCGCGTTGATCACCCCGCCGGTGGAGCGGCCGAACTCCACCGAGTAACCGCCGGTCTTGACCTGGAATTCCTGGAAGAAGCCGAACGGTGCGCTGGAGAAGCCCCGCCGGGTGTACATGTCGGTGACGTTGAGCCCGTTGATGTAGACCGCGTTTTCGGCCACCGAGGAACCGGCGAAGGACAGCCCGCCGAACGACGAGTTGCCCCCGACCACGCCCGGCGCCAGCAGGGCGACGGCGGACAGGTCCTGCGCCACCGGCAAGCGCGAGATTTCCTGGCGGTTGACGTTGAAAGAAGTCTCGGTGGAATACACGTCCACCCGGTTGATCACCCGCGAACCGACCACCTGCAGGGCATCCAGGTTGACCACCCCGCCACCGCTGGCCAGGTTCACCGTGGTGGTGCCACCGACGGCGACGCTGACGCTGACCGGCTCGCCCAGGGCGGCACCGTCGCGGCTGAGCTGCAGGGTGTAATCGCCCACCGGCAGCTGGCCCAGGCGGTAGCTGCCATCGCTGGCGGTGGTGGCCGAACGGGTCAGCCCGGTACCGCGGTTGACCACGGTGACCAGGTCCCCGGCGGTGGCCCGGCCGGCGACTGCGCCGGAAACCGTCTGTGCCGTTGCGACGCTGGGCACGATCATGCCCAGGCACGCGCCCAGGGCGACGGCCAACGCCGCCCGCTTGATGCTGATTGCCTTCATCCCCTGCTCTCTCCTGCAGAAATTGAACGGTGTGGTTGACTAGGGTGTCGCGCTGGGTTTGCCGCCTGCAGGCCGTACCGTCCACTGGAACTGGTCGTCCCACTGGTCGAAGTACAGGTTGCCGCCTGCCCACTCGGCCTCGCCGCGCTGCGAGTCCACCGTTTCCGAGCGGAAGTGCTGTTTGGCCGGCACGAAGGCCTGGCCGAAATCATCGTTGAAGGCGATCCGGTAGCCGTCGATGCCACCGATATAGAAGTCGCGCAACGCCGGCTGGTCACTGTCCAGTGCACCAGTGGTGACGTCCATCGGCAGCCAGCCGTACGGCGCCAGGTACACCGCGCCCCAGTCGTGCAGGTTGCTGTAGCCGATCGCGTTGTCGGAGAACACGCGGCCGGATTGCCAGCGCGCCGGGATGCCGTTCATGCGCAGCAGGGTGATCAGCAGCAGAGTCTGCTGGCCGCAGTCGGCATGGCCGGCCTGCAGCGCATGTTCGCTGATGTTGCTGATCGTGGAATATTCACGCGCGCCGGCCCACGGGATCTGGTCAACCGCGTGATACAGCAGGCGCACCACTTCAAGCGGCCGCGTCTCACCCTGCAGCACGCGTTCGGAATAGGCGCGCAGTGCCGGGGTGAAGCGCACGTGCGGTGACTGCTCGGCCAGGTACGGTGCCAGCGCCGCATCGTTCGGCGTGGGCTGCACCGCAGCAGGATCAATCGCGGTGTGGCGGGCGCTGACGGTCAGCGCGTAGCGGATCTGGAAACGGGTCGGCTGCCCGGCCACGGCCGGCGCTTCCAGGTAGGCGGTGCGCTGCAGCGTGCTGGCAGGTGCCAACTGCGCGCCGGACGGCGAACTGCCGATCCACTGCAACTGCTCCTGCTGGCCGGGGATTTCGCGCGGGTACGGAATCCAGGCACGCACGGTCTCGCCGGCCGGTACCGCATCGGCCTTGACCACCAGCGACTGGGTGACCTCCACGCGTTGCGGCAGCACCGAATCGGCGCCGCTGCGCGCGGCGGCAGCCACCACCTGCGCGTGGTACGGGGCCAGCCTTTCGTAGGGTCCATCGGCCGGCATCGGGGCATCGGCACGGCGGCGTGCGCGGGCCTCGCTGCTGAGGCGGAACAGGTTGGCCGGGGCACGCTTGAAGTACCGCCGCTCGCCATCGATATCCAGGTGCTCGATCAGTCCCTGTGCGTCCCAGCGCGCGAACTCGTCATCGCGCAGGTCGGGGATCCAGTGCCGCAGCTTCTGCTTGGCGGCCGCTTCATCCAGGCTGAAGTCCAGGCGGATGCGCCGCATGCGCTCCTGCTGGAAGGCCAGCGCATCCCGATCGACGGCACCGGGAGGGCGTGCCAGCCAAGCATCAAGCAGCGCGTTGGCCTCGGCGAATCGCCCCTGGTCGATCATCGCGATCACCGCCGCATCGGACGCCGCAGCGGGTATCGGCGTGGCCGCGTCGGCCGCAGGCTGCGCCCACGCCACGGCCGCGCACAGGCAGGCAGCAGCAGGCAGCAACAGTTTGCGAACAACCGGATCCACAGCGACACTTCCCCAGCGCGGGTGGTAACAGCTGTGTAACACGCAGCGAGATGAGGGTCAATAATTTATTCTTGCGTTCCGCGACGAAAGGAATAACTATTCCAACAGCTTTCCAACAGGGTCACTGCCGCATGTTCCTGGCTCCCCGCAGCACCCGCCGTGCCCTGATGCTGGCCCTGTGCCTGGCCTTGGGCAGCAGCGCGGCATCAGCGCTTGCGCGCGCGCCGGCCGCCACGCCGGATCCCGGCCCCGCCCTGCCCTATGTCATCGGCCTGCACGAGGCCTATCTGACGCCGCAGTACTGGGCCGCGCGGCTGCCCGATGCCGATGCGCTGATCCTGGACCGCACCCAGATCGCCGCGCAGAACACGCGCATGCGCGCTGGAGACCCGCACATCCAGGACATCGCGGCATTGCCCGCATCGCTGCCCGCCGCCACGCTGCGCGAATCGATCACCGCGCTGTCGCGCTGGCCGACGCGGGCGCTGTATGACGCCCACGGCACCGGGATCCCGGCCGGCCAGCGGGCCGACATCGAAGCCAACCTCGCGCTGGACAGGCTGCCCGCCCGCACCGCGCCGCAGTACGGGCTGGTGGTGCACCGCGCGGCGCTGCGCACCTTCCCGACCCGGCAGCGTGTTTTCAGCAGCACTGAAAACACCGATATCGACCGGTTCCAGGAATCGGCGCTGTTCCCCGGCGACAAGGTCGCGGTGGTCCACCGCAGCGCCGATGGCGCCTGGCTGTTCGTCCACAGCGAGCGTTACAGCGCGTGGATCGAAGCGCAGTACGTGGCCACCGGCAGCAGGGACACGGTGCTGGGTTACGCCGCGACCGGCCCGTACCGGGTGATCACCGGTGCAGTGGCGCATACCGCGTTCACGCCGGAAGAGCCGCGCGTTTCGCGCCTGCAGCTGGACATGGGCGTGCGCCTGCCGGTGCTGGCGCAGTGGTCGCCGGCGCAGGCGGTCAACGGCCAGCAGGCGCACGCCAGCTGGGTGGTGCAGCTGCCCGTGCGCGAAGCCGATGGCGCGCTGAAGCTGGTGCCCGCGCTGCTGCCGCGTTCGCAGGACAGCAGCGCCGATTACCTGCCGCTGACCCCACGCACCCTGCTCACCCAGGCGTACAAATTCCTGGGCGAGCGCTACGGTTGGGGCCACGACTACGACACCCGCGACTGCAGCGGCTTCGTTTCGGAGATCTACCGCAGCGCCGGCGTGCTGCTGCCGCGCAATACCAGCGCGCAGGGCATCAGCCCGGCGCTGGATCGCATCGCCTTCACCGAAAAGGACGGCGCCGCCCGACGCGAGCGCGCCGTGGCCGAACTGCAGGTGGGCGACCTGGTGTACATCCCCGGCCACGTGATGATGGCGATCGGCCACGTCGACGGCCGTACCTGGGTGATCCATGACACCGCCGGTGGCAGCTGGAAAGGCGAGGACGGCACCCGCATCCAGGCGCACTTGAACGGTGTATCGGTCACCCCGCTGGAGCCGATGATGGCCAGCGATGACCTGCGCTACATCGACCGCATCACCAACATCCAGCGGGTGCGCCCGCAGAGCACGCGACAGACGCCTTGATGAAAATCACCGATATCGAACTGGGCATGCTGCGCGTGCCCCTGAAGACACCCTTCAAGACCGCGCTGCGCACCGTCGACACCGTCGAGGACGTGGTGGTGATGATCCGCACCGACACCGGCCACACCGGCTACGGTGAAGCGGCGGCGACCGCGGTGATCACCGGTGATACGCACGGGTCGATCATCGAAGCGATCCGCCACTTCATCAAGCCGCGGCTGGTCGGCCAGGACGTGGCCAACCTCAACCGCCTGTGCGCCCTGGTGCAGTCGTCGATGGAACGCAACAGCAGCGCCAAGGCCGCGGTGGAAATCGCCCTGTACGACCTGTGGGCGCAGCTGCACGACGCGCCGCTGTACCAGATGCTCGGCGGTGGCGATCCGGTGATCACCACCGACATCACCATCAGCGTGGACTACATCGACAAGATGGTCGCCGACTCCCTGTCCGCGCTTGATCGCGGCTTCGAATCGCTGAAGATCAAGGTCGGCAAGGACATCGGCCTGGACATCGAACGGGTCAAGGCCATCCATGCCGCCGTGCAGGGCCGTGCGCTGCTGCGGCTGGATGCCAACCAGGGCTGGACCGCCAAGCAGGCGGTGCAGGCGATGCGTGCACTGGAAGAGGCCGGAGTGGTGCTGGAACTGCTGGAGCAGCCGGTCAAGGCGGCTGACATCGCCGGCCTGAAGTACGTCACCGACCGGGTCAACACGCCGGTGATGGCCGATGAGAGCGTGTTCAATCCCAGCCAGGTGATCGACCTGATCCAGCAGCGCGCCGCGGACATCGTCAACATCAAACTCATGAAGACCGGTGGGCTGTCCAATGCGATCCGCATCGCCGACATCGCCGCCATCCACGGCGTGCCATGCATGATCGGCTGCATGATCGAATCCAGCATCAGCGTGGCCGCCGCGGTGCACCTGGCGGTGGCCAAAAGCGATGTGATCACCAAGGTCGACCTGGATGGGCCGTCGCTGGGCCAGTTCGACCCGGTCAGCGGCGGAGTGACCTTCAACGAATCGGAAATCAGCATCAGCGACGCGCCGGGGCTGGGCATCACCGAAGTACGTGGACTGGAGAGGCTGGCGTGAGTGCGGTCCGCTGCGGCAACGCCCTGGATGCTGCTGCATGCCGCCGCTGCTGAAGATCCGCGCCGAGCGCGGACAGATGTCGGCGATCGAGCGCCGCATCGCGGATTTCATCCTTGAGAACGCGCACCTGCTGCGCGATTACTCCTCGCAGCAGCTGGCCAGCGCGCTGGGCATCAGTCAGTCCAGCGTGGTCAAGTTCGCGCAGAAGCTGGGTTTCAGGGGCTATCCGGACCTGAAATTCTCCATCGGCCAGGACGTGGCCCGCAGCGGCGCCGCGCCGGCCTCACCGCCTGCGGTCGCCGAAGGGCTGGACGGGTACCTGCGCATTGCCCAGGCGCTGCAGGCCAGCAAGGCGGCAGCCGAGGACGAAACGCGGGCGGCCAATCCGCAGGCCGACGTGGAGCGCATCGTCGCCCTGGTCGATGCGGCGCCCAAGCTGTTCGTGTACGGGCTGGGCGACGATGGCCTGTACGCGCGCGAATTCGCGATGCGGCTGTCCCTGCTGGGCATGCTGGTGGTGCACCACGCCGATCCGATCCTGATGCTGGCCAACCTGTCCGCTGCGCGTCCCGGTGACGTGATGCTGGTGTTCTCCGAGTTCGGCAAGCTGCCACAGCTGTCGATGCTGTCGCGGCAGTTCCAGGACCTGGGCGGCAAGGTCGTGTCGATCACCCGGCACACCGCCAATCCGCTGCGCGCCCATGCCGATGCCTCGCTTGCGGTATGCGCCGAAGACCGCGCGCCGCACATGGCGCAGGTGCTGTACCGTGCGTCCTTGCAGTCCCTGCTGGATTTTGTTTTCGTGCTGTTGTGCGACGCCAATCCGGATCGCAACCGCCAGTTGGCGGTGAACCTGGAACGCATCGAACACCTGCTGGATACCTGACCGGAGCCGCCCATGAAGTCGCTGTTGCGTTGCCTTGCCGTTGCAGCCCTGTTACTGGCCGGTCCGGCGTGGGCAGCCAGCCCGCTGGACGGTGCCAGGCAGGTGGTGGTGGTCACCAGCGAAGGCTGGGACAGCACGCAGGGACGCCTGCAGGCGTTCGCCCGCACCGACCACGGCTGGAAGCCGGAAGGCGCCGCGTTCGACGTGGCCCTGGGCCGCAGCGGCAGCGCCTGGGGCATCGGTCTGCATCCAGCGACGGACGCGCTGCCGAGCAAGCGCGAAGGCGATGGGCGCAGCCCGGCCGGGGTGTTCGCGCTGGGCACCGCGTTCGGTTACGCAGCGCAGGCGGACACCGCCCTGCCCTGGCAGCCGATGCAGGAAAGCAGCTACTGCATGGACGTGCCGGATTCGCCGTACTACAACCGCATCGTCGATGCCGGGCGGGTCGGCGCCGAGGCCGTGGAAGGGTCTACCGAACCGATGCGGCTTGACCTGCACAACCACGGCGACGTGCGCTACCAGCAGGGCTTCGTGATCAACCACAACCCGCGCAACGTGCCCGGCCAGGGCAGCTGCATCTTCGCCCACCTGTGGCGCAGGGAAGGCGAGGCCACCGCCGGCTGCACCGCGATGACCGCCGCGCACATGCAGCAGCTGCTGGCCTGGCTGGATCCGCGCAGCGCGCCGGTGTTCGTGCTGCTGCCGCACGACGAATACGCGCGCCTGCAGCAGGCATGGCAGCTGCCTGCCCTGCCCGCTGCCAACGGCCACGCCCGGTGAGCGCGCCGGACACCCGGCCCACCCCCAGCCTGCAGCGCGCGGTCAGCCGCTGGCAGATCGTTGGCCTGTCCATCAACGATGTGATCGGCAGTGGCATCTACCTGCTGCCGGCCGCCACGGTGATGCTGCTCGGGCCGTTCAGCCTGTGGGGCGTGCTTGCTGCCGGCGTCGTGGTCGCGCTGCTGGTGCTGTGCTACGCGCAGGCCGCCAGCTACTTCGACGAACCTGGCGGCAGCTACCTGTATGCCCGCGAGGCCTTCGGCCGCTTCGCCGGTTTCGAGATCGGCTGGATGATCTGGCTGACCCGCATCAGTTCGGCGGCGGCCCTGAGCAACGCGCTGGCCGATGCGGTGGCGCGCTTCTGGCCGCTGGCCGGCAGCGGCGGTGGGCGCATCGCGGTGATCGTGCTGTCGCTCGCCTTCCTGACCGGGGTCAACATCATCGGCGTGCGCTCGGCGGCACGCACCGGGGTGGTGCTGGTGATCGGCAAGCTGGTGCCGCTGCTGCTGTTCGTGGCCATCGGTGCGTTCTACATCGACCCGCAGCTGGCGTTCTCCGGCCAGCGTCCGGACCCGCACGACCTGCAGCGCATGGGCGAGGCGGCGCTGCTGCTGCTGTATGCCTATGCCGGCTTCGAAAACATCCCGGCCGCCGCGGGCGAGTACCGCAATCCGCGGCGTGACATCCCGTTCGCGCTGATCACCATGATCATCACCGTCACCGTAATCTACGCCGCGGTGCAGATCGTGGCGCAGGGCACCCTGCCCGGCCTGGCCGGCTCGGCCACGCCGCTGGCCGATGCCGCAGCGGGCTTCGGCGGCGAGGCCCTGGCGCTGATCCTGACCGTGGGCGCGACGATCTCCATCCTGGGCACCAACAGCAACACGATGATGATGGGCCCGCGCTTCCTGTATGCACTGGCCGCCGATGGCTATGGCCCGAAGGTGCTGGCCCACGTGCATCCGCGCTTCCGCACGCCGGCGGCGGCGATCCTGTGCCAGGGCATCATCTCGCTGCTGCTGGCGCTGAGCGGTTCGTTCGTGCAACTGGCGCTGCTGTCGATGACCACGCGGCTGTTCGCCTATATCGGCACGGCCGCCGCGGTGCTGGTGCTGGCCAAGCGCTACGCCGACCGCCCGGGCGCGCTGAAGCTGCCGGGAGGTCCGCTGATTCCGGTCCTGGCGCTGGTGCTGTGCCTGGCGCTGTTTGCCAGCGCCAGCTGGGCGAACATCCTGGCCGCGCTGGCCGCCTTCGCCGTGGGCGCGGTGATCTACCTGTTCCCGCGCAAGGACGGTTGATGCGTCGGTGGCCGGCGGATCGGCTCTACGCTGCGCTCACGCGCCGGGTCCGGGCCGTTAACCGGCCCGTTGTCAGGATGGAGCCTCATCCAACGACCACAGACGGAGCCGACGAATGAGCCCCGATTATCAGATCCCCGGCCGCGTGCCGGAAGACGGCGTACAGCGCGAAGCCTTTGCCAACTACTGGCGTGAGCGCTATCCGAGCGAGCCCTATTACGATGCCAGCTCGTCCTTCGATGACTACGAACCCGCCTACCGGCTGGGCCACCAGTCACGCGCACAGGATGTCATCCGTGCGTATGAAGAAGTGGAGCGCGAGCTGCAGACGCGCTGGGCAGCCGAACGTGGCGAAAGCCGACTGGAGTGGTTGCAGGCGCAGCATGCGGTGAAACGCGGCTGGGAAGATGCGCTGCTTGCCGATCCGCGGTTGGACAAGGGCCCGACGCGCGGCATCTGATGCGTCGCACCTGATCCACCACAAGGCCGCAGCGTCCCACCATTCAGGGGACGCTGCGGCGTGCACGGTCGCAATGGTATACAGAGGGGGTTGGCCATCCGCATCCCCGCCTGGAGATACCCATGACCCGTAAGTTGCTTCTCACCCTGGCCATCGGCCTGACCCCGATGCTTGCCACCACGGCCTGTGGCGCCGCCAGCCAGGACGCGCCCGCGCCTGCGGCCGCTGCACCGGCGCAGAAATCCTTCAGCGCGTTCAACGCCACCGAATTCGCCACGTTAGACGAGCCGTGGGCAATGACCTTCCTGCCCGACGGCAGCCTGCTGGTCACCGAAAAAGCCGGGCGCCTGCAGCACCTGGATCTCACCAGCAGGACCAAGCATGAAATCACCGGTGGCCCTAAGGTTGCCTACGGCGGCCAGGGCGGCTTCGGTGACGTGGTGCTTCACCCCGACTTCGCCAGCAATCAGCTGGTGTACCTGAGCTACGCCGAAGAAGGCAGCAACAACACCCGCGGCGCCGCCGTGGCGCGCGCCAAGCTGGTGCTCGATGCCAGCGGTGCCGGCACGCTGCAGGACGTTTCGGTGATCTGGCGCCAGGACGCGAAAGTCAGCGGCAACGGCCACTATGGTCATCGCATCGCCTTCGGTCCGGACGGCAAGCTGTGGATCACCTCCAGCGAACGGCAGAAGTTCGACCCTGCACAGGACATGGCCAGCAACCTCGGCAAGCTGATCCGCCTGAATGACGACGGATCGGTGCCGGCTGACAATCCGTTTGCTTCGCAGGGCGGAGTCGCGGCGCAGGTGTGGTCGCTGGGCCATCGCAACATGCTGGGTATCGCGTTCGATGCCAACAACAAGCTGTGGGTGCACGAGATGGGCCCGGCCGGTGGCGATGAGTTGAACCTGATCACCCGCGGCGAGAACTACGGCTATCCGATCGTATCCAACGGTGACCACTACGATGGCCGCCCGATTCCTGACCATTCCACCCGCCCCGAATTCGCCGCCCCCAAGGTGACCTGGAACCCGGTGATCTCGCCGGCTGGCTTCATAATCTATAGCGGGGACCTGTTCCCGCAGTGGAAGGGCAGCGGCTTCATCGGCGGCCTGTCATCGCAGGCGCTGGTACGCGTGAGCTTCGACGGCGAGAACGCACGCGAAGCCGAACGTTTCGACATGGGCGCACGCATCCGTGAAGTGGAACAGGGTCCCGATGGCGCGGTGTGGGTGCTTGAAGACGGCAAGAACGGCAAGCTGCTGAAGCTCACCCCGAAGAGCTGACCCGGTAGTGACGGCCGCTGGCCGTCACGCCCCTGGTGGGTGACCACCCTTGGTCGTCACGCCGTTGCGCCTGCCGCTGCGCTCGCCGAGCATGGCTTGGCGCTACCGGCCTTCATGTCGGTAGTGACGGCCGCTGGCCGTCATGCCCTTGGTGGGTGACGACCGTTGGTCGTCACGCCGTTGCCCTTGCCGCTGCGCTCGCCGCTACCGGTCATTCCTGCAGGGCGACCACCTTGACGTCGGTGCGGCTGCAGGCCTTGTCCAAGCACGTGCCGTTCAACCAGGCCTGACCGTTGCCGATCATCACGCCCTGCTGGTTGGCGAACACGGTGTCGAAGGACTGCGCGCTGATCGCACGGGCCACCGGGGCGGTGATGATGCGCTCGTATTCGCGCTGGAACGTCGCCGCATCAGGCACCTCACGCTTGCTGCCGCCAGTGTCCACGCGCAACGGATAGCGCATCAGCGCGGCCACGGCCGCGCGGTCATCGCCGGCAACACCTTGCTGCAACGCCTTGAACACGGTTTCGTACTGGTCGGCATCGCCAAGCACGCGCTCGATTCGCCCGCGCGCATCGCCGGTACCCGGTGCGGCCGCGTCGGCCGGTGCGTTCGGGCCGGATTCGGCAGGCGGCGCCTGGGCGGCATCTGCCGGCACGAACGGGGCGGTCGGCTCGTTCGGAGACGGTGCCACGATCGGGTCATCCGGCGTTTCACTCGGGCCTGCGGCAGCGGACATCGGCGGCGGCGCAGCATCGGCAGGCGCGGCAGGCGCATCTGCCTGCGAACAGGCGACCAGCCAGAACGGGGTGGCCAGCAACAGCGGCAAGGTGAATGAACGGGACAGGCGCATGCACGACTCCGGCAGGAACGAAGACACCCAGCCTAGCGGCGCCAACGTGAGCCGGGCATGCATGGCCCGCGCAGGCCCGGTCCCAGGCCCATTCCAGGCAACAACCAGCGCGTCCGGACAGGCCGGACGCGTCAGCACCCTCAGTCGGCGAGCAGCTCGAACTGCACCGGGGAGCCGCTGATCGCCGATGCGCACACCCACAGGTCGAACAGGCCCGCTTCGGCACGTAGCACGCCATCGCGGCCGGTGAAGGCCAACTGCGAGCGCTGCACGCTGAAGCTCACCTCGGTCGATTCACCGGGCTGCAGCATCACCTTGCGGAAGTCCTTGAGCTCGCGCACCGGCCGCACGCGGCTGGCCACGCGGTCGTGGATGTACAGCTGCACCACTTCTTCGCCGGCCACGCTGCCGGTGTTGGTCAGCGTGGTGGTGATCGTCAGCGTGTCATTCCAGCCCAGCCGGGTGCTGCTCAGCTGCGGCACGCCGTAGGCAAAGCTGGTGTAGCTGATGCCATGGCCGAAGGCATACAGCGGCTCGTTGGGGATCTCGCGCCAGCGTGCCTTGAACTCGGACATGGTCGGCAATTCCGGGCGACCGGTACGCGGATGGTTGTAGAAGTACGGCTGCTGGCCGGACACCTGCGGGAAGCTCACCGGCAGGCGCGCGGACGGGTTGTAATCCCCGAACAGCACATCGGCCACGGCGTGCCCGGTCTGGGTGCCCAGGTACCAGGTGATGGCCACCGCCTGCGCATTGCGCACTGCGCCCTGCAGGGCCAGCGCCCGGCCATTGCGCAGCAGCACCACCATCGGCTTGCCGGCCATCGCGACCGCTTCGGCCAGCGCCTGCTGGGCCGGCGGCAGGGTGATCTCCACGCGCGACTGGGCTTCGCCGCTGTAACGCTGCGGTTCGCCCAGTGCCAGCACCACCACGTCGGCGCGCAGCGCGGCGGCCACGGCCGCTTCGATGCCACCGGCGATGCCGCTTTCCAGTTCGCAGCCCGGCACCACTTCCAGCAGCGCTTCATCGCCGATGGCGGCACGCACGCCGGTTTCCAGGTCCACGTAGCGGCTCTTGTCGCCGAACAGGGTCCAGCAGCCTTCGATGTTTTCGCGGTCCTGCACGAACGGGCCGATCAGCGCGATCTTCTGCCCGTCGCGGCGCAGCGGCAGCGCCGACTGTTCGTTCTTCAGCAGCACGATGGAGCGACGTGCCGCATCGCGCGACAGCGCGTCATGCGCGGCGATATGCGAATCGTCCGCTTCGCGCGCCGGGTCCAGCGAGCGGTAGGGATCATCGAACAGGCCGATGGTTTCCTTCAGCCACAGGATGCGGCGCACGCCTTCGTCCAGCACCGCCATCGGCACTTCACCACTTTCCACCAGGCCCGGCAGGTGTTCGGCGTAGAAGCCGCTCTGCATGCTCAGGTCCAGGCCGGCAGTGAACGCCTTGGCGGTGGCATCGCGGTCATCGGCGGCATAGCCGTGGGCGACCAGTTCCATGTCGGCGGTGTAATCGGAAATCACCACGCCGGGGAAGTTCCACTCACCGCGCAGGATGTCGGTCAGCAGTTCGGCGTTGGCACTGGCCGGCACGCCGTTGATGTCGTTGAAGGAGGACATCACGGTGATCGCGCCGGCATCGAAGGCAGCCTTGAACGGCGGCAGGTGCACGTCGCGCAGGGTCTGCGGCGAAATGTCCACCATGTTGTATTCCATGCCGGCCATCACCGCGCCATAGGCGGCGAAATGCTTGGGCGTGGCCAGCAGCGCATCGTGCGCACGCAGGTCATCGCCCTGGAAGCCGCGCACGCGGGCGGCGGCGAACGCACAGCCCAGCACCACGTCTTCGCCGGCGCCTTCCGCGCCACGGCCCCAGCGCTGGTCGCGGGCGATATCCACGGCCGGTGCGTAGGTCCAGTGCAGGCCGGCCGCAGTGGCTTCCACGGCGGTGGCACGGGCGGTGCGGCGCGCCAGTTCCGGTTCGAAGCTGGCCGCTTCGCCCAGCGGGATCGGGAACACGGTACGCATGCCATGGATGACATCGGCGGCCAGGATGACCGGGATGCCGAGGCGGCTTTCTTCGATCGCCACCTGCTGGATGCGACGGCCCAGCTCGGCGCCGACGCCGTTGAACAGCGAGCCGACCTTGCCGTCGCGCACCTGCTGCAGCACCTGGTCAGCGTTGCTGACGTTGGCTTCCGGGTTCACGTCCGGGGCAAAGGGACGAACCATGTCGGCGAACACGCCCAGCTGACCGACCTTTTCTTCCACGGTCATCTGCGCAATGAGGGATTCGATACGTTCGGAAGCCACCGGGTGTCCTTGATGTAAACGTTTTCAGTGCCGGCATTCTAAAGGTACCGGGCACAAAAGTGCGCATCTTCTGCGTTCATGTTTTCCGCCCGCGCTGAGTGCGACGGCGCGGCCGGGGTCAGCTTAAAGCATGCCGGGCGCCGGGGTGGCGGGTGGGGTCGACGGCTGTTCCGGGGCCGCCAGGCGGCCCACGTCGGCGCTGCGGGCCCGGGCGTCCATCAGCATCGCGTCGCTGGAAGCCTGGAACACGCGCAGCCCGAAGGCCGGCAGGATTGCCAGCAGGTGGTCGAAGACATCCGACTGCACGCTTTCGTACTCGGCCCAGGCCACGCTGCGGGTGAAGCAGTACAGCTCCAGTGGCAGGCCTTCGGTGGTGGGCTGCAACTGGCGCACCAGCAGGGTCATGTCGGTGTTGATCCCCGCGTGGCTGCGCAGATAGCGCTCGACGTAGGCGCGGAAGGTGCCCAGGTTGGTGACCCGCCGGCTGTTGATCTCACCGGCTCCCTGCGCGCGCAACTGCGCGTTCCACTGGTCCAGCTCGGCATCTTTTTCGTGCAGGTAATCGGCCAGCAGGGCGAACTGGCCGACCCGCGCGCGTGCCTCGGCGTCCATGAAACCGACGCTGTGCTGGTCCAGGAACAGCGCGCGCTTGATCCGGCGGCCGCCGGACTCCTGCATGCCACGCCAGTTCTTGAACGATTCGGTGACCAGCTTCTTGGTCGGGATGGTGGTGATGGTCTTGTCGAAGTTCTGCACGGTGACGGTGTGCAGCGCGATGTCGATGACGTCGCCATCGGCGTTCTGGCTGGGCATCTCGATCCAGTCACCCAGGCGGATCCGGCCATCGCCGCTGATCTGCACGCTGGCCACCAGCGACAGGATGGTGTCCTGGAAGATCAGCATCAGCACCGCGGTAGCCGCGCCCAGGCCGGTCACCAGGTAACGCAGTTCCACGCCGGCGAGCGTCGCCACGATCGCCAGCCCGGCAATCGCGAAAATGACGATCTTGGCGACCTGCAGGTAGCCCTTGATCGGCTTGTTGCGCGCGTCCGGCCGACGCTCGTACAGATCGTTGGCGGCATCCAGTGCATGCGACAGTGCCATCGAGACGGTCAGGATGGCCCAGGCCTGGCAGGCCGCGACGATGAACGCCACCAGCCCGCCGGGCAGGTCCGGCACGTAGGTGATGCCCGAGGCGATGACCTGGCTGGGCACCACATTCGACAGCCGGGAGATCACCCGCATCACATTGCTGCCGCGGCCGGAATCAGCCCCCGGCAGGCGGGCGAGCAGGCGGCGCAGGCCACGCAGCAGGATGCGCTTGGTGACCCAGTTGGCCAGCGCGGCGGCGATCACCAGCGCCGACAGCATCAGCGCGAGATAGGCTCCGGGATACGGCGCCAACGAATCCTGCAGGCTGTCCAGCCAATTCACCACCACTACCGCATCCACCACCAGGTCGCCTCCTTCTTGTAGGTCGTTTTTTGGTTTCCGGTAGCCGACCGGGGCCGGCACTGCCGGGTTACAGGGCCCGTTCGCGCTCGATGATCACGCCGACGGCGCGCGCACCGCGTACGGCACCGGGCTTGCTGAGCTTCAGCCGCAGCCACTGCACGTCGAATTCCTGCAGCACGATCTCCGCGCAGCGCTCGGCCAGGGTTTCCACCAGGCCGAAGTCCGAGGCCCGCACGTACTCCTGCAGCCGGTTGCTGACGGCTTTGTAATTAAGGGTGTGCTCGATGTTGTCGGTGGCGGCCGGACGACGGTTGTCAAAGCCCATTTCCAGGTCGAACACCAGCGTCTGGCGGATCCGTCGTTCCCAGTCGTAGATACCGATCAGGGCGTCGATTTCCAGCCCTTCGATGAATACCTTGTCCATGATGCCTGCCACACGAAAGAGGCGGTCATGGTAACGGGACAGGCCGCGGGGTGCAGAGACGTGGGATGAACAGCGGGGCCGTCTCTTCTCAGTGGTTTGCAGGCACGGCTGGGAGATCCCCGCCCCCCGGGCGTAGGGGCGGGTCGCTGGGCGTTGGAATGACGTGGTATCCAAAAACATCGGCCACGAGATTGCCGAAACCAATACGCGACCCGTAGAGAACCACTGCCGCCACCGCGACACAGGCCGCTGCGAGCAGGTTAGCCGCAAGATTCTCGGCAACAGCGCGGATGAACGACCTGCTGCGGGCAAGTTGGCGACAAAGCTCGCGCTGATAGAGCCGTGCGATTTCCCCTGTCGACTCCTCCAGCACCTCCTGAACGAACACCTCAAGTGATCGCTCAGCCTCGGACCGATAGGCCGACACACGCAGGTCAAGGTTGGCAGTGACGATGAATGCATCAAGCTCGTCGTCCCTCGGGAGCCGCCCCTTGTCCAGGCGAAATGTCTCGATGAAGGTCAACTTGTCACGCGTGTACAGGGCATAGGCGACATGAACCGGCCATATCGCCCTAATCGTTGACCAGCCTTGCGAAGGTCAGACGATCGGACATCACTGCATCAACCGCGCTTCAACGACCCGAACGCAATCCTGCCGGCGCGATCGATCATCTCGCGGCTCAACCTCAAGGGAAGCCGCAGTGGGGCCTCTGCGCCGCGAAGGGAAGATCGTGCTATCAGGCGAGCATTGGCATCGCGCACCATCTGCCGTGTCACGACGAATTTCGGATGGACCATGCGCATGAGGCATTCCTCGGTTCGATCAGGCATGAACGAGTATTGCACTCACGCAAGCATCAACCAGCGTCCAAGCGGCCATTATCAGAACATTCAATGGCCGGTGCGCTGCCGATCACACCGCCGACAGCGTCGCCATGTCCCAGCGCGGGGTGACGTCCACGCGCGGCGGATTGTGCTGCCCGGCCTGCAGGCGCAGTGCGCCGGCAAAGGCGATCATCGCGCCGTTGTCGGTGCACAACGCCGGGCGCGGGAAGCATGCCCTGCCCCCCAGCTTGGCGGCCATTTCCTGCAGCCGCACGCGCAGGCGCTTGTTCGCCCCGACCCCGCCGGCCACCACGATCACATTGGTGCCGGCCGCTTCCAGCGCGCGCCCACATTTGATCACCAGGGTCTCGACCACGGCATCTTCGAAGCCACGTGCGATGTCGGCGCGGGTCTGCTCGCTCTGGTCGCTGTCGCGCCAGGCCAGCAGTACCTGGGTCTTCAGCCCGGAGAAGCTGAAGTCCAGCCCGGGGCGGTCGGTCATCGGGCGCGAGAAACGGTAGGCGCCCGGTCGGCCCTGTTCGGCCAGCGCGGCCAGCTGCGGCCCCCCCGGATACGGCAGGCCCATCATCTTGGCGGTCTTGTCGAAGGCTTCGCCGGCGGCATCGTCCAGCGTCTCACCCAGCAACCGGTATTTACCGATGGCATCCACCGCCACCAGCTGGGTATGGCCGCCGGACACCAGCAACGCCACGAACGGTGCCTGCGGCGGGTCGTCTTCCATCAGCGGCGCCAGCAGGTGGCCTTCCATATGGTGGACACCCACGGCCGGCACCTCCAGCGCCCAGGCCAGCGAACGCGCCACGCCGGCACCGACCAGCAGCGCGCCGACCAGGCCGGGACCGGCGGTGTAGGCCACCCCGTCGATGTCGCCGACCGTCATGCCGGCTTCGTCCAGCGTCTGCCGGATCAGCGGCAGCAGCTTGCGCACATGGTCACGGCTGGCCAGTTCCGGCACCACGCCGCCGTATTCGGCGTGCAGCGCGATCTGGCTGTACACCGCGTGGGCGCGCAGGGCTTCGATGCCGGCCAGGTCGGTGTCATACACCGCCACGCCGGTCTCATCGCACGATGATTCAATACCAAGTACTCGCATGTGGTGTATTATGCGCCCCCTGCGTGCTCCTCAGGGGCGATGCAGGCCCTTGAGATGCAAGAAAACCGGCCCGTATTCAGGCCGGGATGCTTGCAGTTTGTCGAAGCGCCGCTATAATGTGCGGCTCGCCGGGTATAGACCCGGTTCTACACAGTGTCCGGAGATTCCATGCCCAGCGTCAAAGTCCGCGAGAACGAACCTTTTGAGTTTGCTCTTCGCCGCTTCAAGCGCACTTGCGAAAAGGCCGGTGTGCTGGCCGAAACCCGTAAGCGCGAGTTCTACGAAAAGCCGACCCAGGAACGTAAGCGCAAGGCTGCTGCTGCAGTGAAGCGTCAGCTGCGCCGTTCGTCGCGCGACGTCACCAAGCGTCAGCGCCTGTACTGATCGGACGCACTCATGGCGACAGGTTCTGCCTGTCGCGGTGGGGAAGAAGCCGGCACGCGCAAGCGTCGCCGGCTTTTTGCGTTCCCGGGCCGCCGCCACGGCGCCCCCCATTTGCCTGACTTACGACACACGAGGTGCTCCATGAGCATGAAGCTGAAGCTGACCGACGACATGAAGGCCGCCATGAAGAGCGGCGACAAGCACACCCTGGGCGTGGTCCGCCTGATCAAGGCCGCCGTCCAGCAGAAGGAAGTGGACGAGCGCATCGAGCTGGACGACACCGCCGTGATTGCCGTGCTGGACAAGATGGTCAAGCAGCGCAAGGACTCGATCAGCCAGTACGAAGCGGCCAACCGCGAAGACCTGGCGCAGATCGAGCGCGAGGAAATGGTGGTGATCGAGCGTTACCTGCCGGCCAAGATGGGCGAAGCCGAGATCGTCGCTGCCATCCAGGCCGCCGTGGCGGAGACCGGCGCGACCAGCCCGGCCGACATCGGCAAGCTGATGGGCGCGCTGAAGCCGAAGGTCGCCGGCAAGGCCGACATGGGCCTGGTATCCAAGCTGGTCAAGCAGCAGCTCGCAGGCTGACGCGAACGCCTGCCCCGGTTGCGCCGAGCCCCGCTCGGCCGACCGCATTGCAACGCCGTAACGGCAAGCCGCCGGGCATGTCTTGGCGCTCCCCTGCCCCACGCTTCACCCTTTCTTCGACCTGCCGCTGGTAAAACAGCCCGCATGTCCGATCCGACCAACGCCCCCGCCGCCGCCGATCCGCACCGCGCTGTCCCGCATGCCATGCGCAAGTACGTGGACCGGCTCAACCGCAGTTTCCCGATGGCGGTGCTCAACCGCTTCATCGAAGTGGACGTGCTGAGCCAGGCCGCTGCGGTGTCTTTCTACGCCCTGTTGTCGATGGCGCCGCTGCTGGTGCTGCTGCTGTGGCTGACCGCATCGCTGTACCCGCCGGCCCAGCAGGCATTGGTCGACCAGATCGGCACGGCTGCCGGCAGCAGCGTGGCGGTGGTCGCCGAAACCGTGTTGAAGAATGCCGACCAGCAGCCCAGCATCGGCTCGCTGGCCGGCATCTGGAGCACCCTGCTGCTGTTCATCGGTGCCACGGCGGTGTTCGCCCAGTTGCAGGGCGCGCTGAACCTGATCTTCCGTACCAACGGCGAACGCCTGGACGGGCTGGCCGCGTGGCTGCGCAAGCGCGTGTTCTCCTTCGGCGTGGTGCTGGCGCTGGGCCTGCTGCTGGTGGTGTCGATGACCGCCACCACCATGCTGCAGGTAGCCTTCGCGCAGCTGCCTTCGCTGCTGCCCGCGCTGGGCTACATCAGCACGCTGCTGCTGTACACGGTGGCCTTCGCCTTCATGTACCACTACCTGCCGGACCGGCGCGTGGCTTGGCGCCAGGCCTTCATCGGCGGTGCCATCACCTCGGCGTTGTTCGCGCTGGGGCGCTATGGGATCGGTGTGTACATCGCGCAGGTGGCGCCGGGCAGCGCGTACGGCTCGATGGGCGCGCTGGTGATTTCGCTGGTGTGGATCTACTACGCCATGGTGGTGTTCTTCGTCGGCGCGCTGATGACCTCGGTGATCGACGAGAGACTGCGGGCAGAGCACCACCTGGCTGCCGCCGGCATCGTGCCGCCCAAGCCGGGCGCGGCCGCCGGCAACGGGTAAACTAGGCGGACTTTCCGTTCGCCCGCACTGCCTTCCGGCGGTGCCCTGCCGGTTGCCATGGCCCGCATTCCAGACGCTTTCATCGATGACCTGCTGGCCCGCTCCGACATCGTCGAGGTGGTGGGCAGCCGCGTTCCGCTGAAGCGCCAAGGCAAGGAATATTCGGCGCGCTGTCCGTTCCATGACGAACGCTCGGCCTCGTTCACCGTATCGCCCACCAAGCAGTTCTACCACTGCTTCGGCTGCGGCGCGCACGGTACCGCGATCAGCTTCCTGATGAACTATGACCGCCTCGAATTCCTCGATGCGGTGGACGAACTGGCCAAGCGGGTCGGCATGGAAGTGCCGCGCAGCGAGAACCCGCGCAACGCCCAGCAGCAGGACGAAGGCCGCGAACTGTATTCGGCGCTGGATGCGGCCGCGCGCTTCTTCCAGAAGAACCTGGAGGACAGCGAAAAGGCCCGCACCTACCTGGACGGGCGCGGCGTGGACGAAGCCAACCGCACGCGTTTCCAGATCGGCTACGCGCCGGATGGCTACAGCGGGCTGCGCGACGCGTTGGGCAAGGACGAGCGGCGGATGAAGCTGCTCGACCGCGCCGGCCTGTTTTCCAAGAACGACCGCGGTCACGTCTACGACAAGTTCCGCGACCGGGTGATGTTCCCGATCTTCGACCGCCGTGGCCGGGTGATCGCCTTCGGCGGCCGCGTGTTCGAGAAGGACGACGGCCCGAAATACCTCAATTCGCCCGAGACCGCGCTGTTCCACAAGGGACGCGAACTGTACGGCCTGTGGCAGGTCCGCCAGGCCAACCAGAAGATCGAGCGGTTGATCGTGGTCGAAGGCTACATGGACGTGGTCTCCCTGTTCCAGTTCGGCGTCACCCAGGCGGTGGCCACGCTGGGCACGGCGACCACCCCGGACCATGCCGAGTTGCTGTTCCGCAACGCGCCGGACGTGTTCTTCTGCTTCGATGGCGATGCAGCCGGCCGGCGCGCCGGCTGGAAGGCGCTGGAGTCGGTGCTGCCGCGCATGAAGGATGGCCGCCAGGCGTTTCTTCCTGTTCCTGCCCGATGGCGAAGACCCGGACACCATCGTGCGCAAGGAAGGCGCCGCCGCCTTCGACGAGCGCCTGAAACAGGCGACGCCGCTGTCGCAGTTCTTCTTCGACGAGCTGACCCGCGAGATCAACCTGGGCACGCTGGATGGCAAGGCACGGCTGGCCGAACGGGCCCGGCCGATGCTGGCGCAGATTCCCGATGGCGCCTTCGGTGACCTGATGAAGCAGCAGCTGGGCGTGCTGACCGGGCTGGGCGGCAACTCCGCCCAGCGTGCGCAGCCGGCCGCACGCGCAGCGGCGGGCCGCCCGGTGACCCCGGTGGCCAAGCGCAGCCTGGTCCGCGCGGCGATCGCGATCCTGCTGCAGCAGCCTTCGCTGGCGATGTCGCTGGGCGGCCAGCACCATTTCCATGGCCTGCGCCTGCCCGGCATCGAGCTGCTGCTGGAACTGCTGGCACTGGTGGAACAGCGCCCGGACATCAGCACCGGCGCGCTGCTGGAACACTTCGATGGCCGCGAAGAGCAGGCATCGCTGCATACGCTGGCCGCGCAGACGCTGGCCGGCGACGAAGCAAAGTGGACCGAAGAGCTGCACGATGCGGTGGGCCAGCTGGAAAAGCAGCTGCTGTTCCAGCGCATCGAAGACCTTAACGCCAAGCAGCGACAACACGGCTTGGACGATACTGACAAGTTCGAAATGCGCGAGCTGCTGAAGGCCCGCGCCAGCCTGCGCATCTGATCGCGTGGGCGCCCGCCAAGGAGCCTGCCTGACATGACACGCTGGTGGTCGCGACTGCGACCGGACAACTTCACCCTCGCCCTGCTCGGCACTGTACTGCTGGCCTCGCTGCTGCCGATGACCGGCCCCGCCGCACTGGTACTGGACGATGTCACCAACGTGGCGATCGGCCTGCTGTTCTTCCTCCACGGCGCGCGCCTGCCGCGCGAGGCAGTCATCGGCGGCCTGCTGCACTGGCGGCTGCACCTGCTGATCCTGGCCTGCACCTTCGTGCTGTTCCCGCTGCTGGGCCTGTTGTTCCATCCGCTGTCCGGCTGGCTGCTCACCCCTGAGCTGTACTTGGGCGTGCTGTTCCTGTGCACCCTGCCCTCCACCGTGCAGTCGTCGATCGCGTTCACTTCGATGGCGCGCGGCAACGTGCCTGCGGCGGTGTGCAGCGCGTCGCTGTCGTCCATTCTGGGGGTGTTCCTGACGCCGCTGCTGCTGACCGCGCTGGCCGGCACCCAGGGCGGCGTCCACAACCCGCTGCAGGCCATCGGCGGCATCATGCTGCAGTTGCTGGTGCCGTTCGTGGCCGGCCACCTGCTGCGTCCGTGGATCGCCGGCTGGGTGGAACGCCAGCGTGGCCTGCTGCGCTATACCGACCAGGCCACCATCCTGCTGGTGGTGTATTCGGCGTTCGGCGCGGCGGTGACCGAAGGGCTGTGGTCGAAGACCCCGCTGATCTCGCTGGCCGCGGTCGCGGTGGTAGCGGCGGTGCTGCTGGGCATCGCGATGCCGCTGATCACGCTGGCCGCGCGCAAACTGCATTTCAGCCGCGAAGACGAGATCGCGATCGTGTTCTGCGGCTCCAAGAAGAGCCTCGCCACCGGCATCCCGATCGCCAAGGTATTGTTCGCCGGCGGCAGCCTCGGCGCCATCGTGCTGCCGGTGATGATCTATCACCAGATCCAGTTGATCGTGTGCGGCATCATCGCCCAGCGCTACGCCAAAGAAGCACGGTAAGCCCGGTAGTGACGGCCGCTGGCCGTTAGCGCTCGCCCCGGTAGCATTCCGCCGAGCGTGGCTCGGCGCTACCCAGGTCAGAGGCACCGCGCGCGCCGGTAGTGACGGCCGCTGGCCGTCAATCAAACAACCGCGCCACGCTGAATTCCGGCATCCACACGATCAGGTCGTACATGCGATCTTCGGCCGTTTCCACGCGCGGCAGCCGCGCCGCCTGTGCACGCAGCGGCAGCGCCTGGCAGCGTTGCATGCATGCCCAGAACTCACCCCGCAGGGCCTCCAGCCGGACGCTGTACATGTCGAGATCAACGAGCTGCGAAGCCATCGGTCGCTGTTGCATTTCCTTTGGCGCATCCATCGGTCGATGACGCATGGCGTGCACGTTGCCGGCCAGCACCAGCATCGTCCCATCCACGGGCAAGCGCCGGTATGCGCGTCGAAGTTCGGCGGCCAGTGCGTCGTCCCGGACCTGGTTGCTCCCGTCGCTGGAATCCACGTCGTAGCCCAGCACGGACACACTGCGGCCATGCTCCTTCAGCACGCGTACGGCTTCGATGAGATCGAGCATGTCGCGGCTGCGACGACCATCATGCTGGTCGTCACGCACGGTCCAGAAGCCGCTGGTGCGTAGTGCATCGCGCGCCGAGACATCACCGTTCGATTCCACGTAGTCCGCCAGCAACCGATTCTCGCCGCGCGGCAATTCCAGCGCCAGCACCACCGGCGCGCCCTCATGGCTGTAGTCATCGACCAGCTGCCTCACCAGCAACGGCGTTTCACGCGTGCCGTGGTACTCGCCAATCACCAGCAGGCGATGTTCGCCGGCATGCTGGCGGATCTGTGCGGCAGTCGTCTCATCGGCCAGCGCGGGACTGGCCAGCAACAGGCTCAACAGCAACGTGCAGGCGCTACGCATCCATCGGTGCATCGGTGCCACCTCGCTTCCTTCGGGTAGGTACGGAGGCGATGGTGGCGTACTGCACGCAATTCAAGGCGGCCCGCCGGTATGTAGCGCCGAGCCATGCTCGGCGGCTTCCTGCAGCGGCGCCTGGAACATTCCGCCGAGCGTGGCTCGGCGCTACCGAAGCAGGTGACGACCAACGGTCATCGCGCGCCGGTAGTGACGGCCGCTGGCCGCCAGCGCTGTTGCCGGCCGGGCATTACAGCCAGGGCAGGATCCAGTGGTCCACCAGCAGGAAGGCGAACAGCGCCATCAGGTAGACCACCGACCAGTTGAACATCTTCATCGAGAACAGTTCGTCCGGCGGGTCCTGCATGCGCCACGCGTACCAGAGGAACACGGCATTGAGCACGATCGCCCCGCCCAGGTAGAACGGCCCGCTCATGCCGACCACGTACGGCAGCACGCAGATGATCGCCAGCACGATCGAATAGGCCAGGATCTGCCTGCGTGTATGCACCACGCCATGGGTGACCGGCAGCATCGGGATCTTTGCCTTGGCATAGTCTTCGCGGCGGAAGATCGCCAGCGCCCAGAAATGCGGCGGGGTCCAGATGAAGATGATCAGCACCAGCAGCGCCGAATACCACCAGTCGGCCGAGGTCTGCATGCCGGTGACCGCGGCCCAGCCGAGCATCGGCGGCATCGCGCCGGCCAGCCCGCCGATGACGATGTTCTGCGAGGTGGCACGCTTGAGGTACACGGTGTAGATAACCGCATAGCCGATCAACGAGGCGAAGGTGAGGATGGCGGTGATGACGTTGACCCACACCACCAGGATCGTCATCGACAGCACGATCAGCGCACCGGCGAAGGCCAGCACCTGCCACGGCTTGACCTTGCCCACCACCAGCGGGCGCCACGAGGTGCGCGCCATCTGCGCATCGATCTTGGCATCCAGCAGCTGGTTGATCGCTGCGGCAGCGGAGGCCGAGAGCCAGATGCCGAAGAAGCCGAGCGCGCCCAGGCGCACCTGCTCCCAGCTGGGTACGCCGGGAATGGCGAGCACCATGCCGACCAGCGCGGTGAACACGATGAGGGCGACGACCTTGGGCTTGGTCAGGTCCCAGTACTGACGATAATTGGCCATGGCGTCAGTCCGGTGCCCGCAGGCGGGCCAGCAGGCTGACCATCACGAACAGCAGCAGCACCGCGCCGCCGTTGTGCAGCACCGCCACCGGCAGCGGCAGTGCCATCTTGACGTTGGCGATGCCCAAGCTGACCTGTGCGATGAGGCCGACGATCAGGGCGACCGCCCAGCCGCGCATGCTCGGCGTACGGAACAGGCGCACGCCCAGCCAGAGCAGGTACGCCGCCACCACGATGGCGAACATGCGGTGGCCCATCTGGATGGCGATGCGCGAGGCGCCATCCAGGATGCCCCCTTCGTAATCCACGCCGATGCCGCGCCACAGGGTGAAGCCTTCGGCGAAGTTCTGCTGCGGCCACCACTGGTTGGCACAGCGCGGGAAATTGTCCAGCGACAGGCTGCCGCCGCCGCAGGCGAGCGCGGCGTAGTTGGCGCTGACCCAGCCGCCGAGCGCGATCTGCGCGGTCAGCACGGCGATGCCGATGCGCAGCAGCCACTTCAGCTTCGGTGCTTCGGCCAGGGTGATCGGCAGGTGGGTCGCGCGCCAGGCCATCCAGGCCAGCATCGCGAACATCAGCATGCCGCCCAGCAGGTGGCCCATCACCACGATCGGCTTGAGCAGCCAAGTAACGGTCCACATGCCCAGCAACGCCTGGAAGATCACCACGGCCAGGGTCAACACGGCGGCGCGGGCGAGGTCGCTGTTGCTCCAGCGGAACGCGGCGACCAGCAGGATCATCTCGCCGAGCAGCGCCAGCACGCTGGCGGTGGCATGCCAGCCCATCATGTACAACGGGATGCCCGCGGCCACCAGCACGCAGGCGGTGACCACCGCGGCGCTGCCGAAGCGTCGGCGGCGGGTGGCCAGCAGCGCCAGGGTGAGGATTTCGATACCCAACGCGCCGGCCAGGAAGCGGTGCACCTGCTCGCGCCACGCCTTGTGCGTTTCCAGCGGGCGGATGTCCGCGGCCGGATGGCCGATGGTCTCTTCCACGTGCTGCGGCCAGGTGGCCTGGCCATAGCAGGTCGGCCAGTCAGGGCAGCTCAGGCCGGCATCGGACAGGCGCACGAACGCACCGAACAGGATGGTGCTCGCGGTCATGATCATCGCGAACCACGCCAGGCGGTGGAAATTGCGGTGCAGCGCCGGACGCGCGGAAAGGCTCATCAAACAGGGCTCACTTCAGTTTCAGCAACGTGGACAGGTCCTTGCGCAGGCCACCGAGGTCGGTGCCGGGCGCATGGCGCATGATCACGAAGCCGTTCGGATCAACGATGTAGACCGGCACGCCGGCCGGGTCGTCGACACCGGGCAATGCAGCGCGCAGTGCCGGCGAAGGTGCCAGCGCGCGCAGTGCAGGGGTTCCAGCCAGGGGCGCCGGCGGCGTTCCCAGCCAAAGGATCTCTACATTATCGGCGTTATGGCCGAACAGCTGCCACACCTTGGCCAGTCCCTGCGACAAAGTGACGCACTGTTCGGCGCACGCGGCGGGCGGCGCGACCAGGATGCGCCAGATCTTTTCTTCGCCCTTCCAGGCGTACGGCGCGCCGCTGGCCAGCACGGGCGGCTGCAGGCGCAGGTCAACCGGCGGCTGCAGCAGCTGGCCGACGTTCTTGTGGGCGGCCGGCTGCCAGCCGGAGAAACGCAGCACCCCGGCCAGTGCCATCGCGCCGAAGAACAGGACGAACAGCAGCACCAGGGTGCGGCGACCCTTGCCGCGCGCGGTGTCCTGCGGTGACGTAGCAGCGTTCATGGGCAGCATTTTCTCATGTTGGGGAAGGGTGTGCCGGTGGGATGGGTGGGTGACGGCCAGCGGCCGTCACTACCGCCGGCGGCGGCGCCATTCCAGCACCAGCGCCACCACCAGCACGGTCAGGGCCAGGCCGAACCACTGCACGGCGTAGCCGAGATGACGCTGCGGCGGCAGCGTGTTGGGCAGCAGGTCCAGATCGCGCTCGTCGCCGAACGGCAGCGCGGGATCCAGCCGCAGCACGCGCGTGGGCAGGCCGGGCAGGCCCAGCAGCGGGGCCAGCGCGTCGGACTGCAGGCGGCTGGCCAGCCAGCGTTGCGGACCGGCAGGGCTGGCCACCGGCCCCAGCGCCAGCCCTGGCGCCGGCGCGGGCGCCAGCAGGCCGCGCACGGCCACCGGGGAGGGCGGCGGCGGCAGCACCGGCAGCGTGCGATCGGCGGGCAGCACGCGCCAGCCCAGGTCCACCAGCAGCAGCGCGCCCTCGTCGCTGCGGAACGGGCGATAGACCTTCACCCCGGCGCGGCCGTGGCGCATCTGGTTGTCCAGCAGCACCAGCCCGGGCAGGAAGCGGCCGTGGTCGACGATGCCGTGCACGGGGCCGGCAGCGGCCAGCGCGCGCGACAGGGTGCTGGGAGGTTGTGCCGCCGCCGCGGCCTGCGCCTGCAGCAAGGCCTGCTTCTGCTGCATGCGCTGCAGCTGCCAGCAGCCGAGCAGGCAGAACACCGCCATCGCCACCAGGGCCAGCATCCAGCCCAGCAACCGCGTGTGCCGTCGCATCATGACAAACGGCCGCAAACGCGGTCAGATAGGCCCATCCGCCCCGCCATCGAGCCGCGCATGAACGATTCGCTGAAGACCCTGCTGGTGATTGCGTTCCTCATCGTCATCGTCTGGAACCTGGGCGCCGGCCTGTACTACCTGCTGGTGGATCGGGGCCAGACCAAGCGCACCGTCAATGCACTGACCCGGCGCATCGCGGTGTCGGTGGCGCTGATCCTGCTGGTGGTCATCGGCATCTGGGGCGGCTGGATCCAGCCGCACGGCATCGCCCGCTGAGGCAAGCGTTACGTCGATCAAAGCACGTAGACGAACAGGAACAGCATCAGCCACACCACGTCGACGAAGTGCCAGTACCAGGCCGCGGCTTCGAAGCCGAAATGGTTGTCGCGGGTGAAGTGGCCCTTGGCCGCGCGCAGCCACATCACCGCCAGCATGATCGTTCCCAGCAGCACGTGTGCACCATGGAAACCGGTCAGCATGAAGAACGTGGACCCGTAGATGCCCGAACCGAGGGTGAGGTTGAGCTCGGTATAGGCGTGGATGTACTCCTCCGCCTGCAGGGTCAGGAACACCAGCCCCAGCACCACGGTGATGCCCAGCCAGGTCACCAGCTGGCGGCGATGGCCGGCCTTCAGCGCATGGTGGGCGATGGTCAGGGTGACGCCGGAGGTCAGCAGGATCAGCGTGTTGATCAGCGGCAGGCCCCACGCCGGGATGGTCTGGAACTGGCCACCGATCGCGGCGGGGCCGTTGGTCGGCCAGCCGGACGAATAGCCCTGCCAAAGCAGTTCGTTGGTCATCACCCCGTCGCCCTCGCCGCCCAGCCACGGCAGGCCCAACGCGCGGGTATAGAACAACGCGCCGAAGAAAGCGCCGAAGAACATCACTTCGGAGAAGATGAACCACACCATCCCCATCCGGAACGAGCCGTCCACCTGCTGGTTGTAGTGGCCCGCCTGCGATTCGCGCACCACGTCGCTGAACCACCAGAACAGGGTCAGCACCAGCATCGCCAGCCCGGTGAAGAAGCTCCACTTGCCCCACGTCGCGTCGTTGAGCCAGCTGGCCACGCCGACCATGGTCACCATCATCGCGATGGAGCCGATGAACGGCCATCGGCTGTGGGTCGGCACGTAGTACACGTTGGCGTCGGAAGGAAGCTGGGCCATGGTCGTTGTCCGGTTCGGTGGCGCGCTCAGGGCGCGGCGTGCGCATCGGCCGGCACGCTGGCCGGTGCAAGGCGCGCGGAGAGCGCGTCGTTCTTGTAGAAGGTGTAGGACAGGGTGATGGTGCGGATCTCCGGCGGCAGCGACGGATCGACGATGAAACGCACCGGCATGTCGCGCTTCTCCCCGGCCTGCAGGGTCTGTGCGGTGAAGCAGAAGCATTCGGTCTTGCTGAAATAGCCGGAAGCGCGCGCCGGGGCCACCGACGGTACCGCGCTGCCGACGATGGCGACCTTGCCGTCGTTGCGCGCGAAATACAGCGCTTCGTTGAGCTCGCCGGGCACCACGTCCATGGTCAGCTGTTCGGGATGGAAGGCCCACGGCAGCTGCGAGTTCACCCCGCCGTCGAATTCCACGCGCACGGTGCGCTTGCCGGCCGCGGCGCCGACGCTGGCCTGCGCGCCGGGGCCGCGTTCCAGGCGTACACCGAACACCTTCTCGCAGGCGATGCGATACAGCGGCACCAGCGAGAAGGTCAGCAGGAACACCGCCACCGCCACGCCGATCAGGCGCGGCAGGCCGGCATGCCGGGACGGGGCGGTGGCCTGCGGCGCGTTCATCGGCCGATCACTCCACTGAGGATGAAGCCCACGTACACCAGCACCGCGACCGCCCCCACCCATTGGGCAGTGCGACGTGCGCGCTGGCGGCGCAGGGCCATGTCATCGCGGACCGGGTTGGCGTCGTGCATGGGCACCTCAGTGGCTGATGTCATCGTGGGCCAGATCGCCCGGGTGGATCACCGGCGGGGTGGTGAAGGTATGCGCCGGCGCCGGTGACGGCACCGTCCATTCCAGCCCGCGCGCGCCTTCCCAGCTGCGCGCTTCGGCCTTTTCACCGTTGCGCAGCGAGGCCAGCAGGATCGCGGCCATCATGAAGGGCGTGGCGAACATGCCGAACGCACCGATCGAGCTGATCAGGTTCCAGTCGGCGAAGGCCACGCTGTAATCCGGGATGCGCCGCGGCATGCCGGCCAGGCCGAGGAAATGCTGCGGGAAGAACAGCAGGTTGACGAACACGATCGACCACCAGAAATGGAACTTCGCCCACTTTTCGCTGTACATCCGGCCGGTCCACTTCGGCCACCAGTAGTACACCGCCGCGATCAGCGCGAACACCGCGCCGGTGACCAGCACGTAGTGGAAATGCGCGACCACGAAGTAGGTGTCGTGGTACTGGAAATCCGCCGCGACGATGGCCAGCATCAGCCCGGAGAAACCGCCGATGGTGAACAGGATGACGAACGCGACCGACCACAGCATCGGTGCTTCGAAGGTCAGCGAACCGCGCCACATCGTGCTGACCCAGTTGAACACCTTCACCCCGGTCGGGATGGAGATCAGCATGGTGGCGAACATGAAGTAGATCTCGCCGCCCAGCGGCATGCCCACGGTGAACATGTGATGGGCCCAGACGATGAAGGACAGGAAGGCGATGGCGGCCGTGGCGTAGACCATGGCCTGGTAGCCGAACAGCGGCTTGCGGCTGAAGGTGGGGATGATTTCGCTGACCACGCCAAACGCCGGCAGGATCATGATGTACACCTCCGGGTGCCCGAAGAACCAGAAGATGTGCTGGAACATCACCGGGTCACCGCCACCGGCGGCGTTGAAGAAACTGGTGCCGAAGAACTTGTCGGTCAGCAGCATGGTGACCGCACCGGCAAGCACCGGCATCACCGCGATCAGCAGGAAGGCGGTGATCAGCCAGGCCCAGCAGAAGATCGGCATCTTCAGCAGGTCGATGCCCGGTGCGCGCATGTTGAGCACGGTGGCGATGATGTTGATCGCGCCCATGATGGAACTGATGCCGGCCACGTGGATGGCGAACACGGTGAACGCCACGTTGTAGCCCCCCTGCAGCGACAGCGGCGGATACAGCGTCCACCCGCCGGCCGGTGCGCCACCGGGCAGGAACAGGGTCAGCAGCAGCATGCCGAAGGCTACCGGCAGCAGCCAGAACGACCAGTTGTTCATGCGCGGCAGCGCCATGTCCGGTGCACCGATCTGCAGCGGGATCATCCAGTTGGCGAGGCCGACGAAGGCCGGCATCACCCCGCCGAAGATCATCACCAGCGCATGCATGGTGGTCATCTGGTTGAAGAACTCCGGCTTGACGAACTGCAGGCCGGGCTGTGCCAGTTCGGTGCGGATGACCACGCTCATCGCCGCGCCGATGATGAACATGACGAAGCTGAAAAGCAGGTACAGCGTGCCGATGTCCTTGTGGTTGGTGCTGAGCAGCCAGCGCTGGAAAAAGCCCTGCGCATGACCGTGGTGTTCGTCGTGCCCAACTGCCGAGTGCGCCATTGCAAAACACCTCTCAGATCGATTTGTCACGGTGGCCGCGGTGCGGCCACGGGCGGTTGGGTCAGGCGTCGGTGGTGGGCGCCGGGGCCGGTGCAGCAGCAGGCTCGGCCGGGGTCACCGGTTGCCGGGGCGCGCTGCCATCGCCGGGCGGCGTGGCGGTCTCCGGCGCGTTCGGCGTGGCAGGTGCGGCGGCAGGCGCCGGCTTCTTCTGCGCCAGCCACTGCTTGAAGTCTTCCTTGGACACCGCTTCGACCACGATCGGCATGAAGCCATGGTCCTTGCCGCACAGTTCGGCGCACTGCCCGCGGTAGACGCCGGGGGTGTCGATGCTGGTCCAGGCCTCGTTGATGAAGCCCGGGATGGCGTCCTGCTTCCAGCCCAGCGCCGGCACCCACCAGGCATGGATCACGTCATCGGAGGTGATGACGAAGCGCACCTTGGTATCGACCGGCAGCACCAGCCGGTTGTCCACGTCGAGCAGGTAATGCGGATTGCTTTCGCGGGTGGGCACCTTGCCGCTCTGGCGCACGCGGTCGGACTCGCGGTCCAGCCGGCTGGTGAAGTCCACGCCTTCGCCCAGGTATTCATAGCGCCACATCCACTGGTAACCGGTGACCTTGACGGTCATCTCGGCATCGCGGGTGTCGTACATCTTGATCAGGTTGGCGGTGGCCGGCCACGCCATCACCACCAGGATCACCACCGGGATCACCGTCCAGATGATTTCGGCCTTGGTGTTGTGGCTGAAGGTCGCCGCGACCGCGCCCTTGGATTTGCGGAACTTGAAGATGGCGTAGGCCATCGCGCCGAACACGATCACGCCGATGGCCGTGACCACGATCAGCGAGAGCATGTTCGATTCCCAGGCCAGTCGCGAGGTCTGGGTAACCCCCCGGCCCATGTTCAACTGCCATGGCTTGGGATCGGCGGACTGCGCCCACCCCAGTGCCGGAAAAGCCATTCCGGCCGCCATCATGGCGATCCCGGACACGCACCTGCCGCCCCACGCGCTGCTTTGCTTCATTGCCTAGACCCTTGACGTCATCGGTGACCGCCATCGCTGGCGGCGAGCAAGCTTTCAAGCTGGTCCCGGGCATCAAGCGTCCGTGGGGGACACCGTCGCCGTTGCGTATTCAGATCCCCCGCAGCGCGTTCGGCGCCCTGATCCTGTCGCAACTGCGTTCCTGCCGCGAGTTACGTCTCGATGGTAGCCCTGCCCTCTCGACACTTACAAGGTCCATTCACGGTAAATGCGATGCTGCAGCACAGCAATGTGTCGTCGGCCGATTTGCCGATTTCGGCATAATTCGAGCCACGCCCGTCCATCCAGCTGAATCCTTTACAGGGCGGTGCTATCAGGAATGCCGTAAGGGGCGATCAGGGGGCTATCCGCCGGCCGAAAAATGATTAAAATCGCCAAGTTTTCCACTGGCCGGACCGGCATGAACGCACCTACTCTTTCGCCCGCTGCCCCCGGCTTCACGCCGCCGGCCGACGCGCTGCTGTCGCCGGAACTGCCGGCATCCCCCTCCCCCTTCCGCCAGGCGATCACCGATGCCTGGTTGAAGGACGAGGCGACCCACGTGACCGAGCTGCTGGCGCAGGCGCGCCTGCCCGCCGACGAACAGGCGCAGGTGCAGGCGCTGGCCGCCGACCTGGTGGCCCGGGTGCGCGTGCGCGCCAAGGACCAGGGCGCGATCGAAGCCTTCATGCGCCAGTACGACCTGGGCAGCGAGGAAGGCGTACTGCTGATGTGCGTGGCCGAAGCGCTGCTGCGCATTCCGGACCAGGACACCGCCGACAAGCTGATCCGCGACAAGCTGGCCGATGCGGACTGGAAGAAGCACATGGGCGGCAGCGATTCGGTGCTGGTCAATGCCTCTACCTGGGGCCTGATGCTGACCGGCAAGCTGGTGCAGATCAACGACGTCACCCGTGCCGACGTACCGGGCGCGTTCAAGCGCCTGATGGGCCGCGTGGGCGAGCCGGTGATCCGCCTGGCCGTGCGCCAGGCGATGAAGATCATGGGCCACCAGTTCGTGATGGGCCGCACCATCGGCGAGGCGCTGGAGCGTTCGCACAAGGGTGACAACGCCAGCTACCGCTATTCGTTCGACATGCTCGGCGAAGGTGCGCTGACCATGAAGGATGCCCTGCGTTACCTGGAGGACTACCGCCGCGCGATCCATGCCATCGGTGGTGACCACAAGGCCCGCGGTGGCCGCCCGGAGGGCGACGTCAACAACGCCCCGGGCATCTCGATCAAGCTGTCGGCGCTGTACCCGCGCTACGAGCACGCCAAGCGCGCCCGGGTGCTGCAGGACCTGGTGCCTGGCGTGCTGGAACTGGCGCAGCTGGCGAAAAGCTACGGCATCGGCTGCACGGTGGACGCCGAAGAGGCCGACCGCCTGGAACTGTCGCTGGACATCATCGATGCGGTGTTCTCCGATGCCTCGCTGGCCGGCTGGGATGGCTTCGGCGTGGTGGTGCAGGCGTACCAGAAGCGCACCCCGTACACGATCGATTTCCTCGCCGACATGGCCCGCCGCAACGGCCGTCGCCTGCAGGTGAGGCTGGTCAAGGGCGCGTACTGGGATGCGGAGATCAAGCGCGCGCAGATCGAAGGCTATCCGGGCTATCCGGTGTTCACCCGCAAACAGAACACCGACGTGTCCTACCTGGCGTGCGCCAAGCGCCTGTTCGGCCATAGCGATGCGATCTACCCGATGTTCGCCACGCACAACGCGCACACCATCGCGGCCATCCGCACCATCGCCAAGGGCGGTGTGTACGAGCACCAGAAGCTGCACGGCATGGGCGATGACCTGTATGCCGAAGTGGTCCCGGCCGACCGCCTGGGCCTGCCCTGCCGCGTGTACGCGCCGGTCGGTTCGCACGAAGACCTGCTGCCTTACCTGGTGCGTCGCCTGCTTGAGAACGGCGCCAATTCCAGCTTCGTCAACCGCATCACCGACGACCGCGTGGCGATTGCCGAGCTGGTCCGCGATCCGGTGGAAATGGTCAGTGCCTTCGCCGCCGTTTCGCCGTCCAACATCGCCCACCCCAAGATCCCGCTGCCGGTGAACCTGCTGCGCAGCCAGAACCACGACAGGAACAATTCCATGGGCATCAACCTGGCCAACGACAACGCCCTGCGCGCCCTTGCCGAGCAGCTCAATGCCGCGGTCAAGCCGTGGACTGCCGCACCTCTGGTGCCCGGCGCCACCGTCACCGGCGCCTCGCTGCCGGTCACCAACCCGGCCGACAACCGCCAGGTCGTGGGTCACTGGCAGGCCGCCGATGCGGCGACCGTGCAGAAGGCGCTGGCGAATGCCGTCGCCGCGCAGCCGGCCTGGAACCGCACCCCGGCGACCAGCCGCGCGGCGATCCTGGAACACGCCGCCGACCAGCTGGAGGCGCGCATCGCCGAGTTCATGGCGCTGTGCGTGAAGGAAGCCGGCAAGAGCCTGCCCGACGGCGTGGCCGAAGTGCGCGAAGCGGTCGACTTCCTGCGCTACTACGCCAAGCAGGCACGTGAGCAGTTCGCGCACGCCGAGAAGCTGCCCAGCCCGACCGGTGAATCCAACGAACTGCAGCTGCATGGCCGCGGCGTGTTCGTGTGCATCAGCCCGTGGAACTTCCCGCTGGCGATCTTCCTGGGCCAGGTCGCTGCGGCGCTGGCAGCGGGCAACAGCGTGATCACCAAGCCGGCCGAACAGACCAACCTGATCGGCTACTACGCGGTGAAGCTGCTGCTGGATGCAGGCGTGCCGGAAGGCGTGCTGCAGTTCCTGCCGGGCGACGGCGCCACCGTCGGTGCGGCGCTGACTGCCGACCCGCGCGTGGCCGGCGTGGCCTTCACCGGTTCCACCGACACCGCCCGTGCGATCAACCGCGCGATGGCCGCACGCGATGCCGCGATCGGTGTCCTGATCGCCGAGACCGGCGGCCAGAACGCCTTCATCGCCGATTCGTCGGCGCTGCCGGAACAGCTGGTCAAGGATGCGATCGGTTCGGCGTTCACCTCGGCCGGCCAGCGTTGTTCGGCCGCCCGCGTGCTGTTCGTGCAGGACGACATCGCCGACAAGGTGATGACCATGCTGGCCGGCGCGATGAAGGAACTGAAGATCGGCGACCCGGGCGAACTGTCCACCGACGTCGGTCCGGTGATCGACGCGGACGCGCTGCAGATCCTGCAGGACCATGCCGTGCGCATGGACGGCGAAGCCCGCCTGATCGCCGCCGCCACGCTTGGCGATGACGCGGCGCATGGGACCTTCTTCGCGCCGCGTGCGTACGAGCTGAAGGACCTGGGCCAGCTGCACCGGGAGATCTTCGGGCCGGTGCTGCACGTGATCCGCTGGAAGGGCGACCAGCTGCAGGCGGTGATCGACCAGATCAACGCGACCGGTTACGGCCTGACCCTGGGCGTGCATTCGCGCATCGACGAGACCGTGGACCGCATCACCAATGGCATCCAGGTCGGCAACGTGTACGTCAACCGCAACCAGATCGGTGCGGTGGTGGGCGTGCAGCCGTTCGGTGGCCAGGGCCTGTCCGGCACCGGCCCGAAGGCGGGTGGCCCGCACTACCTGCTGCGTTTCGCCACCGAAAAGACGGTCACGGTGAACACCAGCCGCGGCCGGCGGCAACGCCTCGCTGCTGACCTTGGGCGATTGATTTTTTTCGCTGTGCCGCGGGTGGTCGTGGTGGTCGTGGTCGTGGTGGTTGGGTGGGGCGGGGTGGGTTGGCGGGAAACGCCGTGAATCCATCCCTGGAGGCTCGCCATCCGCATCCCTGCGGATGAGCGTTCCCGCCAGCCCACCCCGCCCCACACCTGACGGTTTCCCGCGGCGGCCAGCGGGTGCAGGAACGAAGAGCGGGGTCAGAGTCCTTTCGCTGCGCGAAAGGACTCTGACCCCTCCTCATTACCCCGTCCAACCCGGATGTATGCCCATGGCCCCCATGGACCCGCCCACCCACGGCCCCGCAGCTTTTGACGTTGACGTTGACGTTGACGTTGACGTTGCTTCCGACCGCGCGCGCGTCAGCGCGCGGCCACCATCAACCGCCGCCAGTGCAGCAGTGCGACGATCGCGTTGATCCAGTAGCCGACGTACAACAGCGCGGTCAGCTGCAGGCCGCCGACGTAGTACAGCGGCACCGCCAGGGTGTTCACCAGCAACCACACCCACCAGCATTCCAGCTTGCGCCGCATCATCATCAACTGGCCGACCATGCTCAGCAGCAGGATGCCGGCATCCACGTAGGGCGCCTGCCCGTCCGTGTGGCGGCTGAGCATCCAGCCGTAACCCCACGTGCCCGCCACCACCAGCAGCACCAGCCACGGCCACGCAGAGGCGCGCAGGCGGGTGATCGGCAGCGGCGCACCCTGGTTGCCGCGCAACCACTGCCACCAGCCCAGTGCGCCGACGGCGATGAAGAAGCCCTGCAGCGCCACCTGCCCGTACAGCCGCGCCTGCAGGAACACCACCGCGAACAACAGCCCGGCAATGATGCTCATCCACCAGCCATGCACGCTGTTGCGCCCGGCCAACAGGATCGACACGGCCGCCGCGACGTTGGCGGCGATTTCAAGCTGGAACGCGGGGTCTGAGAAATCCATGGGCCATTGTAGTGCGCAAAGAAAAAGCCCCGCTTGCGCGGGGCTTCCTTGTCCTGCTGTCACGCGTTGAAGCGTGGAATCAGAACTTGTACTGCATCGACGCAGCCAGCACGTCGCCGCGGACCTTGTACTTGCCGGTCAGCGAGTTGCCCTGGTTGTTGGTACCCGGCTGCACGAACAGGTTCGGATCGCTGGTCAGCAGGTGGGTGTAGCCGAAGTTGTATTCGACGTTGTCCGACGGGGTCCAGCCCAGGCCGATCGACAGCCACTTGCGGCTGGTGTCCGGCACGCGCACGTCGCGGTGGGCGTCGGTGGTCGGGGTCTGGTCCAGTGCCACGCCGCCACGCAGGGTGACGGTATCGCTCAGCTTGAAGTCGGTACCCAGCGACACGAAGGTGGTGTCGCGGTAGCCGAACTCCAGCACCGAATCAGGCTGGGCCGACGCGTAGTCGATGACCACCTGGTCGAACGCGGAGGACCACGCGGTACGGGTGACATCACCCATCACGGTCCAGCGGTCGTTGATGTTGTGGGTCACGCTCAGCGTGGCCGACGCCGGCAGGGTCACCGTGGCCTTGCCGCTGGTGGTTACGAAGCGGCCCGGCTGGGCCACGGCCAGCACGGCAGCGGCGTTGGACGGCACGTCGAAGGTGGCGTCGCCGCCGGTGATCTTGTGCTCGACCTTGGAACGGTAGCTGATGCCGATGTGGGTGTTCTCATCCGGGCTGAACAGGCCGCCGACGGTCCAGCCGACTGCATTGTTGTCGCCTTCCACGGTCAGCTTGCCATCGGCGCTGCCCGGGGCGAAGCCGGGTACGCGGGACTGCGCCAGCGCGGTGCCGAAGTCGATGTTGTTGCTCAGTTCGATGGTCAGGTGTTCAACGAACACCGACGCGCCGAAGGACACGTACGGATTGACGTCATAGGACATCGCGAAGCCGAGGTCGATCGCCTTCAGGTCGGTCTTCAGGCCGCTGTAGCGCCCCACCCAGCCGTCGTCGTAGTCGGTCTTGAAGCCGAACGGTGCGGTCAGCGACACGCCGAAGTGGGCCTTTTCGCCGATCGGCATGTGGAAGTAACCGGCCGGGACCGGAGCGATCATGCCGGCGTCGCCGCCGTCACCACCGGTCTGCGCAGCGCCGGTCGGCTTGCGGCCGGCACCTTCGAACTCGGCCTTGAAGCTGATCGCGCTCAGGTCGCCCTGGATCACGCGGCCATCGAGCTGGCGCATGCCAGCCGGGTTGGCGGCGATGATCGAGGCATCACCCTCGGCGCTGCCCGAACCTGCGAAGGCGCGGCCGAGGCCCTTGGCACTCTTTTCCGCCAGCTGGAACGCGGCTGCGTTCGCATCGGTGGCGGCCAGGACGCCGGCAATGCCGACAGCCAGCATCGTAATGCGGGCAAAAGTAGAAGCGGTTTGCATCGTTTTATCTCTCCGGAAAGCGGTTGTTTGCTCTGCATGCGCCTGCGTCCCCCTTAGGCCAAGGCCCTCCAGGACGCGCCGGATTCCCCTCCCGACATACGACGCCGTATGCGAGTATTACCCAGACGTGTTAATGAAACAATAACAGATAGGGTGCATTTCCAGCTTAAAAAACTGAATGCGCAGACCTCCGCCATCGGCTGTCGAGATACCCTAGCGCCCATGTTCCTGTCGCTGCCCTCCCGTCGCAAAGCCGCCTTCCGCTGGGCGACCCCGCTGCTGTTCGCGACGGTCTGGCTGGCTTTCCTGTGGTCGATCTCGCGCCCGCATGAAGCGCGCAGCAGCCTGTGGATGGACTGGGGCGCGCTCTCGGCAGGCCTGATGCGACCACTGGACTGGTGGGCCACCCTGCAGGACGGCAGCGTGCTGCGGCTGTTCACCGCGCTGTTCCTGCATGCCGACTGGTCGCACCTGCTCGGCAACCTGGTGTTCCTGTTGATCTTCGGGCTGCCGGCTGAGCGCGTGCTGGGGCCGTGGCGGCTGATCCTGCTGTTCCTGTTCGGCGGGGCGTTTTCCAACCTGGTGGCGGTGTACACCATGGGCACGCCGGACCAGATCATCATCGGCGCAAGCGGCGCGGTATCGGCCCTGATCGGGACCTACCTGGCGCTGTTCCCGGGGGCGCGCCTGGGCGTGGTGATTCCCCTGGGCCTGTTCCTGGAGTTCGTCCGCGCGCCGGCGTACCTGTTGATCGGCTTCTGGGCGGTGCTGCAGGTGGTGTTCGCGCATATCGGCCCGAGCTTCGGCATGGTGGCCTGGTGGGCGCATATCGCCGGGTTCGGCTTCGGGGTGGTGTACGGCGTGTACGTGCGCGCCGCGATCGCCCGCCGCCTGCGCAAGCGCCAGGGGTTCTGACGCGCTTCCGGTAGTGACGGCCGCTGGCCGTCATTCCTGGTGTGGTGGGTGACGACCGTTGCAGGCTGTGTAACAAGTCCGACCTTGTCGGCCGATGGCGAAATTGTCGCCATTTTTCGCCCTGCTACGCGAGATCTGCATCGTTGCATATCTGCCGGAGGTCCAAATCTCGGGTAGCTCGACCGGGCCCGGACTTGTTACACAGCCTGCGTTGGTCGTCACGCGCTTCGCTCTGCCGCTGCCTTCGGCGCTATCAGGGCGCGGGGTCAGGTAGTGACGGCCGCCGGCCGTCAGGGCTTGACCGGCGGTTCGGTCGGCTTCACTTCCGGCTTGGCTTCCGGCTTCACTTCCGGCTTCGCGGCCGCCTTTTCCGCAGCGGCTTTGGCCGCTTCGGCCTTCAGCCGGGTGGCGACCGAACCGGGTGCCTTCAATTCGGCCAGTGCGTCGTTGATCGGGCCGTCGCCCGGCAGTACGTCGCCGGCCTGGTAGCCTTCTTCGCCTTCGCCATCCCCATGCAGGTGGCCTGGCAGGGTCGCTTCGCTGAAGTCGGACAGGCTCGCAGGCAAGGCACTCTCGCCTTCCACCGGGGCCGGCTTGAGCTCCACTTCCGGCACGATGCCGGTGGCCTGGATCGACTTGCCGCTGGGCGTGAAGTACCGCGCGGTGGTCAGCTTCACCGAATCGCCGTTGTCCAGTGGCAGCACGGTCTGCACCGAGCCCTTGCCGAAGGTGCGGCTGCCGATCACCCGTGCACGCTGGTTGTCACGCAGGGCGCCGGCCAGCACTTCCGATGCGCTGGCCGAACCGGCATCCACCAGCACCACGACCGGGGCACCCTTCAACAGGTCACCGGGCGTGGCATCGAAACGTGCATCACTGATGCTGATACGGCCACGCGTACTGACGATGTTGCCTTTCTCGATCAGGTCGTCGGCCACCTGCACCGCCGCGGTCAGCAGGCCGCCGGGGTTGCTGCGCAGGTCCAGCACCAGGCCCTTGAGCTGGCCACCGGCCTGCTTGGAGAGCTGCCGCACGTGCTTCTGGAAGTCGGCCGCGGTATCGGCCTGGAAGGTGCTCAGGCGGATGTAGCCGTAACCCGGTTCCAGCATGCGGCTGCGCACGCTGGTCACGCGGATGGTTTCGCGCGCCAGGCTGACATCGAAGGGCTTGGGCTTGCCGTCGCGCACGATGGTCAGCACCACCTTGCTGCCGGCCGGGCCACGCAGCGGTTCGCTGGCCTGGATGGCGCTGATCGGCTTGCCGTCGATGGCGATGATCAGGTCACCGGCGAGGATGCCGGCGCGTGCGGCCGGGGTGTCGTCGATCGGCGAGATGATCTTCAGGCTGGCGTTGTCCGGCTGCTGCTGCAGCTCCACGCCGATGCCCTCGTAGGCGCCGTTGGCCTGCTCGTCGAAGGCTTCGGCGTCTTCCTTGTCGAAGTAGGTGCTGTGCGGATCCAGGTCCAGCAGCAGGCCACGCACCGCGTCCTGCATCAGCTTCTTGTCGTCGACCGGGTCCACGTAGGCCGCACGCACCGCGTTGTAGACCGCCACGAAGCGCCGGATCTCCTCCAGCGGTACTTTCGACGTAGCCGCCTCTTCGCTGCTCGCCGCGGTGGACGGCTTGGCGTCGGCGGGGACGTCGGCAGGGGCGGCTGCGGCTGGTTCGGCCTGCTGGGCCAGCGCCAGCGAAGGCATCATGGCCAGCAGCAGGGTGGCGGTTCGGGCTACACGCATGAAGCACTCCTGGGGTCGATTTCGAATGCTCCGGTGAAGTGCGCGCACGACCGATGCAGGTCCCGATTATGCGTCAGGTGCCGGTAAATTCCCGTTGAACATCCGACGACGTCGCGCGCGACGGTTCAGCGACGCTGCAACCAGCTGTCCGGGTTCACCGGCTGGCCACCGCGGCGCAGTTCGAAGTACAGCGCGGTGACGCCCTGCCCGCCGGAATTGCCGACCTTGGCCAGCGGATCACCCCGCTTCACCGCAGCGCCGGCATCCTTCAGCAGGGTGTCGTTGTGTGCGTACAGGCTCATGTAGCCGTTGCCGTGGTCGACGATCAGGATCATCCCGTAGCCGGTCATCCAATCGGAGAACACCACGGTGCCATCGGCCACGGCAGTGACCGTGCTGCCGGCGGCCGCACCGATCAGCACGCCGCTGCTGGTGCGGCCGTCCGGCAGCTTGCCGCCGTAGCGGGCCAGCAGGTTGCCGGACAACGGCCAACCCAGCCCGCCGACGCGTGGCGCAGGCGCGGCGGCGGCCACCGGCGGCACCTTGGTGGCACGCGGCGGCGGCGGCGGACGGCCTTCGGCCACGGCGCGGTCGGCGGCGGCTTTTTCTGCTGCTTTTTCGGCGGCGCGCTCGGCGGCCGCGCGTCGGGCCGCGGCACGCCGTTCGGCTTCGGCACGCGCGGCGGCGGCACGCAGGTTGGCCAGCAGGGTCTCCAACGCTTTCGCATCCTGGCCGAGTGCCTTTTCGCGTTCGCTGCGGTCCTTGAACTGTTCGTCCAGGGTGGCCACGGCCTGCTCGCGCTGGCGACGGTCGTTGGCCAGCGCAGTGGCCTGCTGTTTCTGCTGCTGGCGGGTGGACTGCAGCTGCTGCTGGCGTTGCCCGATCTGCGCCTGCAGGGTGTCCAGTTCCTTCAGGTCGCTGGTGATGTCATGGATGCGCTGGCTGCGCTCGCGCTGCAGGTAGCGGTGGTAGGCCAACGAGCGGTTGCCATCGGCCACGGTGTCCTGTGACAGCAGCAGCTTCAACGGCGCATGGTTGCCCAGCCGGTACGCGCCGTTGAGCAGGCCAGCCAGCTCCGTGCGCTGCTTCTGCAGCCCGCCCTGCAGCGCAACGCGGCGTTTCTCCAGGTCGGCCAGGGCGCTGTTCTGCTCCTGGAGCGCCGCTTCGGTTTCGGCCAGGGTACGGCCGGTGCGCGCGACCTTTTCATCCATCTCGCGCAGCTGCCGGCTGGCCTGGCCGCGCTGGTTGTCCAGCTGCCTGCGCTCCTGCGCGACACCCTTCAGTTCGGTGCGCAGCTTCTGCAGCTTGCGCTCTGCTTCGCGGGTGGACTGGGCACCGGCCGGGAGCGCCGGCAGCAGGCTGGCGGCGATGACGAGCAGCACGCCACCGGCCAGCACGGGCCAGCGGGTGTTAGCGATGCGTGAGGGAAAAGCATTGTCGCGCAAGGGCGTTCCAGTGACTTCAGGCAGATGCGGTTTCCAGTGCAACATGGTGACATCTTTGCCGGGCGGCCGGCCAGCCGCATGTGACTGACAAGGAACCTCTCATGAAAGCCTCATCCCTGACCGTGGCGCTCGCGCTCGCCCTTGCCGCGGCCGCCAACCCGGCAGTGGCACAGGAAGACATCAGCAAGGTCAACGGCAGCATCAGCGCCGAATCCGGCCAGCGCTACGGCGACCTGGATACGGTCAACGGCAGCATCCGGGTCGCCGATGGCGTGGAAACGGGCGACATCGAGACCGTCAACGGCAGCATCAAGGTGGGTGACGGCGCGCGCACCGGCAGCATCTCCACCGTCAACGGTGGCGTGCGGCTGGCGGGCGGCGTGATCGCGCGCGGCAACGTGGAGACGGTCAACGGCAGCATCTTCGCCGACCGCCGCAGCCAGATCGAAGGCAGCGTGGAGACCGTCAACGGTGGCATCGGCCTGGTGGAGACCCGGCTCGCCGGCGATATCGAGACCGTCAACGGCGATATCACCGTCGGCGTCGGTTCGGTGGTCAACGGCGGTATCCACATCAAGAAACCCAGCTTCAGCATTTCGCTGACGCCGAACCGCAAGCCGCGCGTGATCATCGGGCCCAATGCGGTGGTCAACGGCGCGCTGCAGTTCGAACGCGAGGTGGTGCTGTACGTGCACCGCAGCGCGAAGACCGGCCCGATCAGCGGCGCCACCGCGGTCCCCTTCGACACCGATACCGCCCCGGAAAACTGATTCCATGCCGGGCCTGCGCCTGCAGGCCGGCTTCACTCCCTGCAGGACCTGACCATGCCCCGTAAATTACTGCTCTGCCTTGCCCTCACTGCGGCACTGACCGCCTGCAAGGGCGAAGACACCGCGCCGGCGGCCACCGCTCCGGCCGCCGATGCCAACGCCGCCACTGCGCCGGCCAGCACGCACACGTTCTCGCCGGAGATCAACGCCGCCGACTTCGCCGAACTGGTGAAGACGCTGGCCTCGGACGAGTTCGAAGGGCGCGCGCCCGGCAGCAAGGGCGAAGAACTGACCGTCAACTACATCCGCGACCAGATGCAGCGGATCGGCCTGCAGCCCGGCAACGGCGACAGCTGGTTCCAGGACGTGGCCATGACCGAGACCACGGCCGACGAAACCACCTCGCTGAAGATCGACCAGGCCGGCAAGGCCAGCGAGCTGAAGTTCGGCACCGACATGGTGGTGGGCACGCGTACTGGCCAGACCGAAGTGAAGGTGGACGGCAGTGACATCGTGTTCGTGGGCTACGGCGTGGACGCGCCGGAGCGGCAGTGGAACGATTACGCCGGCCAGGACTGGAAGGGCAAGACGGTGGTGATGTTCGTCAACGACCCGGGCTTCCATGTCGACGACGCCAAGCTGTTCGACGGCAAGCGCATGACCTACTACGGCCGCTGGACGTACAAGTTCGAAGAGGCCGCGCGCAAGGGCGCGGCCGCCGCGCTGATCGTGCACGACACCGCCGGCGCGTCGTATGGCTGGGACGTGGTCAAGAACTCCTGGGCCGGACCGCAGTACGACCTGCCGGCCAAGAATGATCCGGAACCCCGGCTGCCAGTGCAGGGCTGGTTGAGTGCCGATGCCGCCAAGGCGCTGTTCGCCGGTGCCGGGCTGGATCTGGCGCAGGCCTACAAGGACGCCAACAAGCGCGGCTTCAAGCCGGTGCCGCTGAACGCCAAGCTGTCGGTGGACCTGAAGAGCACCACTGCCGAGAAGACCTCGCGCAATGTGGTCGGCGTGCTGCCGGGCAGCAGCCGGGCCGACGAAGCCGTGCTCTACATGGCGCACTGGGACCACCTGGGCAAGCATGAGGGCGAAGCGGACGACAACATCTACAACGGTGCCGTGGACAACGCCACCGGCGTGGCCGGCATCCTGGAAGTGGCCGACGCGATGATGCACCAGGATCCCAAGCCGGCCCGTTCGGCGGTGTTCCTGGCGGTGACGCTGGAAGAATCGGGCCTGCTGGGCTCCAAGTACTACGTCGCCCATCCGACCTTCCCGCTGGACAAGATCGCCGGTGTGATCAACATCGATGCGATGTCGGTGGCCGGCCGTGCCAAGGACATGACGGTAACCGGCTTCGGTAGTTCGGAGCTGGAAGACATCCTCAAGCCGCTGGCCGCCGCACAGGGCCGCACGCTGCATGGTGAGTCGGCGGTGCAGAGCGGGTTCTACTTCCGTTCCGATCACTTCAACTTCGCCAAGGCGGGTGTGCCGGCGCTGTATGCCGATGGCGGCGAAGACCTGCTGGAAGGCGGTGTGGAAGCGGGCCGCAAGGCCGGCGAGGACTACGGGCGCAATCGTTACCACGGCCCGAAGGATGAGTTCGACGCAGCGACCTGGAAGCTGGACGGCACCATCGAAGACCTGCAGTTGCTGCACGGCGTGGGCAAGGAACTGGCCGCCGGCGATCGCTGGCCGAACTGGTACGAAGGCAATCCGTTCAAGGCGGCGCGCGACGAGATGATGAAGGGCAAGGCCGCACCGGCAGCCAAGTAAGCGCCGGTCCTGCCGATGTGTATCAGCGGCGCCCTTCGGGGCGCCGTTTTTTTGTGTGTGCTTGACGGCCAGCGGTCGTCACTGCCGGGCATGCGTACCGGGCAAGAAAAAACCCCGCTGCGTGAGCAGCGGGGTTTTTGGGTATAAACCCTGGCGATGACCTACTCTCGCATGGCTTGAGCCACACTACCATCGGCGCAGCTGCGTTTCACTTCCGAGTTCGGGATGGGATCGGGTGGTTCCACAGCGCTGATTTCACCAGGGAGACGTTGGGAGCAGCGCCTATGCGCCAGCTCACATGATTGCCCTTGGGCGGCAGGCACGAAAAACAGGTGCCTGCAAAAAAAGAAAAACCCCGCTGCGTAAGCAGCGGGGTTTTTGGGTATAAACCCTGGCGATGACCTACTCTCGCATGGCTTGAGCCACACTACCATCGGCGCAGCTGCGTTTCACTTCCGAGTTCGGGATGGGATCGGGTGGTTCCACAGCGCTAATTTCACCAGGGAGGCTTTTGGAGTGTCGCCGCAGGACGTGTCTTTGCAGGGAGCGGGCATGGGTATGCCGGCTTTACAAAGAGACGCGCCTGGGCGCCTGCCTCTCGTTTGGTCTTGTGACGTAGCGTGCACTTGGATCTATCGACATGTCATGTCGGCCAAGGCAACTTGAGGTTATATGGTCAAGCCGCACGGATCATTAGTATCAGTTAGCTCAATACATTGCTGTACTTACACACCTGACCTATCAACCACATAGTCTATATGGTTCCTTCAGGGGGCTTGTGCCCCGGGAGATCTCATCTTGAGGCGCGCTTCCCGCTTAGATGCTTTCAGCGGTTATCGCTTCCGAACATAGCTACCCGGCAATGCCACTGGCGTGACAACCGGAACACCAGAGGTTCGTCCACTCCGGTCCTCTCGTACTAGGAGCAGCCCCTCTCAAATCTCCAACGCCCATGGCAGATAGGGACCGAACTGTCTCACGACGTTCTGAACCCAGCTCGCGTACCACTTTAAATGGCGAACAGCCATACCCTTGGGACCGACTACAGCCCCAGGATGTGATGAGCCGACATCGAGGTGCCAAACACCGCCGTCGATATGAACTCTTGGGCGGTATCAGCCTGTTATCCCCGGAGTACCTTTTATCCGTTGAGCGATGGCCCTTCCATACAGAACCACCGGATCACTAAGTCCTAGTTTCCTACCTGCTTGATCCGTCGATCTTGCAGTCAAGCACGCTTATGCCTTTGCACACAGTGCGCGATGTCCGACCGCGCTGAGCGTACCTTCGAGCTCCTCCGTTACTCTTTAGGAGGAGACCGCCCCAGTCAAACTACCCACCATACACGGTCCCCGATCCGGATTACGGACCTAGGTTAGAACGTCAAGCACGACAGGGTGGTATTTCAAGGTTGGCTCCACCACAGCTAGCGCCATGGTTTCATAGCCTCCCACCTATCCTACACAGACGAACTCAACGTTCAGTGTAAAGCTATAGTAAAGGTTCACGGGGTCTTTCCGTCTTGCCACGGGAACGCTGCATCTTCACAGCGATTTCAATTTCACTGAGTCTCGGGTGGAGACAGCGCCGCTGTCGTTACGCCATTCGTGCAGGTCGGAACTTACCCGACAAGGAATTTCGCTACCTTAGGACCGTTATAGTTACGGCCGCCGTTTACTGGGGCTTCGATCAAGAGCTTCGCCTTGCGGCTGACCCCATCAATTAACCTTCCAGCACCGGGCAGGCGTCACACCCTATACGTCCACTTTCGTGTTTGCAGAGTGCTGTGTTTTTGATAAACAGTCGCAGCGGCCTGGTT